>NZ_NESL01000002.1 GCF_003063435.1 Limnohabitans sp. 2KL-1 | reverse complement strand
GGGGCCATCAAGCGAGTGCTGACCATTGCGTACTTTGATCGGCTGGGGGTGCCAAGGCTGTCCTGACCTCAAGCGCTCGAACCGCCCGGTGCGGACCCGCATGCCGGGTGGTGTGGCAGGGGTGCCTACCATCAGGGAGGCCCCCTATGCCGATTCCGAGACTTCTGACTTTTCCGGCTTTTTCCTAGGTGCAGTCACAACCACAAAAGTGGTTGTGACCCGTTCAACCCAACAAATCCAGCAACGTCCGTGCAATCACCTTGGTGGCCCGGCGCAGGTCTTCCAACTGCACATGCTCGTCGGCACGTTTGGCGTTGGACTCGAGCACGGTGCGGGGCCCTGCGCCGTAGATCACGCCGGGGATGCCGCGCTCCACATACAAGCGCACGTCGGTGTAGAGCGGGGTGCCCAGGGCGGGGATGGCTTCGCCGAAGACTTGTTCGCCGTGTTTTTGGATGGCGCTGACCAGAGGCTGGTTGCCGGGCAGGGGCTTCATGGCGTTGGCCAGCAGCATGCGGCGCACGTCCACTTGCAGCCCATTCCCGCCTCTTGGGGGCTGGAAGCTGGCGGCCGCGTCGGCAATGGTTTGACGGATGCTGGCTTCGACTTCGGCCGGGTTTTCTTCGGGGATCATGCGGCGGTCGAGTTTGAAGCTGACTTTACCCGGCACCACGTTGGTGTTGGTGCCGCCTTCGATCAGGCCCACGTTCAGATAGGGGTGGGTGATGCCCTCGACCTGGGACGTGACCTTCAGGTATTGCGTGTTGAGTGCGAGCAGGGCGCTCAGGATGTGCACCGCGCCTTGCAGCGCGTCGGTGCCGCTGTCGGGGATGGCGGCGTGCGACATCTCGCCTTGCACGGTGACTTCCATTTGCAGGCAGCCGTTGTGTGCGGTGACCACTTGGTAGCTGAAGCCTGCCGCGATCATCAGGTCAGGCTTGGTGAGGCCCTTGGCCAGCAGCCAGCCGGGGCCCATTTCGCCGCCAAACTCTTCGTCGTAGGTGAAGTGCAGTTCGACGCCGCCTTTGAGTGGGGCTTTCAGTGATTCGAGCGCCCGCGTGGCAAAGGTGAAGGTGGAAAAGTCGCACTTGCTCACGGCGGTGGCGCGGCCGTACATCGCGCCGTTGTGGATCTCGCCGCCGTAGGGCGGGTGCGTCCAGCCTTCGCCGGGCGGCACCACGTCGCCGTGGGCGTTCAGGGCAATGGTTTTGCCTTCGCCATATTTGCGGCGCACGATCAGGTTGGTGATGGATTCCAGGCCGTAGGCTTTCACATCGGCTTCGGGCACGGCGTGTTTTTCAGCCTCAAAGCCCATGGGCTTGAGCAGCTCGGCGGTGCGCTCAGCGTGTGGGGCGTTGTTGCCGGGTGGGGTGTCGGTCGGCACTTGCACCAGGGCCTGCAAAAACTTGACCTGTTCGTCAAAGTGCGCGTCGATCCAGGCGTCGAGTTGTTGGTATTGGTTTTCGAGATTGACGATGGGGGTGCTCATGACAATTCCTGAGAGAGTTGGTTTAAAACATGGGTGAAGGCGTCGACGCACAGCTGCATGTCGTCGCTGGTGGTGGATTCGAGCGGGTTGTGGCTGATGCCCGCGTTTTCGCCGCGCACAAACAGCATGGCTTGTGGCATGACTTCGTGCAGCTTCATGGCGTCGTGGCCTGCGCCGCTGGGCAGTTTGAACAGCGGCACACCCAATGCGCTCACGGCGCGTTCCCAGCGGGCTTGCCACTCGGGGGCGCTGGGTGCGGCAGCGGCGCTCATGGTCAGCTCGGCTTTGACGCGCACGCCACGGCGCTCGGCAATTTGGTCGAGTTGCGCCATCACATCCGCCACCAGCGCGTCACGCTGTGCATCGGTGGGCGCACGCATGTCTAAGCTGAACAGGCAGCGCCCGGGCACCACGTTGATCGAGCCGTTGGGCACTTGCAACTGGCCAATCGTCGCCACACTGTCGCCGTCTTTCGCAGCGCGTTGCTCCATGTACAACGCCAGTTCGGCCACGGCGCAGGCTGCGTCGCGGCGGCGGTCCATGGGGGTGGTGCCTGCGTGGCTGGCGGTGCCAATCACCTCGCACAGATAGCGCACGCTGCCGTTGATCGACGTGACCACGCCCAGCGGGATGTTCACTTCGTTGAGCACCGGGCCTTGCTCGATGTGCACTTCGACAAAGCCCAGGTATTGCGCCGGGTCGCGCTGGATTTTGGGGATGTCGTCCACGCACAAACCGGCGTGTTGCATGGCCGCACGCATGGTGATGCCGTCGGCGTCTTGCTGGTCCAACCAAGCGGGGTTGAACTGGCCAATGAGTGCGCCAGAGCCCAAGAAAGTGGCTTTGTAGCGCTGGCCTTCTTCTTCGGCAAAGGCCACGACCTCAATGCCAAAGGGCAGACGTTTACCTTGTTGGTGCAGTTGCTGCACGCAGGCCATGGGCACAAAGATGCCCAAGCGGCCGTCGTATTTGCCGCCATTGCGCACGGTGTCGTAATGGCTGCCCGTCATCAGGTATTTGCCGCCTGTGGTGGCCGGGTGGTAGCGGCCCACCACGTTGCCCACCGCATCGGTATAGACCTCGTCAAAACCGCAGTCGCGCATGTTTTGCGTGGTGCGTTGGGCGCAGGCGCGGTGCGCGTCGGTCAGGTACGTGACAGTGAGTTGGCCCAAATCGGCAAAGCCGGGGTCGGAGTGTTGCGCGAGTTGTTCTTGCCAATCCCAAACCTGGTGTCCGAGCGTCGGCTCCACGCCGAACTTGTCGTTCAGGCGGATCTCGACGATGCGGTGGATGTTGCGCAGGCACTCGGCCAATTCAAAGTCAGGGTGACCGAACAGGCGGCGCTCGAAGGCATCGATGATCTGCTGTTTGTTGTAGCCCACGCCGCGCGGACCACGCACGGCCAGTATGAAGGGCCAGCCAAATTTGGCGTTGTAGTCGGCGTTGAGCTTCTGGATTTTGGCGAACTCTTCGGGCGTGCAGTCGGTCAAGCCCGCCTTGGTTTGTTCATTGGTGGACTCGGTCGTGAGCGACTTGCTGACCATGGCCTTGCCCGCCAACTCGGGGTGAGCGCGGATCAGGCCCAGCTGCGCGTCGCGCCCGGCGTGCGCCAGCACTTCGCACATGGCGTGTTTCAGGTGCGCCAGCGAGGTGAAGGGGCGTTCGTTGAGCGCTTGCTCGGCGATCCACGGCGAGTGCTCGTACAGGCCGTCGAGCAGCTGCGCGGCTTCAGCGTGCGATGCGCTGTTGAGTTGTTCAAGGGTCAAAGGCATGTGTGTCCTGGTGCTGTTTTTGACTTTTGTGGGAGCCCCGCGCTCGGGGCGATGGCTCGTGGCCTGCGAGGATTCTTCGCGGCGGGGGCGCCGCTCCTACAGGGAATGGGCTTAACCAACATAAGGGTGTGTGGCCTTCCAGTGCCGCGCAATGTCAATGCGCCGAGCCACCCAGACCTTGTCGTGCGACTGGATGTGGTCCAAAAAGCGTTGCAGCGCGGTGATGCGGCCCGGGCGGCCCAGCAGGCGGCAGTGCATGCCGATGCTCATCATCTTGGGGGCGTTGTCACCCTCCGGGTCACCCTCGGCGTACAGCGCGTCAAAGGTGTCCTTCATGTACTGAAAGAACGGGTCGGCGTGTGAATAACCCTGGGGCAGCGCAAAGCGCATGTCGTTGCAATCGAGGGTGTAGGGCACGATGAGCTGGGGCGCATCGGTCCCGTCGCTCTTGCGCACCTTCATCCAGAAAGGCAGGTCGTCGCCGTAGTAGTCGCTGTCGTATTCAAAACCGCCAAAGTCGGCCACCAAGCGGCGCGTGTTGGGGCTGTCGCGCCCGGTGTACCAGCCCAAGGGACGTTCGCCCGTGAGCTTTTGCAAAATGTCCATCGCCTCGGCCATGTGGGCGCGTTCGGTGGCTTCGTCGATGTTTTGGTAATGGATCCACTTGAGGCCGTGGCAGGCGATGTCGTAGCCCAGCTCCTGGAAGGCGGCGGTCACATCGTCGTGCTTTTGCAGCGCAGTGGCCACGCCAAACACCGTGAGCGGCAGCCCGCGTTTTTCAAACTCGCGCAACAAGCGCCACACGCCGGCCCGCGAGCCGTATTCGTAAATGCCTTCCATGCTGATGTGCCGCTCGGGGAAAGACGCGGGGTTGAACATCTCGGACAAAAACTGCTCGGAGCCCGCATCGCCGTGCAGCACCGAGTTTTCACCGCCTTCTTCGTAGTTCAGCACAAACTGCACGGCCACGCGGGCGCCGCCCGGCCACTGCGCGTGCGGCACATGGCGGCCGTAGCCTTTGAGGTCGCGGGGGTAGGGGAGGGTGCTGTCGTAAGTGGTCATGAGCAGGCGATGAAAAGGGTTCAGGCCAAGGCCAGGGAAATGTCGTGGGTGGGGACTTTGCGGTCGAAGGTCAGGCTTTCTTCGACATGCAGCAGGTGCTCGTGCATCAGTTGCACGGCTTTGTCACTGTCTTTGGCTTCCAGCGCGGCCACGATGGCCACGTGTTCGTCGGTCGAGTGCTCGGCCTCGTTGCGCGATTGGTACATCAGCGTGATCAGGGCGCAGCGCGAGATCAGCTCGCCCAGCACCTGGGCCAGCACGTCGTTGTTCATGAGTTCTGCCATGCGCACATGGAAGTCGCCCAGCAACTCGGTGCGGCCCGTGATGTCGCCTTGGGTCACGGCTTCGCGCTCTTGCTTGATGTGGTCTTTCAGGGCCACGATTTGTTCGGGCGTGACCTGCTGCACAAAGGCGCGGGTCATTTCAGCTTCGAGCATGCGGCGCACAGCAAAGACCTGCTGCGCTTCCTCAACCGAAGGGGCGGCCACAAACGCGCCGCGAGCGGGTTCGAGCCGGATCAGGCGGTTTTGCGACAGCTGAAACAGCGCCTGGCGCACCAGCGTGCGCGACACGCCAAAGTGGTCGGCCAGCTTTTGCTCGGCCAGTTTGGAGCCGGGCAAAAGCCGGTGCTCCACGATGGCGCGGGTCAGCGATTCGACGATGTGGTGCGTGGTGGAAGTTTCCATGTCTCGCGGTCCCTTGGGGCTGTTCGCCCGGGTGTTTTTGTGTCTGTGGCGCAAATCATAGCCACTAAATGCAAAATTGTATACACTTCGGTCGACCGGTTTGGTAGATCTCCGAGAGCCCTGCCAAAACCCCCCTTTTTGACTTCTCACCTAGACAAGCGAGCACACCATGGGATTGAGCACACACGTTTTGGACACCATGCACGGCTGCCCCGCCGCAGGCATGCAGGTGGCCCTGTACACCACACAAGGCGATCAGGCCACGTTGGTCAAAAGCTTCACCCTCAACCACGATGGGCGCAACCCCGACGGCATGCTCTACGACCACGCCAGCCTGCGCAAAGGCACTTACCGCCTGGTGTTTGATGTGGCGGGCTACTTCAAAGCCAAAGGCGTAGAACTGCCCGAGCCCAACTTTTTGAACCAAGTCAGCCTCGACTTCGGTGTCGCTCACGAAGACCAGCACTACCACGTGCCCCTGCTGGCCAGCCCGTGGAGCTATTCCACCTACCGGGGCTCTTAAAACAATTGGGATCTGACCCCAATTCATTTAATCGGGGTCAGATCCCGATTAATTTCGGTGTTGCCGATCCCGTCACCCCGGCTACGATGCCTGCATGCGGTGGTCTTTTTTACTCTTTTTGGCGAGCTGCCTCTCGGCTTGTGGCGGGGGCGATGGCGTCACGCCGGTGCCTGCGTCGGGTGCGACTTTTTGTGGGGTGATCACGGGCAGTGGCCGCATCACCGGCACCGTCAGCTCGGTGCACGATGGCGACACCCTCACCCTGGAGGGGAAGCCCATACGGCTTGACAGCATTGACGCCCCGGAGCTGGATCAGGCCTATGGCCATGCCTCGCGGGACCATCTGTCGGCCCTGGTGCTGGGGCAGCGCGTCACGGTCACTTATGCCAAAACTGATCTGTATGACCGGGTGGTGGGCACAGTGTTCAAGCCCGACTGCACGCAGGTCAATCTGAGTCAGGTCAGGGCGGGTGCGGCCTGGTACTACGAAGCGTACAAATGCGAGATCGATATCCGCCAGCGCACCGCCTATGCCGCCGCACAGACTGCCGCTCGCGCAGCTGCGCTGGGTTTGTGGGCCGCACCAGCGGTGGCCCCCTGGGTGCACCGCAACGGCGTGGAAGCCAAAGTGCCTGCCACATGCCCCAACGGCGATGCGCCTTCGCTTTGACTAAGAATGGGGATCTGACCCCAATGAGTTAATTGGGGTCAGATCCCAATTAATCCTTCAAAAAGCCTGCCCGCGAAGGCCGTGGGTCTTTAAAATCAGCGCCTTACCGTTTATTTACCTCATCCCCGCACCATGACCCAAGTCACCAACACTGTGCGTTTTGTGCTCGACGGCCAGATCGTCGAAGCCCAGGGCGAACGCCGCACCACCACTGTTCTGGACTATTTGCGCGAGCAAATGCACCGCACCGGCTCCAAAGAGGGCTGCGCCGAGGGCGATTGCGGCGCTTGTGTGGTCATGGTGGGTGAACTCAATGCCGCAGGCACGGGCGTGGACTATGTGGCCACCAACGCCTGCATCCAGTTGCTGCCCTCGCTGGACGGCAAATCAGTCAAGACCATCGAGAGCCTGAAAAAAGCCGATGGCACGCTGCACCCGGTGCAAGAAGAAATGATCAAGTGCCACGGCTCTCAGTGCGGCTTTTGTACCCCCGGCATCGTGATGAGCTTGGTGAATTTGGTGCAGGTCTTGCCCATGCCCAACCGCCAGCAGATCACCGATTCGCTCAGCGGCAACCTGTGCCGTTGCACCGGCTACAAGCCGATCATCGAATCGGCCACCAAAGCCTGCGCCAAGCCCGAAGCGCTCAAGATCGAAGACAGCGCCGATGTGCCTTTGCTGAAAGAAATCAAACGCGCCAGCGTGCCCACGCTGAGCCTGGACGGCGACATCATCGTGCAGCCCGTGGTGCGCACCAAGAAAGGCAACGAGTTCGTGTCGCCCGCCACCGTGGCCGAAGTGGCCGATTATTTGGTCAAGAACCCCACGACCACGTTGCTGGCAGGCAGCACCGAAATCGGTCTGCAGGTCAACAAGCAGTTCAGCCGACCCGACCACATCATGTATTTGGGCAACGTCAAAGAGCTGCGCCAAGTGACCGAGACGGCCAGCGTCTGGCGCATTGGCGCTGCAGTGTCGCTGACGCAAGTCGAGGCGCTGGTGGCCCAGGCTTACCCCGACTTCACCGAAGTGCTGCGTCGATTTGGTTCGCCGCCCATCCGCTCCACCGCCACGCTGGCGGGCAACATCGCCAACGGCTCACCCATTGGTGACTCCATGCCTTGTTTGCTGGCGCTGGGTGCAAATCTGGTGCTGCGCTGTGGCGACAAGACCCGCAAGGTGCTGCTGGAAAATTTCTACACCGGCATGAAGAAAAACGTGCTGCTGGCCGGTGAGTTCATTGAAGCCATCGAGCTGCCCAAGCCTGTGGTCGGTCAGGTGTTCCGCGCCCACAAGGTGAGCAAGCGTTTTGAGCAAGACATCTCGGCCACTTGCGCAGCCATCAGCTACACGCTGCAAGGCGGCAAGCTGAGCGGCGTGAAACTGGCCTACAACGGCCTGGCCCCATCGCCTTGCCGCGCCCCCAAGCTCGAAGCCGTGCTGGAAGGCCGTGCGCCTGCCGACGTGAAATCGGCCGATTTGGACGCCGCCATTGCCGCGAGCTTCACCGCTCGCGACGGCTTACGCGCCACATGGGCTTACCGTGCTTTGGTGGCCCGCAACTTGGCCTTGGAATTCATCGAAGAACAGAAAGAGGTGGCTTGAATGAACGCTCCTACCGCACTCAAAAACCTGCTGCCTGTTTCAGGCGTTCAGCAAGGCACCGATATCGTCCACGAGTCCGCGCACCTGCATGTCACGGGCTCGGCCACCTACATCGACGACATCCCTGAACACGCCGGCACCTTGTATGCCGCGCTCATCTTGTCGCCGGTGGCGCACGGCGAGCTGATCGGCGACGGCATTGACCGTGCAGCCATTTTGCGTGAACACGGCGTCGTCGCGGTCTACACCGCCAAAGACATTCCCGGCGAAAACAACTGCGGCCCCATCATCCATGACGACCCGTTCCTGGCCGCTGGCAAGGTCGAGTTTGTCGGCCAGGCCGTGGCGGTGGTGGTGGCGCGCGAGATGCTTTATGCCCGCGAAGCGGCCCACAAAGCCAAGGTGCTGGTGAAAGAACTCACGCCCATCTTGACCATCGAAGACGCGATGGCCGCGAGCAGCTTCATCATGCCGCCCAAGGGCATCATGCGTGGTGACGCCGCCGCAGCCATTGCCAATGCGCCTCACAAGATCAAAGGCAGCACCAACACCGGTCAGCAAGAGCAGTTCTATCTGGAAGGCCAGATCACTTATGCGGTGCCCAAGGAAGACGGCCAGCTCACGCTGTACGTGTCGACCCAGCACCCTGACGGCAACCAACGCGAAGCCGCGCACGCCCTGAACCTGCACACCAACGATGTGGAGGTGATCTGCCGCCGCATGGGTGGCGGCTTTGGTGGCAAAGAAGGCAACGCCAGCATCTTCAGCCAAAGCGCCGCTTTGGCCGCGCACAAGCTGGGCAAGCCCGTCAAGCTGCGGGTCAACCGCGACGACGACATGACCATCACCGGTAAGCGCCACGATTTCCGCATTGACTACGAAGTGGGTTTTGACGACACAGGCCGCGTGTTGGGTGCCAACATCACGCTCATGTCGCGCTGCGGTTACAGCACCGATTATTCCGGCCCGGTGAACGACCGCGCTTGCCTGCACATCGACAACACCTACCACCTGCCTGCGCTCAAACTGGTGAGCCACCGCTGCAAGACCAACACCCAAAGCGCCACCGCCTTCCGTGGTTTCGGCGGCCCACAAGGCATGTTCGGCATCGAGACGGTGATGGACGAGATCGCCATGACTTTGGGCAAAGACCCACTTCAAGTGCGCAAGCTCAACCTCTACAAAGACCCCGCCATCAGCGGCACGCCCGACACCATGACCACCCAATACAACCAGCTCATTGAAGACTGGGTGGGTGACAAGGTGATCGACCAGGTGGAGCAGGAATCGAAATACGCCGAACGTCGTGCTGCGGTGCAAGCCTTCAACGCCAAGAGCAAAACCCGCAAGCGCGGTTTGTCGCTCGTGCCTTTGAAGTTCGGCATCAGCTTCACCGCTACCCATTTGAACCAAGGCGGCGCGTTGCTGGTGGTTTACATGGATGGTTCGGTCAGCTGCAACCACGGCGGCACAGAAATGGGCCAAGGCCTCAACACCAAGATGGCGCAGGTCTGTGCCGATGGTTTGGGCATCAGCGTGGACCATGTGCGCATCACCGCCACCGATTCACAAAAAGTGCCCAACGCATCGGCCACCTCCGCTTCGAGCGGTGCCGACATCAACGGCGCGGCCATCATGAACGCGACGATGCAAATGCGCGAGCGCTTGAAGCCCGTGGCGGCCCGCTTGCTGGGCTGCGCCGCCGAAGAGGTGAGCTTCTCTAACAACGAGCTGCATGGCGGCGGCAAGTCCGTCAAATGGGCCGATGTGACCAAGCAAGCGTACATGGAGCGTGTGGGCTTGTCGGTCACGGGTTTCTACATGACGCCCGAAATCAAATACGACTTTGCGACCCTGAATGGCCGTGCCTTCTATTACTACTGCTATGGCGCTGCCGTGAGCGAAGTGGAGATCGACACCCGCACTGGCGAGTGGTGGCTCAAGGCCGTGGACATCGTGCACGACGTGGGCCGCAGCATCAACCCCGCTTTGGACAAAGGCCAGATCGAAGGCGCTTATGTGCAAGGCATGGGCTGGCTCACCATGGAAGAGTGCATTTGGGACAAGAAGGGCAAGCTGCTCACACACGGCCCCAGCACCTACAAAATTCCGGTGGCGGGCGACATTCCAGAACACTTCAATGTGTCCTTGTTCGACAACGCCAACTTGAAGCCCACGCCTTTCAACAGCAAGGCCACGGGCGAGCCGCCTTTGATGCTGGGCCTGTCTGCCTTCTTCGCCTTGCGCGATGCAGTGGCGGCCAGCGCCGACCACAAAGCTGTGGTGTACATGGACGCACCGGCCACGCCCGAGCGCATCCTGATGGCGTGCGAAAAAGCCAAGGCCACTGCAGGGCTGTGAGGCTTTGAGCCGGATGCCTGAAGCGTTTTCAGGCATCCTGTCATTTTGATTCCAATAGCCCACAGGAGCAGGCCCATGTCAGACGATCCACGGTGCTGCGGCACCGGCACTTGCATCATCAACGCCGAAGGCCTTTGCTGGTGCGGTCAGCGTTGGGATGGCGAGAAGATGTGCTTCATGCCCGAGCCTGCGGCGCAGCCAGACCGCCTTACCAAGAGCGACACCACCCCACAGTCACCCCGCGCCGGGCAGGATTGATCGCATGAGCGCGATGTGCCCGCGCCCTTGCCGCGGTGCGCTGTTCCCCCACACTTTGCTCTGCACAGGACCACGGCCGTGAGCGAGGCCACGTCGACGGCTGAATCCCCACCCGCCATGCACTGGCGTGACCCCTTCAGGGTCCGGAGTTTTCGCTTTCAGTGGCCTGCCGATCTGGCCACCTCCTGGGCTTTCGAGATGGAGTCCATCGTGTTGGGCTGGTTCATCCTGGTCGAGTCGGGCTCGGTCATGATGCTGGTGGTGTTTGGTTCCTTGCAGTACCTGGGTTCTTTGGCCTCGCCGCTGTTTGGCGTGGTGGGCGACCGCCTGGGTTACCGCCGCATGCTGGTTCTGTCGCGTGCCCTCTATGCAGCGCTTGCGGCCACTTTCATGCTGCTGGCTTGGCTGCAAGCCCTCACGCCCACGATCGTGCTGCTGATGGCCGCTTTGGCCGGGCTGGTGCGCCCCTCGGACATGATGATGCGCAACGCCTTGATCGCGCAAACCCTGCCGCCGCGGCATTTGCTGGGCACCTTGGGCATCTCGCGCATCACCTCGGATTCGGCCCGCATCGCAGGCGCTTTGGCAGGGGCAGGCGTGGTCGCCTGGCTGGGCATGACCTGGGCTTACGCGCTGATCACCGCGCTCTACACCCTGAGTTTTGTGCTGTCACGCGGCGTGTCCGATGGGCCTGCACCAACAGCCGCCAAAGATGCACCGCGTGTGTCGCCCGTGCGCGATTTGCAACTGGCTTTTGGTTATGTGTGGACGCGCCCGGTGCTGATGGCGGCCATGGCGCTGGCGTTCCTGGTCAACCTGCTGGCCTTTCCTTTCTCTTTGGGCTTGTTGCCTTATGTGGCCAAAAACATTTACCTGACCGACCAGACGGGCCTGGGCTGGCTGGGTGCGAGCTTTGCCTTCGGAGGCCTGGTGGGTTCGGTGGTGCTGAGTTCGCACCGCTTTGCGTTTCGCGCTGCGCAAACCATGGTGCTGGCCGGGGCGGTGTGGTTTGCGGTGGATGTGCTGTTCGCTTTCAGCACCCATTTGGGCGTGGGCATGGCCTTGCTCTGGGTGGCGGGCTTGGCGCAAAGCTTGTGCATGACGCCGCTGGCGGCCGTGATGCTGCGCGTGACCGAGCCCGCCTACCGGGGCCGAGTGATGGGTATGCGCATGCTGGCCATTTGGGGCTTGCCTTTGGGCTTGCTGCTCTCGGGCCCGCTGATCGACCGCTGGGGCTATGCCGCCACGGCGGGGGTGTATTCGGCGCTGGGCCTGCTGCTCACGGGGGCCATGGCGGTGTATTGGCGCGCGCACATCTGGGATGCCAAAGCCCCGGCCAATGCAGCTTTGTGAGTGCAAGGCATCCCTGGTGTGACCCAAGCGACAGCGTTCAAATGGCCTTGGGCGCACATTATGGATTCGACACGATCAAGCAGACACATCAGAGCTATCCCAATGCTTGTCATCCCGGGCGAAGACCCGGGATCCATTGCACCGCGCTGCCCTTTGCAAACACCGGCTGTGCCTTCTGGATCCCGGCTCAAGGCCGGGATGACAAATCTGAAAGCATCAAGTCAGAAGCGCAAAAACAACCATGACGACCTTGACCTCTTCTGCAACCCCTGTGCTCGAATCACCCGCCGACCACCCCCGCGTGGTGCGGGGCCTGCTCAACATCGCGCACGCCTTGGACCATTTGTTCTTGTTGATCTTTGCGGCGGCGGTCAGCACCATCGCCCTCGACATGGGCCTGGCCCAGTGGCAAGACCTGATGCCTTATGGCGCGGGCGCGTTTTTCATGTTCGGTCTGGGTTCCTTGCCCGCCGGGCGCTTGGGCGATTTGTGGGGCCGCCGCAGCATGATGCTCATTTTCTTTTTTGGCATCGGCGCGGCGTCTATCCTCACGGCCTTTGCGCAAACGGCCTGGCAGCTGGCCGCGAGCCTCACGCTGATCGGGGTGTTTGCATCGATTTACCACCCGGTGGGCATTCCCATGTTGCTCGAGCGCTCATCCAACCCGGGTGCGACCATCGGCTTCAATGGCCTGTCGGGCAATCTGGGCGTGGCCGTGGCGGCCTTGCTCACAGGCTTTTTGATCCAGTGGTTCGGCTGGCGTGCCGCGTTTGTCTTGCCCGGTGTGGTCGCCCTGGTGTGCGGCTGGGTGTTTGCACGCAGCTGCCCGCAAGAGCTGTCGTCACCCGCCAAGCGCAAAGGCGGTGCCAAGGTCACCCTGCCCGCACCGATGTTGGCGCGTGCGCTGGTGGTGATGACGGCCGCGGCCATCACCAGCAGCGTGCTGTTCAACTTCACGACCAACGGCAACGGCCCCTTGCTGGCCGAGCGCTTTGCGGGCGTGATGGAAGACCCGGCCGCCTTGGGCCTGCTGCTGGCCGTGGTCTATGCCGTGGCATCAGTCGCCCAGGTGGTGGTGGGGCACCTGATCAACCGCTTTCCGCTCAAACGCTTTTTCATGTTCATGGTGATGGCGCAAATCCCCATGCTGGTGCTGGCCTCGCAGGCGCAGGGCTGGTGGCTGTTTGCCGCGCTGATTGGGGTGATGGTGTTCATTTTCGGGGCCATCCCGTTCACCGATTTCATGATCGCCCGCTATGTGGACGACCGCCTGCGCTCGCGGGTGTCGGGCATGCGCCTGGGCGTGTCGTTCGCGGTCAGTTCCCTGTCGGTCTGGGCCTTGGGGCCGGTGGTCAAGGCCATGGGCTTCGGCCACTCGCTTTTGCTGTTGGCGGGGTTTTCGGTGGCGACCACGCTGATTTTGACTTTGCTGCCTGGCGCCGTGCACGAGCAAGCGCAGGGGGTTTGATGTTTTTTGAGTTTGATTTTGAGGGGCGGCAATGAGGCCATCGGCGATTCTTTTTGACCTGGATGGCACGCTGGTGGACAGCGAGCGCATCGGGCTGGATGTCTTGTTTGACATGGCGCAAGTGCAGGGACTGCCTTGGTCGCGTGAAGAGCTGCACCTTCGGTTTCGGGGTGTTCCCATGCCGCATTGCGTGGCAAAGATCGCGAGTCATGGGCCCGCAGGCCGTCCCGCTTTGGATGAAGTGCAGTTCCTCAAGGACTTGCGTTTGGCGATGGCCATGCAGTTCCGTTTGGCACTCAAGGAAATTCCGGGTGCCAAGGCTTTGCTGGAAAGCCTGCACATCCCCTTTGCCGTGGCCACCAACGGCCCTCGGGAAAAGGCAGAGCTCACGCTGTCTTTGACAGGTTTGCGGGATATGCTGGGTGATCGGGTTTTTTGTGCGCCTGAAGTGGGCAGTTACAAGCCTGATCCGGGTTTGTTTCACTTTGCAGCCCAGGCGCTGGCTTGCCCTTCGGTGCATTGCGCCGTGGTGGAAGACAGTTTGCCCGGCTTGTTGGCTGGTTTGGCGGCCGGCATGCAGGTGTTCAGCTTGCATCCGCCCGAAGGCTTGCCCGATGAGGTGGCCGACCGGGTGGTGTTCATTGAGGGCCTGCCGGATTTGCAAGCCAGACTTTTGGGCGCCGGGGCAGGCTGAGCCTGGTCAGTCTTGGCCCTCGGTCAGCGTGTCGAGTTGGAACTTGCCACTTTTGTGCCAGAGCCACACATCGGTGTAAGTCACCTGGCTCATGTGCTTGGGTGCCGGGTAGGGCGCGGCGGCTTTCACCATGCGCTCAATCTCTTTCATCACCTGCGGCACATGCCGGGGCGCACGCATCCAGTGGATCGACTTGACGCCACCGTGGCGGTCAATGTCCACATTGAGCACACCGACGGCCTCCAGCATGGGGGGCAGTCGGCCTTTGTAAATTTGATGGCTGTGCGTGGCATAAAGATGGCTGGCGGCATCTTTGCGGTAATCCTTGGCGTTGCGGGCCAAGGAACTGCTGCCAAGTTCGGGGGCGCGCTGTCCAGGTGTGGCTTGCGGGCGCGACGCAGGCTCGGCACCAGGGGGTTGGCTGGCTGGTGGTTTTGAGGGGGCAGAGGTGCTGCAACCACTGAGCCATGCCAGTGCCAATGCACCCAGACCCCACAAGGCGGTGGTGCAGGAGGTTTTCAATCCGGAAAGCGATTTCATGGCAGCGCGTGACTCCTTGGCATACTCGGTGTGTGCTCGGCATTGTGTCACTGACCGAATCGCTTGGCGAGGATGGGCATTCAAAAGGAAGCAAGTGTGAACTGGATGGAATTGGCGCTGGATCGATTGGCGCATGAGCCGGGTGTGCGGGTTTGCGTGACGGCCACTCAGGGCTCTGTGCCGCGCGGGCCCGGCACGCAGATGTTGGTTTTTGGTCGTGGGGAAGAAGGCACGATCGGTGGCGGGCATCTGGAGTTTCAGGCGCTGGCCCATGCGCGGCACCTGCTGGCCGGTCAGACCACGCAGACCACTTTGCGCCAGGTCTTGGGCCCCAGTCTGGGGCAGTGCTGCGGGGGAGCGGTCGAGCTGGCTTTTGAAGCCGTCAGTGCCGCCGATTTGCCGCGTTTGCGGCAGCTGCTGATGCCGCGGCGCACCCCGCTGGCGCTGTTTGGCGGCGGTCATGTGGGCAAGGCTTTGGTGCGCGCCCTTGCACCCCTGCCCTTTACGGTGCGCTGGATCGACAGCCGTGACGAGATTTTTCCGGACGATGTGCCGGATGGCGTGGCCTGCGAGCACTCCAGCCCGGTGCAAGCCGCCGTGGCCGATTTGGTGCCGGGCAGTCGCGTGCTGATCATGAGTTTCAGCCACGCCGAAGACCTGGACATTGTTGTGGCCTGCCTCAAGCGACAACGCGTGCAGGGGGACTTGCCCTTTGTGGGCCTGATTGGCAGCCAGACCAAATGGGCCACCTTCCGCCATCGCCTGGAGGACCGGGGTTTCAGCGCCGAAGAAATTGGCCACATCACCTGCCCGATTGGCATACCTGGCATCACAGGCAAAGAACCCGAAGTCATTGCCGTGGCGGTGGCGGCACAACTCTTGCAAACGCTCTGAAGCGGGATGCTGGTTTTCCCTAGGCCACCAAGGCAGGGGGCATCTGGATTCAGGCTCACAAACTGTATACACTTCGGTGCACTGGTCGCAGCGGCGCAAGAACACCCCACAGGTTTCATGTTCGCGACCGAATGACCGCTCACAGGGCCCGCGGTGGTGAGCTGGTTGGAGAATCCTTCATGGAAACGTATCTGCTGGAATGGGCCAATCTCTTGTTGCGCTGGGTGCACGTCATCACTGCCATCGCCTGGATTGGTTCTTCGTTTTACTTTGTCTTTCTGGACAACAACCTGCAAAAGCCCAACTCGCCCGATTTGCTTGAAAAAGGCGTAGGCGGTGCGATGTGGGCGGTGCACGGCGGCGGCTTTTACAACCCCCAAAAGTACATGGTGGCCCCCAAGATCATCCACACCAAGCTGCACTGGTTTTATTGGGAAAGTTATTCCACCTGGTTGAGCGGCTTTGCGCTGTTCACCGTGCTCTACCTTTACAACGCAGGCACCTTCCTGATCGATAAATCGCTGATGGACTGGACACCTTTTGTGGCCGGTTCGGCTGCCTTGGGCTTTTTGGTGGCCTTTTGGTATGTCTACGACATCATTTGCCGCGTGTTTGGTTTCCGCAAAAACGGTGAGCTGATCGTGGCGGGCCTGATGATCGTGGTGATTGCCTTTGCATCGTGGCTGGCCAACCAGCTGTTTGCGGGGCGCGCTGCCTTTTTGTTGGTGGGGGCCATGATCGCCACCGCCATGAGCGCCAACGTGTTCTTCTGGATCATCCCCGGCCAGCGCAAAGTCGTGGCCGCCATGACCAGTGGCGAAAAATACGACGCCAACGCCCTGGCCATCCATGGCAAGCGCGGCAAGCAGCGCAGCGTGCACAACACCTATTTCACGCTGCCTGTTATCTTCGCGATGCTGAGCAACCACTACAGCTTTTTGTACACGCACGAGCACCGCTGGGTGCTGCTGTTTGTGATGATGTTTGCCGGTGCCCTGATTCGCCAGTTCTTTGTGCAGCGCCACGGCTACCATTTGGGGCGCGCTGCCAACCCTTGGCCTTTTGCGGCCGTGGGTGTGGTGATGATTTTGGGCGTGATCATTGCTCTGCGACCTGCAGCGCCTGTGGCATCCGCCGCACCGGCCGCGCCTGTGAGCTTTGCACAAGTCAAAACTGTGCTGGAGCAGCGTTGCTACAGCTGTCACGGCGAACAGGTGCAAATGAAAAACGTGCGACTGGACAGCCCGGAGCAAGTCAAGCAAAACGCCCAAAACGTCTACCAGCAAGTGGTGGTGACCAAGCAAATGCCCATGAACAACGCCACGGGCATCACCGATGACGAGCGCGCTCTGATCGGACGCTGGTTTCAGGGCGGAGCCAAGGTCGATTGATTCGGGCTAAAACCACCAAGCCACCGCTTGCGGAATCAACACAGCCCCCGCAATGCCGTGCAAACCCATGCCCAGGCTGGCATAGGCGCCGGCTTCGGCATTGACGCTGAACGCGCGTGAGGTGCCAATGCCGTGCGCGGCCACGCCCAGGGCAAAGCCGCGTTGCCACCAGGCCTTGATGCGCAAGGCGTCGAGCACATAGCGGCCGAGCACTGCACCCAAAATGCCGGTACTGACGGCAAAGATGGCGGTCAAGGTGGGCGAGGCTTGCACGCGTTCGGCAATGCCCATGGCAATGGGCGCGGTCACCGACTTGGCCACCAGGCCGCGCACCAGCGATTCGTCCACACCCAGCCAACGCGCCACGCCCACGGCGGTGAACACCGAGGTCATGCCGCCCGCCACCAGCGACAGCAGCAACACCCCCATGCGGCCCTTGAGCGACGCAAAGCCTTTGTAGATCGGAATGGCCAGCGACACCGTGGCGGTGCCCAACAAGAAGTGCACAAACTGTGCGCCTTCGAAATACTTGGCATAAGGCATGTCGAGCACGCCGATGCTCAGGCAAACCACCACCACCGCAATCAACACCGGGTTGGCCAGCGGGTTGCGCTGGCTGCGCTCGTAGAGGGTCAGGCCCAGCCAATACGCGCTGAGCGTCAACACCAAGGCCAGCAGTGGACTGCCCGACAGGTAGACCCAGATCTCGGAGATGGGGGGCAGGTCAGCGCGCAAAGGGTTGTTCATGGCGCTCAGTCTTTCTTGGCCAAAACCTTGAGCACCAGCGCCACCACCGCCACCGTGGCCACCACGCTCAGCACCAGCGCCGCACTGATGGCCCACGCGTTGGCCTGCAACAGGGGCAGGTAAAGCACCACGCCCACCGACGCCGGAATGAACAACAAGCCCAAGTGCTGCAAGATGCCACTGCCCACCGTGTCCATGGACGCAGGCACCTGGCCGCGCAGCGCCAAAAACGCCAGCAGCAACACCAAGCCCAACACCGGGCCGGGAATGAAGGGCAGGGCGAACTTCGACAGCAACTCGCCGAGTGCCTGGAAGATGAAGAGTTGAACAAGGCCTTGGATCATGGCCTCAGTGTAGGCAAGTCCGTGTGGCGTGGCGAGTGCAAACACTTGTGATCAAAATGCACAGGGCGCTTTCGTGCATTGAATGCCCTTGGTCGTTTTTTGGCACTTTCTGCATGTGCATTGGCGTGATCCGATGGCGACGAAAAGCGTCTCAGCAGCGACCATCTCTCCATTCGCAACACATTCACGAACGGAGTTTTTCATGGCATCCTCATCCCCCATTTCCCCCCTCAAACCCCAGGTGGCGCTCGTCACCGGCGCATCGTCCGGCATGGGCAAAGAAACGGCCAAGCGGCTGTTGCAAGAGGGCCTGGTGGTCTACGTCGCGGCCCGTCGCGTGGCGCAGATGGAAGACCTGCGGGCCCTGGGTGCGATACCGCTGCAGATGGACATTTCGGTGGATGCTGACATCCTCGCGGTTGTGAAGACCATCGCGTCCAGCCATGGCGGCATCGACGTGCTGGTCAACAACGCGGGCTTCGGCATGTACGGCGCGATGGAAGATTCGACCCTGGCCGATGCCCGTTACCAGTTTGAAGTCAACCTGTTCGGCATGGCGCGGCTCACGCAGTTGGTGCTGCCGCACATGCGCCGCCAAGGGGCGGGCAAGGTCATCAACATCTCGTCCATGGGCGGCAAGATCTACACGCCCCTGGGATCGTGGTACCACGCCACCAAGCACGCGGTGGAAGGCTGGAGCGATTGCTTGCGCATCGAGCTGGCACCCTTCGGCATCCAGGTGGTCATCATCGAGCCCGGTGTGATTGCCACCGAATGGGGCGGTGTGATGCTTGAGCCCATGCTGGCGCGTTCGGGCCAAGGCCCCTACCAGGCGATGGCGCAGGCCATGGCCAACGCGATGCGCAGCACCTATGCCAAAAAGGATGCCGCATCGCCGCCCTCGGTCGTGGCCGATGCCATACTGCAGGCTGTGCGTTCGCGCCGCCCGAAAACCCGCTACGTGGTGGGCAAAATGGCCAAGCCATTGATGTTCGTCCGCAAGTATTTGGGGGACCGTCTCTTTGACATGGCCATCATGAGCCAGGCCAAATAACCAGGTCAAGTCGTCCCAATCCACGAAACCCACCCACCATGCCAGAAAGAACCTCGCTGTGAAACAGGCCACACGTTTTGCTGTGCAGATGAGCTGGAAACTGCTCATCCTCGACATGGGTTACGCCCCCGCCGATGTGCTGAACCTGGCGCGACTGCCAGGCGACCTGTTTGCGCGACCGGGTGCGAGCTTGTCGCCTGCGCAGTACTTTGACCTGTGGCGTGGACTGGAGCAGGCTGCTGGTGGTGAGGAGCTGGCCCTCAAGCTGGCACAGGTCATGTCGGTGGAGGCGTTTGACCCGGCCTTGTTTGCTTGTTTGTGCAGCCCCGACCTGAACACCGCGTTGCAGCGGTTGGCGCAATACAAGCGGTTGATGGGCCCCTTGAACATGGCGGTGGACATCCGTTCAGACCGCACGCAGGTCACGCTCAGCTGCTACGGGAGCGCCGAGCCGATTCCCCGCAGCCTGGGCGTGTCGGAGCTGGTGTTTTTCACGCAACTGGCCCGGCTGGCCACGCGTGAGCGCATCGAACCGCTGACGGCATCGGTTCCGGATTTACCGGTGAACCTGGCCGCGCACAAGGCCTACTTGGGTTGTGCATTGGGCACCTCTGAACAGATTCAGATCGCCTTTTCGGCACACGACGCACAGCGGCCTTTTTTGACCGAGAACATGGCCATGTGGGCGGCATTTGAGCCGGGCCTGAAAATCCGACTCTCCGAGCTGGACGCGCAAGCGTGCATGCGCGAGCGGGTCAGGTCGGTGCTGCTGGAGATGCTGCCTGCAGGCAGCAGCACCATTGATGCCGTGGCCCAGCGCCTGGCTTTGAGCAAACGCTCCTTGCAGCGGCACTTGGCCGATGAGTCGGTGGGGTTTCAGGATGTGCTCAGCGGTGTGCGGCAAGAGCTGGCGCGGCATTACCTGAGCCGCACCGATATTTCAGCCGGAGAGATTTCGTGGCTGCTGGGCTTTCAGGAAAGCAACTCCTTCATCCGGGCCTTCAGAAGCTGGACCGGCACGACGCCTGCGGCTTATCGGCAGCAGCGTGCGGGCATCGCCATCTATTGATCCGGCCCTGCGAAGTCTTCAAGAGGCAAAAATTCTTGTAGGTCGGCGGCTTTAGCCCCGACACGCAGCCTGTGCCGAAGCCTGCAATGTCGGGGCTAAAGCTACCGACCTACGGCCGATACGACTCCGGTGTGCCGAAGCAATAACTCAGTTCGCCCCTAGCGCCAGCTGCAAAGCCAGTTGGTTGTGCCGCTCAATCAGCGGCCCCATGTCCACGGTGGTGATCTCACCTTCGCGCACCACCACACGGCCATTCACGATCGTGTAGTCGGCGTTGTCGCTGGCGCACAGCAAGAGCGCCCCCACCGGGTCGTGCACCGCGCCACCGGCCATGCTCAGGGTATTGGTGCGGAACATGGCGATGTCGGCGCAATAGCCTTCCTTGATTTGCCCCAGCTCGTGGGCGCGGCCCAGCACTTCAGCCCCGCCGCGTGTGGCCAGGCGCAGGGCGTTGCGGGGTGTCATGTCTGACGGACCCAAGTCACAGCCAAACACAGTGCGCCCGTCTTCGACGTGCGGTGGTTCCATCGCCCGCCTCACACGCGCCAGCAGCATGGCCTGACGGGCTTCGTTGAGCAGGTGCGCCGCATCGTTGCTGGCGCTACCGTCCACGCCCAGGCCAATGGGTACGCCTGCGTCTAGCATTTTGCGCAGCGGCAAGATGCCGCTGGCCAAGCGCATGTTGCTGCAGGGGCAGTGGGCGATGCCTGTGCGCGTTTTGGCGAACAGGTACGTGCCTTCTTCGTCCAGCTTCACGCCGTGGGCGTGCCAGACATCGTGGCCCACCCAGCCCAAATCCTCGGCGTATTGCGCGGGTGTGCAGTTGAATCTTTCTTTCGTGTACGCAATGTCGTGGTCGTTTTCGGCCAGGTGGGTGTGCAGGCGAACGCCGTGGGCGCGGGCCAGTTTGGCGGCTTCGCGCATCAGGTCCTGGCTGACGCTGAAGGGCGAGCACGGTGCCACAGCCACATGCGTCATCGACCCAAAGCTGGCGTCGTGCCACCGTTCAATCAGGCGCTGGGTTTCTTTGAGGATGGCGGGTTCTTGCTCGACCACGCGGTCCGGTGGCAGGCCGCCTTGCGACTCGCCCACGCTCATGCTGCCGCGTGTGGCGGTGAAACGCATACCTATGGTGTGCGCCGCTTCGATGCTGTCGTCCAGCCGCACGCCGTTGGGATAGATGTAGAGGTGGTCACTGCTGGAGGTGCAGCCGCTCAGCAGCAACTCGGCCATGGCCACCTGGCCCGACACACGCACCATCTCGGGCGTGAGGCCGACCCAGATCGGGTACAGCCCTTTGAGCCATGAAAACAGCTCGGCGTTTTGCACCGACGGAATCGCCCGCGTGAGCGACTGGTACATGTGGTGGTGCGTGTTGATCAGCCCCGGCACCACCACATGGCGGCGCGCGTCGATCACCTCGTCGACCTGTATAAGCAGTTCGTCGGTGTTTTCACTGTCGGGGATGAGGCGTTCGATGCGGCCATCGCGGATCAGCAGCGAAGCGTCGTTGAGTTCTGTATTGGCATCGTCCATCGTGGCAATGCAGCGGGCGCGGTGAATGAGCAGGGTGGTCATGGACTTGTCCTTGGCAAGGTGTGAAACAAGTCGCGGCCGAATCCCCTGGCCCCCGTGCACACAGGGGAGGGCGAGCACCACGTTGCCGCGCGTCCCGGGCTGTGCAGTGGCGTGATTTTACGTAAGCCGAGGCGGCAGTTCGCGCCGCCAGGATCAGACTTTGGGCAGGACCTGATTGACCGGTGAGCCGCGCACAAACGCTTGCACGTTGTCCATGAGTTGGTCGGCCAGGGCCTGAATGGCTTCGGCGCTGGCCCAGGCCACATGCGGCGTGAGGATGAAGTCGGGTCGGTCCAGCAGCGCCATGAACGGATGGTCGGCTGGGGGCGGCTCTACGCTGGTCACGTCAAAGGCCGCACCCGAGATGTGCCCCGCGTGCAGTGCGGGGCCCACAGCCGCTTCGTCCACCAGTCCACCACGCCCGGTGTTGATGAGCAAAGGCTTGCGTGCCATTTGTGCGAATTCGGCCGCGCCAATCATGTTTCGTGTGTTGGCATGGAGTGGGCAATGCAGCGTGAGCACATCGGCCTGGCGCAGCACGTCTTCAAACGGTGTGTACAAGCGCCCTTGCCCTGTGCGGCCTTTGTGCGCCGAGAACAACACGCGCATGCCCAGCGCACGCCCAATCGAGGCCACTGCCTGACCCAGCACACCGTCGCCAATCACGCCGAGTGTGGAGCCTGCGAGGTCACGGATCGGGTGGTCAAAAAAGCAGAACTGCGCGGCTTCTTGCCAGCGCCCGGCTTTGACCGCATCGCGGTAAGCGCAGATGCTGCGGCGCAGGGCAAAGATCAAAGCGAACGTGTGCTCGGGCACGGTGTGTGTGGCGTAGTTGCGCACATTGCTGACCACGATGCCGTGCTGTTGGCAGGCGGTCAGGTCAATGTTGTCGGTGCCTGTGGCAGCCACGGCGATCAGTTTGAGCCGGGGAGCTTGCGCCAGCGTTTCGGCGCTCAGCTTGACTTTGTTGACGATGACGATATCGGCATCGCGAATGCGTCCGGCTGCTTCGTCGGCGCGAGTGCGCGTGTATTGCACCCATTCGTGTGCGAATGCTGGCGTGCGCAGTGTGGTGTCAGGCGAGATGGTGTCGCGGTCAAGGAAAACGATTTTCATGGACGGTGTCCTCAGGCGGCCAGTAGGCGACGGGCTTCGGCCACGACAGCTTCGGGGGTGATGTTGAACAGTTTGTACAGTTCATCCGCTGGGCCACTGGCACCAAATCCGGTCATACCGATAAAGCCGCCATCCATGCCCAGATAAGCGTCCCAGCCTTGGCGTACCGCGGCTTCGATGCCCACCCGCACACCGTTGCCCAGGACGCTGTGGCGGTAGGCCGCATCTTGTGCATTGAAGAGTTCCCAGCAGGGCAGGGACACCACCGCCGTTGCAATGCCAGCCGCTTCGAGTTGTTCGCGTGCAGCCACGGCCAGCGCCACTTCAGAGCCCGTAGCCAGCAGCGTGACCTGGCGCGGTCCGTAGGCGGGTTCGTGCAACACATAGCCACCACGACCGGCCAGGTTGCCCGGTGTGTGCATGTGGCGCACCAGTGGCAGTGACTGGCGTGCAAAAACCAGGCTGACCGGGCCGGTGGTGTGGGCCAGTGCGGCTTCCCAACATTCGGCCGCTTCCACTGCGTCGGCAGGCCGCATGACCAGCATGTTGGGCATGGCGCGCAATGAGGCCAGAATTTCCACCGGCTGGTGTGTCGGGCCGTTGCGGCCAATGCCGATCGAGTCGTGGCTGAACACGAATTTGACAGGCAAACCCATGAGTGCCGCCATGCGCATGGCCGGGCGCTGGTAATCGGCAAACGCCAGGTAGGTGACCGACAACGGCATGACGCCGCCGTGCGCGGCCATGCCGTTGGCCATGGACCCCATCACATGCTCACGCACGCCGCAATGCACATAAGAACCACCACGGTCGTCTGCGGTAAAAGCCGTCAGGCCCCGCTTGTGGCTGGTGGGCGCTTCCAGATCGGCGCAGCCCACCATGCGCTCTGGCAGCAGGGGGGTCAGCAGGTCATTGATTTCGGCGGAGACGAAGATGCCGCTCGGTGCTAGTGGGGCTTGGAGCGCTTGTTGCTTGTAGTCCCGCAACACCTGCTGCCAGTTGGCGGGCAGTTCACCCTTCATCACGCGCTCGAACTCGGCGCGGTCCGGCGCTGGCAGCGCGGCCACGCGGGCTTGCCAGGCCGCGTAGTCACTTTGGCTGCGTTGGCCCGATGCACGCCAGGCTTGCTGCACCTCGGCGGGTACTTCAAACGGGCCATGGGCCCAGCCCAGCATGTCGCGTGCGGCTTGGGCGTCGTTTTCAAACAAACGGCCGCTGTGGCCACCGCGTTGGCCTTGCAGGCGGGCAATGCCTTTGGCAATCACGGTGCGGCACGCCAGCATGGACGGGCGTGGGTCTTGGCGCGCAGCATCCAGGGCGGCAGACACAGCTTCGATGTCGTGGCCGTCCAGCTCTACCACATGCCATCCCGCCACCCGAAAGCGCTCGGCCACGTTTTCGCTGATCGACAAATCGGTGCTGCCGTCGTCGGTGATCTGGTTGTCGTCCCACAGCAGCACCAGCTTGCCCAGCTGCAAGTGGCCCGCCAGTGAAATCATCTCCTGGCCCACGCCTTCTTGTAAGCAGCCATCGCCCACAAACGCATAAGTGAAGTGGTTGACCAAGTCCTTGCCAAAGCGGGCGTTCAGATACGCCTCGGCCACAGCCATGCCAAAGGCGTTGGCAATGCCTTGGCCCAGCGGACCGGTGGTCACTTCAATGCCGTTGGGCGCATCGTGCGGACGCTCAGGGTGACCTTCGCACACCGAGCCCAGCACGCGAAAGCGCTGCACTTCTTCAATCGGAAACGCCGGGTAGCCCGTCAGATGCAGCAGCGAATACAAGAGCATGGAGCCATGTCCGTTGGACAGCACCACACGGTCGCGGTCAAACCAGCCCGCGTCTTGTGGGTTGAACTTGAGGTGGCGGGTGTACAGCGCGGTGGCAATCTCGGCCATGCCCAGCGGCACGCCTTGGTGGCCCTCCTGGGCTTTGACGATGGCGTCAATCGAGAGAAAACGGATGGCGTGGGCCAGGGCTTGCTGCGGATGTGGGGGGTGAGCGGTCATGGGGTGAGCGCAGGCTCTAGCCGGAACCTGCGCTTATCTCCTGTGTAAATGCTGGGAATGCGTTGGCCGCGATTTTTGCGATCTTGATACATGAACACAAGCGAAGAATATTCAGGCTTTCATGAATGACGTTCAACTTGAGGCATGCCCCATCTGCCTTGAACCACCGAAAACACACTGAAGCCTCAAGCCCTTCAGCTCAATGCCCTGCCTCTTCCCGTAACCATTCCACAAAGCTTTTAACCTCTGGCCGCGAGGCGTGCCGCGCCGGATACACCATGAAGTGCGCCCGCACCTGCATGCACAGGTCTTCGGCAAAGACCGGTTGCAATTTGCCGCTGGCGATCAGGGACTGACCAACGCTGCTGCTCTCCAAGGCCACGCCGAGTTTTTGCACGGCGGCGTCCAGGCTCATCATGGCGCGGTCAAAGCGCAGGCCCATGCGCTCGGGGCGCAAATCGCCACCAAAGCGGGCAAACCATTCGGGCCACTGCACCACGCTGACGCTGGACTGGATCAGTGGCACTCGAAGCAGGTCTTGCGGCGCGTGCAGCGCGTGGGTGCGGATGAATTCGGGGCTGGCCAAAGGCAGGATGTGTTCGGTAAAAACCGGCTCGACTTCCAGGTTGGGCCAATTGGGCATGCCGTACCGGATGTCGATGTCCATTTGTCCCAGCTGAAAGTCTGAATGCACATGCGAGGCCGACAACATGAGCGAGATGTTGGGGTGCTGCTCGGTAAAGCGTGCAATGCGCGGCATCAGCCACAGGCTGGCAAAGCTGGGGCTGCTGTGCACATACAGCGTGTCTTGCACGCCGTGGCGCAGGTCATCGGTCGCGGTGTTGATGGCACCCAAAGCGCTGGCCACGCGCTGCAGGTATTGCTGTCCGGCCGGGGTCAGCTCCACACCTCGGGCCGAGCGTTCGAACAGGCGCACGCCGAGCAGGCTTTCCAGCTTGGCCACTTGATGGCTGACCGCTGACGGTGTCAGGTGCAACTCTTCGGCCGCGAGTGAAAAGCTCTTGCGGCGGGCAATGGTTTCAAAGGCTTGCAGGGCACTGAGTGGAGGGATCATGGCGCGTGAAGAAAATTGAATCGTTGCGGTGCAACATGAATGAAATTAAACCGCTCTTGAGTTTATATCGTTTGTCTTCGCGTCAAGCCTTGACCAGAATCGCGCCACTTACCTCAACGCAGAAACACAAAAGGAGACCTGCATGTTGCTCAAAGACAAAGTGGCCGTGATCACCGGTGGCGCTGGCCAAAATGGCCTGGGCTTTGCCACCGCCCGCATGATGGCCGAACAAGGCGCCCGCGTGGTGATCCTCGATCTGGCCGTGGCCGACCCACAAGCTGCCGCTGCTCGCCTGGGCGCGCAGCACCTGGGCCTGGTGGCCGATGTGACCGACAAGGCTTCTTGCGAAGCCGCTGCCGCCCAGATCAAGGCGGCCATGGGCCGCATCGACATTCTGGTCAACAACGCGGGCATCACCCAGCCTGTGAAGTTCCTGGACATCACTGGCAGCGACTACGACCGTATTTTGGACGTGAGCCTGCGCGGCACGTTGTACGCATCGCAAGCCGTTTTGCCGACGATGATTGCGCAAAACAGCGGCTCGATTGTTTGTATTTCTTCGGTGTCGGCACAGCGCGGTGGCGGCATTCTGGGTGGTCCGCACTACTCGGCCGCCAAAGCGGGTGTGCTGGGTCTGGCCCGTGCCATGGCGCGTGAATATGGCGGCAACAACATCCGCGTCAACTGTGTCACGCCCGGCCTGATCGCCACAGACATCAACAAGGGCAAGATCCCCGACGACAAACGCCAAGCCATTTTGGACGGCATCCCGTTGGGTCACATTGGCGAGCCCAACGACGTGGCCGGTTGTGTGGTGTTTTTGGCCAGCGACCTGTCCAAGTACTGCACTGGCGTCACGCTCGACGTGAACGGCGGCATGCTGATCCACTGATTTTTTTCGCAACCCATGGGCTTGCGCCCAAACCATTAAAAACCTAGGAGACATTCATGACACGATTCAACACACTGCGCCGCACCTTGCTGGCCACCGCCGTTCTGGCTGCCACATCTTTGGCGCATGCCCAGGCCGTCAAGTTGACGCTGGGCCATGGCGCTGCGCCGGGCAACCCCCGCCATGAAGCCGCTGTGAAGATGGCCGAAGTGGCCAAGGCCAAATCCGGCGGCCGCATCGAAATTCAGGTGGCCCCTTCGGCCCAGCTGGGCGACGATGCCGCCATGGTGACCGCACTGCGCACCGGCGCGCTCGACATCAGCGCCAACTCGCAAGGTGCTGTGGCCAATGCCGTGCCCGAGTACGCTGCGTTCGGCATGCCTTTCCTGTTCAGCAGTCTGGAGCAAGTCTGGAAGATGCTGGACGGCCCATTGGGCAAGGAACTGGCAGACAAGTCGGCTGAAAAAGGCATGGTGGTGTTGGGCTACTGGGACAACGGTATCCGCCACATGAGCAACAGCAAGCGCGCCCTGGCCAAGCCCGAAGACCTCAAGGGCTTGAAGATGCGCACGCCACCCGACGCCGTGACCGTGGACATCATGCAAGCGCTGGGTGCCGAAGCCCAGCAGATCAAGTTTGCCGAGTTGTATGTGGCCCTGCAGCAGGGCGTGGTGGATGGTCAGGAAAACCCGCTGATGAACATCCACGCCAGCAAGTTGTACGAGGTGAACAAGTTCATTTCTCTGACCGGCCACAAGTACGAAATGACGCCCCTGCTGATGAGCAAGCGCAGCTGGGACCGCTTGAGCGATGCCGACAAAAAGGCGTTGCAAGAAGCTGCTGCTGAGGCCACGCAACTGCAGCGCAAGTTGTCCAAGGAAAGCGACGACAAACTGATCGCCGAACTCAAGGCCAAGGGCGCTCAGATCAATGCGGTGGACAAAGCCGCTTTTGCCAAGGGCACCAGCAATGTGGACGACAAGTGGCTGGCCTCGCCCATTGGTCCGTTCCTGAAAAAAGTGATCGCAGCCGCGCGCTGAACCACGGGCCTTGCAGCATGGATGCCCGCACGCCAACGCGTGCGGGCTGGAGAAACACATGAATTTAATTGAACGGGCCGTCTCGGTCTTGTGCCAGGTGTTGCTGTGGATCAGCACGGTGGTGATTTTTGTCATCCTGGCGGCGAACACCATCTTGCGCTATGCCACGGGTGCCAGTTTGCAGTGGGCCAATGAGGTGCCCGAGCTGCTGTTTCCCTGGATGGTCATGGCGGGCGTGGTGCTGGCGGCCCAGCATGGCGCGCACATCACCACCAGCTTTTTGATGGACAAGTTGTCTGCCGCTGCGCGTCGCGTCTGGGGCGTGCTCGGTTGGTCTGTCGTGAGCGGGCTGTACGCCACGCTGGCAGTCGCCACCTGGCGCATGCTGGAGATCGTGCACGACGAGAAGTCGCCCATCTTGCAAATCCCGGGCTCGGTGACCTACGCCTGCGTGATGACCGGCATGGCGTTGCTGGCCATGCTTGCACTGGTCAGCGCCGTTCGTGTTTGGCAAGCCGACCCCAACACCCCGCTCCCCACAGAGCCCGCCCCGGTGCACTGGTGAGAAAGACCTGAACCATGACCGCATTGATCTTGCTTGTTTTTCTGGGCGCAGCCGTGATCGCCATCCCGATCGCGCACGCCTTGCTGGTGGCCGCCATGGCCGCTGCGGCCACCTCTGACCGCGTGCCCCTGGATTTGCTGGTGCAGCAAATGGTGGCGCAGGTGCAAAGTTTCCCGCTGATTGCCATCCCGTTTTTCATGCTGACCGGCTCGCTCATGATGGGCGGCAAATTGGGGGAAGCGCTGATTGGCGTTTTGTCCACCTTGATCGGTCGCTTCCATGGTGGCCCTGGCCAAGTGGGTGTTTTATCGTCCACCATTTTTGGAGGGGTGTCGGGCTCGGCCGTGGCCGATGCCTCGGCCATCGGCTCTTTGCTGATTCCCTGGCAAAAGCGTCTGGGCTATCCACCGGCGTTTTCTGCGGCCACGCTGGCCGCAGCTGCCACCATCGACATCTTGATCCCGCCGTCGATTCCCATGATCTTGTTTGCGCTGTCCAGCAACACCTCGGTGGCTGCGCTGTTTGTGGCGGGCATCTTGCCCGGCTTGCTCATGTGCGGCGGCTTCATGGCTGCTTGCTGGTGGGTGGGCAAAAGGCGCAACTTCCCGCGTGAAATGCGCAAGCTGGACTGGGGTGTCTTTGGCACGCAACTGCTGTACGCCACGCCTGCCTTGGTTTTGCCCGTGCTGATCATTGTGTTCTTGCGCTTTGGCATTGCCACGCCCACCGAGGTGAGTGTGTTGTCCACGCTGTACGCCGGTCTGGTGTCTGTGCTGGTTTACCGTGACCTGGGCTGGAAGCGTCTGCACAAAGCCGTGATGGAAGCGGGCTTGTCCACGGGTGTGGTCTTGCTGGTGATCATGGCTTCGGCAGCGATCGGTTGGTTGCTCACCTTTGACCGCATGCCCGATGGCGTGGTGGCTTGGGCACAAGCGAATTTGTCGAGTGGCTGGAGCGTGATCTTGCTGATGAACCTGCTCATGCTGGTCTGCGGCATGTTCATCGACCTGCCAGCTGCCGTGCTGCTGCTGACCCCGGTGTTTGTGCCTTTGGCCAATTCGATTGGCATGGACCTCACGCAGCTGGGGATCATGATGACCGTGAACCTGGCCATTGGTTTGTACACGCCGCCAGTCGGCACTACCTTGTTCATCACCAGCTCTTTGGCCAAGGTCAAGGTGGGTGAGACGGTGCGCGAACTGGGCCCGTTTTATTTCGTCGCCTTTGGGGTGCTGTTGCTGGTGTCGTATGTGCCCGCTGCCATCTTCAAGTGATTGACTTTCCTTTGCTGTTTGGAGAAACGCCATGAATTCCGCTCAGGACACCCTGTCCTCCCTTGCCCAATGCGCCTACCGCATCCGCCGCTTTGCCCTGCGCATGGGCGAAGTGCAAGGCCAGGGCTACATTGGCCAGGCGTTGGGCTACGCCGATGTGCTGGCCGTGGCTTATGGCCACGCGCTGAACTTTCGCCCCGAAGACCCCCAGTGGGACGGCCGCGACCGCTTCTTGTTGTCGCACGGTCACTACGCCATCGCGTTTTATGCCGCGCTGATCGAAGCCAAAATCATCAGCGAAGAAGAACTCGAAACCTACGGCAGCGACGACAGCCGCCTGCCCATGTCGGGCATGGCCAGTTACACGCCGGGCATGGAAATGTCGGGCGGCTCGCTCGGCCAGGGCCTGCCGATTGCCGTGGGCATGGCGCTGGCCTTGCGCCACAAGAACAACCCGGCCTTTGTCTACAACTCCATGTCGGACGGCGAGCTGGACGAGGGATCAACCTGGGAGGGCGCCATGGCCGCAGCTCACCACGGACTGGGCAATTTGATCTGCATCGTGGACATCAACAACCAGCAGGCCGATGGCCCTTCGTCTAAAGTGCTGGGCTTTGAACCCCTTGCTGACAAATGGGCATCGTTTGGCTGGCATGTGCAGCGAGTGGACGGCAACCATTTGCCTGCTGTGCTGCGCGCCTTTGACACGGCGCGCCAGTTGACCGAGGCCAAGCCCCGCGTGATCCTGTGCGACACGCTCATGGGCAAGGGCGTGCCCTTCCTCGAAACCCGCGAGAAGAACCACTTCATCCGCGTCGATCCGCCCGAGTGGCAACAAGCCCTGCAAGTGCTGGACGCATCCCACAACTGAGGACACCCAAGATGAACGCCGTCACCGAAAAGAAACCCCGCCTGACCACCTCGGCCATGATCGCCTCGATCGCGTCCGACGGGCAGCGTGTGCAGGCCGCACCGTTTGGAAAGGCCCTGGTCGAATACGCCGCCAACCGCCCCGACATCGTGGGCATGACCGCCGACCTAGGCAAGTACACCGACATGCACCTGTTTGCACAGGCCTACCCCGAGCGCTTTTTCCAGATGGGCATGGCCGAGCAGTTGCTCATGGCCGCCGCTGGCGGTATGGCCAAGGAAGGCTTGGTTCCGTTTGCCACCACCTATGCGGTGTTTGGCACGCGCCGGGCCTATGACTTCATCCACCAGGTCATTGCCGAAGAAAACCTGAATGTGAAAATCTGCTGCGCCTTGCCGGGTTTGACCACCGGTTATGGCCCCAGCCACCAGGCCACCGAAGACTTGGCGATGATGCGCGCCATTCCTGGCCTCACAGTGGTGGACCCTTGCGATGCGCTGGACATCGAGCAGGCGGTGCCGCAAATTGCCGAGCACCAAGGCCCGGTTTACATGCGCCTCTTGCGCGGCAATGTGCCGCTGGTGCTGGACGAGTACAACTACAGATTTGAGCTGGGCAAGGCCAAGATGCTGCGCGAAGGTGCGGATGTGCTGGTGATCTCCAGCGGCTTCATGACCATGCGCACGTTGGAGGTGGCCAAGCAGCTCGAAGCAGACAAGGTCAACGTGGCGGTGTTGCATTGCCCGACCATCAAGCCTTTGGACGAGGCGACGATCCTGGCCGAAGTGCGCAAGCCAGGCCGCATGGTGGTGGTGGCCGAAAACCATTCCATCGTGGGTGGCTTGGGCGAGGCCGTGGCCAGCTTGTTGATGCGTGAAGGGGTGATGCCCACCAAGTTCCGCATGATGGCGTTGCCCGATGCCTTCCTGGACGCGGGCGCTTTGCCCACGCTGCACGACCGCTACGGCATTTCGGCGGAAAAAATGAACAGCCGCATCAAGGCCTGGCTGGCTTGAATAGGCCGCAGATGGCGCTTTCTGCGCATGGTCTGCAGTGTCCGATGGGTGCAGATGGGCTTTTGATTGTCAGGCTACACTGGAATTTGTAGTTTTCTTCGGGCCCATTGACTGTGCAAATGAACGATCCCTCCCAACTGCTTCGTCACCTCTACGACGTGGCTGTGCAACGCGCCTTGCCCCTGCACAACACCGCTGCCCATTTGCCCCCGCCGCCAGACCCTGCCAAGGGCCGCACCCTGGTGCTGGGCGCGGGCAAAGCGGGGGGCGCGATGGCGCAAGCGGTTGAAGCGCTTTGGCCGCAGGACGCCCCGCTGTCGGGCCTGGTGGTCACCCGTTATGGCCACACGCCGCCACGCCCAGAGGGCCTGCCCTCGCGCATCGAGGTGGTCGAGGCTTCGCACCCGGTGCCCGATGCTGCCGGGCTGCAAGCCGCACAGCGCATGCTTGAACTGACAAAAGGCCTGACGGCCGATGACCTGGTGCTGTGCCTGATCTCGGGCGGTGGCTCGTCACTGCTGACCTTGCCTGCCGACGGCATCAGCCTGCAGCTCAAGCAGGACATCAACCGCCAGCTGTTGGCCAGCGGGGCCAATATTTCCGAGATGAATTGCCTGCGCAAGCACCTCTCGCGCATCAAGGGCGGGCGTCTGGCAGCGGCTTGTGCCCCGGCGCGGGTGGTCACGCTGACCATCAGCGATGTGCCGGGCGATGACCCTTCGATCATCGCCAGTGGCCCCACCGTGCCGGATGCCACGAGTTGTGCCGATGCGTTGGCCATTCTCAAGCGCTACGCGATGGCCGTGCCGCCCGAAGTGGAACAAGCCTTGCGCAGCGGTGTGTGGGAAACGCCCAAACCCGGCTCGTCCGTGTTCGATGGACACAGCGTGAACATGATTGCCACGCCGCAGCAATCGCTGGAGGCGGCCGCTCAAGCTGCAAGGGCTCAGGGGCTGAACGCCTACATCCTGAGCGACGAGATTGAGGGCGAATCGCGCGAGGTGGGCAAGGTGCACGCGGCCTTGGCCCGTGCTGCTGCCAAGGGTCTGGGGCCTTTCACCAAGCCTTGCGTGATCCTGAGTGGTGGCGAGACCACTGTGACCATCAAGCCGCAGCCCGCAGGCACGCCCAAAGGGCGCGGGGGCCGGGCCGGCGAGTTCTGCCTGGGCCTGGCGCAAGCGCTGCAAGGCCAACCCGGCGTGTGGGCGCTGGCGGCCGACACCGACGGCATTGACGGTATCGAAGACAACGCGGGTGCGCAGGTGAGCCCAGACACGCTGGCCCGTGCCATGGCGCTGGGCCACAAGGTGGACGAGCATTTGCAGCGCAACGATGCGTATGGTTTTTTTGCGTCCCTGGGTGATCTGGTCATCACCGGGCCCACGCACACCAACGTGAACGATTTTCGGGCGATGCTGGTGCTCTGACCCGCTGAGCCTGCCGGGCATGGGCAGGCTTGTGTGGTCAAGGCCTTGGCCCACCGCGGCTGTTGGGGTGTTATTGATTTGTGTCAAAGCCCCTTGTGCCTGGCTCTGGCACATTCGTGGCCATCATGTTGGATAACTCCCTGCCCCCATCGTCCGAGCCCGTGGCCATTCATGCGGCAGGCACCGTGCTGCTGCACCGTGGCGATGCGGTTGACCGCATTGCGCATGTGCTGCAAGGGCGCGTGGTGTTGGGGGTGATGCTCGATGGCCAAATGGCCCACCAACTGGGTGTGGTTGAAGGTCCAGTTTGGCTGGAAGCTGCTTCGGGCCTCTTGGGTCTGACCCATGCGGTGGACGCCGTGGCTGAAACCGAAGTGCATTTGCAGCAGGTGAGCGTGTCCGATTTTGTGGCCGAAGTGCAGGCGCTGCCCGCGGCTTCGCGCAACTTGCTCATGGACATGGCGCGATCGCAGCGCCAGCAAACCGAGCTGGCTGTGAGCCGCCTGGCCAAAGACGCCGATGCACGGTGTGCCGAATGGCTGTTGCGCCACGCCGAGCCGGTCGACCTGACCGGCAGCCTGGCGGTGAAGCTGACCGAGCGCAAACGCACCATTGCTGCGCAACTGGGCATCGCGCCCGAAACCTTTTCCCGTGTCCTGCGCCATTTGCGCGAGCGCCAGCTCATCAGTGGCGGCGGTCGCGTGCTGGGCCTGCCCAACCCGCAAGCCTTGCGCGAGTTGGCCGGGGTGTGATGCGCTTCAATCTCCGCTGATCTTGCGTTCGCGGATGATGGCACCAAAGCGTTTGGAATCGTCCGCTGCGCGGGCACCGAACTCGGCGGGCGTCAAGGGCAGGGCCTCTCCGCCCAGATTCTGGATGCGGTCTTTCAGCGCTTGCGTGCCCAAAATGCGGTTGATCTCGCGGTTGACGCGGTTGACCACATCGCCTGGCGTGCCCGCAGGCGCGTAAAAGCCGAACACCGAATCGGCATCAAAGCCCTTCAAACCAGCTTCATCCAGCGTGGGCACGTTGGGGAACAGGGGCGAGCGCTTCATGCTGCCCACGGCCAGCAGCTTGAGCTTGCCCGCCCGCACCTGGCCCAGGCCAATGCCCGGATCAAAGTAAAAGTCCAACTGCCCGGCCAGTACGTCTTGCAGCGCGGGCGCTGCACCCCGGTAGGGCACATGCACAGCAAACAGACCGGCCTGGCTTTTCATCATTTCACCGGCCAGGTGGGGTGAGCTGCCGTTGCCTGCGGAGCCGTAAGACAAACGCCCGGGGTTGGCCTTCACATGGGCCAGAAACTCCTGGATGTTGTTGGCCGGGAAGTTGGGCTTGGCCACCAGAAACACCAGCACACGCGCGGCCGATGCCACGGGCACCAGGTCTTTGGCAGGGTCAAAGGGCATGCGGGCGTAAATGTGCGGGTTGACCGAGACCATGCCGCCCGAACTCATGAGCAGGGTGTAGCCGTCGGCCGGTGATTTGGCGACCATCTCGCCGCCCAGGTTGCCGTTGGCACCGCCCCGGTTTTCCACCACCACAGGCTGGCCCAGCGCCTCGCCCAGTGGCACGCCGATGGCACGGGCGATCTGGTCGGCTGCACCACCCGGCGGAAAGTTCACCACGATTTTGACCGGCTTGGTGGGCCAGCTTTGCGCGGCAGCGCTCAGGCACAAGGCAGGGCCGGTGACGATGGCGAGCAGCGCGGTGCTCAGGGCGCGGCGTGAGAAGAATTTGGTTTTATGCATGCGTGTCTCCTTGGGTTTTTTCAAATGCGAGTCATTTTGAAAGTGTGAAGCCAATTCAGGTTTTTTTGAGTCGCGGATTTTTCATCCACAGCACCGGTTGCTCCTTGACCGGACGCGCTGGCGCACCATGTTGCAACAAAGCCTGGTCGAGCGCCTGTCCGGCTTCGTCTTGCAAGGCCGCTTGCCGGATGCGGGCCACGGCCTCAGCTTGCTCGGCCACAGGCACTTTGGAGGCTGGGCCGCACACATGGCGCAGGATGTGCAGCAGGTTGTCCTTGCCGCGTTCGTTGGTGCTGCCGTAACCTTTGATGAGCTGCCCGCAACGCGCCAGTTCCAGGCCCAGCGCGGGTGACTGGCGTGTGGCGCTTTCAATGCCGCCCAGCCACTCTTCGATCAGCGCTTGCTCGGCCTGATAGCGGCTGCCGATTGGGCGCAGGACGCGCAAGCTGGCCAAGATGCGCAAGCTGGCCATGCCCCACAGCGCGTGCCGCGCCACCTTGAGCGGCATGGACCAAGGTACTTTGCCATTGGCCACGCGGGCGCGGTCCCATCGCAGCAACCGGCTGGCCAAGCCTTGCGGCAGCAATGCAGCCAACTCGGGCACGCCGGGCTTGAAGTGGTCGTACACCTTGAGCACATCGCCTTCCTTGGCCTTGACCTCTTGCGTCACGCGGTCCCAGCGGCTGGCGCGGCTTTTCAGGTCGGCCACACGGATGATGTCGTCAAAGGCCATCCACAGGGCCAGCCAGCGGGTGGTCTCGGCTGTGACGGGGCGGCTGGCGTCTTTTGAACTGGCTTCTGCACTGAGCAATCGTTCGAGGCGCTGCGCATACAGACGGGCATAAGCCGGACCTTGGTATTCCACCAAGCGTTGGTGCGCCAGGGCCATCAAGGGGTGCAGCGCTGCTGGAAACTTGGCGGCCACATCTGAAGGCAAAGCCGCCGCTGTAGAGGGCGCAGGCAAAGCCGGCTTCATCACATGCTCCACATACTGGGCCTGTTCGCGTTGGCGCGTCACCAGATCAAAAGCCAGTGCAAAGCCGCGCAAGCTGGCCTTGGCCGAGCTGCTTGGACCCGCCAACACGGCCTCGTAATGCGCCTGCGCAAAAGGCAGTAAGCCACTGCCCGCAATGGCACCCAGCATGACGGCGCTGACCATGGTGCCGCTTTGATGGCACAGGCTGGCCATGTCCATCACATGGTGGCGCAGGCTGTGCGTGGCCACCACGTCGAGCAGCGGTCCTTCGGGGCGGCGACCATCGCCCATGGTCATTTTTTCGGCGGTGGTGAGCGCGCGTGACGAGGCACTGATGACCAGTGTGCGGTCGCTTGAAGCCAGCCCGTTGCCAATTTGGCGTGCGGTCTCCAGCAACTCGGACGACACCAGCGCATCGAGCCTGCCCGGCAGCGGGTTCAGACCCAGCACCGGCAAGCGGCCTTGCAGCTGGCTGTGGGGCAGGGGATAAACCTCCAGGTAATAGGTGGTGGCACCAGTGCGCTGGGCAACGCCGGGGATGGAGGTGGCTTGCGCCGGGTGGCCTGCGTGGCGGGCCACGTCGACCAGCCAGTCGGCCAGCACGCCGCCGCCTTCTCCGCCCAGGGCGCACAGCAAAATCGAAATCGGTTGGGTCATGGTGTGTCTCTGAGTGGTGTGTTCAGGCGGGTTGCAGCCAGCGTGTGGCCAGGCTTTGCCAGCGGGCCCACAGGCGCTCGTGCAGCTTGGGGTTTTGCACCACTTCAGCGCGGTAAAACGAGGGGCACAACGTGGCCGCGTGGGCGTTTTCGCCGCACAGGCCGCAGCCCACGCAGCCGTCGATCACGGTGGCCACCGGGTCGACTTTCAGCGGATCGGGGTTGTCTTTGAGCGTCAAGGTCGGGCAGCCTGACAGCCGAATGCAGGCGTGGTCGCCGTTGCACACGTCTTCGTCCACGCCGTATTTCACGCGCTCCACCCGCTCGCCTTTGGACAACAGAGAGGCCAGCCAGGGCTTGATGCGGCGCTGGCGCTCCAGTTGGCACTCGCCCTCGGCCACGATCACTTTCAGTCCCTGAAATTCGGTGGTGAAGGCTTCGGTCAGCGTGGCCTGCATGTGGCTGACCTCGTAGGTGTGCACCGTGCGCAGCCACTGCACGCCCAGGCCTTTGAGCGTGGACTCGATGGTTTGGTTGGTGTGCACCATGCTCTGGCGCTTGTCGCCCGCCAGTTCTTTGGCGATGTCGGTGGGGGTGTTGATGATGTCCTGTGTGCCCGTGGCCGAGGTGTAGCCGTTTTTGAAGATCAGCAGCACCGCGTCGTCGCCGTTGAACAACGCGCTTTGCACGCCTGTGAGCAAACCGTTGTGCCAAAAACCGCCGTCACCCATCACCGACAACACGCGGCGCTTCATGAGCGGCGACACGCCCGCCCGGCTGGCCAGGCTCATGCCGTAACCCAAGATGGAGTGGCCAAAAGAAAACGGTTCGAAGGTGGCCAGCGCGTGGCAGCCGATGTCGCCCGCGATGTGCACCGGACCCACATCTTGTTGCGCCAGTTTGAGCGCAGAAAACACGGGCCGCTCGGGGCAGCCGATGCACATGCCTGGTGGCCGTGCGGGCACGGGGCTGCCCAAGAGGGTTTGCACTTGCTGGCGGCGCTCGCCGTTGGTGGCCAGCCATTGGCGCGTGGCTTCGGGCACGGCGTTGGCCTGGTGGCGGTCCATGAATTTCAGCAGACCCTGGGCCATGACTTCGGCGGTGTACTCGCCGCCCGAGGGCAGCATGTCTTTGCCATGCAGTGGGGTTTGCAGATCGAGGCGGCGCAGCATCAAGGCCAATTCCTGCTCGATGTATTCGGGCTGGCCTTCTTCGAGCAGCAGCACGGCCGATTTGTCCTTGCAGAAATTCACCAGCTCATCGGGCACCAGCGGGTAGGTCACGTTCAGCACCAGCACCGACAGGCTGGTCACGCCAAAGGCATCGGCCAGGTCGAACTGCTGCAGTGCGCGGATCAGCGTGTTGTACAGACCCCCTTGCACGATCAGGCCCAGGTGGCGGTGGGCCGTGCCCTCAAAGTGTTCGTTCAGGCCTTGCTCGGCAATGTATTGGCGGGCGGCGGGCAGGCGGTGTTCCACTTTGCGCTTTTCCTGCGCAAAGGTCACGGGCGGGTGCGCCAGGCGCATGTAGTTGAAGCCAGCGGGTTCGTCGATCAGGTGCTTTTTGGAGAGTTGGGGGGCTTGGTTGTCCTTGGCCACAAACTGGCCGCGCACATGGCAGGCACGGATGCGCAACTCCATCATCACCGGCATGTTGGACGCTTCGGACAACCGAAAACCGTGCTCCACCATGTTGACCATCTGGCCCAATTCAGGCCGAGGGTCGAGCAGGCACATGCCCGACTTCAGGGCATAGGCGTGTGTGCGCTCTTGAATGACGCTGGCGCCTTCGCCGTAGTCTTCGCCCACCACGATCAGCACGCCACCCGTCACGCCGGGTGAGGACAAATTGGACAGCGCGTCGGCCGCCACGTTGGTGCCCACAATCGACTTCCAGGTCACCGCCCCGCGAATCGGGTAGTGGATGGACGCGCCCAGCATGGCCGCAGCCGAGGCTTCGTTGGAACACGCTTCCACATGCACACCCAGCTCGTCCATGTAGGGCTTGGCCTGCACCATCACATCGAGGAGGTGCGAGACCGGGGCGCCCTGGTAGCCACCCACATAACTCACACCCGATTGCAGCAGGCCCTTGGTGATGGCCAGAATGCCCTCGCCGTGAAAGACCTCGCCCGCGCCCATGCGCAGGGCCTTGATTTCTTCGTGAAATGAAACTTCCAAAGCACGCTCCTTGCGTTGTGGTGCCCGCGTTCAAGGGGCAAAGACCATCTTACGTATAAGTACATAAAATATTCTGAATAAACGGTATGCATTGAATGAATATCAAAGACCTGGACCTGAACCTCTTGCGCTTGTTTGACGCGGTGTGGCGCACGCGCAGCGTGAGCCTGGCCGCGCAGCAGCTGGGCATGTCGCAACCAGCGGCCAGCCAGGGGCTGGCGCGTCTGCGGGCGGTGCTGGGCGACGCTTTGTTCGAGCGCAGTGGTGCGGGCGTTCGGCCCACGCCGCGTGCAGACCGGCTGGCACAGGCGGTGCAACTGGCGCTGGGCACCCTGGAAGACGCGCTCAACGCATCGCAGCTGTTTGACCCGCAGCGCTCGGCCCGCGTGTTGCGCGTGCACTTGAGCGACATTGGCGAAGCGCGTTTTTTGCCCGAACTGGTGCTGGCCTTGCAGCGCCACGCGCCGGGCATGCGGCTCGAAGCCATGCCGCTGCCGCACGACAAAATCGGCCCCGCGTTGGACAACGGCCAGCTGGACCTGGCCATTGGCTTTTTGCCCGAGGTGAGCGACACCTTGCAGCAGCCCTTGCTGAGCGACCGCTATGTGGTGCTGATGCGCCAGGGCCATCCGGTGGCGCGGCGTTGGCGCGACTTGCAAAAAGCGGACACCGAAACCGATACGGCGCAAGAAGTTCTGGCTGAGCTGGAATTTGCCGCCGTGCGCACCCATTCAGACACCTTGCGCATTTTGCAGCTGATGCATTGGCAGCACCGCCTGCGCCTGACGGTGAGCCACTTTTTGTCGCTGCCCGGCATCGTGCGCAGCAGCGACCTGGCGGTGTTGATGCCGCGCAATTTTGCACAAGGCTTTGCCGAGGCGGGCGCGCTGGCCCTGATCGAGCCCGATTTGCCTTTGCGCGATTTCACCGTGTCCATGCACTGGAGCCAGCGCTTTGACAAAGACCCCTGTCTGCAGTGGCTGCGCGCCACGGTGTCCCGACTTTTTTGCACGACCGAAGTGAGTCCATGAGCACTTTCAAACCCTACTTGAGCGCCATCGAAGCGCCCAGCCCGGCCGATGTGCAGGCGCTGCCTGGCCTGACGCTGCTGGAATTTGGCACCGAATGGTGCGGCCACTGCCGCGCAGCCCAAGCCCTGATCACCAAGGCGCTGGCCGATCAGCCACAATGGCAGCATCTGAAGGTGGAAGACGGCCCGGGCCGTGCGCTGGGCCGCAGCTACCGCGTCAAGCTGTGGCCCACTTTGGTGCTGTTGCGCGACGGGCATGAAGTGGGGCGGCTGGTGCGGCCCAGCCAGCCTGAGCCACTGCATCTGCTGTTGAGCCGTTTGAGTGGGCCATGACGCGATCAAGTGTGGGTCAAGAGGGGCTTGTTTTCATGGCGCAAAGCGCCAAGTGGGTGGTGCATTTTTAAGATTGACTTCAGACACGTTGTTCAAGATCCCTTTATTTTTGAGGAATGGACGATGAACCATTTGACCATCGGTGCGTTGACTTTGTTGATCCTGTCCGGTTGCAGCCAGGATGCCCCATGGGACCAAGCCTTGGTGTGTTCTGGCTTTGAACGGGCATCGCCGGTCCAAGCGGCCAGCAGCACGCCCGCCATGCCTTACCGCATCAGCGTGGATGTGCGTCAACGCCATGGAACGATTCAACTCAAATCGCTCAACGCAAGCCCTTGGCATGGCTCGGATGGGAAACTGCATTTCCAATCGCATTTCGCGGGGGGCTGGATGGCGGGTCAGCTTGACGAAAAGTCGGGGGTGATGAACCTGATTTTGGAAAGGCGCTTGGAGGTGGCGGGCGAGCAGCAAAGCACCCGCACAGTGGGTGAATACGCCTGCGTTGCTGCCACAGGCCCTTTGCTCAAGGGCGCTAGCGTGTCACCTCGGGCTTGAGGCCTGCGGCGTTTTTGGCTGGCGTCTGCGCCGCCAACGCTGGGGCGATGTCGACTGTGCTTGAATTTTTCCACACCTGGCGGCTAAAAACTGTATAAAAATACAGTTCATGACATCCCCCCAGATTCTCGTTCCGATTTCTGCCATCAAAGGCCGGGGCAGTGCCACGCGCTTGGCGCACCGGTTTGAACGCGACGGGCGCGAACCGTTTGACGACGGTTGGGCCGACCCATCGCAGACGGATGACGACGCCCCGCGCATCGCCACCACCTGGAGTTGGGAAGACGCCAAAAGCGCCATCAGCCGAAACACCTCGCCCGACATTGGCTTTGACCTGTCCATCAACCCCTATCGGGGCTGTGAGCATGGTTGCAGCTATTGCTATGCTCGCCCGTCGCACAGCTATCTGGGCCTGTCGCCTGGGCTGGACTTTGAAACCCGGCTGATCGCCAAACGTGGGCTGGCCGATCAGCTGGTGCACGAGCTGGCCAGTTCGCGTTACAAGCCCGCCATGATGGCGCTGGGCACCATCACCGACGCTTACCAGCCGCTGGACCGCGAACTGCGCCTGACCCGCGAGGTGCTGCAAGTGCTGCACGACTGTCATCACCCCATGTCGGTGGTCACCAAGGGCAGCGGCATCGAGCGCGACATCGACTTGCTCGCACCCATGGCCGCACGCGGACTGGCGTGCGTGTACGTGAGCGTGACCACGCTCGACGCCGACCTGGCCCGCCGCATGGAGCCCCGCGCAGCGGCCCCTTGGCGGCGCTTGCGCACCATCCGCACGCTGGCCGATGCGGGCATTCCTGTGGGCGTGAGCGTGTCGCCGCAAATCCCGTTCATCAACGACGACATGGAGCAAGTGCTGGCCGCTGCCCGCGACGCCGGGGCCAGCAGCGCGTTTTATGTGGTGCTGCGCCTGCCGTGGGAGTTGTCGCCGCTTTTCAGGCAATGGCTGGACCTGCATTACCCCGACCGCGCTGCCCGGGTGATGGCCCGCATGCACGACCTGCGCGGCGGCAAGGACTACGACGCCAACTTTGCCACCCGCCGCAGCGGCCAGGGCATTTGGGCTGATTTGATCGCCCAGCGTTTTGACAAGGCCTGCAGACGGCTGGGCCTGAACGGCCAGCGGCCGCTGTGGAATCTGGCAGATTTCAGGCCGCCATCGCCAGTGGGGCAGATGGGCTTGTTTTGAAACCAGGGAGAATTCAAGTTGTGGTTTACTTGAATGACAGTTTTCCAAGAGTTTGCCCCATGAACACCTTCCAGAGCAGCCGTCATTTCGCCCATACCCCGCAGGCTATTTTTGCTGCCATCCAGAGTCCCGAGCGGCTGGCCCGCTGGTGGGGGCCGAGCGGGTTCACCAACCAGTTCGAGGTCTTTGACTTTCGTGATGGCGGCCACTGGGTGTTTGACATGGTCGGGCCGGACGGCACCCGCTACGCCAACGAGTCGGTGTTCGCCAAGATCGAAGCCGACCACCAAGTGGTGATTGACCACACTTGCGCGCCCTTGTTCAGGCTGACCATCACGCTCGAGCCAGAGGGCAATGGCACGCGGGTGCACTGGCTTCAGGTGTTTGACGATCCGGCGTTTGCGCAGGCCATGAAGCACATTTTGGAGCCTGCCAATGCGCAGAACCTGGACAGGTTGGCGCTGGAGTTGGGTTGACCGTGCCAAAGCGCTCACTTTTTGATGGCACGCGCCATGACACTTTTCGGTGCCGGTATTGAAAGCGCCCTTGCCCTTGCAATTTGGCGTGAGCGTGTTGCATACGCAGTGATCGGCAGATCCATGAGGCCAGCGCACAGACGGGGGCACCAGGGTGTTGACATGTATTCACATCAGCAGAGCATATGAATTTCAGGCAGCTGTGGTATTTGCAACTTGTCATTTCGCAGGGCAGTTTTGCGGGTGCAGCAAAAGCAGCGAATGTGTCACAACCGGCCATCACACAGGCCATGCAGGCGTTGGGAAAGTCGTGTAAAGCCCCTTTGTTTGAAAAGGTGGGACGCCAGATGCGGCCGACCGATGCCGCACTGGCGATTGCCTCGCAAGTCACCGATTTTCAGGCGCATTTAGAGCGTCTGATGCGGTCAGCGGCGGTAAAAGATGTGCCCTTGGCTCGCACATTGCGCGTGGGCATGGCACCTGCCGCCGCACTCGTTTATGGCGCTGCCATTGAGGGGTTGTGGCGGCAGCTTGAACCCGAAGGACTTTTGCAGATTGTCAGCAGCAGCGCGCCAGAGCTCTTGGCGGCGTTGCAAGGCGGTGAGCTTGACCTGGTGGCAGCACCCCGTCCAAGGCGTTACCAAGCAAGTGGGCTGCATCAGCATGCGTTGCACATGAGCATGCCCACGATTTATGCGCGCAAGGGGCACCCCTTGTTGGCGGCCACCTCCTTGCAAGACATCCAATCTGCTGGCTGGGCTGTCTCAGGGCGCGGCGGCACAGCAGGCAATGTGATCGAGGAGGCATGTCGCGTGCGCCGAATGCCTGCACCGCGCATCCAGGTTCAGTGCGCAGACTACATGACGCTGTTGGACCTTGTCGCCCGCAGCGACATGCTCTGCGTGGTGCCTCACCCGGTGTTGATACCGGCGCATCAACTGCAAAGCGTGTGCGCTTTGAAAGTGCGCGAGGGTTTGCCTCGGTATGAGGTGTGCCTTTTTTGGAGGGTCAACGGGCAAGCTTGCAACCGCACAGCGATCGCTGCGATTGTGGCTGCACTGAGTGAGCGCGACGGCTCACCGTTGTCATCGCTTGAGATGCCGCCTTAGCCCGTTGCTTGCTCTGGGCTCGCAGCTCAGGCAATGCGCTTCGGATTCGGACTGCTGTCACTGTGTTCCATCAGGAGCTGTACCAGTTTTTGCATGAGCGTCCATTGGATGGTTTGCGCCTGCGGTGCATGCCACAGGTTGTGCTTTTCCAGCGGGTCGGCTTGGAGGTCGTAGAGTTCGCCCCAGTCACCCTCGGCGAAGACGCTCATGCGGTGCGTGTCGGTCACGACCGTGCGAACTTTGACGGGCCTCTCAAACCCCAGGTAGGCGCGTTGCTGGTTTTCTTCAATCAGCACCGCATCACGTCCCGTCAGGACGACCTCGCCGGATGGGCTGAACAAGGGCTTGCCTTGCACACCATTGGGCGCTGCGATGCCCGCGCGGTGGATGATCGCTGCACCCAGATCGATGGACGAGGTCAGGTCCTGGCGGGACGCCATGTGGCCATCGCCCCTAGAAGGTTCGCGCCAGATCATCGGGACGCGGATCAGTCCTTGGTAATGCAATGGGCCTTTCAAGACGATGCCGTGGTCGCCCATCAGATCGCCATGGTCTGATGTAAAGATCACCACCGTGTTGCTGTCTGCACCGCAGGCCTTGAGTGTCTGCATGACCATGCCGATGCGGTCATCGATGTTCGTGATCATCCCGTAGGTGAGCGCCGTGATCTCCTGCACTTCGCGTGCTGTGGCAGCAAACAGGCGCGGCCCATCGAGTTTGGCTTGGCCGGCATCGCGCTCGTCCATCAGCCAACGCACATGGGGTGCCATGTCGTCGGTGACACCCAGCGTTTGCGGTACCGGCATGTCTTGCGGCTTGTACATGTCCCAGTAGCGCCCTGGTGGCGTCCAGGGATGGTGCGGGTCTGGAAAAGAGCACATCACCGCAAACGGTTGCTCAGGGTGTTCTGTCACATGGCGTTGTATCCACTGGCTGGTCTGCTCGGCAATGTAGTGCGTGGGGTAAGTGAACTCGTCCAGCTGCGTTTTCCAGGCCTGAGGCGCGACATAGCGCGGGTCGCGTTCACCGTGTTCCCGACCGAGGCGCTGGGCCTTTTCCGGATGTTCCGCTTGCAGCCAGCGCAACCAGTCGCCAAAGCATTCATCCGCATGGTGGTTGCACAGGACAACGTCCTGGAAGCCGTAGTACGGTAAGTTGATTTTGTGCTCGGGGTCTTGCCAGCTTGAGCGCAACTCCTGCTCATAGGCGGCGGCATCCGGCGACTCGCGCCGCGCTTCGGCGTAAAGCCCGGACTTTTCGGTATTCGGCAGCTCAATGGCCGGGGGCAGCAGTGGCGGTTTGTCCTCCATGTTTTGCAAATGGCTTTTGCCAATGAAACCGGTGTGGTAGCCGAATTCGGCCAGCAGGTCTGCAAACGTCACCGACTCCAGCGGCAGCGGAACGCCATTGCTTCGTGCGCCATGCACCGAAGGCATTCGCGACGTCATGATCGATCCCCGGTTGGGCATGCACACGGGGTTGGCAACATAAGCGCGGTCGAACCGGGTGCCGTTTTGAGCGAGCGCGTCAATGTGGGGCGTCTTCACCTGCGGATTGCCGTAGCACCCGAGGTGATCGGCGCGGTGCTGGTCCGTGATGAAAATCAGGAAGTTCGGTTGGGTGGTCATCACGCTCACTCGCTTGCTATTTTTTTGGCGCGAATCAGGGCGGCCCATTTCGCTTGATCTCGGGCCATCCACTGCTCTGTTGTTTTGGCGTCCAGATTGAGCGTGTCCACGCCCTGGGTGTTCAGGTTCTTCTGTACATCGGCATCGTTGAGTGCGGCTTTAAGTGCTTCATCCAGTTTGACCGCAATGTTTTGCGGCAATCCCGCAGGGGCCATGACGGACCACCAAACAGCGGTTTCGCTGCCCAACTGACCGATGCCCAGTTCAGCAAAGGTGGGCACGTTGGGCAGTGACGGCAGTCGTTTGCTGCCCGTCACAGCCAGCATCAGTAACTCTTTCCGCGTGGCGTTTTGCAGGGCAACGGGCGTCCCGACGAACAACATGTCGATTTGTCCCCCGATCAAATCGGTCATCGCAGGTGCGGCGCCTTTGTAAGGCACATGCACCAGGTCAATGCCTGCCTGATTTTCAAAAAGCGCACCGATCAAATGCGACGGGGAGCCGTTCCCGGCTGAGCCAAAGGTGAGCGCACCGCGTTTTCCCTTGGCCTGAGCCAACAGGGTTTTCATGTCGGGCAGACCCTTGGACGCGTTCACGACCAAAACGTTGGCCTGCGCCGCCACCAAACGCAGCGGTGTGAAGTCTTTGCGTGCGTCGTAACCGACGTTGGGGGTCAGCTGTGGCTGAACGGTCAGCGCCGCATCGCCAGCAAACAAGAGCGTGTAACCGTCGGCTTGTGCTTTGGCGACTTCTCTGGTTCCTATGGCGCCACCCCCACCGGCACGGTTATCGACAATGACCTGTTGGCCCAGCGTTTTGGACAGACCTTGGGCGATGATCCGGGCCAGGACATCGGTCGGGCCACCGGCCGCAAAACTCACCACCAGTTTGACCGGTCGTGCGGGATAAGTCTGTGCGGTGGTGACGGCAGGCAGGGCGAACAAGCCCGCCAGAACAAGGGCCATGAATCTGCGTTGTGTCTGCATCGGTGTCTCCATTGATGGCTTGAAAGAGACCAATTATTTGGCAGCAAACCCGATGGCCCATGGTTGCAGTCAGGCGAAACATTATTTTTACTTATGTATGGATGTCATCTTGACCTGTGCATGACCCACAACCAACAGGCCCATGGCCTGATTTGTACTCAGCCCGCCAACAAGGCCCCAGCGTCTTCGTACCAGAACATCAGCGCGGCGTCGTAGCTTTCCCACACGCAGCCGTTGCAGCCGCGCCCGCAGCACGAGGTGGGTTCGGGTGGCGGTTCGCGGAAATCGTGTCCAGCAGCCTGCAGGCGCTCCTGAAATTGTGCAATGCCCCGGCGCACGGCTGCGCGCTGGGTCTGGTAGGGGTCGATGATGGGGTGCTCGTTGCCTTCGGTCATGCCCGATTGTCGGTCAAGGTTTGGCCCTGCACCACCGTGTGCGCAATCAGCCGCTCATCCCCCAGCACGATCATGGCGAACAGCCATTCGGCCAGGGTTTCGGTTTGCGCGGTGCGGCGCGCCAGCAGGGGGGTGGCCTTCGGGTTGAGTACCACGAAATCCGCCTCGCAGCCGGGCAGCAGGTTGCCTACCTTCCCGTCCAGGTCCAGCGCGGCGGCGGCGCCTGCCGTGTGTTGCCACCACAGGTGTTCGGGCGACAGGCTGATGCCGAGGCGCCCCACGCCTTGACTTTCTACACGCTGCCGTGCGACCGTGTAGGCCGCGTGCATGGTGTGAAAGGGGCTGAAGCTGGTGCCGCCACCCACATCGCTCGCCAAGCCATAGCGCAGACCGGCCGCGTCTGAGGCAGCGTAGTCGAAGAACCCACTGCCCAGAAACAGGTTGCTGGTGGGGCTGATGGCGGCGGTTGCCCCCACTTCGGCCATGCGGCGGCGGTCGGCTTCGTCCATGTAAATGCAGTGCGCGTAAACCGAGCGCTGGCGCAATAGGCCGGCGCGGTCGTACACGTCCAGATAACTGCGCGCCTCGGGAAACAGTTCTTTCACCCAGCGGATTTCATCCAGGTTTTCGGCCACATGCGACTGAATCCACACATCGGGGAATTGTTGTGCGATCTCGCCCGCGCCGTGCAGCTGCTCAGTGCTGCTGGTGGGCGCAAAGCGGGGCGTGATGGCGTAACCCAGGCGGTCCACGCCGTGCCAGAGGTGGATCAGGTCTTCGGTTTGGCGCAGGCTGAGCTGCGTGTCGGTGTCGCGCAGGCCGTCGGGGCTGTGGCGGTCTTGCAGCACTTTGCCGGTGATCATGCGCAGGTGGCGCTTTTGCGCCTCAGCCATGAACACATTCACCGACTCGGGGTGTGCGGTGGCAAAGCACAAGGCGGTGGTCACGCCGTGACGCATCAGCTCATCCAGAAAGAAGCTGGTCACTTCATGTGCGTAGGCAGGGTCAGAAAACTGCTTTTCGTGCGGAAAGGTGTAGTGCTCCAGCCAGGGCAGCAAGCCGTCGGCGGGCGAGCCGATCACGTCGGTTTGCGGGTAGTGGATGTGCAAATCGACAAAGCCGGGTGCGATGCACAGACCCGGCCAGTGGGTGGTGGGCAGGTCAGGGTATTGCGGTGCCAGGTCTCGGTAGGCACCGATGGCTTGGATGCGCACGATGCCGTCGGCCTCACGCGCTGTCACCAGCAGGCCGTCGGTTTCGTGCTGGGCGTGGGGGCTTTGCGGATCAGGAAACCACAACAGACCAGCGTGCCAGCCTTGCAAATGGTTAACAGAGGGATGGGCCGTCATCGGTGGATCAATTCAAGTCAAATTAATGGGGATCTGACTCCCATTCAAAGAAGCCGTCATGGGGCAAGGATAGCGTTCAACACGCGCTCGGGTGTGGCAGGGGTGTCGAGGTGTATGGGGGTGTTGCCCGGGCGGGTGGCAACGATGGCGTCGCGCAGCGCTTCGAACACGCTGATGGCCAACATGAAGGGCGGCTCGCCGACGGCTTTGCTGCCGCCCACGTTGTCTTCGCGGTTAGCCTCGTGCCAGAGGTCAATGTTCAGCTGCGCGGGCATGTCGGCGGCGGTGGGGATTTTGTAGGTGCTGGCACCCTTGGTGAGCAACTCGCCCTTGGCGTTCCACACCAGCTCTTCGGTGGTGAGCCAGCCCAGGCCTTGCGCAAAACCGCCTTCGATTTGGCCGATGTCGATCTCGGGGTGCAGCGAATGGCCCACGTCGTGCAGGATATCGGTGCGCAGCACGCGGTACTCGCCCGTCAGTGTGTCGATGGCCACTTCGCTGCAGGCCGCGCCGTAAGCGAAGTAATAGAAGGGCCTGCCGGTCAGGGTCGTGCGGTCGTAATGGATTTTGGGCGTGGCGTAAAAGCCGTCGCTCCACAGCTGCACGCGCTGGCCGTAGGCGTATTGCACAGCCTCGGTGAAGCTGCGCTGGCGTGCGGGTGTGATGACTTGCCCGCTTTCAAAACGCACGTCGTCTGCCGAGCACTCATCGGCCTTGGCGATGCAGGCTGCGATGTTCTGGCGCACTTGCATCGCCGCATTTTCTGCGGCGCGGCCATTCAGGTCGGTGCCGCTGGACGCCGCCGTGGCGCTGGCGTTGGCCACCTGGTCGGTGTCGCTGGCGCTGGCTTGCACTTGGGCTGCGGGCAAGCCCAGCACACGGGCCACCAGGCCACACACCTTGGTGTGCAGGCCCTGGCCCATTTCGGTGCCGCCGTGGTTCACGCGCACGCTGCCGTCGGTGTAGACCGAGACCACGGCACCGGCTTGGTTGAACTGCGTGGCGGTGAAGCTGATGCCGAACTTGACCGGGGTGAGCGCCAGGCCTTTTTTGATCACGCTGTGCTGGGCGTTCCAGTCGGTGATGCTTTGCCGCCGCGCACGGTAATCGCAGCGCTCGGCCAGTTGCGTCATCAGTGGGTACAGGATGTTGTCTTCGACCTTCATGCCGTAAGGCGTGGTGTCGCGCTTGTTTTCACCATCCGCCACACCGTACAGGTTGGCCAGGCGCACATCGAGCGCGTCCAGCCCCAGGTGCCTGGCGATGTCGCCCATGACGGTCTCGATGAGCAGCACGCCCTGCGGCCCGCCAAAGCCGCGAAACGCGGTGTGGCTTTGGGTGTGCGTCTTGCAGCGGTGCGAGGTGATGTGAAGGTCGCTTAAAAAATAAGCGTTGTCGGTGTGAAAGATCGCCCGGTCGGCCACCGGGCCGCTCAAGTCGGCGCTGTGCCCGCAATGGACCAGTTGCACCGAATCGAGCCCCAGCACACGGCCAGCCGCGTCAAAGCCCACTTGCCAGTCGTGGCTGAAAGGGTGGCGTTTGCCGGTGATCAGGATGTCGTCGCCCCGGTCCAGCCGCATCTTGACTGGCCGACCGAATTTGTGCGCGGCTAGCGCGGCCCACACGGCCAAATGCCCGGCCTGCGTTTCTTTGCCGCCGAAGCCGCCCCCCATGCGGCGGCACACCACGCGGACCTGCGACAGCGGGATGTGCAGCGCATGCGCCACCCAGTGCTGCACCTCGCCCGGGTGCTGCGTGCCGCTGTGGATCAGCCAGTGGCCGTTGTCTTGCGGGATGGCGTAGGCGATTTGGCTTTCCAGATAGAAATGTTCTTGCCCGCCGATCTCCAGTGAGCCTTGCAGGCTGTGCGGCGCTTTTGCCAAGGCCTGCGCCGCATCACCGCGCTGCACCGTGACCTGGGGCAGCACAAAGCTGCCCGCTTGCAGGGCCTCGCGGGCGTGCAGCAGCGGTGGTTCTTGTGTGGTTTGCAGCCGCATCTGGCGGGCGGCTTGGCGCGCTTGGGTGTGGCTGTTCCCCACCACCAGGCCCATGACCTGGCCCACATGCATGAGCTGTGGCCCGGCAAAGATGGTTTCGTCGTGCACAAAGGTGGCCAGCAGCGGGTCACCGGGGATGTCTTGCGCGGTGACCACCCCTGCCACACCGGGCGCGGCCAGTACCGGCTGCAAGTCCATGGCGATCAGCTGCGCATTAGCCAGGGGGCTCATCAGCGGCGCGGCGTGCAGGGTGCCCTCGACCAGCGGCAGGTCGTCGATGTAGCTGGCACGGCCTTGTACCTGCGCGGTGGCACTTTCGTGGAAGCGGTGGGTGCTGCTGGTTGTGTTGGATGGCGCGTTCATGCGAGTGCCTCCAGTCGAACGGTGCTGTGCCCGGTGCTCTCCAACCAAGCGCGGCGCAGCAATTGGCCCAAGATGGTTCGGCGGAAATCGGCGCTGGCGCGCAAATCGCTGAGCGGTGAAAACTCTTGTGCGATGGTTTGTTGTGCCGCTGCCAGAGTGGCTTCGTTCCAAGGCTGGCCGATCAGCGCGGCCTCGGTCTGCACCGCCCGTGCGGGCGTGGCGGCCACACCGCCTGCGCCGATGCGTGCTGCCGTGATGCGCCCGTCTTGCACATGCAACTGCACCGCCAGGCACACGGCCGAGATGTCGTCTTCTTGCCGTTTGGACACCTTGTACGCTCCCAGCCATTCGCCGGGTGCAGGACGCGGCACCACCACCCAAGCCAGCACCTCGTCGGCCGCCAGCAGGCTTTGGCGGTAGCCGGTGTAAAACTGGTCCAGCGGCACATGTCGGTGCACAGCGCGCCCTTTTCTCCAGGCCATCAGCACCACCTGTGCGCCCAGCGCGATCAACAGCGGCATGCTGTCGCCAATGGGTGAGCCGTTGGCCACATTGCCGCCCAGCGTGCCCGACTGGCGCACCGGCCAGCCCGCAAAGCGCTCGCCAAACGGCGCGATCACGGGCCGGTCAGCGGCCAGCGCTTCAAACGCGTCTTGCAAATTCACGGCTGCGCCAATCGCGATGTGCTGCGGGTAATGCTCCACCCGGCGCAGCTCGGCCACGCGGGTCAGGTCAATGATCTGCGGCATGCGGCGCAGGCCCTGGGTGATCCACAGCCCGGCATCGGTGGCCCCGGCGATCAATTGCGCCTGGGGGTGTTGGGCGCGGGCTTGCAGCAAAGCGGGCAGGGTGGTGAGTCGTTGGTAATCGCCGCTGGGCTGTTCAGTTGTGGCCATGGTTTGCAGTGCGGCCAGAATGCGTTCTTCGTCAATGGCTTGCGCGGGCTCGGCCTGCAGGCTGCACGCAGCCTGCACGATGGGCCGATAGCCAGTGCAGCGGCACAGATTGCCCGACAAGGCTTCATGCGCGCTGTGGCTGTCCACAGCCAGACCCTGCGCCACAGTGCGCTGGTAAAGCGCAAACAGGCTCATCACAAAACCGGGCGTGCAAAATCCGCACTGAGAGCCGTGGCACGCGACCATGGTTTGCTGCACCGGGTGCAGCGTGCCGTCGCTCTTGGCCAGATCGGCGGCCGTCCACAGTGCCAGGCCGTCGATGGCATGCGCGGGCTTGATGCAGCTGTTGACAGCGCGGTACTGCAAGCGCCCGTTGACGGCTTCTGCCACCACCACGGTGCAGGCCCCGCAGTCGCCTGCGGCACAGCCCTCTTTGGTGGCCGTCAGGCGCAGGTCCTCGCGCAGCAGGTCGAGCAGGGTGCGATCGGGGGGAACGTGATGGCGCTCGACCACCGCATCGCGGTGCCAAAAGCGCAGGGGCGTTTCGAAAAGTGGAGATTGGGCGGGTTTCATGGGCATCGTCCTGTGCGTGCTTCATGCTAGTACAAACCCCTCTGGGCCCTATGCAAAATTTCAGATACTCGATATGGGAGTGCAAGCATGGTTTGTGGCGCTTGCAACGCGATGCTTGCTTGACCACCAGACTTATCGCCTGAACAAACGCCGCAACAACAAATCCTGAAAATCTTGTGCTTGCCCGGCCACGGCATAAACATAAGTGTGGCCATCCACTTGTCGGTACAGCAGTCGGTGGTGTGAGGACAGCACGGTTCGGTAGTCTGTGATGCCCACGCTGCCCAGCAGGGGGACCACTGGGCCGGTCATCAAGCCCGAGTCGACACGCGCCAGCTGGGCAAAGATGTCCTCTTCAGCGGCAGCCCACAAATCATGCGTCCAGCGATCCAGCATGTAGTCCTGCAACTCGAGCAGATCGGCCTGCGCATCGGGCAGGATGACGATGGTCATGCTTGCGGTTTGGCTGACTGGCGGCGCTGGGCCAGTTGGGCGCGGGCCTCTTGCACCGACAGGCCCAAGCCGGCTTGTCGGTCTTTTTCTCCCAGGGCCAGCAGTTTGAGCAAAGCGATCAGGTCTTCTTTGTCCTGGTATTGCCGTACGCCCTCAATCACCATGGCGGCTTCGCCGTTTTGCGTGATGATGTAAGGCGCACCGTTGGCCGCCACGTCTTCGGATATTTGCGCGGCGTGGCTTTTGAGGTATGAAATAGACCGAATGTGTTCGCGGGCTTGCATGGCGTTTCCTTGGGTTCGACTGAATTTATCCCTGAATTCAGTCCGGGTCAAGGTGGTTTTTTGTCCCAGCGGAAAATAGTCAGTGCAACTCTGCGGCTGATCCACAGCATTTCTTGAACTTCTTACCACTGCCGCAAGGGCAGGGCTCGTTGCGGCCGACCTTGGTACGCAAGCGTTGGGACGTATCTCGCTCGTGGATCGCTTCGCGCAGTGGCAGCCAAAAGGCGTGGATGTTGACCAAGCTGCTTTCAATTTGCTGGGCCAGTTGTTCGCGCTGCTCGGGGGTTTTGGTCAGTTCGTCCTGATCGGCAGAGAAGCTTTCTTCACCCAGCAAGCCAATGGGCCTGTACCACTGCTGGCCTAGCGGACTGTCGAACAAGGGCTTCCAAGCAGCACGGTTCAGTGCCACACCTTCGGTAAAGCCGTAGGCCCAGCCTTCCGCATTCTCAAACTCGCCGATGTCATATTCGTATGTGCCCCAGCACGGTGCCACAAACGGTGGCTTTTGCTCAAAACCAGAAATGATGCTGTTGTAGTGACGCATGACCAGACCCATGATGTGGTTGAGTTGGTCCATGTTGTCCATGGGCGGCATCATGGCGCTGTCTTCGCCCCAGACTTTGGGCAGCCATTGACTGGGCATGATGGTTTGCGGCCCGATGGCCAGGGCATGCAAATACCCGTCCATTCTGTCCAGCGTCATGGCTTCGTCGTTGTCCACGCCATAAAGCAAGAACCGATCGAGTTCTTCAAGCTCTTCGTCGGACAGTGGCGCCATCATGTCTTGCACTTCTTGGGCTGTGGGTTGAATTTTTCCCTGTGTCAGGGCTTTCAGCAACGCCGGTTCTACGGCTTTGGCCTTGTGGTGGGCCTTGGTGATGAAGTTGCCAATGCCTTCGGTCTCGATGGTCATGAAGGCTTCTTCCAGCGCTTGCTTGTCCGTTTCAAACAGGTCATCCCACACGGTGGAGGTGCCCTGTTCATCCACCACTTCAAGGCTCCACTGGGTATCTGGGAGGCGGTAAATCAGAACGCGCAGGCTGTGGCCTTCAGCGCTGTAGGTCTGTGTCAGTGGGGAGTGGATGATGTCGATGTCTTCTGTCATGTGTCACATCATAAAAGGAGGAAGTTTGTCGAACGATGCGCCGGTCTTGTCAACATTTGAGGCAATGGTTTTTTGAGACTTTGATTTTCAAGGAAAGGACAGCAATTCCTGGCCATTCAAGGGCTGGAAGATGCGCCCATTTTTGCCTTGGGATTCATCACCATGGCTGGTGTTACATTCGCCTGCATTCCATCAAAGTCCCGGGTCAACCACGGGGCAGACCTTCACTGAGAAAAACACAGAGACAAAGGCTTGGGTGTGATCGATTCATTAGCACGTATGGCATTCAAAAGTTCCGGGGTTAACCCTGAAATTGGCGTGTGCCAAGCCATAAGGTCTATCTGGATTTTGATATGAAGCAGCCGCATCTTTTCGACAAGATCGACCTTCAACTCATTCGGACCCTTCACACCTTGCTCATCGAACGCAGTGTCTCCAAAACCGCCATGCGCCTGGGCCAGCAGCAGCCTGCCGTGTCCGTGGCGCTCAAGCGCCTGCGCGAGCTGACGGGCGACCCGATTTTGGTGCGTTCGGGCACCGGCATGGTGCCCACCGATGTGGGCTTGCGCATGCTGGGGCCTGTCACGCAAATCTTGCAATCGGCCGAAAATTTGTTTTCGCCCGCTCGGGCGTTTGATCCGGCCCACGCGCAAGAGACATTTCGCATTGCCGCCAGCGACACGCTGGACCCGCTGTTTTTGCCCTCGGTCATGGCCCGCATCAAGTCATTGGCGCCGGGCTGCCGGGTCGAGGTGCATGCCTTGTCGGCGCAGGCGCAATACGCGCACGATCTGGGCCAAGGCCTGATCGATGTGGTGATCGGCAACTGGGCTCAGCCCAGCGAGGAGCTGCACCGCGCCCAGTTGTTTGAAGACGACATCATGTGCTTGGTCAGCAGCAAACACCCAGCGGTGCGCCGGGGCTGGACGCAAGAAGACTGGTTGGCCTGTGAGCACATTGCGCCCATGCCGGCCTATCCGGGTTGGCGCGGCGTTATCGACGAACATCTGGACCGTCTGAATCTGTCGCGCCACATTGCCGCACGCTGCGCCCACTTTGGCCTGATGCCGCGCATGGTGGCATCGAGTTTGCTTGTGCTGACCACGGGGCGACACTACTGCCAGCGATTTTTGGAGGGCGACGTGCCTTCGGGCTTGGCCTTGCTGCCGTGCCCGGTGCCTTTTCCCAAGATGGTCTATTACCAGCTTTGGCACGAACGCAGCCACAACGCCGAGTCGGCCCGGTGGCTGCGAGAACAGGTGAAAATCAGTGCTTTGCAGTTGTCCCTGCCCGCGTCTTCCTGAATCTTTCTGAACACAAAACCAACAAGAACATCCACAGACATGACCACACCCCTTTTGTCTTTGCAAGGCATCACCAAGCGCTACCCGGGCGTGGTGGCCAACCAGGACGTGTCATTGACCGTGATGCCCGGCCAGGCCCATGCCGTGCTGGGCGAAAACGGCGCGGGCAAGTCCACCCTGATGAAAATCATCTATGGCTCGGTCAAACCTGACGAAGGCCAGGTGGTGTTCAACGGCCAGCCGGTCAATATTCGCAACCCGCAAGAAGCACGCAAGCTGGGCATCAGCATGGTGTTTCAGCACTTCAGCCTGTTTGACACGCTGACGGTGGCCGAAAACGTATGGCTGGGCCTGGACAAGACGCTGACCCTGGCCGAAGTGACCGAGCGCATCGTGGCCAAGGCCAGCGAATACGGCCTGGACCTGGAGCCCGAGCGCCCGGTGCACACCCTGAGCGTGGGCGAGATGCAGCGCGTCGAGATCATCCGGGCGCTGCTGTCCGAGCCGCAATTGCTGATCCTGGACGAGCCCACCTCGGTGCTGACGCCCCAAGCCGTCGAAAAACTCTTTGTCGTGCTGCACAAGCTGGTCAGCCAGGGCGTCAGCATTTTGTACATCTCGCACAAGCTGCACGAGATACGAGCGCTGTGCAGTGCCTGCACGGTGCTGCGCGGCGGCAAGCTCACGGGTGTGTGCGATCCGCGTGAGGAGACCAATGCCAGCCTGAGCCGCCTGATGATCGGGGCCGAGCCGCCTGCGCTGGCCCCCACCCCCCGCACGCCGGGTGAGGTGGTGCTGTCGGTCAAGGGCTTGCAACTGAACAAGCAAGACCCGTTTGGTGTGGACCTGCAAGGCATAGCCCTGCAAGTGCGCAGCGGCGAAGTGGTGGGTTTGGCCGGGGTCTCTGGCAACGGCCAGCGCGAGCTGATGTGGGCCTTGTCGGGCGAAGACACGCGTTCTCCCGCCGACGCCATCACGCTGGCGGGGCAGGGCGTGGGCCACTGGGCACCGCGTGCGCGGCGCAGTCTGGGTTTGCACTTTGTGCCCGAAGAGCGGCTGGGCCGGGGCGCGGTCCCGTCGATGAGCCTGGCGCACAACCTGCTGTTGACCCGCAACGAAGCGTTGGGCGCGGGTGGCTGGATTCGCATGGGGGCGCTGGCCGAGCAGGCGCGCAGCATCATTGAGCGCTTCAAGGTCAAGGCCTCGGGGCCGGATGCGGCAGCGCGCTCGTTGTCGGGCGGCAATTTGCAAAAGTTCATTGTGGGGCGCGAAATCAGCGCTGCCCCCAAGTTGCTCATCGTCTCGCAACCCACTTGGGGTGTGGATGTGGGCGCAGCGGCGCAGATTCGCGCCGAGATTTTGGCGCTGCGCGACGCGGGTTGCGCGGTGCTGGTGGTGAGTGAGGAGCTGGAAGAATTGTTTGAGATTTCTGACCGATTGCATGTGATCGCCAAGGGCCGTCTGTCGCCCTCGCTGCCCCGGGCCGAGGCCACGGTGGAGCGGATTGGTGAATGGATGAGCGGGCTGTGGCCCACGGCCAAATCCGAGATGGCACAAGGAGCGCAACATGCTCAAGCTTGAAGCCCGCCCCCAGGCCTCGCGTCTGTGGACTTATGCCTCGCCGGTGCTGGCGCTGGTGCTCACCGTGGTGTTGGGCGTGATCTTGTTCATCGCCTTGGGCAAAGACCCGGTGCGCGCCTTGCAAATGTTTTTTTGGGAGCCGATCAAGTCGGGCTACGCCCTGGGCGAGCTGATGGTCAAGGCCACGCCGCTCTTGTTGATCGCGCTGGGGCTGGCGGTCTGCTTCCGCTCCAACGTGTGGAACATCGGGGCCGAGGGCCAGTTCGTCATCGGTGCGGTGTGCGCCGGGGGCGTGGCCATGTTGGCTGACAAAGATACGGGCCGTTGGGTGGTGCTGGCCATCATCGCTGCCGGTGTGTTGGGCGGCATGCTGTGGGCGGGCCTGACGGCTTTGCTGCGCGACCGCTTCAACGCCAGTGAAATTTTGGTCAGCCTGATGCTGGTCTATGTGGCCGACATGGTGCTGAGCTATCTGGTCTATGGCCCCTGGAAAGACCCGGCAGGCTACAACTTTCCGCAGACCAAGACCTTTGAGGCGGTCACGCAGATCCCGCGCCTGATGACGGGCTCGCGGGTGAGCGTGGGCCTGTTGATCGCATTGGCCTGTGCCGGTGCACTGTGGGTGTTTTTGTTCCGCACCCGGGCGGGCTTTGCCCAGCAGGTGGGTGGGCTGGCCCCCGATGCAGCGCGTTATGCGGGCTTTTCTTCGCGCAAGGCGCTGTGGGTGGCTTTGCTCACCTCGGGCGGTGCGGCAGGTTTGGCCGGCGCTTTGGAGGTGGCGGGGCCGATTGGCCAGCTCACACCGTATGTGCCTGCGGGCTACGGTTTTGCCGCGATCATCGTGGCCTTTGTCGGGCGCTTGCACCCGGCAGGCATGGTCTTGTCGGCGGTGCTGATGAGCATGTTTTATATCGGTGGCGAGTTGGCGCAATCGCGCCTGGGCCTGCCCAAGTCGATCACCGGCGTGTTTCAGGGCTTGCTGCTGTTTTGCTTGCTGGCATGTGACACGCTGGTGGCCTACCGCTTGCGTTGGGTGGCAAGCCAAGGAGGGAAAGCCTGATGGAATCGTATGCACTGTTGGTGGCCGCCACGCTGAACGCGGGCACCGTGTTGGCACTGGCCGCTTTGGGCTTGCTGATCAATGAAAAAGCCGGGGTGCTCAACCTCGGGGCCGAGGGCATGATGCTGTGTGCGGCGATTGCCGGTTTTGCCGCCGTGGTGCACACCGGCAACGACTGGATCGGTTTTGCCGCCGGCATGGGCGCGGGGGCCATCCTTGCCGCCATCTTTGGCGTGTTGGTCATCTGGCTGGGCACCAACCAATACGCGACCGGCTTGGCGCTGAGTTTGTTTGGTGTGGGTTTTTCGGCCTTTGCGGGCATTGGCTATGTGCAAGAAAAGCTGCCTGAGCGGGCCTCACACGCCATTCCGTTTTTGGCTGACATCCCTTTGGTGGGGCCGGCGTTTTTCAGACAGCACCCGCTGGTCTACATCACGATCGCACTGGTGTTGGGCCTGATCTGGTTTTTGTACAGAAGTCGCCCCGGTTTGGTGCTGCGCTCGGTGGGTGAATCGCCCGAGTCGGCACATGCGCTGGGTTATCCGGTGCGCCGCATTCGCCTGCTGGCGGTGGTGGTGGGCGGTGCGCTGTGCGGCCTGTCGGGGGCTTATATCTCGGTGGTTTACACCCCGCTGTGGGTCGAGGGCATGGTGGCTGGCAAAGGCTGGATCGCGCTGGCCTTGACCACCTTTGCCACCTGGCGTCCGGCGCGGGTGTTGCTGGGGGCTTACCTGTTTGGCGGTGTGACCATGCTGCAGTTTCACCTGCAAGGTGCGGGTGTGGATGTGTCCAGCCAACTGCTCACGGCGCTGCCTTATGTGTCGACCATCGTGGTGCTGGCCCTGATCTCGCGCAACCCGGCCTGGATCAGGATCAACATGCCCGCATCGCTCGGAAAACCTTTCCATCCCGGTTCATAATGAGTTTTTTCAACCCCCTTGTAACCCTGTTCAATAACAAAAGGAACTGACATGACAGACATCTCCAAGCGCACCGTCGTCAAGATGGTGGCCCTGACCGCTGTGGCTGCCGCCGCACTGGTTGGCTGTGGCAAAAAAGAAGAAGCCCCCAAGGCTGAAGCGCCCGCTGCGGCCAAGGCCGAGCCCCTGAAGATCGCGTTTGCTTATGTCGGCCCTGTGGGCGACGGCGGCTGGACCTTTGCGCACGACAACGGCCGCAAAGCCCTCGAAGCCGAGTTTGGCGACAAGATCGTCACCAGCTTCGTTGAAAAAGTGCCAGAAAGCGCCGATGCCGAGCGCGTGATCCGCGACATGGCCGGTCAAGGCAACAAACTGATTTTTGGCACCACCTTCGGCTACATGGAGCCCATGCTCAAAGCCGCAGCTGACCTGAAAGACGTCAAGTTCGAGCACGCCACCGGCTACAAAACCGCCGACAACATGCGCACCTACGACAGCCGCACTTACCAGGGTGCTTACATGGCGGGCGTGATCGCCGGCAAGATGACCAAGACCAACACCGTGGGTGTGGTGGGTTCGATTCCAATTCCTGAAGTGATCCGCAACATCAACAGCTTCACCTTGGGCGCGCAGTCGGTCAACCCCAAGATCAAGACCAAAGTGGTCTGGGTCAACGACTGGTTCAACCCACCAAAAGAAACCGAAGCCGCCACCGCCCTGATCAACGGCGGCGCTGATGTGCTGATGCAAAACACCGACTCGCCTGCCGTGTTGCAGACCGCCGAGAAAATGGGCAAGCGCGCCTTCGGTTGGGACTCCGACATGACCGCCTACGGCCCCAAGGCCCACCTGGGTTCGGCCGTGATCAACTGGGGCCCTTACTACATCAAGGCCACGCGTGACGCCCTCGAAGGCAAGTGGGCCACGGGCCAAAGCTGGTGGGGCGTGAAAGAAGGCGCGATCGACTTCGTGTCGATGGCCGCTGACGTGCCAGAAGATGCCAAGAAGAAAGTGGAAGAAGTCAAAGCCGGTCTGAAAGACGGCACTTTTGAAATCTGGAAAGGCCCGATCCTGGGTCAAGACGGCAAAGAAGTGCTGGCCAAAGACGCTGTCGCTGACGACAAGTTCCTGGGTGGCATCAACTTCTACGTCAAGGGCGTGGAAGGCAAGATCCCTGGCGGTAAGTGATGCGCTGGCTGTGACCTTCGGGTCACATTTGACAAAAAGGCTGTCCCGTGGACAGCCTTTTTGACGTCAGGGCCAAAGCCCAAGCTCGTTTTTTCGGGTCACGCCGGGGTCAGCTCGCGAGCATCGGCCCAGCAAGCGTGTGTGCCGCTGCTGATGCGGTGCGGCAAGATGATGCGTGCCACAGGACCCGCATCGATGTGCTGAGCATCGAGCACGACACATTCCGAACGGTCGGCTTGCATGTCGGTCACAAAACTCACCACATAGCCATCGTCTTCGCTTTGGGCATCGTGGCAGGGTGCCATGGGCGATTCACTGCCATAACGGCCTTCGCCGAACAGATGGGTTTGAGACTGTCCCGTGGTGTGGTCGTAGCGCAGGATGCCGTCAAACAGGAAGGAGCCGGGGTGCGCGATCATGTTGTAGGAATAGCGGTAAGGCTTGCCCCAATAGGACGCATTGATCATGCCGAACTCCAGATGCCTTTCGTCCAGTCGCTTTTCTGAGCTTTGCCCGGTGCGCAGGTTCAGACGCCATTCATACAGCGTGGGGCCATAACGCTCAGGCCCCAGGGTGTTGCCGGAGTTGTCGTAGCCGGCTTTGGGCATGGGCGTTTTCTGGTGGTAGCCGTGCAACACGATCTCGTCACCTTCTTCCCAGGCATTGAGCCAGTGCAGCACATAGGTGGGGCTGCATTCAAACCAGCGGATGCCCGTCTGCGGTGTCCCGCGTCTGGGGACCACGGCAAAGCGTGAGGGCTGTTGGTCAAAGTAGCGCAGCTTGTGCTTGCCTTCGGGCAGCAGGGCTTCGTCCCAATGCAACGGAAAGTCGTTCAGGATGGCGAAGTGCTCGGTGAACACCATGTCGTGCGGCAAGCGGGGGCCGGGCAGGGGCACGGGGATGTAGTGCACCAGCTGGTTGTGGCAGTCCACCTCGCCGTAGTGCATGAACGGCGCTTGCTTGCTGTAGTTGAAAAACAGCAAATCGCCGGTGCGCGGGCAGACTTTGGGGTGGGCAGAGATGCCGCCATCGGCCATGATTTTTGTGCCCCAATCGTCGACCCCTTTGAAATCGAGTGTGCGGGCATCGAGCCGGTAGGGCTCACCGCATTGGTAGAAGGTGGTCAGGGCCATGCCCGCATGCACGATCACGTCGGTGGCCGAGCTGTCGCGCAGGCCGCCGCGAGCCCCCCAGCCCGGGCGCAAGGCCAGCGAGGGCTTGTCGATCAGCCCGGCATACAAGGCTTGCCCGGCGGCTTGTTCTGCCATGAAGGCTTGGGTGCGGATGAAGCGGTTGCGGTATTCACAGCGACCATTTTCAAAGCGCATCATGTGCAGCATGCCATCGCCATCGAACAGGTGGTACGTGCCCAGCGGTTGGTGCACCGGGTTTTGCGTGTTGCGCAAATAAACACCGTTCAGGCGCTTGGGGATCTCGCCAATGACTTGCATGTCACTGGCGTTGAACTCCTGGTAATTGGGCGTGAAGGGACCCGTCATCAACGGGTGTCCGTTGGGCACCAGGGTGGGACGGATTTCAGAGACGAGTTCGGCGGTCATGGGCGTGGTCTGATGGCAGTGCAGGCTTTATTCGCTGGCCTTGAAGCCTGAAATTTTCACGGCTTCTTGCCAACGCTTGGCGTCGTTGCGGGTGAAGGTTTGGAATTCGGCTGCGGTGAAGGGCAGGGGCTCGAAGTCAATGGCGCGCCATTTGTCGATGATGATCTGGGACTTGAGCACTTTGGCAAATTCGGCCTGCAGTTTGCCAATCACGGCATCGGGTGTGCCTGCAGGGGCTGACAGGCCGGACCAGATGTAAATCTCCAGGTCTGGCAAGCCTTGCTCGGTGAAGGTGCCGACCTGGGGCATCAGCGGCGAGCGCTGAGGACTGGTCACGGCCAGCACTTTGACCTTGCCCGATTCGACATGGGGCTTGACCGCCATCAGCGGCAAAAAGGCCGCATGCACCTGACCACCCACCAGATTTTGGACGGCAGGTGGTGTGCCATTGAAGGGCACATGGACCATGTTCAGCCCGGTGCGTTGGTTCATGATGACCCCGGCAAAGTGCGATGAGTTGCCCGCCGTGAACGAGGCATAAGACACGCCGTTGCTTTGGGTTTTGGCCCAGGCGACAAATTCCTTCACGTTGTTGGCCGGTACGGTGCTGGCATTGACCGCCAGCACCAGCGAGGCCCCCAGAAAGCCGGTGACCGGTTTGAAGCTTTTTTCGGCGTCGTAAGGCAGTTTGGCGAAGGTGTAAGGGTTGATGGTCAGCATGCTGGTGTTGGACAAGAGCAGCGTGTAGCCATCGGGTGGCGCTTGCATCACGTTTTGTGCCGCGATGATCCCCGAGCCGCCGGGTTTGTTGTCGACCACAATCGGCTGACCGGTGTTCTTTTTGAACTCTTCGGCCACCTGGCGCAGCGCGTTATCGAGCGTGTTGCCTGCTGCAAAAGGCACCACCACTTTGATGGGGCGGTCCGGAAAATTCTGGGCCATGGCCTTAGGCGCGATGGCCATCAGGCAGGCCGCGGCTGTGGCCCATAAGTATTGACGTTTGTTCATGACAGTCTCCTTCTTTGTTTTGAAAATCAAACCAGCAACTGGCGCAGATGGCGGATCACCACCTCGGGTTTTTCGCGGGGCAGCAAGTGTCCACAATCTTCAACCAGCTCACACGGGGCGTGCGGGATCAGCGCTGCCAAAGCCTGGATCAGTGCCGGGGGGGTGACGCGGTCTTGTTGGCCACACAGCAGGTGCACGGGACAAGTCAGTTGCGTCAGCACAGCGCGGTGGTCGGTCCGGCCCATGATGGCCTGTGTTTGCCGCGTGGCCACCTCGCCGCCCAGGTCCAGCATCATCTGGCGCAAGTCGTCTTGCACCGCTTGGCTGACTTGGTGCGTGCTCCATGGGAGTATGCCTTCGACCACTTTGGCAAAGTCCTTGTGCATGGCGCGCAGGGTCTTTTGTCGGGTGTCCATGCCTTCTGGCGATTCGGGATACGGGGAAGTGGATAAAAAAGCCACACCGTGCAGTGGCCGCCTTGATTGGCTGAGCATCTCCATCACCACATAGCCGCCCATGGAAAAGCCGGCCAGCACCAAAGGTGCATCGTTGGGAACGCTGGCCAGCAGGGACCAGGCATCACGGGCCATGTCGGCCATGCTGCTTTGGGTCAGGACGTTGGCCACCTGCACATAGGCGGTCTCGCCCAGACCTGCGATCACATCGGACCAGATGCGCTGGTCGTTGAGCATGCCGGGAACCAGCAAGAGGTGGGGTTTCATGCGTTCACACTTTCAGAAGACAAGGGATGCGAGGGGACTGGTGGCGGGAAAAAATGTGCACGCAATTCGCGTTTGAGCACTTTGCCCACCGGGTTGCGTGGCAATTCGTCGACCAGCATCAGCAACTCGGGCCATTTGAAGGCCGCCACTTCCTTGACGCGTTTGAAATGGTCCACCAAGTCTTGCAAGCTCAGTTTTTGGCCGGGCTGCAGCACGACCACGGCGCACACGCGCTCGCCCATGGTGGCATCTGGCGCACCAATGACCGCCGCATCGCGCACTTGGGGGTGGCTCATGATCAGGCCCTCGATCTCTTCGGATGAGATGTTCATGCCGCCGCGAATCACGATGTCTTTGTGCCGACCTGCATAGCGGTAATACTGGTTGCGATCTCCGGCAATTTCAAACAGATCGCCTGTGCGGTAAAAGCCTTGTTCATCAAAGGCCCGGGCCGTGAGTTCCGGGGCTTTGAAGTAGCCGCTGAAAATCGTCGGACCTTTGAAGCGCAATTCACCAATCTGCCCGCCGGTGTCTATGTCTTGCCCGTTGTCGATGTCCACCAAGCGTGTTTGAATTTTGCGCGAGACGTTCATCTTCCAGTCGAAACCTGGCACGCCCATGCGTGGGAAATACAAGGCCCGCTGGCTTCGAACGGGCATGTCCAATGGTGACGAGCTCAGCGCAGCGCCTTCGTTGGAGCCAAAATAATTGATGACTTCGATGTCGAACTGGCGCTTCATTTCTTCGACCATCCACTCCGACAAGGGGCCGCCCCCCGAACCGACGCTTTTGAGGCGTGACAAGTTCACGCCCTGCATTTTTTCGGGTTGCTTGAGCAACAAATTGAGCACGGCAGGCGCAGCCACGCTGTAGTCGATCGCGTGTTCGCGCAGCTGCGCCACAAACACTTCCAGGTCAAACGGGTGATGGTGGTGCAGCGTGCCGCCAACGATCAGCCAGGACGCCAGACTGACCGACACACCGGCCATGTTGACAAAGGGAAACGGGATGAGCAGTTGTGCGCCTGCTTGCAATTGCCCTGCATCACTGACCGACTGGCCTGCAATCAGCCATTCGTTGTGGTTGCGCGGCACGCCTTTGGCCCGGGCTTCGGTGCCCGATGTCCAGCAGACGGTGACCACGTCGTGGGCGGTGACGCCCACCTGCGCCATGTGCGCCAACAGGTGGGCGTCATCCCAGGCCGGTGTGGCTGCCAGTGCGGGCGTCAGGGCCATCACGCCTTGCGGCAGGGAGTCGCCTAACGACCAGATTTGTTCAAGCCCTGCAAACAGGTGGGCATGCGCTTGCCAAGCCTCTGCGCAGGCGTATGCGCCGACGCGGGCGGTGGTGATGCCCAGTTTGGCCCGAGTGGTTTCAAACACATGGATCAGCTCGTGTGCCCGGTATTGAACCGGCACGGGAGACACCACGATGCCGCTGAGCGCGCAGGCCAGGTAGATGGCGTGCATCTCGACACAGTTGGGCAATTGCATGACGACGATGTCGTCTTTGCGCAGGCCTTGCGCATGCAGCAAGGCGGTGTAGCGGCCCACTTGCGCCAGCAGATCGCACCAGCGCCAGCGCAAAGGGGCATCGCCCGTGATGGCCATGCGGTTGGGGGGGTCCAGCACGGCCAGGGCATCGGGTTGATTTCTGGCGTTCCGGATGAACAGCTCGCCCAGCGTGGTTTCTCCCCACCAGCCCTGGCCGGTGTAGTCGTTGATTGTTTCTTGCGGCACCACAATCATGGTCATTTCCACCGGTCAAGGGTTTGCTGGCTCACAAACGTGGCATGAAAGCCATGGGGCACCCGCCTGGGCAGGATGATCCGGGCCACAGGTCCTTCGCACATCCTGGCGCCTCGTGCGTCGAACACCTGAATTTCAGATCGCAGGTCTGTCGGGTTCCATGCCAGGGTGACCAGGTAGCCATCGTCTTCGGACTGTGCGTTATCGCGTGGTGCAAACCCCGGTTCGTTGTAGAAAAACTGGGGCCCGGCGCTGTAGGCGATGTAACCCCCGGTGCTCAGGTCGTATTTCACCAGACCCGGAAAGCGGGGCTCTTCCTTGCCGCCCTGAGGAAAGATGACGTGGTACGAATGGCGGTTTTTGCGCCCTTGGTACAGGCTGTTGATGACCGGGAATTCTGTGTTGAGCACATCGTCTATCACGCGCTCGTGGGTCTGGCCCGTGCGCAGGTTGAAGCGCCATTCGTACAGCATGAAGTCGCGCTGTCGCAGGTGGATGGTTTTTTCCAGTCGGCGCGCATCGGGTTGACCTTGCTCGTCCTGGTGCAGACGGTAAGGGGTGCCGACCATGACCACTTCCTCGCCTTCTTCCCAGGCGTTGACGACATGCAGCATGTACGTGGGTTTGGCGGTGAACCAGCGGATCTCGTGGGCTTGGCCGTAGCGTGGCAGCACCCCAAAACGGGAGGGCTGGTCCGCGTGAAAGCGCACTTTGTAGCGCCCCGCCGCCAGGGCCTGTGTGTCGGGCCAGAGCGGAAAATCATGCAAGATGGTGTAGTGCTCGGTGATCGCCATGTCGTGCGGCAGGCGGGGGCCGGGCAGTTCCACATCGATCTTGTGTTTCAGCTGGCGGTCCGGTCCCACCACCCCGTATTGCATGTAGGGCGCTTTCAGGCTGTAGTCAAAGAACAGCAACTCGCCCGTGTGTTCGTCTGGTCGGGAATGTGCCGATATCCGGCTGATGCGGCCGTCGAAATCGGCCTGGCCCAGCGTTTCCAGCGTGTCGGGGTCCACCGCATAGGGCATGCCCGAGCGGTACCACATGCTGATCAGCCGACCGGCGTGGTATTTCACATCGGTGTTGGCCGTGTTTTTCAGAGGCTCGTCGGGGTGATCCGTCCGCCAGGGCTCTTTGAGGCCTTGCCACAGCGCATGGCCTGCGGCTTGTTCTTCCTTGAGGGCGGACGTCTGGACCCAGCGGTTTTGGTAAGTGACCTGGCCCTGCTTGAAGCGCACCGCATGCAGCATGCCATCACCGTCATAGGCGTGGTAGCGCCATTGGGGCGGATAAAAGGCGTTGGGACCATTGCGCACATACAGGCCATTCAGGTCTTCAGGCACTTGGCCAATCACCTGCAGGTCGGTGAACACGTCCTCTTGATGGATGGGGCCGTTATTGCCACTGAGTGCTGGAATATCGTGCACGGGCAAGTCGTTCAGTTGCATGCTTTGTCTCCGTTGGCCCTGTTGCGAGTGTTGGGCTTTTTTGTGATTTCCAGTCTAGTCAAGGCCGGTTCTTGATCCTTGTTAAATTTCGATATATTGAATATTATTCCGATATGTCAAATAGTTCATCCGCATCGCACCGCGTACCAGCCAGCTTGCAGGAGTACGCCGGGGACCGGCAATTTGCCACCACCTTGGCCCGTGGCATGGAGTTGCTGCGTTGCTTTACCCCTGAACAACCGGTTCTGGGCAACAAGGATCTGGCGCAAAAACTCGGCTTGCCTGCCGCCACGGTGTCTCGACTGACCTATACCCTCATGTGCATGGGATATCTGGCGCAAACCGAGCATTACGGCAAGTACCAGCTGGGTTCGGCCGTGTTGTCTTTGGGGTATCCCTTGTTGGCGCAGTTCACTTTGCGTCGGCAAGCGCGTCCACTCATGCTGGAACTGGCGGAAGCCACGGGGGGCTCCATCTCGATTGGCATCCGTGACCGTTTGACCATCGTCTACATTGAGGCCGTGCGCTCTTTCAACAAGCGCATTTATCCGCTGGAAGTGGGCACGAGCCATTCCATTGCGGGGACCGCCATTGGCCGTGCTTACCTGATGTCTTGCCGCCCGCCTGAGCGAGAGGCCTTGCTCAACCAAATCCAGGTCAAGAGCCCTTTGGACTGGCAGAAGTACGGGGCTAAACTCATGGAAAATTTGCAGCAGTACCCACGGGTGGGATGTTGTGTTTCGGTGGGCGAGGTGTTTTCCGATGTTCAGGCCGTGGCTGTGCCTTTGGGGCGCATCAACCGCGGTGAGTTGGCGGCCATCAACTGTTCGTTTCAGGGGCGCGAGCTCGATGAGGCTTGGCTGCGCGAGCGCATTGCGCCGCAATTGCAAACCTTGGTGAGGCAATTGAGCTGAAGGCCCAGCGAGTTGGCGAGAGTGCACGGTTCAGCTTTGCACGCACATCTTGAAAACCTGACCGGGCTGCTCGGCATGGGCGTCAGATCCTGCACGGGTTTGGGCGGGCTTTTCAGATATGGGCATGCGCCACATGGGCACCTCATGCGTGTAAGCTTGTGTTGAATGCGGAGACAGTGGACACGCCCACATTCACCGCTGTTCAAAAGACTCAAGAGGTCATCATGCTGGAACGTTTCATTCAAAACAAGAAACTTGATGCGGCCAAGTTGACTGTCCGAAAGTTGCTTAGTGCGCGAGGTGAGGCCAACGCCCAAAGCATGGCCGTCAAATTGATTGACAACTATGACCACTTGGACAAGCGCAGCCAGACCGATTTTTTCCATTACCTCTCGAGTGAGTTGAACCCTGACCCGGTGTTGGTGATGGCAGCGGCCAACCGTTACAACGCCGAGCGCAACGAGGCCAGCTTGATCGAGCTGTGCCAGACGGTGGAGCCGCCGCGGCAGGAGTTGCTCCGGCGTGTGAACCGGGCACCTGCGGGCACAGCCACCATTTTGGGAATGCGCCAGACCCTGCTGTCGTACCTGAAAGACCACCCGGCTTTTCGGGCCACCGACGCAGACATGCACCATTTGCTCAGCTCTTGGTTCAACCCCGGCTTTCTGGAGCTGCACCAGATCACCTGGAACTCACCCGCGCAGTTGCTTGAAAAAATCATTGAACATGAGTCGGTGCATGCCATCGATGGCTGGGACGATTTGCGCCGCCGCTTGCAGCCGGATCGCCGTTGTTTTGCGTTTTTTCATCCTCAACTGCCCGGAGAGCCGCTGATATTTGTGGAGGTGGCCTTGGTGCCCGGCATTGCCAAGAACATCGCGGGCCTGATCGACAAGCAGGCCCCGGTGGGTGATGCCAAGAGTTTCAAGGCCGCCATTTTTTATTCCATCAGCAATTGTCAGCCGGGCCTGAAAGGGGTGTCGCTGGGCAATTTTTTGATCAAGCGGGTGGCGCAAAAACTGCTTGAGGAAATGCCCTCCCTGAAAACCTTTTGCACCCTGTCCCCGATCCCGGGCTTTACCCAGTGGCTGGATGCGGGAGCCCCCTTGCCCGAAGAGCGGCTCAGCCCCGCGCTGACGCGCAAGTGGCAAGACGCGCAAAAATGTGTGGCGGTGGGCAGCTTGAGCTGGGCTGAGCGTCTCAAATCTGGCTGGCATCCCGAGCGCAGCGATGGCATTGAAAAAAACGCCCTTCTGCGCTTGTGCGCCTTGTACCTGATGCACAAAACACCTGAAGCCCGTGGCGACGCCGTGGGCAAATTCCACCTGAGCAACGGGGCCACGCTGCACCAGATCAACTGGGCGGCCGACCTGTCTAAAAAGGGGCTGCAGCAGTCGGGTGGCATCATGGTCAATTACCTTTATGAGCTGGACAAAGTCGAGGAACAACACGAGGCGTTCAGCCACAAAACCGTCAGCTTTTCACGCAGTGTTGAGAAGCTGGTGTAGCTGTATACCGAATGCCTTGAAAGCGAAACATGTTCCCCAGTCTTTTGAAACCCTTGAACGAAGGCAGCAGCGCTTTGCATGACCCCGCGGGCCTGCATGTGGGCAACTTCAAATGGATCAAGGGCCAGTGGAAGTTCAAAGCCATCGGTTATGGTCTGGCTGGCCAAGTGATGCCAGGCCACGGACCTTTGACCGCGTGGCACAACAGCAGCTTCGCGCAACTGGATGAAGCCATCATCCGAGCCCAATTTTTTCAGGAGTGACCATGTTCAAAGTCCACGCCGTCCCACCGCACCGCCTGCCCACCTTGCTGCAGCGCATGCCCAAAGCCGAGTTGCACATCCACATCGAAGGCTCTTTGCAGCCTGAGCTGATCTTTGCGCTGGCCCAGCGCAACGGCGTGCCATTGCCTTATGCCGATGTCGAGGCGCTTCGCAGCGCTTATGCCTTTACCAATTTGCAAAGTTTTCTGGACCTGTATTACGCCGGGGCCAGCGTGTTGCTGCACGAGCAAGACTTTTACGACATGGCTTGGGCCTATTTTGAAAAAGCAGCGGCCGACCATGTGGTGCGTGCCGAGTTGTTTTTTGACCCGCAAACCCACACCGCACGCGGTGTGGCCATGGGTGCGGTCATCGAAGGCCTGCGACGTGCTTGCCACGATGCGCAGACGAAGCTGAACATCAGCGCCGATTTGATTTTGTGCTTCTTGCGCCACTTGTCCGAAGACGACGCCCTGGCCACACTCGAAGAAGCCATGCCCTGGCGTGAGCATTTCATTGGCGTGGGCTTGGATTCGAGCGAAGTGGGCCACCCACCCGAGAAGTTTGCCCGCGTGTTTGCGCGTGCCCGTGAACTGGGCTTGCATGTCGTGGCCCATGCGGGCGAAGAGGGGCCACCGGCTTACATCTGGAGCGCCCTGGATGTCCTGAAAGTGGAGCGCATCGACCACGGCGTGCAGGCCATTCACGATGCCACCCTGATGACGCGCCTGGCCGACAGCCAGATGCCGCTCACGGTCTGCCCGCTGTCCAACCTCAAGCTGTGTGTGTTCAAGAGCCTGACCGACCACAACCTGGGCCAAATGCTGGACGCGGGCCTTTGCGTGACGATCAACTCGGACGATCCCGCCTACTTTGGTGGTTATCTGAACGACAACTACCTGCAGACCTTTGCCGCCTTGCACCTGAATGCCCAGCAAGCCTACAGACTGGCCGCCAACAGCATCGAAGCAAGCTTTGCGCCCGAGGCGGACAAGCACCGATGGATGCATGAATTGAAAGTGTGTTTTCAGGGGTTTGCCGAGCAGGATTAAGGGGTTTGCCTGTCAAAATGGCGCGATGCTCAAGCAAGAATCCCAGCACACCGAATGGAAAGAAACCTGGCGCGATGACTACCTGCGCTGGGTTTGCGGCTTTGCCAATGCGCAAGGCGGGCGTTTGCTGCTGGGGGTGAATGACCAGGGCCAAGTGGTGGGCTTGCCCGATGCGGCCAAGCTCCTGGAGGACCTGCCCAACAAGGTGCGCGATCTGTTGGGCATTGTGGTGGACGTGAACCTGCACACCGAAGGCGAGTTGCACTACATCGAGGTGGTGGTGCAAGCCTATCCCAACCCGATCAGCTACCGGGGTCACTACCACATGCGCAGCGGCAGCACGCTGCAAGAACTCAAGGGCGCGGCGCTGGACCGCTTTCTGTTGGGGCGCCATGGCCGCACTTGGGACGGCGTGCCGCTGCCCCAGTTCAGCTTGGCCAATGTGTCGGCAACGGCCATGGCGCGGTTTCGCCAGCTGGCCCAGCGCAGCGGGCGGCTCGATGCAGAGACACTGGCCGAGAGCGATGCCAACTTGCTGGACAAGTTGCGCCTGAAAGAGGGGGCGTATTACCAACGCGCCACAGCCTTGTTGTTTGCCGCAGACCCCCAGCGTTTTGTCACGGGTGCGTTTGTGAAGGTGGGTTATTTCGCGTCAGAGACCGAGTTGCTGTACCACGACGAGGTGGAGGGCGATTTGTTCCACCAAGTCAAGAACACGCTGGACCTGTTGCTGACCAAGTACCTGAAGGCGGTCATTTCTTACGACGGCATTGTGCGGGTGGAGACCTTTCCGGTGCCGCGTGCCGCACTGCGCGAGGCACTGCTGAATGCGCTGGTGCACCGCGACTATGCGGTGACCGCGCCCGTGCAGATTCGTGTGTACGAAAACCGCTTGCGCATCTGGAACCCTGCGGTCTTGCCCGAAGGCTGGACCCTGGACACGCTGCTGGGCGCGCATTCGTCCAGCCCGTACAACCCGGCCATTGCGAATGCCTTTTTCAGGGCGGGCGAAATCGAGGCTTGGGGCCGTGGGGTGGAGCGCATCTTTGCGGCATGCGCTGCGGCGGGCACGCCCAAGCCAGTGCTGCGTTACCAACCGTTCGACATGTGGATGGAGTTCCCGTTTGACCCCGCCTATTTGAAGGTGCTCAGGGCGGGGCAGGGGCAGAGCGAACAAGTCACCCCCGAAGTCACCCCCGAAGTCACCCCCGAAGTGGAGCTCATGTTGAAGCTGATCAATGGTGAGATGAGCCGCGTTGAATTGATGAGCGCTTTGGGTTTGAAAGACGAAAAACACTTCCGCATTCACTATCAGCAAACGGCTTTGGCATTGGGCGTTCTGGAGATGACGGTGCCCGATAAGCCCCAAAGTCGTCTTCAAAAATACAGACTGACGCCAGCAGGTCGACGCTGGCTCGACCAGCGTCTAGGATAAACTCCGAACATGTTGAATACTTTTGTTGAAAATAATATTGTGGCGGTGGCCTGCGCTGAGTCTGCGCAGCGCATCACCTCAGTTTGTCGTTCGCACAAGCGGTTCAACACGATTACCACCACAACCAACGCGGCCACCTGAGTACGCGCGGGTGGCCTTCCTGGCTGCCCACTGGTGGATTTCCAAACAAACCAGCCCCGGCAGCTGGTTTCTACTGTTTGGAGATTTGCATGATTCACGGTTCTTTGTTTTCAGCGGCATCGGATGCATCCGGTGAGTCGGGCGCTCGCGCTTTGCGTGTGGGCCTGATCGGCACGGGCGTGGTGGGCTCTGGCACTTGCCAAGTATTGGCGCGCAATGCCGACCTGATTGCCCAACGTGTGGGGCGACCGATTCGTGTGGTCATGGCGGCCGCCCGCAACCTGCACAAAGCGGCTCAGGTGGTCGGACCTGATGTGACCTTGGTCAGCGACCCGTTTGCCTTGGTGCAGCACCCGGACATTGATGTCGTCGTGGAGGTCATGGGCGGTGTGACGCTGGCCAAAGCACTGGTGTTGGAGGCCATTGCCCGCGGCAAACATGTGGTCACAGCCAATAAAGCGCTTTTGGCCGAACATGGGACCGAAATTTTTGCAGCCGCAGATGCCAACGGTGTGATCGTGGCTTACGAGGGGGCTGTGGCGGTAAGCATCCCCATCATCAAGGCCCTGCGTGAGGGCTTGGCGGCCAATCGCATCCATGAGGTGGTGGGCATCGTGAATGGCACGACGAATTTCATCTTGACCCAAATGCAAGAGGCCGGTTTGAGCTTTGAGGTGGCTTTGCGCATGGCGACTGAGCAGGGGTTTGCCGAAGCCGACCCGACTTTGGACGTGGAGGGTATCGATGCCGCTCACAAAATAGCTTTGTTGGCGGCCATCGCCTTTGGCGCCGATGTGCCGTTTGGGCAGGTGCACGCCCAAGGCATCACCACCTTGGACCCTTGGGACATGGTCTGTGCCCAAGCGCTGGGGTACCGCATCAAGTTGTTGGGCATGGCCAGGCAGCGGCCAGAAGCGATTGAGGTGCGGGTGCATCCGGCCTTGGTGCCCGAGAAGCATTTGCTGGCGCAAGTGCAGGGCTCGATGAACGGCATTTGGGTGAATGCGGATGCTGCCGGGCCGACATTTCATTACGGTGCTGGGGCGGGGTCGCAAACCACGGCTTCTGCGGTGGTGGCCGATTTGATGGATCTGGCCCGGCTGGGGTCTGTTGGCTTGTCTGCACGGGTGCCACACCGCTCGGTGCACACGAGTGCGATTCGGTCATGGCCCCTGTTGCCCATAGGCCAGGTGGCTTCACGTCATTACCTTCGTTTTGCGTTGCATGGGCGGCCTGAGTTGTTGACTTGTCTGCAAGACTGGCTGCCGTCCTTAGGCGCAAATATTGAGCAGTGGGCACATGTGCTGCATCCTCAAGATGACCAGCAAGATGCGTTGGTCGTGTTGGTGCAGAGCCTCACGGGTGATGCTTTGGCGAGCGTTTTGGATGCTTTGCTGCAAATGTCAGAGGGCGTCTCCCCCGTTGCCGTGTGGCGCGTCGAAGATTTGAATGTGTGAAGGGCAGGACTTGCCCGCCATGTAAAATCCCATACCGAAGCCCGCCGCCCCGGCGGGCTTCGTTTTGTTCAATCCCGGGGCCATGTAGAGGACTACCATGTATAAAAACCTCGCTGCCACGCTCGTGGCCGCCTGCTTTTTTCTTCCTGCCGTTCAGGCTCAAACTCCAAGCAAACTCACCGAGTCCATCAAGGCCGGTTTCGTCTATGTTTCGCCCATCACCGAGGCGGGCTGGACCAAACAGCACGACGAGGGCCGCAAGGCCGTTGAGCGGGCTTTGGGTGATCAGGTCAAGACCACTTTTGTGGCCGATGTGGCCGAAGGTGCAGATGCCGAACGCGTGATCCGCGACCTGGCCCAACAGGGCCACCAGATCATCTTCACCCCCAGCTTTGGCTACATGGAGCCCACGCTCAAAGTGGCCAAAGAGTTTCCGAATGTGAAGTTCGAGTCGGTGACCGGTTTCAAGACCGCGCCCAATGTGGCGGCATCGAATGCCCGCTATTACGAAGGGCGTTATCTGGCCGGCATCGCGGCCGGGCGCATGACGCAGTCGAATGTGGCCGGTTATGTGGCGGGTTTCCCGATTCCCGAAGTGCTGCAGGGCATCAACGCGTTCACTTTGGGCATGCGCTCGGTCAACCCCAAAGCCACCGTGAAGGTGGTCTGGCTCAACGCCTGGTTTGACCCACCGAAAGAGCGCGAGGCGGCCATGGCCTTGTTCAACCAGGATGTGGACGTGATTGCTTTTCACACCGGATCGACTGCGGTGATGGCGGCGGCGCAAGAGCGCGGCAAGATGGCGGTGGCCTACCACTCCGACATGCGCAAGATCGGCCCTGACGCGCAGATCATCGCCGTGACCCACCAGTGGGGCGACTATTACACGGCCCGTGTCAAGGCCGCCATGAGTGGCCGCTGGACTTCAGGCAGCGTGTGGGGCGGTGTCAAGGAGGGCATGATCCGTGTGGGTGACTTCGGCCCCAAGGTACCCGCCAAAGTGCAGGACGAGGTTCAGGCCAAGCAAAAGGCGGTGGGTGCGGGCAAACTCAAGCCTTTTGCAGGCCCGATCACCGACAACGAGGGCAAATTGGTCTTGCCCGCCGGGCAGAGCTTGAGTGATGCCCAAATTCTGAACATGAATTACCTGGTTCAGGGTGTGTTGGGGCGCGTCACGCGCTGAAGTTCTTGTTCCAAACGGGGTATGCGCCCGCTTCCGAAATTTGAAACAAAAAAGCCGGGGCCAACAGGTCCCGGCTTTTTTCAAGTTGACTGATGGTTTCAGGGCTTGAGCAGCGCGAGCAGGCCTTGCAGGTTAGGCGCTTTGCCCAGACTCCAGCAGGTTTCCAAAATATCGCTCACACGAGCCGTACCCAGAATCGGGTCAGACAAGTCGTGGAACTTGCTTTCCAGATCGGCATCGGTCATGGGTTTTTGCAGCGAGCCAATGGCATGTTCCACATGCACTTTCACGCTGCGGCCATCGACCAAATGAGCTGTCACGTACACGCTTTCTTCACGCACCGAAGTGTCCACCACGGCTTGCACCTTGTCGCGCAGGCGCACCACATCTTCGCGGCGCACGATGTGGTCTGAAAACTCTTCTTCGCCTGCACGTCCAAAGATCAGGCCCACGGCACAGCCGTGGTACACGCTGAACTTGCCTTGCAAGCCGTCTTGCGGTGTCTTCTTGCCGGTGAGCTCCAGCACCAAGGGGTGCACGCGCAGCTCAATGCTTTGCACTTCTTCGGGTTTGACGCCCTGTGCGCGCAGTTGGGCGCAGGCGTCGATGCTGGGGTGGATCACGATGCCGCAAGCAAAGGGTTTGTAGGCATTGAAGCTGATTTCAAAGCGTTGGCCCAATTCGTCTTGCGCCTCGCGCCAGTCGTATTTGGTGGACACCACTTGGGCCCAGCCGCGTGGCGCTTCCAAAGAGCGGGGGCTGGCGGTGAAGCCGTGGCGGGCCATCAAGGCCGACATCAGGCCCGCGCGTGCAGCACCACCGGGGTGAAAGGGTTTGGTCATGGTGCCAAACTGTTCGCGCAAGCCCACGGGCTGCGAGGCGGCGATGCCCAAGGCCATGGTGGTTTGCTGTGCGTCGAGGCCCAGCAAACGCGCACAAGCGGCGGCTGCTCCCAGCGTGCCGGTCGAGCCTGTGATGTGCCAGCCCCGGTCGTAGTGCTCGGGATAGACCAGGTTGCCCATGCGGCATGCCACGTCAATGCCCAGCACCAGCGCGTCCATGACCTGGCGGCCAGAACTGTTCTGGGTTTCGGCCAAAGCCATCACCGCAGAGGCCACGGGGCCCGCTGGATGGATGATGGTTTTGAGGTGGGTGTCGTCAAAGTCAAAAGTGTGCGACGAGATGCCGTTGATCAGGGCCGCACTGGCCATGTCCACACGTTCGGTGCGCCCGGCCAGTGTGGCCTGCGGTGCGGGTGCCAGCATGTGCACCGCGGCCAGGGCGGATTCCACCGCCTCGTGGCGTGCTGCACCGATGGCGCAGCCCAGCCAGTTCAGAAAGGTGCGGTGGGCTTCGTGCTCCACGGCATCGCTCCAGCCTTGTGCGGGATGTTCGGCCACAAACCGGGCCAGTTGGGCCGTGATGGGGGGGGCGTTGTGGTCAGCGGCCACTGCGGTGTTGATGGTCATGTGCAGTCCAGTCAGGGTTTAAAAATCAGGCGTCAAGATTGATCTTGCGTTCGCGGGCCAGGTCCGTCCAGCGGGCCAGGTCTTTCTTCATGTAGTCCAGAAATTGGGCCGGTGTCATGGGGGTGAGTTCGACCGCTTCGGCGCTCAGCTTTTCGCGGAAGTCTGGTTGAGCCAGCACTTGCGCCATGGCGTCGTTGAGCTGTTTGACGATCTGGGCAGGCATGCCAGCGGGGCCAACCACGCCGTACCACTGCTGCGCATCAAAGCCTTTGAGTCCGGCTTCTTCCATGGTGGGCACATCCTTGAGGGCGGGGTGACGTTGCGCGCCCGTGACGGCCAGGGCGCGCACGCGGCCACTGCGGATGTGTGGCAATGCAGCGGCCAGGCCGGGGAACATGGCTTGCGTCTGGCCAGCGATCACGTCGTTGGTGGCCGGTGCAATGCCGCGGTACGGGATGTGCACCATGAATGCGCCGGTTTGAGCCTTGAACAGTTCAGCGGTCAGGTGCGTTAACGACCCTGCGCCGGCCGAGCCATACGACACGCGTCCGGGGTTCTTCTTCACGTACTGGATGAATTCCTTGACGTCCTTGGCGGCCAAGCTGGCGTTGACCACCAGCACGTTGGGGGTGCTGCCGATCATGCCGATCGGTGTGAAGTCCTTGATGGGGTCGTAGCTCAGTTTTCGGGTGGCGGGCGATGTGCCGTGTGTGGCCACATAGCCTTGCATCAGGGTGTAACCATCGGGCGAGGCCTTGGCAGTCATTTGGGAGGCGATCACGCCGCCGCCGCCGCCGTGGTTTTCCACCACCATGCTCTGACCGAGCACCTTGCCCAGACGGTCGCACAGTTGGCGGCCGATCATGTCCGAGCCGCCGCCGGCGGCTACGGGAACGATGTATTTGAGCGGTCGATTGGGAAAGTTGGCCTGTGCCAGGGCCAGTTCGGGCAGGGCCACGAGCCAAGGGGTTGCTTGAATCAGGGTGCGTCTTTTCATGGTGTCTCCTCTGAGGGGGTGGAAGCTTGGTCAGCCGATTGGAGGCTGTTGTGCAAGCGTGCGTAGGCTTGGGTCACATGCGCTGCCAACAAGGACTGCGCCTGCGCGCAATCGCCCTGTGCAATGGCTTGGCAGATGTTCTGGTGCTCTGCAATCGAGGTGGACATGCCGGTCACATGGGACAGGCTTTGCAGCCGGGCCAGGTGCAGTTTTTGCACCACCTCCTGGTAGGTGCGGCTGAGTTGCTCGTTGTGCGCGGCCACCACAATCAACCAATGAAAATGCAGGTTTTCCGAGTAATAAGCAGGCAGGTTTTCCTGGCTTTGCGCGTGCAACATGGCCGCGATAGAGGCATTCAGGGTGGTGCTCAATGCGTGTCTGGCGGCGTTCGGCAAGGCGGCCGCCTTGGCCCCGGCAAAGCTGTCAAGCAGGCTGCGGATTTCGTAAAGATCACGCACCTCTTGCGCCTCGATCGCGCGCACAAACACCCCGGCGTGTTTGCGTGAGACCACCAGCCCAGAGCTTTCAAGCTCGCGCAAGGCCTCGCGCACCGGAACCCGTGACACTTGCAGGCGGCTGGCCACTTCGGGTTCACTGATGCGATCCCCGGGCTCCAACTCACCTTTGAGGATGTGCTCGAGCAGGTCTTCCCGAACCAGTTTGGCCAAGGACGTGTCCCGCATGTTTTTGATGCGGTCAGAGGTGTCGGCAGTGATCCAGGGCAGCATGTTGTGGCAAGGTATTTCGGATATCGTATACGATATTTTTGGCTTGCGGCGTCAGCCCAGTCCGCCGTGTGACAGGACAAGCCATCACGCGCCGGGGATTTGGGAGGGCGCTCGTGTGGGTCAAATGCCCATATGCATCAGCAGGTCAGGAAGTGCAGTGCCATGGCTGCAAGTGCTTGTGCCAGTGCATGTGTTGAGGGCAGGTGAAAAGGGCAGGTGTCAAGGGCATTGCCTTGGACCTTAAAATGCGAAAAATATTCAAAGGTTCAACGATGAGCATCAAAAGCGACAAGTGGATTCGGCGCATGGCCGAAGAGCACGGCATGATCGAGCCGTTCGAGCCGGGCCAGATCCGCAAGGACGCGGCAGGCCAGAAGATCGTCAGCTACGGCACCAGCAGCTACGGTTATGACATCCGTTGCGCCCCTGAATTCAAGGTCTTTACCAACATCTACAGCACGGTGGTGGACCCCAAGAATTTCGATGAACGCAGTTTTGTCGACATCGAGAGCGATGTCTGCATCATCCCGCCCAACAGTTTTGCGCTGGCCCGCACGATGGAGTATTTTCGGATTCCGCGCAATGTGCTGACCATTTGCCTGGGCAAAAGTACCTACGCCCGTTGCGGCATCATCGTCAATGTGACGCCTTTTGAGCCGGAGTGGGAAGGTTATGTGACACTGGAGTTCAGCAACACCACGCCGTTGCCTGCCAAGATTTATGCCGGAGAGGGTTGCGCCCAGGTGTTGTTTTTCGAGAGCGACAAAGACGATGTCTGCGAAACCAGTTACAAGGACCGGGGTGGCAAGTACCAAGGCCAAGTGGGTGTGACATTGCCCAAAACCTGAGCCCTGAAAATCGGTTTTAGGGGGCTTCAGCCCAAAATGCGACAATAGCAGGTTAATGACCGACTCTTTTTCCAATTTATCGCTGGCGCCCACGCTGGCACGAGCCGTGGCCGAAATGGGCTACGAATCCATGACCCCTATCCAGGCCCAAGCCATTCCGGTGGTGTTGACAGGTCAGGATGTCATGGGCGCTGCCCAGACAGGCACGGGCAAAACGGCGGCTTTTTCGCTGCCCTTGCTGCAACGCCTGCTCAAGCACGAGAACCCATCCACCTCGCCTGCGCGCCACCCGGTGCGTGCGCTGGTGTTGTTGCCAACGCGGGAGCTGGCCGATCAGGTGGCCCAGCAAATCAAGATGTACGCCAAGTACACCCAGCTGCGCAGCGCGGTGGTGTTTGGCGGTATGGACATGAAGCCCCAGACGCTGGAGCTGAAAAAAGGCGTTGAGGTGCTGGTCGCCACGCCGGGCCGGTTGCTGGACCACATCGAAGCCAAAAACGCGGTGTTGAACCAGGTGGAATATGTGGTGCTCGACGAAGCCGACCGCATGCTGGACATCGGCTTTTTGCCCGATTTGCAGCGCATCCTGAGTTATTTGCCCAAGCAGCGCACCACGCTGCTGTTTTCGGCCACCTTCTCGCCCGAGATCAAGCGCCTGGCCGGCAGTTACCTGCAAGACCCTATCACCATCGAGGTGGCCCGACCCAACGAAACCGCCTCCACCGTCGAGCAACGCTTTTATGCCGCGCAAGACGACGACAAGCGCCGCGTGATCCGCAAAGTTCTGGACGACCGGGGCATCAAGCAGGCGTTCATCTTTGTCAACAGCAAGCTCGGTTGCGGCCGGCTGGCCCGCTCGCTCGAGCGTGAAGGCCTGCGCACCGCTGCCCTGCACGGCGACAAGAGCCAGGACGAGCGCCTGAAGGCCTTGGAGGCATTCAAGCAAGGCGAAGTGGATCTGCTGGTCTGTACCGACGTGGCCGCACGCGGTTTGGATATCAAGGACGTGCCGGCGGTGTTCAACTTTGATGTGCCCTTCAATGCCGAAGATTACGTGCACCGCATTGGCCGCACCGGCCGGGCTGGCGCTTCGGGCTTGGCGGTGACGCTGGTCAGCCCTTCCGACACGCGTCTGGTGGGCGATATTGAAAAGCTGATCAAGAAAAAACTCGATGTCGAAACGCTGCAGCTGGACACCCGTCCCGCAGGCCCCGCCCCAGAAAAATGGGGCACCCGCGCCGAAGACCGTCCGCGTGGACGCGCCTACGAAGGCCGCCGCCGCGACGACTTCGATCCGCGTGATGCCCTGGATGCACCGCGTGAACGCCGCAGTGGTTTCCGCCCCGCGCCCGTGAACCGTGACCCCTTCTTTGAAAAACCCTACGAAGCAGCGGCCACCGACACTTCGCCCAGCTGGGAGGCATCGGTGCCCAAAACGGCCCGTTCGTCCATCTCGGCCAACATCAAGCCCAAGCGCAAGGTGGCTGCCTTGTTCAAATCAGGCGATTGATTTTGGGGGCATCGGTCGCCCCGATTGGTCTTGCGTGACGGCGGCTTTTACCCAGGCTTCACACGCCACGGGGCGGGCGCTGTCAAAATGCTCGGATGCGTTCATCCAGCTTTTCCCCTATCTTTCACCCTCTGAGCCACAGCCTGCTGCTGGCTGGATTCGGCCTGTCTTTGCTGCCCCATGTGGCCTGGGCGCAAAGCCCTGCCTCCCCCGCCACCAGTACACCTGCAGTCACCCCAACCGATTTGGGCCAAGTCGAAATCCGCAGCAGCCGCAACAACGACACCGAGGCGCGCCGCGAGTCTTCGGCCGCCAAAATCGTCATCGGCCGTGAAGAGATCGAAAAACAAGGCGATGCGACCTTGGGCGAGGTGCTCAAACGCTTGCCGGGTGTCACGGTGCAAGGTGCTCCAGGCCGAGGCGGTGCCATCCGCATGCGCGGCTTGGGTGGCGGTTACACCCAGATATTGCTCGACGGGGAGCGCATGCCACCCGGTTTCTCGGTGGACTCGCTCACGCCCGAGCAAGTGGAGAAGATCGAAATCATGCGTGCACCCACCGCTGAGACCGGGGCGCGTGCCATCGCAGGCACCATCAATATCGTGTTGCGCGAGGGACAAAAGGCCAACCCCGATGACCTGAAAATCACCCGCAGCCATGAGCGTGGCGAGGGTTCGACCATGCTCAATTGGGTGCACAACCTCAAGACCGAGCCCTTGTTGGGCACGATGACGCTGTCTTTGATGGACCAATACCGGGTGGATGAAAGCACGTCGTTGATCAGCTCGGAGCCGGGTGAAGACCGCATTCGTTTCAATGAATCTGTGGGCCGTCGTCAAGGTCTGCATGCCAATGCGCGGTTGCAGTGGAAAGGCGAACAGGGTCGCGCACTCACGCTCACACCCTTTGTGGTGTATTCGGAATATCAAAGTCCCGGCCAGGTGCAGATCCGGCAAACCGAGGGCAGCGGGTTGTCGGACAGTTCGCAGACATTGAACAAGAGCCGTTACGCCATGGCCCGCCTGAACGGTCAGTGGGCGCAGCGCCTGTCGGCCGATGACCGCCTGGAAGTTCGTTTTGGTCTCGGACAGTCGCAATACGACTTTCGGCTGAACCAGACGGGCGCGGCCGATGTGCTGCTGTTCAATGGCTTTGAAACGCAAAATTTCGTGGATCGCTCGGGCAGCCTGAGTGGCAAATGGACACGCGCCATGGACAACGGACACCAGATCGTCAGTGGTCTGGAGCTTGAAGGTGTGCGCCGTGTGGAAGAAGCCAACGCGGCTGTGGATGAAGACGGTGGAGACATCAAGGCCCGCACTTTCCGCTGGGCCGCTTATGCACAAGACGAGTTCAAGATCAACGCCAACTGGTCCGCTTACGCGGGCTTGCGCTATGAATCCATCTTGACCGAGGGCACCGATGACAAAGGGCTCAAGTCCAACACCAGCTCGGTCATGACGCCTTTGCTGCATGCCCTGTGGAAGCCTGACCCCGCCAAGCGTGACCAGGTGCGCATGAGCCTCACGCGCAGTTACAAAACCCCCACGCTGTACAACTTGGTGGCCCGTCCTGTGCCTTCACGCGAGACGAACAGCCCGACACGGCCCGACCGGGTGGGCAACCCGGACCTCAGGCCCGAAATGGCCAGCGGCATTGATGTGGCTTTCGAGCGGTATCTGGCTGGCGGTGGCGTGCTCAGCGCCAATGTGTTTCATCGTCAGATCAGTGATCTGATCCGCTACACCGTGGCCGAGCAAAGCAATCCCTATTGGGCCCCCGGTCAGAACCGCTGGGTGTCTTCTCCAGTCAACCTGGGCGATGCCACCACGCAGGGCATCGAGCTGGAGGCCAAGTTCAGGCTGGATCAAATGCTGGCGAGTGCTTTGCCCATCGACATCCGCAGCAACCTGAGCCTGTTCAGTTCCCGGGTCAAGCAGGTGCCTGGGCCCGATAACCGACTTGACCAACAGCCAGGCATGACGGCCAACTTGGGAGCGGACTACCGTGTGCGCAGCATCCCTCTGACCGTGGGAGGCAACCTCAACTGGAATCCTGATTACGACACCCGTCGCAGTGAACAGCAGTGGGCTTACCAAGGCACCAAGCGCGTGTTGGATTTGTATGGCCAATGGCGCTTTTCTGCGGCCACCGCCTTGCGATTGACGGTGAGCAACCTCACCGCACGGGACTACCTGACTTCGTCCAGCTACATCGGCAACGGTGTGAGCGAAACGTCCACCAACACCTCGCCCAGTTGGCGCAATGTGCAGCTGCGGCTGGAGATGAAAATCTGACGCGGTTGGCTGCCCGCATCGGGCGCTGGCGCTGGCGTGGTGCTGGCGGCAGCTAGGGGGCCAGGCACTGTCCCCGGTTGGGCTGTACGTGATCAGGCCTTGTGCCAATATGGCGTGCTGAATCAATGAAACCTTGGAGACCCCCATGCCCATCAAAGACGCCGCCTGGCACGACCGCATGTACAACAACCGCGCCTTGGTGCCTGATTTTGCTGACCACTTTGCGCACTGGCAAACGGCATCTGCACAGGCGCGCGAGACGCTCAAGCCCTTGCTCGATATGCCCTACGGCGATGGCCCGAACGAAACGCTGGACATTTTTCCTGCTGCCCGTGCCGATGCGCCTGTGGTGATCTTCATCCACGGCGGTTACTGGCGCAGTCTGGACAAATCGGACCATTCCTTTGTGGCCCCCGCCTTGCGGGACATGGGGGCTTGCGTGGTGGTGGTCAATTACGCCCTGTGCCCGGGCTCGGCCGATCAGCCCATCACCATCCCCGACATCGCCGTGCAAATGGCCAAGGCCGGGGCTTGGGTCTGGCGTCACATCGCCGAGCACGGCGGTGACCGCAGCAACGTCAGCGTGATCGGCCACTCGGCTGGCGGTCATCTGGCGGCCATGCTGCTGGGTTGCGATTGGAAAAAAGTGGGTCGCGATTTGCCAGCCACATGGGTGCGCAAAGCCATGTCGATTTCAGGCCTGTTTGATCTGGCGCCCATTCGCAAAACCCCCTTCGTACAGGGTGACTTGCGCATCACCCCGGCGCATGTGCGCATGGCCAGTCCAGCAAAGTGGCAGCGTCCTCGCCAGGGCGTGCTTTATACCGTGGCCGGCGGTGATGAAAGTCCCGAGTTCTTGCGCCACAACCGCTTGATCCACCAGGCTTGGGGACCCCAAACCGTGCCGGTTTGCGAAGACCTGCCGGGTCTGAACCATTTCAGCATCGTGACCGACTTGACCCGGCCAGGGACGCGTTTGCATGCCTTGGCCCAGCAGTTGATCCATGCCCCCGCATGAGCGGCATCTGAAGCGCAAGGACGGATCGCCTGCACACGGCCCATCGGGGTTTTGAAGGACAGACCCCGATGGCAGGGGTCTGTATCCCGTTCAATCCAGTTTGATGTTGGCGGCCTTGATGGCCTGGGTCCATTCAGCGATGTCGCGGTCCAGCAGTTTGGTCATGTCGGCCGGGGCCACAAAGCGCACCTCGATACCGGCCTGATCGGCGCGCTGCTTGCTCTCGGGCAGGTCCAGGCTGCGCTTGACGGCATCGGCCAGCTGGTTCACTGCCGCAGCAGGCGTACCGGCAGGGGCGTACAAAGCCACCCATGATTCGAGGTCAAAGTTGGGGTAACCGGCTTCGGCCATGGTGGGCACTTGGGGCATGCCCGCATGGCGCTTTTTACCGGTCACGGCCAGCGCCTTGAGCTTGCCCGCCTGGATGTGCTGCATCACCGAAGGTGGCGTGGTCATGAACACCTGCACCTGGCCTGCCAGCACGTCGGCGATGGCTTGGCCAGAGCCTTTGTAAGGCACATGCACCAGGCTCACGCCGGTTTGCTGCTTGAATATTTCGGTGCCGATGTGCGAGACCGAGCCATTGCCTTGCGAGGCGTAGTTCAGCTTGCCGGGGTTTTGTTTGGCGTAGGCAATGAACTCTTTCATGTTGTTCACCGGCACCGAGGGATGCACCGCGACCACGTTGGTGGCCACGGTGATCAGGCCCACGGGCGTCAGGTCTTTCAGCTCCCAAGGCAGCTTGGTCATCAAAATGGGGTTGGCGACGTGGTAGCCCGAGTACGACACGAGCAAGGTGTGGCCATCTTTGGGGCTGCGGGCCACTTGCTGGTAAGCCAGGTTGCCGCTGGCACCGCCCTTGTTGTCCACCACGATGGACTGGCCGATCAAGCGACCCAAAGGCTCGGAGATCAGTCGTGCCGAGGTGTCCACCAAACCGCCCGGTGGCACGGGCACCACCAGGGTGATGGGTTTGCTGGGGAAGGCTTGCGCCATCAGGGCCATGGGGGTGCACAGGCTGGCCAGTGTCAGCAGGCGGGTGGTGTTTTGCAGCAGGGTGCGGCGAGCGTTCATGTGTGTCTCTCTTTTTTGGGGTGGCAATCAGCGCATGCCAATTTTGGCGTCGTTGAAAATGTTTTTGGCTTCGCGGGGCAAGCTGCGCCAGTACTGGTGTTGTGAGTCGACCGTGCCGCCCAAGGCCACAGCCGCTTCCCAGCCCCACCGCGGCTTGTAAAGGAAAGAACGGGCCAGGGCGACCAAATCTGCGTCGCCACGCTGCAGCACGGCTTCGGCCTGAGAAGGCTCGGTGATCAGGCCCACGGCGATGGTGGTCAGGTCCGATGCATCTTTGACCGTTTTGGCCAAGTGCACTTGGTACTCTGGGCCCAAGGCAATTTTTTGCAAAGGCGAGACGCCTCCCGAGGAGATGTGCACGAACTGCGCCCCGGCTTGTTTGAGCTTCACCGACAAGGCGGCGGTTTCTTCAACTGTCCAGCCACCGTCCACCCAGTCGGTGCCCGAGATGCGCATGCCCAGCGTGCCGCCAAAGGCTTCGCGCACGGCTTGGAACACTTCCAGCGGAAAGCGAATGCGGTTTTCAAACGAGCCGCCATAGGCATCGGTGCGCTGGTTGGAAATGGGCGACAAAAACTGGTGCAGCAAATAGCCGTGCGCCGCGTGCAGCTCCACCGCCTCGATGCCCAGTTCGTGGCTGCGCCGGGCGGTGTTGACAAAGTCCGCCTTGATTTGCGCGATGTCGGCCAAGCTGAGTTCGGTGGGCGCGGCTTCTTGGGGCAAGTGGGGCAGGGCGCTGGGCGCCACGGTCTGCCAGCCGCCGTTTTCGGGGGCGATCAGCATGCCGCCGTTCCAAGGTGCGGCGCTCGAAGCCTTGCGGCCAGCGTGGCTGATCTGAATGCACACGGGCATGCTCGGGGCCAGGCGTCGGGCGCGGTGCAGTTTGTCGGCCAAGGCCGCTTGCGTCGCGTCGTCCCACAGGCCCAGACAACCGGGGCTGATGCGGCCCACGGCCGAGACCGCTGTGGCCTCGATGGTGAACAGGCCCGCACCGCTGTTGAGCATGTTGGTCCAGTGCGTGAGGTGCCAGTCGGTGGCTTGGCCGTGGTCGGCCGAGTACTGGCACATGGGCGCGATCACGATGCGGTTGGGCAAGGTGAGGGGGCCGGAGGGCGCGTTGAAGGTGAGAGGCGTGAAGAGCAGGCTCATGGGGTGTGTTGTCGCGGTCGTTTGAGTCTTGGCTCGCGGTAGCAAGCGCAGGCGTGCATCTTATGGAAAACCGGCCAGATGCTTATCCTTTGGGTGACAATCGCACCGCTTTGCAGGAGCCCATCCCGTGCTCGATGGGCGTGACACACGCCCTGAAAACCATCGCCCACAGCGGTGGGTTGCTACAAAGAGGGGGCAGCGCTAGGCCCGCTTGGGGGTTGAATGGATGGCTCAGTGAAAGAATTCCAAAGTCCCCACTCGCTGGGCAGCGGTGACTCCAAACGCAGCTGCTGCCCGCTGACCGGGTGACGCAATTCCAGACTTTGTGCATGCAACCACAGGCGCTGCAGTCCGATCAAATCTGCCACGGCCCGGTTGAGCGGCCCTTTGCCGTGGGTGGCGTCGCCGATGATGGGGTGGGCGATGTGCTTCATGTGGCGGCGCAGTTGGTGGCGACGGCCCGTGAGGGGCGTCAGAGCCACTTCGGCGCAGCGGGTGCTGGCAAAGCCTTGCTGCGGCAGGGGCAGCTCAAAGCGGCGCAGGGTGGCAAAGCGGCTTTGGGCGGGCTGCACTTCCAGGCGCTCGGTGCGCATGTCATCGGGCATGCGTTTTAAAGCGTGGTCGATCAAGCCCTCATCAGCCGGCCAGCCACGCACCACGGCGCGGTAGGTTTTTTGCAGCCCATCGCCGCTTTCAAAGGCCTGGCCCAGCAGGCGGGCCACTTCGGCGCTCAGCGCAAACACCAGCACGCCGCTGGTGCCCTTGTCCAAGCGGTGCACAGGCCAGACGTGCAGTCCGATCTGGTCGCGCAGGGTTTGCAACACAAAGCGGGTTTCGCCCTTGTCCAACGGGGTGCGATGCACCAGCCAGCCAGAGGGTTTGTTGACGATGGCGAGATAATCGTCCAGGTAAAGGATGTCGAGCATGTTGTTCTTATTGTCACCCGCCAAATCTCTGGACTATGAAACCCCCGCTGCGGGCGTGCCCCACACGTTGCCGCAGTTCGTGCCGCAATCGCAGGCCCTCATTGAGGTGCTGCGCCAAAAGTCGCCCCAGCAAATCGCCGAGTTGATGGACCTGTCGGACGCGCTGTCGGCCCTGAACGTGGCCCGCTACGAAGCCTGGAGCCCCAAATTCACCGCCAAGAATGCCAAGCAGGCCGTGCTGGCCTTCAATGGCGACGTGTACGAAGGCTTGGACGCCAAGACCCTGTCAGCACAAGACCTGGACTGGGCGCAAACCCATGTGGGCATTTTGAGTGGCCTGTATGGCGTGTTGCGCCCGCTCGATTGGATGCAGCCCTACCGCCTGGAAATGGGCACCACGCTGCAGACCGACAAGGGCAGCAACCTCTACAAGTTTTGGGGGCCGCAGATTGCCGAGTACCTGAACGCCCAGCTGGCCAAAGACAAAACACCGGTCATCGTGAACCTGGCCTCGCAAGAGTATTTCAAGTCGGTGGACCGCAAAACCCTCAAGGCCCGCGTCATCGAATGTGTGTTCGAAGACTTCAAGGGCGGCAAATACAAAATCATCAGCTTCAACGCCAAGCGGGCGCGGGGTTTGATGGCCCGATTCGCTATTCAGAACAAGATCACCCACCCCGAAGGCTTGCTGGGTTTTGACCTGGAAGGCTACAGCTACGACCCCCAAGTGTCCGAGCCAGACCGTTTGGTGTTCCGTCGCAAGGTGCAAGCATGAGCATGAACTCCCCTGAACAATCCCAACTCGGCAAGTCCAGCGCCTATGTCGACCAGTACGACGCCAGCCTGCTGTTCCCCATCCCCCGCGCCACCAAACGCGCAGAGATCGGCGTTACCGGGCAGCCCGTGTTTTTTGGGGCCGACTTGTGGACCGCGTTTGAGCTGTCCTGGCTCAACCCCAAGGGCAAGCCGCAAGTGGCGCTGGCGCACATCACTGTGCCTGCCGAAAGCACGCACATCGTGGAGAGCAAGTCCTTCAAGCTGTACCTCAACAGCTTCAACAACACGCGCCTGGAAAGCGCCGACGTGGTGCGCGACATGATCCGCCGCGACATCAGCGCGGCCATCTGGAACGGCGGCACCATTCAGGCCAGCGTAGGCGTGAAGCTGCTGCTGCAAGAACAGTTTGACCCCGAGCCCGTGCACGAACTGGATGGCCTGAACCTGGACCGCATGGACATCGAGTGCACGCGCTACCAGCCTGCACCGGACCTGTTGAGCGCCAATGCTGAAGAGCTGCCCGTGACCGAAACCTTGGTCAGCCACCTGCTCAAAAGCAATTGCCTGGTCACAGGCCAGCCCGACTGGGGCAGTGTGCAAATTACCTACAGCGGCCCACAGATCGACCAAGCGGGTCTGCTGCAATACATCGTGAGTTTTCGCAACCACAACGAGTTTCATGAGCAGTGTGTTGAGCGCATCTTCATGGACATCTGGACACGCTGCAAACCCACCAAGCTCACGGTGTACGCCCGCTACACCCGGCGCGGCGGGCTGGACATCAACCCCTGGCGCACCAGCGCCCCGGGCAAGTTGCCACCCAACGTGCGCACGGCGCGGCAGTGAGTGCATTCAGCGCATTCTCCAATATGACCCCTACCACCCGCCGCGTTTTTCAGGCCCTTTTGTACGAGGCCATGGCTATCGCAGTGGTCGGGCCCGTGTTGAGCCTGGCCTTTGACAAGTCGCCCGCCTCCACCTTGGGCCTGGCGGTCGTGTTGTCGAGCATTGCGCTGACATGGAATTACGTCTTCAACTGGCTTTTTGAGCGCTGGGAGTCGCGCCAATCGGTGCGTGGCCGCTCTTTTGTCAGGCGGCTGGCCCACGGGGCGGGTTTTGAGGGCGGGCTGGTCATCATTCTTTTGCCCGTCATGTCGCTGTGGCTGGACATTTCGCTCACCGCTGCCTTGGTGGCCAATCTGGGCCTGCTGGTGTTCTTTTTCTTCTATGCCATCGCCTTCACCTGGTGCTTCGACCGGGTCTTCGGGTTGCCCGCTTCTGCTCAGGCGGGCGATGTCAAACAGGGCTGATCCTGTTCGCTGCGGCCAGAAAAGCCCAAGGGCTTTTGCCTTCTTACTCCGCGAACACTTCCTGCAGCGTGGCCAGCGCTGCCGCCAATGTCTTGGCGGATACAGCGCCCAGCCGCTTGACCAAGCGCAGCTTGTCAACCGTCCGAAGCTGATCCAGCACTATCAAGCCCTTGGTGCCAGCATGGGTCACAGGTACTCGAAACGGCGCAGTAAAACCCTTTGAGGTCATGGGCGCCACCATCACGGTTCGCAGGTTGTCATTCAACTCTGCCGGTGACATCACAACGCAGGGCCGCGACTTCTTGATTTCGCTGCCCACGGTCGGGTCCAGGTTCACCAGCCAAATGTCGCCGCGCTTCACCAGCCCAACTCCTCGTCGTCCAAGTTGTCGAACTCACCCATCAAAAGTGCATCTCCGCCTTTGGCGGACACGGCTGCAGCAGCCTCTGCCCATCCAGCACGCACGGACTTGGCGGGCTTTCGCAAGACGATGGTGCCGTTTTCCACTTCGATGATGGCGGTTGCCTGTCCGTCCAGCCCGACTTGGGCCAGAAACGGCTTAGGCAACACCACGCCTTTGCTGTTGCCGATGTTTCTAATTGCAATTTCCATGATAATCCTCCAGTTGCAACAATGTTAATCCATGCGAAGTGGATGGGCAATACCCAAAGTTGTAACAATGTGACCACATCATTGTGACGAAAAAGTCTCTGCACCTTTGGCTGACCAAGACCCCACCCCCACCGCCCCTTGCGCTCTCGAACGTGATGTTCAAAGTGAGCTGCGCCATGTGCGTGCCCTCATGCACCTTGAGCAACAGGAAGACCAGGCTCAGTTCAAGCTCAAGAACGCCAGTGCCAGCATCAAAGAGCGCCGTCGGCGTGGCTTGACTTGGTACCCCGTCACCATCACCCAAGAAGACATCGGGTTTGGCGGCAAGGTGGTGCTGGAGCTGGAGCGGCCTGCGCATCGGCAAGACCTGCATTTGTTTCAGGTGGGGGCGGCTGCGGCGCTGTTCAGCAGTGCGCCCGGCTACTCGGGGCCAGACCGGCCCGTGGTGAGTGGCGTGGTGACCCGCGTGCGGCGCAACAAGCTGCTGCTGGCCACCACCAAAGAAGCGCTGCCCGACTGGGTGCTGGACGGCAGCACCCTCAACGGCAGCACGTTAGGCATTGACCTGACGTTTGACGAGGTGAGCTACCGCGAGATGAACCAGGCCCTGAGCGCGGTCATGGCCGCACACGGCAACCGCTTGGCCGAACTGCGTGACGTGCTGCTGGGCGCGAAGGCAGCCCGCTTTCGCGAGCCCCAAGCCGACGACCTGTTTTACCCCAGTGCGCTCAACGACTCGCAGCTGGCCGCTGTGCGCCATGTGGTCACGGCGCAAGACGTGGCCATCATCCATGGCCCGCCCGGCACGGGCAAAACCACCACGCTGGTGCAAGCCATTTTGGAAACCATCCGGCGCGAACGGCGCGTGCTGGTGTGCGCCCCCTCGAACACCGCTGTGGACCTGCTGACCGAAAAACTGGCCGAGCGCGGTGTGAATGTGATTCGCTTGGGCAACCCCAGCCGCGTGTCGGAGCTGCTGCTCAAGCACACGCTGGACGCCGGGGTGATGGCCCACGCCAGCTACGCCAAGATGCACGCGATGCGCCAAACCGCCGAGCAGCACCGCGAGACCGCCAGCGAACGTGTGCGCAACTTTGGTTTTGAAGAGCGAGAGCGCCGCCAATGGCTGAGGGATGAAGCACGCACGCTGCGCCAAGCCGCCGACGATTTGGAGCGCTTCATGACCGAAGACGTGCTCGAATCGGTGCAGGTCATCACCTGCACGCTGGTGGGCGCCAGCCACCGCCACATTCGCCACCTGGGCTTTGAGACCGTCTTCATCGACGAAGCCGCCCAGGCCTTGGAGCCGGGTTGCTGGATTCCCATTGCCAAGGGTCAGCGCCTGGTGTTGGCGGGCGACCACCACCAGCTGCCGCCTACCGTGAAAAGCGGAAAAGCCGCCCGCGAAGGCCTGCGCGAAACCCTGTTTGAAAAGTGCATCCAGCGCCAACCCCACACGGCCCGCATGCTGAAGGTGCAATACCGCATGCACGCGCACATCATGGGCTTCAGCTCCGAGAAGTTTTATGGCGGCCAACTGGTGCCGCACCCCAGCGTGCGCCATGCCGACTTGGCCGCTTATGACCCGCGCTTTAATGACCCGCGCTTTAATGACCCGCGCTTTGCACCCGACCTGCCCGTGGAATTCATCGACACGGCAGGCTGCGGTTATCAAGAGCTGGCCATCCCCGAAAGCCGTTCAACCGCCAACCCCGAAGAAGCCCACTTGCTGCTGGAACGCCTGGCGCAGCTGCTGGCGCTGGGAGAGCCCGCCGAGCACAACAAGCGCCCGCTGACCATTGGCGTGATTGCACCGTACCGCGCCCAAATCAACTATTTGAAAGACGCCATCGAAGACAGCGCCGTTCTGAACGATTTGCTGCTGCAACGCAGGCTCAGCGTGGGCACCGTGGATTCGTTTCAAGGCCAAGAGCGCGACATCATTGCTATCACGCTGACACGCAGCAACCCCCAAGGCGAGATCGGCTTCCTGTCCGACATCCGCCGCATGAACGTGGGCATGACCCGCGCACGGCGCAAGTTGCTGCTGGTGGGCGATTCATCCACGCTTTGCAGGCATCCGTTTTTTGTGGAGTTGTTGGCTTATGTGAAGGGGGTGGGGGGCTACCGCACTGCGCATGAGGTGGGCAAACAGGACTGACTCGGGGATTGCTATTGCTGAGGTTGTCACGCTAAGCTAACGCATAAAAAAATGCCTACATGCTGACAAAGCATGGATAAAGCGAGACCTAGGGGAGCTGCATGAAAAAGCCAAAAGATAGCAAAAAGGCTATACTCGAACTCCATTGGAATGTGACCCTGCATCCACTGGCGGAGCGTGAATTACAGACCATCCCCGCCGATATGCAAGCTCGGTTTTTGCACATCGGTGAAATGCTGGAAGAACTATGACCGCAGCGTGTGGGCTTGCCACACATCCGGCCGCTGGAAAGCAAGCTGTGGGAAATGCGCATGACGGGCCGCGATGGCATTGCCTGTGCCGTTTACGCCGCCGTTCAGGGGCGCACTTTGCTGGTGCTGCACGTTTTTGTGAAAAAGACGCAGACCACACCACGAAGCGCGATTGAAACCGCATTGAAACGCCTGGAGGAATCGACGTGAAAAGCTTGAAAGACGTGAAAGCCCAACTTCTGGCCAACCCCGGCGTTCGCCAAGCCTATGACGCACAAGCGCCCGAGTTTGAGCTGGCCCGTGAAATGATTGCAGCGCGCACGAAAGCGGGCCTGACGCAAGGCGATGTGGCCGCACTTATGGGCACGACCCAAAGCGTGGTGGCTCGCATCGAAAGTGGCAGGGGCACGCCATCCATGCGAACAGTCCAACGCTTTGCCAGCGCCGTGGGAGCGCGTGCCGTGGTGCGCATGGAGCCTTTGACGGCTGCATGACCCGCTGCTGCAACGCAGGCTCAGCGTGGGCACTGTCGATTCGTTTCAGGGCCAAGAGCGCGACATCATTGCCATCACCTTGACGCGCAGCAACCCCCAAGGCGAGATCGGCTTCCTGTCTGACATTCGCCGCATGAACGTGGGCATGACCCGCGCACGGCGCAAGCTGCTGCTGGTGGGCGATTCGTCCACGCTTTGCAGGTATTCGTTTTTTGGGGAGTTGTTGGCTTATGTGAAGGGGGTGGGGGGCTATCGCACTACCCAAACAGCTGTTAGATGGGTTGCTTGTTTCACCTTTTAAGTCATGCAGTCTTTAAGGCTTATGCCAGCTCGACCACGCGAACATCGAAAGTCACTTTCAGCCAATTTCTGATGGCGTCGAAGATGGCGGCCAGGTTGTCCATGCTGGGGTTGCCTTTGGGTGAAAGCATGCGGTGCAGACTCTTGCTGGGTTTGTGAGTCAGTTCGGCCAAGCCTTCAAACCCGACGGTGGCGTTGACCAAATCGCGCAGAATCAACCGCGCCGAATCCGGCTCACCGCTCAAAAACAGTGTGGCGGCTTCGTCGAGTAATGCTTTGGCAAAAGCCGGATCACGTTGCACACGCTCAACCACGGTTTGCCTGAAATCACGCGTCAAGGTCATGTTGTCTTTCCTTTTTTGTTGCCAGCCAAGGCCTTCTTTCTGGCTTTGCTTGGGTCGCCGCTTCGTAATTTTATGGTAACGCTTGTGTTACTTATTTTTGGTATAGCGATCAGCGCTGCGATCAATGTGGGAGCCCCGCCCTCGGGGCGATGTGTGGCGGTCTGCTAGTCTCCATCGCGGCGAGGGCGCCGCTCCCACAAAAAAGCGCTCATGTAAACCACATCGGCCCGGATCAATGATTAGCCCACATCATTGCTTGCTAAATTGGCGCGATTATTTACAATTGCGCCAATCATGCCAGACTTCAACGCCCAACTCTTGACCGCCATTCAGGCTCAGCCAGATGGCTTATCGCTTGCCGATACCTCTAAAAAATGGCCCAATGTGCCACGACGTAGCTTGCAAAGGGCTTTGGCCAAGTGGGTGGCAGAAGGCGAAATCGCGCCATTTGGCAAGGCGCGTGCTACCCGTTATGTGGCCAATTCAGGAATCGCGCCAAAAGTGGTGGCTTACGCTTTGCCCACGTCAGTGGGTTTGTCAGAGTCGTCCGCCTGGCGGGCCGAAGAAGAAATCTCTACCGGCCAGTGGCCGCTCTCACCCGACAGCAAAGACATCCGCGCCTATCTGGCGCAGCCCTGGAGCACGCGCCAAGCCGTGGGTTACCAGTCTGAGTTTTTGCAGGCCTACCAGCCCAACGTCACGTTTTATCTGCCCCAGCCTGTGCGGGCGCAGTTGCACCGCATGGGCCGCACCGGGCCGGGGCCGCAGCCTGCGGGCACTTATGGCCGCGCCGTGCTCGACCGTTTGTTGATCGATCTGTCTTGGGCATCCAGCCACCTGGAGGGCAACACTTACACGCGCCTGGACACCCGCGCTCTGATCGCCCACGGCCAGCAGGCGCAAGGCCATGGCGTGACCGAGACGCAGATGATCCTGAACCACAAGGCCGCTATCGAGCTGCTCATGGACAACGTGGCCGCGCCGCAGTTCAGCCGCTATGTGCTGATGAACCTGCACAGCGCTTTGTCAGAAAACCTGCTCGAAAGCCCCGAGGACGAAGGCCGCTTGCGGCTGCATCCGGTGCAAATTGGGCAAAGCGTGTACCAGCCGCCTTCGGGTCAGTCGCTCATTGGCAGTTTGCTCGACGAAGCGCTGGCCAAATTCAATGCCATCGAAGACCCATTCGAGCAGTCGTTTTTTGCCATGGTGCACCTGCCGTATTTGCAGCCTTTTGCCGACTGCAACAAACGCACGTCGCGTCTGCTGGCCAACTGGCCGCTGCTGCGGGCCAACCTGTGCCCGCTCACGTTTTTGGGTGTGTCGCAGGACTGGTACACCGCTTCGGTGCTGGGCGTTTACGAGATGAGGCGCGTGGAGCTGCTGCGCGACTTGTTCATGTGGGCCTATGAGCGCTCGACCAAGGAATACCTGACGGTCAAGTCCAGCGTGGTGGAGCCCGATGTATTGCGGCTGACTTACCGCGACGCCATTCGCCACATCGTTAAAGCCGTGGTGCAAAACCCCGAGCAAGATCCGCTGGCGCTGGTGGCCAACCAAGTGGCTTTGGCCGCGCCTGGCCCGGATCGTGAAAATGTGCGCGCTTTGGTCATGCAAGAGTTGCGGCGTTTGCACGAAGGCGTGCTGGCCCGCTATGGTCTGCGCCCCGAAGAGCTGGAGCGCTGGCGCAGCATTCAGGGGTGATCAGCTAACTGGTCAATGCATTTTGTAGGAGCGCACCCTGTGCGCGATGGTTTTCAGGGCGTGTGCCACGCCCATCGCCCACGGGGTGGGCTCTTACAAAATACTTGCGGCTAAATTTTCGGGGGCTCTGCCCGTAGGAGCGCACCCCTGTGGGCGATGGGCTGCATGGCCTGCGGCCTTACGCGAACACTCAGCCCACCAAACCCTCCAACACGTTCACCGTATTCACCCCCACCTCGGCCACGGCATAGCCGCCTTCAAACGTCAGCACCGTCGGCAAGCCCAGTTGCGCAATCGTCCGCCCCAGTTGCAAATAATCCGCACTGCGCAACTTGAAGCCCGAGATCGGGTCACCCTCAAACGTGTCCAGCCCCAGTGGCACCACCAGCGCTTGTGGCGCAAAGTCGCTCACCGCCTGCATGGCGGTTAGCAGCGTGGCCCACCAGGCCTCAAACCCGGTGCCCCGTGGCAGCGGCAGGTTCAGGTTGTAGCCCTCGCCAGCCCCCGCGCCGCGTTCATCCGCATGGCCCAAAAAGAAGGGGTACTCGGTGCGCGGATCGCCGTGAATGGACGCGGTGAACACATCGCTGCGCTCATAAAAGATGGTCTGTGTGCCGTTGCCGTGGTGGTAGTCCACATCCAGCACAGCCACGCGCTGCAGCCCGCCGTCGCGCAGGGCCTGCGCGGCCACAGCGGCGTTGTTGATGAAGCAATAACCGCCCATGTAGTTGGGCCCCGCATGGTGGCCCGGTGGGCGGGTCAGCGCCATGGCAAAGCGTTCGCCACCCAGCACCGCTTGCGCGGCGGCCAGTGCACAGGCCGCGCCCTCACGCGCCGCGGCCCAGCTGCCCGCCGTCAAGGGCGTGCCCGAGTCAAACGCGTATTGCCCCAGCCGCGCCGCAAAGTTGAGCGGCGGCACATCGGTGCGAAAGCCGTGCCGGGTGGCCAGCGGCCAGACCGAGGGCAGGGCGTCTCGCTCGGCATTGGCAGGGTCCAGCGCCACCCAGTCGTCCCACGCCCGAGCCAGAAATGTCAAATAGTCCGGCGCATGCACGCGGGCCATGGCGGCGTTCACATCCAGCGCTAAATCGGGCGTCAGCAACTGACCCACAGGGCGGCGCTGCAGTTCATCCAGCACATAGCGCAAACGGTCAGGCACTTCGTGGCAATCGACCAAGCGGCCCCGGAACATTTCTTGGCGGCCTGCGTGCTGGGCGTGGTGGGTGTTGTGGAAGATTTTCATGATCGGGCCAATAGGACGGAGGGGACGCTGATGATGCATTTCAGACTTCACAGGTCCGGTTCAATAAAAAATGGCCATTGAATGGATTTTGTTGGATGTGACATGTGCTTTCACGGATTCAATGGATGGCTTTCGACATTTTTAGACGTGCTGTTTGACAGCCTTTTTGGCGACGGTTTTCTTTGCAATTGGTTTTGCCGCTGCCTTGGCCGCTGGTTTTGTTGCAGTGGTTTTGGCTGCCTTTGCTGTAGCCGTTTTCGCAGTGGTTTTCGTGGCTTTTTTGGCAGTTACTTTGGCCGCTGGTTTTGTTGCAGCGGTTTTGGCTGTCGTTTTTGCTGCCTTTGTTGCAGCCCTTTTTGTCGTTGTTTTCGCAGGGGTTTTTGTGGATTTTTGAGCAGTTGCTTTGGTCTCTGCTTTGGCCGCTGTTTTCGCTTTCGATGCCACCTTGACGGGCGCTTTCGCCCGCGTGGTTTTTGGTTTGGCAGGCGCTGTATCCACTCCCAAATCCCCCCCCAAATCCATATCCAAGCCAAACACATCGCCCAGGTCGCTGGCGTCCATTACTTTGCTGGATTTGGTTTTGCTGGCAGACGGTTGGGCAACGCTGGCCTGTGCGACCAAGTCCAGGGCGTTTACATGGCGCAGCTTGAACAGCAGTTCGGGCTGTTGGTCCAATCTGGCGCCTACGCCGTAGAACACTGCGGCCACGTGTTTGCACATGCCCGCCCAATCGGGGCAACTGCATTCAAACTTGAGTTCTTTGGGCGAGGGGAACAGCCCGGTGGTGGGTGCGCAAATGCGCTCCATGACCGCTTTGGACAGTTTGCCTTGCAGCAGTTCAATCAGCGATGCGACGGAGTTCGAGCAGTCTGCGCACACGGCTTTCCAGCGCGGCTCTGGCAGGGCTTGGATGGTGATGCTGACCTCGTAGAGTGATGAGCCCATGACCAAGGCCTGCACGCTGCCTGTGTTGACTTGCAGGTCGATCACCGTGCCGTTGCGCACGTAGCTGCGCCCACGCGGCAAGCGGCTCTCGTAGTCGCTGTATTGTTCCAAATTGCTGCACCACGCCTTGCCCCAAAAGGTTTTAGCGATGGCACCGCTGAAGGGTTCAATGGGCGCGTAGTTCGCGCCTTTTTTGTTGGCCTTGGTCACGGCCGTGAGCGCCTTGGCGCGGCGCGTGGCCACTGGTACATACGGCTTGTAGCCAAAATAACCCATGTTGGCGATCTCCTCTGAATAGTGGGTGGTGGACGGTTAGCCCTCTATGGCGGTGTGAATATCGAGCTGCACCAAATTGAGCAGCTCTTTATCGCTCAGCTCGGTGAGCTGCATTTCGGTCTCGTTTTGCAGCACGTCATTGACCAGGGCTTGTTTGGATTCGATCATCTGGTTGATGCGCTCTTCGATAGTGCCTCGGCAGACAAATTTGTGCACCAGCACGTTGCGCTTTTGGCCGATGCGATAAGCGCGGTCCGTGGCTTGGTTTTCGACGGCGGGATTCCACCAGCGGTCAAAGTGAACGACGTGCGAGGCGGCGGTGAGATTGAGGCCTGAGCCCCCGGCTTTGAGGGAGAGTATGAAGAAGGGCGTGGCATCGTCTTCTTGAAACCGTTTGACCAACTCGCGCCGTTGGGCCACCGGCGTGCCGCCGTGCAAGACCAGGCCTTCGCGGCCAAAGATGCTGCCCAAAAAGGCGGCCAGCGGTGCCGTTGTTTCGCGGAACTGGGTGAAGACCAACATCTTTTCTTGCTTGGCCGCGATGACTTCTGCCAACTCGCGCAAGCGGGCAAATTTGCCGCTGTTTTCTTCGTCCCATGCGCCGTTGCCTTGCCATTGCGAGGGGTGGTTGCAAATCTGTTTGAAGCGCATCAAGTACGACAGCACCAAACCGCGCCGCGCCATGCCGTCGGCAGTCTCCAAAGCCTGGGCCAACTCCTTGACCGCCGCTTGGTACAAGGCCGCCTGTGCGGGCCGCAAGTGGCACCAGGCATTGGTTTGCGTCTTGTCGGGCAGATCGCTGATGACGCGTTTGTCGGTCTTGAGGCGGCGAAGAATGTAGGGGCTGACCAGTGCCCGCAGGGGGCCGTAGTGCTTTTGGCTGTCCAGGCGCTTGGCGAAGTTGCTAAAGACTTTGGCCGATCCGAGCAGGCCGGGGTGCGTGAAGTCAAAAATAGACCACAGGTCAGACAGGCGGTTTTCGACAGGCGTGCCGGTGAGGGCGATGCGGCTGGCCGCGTTGAGCTTTTTGATGGTCTGCGTTTGCTTGGCACTGGGGTTCTTCAAGGCCTGCGCTTCGTCTGCCACCACAAGCCGCCAGCGCATTTGCAGCAGCGCAGGCAAACGCAGCAGCGTGCTGTAGCTGGTAATGACCAGATCGACCTGCGCGAAGGCGGCGGCTTCCAAGGCACGCAATGGGTCTGCGGGCATGGCCGACGGGTGGGCGATGAGAACCTTGAGGCTGGGGGCAAAACGCTGGCTCTCTGCATGCCAATTGGCCAGCAGCGAAGCCGGGGCCACCAGCAAGCAGGGCGCGGTGTTTTTGTGCTGACTCTCTTGCTTGCTTTCCCGTTGGAGCACCACCAGCAGGGACAGGATTTGCATGGTCTTTCCAAGCCCCATGTCATCAGCCAGGCAAGCGCCCAGGCCCAGCCGCGTTAGCAGGTAAAGCCAGCGCACGCCCGCTTCCTGGTAGGGGCGCAAGGTGGCTTGCAATTCGGGGCGCGGATCAATGTGGGCCAAGCCTTCGGGTCGGCGCAGGCCTTGCAGCGTTTGGGCAAGCCACGGCCCTGCGTTGACCTCAGACCAGTCGGCTGCGGCGTCATCCGTGCCATCGCCTGCATCGAGGGAGGCGCGTGCCGTCAGGCGCATGGCCTCGGCAAACGACAGGCCTTGGCTGGTGCTGATGTTTTGGATGTCGGTGAAGCGCTGTAGCATGCGTTTGAGCTTTTGCGCGTTCACCTCGACCCAGTTGCCGCGTAAGAGTTGCAGGCCATCGCCACCTTGGAGAAGCGCTTGTATTTCAGCCTCTGTGAGTTTGTCGTCACCCAGGGTGATGCCCATGTCGAAGTCAAGCAAGGCGTCCATGCCCAGCACTGAGGGCTGTTGGTTGCCAATGCTGGCGCTGACCTTGGGGCGTGCGGGGCGGCCTGCGGCCCAGTTGCTGGGGGTGCGCACCACAATGCCTGCGGCCTCTAGCTTGGGCACATCTTGCAAAAATGCATAGGCGTGTTCTTGCGTCCAGCGAAGCGGGTGGTAAATCTCGCCTTCGGTCACCATCTCCATCAACCACGCGCAATGCTCCGCCGCACGTTGCACGGGCACCAGCAGGTTGAGCAGTTGCGCTTGCTGCTTGCCGTTTGAGAATTCGGTCAGTGCGCGCGACAGCGGCATGTGCTGGGCTTTGCCGTGCGCGGACAGGCGCGAGGTGTAGGTGGCGAGGAAGGCGAAGGGTGAGTCCGGGTCTTTGCGGTTTTCTGCGAGATTGAAATGGACCCTGCCCACCTGGTGCCAGGCCGCGTTGCAGCTGTGCAGAAATTCGGCCACGCCCATGCGCGATGCGGCCAGCTCTGCACGCAGCGCTGCCTCTGTTTGCGCCCACAACTGCGCCAGAACGTCGGCATCGGCATACTCCGCCCCGCGCATGGGCGGCAGGTCAAGCAGCCAAGTCTCCAGCGCCGCCCGCTCGGGCACGGCGACCGTGATGTCCGTGACTGAGGTGTCGTCTGGCAAGGCACACAGACCTGTCACATAACGCGCGGCAAAGTCACGCCACCAAGCGAATGCAGCCGGCAAAACCTGCCCCACACCAGTGGCCCCCAAATGCAGCAGGCCGTGCCCCGTGCCTGCCGAAAAGGCCTTGTCCAAAGGCCCTTCCAGGCTCGCATCCAAGGGGGCGTCCAAGGCATAGGCGGCGTCCGAATCCGGGCCATGCAAGACCAATCGAAGGTGGCCTTGGGGGGAGAGCGTGAGGCGGGCACTCATCGGCATGCGTGCAAGCAGCGCACCCGGTCGAATCGATGACCCCGTTCAATGGGGTGGCTTGGTGGATCTTTTTGTTCGTACTTTGCGGACTGTTTGCGCCGTTGCGGCCCTTGACATACTCGAAACAACAAAGCAGGCATGAGGTCTTGACCAAGAGCTTGGTCGATGGATCAAAAAGAAGTCAAATTTACCATGGTGCGGCCAGCAGCTGGCCCGCTCAACTCCGTCAAAAATTGACGTGCCGACCTCGCTGCCTGCGCCATGTTTGACGTTAACGCCATGATGGCCGCCAACGCGAAAGTGAATGGACTGACCGCAGTTGCGCGGAATGAGGCTGAATTCCTGGCGCTGGGGTTTGAAGTGCTCAATCCATTGGACTCGAGGTCACGGTGCCCTGCGACTGATTCACGTCAGTGAGCTTGCATGGCGCTGATTGGGTGTGAGGTGCTGAAAGGCAGAGTCGCCGTAAGACTCGATGACCTCCGAGATGACAACGTGATAGCCCTTGTACCACTGGGCATATTTTTGTTTTGCCTCGATGTGGCTGGGATGGGTTCCCAACGCTTTGAGGCCATCCATGGTTTCCCAATAATAGGTGGCATTGCGACGTTTGCCATCGTCTGAAGCCCACTCTTCGACCCCGATAAAGCCGGGCGAGGCTTTAGCCACAGCATCGATGATGGCATTGAGTTCGTTGAACTCAGCGTCGTAGGATCCGGGCTCCCAAATGAATGCAGCACTGAACATGGTTGATGAATGAGGGTTGTGAACGGAGGAGGTAGCTTGGGCAGCGTGTGCTGGCTGACTTCGGTACCGTCGCGGGCGCAGTGCAGCACCTGCTTGGTGCCCCAGATGGGCACGGGCAGTTTAATAAAAGTTGCTTTGACCCCTTACCGGGCGGCGACCACATTGGCTTCGTGGGCGGGCAGCACGTCGTTCGCTAGGCCGTGGGCCAGGGGTTTTTGGAAACTCAGGCTGCGGCCTGTTTGCGCGAAACTTTGTTGGTTCGGCCAGTGATGCGAGCTGTTTCGTCTGCCAGAACCAGCAGGCCACGGAGCGCCTCATTCACCGCTTCTGATGTGGGAAATGCTTTCGCAAGTTTGGGCTCGATCAGGGCGACCGATGTGCCTTTGGTGGCAGCTTTGAAGAATTTGCCTCGTTCCAGCTTGGAGAAGTCAGAGCGCTTGTACTCTGCCCGCATTTCAGGTTCAACTTTCTTCATAAATTTTCCTTTCAGAACGGGTGACCCGTCGAGCACTGATGATTCGAATGGCGCTTGCACGGTATGTGTGTGACACAGCGAGCAAGCGCCCCAAACTTGATGCGCCAAAAGTGATGTACGGGACTCGCCTACAGTTTGCCTTGACAGGGGGGGTAATTATGAGCAGACTATATAGCTGACTAGTTTAAGGGGGCTGAGATGCACACATGGCCAGTACAAGACGCGAAAGCGCGGTTCAGTGAGTTTTTGGATGCGTGCCTGGTCGAGGGGCCGCAAATGGTCACCCGACGCGGTGCCGAAGCTGCCGTGCTGGTGCCCGTGCAAGAGTGGCGACGCATGCAGTCGGCAGCTCGCCCATCGCTCAAGCAACTTTTGCTCTCAGACCAAGCTCGCACCGACTTGATCGTGCCGCCTCGCGGTAAAGCCAAGCGTAGACCTGTGGAGCCGATGCTGTGACGCAGCGGTATTTGCTGGACACCAACGTGGTGTCTGAACTTCGCAAGCCGCGCCCGCATGGGGGTGTTCTGGCTTGGCTTGAATCGCTGGATGACGCCCAGCTTTTTGTGTCAGCCGTCACCCTGGGCGAAATTCAAGCGGGCATCGAGCTGACCCGGGAACAAGACCCCGAAAAGGCTCAGCAAATTGAAGACTGGCTGGCCTTGGTGGCAGGCGCGTACAACGTCTTGCCCATGGACGCCGCAGCGTTCACTGCTTGGGCGAAATTGATGCACCGAAAGTCTGACACCTTGTATGAAGACGCCATGATTGCCGCTACCGCGAAAGTGCACGGGCTGACCGTGGCGACGCGGAATGTGGCGGATTTTCAGGCGCTGGGGTTTGAGGTGTTTAACCCGTTTGCCCCGGTGTAATCAGCTTTTTTGAGTTGGGTTTGACGCCGTGCTTCAGCCAAACTCCCGAAACCCCTTGAGCGCTGGCAGCGGCCCAAAGTTGGCTTCGCGTTTTTGTTGCATGGCGCTGATGGCCTCGCGCACGTTGGCGTTGCTCCAGATCGCGCCTTGCAGCCAGCCCATGTGGCGCAGGCTGTCTTCGGTGCTGTGGTCGCGTGCGTAGTGCAGCACTTGCTTGGTGCCCCAGATGGCGACGGGTGGTTTGCTGGCGATCTCTTTGGCCGCTTGCAGGGCGGCGGCCACGGTGGCTTCGTGGGTGGGCAGCACCTCGTTCACCAGGCCGTGGGCCAGTGCTTTGTCGGCGCTCAGGCGTCGGCCTGTGTAGGCCAGCTCTTTGACCAGTGCCATGGGCAGCAGTTTGGGCAGGCGCTGCAGCGTGCCCACGTCGGCCACCATGCCGATGTTGATTTCCTGGATGCAGAAGAAAGCATCGGCCGAGGCATAGCGCATGCAGCAGGCGGTCACCATGTCCACCGCGCCGCCAATGCAGCCGCCGTGGATGGCTGCAATCACCGGGATGCGCAGTTCTTCGAGCAGGGTGAAGGTGTGCTGCATGTCGGTCAGCAGGTCGTACACGGCCGAGCGGCCTTCGGCGCTGGTGTCGTCCATTTGAATAGCGCTGCCAAAGGTTTGCAGGTCCATGCCCGCGCTGAAGTGTTTGCCGGTGCTGGAGATCACCAGAGCCCGGGCGGTGCCTGCCTTGTGGATATCGGTCAGCACCTCGTGCAGCTCGCGCCAGAAGGTGGGGTGCATGGTGTTCATCGCCTCGGGGCGGTTCATCACCAAGTGGGCAACATGGCCTTCAGTCGTCAAAGAAAAGCAGTTGAGTTTGTCCATGGGGTGTCTCCTTGGGCGGAGGTTAGCTCATCGTTGATGGGCCGCGCTGTCCCCGTTTTGACCGGAGGGTTTGTAGAGGGTGGCCTTGGCAAGTCGGGTCAGAGGTATTCGGCCTTGATGCTGGCGGCGTCTGCGACGAGTCGGGTCAGTCGTTGCGCCTGCTGGGCCACAAAGCTGGCGATGCCTTGGACAAATGCCTGTTCGTCCTCTTCGTAATCCGCCGCCTGCGCTTGTGCCATGGCCGCTGTTTCAGCCAGTTTTGCCAGGCGTTGGCCTTCTCGGCGCAGCAGTTTGCGGTCGATGCCGCAGCGGGTGGCGAAGTCTGCCAAGGCGAAGGGGCTCACCGCGTCGTGCTCGAAAACATCGCCATAGGCCATGGCCAGTTCGGTGTCGAAGCCTTGGTATTGCAGCACGCTCACCAGGTCGTACCAAGGGCTTGGCTCCAGCAAGCCACCTGGGCGCACGAAAAACGAAAAGTTCTTGCCGTGCGCATCGCTGTTGCCGATCAGGAACTGGAAAAGTGCCCAGCGCAGCATCGCCAGCCGCGTGCTGGCCTTGTTGCCGCTCAGGTCGGCGCAGGCAAAAAGCTTTTCGTAGCTCACGCCATCCCGGATGTTCCGCACTTCGGGAGCGTTGCCCAGATGGCGTTCGTATTTGTAGCTCACCGGCAAGTCGCAGGCCTGGCAGGCGTCGATGATGTGCAGGCGCTGGACTTGCACTTGATCGCCCGTGTGCTGAACCGTGCGGTCGAAGCGGCGCACCACCAGCACAGGGCGTGGTGTGCGCAGCAAGTCCACTTCGGCCACCGGCAGGCCCATGCGGCGGGCCAACGACATGCAAAAGTGCTCGTTGACGGCCAGGTGCGGCGTCTTGGGGTTGCCCGTGTCTGGTTTGAGGATGTGTGTGGAGGCCAGTTGTTGCCCGTCCACCAGGAAAAGACGGCCCCCATCCACCAACGGTTTGTCGATGTAAACCAGCAGCTTGTCTTGCAGGCCCGCGACCGACATGCGCACCTGGCCGTCCCAGACGGTCAGCGGCACCTGTTCGCGCTGGGCGATGCGGTCGTCCAGTTCGCTCAGCGGTATTTCGCGTGGTGTCGATGCCTTGGTGGTCGCATCTGTGGCTGCTGTTGCTGCATCGCCCGTGAAGCGCAGGGCACCTGCCGTCTCGGCACCCAGCGCCCAGATGAGGCCAAAGACATTGGTCTTGGTCAGGCCTTTGTAGGCGACCACCACGTCCAGCGCCCGGCCTTCCGGGAGCAAGTGTTCGATGAAGCGTTTGATGGTGGCAGAGGCGTGCACAGCGTGCCGCAGTGGCAGCGCAGGCGACAGCGGGAAAGCCTGGGCATCGGCGAGCCATGGCGGCGCATAGCGCAAGCCCCACTGGTCATCCCGGCCTTCGTGCTCGATGACCGCGACGGGGATGTTGTCAGCCCAGACATGCAGCGCGTGGGTCATGGCTTTTCTTCCGTGGGCGTTGTGGCGTTTGTGGCCGTGGCCTCGCGTACCCAAGGGTGGTCTTTGGGCAGAACCATCAAAGTCAGCCCCAACCCGTCCAGCACGGCCATGGCTTTGTTCAGCTGCACCGTGCCCTGGCCGTTTTCGAGCCGGGACATGAGGTCTACCGAGACGCCCAGCAGCCCGGCGGCATCGTCGATGCGCAACGCTTGGGATTTGCGTCGTTCGCGCACAACGGGGCCGAGTGCGCTGGCACTGTTCAAAAGCGTGGCTTGCCGAGCGGGCGTGTCATCCATGTTGAACTTTCAGGTGAGCGGTATCCGGAGCTTGTATCCAGCCTTGATGTGAATATTTCTGAAAATCCGAAATTATCGGATTTTTGTTAAGCCGTCAACAATAATTTCGGTATTTCAGAAATTCAATCAAGGCCACCCATGGATTGCCATTTGTTTCTGATATTCCGAAATTGAAGAAATCGCCGCCTAGGGGAACTCCGCCGCAAAGCCGTTGACCGGCGACATGCTTTTCAGTCGTTCGTGAACAGCAGCTGCGTTTGCGATCCAGGGCCCGGCTCTTCAGCCGTCATGGGTTGGTTGACCACGGCAGGGGCTGTCCCCGCCTTGACCAGCGAGCCCACCCGCACGCCCAGCAGCCGAATGCGGCGTGTCAAGTCCACCCTTGTCAGGCACTGCCCCGCGATTTGGCGGATTTGTTTGGCGTCGGCGGTGTACCCGGGCAAGGACTGGTCGCGGGTCACGGCCTGAAAGTTGTCATAGCGCAGCTTGATGCCGATGGTCTTGCCCTCGTAGCCTTTGCGCTGCAAGTCGGCCGCCACCTGTTCGCACAGGCGGGTGAACACCGCGCCCAGTTCGGCGCGGTCGCGCACGGTGTGCAGGTCGCGCTCAAACGTGGTTTCTCGGCTCATGCTGACGGGCTCGCTTTCGGTTTCCACCGGGCGGTCGTCTCGGCCCCATGCCGCTTCGTGCAGCCAAGCGCCATAGCTTTTGCCAAAGTTTTCAATCAGCCAGTGCTGTTCGCGTGCAGCCAAGTCGCCGATGGTGTGGATGCCAAAGCCCTTGAACTTTTCATCGGCCTTGGGACCCACGCCGTTGATCTTGCGGCAAGCCAGGGGCCAGATCAGGGTTTGCAGGTCGGCCTCGTGCACGATGGAGATGCCGTTGGGTTTGTTGAACTCGCTGGCCATCTTGGCGATCAGCTTGTTGGGCGCCACGCCCACCGAGCAGGTCAGGCCCGTGGCGTCAAAGATGCTTTTCTGGATCAGCCGCGCCAGCACCCGACCGCCTTCGCGTTGGCCGCCGGGCACGTCGGTGAAGTCAATGTAAACCTCGTCCACGCCCCGGTCCTGCATGACAGGCGCGATGTCGAGGATGATGCTTTTGAAGGTGCGCGAGTAATGCCGGTAGCGGTCAAAGTCCACCGGCAACAAAATGGCCTGCGGGCACAGCTTGGCCGCTTTCATCAGCCCCATGGCCGAGCCGATGCCGAACTGCCGCGCTGCATAGGTGGCGGTGGTGATCACGCCGCGCCCGGTGTAGCCCTCGATGCGCGGGAAAAAGTCCACCGGGATGCGGTCCAGCCGCTCGGCAAAGGTCTCTTCGGTCCACTCGCCGTCGGGGTAGGCCGCTTGCAGCTTGCCCAGCAGGTCGTCTTCTTTGCGGCGGCCGCCGCCAATGACCACGGGCAGGCCCTTGAGCTGCGGGTAGCGCAGCAACTCACAAGACGCGTAAAACGCGTCCATGTCGAGGTGGGCGATGCGGCGCACGGGTGAGGCGATGGCGGTTGACGTGGGCGAAGAAGTCACCCTTCAAGCATAGCGCGGCCCCGTGGGGTTTTGCCCCAGGGGGCTGCTTGAATCGGGCTCAAAAGGGCGCAGGCCCCGATCAGGCGTCGATCAGGTGCCGGTTGGGAAGGTGCCGGGCAGCAAGATGCTCTTGTCTACGGTGTCCATTTGCGTGCGGCCGCAAAAGGCCATGGTCAGGTCGAGTTCCTTGTGGATGATTTCGAGTGCTTTGGTCACGCCCGCTTCGCCCATGGCACCCAGACCGTACAGCATGGAGCGGCCAATGTAGACACCCTGGGCACCCAGGGCGCGGGCTTTCACCACGTCCTGGCCGCTGCGGATGCCGCCGTCCATGTGCACTTCGATGTTCTGACCCACAGCGTCCACGATGCCGGGCAGGGCTTCGATGCTGGACTGCGCACCGTCGAGCTGGCGGCCGCCGTGGTTGCTGACGATCAGCGCATCGGCACCCGACTGCACAGCCAGTTGCGCGTCTTCCACGTCCTGAATGCCCTTGAGGATCAGTTTGCCGCCCCAGCGCTTTTTGATCCATTCCACGTCGCCCCAGTTCAGCGCTGGGTCAAATTGCGAAGCGGTCCACGAAGACAAGCTGCTCATGTCGGCCACGCCCGTGACGTGGCCCACGATGTTGCCAAACTGGCGACGCGAGGTGCCCAGCATGCCCAGGGCCCAGCGGGGCTTGGTAGCGATGTTGATCATGTTGGCAATCGTCAGCTTGGGGGGGGCAGACAGGCCGTTTTTCAGGTCCTTGTGGCGCTGGCCGAGGATCTGCAAGTCGAGCGTGAGCACCAATGCGCCGCAGTTGGCCGCTTTGGCGCGGTCGATCAGGCGCTCGATGAAGCCCTTGTCTTTCATCACGTACAACTGAAACCAAAAGCCTTGGCCCGCATGCTGGGCCACGTCTTCAATCGAGCAGATGCTCATGGTTGACAAGGTGAAGGGCACGCCAAACTTTTTGGCAGCGCGAGCGGCCAGAATTTCGCCATCGGCGTGCTGCATGCCCGTCAGGCCCGTGGGGGCAATGGCCACGGGCATGGCGACCTGCTGACCCACCATGGTGCTGGCGGTGCTGCGGTTTTCCATGTTCACCGCCACGCGCTGGCGCAGCTTGATCTTCTGGAAATCGCTTTCGTTGGCCCGGTAAGTGCTCTCGGTCCAGGAGCCGCTGTCCGCGTAGTCGTAAAACATGCGCGGCACGCGCTTTTCGGCCAGAACGCGCAAGTCTTCGATGGTGGTGATCACGGGCATGGGCGAGTCTCCTGGGTGTGTAGAGGTGTGAAATGCTGCCCATCGTAGCCGTGGCGCGTGGTGCAGGCTGTGAAACTTGCCGCAGTGCGTTTGAAATTTCTTGTAGTGTTCCTGCGCGCACCCGCCACTTCAAATGCGGTCTGTTGTGCGTTCATCACCATCGCCTGCGGGCAAGCTTGGCGGCGTCACCGCCCTTCAACCGTGAGGCTTGGCCTTCACGAACGCGCCGCCTTGGTAAATCGCGGCCGGGTCTTGCTTGTCGATGCTCTGCTGGCGGGCTTCGACCGCAGGGCGGAACGCATCGGACGAATCCTGCGGGCGGTAGCCGATGTGTCTGGCGTGTGTGTTGTCCCACCAGGTGGTCTGGTTGTCCGACATGCCGTAGATGATGCTGTGGCCGACGATGGGTGCGGTGAGCGCAGCCACGATGACGCGTTCGAGATCGTCGTAACTCAGCCAGGTGGCCAGCATGCGGCGGTCTTTGGGTTCCGTGAACGACGAGCCGATGCGGATGCTCACGGTCTCGATGCCCCAGCGGTCCCAGTAGAGCTGGGCCAGGTCTTCGCCAAAGGCTTTGGACAGGCCATAAAAGCCATCAGGCTTGGGCGGCATGCGGGTGTTGACCACTTCGTCCTGACGGTAAAAACCGGTCACATGGTTGGAGCTGGCGAACACGATGCGCTTGACGCCCTTCAGGCGTGCCGCTTCGTACAGGTTGACCATGCCGACGATGTTGCCCGCCAAAATGGGCTCCCAGGGCTGTTCGGTCGACACGCCGCCCATGTGCACCACGGCGTTCACGCCGTCCAGCAAGGCCATCATCTGGTCCTTGTCTTCCAGGGAGGCGAGTTGGACTTCCTCTCCAGCCGTCGCAGGCTCCAGATCGCGGCGGTGGCTGACGCGCAGCACATCGCAATAGGCTTTCAGGCGGGGGCGCAGCACTTGCCCCAAGTTGCCGCCAGCGCCCGTGAGCAGCAGGCGGGGAAATCGGATGGTGGAGGCGGGGGTGTTCAGCATGTGTTGTCCGGTGTTCAGGATTTGAATCGGCCCGCCAGTGCGGTGGCGCTGTCGCGCAGCACGTTCTGGTCGGCACCCACGGCCACAAACAGGCAGCCTTGATCTACGTAATGTTTGGCCAGGGCTTCGTCGCCCGTCAAGATGCCAGCGGCTTTGCCGCAGGCGCGAATGCGTGCGATGGATTCGTCAATGACTTTGAGCACCTCGGGGTGCTTGGGGTTGCCCAAGTGGCCCAAAGCTGCCGACAAGTCGCCGGGGCCGATGAACACACCGTCCACGCCGTCCACGTTGGCAATGGCTTCGATGTTTTGCAAACCTTGCACGGTTTCGACCTGAAGCAGCACACAAATTTCTTCGCTGCTGTGTTGGGCATAACCCTTCACCCGGCCATAGTGGCTGGCGCGGGGTGCACCCGCATAACCGCGCACGCCGTGCGGCGGATAGCGGGTGTAGGACACCGCTTGTTGGGCTTCTTCTTCGTTTTGGATGTAGGGCACTAGCAGGGTTTGCACGCCCACATCGAGCAAGCGCTTGAAGGTCACCATGTCGTTCCACGGTGGGCGCACTATTGGCGTGGTCGGGCTGCCTTTCATGGCTTGCAATTGCGCCACGATTTCCGTGAGGTCGTTGGGAGAATGCTCCATGTCCAGCAGCAGCCAGTCAAAGTTGCAGTGCGCCAGGATTTCGGTGCTGATGTTGCTGCACAGGTGCGACCACAGGCCAATTTGCTTTTGGCCGGACTGGATGGCGTGTTTGAAATGGTTGATGGGCATGTCCATGGTGTTTTTCTCTTTTTGGGAATGGGGGGATGTTCAGTTGCCAGCAACCTGGAAATTGGCCGCGATCTCCAGTGCACGCACGAGGCCGGAGTGGTCCCATGCTGCGCCGCCGTGCGCCACGCAGGTGTTCATCAGTTGCTGAGCGTTGGCCGTGTTGGGCAGGCTCAGGCCCATGGCCTTGGCACCTTCCAGCGCCAGGTTCAGGTCTTTCTGGTGCAGCTCAATGCGGAAACCCGGGTTGAAGGTGCGCTTGATCATCCGTTCGCCATGCAACTCCAGAATACGGCTGGTGGCGAGGCCCCCCATCAGCGCTTGGCGCACTTTGGCCGGGTCTGCACCGGCTTTGGCCGCAAACAACAGGGCTTCGCCTACAGCCTCTATGTTGAGTGCCACGATGATCTGATTGGCCACCTTGCAGGTCTGGCCGCTGCCGTTGTCACCGATCAGGGTGATGTTTTTGCCCATCAGGGCGAACAGGGGATGCACTTTGTTGAAGGTGGCTTCGCTGCCGCCGACCATGATGGTGAGGCTGGCCGCTTTGGCGCCCACTTCGCCGCCGGACACCGGGGCATCCAGATAGTCGCAACCCAGAGCGTTGATCTTGGCTGCGAATGCCTTGGTGGCGATGGGTGAGATGGAGCTCATGTCTACCAGGGTCTTGCCTGCGCTCAGGCCTTTGGCCACACCCTGCTCGCCAAACAGCACGTCTTCCACATGCGGGGTGTCGGGCACCATGGTGAAAATGATGTCGGCGTGCTGCGCCACCTCGGTCGGGCTGGCGCAGGCTTTGGCACCTTGTTCGAGCACGGCAGCAGGCACGCCGCTGCGCGAAAAAGCAAAGACTTCGTGGCCGCCCGCGAGCAGGTGTCCGGCCATGGGCGCGCCCATGATGCCCAAGCCGATGAATCCGAGTTTCATGTTGTGTCCTTTGTACGGAATCGCCCGGGTGCTCAGCGCACCATGCAAGGCATCTTGTTGTTGAACTTCCAACCAGGGATCAGGTATTGCATCGCGATGGCGTCATCGCGGGCACCCAGGCCGTGTTGTTGGTAAAGCTGGTTCGCTTGCATCACCGCGTCCATGTCCACCTCGATGCCCAAGCCGGGTTTGGCGGGCACATCGACATAGCCGTCCTTGATTTGCAGCGGGTCTTTGGTGAGGAACTGGCCGTCTTGCCAAATCCAGTGCGTGTCGATCGCGGTGACTTTGCCGGGGGCCGCTGCCGCGCATTGGGTGAACATGGCCAGCGAAATGTCGAAATGGTTGTTCGAGTGTGAGCCCCAGGTCAGGTCATACATCTGGCACAGCTGGGCCACGCGCACCGAGCCTTGCAGCGTCCAGAAATGCGGGTCGGCCAGCGGAATGTCGACCGACTGCAGTTGGATGCTGTGGGCCATCTCGCGCCAATCGGTGGCCACCATGTTGGTGGCGGTCAGCAAGCCGGTGGCGCGGCGGAATTCGGCCATGACTTCGCGGCCCGAGAACACGCCTTCTGCGCCGCAGGGGTCTTCGGCATACGCCATGGTGTTACCGTGATCGCGCAACAGGCGAATGGCGTCTTTGAGCAGCCAGCCGCCGTTGGGGTCGAGTGTGATGCGAGCCTGCGGAAAACGCTCATGCAGTGCCACGATGGCCTCGACCTCTTCTTCACCGCGCAGCACGCCGCCTTTGAGTTTGAAGTCCTGAAAGCCATAGCGGGCTTGCGCGGCTTCGGCCAATCGCACCACGGCCTCGACCGTCATGGCTTTTTCGTGGCGCAGGCGCAGCCAGTCGTCGGCCTGGTCGGGTTCGCTGCGGTAGGGCAGGTCGGTTTGCTGGCGGTCGCCCACATAGAACAGATAACCCAGCATTTGCACCCGCGTCCGCTGCTGGCCTTCACCCAGCAGGGCGCACACCGGCACGTTCAGGTGCTGGCCCAGCAAATCCAGCAAAGCCGACTCCACGGCGGTGACGGCGTGGATGGTGGTGCGCAGGTCAAAGGTCTGGTTGCCCCGCCCCCCGCTGTCGCGGTCGGCAAACTGCTGGCGCATGGCGTTGAGCACGCGGTTGTAGTCGCCAATCGGCTGGCCTTCGATCAGGGGGCGGGCGTCTTCCAGCGTCTGGCGGATTTTTTCGCCGCCGGGCACCTCGCCCAGGCCCGTGCGGCCTGCCGAGTCGGTCAGGATGACGATGTTGCGGGTGAAAAACGGGCCGTGTGCACCGCTCAGGTTCAGCAGCATGCCGTCGTGGCCGGCCACAGGGATCACCTGCATGCGGGTGACGGTCGGGGTGTTTTGGGGTGTCATGGTGTTGGAACTTTGGTCAATAGACATCGTACAACTTGAGGGCCGCTTTTTTCATTGGGGAAAACGTGAGTGCCTTTGCGTTTGTCGGCCTCAGGTGCTGTCGGGGTCGCTTTTGCGCAGGCGCTCCCGGCTGTTGGCCAAATGGGTGCGCATCGCAGCGCGAGCGGCCTCCACATCTTGCGCGGCAATGGCGTTGTAAATGCTCTCGTGTTCTTGATTCACTCGTCGCAGATAGTTCTGCCTTTCGGGGTCGGAGCTCAGGATGCTGCTGATGCGGGCGCGTGGAATCACGCCTGCGCCCAGCGAGTTCATCAGGTCAGTGAAGTGGTGGTTTTGGGTGGCGCGGGCAATTTCTTGATGGAATTGGTGGTCGGCAGCCACAGCGTCCCGGCCTTCTTCGATGGCGCTGTTGAAAGCACTCAGTGCGGACTGCAGTTCTGCGATGTTTTCAGGCGTGCGACGCACAGCAGCCAGCGCGGCGGCCTCGGTTTCCACGCTGATGCGGAACTCCAGCAGGGCAATGACTTCTCGCAGGGTGCCCATGTGCTCGGGGCTGATGCGAAAAGACGGGTGTTCGCTTTGGTGCAGCACGAAGGTGCCGATGCCGTGGCGCGTATCGACCCAGCCTGAGGCTTGCAGCCGGGAGATGGCTTCGCGCACCACGGTGCGGCTCACGCCGAAGTCTTTCATGATGGCCGCTTCGGTGGGCAGTTTGTCGCCAGCATTCAGGCGGCCACTGCGGATTTGTTCGGTCATGGCCTGGACCAGCTGGACAGCCAGGCCGCCAGGTTTTTTCAGTGTGGTGCTCGTTGTATCCATGGGTAATCCCTAGCTGTCCGAATCTTGAAGCTCAACGATAATCATGGTTCAATTGTACGACAACTGATGACTTGGTTGAGGTTTTGCAAGGTTTCAGTTGATCTCAATTGCCTCAACCCATAACAGGAGACAACCATGAACTTTCGCAGAAACCTGCTTTCTTCAACGGCAGCCGCCATGCTGGCTTTGTGCATGGCCCCAGTGGCTTCGGCACAAACCGTGCTAAAGGCTTCGGACGTGCACCCCGCGGGCTACCCCAACGTGGTGGCGGTTGAAAACATGGGCAAAAAGCTCGAAGCGGCCACCAGCGGTCGCTACAAGTTGCAGATGTTTCCCGGTGGTGTCCTCGGCTCTGAAAAAGAGGTGGTGGAGCAAACTCAAATCGGTGCGATTCAGATTGCCCGCATTTCATTGGGCATTTTGGGGCCGGTGGTGCCCGATGTGAACGTGTTCAACATGCCCTTTGTGTTCCGTGACGAGGCGCACATGCGCGCCGTGATCGATGGCCCAGTGGGCAAAGAAATTTTGGACAAGATCACCAACAGTCCAGCCCGTCTGGTGGCTTTGGGCTGGATGGACAGTGGTTCGCGCAGTCTGTACACCAAGAAAGAAATCAAGTCACCCGCTGACCTGAAGGGCCTCAAGATCCGCGTGATGGGCAACCCCTTGTTTGTGGACACCATGAACGCCATGGGGGGCAACGGCATCACCATGGGTCACAACGACACCTACAGTGCCTTGCAAACCGGTGTGGTCGATGGTGCAGAAAACAACCCGCCGACCTTGTTCACAGCCAACCACTATTCGGCCGGCGTGAAGTATTACACCCAGACCACCCACCTGATCATTCCCGAGATTTTTGTGATGTCCAAAGTGAGTTGGGACAAGATGAACAAGGACGATCAGGCCAGCTTGATCAAGTTTGCCCGCGAGGCCCAAATGGAGCAGCGCGCCTTGTGGGACAAGAGCGTGGCCGAATACAGCGCCAAACTCCAGGCGGCCGGCATTCAGTTCAAGACAGTGGACAAAAAACCCTTCTATGACGCCACAGCCCCTGTGCGTGCCAAATACGGCAGCCAGTATGCCGAGTTGATCAAACGCATCGAAGCCGTCAAGTGAGCTTGAATCGGCAGCGCGTAGCGTGCTGCCGCTGTTTGGGACAGGGCAGACCCTGTCCCGGTTGTTTGTATGGACTCAATCTTCCTGAGGGCTTTGATCATGCTGCGTTTGTTTGATCGCCTGTATCTGTTGTGCATCTGGATATCCGGCCTCTCGATTTTTTGCATGAGCCTCATCATCCCTTGGGGGGTGTTCACGCGCTACGTGCTGGGCACAGGCTCCAGCTGGCCTGAGCCTGTGGCCGTGCTGTTGATGGTGACTTTCACCTTCCTGGGCGCAGCGGCCAGTTACCGGGCGGGATCGCACATCGCCGTGGGCATGCTGACCGATCACCTGCCCGAGCCCTTGCAAAAAACCTGCGCCGCGCTGGTGCATTTGTGCATGGCGGGCATCTGTGTGTTCGTCGTGGTTTGGGGTGGCAAACTGGCCACGGAAACCATGGGGCAGACCTTGGGTGATTTGCCCTGGATGGCGGTGGGCTGGACATACATGCCGCTCCCCTTGGGGGCATTCATGACCTTGGTGTTTGTGCTGGAGGTGCTGTTTTGGGGGCCTGCGCATGACCGTGCTGTGGTGGTTTTTGACCACGAAGGCCCCACATCGGCGGAGGCGATCTGATCATGGATGCATTGGTTCTCATTGGCAGTTTTGTTTTGTTGATGTTGGTGGGCATGCCGGTGGCGTATGCCCTGGGTCTGGCGGCTTTGTTGGGCGCCTTGTGGATCGATTTGCCGCTGGATGCGGTAATGATTCAAATGGCCAGTGGCGTCAACAAATTTTCCTTGTTGGCCATCCCGTGTTTCGTGCTGGCCGGCGCGATCATGGCCGAGGGGGGCATGTCGCGGCGTCTGGTGGCGTTTGCGGGGGTGCTGATCGGTTTTGTGCGCGGCGGCTTGTCGTTGGTCAACATCTTGGCCTCCACTTTTTTTGGGGCCATTTCCGGCTCGTCGGTGGCGGACACCGCATCGATTGGCTCGGTCCTGATTCCCGAGATGGAAAAAAACGGATATCCCCGACCTTTTTCCACGGCCGTGACGGTGAGCGGTTCCGTGCAGGCCATCCTGATTCCACCCAGCCACAACGCCGTCATTTATTCCATGGCCGCAGGGGGCTCGGTTTCGGTCGCGGCGCTGTTCATGGCCGGGGTGTTTCCCGGGTTGCTGCTGGGTTTGAGCCTGGCGGTTTATTGCCTGTATGTGGCGCGCAAGGAAAACTACCCCAAAGGCCGCGTCATCCCCTTGAAAGAGGCGCTCAAAATTTGCGCCGATGCACTGTGGGGCTTGATGACCATGGGCATCATTTTGGGGGGCATTTTGTCGGGGGTTTTCACGGCCACCGAGTCGGCCTCGATCGCCGTGGTGTGGGCATTTTTTGTGACCATGTTCATTTACCGTGACTACAAGTGGAAAGACCTGCCCAAGTTGATGCACCGCACCGTCAAGACCGTCACGATCGTGATGATCCTGATTGGCTTTGCCGCGAGCTTTGGTTACATCATGACCTTGATGCAGATTCCGCTCAAGATCACCACCGTCTTCACGGCCTTGAGCCATGAGCCCTGGGTGATTTTGGCGTGCATCAACATCATGCTGCTGGTGTTGGGCACCCTGATGGACATGGCGCCCTTGATCCTGATCCTCACGCCGATCTTGTTGCCCGTCATCAAAACCATCGGTGTAGATCCGGTTCACTTCGGCATGATCATGATGGTCAATCTGGGCATTGGCCTGATCACCCCACCTGTGGGGGCCGTGCTGTTTGTTGGCAGTGCTGTGGCCAAAGTCAAAATCGAGCAAGTGGTCAGGGCCATGAAGCCATTCTTTGTGATCTTGTTGTTCGTGTTGATGCTGGTCACGTACGTGCCGCAAATTTCGCTTTGGCTGCCCCGCACCATGGGCTTGTGAACGCAGCCATGTCTTTGCCCACGGTGCTGGTCACCCATCCCCGCGAGCGCCTGCAGACCTATTTTGGCGAACAGGCGCTGGCCCGTTTGCATCAGGTGGCCAGCGTCAAACTCAACCCCGATGCGCACGATTGGTCGACGGCCGAGTTGATTGAACAAGCCCAAGGCTGTGACGTGCTGATTGCCTATCGGCAGACGGCGCTGGATGCCGATTTTTTCGCGGCGGTGCCGGGTTTGCTGGCTGCCGTGCGTTGTGCGGTGGACATTCGCACCATCGATGTGGCAGCGGCAAGCCGGGAAGGTGTGCTGGTCACGCGTGCCAGCCCCGGCTTTGGTCCGTCGGTGGCGGAATGGGTGATCGGGGTCATGATCGATCTGAGTCGCCACATCAGCGCAGCCACGCTGGCTTATCGGCAAGGCCAGACTGTGGAGCCCCGGATGGGGGCTGAACTGCGTGGAGCGTGTGTGGGCATCATTGGCTATGGCGAAATCGGCCGCCTTGTGGCCCGTCTGGCGCAGGCTTTTGGCATGCGGGTGTGTGTCTACGACCCCTATGTGGTGCCGCAAGATCCGGCCGTGGCGTCGGTGGGCTGGCTGCAACTGTTGGCCCGTGCCGACCATGTGGTGTGCCTGGCCCCCGCAACGCCCGAAACAGAAAACCTGATCAATGCCCAAGCTTTGTCACTGATGAAACCTACGGCGTTTTTCATCAACGCATCGCGGGGCCAATTGGTCGACGAGCAGGCGTTGTTGCACGCGCTGGACCAAGGGCTGTTGGCCGGTGCTGCGCTGGACGTGGGGCGTGCGGCGGACCAGATGCCCTCAGCCGATCTGGCGCGTCACCCCCGTGTGATCGCCACCCCCCATGTGGGCGGTTTGACGCCGCCAGCCATTGCCCATCAGGCGCTCGAAACCGTGGTGCAAACGACAGACATTTTGCAAGGACGCATGCCCCACGGTGCGGTCAACCCGGCCCATGCCCAACGCTGGCAGGATCGGGCAGCGCGATGACCGCAGTTTCATGGGTTGTGCCCCCCGGGGCTTGCGACTGCCACATGCACGCCTATGACGAGGCTTACCCTTTGGCGTCCACTGCCACCTTCAAGCCACCGCACGCCCCCATGGCCGACTATGCCCAAGTGCAGGCCGCGCTGCGATTGACGCGTGTGGTGGTGGTGCAACCCACGGGCTATGGTTTTGACAACCGCTGCACCTTGGCCGCTGTGGCCAGCATGCCCGGCCGCGCCCGGGCCGTGGCCATGGTGCCGGTGCAGGTGAGCGACACCCAATTGCAAGCCATGCATGCCGCAGGCGTGCGGGGTGTGCGCATGATGATGTTCCCTGGCGGGCTGTTGGGCTGGGATGCGCTGGCACCGATGGCCGTCAAGGTGCAGCCTTTGGGCTGGCATTTGAATGTGCAGTTCAATGGCTGTGAGTTTGTGCAGCGCCTGCCACTCTTGCAAAGCCTGGATGTGCCGCTGGTGATCGATCACAACGGAAAATTTCTGGAGCCCCCTTCGGGCACGGACGACCCGGCGTTTCAGGCCCTGTGCCGCTTGCTGGACACAGGCCGTGTTTGGGTCAAGCTGTCTGCACCTTATGAGACTTCGCGCCACGGAGCGCCTTATTACGACGATGTGGGTTTGCTGGCACGTTACCTTGCGACCCATTACCCCGAGCGCTGTTTGTGGGCGAGCAATTGGCCTCACCCCAATCAAGACCCCGTGCCCTCCAATGCCGCCTTGCTGAACTTGTTGCCCGCCTGGGTTGCGTGTGATGCCGATCTGCAACGCATTTTGGTGGACAACCCTGCACAGCTTTACGGCTTTGATGCTTGAGCGCTCAGGTGCTCGGCTTTAGATGCATTTTCAGGAAATCTGACCCATGGCCCATGTTTATGTTTCCAATGCCGACAGTGGCGACATCTCGGTGCTGCACATGGCAGCCCATGGCGAGCTGCGGTTGCAAAGCACCGTGCATGTGGGTGGGAACCTCATGCCCATGGCCATCAGCCCTTCGCGGCACATGCTGTATGCGGCCCGCCGCAGTGACCCGATGGCGGTGGTGAGTCTGGCCATTGACCCGCAAAACCGCGATCTGCGCCGGGTGGGTGAGGCGGCTTTGCCCGCCAGCATGGCTTATGTGGGCACCGACATCACGGGACGGTTTTTGTTGGCGGCTTCGTACCCCGGGCACCAGCTCACGGTGAGCCCGGTGTTGGCCGATGGCTCGGTGGGCGCTGTGCAGCAGGTGGTGCCCACGGGCCCCAATGCCCACGCCATCGTGGCTTCGCCTTGCAACCGTTATGTGCTGGCCACCAGCCTGGGCGGCGGCGAACTCATGGTGTATGCGTTCAATGCCGAGACAGGCCAATTGAGCCCCGCATCCACCTGGCACGGGCGTGCCGGTGCAGGGCCTCGGCATTGTCGGTTTGACCCTGCAGGCCGGTTTGTGTACTTGCTCAACGAACTCGATGGCACGTTGGACGTGCTGGCCTGGGATGCCAAGCAGGGCCGTTTGAGCGGTGTGCAAAGCCGTGTGGACATTTTGCCCGCAGGCTTCACGGGCCAGCCTTGGGCGGCCGATCTGCACCTCACGCCCGATGGACGTCACTTGTACGCCAGCGAGCGCACTTCCAGCACGCTGGCACACTTTGCTGTTGACACGGTCACAGGTCACATCACCGTCAAGGGTCACACGGCCGTTGAAACCCAGCCCCGTGGTTTTGCCATTGACCCGATCGGCCAGCATTTGCTGGTGGTGGGCCAGTTGTCGCACCACCTGAGCCGCTTGTCGATCGATCGCGCCACGGGTCAGTTGGCACTGCAACAGCGTGTGCCTTTGGGGCAGGGCCCCAACTGGGTAGAAATCCTGGCCTGATCTGCGCGGGCTGTTTTACGCCACCCGCCGGGCTTGTGGATCAGCTGCTGCAGCTGACGCTGCCGCAACCCGACATGGTCACGTTTTGAATGGCCGATGGATCGGCCAGCGTTTCGCTCACGCTGTCAAAACCCACCGATTTCAGGTGGGCGGCCAAGCCCGCGTCCATGCTGGCGGCATGGCCCGGGAACCACTCGGCCAGTGCTTCGGCCATGCGGGTGATGATGGTCGGGTCGCTGTCCAGGTAATGGGCTTCCACCACACGCATGGTCTCCAAAATGGTGGCGTGGTGCTCGGCGTGGCAGTTGTCGGCCGAAAAGCCGGTGGCCAGCATCCAACGCTCTTCCTGCGCGAAATGCTCGACGGTGTGGTTCAGAAATTCTTTGTAAATCGGCAGTTGTTCGGCTTCGGGTGTGGCCAGGATCAGGTTGATCATGTCCGTGAATTCGCGGTGTGTTTCATCCATGCGGACATCGCCTGTGTGGAGCGAATCGGTCCAGACCATGGCTTGTGCAGCGGTTGCGTCGGAGGAGGGCGTGTGTGCGGTGGTGTGCATGGCAAAGCGTCAAAATGAATTTTCATTCAATTATGGCGCGAATGATCTACCTGCACTGTCCGGGGTCATGCTGGCTGATGGGGTTCTCAGGGCTGCGCGATTTGCAGGTGCGCCACGCCGTAGAGGGGGCCGCCCGTCCACGGGGTCATGCACATTTCGGCCCAACAGTAAGCCCAACCATACAGCTCGGCGACGGTGTGCTGTGCCAGCAACTCCAGTCGGGGATGAAAATGAGCGATTTCCAAGGCATTGTGGGCTCCCCAGCGAAATTGCGCACCGGTGCCTGATACGCTGGGGGCCATATGGGCATGGCCAATGCCCATGGGCGTCATGAAGTCGCAGATCAACTCGGACCCCTCCGGTGCGTTGTTGCCGATTTCGTTGAAGAAGGCTCGCACTTGAGTGGGTGTCAAATACATCAGCACACCTTCGCACAACAGCAGCATCGGTTCGCGCGTCGCACGGTCATTCAGGCCAAGTTGTTCCCACCAGCCGCGCTGGGTCAGATCAATGCAGACGTCACTGGCTGTTGCCGAATGCTCAGGCAAGAGCAAATGCCTCAATGTCACCACCCCTTCCAAATCCGCATCCAGCCAACGGTTGTGGCCATTGTTGAGCCACTGAAAATAATCAGACAGACCCGCCCCCAGATTGATGCCTTGTGAAGCCGGATGGTGTTGAAAAAAGTCTTCCGCCAGGCGCTTCATCAGCCGGGTTCGCCAAAGCACGTTCAGCATGGCAGACCTGTCTTGCAGCAAAGGGTCAACGTCATGGCCAAATCTGGCCATGACGTGCTGGGCCTGTACATCGCCAGGGTCTAGCCAAGGGTAGATGTCGCCACCCCGTGCGCGGGCAATCAGTGGGATGAGCAAAGTGCTGGATATCGCATCGAGCGCGATGCTGCTGCGGTCGATCTGTCGTTTCATGGCTTGTCTCCTGTGGCGTGGAACCTGTCTTTTTAGGCTGGGGTGTGGCTTGTTTGTCTGACGCGCATCAAACTTCGGGCCATCAAAGCGGGGTGTATACCGATTCAAATCCAGGCCTGATTCGTCCGGGCGCACAACGGGCTGTCAGCCCAGAGGATTTGCAAAAGCCGTTAATCTCTTGATGGGGGTCAATTGACCTGCTTTTCACGCCATGCGCGTTGGGCTCACAAGCCCCTGTTTTCAAAGGTCAAACACTGTGGATTCCGTCACGCAAGTACTGCTAGGTGCCTCGATCGGTGTGGCTGTCATGGGGCGGCGCGTCGCGTTGTGGAAGTCGGTCCTGTGGGGCGGTGTGGCCGGCTTGTTGCCTGACTTGGATGTGCTGTTGGACCACGGTGACCCGATCCTGAACATGGTCCGGCACCGCGCCGAAACCCATGCCTTGCTGTTGCTGGCGCTTTTCGCCTTTCCCATGGCCTGGGTGGTCAGCCGCGTCCATCGTCAGCCGCAACTGTACGGACGCTGGTGGTGGGCCATCATGCTGGCGCTGGTCACGCACCCTTTGCTGGACCTGATGACGATTTACGGCACCCAGGTGTTCCAGCCTTTCACCGACGAGGCTTATGGTCTGGGCAGCATGTTCATCATTGACCCGGTGTATTCACTGCCCTTGCTGTGTGGCGTGGTGGCGGCGCTGCGCGTCAGGACCGTGGGGCGGGCTTTGGCCATCAACGGCTGGGCGCTGGTCTTCAGCACCGCTTATCTGGCCTGGAGCGCCCTGGGTCAAGCTTGGGTCACGCAACACGCCCGTCAGTCGCTGCAGGCCCAAGGCGTATCCAGTCAGCAATTGCTGGTCACGCCCGCGCCCTTGACCACGCTGCTTTGGCGCGTGGTGGCGATCGACGGCGAGCACTTTCATGAGGGGTTTTATTCTGTTTTTGACGGTCGCCGCGCCATTCGCTTTGTGGCCCATGAGCGGGGTGGTGCACTGGCGGCCCAGCATGCAGATCACCCGCAATTGCAGCGGCTGGCCCGGTTTACCGATGGTTTTTTGAAGGTGCAGCGCAACAGCGAGAACTTGGTGGTGACCGACTTGCGCATGGGGCAAGAGCCCGACTATGTCTTTGCCTTTGACATCGGCATGCCGCTGCAACCTGGGCAGGCCCACCCCACTGCGGTGCAAAAAAGCCGCCGCATGGATGTGGGCCCGGGTTTGAAATGGCTGGGGCAGCGCATCATGGGTCTTGACTTGCCGCCACCGGGGCATCCGGGCAAGTGAAGCCCCGCCGCATTGGGTGGTGCTGCCTGTTTTTGTGGCACCCTGAGCCAAGCCGCACCGAATAAGGGTTTGCACGGATGTCCACGTTGTTGTCCACAACTTCATGCACAGACAGACGGGACAACTTGCGCACCAACTTCTTGGCCTTAAAGCGACTGCCGGTAGCGCGCCAGCATCTGGGCCTGGGTTTCGGCTTCGGTCTCTTGGCCGTGGAAGGCCCGCATCTGATCGCGCAGCATTTCGCCCATGCTGGGCATCTGATCGCGGTCGATGTGGTGCGAAGCGTCCCACAGCTTGGAGCGCATGAAGGCCTTGGCGCAATGCAGGTACACCGAATCCACCGTCAGGCGGATCGCCAGCGCGGGCGTGCGCCGTGCATCGGCGCACAGGGCCAAGTCGGCCGGGTCGGTGGACAACACGGCCCGGCCATTCACGCGCAAAGTTTCGTCAAAGCCCGGCACCATGAACAACAGCCCCAGGCTGCCCGTGGCGACGATGTTCTCCAGCGTGTCCAACCGGTTGTTGCCTGGTGCATCGGGCAACAAGAGCGTCTGCGTGTCCAGCACCTTGACGAAACCCGCATCGCCCCCGCGAGGCGAAGCGTCCATGTGCCCATCCGCATCGCTGCTGGCCAGCACCACAAAGGGCGACAAACCAATGAACTGCAGCGCATGCGCGTCGAGCGACGGGATCTCTTTTTTGAGCGAACGCTCGCGGGCAGGGCCGTAGAGATTTCGCAGGGCGGGGAGGGTGGTGATGTGATGGGCTGTCATGGGACGGGCGCTTGGTGTGTGTGGGCGAGTTTGGGCTTTAGGGTTTCTGTAACGCTTGCCAAACTTGTTGTGTGGCTTTGATCAGGTCGACGACCAAGCGCTCATCGACATCCATCATGCCTTCTTATTCACCGAGGTTGCACTTGTTGTGACACAAGTCCAGCACACGCCAAACCTCAGCCCCCAGCCCCAGTGTGTGGGGCAATGCCTAAAAGACGATGTAGCGGTTGCTCGGGCGAAAGCCTTTCTTTTGCAATGCAGCCAAACACAAGGCGTGAGCCGCGTTGCAGGCCAGATCAAAGCGGCTTTCCAACGCCAGTGTGGCGTTGGTTGCGTCGGTTAAACGGGTGCTGCCCGTTCGCAGCAAACCCGCGATTTCGGTGGCGTCGGGCGGCTCCGCTTTGAGCGAGCCGCTGGGGCCACTCAGGTTTTCAAGTGGGGTGGGTGGGCTCATGTTGTGGTGACTCCTCCTGGCCGATCAGCCATATTTTTGGCTGTTGCGTCACGCGGTTGATGAAGGCATTGTCACCCAGCTGGCGAGCTTTGAAGTCGGTCGCTGAGTAAATGGCAGGGTTGATTGGGCGCCCCAGTGTTTGGCTGGCGGGCTCCAGCGCTGCGAACACATCGCCATAGCCCAGCGTGTCGCTGACCAGCAGCACGTCGATATCACTGGCGCTGGTGTCTTGTTGCTTGGCCATGGAGCCAAAAACAAACGCCAGCGCGATTTGCGGCGCAATGGGCAATAGCGCCGTGCGCAACACATCGGCCAGCCCCATGGTTTTGAGCACCAGAGCGCGCAGCTCGGTAAACACGGGCGAGGCTGCGTTGGCTTGAAAGTGTTTTTGGTTGCCCTGTTTGCGAACCGTGAGCAAACCCGCTGCGGCCAGATCGGCCAACTCGCGCTGCACAGCCCCAGCGCCTGACTGCACGAGGCCAATCACCTCGTTGGTGTAGAAGCTGCGGTCCGGTGCCAAAAACAGCACGGCCAGCACGCGCTGACGCACCTTTGAAAACAGCGCGTTGGCGATGGAAGAGGTGATTGAAGCGGTATTCATACCCATAATGGGTTTGATCATACCTTATTTGGGTATTTTTGGCTCATCCCAATTTGACTGGGTATTGGGCCACGACCTCGTTCAGCGGGATGGCTTGAACCTCACCCCGGTAATAAGCGCCCAGACGGCTTTCTGCTTCTTGTGCCCATTGCTCGTCCAGCGAGTGGTCACGTTCGTCGGATGAGTCCGAAACCTGATTGACCGAGGTCATTCAAGCAGCCTTGAGATACATGTCAATGTGCATGGACGAGTAAGGGCAAAGCACACCGCCAGACTCGGTGCGCTCCAGCAGCCCCAGGTCGGCCAGCACCACCACGTCTTCGTGCACGCGCTTGACATCGCGGTCCACCAACCGTGCCAGCTCGCGCACCGAAAGCTCGCCCTTGCCTTGCGCGGTACGCACCAGCGCCCAGCGCTTTTCGGTCAGCTGGCCAAAGAAGTGGCCGGGGCTTTCAAAGTTGAGCACTTCGCCTTGGTAAGTGCTTTTCTGCGCCGCTTGGGCAGCTGCACGCAAACCGGCTTGCCAGTCGGGTTGCAGCGTGATGGTCAAAAATCGCTCGGTCATGTTGCTCTCCTGGCCGCTACAGCGGCGATGAAGTCTTCCACCAGTTGGTCCACGCCTGTGAATGTGTAAGGCAGCTCTTGCCCGTCCAAATGGCAGTGGTCGCCTTTGCCCCGCTCGTTGTCAAAGCCAACGATGCGAACGCCATCCTTGGCATAGACCGCACGGTATTTGAAGCCGTGTTCGGTAGGTGGAACCGGGGTGGGCACCTTCCAGACCACTAACTCGATCACGCCACCATCGGGTGTGATATTCCTGAAGCGGGTAATCAGTTCGGCAGACATGTTGGCTATTTTGCCAACATGTTCCGTGTGTTGTCAAGAATGACAACGCTCACTGGGAAGGCTTAAAACCCCGACCCCAGTTCGCTCAAAACGCCAGTACCTCGGGCGCGGACTCGCGACCGAGGACGGCGTCGCGGTGTTGGCTGAGTGCTTGGGATGGTCGCATGGGTGCTGATTTGAAGCGCAGGGCTTCTTACAAGCTTGATTTGCGGTTGTGCGCTCAGCAAAGACTGAACAACGTGATCAACCGCGAGGGTCATGCTGCATAAATCGACTCGCGGTGCTGGTTGATGCTGGCCAGCACAAAGGGGTTACATACGGCACCGGGCTCGATCAGATCAACCCCACGTCCCAGAAGTGTCTCCAGTTCTGACTGGATACCAAAAAAGCGGTGCAAGTCTGCAGGGGCCTCGGGTGAGAACTCCACCAGAAAGTCGGCGTCGCTGCGTTCTGCGTCAAAGTCATCGGCACGGGCGGCCGAGCCGAACACCTCCAGTCGGCGGATTTGGTATCGCTGACAGATGGCCGAAATATCGGCGCGGTGTTGGGCAATGGCGGGGTGCATGGGGCAAGTTTAGCGAGGTTCTGCGGCCAAGGGCATTCAGGCCGATTTCAAAACCATGACGATCTTAAAACCTCGACCCCGGCTCACTCAGAGACGAAGGAATCGAGCTGAACTTTGAGTGTCGGCAGGGCTGTTTGCAGCGTGTCCCAAACCACGGCAAGGTCGATGTCGAAATAACCGTGTGCAATGCGGTTGCGCATGCCGCGCATGCTTCGCCATGGAATTTCCGCGTGCTCTGCGGCGAATTCAGGGTGCTGGTCCATGACCTTTGTTGCCGCTTCGCCCAAGACAATCAAGCTCATTACCACTGCCTGCTGGGTGCGCTTGTCCTGCTCGAAATCGGGCTGAGCCATGCCTTCTGTGAAGGCCTGTGCGTCGGCGATCGCTTGGCGCATGTGGCCCAAGTAATCGGGCAAACGGTTGATCTTCATAGCGGGCGGGCTTCTTGCACCACCGCATCCCGAAACTTGGGCGGCAAGTCTTTGGGCGTGAGCACATCCACGGACACACCCAACAAGGTTTGCAATTCGTCTTGCAAGCCACCCAAATCAAACAGCGTGGTGCCGGGCAGAGGGTCTACCAACAAATCCAAGTCGCTGCCCTCGACGTCGTGGCCATGCAAAGCCGACCCAAACACGCGCGGGTTCGCCACGCGATAACGGGCTGCGGCTTGGCAGACGGCGTCGCGGTGTTGGCTGAGTGCTTGGGAGGGTCGCATGGGGTGTAGTTTAAAGCGATTGACCAGCGCTGCCCATCTAAGGGATATGGCTTAAAACCCCGACCCCGGCTCACTCAAAAAAGCCAACTCCTCGGGCGTGGAGTTGCGGCCCAAGATGACATTCCGGTGGGGGTAACGGCCAAAGCGCTCGATGATGGCTTGGTGGCGCTGCTCGAAGCGCAGGGTGTCTTCCATGCCCGGTTGCGCAAACAGGCGGACGGCTTGGGCGTGCACCAGGGCGGACTCGCTGTGCATGTAGGGCATGTAGGCAAAGCTGCGCTGCGCCAAGGGCAGGCCGCGGTCTTGCCCGCTGGCCACCAGCTCTTGCGCCAGCGCCAAGGCCAGCGCGTCCTGCGCAAAGGCTTGGGGGGTGTCGCGGTAGACATTGCGCGAGAACTGGTCGAGCACCAAGACCTCGGCCAAGCGCCCCTCGGGCGTGGCGCGCCAGGTAAACAACTCACACCGCGCCGCAGCTTCGAGCGTGGTCCCGAAGCGGGTGCGGATGGCTTCGTCCAAGGCGGCGTCTTTGGCGAAGTGGTGCTTGGGGGTGAGTTCGGTGAACCAGAAGTGGAGGATGGTTTGTGGGTTCATTGCGATAGTGCGGTTGGAAGCCGCTAGAGCAGCCATTCCATCAAGCTGCCCGCTTTACAGACAGCTTGACGGTGTAACCCAACTGCGCTGCCACATTGACCAGTGCATCCAGCGTGAATTTGTGAGTACGGCCTTTGACCAGATCGTTCATGCGTGGTTGGCTGATGCCTGCGCGTTGTGCGGCCTCGGCTTGGGTGATGTCGAGTTTGAGGATGACCTTGCGGATGTGCGAGACCAAATCGGCACGCAGCAGCAGGTTTTGTGCTTCGGGTTCGGCAAAGCCAAGGTCGTGAAAAACGTTGTCGCTGCCAACGACCATTTTCAGTTTATTGCTCATGACTGATTCCCTGCCTTTCTTGTGTTCAGCAATGCGTTGTAACGGTTGTGCGCCAACTCCAAATCGGGGGCTGCGGTCTTCTGTGTCTTCTTGACGAAAGCATGCAGCACATACACCGCCTCTGAAAACTTGGCCACGTAAATTACCCTGTACTGGTTGCCTGCTCGCACCCGGATCTCGAAAACGCCAGCGCCCACGGTCGTCATGGGTTTGAAGTCGCTGGGCATCAAACCGTTTTGAATCTGCCGCAACTCCGTACCCACCATGGCCCGAGCTTCATCGGGAAATTCTCTGACCGCATTGAGACTGGTGCCTAGCCACTGGATGCGTTTAATTTTATATCCGTTTTGATAATTTTTGGTGTTGCAATTGTCTTAACAATAAACGATTGGCTTGGGTCCGTACAAGGCTAAAACCCCGACCCCGGCTCACTCAAAAAAGCCAGCCCCACAGGCGTGGACTCGTCACCGGCGACTTGCGGGCCAATTCGTCGAGCGATCGGCTGTGCACATCGCGCCGAAAAATCGACTCGTACAAGGCGGTGTGCTCGCTGTCAGCAAGATAGGCCGTGGCTTCGGACGGCAAGCAAAAACGCCCCGATTGCAAACCGGCGGGTGCCAACAACAAGCCGTTGATTCGCACGTTGGTTTTGCGCGCACGCGTCAGCTGCACGCGGTGAAAGGTCTGGCCAGGGCCAGCTCAAGAATGGGTGGATGCAGGTCTTTGAATTTCATGGAACGAGGCGGTCAATGCCCCTCTGCCGTGGCCAGATCGATCACGCGCTGGGCGGGTGTGCCTTGCTCCAGCGCGGTGCGGGGTGACTGGCCGTCGAGTGCCGGGTGCGGGCTTTCCAAGAAAGCCAGCAGTTGCCAGCCGTCGGGCGAAGCCAAGGCAGCCGCCATGGGCGCGAGGACCGGAAAGATGAACGGCTCGAATTGCCAGCGGGGCAGCTTGTAGCCCCGGCGCAGGTGCGACACGCCAATGCAGCGGCCGCTTTTGATCCAGGCGTTCATGGTCACGCGGGTGGTGCCCGACAGTGCGGCCGCTTCGTCGGTGGTGATCATGTCAGCAGCCTGAATGCGTTGCAGCCGGTACTGTGCACCCAAGCGCAGCAGTGCGTTGGTTTGCGCTTCTGAGGCGTATGGGTCTTGACCGCTGGCTTTGTTACGGGGCAAATCTGGGATGCCAGAGAGAGGGAAGGTGAGCGTGTTCAAGGTGTTCTTCCTGGTGCACCCGCTTGACCAATAAAACGGGGCCAGCACCCAAGATGCTGGCCCCGTGATTTTAGGAAAATTCGTAAATTTCGTTATCTTGTCGAGATCGTTTCTGATCAAGCAGCGGCTTTGACGGCATGAGACAGCTCATACAGTCGAGCGGCTGAAAGTTCCAGCCCGTTGGGCCAGCAGAGCGCACCGGCATCGACAAAGCATCTTGAAAAATAAGCCGGGTCACGCAACGCCTCCAATAATGGGCCTTGGCGGTCGGTCAAATACCGGGCACCGTCAAAAACGCCCTGTGTATGGTCGCTGAAAGTCAGTTCCAATTGATGGGCTGCAATGGTCTTTACATCAAGCAACTTAATCACGGTCGGCTCCTTGTATGCGGTCTAGTGGTTCGAAGTGTTGGGCTTTTTCCCAATTATTGAGCAGTTCCGTTTGGTGAAGCAGGCACCAGTCTTTAACAATGCTGGCTACTTTTCGTGGAAGCTCGCCTTGCGAGACCAAACCGGTTTCAATCGCGACCAAAGCCTCAAACCCTTGGTACTCCACATGGATATGCGGTGGCGGGTGATCATCGTGCCACATGCGCACGATGATTCCGAAGAAGATGGCAATCGTTGGCATGGATCACACTCCTAAGCGCGGGAGGCACGCCGCATCAATCGACTCGGGGTGTTGGGCAATGGCGGGATGCATCGGGCAAGTTTAGCGAGGTTCTGTGGCCAAGGGTATTCAGGCCGATGTCAAAACCATGACGATCTTAAAACCCCGACCTCGACCCCGGCTCCCTCAAAAACGCCAGCTCCTCGGGCGTGGACTCACTGTGCATATAGTCCGTAAGTAAGCAAAAGGCCAAGTCGAATTAGAATGTGCAGAATTCTGCAATGTCATAGGAGCCGGTCATGGGTTTTTCTGCCAGCGATGTCGTGCCGTTCACGCAAGCACGCTCCCACCTGTCCGAGCTGGCCGACCAGGCCAAGGCCGGGGCAGAGAAGATCATCACCAAAAACGGCGAGAGCTACGTTGCGCTGATCGGCTCTGACCGACTGGACTATTACCACCGCCTGGAGCGCGAACGCATTCACCTGTTGTTGATCGATGACGCCAAGCGCGGCCTGGCCGACATCACCGCAGGCCGCACGTTTGAAGCAGACGCCGCGCTGGCCCAGCTGCAACAGCAGCGCAAGACCGCCATCAAACTCCCTGCCAAGCAACGTGGCTGATCCGCTGTACCGGGTCGAGCTGACCGCCAGCTTCCTGGAGCGCCTTGAATCCATTGAGGCGTTTTTGGTGGAAGCGGATGCGGGCTTGGCGTTCGATGACTTGCTGGCCGAGATTCGCGCCACGGTCATCCCGAACCTGCGGCGCTTTCCTCGCATGGGACGGCGCTACTTGGCCAACCCACCGCAGTCAACCGAGGCGCTGGCGCTGCTGGCGGCCATGCCTGCGGGAGCGCCGGATGCGCTGCGCGAATACCTGCACGGCGACTATCTTGTGCTCTACGTGGCCATGGAATCCCAAGAAACGGTGGTCCTGCTGACCGTTCGGCACCACCGCCAACTTTCGTTTGATTTTGCGCGGCTGTGGCCGTCAACGCCATCGACGTATGACTGAACAGCTCTAAACCACAGTGGCCAAAATTCAATCTGAGGAGCAACCCGCATGAGCAGCAACAAAAACCTGCCCACCATTCGTTCATCTGCAGCTGAATGCCTCACCTTTGTTGCCGCCAACGGCCAAGGCGGGGTAGAGGCTGTGTATGCCGACGAAGATGTGTGGCTGAGCCAAAAAATGATGGGCGAGCTCTATGGCGTTAACGTCCGTACGGTGAGCGAACACCTTAAAAACATCTTTGCTGACAACGAGTTAGAGCAAGAGGCAGTTATCCGGAATTTCCGGATAACTGCCGCAGACGGCAAAAACTACAACACCCAACACTACAAGCTATCGGCCACCATTGCGGTGGGCTACAAAGTCAACTCTGAGCGGGCGGTGCAATTTCGGAAATGGGCCACGGGCATCATCAAAGAATTCACCATCAAAGCCTACGCCATGGACGACGAGCGGCTCAAAAACGATGGCTCCATTCTGGGCAAAAAATACTTTGAGCAACAGCTCTTCAAACCGCAGGGGGTGGCGGCATGAGTACCCAGCTGGTGCAAATTTATCAGTCCGAAGATGGGCGGGTCGAGCTTGAGATTCGGCTGGAACAAGAAACACTGTGGCTCACGCAAGCACAGATAGCCGACTTGTTTCAGGTCAAGCCACAAAACATCACGCAGCACTTAAAAAATGTGTTCGATAGCGGAGAGTTGATAGAGGCGGCAACTTGTAAGGATTTCTTACAAGTTCAAAAAGAGGGCCGCAGAATGGTTGAGCGGCAGCGCAAGCTTTACAACCTCGATGCCATTATCTCGGTGGGTTACCGTGTCAATTCCAGCCGAGCCACACAGTTCCGTAACTGGGCCACCCGCACCCTCAAGCAGCATTTGGTGGACGGTTACACCCTGAACCAACGCCGCCTCAAAGAGCGCGGTATCGAGTTTGAACAGGTCATTCAACTGCTGAGCAACACTTTGGCCAACCAGCAATTGGTGCAGCCCGAGGGCTCGGCGGTGCTGTCGGTCATTGCCGACTACGCCCGCAGCTGGAGCTTGCTGCAAGGCTATGACGAGCAAAGCCTGGCCGCACTGCCTCACAAGCAAACGGGCATGCAGGCTTTGGCGTTGACCCATGTGTTGGCCGCGATTGGCGAGCTCAAATCCACACTGATCGCCAAAGGCGAAGCCACCGAGTTGTTTGGCCAACTGCGCGGCGAGGGTTTGGCATCTAGCATTGCCACCATTGAGCAAGGCTTTGGCGACGAATGGTTTTACCCCCATGTGGCCAGCCGCGCCGCGCATTTGCTGTACTTCGTCATCAAAAATCACCCGCTGGTCGACGGCAACAAGCGCAGCGGTTCGTTTTTGTTTTTGTGGTACTTGCGTTTAAACCAGCATTTGCTGGCCAAGCCCGTTGAGCAACTGATCAACGACAACACGCTGGTGGCACTGGCCCTGCTGGTGGCCGAGAGCAAGCCCGAGCACAAAGAGCTGATGATTCGCTTGGTGGAGCATTTTGTTTTGCTCAAGGACGACTGCAGCGCGGATGGTGGAGAAAATCATGCCCAATGACCGGCCCGTGGAAGTGCAGTTGTTTGAGTCGCAGCTGATTCGCAACGAGTGGGATGCGGAAGCCGAGAAATGGTGGTTTTCGGTGGTCGACGTTGTGGCGGTGCTGACCGATCAGCCCGACTACACGCGGGCGCGCAAGTACTGGAGCGTGCTCAAAGTTCGCTTGAAAAACGATGGCAGTCAGTTGGCTACAAACTGTAGTCAACTGAAATTGACCGCTGCCGATGGCAAAAAGTACCTGACTGATGTGGCCGACACCGAGCAAATCTTGCGCCTCATCCAGTCCATCCCCAGCAAGCGGGCCGAACCCTTCAAGCTCTGGCTGGCCGAAGTGGGCAGTCAGCGCCTGGACCAGCTGCAAGACCCGGAGCTGAGCATCGAGCAGGCCATGCGCGACTACAAGCGCTTGGGTTACACAGACAACTGGATCAACCAGCGGCTCAAGAGCATCGAAATCCGCAAGGAGCTGACCGACGAGTGGAAAAAGCACGGCTTGCAAGAAGGGCCAGAGTTCGCCTTTTTGACCGACGTGATTTACAAAACCTGGGCCGACAAAACCGCCAAGGAATACAAGCAGCACAAGGGCCTTAGACAAGAAAACCTGCGCGACAACATGACCAACAAAGAGTTGATCATGAGCATGCTGGCCGAGCTGTCTACCAAAGAAATTTCAGAAGCCGTGCAGCCGCAAACGCTGGACGAGCACGAATCCGTGGCCAAGCGCGGCGGCGGGGTGGCCCGGCAGGCGCGGCTCAAGCTGGAGGCGGAGACAGGTAAAAAGCTGGTGAGCCCGCAAAACGCCAAGCCGCATCAGGCCTTGGGGCAGAACCCCAGCAAAAAAGCAGGGGGCAAGACATGAGCAGGCACAAGCTCACCAAGCGTGATCAAACCACCGGATTTCTGAGCCACACTGCCCCTAACGGGGCATCAAGGTGGATGTGCTGCTCATCAGTGGGGCTAGTTGGCTCCGGTACCATCGCCAACATTTGACCTTGCCCCCGAAAAACGTACTCCATAGCTGATGGGTAAAAATCAGTAACAGGAGTGAGAGATGAGCGAAACGAAACGACGGGCGCGGTACACGCTGGAATTCAAGCTGGAGGCTGTGCGACTGGTCAAAGGTGGTCAAGTGGCCGCTGTTACGGCCAAGATACTTGGCATCCCCAAGCAGACGCTGGAGAACTGGGTTCGCCTGGATGGCAAAGGGCAACTCAAGGGGGCGGGAGACAAGCCGGTGAGTGCCGAGCAAATGGAGCTGGCGCGACTGCGCGCCGAACTGGCCCGGGTCAAGATGGAGCGTGACATCTTAAAAAAAGCGACGGCGTACTTCGCAAGGGAATCGACGTGAGGTACGCCTGGATAGCCAACAACAAAAAGCATTGGCCGGTTTCGCTGGCGTGTGACATGCTGGGCGTGAGCACCAGCGGCTTTTTTGAGAACGTGCGACGCAAGGGCGCTGACAAGACCTCCAAGCCAGGCACCAACAAGCGCATCAGCAACGAAGCCTTGCTTGCCCACATCCGGGCCATCCACGCCGAGGTCAAGCAGGAGTACGGCTGGCCCAAGATGTGGAAGGAATTGGTGGCGCGCGGCATCCGGGTGGGCAAGGAGCGTGTGCGCCGGATGATGCACAACAACGGCATCAAAGCCAGGGGCAAGAGGAAGTTTGTTGTCACCACCGACAGCAAGCACAGCCTGCCCATTGCACCCAATCTGCTGCAACGCGACTTCACGGCCAGCGCGCCCAACCAGGTGTGGACGGGGGACATCACCTACATTGCCACCGACGAGGGCTGGCTGTATCTGGCCGTGGTACTTGACCTGTTCAGCCGCCAGGTGGTGGGCTGGAGCATGCGGCCGCACATGCAAAGCTCACTGGTGACGGATGCGCTGCGCATGGCGTGGTTCAGGCGTTCACCAGAGGCGGGCGTGATCTTTCACTCGGACCGTGGCAGCCAATACTGTGGCCACGAATTCCAGGCGGCGCTGGCGGGCTACAAGATGAAAAGCTCGATGAGCCGCAAGGGCGACTGCTGGGATAACGCGCCCACGGAGAGCTTCTGGGGACGCCTGAAAGTGGGTCGCTTGTACGGCAGGAAATTCGAAACCCGCAGGCAGGCCATGGACGAGGTGATGGACTGGATGACGTTCTACAACCACCGCAGACTTCATTCGACCCTGGGCTACGTCAGTCCGATGCAGTTTGAGAAAAGCTGGCACGCGGCACAGCAAAAGAAGGCCGCATAATCGAATGGCTAAGAGGTGCGTTCAACAGGGGCAGGTTCACTGTGTCATGTCCTGTTTCCTGACTCGTTTGAGCGGATCTTCAGTAAGGGCCACAAAATTCAGGTGGCGCGTGCCCACAAGATCTGGACACCACCTTTGGGCGAGAGCCGTCCAGCCATGGATGCGGCATTGCTAGAGCTCCGTAAACGGCTTGAGATTCAGTATCCGGGTGTCGTGGACTATTACACGCAACCAGTGGGTACGCTCCTTAAACAGGAAATTATTCAACCTGACAAGGTGAAAGATGGGCAGGCCGAAAATGAAGAAGTGCCCAAGGATTCTGATGGCCTGACTGTGCGCGAGCCCGATCCTGAATATGACGTTGAGGACGCAACCAACGCCAAGCCTACGCTTCGCCTTGCTGACAACCTGATTTTGTTTGGCCCACCGGGTACTGGCAAAACCTTCGAAATGCAGGTGCGTATGAAAGCGGCCTACGAGAAAGGTGAGGAATTCGCCTTCGTGGCCTTTCACCCCAGCTATTCTTATGAGGATTTCATTGGTGGCCTGCGACCCGTGCCATCCCAATCCGGAGCGGGCATAGCTGTAATTTTCCAAAAGGGCCCATTTTTGACTCTGTGCGAAAAGGCCCATGCCAATCCGAACGAGCAGTTCACCCTCTTTATTGATGAGATCAACCGTGCGAATGTGGCTAAGGTGTTTGGTGAGCTGATCACCCTCATTGAACCCAGCAAACGCGTGATTGCCGGAAGCAAGGTGAATGACGAAGGTGCCTGGGTGACCTTGCCTGGTTTGCCAGATCGCTTTGGTGTGCCCGACAACCTTCACATTGTGGCCACAATGAATACGGCAGATAGGTCCATCGCGATGATGGACATCGCCTTGCGGCGGCGATTTCGCTTTCAAGAGTTCGCACCTGATCCCGAGCAGATCAAGCCGTTCATGGTCGGTGCCATTGATTTGAGGGTGCTGCTGCAGTGCTTGAACGATCGCTTGGAATATTTGCTCGACCGTGACCACGCCATCGGTCACGCGGTTTTTATGGGCATTACATCCCTAACTGAGCTTCAGGCGGTGTTGGCACAGCGAGTGATTCCGCTTCTTCAGGAGTACTTCTTTGAAGACATGGAAAAGGTACGCCTGGTCTTGACTGGCAACGGTAAGGACAGCGTATTCTTCAAGTCGCGTTCTCTGTCACCGTCCGAACTTTTTCCTGGTGCAAAGCAAGCCGTTGGGACTGAAGCAAGGTCTACGTTTGCGGTAGGCGAACCCAGCAGCTGGAGTGAGGCGCACATCATGGGGCTTTACGGCGCTGCATCATCGGCTGTAGTGGCGCAAGCGCAGACTGACGAAGTAGCCTACAACCAGAACCCGGTTTGATTCCATGGTCGGTCTGCGTACTGTCACCGTGCTGGAGCATGAGGTTATCCGTGTCTTCGATTCGGACCCTGTGCCTGATGTCTTGGCAGATGTTGGCACTTGGATAACCGAAGTTGATGCGCAAGCCTTGCTCAGCTTGAATGATTTTCGCCGTGGCTTCTGTCAGCGAGTTTCTGGCGGTATCAAGCTCGCGCAACATTGCGGAATTGTTCGGTTGTCAACTTGCGTGGTCGAAGTCCTGCCCAAAGTAGGGATGGCAGATTCACGAACAATCAACGAGTTGGAGCGCTCCCGCGGTGCATTGCTGGCGATGCTGCATAGCGCTAGGCAAGTTGCGATCACGAAAGTTGGCACTGCACCTCAGCAATCCGTGAGCGCGCCGCTGCTAGATATCTTTATTGAGGCCTTTTTTCATTGCGCACTTGATCAAGCTCGAAGAGGCTTGATCAGCCGATATGTGGTGCATGCTGACGATCTTTCCGTCATAAAGGGACGTTTCCAAGCGCATGGTCACGTTCGTCGCAACCTTGTTCGACCTCACTTATTGCATTGCGAGTACGACGAATTCACCGCCGACAATGCCTACAACCGCGCTGTGCGTGCGACGCTTAATGTCTGTCGAACGTGGGTCATAGCAGCCAGTACTCAGCGCCTGTGGTTCGAGACACATGCCCGGTACGCCAGCATTTCATCGGTGAGGGTGTTGGCGAAGGATGTGGCGGCCTTACCGCGAGACCGCACCACGCAGCGCTACGATCCACTACTCACTTGGTGCGAATTGATATTGGCGATGACCAGCCCGGCGATGAGTTCGGGTACTACGCATGCACCTGGGCTACTGTTTGATATGAACAAGTTGTTCGAGGCACACGTCGCCAAGCTTGAAGAAGACGCAGCTGGACCAGATCAAAGTGTTGTCAGGCAAGGGCCTCCATTGCATCTTGGCGTTCGTGACGCAACCAATGTGTTTTTGCTGAAACCAGACATCACCGTTTGGAAGATTGACCAAAATGGGACCCATTTAGGTATTGATCGCGTGGTCGATGCCAAATGGAAGCACCTAGATCCATATGTCCCTGATTATGGTGTTAATGAGGGTGACGTGTATCAACTTTTGGCCTACGCCAGCCGCTACGGATGTACCAATCTTGAGCTGGCTTATCCAATGCCCGATGGCGAGAAAGCGCAACTTGCACCGCCTACTTTCAAAATATCAAGTTCAGTAAATGATCTCAGCAAAGCGCTTGAGATCAAAATAAAACTGGTTTCGATAGGCTAATTTTGGCGGAGCAAGTGTGCTGATCTATCTTTTAGGTCGGGAGCTTGTTACTTTCCCCAACTGTCCTTCAACCCAGTCACCCGGTTGAACACCGGCTTGGCTCCTGCCACATGTTCCAGGCGGTCCGCCACGAAGTATCCAAAGCGCTCAAACTGAAACTTCTGGTCTGGCTGTGCTTGGGCCAGTGATGGTTCCACATAGGCCGTCACCACTTTCAAACTGTCGGGGTTGAGCGACTGCAAAAAGTCTTTGCCGCCCGCATCGGGGTGCGCTTCGGCAAACAGGCGGTCGTACAGGCGAATTTCGGCCTGCACGCCGTCGGCCACGGCCACCCAGGTGATGGCGGCTTTGGCTTTGACGCTGTCGGCGCCGGGCGTGCCGCTCTTGGTGCCGGGGATCACTTTGGCGTGCACCTCGGTCACGTTGCCTGCCGCGTCGCGTGCGCAGCCAGTGCATTCGATCACGTAGCCGCCTTTCAGGCGCACCACGTTGCCGGGAAACAGGCGTTTGTAGCCCTTGGGCGGCACTTCTTCAAAGTCTTCGCGCTCGATCCACACTTCTTTGCCAATCTGGAACGTGCGGTCGGCTGGGGGCGTTTGGCCTTCGGCGATGGCCGAGTGGGGCAGTGCGGGTTGGGTGCAGGCCTCGGTGTAGCCGTCGCTGCCAAAGGCCTCGGCCCAGTTGGTCAGCACGAGCTTGACGGGGTCGAGCACGGCCATGCCGCGGTGGGCTTTGTTTTCCAGGTCTTCGCGCAGGCAGCCTTCGAGCGTGCTGTAGTCGATCCAGCTGTCGCTCTTGGTCACGCCAATGCGGTCGGCAAACAGGCGCAGGCTCTCAGGCGTGTAGCCCCGGCGGCGCAGGCCCACGATGGTGGGCATGCGGGGGTCGTCCCAGCCGCTGACTTTGCCTTCATTGACCAGTTGCGCCAGCTTGCGTTTGCTGGTGATCACATAGGTCAGGTTCAGGCGGGCAAATTCGTATTGTTTGGGGCTGGGCGCGGCCAGCAGCTTGCACTCGCACAGGCGCTCCATCAGCCAGTCGTAAAACGGGCGCTGGTCTTCAAATTCCAGCGTGCAGATGCTGTGGGTGATTTGCTCCAGCGCGTCTTCGATGGGGTGGGCAAAGGTGTACATCGGGTAGATGCACCATGTGTCGCCCGTGTGGTGGTGGGTGGCGCGGCGGATGCGGTAGATGGCCGGGTCGCGCAGGTTGATGTTGGGCGAAGCCATGTCGATCTTGGCGCGCAGCACGGCGGCGCCGTCGGCCAACTTGCCGTCGCGCATTTCGCGAAAGCGCGCCAGGTTTTCTGCCACGGTGCGGCTGCGGAATGGGCTGTCCACGCCGGGCTTGCCAAAGTCGCCCCGGTTGGCACGCATGTCTTCGGCGCTTTGTTCGTCCACATAGGCGTGGCCGGCTTCGATCAGCGCCTCGGCGGCGCGGTACATGAAGTCGAAGTAGTCGCTGGCTTGATAAGCCTTGTCGTTGCCCGGTTGGCTCCAGTCAAAACCGAGCCATTTCACGGCGTCGATGATGCTGTTGACGTATTCGGTGTCTTCTTTTTCGGGGTTGGTGTCGTCAAAGCGCAGGTGGCACACACCGCCGTATTCCTTGGCCAGCCCGAAGTTGATGCAAATGCTTTTGGCGTGGCCCACATGCAGATAGCCGTTGGGCTCGGGCGGAAAGCGGGTGCGGATCTTGGCCGGGTCGGGTTGGCCCGCTGCGTGGTGCGCGGCGTCACCGGGGCTGCCTGCCCAGCGGCGGCTGGCGTAGGTGCCTTTGTCCAGGTCGTTTTCGATGATCTGGCGCAGGAAGTTGCTGACTTTGTGTTCGGCGGGGGCAGTCACAGAGGCGCTGGAGGGATGGCCGGCGGGGGCTTTGTCGGTGGGGGAGGTCATAGCGCTTGATTTTAGGGGGTGGCCGCGTGCTTTTTGGGGGCGGCTGGTTACGTCTGGAAACCATTGTGAAGCACGCTGCGTGCACCAAACCTGTCGCTGCCGCGCTAAAGAGCCAGGGAGTCTGCTTTCAAGTAAAGCCAACGTGATCAAAGGACTTTTGTCATGCGTCATTCATTCAAATCGTCATTTTCAAGAGTCATGGCACTGCTGGGCTTGCTCGGCGTGGGTTTGGCTCAGGTGGGTTGCGCCCATCCGGTGGTGGTCGAGCCGTCGGTTTCGGTGCACTCGCGCATCGGCCATTTCCCCGTCTACACCCAGGTGGGGGTGCCTGGCCCGGTCATTTACGCTCCGCCGCCCCGGGTGATCTACGCCCCGCCGCCGCCTCGTGTGGTTTATTCGCCGCGTGTGTATGCGCCCGCGCAAATTTGGGGCCACGGGCATGAGCGTGGTCACCGTGGCCAAGAGGGACGCCACCACCGCGAGGAAGAACGTGAGCGCGGCGGAGGTTGGCGGGGGCAGCGCGATCAGTGGCGGCACTGATCGCGCTGGCTACGCTTTAGCGGGGTTTGGCCTCGTCTTCTTGTTTGTAACGTGGTGAGCGCGGGCCATACAGCAGGCCGTCGCGCCGTCCGGCTCGCAGCAGGCGCTGGCTGGTCAGTCCTGCCAGTGGGTGGCTTTGGTCTGTGATGGTGCCCACAATTTGTTTGACGATGGCGCTGACCAGCATCACGGCTGCGCTGCCTTGGTTTCGGTTTTGCTGCTCAGCGGTGCTGGCCGTTGCTTTGCCGGTCCAGAGCACGTTGTCCGTTTTGAGGTCTACCAAGCGGGCCTCGGCCGAGACGGTGGCTTGGCTGTCAATGACTTTGTAGACCGTCCCGTAGCGCGTCATGGTGATGAAAAGTGCTGCATCGGCCCCGAAAATTTCGCGCAGCTTGGCACTGGGCAGATCATGGGCATCTTGGGCCTGTGTGATGCCGTTTTCTTTCAGGGTTTCGTCGACCAGCGAGACAGGCAAGACGTAGTAGCCCGACTCCGCCAGCGGCAAGGTGACCTGCGAGAGCATGCTGTAGGGGGCCCGAATTTCCGGCGTGTTGTTCACCGGTGGCAGCACCAGGATGGATTTGGGGTCACTGGCCTTGTAATGGCTGTAGTCAAAAGAGGGCGCGGGCTTGGTGGCGCAGCCGCTCAGGACGAGCAGGGCCATGGCCGGAGCCAGGAATGGGAGAAAGGGCTTCATGGCGGTGGGCGGTTCACTGGGGTTTGAGTTTGCGCAGCAAGAAATCCACGAAGGTTTGAGATTCCGGGAATTGCTGCTTTTCAGCTTCGAGGTGTTGCTGAAACCGAGCCAAGTCGCCTTGTTTGCCGTAGAGCAAGCCTAGGTGAGCCATGAAGCCGGGCGGTGTGGCCTGGCTTGCAGTGCGCATTTTCTGCAGGTCGTCTTCCATGCGTTTGGCTTGCGTGTCCGGGCTTTCCCGGTCTTGGCGGAAGTAGGTGTCCAGGTTTTTTTCAAAGCCATGCCAGCCGTAGAGCTGGGGTGGTGCCTTGTTGGCACAACCGGCCAGTGTCAGGGCCAGGGCCAGCAGCGCCACTTGGGCTGCACTGCGGGTGGGCTTGTGGAATAGGAATAAGCGGTGTTGCATGGGGGCCAGGCTCACTGCGCAGGACGCCATGCGCCGCTTTCGATGCCGCTGACCAGGTTGTTCACCGCTTCGCGGATGGCCAGGTCGAGAACTTTGCCGTTCAGGGTGGCGTCGTAGCTGGCGGTGCTGCCAAAGCCAATCACTTCGCGCTCGGACAGGCTGTATTCGCCCGCGCCTTGCGAGGAGAACACCACCTCTGAGGTGAGGGTGTTGACGATGTTGAGGTTGACTTTGGCGTAAGCGATCTGGGTTTTGCCCCGGCCCACAATGCCAAACAGTTGGCGGTCGCCCACGTCTTTGCGACCAAACTCGGTCACGTCACCCGTGACGACGTAGTCGGCACCTTTGATGTTCTGGCTTTGTTTTTTGAGGGCAGCTTCTTGCTTGATCTCGGACATGACACTGCGGTCAAGCACGCTGAAGCGCTGCGATTGCTGCAGGTGGGTGACCAGAATGGTTTGTGCCTGACTACCCATGCGGTCTTCGTTGTTGGAGAAGACGCCGCGCATGAACGAGGAGCGGTTGTCAAACTTGCCCACTGAGACAGGCACGCGGGGACCGACGTGAGGACGGGCAGCAGATTCCACTTTTTGGATGGGCAGAGTGCGCGAGCCTTCTTGTACGCAGGCGGTGAGGGCCAGGCAGGTCAAAGAGATGAGTGTGAGCTTTTTCATGGGTTGGCAGTCTTATAGAAGATCGACATTCTAGGTTTGAATATGAGTAATTAAGTATTAAATAAAAGTTTATTTAGACAATGGGTGGAGCCAAGCCATCAAAGGGGCCGAGCATCTGAAAGCCAGACCCGCCAGATTTCAATTCCACCCACCTTCAGCGCCGCTGGCGCAGCACCATCTCGTCGCGGCGGATTTCCACATCAAAGTGTTTCAAAAACGCCTGACCCAGCAGGGCTTGTTCGGGTGGCATGCCGCTCAGGCCCACGGTGACGCTGGTGTCATTGAGCACCAGGTGCCCCGCCCGCACGGGCACGCTGCGCACCAATTGGCCGGGGCGTTGGCCGTTGGCGGTGTGCAAGGTGATGCTCTGGCCCGCAGGCAGCTCAGCCTGGCTGGCCAGCGCCTGGCTCACGCTCACATGGCTGGCCCCGGTGTCCACCAAAAAGCGCACAGGCTGGCGGTTGACTTCACCCTCGACATGGAAATGCCCGTCGCGCTGGCGCGGAATGACCAGATCGCCCGAGCTGAGCGCATAGGGCTTGAGGCTGGCCTGGCGGTTGTGCTCGATGCGATCAAATACCAGGTACAGCACCCCAGCGACAGCCAGCCACACGGCGGCGATGGCGAGGGCGCCTGTGCGGGTGGTTTGCTGGAGAGAAGGCATCGTGGTCAGTACATCAAGCGTGTGCAGGCAGATTCATGCCTGAAAGGGCATCACAAGCGTAACCTGTTGAGTCTTGGCGTTGGCGTGCGTTGCGGCAAAAAGATCTGCGTACCCGTCCCGCTACCAGGTCTTGGCCTTTTGGGGTGGATCTTGCGACGATAATTCATGCAGATTTTTTGGGGAATGCTTGTGGATGTGATGCTGTTGCTGAAGGCCGCTGTGATGGGCGTGGTGGAAGGGCTGACCGAGTTCTTGCCGATCTCGTCCACCGGACATCTGATTTTGGCGGGGGCTTTGCTGGGCTTTTCGGGTGAGAAAGCCAAAGTGTTTGAGATCGCGATCCAGACCGGTGCGATTTTGGCGGTGATCATTGTGTATTGGCAAAAAATCAGCACAACGCTGCGAACTTTGCCTGACAGTGCCGACGCTCAGCGGTTTGCATTGAATGTGTTCATCGCGTTTGTGCCAGCCGTGATTTTGGGTCTGGTGTTTGGCAAGGCCATCAAGGCGCACCTTTTCAATCCGGCTGTGGTCGCCAGCACTTTTATCGTGGGCGGCTTCATCATTTTGTGGGCCGAGCGCCGACAAAGGTTTGCTGTGCGCATTGACGCTGTGGAAGAGATGCGCTGGCAGGACGCTTTGAAAGTGGGCTTGGTGCAGTGCTTGGCGATGATCCCGGGCACCAGCCGCAGCGGTGCCACCATCATTGGTGGCATGCTGTTGGGCATGTCGCGCAAGGCCGCGACCGACTTTTCTTTTTATCTGGCCATTCCCACGCTCATCGGTGCGGGTGCTTACAGCCTGATCAAAGACCGCTATTTGTTGAGTTGGTCCGATGTGCCGGTGTTCAGTGTGGGGCTGGTCGTGTCGTGGTTGTCGGCTTGGGTGTGCGTGCGTTGGCTTTTGCGTTTCATCTCGACCCACAGCTTTGAAGTGTTTGCCTGGTACCGTATCGTCTTTGGTTTTGTGGTGCTGGCCACGGGCTACAGCGGACTGGTGGTCTGGTCAGAATGACGGGTGTTGTTTGCCCGGGCACACCGTTTTGTCACCACAAGCGCGCCTGAGCGGTACAGTGCCGCAGGTTCATGATGGGTATAAAAGTACTCTAAAGAATTATTTTTGGGGGCTGGGGCGATAATCAAACCACACTTTAGGGGAACTGCTTGTGGATTTGATGTTGTTGTTCAAGGCCGCCGTGATGGGCCTGGTGGAGGGGATGACCGAATTCTTGCCGATTTCCTCGACAGGGCATTTGATTTTGACGGCTTCGTTGCTCCACTGGCATGGCGACAAGGTCAAGTTGTTTGAGGTGGTGATCCAGACCGGGGCCATCATGGCCATTGTCTCGATTTATGCACAGCGTCTGTGGAAGACCCTGGTAGGTTTGCCCACCCAACCCCAAGCCCGTCAGTTTGCAGTCCATGTGTGCATCGGCTTTTTCCCCATGGCTTTGGCCGGTGTGCTGTTCATTGATGTGATCAAGGACGTTTTGTTCACGCCCGTGGTGGTGGCTTTGGGGTTCATTGTGGGCGGCTTGGCGATCTTGTGGGCAGAACGCTTGCAACGGATGGGCAGACGAAGCCGTATCAAGGACATGGACGACGTGCGATGGTCTGATGCGTTGAAGGTCGGATTGGTGCAGTGTGTCGCCTTGGTGCCCGGGGTCAGCCGTTCGGGTGCCACCATCATTGGCGGTATGTTGCTGGGTTTTGAACGCAAGGCCGCGACTGAATTCAGCTTCTTCTTGGCCATTCCGATGTTGTTTGGCGCAGCTGCATACGACCTGTACCAACACCAGCATTTGCTCAGTCAGGCGGACATTCCCATGTTTGCCGTGGGGCTGGTGATGTCGTGGTTGTCCGCCTGGTTTTGCGTGCGCTGGCTGTTGCGTTTTGTGGCGCACAACAGCTTTGTGCCTTTTGCCTGGTACCGCATTGTGTTCGGCTTGCTGGTGCTGGGCACCAGCTTCAGTGGCTGGGTGACCTGGGCAGCTTGATCAGGCCCCGATATTTCGCAGTGACGCTTCAATCGCTGCCGCTGTCGCTAGCGGTTTTTCCATCGGGAACAGGTGTGAGCCGTCGAGCATCATGATGCGGCCCTTGACCACCTTGTGGGTCAACTCTTTACCCGCTTGCTGCATTTCGACCGAGTGCGTGCCGCCGATGAAGGCTGCCGGGCATTTGAGCGGGTGACGTTTGAGCAGGCTGTCGAGCTTGTGCGGCAGGCAGTTGTAGATGGCGGTTTCCACGTCGCGGTCAAAGCTGAGCACGCGCTGGCCTTGTGCATCGTGTGTGCCGTGTTCGATGTAGTCGCGCAAAACCTGCGGGTCCCAACGGGCAAAGGCCTTTTTGTGCGCAAAGCTCTCCAGCGCAGCCTGAGCGTCGGGCCAGTGGTTGCGGCGCTTTTGACTGATGCGGCCGGGCGACAGGGCACCGATGAGCGGCGTGCGTTTGGCCAGACCGACTGTGGTAGCGCGCCATCCACCCAGCACGGGCGAGTCGATCAGCAACACGCCACGTGCCAGCTCCGGGTGGCGGGCCGCACACATCAGGCTCAAGATGCCGCCCAGCGAGTGGCCGATCAGAAAGGCAGGTTCGCCCGTGCCTTGTTTGTCCCGCGCAAAGTCAGCCAGTTGCTCCACCAGGTGGGGCCAGTTGTTGCTGACTGGGTATTTCGGATCGTGGCCATACATCTCGACCGCATCGACCTGAAAGCCGCGCTGGCGCAGGTTGTCGAGCATCACCTTGTAAGTGCTGGCCGGAAAGCTGTTGCCGTGCGAGAAGATGATGCGAGGTTTCATGGTGATCTGTTGTGCCGTTGTTCGGTGCTAGGTTTGGGCTTTGTGGGAGGCTGCCCCTGCGGCCGAATGTAGAGGGTGGCGGTGCTGGCATTCGCGAGCAGGGGCTCGCTCCCACAAGCAGGCAGTCGATCAGATCAGTTTCTCGTCTGGGGTGGTGATCTTCTTGAGCAGGGCGTTGCGTGTGGGCGGCACCATGAGCGGGATGTCGGTTGCGCCGCCGTTCCACATCGGGTCTTCGATGCTGTCGAACATCTGGCGCAGCTTGTCGCCCCAGCTGGAGCGCAGCATTTGGAAGTAGGGGTTGTGCTCGTCGATGCACATGATGCGGTCGGTGTGCAGGCTGCCCGCTTTGTAGACCACCATGTCCAGCGGCAGGCCGACCGACAGGTTGGATTTGAGGGTGGAGTCCATCGACACCAGCGCGCATTTGGCCGCTTCGTCCAGCGGGGTGTCGGGGGTGATGACGCGGTCGAGCACGGGCTTGCCGTATTTGGATTCGCCAATCTGGAAGTAGGGCGTCTCATCGGTGGCTTCGATGAAGTTGCCGGGCGAATACACCTGGAACAGGCGCATGCCTTCGCCGCCGATTTGGCCACCAAAAATCATGGACACGTTGAATTCCACGCCCGAAGCCTTGAGGGCGGCTGCATCGCGCTCGTACACCCGGCGCACGGCCGCACCCAGCACGCGGGTGGCGTCGAACATGCTCTTGGCGTTCCAGATGGTCAGCGGTTCGTCCTGGCCGGGCTCCACCAGTTTTTCGATTTGCAGCACTTCGCGCACAGACTGCGAAATGCTCAGGTTGCCTGCGGACAGCAAGGCCATGAAGCGGTCGCCTGCTTTTTCATAGACGATCATTTTGCGGAAGGTGCTGATCTGGTCCAAGCCTGCATTGGTGCGGGAATCGGACAAAAAAACCAGACCGGCGCGGGTTTTGACGGCAACGCAATAAGTCATGTGTCAACTTCGGGTTAATTTTTGGGCAGCAAACGCTGCAAGGCATACAGGGCGTCGAGCGCTTCGCGGGGGCTGAGCGCATCGGGGTTGATTTGGGCCAGCGCCGCTTCCACTGGTGAGGGGCCTGCGGTTTCGGCTTCGGGCGGGGGGGCAAACAGGTCCACCTGCTGGCGGCTTTCAGTAGCCCCGGCTTCCAAGGCGCTGAGCGCGTGCCGTGCGTGGTTGAGCACCGCCGCAGGCATGCCTGCCAAGCGGGCCACTTGCACGCCATAACTCTTGCTGGCGGGGCCGGGTTGCAGCTCGTGTAAGAAGACGATGGACGCGCCCGATTCGGCCGCGCTCACATGCATATTCACCGCCGCCGTGTGCGTGGCCGGGAACTCGGTTAGCTCAAAGTAGTGCGTGGCAAACAGCGCAAAGGCTTGCGTTTTGTTGTGCAGGTGCGTGGCGATGCCGCTGGCGAGGGCCAGGCCGTCAAAGGTCGATGTGCCGCGCCCGATCTCATCCATCAGCACCAGGCTGTGCGGCGTGGCGCTGTGCAAAATTTGCGCGGCTTCGGTCATCTCCAGCATGAAGGTGGATTGCGCATTGGCCAGGTCATCGGCCGCGCCGATCCGGGTGTGGATGGCGTCGATGGGGCCGAGGCGGCAGCGGCTGGCGGGCACGTGGCTGCCGATGCTGGCCAGAAGCACGATCAACGCCACTTGCCGCATGTAGGTCGATTTACCGCCCATGTTGGGGCCGGTGATGATTTGCAAGCGCTGGCGAGGGCCGAGCACCGTGTCGTTGGCGATGAAGCTGGCGCCGGACAGCTCGGCCAGGCGCGCCTCAACCACCGGGTGACGGCCTTGGCGGATTTCGATGCAGGGCTCTTTGGTGAATTCGGGCGTGCACCAATTCAGGGTGAGCGAACGCTCGGTCAGGGCGCACAGCACGTCGAGCGATGCCATGGCCTGCGCCAATTCGGTGAGCGCGGGCACATAGGGCTGCAACTGGTCGAGCAGGCCTTCATACAACCACTTCTCGCGGGCCAAGGCGCGTTCTTGCGCCGACAGGGCCTTGTCTTCAAAGGTTTTGAGCTCGGGCGTGATGAAACGCTCGGCGTTTTTCAGGGTCTGGCGGCGGCGGTAGTCATCGGGCACTTTGTCGAGCTGCCCTTGCGTGACCTCGATGTAAAAGCCGTGCACCTTGTTGAACTGCACGCGCAGGTTGGCAATGCCTGTGCGTTCTTTTTCGCGGGTTTCCAGGTCGAGCAAAAAGGCGTCGCAGTTGGTTTGGATGCCACGTAACTCGTCCAGCTCGGGGTCCAGGCCGTCGGCGATCACGCCGCCATCACGCACCAGCGCAGCGGGCTCTTCGAGCAAGGCCATTTGCAGCAGCTCTGCGCAATGCGTGGGTGGCGTGAGCCAGCGGGCCATGCCGGCCAACAGCGTGCCTGTTTCAGGTTGCAGAGCTTGCAATTGCACCGACAGCGAAGCGGCACGCGCCAGCGCGTGGCGCAGCGCCACCAGCTCGCGCGGGCGCACTTGGCGCAATGCGGTGCGGGCGGTGATGCGCTCCACATCGCTTGCGCCTTTGAGTTGTTCGCGCAGGCTGCTCCAAGCACCGGCACCGCTGTCGCCACGCAACACGGCTTGGGCTTGCAGGCGCTGTTGCGCCACTTGGCGGTCTCGCGGCGGGCTGAGCAGCCAGCTTTTGAGCAGGCGGCTGCCCATGCCGGTCATGCAGGTGTCGAGCAGGGCAAACAGCGTGGGCGAATCCGAAGCGCTTTCCCCGCGCAGGGTTTGCGTCAGCTCCAGGTTGCGGCGGGTGCTGGCGGGCAGGTCAATGAGTGCGTCCGAGCGCTGCACTTGCACCCGCTGCACATGCGGCAGGCTGCGGCCTTGCGTGTGTTCGGCGTAGGTGAGAAGCGCGGCGGCGGCAGCGTGCGCGTCAGCCAGGGCATCGGCGCTCCAGGCAGCGAGCGACGCGGCTTGCAGTTGTTCCAGCAGCTTGCGCTGGCCCAGGCCCGCGTCAAACTGAAAGTCGGGCCGTAGCGCCAGCGCCCAGCTGCCACGCCCCGTGGTTTTGAGGGAGCGCAGTTTTTGCTCAAACGTGGGGGTCATGCCCGCGCTGGCCAGCAACTCGCTGGGGCTGATGCGGTCGACCCAGTCGGCCAGCTCGTCTTGAGCGCATTCGGCCAGGTGCACCACACCTTGCGTGACGCTGAGCCACGCCAGGCCGCAGCGGTTTTTTGCCGCTTGGTGTACGGCCAGCAAAATCGCTTCGCTCTTGTCGGGCAGCAGCTCGGTGTCGGTGAGCGTGCCGGGGGTGACCACGCGCACCACTTTGCGCTCGACGGGGCCTTTGGCCGTGGCCACGTCGCCCACCTGTTCACACAGGGCCACCGATTCGCCCAACTTGATCAGCCGGGCCAGGTAAGTTTCAACCGAATGAAAGGGCACGCCCGCCATGACCACCGGTTGGCCAGCGGACTGGCCACGGCGCGTCAAGGTGATGTCGAGCAGGCCAGAGGCTTTTTCGGCGTCGGCAAAGAACAACTCGTAAAAGTCGCCCATGCGGTAGAACACCAGCGTGTCAGGGAACTCCGCCTTGATGCCCAGGTACTGGGCCATCATCGGCGTGTGGGCGGAATAGTCCGCAGGGCTGGGGGCGGCAGAAGACGTGTCTTTGGGCATCAATGACGGGGCCGATTTGGAAAAAAGTCACCGAATTCAGCGGCGGTGCTCGTGGTGGGAATCTGACCAGGGTGCATTGAGAAATTATCTTGAAATACCAAGCACTTATTGGACGTGCCCGGATTTTATTTAGAGCGCAGACCCAGCCCGGAGTGGATCGGATCCTTGGCCATGTTCATCCGTCTGCGCGGGCATGCACTGCCCGCAGGCACAGTGGATGGGCTCAGTCCGGTGTTCCAAGCGGGGAAGATGACACACATCTTTACAATACCTCAACTTAACTTTGAGGGCTCTGCTGAGCCCCTTGTATGGAAATAGCGATACTTTTTGCCCTTATCTGCCTGAACGGTGTTTTTGCCATGTCCGAGATTGCCTTGGTCACAGCCAGAAAAGCCAGACTTCAGAAGTTGGTGGATGAGGGCGACAGCGGTGCAGCAGCGGCGGTCAAATTGGGGGAAGACCCCACGCGCTTTTTGTCCACCATCCAGATTGGCATCACCTCTATTGGTGTGCTGAACGGCATTGTGGGCGAGGCCGCATTGGCGGCGCCCATGGCCCTGTGGCTCGTGTCTTTGGGCATTGCAGAGGTCTATGCCAGTTTTGCCTCCACAGCCATTGTGGTGCTCACCATCACGTATTTTTCCATCGTCGTGGGCGAATTGGTGCCCAAACGCATCGGGCAGTCTTATCCGGAAACCTTTGCCCGCCTGGTGGCCAGGCCCATCAATTTTCTGGCGCTGGCCACCAAGCCGTTTGTGATTTTGCTGTCGACATCGACCCGCGCTTTGCTGCGCCTGATGGGCGTGAAGGAAACCAAAGGCACGCCCGTGACCGAGGAGGAAATTCACGCCATGCTGGTGGAAGGCACTTCTGCGGGCGTGATCGAGTCGCACGAACACACCATGGTGCGCAACGTGTTCCGTCTTGATGACCGGCAAATCGGCTCGCTCATGGTGCCGCGTGCCGACATCGTGTGCCTCGATGTGGATGATTCGTTTGAAGAGAGTCTCCAGCGCATCGAGGAATCGGACCATGCCCGTTTCCCGGTGGTTCAAAACGGCATTGAGAACATTCTGGGCGTGATCAATGCCCGCCAGTGGCTGGCCCGGGCGCTGAAAGACAAGTCCCAGTCATTGCGTGAGCAATCGCTGCAAATGCCTTTGTACGTGCCTGAAACCATCACCGGCATGGAGTTGCTGGACAACTTCAGGCTGTCCGATGTGCACATGGCTTTTGTCATCGACGAGTACGGCGAGGTGCAGGGCATCATCACGCTGCAGGATCTGATCGAGGCCATCACGGGCGAGTTCCAACCGCGTGACCCGGAGACTTCATGGGCCGTTCAACGCGACGATGGAAGCTGGCTGCTTGACGGACACATTCCTGTGCCCGAACTCAAGGACCGATTGAACCTGGATGCTGTGCCCGAGGAAGAACGGGGACGCTACCACACCCTGAGCGGCATGATCATGCTGCTGACCGGCACTTTGCCCAAAGTGGCCGATGTGGTGGAGTGGGAGGGCTGGAAGCTGGAGATCGTGGACATGGACGGACGTGCCATCGACAAGGTTCTGGCGGCCCGTCTGCCGTCTGCCGATGACGGGGCTGAATCAGCCAAGAACGCAGGGGCTGATGTGTTTGACCACCTGGACCGTGGTTAGTGGATGCAGCGGTTGACCCGTAGGTCAGCCCAAAGCATCACAAGATCCATGCTTTGGGAAGGCCTCAATCCGTTGAAGGGGAGGCAGGCCTGGCGCTGCGCTCCATCACCTGCTCAAAACGGAGCGTCTTTGCGCTCGTCGTTTTCATCACTGGCCGTAGCCGCGGTGTCCTGAGTTTCGTCGTCCGGATCGTGTGCGTCGGATGTGCGCTCGCGGCTCAGGGTGTCCACAGCAGTGCGCACCGCAGCCTTGTCGCCCGCGCTGGCAAATTTACTGAACTTGCCCAAGATACTGACCAACTGGCCATAAATGCGGGGCGCACCGGCCAGGCATTCTTTTTGTTCCAAAAAGTCGGACTCGCCCGTGAAATTGCCAATCAGGCCACCGGCTTCGCTGACCAACAAAGATCCTGCGGCCACGTCCCAAGGCGACAGACCGGTTTCAAAGAAACCGTCGGTGAAACCTGCGGCCACGTAGGCCAAGTCCAAAGCAGCAGAGCCGGGGCGGCGCAGGCCAGCGGTGCGTTGCATCACATCGCCCATCATGCGCAAGTACTGGTTGAAGTTGTCGCCCTTGCGGAAAGGGAAGCCCGTGGAAATGATGCATTCCTGCAAGCGGATGCGCTTGCTTACGCGCAGGCGGCGGTCGTTCATGAACGCGCCACGGCCTTTGGTGGCGGTGAACAGGTCGTTGCGGGTGGGGTCGTAAATGACGGCTTGCTCGATCTTGCCGCGCACTTGCAGGGCAATGCTCACGCAGTAAACAGGGAAGCCGTGGATGAAGTTGGTCGTGCCGTCCAAGGGGTCGATGATCCAGATGTGGTCAGCGAGGGGGTTGCCGTGCGTGCTGCCCGATTCTTCGGCCAGGATGCCGTGGTCGGGGTAGGCCGTCAGCAGGGTGTCGATGATGACTTTTTCACTCGCATGGTCGATTTCGGTCACAAAGTCGTTGACTTGCTTTTGCGAAATGCGAACCGCCTCAACGTCGAGCGCGGCACGGTTGATGATGGCGCCAGCGGCGCGCGCAGCCTTGATGGCCACGTTGAGCATGGGGTGGAGATTGGACGACATAAATTGTGTGAAGAACCGGGTGAGCCACCGCACGATCACGGTGGCGAAGGCGGCATTTTCTCATGAATTGCCCCACCATGGCCAAACAAATGCCCGGCGGTCGAGAGACCGTTGGTCGATGTGCAGATTGCTGCGACCCAACATCCAGACTGAATGACGGCTGGCTGGCGGTGTACTGCCTGTTGAAAGGGGTGGGGGGAGTGGGGCGGATGTGACCGAGGCAGTGAGGGCACGATGCCTCGGAGAGCCGTGAGGGGACACTGTTGTGTCGAAAAGGTGACGAGCCTTGACCCCGGCACTGGATTCACAGTTAGGGCTGCTTGGTTCCCCACCTGACCCGGTTGGCCGCTTCACCATGCGGGAAGGCCCGTCGGGTACGATTGTAGGCGAGCTTGTATCGGCTTTTGGCGCTCTACCGGTTTTTTCCTGTTTTGGCCCCGTTCATCCCCGCACCCTCACCTGGGCAGACATGGCTTTGCGGTCATCTCAAACGACGCCAAGGACTGCCTTCTGAGCCCGATAGAATCAGGCCCCATGTCTTACCTTGTTCTCGCGCGCAAATACCGCCCCCGCAATTTCACCGAAATGGTGGGGCAGGAGCACGTGGTTCAGGCCTTGACCAACGCTTTGGTGCAGCAACGACTGCACCACGCTTATTTGTTCACGGGCACACGGGGGGTGGGTAAAACCACCGTGTCCCGCATTTTGGCCAAGTCGCTCAACTGCCAGGGTGCAGACGGGCAAGGCGGCATCACTGCCGAGCCGTGTGGCGTGTGCCAGGCCTGCCGCGACATCGATGCCGGGCGTTTTGTGGACTACACCGAGCTGGACGCGGCCTCGAACCGGGGTGTGGACGAGGTGCAGAGCCTGCTGGAGCAGGCGGTTTACAAGCCGGTGCAAGGTCGCTTCAAGGTCTTCATGATCGACGAGGTGCACATGCTGACCAACACCGCGTTCAACGCGATGTTGAAGACGCTCGAAGAACCCCCTGAATATTTGAAATTCGTGCTGGCTACGACCGACCCGCAAAAAGTGCCGGTCACCGTGCTGTCGCGTTGCCTGCAATTCAATTTGCGCCCGATGGCCCCCGAGACGGTGTTTGAACACCTGACCCAGGTACTGGCCGCCGAGCAGCTCAGTGCAGAGCCGCTGGCTTTGCGTCTGTTGGCCCGCGCTGCACGCGGCTCCATGCGCGATGCGTTGAGTTTGACCGACCAAGCCATTGCCTTTGGCAATGGGCAGTTGCAAGAAGCGGGCGTGCGCCAGATGTTGGGCAGTGTGGACCGCAGCCATGTGCTGCAAATGATTCGCGCTTTGACCGACGGCGATGGTGCCACCGTGGTGGCGCAGGTCAACGCCTTGCGTCTGCAAGGCGTGTCGGCCGCCGCCACGCTGGAAGACATGGCCATGCTGCTGCAACGCATGGCCGTCATGCAGATGGTGCCCAGCATGGCGCAAGACGGTGATGACCCTGACACCCAGGGCTTGGCTGATCTGGCCGCTGCCATGCCAGCGGAGGAAACCCAGTTGCTGTACAGCCTGTGTTTGCATGGGCGCACCGAACTGGGCCTGGCACCCGACGAATATGCGGCGCTGACCATGGTGCTGCTGCGCTTGCTGGCGTTCAAACCCCAGTCCGGGGCGGCTGAAAAAAAAAGCCCGCGAATCAGCGCACCGGTAGCTGACGCTGCTGCAGCGCTTTCGCCGACATCCGTTTCTGTCCCGGCGACCCCCGCTCGCGCGGCCGTGTTGGCTCCGGCCCCTGTGACCATTCAGCCGGTGGCGGACGCGTCCCTTGCACAGAGCCGCGCAACCCCACCCAGTGCGCCCCATGCCGTGCAGCGCGACTCAGGCGCTGCTTTGTCTCCGCCGCCTGGCCAACCCGAACCGCCAATGTGTGAGTCGGTCCTTTCTCAAGCTGACGAGGCTGTTGCTGCGCAGACTGTGCAAGCCCCAGCCCCAAGCAGGGCGCAAGGCCAGGGCCAGTCTGTCGCCCATCCGGGTGCCTCAGCCTCGCATGACGAGCCCCCGCCTTGGCAAGACTGGCCTGACACCACCGACTACAGCGATGGCAATGCGTCCGTCTCAAACGAGGCAAAGCATGTGCCAGAGCATGAGCCTGAGCTTGGGTCCTTGGGGTCGCCGCCGCCGCCACCTGCTTTGCGTTCTTTGCCGGTGCGCGAGGTCGCTGCGCCCTCCTTGCGGGCAGATGTCCCCCATGCTGCCGGCCCCGCCGCTGTTCAGGCCACGCCGCAAGGCGATGTCTGGCTGGATGTGGTGCAAGGCCTGATGGCCCAGGAGGTCATCACCGCGCTGGTGCGTGAACTGGCCCTGCAGTCGCAACTGCTGGCACGCGATGCCGACCAATGGCAGTTGCGTGTGGAGCGCGAGACCTTGAATCACCCAGCCAGCCGCGATCGTTTGCAGGCCGCTTTGCAGGCCGCAGGGCACGGTGATGTCAAACTGCAGATTGAAATCGGCCCGGTCACCGACAGTCCCGCCAAGCGTCTGGCGGTGAAGGCGGCCGAAAAAATGCTGGCTGCACAAGCGTTGATCCAGAACGACCCTCTGGTGCAGGCCATGGTGCGGGACTTCGGCGCCAAAATCGTGCCCGGCAGCCTGCAGTTGATTTGATTTTTTTACACCCCCCTCTCGACTCACCCCTTTAAAGGAAAAAGCATGTTCAACAAAGGACAACTCGCCGGCCTCATGAAGCAGGCCCAGGCCATGCAGGACAACCTGAAAAAAGCCCAGGACGAACTGGCGTTCGTCGAGGTCGAAGGCCAAGCGGGTTCGGGCATGGTCAAGGTGCTCATGACCTGTAAACACAGCGTGCGCCGCGTGACCATTGATCCGAGCTTGCTGGCGGATGACAAGGACATGCTGGAGGATTTGGTGGCCGCTGCTTTCAATGACGCTGTGCGTCAGGCTGAAGAGGTGTCGCAGCAAAAAATGGGCAAGCTCACGGCGGGTATGCCACCCGGCATGAAACTGCCTTTCTGAGCGACAGAACACCCGCCATGGCCGATACCCACGCCCTTGCCGCTTTGGTGCAAGCCCTCAAGGGTTTGCCGGGGGTGGGCATCAAGTCTGCCCAGCGCATGGCATTTCAGTTGCTGCAAAACGACCGTGCCACAGCCCGACATTTGGCGGGTGCTTTGTACAACGCGGTTGAAAAAATTCGCCACTGTGAGTCTTGCCACACCTTCACCGAAGCCGTGCTGTGTGACACCTGTCAGGACGAAACCCGTGACCGAACCCAATTGTGCGTGATCGAAACGCCCGCTGACCAGTCGGCCATTGAGCGCACCGGCACTTACCGGGGTTTGTATTTTGTGTTGATGGGCAAGCTCAGCCCACTCGACGGTATCGGGCCGCATGAAATCGGTTTGGCCAAGCTCAAAGAACGTGTTGCCGATGGCGTGTTGGCTGAGGTGATCTTGGCCACCAACTTCACCGCAGAGGGCGAGGCGACAGCCCATGTGATCGCCGAGATGATCCGTCAGCAAGGACTGAAGGTGACGCGTTTGGCACGTGGCGTGCCCGCAGGCAGTGAACTGGAATACGTGGACCTTGGCACCATTGCCCACGCGTTGGTCGACAGGCGCTGAGTTCTTCGACAACCATCCGTTGGCTCTGAACGCAGACTTGTCAATTCCTTGCAATCCAGTACGTGAAAACCCGCTCGGGATCATTCCCGATGCGCCATGTGCGCGCTTTGCTTATGCTGAGCCCATTGCGTTTTGAAAGGGGCTGGCCTGTGTCCAAGGCTGATTGGCATCGTCGTTCACTGCTGCTGGCGGCCATGGGCTCGCTGGCCGGTGCGCATGCTGCGGTCTCACCTGCATCCGAATTGGCACGGTCGTTGCCAAGGGTGAAAATTGCGCTGGCGGCCAGTCAGAGTCTGTACCACTTGCCCCTGACCCTGGCGGAGCAGCTGGGGTATTTTCGTCAGGCTGGGGTGCAGGTGGAGTGGCAAATGCACGAGGCCGGGGCCAAGGCCTTGAACAGTGTGCTGGGTGGTCAAGCCGATGTGGTGGCAGGTGCGTACGAACATCTTTTTGGCTTGCACCAGAAAGGCCTGAATTTCCAGAGTTTTGTGCAGATCAGCCGCACCCCTCAAGTGAGTCTGGGAGGCAGCTTGCGCAGTGGCGTGTCCTGGCGCTCTTTTGCAGACATTCGCGGTGCACGCCTGGGGGTGTCGGCGCTGGACTCCACCACCTACTGGATGGCATGTCACTGGTTGCTGGCCAATGGACTGAGGCTGGATGATGTGGTCTTTGTCGAAGTGGGCTCCTCTCCGGGCGTGATGGATGCACTGCGCAGCGGCGCGATTGACGCCTTGTGCAACCCTGATCCGGTGATGCATTGGTTGGAGCAAAGGAGTGATGTCCGTTTGCTGGGTGAAACCCGAACCTTGGTCAGTACCCGCAAGCTGATGGGGGGGGCGGTGCCGGGTGCCAGCCTGTTGGCATCTGCAGATTTTCTGGAGCGTTTCCCTGAGCGGGCCCAGTCTTTGAGTGATGCGGTGGTCCACGCCTTGAAGTGGATGCAAACGGCAGGTCTGACCGATATTTTGAAGGCTGTGCCCGCCAGTCACTGGATGGGTGACAGGGCGGCTTACCTTGGGGCCTTTGAGAAGTTGCGCGAGTCTTATGCCGTAGATGGTTTGGTGCGTAAAGACGAGGTGCTCAACGCCTGGCGAGCTCACACCCGTTTGATGGACCGCGCTACGCCTTTGCGTGTGGTGTCCGAGCGCACATTCACCAACGTTTTTGCCCAGAAGTCCAAGAGCCGCTTCCTGGCCTGATTTTCCGGGCTGTCACTGAGGCCAGCATCACCGCCTTGATGCTGTTCTGACAGGTCGGTTGGGCGGCGCTTTGGGGGCTGCATGGGTGCGGCCCGGGGATGCCTTGGCGACACGGCGGCTGGCCTGGGATGGGACAAACATGGCCAAATTTTGGCCCGTATTGAGCTTGGCGTTTTCTCGCAGGTTGTTCCAGTTGGCCATGTTGGAGGCGGTCACGCCATGACGCGCAGCCAGCACTGACAGGGTGTCCCCCTTGCGCGCTTTGACAAAAATCTTGCGCAAAACGACTTCGGGGGCCAGTGAGAGCTGACCATTTTCGGCCAGATGCTCGGTCACATCGTTGTCCAGATGGCCTTGCCTCGGGACCAGCAAGGTGGAGCCGGCTTTGACCAGCATGCGTGCTGGAATGCCGTTGACGCTGCGCAATTGATCGACCGACATGCCCACTTGTTTGGCCACATCTTCCGGTTTCATGGTCCGGGGGGCTTGCCATGCGGTCCACGTCGACAGGCGTCGGTCCGGGTGGGTTTGCAAGTTGCTTTCGAAGATGGTGGCGTTGTCCCAGGGCAGCAGGATTTGGGGTGTGCCCGCGGCAAGAATGACAGGGCGACTCATGGCCGGGTTGAGGGCTTTGAAATCCTCCAGGCTGACGTTGGCCAGTTTGACCGCCACAGCCACGTCAATGTCCCTGTCGATTGGAACGCTCTTGAAGTAGGGGTGATTTTGAATCAGGGGCAACTGGGTGCTGAAGGCTTCCGGTTGTGCCACGATGTTTTTGACGGCCTGCAGCTTGGGCACGTAGTAACGTGTTTCGTTGGGCATGCTCAGTTCGTCATAGGTCAGCGGTTTGCCTTGAGCCTTGTTGCGGGCCAGTGCCCGGCCCACGCTGCCTTCACCCCAGTTGTAGGCAGCCAGTGCCAGGTGCCAATCGCCAAACATCCCATACAGTTTTTGCAGGTAATCCAGTGCGGCTCGGGTGGATTCGAGCACGTCGCGGCGCTCGTCACGAAACAGGTTTTGTTTCAGGTCGAAATATTTGCCGGTGGCGGGCATGAATTGCCACATGCCAGCAGCTTTGGCGGTGGAAACGGCTTGCGGATTGAACGCCGACTCGATAAAAGGCAGCAGAGCCAGCTCGGTGGGCATTTGTCGGCGCTCTAACTCTTCAACGATGTGAAACAGATAAGGTCTCGAGCGTTCGGTCATGCGCAAGATGTAGTCGGGGCGACTGGCATACCACTGCTCCCGGTTGCGAACCAGTTCGTTGTCCAGATCGGGCATGGCAAAGCCCCTGCGAATGCGCTCCCAGACATCCGCAGCGGGTGCTTGCAGGCCCAACTGTGCGTGGGGCTTGAGGACCACTGGGCGCTCTGCCCCGGGTTCAATCGCCGGTGCGCTGGCAGCTGGCGCGATGATGGGGCCTGGGGTTGGCTGGGTGTTGCGCTCGACCTTCAGGAGTTTGGGTGGCTCTGCCGCAGCCGGCGGGTTGGAATGGGGGGTGGCACAACCGGTCAGCAGCAGTGCCCATAACAAGACCAGAGTCCCGGTCACGCCGCCGCCCAGGGAGGCGGTTGTTGCAGTTGGTTTCATCAGAATTCGTTTTTCCATTGGCGGAGGGCGGCAAACGTGGACACATCGTCCACGGCCTGGCGGTCGTGTTGTCGCACTGCGGCGACAACGCTGGCTTCACGGCTGCGCAAAAAGGGGTTGATGGCCCGCTCGGTGTCCATGCAGGCGGGCAGCGTGGGCAGCGCTTGTTGGCGCTGCAGTGTACAAAGTTCAAAGTGGCGTTGCAGTGCCAGATTGTCGGGCTCCACAGCCAGGGCGAATTTCAGGTTGGACAGGGTGTACTCGTGGGCGCAGCAGATTCGGGTATGGCCCGGCAGCGCCGCCAGGCGGTCAAGCGAGTCGAGCATTTGCGCGGGGGTGCCTTCAAACAGCCGACCGCATCCGCCCGAAAACAGGGTGTCGCCGCTGAAAAGGATCGGGTTTTGTCCGGCGGGGTGTGCCCAGAAGGCAATGTGCCCCAGGGTGTGCCCCGGTACATCGAGCACGTCGAAGTTCAAGCCGTGCCACGACAAATGGTCGCCTTGCTGCATGCCCTGGACTTCCACGGGCATTTTTTCCAAAGCGGGGCCGACGCATCGGGCACCCGTGCGTGCCACCAGTTCGGCCACGCCACCTGTGTGGTCGGCATGGTGGTGCGTGACTAAAATCGTGTCCAGTTGCAGGTCGGGGTGCCGGGTCAGCCAGTCCAGCACAGCCGCGCTGTCACCGGGGTCCACCGCCAGAACGTGACGGTCGTTGTGCAACAACCAAATATAGTTGTCTGTGAAAGCGGGCAGTGCAATGAGTTTCATGGAGACCGGGATTATAGAAAACAAGCATTCAGATTCCACTTGGCTGGCCAGTTTAGGTCAACCGGTGTCTGCGCGCTTGTTGGCCTGGGAACAGGCCCAGGCCGATGAGCTCCTGGCGGACGTGTTTGGCTACCATGCGGTGCAATTGGGTTGGCTTGAGCTGCAAGCCTTGCGCAACAACCGCATGCCCCATCGCTGGCAAGCCCGCGCCGAATTTGAATGGCAGGACGATCCGGGTCAGGGCGGGAAGTCCCCTCTTGTGGCGTGCGCAGAATCTGCGCCGGATGTGTGGCTGGACAGCCGCGCCTGGCCCTGGCAGGCCGACAGTCTGGATTTGGTGGTCTTGCCGCACACCTTGGAGCGTTCGGCCGACCCACATGCCTGCTTGCGTGAGGTCGAGCGGGTGCTGATCCCCGAGGGGCAGGTGCTGATCACGGGCTTGAATCCCTTGAGTTGGTGGGGTCTGCAGCAAGCGCGAGCGCAAGATGCGCCTGGGCAGGGCCAGACCCTGATCGCTTACCGGCGCTTGCGGGACTGGTTGCGTTTGCTGGGGTTTGAGGTCCAGGTCAGCCGATTTGGGGGCTGGACGCCGGCTTGGCGTCAAGAGCGCTGGATGCAGCGCATGGACTGGATGGAGACCGCAGGCGCGCGTTGGTGGTCGATTTTTGGCGGGGTTTATCTGTTGATGGCCACCAAACGGGTGCCGGGCGGGCGGCTGCTGGAGGCGCGCCAGTGGCGCACGGTACGATCACCCACTGCAGCGACCGCGCCCGTGGCCCGGTCTGATTCCTCCACAGGCCGCCGGGCGGTCGCGAAAGATATTTTTGACGCACGTTGAAATTCACACAGATGGTGCCTGCAAAGGCAATCCGGGTCCAGGTGGCTGGGGCGTTCGCCTGCAGTCGGGCCAACACGTTCAGGAGTTGTTTGGCGGGGAGTTGAACACGACCAACAATCGGATGGAGATGACGGCGGTCATCGAAGGCCTCATGGCCCTGAAGCGCCCTTGTCAGGTCACGCTTTATCTGGACAGCGAATATGTGCGCAAGGGCATCACCGAATGGATCCATGGCTGGAAGGCCCGGGGCTGGCGCACTGCCGCCAAACAGCCGGTCAAAAATGCCGATTTGTGGCAAAAACTGGACGCCGTGGTGTCTACTTCGGGACACCGAATTGACTGGCGCTGGGTCAAGGGCCACAACGGTGATCCGGGCAATGAACGCGCCGACGCCCTGGCCAATCAAGGCGTAGAGAAGGCTTTGGGCCGCTGATTTTCTACCAAGGCCTGCGTCAGTGGCCTCCACTTGAATTCTCTCTCGTCGTCTGACCCAGGCGATTGCACCCATTGGGCAAATGGGGCAGCGCTGTTACATTCTGTCAGTCTTGGTGAATTCAACCTGAGTGAGATCTGAATGGCTTACAAGAAGAAATACGCGGTTTTGGCGTTGTTGGGTGTGTCTTTGGCATCCGGTGCGGCTTGGTGGTTTCAAAATAAACCTGCAGCAACCGACGGTCCATCCAAACCCGTCGCCTCAACCCCTTCAGGTGGCACCTCTGCGGGCCCTGCCAAACCCGTCAGTGTCGAAGTGGCCAAGGTCGACAGCATGACCTTGGTGGATGAGACTCAGGCCGTGGGCAGTTTGCGCTCTCGCCAAGGGGTGATGTTGCGTCCGGAGGTGGGTGGGCGTGTCAAGCAGATTTTTTTCATGGACGGCCAGCGCGTGCGCAAGGGCCAGGTGATGGTCCAGTTTGAGGACCAACTCCAGGTGGCTCAGGTCTCCCAGGCCAAGGCCGAGCTGTCGATTGCCGAGGCCAACCACAAGCGGAACCAGGAATTGGTGACGCAAAATTTCATCAGCAAACGTTCTTTAGACGAGAGCGGTGCTGCATTGGAGGTCTCTCGGGCAAAACTGGCCTTGGCCGATGCCACCTTGCAGCGGCTGAAGGTGCTGGCACCGTTTGACGGGATCACGGGCTTGCGGCAGATCAACGTGGGTGATTACCTCAAGGACGGTGCCGACATGGTCAATGTGGAAGACATCGATGCGGTGCTGCTCGACTTCCGTTTGCCCGAGCGCTTTCAGGCCAAAATCCGTGCAGGACAAAAAGCCCAGCTGACGGTGGACGCCTTGCCGGGTCGTCCCTTCTCCGCCATCGTGCAGGCGGTGGACCCTTTGATTGAGGCCAATGGCCGCTCGGTCGGGGTGCGTGGCTGCATCGACAACCGCCAGCAGCAATTGCGTCCGGGCATGTTTGCCCGCGTCAATGCGGTGTTCGGATCGCGAGAAAACGCCATGGTGATTCCCGAAGAAGCCATCATCCCGCAAGGCGGGCGCACCTTTGTGGTCAAGGTGGTGGCGGGTGACAAGCCCGATACCCTGGTGTCTGAGCGTGTGGCGGTCAAAGTCGGCCTGCGTCAACCGGGCAAGGTCGAGATTCTGGAAGGTTTGGCCGCAGGCGATACCGTGGTCACGGCGGGCCACCAGCGTTTGCAAAAAGACGGCACTGCGGTGCGGGTGGTGGATTTGTCCCAGCCCGGCGGTGGTCGTCCTGCAGGGGGTGCTGCGCAACCTGCAGCCCCAGCGGCCGCTGCTGCAGCGTCGGCACCTGCCGGAACCGGTGCACAGGCTCCTGCGGCATCTGCCGCGTCCAAACCAGCGCAGCCTGCCAAAACTGTGGCCATGTCCGGCCCCAACCCTTGCCTGAGGGGTGCCGATGCAGCTCGCTGAAGTCTCCATCCGGCGGCCCGTGCTGGCCGTCGTCATGTCCTTGCTGATCCTGCTGATCGGTGCGGTCAGTTTCAAAAGCCTCTCGCTGCGCGAGTACCCCAAGATCGACGAACCCACCGTGACGGTGACCACCCGTTATGTGGGTGCATCGGCCGAAGTGGTCGAGTCGCAGGTGACCAAACCCCTGGAGGATTCGATTGCCGGCATTGATGCGGTGGATGTCATCACTTCCATCAGCCGGGCCGAGCAGTCGCAGATCACGGTGCGCTTCCGCCTGGAAAAAGACGCCGATACGGCAGCTGCCGAAGTGCGTGACCGAACTTCGCGCGTGCGCAACCGTTTGCCGCAAGCCATCGAAGAGCCGGTGATTGCCAAAGTCGAAGCCGATGCCTTTCCGGTGATCTGGCTGGCTTTTTCCAGTGACACCCTGAACCCCTTGCAGATCAATGACCTGGTCAACCGCGTGGTCAAGCCACGCCTGCAGACCGTGACGGGTGTGGCCGATGTGCGCATTTACGGTGAGCGCAAATACGCCATGCTGGTCTCGTTGGACCATGCCCGTCTTTCCTCGTTTAAATTGACGCCGCAAGATGTGGAAGACGCCATACGGCGCAGCAATCTGGAGTTGCCAGCAGGCCGCATCGAATCCAGCAACCGCGAATTCAGCGTTTCTTCACAAACCGATCTGGCCCGGCCGGGACAATTCGGCGAGATCGTGATCCGTTCGGTGAACGGTTTTCCAGTCAAGCTGCGCGATGTGGCCCAAATCAGGGAAGACGCTGCCAATAATCGCAGTCTGGTCCGGCTCAATGGACAGTCTGCGATTTCCGCGGGCGTGATCCGTCAGGCCACAGCCAACCCGCTGGAGTTGTCCAAAGGTGTGCGCGACATGATTCCACGCCTGAAGGCCGACTTGCCGGGCGACATGGCGATCAATGTGGCCAACGACAACTCGGTGTTCATTGACCGCTCCATCAAGAACGTGTTCCAGACCATCGTCGAAGCCGTGGTGCTGGTGGCCTTGGTGATTTTCGTGTTCCTGCGCACCATCCGTGCTTCCATCATCCCCATCATCACCATCCCGGTCAGTTTGATCGGTGCATTTGCCATGATGGCCTTGGCGGGTTTCACCATCAACACCCTGACCTTGTTGGCGCTGGTGTTGGCCATTGGCTTGGTGGTGGACGACGCGATCGTGGTGCTGGAAAACATCTACCGGCACATCGAGGAAGGACTGGACCCGTTTTCAGCGGCCATCAAGGGCGTGCGTGAAATCAGCTTTGCCGTGGTGGCCATGACCATGACGCTGGCGGCGGTGTTTGCGCCTTTGGCCTTCACGCCTGGCCGCACGGGCAAATTGTTCGGTGAATTTGCGCTGGCGCTGGCGGGCGCGGTGGTGGTGTCCGGTTTTGTGGCATTGACCTTGTCGCCCATGCTCAGCTCCAAGCTGCTGCGTCACAACCCCAATCCCACCTGGTTTGACCGCAGCATGGAGCGCTGGCTGACGGCGCTGTCGACGGGCTATGAAAACCTGTTGCGCCTGATCCTGACCCGTGCCCGCTGGGCCGTGGTGCTGGTGATGATCGGCTCGGGTGTGGGCATCGCCATGATTTACCCCACCATGAAGCAGGAACTCGCGCCTCTCGAAGACCGTGGCACGATCTTGGCCACGGTGAATGCACCGGACGGCTCGACTTTGGAGTACACCGACCGCTACGCCCGTTCATTGGAAAAGTTCGGCCAGGCCTACCCCGAGTTCGATCGCATTTTTGCCAACATGGGCAACCCGACCGTGGGGCAGGGCTCGGTGGTTTACCGGGCGGTGGACTGGGACGAGCGCAAGCGCACCACACTGGAAATTGCCCGCGAAATGGGGGCCAAGTTCAACAGCCTGCCGGGGGTGAATGCCTTTCCGATCACACCGCCTTCTCTCGGTCAGGGTTTCCGTGAGCGGCCTCTGAACTTCGTGATCCAGACGTCGGACAGTTACCAGAACCTGAACTTGCTGACCCGTCAGATGATGGACGAGATCGCCAAGAACCCGGGCATCTTGTCGCCCGATGTGGACTTGCGCCTGAACAAGCCCGAGCTGCGCGTTGAGGTGGACCGCGTCAAGGCCGCTGAATTGGGCGTCAGCATTGAGGTGGTGGCCAAAACCATCGAGACCATGCTGGGCGGTCGGGTGGTTACGCGCTACAAGCGCGATGCCGAGCAGTACGACGTGATCGTGCAAACCTTGGCCTCCAGCCGCAACACACCTGACGACATCGACGTGATCCAAGTGCGGGGTCGGAACGACACCATGATCCCCTTGTCGAGCCTGGTCAAGGTGCGAGAAAGCGTGTCGCCTCGCGAGTTGAACCACTTCGGTCAGCGCCGCTCGGTGTCCATCACCGCCAACCTGGCCCCGGAGTATTCGCTGGGTGAAGCCTTGAAGTTCATGGACGAAACCGCTGCCAAGGTGCTCAAGCCCGGTTACACCACAGAACTCAACGGCACCTCGCGCGAATTCAAGAGCTCGCAAGGCGCTTTGGTGATCGTGTTTGTGCTGGCGCTGTTCTTCATCTTTTTGGTGCTGGCGGCTCAGTTTGAAAGCTTCATTGACCCCTTTGTGATCATGTTGTCGGTGCCGCTGTCCATGATCGGTGCGCTGTTGGCGCTCAAGTTCACGGGAGGATCGCTCAACGTGTATTCGCAAATCGGCTTGATCACCTTGGTGGGGCTGATCACCAAGCACGGTATTTTGATCGTGGAGTTTACCAACCAGCTGCGCGAGCAAGGCCTGGCCACGCAAGAGGCGCTGATCAAGGCTTCAGGCCAACGGCTGCGCCCCATCTTGATGACCACGGGGGCCATGGTGCTGGGCTCGGTGCCCTTGGCCTTGGCCACCGGGGCCGGTGCCGAAAGCCGCACCCAAATCGGTTGGGTCATTGTGGGTGGCATGAGCCTGGGTACTTTGCTGGCGATCTTTGTGGTGCCCACCATGTACTCCTTGCTGGCGCGCAAGGCGGTGCCGGGACCGAACAAGGCCGTGGCACATGACGAACCTCCGGTTGCCGCCGTGCACTGAGTCCGTTCTGTGGGGGGAGCCCACAACCCGGACATGAAAAAAAGCGGCTTTTGCCGCTTTTTTCATGTCCGATCGGGTGGTGCGCTTTTACAGATGACCCTCAAACATCATCACCTCAACCTCGTCGCCTGTGGCCACATGGCCCTGGTTGTGGCCCAGCACGATCAGGCCGTTGGCCTGCACCATGGAGCTGAGCACGCCCGAACCCTGGTTTCCGGTGGTGCTGACCACCAATTCGCCAGCCACGTTGGTGCGGACGATGCCGCGCTGGTATTCGGTGCGGCCGGGTTTCTTGCGCAGGGCCTCCAGGCTTTTGGCCTTGAGCAAGGGCTGCGCTGGCGCTTGCCAGCCCATGAGTTGCTGCAGAGCGGGGCGCACAAAGGCGGCAAAGGTCACCATGACCGCGACCGGGTTGCCCGGCAGGCCAAACAGCACGGCCGAGCGCTCGCCCTGGGTGATGCGACCCACCGCCATGGGCCTGCCGGGGCGCATGGCGATGCGCCAAAAGGCCACGTCGCCCAATTTTTTCATCATGGCCTTGGTGTGGTCGGCTTCGCCCACGCTCACGCCGCCGCTGGTGATGACGGCGTCGGCTTGGGCCGCTGCATCCATGAAGGCTTGTTCCAGCGCGGCCGGGTTGTCGCGCACCACGCCCATGTCGATCAGCTCGCAGCCCAGGGCCTGCACCATGCCCGCCACGGTGTAGCGGTTGCTGTCATACACCGCGCCTTCGCGGGGCGCTTCGCCCAGGCTCAGGATTTCGTCGCCGGTTGAAAAATAGGCCACCTTGGGCCTGCGCCAGACCGTGGCGGTGGGCAGCCCCAGGCTGGCCAGCAGGCCGCACGCGGCGGGCTTCAGTCGTGTTCCGGCGCGCAAGGCGGGGCTTTCGGCCATCAGGTCTTCGCCCAGCAGACGGCGGTTGTCGCCCGGTTGCAACAGTCCCGGTGGAACCAGCACCGTATCCCCCTCGATTTTCACCAACTCTTGTGGGGCCACGGTGTCCAGTCCGGCGGGCATGATGGCCCCGGTCATGATGCGAACGCATTCACCGGCACCCACCGAGCCTTGCCAGGCGGCCCCGGCCAGCGCGGTACCTACCACCTTGAAGTGGCTGGCTTGTGCGGGCTGCAGTTCTGAACCACGCAGGGCATAGCCATCCATGGCCGAGTTGTCGTGCGGCGGCACGCTGATGGGCGAGACCACGTCTTGCGCCAGGATGCGGCCGTGCGCCTGCATCAGCGGCACGGTTTCGTGTTCGCGCACGGGCTGCACCAGTTGGGCCAAAAATGCGTTGACCTGGCTGGCCGACAAGGCCTGCGGGTCATAGCCTTGCAGGCGCTCTGCGATCTGATCAAGGGACAGGGCTGGGGTGGTCATGGCAAGTGGGCACGGCGGTGCCGTGCAGCGCGGTTCAAATGGATTCGAGTTGTTGCAGTTCGGCCAGCGTGTTGGCGTTCGCAAAGGCGTGGGCGTTGTCGCCGCTTTGGTCAAAGGGCACGATGGCGCAGCGGTGCAGGCTGGTCCAGGCGTCGATCTTGCGGCCACCGCTTTGGGTGAACTTGACCAGACTTTCGATCAGTTCGGTTTTCAGCAGGCAAAACACCGGCTGTGGACGCACCGCACCATCGGCCTCGGGGGCAGCGGCCATGGCCAGGTCGGCGTCTTGATCATGAAGGGCTTGGTACAGACGCTCCACCAGGTCGAGCGGAAACAGCGGCGAGTCGCAGGGCACGGTGAGCAAGAGCGGGGTTTCGCAGTGCTCCAGCCCGGTCAGGAAGCCCGCCAGCGGCCCGGCAAAGCCGTCGATGCTGTCGGGCCAGACGGGCACGCCCAGCGATTCGTAAGCCGACAGGTTGCGGTTGGCGTTGATGAGCACTTCTTGCAGCGGCAGGCTTTGCAGTTGCAGGCGCATCAAGGTGTTCAGGGCCAGCGGCAGGCCGCGAAAATTTTGCAGGCCTTTGTCGGTGCCGCCCATGCGCGAGCCACGACCGCCCGAGAGGATCAAGCCGGTGATGGCGGGGGCTGTGTGGTTCATCTGCTTCAGCCTCCGATGTAGCTCATTTCGACACGGCGGCCGGGGCCGCTGGCGGTGTCGGGGCCGCGCAAGCTGCGAAGGCGCGAGTATTGGTCGGTGCGCCCGCGCCAGATGGCGTCCACGGTGCCGGCCAGTTGCGCGTCCGTTTTGGCTGGGTCGCGCAGCAGTTGGCGCAGGTCGTAGCCTTGGCTGGCAAACAGGCACAGGTACAGGCGGCCTTCGGTGGACAGGCGGGCGCGGTTGCAGTCGCCGCAAAAGGCTTGGGTGACGCTGCTGATGACGCCGACTTCGCCCAATGCCGGGTCGAATTCGCCCTGGGCATTGGCGTAGCCCCAGCGCTCGGCGGTTTCGCCAGGGGCTGCGGGGTCGAGCTGCACCAGCGGCAGCTCGGTTTGCAGGCGGCGGATCACGTCGGCGCTGGGCAGCACTTCGTCCATGCACCAGCCATTGGTCGCACCCACGTCCATGTATTCGATGAAGCGCAGCACGATGCCCGTGCCCCGGAAATGACGGGCCATGGGCAGGATTTCATGGTCGTTGGTGCCGCGCTTGACGACCATGTTGACCTTGATGGGTCCCAGACCGGCTTCCCGGGCGGCTTCGATGCCGGCCAGCACATCGGCCACAGGAAAGTCCACGTCGTTCATGCGGCGGAAAACCGCGTCATCCAGCCCGTCCAGACTGACGGTGACGCGTTGCAGACCGGCGTCTTTCAGGCTTTGGGCCTTGCGCGCCAGCAGCGAGCCGTTGGTGGTCAGTGTCAAATCGAGCGGCTGGCCATCGGGCGTGCGCAGCGCGGCCAGCTGTTCGATCAGGATCTCGATGTTCTTGCGCAGCAGGGGCTCACCACCCGTGAGGCGGATCTTGCGCACGCCCCGGCCCACAAACACGCTGGCGATGCGGGTGATTTCCTCAAAGCTCAGCAGGTGGCTGTGCGGCAGGTAGGCGTAGTCCTTGTCAAAGACTTCTTTGGGCATGCAATAGCTGCACCTGAAGTTGCAGCGGTCCGTCACGCTGATGCGCAAATCGGTCAGCGGTCGGCGCAGGCCATCGAGGGGCAGGGCGCTCAGGTCGTGGCCAGCAGGCAGGGTGGGCAAGGGCAGGCTGGGGTGGCGCTGGTCAACCAGCTCAATGACGCGTTCAGACATAGGGGGCGATTGTGCCCGACTGGTCGAAGTTCGTTTGGGGCGTAGCCGGCAAGCGCGTGCCCAGTAGGGGAACCGGGGCGCAAGGCCTGTGAAAGTAAAATCGGGGTTAATCCCTAGCGATTGACATTTCTTTCAACTTTTCCAACGAGACACCATGTCCCTGAACAAAGTCACCCCCGGCAGCAAAGTTCCCGAAGCGTTCAACGTGATCATCGAGATCCCGATGAACTCCGATCCTGTGAAGTACGAAGTCGACAAAGAGTCCGGCGCGTTGTTCGTGGACCGTTTCATGGGCACCGCCATGCACTACCCCACCAACTACGGCTATGTGCCCCAAACCATTGCTGGTGATGGCGACCCGGTCGATGTGCTGGTCATGACACCTTTCCCACTGCCCCCAGGCGTGGTGGTGTCGTGCCGCGCCATTGGCATTTTGCTGATGGAAGACGAAGGCGGCATGGACGGCAAGATCTTGGCCGTGCCCACCGAAAAAATCCTGCCCATTTACGCCAACATCAAGGCACTGGCCGATGTGCACGAATTGCAACTCAAGCAGATCGCCCACTTCTTTGAGCACTACAAAGACCTGGAAAAAGGCAAGTGGGTCAAGGTCAAGGGCTGGGAAGGCGTCGAGTCGGCCGCCAAGGAACTGATGGACGGCATCGCCAATTACCAAAAGGCCTGATCGGCCAGTGCCAATGGCCTCAGTGTGAGGCCATTGGCACGACTGAACGCCTGCCCGGTTTGCGCCGAGCAGGCTTTTTTCATGGATTTTTACTGCGGCCTTTTCAAAGGCGAGTGCTGGTGCAGCGCTTCCAAATAGTTCTCGACCCCCGCTTTTTCCCGCTCCAGAAAGCGTGCCACCGCCTCTGAAAACGCCGGGTGCGCCAGCCAGTGGGCGCTGTGCGTGGGGGTGGGCAGCAGGGCTCGGGCCATTTTGTGTTCGCCTTGTGCGCCGCCCTCAAAACGCTTCACGCCGTTGGCGATGCACCATTCAATGGGCTGGTAATAGCAGGCTTCAAAGTGTAGGCAGTCCACCCGGGCAAGGGCTCCCCAGTAGCGGCCATAAGCCACTTCGGGCTGGCCCTGGGCGTCCAGGTGCAGGCCGATCAGGCTGATGCCAATGGGCTGCGCCTTGTGTTCGGCCACAAACAGCAGCCAGTTTTGAGCCATGTCGGTGCGCATGGACTCAAAAAACGCCGGTGTCAAATAGGGCGCATTGCCGTGTTCCCAATAGGTTTGCTGGTAGCAGCGCAGCAGCAGGGCCCAGTCGCCGTCGGTCATGTCGGTGCCGCGCACGGCGCGAAACGTGACGCCTGCCTCTTGCACTTTGCGGCGTTCTTGCCGGATTTTTTTGCGTTTTTCTTGCGTCAGGCTGGCCAAAAAGTCATCGAAGTCGCGCCAGCCTTGGTTTTGCCAATGAAACTGCACCTGGTCACGTTGCAGCAGGCCGGCTTGTTCGCAGGCTTGCAGGTCTTGCGGGCTGCCAAACAGGATGTGCAGCGAGGGGATGTTGTTGGTTTGGCAAATGTCCAGCAAGGCGGCCAGCAGGGCCTGGCGGGCGTCGTCAGATTCGGCCAGCAGGCGGCTGCCGGGCACGGGCGTGAACGGTGAAGCGACCAGGGCTTTGGGGTAATAGTCCAGGCCGTGGCGCTGGTAGGCGTCGGCCCAGGCATGGTCAAACACGTATTCGCCGCGTGAATGGGTCTTGAGGTAGAGCGGGCAGGCGGCGGCCAGAACCTGTCCCGCGGGGGTGTCGCGCCACAGGCTGATCACTTGTAAGGTCCATCCGGTCTCGGGCGTGGCCGATTGGCTGGTCTGCATGGCCGACAAATAGGCATGCTGCATGAAGGGGCTTGGTGCGTCTTGCTTCGCGAGCAAGTCGTCCCAGACGCGGGGCTCGATGCCGCCCAAGTCATCCAGCACCCGGGTGACATAATTCAAGCTCACATTTTCCAGCACCTGTATGACTCTCCAAATTCGTGTGGCCCAGCTCAACTTTGTCGTCGGAGACATGCCGGGCAATGCCCGAAAAATCATCGACGCCGCCCAAGCGGCCTATGCCCAAGGCGCACGCCTCTTGGTCACGCCCGAGTTGTCGATTTGCGGTTACGCGGCAGAAGATTTACTGCTGCGCCCGGCCTTCATTGACGCCTGCGATGATGCCTTGAAAACGGTGGCCCGCGAACTGGCCGGGTTAAAAGGCTTGCATGTGGTGGTGGGTCACCCCGAAGGCGGTGGCGTGCGCACCCGCAGCGTGGCGGTGACGCGCCGCCACAACCGCGCATCGGTGTTGTGCGAGGGCCTGGTGGTCGCGCACTACGACAAACGTGAGTTGCCCAACTACCAGGTGTTTGACGAGCGCCGTTACTTCACGCCCGGCCAAGGCGTAGGGGTGTTCGAGGTCGATGGTGTCAAAGTGGGCCTGCTGATTTGCGAAGACGCTTGGTTTGACGAGCCTGCCCGCCTGGCCCGTGACGCAGGTGCCCAGGTGCTGGCGGTGCTGAACGCCTCGCCTTTCCATGCGGGCAAGGGTGCCGAGCGCGAACAGCGCATGCGTGAGCGGGTGGCCGATTGCGGTTTGCCTTTGATTTATGCGCATTTGGTGGGTGGCCAGGACGAGGTGATTTTTGAAGGGCGCTCGTTTGCGCTGAATGCCCAAGGCCAGGTGGTGGCGCGGGCCGAAGGCTTTCGAGAGGCCGACTTGGCGGTGCGAGCCGAGCGCAGCCCGCAGGGTGTGGATTTGACCGCCGGGGCCGATGCCCTGGTGCCTTTGGCCACGCCCGATGCCGAGCTGTGGGACGCGCTGGTGCTGGGCGTGCGCGACTATCTGGGCAAAAACGGGTTCAAAGGCGCGATTTTGGGCCTGTCGGGCGGCATCGATTCGGCGCTGGTGCTGGCGATCGCGGTGGACGCGATTGGTGCCGACAAAATCCACGCAGTGATGATGCCTTCGCCTTACACGGCGGACATCAGCTGGATCGATTCGCGTGACATGGTCAAGCGCCTGAACGTGCGCTACGACGAAATTTCGATTGCGCCGCTGTTCGATGGTTTCAAGCAGGCCCTGTCGGCCCAGTTTGAAGGGCTGAAAGAAGACACGACCGAAGAGAACATCCAGGCCCGCATTCGCGGCACGCTGCTCATGGCTTTGTCCAACAAGACCGGGGCGATTGTGCTGACCACGGGCAACAAGAGCGAAATGGCAACGGGCTACTGCACGCTGTATGGCGACATGGCGGGCGGTTTTGCGGTCATCAAGGACGTGGTCAAAACGCGCGTGTTTGACCTGGCCCGCTGGCGCAACCTGAACGATCCGTATGGCACGGGCAGCCAGCCAATCCCCGAGCGCATCATCACCCGCCCGCCCAGTGCCGAACTGCGCCCGGACCAGAAAGACCAGGACAGCCTGCCTGCGTACGAGGTGCTCGACGCGATCATCCAGCGCTACATGGAAAACGACGAGGGCGTTGAGGCGCTGATTGCCGACGGCTTTGAGCGGGCCGATGTGGAGAAAGTCACCCGTCTCATCAAGCTCAATGAGTACAAACGCCGCCAGGCTACGGTGGGCATTCGTGTGACGCACCGCAGTTTTGGCAAGGATTGGCGTTATCCTATGACCAACAAGTTTCGCGCCTGATGGCGCGTTTTGAACATCTTTGAAGGACTTTCCCCATGAAACAGATCACCGCCGTCATCAAGCCATTCAAACTCGAAGAAGTCCGTGAAGGTTTGGCCGAATGTGGCGTGACCGGTCTCACGGTGACCGAAGTCAAAGGCTTTGGCCGCCAAAAAGGCCACACCGAGCTGTACCGCGGTGCCGAATACGTGGTTGACTTTTTGCCCAAGGTGAAGGTTGAGGTTGTTGTCAAGGACGACGATGTGGACGCTTGTGTGGATGCCATCGTCAAGGCGGCACGCACCGGCAAAATTGGTGACGGCAAGATTTTTGTGACCTCGGTGGAGCGTGTGGTGCGCATCCGCACGGGCGAGCAGGACGAAACCGCGATTTGATTGGGGTGGTGTGCGTGGCCCCCACAAGCGGGCCAGCACCAAATATGTGAGGCATGGGCTTGTGCGGCACCCGCCACACCCCCACACAGTCGATCAGAGCAGTTCGACTTTGGCGCGGGGAGAAAAGCCGGCCTTTTGCACCAATGCTTGTAACAACGCTTCGGGCTCGGTGCCCAGAGTCACCAGTTCGGTTTGCCAATCGGCCATGAAGCCGTCTTGCACCACCTGGCCAATGAAGCCCATCAGGCCGTCGTAATAGCCCAGGCTGTTCAAAATGCCTACAGGTTTGTCGTGGTAGCCCAGCTGACGCCAGGTCCAGACCTCAAACAGTTCTTCAAAAGTGCCAATGCCGCCGGGCAGGGCCAAAAACGCATCGGCCTTGTCGGCCATCAGGCGTTTTCGTTCGTGCATGGTGTCCACCACATGCAGCTCGGTGCAACCGTGGTGTGCCCATTCCTTTTCGACCAAGGCGGTCGGGATGATGCCGACCACGGTGCCGCCAGCCGCCATCGTGGCTTCGGCCACCAGGCCCATCAGACCGTTGCGCCCGCCGCCGTAGACCAATTGACCTCCATGCGTGCCGATCCAGGTGCCCACTTGCACCGCAATTTGCGCAAACTCAGGCTTGTTGCCGGGTTTGGAGCCGCAGTAGACACAAATTGAAAAGGCTGGCGCAGAGGTCACGAGCTTGCTTGCGTTCATGGGCGGGTTTGCAAAGGTGTGATTCAGCGTGCCGACACGAGCCGGGTGCCTGCCCAGATGTCATGCCAGAACTGTCGTTGGGCTTGGAAGCGGCTGAGCAAAGCCCAAATGCTGATCCAGCCTAAAGTGAGAAGGCCGACTTCGCTGGGTGGCAGGCCAAAAGGCAAGGTCAACAGCAAGGGGGGTAAAAACCAGAGCCAGCTCAAAACATAGCGCAGCAGCGCGCGGGTTTGGCTCACAGGCTGTCCTTGGGCTGAAATGACCCGAATGTGCCAGGTTTTCATGGCCAAGGTTTGCCCCCGATGCCAGAACCAGGTGAAGTAAATCGCCAGAGTTAAAAACAAAAAAGCTTGCAACCCGGCCCGATGGTCCATGGCGTGGCGTGTTTGGCTCAAGCTGCTGAACAAATAGCCGGAGATGAAGACCACCCCGAAAAGCAGCATGCCTTCGTACATCCAGCACGCCATGCGTCGTTTCAGTGAAGGTGTTTGAAGCATGGCACCATCGGCCACGGGGGGCGTTGGCGACATCTGTGCCGCAGGTTTGCGCTGTGTCATGAGTAGGAGAAAAAACGGGGGGTAGGTGTCAATGTCTTGAGAGGTGCGTCATGAATCCGGCTCAACGCATGGGTTGACTTCGGGTTTTGTCTGCTGCGAGAGAGGAGACTTGACGCAGTGGCAGAAGCGTTTTGGGGTCGACAGGCCGCGAAGGCGCTATGCGAGAAATGGCTTTGCCTGCGTCCACCGGCAGTGCAGGGGGGCTGACCAAGCGGTTGCTCGGTGCCACGTTGCTGCGGGCTGCGCTTTTGGTCGGAGGTTTGGGGCCGGAGGACAGTTTCAGTTTGTCCTGTTCAGGCAGCGATTGGTAGGCTTCCCATTGGGCACGCTTGTCATTGATGGGCAAAGACTGTGTGCTGTTGAAATTGAAGCGTGCCTGACTGCGTTGCTTGGGACTCAACGCGGCCCATTCGCGCATCCGGCTGTGCATGGTCATTTGTTCTTCGTCGGTCAGTTGAAGAAACGTTTTGGCCAAGGTCAACCATTTCTGTTTTTGTTGGGGCGTCAGTTCGTCCCATTGGGCAGACAAGGGGGACAGCGCTTGTCTTTGTCGTTTGCTGAGTTGTGGCCAGCTGTCGGACACGGTGGCTGCAGGTGGTGCCATGCTGCTGGCGCTGCCAGCCAATGGTGGAGTGGTGGGTTCTGAGCTTGCCGATGTCTCGGACTGGGCGGATGTCGTGGTGGGTGCGCTGGCAGTTGATGCGGCAGCGGGTGCCGGCTGCATTGACACTTGCGCCAGTGCTGTCAGGCCGTAAGAAAACACCACAGCGGATAAGAGCTGCGGCAAACACCGTGCTGTTGTCTTTAGCCGTTGCGATACCAAAGTACATGCGCCGAGGCGGATACGGTCTGACAAATCTGACTCATTCATTGGCAGGGCGTTGGGTAAGCTGGAGCTTCAGGAATTGGACGAAGCCCGGGTCTGTATAGGCGTCTGGCGGGAGTTCGTCCAGCAACAGGGCCGAGTCGATGGAGGCAATGTCGGATTCAGCTGTGTCGAGCTGTATCGACTGGATGAGCATCAAGCCCAACACCAGAACCACCAAAGGCAATGCCGAAGCCAGAATGCGCCACAAACTCTGGCCATCTTCTGTGGGGGCTGTGAGCGTGCCATTGGCTTGCGTTGACGCGGCGTGGCGCAGTTGCCTCACTGTTGCCGGGCGTGCTTGGATCGCCCTTTGGCGCGCAATGCGCAGGCGCTCGCTGATGTCATGCCCCATGTCCATGGTGACCAGGTCAAGTCGGGCGGCAAAGGCCTGACCCCAGCGGTCAATGTCGTCTGTAGTGGATGCTTGGGGGTATTTCATGGTTTCACTCCTTGGTCGGCCAAGGTTTTGCTCAGGGCCTGTATGGCTCGGGAACAATGGGTTTTGACGCTGCCTTCAGAGCAACCCATCACGGCGGCGGTTTCGGCCACGTCGAGCTCCTCCCAATAACGCAGCAAGAAGGCTTCCCGTTGACGTGCAGGCAGTGCCATCACCGCAGTTTCTATGTGCTCAAGGGTTTGTACCCGTCCTAACCATTGCTCGGCGCTTTGGCTGTACGAGTGATCCGATTCGCCTGTTTTGACTTCAAGCAGGTCAAAATCGCCATCGACATCGCTGCTCTCGAAGTCGTTGAGGTTTGAAAATATGGCATTGCGTGTTTTGCGGCGTCGAAACCAGTCGAGGACAGTATTGGACAGAATGCGCTGGAACAGCATGGGCAGCTCTCCCAGGGGCTTGTCCGAGTAGTTGGTGCACAGTTTGATCATGCTGTCTTGCACAATGTCCAAGGCACCTTCTTCGTCGCGAACGTGGTAGTAAGCCCGCTTGTAAGCTTTTTTTTCCGCGTTTTTGAGGAAATCCGAGAGTTCTGTTTCCGAGGCCAACTTGAGTGCAGCGGTGCTGTGTCCTGTGGTGGTGAGATGGTGGCTTGATGGGGCATCCTGAAATGCATTTTGCAGTGCAACGGCATTTTCCTGGTCATGGAATTATCGCACTGCCATGCGCAAACAACACGTCTTTGAGAGCTGCGGTCTCATCGGTGCGATAATACTGGGTTGCAATTGAAAAAAAGCAAACGGATCACTGTCCGGCACTTTTACAGTTTGGTGCCCATGTCAGTGGTCTCAAGTCCCAAAGCCACTTCACAAGAGTCGAGCCCAGGGGCACCCAAGGTTTTTCGTTAGAGAAATTCACAAAGGTTGAATATATGGAAATGATCAAAGCCGACACGGCCAATGCTTCTGCGGGCGCTCAAGAGTTGCGCGGTGCAGAAATCCTCGTCAAAGCGCTTCAAGCTGAAAACGTGCAGTATGTCTGGGGCTACCCTGGCGGCGCCGTTCTTCACATTTACGACGCTTTTTACAAACAAGACACCATTCAGCACGTCCTGGTGCGGCATGAGCAAGCAGCTGTGCACGCGGCCGACGGCTTTGCCCGTGCCACGGGTGAAGTCGGAGTGGCCTTGGTCACTTCCGGCCCCGGCCTGACCAATGCCGTGACTGGCATCGCCACCGCCTACATGGACAGCATTCCCATGGTCATCATCAGTGGCCAAGTGCCCACTGCGGCCATTGGCTTGGATGCATTCCAGGAGTGCGACACCGTTGGCATCACCCGCCCGATCGTCAAGCACAACTTTCTGGTCAAAGACGCCAAGGACATGGCCGAGGTCATGAAAAAAGCCTTCCACATTGCACGCAGCGGCCGTCCTGGCCCGGTGGTGGTGGACGTGCCCAAGGACGTTTCTTTCAACAAGACGCTGTATTCGGGCTACCCCGAGTCTGTTGAGATGCGTTCTTACAACCCGGTGCGCAAGGGTCACGGCGGTCAGATCCGCAAAGCGTTGCAGTTGTTGATGTCGGCCAAGCGCCCTTACATCTACACCGGTGGTGGCGTGCTGCTGAGCAATGCCAGCGCAGAGCTGCGTGCCCTGGTGGACATGCTCAACGTGCCAGTCACCAACACCTTGATGGGCTTGGGCGCTTTCCCTGCCACCGACCGTCGTTTCCTGGGCATGCTGGGCATGCACGGCACGCTCGAAGCCAACAATGCCATGCAAAACTGCGACGTCTTGTTGGCCGTGGGTGCACGTTTTGACGACCGTGTGATCGGCAACCCCAAGCACTTCGCTTCGGTGGATCGCAAGATCATCCACATCGACATTGACCCGTCCAGCATCTCCAAGCGCGTCAAAGTCGATGTGCCGATTGTGGGTGATGTGAAAGACGTGCTGACCGAACTCATGGGCATGATCCGTGAGTCTGGCCAAAAGCCCGATCCACAGGCCTTGGCCCAGTGGTGGGAAACGGTTGAAGGTTGGCGCAAACGCGATTGCATGAAGTACGACAACAGCAACGATTTGGTGATCAAGCCGCAAAAGGTCATCGAAACCTTGTGGGAGATGACCAAGGACGCGGATGCGTACATCACCTCCGATGTAGGGCAGCACCAAATGTGGGCGGCCCAGTACTACAAGTTCAACGAGCCACGCCGCTGGATCAATTCGGGCGGTTTGGGCACCATGGGTGTGGGGATTCCTTACGCCATGGGCATCAAACTGGCCAAGCCAGACAGCGAAGTGTTCTGCGTCACGGGTGAAGGCTCGGTGCAGATGTGCATTCAGGAACTCTCGACCTGCCTGCAATACAACACGCCCATCAAAGTGGTGGCCCTGAACAACGGTTACTTGGGCATGGTGCGCCAATGGCAGGAGATTGATTACTCCGGTCGTTACAGCCACAGCTACATGGATGCATTGCCCAACTTCGTGAAGTTGGCAGAAGCCTATGGACACGTCGGCATCTTGGTTGAAAAACCAGAGGATGTGGAGCCCGCCTTGCGCGAAGCCCGCAGACTCAAGGACCGCACGGTTTTCTTGGACATTCGCACGGACCCCACGGAAAACGTGTTCCCCATGGTTCAGGCTGGCAAGGGCATCACCGAGATGCTCATGGGTGTGGAGGACCTGTAATCATGAAACACATCATTGCTGTATTGATCGAAAACGAAGCGGGCGCCTTGTCCCGTGTGGTGGGTCTGTTTTCGGCCCGTGGCTACAACATCGAGTCCTTGACCGTGGCCCCGACCGAAGACCCCAGCTTGTCGCGCATGACCATCCAGACCACGGGGTCGGATGACGTGATCGAACAAATCACCAAACACTTGAACCGCCTGATCGAGGTGGTCAAGGTCGTGGACCTGACTGAAGGCGCTTACACCGAACGCGAGCTGATGCTGGTGAAGGTGCGCGCCGTGGGCAAGGAACGCGAAGAAATGAAACGCATGGCCGACATCTTTCGCGGCCGTGTGATTGATGTCACCGACAAGAGCTACACCGTAGAGCTGACCGGTGACCAATCCAAGAACGACGCCTTTTTGGAGGCGATCGACCGCAGCGCCATCTTGGAGACCGTGCGCACGGGTGCGTGCGGTATCGGGCGCGGCGAGCGCATCCTGCGCGTCTAAACTTAACTCTTGAACCTGTTTATTCCTAAGGAGAACCCTGTGAAAGTTTTTTACGACAAAGATTGTGATCTGAGCGTCATCAAGGGCAAGACCGTTGCCATCATTGGTTACGGCTCGCAAGGCCACGCACACGCCCAGAACCTGAACGACAGCGGCGTCAAAGTGGTGGTCGGTCTGCGTAAAGGCGGCGCATCGTGGGACAAAGTCGGCAAAGCCGGTTTGACCGTGATGGAAGTCAACGATGCCGTCAAGGCTGCTGACGTGGTCATGATCTTGTTGCCCGACGAGCAAATTGCCGATGTGTACAACAACAACGTCGCCCCCAACATCAAAGCAGGCGCTTCGCTGGCGTTTGCCCACGGTTTCAACGTGCACTACAACCAGGTCGTTCCACGCGAAGACCTGGACGTCTGGATGGTGGCCCCCAAGGCCCCTGGCCACACCGTGCGCAACACCTACACCCAAGGCGGCGGCGTGCCCCACTTGGTGGCGATTCACCAGGACAAGAGCGGCAAGGCCCGCGCTTTGGCCCTGAGCTACGCCATGGCCAACGGTGGCGGCAAAGCCGGCATCATCGAAACCAACTTCAAAGAAGAAACCGAAACCGACTTGTTCGGCGAGCAGGCTGTTCTGTGCGGTGGTGCGGTCGAGCTGATCAAGATGGGTTACGAGACCTTGGTGGAAGCCGGTTACGCTCCTGAAATGGCTTACTTCGAGTGCTTGCACGAGTTGAAGCTGATCGTGGACCTGATCTACGAAGATGGTATCGGCAACATGAACTACTCGATCTCGAACAACGCCGAATACGGCGAGTACGTGACAGGTCCTGAAGTCATCAACGAGCAGTCGCGCGAAGCCATGCGCAACGCCTTGAAGCGCATCCAGACTGGCGAATACGCCAAGATGTTCATCTTGGAAGGCAAGACCAACTACCCAAGCATGACCGCTCGTCGTCGCTTGACCTCCGAGCACTCCATCGAAGTTGTGGGTGCCCAATTGCGCGCCATGATGCCCTGGATTGCCAAGAACAAGCTGGTCGACAAGACCCGCAACTGATCTGGGCCCTTGGGCAAGTTTGAAAAAGGCCACTTGGGTGGCCTTTTTCTTGGGCGCTCGCATTGGCTTAAACTTCGCTGACAAGGGATGGCTGCGAACAGTTTCAACAGGAACGGACGATGAACAACGACAAAGTCGAAGACTCCGAGGTGAATGCGCCGGTGCGCAAACCCTCCAAGGGCATTTACATGCTGCCCAACATGATCACGCTGGCCGCGCTGTTCGCTGGCTTTTATGCCGTGGTCATGGCCATCAATGGCCGTTTTGACCTGGCCACGGTGGGCATTTTCAGTGCCATGGTGCTGGACAGCCTGGATGGCCGCGTGGCCCGCATGACGAACACGCAGAGCGCTTTTGGCGAACAGATGGATTCGCTCTCAGACATGGTCTCCTTTGGTGCAGCTCCTGCGCTGATCGCTTACGTCTGGACCTTGAAAGAATTGGGCCGCTGGGGCTGGATCGCCGCTTTTGTGTATTGCGCTTGCGCAGCCTTGCGCTTGGCCCGCTTCAATGTGAACACGGCCGTGGTCGATAAACGTTATTTTCAGGGCCTGCCATCGCCCGCTGCTGCGGCTTTGGTGATGGGCTTCGTGTGGATCATGTTTGAAAACGCTGTTCCCGCCAAAACAGTGGCTTGGGGCATGTTTGCGGTGTGTCTGTTTGCGGGCTTGACCATGGTGACCAATGTGCCGTTTTACAGTTTCAAGGATATGCACATGAAAAAGAGCGTGCCCTTTGCCACGCTCGTGCTGGTGGCTTTGGGTATTGCCGTCGTTAACATTGATCCACCCACCGTGCTGTTTGCGCTGTTTGTAGGCTATGGCTTGAGCGGTTATGCGATTTATGTTTGGCGCAAGGCCAAGGGTCAGCCCACCAGCATGATCAGCACCTCCACCGATGAGCCCGACGAGCGCGGCTTGCATCAGTGATGTCATGCGCACGACAAAGCCTGTTTTGAACTGTGCTAAAGTATTTCTATGAATTTTTCCTTGTTTGCACTGCTGCTAGCGCCCCACGGGCGGGATGTGTAGCGCACGCAAACATTTTCCCAAAAGGCCCGTATGCCATCCGCAACGGGCCTTTTGCATTTTTTGCTTGGACTTGCGGTTTTCTGACCAGGAGTAGACATGACTGACAAATTGATTATTTTCGACACCACCTTGCGTGACGGCGAGCAATCGCCCGGCGCCTCCATGACCCGTGATGAGAAGCTGCGCATCGCACGTCAACTGGAACGTCTGCGTGTGGACGTGATCGAAGCCGGTTTTGCCGCCAGCTCCAACGGCGACTTTGAGGCTGTCAAAACCATTGCGGAAGCCATCAAGGACTCCACCATTTGCTCTTTGTCTCGCGCCAATGACCGTGACATCTCGCGTGCGGCCGAAGCCCTCAAGGGTGCCAACAGCGGGCGCATTCACACCTTCATTGCCACGTCGCCCTTGCACATGGAAAAGAAGTTGCGCATGACACCCGATCAGGTGTTTGAGCAAGCCAAGCAATCGGTGCGCTTTGCGCGCAATTTGGTCGGTGATGTCGAATTCAGCCCGGAAGACGGTTACCGCAGCGACATGGACTTTTTGTGCCGCATCCTTGAGGCCGTGATCGCCGAGGGTGCCAGCACCATCAACGTGCCTGACACCGTGGGTTATGCGGTGCCCGAGTTGTATGGTGAATTCATTCGCACCTTGCGCGAACGCATTCCCAACTCCGACAAAGCCATCTGGTCCGTGCACTGCCACAACGACTTGGGCATGGCGGTGGCCAATTCCCTGGCGGGCGTGAAGATCGGTGGTGCCCGTCAAGTCGAGTGCACCATCAACGGCCTGGGTGAACGTGCGGGCAATTGCTCGCTCGAAGAAGTGGTCATGGCCGTCAAGACGCGTCGCGATTACTTTGGTCTGGATGTGGGCATTGACACCAGCCACATCGTGGCGGCCAGTCGCATGGTCAGCCAGACCACGGGTTTTGTGGTTCAGCCAAACAAGGCGGTGGTGGGTGCCAACGCCTTTGCCCACGCCTCGGGCATTCACCAAGATGGCGTGCTCAAGGCGCGCGACACCTATGAAATCATGCGCGCCGAAGATGTAGGCTGGACCACCAACAAGATCGTTTTGGGCAAGCTCAGCGGTCGCAACGCGTTCAAACAGCGTTTGCAAGACCTGGGCGTGAGCCTGGACAGCGAGACCGAAATCAACAGCGCTTTTGCCAAGTTCAAGGAACTGGCCGACCGCAAGAGCGAGATTTTTGACGAGGACATCCTGGCCTTGGTCAGCGATGAAAGTGTGACCAGTGAGAAAGAGCAGTTTGGCTTTGTCTCCATGTCACAGCACAGCGAAACCGGGGAGCGTCCCCATGCGGCCGTGGTGTTCACGGTGGGTGGCAAAGAGGTGCGCACCGAGTCGGACGGCAATGGACCTGTCGATGCCTCACTCAAAGCCATTGAAGCGCATGTCCAGAGTGGCGCTGAGATGGTTTTGTATTCGGTCAACGCCATCAGTGGCTCGACAGAAAGTCAGGGTGAAGTCACGGTTCGTTTGCAAAACAGTGGCCGCGTGGTCAATGGCGTGGGTTCCGATCCGGACATCGTCGTGGCTTCCGCCAAGGCGTACCTCAGTGCATTGAATAAACTGCAAAGTACGACCGACAGGGTGGCTGCACAAGGTTAAAATGAATTCTAAATAAGTAATTTTTTGCTTTACAAAAGTCACGTAAGTTGTTGTTCTTGCGTGACTTTTTTTATTTGATTAAACTAGGTTCAGTTTTTGTGAAATCCCCTTTAGCCTGCCAGGACACGACATTGAAATTCGCTGCATTTTCTCCCTCTCCCAAAGCATGGTTGCGTGTGGCTGTTTTCTTCATGTCGGTGGGTTTGTTGACCATCGTGGCAGGTCAGTCGAGCCTGGCGTATGCGCAAACAGGCAAGCAAACGCCGAAGAAAGTTCAGAAGACAGGCAAGAGCACGGGTAAAACCACACCGCGTCAGAACGTGCAAGCTGCCAAGAAGACTTCCAGGGTCAAGTCCCGACAGAATGTTCAGCCTGTCAAAGCCTCTTTTGGTCAGATCGCTGGATTGCGGTCCACTTCGGATGCGCTGGACTTGCGCTCCAGTGTGGCGCTTGTGGTGGATCAGGAAACTCAGGAGGTCTTGTTCCGCAAAAATGACCATGCCGTTTTGCCTATCGCATCGCTGACCAAACTCATGACGGGTTTGGTGGTCTCGGAAGCCAATTTGTCGATGATGGAGCGCATCACGATCACCCAGGCCGATGTGGACACGGAAAAGGGCAGTTCCTCGCGGTTGGCGGTAGGCACGGAGTTGAGCCGAGGCGAATTGATGCATTTGGCCTTGATGTCCAGTGAAAACCGTGCAGCACATGCGCTGGGCAGAACGTTTCCGGGTGGTCTTCATGAATTTGTATCGCGCATGAACCAGCGTGCTCAAATGTTGGGCATGACCGATACCCGTTATGTGGAGCCGACAGGTTTATCCAGCCGCAACCAGTCAAGTGCAAATGACTTGGCCTTGTTGGTGGGCGCGGCCTACAAAGAACCCATGCTGCGGGAGTTGTCAACTTCACACGGTCGTGAGGTTGAAGTCGGAAGCCGCACGCTGCAGTACAACAATACCAATCGCTTGGTGAAGAACCCGGAGTGGGAAATCGGCCTGCAAAAAACCGGGTACATCTCCGAGGCCGGTCAGTGTCTGGTGATGCAAGCCAAAGTTGCGGGTCGCAAACTGATCATGGTTTTTCTCGATTCTGCCGGCAAACTCAGCCGCATCGGTGATGCCGAGCGCGTGCGCAAATGGGTGGAGAAAAAATCTGCCTATCAATCAAGCCAGAATCGGTCGACGGGACAGTTGCCCGGTTGAGTAGTCGGCGTCCAGCAAGGGACGCCATGCCACTGAGCGCAGCCTCAGTGGGCTGAGTGATGCCCAAGGGTGCCGGATATTTCTTTGGCCGTTTCCTGCAGTTTGGGCAGCCAACTTTCGTCTAGCCGGTCAGCTGGCGCGGAAATGGATAAACCAGCCAACAGCTTGCCCTGGTCGTCATAGATGCCTGCTGCGATGCAGCGCACACCCAGCTCAAGCTCTTCATTGTCGAAAGCAACCCCTGAATGTTTGACGCGAGCCAGCTCTCTTTCGAGCACTTGCAGCTGCGTGATGCTGTTGCGTGTCTGACCGGCCAGGCCTGTTCGTGTGGCGTAAGAGCGAACACGCAAGGGGTCATCTGCAGCCAGAAAAAGCTTGCCCACAGACGTCAGATGCAAGGGCGCTCGGCCCCCAATAGCGCGCACCACTTGCATGCCCGAGCGCTCACTGTAAGCGCGTTCGATGTAGACGATTTCATCGCCTTGGCGCATGCTCAGATTGACCGGTTGTTGGATCAACTTGTGCAGATCACGCATGGGCGTCAAGGCGGCATCGCGCACATTCAGGCGACCTTTGACCATGTTGCCCAGCTCCAGCAAACGCATGCCCAAGCGATAGCTGCCTGCCTCCGGACGGTCGACAAAGCGGCCCGTGGCCAGGTCATTCAGGATACGGTGGGCCGTTGAAGGGTGAAGACCTGTTTTCTGGCTGATTTCTTTGAGCGAAATGGCTTCTTCGCGCGAAGCCAAAACATCAATCAAGCTGAACATGCGCTCAATCACCTGAATGGTGGGCGTGTTGGGAAGGGCGGGATCTTTTTTCATCGTGTACTGCAGATGCCAGTATATTTTACACTGTGAAATGAAGGCTGAGCATGCCTGGAGGTCAGGGCGGGTTCGCGCCGTCAAAATCGCGCCATTCGCCATGCACCCGCAACTGGCATGGCTTGAAACGCGATTTGTAATTCATTTTTGAACTGCCTTTTATCCAGTAACCCAGATAAACAAAAGGCAAGCTCAAGTCGCGTGCCTGTTGTATCTGCCAGAGCACGCCGTAAGTGCCGTAACTGGCGCGGTCATCGGGCTCGTAAAAGGTGTAAACCGCAGACAGGCCGTGGTTCAGGACATCCACGATGCTGATCATCTTGAGGTCACCTGGCTGACCATCTGCCCGGGGCAGCCTGAATTCGATGATGCGTGAATTAACGCGGCTTTGTAAAAGGAATTGTGTGTACTGGTCCACACTGTCTTGATCCATGCCGCCGCCGCAGTGGCGGGCATTCTGATAGCGCAAATACAGGGCGTAGTGTTCTGGCGCGAAATGCAGATCCAGCACCCGAACGCTCAAATGCCGATGCGCCTTCAGTGCTCTGCATTGGCTCCGGTCAGGCTTGAATTCGGCCACTTTGACGCGCAAAGGCTGGCAAGCCTGGCAGCCATCACAGTAGGGTCGGTAGGTGAACATCCCGCTGCGGCGAAAACCTTGTTCAACCAAGTCCGAATAGACCTCGTTGTGAATCAAATGGCTGGGCGTGGCCACTTGCGATCGCGCAGAGCGATGCGAGAGATAGCTGCACTCATAAGGGGCAGTGGCATAAAACTGCAGCGCCTGAAGCGGAAGGTCTTTCAGAAGGGTCACTTGCGAGGGTCCAGAGCCATCAAGGTGGGCCAGTATAAAGTTTGCGTGGCCCACGGGATGTTCGGTTGTTTTTGTGCGGTTTGCAGGGTGCAAAAGAATTCACTCCTTTGGACTTCACGGGCACCCATTGACGCCAGGTGGCGCGTGTTTTGCTGACAGTCGATGGCGAGGATGCCATGCTGGCGGCAAACACTGACCAGGCAACTCAAAGCCAACTTGGAGCCATCGGTGAGGCGGGTGAACATCGACTCACCAAAAACAGCGTGACCCAGTGCCACAAAATACAAACCCGCTACGAGCTCACCCCTGAGCCAGACTTCGCAGCTGTGGGCAAAGCCCAGACGATGCAAGTCCTCATAGGCTGTGACCATTTGGGGCACGATCCAAGTGCCATTCTGGCCTTGCCGATAGGCCTCAGCGCAGCGACGGATGACTTGTGGGAAATCCCGGTCAAAGCACAACTCGAAATCGGGTGAAAGCTGCCAACGTTGGAGGGTTTTGCGCAGCGACCTGTGGAAGCGAAATTGGTCAGTTTGCAGCACCATGCGAGGGTCAGGGCTCCACCAAAGAACCGGTTGACCGGGGCTGAACCAGGGAAAAATGCCTTGGGCATACGCTTGCAGCAAGCGTTCAGCAGACAGGTCGCTGCTGGCTGCGAGCAAGCCGGGCGCAGGGGATGAGGGACCCCATGCCGAGGTGGCGGGGGGCAATGGCTCATTGGCCAAAATCCAGGGCAATGCGGGGGCTTGGGATTCGCTGGACATCCAAGGATTACACAATAAAAGTCCTTCGATGTTCTGCCCAACCTCTATGATTTGACGATGCGAGACATTCCTAACCATTGGATTTTGCCCAACTGGCCCGCGCCTGCGCGCGCGCTCATGACCAGTCGCCATGCGGGGGTGTCTTTGCCGCCTTGGGACCGAATGAACCTAGGGGACCATGTGGGCGATAGCCCCGCGCATGTCCAGTCCAATCGGCAGCGATTGGCCGAGGTGATCGAGAGGCGTCCTGTTTTTTTACAACAAGTGCATGGCGTTCACCCGGTGCGTTTGCACTCTTCCTCGGTGGATGGCGTTCAGGCGGATGCTTGCTGGACCGATTGCCGCGAGGTGGCCTGCACCATCATGGTGGCCGATTGCTTGCCCGTGCTGCTGTGCGATGGTGCAGGGCAATGGGTGGCCGCAGTTCATGCTGGATGGCGTGGGCTTGCAGGCCAGCAGGGGCAGGGGGTGCTGGAAGTCCTGTGGTCCGATTTGTTGCATGCTGGCGTCAATGTGACCGAGGTGCTGGCTTGGTTGGGGCCATGCATCGGCCCGCAGGCGTTTGAGGTGGGGCCTGAAGTCAAAACCGCTTTGGACGATGGCTCACCATCGGTCTCGGCGTTGTTCGCGCCCTCAGCCGAGGGCAAATTCAAGGCTGATCTGGCGGGATTGGCCAGGCTGCGTTTGCAAGCCTTGGGTTTGTCGCAAGTCTATGGCAATGACAGCAGTCCGTCTTGGTGCACGGTGTCACAGGCGGACCTGTTCTTTTCGCACCGCCGTGACAGTCGCCGCTTCGGACAAACCGGGCGAATGGCCGCTTGCATCTGGCTCGACACTTGAATCGATGTTTGCTGGAGCCATCACAACTTCTTCTTGAGCGGGTTGATGTGCTTTGTTTCGGGCTTTGTACCTCAGCGGGGTACCCATCAGGTAAACCACCAAAGCCATGGGCAGCAAGCCATAAAACACAAACGTGATGATCGCCCCCAAGACACTTCCTTGAGTACTAAAAGCTTCAGCCAGTGCCATGAGCAAGGTCACATACAGCCAGGCGATCACGATCAAATACATAAATTTTTTTGCCTTGTAATTTAGGTGACAATAAATTGAAAGATACTTCGCTCAGGTGATTCGAAAAAAATGAATTCTTCAGGAGACAACACATGAGCGCTTCAACGCCAGAATTCTGGGCCCAAATGAGTGAGGGGTTCCAGCAGAACCTGTCCAAAAGCTGGGGGCAGGCCATGCAGCATTTTCAGACCATCGACTTGGGTGGGCTCAAACCCGGTGCCGATTCGGCGGCTCCGCAGCTCAAATTCTCTCCTGAAAAGCTCCAGGCCCTGCAAGGCCAGTACTTCAAAGACGCCTCGGATTTGTGGAATCAGAGCCTGCACAACAGTTTGCAGGTCAAAGACCGCCGTTTTTCGGGCGATGCCTGGGCTTCCAATCCGGTGGCCGCTTTCAACGCCGCCACCTACCTCCTCAACGCCCGCACCCTGATGGGCCTGGCCGATGCGGTGGATGCCGATGACAAAACCCGCACCCGCATTCGTTTTGCCATTGAGCAATGGGTGGCCGCCGCCGCGCCCAGCAACTTTTTGGCCTTCAACGCTGAAGCTCAGAAAAAAGCGGTTGAAACCAAAGGCGAGAGCATTGCCAAAGGCGTGCAAAACCTGATGCACGACATGCAGCAAGGCCATGTCTCCATGACCGACGAAAGCCTGTTTGAGGTCGGCAAAAACGTGGCCACCACCGAGGGTGCTGTGGTGTTCGAGAACGAGTTTTTCCAGCTCATCGAATACAAGCCACTGACTGCCAAGGTCTATGAAAAACCTTTCCTGTTGATCCCGCCCTGCATCAACAAGTTCTACATCCTCGACCTGCAGCCTGAAAATTCCCTCATCCGGTATGCCGTGAGCCAGGGGCACCGCACTTTTGTGGTCAGTTGGCGCAACCCAGATGAGTCCATGAAGGACAAGACTTGGGACGATTACATCGAACAAGCCGCCATCCAGGCCATCCACACCGTGCAGGACATCACTGGCGCACCCAAGATCAATGCGTTGGGTTTCTGTGTGGGCGGCACGATCTTGTCGACCGCCCTGGCCGTGCTGGCCGCGCGTGGCGAAAAGCCCGTGGCCAGCGCCACCTTCCTGACCACCCTGATCAACTTCACCGACACCGGCATTCTGGACGTGTTCATTGACGAGAACTTCGTCAAGTTCCGCGAGCAGCAAATGGGCAAGGGTGGCTTGCTCAAAGGGCAGGACCTGGCATCGACTTTCAGCTTTCTGCGCCCAAACGACCTGGTCTGGAACTACGTGGTGGGCAATTACCTCAAGGGCGAGACACCGCCGCCGTTCGACTTGCTGTACTGGAACAGCGATTCAACCAACCTGCCCGGTCCTTTCTACGCCTGGTACCTGCGCAACACCTACCTTGAAAACAACTTGGTCAAGCCGGGTAAGGTCACTGTGTGTGGCGAGGCCATTGATCTGGGCCAGGTCGACATGCCGGTCTACATCTACGGCTCTCGTGAAGACCACATCGTGCCGATTGGCGGCTCTTATGCCAGCACCCAGGTGCTGCCCGGCAAAAAGCGTTTTGTCATGGGCGCATCGGGCCACATCGCAGGGGTGATCAACCCGCCAGCGGCCAAGAAACGCAGCCACTGGTTGAGTGACAGCAGCAAGTTCCCGGCCGATGTGAACGACTGGATTGCCAGCGCCAAAGAGCAGCCTGGCAGCTGGTGGACCGACTGGTCTGACTGGCTGAAAACCCATGCAGGCAAGCAAATTGCAGCCCCCAAAACCTACGGCAAAGCCAGCAAATTCAAAGCCATCGAAGCGGCACCTGGCCGCTACGTGAAGGCCAAAGCCTGATTTTTATCCATCCCACGGAGACTTGAAAATGGAAGACATCGTTATCGTTGCAGCCGCCCGCACTGCGGTTGGAAAGTTCGGCGGCTCGCTCGCCAAGACCCCCGCCACCGAGCTGGGCAGCATTGTCATCAAAGGCCTGCTGGAGCGCAGCGGCCTGCCGGTAGACGCCATTGGCGAAGTCATCATGGGCCAGGTGCTGGCCGCGGGTGTGGGCCAAAACCCAGCCCGCCAAGCCATGATGAAAGCCGGTGTGGCCAAAGAAACACCAGCGCTCACCATCAACGCCGTCTGCGGCTCGGGCCTGAAGGCCGTGATGTTGGCCGCGCAAGCCGTGGCCTGGGGCGACAGCGAAATCGTCATCGCGGGTGGCCAAGAAAACATGAGCGCCAGCCCGCATGTGCTGAACGGCAGCCGCGATGGCCAGCGCATGGGCGACTGGAAGATGACCGACACCATGATCGTGGACGGTCTGTGGGACGTTTACAACCAATACCACATGGGCATCACCGCCGAAAACGTGGCCAAGGCCCACGGCATCACCCGTGAAATGCAAGATACATTGGCCGCTGGCAGCCAGCGCAAGGCCGCTGCTGCACAAGAATCCGGCAAGTTCAAGGACGAAATTGTCGACGTGCTGATTCCTCAGCGCAAAGGCGATGCGCTGGTGTTCAACACCGACGAGTTCATCAACAAGAAAACCAGCGCCGAAGTGTTGGCAGGCCTGCGTCCGGCTTTTGACAAGGCCGGCAGTGTGACGGCGGGCAACGCTTCGGGCATCAACGACGGCGCAGCCGCCGTGATGGTCATGAGCGCCAAAAAAGCCGCAGCTTTGGGCCTCAAGCCCCTGGCCCGCATTGCCGCCTTCGGCACCAGCGGTCTGGACCCTGCCCACATGGGCATGGGCCCCGTGCCTGCCTCGCAAAAGGCCCTGGCCCGTGCCGGCTGGAAAGCCCAGGACGTGGACCTGTTCGAGCTCAACGAAGCCTTTGCCGCGCAAGCCTGCGCTGTCAACCAGGCACTCGACATCGATCCCGCCAAGGTCAACGTCAACGGTGGTGCGATCGCCATCGGTCACCCGATTGGGGCGTCCGGTTGCCGCATTCTGGTCACTTTGCTGCACGAAATGCAGCGCAGCAATGCCCAAAAGGGCTTGGCCGCGCTTTGCATCGGCGGCGGTATGGGCGTGTCGCTGGCCATCGAGCGCGTTTAAAAACCTGCGCGCTCAAGCAGCGTTTGTTGGCGCACTGCCCACCGTATAAGGGCAGCCAACAATGGCCACTTGAGCGGGCATCATTGATTTCACTTCACTCATAACAAGGAGACAAACCATGAGTCAAAAAGTAGCTTACGTCACTGGTGGCATGGGCGGTATCGGTACCGCTATTTGCCAGCGCCTTCACCAAGAGGGCTTCAAGGTCATCGCTGGTTGCGGTCCTACCCGCGACGCCGCCAAATGGCTGGACGAGCAAAAAGCCCTGGGCTTCACGTTTTACGCCTCGGTCGGCAACGTCGGCGATTGGGATTCCACTGTCGAGGCCTTCAGCAAGACCAAAGCCGAACACGGCAGTATCGATGTGTTGGTCAACAACGCCGGTATCACCAAGGACCGCATGTTCTTGAAAATGAGCCGCGACGACTGGGACGCTGTGATGAACACCAACCTGGACTCCATGTTCAACGTGACCAAGCAAGTGGTCGCCGACATGGTGGAAAAAGGCTGGGGCCGCATCATCAACATCAGCTCGGTCAACGGCGAAAAAGGCCAAGCGGGCCAGACCAACTACTCGGCCGCCAAAGCCGGCATGCACGGCTTCTCGATGGCGTTGGCCCAAGAGATGGCCACCAAAGGCGTGACCGTGAATACCGTGTCACCTGGCTACATCGGTACCGACATGGTCAACGCCATTCGTCCTGATGTGTTGGAAAAGATCGTGGCCACCGTGCCCGTCAAGCGTCTGGGCAAGCCCAGCGAAATTGCTTCCATCATTGCCTGGCTGGCCAGCGAAGAGGGCGGTTACGCCACGGGCGCTGACTTCTCGGTCAACGGCGGTTTGCACATGGGCTGATGCTTTTGCATCACCCACAAAAAAACCCGCCTTGGCGGGTTTTTTTGCGCCTGCACGCTGGGCAGGCCTTGGCTCAATGTGGTCAGTTGCCGATTTGCTTGCCTGTGCCCACCATCTGCATGGCCGAGGCGATCAGGCCAGACACCTCGCTCATATTGCTTGGCACGATGAGTGTGGTTTTGGCGTCTTGCGCCACCTTGCCGTAAGCCTGAACAGCCTGTTCGGCCACCTTGAGCTGCACTGCCTGCTCACCGCCAGGTTGGCGGATGGCAGCGGCAATGCGCTCAATGGCCTGCGCCGTGGCGTTGGCCATTTCCATGATGGCAGCGGCATCGCCTTGCGCCTTGTTGATGGCTGCTTGTTTTTCGCCCTCCGAGCGTGCAATGAAGGCCTCGCGCTCGCCCGTAGCGATGTTGATCTGCTCTTGCCGGCGACCTTCGGATGCGGCGATCAGGGCGCGTTTTTCCCGCTCGGCTGTGATCTGTGACTGCATGGCATGCAAGATTTCGCTGGGCGGTGTCAGGTCTTTGATCTCGTAGCGAAGCACCTTGACCCCCCAGTTCAGGGCGGCTTCATCGATAGCGGCAACCACCTGCGCGTTGATGATGTCGCGCTCTTCAAAGGTCTTGTCCAGTTCCAGCTTGCCGATCACGCTGCGCAGGCTGGTTTGCGCCAACTGCGTCACCGCCGTGATGTAGTTCGATGAGCCATAGCTGGCCAACTTGGGGTCGGTCACCTGAAAGTACAGGATGCCGTCGACCTGCAGCTGCGTGTTGTCACGCGTGATGCAAATCTGGCTGGGCACGTCCAGCGGAATTTCTTTCAGGCTGTGTTTCTGGATCACGTTGTCCACAAACGGCACCACAAAGTTCAGACCCGGCGTGAGGCTGGCGTGGTACTTGCCCAGCCGCTCCACCACCCAGGCGTGCTGCTGGGGCACGACCTTGACGGTCTTGATGACGAACAGGACGGCGATGACGAGAAAAAGAATGGCGATTTCCATGTGAAGACTCCCTTTTTGAAATGACGATCAGATTTTTTCAAGCACCAGACGGCTGCCCTCGATGGCGCGTATGCGGTGGGGGCCGGGGGCTGGAGTGGGCGAAGACGGGCAAATCGCCGTCCAGTTGGCGCCCCGGTGTTTGACCTGAGCTGTGCCCTGAGCGTCCCAGGCACTCACTTGCACGGTTTCGCCGATGTCCAGGTGAAGCTCGGTGGGGACTTTCGCCTCGCGGCGCAGGCTTTTTTGCCGCCACAAGACCACGGCCAGACCGCCCACGGCGGCAGCGCTCACCAGCTGCGGCGTCAGGCCTGCCCCCAAATGCGCAGCCAGTGCGGCCGCCACAGCGCCGATGGCCAGCATCAGCAAATAGAAGGTGCCGGTCATCAGTTCTGCGGCCACCAAAAAACCGGTCACCAGCCACCAGACAGTGCTGTCGTTCATGTGTTCCCCCCTGAAATTGGATGCTCCGATGTCGCATGCTACCTGTTTGCCCTGCGTGTTGGTGCACGGGTGTCAAGAGCGGGGTCACCGAGGCAAGGATAATCAGCCCCCATGCAATTCCCCGATATTCAACGCTGGCGCCTGAGTGTTGCGCCGATGATGGACTGGTCAGATAGACATTGTCGTTATCTGCACCGCCTGCTTACCCGCCACACCTTGCTCTACACCGAGATGGTGACCACCGGCGCTTTGCGCCACGGCAGCGTGCAGCGGCACCTGCGCTTCAACGCCGAAGAGCACCCCGTGGCCCTGCAACTGGGCGGCAGCGATGCGGCCGATCTGGCCCATGCGGCCAAGCTGGGGCAAGAGTGGGGTTATGACGAGATCAACCTCAACTGCGGCTGCCCCAGCGACCGCGTGCAGCGCGGTGCCTTTGGCGCTTGCCTGATGAACGAGCCGAAAACAGTGGCCGATGGCGTTAAAGCCATGCTCGATGTGGTGGATGTGCCCGTGACCGTGAAGCACCGCATTGGCATTGACCGCATTGAAAGCTACGACTTTGTGCGCGACTTTGTGGGCACCGTGAGCGATGTTGGTTGCAAGGTGTTCATCGTCCATGCCCGCAACGCCTGGCTCGACGGCTTGAGCCCGAAAGAAAACCGTGAAATCCCGCCGCTGCGCTACGAGTTGGCCTACCAGCTCAAAAAGGACTTTCCGGGCCTGGTCATCGCCGTGAACGGCGGCATCAAGACCAACGAAGAAATCGCCAGCCATCTGCAGCACGCCGATGGCGTGATGGTCGGGCGCGAAGCCTATTACAACCCTTGGCTGCTGGGCAGCTGGGACGCACAGTTCTATGGCGATGTCCACGAAGTGCCCAGCCGCGAGGCGGTGGAAGAGGCCATGGTCGCCTACATGGAACGCGCCTTTGCCGAAGACGGCTGCCCTTGGTACGCGATTGCCCGGCACATGCTGGGCCTGTACCACGGCCAGCGCGGCGGGCGTTTGTGGCGTCAGGTCTGGAGCGACCACAAGCTCAAGCCTTTGCCGCCGCGTGAGGTCTGGGCTTTGGCCCGTGCGGCGCTGGCGCGGGGGGCAGAAGTTCCGGTTTGATTGGGGAATACGGATCGATAAGGTCAGGATAATGTGAGTTCTTAATTCACAATCTGTCGCTTGGATTCCCTATGAAAATCGCTGACTTCCCCGTCATAGAAACTGAGCGACTGCTTTTGCGCGAGATTGTGCATGCCGATGTGCCGGCCTTGTTCGCCATTCACGGTGATCCAGAAACCATGAAATGGTTTGGCGTTGATCCACTCGTTGACGAGGCGGGTGCCGCAAAGTTGGTCGATCTTTTTGCCAGTTATCGATCCCAGCCCAATCCCGGTGCGAGGTGGGGAATCCAAGTTAAAGATCAGGCGTCCATTGTCGGATCTTGTGGCCTTTTCGCGTGGAATCGAGGCTGGCACAAATGCACCTTAGGCTATGAGTTGCACCCCAAGGCGCAGGGCTGGGGGTATATGAAAGAAGCACTCCTTGCCTGCATCGACTGGGGTTTTCAGAACATGGAACTTAACCGGATTGAGGCTCAGGTACATCCCCGAAACGCAGCATCCATCAGGTCCGTGGAACGTCTTGGGTTCAAGCAGGAAGGGCTGTCACGGCAGCTTGGCTTCTGGGGCGGTCAGTACCATGACATGCTGCAGTTCGCGCTTATCAAGCAAGAGTGGTCTATGGGTGAAGCCTAATTCATTGGTTCACCGGGGCGGCAAGCCTGCCGAAGCCTTATTGCGCAGCCTGTAAGCCGTTTGTGAAATGCGCGGACATGCGCTCGGCCGCTTGCTCGGGCTGGCGTGCGGTCAAGGCTTGAACGATGGCGCGGTGCTCGGCCAGGGATTGCTCAATCCGGCCTTCTTTGAACAGTGAGCTGTGGCGGTTGAGTTTCATCACCTTGCGCAGGTCGGCCACCATCTGGTCGCGCCAACGGTTGTCGGCCAATTCCAGCAGCAGCATGTGAAAGGCTTCGTTGATCTCGAAAAAGCGGTCCCGGTCGTGGGTGGCTTTTTCCAGATCCGCGTGTAAAGCGCTGATTTGCGCCATTTGCTCGGCGCTGGCGCTTTGCGCCACCACGCGGGCTGCGTCCGACTCGAGCAAGGCCAGCAGGTGGTAGACGTCGCGCAGGTCTTTTTCGCTGACTTCGGTGACATAAGCACCCCGGCGGACCTTCATGGTCACCAGGCCTTCGGCGGCCAGCACTTTCAGGGCTTCGCGCAGGGGGGTTCGGCTGATGCCCAGGGCCTCGGCAATCCTCAGCTCGTCGATCCAGCTGCCCGGTTCCAGTTCGCGCGCAAAAATCCGCTGTCGCAGGAGTTCTGCAACTTCTTCGTACAAGGCGCGGGGGGCAAGGGACAAAGCAGACATGAGCGAATTGTAAGCCGGTTAGAATATTCTGCATCAATAATTATGAATCACAGTGTTTGTAAGCCGGTATGCAGCCTCCAGCTGCCAAAATCCCAACAAGTCACTTTTGTCCCGAAAGCACAGCGCCATGACATCCAAATCCTTTGAATTCAACGCTTCCAATTTAGAAGCCTGGCAAAAAGCAGCGGTTAAATCTGCCCCCGGTGGCGATGTGTCTGCCTTGAACTGGAAAACACCCGACGGCATCATCGTCAAGCCGCTCTACACCGCCGAAGACACGGCCAACCTCCCTTACGCCAACACGCTGCCGGGCTTTGAGCCTTTCCTGCGTGGCCCACAGGCCACCATGTATGCGGTGCGCCCCTGGACGATTCGCCAGTACGCCGGTTTCTCCACCGCCGAAGAGTCCAATGCTTTTTACCGCAAGGCGCTGGCCGCAGGCGGGCAGGGCGTGTCGGTCGCATTCGATTTGGCCACCCACCGCGGTTATGACTCTGACCACCCTCGTGTGGAAGGCGATGTGGGCAAGGCAGGGGTCGCGATCGACTCGGTCGAGGACATGAAGATCCTGTTCAACGAGATCCCGTTGGACAAAGTCAGCGTCTCCATGACGATGAACGGCGCGGTGCTGCCGGTGTTGGCGGGCTACGTGGTGGCCGCCGAAGAGCAGGGCGTCTCGCAGGACAAACTGTCGGGAACGATTCAGAACGACATTCTGAAAGAGTTCATGGTGCGCAACACCTACATCTACCCGCCCGAGCCGTCGATGAAGATCATTGGCGACATCATCGAGTACACGGCCAAGAACATGCCGAAGTTCAACTCGATCTCGATCTCGGGCTATCACATGCAAGAAGCCGGTGCCAACCAGGCGCTGGAGATGGCGTTCACCCTGGCCGACGGCAAAGAGTATGTGAAGACCGCGATTGCCAAGGGCATGGACGTGGACGATTTCGCGGGTCGCCTGTCCTTCTTCTGGGCGGTTGGCATGAACTTCTACCTGGAAATCGCCAAGATGCGCGCCGCGCGCCTCTTGTGGTGCCGCATCATGAAGGGCTTTGACGCCAAGAACCCCAAGAGCCTCATGTTGCGCACGCACAGCCAGACTTCGGGTTGGTCGCTCACCGAGCAAGACCCCTACAACAACGTGGTGCGCACGACGATTGAAGCGATGGCCGCCGTGTTTGGCGGCACCCAGTCGCTGCACACCAACTCGCTGGACGAAGCGATTGCGCTACCCACCGAATTCAGCTCGCGCATCGCCCGCAACACGCAGCTGATCATTCAGGAAGAAACCCACATCACCAATGTGATCGACCCCTGGGCCGGTTCTTACATGATGGAATCGTTGACACAAGAAATGGCCGACAAGGCCTGGACCATCATCGAAGAAGTCGAAGCCATGGGTGGCATGACCAAGGCTGTGGACAGTGGCTGGGCCAAGCTCAAGATCGAAGCGGCCGCGGCCGAGAAGCAGGCGCGCATCGACTCCGGCAAGGACGTGATCGTCGGCGTCAACAAATACAAGCTCGCCAAAGAAGACCCGGTGGACAGCTTGTCGATTGACAACGTCAAAGTGCGCGATGGTCAGATTGAGCGCCTCAAGCACATTCGCGCCACACGCGACAGCGCCAAGGTGCAAGCCGCATTGGACGCTTTGACCGCTTCGGCCGAATCGGGTCAAGGCAACTTGCTGGACTTGTCGATCCAAGCCGTTCGCCTGCGTGCCACGGTGGGTGAAGTTTCCGACGCGCTCGAAAAAGTGTTTGGCCGCCACCGCGCCGACACACAAAAGGTGACGGGCGTTTACGCTGCCGCCTACGACGACGGTGAAAACGTGGGAGACACCATGGAATACTGGAACCAGCTCAAAGCCGACATCGCCGCCTTTGCCGACGCACAAGGCCGCCGTCCTCGCGTGATGATTTCCAAACTGGGCCAGGACGGTCACGACCGAGGTGCCAAAGTGGTCGCCACCGCCTTTGCCGACTTGGGCTTTGACGTGGACATGGGCCCGCTGTTTCAAACGCCCGAAGAATGCGCCCGTCAGGCGATTGAAAACGACGTGCATGCCGTGGGCGTGTCCACTTTGGCTGCGGGGCACAAAACCCTGGTGCCCGCCATCATTGCCGAGCTGAAAAAGCAGGGCGCCGACGACATCATCGTGTTCGTGGGCGGCGTCATTCCGCGTCAAGACTACGACATGCTGTACGAAGCGGGCGTCAAGGGCATCTACGGCCCTGGCACACCGATCCCTGTCAGCGCCAAAGATGTGCTGGAACACATCAAAAAGGCGGTGGCTTGATGCTGGCTGATGCCCTGAAACGGTATTGATCACAGATTCCATCGGTTCCCCATGCTGTACTCCGTTCAACTTGAACCCTTGCTCGACATAGAGCTGGAACAGGCCGCCCGTCGTTTAGGCGTGAGCCCGTCTCAGTTCATTGTTTCGGCGGTGGAGCGGGCTTTGGCGCAAGCAAATCAAGACGGCTTGCCGCTTGAGCCATCCTGGCACGGGGAAGTTTTGCCAGAAAGCATGGAACACCTGTCGGCGACCAAGTTGGCCATCCGTTCCAAGCTCAAGGCCCAGAGTTCAGCAAACCAAGATGATTGGCTGGCTTATCAAGAGGCCAAAAAACAAGGATGCCAGTGGGTGCCCACAGCGTCACAACAAGCGGTTGGTGATTTTAAAAATGGTAGGTATGATTTGGTATCTATCAAAAAGGGGTCGGCACCATGATCACAGACACCGCCAAAATTTTCACCACAGGGCGCAGCCAAGCGGTGCGCCTGCCCAAGGCCTATCGCTTTGACACCGCCGAGGTGTTCATTGAGAAGGTGGGCAACACCGTCATCCTTCGGCCTAAAAAGGACGAACCCGGCGAGTGGGGCGCGCGCTTGCAAGCCATTTTGAGCGGTTGGGAAGGCATGCCTGAAGAAATCGAGCGCGACCACACGCTGCCACCGGACGACATCGAAAGCCTCGACTGATGTCCTCCCTGTACATGCTCGACACCAACATGGTGATCTACATCCAGCGTGGCGTGCCCAATGTTTTGGCGCGCCTGAATGAGCTGGGATCTGACCGTGTGGTGTTGTCCGCTCTTGTTGCCGCCGAGTTGGCTTATGGCGTGGAAAAGAGCGATCAAAAAGCGCGCAACCGCAAGGTGCTGGAGTTGTTCCTGAGCGAAGTACGGGTTTTGCCCTGGACGCAAGACGCCATGTGGCACTACGCCCGCCAACACCACGCATTGCGATCAACAGGCAAAAGTATTGGCGAGTTGGACTTGTTGATTGGCTGCCACGCCTTGGCTTTGGATGCCGTTTGTGTGACCAACAACACGCGGGAGTTTGAGCGGATTGAGGGTTTGAAGTTGGAGAACTGGGTTCAACCAGCCAGCGCCACATGACACCTCATCAATTGCTCCAAGGTCTGTTGCACGGCCACGCTGCCGTGCAGCGCCGCGCCATGGCCAAAGCCATCACGTTGCTGGAATCTACGCGTGCGGACCACCGCGCCCTGGCCGACGAGCTGCTCACGGCCATGCTGCCGCACACGGGCAACGCGTTCCGTCTGGGCATCAGCGGTGTGCCGGGCGTGGGCAAGTCCACCTTCATTGAAGCACTGGGTTTGTATTTGATCGGCCAAGGCCACCGCGTGGCGGTGCTGGCGGTGGACCCGTCGAGCACGGTATCGGGTGGCTCCATCTTGGGCGACAAGACGCGCATGGAGTTGCTCAGCGTGCACGAACGCGCTTACATCCGCCCCAGCCCCAGCAGTGGCACTTTGGGCGGCGTGGCCGAAAAAACCCGCGAATCCATGCTGGTGTGCGAGGCCGCAGGCTATGACGTGGTGATCGTCGAAACCGTGGGCGTGGGCCAGTCCGAAACGGCTGTGGCCAACATGACCGACATGTTTGTGCTGATGCAATTGCCCAATGCCGGTGACGATTTGCAGGCCATCAAAAAAGGTGTGATGGAGATCGCCGATCTGGTCGTCATCAACAAGGCCGACATCGACGCCATCGCCGCCACCCGGGCGCAGCTTCAGATCACCAGCGCCTTGCAGCTCTTGGGCATGCACGGCGGCTCGGGCCATGCGCATGCTGACGACACGCTGTGGCACCCCAAGGTGGTGCAGCTGAGCGCCTTGCTGGGCCAGGGCGTGGACACCTTTTGGACGGCCGTCAGCGAGTTCAAGGGCTTGCAAACCCGCAATGGCCGCTTGGCCTCGCGCCGCCAACATCAAGCTTTGTCGTGGATGTGGGAGCGCATCGACGCCGGTCTGAAACAAAACTTCCGGGCGCAGCCGCGTGTGCAAACGCTGCTGCCCCAACTCAGCCAGCAAGTCGCTACGGGCCAATTGGCCGCGTCGACGGCTGCCCGTCAACTGCTCGGCGCTTATGAAACGAAAAGTCAAAGCGCTGGGTTAATTTGAAATCTTCCTGGAGAAAAGAGAGCCACCATGCAAGACATCATTGAACAACTGGAAAAAAAGCGCGCTGCGGCCCGCTTGGGCGGCGGGCAAAAGCGCATTGACGCGCAGCACGCCAAAGGCAAGCTCACGGCCCGTGAGCGCATCGAAGTCTTGCTCGACGAAGGCACCTTCGAAGAGTGGGACATGTTCGTCGAACACCGTTGCACCGACTTCGGCATGGAAGACAACAAAATTCCGGGCGACGGCGTGGTCACCGGCTACGGCATGATCAACGGCCGTTTGGTGTTTGTGTTCAGCCAAGACTTCACCGTGTACGGTGGGGCGTTGTCTGAAACGCATGCCGAGAAAATTTGCAAAATCATGGACCAGGCGATGAAGGTCGGCGCGCCCGTGATCGGTTTGAACGACTCGGGCGGTGCCCGCATCCAGGAGGGTGTGGCTTCGCTTGGCGGTTACGCCGACGTGTTCCAGCGCAACGTCATGGCCAGCGGTGTGGTGCCCCAGATCAGCATGATCATGGGCCCATCGGCCGGTGGCGCGGTGTATTCGCCTGCTTTGACCGACTTCATCTTCATGGTCAAGGACACGTCTTACATGTTCGTGACTGGCCCCGAAGTGGTCAAGACCGTGACGCATGAAGAAGTGACGGCCGAAGAGTTGGGCGGCGCCCTGACACACACCACCAAGAGCGGCGTGGCCGACATGGCATTTGAGAACGATGTGGAAGCGTTGCTGATGCTGCGCCGCCTGTACAACTACCTGCCACTGAACAACCGCGAAAAAGCGCCTGTGCGTGCCAGTGGCGACCCCTCCGGCCGCCTGGACATGAGCCTCGACACCTTGGTGCCCGAGAACCCCAACAAAGCGTATGACATGAAGGAACTCATCGTCAAAACAGTGGACGATGGCGACTTTTTTGAGCTGCAACCCGACTACGCCAAAAACATTTTGATCGGCTTTGCCCGCATGGAAGGCCAGACCGTGGGCATCGTGGCCAACCAGCCTTTGGTGCTGGCCGGTTGCCTGGACATCAAGAGCTCCATCAAAGCGGCCCGTTTTGTGCGGTTTTGCGATGCGTTCAACATCCCCGTCATCACCTTTGTCGACGTGCCCGGTTTCATGCCCGGCACCAGCCAGGAGTTCGGCGGCATCATCAAGCACGGCGCCAAGCTGCTGTACGCGTACGCCGAGTGCACCGTGCCGAAAATCACCGTCATCACCCGCAAGGCCTATGGCGGCGCCTACGACGTGATGGCCTCCAAGCACTTGCGCGGCGACGTGAACTTCGCTTGGCCCAACGCCGAGATCGCGGTCATGGGGGCCAAAGGCGCGGTGGAAATCATCTTCCGAGAAGACAAGGGCGACCCCGAAAAGCTGGCGGCCAAAGAAGCCGAATACAAAGCCCGTTTTGCCAACCCGTTTGTGGCGGGCGCACGCGGCTTCATCGACGACGTGATCCAGCCGCACGAAACACGCAAGCGCATCTGCCGCTCGCTGGTCATGCTCAAAGACAAGAAGATTGAGAACCCATGGCGCAAGCACGGGAATATTCCTCTTTGAGGTTCAGCGTTTGGCGTTAAGTGTTCAGCGTATTGAACCAACGCCACGCCTGATTTTTCGCTCAACACTCAACGCTTATCGCTCAACGAACATGTTTACCAAAATCCTGATTGCCAACCGTGGCGAAATCGCCTGCCGCGTCATCGCCACTGCCCAAAAGATGGGCATCCAAACTGTGGCCGTTTATTCCGAAGCCGACAAGGAAGCCCGTCATGTGATGCTGGCCGATGAGGCCGTGTTGATTGGCCCTGCGGCTTCGCGTGAGTCGTACCTGGTGGCCGACAAAATCATCGCCGCAGCCAAGGCCACAGGCGCACAAGCCATTCACCCCGGTTATGGCTTCCTGAGCGAGAACGCCGAGTTCTCCAAGCGCTGCGAAGACGAAGGCATCGCCTTCATCGGCCCACGTCACTTCTCGATTGCCGCCATGGGCGACAAGATCGAGTCCAAAAAGCTGGCGGGCGCTGCGGGCGTGAACTGCATTCCCGGTGTGAACGACGCGATTGAGACCGCAGAAAAAGCCGTCGAAATTGCCCAGGGCATTGGCTACCCCGTCATGATCAAGGCCTCGGCAGGCGGCGGCGGTAAAGGTCTGCGCGTCGCTTTCAATGACAAAGAAGCCTTTGAGGGCTTTACGTCCTGCCGCAACGAAGCGCGTAACAGCTTCGGTGACGACCGGGTGTTCATCGAGAAGTTTGTCGAAGAGCCTCGTCACATTGAAATCCAGGTGCTGGGCGACAGCCACGGCAACGTGATTTATTTGAACGAGCGCGAGTGCTCGATCCAGCGCCGTCACCAAAAAGTGATCGAAGAGGCGCCGTCGCCCTTCATCAGCGAAGCCACCCGCAAAGCCATGGGCGAGCAGGCGGTGCAATTGGCCAAGGCGGTGAAATACCAATCGGCCGGCACGGTCGAGTTTGTGGTCGGCAAAGACCAAAGCTTCTACTTCCTGGAGATGAACACCCGCCTGCAAGTGGAGCACCCTGTGACCGAAGCCATCACGGGCCTCGACTTGGTGGAGCAAATGATCCGCGTCGCGGCGGGTGAAAAACTCACGCTGACCCAAGCCGATGTGAAACGCAACGGCTGGGCCATCGAGTGCCGTATCAACGCTGAAGACCCGTTCCGCAATTTCTTGCCCTCCACCGGTCGCTTGGTGCGCTTCCAGACGCCCAAGCAAACCATGTTCCAAGCCAACACCGCCGACCTGCTGGGCGTGCGCGTGGACACCGGCGTGCAAGATGGCGGCGAGATCCCGATGTTCTACGACTCGATGATCGCCAAGCTGATCGTGCACGGCAAAGACCGCAACGACGCGATCGCCAAAATGCGCGAAGCCCTGAACGGCTTTGTCATTCGCGGCATCAGCTCCAACATCCCGTTCCAAGCTGCTTTGTTGGCGCACCCCCGCTTTGTGTCGGGTGACTTCAACACCGGCTTCATCGCAGAGCAGTACAGCCAGGGTTTCCGCGCCGAAGACGTGCCGCACGACGACCACGACTTCCTCGCCGCATTGGCCGCTTTTGTCCGTCGCAAGTCACGCCAACGCGCAGCCAACCTCAGCGGTCAGTTGCCGGGCTACGACGTCAAGATTGGCCAGGACTACGCCGTGGTGGAGTTGGGGCAGGGCGGCAAAAACCGTTACGTGCAAGTGCATGTGGCCGAGTCGGCAGGCAAACATGGCGAAGCGCAGATCACCGTGGATGGCAAAACTTATGCGATCGAGAGCAACTCGCGTTTGAACGACATCCGCATTGAAGGCACCTGCAATGGCAAGCCGTTCACCGCTCAAATCGAACGCGGCACGCTGAAGAACCCGCTGGCCTTGCAAGTGCAACACAACGGCACCCGCATCGAAGCGCTGGTGATGTCGCCCCGGATGGCCGAGCTGCACAAGCTCATGCCCTACAAGGCACCGCCCGACCTGAGCCGCTTTGTGTTGTCACCTATGCCAGGTTTGCTGGTGGATGTGGCCGTGGCCGTCGGTCAAAAAGTGCAAGCGGGCGAGCGCGTGGCCGTGATCGAAGCCATGAAGATGGAAAACGTGCTCTTTGCCGCGCAAGACGGCGTGGTCAAGAAAGTGGTCGCTGCCAAAGGCGAATCGCTGACTGTGGACCAGATGATCGTGGAGTTTGAATAAATGACACGTCCCTTCAAGGTTCTTGGTGTCCAGCAAATCGCCATCGGCGGGCCTGACAAGTCGCGCCTGCAAAAACTCTGGGTCGACATGTTCGGCCTGGAAGTGACCGGCACCTTCAAAAGCGAACGCGAGAACGTGGACGAAGACATCTGCGCCATCGGCACCGGCCCGTTCAAGGTCGAGGTCGATCTGATGCAGCCGCTGGACCCTGAGAAAAAGCCCGCCGTGCACACCACGCCGCTCAACCACATTGGCTTGTGGATCGACGACTTGGCCGTGGCAGTGGAGTGGCTCACGTCGCAAGGCGTGCGCTTTGCCCCAGGCGGCATCCGCAAGGGCGCGGCCGGTTTTGACATCACGTTTTTGCACCCCAAGGCGAACGACGAGTTCCCGATTGGCGGCGAGGGCGTGCTGATCGAATTGGTGCAGGCGCCGGCCGAAGTGGTCAAGGCTTTTGCGGCATTGGCCAGCAACGCCCACTGACATGTGTCGGACCTGAAGGTCCGACCTACAGCGATTTGCTGGTCGCTGACTTCAGCGCAGACTTGGGTCTTGAAAAAGCCCGTCAGACCCCGGTCTGACGGGCTTTTGCTTTGGCCAGCGCCGCTTCAATGATGGCGCGCTTGCGGTCCACTTCGGGGGCATTTTCTGTGCCCTTGGTGTGCGCGGTCAGGTCGGCCAGTTTGTGCTCAGCTTTGGTCAGCAATTGCTTTTGGTGCACCTGTTCTTCGCGCACAAGGCGTGTCTGGCGTGCTTCGTAGCGTTGTCGGGCGGTCTGTGCCAATGCGGGCGACCAAGCGGTCCAGCCGGTTTTTTCGCCGGTCACATTGTCCAGCGCGATGCAGTCCACCGGGCACACGGGGATGCACAGCTCGCAGCCCGTGCACCAAGGCTCGATCACGGTGTGCATCAGCTTGTTGGCCCCCAAAATCGCATCGGTCGGGCAGGCCTTGATGCACAGCGTGCAGCCAATGCACCAGGCCTCGTCGATGATGGCCACATGGCGTGGGCCTTCGGTGCCGTGCTCAGGGTTGAGGGGCAGAACGGGCTGACCCGTCAGGGCGGCCAAACGTTCAATGCCGGCTTGTCCGCCGGGCGGGCATTGGTTGATCGGGGCCTGGCCCAAAGCCAGGGCCTTCGCATAACTGGCGCAGTCGGGAAAGCCACACCGCGTGCATTGCGTTTGCGGCAAAGCGTTGTTGATCAAAAGAAAAAGCGCCTGGGTCTCAGGCGCTATGGGGTGCGAAGGGGGCATGGGCCTCAGGCTTTTTTCTTTCCATCCACCCAGGCTGTCTTGACCGAGGCGTTGGTTTGAGGCGTTTTTGCTGGCGCCTTGCTGGCCGCTTTGGCTGCAGGTTTGCCAGCTGCTGGCGTTGCCTTGGCGGGTTTCGCTTTGGCTGGTTTGGGGGCTTCCACCATCACAAGCTTGGGCATGGCCGTGGGTGCAGCCTTAGGTGCCGACGCCGACGCCGACGCCGACACCGACACCGACACCGACGCTGTATGGGTCACTTTGGCGGGATGGTCCAGAATGAATTTGACCAATTGCGGGTACACGATCTCGCGCCAGCGACGGCCACTGAAAATGCCGTAGTGACCAGCACCCGGCACCTCCAGATGTTGGCGTTCGCTGGTCGGAACACCACTGCACAAGTCTTGTGCAGCACGCGTTTGGCCCGAGCCGGAGATGTCGTCCAGTTCGCCTTCAACCGTCAGCAAGGCGGTGCCTTGGATGTCCTGCGGGCGCACGCGCTCGATCTTGCCATCCACACTTCTGACGTCCCAAGTGCCATTGACCAACTTGAAGTCCTGGAACACGGTCTGGATGGTTTCCAGGTAGTAATCGGCGTCCATGTCGAGCACCGCGTTGTATTCGTCGTAGAACTTGCGGTGGGCTTCGGCGCTGGCGTCGTCACCCTTGATCAGGTCTTTGAAGAAGTCGTAATGGCTGGTCGCATGGCGGTCGGGGTTCATGGCCACAAAACCTGTGTACTGCAGGAAGCCGGGGTAGACGCGGCGACCGGCCCCTGGGAAGTTGGCCGGGACGCGGTAAATCACGTTGTTCTCGAACCACTCGAAGCTCTTGTTGGTGGCCAGGTTGTTCACCGATGTAGGCGACTTGCGCGCATCAATGGGGCCACCCATCATGGTCATGGTCAGCGGGGTCTTTTCGCCACGGCTGGCCATCAGCGACACAGCCGCCAACACCGGCACGGTGGGCTGGCAAACGCTCACGACATGGCAGTTGCCGTAAATGGACTGCAGATGGCGGATGAAGTCTTGGACGTAATTGATGTAGTCGTCCAGGTGGAACTCGCCTTCGGAAAGCGGGACCAGGCGCGCATTTTTCCAGTCGGTGATGTAGACCTTGTGGTCTTGCAACATGGTCTTGACGGTGTCGCGCAGCAAGGTGGCGTAGTGGCCCGAAAGGGGGGCCACGATCAGCACCACGGGCTGGGTTTTGAGCTGGGTCAAGGTGGCGGGGTCATCGGAGAAGCGTTTGAAGCGTCGCAGCTCACAAAAAGGCTTGTCAACCTCGACGCGCTCGTGGATCGCCACATCGGTCTTGTTGACCTTGACGGTGCGAATGCCGAACTCGGGCTTGACGTAGTCCTTGCCCAAGCGGTGCATCAGGGCATAGCCTGCAGAGACACGCTGCGCCATAGGCGTTTGCGCCATTGGATTCAGGGGGTTGCTGTACAGCTTGGCCGCGGCTTGTGCCAGATCGGCAAAGGGTTCCATGATCGAGCGTTGCGTTTCGAAGATCTGGTAAAGCATGTGACTATTTCCCTGGGGGTGCAATATGGTGCGGTGCAGCAATGCTACAGGACTCAGGCCAGAATTTTTGGAGTGATGACCCTAATCGGCAGTCACCTTCCGGACCGCCCAAAAAGAAACCGCCCCGTCGGGGGCGGTTGCAAGCTTGATGTCAGTCAAGTCAGACGACTTTGGCAATCGAAGCGCAGACGTAGTCGATGTTTTTGCTGTTCAGCGCGGCCACGCACATGCGGCCGGTGTCGGTGCCGTACACGCCAAACTCGTTGCGCAGGCGCACCATTTGGTCCTTGGTCAGGCCCGAGTAGCTGAACATGCCGATCTGGGTGGTGATGAAGCTCATGTCTTGCTTCACGCCGGCGGCTTTGAGGCTGTCCACCAGCTTTTGGCGCATGGCTTTGATGCGCACACGCATTTCGGCAAGTTCCTGCTCCCACTGGGCACGCAGCTCAGGGTTGTTCAACACAGCCGCCACCACCGCGCCGCCGTGGATGGGCGGGTTGGAGTAGTTGGTGCGGATGGCGATCTTCAATTGCGACAGCACGCGGGATGCTTCTTCTTTGTCGGAGGCCACCACCGACAGGGCACCCACTCGCTCGCCGTACAGGCTGAAGCTCTTGGAAAACGAGGTGGACACGAAGATGTTCAGGCCTGCGGCCACGAATTTGCCGATCACAGCACCGTCTTCGGCGATGCCGTGGCCGAAGCCTTGGTAAGCCATGTCCAGGAACGCTGTCAGGCCCTTGGCCTTGACCACCGCAATGACCTGGTCCCACTGCGCGTCAGTGATGTCGTAGCCGGTGGGGTTGTGGCAGCAGGCGTGCAGCACGACGATGGTGCCGGGGGCTGCTGCGTTCAGGCTGGCCAACATGCCGTCGAAGTTGACGCCGCGCTTTTCGGCGTCGTAATAGGTATAGCTGTCGACTTCAAAACCGGCGTTCACGAAGATGGCGCGGTGGTTTTCCCAGCTCGGGTCAGAAATCAGCACTTTGGCGTTGGGGCTGACTTTTTTCAGGAAGTCGGCACCAATTTTCAGGCCGCCCGTGCCGCCAATGGCTTGCACTGTGGAGACGCGACCGGACTTCACCACGTCGGAGTCGGCACCAAACACCAGCGCCTTGACCGCGTTGTCATAGGCCACGATGCCGTCGATGGGCAGGTAACCACGGGCAGTGGGGGTGGCCATCATGGTTTTCTCGGCCGCTTGCACGCATTGCAGCAGGGGCAGTTTGCCGTTGTCGTCGAAGTACACGCCCACGCCCAGGTTGACCTTGTTGGGGTTGGTGTCGGCGTTGAATTGTTCGTTCAGACCCAGGATCGGGTCGCGGGGGGCCATTTCGACGGCAGAAAACAGAGACATTGGAAATCCTGAAGATGATGGAAGTGGAAAAATTTGAGGCCGGACAAAATTCAAAAAGTTGAAAAAGTCGGCGTTGTTAAACCGCATTATTTTACGGGCAAGCCCCGAACGGGCCCTTGTTTCCAACGGCTGCATCAGCGCAGCACGCGAATGAGTGGGATCGGTGGTGATCAACTTGCGCAAATGACGGCATGTCAAACGGATACCTGTCTCTGCCACGGACCAAGATGACGTCTACAAATAAAAAATTACTAAATATTCAAATAAAAGTACTAAATTGTTAACATTTGTCTTGATGGCCACTCGCGTTGAGGGGCTCAATCGGAGAAAACATGAAACGCATCGCACAAGCTCTTCCCGTCCTGTCGGTCCTATCTCTGGCTTTGCTGACTGCCTGCGGCGGCGGTGGCAGCACCGCCGCTAACAACAACACAGATTCTGGCGGCGGTACTGCAACAGTCACCAGTTTTGCAGGTACCGTGATTGACGGTTACATCGAAGGGGCCAACGTTTGTTTGGACATGAATGGCAATTTGCAGTGCGACAGCGGCGAGCCCATGGCCACCAGCAAGGCGGATGGCGCCTTCAGCTTGGTCGTGACGGGTTTGGCCGCTGACAAAATCAAGGCGGCCCATTTGTTGACCGTGGTGCCAAGCACGGCCAAAGACGCCGACGATGGCGGCAAAACTTTGGCCGAAGCAGGCAAATCGGCGTTTAGCTTGCTCTCACCTGCGGGCGCTTTTGTTAAAACCGATGGCAGCTCTGTCACTGGCGCTGTGATCAGTCCGCTGACCACCCTGGTCTCGCACGAGATGATTTCGGGTAACACCACCTTGGACACGGCGGAGAAGTACGTGCGCGAGCGTTTGAGCTTGGCCGCAAACACTGACCTTCGCCAGGACTTTGTGGCCAAAAAAGACGCAGCCTTGACCGAAAAAGCACAAATGCTGGCGGTCGCCATTGGCGGCGTCAAAGCGGCTGCTCTGGCCGACACCGCCAGCAAAGCCACCGACAAAGACGCCTTGTTGGCCGCATTGACCTATTTGCAAACCGAAGTAATCGATCTGCAAGCTGCATATGCCACGGCCAAGCAGACCAACAGCACGGCCAAGCCGCTTGAATTGGTCAAGGCGGCCTTAAAAACAGACGCCGCCAAACCTGTCACTGCAAATTTGGTGGCCGAAGCCAAAAAGGTCAGCAACAGTGCTCCCGCAGCATCGGTGGTGACCATCATTGAGCAAGGTATTTACTCGGCCGAACATGTGTTGGAAAGTTGTGGATCAGCAACTGCCAATTACAGCTGCACGCCAAGTTACTTCAAATTGCAAGGTAGCGGTGGCAAGATCATTTCGGATCGTGATTACGCATTGGTGGGCTCGAGCTGGTCCCAGGCCAACAACACCAATATGGACTTGGTTTTGACGGCTTCTGGCTGGGTAGCTGAGGATTGTCCCGCCGGGCAGTCCATCTCGTATGCCGCCGACAGCACTGGCAGTGCTACGGCCAAACTCTGCAATGGCCAAATTGAAAAAGTGAGCGCACGCACGGTGGATGCCAGTGGCCAAACCTTGGCGGCGTTGGGGCTTTACCCGCCGACTGGCTTCGAAAGCCTGACCATGCCCAGCGGTTCGCAGCTTTACTGGTTTGACTTCAGCAGTTCACAAGACCGCTACAACTTGTGGACTGGAAACAAGGTTAACAAATGGGTTTGGAATCCTCAAACCAACGCCGGCTCGGATGTGCCTTTCACCAGTTTGGCTGAATTCATCGGCCATTATTCGACGGCCAACGCCGCACAGGGCACGCGCGTTGGTTGGAGTGGTTTGCAATTCAGCTTTGACGCAGGCGGCACTTCCGCAGGCGGCACTGTCACTCTCTGGAGCAGTTACCAAAGCAACGCCACCAAAACGGGCAGTGCCACTTACGAAAGACGCATGGTCAATGGCCAGGAAATTTTGGTCATCAAAGCCCAAGCGCCTGATAACGACAATGGGGATTTGGTGATGTTCGCGGTCAAGGATGGCTACCTTTATGGTGGACATTTCCGCTTGGCATCAGTTAAAAATAGCAGCAATCCATTTTTTAACAAAACCATGATCAACGCCATTTTGAAGGCGGGCAACAAGCCTGCAGTATTGGACTGATCGTTGTAAGCCTGCTCAGATGGGCGGGCGATTTTTTGATGACCCAAAACCCTCGCCCTTCATTGGGTGAGGGTTTTTTTATGAATTGCCCTCTGTTTTCTGACCAACAACCAACTTAAAACCGTCAGATTAACGCCATACCAGACGACTTGCTCGCTGTTGGAAACAGGTTTCATCAAAACGATGCGAAGGCCGTTGCTAACCGAGTCGGTGTGCAACGGTTGGCATCACCGGTCATGGAAATTCAAGGTCATTGATGCGTATAAACTATGCGCATGGAATACGGAGGTTGATGATGCTGCGCTTTGAAGATGCCCCCAAAAAACCGGCCAACCTGTCGCTCAACGCCGAAGTGCTGGCCATGGCGCGGGAATTGGGCATGAACGTATCCAAAACCGTGGACGCTTTGCTGACCGAAGAGGTCAAGCGGCAATATTGGGCGCGTTGGCATTTGCAAAATCAGGATGCGATTGCCAGTTACAACGCGCGGGTTGAACAAGAGGGCTTGCCCTTGGATGCTTTTCGGAGTTTCTGAGTCATGGCCCAGTTCGATGTCTATGCCCATCCCGATGCGCGGATTCGCGAGCGCACGCCGTATTTGCTGGATGTACAAAACAGTTTTCTGGACCGCATTGCCACGCGTGTGGTGATTCCTTTGCGCGGTGCCGAATTTGCCCCTTTGCCCATGCGTGACCTCAACCCTGTTTGCACGGTAGAAGGTCAGTCGATGGTCCTGGATACCGCCGCCCTGGCCGCCGTGCCTTTGCGTTGGTTGGGGGCTCCGCTTTTGAATTTGCGTGCACAGTCACCTGAGGTGGTCAATGCCCTGGATATCCTGTTTGGTGGCTACTGATTACAGGTCTTACGATGTCTCCGCAGGACCGGTGTTTAACCCGTCTGGCCCTTCCACCTGAAACGAGTTCCCATGTCTGAAATCATTCCTCTGTCGGAGGTGTCCGCTGATGCGCCCGCAGGTCAGTTCATCAGCTACCCCGGCTCGCCCTTTGAGCTGTTTCAGCCCTATCCGCCCGCAGGCGACCAGCCCGTGGCCATTGAGCAGCTGGTCGAAGGCGTGCACGATGGCGAAGTGTTCCAGACCCTGCTGGGGGTGACCGGCTCGGGTAAGACCTTCACCATGGCCAATGTGATCGCCCAGCTGGGGCGGCCGGCCATTGTGTTTGCGCCCAACAAGACTTTGGCCGCGCAGCTGTACAGCGAGTTCCGCGAGTTCTTCCCCAAAAACGCGGTGGAGTATTTCGTCAGTTACTACGACTACTACCAGCCCGAGGCCTATGTGCCCCAGCGCGACCTGTTCATCGAGAAGGACAGCGCCATCAACGAGCACATCGAGCAGATGCGCTTGTCTTGCACCAAAAGCATCATGGAGCGGCGCGATGTGGTGATCGTGGCCACGGTGTCGGCCATCTACGGCATCGGCGAGCCCGAGAGCTACCACCGCATGATCATGACGCTGCGCACCGGCGACAAACTGGGCCAGCGCGATGTGATTGCCCAGCTGATCCGCATGCAGTACCAGCGCAACGACATGGAATTCAGTCGGGGCAAGTTCCGCGTGCGGGGCGACACGATCGACGTCTTCCCGGCCGAACACTCCGAGCTGGCCATTCGCATCGAGCTGTTTGACGACGAGATCGAAAGCTTGCAGCTGTTTGACCCGCTCACGGGGCGCATCCGCCAGAAGATTCCGCGTTTCACGGTTTACCCGTCCAGCCACTATGTGACGCCGCGCGACAAAGTGTTGGCGGCGGTGGAGACCATCAAGGTGGAGCTGACCCAGCGCTTGAAAGAGCTGGTGGGCATGGGCAAGCTGGTCGAGGCCCAGCGCCTGGAGCAGCGCACCCGGTTTGACCTGGAAATGCTGTCCGAAGTGGGGCACTGCAAGGGTATTGAGAACTACACCCGGCATCTGTCGGGCGCAGCCCCGGGCGACCCGCCCAGCACGCTCACCGACTACATGCCGCCCGACGCGATCATGTTTCTGGACGAGAGCCACCAGATGATCGGTCAGCTCAACGCCATGTACAACGGCGACAAAGCGCGCAAAACCACCTTGGTGGAGTACGGCTTTCGGCTGCCCAGCGCCCTGGACAACCGGCCTCTCAAATTTGAAGAATTTGAAAAGCGCATGCGCCAGTGCATCTTCGTCTCGGCCACACCCGCTGACTACGAAAAAACGCATTCGGGCAAAGTGGTCGAGCAGGTGGTGCGCCCCACAGGTCTGGTCGATCCGCAGGTTGAAGTGCGCCCCGCCACGCACCAGGTGGACGACGTGCTGCAGGAAATCCGCATCCGGGTCGAAAAGAATGAGCGTGTGCTCATCACCACCCTGACCAAGCGCATGGCTGAGCAGTTGACCGATTACATGAGTGACAACGGCGTCAAGGTACGCTACCTGCACAGTGACGTGGACACGGTGGAGCGTGTGGAAATCTTGCGTGATCTGCGCTTGGGTGCTTTCGATGTGCTGATCGGCATCAACTTGCTGCGCGAGGGCCTGGACATTCCCGAGGTCTCGCTGGTCGCCATTCTGGATGCCGACAAGGAAGGCTTTTTGCGGGCCGAGCGCAGCCTGATTCAGACCATTGGCCGTGCGGCCCGAAATCTGAACGGCCGGGCGATCTTGTACGCCGACCGCATCACCGAGTCCATGAAAAAAGCCATGGGCGAGACCGAGCGCAGGCGCATCAAACAGCTTGCTCACAACGAGGCCATGGGCATCACGCCCAAGAGCATTGTCAAGAAGGTCAAGGACCTGATCGATGGCGTGTACAGCGAAAAATCAGGCAAGGAAGCCGAGCGGCTGGAGCAAGCCGCGCTGCAAAAGGCCAAGGTCGAGGACATGAGCGAGAAAGACATCGCTCGGGCCATCAAGCAGCTCGAAAAGCAAATGATGGAGCACGCCCGCAATCTGGAGTTCGAAAAAGCCGCGCAGGTGCGGGACCAGCTGACCATTCTGAAAGAACAGGCTTTTGGCGCGACGGGCGGCGACAACATCGTGCCTTTGATCCGGGCTTAAGAAGAGCGTGAATAACCCTATAACCCGAGCGATTTGATCGGGATTGCGTTATACTTGACTCGTTTAGTCGGGAACCTGCTCACGCAGGGCAAAGACTGAGCTTCCCCCCACTTCAGGAGCCTGCCATGCGTCTCACCACCAAAGGCCGTTTTGCCGTCACCGCCATGATCGATTTGGCTTTGCGTCAAGACGCAGGCCCCGTGACCCTGGCCGCCATCAGCCAGCGCCAACAGATTTCACTGTCCTATCTGGAGCAGCTGTTTGGCAAGCTGCGCCGCCACAATCTGGTCGAATCGACCCGAGGCCCCGGTGGCGGTTACACCCTGGGCCGCAAATCCACCGACATCACCGTGGCCGACATCATCTTGTCGGTTGACGAACCCATCGACGCCACCCACTGCGGCGGCAAGGAAAATTGCAACGGTGGCGATGGCCGCTGCATGACGCACGACCTCTGGGCCTCGCTCAATTCCAAAATGGTCGAGTTTCTGGATTCGGTGTCACTCCAAAAATTGGTGGACGACCAATTGGCCAAAGGCCTGGTGGTGGAGCACAAGCCGACCCTCAAGCGCGCCATTTCTCCCATGCCCGCCAGCAAGCCTATCCGCCTGACCGGCCCCAATTCCGTTTTTGACCTGGGCAATGTGTTTGCCAAATCCTGATTGGAAAGAAGTACTGCCATGACCACGCCACATTTCCCCATTTACCTCGACTACGGCGCGACCAACCCCTGCGACCCCCGCGTGGTGGACGCCATCATCCCCTGGTTGCGCGAGCACTTTGGCAACCCTGCGTCGCGCACTCACGCCTGGGGCTGGGAAGCCGAAGCCGCCGTTGAAAAAGCCCGCGAGCAAATCGCGGACCTGATCGGTGCCGACTCGCGCGAAATCGTCTGGACCAGCGGTGCCACCGAATCCAACAACCTGGCCATCAAGGGCGCAGCGCAGTTTTACAAGTCACGCGGCAAGCACCTGATCACCGTCAAGACCGAGCACAAAGCCGTGCTGGACACCATGCGCGAGCTGGAGCGTCAGGGTTTTGAAGTGACCTACCTCGATGTGCAAGACGATGGTTTGCTGAGCATGGACGCGCTCAAAGCTGCGATTCGCCCCGACACCATCCTGATCAGCGTGATGTTCGTGAACAACGAAATCGGTGTGATCCAGGACGTGACCGCGATTGGCAACCTGTGCCGCGAAAAAGGCATCATCTTCCACGTCGATGCGGCCCAAGCCACCGGCAAGGTGGAGATCGACATGACCCAGTTGCCCATCGACCTGATGAGCTTGGCCTCGCACAAAACCTATGGCCCCAAAGGCATCGGCGCTTTGTATGTGCGCCGCAAGCCCCGCATTCGCCTGGAAGCGCAAATGCACGGCGGCGGTCACGAGCGCGGCATGCGCTCGGGCACCTTGCCCACCCACCAGTGCGTGGGCATGGGCGAAGCGTTCCGCATCGCCAAGCTGGAGATGGCCCAGGACAACGCCAAGGCCCGCGCTTTGCACGACCGCCTGATTGCAGGCCTGAGCGACATGGAGCAGGTGTTTTTGAACGGCCACGCCACCCAGCGCGTGCCGCACAACATCAACATGAGCTTCAACTTCGTCGAAGGCGAGTCGCTGATCATGGGCATCAAGGGCTTGGCGGTCTCGTCCGGTTCGGCCTGCACCTCGGCCAGTCTGGAACCCAGCTATGTGTTGCGTGCTCTTGGCCGCAGTGACGAGCTGGCCCACAGCAGCCTGCGCATGACGATTGGCCGCTGGACCACCGAAGAAGACATCGACTACGCGATCAAAACCATCCGCGAAAACGTGGCCAAACTGCGCGAGCTCAGCCCCCTGTGGGAAATGCACAAGGATGGCATCGACCTGAGCACGATCCAGTGGGCGGCGCATTGAACGTTTCGCGTTGAGGGTTGAGCGTTGAGCGGGAAGTTCCTGAAAACACTCAACCCTTAACGCCCAACACTGAACGCTCAACGCCTAACGCCTAACGCAACAGCACAACGAAACAAAACCAGGAGTTCAACATGGCTTATTCTGAAAAAGTGGTTGACCACTACGAAAACCCCCGCAACGTCGGCTCCTTTGACAAGGGCGACGACAGCGTGGGCACCGGCATGGTCGGCGCGCCCGCTTGCGGCGATGTGATGAAGTTGCAGATCAAAGTCAACCCGACAACGGGTGTGATCGAAGACGCACGCTTCAAGACCTATGGCTGTGGCTCGGCCATCGCGTCCAGCTCACTCGTGACCGAGTGGGTCAAGGGCAAGACGCTGGACGAAGCAGCAGCCCTGAAAAACAGCCAGATCGCCGAAGAGCTGGCGCTGCCGCCCGTCAAGATTCACTGCTCCATCTTGGCCGAAGACGCCATCAAGGCCGCAGTGGACGACTACAAAAAGAAACACCTGAACTGACATGGCCATCTCACTGTCTGCTGCCGCAGCTCGGCATGTGACCCGCTACTTGGCCAAACGCGGCTCGGGTGTTGGCGTGCGCTTAGGCGTCAAGACTACGGGCTGTTCCGGCTTGGCCTACAAGCTCGAATACGTGGACGAGATCGCGCCCGAAGACGTGGTCTTTGAAGGCCACGGCGTGAAGGTGCTGGTGGACCCGAAAAGCCTGGCCTACATCGACGGCACCGAGTTGGACTTTGTGCGCGAAGGCCTGAACGAAGGTTTTCGCTTCAACAACCCCAACGAGCGTGACCGCTGCGGTTGCGGCGAGTCGTTTCGCGTTTGAGCCGAATGTGAGTTTTTGCGCGTGATTTCTCTTCAAGCCAACGACTTCGAGCTGTTTGACGTGCCTGCGCAGTTTGCGCAAGACCGCGCACAACTCGACGCCCGCTGGAAGGCCCTGCAGCGCGAAGCCCACCCCGACCGTTTTGCCGCCGAAGGCGCTGCAGCCCAGCGCGTGGCCATGCAGTGGTCGGTGCGCATCAATGAGGCGTATCAGCGCCTGAAAGACCCTCTCAAACGCGCCGCCTATTTGTGCGAGTTGCAAGGCGTGCCTGTGCAGGCCGAGAACAACACAGCCATGCCCGCTGCATTCCTCATGCAGCAAATGGAATGGCGCGAAAGCTTGGATGACACCGACAGCGTCCAGGGCCTGGAAGCTTTGGCCGACACAGTGAGCGCCGAGCAGCGCCACGTGCAGCAAGAGTTGGCCCGCCTGTTGGACGAGGTCAAAGACCCGGTGCAGGCCGTGGGGCAGGTGAGGGCGCTCATGTTCATTGAGCGCTTCACCCAAGAAGTGAACGCTAAACTCGACCGATTGACTTGACCCTCGGGTCGCAGCGCCTCATGCAGGTGGGCGACTTGAACACCCCCCTCTATTGACCATGGCGTTACTGCAGATTTCTGAACCGGGCCAGTCGCCCGACCCCCACCAGCGCCGCATTGCCGTGGGCATTGACCTGGGCACCACCCATTCGTTGGTGGCTTCGGTGCGCAATGGCGTGGCCGAGTGCCTGCCGGACGACGATGGCCGGGTGATCTTGCCGTCTGTTGTGCGCTTCATGCCGGGGCAGGGCCGCCAGATCGGTTTTGACGCCGTGCAATCCGCCGCATCTGACCCGGTCAACACCATCGCCTCGGTCAAGCGCTTCATGGGCCGCGGCCTGAACGACATTGCCGACCGCAGCAAACTGCCTTATGAGTTCACTGCCAGCGAAGGCACAGCCAAGGGTGGCATGCTCAGCATCCAGACCGTGCAAGGCCCCAAGTCGCCGGTGGAGGTGAGCGCCGAAATTCTGGCCACCTTGCGTTACCGCGCCGAAGACACCTTCAACGACGACCTGTATGGCGCGGTCATCACCGTGCCCGCTTACTTTGACGACGCCCAGCGCCAAGCCACCAAAGACGCGGCCCAGCTGGCCGGCCTGAACGTGTTGCGCCTGATCAACGAGCCCACCGCCGCAGCCATCGCTTACGGCTTGGACAACGCCAGCGAAGGCGTTTACGCCGTGTTCGACCTGGGCGGCGGCACCTTTGACATCTCCATCCTGCGCCTGACGCAAGGCGTGTTCGAAGTCTTGTCCACCGGCGGCGACTCGGCCTTGGGCGGTGACGATTACGACCAGGCCTTGGCCGATGCTGCCATGGCGCGTCAGCCCGCATTGCAGGTGGTCACGGCCGAAGACAAAACCGTGCTCAAGGCGGCAGCCCGTGCCGCCAAAGAAGCACTCACCGCCGCCGATACGGTCACGCTGAATGCCGCCTTGTCTACCGGCAGCTTGTCGTTGCAAATCAGCCGTGCCGATTTCGAACAAGCCGCCCAAGCCCTCACGGCCCGTTGCATCACCGCCGTGCGCAAGGCGCTGCGCGATGCCCAACTGACCAAAAACGATGTGCAAGGTGTGGTCATGGTGGGCGGCTCCACCCGCATGCCGCAAATCCAGCAGGCCGTGGCAGAGTTTTTTGGCCAAGCCCCGCTCAACAACCTCAACCCCGACGAAGTTGTCGCCCTGGGCGCGGCCATCCAGGCCAACCAGTTGGCAGGCAACAACGCCGCAGGCGAATTGCTGCTGCTCGACGTGATCCCCTTGTCGCTGGGCATCGAGACCATGGGCGGCCTGGTCGAGCGCATCATCCCGCGCAACCAGACCATCCCCACCGCCATGGCGCAAGACTTCACCACCTACCAAGATGGTCAGACTGCGCTGGCGCTGCATGTGGTGCAGGGCGAGCGCGATCTGGTGCAAGACTGCCGCAGCCTGGCCCGCTTTGAACTGCGCGGCATCCCGCCCATGGCCGCGGGTGCGGCCCGCATCCGCGTCACGTTCACGGTCGATGCCGATGGTCTGTTGAGTGTGGGTGCCAAAGAGCAAATCAGCGGTGTCGAAGCCCGCATCGACGTCAAGCCTTCTTATGGCCTGAGCGACGAGCAGATCGCCACCATGCTGCAAGAAAGCTTCACAACCGCGCAAGCCGACATGAAAGCCCGTGCGCTGGTGGAAGCGCGGGTCGATGCCGACCGCATGCTGCTGGCCACGCGAAGCGCCCTGGCGGCGGACGGCGATCTGCTGCAAGCCGACGAGCGCGCCGCCATTGACGCCCAGATGGCCACTTTGCAAGCGGCCATCCAGACCGAGCAAGACGCCAAGGCGCTGGAAGACTGCACCCAGGCGCTGGCCAAAGGCACCGAAGCCTTTGCGGCCGAGCGCATGAACCACAGCATCCAGAAGGCCTTGTCTGGCCAAAACATCCAGTCCTTGTAAAGTCCGACCTGCACCGAATTCAAAGACACCTATGCCCGTCATCAAAATCCTGCCCCACCCCGAGTACTGCCCCAACGGCGCAGAAATCACCGCGCCTGCGGGCACCAGCATCTGCGAAGCGCTGCTCGACAACAAAATCAACATCGAACACGCCTGCGACATGAGCGCGGCCTGCACCACCTGCCATGTGGTGGTGCGCGAAGGCTTCAAAAGCCTCAATGAGATGGAAGAAACCGAGGAAGACCTGCTGGACCGCGCTTGGGGCCTGGAACCCAACTCACGCCTGAGCTGCCAGGCCTTTGTGGCCAAACAAGATTTGGTGATCGAGATCCCGCGCTACACCATCAACCACGCCAAAGAAAACCACTGAACAGGCGGAGCGAAAACCCATGCGTCAAATCGTTCTGGACACCGAAACCACAGGCCTGTCGGCCGAAGGCGGCGACCGCATCATCGAACTCGGTTGCGTGGAGCTGTATGCCCGCAAGCTGACAGGCAACAACCTGCATTTCTATTTCAACCCTGAGCGTGACAGCCACGAAGACGCGCTCAAGGTGCACGGCATCAGCAACGAGTTTTTGCGCGACAAACCCAAGTTTGCCGAGCTGTCTGAAGAAATTCTGGACTACCTCGGTGATGCCGAACTCATCATCCACAACGCGGCGTTTGACATCGGCTTTTTGAACAAAGAGCTCGAACGTGTGGGCAAGAAGCCGCTCAAGGCCTACGTCAGCAACGTGATCGACACCCTGGCCATGGCCAAGGAAATGTTCCCGGGCAAGCGCAACAGCCTGGATGCCTTGTGCGACCGACTGGAAGTGGACAATTCAGGCCGCACGCTGCACGGCGCCTTGCTGGACGCCGAGTTACTGGCCGATGTCTACATCAACATGACGCGTGGCCAGGAGGCCTTGTTGATTGATGCGGGCGATGCGCCCAGCGACACCCAGGCTGTGGTGGTGCAAGTGGATTTGAGTCAGTATGTTCTGCCGGTGTTGTCCGCCAATACGCAGGAGCTGGCTGCTCATGATGATGTGCTGATGCAGCTGGACAAGTCCAGTGGCGGTAAAACTGTCTGGCGGCAAATGCTGGCCGCTTGAATTTGCTGGACGGGTAGGATCCCCGTATCTGCGAATTGCATCATTTTTTAGTGATCTCGCAGAGATTGGGCAGATTTCTATGCCATAATAGAGGTCTTCGCTGAGAGGCGTAGGGCGGTTAGCTCAGGGGTAGAGCACTGCATTCACACTGCAGGGGTCACAAGTTCGAAACTTGTACTGCCCACCAAAAATCCCTAAAAAAGCACTTGTTTTCCAAGTGCTTTTTTTTGTCAAAAATACACCCATCAAGCCTTGAATTCCGCACGATGCGTGTGCAGGTTCATTCCAGTTTGATGCCTGCTTCTTTCACCACTTTGCCCCATTTGTCGAGCTCTGAAACCATCAGTTGCGTCATGGCCTCTGGTGTGGACAGACTCACCTCAACGCCTGCGTCAAACATGGCCTTCTTGGTTTCAGCCGTGTTCATGATCTTGGCTACTTCGCTGTTCAGTCGATTGACAATTTCTTTGGGGGTGCCTGCGGGTGCCAACATGGCGAGCCAGATCGTGGCGTCGTAGCCAGCGACACCGGCTTCCTGCATGGTCGGCACGTTGGGCAATTGGGCGATTCTTTTGGCACTGGTCACGGCTAGCGCATTGAGTCGGCCGTTAGGGACTTGAGCCAGCGCATTGGGCACACCTGCAAAGCTGCTTTCCACCACGCCTGCGACCAGATCGGTGGCTGCCAAGTTGCTGCTTCGGTAAGGCACATGCTTGAGCTGCGTGCCCGTCATGGACGCAAAAAGACCGCCAATGAGGTGCTGTGCGCTGCCGTTGCCAGAGGATGCGTAGTGGATTTTGTTCGGTTGGGCTTTGGCCAGGGTGATGAATTCCTGCACGTTTTTGGCGGGCACCTTGGGGTTGGTGAGCAGCACATACGGCGAGTCCACCAGTTTTGTCACCGTGGTGAAACTTTTGATGGGGTCGTAAGGGATGTTCTTGTAAATCCAGGGACTGATGACGTGTGTCGATGACACGATCAGCAGGGTGTGACCGTCTGCTGCGGCCTTGGCGACCTGGTCGGTGCCGATCATGGAACCCGCCCCCGGTTTGTTTTCGATCACCACGCTTTGGCCCAGTGTCTCACCCAGTTTTTGCCCCAGAATGCGCGCCACCACATCGGTGAAACCGCCAGGACCAAAAGGCACCACCAATTTGATGGGTTTGCTGGGGTAGGCCTGTTGGGCCAGTGCGCAGGTGCCGGTCAGGCTCAAAAGTGCGGTGGTGCAGAGCGCGCCCATTAGCTTTTTCATGGTTTAACCTCGGTAGGATGGTTCGGGTTGAGAAAAGAAGCTGTGCAAAATCTGATAAACCATCAGATGGTTTTTTTGCTGGAAGCTGGCATGCGAGATGCCCTGCATCACGCTGAACTGTTTGTTGGCGCAAGGCAGCAATTTGAAGAAGCTCAGCAAGTCATCCAGACTGGCGATGCCGTCGAATTCACCGCGCATGATCAGGGTGGCCGCTTTGACCTCGGTGGGGTCGATGAGGGGTAACTTGGAGCACATGTCCACGTAGGTGCCGGTGGGCATGGCAGAGTCCAGTGTCAATATGGCGTCTGCGAACGCGTCTTTGGTCGCTTCGTCTGCGCATCCGGGGTGGTCGCGGTTGAAGATGCTGTGCACAAAGGCACGGTCAATCGGGCGGCTGTTTTTGGCTAAAAATTCAGGCAATTTTTTCTTGCGTTCAGCCAGGGTCGGGCTGCCTTCGCCTGTCCAAACAAAAGCATCCAAGGCCAGTTTGGCGACGCGTTCAGGGTGGCGTTGTGCAAACAAGGCGGCTTTGAGCGCACCCGACGAAATGCCGTACACCAGCAACTGCTGTACGCCCGTGGCATTCAAGATGTATTCGCTGCCAGCAGCCAGGTCGTCGGCACCATTGCTGATGTCGAAGTTGATGGGACGGTGCTTGTCCGATCGGCCGTAGCCTTCGTTGTCCATGCACCAGGTGTCGAACCCGCGTTCGGCAAACCAGTCCATCACGGAAGAATAGGGGCGACCCGGCACATGCAGGTCAAATGTTGGCTGAGATGCCATGGACGAGCCATGCACAAACAAAATCGTGCCTGCTGGGACAGCTTGGCTTGCGGCGGGCTTGCGCCACAAGAACAGGCGAGTGTCTCCTTTGTTCGTCCAGTGTTCTTGGCCTCCGGACCATTGAACCGTTGTCATGGTGTTTGTCTCCTTGGATTCGGCCTCTGTGTGGGCTTTTTGTTGGCACGTCGGGGGCTGCACCGCTTGCAAGCCGACCAACGTGGGCAAACAGTTGAGGGCTACATGGGGGCTTTCAGAAAGCTCTCCAGCGCATGGTGGAATTTGTGACGGACGATGCCCATCATGGGGTTGTGGGCAATGCCGGACAGCACCACAAATTGCTTGTCTTTGGTGGGTAAGCGGGCGAAGAAATCGAGCAAATCAGGCTCGGCAGCAATGCCATCGAACTCCCCCCTGATCACCAAAGTGGGGCAGGGGATGGCTTCAGGTTGCGTCAGGGGCAAGTTGGCGCACATGTCGACGTAGGTGCCGGTGGGCACTTCGCTGACCAGAGGCAACTCGGCCGCTGCAATGGCTTTGGGGACACTGTCTTCGCTGGAGCCAGGTTTGTCACGGTTGAACATGCCTTCGTAAAAAGCCAGATCAACTTTGCGGCGGGGGCTGGTGCTGTACTCGGGCAGTTTTTTGCGTCGCTGCTCCAAGGTGGGCGAGCCCGCACCGGTGTAGACCAATGCCGACAGACCCAAGCGTGCGACGGTCTGCGGATGCGCCTCGGTGTACAGGCAGGCACGCAAAGCGCCTGAAGATGAGCCGAAAATGTTGATTTTTTCAGCGCCGGTTTCCTTCAGTATGAAAGGGACCACTGCAGCCAGGTCCATGGCACCAGTGCGTACGTCGCTGTTACCCCGGCCTGACCAACTGGAGCGCCCATAGCCCTCATGGTCTACCGTCCAGACGTCGTAACCTCGGGCCGCGAAGTAATCCATGACCGAGTAGTCTTGGCCTTCGGGCACTTGCAGGTCGTAGGTGTTGCGCCCTGAAACGGTGGAGCCATGGACCAGCAACAAAACGGGTTGGATGGCCTCGCCGGATTGGGGGGCGGTAGCGCGCTTGCGGTACACATACAGGCGAACATCTTCGCGGTTCACAAAATAGTCTTGACTCCAGATCACGGTGTTACAGCCTCGGGTGAATGTTGAAAAATGAGTCGACAGGCCGCTTCATGGGCGGTTCTGTCAAATCTCTTGGGTGACTATACTTTTGTGAATCCGGCCGTGGAAGGGCTTTTCGTGAATACATTGTTTACAGGCATGACCCCATGCGCGACTTGAATGCACTGGCCACTTTTGTGGCGGTCGTGAAAGCAGGCAGCTTTACTTTGGCTGCAGACCATTGCGGCATTTCCAAAGCGCTGGCTACGCGGCACATCCAGGATCTGGAAGTCTCACTGGGTGTCAAATTGCTCAACCGCAGCACCCGCAAGCTTGGGCTGACCCAGGCTGGGGAGCGGTTTTATGACCGTTGCTCACGCATCGTGGCCGAGGCCGATCAGGCGGTACGGGATGTGGAAGAGTTGTCGCGCGGCTCGCATGGCCTGATACGCATCAGCACGGCCATCACCTTTGGGCGCATGCACCTTCTGCCAGCCGTGAACGATTTTCTGGTGCTCAACCCGTCCATTCAGATTGAAGTCACTTTGTCCGAGCGCTTTGCCGATTTGATCTCGGGCAACGCGGATTTGGTGGTGCGACTGGCCGAAGAGCCGCGCCTGAGCAATTTGGTGGCACGCCGCCTGGCGCCTGCGCGATGGATGGTGGTGGCCTCACCGGATTACATCAGCCGACATGGCGTGCCCGTGATGCCGCGAGATTTACTGGATTTCAATTGTCTGGTTTACGACCGGCCCAAAGGAGGAGACTGGCGGTTCAAGGGGCGTGAGGGGGAGCAAAGCATCAAGGTGTCGGGCAATTTGCGCTCCAACGTGGCCGAGGGCTTGCTGGACGCTGCCATTGCCGGTTTGGGCATTGCAGCATTGCCCTCATTTGCCATTGCCCCCTATTTGGCTTCGGGTCAGCTGGTCGAGTTGCTCAGCGACTACAGCTTGCCAGAGAGCACCTTGTATGCGGTTTTTCTGCCAGACCGCAGGTTGCCCGAGCGCATTCGCACGTTTGTTCAGTTTTTGGCAGACCGGTTTTCTTCGCCAGCCTATTGGCGCGCTGGCAAAAAACCGGTTTGAGGCGGACTTCAAAATGACAAAGGGGCTTTCAAAGCCCCTTTTATCAGCATCGGCACCCCATTTCGCTGTTGCTGGGCGGCTTGCAGTCAGGCCGTTTGGTGCTCGATTTTTCTGCCTGCGATCAAGGCAGTGAAAAAGCCATTGAACCACTGCAAGTTGACAGGTTTGGCCATGAAGATCGTGCCCTCTGGCAGACCGCCTTTGGCGGCAATTTCTTCCTGTGACAAAGCAGAAATGACCAGGCAAGTCATGCGTTGAAACTGTGCAGATTGTTTCAGCGTGCGCAACAATTCGAAGCCGTCGACGCCGGGCATGTTCAGGTCGGCGATCAGCACATCGGGCTGAATGCTGGCCATGTCGATCAAAGCTTCAAGTCCTGACGACATGGCCGTGCAATCGACGGGCATCTCGCAGCGGTTGCAGAAATCGCGCACCATGTCGCGGGTCACTGGATCGTCTTCCACCAACAAGACCCGCAGACGGTTTTCCCGGCTTTCGATCGGGCTCATCAGCATGTTGTGCTTTTTTTGATACTCCCGGATTGACGGCATTGAAATGCGTCGATGTCCCCCCTGTGTCTTCCAGGCCTGGAGTTCGTTTTTCTCCACCAGGGTCTGAATGGTGCCCACTGACAAGCCCAGCAGTTTTGCCGCGTAGGTCGTGCCACAGTAGTCTTCGGGGGTGTCTTGAGAGTGGTGTGCTTGCATGTGTTTATTTTAGTGATAAAAATGGCAAACAGTTTAAAAAATAGTACTTAATTATCCTTTTAAAGCCGTGGTGAAACAATTTAATACAAATTAATTGAAAAACTAACAGGGTCCCCGCTGCGACTGTTGAAGGGGTCGTCTAGAGAGGTCCGGGGATTAATATCGTTTTCTATCACCAGTGAGGAGACTTTTCCATGCCCGCTCATGTTGCCGTTTGGCCTGCGCGCCTGCCCGCTCGGATCACCGCGCCTGCGACGTCCTTGTGGATGAATCTGGCGGTCAGCGCCATGCGTTACCCCGAAAAAGCAGCGCTGGTTTTCATGGGACAGGTCTGGACTTACCGGGTGCTGATGGCCGGCGCCGAGCGCTTGGCCGGCCAGTTGCGCAGCTTGGGCGTTCAGCCGGGAGACCGGGTGGTGCTGGACATGCAGAACTGTCCGCAACTGGTGATCGCGCATTTCGCCATCTTGCGCATAGATGCAGTGGTGGTGCCGGTGAACCCCATGAACCGGGCCGAGGAGCTCAAACACTACATCACCGACCCTGACACGCGGGTGGCCGTGACCACGGCTGACCTGGCACCCGATCTGGCTCAGGCCAGCGAGGCCTTGCCTGACACGCAGCGCCTGCAGCATCTGGTGGTGACGCAGTTCACCGATGTGTTTGACCCGGCCGTCGTGGGCCCCGAAGACATGCCCGAGGCTTGGCGTCCCTGGTTGTTGCCGGTGCGGGACTTGCCCGCCCTGGCCACAGGTCAGGTGCATGCCTGGGCCGATCTGATGGCCGCGCCCGCAGTGGCCTTGCCGCCACCGCAAGCCCAAACCGATGACCTGGCCATCTTGCCCTACACCAGCGGCACCACCGGCCTGCCCAAGGGCTGCATGCACACACACGGCACCATCATGCACAACGCCATGTCCAGTGGCCTGTGGGGCAACGGCACGCCGGCCAACGTGACGCTGTGCGTGGTGCCCATGTTCCACATCACCGGCATGGTGAGCGTGATGCATGCCAGCATTTTTCTGGGGGCCAGTCTGGTCATCATGCCGCGCTGGGACCGCGATGTGGCAGGGCATTTGATTTCCAAGTGGGGCGTGACGCACTGGACCAACATCCCCACCATGGTGATCGACTTGCTCGGCAGTCCGCACATGGACCGCTATGACCTGGGCAGCCTGGTTTACATCGGCGGTGGCGGTGCGGCCATGCCCGAGGCGGTGGCCCAGCGTTTGCTGGACCAGTTTGGTCTGCGTTATGTGGAGGGCTATGGCCTGACCGAAACCGCGGCCCCTTCGCACACCAACCCGCCCGATGCGCCCAAAAAGCAGTGCCTGGGCATTCCGTTCATGAACGTTGAATCGCGCATCGTCGACCCCGAGACCCTGGCCGAATTGCCGCCCGGCGAGTCGGGCGAAATCGTGATCAGCGGCCCGCAGGTGTTCAAGGGCTATTGGAAGCGGCCCGAGGCGACGGCGGCGGCTTTCTTTGAGCGTGACGGTTTGCGGTTTTTCCGCTCAGGAGACATGGGACGGGTTGATGAAGCGGGGTACTTTTTCATGACCGACCGCTTGAAGCGCATGATCAATGCCAGTGGTTTCAAGGTCTGGCCGGCCGAGGTCGAGGCCTTGATGTTCCGTCACCCGGCGATTCAAGAGGCGTGCATCATCGCCACGCGCGACGCTTACCGGGGCGAATCGGTCAAGGCGGTGGTGGTTTTGCGGCAAGACCACAAGGGCAAAGTGTCGGAGCAAGACATCATCGACTGGTGCCGTGAGAACATGGCTGTTTACAAAATGCCCCGCGCTGTGAGTTTTGTCGATGCCTTGCCCAAGAGCGGCAGCGGCAAAGTCATGTGGCGGGCACTGCAAGAGGCCGAAATGGCCGCCTTGGGCGCACCTGCTAAGGTTTGAGCCCATGTACCCATCCAAACTCAAATGAGCTTGAGACTTTCCATACTTGACCAATCGGCCGCCGCTTCCGGGCGCGGCCAGGACGCCACCATCCGCCAGACGCTGGACCTGGCGCAAAAGGCCGAGGCCTGGGGTTATGACCGCTTCTGGGTGAGTGAGCACCACAGCCACCCCAGCATCGTGGGCAGCGCCCCCGAGGTCTTGATGGCCGCTATCGCCGCCCGCACACAGCGCATCCGCATCGGCAGCGCGGGGGTGATGTTGCCGCACTATGCGCCCTTGAAGGTGGCTGAGCAGTTTCGCGTGCTCGACGCGCTGGCACCCGGGCGCATCGACTTGGGTGTGGGCCGTGCGCCCGGCAGCGATGGGCGCACCGCGCAGTTGCTCAATTCCGACCGCAATGCCTCGGAGCGCTTTCCGCAGCAGGTCATGGAGCTGCAAGCCTGGGTGAGTGGCCACAATCTGCCACCTGGCCACCCCGGGCACAACGTGTACGCCTACCCGCAGTCGGGCACCGCGCCTACGGTGTGGATGCTGGGCAGCTCGGACTACGGCGCCCAATTGGCGGCGCACTTGGGGCTGCCTTATGCGTTTGCTTACTTCATCACCGACGGGCAGGGCGCTGACGAAGCCCTGCAGATTTACCGCGAGAGTTTCCGCCCCAGTGCTGGCCTGCAAAGGCCATCCGCCGTCTTGTGTGTCTGGGCCTTGGCCGCCGACACCGACGAAGAGGCCCAGCGTCTGTTCGAAAGCCGCGCCCGCTGGAAGATGGACCGGAATCTGGGCCGCATCGGGGCGCTGTTGCCGCCCGAAGAAGCGGCACGCGACTACAGCCCGGCCGAGCAGTTTGCGCTGGAGCGCCTGCGCGAATCGGCCCTGATGGGTTCGGCTGCCACGGTGGGCCGCAAGCTGCGCCAACTGGCTGCACGGCTGGAGGTCGATGAGCTGGTGGTCATCACCTGGACGCATGACCCTGCCGCCCAATGCCGATCGTACGAACTGCTCGCCCAAGAATTTGAATTGGCGGCAAACTCCACGCTTTGATTTTTTCAAACCCTCAGGATTTTTGACATGTTCACCACCGCAATCGCTGGCAGCTTGCCCAAACCCGCTTGGCTGGCCGAGACCGAAAAACTCTGGCCCCAATGGACCACCCAAGGTCCCGAGTTGCAGCAAGCCAAGGCCGACGCCACGCTGCTGTGGATCAAGGCGCAAGAAGACGCAGGTCTCGACGTGATCGGTGACGGCGAGCAGGCCCGCCAGCACTTTGTGCACGGCTTTGTCGAGCAGGTCGAGGGCATCGACTTTGTGAACAAGGTCACCATGGGCATCCGCAACAACCGCTATGACGCGCAGGTGCCACAAGTCATTGCGCCGCTGCGCCTGAAGGGCCGCGTACACGCGTTTGAAGCGCAGCTGGCCCGTGCCCACACCAAGAAAAAACTCAAATTCACCTTGCCTGGCCCGATGACGATTGTGGACACGGTGGCCGACCGCTTTTATGGCGACAAGGTCAAGATGGCCATGGCCTTTGCCGAGCTGCTCAATCAGGAAGCGCTGGCGCTGCAGGCTGACGGCGTGGACATCATCCAGTTTGACGAACCCGCGTTCAACGTCTACATGGACGACGCCGCCGACTGGGGTGTGAAAGCGCTCGAGGTGGCCGCGAGGGGCCTGACCTGCACCACGGCCGTGCACATTTGCTACGGCTACGGCATCGAAGCCAACAACAAATGGAAAGAGACGCTGGGCGACGAATGGCGTCAGTATGAAAAGGTGTTCCCGGCCCTGGCCAAGAGCAGCATCCAGCAGGTCAGTCTGGAGTGCATGCACTCGCATGTGCCGATGGAGATGATGAAGCTGCTGGAAGGCAAGGACGTCATGGTGGGCGTGATCGACGTGGCCAACCCAGCCATCGAAACGCCCGAAGAAATCGCCGACACGATTGGCCGCGCCTTGCAGTTCGTGCCCAAGAACCGCCTGATCGCCTGCACCAACTGCGGCCTGGCTCCCATGAGCCGCGCTGTGGCCGAGGCCAAGCTCAAGGCGCTGGCCGAGGGGGCCAAGCTGGCCAGCCAGCGCTACGCCTGAAGGGCGATGGCTTTCTTCGGCCGAGGGCTGATCCACACCAACCCCTCCCTCGAAAGGAGACCATTGCGATTCGATCAATGCGCTCAGGCTTGGTCGGGCGTTATGCTTGCCTACTTTGCTTGAATTTTCGGATGCTTCCATGCCTCAACAGACGCTGCAACCCCCTTTGACTCCGCCCGATCAGCTGGACGCCACCTTGGCGGTACAGGGGTTTGCCGTGCTGAGTGTGGCCAGCGTATGCCAACTGGCCGGTGTGTCCGTGGCGGCCTTGCAGGCACTTGAATCCAGCTGGCATGATTTGCCGCCCGACCAGTACCTCAAGGACGGCGGGCGCTACCGGCGCAGGCGTCATGCCAGTTTTGAAGTCACGCCGACCCAGGTGCAGGCCGTGCCGCACCGCGCCCATTGGCAACCCCTGTCTTACAACGCCCTGCATGGCGGCATGCAGCGCTGGTTTGACCCGATGGCCGCCGAGGTGGTGCAACAAACGGCTTGGTCGGCGCTGTTGCAGTGGCTCGCCGATGTGGCCTCCAAGGCGCAGGGCCAGCAGACCTGGTACACCGAAGCGCACCAGTTCCGCATCGACACCACCGACGGCATTGGCCGCCCCACGCCCGAAGGCGCACACCGCGATGGCGTGAATTGGGTGGCGGTGTTCCTCATTGGTCGTCACGGCATCAAAGGCGGTGAGACGCGTGTTTTTGACATGGACAGCCCACGCGGCCAGCGCTTCACGCTGACCGAACCCTGGTCGCTTTTGTTGCTGGACGATACCCGCGTGATCCACGAAACCACCCCCATCCAGCCCGAGCAAGCCGGTGGCTGGCGTGACACGCTGGTGGTCACGCTGCGTTCGGGTGGTTTTCTGGACGAACCCGTGCAAAAAACCTGAACAGGGTCCCATCTTTCAAAACAAAAAGCCCGGTGCAAAAACACCGGGCTTTTTGTTGTGGATGATCCCGGCGAACCGGGACCAGGATGGGTCACATGCGCTCAAAAATCGCCGCAATGCCCTGACCGCCACCAATGCACATGGTGACCAGCGCGTAGCGGCCTTGAATGCGTTGCAGCTCGTACAGGGCTTTGACGGTGATCAGCGCGCCGGTCGCGCCGATGGGGTGGCCCAGCGAAATGCCTGAGCCGTTGGGGTTGACCTTGGCGGGGTCCAGGCCCAGCTCGCGGGTCACGGCGCAGGCTTGCGCTGCAAAGGCTTCGTTGGCTTCGATCACGTCCAGGTCGTTGACTGTCAGGCCGGTTTTCTTGAGCACGGCTTGCGTGGCCGAGATCGGGCCCACGCCCATGATCTTGGGGTCCAAGCCCGTGTGGGCATAGCCCACCAGACGGGCCAGCGGCTTGGCACCACGGGCCTTGGCCGCACCGGCTTCCATCAACACCACGGCCGCAGCCGCGTCGTTGATGCCCGAAGCATTGCCTGCGGTCACAGTGCCGTTTTCTTTCACGAACACGGGCTTGAGCTTGGCCATGTCTTCGAGCTTGCAGCCGGGGCGGAAATGCTCGTCAGTGGCGTAAGCGATCTCGCCTTTTTTGCTCTTCAGCATGACCGGCATGATCTGGTCTTTGAAGTAACCGGCAGCCGTGGCGCGTTCTGCGCGGTTGTGGCTTTCCACAGCCAGCGCGTCTTGCATCTCGCGGGTGATGCCGTATTTGGCAGCCACGTTTTCGGCGGTCACGCCCATGTGGATGGTGTGGAAGGGGTCGTGCAAAGCGCCGACCACCATGTCGACCATCTTGGTGTCACCCATGCGGGCACCCCAGCGGGCGCTCAAAGATGCATAGGGGCCACGGCTCATGTTTTCAGCGCCGCCGCCAATGGCGATGTCGCAGTCGCCCAACAGGATGGACTGGCTGGCGCTCACGATGGCCTGCAGGCCCGAGCCGCACAGGCGGTTCACGTTGAAGGCCGGAGTGCCTTCGGCGCAGCCGCCATTGATGGCCGCCACGCGCGACAAATACATGTCTTTGGGCTCGGTGTTGACCACATGGCCGAACACCACGTGGCCGACGTCTTTGCCGTCGGTGCCTGCGCGGGACAGGGCTTCGCGCACGACTTGTGCGGCCAGCTCGGTGGGGGCGATGTCCTTCAGGCTGCCGCCATAGGTACCAATGGCGGTGCGCACACCGCTGACAACAACAACTTCACGGCTCATGGGATAGGTCTCCGAATTGAAAAGAATGGAAAAAATGGCACGGGTTACAACGCCGGTCAGTGTCAGGTGCAATGGCTACAGCGGCCTGACAAGTCCAACCCCTAACGCTCAACGCTCAACGCTCAGCCCCGCACATCGGCCACCGGCTCGCGCCCGAAGTCGGGCCGGGCCAGGAAGCGCAGCACCTGCTCGGCGGCCTGCGCGGGTGAGCTGAGCTGGCCTTGGGCTTTGAGTTGCAAGAACTTGGCTTGGTCCGGAAAAGCCTCGCCCGTTGCACCGCGCAGCTGCACCTGCATGTCGGTGTCGATCACGCCGGGGGCGAGTGAGCAGACTTTGGCGCCGTTGGGGTGCAGGGCTTCGTCCAGTGCCATGCAGCGGGTGAAATGGTCCATGCCCGCTTTGGCGGCACAGTAGCCCGCTTGTGAAGCCATGGCGTAGCGGCCCAGGCCCGATGAAATGTTGAGCACTTTGCGTGGCAACGGCCAAGCCCGCGTGGCTTCCAAAAATGCCGCACACAAGGCCATGGGCGCTTCCAGTCCCACCCGCAGAGCCTGTGCCAGATCGGCAGGGCGTGACTGGCTGAGCGGCACGATGGGTGGGATGACGCCCGCGTTGTTGATCAGGCTGGCGCTGGCGAAGTCGGCCGGGTTCTGGCTGTGCAGCCACTCTCGCAGGCGTTCACTGGCACCCTCGCCGTCGGCCAGGTCGAGCTGCCATTGGGTCAGGGACACGGTTGCTGTTACAGCGGCAGCGGCCAGATCCGGGTTGGCGTGGCGCGAGATGCACAGCAGGGCGTTGCCGCGCTGCAGCAGTTGTTCGGCCATGGCCAGGCCCATACCGCGTGAAGCGCCTGTGAGGATGTAGAGGTGTTGTGACATGTCCGAAATATTAGCGGTGTCTATCTGGCCAAACGGTGCCGCAGATGACAGGTCTGCCGGGTAGCTCAGGGCTTGATGCCATACATGTGGAGCAAGCCCCCCGCTTGCGAACGCAAGCAGGCGGCCAGCCTTTGCCCATGCTTTGGCCAGGTCAATGGCCTTGCGCTGCCCGGATTCGGTTGACCTGCAGGGGCGTGACTTCGCTGGCTTGGTTGCCCCATCGGCTGCGCAGGTGGGTCAGCACGGCCGCGATGTCCCGGTCGTCCAGCTCAAGAACGGCGGGCGGCATGCCAAAGGGGCGGGGGTGGCCTTCGGTGGCGGGGCCGTAGCCGCCATACAGCACCAATTGCACCAGATTGGTGGGGTCCTTGAGCAGCACGGCGCGGTTGCCGGCCAATGCGGGGTAAGCCACTTCGCCCGGCGCGGTGTTCACGCCTTCGCCTTGCTCGCCGTGGCATTGCAGGCATTGGCGCTCGTAGATCTTGGCACCCTGGGTGGCCACTTGCAGGCTGATGCGGGCGGGGATGGGTGCAGCAGGTGCCTTTTGGGGCACGGTGTGCGCACGGGATTGCAAATACACCGCCATGGCTTGCAGGTCGGCCTGGTTCAGGTGTTGCAGGCTGTGCTGTACCACTTCGCCCATGGGGCCGCTGGTTTGGGCTGTTGTCGAAGCCCCATTACGCAGCAGTCGCACGATCTCGGGCAGGGGCGTGCTGGCCAACCCGCTTTCGGCGTCGCTGGTCAGGTCCGGCGCGTACCAGTTGACCACGGGCATCAGGCCCCCGGACAAATCGCTGACGGTGCCGCTGGCCCCCAGCGCGTTGCGCGGGCTGTGGCAGGCGGCGCAGTGGCCCAGGCCTTGCACCAGATAAGCGCCCCGGTTCCATTCGGCGCTTTGCGCTTTGTCGGCCTGGAAGGGGCTGGGCTCAAAGAACAGGCTGCGCCACACGGCCAGGGCAGGCTGCGTGCCGACGGGCCAGACCAGGGTGTGGGCTGGCTGGGCCTGCACCACCGGGGGCAGGCTGCTCAGCCAGGCAAAGATGGCGTCGCTGTCACCCCGGGTGATGACGCTGGTGTGGTTGTATGGAAAAGCCGGTGCCAGCAAACGCCCGTCTTTGGATCGGCCCCGGTGCATCGCTTGCCAGAAGTCTTGCGCTCGCCAGCGGCCCAGGCCGGTTTCAGGGTCGGGTGTGAGGTTGCTGCTGTACACCCCGCCAAAAGGGGTGTCGATGCGGCGTCCGCCCGCCAAGGGTGTGCCGCCCCGGGCGGTGTGACAGGCCATGCAGTTGCCCGCGATGGCCAGGTAGCGGCCTTGCTCGACTTGCATTTCGGTGGCTTTGCCCGTGGCGTGGGGCGCGTCTTGGTGAGTTACCAACAAGTCACCCCAGTTGTCCCATATCACAGCGAGGGCCAGCACCAGCAGGCAGGTCAGCGTCACCCAACCCAGACGTTTGATGGGGTGCATGCCCAGTACACGGCGGATCATGGCCGACCTCCGTTCTGGGGCTTGGCAGGGCTGGCAGGGCTTGCTGGAGTGCGCGTTGTCGGTGCTTGCGCTGCCGACAATTCCGGCGCGCTGCCGCAGCGCAGGGCGTCAGGCAAAGCCGGGCCTGACGGAATGCGTTCGGCCGGTCGGGTGTCGGCAGGCAATGGCTGGCGCGCCAGCCAGCTCGACACGGCAATCAGGTCTTCAGAGGGCATGCGTTTGACGATTTCGGCCATGCAGTCTGGGGCGTGGGCGCGCCGCTGCGCGGTTTGCCAGGCCCCCAGTTGGGCGTTCAAGTAGTCCAGCGGCAAGCCCAGCAGCCCCGGCACATTCGGTTGTACGCCCGTCAGGCGCACGCCGTGGCATTGGGTGCAGGCGGGCAGGCCGCGTGCGGCGTCGCCTTGCGTGACCAGTTGCTGGCCCTTGGTCAGGCGCTCGGGTGTGATGGCGTTGTTGGCCGTGGGGGCAGGGTAGGGCAGTTTCAGATCGGCAAAGTACTGCGCTATTTCGCCCAAATAGGCGTCGCTCAGGGGATCCACCAGGCGCGCCATCAGGTCGTAATGGCGGCGGCCTTGCGCGAAATTGCGCAGTTGGTTGTGCAGGTAACCGGCGGGCTTGCCCGCCAGGCGCGGGTAATAACCGTCTGGGCCGGCGCGGCCCTGATCCCCATGGCACGCGGTGCAGGCGCGGGTGCGCTCGGCCATGTCGTCTGCAAAACGAGAAGGGGGTGGGGTTTGCGCGCTCACCTGGCCCGCCAACAATGCACTGGCTGCGAACAACAGGCCTTTGAAAAACCAGGCTGTAGTGACTTTCAACCGGGGGCTGAGCGCAGCGCTCATTGGGGTGGGGCCTTGGGTTGTCGCTGAATTAATGCTGCTCAAAAACGTCCTCATGCGCTGAAGATAACCGATGCGGCGACAATGTCGGGTTTTGCGCTGAAAGCCCTGTGGCCCCAGTGCGTTGTTTTTCTTTTTCAAGTTCACGCCATGTCCGATATCCAAGTCCGATTTGCCACCCTCCAAGACGCCCCTGCCGTGGCCGCCCTGCATGTCACCGCCTGCCGCGCCGCCTATGCGGGCCAGGTGCCCGAAGCCCATTGGGACGCCACGCCCATGCCCAAAAGGGTGTCTTTCTGGAAAGAGGCGATCGAATACGGCGAGCCGCAAGTCGTGGTGGCCGTCGATGGCCGGGACATCGTGGGTTTTGCAGGCTTTGACCGTTCGCGTGACCCCAAGAGCAAAAACACCACCGGCGAGATTTGGGCCATTTACGCCGCGCCCGACCGCATGGGCCAAGGCATTGGTCTGGCGCTGTGGGACGCCGCCCGCGAGGGGCTGGAAGACGAGGGTTGCACCGATGTGACCGTTTGGTTGCCTTTGTTGCACGAAAAAACGCTGCGTTTTCACGACCTGGCCGGCTTCAAGCGCGAGATGAACACCGCCCGTACCGTGCCTCTGGGGGGCGTCAAGGTCGAAGAGGTGCGCCTCAAGCGCAAGCTGGCCTGATGCAGCTCCATATGGGCCGAAGTTGAGCACCCAGCCCTTGCAGATCATGCTGGCCCCGATGGAGGGTTTGCTGGACCACACCTTGCGCGATGTGTTGACGCGGCTGGGTGGGGTGGATGTGTGCGTGTCCGAGTTCATTCGGGTCACCAACACGGTCTTGCCACGACGAGCCTTTGTGCGGGTGGCCCCCGAACTGCTCAACCAAAGCCGAACCCCCGCCGGGGTGCCGGTCAAGGTGCAGCTGCTGGGTTCGGACCCGGCGTGCCTGGCTGACAACGCAGCCGCATTGGCCGAGTTGGAGCCTGCAGGCATTGATCTGAACTTTGGCTGCCCCGCCAAAACCGTGAACCAGCATCGCGGCGGTGCGGTGTTGCTGGACGAACCGGAATTGGTCGGGCGCATTGTGGCGGCGGTGCGCCGCGCGGTGCCTGCACACATCCCGGTCTCGGCCAAGATGCGGCTGGGTTACAACGACGACCGACGTGCAGAGGACTGTGCCCAGGCCATCGAGACCGCCGGAGCCAGCGATCTGGTGGTGCATGCGCGCACCAAGGCGCATGGGTACCGTCCACCGGCTTATTGGGACCGCATTGCCGATTTGCGCCAGCATGTGCGCATGCCCATGGTGGCCAATGGCGAGATTTGGACTGTGGCCGATGCGCTGCGTTGCCGCGAGGTGACGGGCTGCCACCGCATCATGATCGGACGCGGCATGGTGGCCGATCCGGGGCTGGCGTTCGCCATTGCGCAGCACGGGGCCACGGGGGACAAGCTGGCACCGGGTCAGGGGGTGGCCTGGTCACGCATTGCGGGCCTGATGCAGGTGTTCTGGGATGGCATCAGTTTGCGTGTGGCCACGCGGCACCGTGCGGGGCGGCTCAAGCAGTGGCTCAACTACATGCGCCGGGTGTACCCCGAAGCGCAACAGGCTTTTGACGAATTGCGTCTGGTGCACGATGCAGCCCACATCGAGCGCTGGCTGAAGCTGCAATCGGTGACGGGCCTGGATGCATAGCCAAAATCCCCGTTGGGGGAGAGTTGCTAAGCCTTGGTGGCAGCCAATTGGCAGCGAATGGGTGGCCAAGACTCAGTAGTCAAGCGGCAGCCAAGTCACTGCCAGAAGGCGTTTCAGGTGGTGGGGTTCAGCCGGAGATGCTCAAGGACCTCAAGGCGCAGTGATTCCAGCTGAGGTGCAAGTTGGCTGTAGGCAGCGCGCAGCTCACCGACTTCGGCATGTTTGCTCATTTCCTCGACCTTGACCACCAGCTCGACCAGACTGTCCACGCAAAACACAGGGGTGAAGCCCTTGAGCTGGTGCAGTATCCGGTTGGCCCCGTAGACATCGTCTTTGTCCAGCAATTCTTGCAGGCGTGGCAAATCGTCGCTCAAGGTTTGCTCCAGTGTCTTGAGCAGCGACAGGACGCCGTTGGTGTCGCCGATGAACTCCATGGCCCGCTCGACGGACAGATAGCTGGGGTTGTGTGTGGTGCTCATGGTGCGATGTTACAAGTGAATACAAAAATCACGTAAGTAAATGAAACGTGACACCCCCGTATTCTAGTCAAGCAAAGCGGCCAGACCCGAATCGGGCTCAAAACGTTTGTTTTTGAACATCAGTCGGCTGGGGCCGGGAAACGCGGCCTGTTTGACCGAATGTCGGGGATCGCCCGGGTAGCAGATGGTTCGGATGCCATCCTGATCAAACGGTTCGGGTTGGACCACAGGCGGTAGGCGTGCCTGGGCTTCGGCTAAAACGCTGCGTGCGTCCGGGTGTTTGCTCAGGTGCACCAAGCTCATGATCTGGGGCGGTGCCAACTCGATGTCGCGGTCCCAATAGCGTGTCAAAGCTTCGCGGGGGGTGATCCAGACGACTTCGGTGGCCTCATGGTTGTCGTGTTCGGCGAACTGGTCATCGGGCACCTGTGTGACGAAAAAACGCGTGTCAAAGCGCTTGTTCGTCACGGACGCTTGTTGCGGGGTGATCCACCTGGACCAAGGCACGAGCAGGTCGGTGCGCAACTGCAGTGCACGGGATTGGAACGCTTCGTGCCAGCTTTGGCCGTTGCGCAAGGCCAGTTGCAAGTCTCCCGTTTCTTGGGCATCTGCCTGGCTGCGACCCAGCAGCACCCGGCACTCCTCATAAGCCTCGCGCATGGCCGCTACAAACAGGCCCGCCGCCCGTTCATTGGGCAGCCCCGGCTCGTTCAGGCGCTGGTGCAAGGTGGCACTGTCCTGGCTCAGCCGTGGCAGCCACGCCGGATCCTGGTCTGCGGCATCGAGCTTGCCGCCGGGAAACACGTACACCCCCCCCAGCACATTGGAGGCTTGGTGTCTGCGCATCAGCAGCACTTGCAAACCGGTTTGGGCATCGCGCAGCATCACCACGGTGGCTGCGTCAAGGGGCGGTGCGGTCAGAATTTCGGTGTTCAGTTCCATGAGGATGTCAATCGGGTAACAGCCAGCGTCAAGGGGCTGGTTTAAAGTCTGTGCGCAGTGGGCTGCGTGATTTGGACAGCAGATTAGCAGATGAATCCTGGCTGGCGTGTCGCCTGCTTTTGCAGCTCCGTCTTTCAATGTCACAAGGAAAATACATGAGCATCGATTTCAAAGGCCGCGTCGCGATCGTCACGGGCGCTGGCGGCGGTTTGGGCAAGCAACACGCGCTGGCGCTGGCCGCGCGCGGGGCCAAAGTGCTGGTCAATGACCTGGGTGGCGATGTGCATGGCGTGGGCGGCTCGGTGTCGGCAGCGCAGGCCGTGGTCGACGAAATCCGTGCGGCGGGCGGCGAAGCTTTGGCCAACGGGGCTTCGGTCACCGACTTTGAGGCTGTCAAGGCCATGGTGCAGCAAGCGGTGGACGCCTGGGGCCGGGTGGACATTCTGGTCAACAACGCGGGCATCCTGCGCGACAAAAGTTTTGCCAAGATGGAACTGGCCGACTTCAAACTGGTGATGGATGTGCATGTCATGGGCGCAGTGCATTGCACCAAGGCCGTTTGGCCCCTCATGCAGGCACAAAACTACGGGCGTGTGGTGATGACCACTTCGTCCAGCGGTTTGTATGGCAACTTTGGCCAGGCCAATTACGGCGCGGCCAAGATGGCGCTGGCCGGTTTGATGCAAACCCTGTCGATCGAGGGCGAGAAGCACAACATCCGCGTGAACTGCCTGGCCCCCACGGCGGCCACCCGCATGACCGAGGGCCTGATGCCCGAGGCCGTGCTGCAGGCGCTGGAGCCCAGCGCTGTGGTGCCCGCCATGCTGGTCATGGCCAGCGACGACGCGCCCAACCGCACCATCATTTGTGCGGGCGCAGGCAGTTTTGAAGTGGCGCACATCACCCTGACCCAAGGCGTGCACCTGGGCACCGGCCCAGATACCGCCGAGCGCTTGGCCGCTGCCATGGCCCAAGTCACCGACCGCCGAGACGAAACGGTTCCACGTTCGGGTTCCGAGCAGGGGACGCTGGAAGTGGGCAAAGCCATGGCGGCGCATCGGGCGTGACGGATGAACGGAGGCCATCCCAGTCCGAAGCCAATTGACGTTGGTTTTTGATCTCAGAAATGCCGCAGAGGGACTGTCACGGATGATGTGGCAGCAACAAGCACCAGTACACATTGGATCAGTGGGTCGGAGAGCGCCTCGGATGCAAGCATAAAGTTTATTGTCTCCTCTAACCGTGTTGCTTTTCGCAGTTGAATTCGAGTAATATAAAATTTATGATCTAATAAAATCAATATTTTGTGCAAGAGAGTATCAATGAATGTCAATAACCTTCTTTTGGCTTTAAGTGTTGCTGTTATTTCTGCCTGTGGCGGTGGCGGTGGCGGTGGCGGTGGCGGCAGTAGCAGCGGCACAACGCAAACTCCTGTAGCGGCCAACATTTCAACTGCAACAATGGCTGCTGGAGTGCAACCTTGGTTTCACACATACATGAAGATTTCTGATGGAAGTGAAATATTGGTACTTACAACAATGGGACCAAATGCACAGGCTCTCTCAAACCCGACCCCTGTACTGATGGCTAAAGCCAACAGTACAGGGGTAATGGACGTAACCGATCATTACTTTACCAAAGCACCTAATATCTACTGGGGGCGAAACATTGTGGCTTTCAATGACCCTAAAACTGACCTGCAATCTCTTTGGTTTTGTAATCATGGGCGTGAGGTTGGCAGTTATAAAGATGCCGCGACACCACGTATCAATGGCATTTGGGGAGAACAAGACCTGTTGTTTACGATGCAAAATGGAAAATTTATAGATCAAACGTTATCATTGCCACAGTCAAATGACTTCACCCATGGATGCGCCTCAGCAAGTATTGGGGATGAAAATAGTTTGGTTTTTATTAAAAATACGCTTGGTGTATTTGATGGAAATCCATCAATGCAGATATTTAAAAAAATAAATAATATTTTTGTTAATATGCCATTTGATCCTAGTATATTATCAAATGATATGCCTACATGGTGGGTCGGGAAGGGTGATTTTTTAAAAAATGGAAAAGACGCTATTGTTTTTGGTCAGCAAGTTGTGAGTTTTATTGGAAATTTTTACCAAGTCACACAAATTTTAAAAGCGCCTGCATTGGAAGAGCAAGGATACAAGAATTATCAAAACGGATTGGTTGGAGATTTGAATGGTGATGGCTATCCAGATGTGATAGAAATTCTCAGCGGAGATGGAATCAGTAAGCCATTTTTAAGCGGTGCAATGCTCGCTGTGTTCATTAATGATGGACATGGACGTTTGCAGTATTCTGCATCCGCCATTCCAACACATCAACCAACAGATTTCGGCCTTGATCTTCGAATAATAGATATTAACTTTGATGGAAAAATGGATATCGTTAGCAGTGGTCCAAAATATGGTTATCAATTAAATGAATCGATTGGTGATTGGTCGACAACTATTGTTCTTGTTAATAATGGAGATGGTACATTTAGCAAAAAGAAAATTGCTGATGCTGAGCTAAATATTAGATGTGCAGCGGCTGGTATATTGGTTTGTGGACGTGGGACATATTTCATGGCAAGTGGCGATAAAAATTCTTATAACTTGTTGATGTCTGGTGTTAATTCATCTTCGGGTAAATGGATTTTGTACGGTCGTTCGGTAACAATAAATACACCACTTGTATTGGATTGAAATAATTCATTCAATTTTTTGAAATATGGTGATGCATTCGTCCATGGTGTAGACCTATTTTTTGATAATCATCGCCATCACCACTTATTTCAACGCGCTCAAAATGGGATGGCCAGCAGGATACAAGCAAGTTGCGCTGCTCGGCATACATTGAGGCAGAACTTCAGACTCGGTTACGAGATGCGGATTACTTTAGCAAGGTCAGAGCTCGCCAGTTGATGATCCAAATGGCCTTATTTGGCTTTGGCTAAAGCAGGTATCAGCTGGTCCATTACTTTGGGTGTCTGCCAAACAACAGGTGAGAAGCTTGTGGCATGGTGGTAAATGACCGTATTTGTCGCGACATTAAAAATCAGGTATTGGCCACCAAATCCCACGAAACAAAAGTCTGTTTGCGATGCACGGCAACCCACCCAAATTTGGTAACCATATGAAGTGGCCGGGCCTACTGAAGAAATTTGATGGGAAGTTGCATCCAAGAGAAATTTTCCAAAGCATGAATCTTTTTTTCTGAGCTCGTCAAGCACCATGACACCGATCCGAGCCCAATCATGCGGTGTTGCACTGAACCCGTTGTATGTTGATGTTTGTCCATGGCTGTTTACAAACCAAGCACCACGAGATTCAGCCCCCACCGTTTGCCAAATGGCCTTCTCGAAGTAGTCTGAAAAAGACATGCCTGTTGCAGCCTGAACCAGCAAACCCAATGCGACAGTATCAAAATTACTGTAGTTGTAGACGCTGCCAGTGGGGAATCTTTTTTCATCGTTTGCCTTCATCAGGTCGACAAAGTCAGCTGTCATTTTCCCCTCAGCAATGGCCGTGCCAACACTTTGCTGTAGTTCGCGAGATTTGTGACCATCGAATTGAAGTTCAGTTTTGTAGGCTCCGCTCGACATGCGCAAAACATCTTTGACACTGGCTTCACCCCACGATGTCCCCGACAAATTGGCTACATACTTTTTGATGGGGTCGTCAATGCTGTTGATGTGACCGTCACAAATGGCTCGACCTACAGTCAATGCGGTCAGGCTTTTTGATACGGAATATCCCAAAGGCGTGTTTCTTTTGCCCACACCAAAACTGTAGCGTTCGTAAAGAATTTGAGAGTCGCGTACGACAACCAAGGCCTTCGTGTTGTTTCGGCCAAATAGTTCGTCTAAAACTTGCTTGGCCTCATCGGGTACTGTGGCTGTTGTTGGCGGCAAGGCTTTGGATTCTTTGGGCGGCTTGACATAAGCGACCTTCGCATGATTTCGAAAACCATTGGTCACCAGTTGCCCATAGGGCATTTCGGTCGCGAAAGTGCTGAAGGGTATTGTCAGTAAGGCGATCAACCCCAACATGATTTGAGCAGTGAACATTTGTCGATCTTTGCATGATTTGAGAATTCATATCGATCATAGAACCAGAGCAATACGAAAGTTCCGACATGGCCCGATTTCAGTTCAAACCCAACCCTGTCGCCAGACTGCGTCGTCTTGCAGGGCACGCCACTTGATGACCTGTGTGGCCTTGGAAAACACCGCTTCGATTTCCACCCACTCCACAGGATCGGTTTCCAGCACAGGTTGGATCACCCGGCTGACCAAAAAATGCTTTTGCTTGGCCACAGGCGTGACAGCCGTCCATTTGCTCAGCAGCAGTTTCTTGGGGTTCAGCGGGTTCATGGCTTGCTTTGCACTTCCCGCGCTACAGCATCGGCCAGCTCGATCACGGCCATGGCGTAGTAGCTGCTCCAGTTGTAGCGGGTGATGGCGTAGAAGTTTTCGGTGCCCGCCACATAGCTCGGGGGCTCTGTGCCGTTGCGCAGCTCGATCAGCGCCAAGGGGCCGTTGTGCTGCAGGGCGGTGCCTTCCAGGGCGGCACCTTTGGCCATGAAGCTGTTCACGCTGAAGGTGGGCAAGATGTCGGGGGCCAGCAGGCTGTCCATGTCGCTCAGGCCCGGGGTCAGGCTGACGGCGTAGTGGGTGGGCATGCCTGGACGCCATTGAAACGCTTTGAAGTAACTGGCCACCGAGCCGATGGCGTCGCTGGGACTGTTGAACAGGTCGACGCGACCGTCACCGTCAAAGTCCACCGCGTGACGCGCCCAGCTCGAGGGCATGAATTGGGGCAGGCCCATGGCTCCAGCGTAGCTGCCCCGGATGGCCACAGGGTCGGCACCGCTGCGCGAGGTCAGCAGCAAGAACTGCTCGAGCTCGCTGCGAAAAAAGGCCTGGCGTTCGGCCGCCCGAGGGTGTGCATCCGGAAAATGGAAAGCCAGTGTGGCCAGGGCGTCGAGGATGCGGAAGTTGCCTGTGTTCTGGCCGTACAGGGTTTCCACGCCAATGATGCCGACGATCAAAGAGGCGGGCACGCCGTATTCCCGCTCAGCCCGCTCCAGTACGGTGCGGTGTGTTTGCCAAAAACGCACACCGGCCTGGATGCGTATGGGCTCAATGAAACGGCCGCGGTAAGCGGCCCAGTTTTTGGCCACAGGGCTGCTGGGCGGCAGGACCAGTTTCTCCACCGAGGGCAAGCGCTGCGCCTGAGCCAAGGTGTTTTTCACCCAGACCGGATCCAGCTGCAGGCGCGTGGCCACATCCTGGGTCCATGCCTGCGTGTGCTCTGAGCTGCCCAGCGGTATGCCAGTGGTAGCGGTCTTGTGGAGATGGCGCGATGTGGGGGCTTTCTCGCGCCTGGCTTGGCTGTGCTGAGCAGTGCTGGTTTTTTTGGACTTGGCGGTGTCAGCCTTGTGCCGTGAGGTGGGGTCTTTGGGTGGCTGTGCGCTGGCGGCGGTGATGGCGGTCAAGGCCCACAGCATCAGGGCCATGCCCATGCCGCGCAAGGGGTTTGCGGCCAGTCGGTCGATGGGCTGGCGGCGGGTTTTTCGGTCGTTCATTGTGGGAGAGTTTAAACGCCGAGGCCTGCGGCTCGTGCTAAGCTGAAACTGTCAAAATAATAGTCAATCATCAAAAACAAAGTCGCCGTGAAGGCGCTTGCATTTCTGGAAGATCAACCCATGGGCGCGACAGGCTATTTCACCCACCCCACCTGCTGGAAACACGAAATGGGTGCGGGACATCCCGAATGTCCGGAGCGGCTGGGCGCCATTGAAGACCGTTTGCTGATCAGTGGGCTGGACATGGCCTTGCAGCGCAGGGAGCCTGCCCCTGCGGCCTTGGCCGACATCGAGCTGGCGCACGGGCGCATGCATGTAGCCGCCTTGCGGGGCTTGGGCGATGTGCTGCGCGAAGACATGGCCGCAGGCGGCCCTACGCACACCGCTTTGGACCCGGACACGATGATCAACGCCCACACCTGGGACGCGGCCTTGTTGTCGGCCGGTGCGGCCATCGACGCCACCGATGCCGTGCTGGCGGGCGAGCTGGAAAATGCTTTTTGTGCTGTGCGCCCGCCTGGTCACCATGCTTGCCGCGACAAGGCCATGGGTTTTTGCTTTTTCAACAACGTGGCCATTGCCGCCAAATATGCGCTGGAGCGCCATGGCCTCAAAAGGGTGGCGATTGTGGACTTCGATGTGCACCACGGCAACGGCACCGAGGACATTGTGGCGGGTGACGAGCGCATCTTGATGGTGAGCTTTTTCCAGCACCCGTTTTACCCGGAAGGCGGCTCCACATCGAATGCGGCCAACCTGGTCAACCTGCCCGTGCCCGCCTACACCAAGGGCATGGACATCCGCGAGCTGATTGACATGATGTGGCTGCCTCGGCTGGAGGCGCACAAGCCCCAGCTGATTTTCATCAGCGCGGGTTTTGACGCCCACCGCGAAGACGACATGGGTCAGATGGGTCTGGTGGAGCAAGACTATGCCTGGATCACCCAGCGCATCAAGGAGGTGGCGCAGCGCCATGCCCAAGGCCGCATCGTGAGCTGCCTGGAAGGCGGCTACAACCTGAGTGCCCTCGGCCGCAGTGTGGAGGCGCACTTGCGCGTGCTGGCCGACGTTTGACCGTGGCCAGGGTGAACCCCCGGCCCTGAGCCGTCTGCAACGCGCTTTTCTCATCCCACACGGCATGAGGCAGCGATTTCGCGACGTCTTCTCACCGGAGTCCCGACTCGGAGTCGGGCATGAAGAGGCATCAGGGGGGGGCCATGTGGCTGCCATTGGAAGGCGATGCATGGTTTGGGCACAATCGGTGCATGACCGATTCAAATCCATCCAACACCCATGACCTGTTGCTGCACGTGCGCGATGCGCGTGGCGTGCACAGGCTGACACTGAACAGTCCTGGCACCTTCAACACCCTGAGTGAGGCCATGCTGGAGGCCTTGCAAACCGCCCTGCATGCCATCGCGCACGACGAGCAGGCCCGTGTGGTCGTGCTGGCCGCTGCGGGCAAGGCTTTTTGCGCCGGGCATAACCTGAAAGAAATGCGGGCACAGCCCGAATTGGCCTATTACCAAAAGTTGTTTGCCCGGTGTACCCGCATGATGCTGGCCATCCAGAAGTTGCCAGTGCCCGTGATCGCCCGTGTGCAGGGCCTGGCCACCGCTGCGGGTTGCCAGTTGGTGGCGCAGTGCGATCTGGCGGTGGCGGCAGACAGTGCCACATTTGGGGTCAACGGCATCGACGTGGGCTTGTTTTGTGCCACGCCCAGCGTGCCGCTGGTGCGCAACATGCACGCCAAGCAGGCCATGGAAATGCTGCTCACGGGCGGGTTTATCTCAGCCGCAGAGGCCCAAAGCCGTGGGCTGGTGAACCGGGTGTGTGCCGCCAGCGAACTGGATGCGCAGGTCGATGCCTTGGTGAGCGCCATTTTGGCCAAACCGCGCGAGGCGGTGCGTCTGGGCAAGGCCTTGTTTTACCAACAGCGCGAAATGGGCATCGAGGCGGCTTACCAGCTGGCTGGCCAAACCATGGCCTGCAACATGATGGACGATGTGGCGCAAGAGGGCGTTTTGGCCTTCATCGAGAAAAGGGCTCCCACATGGCGGAAGTGAAAAATTTGCACATTGCCGATCCACTGGCCTGGCTGGAAACGCTGGCCCGCACCGAGTCGCTTCTGGTGCTGGCTGCTTTTGCGGGTTGTGTGGCCTTGTCCTGGCTGGTGGTCTGGGGTGTTCGCAAGGCGTTCGCTGACCAAGAACTGTCGATTTTGCTGGGCAGGCGTCTCATTGACGGGGTCTTGTTTCCTGCGGTTTTGTTGGGCCTGACGTTCGTGGCCCGCACGGTGTTGACCGGCGACCACCCGATTGCCTTGTTCGGTGTTTTGCTGCCGGTCTGCATTTCACTGGCCTTGATTCGTCTGGGGGTCAAAGTTTTGCAGGTGGCGTTTGGTGCGGCCCCGTTCGTTCGGGTGCTGGAGCGCACAATTTCCTGGATCGCCTGGCTGGCCGTGGTGCTGTGGGTCACGGGCATCTTGCCCTTGATGCTGGAGGAGCTGGACCAGATCCGCTGGAAGGTCGGAGGCTCCATGTTGTCGGTGCGCACCCTGATCGAGGGAGCGCTCACGGCCGGCGCGGTGTTGATCGTCACCCTCTGGGTCTCTGCTGCACTGGAATCGCGCTTGCTCAAATCGGCCACGGGCAGTGACTTGTCGCTGCGCAAGGTCATCAGCAACACGGTGCGTGCCTTGCTGATGTTTGTCGGCTTGCTCTTGGCCTTGTCTTCGGTGGGCATTGACCTCACGGCGCTGTCGGTGTTGGGCGGCGCGGTGGGCGTGGGCATTGGTTTTGGTCTGCAAAAACTGGCAGCCAATTACGTGAGCGGTTTTGTGATCCTGGCCGAGCGCAGCATGCGCATCGGTGACATGGTGAAGGTCGATAACTTTGAAGGCCGCATTTCCGACATCAAGGCCCGCTACACCGTGATCCGCTCACCCACAGGCCGTGAATCCATCGTGCCCAACGAAATGCTGATCACGCAGCGGGTGGAGAATTTGTCGCTGGCCGATGCTAAGGTGGCGCAAAGCACCACCGTGTCGGTGGCCTACGATGCGCCGGTTGACCAGGTCATGGAACTGTTGCAGCAAGCCTGTCAGGCGCAGCCGCGTGTGCTGGCCGATCCGGCACCCTTGGTGGCCTTGTCGGCTTTTGGTGCAGATGGGCTGGAGTTCACCGTGAATTACTGGTTCGAAGACCCCGCCAGCGGTCAGCTCAATCTCAAATCAGACGTCAACCGCGCCATTCTGAAAACCTTGCGTGCGCATGGCATCGAGATCCCTTTCCCCCAGCGTGTGGTTCACTTGCCATCCAGGGGCTGATGGCCAAGCGCCCCCAGTGTCTGAGGACGCGCGCCAGGCATGAAAAAGGCACATCCGTGGATGTGCCTTTTGGGGTGATGTGATTGCTGAACTCAATCCATCATCGAGGGCAACCACAGGCTGATGGCAGGGAAGGCCAGCAAAATGCCCAACGTGATGACCAGGACCAGCACCATGGGCCACACGCCGCGGAAGATGGTGCCCAGTCCCACTTGCGGCAGCAAGGTATTGAGCACAAACAGGTTCATGCCCACAGGCGGAGAGATCAGGCCGATCTGGATCACCATCACGATCAACACGCCAAACCACACGGGGTCAAAACCCAGCTGCACCACGATGGGAAAGAACAGCGGGATGGTCAGCAAGACCATGGTCAGCTCTTCCATCACGGTGCCCAGCACCACGTAAATCAGCATCATCGCCGCCACGATCATGATGGGCGACAGGCCCAGGCCGGTGATCCAGTCTTTCAGCTCGAAGGGCAGGCTGGTGTAGTTCACGAAGTTGGCAAAAATGGTGGCGGCAATCAGCAAGGTGAACAGCATGGCCGTGGTGCGAGCCGATTCGACCAGCACCTGAAGCAACACCGCCTTGTTGAGCGACTTGCGTGCCAGTGCGAACAGGAATGCACCCATGGCACCCATGCCTGCGCCTTCGGTGGCGGTGAAAAAGCCCCCGTAAATGCCGCCCAGCACCAGCACCACCAGCAGCAGCACGCCCCAGATGCCGCGCACAGCGGCCCAGCGCTCGCTCCAGCTGAATTTCTCGCCAGCGGGGGCGTGTTCGGGGTCGTGCCAAGTCATCAGCACCACGGCCCCCATCATCAGGATGGCGGTCAGCAAGCCCGGCAAGACGCCAGCGGCAAACAGTTTGCCAATGTGGGTTTCGGTGATGATGCCGTAGATCACCAAAATGGTGGACGGCGGGATCATGATGCCCAGGGTGCCGCCTGCCGCGATCACGCCCGTGGACATGGCGTCGCTGTAGCCCAGCTTTTTCATGGACGGGTAGGCCACCTTGCTCATGGTGGCCGCCGTGGCAATCGACGAGCCGCAAATGGCACCAAACCCTGCACAGGCCGCAATCGTGGCATGCGCCAAACCGCCCCTGCGGTGCCCGATGAAGGTGTAGGCTGCATGAAAAAGCTCATGCGCCAGACCGGCGCGGGCGACAAAGTTGCCCATCAGGATGAACAGAGGGATCACCGACAAGGTGTAGGCAAAACCGGTCTCGTGCACCACCTGTGCGGTGCTGGCCAGGGCGGGCAGCCAGCCGCGTGTCAGGCCAATGCCCACGATGCCGACCAAGCCCATGGAAAAGGCCAGGGGCATGCGCATCAGGGCCAGCACGAAGATGGCCAAAAATCCAAGCAGGGCTTCGGTCACAGGGTGCCTCCTTCGGACGACTCTTCTTCGCCAGGCCAGAAAGCTTTGGTCAAGTGCACCAGCCCGGTCAGCCCGCACAGCACGCCCATGCCCTGGATGAAGGGGGCCTTGGTGATTTTCAGCTGTGCCGTGGTTTCACCGGTGACGGCAAATTCGCCACCCGTGTGCCACATCAGGTACGCCAGGCCAAACAGCAAGGCGGCGCAGACGATGTGGATCAGGGCGCGTTGAATACGCTGCAAAAAGGGCGGCAACACAGCGTCCAGCGAGTCAAAGACCACGTGTTCGCTTTTGAGTGAGACGAGAGGCAAAGCGCCAAAGATGACCACCACCATCAGCAATTCGGTCAACTCCAGAGAGCCTGTGATGGATTGCGACATCAGTTTGCGGCCCGAGACATCCAGAAAGGTCAGCACCATGATGGCCAGCAAGGCCAGCCCGGCCAAGGTGCCACACAACACTTCAAGAGACTTTTTCAACTTTCACCCCTAAAAAAAACGGTACCCGCCATTTTGGCAGGCACCGCAGTCGCCACCCATCCCTCAGTCAAGTCGCTGAGGAGGCGTGGATCATTTCTGTTTTTGCAGCTTGGCGATTTCGGCACGGAAATCAGACAAGGTGCCCGATGGGTCCTTCAAGCCCTTGGCTTTCGCGGCTTGCGCCCAATCACGCTCGAGTTTGCTCACGCGCACGGTCACACCGCTGACAAAGCTGTTGTCGGCTTTGACGATTTTCACGCCGTTTTTCTGCATGTTGGCCAAGGCCAGGTCGTCCACGCGGTCCCATGACTTGCCAAAGCGGCTGGCCACGGCATCGCCCGAGAGTTCGTCCACGGCTTTTTTGTCCTCGGCAGACAAGCTGTTGTACTTGGCCGGGTTCATCATGAACACGAAGCTGGTGTTGTACAGGCCGCCCGGGAAGGTCGTGGCGTGCTTGATGATCTTGTCGATCTTGAACGAGTCGGTCGATTCGGCCGGGAACAAAGTGCCGTCCATCACACCGCTGGACAGCAGTTCATACGAGTCGGGCGCGGGCTTGAGCGTGACGTTCATGTCCAGTGTTTTGGAAATTTCATTGACCATGCCACCGCCAACGCGGAATTTCAGGCCCGACAGGTCTTCCACCTTGATGATCGGTTTTTTGGTGTTGAACACGATGCCGGGGCCGTGTGTGAAATAGCCCAGCACTTTCACGCCTTGATGCTCTGCTGCGAACTCGGGGTGCTTACTGGCAACCCGGTTGAAGGCCACCGACAGGGGCTCTGCGCGGTCACCCAAAAATGGAAATTCGGCCATTTGGGTCAGCACAAAACGCCCTGGTGTATAGCCGTGCACGGTGAAAGACACATCGATCAAACCGTTTTTCACCGCATCGAACGTGCCGGGGGCGGGTGTTGCGGCGCGCGGCAGGATGTTGCAACGCACGCGATTGGCCGTCTTGGCGGTCAATGCGTCGCACCATTCTTTTTGGGCCACGGTCAAACCGTGGGTGGGGGGGACCCAGCTCGATACGGTCAGCACAGTTTGTGCCTGGGCCACACCAGTCAGGCTGGCCAGTGCGGCAAACGCCAGGGTTGTCAGGGTTTTGTTCATGCGTGTCTCCATCAAAGTGACAAAAAGATCAATTTCTCTGGATGCTCGCCAGATTACGCAGAATGCTAACCCGTATCGCCCGACCGATTGGTCGGTGAATTCCCGGGGGTAGGATATCGGGTGGACAACAAAAACACCGTTTAAGATGTGCACGATCGTGCTTTTTTGACTGGTCGGAGATGCTTTGAAAACGGTTATGGTGCACAATTGACGTTTACGTAACGTCAACGCGTCTGCGAATTTCGAAACGCTCTGCTTCTGATACCCAATGGAGATCTTTTCATGAAAATTCTGGTTCCCGTCAAGCGGGTGGTGGACTACAACGTCAAGGTGCGCGTCAAGTCCGATGGTTCGGGCGTGGACATTGCCAACGTCAAGATGAGCATGAACCCCTTTGACGAGATCGCCGTCGAAGAAGCCGTGCGCCTGAAAGAAAAAGGTCTGGCCACCGAAGTCATCGCCGTCTCTTGCGGCGTGGCCCAGTGCCAGGAAACCCTGCGCACCGCCATGGCCATCGGTGCCGACCGTGGCATCCTGGTCGAGACCCCAGCTGACTTGGACCTGCAGCCTCTGGCTGTGGCCAAGCTGCTCAAGGCCCTGGTCGACAAAGAGCAACCCGGCCTGATCATCTTGGGCAAACAAGCCATTGACGACGATTGCAACCAGACCGGCCAGATGCTGGCTGCACTGGCCGATCTGCCCCAGGCCACCTTCGCCTCCAAAGTGGAAATCGTGGACGGCAAAGCCCAGGTGACCCGCGAGATTGACGGCGGCCTGGAAGTTCTGTCCATCAGCCTGCCCGCCGTGGTGACCACCGACTTGCGCCTGAACGAGCCGCGCTATGTGACGCTGCCCAACATCATGAAAGCCAAGAAAAAGCAGCTCGACACCTTCAAGCCTGAAGACCTGGGCGTCGATGTGGCCCCCCGCATCAAGACCCTCAAAGTGGCCGAGCCTGCCAAGCGCAGCGCCGGCATCAAGGTGCCCGATGTCGCCACGCTCGTCGATAAATTGAAAAACGTTGCAAAGGTAATCTGATCATGACCGCACTCGTTATTGCAGAACACGACAACGCCTCGATCAAAGGCGCAACTCTCAACACCGTCACGGCCGCTGTGGCGTGCGGTGGTGATGTGCATGTGCTGGTGGCTGGCCACAACGCAGGCGCTGCGGCAGCCGCTGCTGCGCAAATCGCCGGTGTGGCCAAAGTGATCCATGCGGACAGCGAAAGCCTGGCCCATGGCCTCGCTGAAAACGTCGCAGCACAAGTTCTGGCCATTGCGGCGAATTACAGCCACATTCTGTTTCCCGCCACTGCCGCTGGCAAGAACGTCGCCCCACGCGTGGCGGCCAAGCTGGACGTGGGCCAGATCAGCGACGTGACCCAAGTCGATTCGGCCGACACGTTTGAGCGCCCGATCTACGCCGGCAACGCGATGGCCACCGTGCAAAGCACCGACGCCACCAAAGTCATCACCGTGCGCACCACCGGCTTTGACGCCGCAGCCGCTACAGGTGGCAGCGCAGCCGTAGAAAGCGCCGCAGCCCAAGCCGACAGCGGCAAGAGCAGCTTCACTCGCAGCGAGATCGCCAAGAACGACCGCCCTGAACTCACGGCCGCCAAGATCATCGTCTCGGGTGGCCGGGCTTTGGGCAGCTCGGAAAAGTTCAACGAAGTGATGACGCCGCTGGCCGACAAGCTGGGCGCGGCCATCGGTGCCAGCCGCGCTGCGGTCGATGCGGGTTATGCCGCCAACGACCTGCAAGTGGGCCAGACCGGCAAGATCGTGGCACCTCAGCTGTACATCGCGGCCGGCATCTCGGGCGCGATCCAGCATTTGGCCGGCATGAAGGATTCCAAGGTGATCGTGGCGATCAACAAGGACCCTGAAGCGCCGATCTTCAGCGTGGCGGACTTTGGCCTGGAAGCCGATTTGTTTGCGGCGGTGCCTGAACTGACGCAGGCGCTTTGATCATTGCCATCAACCCCGGTTCGGCGTGGTGCTGAACTTCGGGGTTGGTGTTTTTCCGTGCGCAGGGGCCGGATACCGGGACAGGCTCAGAGGCGCTTCGCTTTGCCACATCGCCTGCCCCGGTATCCGGCCCCTGCGCACTGCGTTGCTGATGGACACCATTCGCGCAGCGCCAAGGGCACCGGCCTGCGGCGGGGCGATGTGGCAAAGAGAAGCGCCTCTGAGCCCCGCCGCAGGCCGGGGCCCTTGGTGCGGAATCTGCTGCCATTGCGTTTGTATGACCTGATTTCATATTTCACGAAAGACCCACATGAGCTACACCGCACCCCTCAAGGACATGCTGTTCAACATCGAGCACCTGGCCCGCATCGACCAGATTGCACAGATTCCTGGCTTTGAAGACGCCGGTCTGGAAACGGCACAAGCCGTGCTGGAGGAGTGCGGCAAGCTCAACCGCGATGTGATCGCACCGCTGAACTGGGAAGGTGACAAGAACCCGTCGTTCCACAACGGCAGCGGCGTCACCACCACCCCCGGCTTCAAGGAAGCCTACAAACAATTCACCGAAGGCGGCTGGCAAAGCCTGCAGCACCCGGCCGAGTTTGGTGGCCAGGGCCTGCCCAAAACGATTGGTGCGGCCTGCGGCGAAATGCTCAACTCGGCCAACATGAGCTTTGCGCTGTGCCCCATGCTGACCGACGGCGCGATCGAAGCGCTGCTGACCGCGGGCTCCGACGAACTCAAAGCCACCTATCTGGAAAAGCTGATCTCCGGCGAATGGACCGGCACCATGAACCTGACGGAGCCCCAGGCCGGTTCTGATCTGGCCGCTGTGCGCACACGCGCCGAGCCGCAGCCTGACGGCACCTTCAAGGTGTTTGGCACCAAAATCTACATCACCTACGGTGAGCACGACATGGCCGACAACATCATTCACTTGGTGTTGGCCCGCGTGCAGGGTGCGCCCGAGGGCGTTAAAGGCATCAGCTTGTTTGTGGTGCCCAAATTCATGGTCAAGGCCGATGGCTCTGTGGGTGATCGCAACGATGTGCACTGCGTGAGCATTGAGCACAAGATGGGCATCAAGGCCAGCCCGACGGCCGTGTTGCAGTTTGGCGACCACGGAGGGGCGACGGGTTTTCTGGTCGGTCAGGAAAACCGGGGCCTCGAATACATGTTCATCATGATGAACGCTGCCCGCTATGCCGTGGGCGTGCAGGGCATCGCGATTGCCGAGCGCGCTTACCAGCGTGCCGTGCAATACGCCCGTGACCGCGTGCAAAGCCGCCCGGTGGACGGCAGCTTGCCCGCCGCAGGCCCTATCATTCACCACCCCGACGTGCGCCGCATGCTCATGACCATGCGCGCCTACACCGAGGGCTGCCGCGCCATGGCTTCGACCGCTGCGGCTGCTTATGACGCCTCGCACCACCACCCCGATGCCGATGTGCGCAAGCAGAATGCAGCGTTTTACGAATTCATGGTGCCGCTGGTCAAGGGCTACAGCACCGAGATGAGCCTGGAAGTCACCAGCCTGGGCGTGCAGGTGCACGGCGGCATGGGCTTCATCGAAGAAACCGGTGCGGCGCAGTATTACCGCGATGCCAAGATCCTGACGATTTACGAAGGCACGACCGCCATCCAGGCCAACGATTTGGTGGGTCGCAAAACCGCACGCGACGGTGGCCAGACCGCAAAAGCACTGGCCGCGCAAGTGGCTCAGACTGAAAGCGAATTGACGGCCTCCGGCAACGCCGATGCCCAAGCGGTGGCCAAACGCCTCAAAGCCGCCCGCGAAGCCTTTGTGGACGTGGTCGAATTCGTGGCAGGCAACACCAAAGCCCACCCGAATGACGTGTTTGCAGGCAGCGTGCCTTACCTCATGCTCGCCGGAAACCTGATGGCGGGCTGGCAACTGGGCCGTGCCTTGCTGGTGGCGCTCACACCCGAGGCTCAAGCACAAGATGCCGCCTTCATGGCGGCCAAAGTCGTCACGGCACGTTTTTATGCCGACCACATCCTGTCCAAAGCCCCCGGCGTGCGCGACAGCATCGTGGAAGGCGCTGGCAGCGTGACGGCGATGGCGCTCGACGCGTTCTGAAAACCAGCCGGGGGGATGGGCCTGAATCGGTGCATCCTGTCAAACCAGGGATGCGCAGCCGTGGTGTGGCAGCAAGCTGCCATGCTGCGCAGGATTTGGCATCCGCGCATGCCCACCGTACTCATGGCTGCCTTCGCCTGGGATGGCAAGCCAAAGAGCTTGGGATGACGGGGTGTTCAGGCCTTGTCGCCGCGCCGACACCCCTGTGGCCCACAGTCCTCTCACAATAGCCCGATACCTTTCAGGAGACCCCATGTCCAAGTTGCCCCCCGTGCTCGCTAATTTGCCTTTCCCCGCCATCGCTTCGCCCTTGTTCATCATCAGCAACCCCAAGCTGGTCATTGAACAGTGCAAAGCGGGGGTGGTCGGCTCCATGCCTGCGCTCAATGCCCGTCCGGCTGCGCAGTTGGAGGAGTGGCTCATTGAAATCACCGAAGCCTTGGCCGCCTACAACAAGGCCAACCCCGACCAACCTGCCGCACCATTTGCCATCAACCAGATCGTGCACAAGAGCAACGACCGGCTGGAACACGACATGGCTTTGTGCGTGAAGTACAAGGTGCCGATCATCATCACCTCGTTGGGCGCGCGTGAAGACATCAACCAGGCCGCGCACAGTTATGGCGGCGTGGTGCTGCACGACATCATCAACAACAAGTTCGCGCACAAGGCGATCGAGAAGGGCGCTGACGGCCTCATCGCGGTGGCGACCGGGGCTGGCGGTCATGCGGGCGTCAAGAGTCCCTTTGCCCTGATCCAGGAAATCCGCCAGTGGTTTGACGGCCCGGTGGCCTTGTCGGGCTCTATTGCGACGGGAGATGCCATTTTGGCGGCGCAGGCCATGGGTGCCGATTTTGCCTACATCGGCTCGGCCTTCATCGCCACCCACGAAGCGCGTGCGGCCGACGACTACAAGCAAGCCATCGTTGACTGCAACTCGGACGACATCGTCTACAGCAACCTGTTCACCGGTGTGCATGGCAACTACCTGGCCCCTTCGATCCGCGCTGCAGGACTGGACCCCGACAACCTGCCCGAATCCGATCCGAGCAAGATGAATTTTGGCGGCGACGCCAAGAAGGCCTGGAAAGACATCTGGGGTTGTGGCCAGGGCATTGGGGCGATCGGGGCCGTGGTGAGCACGGCCGAGCGTGTGGCCCAGCTCAAGCGGGAGTACGCTGCAGCCCGTGCTCGACTGGCGCTGTAAGGCACCCAAGACCCCGCCGAGCACGGCCTTGTCGACCATGCAGCCGCGCCCTTCGGGGCGCTCTTTTTTGATCGATGCGCTCAAGGCCGCAGGCTGTTTGCTGATCGTGCTGCACCACATGGCGTTTTACGGCCCCATGTCGGATGTGGTGGCCCGGGCCTGGCCTGCCATGCTGGCGTTTTTGTACGACCATGGCCGTTTGGCGGTGCAGATTTTTTTGGTGTGCGCGGGTTTTCTGACGGCGGGCAGTCTGGCGCGTTTTGAGGGGCTGGATGCGTTAGAAGCCCTGAAGTTGGCCTGGCAGCGTTATTTGCGGCTGGCCATTCCCTTGCTGGCAGCGCTCAGTTTTACCGTGTTGGTCACAGAGTGGGTGCGGCCTGACTTTGAACACACCAGCTTGTCGGCCCCACCCGATTGGGGGCAGGCTCTGGCGCACATTCTGCTGCTGCAGCATGTCTTGGACATGGAAGCTTTGTCGGCGGGCATCTGGTATGTCGCCATTGATTTCCAGCTTTATGCGATGGCCTTGCTCAGCCTGGTCGTGGTGAAAGCCTGTGGCTTGGCGCATGCGGTCCATGCGGCCAGAGCTTTGCGTTGGGGCTTGTGGCTGGGGCTGACTTGTGCGTCCTTGTGGTGGTGGAATTTGCACACCGATCTGGACAACCATGGTGTGTATTTTTTTGGCTCTTATGGCCTGGGCATGCTGGCCTGGGAGGCCAGGCGGCGTGTGGGCCTGCCTGATGGCCAAAGCCAGCGCTGGGTGGCTTGGGCTTTGCTGTGGGTTTTGGGCGGTGTGGCCTTGTGGCTGGAGCCGCGGTGGCGCATCGCCACGGCCTGGTCGGTGGCGTGCCTGTTGGTTTTTGTGCCTGCGGCCCGGTTATCCGGAGAAACGGTTCGTTCGGTCTGGTGGCGCAGCGTGGTGCAGTGGTTGTCCACGGTGTCGTACTCGGTGTTCCTGATTCATTTTGGCGTGAGCCTGGCCGTCAGTGCCCGGGTCACGGCCTTGTGGCCCGAAGCTTTGTGGGCCAACGTGCTGGGCATGTTGGCTTCCTTGCTGCTGTCCTTGGCCGGTGGCGCCTTGCTTTACTGGCTGGTGGAAAGCCGCACACCGACTGGGTGGCGTTGGTGGCTTTGGGCGCTTGTGTTCAAAGCCAGTGTGGCACTGGCCTTGTTCATGAATCCGGCAGCTTGAGGGCTGCCGTTTGTCTGTCAACCGCCCATGCTGGCTTTGACTTTTTCGGTGATGTAGGCCAAGGCTTCTTCGACCTGATCAATCAGGATCAGACACAGATCGCCCGGCGACAGGCGTGACAGCGCTGTGTCGATGGCGTTGAACTCGCCCTGAATGTCCTGCACATGGGTGGTGCGCATGGCGCCTTGCAGGCCTTCTCGCAGCAAGGCGATCACCTCGCCATCTTCGCGGCCACGCTGGCAGGCGTCCTGGTACAGCAGCACCTCGTCGAAGGCCTTGCCCAGGATCTGGGTCTGGTCGCGGATGTCCTGGTCGCGCCGATCCCCCGCCCCGCTGATCACCACCACGCGTTTTTTCGCGGGCATGTTGTCCACGGCTTGCACCAAGGCCTGGATGGCATCGGGGTTGTGGCCGTAGTCGGCAATCAAGGTGGCACCTTTGTAGTCGAACACATTGAAGCGACCGGGCACGCCCTGGATGTCGCTGATGAAAGTGGCCAGGCCTTGTGCGATGGCGTCCCAATGCACATTCACGGCCCAGGCCGCGCCCACGGCAGCCAGCACGTTTTCGGTCTGGAACCCGATTTGCCCTTGGCGTGTCAGGGGCACCTCGCGCAAGGGGATGCGGAAAATTTGTTTGCCCTTTTGGGCCACGATGGCCCCGTCTTCCACGTACACCACGCGCTTGCCCTGTGCGCGGTGGGTGGCCAGCACGGGGTGATTGGGGTCCAGTGCAAAAAACGTCACATCGCCCGGGCAGTGGCGGGCCATCGCCACCACGGCGGGGTCGTTGGCGTTCAGCACGGCCATGCCGCTTTGCTCGACGTTGAGCACGATCACGCGCTTGAGCACCGACAGGTCTTCGAGGGTGGTGATGTAGTTCAGGCCCAGGTGGTCGCCTGCGCCCATGTTGGTCACGATGGCCACCTTGCAGCGGTCAAAGGCCAGGCCTTCGCGCAACAGGCCACCCCGAGCGGTCTCGAACACGGCGGCGTCCACATCGGGGTGCATCAGCACGTTGCGGGCGCTGCGTGGACCGCTGCAATCGCCCGAGTCGGTCTGGCGGCCGTTGACGTACACGCCGTCGGTGTTGGTCATGCCCACGCGCAGGCCCTGGGCCTTGAGCAGGTGGGCCGTCAGCCGCACGGTGGTGGTCTTGCCGTTGGTGCCGGTCACGGCAATCACCGGCACACGGCCGTTACCGCCTTCGGGGAACATGTGGTCAATGACGGCATTGCCTACGTCACGGCCTTTGCCAAACGAGGGGCTGATGTGCATGCGCAGGCCCGGTGCGGCGTTGACTTCGACGATGCCGCCGTTTTGCTCTTCGAGCGGGCGCGAGACCGATTCGCACACCACGTCGACACCGCAAATGTCCACGCCGACCATCTGGGCGGCCGCCACCACGCGGGCAGCCACTTCGGGGTGTACGTCATCGGTCACATCGGTGGCGGTGCCCCCGGTGGACAGGTTGGCGTTGTTGCGCAGGATCACGCGGCGGCCTTTGGCGGGCACCGATTCGGGCTCCAGATCCTGGGCACGCAGGCGGCCAATGGCGATGTCGTCAAAGCGGATCTTGGTCAGCGAGGTGGAATGCCCATCGCCCCGGCGGGGGTCGGCGTTGACCTGGTCCACCAGCTGGCGCACCGTGTGTTTGCCGTCACCCACCACCAAGGGGGGTTCACGGCGGGCCGCCGCCACCAGTTTGTTGCCCACCACCAGCAAGCGATAGTCGTGTCCGGGCAGGAATTTTTCGACCATCACCGTGCCATAACGCTCAGCTGTGGCGTAGGCGTTGTCGAAAGCGACACGTTCGGTGATGTTGACCGAGACGCCTTTGCCTTGGTTGCCGTCTTGCGGTTTGACCACCACCGGCAGACCGACTTCCTGGGCAATGGCCCAGGCTTCGTCCAGGCTCTTGGCCGGGCGGCCCATGGGCACAGGCACGCCAGCGGCGTGCAACAAGCTTTTGGTCAGGTCCTTGTCCTGCGCAATCGATTCGGCGATCGCGCTGGTGGTGTCGGTTTCGGCGGCCTGGATGCGGCGCTGTTGTGCGCCCCAGCCAAACTGCACCAGGCTGCCATCGGTCAGGCGTCGGATCGGGATGCCCCGGGCCACGGCCGCATCGACAATGGCACCCGTGGAGGGGCCCAGGCGCACGTCTTCGTCCAGCTCATGCAGTTGGGCAATGGTGCCTTCGAGGTCAAAACCCGCACCTTGAATGGCCGCCTGGCAAAGTTGCTCAGCCAGCTCCAGCGCGAGACGGCCCACGGCTTCTTCGGTGTACTGGATGACGACCTGGAACACCCCCGGCTCTTCGGTGGGCGTGGTGCGGCTGAAGGACACAGGGCAGCCGGCATGCGCTTGCAGACCCAGGGTCACTTTTTCCAGGGCATGGGCCAGGGTGACCGGCTCGCCAGGGCGTTGCCCGTCAAAGGGGCCCACTTCGGGAAAGATGCGGCGCAGTTGTTGCTCGACGGGGTGCTGAGCCGACAGGCCGCTTTCTTGGGGCGTGCAGGTGACGATGGCTTCAATGGCGGTGTGGCGGCTCCACAAGTTGGGGCCGCGTAAAGCGCGAATTCGGGAGACTTGCATGAACTGTTTTCCTGGGTTTCGCTCGCTGCTCAGACGGTGGGCTGGGTGCCGTAGCTCTTGATGCCGGCCCGGATCAGGTCGGTGCCAATGTCCAGGGCCCAGGCGGCGCAAGCGGCCACCAGCATGTCTTGCGTTTGCAGCGTGTCTGTTTTCAGCAGGCGGGTAATGGCGGGGCGCTGGGTGGACAGCACCAAGTGCTCCTTGGCACCTTCGGCCAAAACCAGTTGACCATCGCGCCAAAAACCAACGCGCCCGCCTTGGCTGCGGTGTGCGCTCAAGGTGGGGAGGTGCTCGTCGTCGGCGTAAAAAATCACGCTGCCGTCGCAATGTTCGGCCAGGGCAGCCACCTGCGGGTCTGCGGCATTGAGCAGCGCGGTCCCTTCTGGCAGCACCACATCGATCTGTGTACGCACGTAGGTGGGCATTTTTTCGTCGCTGCCGGGGTACAGATCGTCCAGGCCTTGTGCCTTGGGCATGCGGGTCACGATGCCCAACTGGCAACGGTCATAAGGCAGGCCTTGCGCCAACAAATGGCGCGCATCGCTTTCGAACACGGCAGCTTGCACGCCGCGGTTGATGAGCAAGCGCTGTGCTTCGGCCCAATCCATGCCCTCTTTGGCGGCCAGTCGGCGTTGGTTCAAATACAAGCCGTCGGCACACGAAAGGCCCGTTTGCAAACCCTTCAGATGCAACAGCCAGGCCAGCAGTTTGGCCGGGCGCGTGGTGTCGCCATCGCCCATGATGCCCACCACCGGAATACGCCCGTTGTCTTCAGACTTGAACAGGTGGTTGGCGATGGCCTGCCCCACCGGACGAGGCTTGCCTGTTGCCGGTTTCAGGTGCATGAGCAAGCCCGGCCCGGCGTTGACTTCGACAATCGCCCCGCCTTGTGGCCCCAGTGGTTTGGAGATGTCTTGCACCACCAGGTCCACACCCGCGATGTCCAGCCCCACCACGCGGGCGGCCAGCACGGCTTGCGCGGCCACATCGGGGTGCACCAGGTCGGTCACGTCCATTGACATGTTGCCGGTGCGCATGATCAGCACTTCGCGGCCCGCCTCGGGCACGCTGTCGGCGCTCAGGCCCTGGCGTTTGAGCTCCAGCACCGAGGTGGTGTGCTCGTCCAGACGGATGGTGTCGAGCGGGAAGTCTTCTTCCTCGCCACGGCGCGGATCCGAGTTGATTTGCAGTTCAATCAGTTCCAGCACGGTGTGCACGCCATCGCCCGTGACGCTGGCGGTTTCGCCTTTGTTGACCGCCACCACCTGTTCACCCACCACCAGCAGGCGGTGTTCTTCGCCACGGATGAAGCGTTCAACGATGACCTCGCTGCCCTCGGCCAGGGCAATGTCGTAGGCCGCTTCGATGTCTTCGCGCAGGCTCAACTCCAGCGACACGCCGCGCGCGTGGTTGCCGTCGGTGGGCTTGACGCAAACGGGCAGGCCCACATCCTGCGCTGCCAGCCACGCTGCCTGCGGGCTGTCCACGATCTGGCCTTCGGGCACGGGCACGCCGCACATGGTCAGCAGTTGCTTGGTCAGGTCCTTGTCTTTGGAGATGCCTTCGGCGATCGCGCTGGTGCGGTCGGTCTCGGCTGTCCAGATGCGGCGCTGGCGGTGGCCGTAGCCCAGCTGCACGAGGTTGCCGTCGTTCAGGCGGATGTTCGGGATGCCACGGTCAGCGGCGGCATCGACGATGCTGGCGGTGCTGGGGCCGATGCACAGGCTGTCCACCATTTGCGTGAGTTTGGCGATTTCACCGGGCACGTCGAAAGGCCGGTCTTCGATGGCCGCCAAAATCAGGTCGCGTGCGGTCAGCAGAGCCTGGCGGCTGACCGTTTCGTGCCGCGTGCGGATGACGACTTTGTAAATGCCCCGTGGCCCGGCTTCGCGGGCTTTGCCGAATCCGGTCTGCATGCCGGCCCGGGTCTGCAACTCCAGCGCGACGTGTTCAAGAACGTGACCAGGCCAGGTGCCTTGTTCCAGACGTTGAAGGAAGCCGCCGCGCTCACCCACGCTGCAGCGGTGTTCGATCAGGCCAGGCAGCCAGGCGGTCAGGCGCTGGTTGAAACCGGGCAGGGTGTTGGAGGGGCAGTCTTCCAGGTCCCCAATGTCGATCAGGGCTTCGATGACCGGGCGGTAGGTCCAGATGTTGGGGCCGCGCAGATGGGTCATGCGCAAGAATTGGATGTGGGGTGCGCTCATGGGTGTGGTGTGCAGCGATACAATGACCGACCGACAGCTGCAGAGGCCGTCTGCCTTGGGCAAAGCGCATCAGTCATCAGATACATGGGTGGAGTGTGCAGTCGTTGAGCCAAGGCATTGGCCAATCTGTGTGGTTTTCTTGTCCGGCTGACCTTCAGGTGTGCCGTAATTTTTGCGGTTCGACTTTCATGATTCCATCTTCTTCCCCAGTTTCGCCCCGTTCGGTGGTCCCGGACGCTTGGCTGGCCGAGGTGACTGCGCAGCTTTTACCCTTGGAGAACGCGACAGCATGGCTGGAGGTTGACCTTGATGTCGGACTGCACTTTGTCAAAAGTGGCATCATTTTGACCGATCAGAGGGTTTTATCATCTGACGGCCCTGAAAAAAAATGGCGCAGCTGGCCCCTGACGGGCGATTTGCGCTTGAAGTTGAATGATCACGCCGGGGTGGGCATGCTGGAGTTGGCACAACCGGATGCCCGCTTGGCGGTCTGGCGTTTCACGCTCGGCCTGCAGGCCGCCGCGTCGCGCTGGGTGGCCCAGTTCGAGGGCCAGCAGGCCCAGCGCCAGCAAACGGCCGAAGGGGCAGCCTTGCAAACGCGACTGGCAGGCGCTGTTTGCCCGGTTTGCCAGACCGTGATGGATCAGGACGATGAAGACTGCCCGACTTGCAGCCGCGAAGACCTGACGCCGCCGTCGACCTGGACCCTGTTCAAGCTTTGGCGCTTTGCCCGGCCTTATCAGGGGTCCTTGCTGGCGGGGTTTTTGCTCACGCTCGCTGCCACTGCAGCCACCTTGGTGCCGCCTTACCTGACCATGCCGCTCATGGACGACATCCTGATCCCTTACCAAAACGGCAAGGCCATCGATCCGGGTGTGGTGTCGTTGTACCTGTTGGGCTTGCTGGGCTCGGCCTTGCTGGCCTGGGGACTGGGCTGGGCCAAGACCTACATCCTGGCCTTGGTGTCCGAGCGCATCGGTGCCGACCTGCGCACCACCACCTATGAACATTTGCTCAAACTGTCGCTGGAGTATTTTGGTGGGCGGCGCACGGGCGACCTGATCGCCCGCATCGGCAGCGAGACCGACCGCATCAACGTGTTCCTGTCGCTGCATCTGCTGGACTTTGCCACCGATGTGCTGATGATCCTGATGACGGCCATCATCTTGTTCACCATCAACCCCACGCTGGCGCTGGTGACCTTGCTGCCACTGCCTTTCATCGGTTGGTTGATCCATGTGGTGCGTGAAAAACTGCGCACGGGCTTCGAGAAGATTGACCGCGTCTGGGCCGAAGTGACCAATGTGTTGACCGACACCATCCCGGGCATCCGGGTGGTCAAGGCCTTTGCGCAGGAAGACCGTGAAGCCCAGCGCTTCAAGGACGCGAACAAGCACAACCTGCAGGTCAACGACCGCCTGAATCGGGTCTGGTCGCTGTTTTCGCCCACGGTCACGCTGATGACCGAAATCGGTTTGCTGGTGGTCTGGGGTTTTGGCATCTGGCTGGTGGCGGACGACCAAATCACGGTGGGTGTGCTGACCGCCTTTTTGGCCTATATCGGGCGCTTTTACAGCCGCCTTGACTCCATGAGCCGCATTGTGTCCAACACGCAAAAGGCCGCTTCGGGGGCCAAGCGAATTTTCGACATCCTGGACCACGTCTCGAGCGTGCCCGAGCCCGTCCAGCCGCAGCCTTTGCCCGCGCATGTGCAAGGTCGCCTGACGGTGCGCGATGCTGGTTTTCGCTATGGCAATCGCGCGGTGATCCGGCAGTTGAACCTCGACATCCAGCCCGGTCAGATGATCGGTCTGGTGGGCCACAGCGGCTCGGGCAAAAGCACGCTGGTCAACCTGATTTGCCGCTTTTACGACCTGACCGAGGGGGCCATCGAGCTCGACGGCACCGACATCCGCCAGTTGAAGGTGGCCGACTACCGCCGTCAAATTGGTCTGGTGTTGCAAGAGCCGTTTTTGTTCTTTGGCACGATCGCTGACAACATCGCCTACGGCAAACCCGAGGCGACCCGTGAAGAGATCGTGGCCGCAGCCCGTGCGGCCCATGCCCACGAATTCATCCTGCGCATGCCGCAGGGCTACGACTCGCTGGTGGGTGAGCGTGGCCAGGGCTTGTCGGGCGGTGAGCGTCAGCGCATCTCGATTGCACGGGCCTTGCTGATCAACCCGCGCATCCTGATCCTGGACGAAGCCACCTCGGCGGTGGACACCGAGACCGAAAAGGAAATTCAACGTGCCCTGGACAACCTGGTGCGCGGTCGCACCACGATTGCCATCGCCCACCGCCTGTCCACCTTGCGCAAGGCCGATCGGCTCGTGGTCATGGACAAAGGCGTGGTGGTGGAAGAAGGCACGCACGACGCGCTGATCGAGGCGCAAGGTGCTTACTGGCGCTTGTACGAAGCCCAGCAGCGCCAAGCGGAAGCCGAAGCCGTGCTGGGCGGCAGCATCGAGACCCCTTCGCAAAAGGTGAGCGCATGACCCCGTTTGATTTTGCACGCGACGCTTGGGGCCACTGGGTGTTGGTCATGCCCGACGGTGCACGCCACAGCCCCATCACGGCACTCAGAGCCTACCCGGTGTCAGCCCCCGATACCGGCGTGGCTTTGATGGATGCCGACGGCCATGAAGTGTTCTGGATTGAAAGCCTCAGCGCCCTCGCACCTGCTTTGCGTGAGCAGGTTTTGCTGGCCCTGAACGAGCGTGAATTTTTGCCCGAGATCCTGCAACTGCAGGAGGTCAGCAGTTTCGCCACACCCAGCACCTGGCGTGTCATGACGGACCGGGGCGAGACGCAGTTCATGCTCAAGGGTGAGGAAGACATCCGTCGCCTGACGGGCTCGGTGTTGCTCATCAATGACGCCGACGGCGTGCAGTACATGATCCGCGACATGATGTCCATGGACAAACATTCGCGCAAACTGCTCGACCGTTTTTTGTAAGTCGGTGCCTTCAGGTCCGACGTTGGTTATGCCGGCGCAGGCCGCATGTCGGGGCTGAAGCCGCCGACATGCATGGACCCAGCCAGATGCCCAGCTGCTACAGCGGCCAGACCGAGCCATGCTCGGGCACCAAGGCCCGCCATTTGATTTCGTGTTCGATGCGCTGGCGCAACATGTCAGACGCCTCGCGCTCGCCATGCACCACATACACCTGTCCCGGCGCGCTGGGCATTTTGTGCAGCCAGCTCAGCAGCTGGTTGGCGTCGGCATGGGCCGACGCCGATTCGATTTGTGCCACCTCGGCCCGCACTGCCACATCTTGCGCATGGATGCGGATGGTGCTTTGACCGCTGGCGAGTGTCGCGCCCCGGGTGCCCGGTGCCTGATACCCCGTCAAGATGATCATGTTGCGGTGGTCACCCGCATATTGCGCCAGGTGGTGCAACACCCGCCCGCCGGTGGCCATGCCGCTGGCGGCCAAAATCACCATCGGCCCGTGCCGCCGCGCCAATGACTTGGATTGCTCGGGTGTTTCCAGCATGGTGGCCACATGGTCCATGTTGCGCACCTCTTGCACACTCAGGCGGTGCTCACCCGGGTGGCGCTCAAACAGGGCGGTGGTGTGGATCGCCATCGGGCTGTCCAGAAAAATCGGCAAGCCTTTGGGAATTTCTCCAGCGGCTTTGAGTTGCGCGATGGTGTGCAGCACGGCCTGCGCCCGCCCCACCGCAAACACCGGCACCACGGCCACGCCACCGCGTGCGGCCAGTTTTTTCAGGAGGGGACCGAGTTCCTCGAACACCTTTTCCTTGGGGTGCTGGCGATTCCCGTACGTCGATTCAATCAGGACCGTGTCGGCCTGTGGTGGCGGCTCGGGTGGGTTCATCAGCGGGTCGTCGGGGCGACCCAGATCGCCAGAAAACAGGACGCGCCGCCCGCCGACATCGAGCAGCAAACTGGCTGCGCCCAGAATGTGACCCGCTGGCTGAAAGCGGGCTTTCCAGCCGCGGATGGGCTCGAACCACTGGCCCTGCTGTTCCGCGTGCAATTGCTTGAGGCTCTGGATGGCCTCTTGCTTGGTGTAAAGCGGCAGGGCCGGGGCGTGTTTGGAAAAGCCGTGGCGGTTCGCGAAAAACGCGTCTTCTTCCTGGATGTGCCCGCTGTCGGGCAGCAAGATGCTGGCCAGATCGCACGTGGCTGCGGTGGCATGCACCCGGCCCCGAAAGCCGTTTTTCACCAGCAAAGGCAAATACCCGCTGTGGTCCAGGTGCGCATGGGTCAGTACCACCGCATCGATGTGTGCCGGGTTCGCGGGCAGGGGGCTCCAGTTGCGCAAGCGCAGCTGCTTGTAACCCTGAAAAAGACCGCAATCGACCAACAACCGTTTCTGGTTGTGCTCGATCAGGTATTTGGAGCCGGTGACGGTGTCGGCTCCGCCGAGGAAGGTGATGGTGGCGCTCATGCCGCCATGGTCATGCCAAATGCGGAAGTTGGGTTTGACTTGGGTCAAACCGGGGGCAGAAGCCCCGTTTTACGAATGTCTTCGCATGGGCAGGCCTCAAGTGAGACCACGGTCAAGTTCGAGTTGTTACCCAGTCAGCCCGAAGTGGGAGAGGGGTTGCGGCGGGTGACGATTTTTGCGTACCCGCCATGAGGAACCCGCCGCAGCCCCTCTCGCACTGCCTAGCGGGTTTGCTGACGCGTCAGGCTCCGAAGAAACCTTTGAGCTTGTCCGTCCAGCTCTCGCCGCTGGGCTGGTGCTTGCCGCCGCCCTTGGTCAGGGACTCTTCAAACTCCTTGAGCAGCTTTTTTTGGTGCTCTGTGAGTTTGACCGGTGTTTCCACCGTGATGTGGCAATACAGATCACCCGGATAGCTGCCGCGCACGCCCTTGATGCCCTTGCCGCGCAAGCGGAACTGCTTGCCCGTCTGGGTGCCTTCGGGAATGTCGATCGCCGCTTTGCCGCCCAAGGTCGGCACCTCGATCTCGCCACCCAAAGCCGCTTTGGAAAAGCTGATCGGCACTGCGCAATGCAGGTCGTCGCCATCGCGCTCGAAGATGTCGTGTTTTTTCAGGCGAATCTCAATGAACAAATCACCAGGTGGCCCGCCGTTGGTGCCCGGCTCGCCGTTGCCGGCACTGCGGATGCGCATGCCGTCGTCGATACCGGCCGGGATTTTGACTTCCAGCGTCTTTTGCTTCTTGAGCTTGCCTTGCCCGTGGCAAGTGCCACAAGGGTCGGGAATGATCTTGCCCGTCCCACGGCAGGTGGGGCAGGTTTGTTGCACGCTGAAAAAGCCCTGGCGCATTTGTACCTGGCCTTGACCATGGCAGGTCGAGCAGGTCTTGGCGCTGGTGCCGGGCTTGGCACCGGTGCCGCTGCAGGTGTCGCAGGCGTCCCAGCTTGGAATGCGCAACTGCGAGTCCTTGCCGTTGGCCGCTTCTTCGAGCGTGATTTCCATCGCGTAGCTCAGGTCGGCACCGCGGAAAACCTGTCGTCCACCACCGCGACCGCCACGGCCTTGGCCCCCAAAGATGTCACCAAAGATGTCGCCAAACGCGTCACCGAAACCGCCAAAACCTTCGGCGCCGCCGCGCATATTGGGGTCAACACCGGCGTGGCCGTGCTGGTCGTAGGCCGCACGTTTTTGTGCGTCCGACAGCATCTCGTAGGCCTCTTTGACCTCCTTGAATTTGGCTTCGGCTTCTTTGGCTTTGGCGTCTTCACCCTGGTTGCGGTCAGGGTGGTACTTCATCGCCAGCTTGCGATAAGCCTTTTTGATGTCTTCGTCTGAGGCGTTTTTGGCAACGCCCAGCACTTCGTAAAAATCTCGTTTAGCCATGTTCGTTTTGTGTTGAGCGTTGAGCGTTAAGCGAATTCCGTAAACCGTTCAAGAGCGCAAACAAGCGCTCGATCTGTTGCTGCAGTGCATCGGTCAATTCGCAGTAACCCAATGCTTGAGCCAGTAAAAGCTGAGTTTCAAGTTCGTTGAGCGAAGCCCTGCCCATGGTGACGAAGTGCGCGAAGTCCTTTTTGCCACCACGACCTGCGCCTTCAGCCAAATTGCTGGGTATCGACACAGCGGCTCGGCGCATCTGCGCTGTGAGCCCAAAAACTTCGTGTTTGGGAAAAGACTCGGTCAGTTCGTAGACAAGCCTGGCAAGCTCAAAAGAAACTTGCCAGGCCAGCAGGTCGCGGTAATTCCGCACGCTGAACGCTCAACGCTGTCCGCTGAACGGGTCAGCCCTTTTTGACTTCCTTGACTTCCGCGTCCACGACGTTGTCGTCTTGGGGCTTGGCTTCGGCACCGGCCGCGCCTGCACCCGCAGCGGCTTGCTGGGCTTGCATCTCGGCGTAGACCTTTTCGCCCAGCTTCTGGCTGGCGGTCATCAGGGCTTCGGTTTTGGCTTCGATGTCGGCTTTGTCTTCGCCCTTCAAAACTTCTTCCAACGCCTTGGTGGCCGCTTCGATGGCTTCTTTTTCAGCCGCTTCGATCTTGTCGCCGTGCTCGGTCAGGCTCTTCTTGACGCTGTGCACAGCGGCTTCACCGGCGTTGCGGGCTTGCACCAGTTCGAGCTTTTTCTTGTCTTCTTCGGCGTTCAGCTCGGCGTCTTTCACCATTTGCTGAATTTCGGCTTCGGACAGACCGGAGTTGGCTTTGATGGTGATCTTGTTTTCTTTGCCGGTGCCTTTGTCTTTGGCACCCACATGCAAGATGCCGTTGGCGTCGATGTCAAAAGACACCTCGATCTGGGGCGTGCCGCGCGATGCGGGTGGGATGCCTTCGAGGTTGAACTCGCCCAGCAACTTGTTGCCACTGGCAATCTCGCGCTCGCCCTGGAACACCTTGATCGTCACCGCAGGCTGGTTGTCTTCGGCGGTCGAGAAAGTCTGTGCAAACTTGGTCGGGATCGTGGTGTTCTTGGTGATCATCTTGGTCATGACACCGCCCATGGTCTCGATGCCCAAAGACAAAGGGGTCACGTCGAGCAGCAGCACGTCGGTGCGGTCGCCGGACAACACTTGGCCCTGGATCGCAGCGCCCACGGCCACGGCTTCGTCGGGGTTCACGTCTTTGCGTGGCTCCTTGCCGAAGAACTCCTTGACCTTCTCTTGCACCTTGGGCATGCGGGACATGCCGCCGACCAAAATGATGTCGTCGATGTCAGACACCGACACGCCAGCGTCCTTGATGGCCATGCGGCAAGGGGCGATGGTGCGCTCGATCAATTCCTCAACCAGCTGCTCCAGCTTGGCGCGGGTCAGCTTGACGTTCAGGTGCTTGGGGCCGGTCGCGTCTGCGGTGATGTAAGGCAGGTTGACATCGGTCGAGGCCGAGCTGGACAGCTCGATCTTGGCTTTTTCAGCGGCTTCTTTCAGGCGTTGCAAGGCCAGCACGTCTTTGGCCAGATCCACACCGGATTCTTTCTTGAACTCGGTGATGATGAAGTCGATGATGCGCTGGTCGAAGTCTTCGCCGCCCAGGAACGTGTCACCGTTGGTGGACAACACTTCGAATTGCTTTTCGCCGTCCACGTCGGCGATTTCGATGATGGACACGTCAAACGTGCCGCCACCCAGGTCATACACCGCGATTTTGCGGTCACCCTTTTCTTGCTTGTCCAGGCCAAAAGCCAGGGCCGCTGCGGTGGGCTCGTTGATGATGCGCTTGACGTCCAGACCGGCAATGCGGCCAGCGTCTTTGGTGGCCTGACGCTGTGCGTCGTTGAAGTAAGCGGGCACCGTGATCACGGCCTCGGTCACCTCTTCGCCGAGGTAGTCTTCGGCGGTTTTCTTCATCTTGCGCAGAATTTCAGCGCTGATTTGAGGCGGGGCCAACTTGTTGCCACGCACTTCCACCCAGGCGTCGCCGTTGTCGGCTTTGGCAATGGTGTAAGGCATCAAGTCGATGTCTTTTTGGACTTCTTTTTCGCTGAACTTGCGACCGATCAGACGCTTGACCGCGTAGAGGGTGTTGCGGGGGTTGGTGACCGCCTGGCGCTTGGCCGATGCGCCGACCAGGATTTCGCCGTCTTCTTGGTACGCAATGATCGACGGGGTGGTGCGAGCGCCTTCGGCGTTTTCGATCACTTTGGTCGTGTTGCCTTCCATGATGGCCACGCACGAGTTGGTGGTGCCCAAGTCAATACCGATGATTCTTCCCATTTTGATGCTCCGAAATTAAGTAAAAGTACAGATGTTTTGCAGTTGAGGCGGGCGGGGCACTTTTCAAGTCCCCTTACGCCAAAAAAGGGTTTTGTTTATTTGGGCGCGGTGACCGTCACCAAGGCCGGGCGCAGCACGCGGTCGGCAATGGAGTAGCCCTTTTGCAACACGCTGACCACGGTGTTGGCTTCCTGCTCTGCAGGCACCACGCTGATGGCTTGGTGGTGGTGCGGGTCGAACTTGGTCCCGGCGGGCGGGGCAATTTCGAGCACTTTGTTGCGCTCCAGCGCGCTTTTGAGCTGCCGCAATGTGGCTTCAGAGCCTTCGCGCATTTGCTCAAGGGTCACGTTGGGGATGGCCAAGCCCGCTTCCAGACTGTCCAGCACGGGCAGCAAGCTGTCGGCAAAGCCCTCGACCGCGAACTTGCGGGCCTTGGCGATCTCGTCGTCGGCACGGCGGCGGGCGTTTTGCACATCGGCTTGGGCGCGCAGGTACTGGTCGGCCAAATCGGCGTTTTGTGCCTTCAGGTTGGCCACATCGGCCAAGGCGTCTGCCAGTGGATCGGTGGAGGTCATGGCGGCGGCTGCGGCCAATTCTTCGTCACTCAGGGGTTGTGGATGGGGGTTTTGTGTGGCTTCTGACATGAACAATGTCCGCAAAAAATGAATACCCCTTCTAAATAGGGGCGTTGTTTCGGGCTTCAAGGGGTGTGTGCAGCCTGCACGGGGCGCATGGGGGCAGAAAAAACCCGCCAAACGGCGGGTTGTCCCGGGATGTGCCGCCGCAGATCAGCTCAGGGCCAGCAATTCGACGTCAAATTTCAAGGTGGCGTTGGGCGGTATCACGCCGCCAGCGCCACGGGCACCATAGCCCAGCTCGGACGGGATGATCAAGGTGCGCTGACCGCCCACCTTCATGCCGGCCACGCCTTCGTCCCAGCCCTTGATGACCATGCCTGCGCCCAGCGGAAACACAAACGGGTCACGGCGATCACGGCTCGAATCGAACTTGGCCCCTTGCTGGCCGTCTTTGTAAAGCCAGCCGGTGTAATGCACGGTGACGTCCTGGCCTTTGCTGGCCTCGGCGCCTTCGCCAACAACGGTGTCTTCGTATTGCAGGCCGGAGGGGGTGGTGTTCATGAACGGCTTTCTGTCAAAAAAGCCCGGCGGCGCGTGTGGCCTGCCGGGAGGTGGAAAACCCAAAATTATGCCAGCCGCCGCAAGGCCATGGTTGCTTGCGGGCGCGCAGCCCGGCGAGGGGGCATCGTCATGGGCCGGGTCAAGAGCCCCTTCACTGTCGCCGCGCCAGATCGCGCATCAGCGCACCCACGCCATAAGTCCAGGCCGGTGCCTGGTCCGAGGTGGTGACCTGGTTGACCAGAGTGCCCAGCTGCGGGGTGGAGATGCTCACCACATCGCCCACCACATGGGTGAAGCCCTGGCCGGGGCCGTGGCGGTCTTGGGTGGGGGCAAACATGGTGCCCAAAAACAGCATCATGCCGTCCGGGTACTGGTGGTATGGGCCCATGGCCTGGCCCGCCAGGTCCAGCGGGTCGCGGCTGATCTGGCTGAGCGCGCTGCTGCCTTGCATCACAAAGCCTTCGGTGCCTTGCACTTTCAGACTCAGCTCGCACTGGCGCACGTCGTCGATGCCAAAGTGCGCGTCAAACAGCCGGATGAAGGGGCCGATGGCGCAGCTGGCGTTGTTGTCTTTGGCTTTGCCCAGCAGCAAAGCACTGCGGCCTTCAAAGTCGCGCAAGTTCACGTCGTTGCCCAAGGTGGCACCCACCACCTCACCGCGTGAATTGGCGGCCAGCACGATTTCGGGCTCGGGGTTGTTCCATTGGCTGCCCGGGTGGATGCCCACCAGGGCACCGGGGCCGACCGCGCTCATGGGTTGCGCTTTGGTGAAAATTTCGGCGTCTGGCCCGATGCCCACTTCCAGGTATTGCGACCACATGCCTTGGGCGAGCAGCACCTCCTTGAGCTTGGCCGATTCGGGCGAACCGGGTTTCACGCTGCGCAGGTTGTCGCCAATCACGGCCACCACCGCTTGGCGCACGGCCTCGGCGCGGCTGGCGTCGCCCCGGGCCTGCTCTTCGATCACGCGTTCGAGCATGCTGGCCACAAAGGTCACGCCTGCAGCCTTGACGGCCTGCAAATCGCAGGGGGCCATGAACCAAGGCTGGTCGGGCTTGCGCTGCGTCTCGTCGCTGTTGGCCAAGGCCTCGGCGGTGCGGGCCAAGGGCAGCGCTTGCCCAGATGCCACAAAAGAACGCACTTGAGCGGCCACATCGGGCAGTTCCAGCAAGCCGCTGGATGTGGCGGCCAGGCCCGACAGGTCCAGCACGTCTTGCGGCGTGACGGCCACCACAAAAGCGCCTTGGCTGGGTATCCACAAACGGCCGATCAGCAGGGCCTGGTGCGCGTCTTGGGGAAGCTGTGTAAGGTGCATACGAGTTTGTCCAGTGATCCAAATTACTGATCTTGGCAGATTTGGACGGAGTCGACTGTCACCCATGGAATCGCTGAATCGTGAGGTTACAAAGCGCAAGTGTTTGTCATGGTCTTGGCGGTCCACCTCTGTCGTGGCTGTGGGTGCTGTTTTTGTTGCCTTGACTTGGCTGTTGAAACGATTGCTTTCAATTGATGTGATTTGGCATACGGTCAGCGTGGTTGGAGTGGGGTAAATTTGATGGGGTATCAATCAACTAGAAGGAACTGCCATGACCACCCCCCATACTTTTTTGACCCACCTGGGTGTTGCCACATGCGCCGTGGCCGTGTTGTTGACCGGCTGCGCCACAGCCACCCAGGAACAAAAGGGTGCGGGTACCGGCGCTTTGATTGGCGCGGTGGCCGGGCAGGTTCTCGGGCGCGACAGCAAATCCACGGCCATCGGCGCAGGCTTGGGCGCTCTGGGCGGCTACATCTGGTCCAAGAACATGGAAGACAAAAAGCGCGCCATGGAGCAGGCCACTGCCGGCACCGGCACCGTGGTCACACAAACCGCCGACAACCAGCTCAAGCTGAGCATTCCGAATGACATCTCGTTTGCCACAGGCCGTCACGATATTCAGCCGCGCCTGATGCCCATCCTGGACCAGTTTGCGCAAGGTTTGAACCAGCAGCCTTCCATGGAGGTGCGCATTGTGGGGCACACCGACAACACCGGCAGTGACGCGATCAACAACCCTTTGTCGGTGAACCGTGCTCAAAGTGCGCGTGACTATTTGGTGGGTCGTGGCGTGAGTGTGAACCGCATTGCCATCGACGGCCGCGGCGAGCGCGAGCCGATTGCCGACAACAGCACAGAGGCGGGTCGTGCGCGCAACCGCCGCATTGAAATCTTTTTGGCTGAACGCGCCACAGGTCGTTAAGCCCGGGCTTTGCAAGTTCAAAGGCGTGCCTGCGAAAGCGGGCAAGCCTTTTTTTTCTGGGATGTCAACGCATGGCCCTGGCGGTGTGCCAAGGCGTGATTCAGAGGTAAATCTTTTGCAGCAGCGTGAGCAGGGTCTTGCGCTGCGCCGGGGTGAGATTGGCGGTCTTTTCGATTTCCAGATCGCTGGCCGTCTGCTCCGCTTGCACCATCAGGGCCTGCCCTTGCGCTGTGGCGTGCAGGCCCACCGCACGGCCATCGTGGGGATGGGGTTTGCGCTCGATCAGGCCGCGTGTCTCCAGTGACTGGATCAGCCCCACGAGATTGGGCGGCAGCAGGTTCAAGGCCGCGCACAACTGCCGCGAGGTCACGCCCGGGTTGTGGTGGATGGTGGACATGACCGAGAAGTCCACCGGCTTCAGGCCATAAGGTGCCAGTCTTTGCAGGAACAGCTCGATGATGCTCAGCGCTGCCCGCCTTGCGTTGTAGCCCATCAGGGATTGCAGGTAAGCGGTGTCGACCTTGTCAACAGCGGCCACCGAGGAGCCATTGGCTGGGGCGGCACCCGCTGCGTCTGATTCGGCAATGGCCTGATTTTTGGCAGCGCTGGGCGGCGCTTCGCCCCTTGTGGCGGCGGGTTTGCGGGCGGGTCGAGTCTGCGAACTGGGCATGGCGAGCGCGATCAAGCCGCCGCCGTGCATTGCTGCACGATGATGAAGGTGCGCATCTGGAATTCGGGCAACACCCAGCTGCGCAAGGCCTTGGCGGGGGCCAGCCAGCGTGCATCGGCATTCGGGGTGTTGGCATCCACGCCCGCTTCAATCCGCAGCCAGGCCCAGTCCATCAGCACCAGGGCCACGGCACGCAGGTAGTCGTCGGCCACACGGAAGGCCAGGGCGGCGTCTTGCGGCGCGGCCTTGACGATCTGCTCGGTCACGGCGCGCAGGGTCTGGATGCGGGCTTGGGCCGATGTGCTGGCTTTGGTGCCTTGTGGCAAGTCGGCCGCGATGGTGTCCAGCAGCGCGTTCATACCGGTGCCGCCATCGGCCAGCACTTTGCGCACCAGCAGGTCGATCGCCTGAATCTCGTTGGTGCCTTCGTAGATCATGGCCACGCGGGCGTCGCGCACGATCTGCTCGATGCCCCATTCGCGCACATAACCGTGGCCGCCAAACACCTGCAGGCAGTCGCTGCCGCCATGGAAGGCCTGGTGGGTGAAGACCGATTTCATGACCGGCGTGACCAAGGCGCACCAGCGCTGGGCTGCGGCTTGGGTGTCGGCATCTTGGCTGTGTTTGATCAGGTCGAGTTCGAGCGCGGTGCGGTAGGCCAGCACGCGACCGGCATCGACCCAGGCGCGTTGCGTGTCCAGAATGCGGCGCATGGCGGGGTGCTCGCCAATCAGGTCGGCTTCGCCAGCGCTCTTGCCTTTGCCGGGCGCGCGCATTTGGCGGCGCTCTTGTGAGTAGGCATCGGCCTTTTGCCAGGCGGCGTCCAAGAGGCCGATGCCTTGCAGGGCCACGTGCAGGCGGGCAGCGTTCATCATGACGAACATCGCGTTCAAGCCCTTGCCAGGCTCGCCCACTATGGAAGAGACCGCATCGTCAAAGCGCATCACGCAAGTGGGGCTGCCGTGCAGGCCCATTTTTTCTTCGATGCGGTCGCAGTGCACGCGGCTGCGCGAGCCGTCCGGGTAGAACTTGGGCACGAGGAACAGCGACAGGCCTTTGGGGCCGGGGGGCGCGTCAGGCAGCCGGGCCAGCACCAGGTGCACGATGTTGTCGGTCAGGTCGTGTTCGCCGCCCGAAATGAAAATCTTGGTGCCGCTGACGGCGTAGCGGCCGTCGGGCAGGGGCACGGCCTTGGTGCGGGCCAGGCCTAGGTCAGAGCCGGCATGCGGCTCGGTCAGGCACATGGTGGCCAGCCATTCGCCGGTGGCGACTTTCTCCAAATATTGCGCTTTGAGTTCGTCGCTGGCGTGGTGTTTGATGCACTCGTATGCGCCGTGGAGCAGGCCGGGGGCCATGGTCCAGCCGTGGTTGGCAGCGGACAGCATTTCGTACAGCATGGCTTCGAGCACGCTGGGCAGGCCCTGACCGCCGTCTTCGGCGCTGGCGGCCAAGGCGGGCCAGCCCGATTGCCAGAAGGCTTGATAAGCGGCCTTGAAGCCCGGCGGCATGGTGACGGCGCCGTCTTGCCATTGCGCGCCGATTTCGTCGCCATCGCGGTTGAGCGGGGCGATCACCTCGCCCACGAACTTGCCCGCTTCGTCGAGCACTTGTTGCATCAGATCCGGATCCACCTCGGCAAAGGTGGGCAGGGCTTGCAGTTGGGCGGGCGCGTTCAAAACGCGGGACAACACAAACTGCATGTCGTCGGTGCGGGGTTGGTAGGCGTTCATGGGGCGTTTCGGGTTGAGCGTTGGGCGTTGGGCGTTGGGCGTTGGGCGTTGAGCGTTTGGCGTTGAGCGTTGGGGTCAGGTGATAAGAGTCCTACAAGTGCTGAGCAAAGGTCAACTCATGACGCTGAACTCTCAACCCTCAACCCTCAACGCTCAACGAAAAACGCTCAACCTTTCTTCGCCGCACCCAGATAGGTGTCGATCACGCGGGGGTCTTGGGCCAGGTCAGCGGCTTGGCCGTGCAGGCCGATTTCGCCCATCTCCAGCACATAGCCCTCGTCGGCCACGGCCAACGCGGCGCGGGCGTTTTGTTCCACCAGCACGATGGTCACGCCGGTTTTTCGCAGGGTCTCGATGATGGAAAAAATTTCCTTCACGATCAGCGGGGCCAGGCCCAGGCTGGGTTCGTCCAGCATCAGCAGGGCTGGGCGCGACATCAGCGAGCGGCCCACGGCCAGCATTTGGCGTTCACCGCCCGACAGCGTGCCAGCTTCTTGCAGGCGGCGCTCTTTGAGGCGGGGGAACAGGTCGAACACGTCGTCCATGCGGCTGCGCCACTGCGCGTTGCCCAGGCGCATTTGGCGGTAGCCGCCCAGCACCAGGTTGTCTTCCACGCTCATGGTGCCAAACAGCTCGCGCTTCTCGGGCACCAGGGCGATGCCCTGCATCACGCGTTCTTCGAGCGTCAAGTCGTTGATGGACTGACCGTCGAATTCGATCAGCCCCTTGGCAGGCAGGATGCCCATCAACGAGTTGAGCAAGGTGGACTTGCCCGCCCCATTGGGGCCGATGACGGTGATGACACTGCCTTTGGCTGCTTGCAGGCTCAGGCCATGCAGCACTTCGGCTTTGCCGTAGCCTGCGCGCAGGTCGGTGACTTTCAATAATGGGGTGCTCATGTCAGTGTTCCGTTCCCAGATAAGCGGCGCGCACAGCGGGGTTGGCCTGCACTTCGGCGGGCGTGCCGCGTGTGAGCAAGGTGCCAAATTCCATCACCACCAGGTGATCGCACACGTCCATCACCAGGTCCATGTCGTGTTCGACCAGCAAGATGCTCATGCCTTCACCTTGCAGTTGGCGCAGCACGGCGGCCAGGCCTTGTTTTTCCTTGTGGCGCAGGCCAGCAGCGGGCTCGTCCAGCAGCAGCAAGGCCGGGTCGCAGCACAGGGCGCGCGCGATTTCCATCAGGCGTTGCGGCCCCATGGCCAGGTTGCCAGCTTGTTCGTGCAGATAGGCCCCCATGCCGATGCGCTCGAGCTGGCGCTGGGCTTCCTTCATCATGCGCTGCTCTTCGGATTTGTTGGTGCGCAGCATCGAAGAGACCACGCCACTGCTGCCTCGGGTGTAAGCCCCCAGCGCCACGTTTTCGAGCACGGTCATGTCAGGGATCATCTTGACGTGCTGGAAGGTGCGGGCCATGCCTTGGCGCGAGATGTCGCGTGAAGGCAGGGCGCTGATGTCCTGGCCGCGAAACAGCACCTGGCCGCTGGTTTTGGACAGCACGCCGGTGATCAGGTTGAAAGTGGTGGACTTGCCTGCACCGTTGGGGCCGATCAGGCCGACGATTTGCCCGGCACCGATGTCAAAGCTGATGTCGTTGACCGCCACCAGACCGCCAAATTGCTTGCGGATTTTGTCCACTTTGAGCACCACATCGCCCATGGCCGGTTTGCTGCGCGCTGGCAATTCGGCGGCGTTTTGCCAGTCGACGTGGCGCGGTGCTTTGGGCAGCTTGCGTGCCACCACCGACCACAGGCCATCGGGCAAGTACTTGAGCACCAGCACCATGGCCACGCCGAACACGATGACTTCGTAGCTGCCGCTGGTGCCGATCAGTGCGGGCAAGGCCACTTGCAGGTAATCGTCCAGCAGTTTGATCAGGGCAGCCCCCACGATGGCACCCCAGACATGGCCCACGCCGCCGATCACGGCCATGAACAGGTACTCGATGCCCATCTTCAGGCCAAAGGCCGAGGGGTTGACGGTGCGCTGAAAGTGTGCCAACAACCAGCCCGCCACCGAAGCGAACAGGGCCGCGATGACGAAGATCGTGACTTTGTAGCGGAAGGTGCTGATGCCCATGGCCTCGGCCATTTGCGAGCCCCCCTTGAGCGAGCGAATCGCCCGGCCCGGACGCGAATCCAGCAGGTTGAGCAGGGCCACAGCACCTGCGATCAGGATGGCCCAGGTCAGCACAAAGAACAGGCGTCCCTGGCCGATGTCGATGCTGCCGTTCATCCATGGGATCGACAGGCTTTTGAGGCCCAGCAGGCCGTCGTATTTGCCCAGTGCGTCCAGATTGCCCATCAGGTAATACAGGGCCAGGCCCCAGGCGATGGTGGCCAGTGGCAGGTAGTGGCCTGACATGCGCAGCGTGATGAAACCCACCAGCAGCGCGCTGGCGGCGGTCAGGCCCAGGCCCACAAACAGGGTCAGCCAGGGCGACATGCCGGTGTTCAGCGTGAGCCAGGCGGTGGTGTAGGCACCAATGCCCACAAAGGCCGCTTGCCCGAAAGAGGTCAGGCCGCCCACGCCGGTCAGCAGCACCAGGCCCAGACAGACCAGGGCGTAAAGGCCGATGTAGTTGAGCTGGGCGATCCAGAAGTCGGGCAGCGGGGCCAGCGCGATCAGCGGGACCGCTGCAGCAAGCAGCCAGATGGAGAGTTTTTGTTTGTTCATGTCAGTGTTCCTCGTCCGAATGGCCACTGCGCAAGGAGCGCACGAGGAGGATGGGCAAGATGAGGGTGAAGACGATCACCTCTTTGAAGGCGCTGGCCCAGAAAGCGCCAAACGCTTCCACGATGCCCACGAACAGGGCACCCACCAAGGCACCAGGGTAGCTGGCCAGACCGCCAATGACGGCGGCCACAAAACCTTTGAGGCCGATCAAAAAGCCCGAGTCGTAAAACACGGTGGTGGTGGGGCCAATGAGCAGACCCGACAAGGCCCCGATCAGGGCGGCCATGAGGAAGGTCAACTGGCCAGAGGTGTGGCTGGAGATGCCCATCAGGCGTGCGCCGGTGCGGTTGACGGCGGTGGCGCGCAAGGCTTTACCGCGCAAGGAGCGCTCAAAGTAAAGCCACAGCAACACGATCAGGGCCAGCGAGACGCCGAAGATGATCACGGTCTGACCCGAGAGCATGACGGGGCCGAGGGCAAAACGCTCGTCCCAGAACGGCGGGTTGCGAAAGCCTTCTGCGCCAAAGAACAGCAGGCCCAGACCGGTCATGGCGAAATGCACGCCGACCGACACGATCAGCAGCACCAAAGGGGTAGCAGCTTCAAGCGACTGGTAGGCCACGCGGTAGACCAGCGGGCCGAATGCGGTAACGATGGCCACGCTCAGCAAGGCCTGCGACCACAGCGGAAACATTTGCGGCGCTGCCCAGATGGCCAGCACGGACACGATCACCGGAAACACCAAAGTCTTCAAGGCTGCGCGCAGTGCGCGCAGGGGCTTGCCATGGTGACGCCAGCGCTCGACCAACTCCATCAAGGCGGCCACGCCGGCCAGGATCAGCAGCAGCCAGACCGTGCCGGGCGTCTTGCCGGTTTGCAGCATGGCGAGGGTCAAAGCGCCGTAGGCGACAAATTCGCCTTGCGGGATGAAGATCACGCGGGTGACGGTGAAGACCAGCACAGTGGCCAGCCCGAGCAGGGCATAGATCGCACCGTTGGTGACACCGTCAAGCAGCAAGATGCTGGCGATGGAGAAGTCCATGGAAAGCCTTGGGAAAAAACGGAAGAGCCATTGGGCTGTTTGCACAAGACCGCCTGCGGGAGATGTCTTACATCCTCCGCCAGCAGGGCGGGTCTTGTGCAAAAGCGTTGTTCACTCGCAGGGGCTGGCTCTGACAAGAGATCCCCTGCAAGCGATGGTCAGGTCTTATTCGACCTTGAACTTGCCGTCAACGACTTTGGTCATCACGCCTGTTTCCAGTGTGTAGCCCCAGTGGTCAGCGGGTGTCCAGTTCATCACGCCGTGCGCGAACACGGTGCGGCCCATGGTCTCCAGGCTGTCACGCACGGCAGCACGGAACTCGGGCGTGCCGGGTTTGGCTTTCTTGAGTGCCAGGGGAATGGCTTTTTCCGTGGCCACCTGGAAGTCATAGGAATGGCCTGCGAACTGGTTGCGTGAATTCGCGCCGAACTCTTTTTCAAACTTCTGCACGAAGTCCAGAGCCAGTTTCTTGGAAGGGTGGTTGTCGGGCAACTGGTCACCCAAGAGCGCGGGGCCGGAGACCACAAAAGTGCCTTCCACCGATTTGCCGCCGACGCGGGCCAGATCAGGCGTGGCCGCAGCGTGCGTCTGGTAGACCTTGCCTTTGTAGCCGCGCTCGACCAGGCCCATTTGCGGCATGGCTGCGCCGGAACCCGAGGCCACCACCAACATGGCGTCGGGGTTGGCAGAGGTCAGCTTCAGGGCTTGCGGGGTCACGCTGGTGTCGGTGCGCGCAAAACGCTCGGTGCCCACCAGCTTGATGCCGGCCTTGTCCAGCATGGGGCCGACCGCGTCCAGCCACTGTTGGCCATAGGCGTCGGTGTAGCCCAAAAAGCCGACGGTCTTGACGCCCTGCTTTTTCATGTGCTCAACCACGGCGTGGCCCATCACGGTGTTGGACTGGGGCAGGCGGAACAGCCACTTGTCTTTGCCTGGTGGCACGCCCACGGGCGAGCCCGCGATTTGGACCGTGCCAGCTTCAGAGGCGATGTCGGTCATGGCCGCGGCCACAGCGGTGATGCAGGAGCCAAAGATCAGGTCAACCTTGTCTTCGGTCACAAAGCGGCGGGCATTGGCTGCGCCTTTGCCGGGATCGGTGGCATCGTCCAAGATGATCAACTGGACTTTTTCACCGCCCAGGGTCTTGGGAAACAGTTGCAGCTGTTTTTGCATCGGGATGCCCAGGCCGGAGCCGGGACCGGTCAGCGACAGGCTCACGCCGATCTTGATGTCAGCCAGCGCAGCGGTGCTGGACACGGCGGTGATGGCCAAAGCCAGCAGGGTTTTCTTGAGTTGCATGCTTGTCTCTTCGGAGGGTGGGTTGGAAAACACAGGTTAGGGGAAAACGAAAGGGTTGAACAGCGCCAATGCCCGGGTCAGGAGCACAAGGCCTTGATGTCTTCGGGCACGGGGATGGCTTTGATGCGGTCCGGGTCTTCGGGGTGCTTGATGCAAAAAGCGCGCACTTCGGTGCCTTCGCACAGCACCGTGTCGCCACGCATGACCACATGCTTGTGCACGATGACCTTCTCGCGCCACTCTTGCACGCTGGTGTGCACCTGCAGGGTTTCGCCATAGGTGGCGGGGCGGATGAACTTGGTGTTGATCTCCAACAGCGGTGTGCCGATGATGCCGCGTGTCTTGACCAGCTCGCGCCAAGGCGGTACGCCGCACTTCACAAAGAAGTTCAAGGACGAGGCGTCCATCCATTTGGAAAAATTGGGGAAGAAGACGATGCCTGCGGGATCGCAGTCACCGAACATCACTTGCACTTCGTAAACAACGGTTTTCATGGGTTTTTCGTTAACGTTGAGCGTTGAGCGTTCAGGGTTCAGGGTTGGACGTTGAGTGTTCGTTTCAGGTTCGAGTTGTGTTTCACGCCAAACGCCAAACGCTGAACGCTGAACGCTCAACGGGCATCAGCGAGGTGCCATGCGCAAAGCGCCGTCCAAGCGAATCACTTCGCCGTTCAGGTGGTCGTTGTGCACGATGTGACAGGCCAGCTCGGCAAATTCGCTGGGCTTGCCCAGGCGTGCGGGGAAGGGGATGCTGGCCGCCAGAGACTGCTGCACCGGCTCGGGCAAGCTGGCCAAGAGAGGCGTCTTGAACAGACCGGGGGCGATGGTGCAAACGCGGATGCCGTGTTGCGCCAAATCGCGCGCCATGGGCAGGGTCATGCCTGCCACGCCCGCCTTCGAGGCGCTGTAAGCCTGTTGGCCGACCTGGCCATCGAACGCAGCGACCGAAGCGGTGAAGACCATCACGCCACGTGCACCGTCTTCCATCGGGTCGAGCTTGGCGCAGGCGGCGGCAAACAGGCGGGCCGCGTTGTAGGTGCCGATCAGGTTGACGTTGATCACCTTGGCGAAGTCTTCCAGCGGAGCGGCGTTGCCGTCTTTGCCGACCACGCGCTTGGCCGAGCCAATGCCGGCAATTTGCATCAGGATGCGGGCCGGACCGTGCGCAGCGGCTGCGGTCTCGATGGCCTGCTGCATGCTGTCCGGATCGCTCACATTGCATTTGACGGCTACGGCGCAGCCGTTTCCAAATTGCGCGCAAATATCTTTGGCCACGCGCTCGGCGTTGTCCATGTTGAGGTCGAGCACCGCGACCTTGGCGCCCAGTCGGGCCAGTTCGCGTGCGGTGGCCTCGCCCAAACCGGAACCGCCGCCGGTGACCAGTGCTGCTTGTCCTTGGATGTTCATGTCAGTACCTTTTTTAGAGTAGGTCGGAGCTTCAGCTCCGACGTTTCGGGGACTTGTCGGGGCTGAAGCCACCGACCTACAAATTCAGTTCACTTGCCTTCCGGGTTTTCGATCAAGAGCGCAATGCCCTGACCGCCACCCACGCAGGCGCTCGAGATGCCATAGCGCAAGCCGGAGCGCTGGAGTTCACGCGCCAGCGTGATCGTCAGGCGCACGCCCGTCGCGGCCAGCGGATGGCCCAGCGCAATCGCGCCGCCGTTGACGTTGAGCTTGGCCAAGTCAAGGCCCAGCTCGCGGCCCACGGCCAGCGTCTGCGCGCCTTGGGCTTCGTTGATTTCGAAGCGGCCAATCTGCTCCAGAGTGAGGCCGGTGCGTTCCAGCAACAAACGGATTGCCGGGGCCGGGCCAATGCCCATGATTTCGGGCGGCACGCCCACAGCGGCGGCGGCGACCACGCGGGCCAGCGGCTTTTTGCCTTGTGCTTTGGCAAAAGAGCCAGAGGTGACCACGCAAGCAGCCGCTGCATCGACCAAGGCTGAGCTGTTGCCACCTGTTTGCACGCCGCCTTCGTAGACGGATTTGAGTTTGGCCAGCACCTCGGGGGGCGAGATGCGGGGGTGCGTGTCGGTGGCCACTTCGGTGAGCTTGCCTTGCAATTTGATGCCACGGGCTTTGTAGCCGTCGAGTTCAAACTTTTCGGTGACCACAGGCACGATTTCGCCCGCATGGAAACCGGCAGCTTGCGCCGCCACGGCCTTGGCAAACGAGTCTGACGCGAATTGGTCCACTTCTTCGCGGGTGATGTTGTATTTCTTGGCCAGGTTCTCGGCCGTCTGGATCATGTTGATGCCAGCGGCCGGGTCTTTCAGTGCTTCCCACATGTAGTCCTTGAAGCCCACGGGCGCGCCCAGCTTGAAGCCGGTGCGGTGGTCAAAGGCCGCAATCGGGTTGCGCGTCATGCTCTCGGTGCCGACCACCAGCGCCGCATCGCACACGCCCGCTTCGATCTGCTCACCCGCTTGGCGAAACAGTTCAAAGCCGGTGCCGCAAATGCGCTGGGTCATGATGGCAGGGACTTCTGGCGGCACACCGGCGTACAGACCGATGTGGCGGGGCAAAAAGAACTGGTCAAAGTCGCCAGGGGCCATGTTGCCGGTGATGACCGAGCCGATGTCGGTGGGGGCAATGCCTGCGCGCTTCAAAGCTTCGCGGGCGGCCTTGATGCCCAGGTCGGTGGGCGAGATGTGGCCCAGTGCACCGCAGTAATCGACCATGGGCGTGCGCACACCTTCGTGCATCCACACATCGGCAAACGCGTTGAAAAATCCTTTGGAGGCCATGTTGGTTCTTTCGATTTTTTTGTAGGAGCTTGCCCTGCAAGCGATGCTGGAGGGCTATCGCTTGCAGGGCAAGCGCCTACAGAGAGTTCATTGGGGTTTGATGATGTAGTGCAGCGTGCCTTCATGCAGCGCCGCCACAGTGTCGGCGCGGTGGGTCAGCACCGAGCGTTGGTTGATCGAGCCCTTGTCGGTGATCTCGCCCTTGTCGATGGTGGGCGGCTCAGACAGCAGGCACAGGCGTGCAATGCGGTTGGCGCTGCCGGTGCCGGTTTTGGCCAACTCGTTGACGATGTCCTGGAACTTGGCGAGCACCGGGGCCGAGGCCAGCACATCGGCCATCGGTACATCGGCACCCAGACCGCTCAAAGCGCGCACAGCCGGTGTCGGGAAAATCATCGCCCCGACTTCCTTCATGTTGATGCCGGTGAGCACCGCGTCCTGAATGTAGGGGGCGCCTGCCGCGATGATCTTGCCGCGCAGCGGGCCCACGCTCACAAAAGTGCCGGTGGCCAGCTTGAAGTCTTCGGCAATGCGGCCGTCAAACTTCAGGCCCAGGTGCACATCGGTCTCGTCGATCCACTTGACCGCGTCACCGGTTTTGAAGAAGCCTTCTTCGTCAAAAGCGCCCGCAGTTTCTTCGGCGTTGCGCCAGTAACCCGGCGTGATGTTGGGGCCACGGTAACGCACCTCGGTCTTGCCTTGCATGTCCACCAGCTTGAGTTCCAGGCCGGGGGTGGGCACGCCCAAATCACCAGCCTGCACAAAAGGGTTGGTCACGAAGATGCCGAACGGACCCGACTCGGTCATCCCTAAGCCCGTGCCCATGACGATGCGCTCGCCGATTTCGCGTTCCTCGGACTCGTACAGACTGTCCCAGATCGGTTGCGCCAATGCGGCACCGGCGTAGAAGAACATCTGCACGCGCGACAGCAGCGTTTTGCGCAGTTGGTCGTCGGTTTTCATCGCGTTGGCAATCGCTTCAAAGCCGGTGGGCACGTTGAAGTACACCGTGGGCGCGATCTCGCGCAGGTTGCGCAGGGTCTCACCGATCAGTGCGGGGGTGGGCTTGCCGTCGTCGATGTAGAGCGTGCCACCGTGGTAGATCGTCATGCCCACGTTGTGGTTGCCACCGAAGGTGTGGTTCCACGGCAGCCAGTCGACCAGCACCAGTTCTTTTTCGGCGAGCACCGGCATGGACTGCGCCATTTGCTGCTGGTTGGCGCACCACAGGCGCTGGGTGTTGATGACGGCTTTGGGCAGCTTGGTCGAGCCGCTGGTGAACAAAAACTTGACGATGGTGTCGGGGCCGGTGGCGGCAATGGCCGCGTCCACAGCGGGCGTGGCCGCCGTGGCGCACAGGCTGCCAAATGGGGTGACTGGGCGGCCATCCACACCGCCTTCGACCAACACCACTTCCATGTCGTCACCCACGGTGGCTGCAATGGCTTTGGCGTAACGGGCGTCAGACGCAAACACCAAGCCGGGCGTGACGGTCTTGAGCACATGCTTGAGCTTGTCGTAGTCCACACTCACCAGCGAATAAGGTGGCGAGGTGGGCACATAAGGCACACCGGCCAGCATGCAGCCCAGACCCAACAGCGCGTGCTCCAGGCTGTTTTCACTCAGGATGACCACCGGGCGATCGGCACTCAGGCCGCGGTCGATCAATCCTTGCGCAATGCTGCGTGCAGTGGCCCAAGCTTGGGCATAGGTGATGTGTTTCCATTCGCCAGTGCTGCCGTCAGCCTGCTTGACGCGGCGCGCCATGAAGCTGTGCTCGGGCTTGGTTTGTGCCCAATGTTGCAGGCGGTCGGTCATGCGTTCGGCAAAGGGCTGCAATGGCTGCTCGGCCGTCAGGTAATGCGTGCCGGGCACGCCGTCGCGCAGCGTGACGCGGGTGACGCCGAACTTCAGGGGGCGGAATTTGGGGGCGTTCATTTTTGTCTCCTCCAGCCGGTTCAGTCGGCTTTTTGCACTTTGGCGGCTTTGCCTTCGAGGAAGGCGCGCACACGGGCTTTGGCTTCGGGCGCGGCTTGGGCAATCGAAGAAATCAGCGCTTCGGTAAAGAAACCATGGTCCGCTGGTTGCTCGGCAATGCGGGGCAGGGCGTGCATCAGGGCAAAGTTGGTCAGGGGGGCGTTGGTGGCAATGCGTGCTGCCAGTTCAATGGCTTTGGGCAACGCCGAGCCAGTGGGCACCAGGTACTGCGCAAAGCCCACGCGCTCGCCGTCTTGTGCGTTGTACACGCGGCCCGTCAGCATCATGTCGGTCATGCGGGCTGCGCCAATCAGCTTGGGCACGCGCACCGAGCCGCCGCCGCCCACGAAGATGCCGCGTGTGCCTTCAGGCAGCGCGTAAAAAGTGCTCTCGTCGGCCACACGGATGTGTGAGGCCGATGCCAGCTCCAGGCCGCCGCCGACCACCGCACCGTGCAGGGCCGCGACCACGGGCACGCGGCCTTGCTCAATCGCATTCAGGGCGACGTGCCAGCCGCGTGAGTGGTGGATGCCTTCGCCAGCGTCGCGCTCTTTGAGCTCGGACAAATCCAGGCCCGCGCAGAAGTGGTCGCCCTCGCCGTGGATGACGGCGGCACCGGCCTCGGCAGGCAGGTTCTGGAACACATCGCGCAGCCCCTCAACCAGCCCGTCGTTCAAGGCATTGCGCTTGGCAGGGCGGCACAAACGCACCACGGCCACAGCGCCTTGCATCTCCAGGGAAACGCCATGGGCTGCGGCACGGTCGAGGATGGGGTTGCTTGTGGAGGTCATGCTGCGGTCTCTCAAATGGCTTGACCGAATGGTCAATAAGGTTATTGTTGATAACCATATTGTGCGTGCATGGCGGTATTTTTATCTGGGGGTTTTCCCTTGGTTTTGGCAAGGTGAGCGCCGCAATGGGACGTAGCCATGTCACCTGAACGGGGTGCAAGCCGTTCAAACCCTTCAGCCCACGAGAGACTGGCGGGCACTTGATGCATCTCTCAGGTTTTACCAATCGAGATGCAAGTGCGGATAGTTCTCGAAGGTTTTTTTCACGAGATCACGCAACCACAGCAGCGCAGGTTCATGATGGAAAAGAGGGTGCCAATGCTGACTGATGGCGTAGGACGGCAACTCCATCGGGGGCTCGACCGCGCGGACATTGCCGAGTTGTTCAAAAACACGTGCAAGCTCGGTGGGCACTGTGGCGATCAGATCCGGTTGATGCGCCATGAGCAGAGGAACGATCAAAAAGTGCGGTGTCTTCATCACCACCTGACGTTTGATGCCTTTTTCCTCCAGCACATGGTCAAAGGCCACGGCGGATCGACCGTGGAGCGTGACCACGATTTGTGGTGACTTTTCAAACTCTTGCAGGCTGATGCGTTTTTTGATTTTGCTGCCTGCATGCACCAAGGTTGAAAAACCGTGCATGAACAGGCGCTGTTTGTACAAGGTATCGGGTGCCGTGCGGTAAGTGCCAATGGCCAGATCGGCTTCACCACTGGCCAGCATGCCTTCGATTTGCTCCGCTGGCACCTGCAGCGTCCGTATGCTGCACAAAGGTGCCAGTTTCCGCATCAAGGCCAGCAGGGTGGGGATGAAAACCAGTTCTCCCATGTCGGTCACGCACAGGGTGAACTCGCGCTGTGCAGTGGCTGGATCAAAGTGCGCTTCGCTCAAGATCCTCTGACGGACAGTACCCATCACGTCGAGAACAGCCGCTTGCAAAGCCATGGCTTTGGCGGTGGGCTCCATTGCAGGTCCAGCTTTCACGAACAAGGGGTCGTCGAAGTAGTGCCGCAATCTGTTGAGGGCATGGCTCATGGCACTTTGGGTTAACCCTATGCGTTCGGCGGCCTTGCTGACGTTGCGTTCTCGCAGCATGGCGTCCATCACGACCAATAAGTTCAGATCCAAGTTTCTGATATGCATTTCATACATTCTACGTATGAAGGAAATTAGATTGACGCATGCCCTCGATGGGCCTAGTCTGCACCTCGATACATCAACAGGAGACAAGTCATGTGGTTGCGCAATTGCTGGTATGTGATCGCTTGGGATCATGAAATACCGCCTGCACATGAAGACAAACTTTTTACCCGTAAGGTACTCAATGAGCCGATCCTCGTTTACCGAACGGCCGACGGTGGCATGACGGCCATGGCTGACAAATGTTGCCACCGGCACGCGCCTTTGTCTGTTGGCCGCAGAGAAGGCGATGCGGTTCGGTGCGGTTACCACGGCCTGCTTTTTGATGCCGATGGCAAATGCAGGGAAATCCCCGGCATGCAGACGCCGCCTGCCAAAGCCTGCGTCAAAAAGTACCCGCTGGTGGTCAAAAACAAATGGGTGTTTGTTTGGATGGGGGATGCCGAGAAAGCAGATCAGGGCATGCTGCCGGACAATTTTTCATGCGATCACCCGGACTGGGTCAATGTGCCGGGGTACATGCATTACGACACCCCGTATCTCTTGATTGCAGACAATTTGTTGGATTTTTCGCATTTGAGTTACGTGCACGCCAACACCTTGGGGGGCAGCGTGGAGATTGCACTGGCCAAGCCAACGGTCGAAGTCGTTGACGCACAGGGCCAGCGCGGCGTCAAGGTGTCACGGTTCATTGCGGATGTGCCGGCACCCGCTTACTACACACGATTCAGGGATTTCGACTCCAACCTGGACCGTTGGTTTGTCTACGACTTTTTATTTCCAGCCACGTTGCTGATGAACTCGGGTGGTCGGCCTGTTGGTGATGCCCCTCACGACAACAGCAAAGCGGTGGTCAACCACAGCTGTCAAACCCTGACACCGGAGACCGAGACCTCCACGCATTACTTTTTCCAGCAATCGCACAAAGCCAGCTTGAAAGATGAGTCTGTCAGGCACAACATGTACAACACCTTGCTGGAAGCGTTTGGCGAAGACCGGGACATGATCACGGCTCAGTTCAAGAATTTGTCCAGCAACGCCCTTGAAGAAATGCTTCCCCTGCACTTCGATTCTGCACTGGTGCGTTTTCGAAAAATGCTCAGTGAAGCGGTCGATGCTGAGAAATGATTTTTTCAAAGTTCAGTTTTTTTCACAACAAACGGAGACAGGCATGAAGTCCATTCAACGAACATTCAAAAAACTCAAAATTGCGGCGGTAAGCACCTTGCTGATGGGCACGCTCACCGCTTGGGCCGACATCCATGTCGGGGTCATCTTGTCCTTGACAGGCCCGGGCGCTTCGCTGGGCATTCCGGAGGAAAAAATCATTCAGCTGTGGCCCGCTGAATTGGGTGGACAAAAAGCCAAGTTCACTGTGTTGAACGACAACTCGGACACCAGCACCGCCTCCAAAAGTGCCATGCGACTCATTGCGGAGAACAAGGTGGACTTGATTATCGGGTCCTCGCTGACCCCTACCACGTTGGCCATTGTGGAGGTGGCGGGTGCTGAAAAAATTCCGGTGATCAGTCTGGCCGGTGGCGGCGCGATTGTGTTGCCTCAGGACGGCGTCAGGAAATGGGCGTTCAAGTTGTCTCCAACAGAGGCCATTTCGACCAACCGAGTGTTCGAGCACATGGCCAAGGACAAGCTAAAAACCATGGCAACCATTGGCGTGGCCAACAGTTACGGTGACGGTTTTCTGAAAACGGTCGAGGCCCTGTCTGTGCACAAGGGCATCAAGTTGGTCGGTAGCGAAAAGTACAACGCCACGGACCAAACCGTGACTTCACAGGTGTTGAAGCTGATGACGACCAATCCCGATGCGGTCTACATCTTGAGTTCCGGTACGGCCGGTGCATTGCCACACATTGAGCTTGTTCAACGTGGTTACAAGGGGCGCATTTACCAAACCCAGGGCGTGGCCAACGCCGACTTTTTGCGGGTCGGCGGCAAGGCGTTGGATGGCAGCTTCATGACGGTCGCGCCTGTTTTGGTTGGCGATCAATTGCCCGACAGCTCGCCCATCAAAAAAATCGCGGTGGATTTCCTCAAGAAATCCGATGCTGCGGTGGGGGCACAAAACAGGTCCTTGTTTGGTGCTACGGCCTGGGATGCGTTGCTCATTGCCGACCATGCGACCAAAAATGCGCTCAAGACGGCCAAGCCCGGTACCGTTGAGTTTCGGTCCGCCATTCGTGACGCGATGGAGCAGCTCAAAGGCTTTGTCGGCACCAATGGCGTTTACACCATGTCTGCCCAAGACCACAACGGTGTCAACGAGCTGAGTCAGGTCATGATCAAGATTGAAAACGGCAAGTGGATCTACCAGCCTTGAACATTCCGCTTTGAATCCACAAAAAACCACGGCATACCTGCCGTGGTTTTTTGCGTTTTGCAGCGGGCAAGGCGGGCATGCGACTTTGCGCAGAAATGGCGAGCATGAACACCGTGCACAGCCCTTGCTGTTGGCATGATCCCCCGATGGTATAAATTCAGCAGTCAGGCGTAGCATGGGGCGTTGAACGCATTGCCCCAAGACGCGCTTTCGCACAGTTCACACCACAAACCCATGAAACACCAAGACCTGATCGCCATCGACATCCACACCCACGCCGAAGTGAGCTGCTGGAACCCGTTTGACAACTACGGCGAGGAATACGACCGCGCTGCCGACAAGTTTTTTGGCAGCAACCGCCGCCCGACCATCGAAGAGACCGTGGCCTATTACCGCGAGCGCAAGATTGGCCTGGTCATGTTCACGGTGGACAGCGAATCGCAACTGGGCCGCCGCCGCATCCCCAACGAAGAGATCGCCAAGGCGGCCCGCGAGAACAGCGACATGATGATTGCGTTTGCCAGCATCGACCCGCACAAGGGCAAGATGGGCGCACGCGAGGCCGAGCGCCTGATCAAGGAAGAAGGCATCAAAGGCTTCAAGTTCCACCCCACGGTGCAGGGCTACCACCCTTACGACAAGATGGCGTGGCCGATTTACGAGGTCATCAACGAACACAAACTGCCCGCGATCTTTCACACCGGGCACAGCGGCATCGGCTCGGGCATGCGTTGCGGCGGTGGCTTGCGCCTGGCCTACAGCAACCCGATGCACCTCGATGATGTGGCGATTGACTGGCCCGACATGCAGATCGTCATGGCTCACCCGAGCTTTCCGTGGCAAGACGAAGCGCTGAGTGTGGCCACCCACAAGCCCAATGTGTGGATTGACCTGTCGGGCTGGAGCCCCAAGTATTTTCCGAAGCAGTTGATTCAATACGCCAACACGCTGCTCAAAGACCGCATTTTGTTTGGCAGCGATTACCCGCTCATCACGCCCGAGCGCTGGATGAAGGACTTTGAAGTCGCCGGTTTCCGCCCCGAGGTGATGCCTGGCATTTTGAAAGACAACGCGGTGCGTTTGCTGGGGCTGGACAAGGTCGCCTGAATTCCGCAGCAGGCCGCACGTTTCGACCTGCGGGCGCTGTCGCGTTCTTTCAGCTGGGAGGCTTCAGGCCCGGCCCCAGGGCGTGAACTTCACGGCTGCGGCCGTCACCACGCCATACAGCACCATGGCCACGGCCACCAGCTGATAGAAATCGTCTGCCGTGCCCTGGTGCTGTGACAGCCAGTAGCCCGCAGCCGCCACCAGAACCAAGCGCACCGTACCCGCCAGCACTGGCCCGATGACCTGGCCTGCGCCTTGCGATGCGAAGTACAGCGTCAGGCCCAAGCCAAAAAACGCAAAGGCCGGGCCTGCCGTGACCAGGTATTGCCGGGCATAGGCGAGCACCGCTTCGTCTTGCGTGAACAAGCGCGCCCACAGGTCGGGTGCCCAAGTGACCACCGCGCCAATCAGGGCCAGATTGAAGGCCGACACGCCACCCGCCACCCAAGCCACTTGCCGAGCGCGTGCCACCTGGCCCGCGCCCATGGCCATGCCGACCATGGGGACCGACGCCACGCCAATGCCGAAGGCGATCGGGATCAATAAAAACTCCAGCCGCTGACCGATGCCGTAACCGGCCAGCGCTTCGGTGCCCAGTTGGGCGAGCAAGCCGGTAAAAATCAGGATGGCCAGCACCGATTGCACTGGCGACAGGCAGGCCGTGGCCCCCACTTTGAGGATGTCGGCGAATTGACTGGGCTGCATCTGAAAGCCTTGCCACTGCAGCCTCAGGCGGCCTTGCCCGCTGACCAAATACCACAGGAAAAACACTACGCCTGCAGCCGTCGCCACGATGTGGCCCAGCGCCACGCCCACCATGCCCAGGGCCGGCACCGGCCCGGCCCCCAGCGACAGCAGGCCACCCAAAACGATTTGCAAGGCGGCCGTGGCCACCAGGGCCACCGAGGGCGCACGCATATTGCCCGTGCCGCGCAAGATGGAGGCCAGCGTGTTCAAAAGCCACACCAGCACAGCGCCTGCAAACAGCACCTGTCCGTAACGCACGGCTTCGTCCAGCACGGTCTCTTGCCCACCGAGCAGTGCGTAGAAAGCCGGACCCCAGATCAGGAAGATGGCGCTGTAGACCAGCCCCGCGCCGAGACCGATCAACAGGGCGTGCATCAACAAGCTTTGAGCGCGCGCCAGGTCCGATGCCCCCAAGGCACGGCTGATGGCGGCCGACACACCGCCGCCCATGGCCCCGGCCGACATCATTTGCGTGAGCATGGCAAAGGGGAACACCAGCGCCATGGCCGCCAGCGGTGCGGTGCCCAGGCGGCCCACGTAATAGGTCTCGGCAATGCCCACCAGCACCGTCATGACCATGGCCAGCACGTTCGGTGCGGCCAGGCGAAGCAAGGTGGGCAGGATCGGGGCCGACAACAGGCGCTGCAAATCGGGGTGGGGTGAGCTCATGGCCGCATCTTGGCAGCAAGCGTTGCAGGGGCGGTGGACTTAGGCGACAGGCCGCGTGCCAGAGGGATGCGGGTTTTGCGGTCAGTGCTTCAGCGAGAACGAACCTTCCGCGAGAACGAACTCAAGCGAGAGGGGTGGCGTGCGTTGCCTGCAGCAGCTGGTCCATCGGCCAGTTGAGCAACTCGGCCAGGCGGCAGACCACCCAGCGCGCTTCGTTGGGGCTGACCACCGAGGGCTCTGCCAGCAGGCCCTGTTCGCATTGCGTCAACACCAGCTCTTCGGTGATGCCCAGTGTGAATTGCATTTGGGCGGCCTGGTCGGTCAGCAAGTTGGCGAGGTCTTCGCACAACTCGTAGCGCGCAGCCATCTCGCGCAGGCCCAATGTGGGTTTGATCTTGCCGGGTGGCACGTAAAGCGCCATGAAAGACGGCGGGATGTGGATCTGGAATTCTTCGGTCATGGCATGGGTGTTGTCAGGGGTGAATTAACGCACAGACGCCTGCGCGGCGATTTTTTTAAATGGGGTCAACGCCGTGATCGTGCGTGCACCTTGTTTGTGGGGGGCGCGTCACTCAGCGGGGTTATCCACCTTGAAAGGAAATCATCATGCGTTCGCTTGCTTTACTGCCCACCTTGTCATTGACCTTGCTGGCCTTGTGCGCCGGTTCGGTCATGGCGCAAAACCCCACCGGACCCAAAACCCGTGCACAAGTGCAAGGCGAGCTCCGGGAGGCGGTTCGGACCGGCAACATGCCCGCTGGCGGTGAGTCGGGGTTGATGCTCAACGAGGTCAATCCGTCCGCCTACCCAGCCCAAACCGTTGCACCTTGCAAGACGCGTGAACAAGTCCGCGCCGAGCTGGATGAAGCCAGACGCACGGGCAATATCGTGGCCGTTGGCGAGTCCGGTTGCATGCTCAACGAGCTCAACCCGTCTGCGTACCCACCCAAATCGGTGCCGCCTTGCAAGACACGCGAGCAAGTCAAGGCCGAGCTGGACGAGGCCAAACGCACCGGCAACATGCCCCCGGCCAACGAGAGTGGTTGTTCGCTGCGCGACATGTACCCGGACTTGTACGCCCCCAAATAAAGGGTCTGCGCCGCCTCGGGTGCTGCTCGCTGCACCCTGCAGGCCTGGCTGGTCGCTGGGCCTGCAGGGTCGTGGGTGCGCCATCAGGCCTTTTTGACGAATCCGGTTTTGAGCTGCATCGGACCGAAACCGTCGATCTTGCAGTCGATGTCGTGGTCACCCTCGATCAGGCGGATGTTCTTGACCTTGGTGCCGACTTTGACCACCGAAGAAGAGCCTTTGATCTTCAGGTCCTTGATCAGCGTCACGGTGTCGCCGTCTTGCAAAACGTTGCCGTTGGCGTCTTTCCAGACCTTGACGGCATCGCCGGCCGCGACATCGGCCGGGTTCCATTCATGGCCACAGCTGGGGCAAATCAGCAAGCTGCCGTCTTCGTAGGTGTACTCGTCTTGGCATTGCGGGCAGGGTGGCAAGGTGCTCATGGTCGGTTTCTGATTCAAAAGGACAAAGCCTGCGATTGTCCACCCGAAACGCGGGCTCGCGCCAAGCCGATCTGCAGGGCGTGGCCGGTTAAAAAGCCAGCTGCCAGCCCAAACCGGCGATGGCGCACAAGCCGAGCACTTTGACCACATCCTGCTGTTTGTGAATCAACAGCCAGGTCGCCAGCAGGGTCAGCAGCACAGCGCCCACATCAGGCCCGGCATGCCAGCCGCCCGGCAGCCAGGTGTGCTGCGCGAACACGCCCGCCAGGTGCACGATCACCCCGATCACGGCCGCCGTGATGGCCTGCAGCGGCCCGGCCAGCGAAGGCATGTGCCGCGTGGATTCGACCAGCGGAGCCCCCGCCAGGATGAACACGAACGAGGGCAGGAACGTGAACCAGGTCACGGTGCAGGCCGCCACGATGCCGCCAAGCAGGGGCTGGCCCCACAAAGCCTGGCTGTGCCCGCCCAGAAAACCGACAAAGGCCACCACCATGATCAGCGGCCCGGGTGTGGTCTCGCCCAGGGCCAGACCGTCCATCATTTGTGCGGCCGTGAGCCAGCCGTACTGCGCCACCGCCGCCTGAGTCACAAACGGCAAGACCGCATAGGCACCGCCAAAAGTGAGCAAGGCCGCTTGCGTGAAAAAGCCGCCCATTTGCGTGAGCGTGTGGTCTGTGCCGAACAGCCAGGCCATCAGGCCCAGACTCAGCGCCCAAATGCCCAGGCCCACGAGCATGGCGCGCAGCAGACGGCGGTGGCTGTAATGCGTGTGTGCAGGGGCGGGTGAATCGTCATCGAGCCAGGCGGCCGCAGTTGGGCGCAGTGCCGGGGCATGCTCTGGTGAGGCCAGTCCGGGGGCTGTAACGCGGGGGTGATGGGCGTGGTTGGGTGCCGTCGGCTGCGCCAATGTGCGTGTCATGACGAGGCCCGTCAGGGCGGCCCCCAGCAAGATCACCGGAAAAGGCAGGCCCCAAAGTGTCCCGATCAAGGACAAAGCAGCCAGTGCCCACAGCCAGGGGGATTTCAGGGTGCGCTTGGCCATGCGGTGGGCGGCCTGCAGCACCAGCGCTGTCACCGCCGGCTTGAGGCCCCACAACAAGGCCTGCCCCCCAGCATGCTGGCCCCAGACGGTGTAGGCCCAGCTCAGCAAGATCAGCAACAGCAAAGAGGGCAACACAAACAAGGCACCGGCTGCGATGCCGCCACGCCGGCCGTGCATCAACCAGCCCATGTAGGTGGCCAGTTGCTGGGCTTCGGGGCCGGGCAGCAGCATGCAGTAGTGCAGCGCGTGCAGGTAGCGCTTTTCTGAAATCCAGCGTCGGCGCACCACCAATTCTTCGTGCATCAGGGCCATTTGTCCGGCGGGTCCGCCAAAGCTGATGCAGCCCAGCCAGAGCCAAAAGCGCAGTGCTTGCCTGAAGCTGACCGGCGAGGGCGCGTCCGGATGAGGGGGCATGCGGGTGGGGGTGGGAGGGTTCATGGCAGGTTGAATTGCTCGCGCAAGGCCTGTGCAAAAGCCGGTGTACCGCTCAGGCTCAAGCTCAGTTCCAGCGGGTGCTGCTCGGCTGCGGGTGTGAGGCGCACGGTGCCCGTGGTCAGATCAAAGTGGGCCTGGGCCGGCACGGGGTGGCCAGCTTCGCTGTGCAGCAGGACTTGCAAGTCCACATCCCAATCGGCCCCGTCTTCCAACGCGCCAGGCCCCTGCGCGGCGAAGCGGTGGCTCCATGCCAGCAGCAGGGCCACTTCTGCCAGCAACGCGCTGTTGTAGCGCGGCGCAGGCTGTGCCAAAGCGTCCCAGCACACCACGCCTTCGGCGTCCTCGCTGCAGTCAAAGTCCAGCAAATGCAAATTCATGGGCAGATTTCCAAAGCCAACACCGATTGTCGCAGCAGGGTGGGCATGCCAAGTCCTTGGCGGAAAGACCATGCCATGTGCTGGATGCTTGTTTTGGGATACAGAAAGCCTGTATTTTGCTGAAAACTTGGGCATGAATTGGGGTGATTCGGGGTTTTATGTATACAGCGAGGGCTTTGAAAGTGGTTTAATCCAACTTTTACCCATCTGACCCATGCCTGCCTCCGCCATCCATGCCCCGCAAGCCGACGCCGCCGAAGAAGGGGGCTCGCAAGCCGTCAAAGCGCAGCAGCGCCTGCGCGAGCTGATTTTGGCGGGTGATTTGCCTGCAGGCTCGCGCATTGCCGAGCTGGCGCTGGTCGAGCGCTTGGGCATGTCACGCACGCCCATTCGTGCGGCCTTGATGCGTTTGGGGCAGGAGGGCTTGCTGCAAGCGCTGTCGGGCGGCGGTTATGCCGTGCGCACCTTTTCCGAGCGCGAGGTGGCCGATGCCATCGAGTTGCGCGGCACGCTCGAAGGGCTGGCGGCCCGGCTGGCGGCCGAGCGTGGTGTGCGTGCGGTACTGCTGCAAGAGGCGGGGGCCTGTTTGGACGAGATCGATGGGCTGTTGCGCACTTTGACTTTGGACGACGACAGCTTTTCTGCTTATGTGCGTCTGAACGGCCGCTTTCACAAATTGCTGTCCGAGATGGCCGACAGTGCCGTTTTGGCCCGTGAGATCGAACGGGCTTCAAGTCTGCCTTTTGCGTCGGCTTCGGGCTTTGTGGGCGTGCAAGCCCACAGCCCCGGTGCACGGGACATGTTGGTGGTGGCACAGCACCAGCACCGACAAGTGCTGCAGGCCATTGCGCAGCGCGAAGCGGGCCGGGCGGAAGCCTTGATGCGTGAGCATTCCCGCATTGCCCGGCACAACCTGGGCCTGGCCTTGCAAAATCCGCAGGACGCGGTCACGCCCGGTATGCAACTGATCCGCACACCGCCGAGCGCTGCGGCGCTCAGACCTTGAGTTTTCATTTTTCACTTGCAACCACACCAGGAGACTTTCATGCAAAAACGCTTTTTCCTTCGCGCCATCGCTTGTGCCGCCGTGGCCGCCAGTGCCACCACCGCCATGGCGCAAGACAAGTTCAAGATCGGCCTGATCTTGCCCATGACCGGCCCGTTTGCCTCCACCGGCAAGCAGATCGAAGCCGCTGCGCGCCTGTACATCGCGCAAAACGGCGACACCGTCGCGGGTAAAAAAGTCGAGCTGATCGTCAAAGACGACACCAGCGCGCCGGACGTGACCAAGCGCATCGCGCAAGAAATGGTGGTCAACGACAAGGTCAGCGTGCTGGCCGGTTTTGGCTTGACGCCATTGGCGTTTGCCACGGCACCGATTGCCACCCAATCCAAAACGCCCTTGGTGGTGATGGCCGCAGCCACTTCCAGCATCACGCAGGCGTCGCCTTTCATCATCCGCACCAGCTTCACCTTGCCGCAAGCGGCGGTGGCCATTGCCGACTGGGCGCCCAACAACGGCATCAAGAAAGTCGTGACCCTGGTGGCCGACTATGGCCCCGGCATCGATGCCGAAAAGTATTTCAAGGACCGCTTGATCTTCAACGGTGGCCAAGTGCTCGACACCTTGCGCGTGCCCATGCGCAACCCCGACTTCGCGCCTTTCCTGCAAAAAGTGCGTGACTTGAAGCCCGATGCGGTTTATGTGTTCGTGCCGTCCGGCGCGGGTGCGGCCCTCATGAAGCAGTTTGCCGAGCGCGGCATGGACAAGGCCGGCATCAAGCTGATCGGCACCGGCGACATCACCGACGACGATATTTTGAACAGCATGGGCGATGTGGCCAATGGCGTGGTCACTTCGCACCACTATTCGGCTTCGCACAACTCGCCTTTGAACAAGAAGTTCGTCGCTGCATTTGAGAAAGCCAACAACGGCCTGCGCCCCAACTTCATGGCTGTGGGCGGCTACGACGGCATGCGTGTGATCTACGAAGCGGCCAAGGCCACCAAAGGTGCAGGCGGCCAGGCCCTGCTCGACGCGATGAAGGGCCAGGTGTTTGAAAGCCCTCGTGGCCCGATGTTCATCGATGCGCAAACCCGCGATGTGGTGCACAACATTTACATCCGCAAAGTGGAGAAGGTCAATGGCCAGCTCTACAACCAGGAATTCGCGACCATCAAGGACGTGAAAGACCCCGGCAAGACCAAGTAAGTCTGCGCTTGTTTTTTGCATGCCCTGGCCTGCACGCGGCCAGGTCGTGTTGTCCTTGAGAACCCGAAACACATGACATGTTGACCATCCTTTTTGACGGCGTTGCCTACGGCATGCTGCTTTTTATCCTGGCTGTGGGCCTGTCCGTGACCATGGGCTTGATGAACTTCATCAACCTGGCACACGGTGCTTTCGCCATGGCGGGCGGCTATTTGACGGTGGCGCTCATGCAGCGCTGGGACGTGCCCTTTTTGGTGTGCCTGCCCATTGCCTTTGCGGGCACGGCCTTGCTGGGGGCGGTGATGGAGCGCACCCTGTACCGCCACATGTACCGCAAACCGCACTTGGATCAGGTGTTGTTTTCCATCGGCCTGTCCTTCATGTCGGTGGCCAGCGTGGATTACCTGATGGGCTCGCAGCAGCAAATCATGCAGCTGCCCGACTGGTTGCGGGGTCGCACCGAGCTGTGGGATGGGGCCCTGGGCATGGGCCACTACCGCTTGTTCATCATTGCCGTGTGCGCCGCGCTCACCGTGGGTTTGCAGTTCATCCTGGCCAAGACCCGTTTTGGCAGCCGCCTGCGGGCCAGCGTGGACGATGCCCGGGTGGCCGCAGGCCTGGGCATTCGCGTGAACCTGATCTTTGCCGCCACCTTTGCCGTGGGCTCGGGCCTGGCCGGCCTGGGCGGGGCGCTGGGTGCCGAAGTGCTGGGGCTGGACCCGACTTTCCCGCTCAAGTTCATGGTGTACTTTTTGATCGTGGTGGCCGTGGGCGGCACCTCGTCCATCACCGGGCCGCTGTGGGCGGCGCTGCTGCTGGGCATTGCCGACGTGGCGGGCAAGTACTACATGCCCAAGCTGGGTTCTTTCATTGTCTATTCGCTGATGATCGCGATTTTGATTTGGCGTCCGCAAGGGCTGTTTGTGCGCAAGGGAGGCCGCTGAGATGAACATTCGCATGGACGCTCGTCAACAACTTTTATCCAACGCCCGGGTGCGTGGCTGGGAGCCACTGGTTTGGCTCGTGGCCTTTGTTTTGCCTTTCGCCTGGCCTGGCCATGCGCTGATCGTCAACGAGGTGGCCATCGTCGCCTTGTTCGCGGTGTCGCTGGACCTGGTGCTGGGTTACACCGGCATCGTGTCGCTGGGCCATGCGGCGTTTTTGGGCTTGGGGGCCTATGCCTCGGCCCTGTTTGCCAAGCATGTGATGCCCGACCCCATGGTGGGCCTGCTGGTGGGCATGGGTTGCGCCACGCTGCTGGGGGCGGCTTGCTCGCTCACCGTGCTGCGCGGCACCGACCTCACGCGCCTCATGGTCACGCTGGGCATGGCCCTCATTTTGATGGAACTGGCCAACAAGCTGGACTGGCTCACGGGTGGATCTGACGGTTTGCAGGGCGTGGTGATGGGCCCGGTGCTGGGCCGTTTTGAGTTTGACCTGTACGGCCAGACGGCGGCCTGGTACTCGCTGACGGTTTTTCTTGTTTTGTTTTTGCTGGCGCGGCGCTGGGTGCATTCGCCCTGGGGGGCCACGCTGATGGCGGTGCGCGACAACCCGCTGCGCGCCATGGCGATCGGCATTCCGGTGCAAAAGCGGCTGGCTGTGGTGTACACGGTGGCGGCAAGCTTGGCCGGTGCTGCAGGTGCCTTGATGGCCCAGACCACCGGCTTTGCTTCGCTCGATGTGTTCGCGCTGGAGCGCTCGGCCGACGTGATGCTGATGCTGGTCATCGGCGGCGTGGGCTGGCTGTATGGCGGTGTGGTCGGTGCGGTGGTGTTCAAGCTGATGCACGACGTCATTGCCGGCATCACGCCGCAGTACTGGACTTTCTGGATTGGGCTGTTCCTGGTGGTGCTGGTGATGGTGGGGCGCGAGCGCTTGATTCGCCCGTGGTTGTGGTTTGGCCGTGCCGCTGATCAAAAGGGGGGGGCCCAATGAACGCTTCTGTCATGCACCAGCCTGTGGTCTTGAGGGCCCAGGGCCTCATCAAGCAGTTCGGTGGCATCACCGCCACCGACAACGTGAACCTGGATTTGCGACTGGGCGCACGCCACGCGCTGATCGGCCCCAATGGCGCGGGCAAAACCACGCTCATCAATTTGTTCACCGGCGTGTTGCCACCCACTTCGGGTCGCATCGAGTTGTTGGGCGAAGACATCAGCCAGTTGGCCCCTCACCAGCGGGTGCGCCGGGGTCTGGTGCGCACCTTCCAGATCAACCAGCTGTTTGCCAGCATGACGCCACTGGAAACCCTGGCCATGGTGGTCTCACAGCAGCGCGGCCTGGGTGGGCGCTGGTGGCAAAAGCTGGGCCAAGACGCGGCTGTGGTGGAGCGTTGCGAGGCTTTGCTGGAACTGTTTCGCCTGACCGAGGTCATGCACCAGCGCACCGAGCACCTGGCCTATGGCAAACGCCGTTTGCTGGAAATGGCGATTGCATTGGCCTGTGAGCCCAAAGTGTTGCTGCTCGATGAACCGGTGGCCGGTGTGCCTGCGGGCGAGCGTGAAGAACTCTTGCAGACCGTGGCGGCGCTGCCTGCCGAGGTGTCTGTTTTACTGATTGAGCATGACATGGACCTGGTGTTTGAGTTTGCCGACCGCATCACCGTGTTGGTCAATGGCGCGGTGCTGACCGAAGGCACACCCGAAGCGATTGCGGCCGATCCGCAAGTCAAGGCGGTGTATTTGGGGCATGGCGAGGAGGTGGCCCATGGCTGAGTTGTTGAAAGTCGAAAACTTGCGTGCCGGTTACGGTGAGGCGGTGGTGCTCAATGACGTGAGCCTGTCATTGGGCGAAGGCGAAACCCTGGCCTTGCTGGGGCGCAACGGCACCGGCAAAACCACGTTGATGGACACGCTGGCCGGGGCCACGCGCCAGCACGGCGGCCAAATCTTTTTGGGTGGCCAGCCGCTGCACACTTTGCCCTCGCACGAGCGCGCTGCGGCAGGCATTGGCTGGGTGCCGCAAGAGCGCAACATTTTCAAATCGCTCACGGTGCACGAAAACCTGACCGCAGTCGAACGACCCGGACGCCACACCCGGGGCAGTCGCCCCTGGACGCCCGAGCGCGTGTACGAGATGTTCCCGCGTCTGGCCGAGCGCAAGACCAACCTGGGCACGCAGCTGTCGGGTGGTGAACAGCAAATGCTGGCCGTGGGGCGGGCGCTGGTGCTCAACCCGCGCTTGTTGCTGCTCGACGAGCCGCTGGAAGGCTTGGCCCCGATCATTGTGGAAGAGCTGCTGCGCGCGATTGCCCGCATCACCCGTGAAGAGGGCCTGTCGGCCATCATCGTGGAGCAGCACCCGCAAGCGATTTTGAAGATCAGCCACCGCGCGGTGGTGCTGGACCACGGGAATGTGGTGCACGCCAGCGATGCCGACACATTACGCCAAAACCCTGAATTACTGGACAGCCTGCTGGGCGTGGCCCGCAAGCTTTGATTTGGAGAAGAGAGGACAACATGTTCATCAAAAACACCTGGTATGTGGCCTGTTCCCAGGCCGATTTGGACGCGCTGGGCGACAAGCCTTTGGGCCGCACCATCTGCAACGAGCAGATGGTTTTCTTCAAAGGCCCGGATGGCAAGGTGGCTGCGGTCGAAGATTTTTGCCCGCACCGTGGCGCGCCCTTGTCGCTGGGCAAGGTCTGCAACGGCAAGCTGGTGTGCGGCTACCACGGCCTGGAGATGGGCTGTGAAGGAAAAACCGTGCACATGCCCGGCCAGCGCGTGCGCGGCTTTCCGGCCGTCAAGGCGTTTGCCGTGGTCGAGCGCTATGGCTTTGTCTGGGTTTGGCCGGGTGACCAGGCCAAGGTCGACGAATCGCAGATGCCCGTGTTCGAGTTTTTCGACAACCCCGCCTGGGCCTATGGCGGCGGGCTTTACCACGTCAAGGCCGATTACCGCCTGATGATCGACAACCTGATGGACCTCACGCACGAAACCTATGTGCACGCCAACAGCATCGGCCAGCCCGAGATCGACGAGACGCCTTGCGAGACCAAGGTGGACGGCGACAAGGTCATCTTGCAGCGCCACATGGCAGGCATTCAGGCGCCCCCGTTTTGGCAAATGGCCATGAGCGCCAATGGCCTGGACCCGCAGGCCAAGGTGGACCGCTGGCAGATTTGCCGCTTTTCCCCACCCAGCCACGTCATGATCGACGTGGGTGTGGCGCTGGCAGGCAAAGGCGGGTTTGACGCCGCGCCCGAACACAAGGCCTACAGCGTGGTGGTGGACTTCATCACGCCGGAAACCGAGACCTCGCACTGGTACCACTGGGGCATGGCGCGCCAGTTCAAGCCCCACGATGCGGCGTTGACCGACAAGATTCGCACGGGACAAGGCGGTATCTTTGGTGAGGACATGGAGATGCTGCAATTGCAACAAGCCAACATCACCAAGTGGCCAGAGCGCAAACTGCTCATGCTCAACATCGATTCGGGCGGTGTGCAGTCACGCCGTATCATCGACCGCCTGCTGGCCCAGGAGCTGGCACCCAAACTCTCGACAACCCCCGCGACCGGAACCCCCGCATGAGCACCGAAGACTTGACCCAAACCCCGCTGGCTGCCGATGGCAGCTTTGAAGTCCATCTGGCCCAGCGCGGCGAAACCTACCGGGTGCCCGCAGACCAATCCATTTTGAAAGTGCTCAGCGATGCGGGCGTGGATGTGCCTTTTGCTTGCGAACAAGGCGTTTGCGGCACTTGCCTGACCAAAGTGGTGGCAGGCAAGCCCGACCATTGGGACATGTTCCTCACGTCGGAAGAGCAAGAAGCCAACGACCAGATGCTCATTTGCTGCTCACGCAGCCAGACGGCTCGCTTGGTGCTGGACCTGTAAAACACCCCCGCCATCGCCTGCCAGCGAGGGCGGGGGGCGGGCGGGCCGCAGCCCATTCGGGGTGACAATACTGGCTCTTCTTGCTTGCTGTCATGTCTGCCCCTGTTCATTCCCCCATCTCCCACGTTCTGCTGGTCATCACCAAAGGTGAAGCCGGTGGGGCCCAGACGCATGTGCTGGAGTTGTGCCGCGCTTTGCAGCACCGGGTGCGGTTCACGGTGGTGATCGGTGGCGATGACACGCACAGCGCGCTCGGCCAGGCCTTGACGTCCCTGGGCATCGAGGTCTTGCCGCTGCCAAGTTTGCAAAACTCGCTCAGTCCGTTCAAGGTGCTGGCTTCGCTGCGCGCCCTGTTGGCGCATGTGCGCAGCTTGTCGCCCGATGTCATCCACGCGCACAGTGCCGTGGCGGGGGTGATCGCACGCTTGGCGGGCAAGATCGGGCAGATTCCGGTGGTCTACACCGTGCATGGCTTTGGTTTCAAGCCGCAGGCCCCCTGGCTGATTCGCACCAACGCCTGGCTGGCCGAAGCCATGCTGGCCGCCTGGACCACGCGCATGGTCTGTGTGTCGGCCTATGAAAAAGAACTGGCCAGCCGCTTGCCCATGCAGCCCGAGCGGGTGAGTGTGGTGCACAACGCCATGGGCGATGTGCCCTGGCGCAGTGACCTGCAGGCCGATGCGCCGCAGCTGGTCATGGTGGCCCGCATGGCAGCGCCCAAGCGGCCTGATGTGTTGATCGCGGCCTTGGCGCTGCTGGCTCAGCAAGGCCTGCGGCCGGTCACGCGGTTTTTGGGGGGTGGGCCTGATTTGGCGACACACCAGCAGGCCGCAGCCTTTTTGCCCCACATTGAATTTGAGGGCGATGTGGACAAGGTCGCCGAGCGCTTGGCGCAGCACCAGATTTTTGTGCTGTTGTCCGACCATGAAGGTTTGCCGATGGCCATCCTGGAGGCCATGCGCGCCGGCATGGCGGTCGTGGCCACCCGTTTGCCGGGCATCGAAGAAATGTTGACCGACGGGGACAATGCTTTGCTGGTGCCCAACACACCGCAAGCGGTGGCTGACGCGCTGCAGACCCTGCTGGTCGATGCGCCCTTACGTCAGCGCCAGGGTGGTTCTGCACGCGCGCGCTACGAGGCGGCGTTTCAGCCCGAGGCCATGGCCGCGCCGGTGCTGGCCATTTACCAGCAAGCCCCTTTGATGCACACGGCCAGCTGGCCCATGACGCGGCCCAGTCGCCACAAAAAGCAGTTGGCTTCGCAGCAAGCGCACCGGCAAAGTGCCCACCTGGTCTGGAGTTTGCTCGGCTTGCTGATGATCGGGCTGGCGTACGCCATCAGCCAGATCCTGATGGCTTGGGGTTGGGCCACGGTGGACTTTGGCAACACGGTGCTGGCCAGCCTGGTGCCCTATGCCGTGGCGGCACATTTGCTGTACCGGGGGGCGCACATGCCGGCGGCCGAGCGCGGCAGCTTGTTGTTGGTCACCACCGGTTTGCCGTTCTGGTTGACCCCGCTGGCTTTTGCCCTGTTGCAGCAGCCTTATTCGCGTGGTGCCTTGTTGCTCAGTTACCTGTTGTCCACTTTCTGGTTCTGGCTGGCCGACCAGTGGTTTTTGCGCCATCGCCCCTTCAGGCTGGTGTACCAGGACCCTCGCGTGCCCGAACTGCTGACCCCTTGGCTGCATGAGGCCCATGCGCCTACCTTGCCCCGCATCCGCTTGCTGCGCTGGCCCGAGCACGGCATGGCACCCGGCATGGCGTTGGCCTGCGAGGGCGCGGTGGTCTTGCCGGATGCCGAGGCTTGCCCGGAGCGCCGCCGTTTTCTGACGGCCCTCAAGCTGCAGCACATCCACTTGTACAGCCCCGAATCGCTGCAGGAAACCGTGACCGGTCGCATCGCCGCCAAGACCCTGGACAACGAACTGTGGCAGACCGATGGCAACCCGGCCTATGACCTGGCCAAGCGCCTGATCGATGTGACGGTGGTGTGTGTCTTGATGCCTGTGTGGTTGCCGTTGGCGGTGCTGGTGGCTTGTGGGGTCAGGCTCGATTCGCCCGGCCCGGCTTTGTACAGCCAACTGCGCACCGGTTTGCATGGCCAGCGTTTTCGCATCTGGAAGTTCCGCAGCATGCGGCATGAAGCGCAGGCCAAGGCCCGCTTTGCCCAGACCGACGACCCGCGCATCACCCGCTTTGGCCACTGGATTCGCCGCACCCGGCTGGATGAAATTCCGCAGCTGTTCAATGTGCTCATGGGCCACATGAGCCTGATCGGCCCGCGTCCTGAGCAAGAGGGCTTTGTGCATCAGTTTGCCGAGCAAATGCCCAGCTACCCTTACCGCCACCTGGTGCGCCCCGGCCTGACCGGGTGGGCCCAGGTGCAGCAAGGTTATGCGGCCAGCGTCGATGAAACGGCCATTAAGCTGAGCTATGACCTGTACTACATCACGCATTACAGCTTGGCCATGGACTTGTTGATCGTGTTCAAAACCATTCAGACCGTGCTGACCGGGCGCGGTGCGCGTTGACAGCAGGATGCCTTTGCCGATGCGCCCCACACGCCGAGTTTTGTTGTTGACCGAAGAGACCGGTGTGGGCGGCGTGCAGACCACGCTGAGCTTGTTGACATCGGCGCTGGCTGCGCGTGGCTGGCAGGTCGCGCGCCTGTCGGTGCGCCAGGGCAGGCCTTCGCTGTGGGCTTGCTGGCGAGCGGCACGCCAGGCACAGGTGCTGTTGGCTTCCAACAACTTCTGGCCTGCCTATTGGGCGGTGGCCCTGGGTTGGTTGAGCGCCAGGCCCAGCGTGGTCTGGGTGCATGGTCCTTTGAGCGAGGTGCTGCAGCAAGCCGGCGCCCCACCCGGCAAGACCCGCTGGCTGCAAACCGTGTACCGCCTGGCTAGCCAGGTGGTGTGTGCATCGCAAACGTCTGAGGCCAGCTTCAGGCGGGTGATGGGGCCAGTGTGCGATGGCCGCGATGGCCGCGATGCCCCCGATGGTTTGGGCTGGGGCCAAGCCATGTGCGTGATCCGCAACCCGGCGGTGATGCCGGGCACAGTCAGCGTCAGCGATTCGTCCGTCACATCCGGCAGCCCAGGCAACGCCGCACACGACACCGCATGCCAACCGATCCCCCAAGGTGTGGCCCCACAAGACGTGATCCCTCTGGGTTTTGTCGGCCGACTGTCACCAGAAAAACAACCCCTGCAGCTCATCGCCATGCTGCAGCAATTGCCTGCACGCTACCAACTGCATGTGGTGGGCGATGGCGAGCTGATGGGCGAGATGCAAAGCGCCGGGCAGGCGCTGATCGCGCAAGGACGTTTGCATTTGCACGGTCAACAAACCGTGAGCGTGCAGACCTACCGGGCCTGGCGCGCCACGGTGCTGTGCTCGCTGTACGAGGGTTACCCGATGACGGCGCTGGAATCGCTGGCCTGCGGTGTGCCCTGCGTCAGCACGCCGATCCCCGCCATGCAGGAAATGCTGGGCCCGCATGCCCCCGGGTGGCTGGCGCAAGACGCCAGTGCGCAGGCCCTGGCCGATGCGGTGCAAGCTGCCCTGGCACAAGCGCCCGAGGCCTTGCAGACCGCCTTGCAAGCGACGGTGGCGGCCCACGGTTTTAACCATTTTTCGCAGGCTTGGGATCAGCTGCTCAGCCGTTTTGCACCGTGCGAGCGAGGGCCGGGCGCCGACCCGCACCATGCCGATCACAACGCCAAAGAGCCCGAGGTCAAGCCATGAGCACCGTTCACTTTGTCCATGGTGCCAGTTCTTATTTGCCCGAGTTGGCCGCTTACACCCGGCACATTGAGGGGCTGGGCCACGCGGTGCAGCTGCATGTGCATGCTCAGACGGTGCCCGATGCGGCCGAAGCCGTGTGGTGGATTTGCGGACGCGTGCCCAACGACCAGGCCCGGCGTTTGCAATCTGCGGTGCAGGTGCACGAATACGCTTCGGCCAGTGTGGCGCCGCTGGCCTGGCTAAAGGATCGGGTCAAGCGATGGCAGCACCCGGTGCCGGATTTCCGGGTCTTTCAAAGCGAGTGGGTTCGCGAGCGTATGGGGTTTCACGATGCCGTACCTTATGCCTTGCGCGACATGGGTGTGCCCGAGCAGTTTTTGACGGCGCAGGCCCTGCATGCCCCGGCATTCGATCTGGTGTATCTGGGGGAGATGAGCCGCCTGCTGCATTTTTTGCCGACGCTCTACAACTTGGACCAGGCAGGCATCACGCTGCTGCTGGTGGGCGATGTGCCTGCACCTTTGCAAGTGGTGCTGCAAGGCTTGCACCACATCCACGTCACTGGGCGCGTGCCGCAGGCCGAGGTGCCACAGCAATTGCTGCGCGCACGTTGCGGCCTGAATTTGATGCCCGATGTGCTGCCGCTGAGTGAGCAAACCTCTACCAAAATGCTGGAGTACCTGGCCGTGGGGCTGCCCGTCATCGGCAACCCTTATGCATGGGCACAGCGCACTGCGCTGGCGCATCCGGGGCGTGTGCAGTTTGTGAACCTGGGTGCATCCGGGTTGTCCTGGCAACAAGCTTTGCTGCGTGCGCCCGCGCTGCAGACCGACCGACGCCATTTGCAGCGCCTGACTTGGCATGCGCAATTGCAGCACTTGCCGGTATGGCGTGCCGTGTTCGGCGGCAAGTCATGAGCCTGTTCAAAGCTTTGCCCCGTGCCACGGCACCTGCGGCCCTGGGCAGCTTGGTGTCGCTGGCGGCGCAGGGTTTTTTGGCCTTGGTGCTTTTCAAGCTGTTCAGTCCCGAAGCGGTGGGGGTGTTTTCGGTCACCAGCCAGATCGCTTTTTTCTGGGGCAGCCTGGCACTGGCACAAAGCCCCCTGAGCCTTCTGGCCAACCGGCACGAGGAACCCTTCGCTGCGGCGCGCCAAGCCTGGTGGCAAAGCGTTCGCCGCATGCTGTGGCTTGCGCCTTTGGCGGCGGTGGGTGCGGCCTGGGCGGGCTTGGGCCACTGGGGCGCGGTGTGGGCCTGGGCCGCTGCCCTGTGCTTGACACAACTGAGTTGGCAATTGGCGCAAAGCCTGACGCTGCGTGTGGGCAGCCGCTGGGCCATGGGCGGGGTGCGCATGGTGCCGCCGGTGCTGGCCGCGTTGGCGGTGGTGCTGGGGGCGTGGTGCTTTCATGACGCGGGTGCGTCGGTGCTGCTGGGTTCGGCTGTTTTGGGCTATGTCGCCGGAGCCTGGTGGTTGCGGCCTGCCTGGCAGGCGGGGGCTGTCACACAAGGTGGCACACAGCACGCATCCGGTGGGGATGAATCCGCTGCGCCCCAGTCTGATCCGCGCAGTGCCCGGCTCAAGATGCTGCATGCCTTGGTCGATGGCCTGGCCGCCACCGCTTTGGCGGTGAGTTGGCCCGCGCATTACGGCGCGCAGGAGGCAGGCTGGTTGCTGGCCGTGTTGCGCATTCTGAGCTTCATTCCCGCGCTGGTCCACACGGCCTGGGCGCAGGTGGTGTTGGGCAGTGCCACCGCCGTTCGCTTGAGCCCTGTGCATGTGGCCTGGAGTGCGTCAGTCTTGGTACTGGGCGTGGGGGCATTGGCGCAAATGGCTTTGGCTTTGGGCTGGCTTGATGTGCGCTGGCAAGGTCTGTCGGGCTATGTGTGGCCGTTGGCGGCATGGCAGATCGCGGCCTGCTTTGCTGCAGCTTATGCGCATTGGCCGTTTCAAAAAGGGCTGGCCTCGGTGTATTCCAGGCTGTGCATCGTCATCCAAGGGGGCTTCGTGGTCCTGTGTGTGGGCCTGCCTTGGCTGAGCGATGTCACGGCCAGCCAGCATATCAACGTGGTTGCCGCATACATGGGCCTGAGTCTGTGCGGCTTGACGCTGTTTGTGGTGCGCAGCGCAGCGCGGTGTCCCCGGTGACGGATGGCGAGGGGCTGTGACTTGGTCAGCATGTGTTGTGCCGGATGGCTGAGTGGCTTTTTTGCCGAGAGATGGCGCGAAGCCTGGCTGCAGCCAAGCGCCAAACGGTCAGCACATCGGTCCGGTCGGGGCTGGGTTAGGCCCTGGCACATAAAAATACAATCAAGGCAGAAAAATCTGAAGCAAGGGGCACGGCATACCCTGCACTTGGCAGCGCTGGCGGCCTCACACACTGAACGGTTGGAATGAACGCGACTTTTGATATCTTGGGCATCACTGGCCCGATTTACCTGGCCATTGCGCTGGGCTATTTCTTCACCCGTCGGGGCGTGTTTGCCAGGGCCGACATGCAGGTGTTTGGCAAATTCACGATCAACCTGGCCTTGCCGGCCTTGCTGTTCAATGCGCTGTCGCAGCGCAGCATTGGTGAAATCCTGAACGCCCAGTATCTGCTGGCGTATGCGCTGGGGTCGATGGCGGTGCTTCTGGGTGGCTTGTTCTGGGCGCGCAAGGTGCAAGGCCACACGCTCAGTTACAGCAGCATGATGGCCATGGGCATGTCTTGTCCCAACAGTGGCTTTGTGGGGTACCCGATCATGCTGCTGACCTTGGGGCCGGTGGCGGGCGTGGCGCTGGCGCTCAACATGGTGGTTGAAAACCTGCTCCTGATCCCGTTGCTGCTGGCCGTGGCCGACAGCCAAGGGCAGCCCGGGCAGTGGAAGCAGGCTTTGCTGCAAACGCTCAAAGGCCTGGTCAAAAACCCGATGATCATCGGCATCGTGGCCGGTTTCCTGTTTTCGCTGTCAGGCGCTCAGATGCCCGCGCCCTTTGCCCGCACCATCAACCTGTTTGCGCAGGCCAGTGCGGCCTTGTCGCTGTTCGTGATTGGGGGCTCGCTGGTGGGGCTCAAGGCAGGGGGGCTCAAGGGCACGGTGTCGCAAATCGCCTTTGGCAAATTGTTTTTGCATCCGCTGGCCATGTGGGCGGTGCTGATGTGGGCGGTGCCGATTGCCGATCCGGCCCTGCGCTCTGCGGCCTTGCTCACCGGGGCCTTGCCCATGCTGGGCATCTACACCATCCTGAGCCAGCGCCATGGGCATGGCGCCATCAGTGCCGCCACGCTGCTGGTGACCACGGTGGTGTCGTTTTTCACGCTCAGTGGCTTGCTGTGGGTGTTGCAACACCACCTTTTGTGAGCCATCCGGGGGTGGGCTCAAATCCGTGGTGATGACGCCTTTTGCGTTTGCCAGAGGATCACGGCACGGGCGAAGTGGTTGAAGTCTTGCAGGTGGGTCGCAATGATGGCGTGCACCACTTGCCAGTTGATGGTGCTGTAGTTGTGCACAGCGATGTTGCGAAAACCGACGGATTTCTTGAGTTGTGAGGCCAGATCGGCGCTGATGACGCCCATGCTGGCCAGCTGGTCGAAGATTTCCCCCATGGTGGCCGGGCCTGGCCGGTTATGACTGGCCGCAATGTGAGCCCCAATGTCCACGGCCATTTGTACTGCACGCGTCAGGTTCAGGGACACGATGTCTTGTAGGTCAAAGTCGTCAGCGAGTTGGTCTGCATCAAAAGGTTGCTTGGATTCAATGCGTGCCAGACAGCGACGCAAGGATTCGAGCTTTTGATCCATTACTTGTTGATCCACGCTAGCCTCCTTTCTTGCAGTATGCGTGCCTGGTAAGGCATGAAGTCAGCGGCATCCATGACGTGCCGCATCATGTATTGGGCGTGCAGCACATCGCTGCCCATGATCCTAATGCCATGTTGCATGATTTGACCCAGCAGGGGTTCTCCCACGGTGCGCAAATCAATCAGGTCAATGGGGCGTCCTGTGGCGAGCGCCAGGGCTGCGATGGTGTCTATATGTTGCTGCACGCTCATGACTTGATTGAATGCAACAGCAATGTCGAGGTCACTGTCCGGCTTTTGGGTGCCCTTGGCGCATGAACCGAAAACAATGGCCAGTTGCAGATGGGGTAATTGTTGCAGTGCGTGTCTGATGTCCGGGAGGCTGGCCATCGCATGCGTGGCCAAAGTACTGTGGTCAAACACGGCTTGTGCTGTGCTCGGTGCTACGTCAATGGGGCCTGGGTTTGTGCGCATGGGTTTGATTTTGTCATACCGACAATCCGGAGGATTTGCCCCGTGTCGTTCAGCGAATTCATGCCCTCTTGACATCGCCACACTTCGCTTGCGATGACAAAGTCTGTGCCGAAGTCACCACTGCGAATCACGACGTCAGCCATTCCCGGCTCACTTCGTTGATCAGCGTCAAAGTCGCTTGCTGGGTGAGGGTGGTGGGGCGCAGTGAACTCACCGCCGTGGTCAGCTGAATGGTCAGTGCAGGTTCAGACACTTGCCGCACCGCATACGCCGATGGGCGCACCGAGCGCATGACCGCGTTGCCCGGCAGGATGGCGTAGCCCGCGCCGTCGGCCACCAGGTCCAGAATGGCGCTCACGCCGTCGATCTCCAGTGCAATTTGGGGGCGGCAACCTATGGCGGCCATTTCGGACTCGACGTGCATGCGGATCGCGTTGGGGCGCGTGGGGATGACCAAGGGCAGGGAGGCCACTTCTTGCAGGCTGATGGGCGGCGGGGGCGGATCTTCCTGCAGGCCGGGTGGGCGTGGCTGCACCAGCAGCAGCTGTTCTTGCACCAGAGGGGTGTGTTCGATGCCTTGCACCTGACTGGGGTTGTAAAGGACGGCAATGTCCAGGCGACCGTTTTGCAGGTTCTCCTGCATGGCGGTGGACAAGCCTTCGCTGATGGACAGCTGGGCCTCGGGCATCTTGAGGCGAAATGCACGGGTCAAAGGCACCGTGAGCACCCGTGCCACGCTGGGTGGCAGGCCCAGTGCCACGCGCCCTGACAAACCGCTGCGCACACGGCCCAGTTCTTCGCGCGCCCGCTCCACCTGGTGCAGGATGCCCCGGCCGTGTTCGAGCAGCAATTGCCCGGCCTGGGTGGGGGTGGCACCACGGCCATTGCGCACCAGCAGGTTTTGCCGCAGCTCGACTTCGAGCAGGCGCACCTGGCGGCTGAGCGCCGGTTGGGCAATGTTCAGGGCCTGCGCGGCCCGGGTGAAGCTGCCCAATTCGGCCACGCGCACAAAGTATTCCAGCTGTTTGAGGTCCATGGGAACCCTTTCTGTTGGCGTGATTTTGTCATATCCATGGCTTGGTTATGCGGATTTGTTCTAGCTGGTAGATGATGAGGGGGCTGGGTGCTGAGGGCGTGCGCCTGCACAATGGGCGCTTGAATTTTTGCAGGTCGGCGGCTTCAGCCCGGACAAGCTTCACCAGTGCACTTTGTCGGGGCTGAAGCCGCCGACCTGCAAGACCCCCATCATTCAGGAAGCAGAAATGAGCCAAACCCAGCCCTTGATCATCGACGTGCACGGTCACTACACCACCGCCCCCAAGGCTTTGGAAGAGTGGCGCAACAAGCAAATTGCAGGCATCAAAGACCCGGCCATGATGCCCAAAGTGGCCGATCTGAAAATCAGTGACGACGAACTGCGCGAGACGATTGAGACCAACCAGCTGGCCAAGATGAAAGAGCGCGGCTCAGACATCACCATCTTCAGCCCCCGCGCCAGCTTCATGGCCCACCACATTGGCGACTTCAATGTCTCGTCCACCTGGGCGGCGATCTGCAACGAGCTGTGCTTCCGCGTGGCGCAACTCTTTCCTGACCACTTCGTGCCTGCGGCCATGCTGCCCCAGTCGCCTGGTGTGGACCCCGCCACCTGCATCCCCGAGCTGGTCAAGTGCGTGGAGCAATACGGCAACGTCGGCATCAACCTGAACCCCGATCCATCGGGTGGTCACTGGTCTTCGCCTCCCTTGTCCGACAAGGCCTGGTACCCCATTTACGAAAAAATGGTCGAGTACGACATCCCCGCCATGATCCATGTGAGCACCAGCTGCAACAGCTGCTTTCACACCACCGGGGCGCACTACCTGAACGCCGACACCACGGCCTTCATGCAGTGCTTGACCAGTGATCTGTTCAAGGATTTCCCGACGCTCAAGTTCTTGATCCCGCACGGCGGCGGCGCGGTGCCTTACCACTGGGGTCGATTCCGCGGTTTGGCGCAAGAACTCAAAAAGCCTCTGCTGTCCGAGCACTTGCTCAACAACATCTTCTTTGACACCTGCGTGTACCACCAGCCGGGCATCGACCTGCTGACCAAGGTGATCCCGGTCAAAAACATTTTGTTCGCCTCCGAGATGATCGGCGCCGTGCGTGGCATTGACCCCGAAACCGGTCACTACTTTGACGACACCAAGCGCTATGTGCAGGCCACAGCCAACCTGAACGACCAAGAGCGTTACATGGTCTATGAAGGCAACGCACGCCGCGTGTTCAAGCGCCTGGACGACCAGTTGACGGCCAAGGGCAAGTGAGCAGCTTCGCGTGCAGGCGATGGCGACACTTTGCCCTGACGAGCGCAGCGCGGCCATCCAGTGTCTGGAACGCCGCGCCACTTCGTTCCTCGCGATGACGGTGTTTTGTCATGGCCAGCGAAGTCTGGCAATCCTCTCTTTTGTGCCTCTTATTTAAATTTGAAGGAAGAACCCATGTACGAACTCGGCGTTGTTTACCGCAACATCACCCGCGCTGACCGCGCGGCCACCGACGGCCTGGCCGCTTTGGGCTCGGCCACGGTGCACGAAGCCATGGGCCGTGTTGGACTCATGAAGCCTTACATGCGCCCCATCTATGCGGGCGCGCAGGTGTCCGGCACGGCCGTCACGGTGCTGCTGCACCCCGGCGACAACTGGATGATGCATGTGGCCGCAGAGCAGATTCAGCCCGGCGACATCGTGGTCGCGGCCATCACCGCTGAATGCACAGACGGTTATTTTGGCGACCTGCTGGCCACGTCCTTCATGGCCCGTGGCGCACGCGCTCTGATCATCGACGCCGGTGTGCGCGATGTGAAAGAGCTGACCAAAATGGGTTTTCCCGTCTGGAGCAAAGCCATCAGCAGCAAGGGCACGATCAAGGCCACGGTCGGTTCGGTCAACATCCCCGTGGTGTGCGCCGGCATGATTGTCCACCCCGGTGACGTGATCGTGGCCGATGACGACGGCGTGGTCTGCGTGCCACAGGCCATCGCCGCCAAGACGCTGGCCACAGCGCAAGCCCGTGAAGCCAACGAAGGCGAAAAACGCGCCAAGCTGGCATCCGGCGTGTTGGGTCTGGACATGTACAAGATGCGCGAGCCTCTGGCGGCAGCGGGTCTGAAATACATCGATTGATCAAACCTGACAACAAAGGACAAGAGGCTGTGCGGCCCTGTTGGGGCGATTTGCTGGCCGAAGGACTGATGAGCCCCGGCAGGGCCGTGCAGCCTCTTGTCCGTTCATGATGGAGCCAAGATGAGCAAACCTACAACCGGTGACTTCACCAAAACCGCAGGCTGGATGGACTGGTACACCGGTCCGGCCAAGCCCACTTTCAAACTGCCCGTAGGCGCTGTTGATGCGCATTGCCACGTGTTTGGCCCCGGCGCAGAGTTTCCTTATGCGCCCGAGCGCAAGTACACGCCCTGCGATGCGTCCAAACACCAGCTGTATGCCTTGCGCGATCACTTGGGGTTTGAGCGCAACGTGGTGGTGCAGGCCACCTGCCACGGCGCTGACAACCGTGCCATGGTTGATGCATTGGTCAGCTCTGGCGGCAAGGCGCGTGGCGTGGCCACGGTCAAGCGCAGCGTGACGGACCAGGAAATCCAGGCCATGCACGACGCCGGTGTGCGCGGTGTGCGCTTCAACTTCGTCAAGCGTCTGGTGGACTTCACGCCCAAGGACGAGTTGATGGAAATTGCCAGCCGCATCGCGAAGTGGGGCTGGCACGTGGTGATTTACTTTGAAGCGGTGGATCTGCCTGAGCTGTGGGACTTTTTCACCGCACTGCCGACCACCGTGGTGGTGGACCACATGGGTCGCCCCGATGTGTCGCTGCCCGTGGACGGCCCGCAGTTTGCGCTGTTCCAGAAGTTCATGCGTGAACACAAAAACGTCTGGAGCAAGGTGTCCTGCCCCGAGCGTTTGTCGGTCACCGGCCCCAAGGCTTTGAATGGGGAGCAAAACGCTTATCGGGACGTGATCCCCTTTGCCAAGCGCATCGTGGAAGAGTTCCCCGACCGCGTGTTGTGGGGCACCGACTGGCCTCATCCCAACCTGAAAGACCACATGCCCGACGATGGCCTGCTGGTGGACTTCATCCCGCACATCGCTCCCACGGCTGAGCTGCAAAAGAAGCTGCTGGTGGACAATCCGATGCGCTTGTATTGGCCGGAAGAGGTTCTGCGTTGAGTGTTCAGCGTTCAGCGTTCAGCGTTCAGCGTTTGGCGTTCGGCGTGAAGAATCCAACGCTCAACGCTCAACGCTCAACGCTCAACGCCCAACGCTCAACGCTCAACGCCCAACGCTCAACGCCCAACGCTCAACGCTCAACGCCCAACGCCCAACGCTCAACGCCCAACGCTCAACGCTCAACGCTCAACGCTCAACGCTCAACGCTCAACCCTTAACGCAACACCACCATGGCTTTAGACAAACCCTACACCGACGTGCCCGGAACCATCATTTTTGATGCCGAGCAATCGCGCAAAGGCTACTGGATCAACCAGTTTTGCATGTCGCTCATGAAAGCCGAGAACCGTGAAAAGTTCAAGGCCAATGAGCGTGCTTACCTGGACGAGTGGCCCATGACCGAAGAGCAAAAGCAGGCCGTGCTGGCCCGTGACCTCAACTGGTGCATGCGCACCGGCGGCAACATTTACTTTCTGGCCAAGATCGGCGCCACCGACGGCAAGAGCTTCCAGCAGATGGCCGGCTCCATGACCGGCATGACCGAAGAGGAATACCGCAACATGATGATCAAGGGTGGTCGCAGCGTCGAAGGCAACCGTTACATCGGCGAAAACGGCGATGCCCAGGCGCAGAACCAGCCCCAAGGCGCAGCCGGAAAGAAAGCATAAACATGGCCAAAATTACCGCATCCGTTTTCACCTCGCATGTGCCCGCCATCGGCGCGGCCATGGACCTGGGCAAGACACAGGAAGACTACTGGAAGCCGCTGTTTGCAGGCTACGACTTCTCCAAACAATGGATGAAGGACAACAAGCCCGACGTGATCTTTCTGGTCTTCAACGACCACGCCACCGCTTTCAGCCTGGACATGATCCCGACCTTTGCCATTGGCACGGCCGCTGAATACACGCCTGCCGACGAAGGCTGGGGCCCACGCCCGGTGCCCCAAGTCAAGGGCCATCCCGAGCTGGCTTCGCACATCGCGCAGTCGGTCATCCAGCAAGACTTTGACCTGACCATCGTCAACAAGATGGACGTGGACCACGGCTTGACGGTGCCCCTGTCGCTGATGTGTGGCGAGCTCGACCCCGTCAAAGACGCTTGGCCTTGCCCGGTGATCCCGTTTGCCGTGAACGTGGTGCAGTACCCCGTGCCCAGCGGCCAGCGCTGCTTCAACCTGGGTCAGGCCATCCGCAAGGCGGTCGAGAGCTACGACGAAGACATCAACGTGCACATCTGGGGCACAGGCGGCATGAGCCACCAGCTGCAGGGCGCGCGTGCGGGCCTGATCAACCGCGAGTGGGACAACGCCTGGCTGGACCAGCTGATCAACGACCCGGTCGCGGCTGCGGCCACACCGCACATTGACTATGTGCGCGAAGCGGGCAGCGAAGGCATCGAGCTGGTCATGTGGCTGATCGCCCGTGGTGCGATGAGCGACATCGAGGGCGGCAAGGCCACAGGCCCCGCGCCCAAGTTGCGTCACCGCTTCTACCATGTGCCTGCGTCGAACACGGCGGTGGGACACGTCATTCTTGAGAATGCATAAATTTCTGGAGTCATCATCATGAGCAAAACCATCAAAGTCGCCCTGGCGGGCGCAGGTGCCTTTGGCATCAAACACCTGGACGGCATCAAGAACATCGACGGCGTGGAAGTCGTCTCGCTGATCAGCCGTGACATCGAAAAAACCAAAGAAGTCGCTTCCAGATACGGCATCGCCCACGCCACCACCGAGCTGGACGAAGCCCTGGCTTTGAAAGAAGTCGACGCCGTCATCCTGTGCACCCCCACGCAAATGCACGCCAGCCAGACCCTGGCTTGCCTGAAGGCGGGCAAGCATGTGCAGGTCGAAATCCCGCTGTGCGATGTCTACAAGGAAGGCCAGGAAGTGCTGCGTGTGCAAAAGGAAACCGGGTTGGTGGCCATGGTGGGTCATACCCGCCGCTTCAACCCCAGCCACCAGTGGGTGAACCACAAGATCAAGGCCGGTGAGTTCAACATCCAACAGATGGATGTGCAGACCTACTTCTTCCGCCGCACCAACATGAACGCGCTGGGCCAGGCCCGCAGCTGGACCGACCACCTGCTGTGGCACCACGCTGCCCACACCGTGGATCTGTTTGCATACCAGTGCGGCAGCCCCATCGTCAAAGCCAATGCGGTGCAAGGCCCGATCCACCCCGCTTTGGGCATCGCCATGGACATGAGCATCCAGCTCAAGGCCGCCAACGGTGCGATCTGCACTTTGTCGCTCAGCTTCAACAACGATGGCCCATTGGGTACCTACTTCCGCTACATCGGCGACACCGGCACTTATTTGGCCCGTTACGACGACCTGTACACCGGCAAGGAAGAGCAGATCGACGTGTCCAAAGTGGCCGTGTCCATGAACGGCATCGAGCTGCAGGACCGTGAATTCTTTGCGGCGATTCAGGAAGGGCGCGAGCCCAATTCCAGCATCGCGCAGGTGCTGCCTTGCTACCAGGTCCTGCACGACCTCGAACAGCAACTGGCGTGAGCGCTTTGACGCCTGCTGACGAGCGCCAGCATCTGACGCTGCTCGGCCTGGCAGGTTTTGCCAGCATGGCCTCGATGCGCATCTGCGACCCGATGCTGCTCTTGCTGGGCCAGGAGTTTCAGGTCAGCACGGGCGACGCGTCGGCGGTGGTCTCCGCGTTCGCCGTGGTCTATGGCCTGCTGCAGTTGTTTTACGGCCCGTTGGGCGAGCGTTTTGGCAAGCTGCGGGTGGTGTCGCTGGCGGTGTCGGCTTGTGCGCTGTTCAGCGCCATCACGGCACTGTCGATGAACCTGCCCATGCTGGTCATCATGCGCGGTTTCATGGGCGGGGCGGCGGCGGGCATCATCCCTTTGTCCATGGCCTGGGTGGGTGACCAGGTGCCTTACGAGCGCCGCCAGGAAACCCTGGCCAAGTTGATGAGCGCCACCGTGCTGGGCATGATGAGCGGCCTGTGGTTTGGCGGTTTCGCGGCCGACACCGTGGGTTGGCGCGGCGCTTTTGTCTTGCTCGCGGCCATGTTCGGGGTGGCTGCCGTGCTGCTGCTGCGCCGCTTGCGCCAACAGGTGCAGCCGGTGCCGGCGGCGGCACCGGGCCTGTGGGCCGCGTTTCGCCTGACCGGTGAACTCCTGGCCGTGCCCCGCGTGCGCTGGGTCTTGGGCGTCACGGCAGCAGAGGGCGCTCTGGTGTTTGGCGCCATGGCTTTCATGCCCACGCATTTGCACCAGCAGTTTGGTTTGAGCGTGGTGGCCGCGGGTTCGGTGATGATGCTGTACGGCGTGGGCGGTTTGATCTACACCCAGATGGCGCGGCGCTGGTTGGCCTGGCTGGGCGAGCGTGGTCTGGTGCGCATGGGGGCTGCCCTGGTGGCTGCCGGTTTGCTCGTGCTGGCCTGGGGCAGTGGCCTCTGGCTGGGCCTGCTGGCTTGCCTGATGACCGGGCTGGGCTTTTACATGCTGCACAACACCTTGCAGGTGCAAGCCACCCAGATGGCCCCGGCCGCACGCGGTACCGCCGTGACCCTGTTTGCCTGCTCACTGTTTTTTGGCCAGTCGACCGGAGTGCTGCTCATGGCCCAAAGCGTGGACATGGGCTGGCTGGCCCATGCCTTCACGGCGGCGGCTGTGGGCGTGTCCGTTCTGGGCGTGGTGGTGTACCGCCTGGTGGGGCGGCACTGAACCCCAAAGGCTCAGTCCTTTTTCAACAAAGGTTGCAAGGCCCACAAGCCCAGAGCCGGACCGGGGGCCAGCAGCCACAGCGCCATGCTGCCCCACTGCTGCACGGCCCAGCCCAGCAGCAAGATGCTGACCACGGTGATCAAAAACCCCACGCCGTTTTGCAGCACCAGGGCGCTGCCCAGCCACTGCGGCGGTGCGTGCTGCGACGACATGGCCGAAAACTGCGGCGAATCGGCCACCACGCAAATGCCCCAGAACAGCAAGGCCCCCAACTGCAACAGCGGCCAAGAGTCGGGGATGAAGGGGTAGCCCAGGCACATCAGGCCCGATGCGGCCAAGGCCGTGGCCGCCACCCGTGCACTGCCCACGCGGCGGCTCCACATGCCGCCCAGCACGCAACCGAAAAACCCCATGCCGATGGCCGCAAAACTCATCAGCGCCACCGACGGTGCCCAGCCGTAGCCAGTGGCCACCAGCGAGCGATGGATGGGCAGGCTCAGCCAAGGCAGCACGCTCCAGAACGCATAAAGCTCCCACATGTGGCCAAAGTAGCCCAGCGCCGAGGCGCGAAAACCGCGCACCGCAATCACCTCGCGCAAAGCTTGGGTGTTCAGGCGAACGGGGGCAGGGGCTGTGGGTTGACCCGGAGATGCGGGCTGCTTGGGCGGCTGGCCCATCCAGGCCACCAGCGCCGCGCCCACCAAGGCCAGCACCGACGAGCCCAGCAGCACCTCGGGCCAGGGCCAGCTCTGGCCAAGAGCCCGCAAGCCGTGCGGCATGGCCGTGCCCAAGGTCAGCATGCCCACCAGCCAACCCAGCGCGGCGGCCGGTTTGCTGCCCACGCGCTGCACCAGCATCTTCATGCCCAACGGGTAGATGCCGGCCAGGCACATGCCCACGACAAAGCGCAGACTCCAGAACACCCCGTAATCGGTCACGCCCCAGGTGACGGCGGCGTTGGCCAGCGCCCCGAGCGAACTGCACACCACAAAAATGCGTGTGGGCTGAAAGCGGTCGGCCGCGCCGCTGAAGGCAAACGCCATGGTGCCCGCGATGAAACCCAGCTGGGTAGCGGCCAGCAGCCAGCCAAAAGCGGCGGCGCTCAGTTGCCAGGCCTGCATCAGGCTGTCGGCCACCCCGCTGGGGCTGAACCACAGCGAGGTGCTCAGGCACTGCGCCAGAACGATGAACACCACCGCCAGCGAGGTTTGGCGTGCGGCGGGGGGAATGGGGGCGTTGGCGTGTGTCAATTCAGGCCATCGAACGCAGCAGGTCGGGCCACTGTTGGGCGACCTTGATCAAGGTTTTGGCCGCCCCCGAGGGTTGGCTGCGGCCTTGCTCCCAGTTTTGTAAAGTGCGCACCGACACGCCCATCAATTGCGCAAAGGCCGATTGCGTCAAACCCACTTTGGCCCGAGCTTCGGCAGCGGCCGACAGCGTGACCTGGTGCACCTGGCCTTCGCCGCGCCGGGCTTGCTGGATGGAGGTCAAAACATCTTGCGCAAAGGCTTGCATTTCTGGGTCTATTTTTTCTTTGGGCATCAAAGGCCTCCTGCATGTCGGTTTGCCCGTGATTGTGACTGAGCGGGGGGCGTGTTGGGGCGCGTTGGGCGCGTGGGTGCATATCTGAACCGAGGCGATCGACAGGGTGTGGGTTGGGGCGGCTAAGATTCCAGCTTTCAAGCTGAGCATTTTTTCCGGAAGTCCCTTCATGACCGACTCTTACGCCGTCATCGGCAACCCCATCGAACAAAGCAAGTCACCTTTCATCCACATCGCTTTTGCGCAGGTCACAGGGCAGGACATTCATTACACCAAGCTGCTGGCCCCAGTGGGTGGTTTTGCGGGGGAGGTGGACGCCTTTCGCGCCCGTGGCGGGCGGGGCATGAATGTGACGGCACCCTTCAAGCTCGATGCGTTTGCCTATGCCACCGATCAGGCCCCCAGCGCACAGATGGCGGGGGCGGTGAACGCCATGAAGTTCGAGGGCGACAAGGTGTATGCCGAAAACTTTGACGGCGTGGGCTTGGTGCGCGATCTGGTGCACAACCTGGCCTGTCCGCTCAAGGGGCGGCGCGTGTTGATTTTGGGCGCGGGCGGTGCCACACGCGGTGCTTTGCTGCCCCTGCTGGCCGAACAACCCGCCGAGCTGGTGATCGTCAACCGCACTGTGGCCAAGGCGCAGGCGCTGGAAGCGCTGGCGCTGCAGCACCAGACGGGCCTGGTGCCGGTGCAGGGCTTGGGTTATGACGCGGTGCAGGGGGCTTTCGATGTGGTGCTCAACGCCACCTCGTCCAGTCTCAAAGCCGAGTTGCCGCCCTTGAACCCCAGCGTGTTTGCGCCGGATTGCCTGGCCTATGACCTGACCTACGGCAAAGGGCTCACGCCCTTCCTGCAGCTGGCCCAGCGAGCCGGTGTGACACGCTTGGCCGACGGCGTGGGCATGCTGGCCGAGCAGGCCGCCGAGGCGTTTGCCTGGTGGCGCGGCGTGCGGCCAGACACGGCTGCGGTGATTGCACAGCTGACGGTGCCGCTGGTCTGACATTTTTGTAACAGACCCGGCGGGCAGGGCGGCCATGCCGCTGTGCGACTGATAGGCAAAAGGGTGTACACACAAGGGTCTGCGAAAGTAAACCAATGGCTGTATGGCGCTGGGCGCGCGCATGTCAGACGATGGGCAAAGGTGTAAGCGGGCGGCATGGGGCCTTACTTTTGGTTACCGCATGCGGCTTGGGCCGAAGCCAGAATTTGTCCATTGTTTTTCATGGAGATCAGCATGCGCACCAACAAGCCAAACGGGCTTTTCAAAACGTTGTCATGGGGTGGCCTGGGGCTCTTGACCACAGGCCTCATCGCGTGTGGCGGCGGCGGGGGAGGCGCGCCGTCCACCGGCACACTCAAGCTCGCCATGACCGACGCACCGGCCTGCGGTTACGACCATGTCTATGTCACGGTCAACAAAATCCGGGTCCACCAAAGCGCCACGGCCGATGGCACGGAGTTGCTGGGCTGGAGTGAATTGAGCATCCCGGCCCAGCGCATCGATTTGCTGTCGCTGACCAATGGCGTGTTGCAGGAGTTGGGCAGTCTGCCTTTGCCTGCTGGCAACTACCAACAAGTGCGTCTGGTGCTGGCCGACAACCCTGCCAACCCGTCCACTGCCAATCCGTTGGCCAATGCGCTGGTGCTCTCGGGCAGCGCGGACGAAGTGCCGCTGAGCACACCCAGCGCCCAGCAAAGCGGCTTCAAACTGAAGGCGCGCTTCGATGTGCAAAGTGGTCAGGTGGCCGACATGGTGCTGGACTTTGATGCTTGCCGCTCCATCGTCAAGGCGGGCAGCTCCGGGCGTTACAACCTCAAGCCCGTGGTGGCGGTGATTCCGCGCCTGACCACGGCCATCGAAGGCTATGTTGATCCGTCGATCGCGCCCCATGTGGTGGTCTCTACGCGCGACCCCGACAACAACCTGCGTGCCACGGTGCCGAACCCCATCACGGGCAAGTTCACCTTGGCGTATTTGCCTGAAAACACCCACTACACGGTGGTGGTGGCCGGACAAAACCTGACCACGGCGGCGGTGACGAACGTGCCCGTGTCCCGGGCCACGGGCGTCACCGTGCTGAACACGGCGCAGACCGCCATCTTGCCTGCGGCTTCGGCCATGGCCGATGTGGCCGGTGTGGTCAGCAACAGCGCCAATGCACTGCTGACCGATGCCCAGGTGTCTGCACGCCAGACCCTGAGCACGGGGCAGGTGCTGGAGGTGGCCTCCACCGGGGTCGATGTGACCAGTGCCGACTACCGCATGAGCTTGCCTTTGGCTGCTGCAGTGAAAGCGCCTTATGTCCAAGGGGCGGTTTTGAACTTCAGCACCGACAGCATGGTGGCGGGGCGTTACAACGTGACCGGCACCGCCGCGGGCTACACCACGCAAAGCACCGATCCGGTGCTCAATCTGGGGCTGGCGGGCAGCACCACCGTGAAAAATCTGGTGTTGACGACCCCCTGAGCCTGCACCACTGGCGCGAGCGCCAGGCACAGGGCAGGGCAGCGCAGCGCAGCGCTTGCCGCCTGATCAGGGTCGACCGTGTGTCGGCCCTTGTCGTTTCAAGGCAGGCGAAAATACTGGCTTGTTCACGCACACGATTTTTTGACATGCCCCGCATCCAGTTCAGCCTTCCCGAGCGTTTTGTCTTTGCCACCGACATCCAGATCTACATCAGCCACGTCAACCAGGGCGGGCATCTGGACAACGCGCAGCTGCTGACGCTCGTGTCCGAAGCCCGCGTGCGGTTTTTCAAATCACTGGGCTACACCGAGGGCAATGTGGCGGGCTTTCCCATCGTGGTGGGCGACATGGTCGCGCAATACAAGTCCGAGGGTTTTCATGGCGAAACCATGCGCGTGAGCATGGTGCCGCAAGACCCCAACAAATACGGGTTTGATCTGGTCTACCGCATGGAGTGTCTGGACACTGGCCGCGAAGTGGCGCGCGGCAAGATCGGCATCGTGTTTGTGGACCGCCAGACGCGCACCGTAGCGCTGGTGCCCGAAGCGTTTTGGCGCAAGGTGGCCGACCTGAAGGCCATTTGAGTCCATGCAGCTGCCGCACATCAACACCGAGCGTTGCACCGGTTGTGGCTGGTGTGTGGCGGCGTGCCCACCGCGAGTGCTGAGTTTGCAGGTCGTGGCCTGGCGCAAGCGTTCGGTGCTGCACGATGCACAGGCTTGCACCGGTTGCAGCCTGTGCGAGCGGCGTTGCCCGTTTGGTGTGATCTCGATGGTCAAGACGCCCAAGCCTCCGGCCGGTCAGGCTTGAAGGTCCAAGTTGCCTGAGGGCCGCGCCATCGATCCGTGGCGATGCCGCGTCGTGGGTCGGGCGCTCAGCGGTGTTGGAACACCGGCTTGCGCTTGTTCAGGAATGCGTGCATGCCTTCGTGCGCGTCTTCGCTGGCAAAGCGGGCGTGCAATTCGCGCCGCTCGAACAAGATGCCCTCGCTCAAGCTGGACTCGTGCGCGCGGTTGACCGATTCCTTGATGGCCATCAGGGCAGGCAGTGAGTAGCCCGCAATTTGGGTGGCGAGCTTCAGGGCGGTGGCCTGCAAATCGGCGTCTGGCACCACACGCGAGACCAGACCATAACGGTCGGCCTCTTGCGCGTTCAGCATGCGGGCCGACAGGCACATGTCCATGGCCTTGGCTTTGCCAATGGCCCGGGGCAGGCGTTGTGTGCCCCCCGCGCCAGGCAGCATGGCCAGCTTGATTTCGGGCAGCGCGAACTGGGCCGATTCGGCCGCGATCACCATGTCGCAGGCCAGCGCCAATTCACAGCCGCCACCCATGGCATAGCCCGCCACGGCTGCGATCACCGGCTTGCGCACCTGGCGGATGGTCTCCCAGTTGCGGGTGATGAAGTCACTTTGGTACACGTCCATGTAAGACCAGTCGGCCATCACGGCGATGTCGGCCCCCGCAGCAAAGGCCTTGTCGCTTCCGGTGATCAGAATGGCCCCGATCTCTGCGTTGGCGTCAAAGGCCATCAGCGCCGAGCCCAGCGCATCCATCAATTCATCGTTGAGGGCGTTCAGCTGGGCTGGGCGGTTCAGTCGAATCAGGCCCACGCGGCCGTGGGTTTCGGTGAGGATGGGGCATTCGGCAGTCATGGTGCGTGTTCTCGTGATTCAGCGCTTGCCCAGCATGGCCTGCAGTTGCTCGCGCAGCTTGAATTTCTGGATTTTTCCGGAAGGCGTGGCGGGCATCGCGTCCAGCAGCTCCAGGCGCTCGGGGATGTACTGGATCGCCACTTTTTGAGCCTTCAGGTAGTCCACCAAGGTGGGCATGTCGAAGCTCTGGCCGGGCTTGGTGACCACCACCGCGCAGGCGCGCTCGCCCAGTCGCTCGTCGGGGTAGGCGACGATGGCGGCCATGGCCACGGCCGGGTGGCGGTACAGCAGCGATTCGATTTCGACCACCGGAATGTTCTCGCCGCCCCGGATGATCACGTCCTTGCTGCGGCCGGTGATGCGGATGTAGCCTTGCGCGTCCATGCGGGCCAGGTCGCCGGTGTCGAACCAATCGTCAGCGTCGGTGCCGTTCAGGTGCTGGCGGCGCAGGTAGCCGCCAAAGTTGGAGCAAGAGCGCACATACAGCTTGCCTGCTTCACCGGGCGGCAGGCTCTGGCCATCCTCACCGGCCACTTTGAGCTCGACGCCCGGCAAAGGCAGGCCGTCGGTGGTGAAAGCGCGCTCGTCCGGATCGTCCAGTTGGATCAGGGTGACGGCCCCGTTTTCGGTCATGCCCCAGGCCGACACGATCTTGGTGCCCAAAGCGGCACGCGCCTGCTCGACCAGCGGGCCGGGAATCGGCGCGCCCGCACACAGAAAGGTTTGCAGCGTGGGCACCGGGGTTTTGTTGTCGGTCACGGCGCGGGTCAGGTCGGTCAGGAACGGCGTCGAGGCCATGGTGAAGCTGGCTTTTTCGCGGTTGATGATCTCGACCGCTTTTTTCGGCTCCCAAATGTCCTGCAGCACGGCGCTGGCTTTGAGCATGATGGGCATCATCAGGCCGTACATGAAGCCGGTCTGGTGCGCCATGGGCGAGGCCATCAGCACCACGTCTTGGGCATCGAGTTGCAGGCGTTGTGCGTAAGGAATGATGTTGGCCATCACGGTGTTGGCCGAATGCATCACGCCCTTGGGCTCGCCGGTGGTGCCCGAGGTGTAGATCAATTGCGTGATGTCGTCCGGGCCGGGGCGATGCGCACTCAGAATGGCGGCGGCATCGGCTTCGTTTTCCCAGGCGGGGCCACTTAGCAGGGCTTCGAAGCTGTTGGGGCCTTGGCCGTCGATCACCACGATGTGTTTCAGATGCGGCAGACCCGGCTGGATGGCGGTGATCATCTGCTCGAAGTCAAAGCCCCGGAAGGTCTTGGGGGCCACGATGACCTTGGCCTCGCCGTGCTTGAGCATGAAGTTCAGTTCGCGCTCACGGAAGATGTGCATCAGCGGGTTGATCACGGCGCCGATGCGTGAGCAAGCCAGGTACAGCAAGGTGAACTGCCACCAGTTGGGCAGCTGGCAGGCCACCACATCGTTCTTTTGCACGCCCAGTCGCGTCAGGCCCACCGCGATGCGGTCGGCCATCTGGGCGAGTTCGCGGTAAGTGAAGCGTTTTTCATCACCGGCCTCGACCCGATAAGCGGTAAGCGCCAGCTTGTCGGGGCAGGCGGCCACGCAGGCGTCGAGTTCACCGTTGATGGTGCGGTCGTGCCACAGGCCTTGCGCGATCATGCGGGCGCGGCGTGGGGCCAAAAGTACGGCATCGAATTCCATGCTTGTCTCCTTGGGGTGGTTTTTTGTTTTGAAAATCTCAGGCGGGCACGTTCTTGCGACCCGCACGGGTGCGGGCGATGATGGTTTTCATGATCTGTGCGGTGCCGTCACCGATTTGGAAGCCCAGCACATCGCGCAGGCGCTGCTCCATCGGGCCTCGGTCGTAGCCGCCATGACCAAAGCACAGCAGGCACTGGTGGATCACGTCGTAGGCCAGCTTGGGACCCCACCACTTGGCCATGCCGGCCTCTGCGGAGTGGGGCAGTCCCTGGTCCTTGAGCCACAGGCCTTGCAGGCAGACCAGGCGAGCGCCTTCCACTTCGGTGTCGTACTGGGCCAATGGGTGGGTCACGCCCTGAAAAGCCGACAGCGGCTGGCCAAAGGCCTGGCGCTGGGTGATGTATTCCCAAGCTTCGTCGAGCGCCGCACGCGCCACGGCCAGGCATTGCAAGCCGATCAGCGAACGCGAATAGTCAAAGCCGTGCATGACCTGCACAAAGCCCTTGTTCTCGTCGCCCAGGCGGTGGCTGACGGGGATGCGCACGTTTTCGAAGAAGATCGAGCCGCGACCGATGGAGCGCTGACCATGGCAATCAAAACGGCTGGTGGTCAAGCCCGGGGTGTCCATGGGCACCAGCAGCGCGGTCACGCCGTGTGCGCCATCTTCGGGCTTGCCGGTGCGGCCAAACACCACGGTGATGTCGGCCTGGTCGGCGGCCGAGATGGAGGTTTTCTCGCCGTTGATGACGTAAAAATCGCCGTCACGCTCGACCCGCAAACGCAGGTTGGCCGCATCGGAGCCACCGCGTGGCTCGGTCAGGGCGATGGCGCAAATCGCCCGACCCTCGCGGATTTTGTCGAGCCAAGGGCGCACCACCTCGGGCTTGCCGTATTTGTAGAGGATCTGGCTGTTGAGCGAGGCCAGCAGGTTCAGGTAGGAGAAGCTCAGGTCGGCGCGGGCGATTTCTTCGTGGATCACACCTGCGGCCACGCAACCCATGCCCAGCCCCCCGAATTCCTCAGGCACTTCAGGGCATATGAAACCCAACTCGCCCATCTCGCGCAGCAAGGCCCGGTCAAATTCGCGGGTCTTGTCGCGCTCCAGAAAACCGGGCTTGATCTTGTCATCGGCAAAGCGGCGCGCGGTTTCGGCCAGCGCCTGCAGGTCTTCGTTGATATAGGGGTTCGGGTTCATCGTTTCTCCGTCGCGGTGGATGGCTTATATGTAAATATGTTGTCCTATTTTAGGATTCTTCCATGAAAGACTGCAAGGCTTTTTGACCCCGTAAAACCTATGGTTTTCCCGTATTTCAAGGTGAAAATTGATGCAGGCTTGTCTTTTTTGACAAATTAGATTTTCCTGAATGAGACAACATATTGCATTATTTGCCTGTCAAGACCAAAGTTTCGACCCGGCCCAAAGCCCAAAGCCCAAAGCCCACAGCCCACACCCCGCTGCGTTGCGACTGGCTGAGGGCTGGACGGGCAGGGGTGTGCCGTGCTTCAAAGCTTCACGGTTCCAGCACAGACGACAGGTCGGCCAGCACAAAGCCGTGGCCGGACTGGATGGCCAGGGCTTGCAGGTCTTGCGCGAGTTGGGCTCGGTCCTGTTGACGGGCCCAAAACACCGGGCCACCTTCCCAACGCGGGAAGCCATAGCCTTGCACCAGCACGACATCGATGTCGCTGGCGCGCTGCGCCACGCCTTCGGCCAAGAGCAGCGCTGCTTCGTTGACCATGGCCAACAAGGCGCGGCGCTGGATTTGGGCGGTGCTCAGTGGCTGGCGCTGCAGGCCACGCTGGGCCGAAGCCGCTTCGATGATGCCGCGCACCGTCGCGTCGGTGGTCTTGTCCTGGCGTCCTTCGGGGTAGGTGTAGTAGCCCGCGCCGGTTTTGCGGCCCAGACGGCCTTGCTCGCACAGCTGGTCGAGGATGGTTACATAGCGCTCACGCGGGTCGCGTGTGGCCGCTTGTGCTTTGCGCATGCGCCAGGCGATGTCCAGACCCGACAGATCGGCCACGCTGAACGGGCCCATGGCAAAGCCAAAGGCCTGCAGGGCTTGGTCCACCTCTTCGGGCCACGCCCCGTCTTCGAGCATGAATTCGCACTGCTTGCGGTAGGCGTTGTAAATGCGGTTGCCGATGAAGCCGAACGCGTTGCCGCACAACACTGGCATCTTGCGCAGGCGCTTGCCCAAGGCCATGCCGGTGGCCAGCACATCGGGCGCGGTCTGCGCGCCGCGCACGACTTCGAGCAGTTTCATCACGTTGGCCGGGCTGAAAAAGTGCAGGCCCAGCACGTCCTGTGGCCGGCTGGTGGTCTGGGCGATGGCGTCCACATCCAGGTAAGAGGTGTTGGTGGCCAGCACCGCGCCGTGCCGGGCATGGGTGTCGATCTGGCGGAACACGGCCTGCTTGACGGCCATGTCTTCGAACACCGCCTCGATCACCAGGTCGGCGCGCGCCAACTGCGTCCAGTCGGTGGTGGGCGAGAGGCGAGCTTCGTGACCGCTGGCCACGCTGGCCTGAAGTTTGCCGGCGGCCACGCGGCCTTGGTAGTGGTCTGCCACGCGCTGACGCCCGCGCTCAAGGGCGGCGCTGTCTTGTTCGAGCAGCAGCACGCTCAGGCCCGCATCGAGCGCGGCGATGGCGATGCCGGTGCCCATGGTGCCTGCGCCGATGATGGCCACGGTGTCCACCGTGCGCGGCTTGGCCTGCGCGTCGACGGGCAGGCGCACCGCATCGCGCTCGGCAAAGAACTGGTGGCGCAGGGCATGGGCTTCGGTTGACACGCGCAGCTGCTGGAACACCGTACGCTCACGCGCCACGCCTTCGGCAAAGGGCAGGCGGGCCGCGTCCTTGACGGCCTCGATGGCGGCCAGCACCGCCGGGCGGCGCTTGCCCGCCTTCAGAGCTGTCTGCTCGGCCTGCGCCACGGCGTCGGTGTCTTCATGCGGTACGGTCTCTTCGCTGATGCGGCATTTGCCCGGCAGCTTTCGCGCCAGCGCTACGGCGTGCAGCTGCAGATCGCAGTCCACCACGTCGTCCACCAGACGCAGGTCGCGAGCGGCCTCGGCTTGGATGCGCTCACCGCTGCACACCATCTGCATGCCGCGCACCAGGCCCGTGCGACGCGGCAGGCGCTGGGTGCCGCCCGCGCCGGGGATGATGCCCAGCGTCACTTCGGGCAGGCCCAGCACAGTGCCCGTGAGGGCAATGCGTGCGTCGCAGGCCAGTGCGAGCTCCAGGCCACCGCCCAGCGCTGCGCCGTGCAGCGCGGCCACCACCGGTTTGGGGCAGGTTTCAATGGCGCTGAGCACCGTGGGCAGCTGCGGCTCTTGCAGCGGTTGCCCGAACTCACGCAGGTCGGAGCCCGCCACAAAGGTGGTGCCTGCGCCAATGATCACCCCGGCGCACAGCGCGGGGTCTTGAGTGAGTTGCGCAATGGCCGCGTGCAGGCCCTGGCGCACGCCCAGCGATCCGGCGTTGATCGGCGGGTTGTCGATTTCGATCAGCAGCACATCGCCGAGGGTTTGGGTGCGGATGAGGGTCATGGGGTTTCTTTCAGTCAGGAAATGGATCAATCGGTGTAGCGCCGAACAGGCCAGCCGGTGTCGGGGTGCCCGACCGGGCTCAGCCTTGGGGCTGGTGTGGAGGATGGCGTGGATCGGGCCAGACCCGGGCTGAGCCGATCACCTTGCGCTGGGCATGTTGGTTCTCTGCACCCAGCGTGACGAGGGAGCTGGGGGGCGGGCTGTCCGGGGCGCTGACGTGTTCGGGTGGGTGAACAAGAGCCTGTCCACACACGGCATCGCCCAGCTGGGTGATCGCCACAAAGCGCAGCTGCAGGCTACGGATGGCCGCCTGGTCCACCCAGCTGGTCAACAGCCGGGCCAGGTAGGCGGCCGACAACATGCCGTGGGCGAACACATCGGGGTGGCCGGCGCGGCTGGCGTAGGCCGGGTCGATGTGCAGCGGGTTGTCGTCGCCCGAGGCGGCGGCATAGTTCACCAACGTCTCGCGCGTGATCGGTGGCATGAAGAGCGCAGGCAGGCGCGTGCCTGACATGGTCGCCAGGGCATCGTGTTGAGCAATCAGGCTCAGGTCTAGGCGCGAGTTGGGTGATGCCGTCGCCTGAGGGGGCGCTGGGTGCGTTGCTGAATGCTTCGCTGGGTCCGTCGCTGGATGTGTCGCGCGGGAAGCCTGTGCGCTGGGGCCTTCGGCCAGGGCATGGTTCACCACGAGCACGCTGCGCAGATCTGCCACGGGTTCGCCGCCAGCCCCTTCAACACGCGTGTCGCGCACGATGAATTCCAGTGCGCCGCCCTTGCGGGCGTACAGCTTGGAGATGCGCGGCGCAAAGCACAAGCGCTCACCGGCAAAGGCCATGCGGTGGTATTGAAAATGCTGCTCGCCGTGTAACACCCGCGCATAGTCCACGCCCAAGCGCTCGTACAGCGCCATCGGGTGCGGCGCGTCCATTTCCAGGCAGAAATAAAACGTGGGCGGAATGGGCAAGTCCGGATGCCCCTGGGCACGCGCTGCGGTGGCATCGAGGTACTGCGGGTCGGTCTGCCCGGTGGCCCGGGCAAAGGCTTGCAAGCGGGCCGGGTCGGCCTGCACGGAAAACGGGCTCAGCGTGCTGCCTTGAAGTCGTGTGTCCAGCATGCGTGGGTGTGTTTTTTGAAACTGTCGGACGCCTGCACCCGAATGTGTTGTTGGGGTGCAGGCGTGTGCAGTTGAACAGAGCCACCTGAGGGTGGCTCTGTGTCTTACATCTTGCAGGCAGGCGATGCGGCGGGTGTGATCGAGGCCGGGAAGGTACGCTCAACGACCGGGCGCAGCACACCGTCGGCAGTCTTCACGCGGGCCACGTAGTTGGGGATCACCATCTGGTTGTCGGCTGCGCGCACGGGGGCCTTGCCATACAGCGTGTCCACGGTGGCACCGCGCAGGGCCTTGGTCACGTCTTCGGGCTTGACGCTCTTGGCCAGTGTCACGCCCTGGAACAGCACCAGGGCACCGTTGTAGGCCTGGCCTTCGGTGTCAGACGGCATGCGGTTGAACTTGGCCTTGAAGGCGTTCACAAAAGCCTTGGTCTGAGGGGTGTCGATGTCGGGGGTGAAGCCCACGTTGCCCGGCACATTGGTCAGCGCATTGCCGGTGGCGTTGATCACGAAGTTCGACAGCAAGGCATGACCAATTAGTGGCGTCTGCGGGACCAGGCCGAAGTCGGCCGCCTGCTTGGTGAAGGCGATGGCACCGGCCACTTCGGCGGTCCAGATGGCGTCGACCTTGGCGGCCTTGAGCTGCTGGATGTAGGGCGCGTAGTCCTTGGTGCCCATGGGCACCATCAGCTTGAGCGACACCTTCTTGCCCTGTGCGGTCACGGCTTGCTCAAAGGACTTGGCCGAGTCCTGGCCCCAGATGTAGTCGGCCGCCATGATGGCGAAGTTGTTGCCCGGAATGCCTTTGAGCCAGTCGTTGATCATGGCCAGGTCCATCGCATCCGAGTGGTTGGTGCGGATGAAGCGGGTGTTGCAGGCGTCCCCTGTCAGGCGATCGGCCTTGCTGATGGTGCCGATCAGGGCGGCGTCCCAGCGTGCCAGGTTCTGGCTGATGGTCAGCGAGATGCCCGAAGTGATGGGGCCGATGATCAGGTTGTGGCCTTCGCGCGAAAGTTTCTCGGCGGCACGGCGACCGGCATCGGGCGTGCTCTCGTCATCGCCTTCGGCCACGATCACCTTGCGGCCGTCCACGCCGCCACGGGCGTTGGCTTCTTCCACCGCAAAGCGGATGCCGTTGGCCACGTCAGCGCCCATGGTGGCAAAGCCGCCCGATTTGGACGTGATCAGCGCCACGCGCACCGGGTCCTTGCCCTGCGCCTGGGCGGCCAGGGGCAGCGCGGCAGCCAGGGTGGCAATGGCCACGAGTTGTTGGATTCGGGTGGGTTTGAACATGTTGTCTCCTTGATTTAAAAAATGCCAAAAATGGCTTCACTGCTTACACACAAAGCCCGGCGGTCCGGGCCTCACACCAAAACGTGTTGTTCGATGTCCTTGAGCCCCTGTGGGGTGTTTTCAACCGGGCCTTGGGCCACCACGTTGCCCTTGGCCATGGCCAGGTAGCGGTGCGCCACACGCACCACCAGGCTGAGGTTTTGTTCGATCAGCAACAAGGCCGTGCCCTGGTCGGCCACGCGGTTGAAGATGTCGGCCAGCTGGTCCACGATCACCGGGGCCAGGCCTTCGGTGGGCTCGTCCAGCAAGATCAGGTCCGGGTTGGCCATGAGCGCACGGCCAACGGCCAGCATCTGCTGCTGCCCGCCCGAGAGCGCTGTGCCCGGGGTGTGGGCACGCTCTTGCAGGATGGGAAACAGCTTGTAGATCTCGGGCACATTCCAGGGGCCTTTGCGGCCGGTGGCGGCACCCAGCAGCAGGTTTTCTTCCACCGTCAGGTTGGCCACGATGCGGCGGCCTTGCGGCACCACCACCATGCCGCGCTGGGCGGCGGTGTAGGGTCGCGGTCGGGTGATGTCCTGGCTGCCCATGCGAATGTGGCCACCTTTCATTTGGGCCAGGCCCAAGATGGTGTTGACGACAGTGGTTTTGCCCACGCCGTTGCGCCCGATCAGGGCCACGCGCTCGCCTGCGTTCACATGCAGGCTCAGGCCGTGCAGGATGTGGGCCGAGCCATAAAAGGCATTGACGTTGTGAAGGTCGAGGAGTCGGGTCATGCTGCGCTTCCCAGATAAGCTTCGCGCACACGGGGGTCGGCGCGCACCTGGGCTGGCTCGCCACTGGCGATGACACGGCCCAATTCGAAAACGGTGACGGCATCCGAGATGCTAAACACCACGTCCATGTCGTGTTCCACCAGCAGCACCGACACCTCCCAGCGCGAGGTCAGCGCTTTCAGGTGCTGGGCCAGGTCCAGCGACTCCTTGACCGACAAGCCCGCCATGGGCTCGTCGAGCATCAGCATCTTGGGGCGGCCGACCAGGGCCAGCGCCAGGTCCAGGCGGCGTTGCTCGCCATAGCCCAGGTCTTCGGCCACCACATCGCCCAGGCGCGCCAGGTCGAGTTCTTGCAGCACCGCTTCGGCATCGGCGGCCGAGTCGCTCACGCCCATTTTGTAAGAGGCCAGCTCCACCTGCTTGCGCACCGGCATGCCGGTGAAGATGCTGGTGCGCTGGAAGCTGCGCGACAGGCCCAGGCGTCGGCGCGCCACCGCCCCGAGCTGGCTCACGTCCTGGCCGTCCAGGATCACCTGGCCACGGGTCAGCGGACGGCGTCCGGTGATGGCATCGATCACGGTGGATTTGCCCGCGCCGTTGGGGCCGATCAGGCCGCGAATCTGGCCTTTTTCCAGCGTCAGCGAGACGCCGTCCAGGGCCTTGACCCCACCGTAGTGGATGGCCACGTCGCGTGTTTCAAGCACGTAGGCTGTCATGGTGTTCTCCGGTTGTGCAGGTCAGTGGCCACGGGGGCCGGTGGCCGCGCCATGCGTGGCGCGGGGCTTGAACAGTCGCGCCAGCGCCCCGGCGATGCCGTCGGGCGAGAACACGATCACGGCGATCAGGGTGGCCCCGAAAATCGCCATCCAGTAGGTGGCGTAGTCGCCCAGCAGGTCCTTGAACAGGAAGTACACGATGGCCCCCACGATGGGGCCGATGACCGACTTGAAGCCGCCCACCACCACCATCACCAGGGCGATGCCCGAGACACTCCAGTGCAGGCTCTCGGGTGACACAAACCCGGCGTTGAAGGACGACAGCAGGCCCGCCACGCCCGTGACCATGGCCGACAACGCGTAGACCAGCGCACGTGGCACGGTGGTGGTGATGCCGATGAAGCGGGCGCGTTCCTCGTTGTCACGAATCGCCTCGGTGATGGCCCCAAAGCGCGTGCGCAAGACCCACACCACGCACAAGGTGACCCCGATCATCACGGTCCAGACGATCAGAAACAGCGTGTCCGGCTTGAGCAGCACCGACTGCTTGACGCCGAACAAGGTGGCCGGCCAGTTCACACTCATGCCGTCCGCGCCGCCAACCAGGCCGCGTGAGCGGGTGGCCAGCAAATAGGCCATCTGCCCGATGGCCAGTGTCAGCATGCCAAAGGCGATGCCCGGCACGCGCACGATGACCAGGCCGATCACAAAGGCCAGCACGCCGATGCCCAGCAACACCACCGGGATGGCCAATTCGGCACTCAGCCAGTCGAGGGCCAGGATCACGCCCATGGCGTAACCGGCCGCACCAAAAAACAGCGCATGGCCGAAACTGGTCAGGCCGTTCTGGCGCAACAACACTCCGACACCGAGTGCGAAGATGGCGTAGATCACGGCCTGGGCAAACAGGCCCAGCAAACTGCTGGAAGGGGTCAGGTAAGCGATGGCCACGCCGGCCAGCAGGGCCAGCAACGCCAACAGAAGGGTTTTGGAAAAGTTCATGGTGTGTGCTCCGGGTTCAGGTGCGGCTGCCGGCCAGGCCAGAGGGCTTCCAGATCAGGATGGCGATCATGAAGATGAAGGGCAGCAGCACCGACAGCTGCGGCATGTACACCGCGCCAATGGCCTGCATCATCCCCAGCAGCAGCGCGGCGACGAATGCGCCGGCCAGCGAGCCGAGGCCGCCAATCACCACCACTACGAAGGAGTCGATCAGCACGTCCGAGCTCATGTGAGGCGAGAGCGACAAAAAGGGCGCGGCCACGACGCCGGCCAGACCGGCCAGCGCACTGCCCAGACCCACCACAGCGGCGCTGACCGCGTCGGTGTTGACACCCTGCATGGAGGTGGTGACCGGATCGGTGCTGGCGGCCCGCACAAACAAACCAATCCGCGAGAAGCGCAACCACAGCGTCAAACCCAGTGCCACCGACAGGCCCACCACGATCACGCCGATGCGGTAAGCGGGCACCTGGTCACCCAGCAGGTCCACGGTGAAGTTGAGCAAGTCGGGCGTGAACAGCGAGTGATTGGCCTTGCCCCAAATGAAGACCACCAGGTCTTCCAGGATGAGCAGCAGGCCAAAGGTCACCAGCATCACGGAGAGCGGTTCACGGTCCTGCAACAGGCGCAAACCATAGCGGTCGAGCAACACACCCAACAGCGCCATGGCCGCAGGCGCAGCCACCAGCGCCACCCAGAAATTGCTGTGTGTGGCCACCGTGAACCCGATGTAGGCCCCCAGCATGTACAGCCCGCCGTGGGCAAAGTTCACCACACGGCGCAGCCCGTAAATCAGTGCCAGGCCCGAGCTCATGATGATGAGCAAGGACCCGTACACCAGGCCGTTGAATAAATGGATGGTTGGCATCTTTTTGTCTCCTGTCTCTTTTTGTGAATCGGGCACTGTCAAGTGCCCGGTGGGTCGTCGGGAACTGACCTCAAACGGCCTGTGTCAGTTCAGGCACCGCCGCAAACAGATCGGCTTCGAGGCCGAAGTCGGCCACGCTGAAGATCGGGGCCTCAGGGTCCTTGTTGATCGCCACGATCACCTTCGAATCCTTCATGCCCGCCAAATGCTGGATCGCGCCGGAGATACCGGCCGCGATGTACAGCTGCGGCGCGACGATCTTGCCGGTCTGGCCCACTTGCAGGTCGTTGGCCGCGTAACCGGCATCGACCGCCGCGCGGCTCGCGCCAATCGCTGCGCCCAGCTTGTCGGCCAGCGGCGTCATCACTTCGTTGAACTTTTCCGAGCTGCCCAAAGCGCGACCACCCGAGACGATGATCTTGGCCGCCGTCAGCTCCGGGCGGTCGTTCTTGGCGATCTCGCTGCGAGTGAAGCTGCTCTTGTCGCTGTCGGCTTGGGCTGCGGCGCTTTCTACGGCTGCGCTGCCACCTGTAGCGGCTGCGGCGTCAAAGCCGGTGGTGCGCACAGTGATGACTTTGGTGGCGTCGATACTTTGCACGGTGGCGATGGCGTTGCCAGCGTAGATCGGGCGCTCAAACGTGTCGACCGACACCACTTGGGTCACATCGCTGATCTGGGCCACGTCCAGCTTGGCAGCCACGCGAGGGGCGACGTTCTTGCCAGCGGCAGTGGCGGGAAACAGGATGTGGCTGTAGTTGGCGGCGATGGCGAGCACTTGGGCTGCGACGTTCTCTGCCAGGCCGTGGGCCAGAGCTTCGCTGTCGGCGTGGATGACTTTGCTGACGCCGCTGATTTGCGCGGCAGCCGCCGCCGCAGCGCCTGCGTTGTGGCCCGCGACGAGCACATGCACGTCACCACCACAAACGGCAGCAGCCGTGACGGTGTTCAGGGTGGCGCCTTTGATCGAGGCGTTGTCGTGTTCTGCGATAACGAGTGTGGTCATGATGGTTGAGCGTTTGGCGTTGAGCGTTGAGCGTTGAGCGTTGAGCGTTGAGCGTTGGGCGTTGAGCGTTGGGCGTTGGGCGTTGGGCGTTGGGCGTTGGGCGTTGGGCGTTGAGCGTTGAGCGTTGAGCGTTGGGCGTTGGGCGTTGGGCGTTGAGCGTTGGGCGTTGAGCGTTACGGTTTTCGGTTTCGGGGTGCGCACCTGAGGTTGTGCATCGAGCAATGGACGTTGGTTTTTGCTTTTCACGCTGAACGCTGAACGCTGAACCTCAAATGACTTTGGCCACGTTTTTCAGCTTGTCCACCAGCGTGGCGACATCGGGCACCTTGATGCCGGCGCTGCGCTTGGCAGGCTCGGCAACCTTGAGGGTCTTGATGCGGGGGGCCACATCGACGCCCAGGTCTTCAGGCTTGAAGATGTCGAGCTGCTTTTTCTTGGCCTTCATGATGTTGGGCAAGGTCACGTAGCGCGGCTCGTTCAGGCGCAGGTCGGTGGTCACCACCGCAGGCAGGCTGATGCTCAGCACTTCCAGGCCGCCGTCGATCTCGCGGGTCACTTGCGCCTTGCCGTCCACGATCTCGACCTTGGAGGCGAAGGTGGCTTGGGGCAGGTCGGCCAATGCGGCCAACATCTGGCCAGTCTGGTTGCAGTCGTCGTCAATGGCTTGCTTGCCCAAAATGATCAAGCCGGGTTGCTCTTTGTCCACCAGGGCCTTGAGCAGCTTGGCCACGGCCAGGGGCTGCAGGTCCTGGTCAGCGGGGGTCTCGACCAGGATGCCGCGGTCAGCACCAATCGCCATGGCGGTGCGCAGGGTTTCCTGGCACTGGGTCACGCCGCAAGAGACAGCGATAACTTCGGTGGCCAGGCCTTTTTCTTTGAGGCGAACGGCTTCTTCAACGGCGATTTCGTCAAAGGGGTTCATGCTCATTTTGACGTTGGCAATGTCCACGCCGGAGCCGTCGGATTTGACCCGCACTTTGACGTTGTAGTCCACTACCCGCTTCACGGGAACGAGAATTTTCATGAGGTCACTCCAATCGATGTGTGGGTTTCTAAAAGCGTGTGGCTGCTCTCACGCCGTGCGCAGCAACTCGCGGCCGATGATGATTTGCTGCACTTGGGTGGTGCCTTCGTACAGGCGCAGCAAGCGGGCGTCGCGGTAAAAGCGCTCGACCGGGTATTCGTTGATGTAGCCCGCCCCGCCGTGGATCTGCACACCCCGGTCGGCCACGCGGCCCACCATTTCGGTGGAGAACAGCTTGGCGCAGGACACCTGCATGGAAATTTCGGGGTCGGACACATGCGGCGGCTTGAGGTCAAAGCGTGCGGCCACGTCCTTGACCAGCGACCAACCCGCCAGCAACTCGGCCTGGCTGTCGGCCAGCATGGCCTGGATCAGCTGGAACTCGCCAATGGGCTTGCCGAACTGCTTGCGCTCGCGGGCATAGGCGCGTGCCTCGTCCAAGATGCGCGAGGCCAGGCCGCAGGACACGGCCGAGATGTTCAGCCGGCCACGGTCCAGCACCTTCATGGCGGTCTTGAAACCCTGGCCGGGCACGCCGCCGATGATGTTGGCGGCGGGCACGCGCACGTTCTCCAAAATCACATCACAGGTCTTGGTGCCGCGTTGGCCCATTTTTTTGTCGGGCTTGCCCAGCTGGATGCCCGGCAGATCGGCCGGCACGATGAAGGCCGAGACACCGCCCGCGCCCGGCCCGCCGGTGCGCGCCATCAAGGTGAAGGCGCCAGCACGCGGTGCGTTGGTGATGTAGCGCTTGGTGCCGTTGAGCACATAGTGGTCGCCGTCGAGTTCGGCGCGGGTCTTGAGCGAGGCGGCGTCGGTGCCGACATCGGGTTCGGTCAAGGCGAACGACATGATCAGCTCGCCGCTGGCCACGCGGGGCAGGTAGGCGGCTTTTTGCTCGGGCGTGCCGTCCATCAAGATGCCTTGCGAGCCGATGCCGATGTTGGTGCCAAAGACTGAGCGGAAGGCGGGCGCGGTGCGGCCGAGCTCGTAGTTGACCAGCACCTCTTGACTGACCGACAGACCGATGCCACCGAACGCTTCGGGCACCGTCAGGCCAAACAGACCCATGTCTTTCATGTCCTGAACGATGTCCAGTGGCACGTCGTCGTGCTCTTCAAGGTGGTTTTCGGCCGGGATCAAGCGCTCGCGGATGAAGCGCTGGAGGGTGGGCAACAAGAGTTCAAAGGATTCGGAGTCGAGGGCCATGGTGTGTTGACGGATTTCAGGTAAGGGGGGCCGCACACAGGGTGGGGCGGTCAGGTGCGCAGGCTTTAGTCGGCGACGATGTGGCGGTCCTTGATCAGGGCCGACAGTGTTTTGCTTTCGTCCTGCAGGAGTTTTTTGAATTCAGCGTTGTCCAGGGCGATGGGCTCTGCCCCCAGGTTGTTGAAGCGCTCTTTGAGTGCGGGCACGGCCAGGGCTTTGTTCAGTTCACGTGTCAGGCGTTCCAGCACTGGCGCGGGCACGTTTTTCGGGGCCCAGATGCCAAACCAGATGTCCAGGCTGGCCCCCTTGATGCCCATGTCGGCATAGGTCGGGGCATCAGGGAAGAAGGTGGATTTGCGGTCGCTGGCCACGCCCAGCAACTTGACCTTGCCGCTTCGGATGTGCGGGAAGGAAATGCCCGGATCGAACACGAAGTCGGCCTGGCCGGCCAACACATCCTGCAGGGCCGGGGCTGAGCCGCGATATGGGATGTGCGCGATGAAGGTGCCGGTGCTTTGCTTGAACAGTTCGGCAGCCAGATGGGGCGGGGTGGCGGCACCGGAGGATGCGTAGTTCATCTTGCCCGGTTGGGCCTTGGCCTGCGCCACCAATTCCTTGAGGTTTTTGGCTTCCAGGTTGGGGCGGGCCACCACATACATTTGCATGCGGCCGATGCCCATGACCGGTGACAGGTCGCGAGAGGGCAAGACGTTCGATTTGAACAGGAACGGGTTGGCGGTTTCGACCGAGGTGGGGGCCACCAGAAAGGTGTAGCCATCGGGCGCGGCGCGGGCCACTTCGCTGGCGCTCAGGTTGCCACTGGCACCGGGTTTGTTGTCGACCACGAAGCTTTGGCCGGTGTATTCACCCAGCCACTGGGCCAGGGAATGCGACATCACATCGGTGCCGCCACCGGGGGCGAAACCCACCACCAGCCGCACGGGTTTGGTGGGCCAGGCAGCCGTGGGGGCAGCCGTTTGGGCGAAGCTGGGCCATGCGGCTGTGGCCAGCATGGCAGCGGTGCCCAGACCGAGTGCGCGGCGTGTCATTGACGAGAGGCGGTTGTCGTGCAGGCGCATGGTGAATGTCTCTTTGTTGTCTGAAGGGTTGAAAGGTCTGCAGGCCAGGTCTTTGGGCATCAGGCCTGTTCCTGGGCGCTCAAGGCGGCGCGGATACCCGCCACCGCTTCGGGGTTGACCAAGGTGCTCAGGTCGCCGGGGTCTTCGCCCAGCCAGGCAGCGCGCACCACGCGGCGCATCACTTTCATGTTGCGGGTGCGCGGCAGGTCGGCCACAAAAACCACGCGGGCAGGCTTGAAGGCACCACCCAAGCCCGCCACCACGGCGGCCGACAAGGTTTTGGCGGCGCTGGCTTCTTCAGTGTCCGGACGTGGCACGCAAACGCACAACACTGCGGTGCCCTTGATCGGGTCGGGCACGCCGATCACAGCGGCGTCTTGCAGCAGGCCGGTGCCCATCAGCGGGGCTTCGATTTCAGACGGCCCGGTGCGCTTGCCCGCAATCTTGAGGGTGTCGTCGGAGCGGCCGTGCACGTACCACATGCCATCGGCGTCGCGGCTGGCAAAGTCGCCATGCACCCACAGATGGGGCAGACGCGACCAATAACTGTCCAGATAGCGTTCGCGGTCGTGCCAGAGCCCGCGTGTGAGGCCAATGCTGGGGCTGCGCATCACCAGCTCGCCCGTCACGCCCTGGCCCACGCTGTGGCCTTCGGCATCCACCACATCGGCGCCGGTGCCCGGAATCGCGCCCGCAAATGCGCAGGGTTTGAGCGGGTGGATCACGGTGCCGGTGAGGATGCCGCCGATCTCGGTGCCGCCCGAGTAATTGAGCAGAGGCACCTTGCGTTGGCCAATGCGATCAAATGTCCAGTGCCAGGCTTCGGGCGTCCAGGGTTCACCCGTGGAAACGATCACGCGCAGGCTGCTCAGGTCCAGCGCGTCCAGCGCCGCAGTGTCGAGGGACATCGACAAGCGCGCCACGGTGGGTGCCAGGCCCAGGTAGCTCACGCGGTGGCGCTCAATGAGCCGCCACAGCCGGTCCGGTTCGGGGTAGTTGGGCGCGCCTTCGGCCAGCACCACGGTGGCGCCGGTCTGCAAGCCGCCAAACACCAGGATGGGGCCGACCAGCCAGCCCATGTCCGACATCCACAGGAAGCGATCCTCGGGTTTCAGGTCCATGCAGATCGACAGGTCGAGCGCGGTCTTGACCGGAAAGCCGCAGTGCGAATGCACCACACCTTTGGGCTTGCCGGTGGTGCCCGAGGTGAACATCAAGAGGAACGGATCGTCGGCCGGCATTTGCTCGGTCGGCACGGCTTGCACATCTTGTGGCGCGCCAGCGGCCAACTCGTGCCACCAGTGGTCACGGCCTTCGGTCCAGCCGTGGGCAGTAGTCAGGTGGTTGAGCACCACCACATGCTGCACGCCGGGGCAATGCGTCAAGGCTTCGTCCACCACCGGCTTGGCCGACATGGGCTTGCCGCGGCGCAGCGAGCCGTCGACCGTGATCAGGGCTTTGGCGCGACCGTCTTGCAGGCGTTGCGCGATGGCGTCGGCCCCGAAGCCCGAGAACATGGGCAACACGATGCCACCGATCTTGGCCACGGCCAGCATGGCAGCGGCTGCCTGCGGCAGGTTGGGCAAATACATGCCCACCACGTCGCCCCGGCCCAGGCCCAGTTGGCGAAGGCCCCAGGCTAGCTGACAGGTTTCGCGGTCGATGTCTTCAAACGTGCGGGTGGTCTGCGTGCCGTCTTCGCCTTCCCAGATCAGCGCGGGCTGGGTGTAGCGCGGCGTGCCGCGCCAGCGGTCGATGCAGTTGAGCACCACGTTGGTGGTGCCGCCCTCGCACCAGCGGGCAAAGGGCAGGCCTTCACTCGTGTCCAGCACCTGGCTGTAAGGCGTGTAGAAACGGTAGTCCAGAAAACGGATCAACGCATCATGAAAACCGGCCGGGTCGGCGCTGGCTTGTTGGTTCAGCGCTTCGAAGCTGTCCACCCCCAGGGCGCGCATGAAACGTGTGAGGTTCGCGCTGTCGAGCGTGGCAGCGTCGGGCCACCACACGGCGTCGGTGGGCTTGAGGGCTTGGGCTTGCATGACGCGTTGTCTCAGATCCAGTTCTTATTTGGCGTACTTGCGGAACTCGGGCTTGCGTCTTTCTTGCAAGGCCTTCACGCCTTCGCGCGACTCTTCGGTGTCGTAGTACAGCTTGAGCGCGTACATGCCCAAACCGGCAATGCCGGATTGGTGGGCGGTGTCCATGTTGAAGCTGCGCTTGGCAATCGCAATCGCCGTGGGACTGCGCTCGCAGATGGTTTCTGCCCACTCCTGCACGGTGGCGTCGAGTTGCTCGTGTGGCACGCAGATGTTGGCCAGGCCCATGTCAACGGCCTCTTGACCGGAATAGCGCTTGTTGAGGTACCAGATTTCGCGGGCCTTCTTCTCGCCCACCACCCGCGCCAAAAAGGCGGTGCCGTAGCCGGGATCGACCGAACCCATCTTGGGGCCGACCTGGCCGAAGATGGCTTTGTCCGAGCAAATCGTCAGGTCGCAGATGGTGCAAAGCACGTTGCCACCACCAATTGCAAAGCCTTGCACTCGTGCTATCACGGGCTTGGGCACGTCGCGAATCGCCGTGTGCAACTCTTCCATGGGCAGGCCGATGGTGCCCCGACCGTCGTAGTTGCCGTCGTGGGCCGACTGGTCGCCGCCTGTGCAAAAAGCACGGTCACCGGCACCGGCCAGCACGATGCAGCCGATGTCGCGGTCGTAGCCCGCCTTGTTCAGGGCCTTGATGATCTCGTCGCAGGTGGTGCCGCGAAAGGCGTTCATCTTGTCGGGGCGGTTGATCGTGATCCAGGCCACGCCGTTGCGGTTTTCGTACAGGATGTCTTCGAATTGCATGGGATTCTCCAAAAGGGTTGAGGTCGGCCGATCAGCCGTGCATCGTCAAGCCACCAGACACGCTGAGGACCTGGCCGGTGATGAAGGAAGCGTCGCCGCTGCTCAGGAAGACGATGGCACCGGCCAGATCGTCGGGCTGGCCCAAACGGCCCAGCGGGATGGCCTTTTTGAAGGCGTCCATCAGCTTGTCGGGGTTGGACGCGCCTTCGGCAAAACCGGCCAGCAAGGCCGTGTCGGTCGGGCCGGGGCAGACCACGTTGACGGTGATGTTGTGGCGGGCGTGCTCGCGTGCCAGGGTTTTGGACAGTGCGACCAGTCCGCCCTTGCAAGCGGCGTAAACGGCTTCGCCTGACGAGCCGCCACGGGCCGCGTCGGACGCGATGTTGACGATGCGGCCACCACCGCGCGCCACCATGCCGGGCAACACGGCGTGGTGCATGTGCAAAGCGCCTGTCAGGTTGATGGCGATCAGCTTGTCCCACTCGGCCGGCACGGTTTTGGTGAAAGGCTTGAAGATGTCCCAACCCGCGTTGTTGACCAGCACATCGATGGGGCCGAGCTGGGCTTCGGCCGCTGCCACGGCAGCGTCCACCTGGGTGCGGTCAGTGATGTTGCATTCGAAGGCTGCAGCGCTACCGCCTGCGGCCTGGATCTCGTCGGCCACTTTTTGGGCACCGGCCAGGTTCATGTCGAACACGGCCACTTTGGCACCTTCAGCGGCAAAGCGTCGGCTGGTGGCCCCGCCGATGCCGCCGCCGCCGCCGGTCACAATGATGGTTTTTCCGTTGAGGTCTTTCATGTCTTTCTCCGTGAATTGAAATGGGGTGGTGAATCCAGCTTGCTGCACATATGACAACATGTTGACGTATTCTAGGGTTTATCCATATTCCCCATCAAGACCTTCTGGTGTTCAATAACCTATCGTTTACCCTATGTCACAAACCAAAGACGCACGCATGGAACTGGCGAACCGGATTTTTTTCAAGCTGTATCAATGTGCCAATATGTTGCATAAAACCGGCAGCCGGGCGGTGCAGGAAGAAGGCTTGACCACGCAACAATGGGCGGTGCTGGGGGCGCTGTCGCGGCCCGAGGCGGCGCAAGGCATGGGGGTGGGCGAGTTGGCGCGTTACCTCATGGTCAGCCGGCAGAACCTGTCGGGCCTGATCACCCGCATGACGCGTGACGGCCACATCGAGATGAGCACGGACGGGCGCGATCGCCGCTCACGGCTGGTGGTCATGACCGAGTCGGGTCGTCACATCTGGATGGACCTGGCGCAACCCAAGATCAAGGCCTACTACGAGCAGGCCCTGCAGGATTTTTCAATGGGCGACATGGCCCATACCCTGCATTACTTTTTGAAGCTGCTGGACAACATGGAAAAAATCGACCACGCGCTGCCAGAAGATGAGCTTTCCACGGAGGACTGAGTTTTTTGGCCGGGCATGTGATGGTGATGCACACCCGGGCCTGAGCAACGGGGTACTCGGCAAACCGTGACGGTCTTCATCTGCTCTTCAGAATGGCTGGACATACTCAGGATCAGATGTGTTGAACGCGCATCTGTACCTCAATGTTCAATGAAATGAAGGAATGCACCATGTCTGATTTGTACAAGTTTCAATTCGATGTCAACAACACGTCGGTTCTCCAAATGTGGGAAGTCGAGCGCTATAAAACCAAATTGCAGAAAACACTGGGCAGCACGTTTGAAGTCGAAACGGGCCTCAACGATTCAGGCCTGACGGGCGTGTTGTCTGTCACGCAGAGCAAATTGAGCAAAGGGTTTGCCAAGACTTCCGTGTTTGAAGATCAGGACGGTGATGGCTTGTTTCAGCAAGCCTTCGAAATCCAGGTGGCCACTTCAACGGCGACGGCAGCTCAACTGGAAAAGCACAAGTTCAGCTTCGATGCTTCGGGTCAGGTCACGGCCGATTACGAACTGAGCAAAGGCATCTGGAAGCTTGTGGGGATCGATCAGGACGAAGCCTTCACCGTGGTGTCGCTGGACGGGGTGGATTACGTGGTAAAGACCGAGCAAGAGCGCGATGGCGTTGAGTTCGAATTGTTCCGCGATGACAACCAAGATGGTGTCTGGACACGGATTGCCGAGGGCGAGGCCGGTGCCGGATTTGTGGATGCTTCGACCGGCACGGTGGATCTGGTGGGCGTGCAAATCTACCTGGACGCTGCCATTGGCATGGTGGGTTGATTGGCATTCAACATGAGCCGCTCAGGCGGTGATGGGCATCCGTGATATGGTTTCAAAGGGGGGCGGATGCACATGAACACAAAGATGTTCGTGCGGTCGATTTGGCGGGCCACTGTTGTGGCGACGATTGACTTTCAGAACACCCACACAGGCACTGTAAATGCGCGTTTTATTGGCTGAAGATGATGAATTGCTGGGCTCGGGTCTCAAGGCCGGTTTGCAGCAGCAAGGTTTTCAAATTGACTGGGTGCGTGACGGTGTCGCGGCCGAGCGCGAGTTGCTGACGGGCGTCTACGAGGCCGCTGTTCTGGACCTGGGCTTGCCACGCCAAGATGGCATGCAGTGTCTGGTGGCGGTGCGGCGTCAAAAAGTCACGACCCCTGTGTTGATCTTGACCGCACGCGACGGCGTGCCCGATCGCATTGCCGGGTTGGATGCCGGGGCCGATGACTACCTGGTCAAGCCGGTGGATTTGCTGGAGCTTGCTGCCCGTTTGCGCGCCTTGGTGCGCCGGGCGCACGGTGTGGCCGAGCCCGCGTTGGAGGCGGGTGCCTTGCGCATGGACCTGTCTGCACGACAGGTCAGTTGGTGCGGTCGCCCTGTGGACCTGTCCCAACGCGAATACGAAATTCTGCAAATTTTCATGCTCAACCTGGGGCGTGTGCTGACGCGTTCAAGAATTGAGGAGCATCTGTACCAGTGGGGCGCCGAAGTGAGCAGCAACACGGTGGAGGTGCACATCTACCATTTGCGTAAAAAATTACGCTCGGATGTGATCGAGACCTTGCGTGGCGTGGGCTACGTGATGCCCAAAAACATCCAGCCAGATCCCGTCGATGTGAGCGGTGTTGTGGCATGAGCATCTGGTCCAAAGCCACGCTGCAATGGCGTTTGACAGTCAGCCTGCTGCTGACCACGGGCCTGGTCTGGTTGGTGGTCCTGGTCATGACGTGGGTGGAAACCGAGCATGAGCTGAGCGAATTGCTGGACGCTCATTTGGCGCAGACCGCTGCACTGCTGGCAGCCAAAACCGGGGACGGTCACGCAGATGACTTCACAACCACGCCCATCCTCCACAAATACCAGCCCCGTGTCGCCTTTCAGATCTGGCATGAAGACCAGTTGATCGTGCAGTCAGCGCTGGCGCCTTCCGTGGCTTTGGCGCCCTTTGGCAGCGAGGGCGTGTCGGATTTTATGCACGAGAATGCAGCCTGGCGCGTTTTTGCGACACAAGGCAACGCAGCAGATGTCTGGGTGGTGGTGGCCGAATTGCAATCGGCCCGCAATGACATCCTGGAGGCGGGGCTTCGTTCGGCCCTGGGGCCGGTGCTGCTGGGTTTGCCGGCACTGGCCTTGCTCATCTGGTGGGTCGTGTTTCATGCGCTGTCACCCTTGCGCAGTTTGAGCCAAACGGTGTCGCAGCGTCATACACATTCGCTTGAAAAACTGGACGTTGACGCCGTCTCTGTGGAGGTGCAACCGCTGGTGCAGGCCTTGAACCGTTTGTTTGAAAAAATGGCGCTTCAGATGGAAAGCGAACGCCGCTTCAACGCCGATGCTGCGCATGAATTGCGCACGCCGATCGCCGCCATTCGCATGCATGCGCAAGTGGCGCAGGGTGCCGAGCACAGCGAGGATTTGCAGGTTGCTTTGAAGGCTGTGCTGCAAGGCTGCGACCGCGCCACACGCTTGGTGGCGCAGCTGTTGCAAATGTCCCGGCTCAGTGCAGACGAAGTGCACGATGGCCAGGCTCGGTGCGAAGTGGTTTCTGAGACGCGCAGCACACTGGCCGCGTTGGCTCCCCGTGCGGAAATCAAAGCGCAGACCTTGAGTTTGCAGGCCCCCGATGCCTTGGTCTTGTCCATGCCCCCTGGTTTGGTGTCTGTTTTGGTGGGCAACCTGGTGGACAATGCGCAGCGCTACAGCCCTCAGGGCGCTCACATTCAGGTTCAGTGGCTGGCGTCGCCTGTGCCCAGTCTGGTGGTGCAAGACGATGGGCCGGGCATGTCTGAATTTGACATGGCACGTTTGGGCGATCGTTTTTTCAGGGTGCCGGGCAACCAGGCCGAGGGCAGTGGTTTGGGTTGGTCGATCGTGCGTCGGCTGGCGCAAAGCTATGGCCTGAACGTGAAGGTGGAAAGCCCTGCCGAGCAGGGCGGTTTGCGTGTGACGGTGTCCTGGCCTTTGCCGGTCACGGGGTTGCCGTGACGCGGCACCTCATGTGCAGGCCTGCTGCTGAGGGATTTGCAGCGGTTGGCTGCTGAGGCCCTTGGGCTGTGCCGGGGCAGGGCAAGTCCGGATAAAAAATCGGTCGGCTACCGCCTATACTCGTCAAATGAACCAACTGGTACATTTTGAAACACCCAAGCCACCGGCCCCCGAATTGGTCAAGGAAACGGGACGCACCAATGACCCGGCGCGCACCATGGCCGAGATCCTCACCGTGGCCACGCACGAATTTGCCGACAAAGGCCTGACCGGTGCGCGCATCGACGAGATCGCGGCGGCCACGCGCACCAGCAAGCGCATGATCTATTACTACTTCGGCAGCAAGGACGGTCTGTACCTGGCCGTGCTCGAAGAAGCCTACCGGCGCATGCGGGCCATCGAGTCGGACCTGCACTTGGGGGATTTACCTCCCATGGAGGCACTTCAAAAGCTGGTGGAGTTCACCTACGACCACCACCGCGACAACGAAGATTTCATCCGGCTGGTGATGAACGAGAACATCCAGCGGGGCGACTACCTGCGCCAAAGCAGCAACATCCAGCAGCTGAACCAGACCGCTATTCGGTCGGTGCGCGACGTGTACGACCGGGGCGTGGCGCAGGGCGTGTTCAGATCCGGGCTGGACCCGGTGGACATCCACTCGGCGATTTCAGCGTTCACGTTTTTCAACGTTTCGAACCGCCACACCTTCGGGGTGATCTTTCAGGACCGGGCCAGCCCGGACAAGGCCAATACCCTCAAGCGCGAACATGTGGTGGATTTGATTTTGCGTTTTGTAAGCCATCAAATTTTGATATAGCAGGTAGCTGTTTATTCAATTCCAGGATTAGGGAAATTACCTATCCGAGAAAACTAACCAGTTCGTACATTAATGGTAAACCTTTTCAGGAGATGTGTGATGGTTCAAAAATTCATTGACGGGTTTTGCAAAGCGCTGAACGTTGTCATTGCGGTGTGTCTGGCCGTGATGGTGGTGCTGGTGTTTGGCAACGTGGTCATGCGCTACGGCTTCAACTCGGGCATCACCTTGTCCGAAGAGTTGTCGCGCTGGTTGTTTGTCTGGATGACGTTCATGGGCGCGATCGTGGCCCTGCGCGAGCATGGTCACCTGGGCACCGACATGCTGGTGGGCAAGCTGGGGCCTGCGGGCAAGAAATTTTGTCTGGCTTTGTCCTACGTGGCGATGTTGTTCATTTGCTGGTTGCTGTTCAGCGGGGCCTACCAGCAAGCCGTGATCAACCTGGACAGCACCAGTGCGGTGATGGAAGTGTCCATGGCCTGGATTTATGCGCCGGGTGTGGTGTTTGCGGTGTTGGGCGGCTTGATCTTGTTGACCGAGCTGTTTCGCTTGCTCACCGGTCAAATGCGTGACGAAGACCTGGTCATGATCCAGGAATCAGAAGAGTCGCCCCATGGCGGCGCTGACAAAGCCTGAGTGACTGGAGACTGACATGACGATTGCTATTTTTGTTTTTTCATTGATCGGTGCGATGGCCATTGGCATCCCGATCGCGTTTTCTTTGCTGATCTGTGGTGTGGCCCTGATGTGGCACATGAACATGTTCGATGCCCAAATCCTGGCGCAAAACCTGCTCGAAGGCTCCAACAGCTTCCCTTTGCTGGCCGTGCCGTTTTTCATGCTGGCCGGTGAAATCATGAATGCGGGTGGTCTGTCGCGCCGCATCGTGAACTTTGCGATGGCCTGCGTGGGCCACATCAAAGGCGGTCTGGGTTATGTGACCATCATGGCGGCTGTGATCATGGCCGCCTTGTCCGGCTCTGCCGTGGCCGATGCGGCGGCGTTGGCTTCGCTGCTGTTGCCCATGATGGTGGCCGCAGGTCACGACAAAGGCCGCTCGGCCGGTTTGATCGCATCGGCCGGCATCATTGCCCCCGTGATCCCGCCCAGCATTGGCTTTGTGATCTTTGGCGTGGCGGGCAACGTGTCCATCTCCAAGCTGTTCATGGCAGGTATCTTTCCGGGCATCATGCTCGGCGCATCGCTGTGGATGACTTGGTGGTGGCTGGCGCGCCGTGAAGTGGTGCAGGTGCCCCCTCGCAAATCCATGGGCGAGATCATGGTGGCCATGCGCGAGGCCACCTGGGCCTTGGTGCTGCCCTTGATCGTGGTGTTCGGCCTCAAGTTTGGTGTCTTCACACCCACCGAGGCGGCTGTCGTGGCCGCCGTCTATGCCTTGCTGATCTCGACCTTCATTTACCGCGAGCTGAGCCTGAAAGACCTGTTCCCCTTGTTTGTGGCTTCTGCCAAGACCAGCGCGATCGTGATGTTTTTGGTGGCAGCGGCCATGGTCTCGGCCTGGTTGATCACGGTGGCCAACTTGCCGGGCGAATTGATCGCCTTGTTGCAGCCTTTGCTCGACAGCCCGCGTTTGCTCATGCTGACCATCATGGTCATCACCATGGTGGTGGGCACCGCACTGGACATGACGCCGACCATCTTGCTGTTGACACCTGTGTTGATGCCTGTGGTCAAAGCCGCAGGCATTGACCCTGTTTATTTTGGCGTGCTGTTCATCATCAACAACGCGATTGGCCTGATCACCCCGCCTGTGGGCACGGTGCTCAATGCGGTCGCCGGTGTGGGCAAGATCAGCATGGACGAAGTGACCAAGGGGGTGATTCCTTTCATGATCGCCCAGTTCACGATCATGTTTGCGATGGTGGCTTTCCCCGCTTTGGTGATGGTGCCAGCCCGCTGGTTCTATTGATTCCTGGCTTTGTCGTCTGACCGGGTACGCCAGACGACAAGCCTTTTGATGGTGGCGTACGTCCGATTCACTTTATTTTCTGGAGACAACTCATGAAACGTGTGTTCATCAAATCCCTGATCGCTTCCGTCGCTCTGGCGGCTGTGGGCGTTGCTTCGGCCCAAGACAAAGTCATCAAGTTCGCCAACCAGAACACGGCCGGTCACCCCATCGTGTTGGGCATGGAAAAGTTCAAGGAAATCGTCGAGAAGAACTCTGGCGGCAAGATCAAGGTCAACGTGTTCCCAGGCGGCGCACTGGGCAGCGACCAGGCCAACGTGTCGGCCATCCAGGGCGGTACATTGGAGATGGCTTCGATGAACTCGGGCATCTTTGCTTCGCAGGTCAAAGAATTCGCGATTTTTGACTTCCCCTTCATGTTCGGCTCCGGCAAAGAAGCTGACGCGGCTGTGGACGGTGCCTTCGGCAAGAAGCTGCACGCCAAGCTGGAAGACAAGGGCATCATTGGCTTGGGCTTTTACGAGCTGGGTTTTCGCAACATCACCAACAGCAAGCGCGCCATCAACAAGGTCGAAGATCTGGAAGGCCTCAAGTTGCGCGTGATCCCCAACCCGATCAACGTGGACTGGGTCAAAGCCTTGGGTGCCAACCCCACACCCCTGCCATGGCCTGAGGTGTATGCCGCTTTGGAACAAAAAGCCGTGGACGGCCAGGAAAACCCTGTGGCCACCATCAACGGTGCCAAGCTTTACGAAGTGCAAAAGCACCTGGCCCTGACCGGTCACCAATACAACCCCCAGTCGGTCATCATCAGCAAGAAGTTCTGGGAAAAGCTGTCGGCTGCCGAGAAGAAAATCGTGTCTGACGCGGCCACCGAATCGGCCAAGTTCCAGCGCGAGAAAGCACGCGCTCTGGAAGCCAGCATTCTTGAAAACCTGAAGAAAAACGGCATGCAAGTGTCGCAGTTGCCTGAGTCCGAAATGGCCAAGCTGCGCGACAAGATGCGCCCCGTGACCGCCAAGTACGGCGTGACCGTGGGCCAAGATCTGGTCAAGGAACTGCAAGCTGAAATCGACAAGGTGCGTTCCGCTGCTGCGGCACCTGCCAAGAAATCGGGCAAGTAATTGCGCGCCAAGGCTTCGCCGCGTGTGCGGCGAAGCCTGCTTTGTTTTTCCATAAGGATGAGTCATGAAAGTCTTGATGCTGCACGGCGTGAACCACAACATGTTCGGCAAACGCGACCCCAAGCAATACGGCACCATCACCCTCGATGAAATCAATGCCAACTTGCACCAACTGGGCCACGAATTGGGTGCCGAGGTCGAGTGCTATCAGACCAACCACGAAGGTGACATGTGCGAGCGCATTCACCAGGCGTACTTTGACCATGTCGACGCCGTGCTGATCAACGCCGGTGCCTGGACGCATTACAGCTACGCCATCCGCGATGCGCTGGCCGTGCTGACTTGCCCCATCGTGGAGTTGCACATGTCCAACATCCACGCCCGCGAAGAATTCCGCCACCACTCGGTGTTTGCCGAGATCGTCAAAGGCCAGATCTGCGGCTTTGGCGCTGACAGCTATTTGCTGGCGCTGCGCGCTGGCGTGTCGGCTGCGCAAGCCCAAGGCTGATCTCCCGCTGGCTCAGCTTGGCGGACTAGGCTCAGTAAAAACCCTTTTTTCGTTCAATGATCGTACGCTCATGTTCGGTCATTGGATCTTTGCTGGCCGATCCAACCGCGCCAGGCGTGAGTGCCTCGGACAATCGCGATCTGGAAGACAGTGAACTAACCTTGCAACAGCAATAGCAATGATCAACGGCAACACAGAAATCATCGCCCACATCGGCTACCCCACGCACACCTTCAAGTCGCCGATGATCTACAACCCGTACTTCGAAGAAGCGGGCATCAACGCCGTGGTCGTGCCCATGGGCTGCAAACCCGAGAACTACCCCCAGTTTCTGAAGTCGGTGTTCACGCTGGAGAACATCCGGGGTGCGCTGATCACCATGCCGCACAAGGTCACCACCGTGGGCTTGCTGGATGAAGTGACGGCCACCGTGCGCGTGGCCGGTGCCTGCAACGCCGTCAAACGTTTGGCCGATGGCCGCTTGGTGGGCGACATGTTTGACGGTGCAGGTTTTGTGCGCGGCGTGCAGCGCAAAGGCGTTGATCTGACCGGCAAGCGCGTGCTGGTGGTGGGCACAGGTGGTGTGGGCTGTGCCATTGCGGCTTCGCTGGCGGGGGCTGGCATTGCGGCCATCAGTCTGTTCGATGTGAACACCGCCGGATGCGAGGCCTTGGCCCAACGCCTGAAAGACAACTATCCGCAAATCGAGGTGCGCACCGGCTCCAACGACCCGGTGGACCACGATTTGGTCGTCAACGCCACGCCCATGGGCATGAACGAAGGCGACCCGCTGCCCATGGACGTGTCGCGTCTGTCGCCCGACACCTTTGTGGGCGAAGTGGTCATGAAAGCCGAGACCACCGCGTTTTTGGCTGCGGCGCAGGCCCGCGGTTGCCGCACGCAGGTGGGCACCGACATGCTGTACGAGCAAATTCCCGCCTATCTGGAGTATTTTGGTTTGCCCACCACGACCGCCGATGTGCTGCGCCGTGTGGCCAAATTGAGTTACTGAACCTTTGTCTGATGGCGATTGAGCGCCTGACTGGAGCCCTGAGATGACCTTGAACAAAGTTGACCGCGAAGCCGTTCCCGAAATGCCCAATCGCTTGGGGATCGCCGGCATTGAATTCATCGAATACGCCACCAGCCGTCCGCAAGCGCTGGGGCAGGTGCTGGAGAACATGGGCTTTCGTCCTGTGGCCCGCCACCGCTCGCGTGAAGTGACCCTGTACCGTCAGGGCGGCATGAACTTGGTGGTCAACGCCAACCCTGACGATGCCCGCGTGAGCAGCACTGTGGACGGCCAGCCCGTGATCTCGGCCGTGGCTTTCCGGGTGCAGGATGCCCTCAAGGCGCACACCCGCTGCCTGGACCTGGGGGCCTGGAGCGTGGGCAGCCATGCGCAGGCGATGGAACTGCACATCCCCGCCATCCACGGCCCGGGCGGCAGCCGCTTTTACTTTGTGGACCGCTGGCAAGAGTTTTCGATCTACGACATCGACTTCAAACCCATCCCTACCGTGGACCCCAACCCGCCCGCATTGGCAGGCATGAGCTACTTTGGTGTGGTGCAGTACATCGGTGCCGCCCGCAGCGCCGACTGGCAGACCTATTACGAACACATGTTTGACTTCAGCTCCATCCCCGACGAAGAGCGCTTTGGCATCCTGCCCAAGGGCAAGCTGATGAAGAGCCCTTGCGGCACCTTCTTGTGGCAACTGGTGGAGCCCGATGTCTGGATGGATGGCGACGACAGCCCCGAGTGCTTGCAGCGCATCGGTTTTGGCGTGCCCAACGTGGCCGAGGCTGTGGCAGCGCTCAAGGCGCGTGGCGTGGAGTTTGTTGAATCGACCCAGCTGCACCCCGAAGACCGTGGCGCCCTGACGCGCAACGCGCTGGGTTCCGTTGCATTTGAACTCGTCCACCAATAAGCCGGGAGCTGCTATGAACTTGCTCGACGGCTACGGCATGGACACCATCACCATGGCCGGCACTCTGGAGGCCAAGCTGGTGGCCATGAAGGGCGCAGGCTTTTCCCAGGTCATGCTGATGGCCCGTGATCTGGTCACGCACCCCGGCGGCGTGAAAGCGGCGGTTGAAGCTGTGCATGCCAGCGGCATGCGACCCACCGGTTTTCAGGTGCTGCGCGATTTTGAAGGCCTGTCAGGCCACCTGCACAGCTACAAGCTCGACATCGCCAAGGCCATGCTGGAGATGTGCGCGGCCACCGGCAGCAAGGTCTTGCTCGCTTGTTCGTCCACCTCGCGCCATGCCACGCAAGACCTGGACCAGATTGCTGCTGATTTGAAAAAGCTGGCCATGCTGGCGGTGCCGCTGGGCATCAAGGTGGCCTACGAGGCGCTGTCGTGGGGCCGCACGGTCAACGAATTTCCCACCAGCTGGGATGTGGTCTGCCGGGCCGATTGCCCCAACCTCGGCATTGGCCTGGATTCGTTCCACATCTTTGCCGCCAAGACACCTCTGGATGCCATCGAAGAGCTGGACCCGTCCAAAATCTTCCTGGTGCAACTGTCGGACTTCATGTGGCAGGAAACCCCGACCTTTGAAGAGCGCATGACGACAGCCCGCACTTTCCGGGTGTTCCCGGGCGAGGGCGTGCACAGCGAGCAACTGGCCGATCTGGTGTTGCGCCTGGACCGCATCGGTTACCGGGGCGACTACAGCTTTGAAGTCTTCAACGACGACTACCAGCAACTGCCGCTGGAAACCGTGGCCGAGCGCGCCCGCAAAAGTGCGACCTGGCTGCACCAGGATGTGCTGCACAAATCGGCACCGTTGCCCGAGTGGGCACGCCAGCGCGCTTGAATCCGGCACAAGCTGGCCTGCAAGCCCCGCCTGACCCAGGTCAGCCGGGGCTTTTTTTCGAGCTATCGGCAAGAATCGCCAGTCATTGCGGCCATTGAAGACGCCGCTCAAGACACCTCTTGATGCATTTAATAAGCATGCATATAATATGTGTGCTTATTCATCCAGCCCTCTGGGCTCGCCAATGGTGGCCTGACTTCGCCCGGCGCGTGCCCTTGGCGCTTTCCACTTTGGATTCACAGACCCCTGAAACACCATGATCAAATCCTTTGCCAGTGCCCTTGTTTTGGTTTCTGCCGCGTGTGCCTCTTACGCACAAGGGGCATTCCCCAGCAAACCCGTGACCTTCGTGACCGCTTTTGCCGCAGGCAGTGGGCCAGACGCCGTGTTGCGTCAGGTGGGTGAGAAACTCTCCAAACTTTGGGGGCAACCCGTCCTGATCAACAACAAACCCGGGGGGGGAGGCTTCATCGCCATTGAAGCCACGCGCCGTTTGCCCGCTGACGGCTACACCTTGCTGCAACTCGACAGTGAACACCTGGCCGCTTTGCCGCATCTGTACAAGTCCAAAAACTTCGTCACCTTGCAGCATTTCGATCCGGTGGCACCGTTGTTCCGCACGCCATTTCTGGTGGCCGTGGCCACCGACTCCAAATGGCAAAACATGAAGGACTTGATCGGCGCGGCCAAGGCGGCACCGGGCAAAGTCAGTTTCGGTTCCTGGGGCATTGGCAGCCCCGGTCATCTGGGGGGAGAGCAAATCGAATGGCTGAACCAGGTGGAGATGACCCATGTCGCCTTCCGCGAGGTGTCACAGTTGTTCACTTCGGTGGGGGCGGGCGACATCCAGTGGAGTTTTGCCAGCATCCCGTCCAGCGCAGGCGTCTACAAAGCGGGCAAGCTGCGTTACATCGCCGTGGCGGCCAGCAAACGCATCCCCCAGATGCCCGAGGTGCCGACCGTGGCCGAAGCCGGTGGCCCGGCCCATTTTGAAGTCAATTCGTTTGTGACCTTGCTCGCACCCAAAGGCATAGCCAAAGATGTGCAGGAAAAGATCCACGCCGATGTGCTGAAGGTCCTGGCCGATCCTGAAGTGAAGGCCCGATACAACACGTTCGCGTTTGAAACGCTCAATTGGTCGGCCAGCGACATCCGCAAAAACGCCGAAGCCAAGAGCAAGATTTACGAGCAGTTGGTGACGCGCAAGAACATTTCTCTGGAATAAGCCAGCGGCCTGCAAGGGCCGGATGCCTCTTGGGCTGTGGCGTGCAAACCACGCCAGGGCTTGGTTCAGTCACACGCCCTTCATGGGCCGATTGGCGTGCGACTTGCCGCTTTGACTTGTCGCCATTTTGCCCCCGCCAGGAACAAGCCATGGTTGGCCCAAGCGGCCGCGGCGCAGACCACCGCCGTCCACGCGGTGTGGCTGGGGTAGTGGGCACCTCGGAGGGTTTGCACCACGCCCAGCACGACACCTGTGGTCAAAATCACCCCCGTCAACACCAGCCCCAGGCGTTGTTCGCCCGGTTGTGCCGATCTCAGCCAAGGCACGGTCATGGCCAGAAAAGCAAAAGCGCTCGACGCATGGCCGCCCGGAAAACAAAAGCCGCTGCCGCCATCGGCCATGCCCCAGGACCAGTGCGACACATAGGCGGCGGCACCGCCAAAGGCTTGCAGATCCCAGGGGCAACTGGTCAGGCTCACGCGTTTGATGGCCGTCACCAGCATCAGGCTGAGCGTGATGCCCAGCGCCATTTCCAGGCGCTGGACGCGGTGCAATGACCTGAAAACGCCCATGGGTCGCAACGCCATGACCCACACGAAGACGTAGACGAGCACGGCCAGTTGCTTGAAGGCGTCGTGCATCACGTTTTTAAGCCACCAGTGGTCGCGCAAAGGGAAGCCGCTAGTGTCGCCCAGCGTGGCCATCACGGCCAGGTCGGCACCACTGGCATCCCAGGCCAGAGTGGCCAGCAGCAGCGCGGCCCAAAGCCACAGGCTCAGGTTCAATGCGCGGCTGCGCTCAGGTACCCGGGCGTGGGCATGCTGCGGCTGAAGGGGCCGGGGGTCTGATTTGTGCATTTGCGAATTAAAAACCATTTGGGTTAAGCCAGGCTTAAAGTGGATGTGTCAATGTGCGTTCATGCCTTTCACGCCTGACACAATCGCATGGGTTCAAGTCGCCACGAACGTGGAGGGGATGTCGACGATGCGGGTGTTGATTGTGGAAGACGATGCAGGCATAGCCTCGGGCCTGGCCGCCAACCTCAAAGGGGGCGGTTACGCCGTGGACGTGACCCCCACGCTGGCCTTGGCCTCGGCGGCTTTGCGTGTGGAGAGCTTCGATCTCGTTTTGCTGGATCTGAACTTGCCAGATGGTGACGGTCTGGACTGGTTGGGCCAGATTCGGCTTGCGGGGGCCACCATGCCGGTGCTCATCATGACCGCCCGGGATGCCTTGCCCGACCGGATTGCGGGTCTGGACCAGGGCGCGGACGATTATTTGGTCAAGCCGTTTGAGCCTCAGGAGCTGCTGGCGCGCATGCGCGTGGCCTTGCGCCGCAGCGAAGGGCGAGCTTCGCCTTTGTTGCGTCATGGTGACTTGGTGGTGGACCCTGCCGCCCACAGCGTCACACGGCAAGGGCAGCCCGTGGTGCTGCGTGCCAAGGAATATGCCTTGCTTTTGACCTTGCTGCGCGCCAGCGGTCAGGTGCTGTCGCGTCAAAGGCTGGAGCAGGCGCTTTACGGATTCGATGAAGTGCTCGACAGCAACGCGCTGGAGGTGCACATGCACCACTTGCGTCGCAAACTGGGCGATGGCTTGGTCAAAACCGTGCGGGGGGTGGGCTATTACGTGCCGGTGGCGCCCGCAGATGCCCCTGCCAGCGTGCAGGAGACGGCGGCAGCCTTGCTGCCACAGGGCTTGCCGGCGCAGGGCGGTGCCACGCCCAAACCAGGGCATGCCTGCTGATGCGGACCCTCGTGCCCGGGGCCTCTTCCCGTTTGTTGTGGCGCAACCTTTGGGGGTGGGCGCTGGCCGCCATGCTGGCGGTCTGGCTGTCGCTGACCGGCGTGGCGTATTACACCGGTTTTCACGAAGCCGGAGAAATCAGCGATGGCTTGTTGACCTCGGCGGCCGACTTGTTGCTGCACCAACCGGTGGGTGCAGACAACACCACCCCTCCTATGGAGGCCAGGCCCATGCCAACGGCCCAGGGCAGTGCCTATGCACCCCAGTTGCATGTGCTGGTGTGGCAAAACGGGCGTTTGGCGTGGGATTCGCATGGGGTGGTCGGCCAATTGCCGGGGCCATTGGCTTTGGGTCACCAGACGCTGAGCCTGTCACAGGATGGGCGGGCGCAGGATTGGCGCGTGTATGTGGCCGAGACGGGCCAGCCCGGGGCCGTGCGGCGTGTGGCCGTGCTGATGGACCTGCAGCGGCGACAAGCCCTGGCCGCGGACATTGCGCAACACCTCGTGGCACCCGCCCTGGTGTTTTTGCCGCTGGTGGCCCTGGTGCTGGCCTGGGCCATCCGGCGGGGGCTGCGGCCTTTGGAACACTTGTCCGCCAAAATTCAGGCGCTGAATGTCGACGCGGGCCAAAGCCTGACCTTGAAGCAGCCTTACCAGGAGTTGGGCGTCATGGTCAACGCCATCAACCAGCTGGTGCAGCGTTTGGCCAGCCAAGTCCAGCGCGAACGCCGCTTTGCCGCCGATGTGGCCCATGAGTTGCGCACACCGCTGACATCGTTGGTGTTGCAGGCGCGGCTGGCCCGCGACAACCCCGGTGCATCCGAACAAACCCAAGCCTTGCAGGCGGTGGAGCAAGGCGCCATGCGGGCGGGGCGCATCTTGTCGCAGTTGCTGGATCTGGCCCGGGCCCAGAGTTTGGCCGATGATGGGTCGGAGTCGGTGGACTTGTGCGCACTGGCCCACCTGGTGGTGTCGGAACATGCCGCACTGGCGCATGCATTGGGTCAGGAGATCGCCCTGGAAGCGCCCGAGCAGCCGCTTCGGGTGCCCGGGCGGACCACCCTGCTGGAGCTGGCCCTGCGCAACTTGGTGGACAACGCCTTGCGACACAACCCGGCCGGCACCTATGTGGAAGTCCGGGTCGCCATCGATGGCACCGGCCGGACCGTGCTGTCGGTCAGCGACGACGGCGCTGACGCCGACGCATTGCATGGTGGGGGGGACGCGTCATCAGAAACCCTGGCGGTGCGCGGCATGGGCATTGGCTTGACGCTGGTCGAGCGCATTGCGCAAAGCCAGGGCGTGCTGCTGGTGCGAGACGGGGCGGCTGCGCCTTTTAGCAAGCGCTATGCCTTGATCTGGGAAAACGCTGCGCGATCCGGATACCCCGGTTAATGTTGTGATAAGTCGCAGTTCCTACAATCTGGACCGTTTAACTGCCGGTTCTTTGCTGATGACCCCTACACCTGTTGCCCGCCGCCCTTGGCACCCTTTGCATTTGTTGCTGATTCTGGCCCTCTGGTTGAGCACCTTGGGCAATTTGCCCCTGTGGGGGGCTTTGTGGGGCTTGACCGAAACCCACGGTCTGCGCACCTGGCTGGGTTTGATCGGGTTTGGCGTGATGGTGCTGGCGGCCACCACCGTGCTGCTGTGCCTGGTGGTTTGGCCCCGTTGGCGCAAAGTGGGCGGACTCGTGCTGCTGACCATCGCGGCGGCCAACAGCTATTTCATGTCCACGTACGGCGTGGTCATCGACCCGACCATGATGGCCAACACGGTGCAGACCGATGTGCGCGAGGTGCGCGATCTGCTGTCTTGGTCCATGCTGGTGGTGCTGGGTTTGGGGGTGGTGTTGCCCGGCTGGTGGTGGTGGCGTCAACCGGTGCAACAGCTGCCCGCCTTGCGCCTGGTGGGCAAACAATTGGGCTTGGCGGCGGTGGCGGTGCTGGTCACACTGCTGGTGGTGTGGGCCTCGTTCCAGGACCTGGCCTCCACCATGCGCAACCACAAATCCTTGCGTTACATGCTCAACCCCTTCAACACCGTGTACGCCAGCACCCGCTTGGTGGTGGGGCAGACCGCGCAGGCCCGCATGCCCCTTCAGTCCATAGGGCAAGACGCTGTCATGGCCCGCACCGCCGGTGCGGCCAGCCCATCTCCGCTGATTGTGCTGGTGGTGGGTGAAACTGTGCGCGCTGCCAATTTTGGGCTGGGTGGTTATGCGCGCGACACCACGCCCCAACTTCGGCAGCTGCAAGCCAGCGGCGAGCTGGGCTATTTTTCGGATGTCACCTCGTGCGGCACCAACACGCAGGTGTCGGTGCCCTGCATGTTTTCGCACTTGGGGCGTGAGGCTTATGCCCAAAACGATGTTCCTTACGAAAACCTGCTCGACGTGCTGCAGCGGGCGGGCATGCATGTGTTGTGGCTGGACAACCAGTCCGGCTGCAAAGGCGTGTGCGACCGTGTGGCCCATGCCGAAACCCGTGAACTGAAAGACCCGGCGCTGTGTGCGGACGATGAATGCCTGGACGAGATCATGCTGCGCGTGTTGCCCGCCAAATTGGCTGAACTGCAAGCGCAAGCCGCTGGTGGTCGGCCTGCCGCTGGCACCGTGGTCGTGATGCACCAGATGGGCAACCACGGCCCGGCCTATTACAAGCGCACACCCAAAGACATGAAGGTATTTCAACCTGAATGCCGCAGCAATGTGCTGCAGGATTGTCCGGCTCAAGACATCGTCAATGCCTATGACAACGCGGTGCGCTACACCGACCACTTTCTGGCTCAGACCGTGACCTGGCTGAAAGCGCAAAAGCGCCCGACGGCCATGCTGTACCTGTCGGATCACGGCGAGTCGCTCGGTGAAAAAGGCCTGTACCTGCACGGCATGCCCTTTGTCATGGCCCCCAAAGAGCAGACCCATGTGCCCATGGCCCTGTGGTTGTCGCAACCCATGCAGTCGCACTTGGGTTGGGACAAGACCTGCTGGCAAAGCCAGACCCGGCAAGCGGTCACGCACGACCACCTGTTTCATTCGGTGCTGACGCTGGCGCAGGTCAAGACCAGCTTGCACCAGCCCCAACTGGATGTGTTTGCGGCCTGCACCAACGCCGCACGCCGATAAACGCATGAGCCGCTTGCTTGGGTGCGTTGAGCTGGCTGGGTGCAGGTGGCATGGTGCTCAAGCGGTCATCGGCCTGTCGATCAGGCCGGTGCTACACCCGCTTTGGGGCCAATCGGTTGGCCCAATCAGGCGGCCCACCAGCGCCAAAGGGCGCTGAGCCACACCCCGCCACACAGCAGCAAGCTCAGCAGCACGGCGGCGCTGCCCATGTCTTTGGCCCGTTTGGACAGATCGTGCCATTCGGGTCCCACCCGGTCGATGGCCGACTCGACGGCGGTGTTGAGCAATTCCACCACCAAAACCGCCACCACCACGCCGATCAGGAGCACCGTTTCGGTCCAGCTTTGCCCCAGCCACCACGCAGCAGGCAACACCAGCACCGCCAGGATGGCCTCTTGGCGAAACGCCGGTTCATGCCAGCCGGCTCGCAAACCCTCGACGGAATAAAAAAATGCGTGCCAGACGCGTGACAGGCCCTGGCGTTTGGGCTCGACAGCAGGTTGATCGTTCATGGTGGATTCAGTAAGTGGACGCGATCAGCGTAACCCGTCGATGTTAACGCGCTCTTAAGTTCCTCCCACCTTGATGAACTGCCGCGCCAGCGTGACGGCCACCGGCCCCAGCAGCACGGTGAGCAGGGAGGGGAAGACGCAAAAGATGAGCGGGATGAGCAGCTTGACGGGCAGTTTGGCGGCGGCTTCTTCGGCGCGCAGGCGGCGCTGGGTGCGCAGGGCGTCGGCGTGCACTTGCAGGGATTCGGAGACGCTGGTGCCAAAGCGGTCGGCCTGGATCAGCATGGACACCAGGGCGTCGATGTCTTTGAGACCGATGCGCACCGACAAATGGCGCAGCGCCTCGGCGCGTGATGCGCCTGCCCGCAGGGCCATGCCGGTCAGCGCGAATTCATCGGACAGTTCGGGCCTAGCCAGGCGCATTTCGCGGCCCACGCGTTCGATGGCCGCGTCCAGCCCGAGTCCGGCCTGCACGCACACGCGCAGCAAATCCAGCGCGTCCGGGAAGGCGTGCATCAAGGCCAGCTGGCGGCGGCGCACGCGCAGGCTCAATACCCAGTCGGGCAGGTAATAACCCATGGCTGCGCCCGCCAGCACCGGGGCAAAGCGCTGCAGGCCCGGCCATCGCCAGCCGCTCATTTCGACCAAGCCCCAAGCCACAGCGGGCAGCAACAGGGTCAGCAGCGTTTTGCTGGTGAAGTAAATCTGCAGTGCCACGGGCGAGCGCCAACCCGCGTTCCAAAAGCGCACGCGCAAGGCCGAGGGGGTTTCGCCATCGCCGCCAGACATGCCCGCCGTCCAGGGGCTGAGCCAGAGCAGCGCGGCCACCAGCCGCTGCTGCAGACTTTGCCAAAAGGAGGGCGTGGGTTGGTCGCTGGCGGGGGCGGGCGTGCTCAGCCGTGACAGGCGCTGCTGGCCGGCATCGGGCAGCCAGCGCACCAGCAGGGCGTAGCTGAGGGTGACGACCAGCGCAAAGACGAGCCCTGCGAATACAAGGGGTGGGAGTGTCATGGTGTGCTTGCCTTGAAGGAGGGTTGCAGGAGGGGGCTTGCAGAGGGCATGGTTTCAGACGCGGATCTGGATTAGCTTCCACATCCACAAGATGCCCAGGGCCATCAGGGTCAAGGACACATAAACAAGCTGCAGGCCCATGGGGTCTGTCCAGAGCTTGGAGACAAAGCCCGGGTTGAGCAGGCTCATGAAGGCGGCCAATGCAAAGGGCAGCACCGACAGCACCAGTGCCGAGATGCGCCCTTCGGCGGACAAAACGCGCACCACGCCCGCGATCTTTTGCCGCTCGCGAATCAGGTGGGCGGTGCTTTTCAGGATGTCGGCCAGGTTGCCGCCGGTTTCGCTTTGGATGACCACGGCCACCACAAAGTAGCGCACATCGTCGCTGGCGACCCGCACCGACAGCGCTTGCAGCGCCTGTGCCGTGCCCACGCCGAAATTGATTTCCTCGAACACGGTGCGCAGCTCGTGTGACAGCGGTGGCGGGCTGTCCTTGGCGGCCAACTGCAAGGCGCTGGTGAAGGCGTGGCCCGCCTGCATGGAGCGTGCAATCAGGTCCAGCGCATCGGGCAAAGCCGCAGCGATCTGCTTCATGCGTTGACTGCGGCGGTGCTGCAGCCAGGCTGCCATGGCCAAGCCGATGAGCATGGCTGCGGCCAGCATCAAGACGGGGGGCCATTGGAGGTGGCTGCCTGCCAGCAGGGCCAGCAGCACCAGGCCCAGGTACAGCGTTGCGGTTTGCGCCACGCTCAGGCGCAGGCCGGTTTGCAGCAAAAAATGGTCCAGCGCCTGCGTGCCCGGCATTTGGCGCAGCCAGCGGTCCAGTTGCGGCAGGGTGCTCAAAATCCGCTTGGCGCGCAGCTGCAAGCTCGGCTCAGCCGTCGCAACGCGTTGCAGTGGTTTCAGTCGCTGGCCCAAAGCGCGCTGCCTCGGGTCCAGGTATTGCCGCCACAAGCCGTGCAAGGCCCAGGCCAGCAAACCGATGCTGACGCTGGCCAGGCCCAGAAAGACCCAGTAACGCGTGTCCAGGTAGGTGTCCATGTGGTCAGTTCCAGCGGTGGGTGGGTTCAAACAGTTCGTCGCTCAAGGCGATGCCCCGGGTGGTCAGGCGCTGGGCAAATTTGGGCCGGATGCCGGTGGCCACAAACTGGCCTTGCACCGCCCCGTTGGCCGACAGGCCGGTTTGCTCGAATTTGAAAATTTCCTGCATGCTGATGACCTCGCCCTCCAGGCCCGTGATCTCCTGCAGGCTGGTGACTTTGCGCTGCCCGTCTGACAGCCGCGAGACCTGGATCACGACCGACAGGGCAGCACCGATTTGCTGGCGCATGGCACGCGACTCGGCTTTCAGCCCCGCCATGCCCAGCATGTGCTCCAGCCGGGTCAGCGCATCGCGCGGCGAGTTGGCGTGGATGGTGGTCATCGAGCCGTCGTGCCCGGTGTTCATGGCCTGCAGCATGTCCAGCACCTCGGCACCGCGCACCTCGCCCATGATGATGCGGTCGGGCCGCATGCGCAGGCTGTTGCGCAGCAGGTCGCGTTGCGAGATTTCGCCTTTGCCCTCGATGTTGGGCGGGCGCGATTCCATGCGCACCACATGCGGCTGCTGCAGTTGCAACTCGGCCGCGTCTTCGATGGTGATGATGCGTTCGTCGGTAGGGATGCTGCCCGACATCACGTTCAGCAAGGTGGTCTTGCCGCTGCCGGTGCCGCCGGAGACCAGCACGTTCAGCCGCGCCTTGACCAGGCCCTGGATCAGCTCGGCCATGCCAGCCGTGAGGGCGCCAAAGCCGATCAGGTCTTGCACCGTGAAGGGCACCACAGAAAAGCGCCGAATGGACAGCAGTGGCCCATCGATCGACAAGGGCGGGATGACCGCATTCACGCGGGAACCATCGGGCAGGCGGGCATCCACCATGGGGCTCATCTCGTCCACCCGCCGACCGATGCGGGAGACGATGCGGTCGATCACCCGCAGCAAATGGGCCTCGTTGTCGAACTGGATGTCGGTGGCCTCGATCTTGCCGCGCCGCTCGGCAAACACCTGATACGGGCCGTTGACCAGAATGTCTGACACCGAGGGGTCGGACAGCAAAGGCTCAATCGGCCCCAGGCCCAGCATCTCGTCCTGAATGGCCTGGATGATCAGCCGCCGCTCGGTTTCGTTCAAGGCCAGGTTGTGGGTGGTGATCAGGTTTTCGGTCAGCACTTTCAGCTCAGCACGCAGGCGCTCGGGGGGCATGCTTTCCATGCGCTGCCAATCCATCAGGGCCAGGATTTCCTGGTGGATCTGTGTCTTGATGTCGTCAAAGCGAAGGCCCGGTGTGCGTGCGCCATGGGCTGGTGTGAAGTGGCCATTGAGCAAGACAGCGGCGGGGGCCGATTTTTCAAACTGGGATCGCAAATTGAGGTTCACAAAACACTCCTGGGGTGGTGGACGGGTGGGGCAGGCCAAGGCGAGCCGAGCGCGTGGCTCAGGCGGCTTTGCCGATCCAGCGCTGCATCCAGCTGCGGGATTTTTGGGGCCGGGTGTCCAGCAGCGCACTGGTGGCCTCGCGCAGCGCCTGCAGCACCGCGTTGTGGTCATGCACCAAAGACAGGGCCTGGCCGGTGTGCATGGCTTCGCCCACCCATTGCGGTTGGTCGGGGATGGTTTGGCAGGCTTTGAGGCCCACGGCCTTTTCCAGCTCACTCAGGCTGACCCATCCGTCGGGGTCATAGCGGTTGACCAGCAAGCGCAGCTTGTCGTCGCTGTAACCCAGCGAGCGCAGCATGCCGATGAGCCGCTGCGCGTCGCGCACATCGGGGGTGTGGTTGTGCATCACGACATAGACCACATCGGCCATGTCCAGCACTTTGAGCGACAAGGCGTTCAGGTTGCGCGGCAGGTCGACCAGCACCTGTTCATGCTGCGTGCGGACCAGCGTCAGGACTTTGTCGATGTCCGCTGCGCTGATGGCCATGGCACTTTCCAGGTCATGGGGGGCGGCCAGCAGGTTGAGCCGGGCCGTGACTGTGTGCATGCAGCTGCTGAGCAATTGCGCATCGAGCCGGTCAATTTGCCGGGTCAGGTCGCTCAGGGTGTTTTTGTGGGCCCCACTGCTCAGGTAAAAGGACGCATCGCCGCATTGCAAATCCAGGTCGATGAAGGCGCATGGCCGTGCGTGTTCACTGGCGATGAGGTGGGCCATGTTGGCGGCCACAAAGCTGGTGCCGTTGCCGCCCTTGCAGCCCAAAAAGGCCACCAGGCGACCCGACGCGCTGGCCTTGTCCGGTGCCGCAGGCAGGGCCGCTGCGCTGCCCGACCAGCGGCGCAGGCTCTGCGTCAGCTCTTGTGGCTGGAGCGGCAGTGGCAAGACTTCGCGCACCCCCGCACGCATGGCGCGCATGAGCATGGCCTGGCTGCTGTCTTCGCTGAGCAACAGCACATTCAGCTGGGGCCGAGAAGGCAGCCATTTTTCCAGGGTCAGCAAGTCTTCGTTCAGGGTTTCGGCGGGGCTGTCGAGCAACAAGGTGCCGTGCTCCATGGCCCCCAGCAAAGGCCACAGGGCTTGTCCGCTTGCGCGCAGCACGGCGCTGTGCAAAGTCTGCTGGCAGCCCTGGGTGTGGCTGCGCAGGGTGTTCAAAAGCGTCTCGCTGGACGCGATGACCGAGATGGACATGGGGTGGACCTTTCAGCGGCTGCGTGTGGTGCCCAGACCGATGTTGAAAATCGGCGCGGGGGTGGGGGGGGTCTGAAAGCTTTCCTGATAGCGCTCGATGGCCGCCTGTGCGGATTGGCCATCGGTGTCCACGCTGGCAGGGTGGTGGCGCTCGTGCATGCCGGGCTGCATCGGCATTGGCATCGGCATCGGCATCGGCATCGGCATCGCGCCACGGCTGCGGTGAGGCATCTGGGCGGAGGTGTCGGGGTGCATCCTTTGATGCATGCCTGCGCGTTGGGTTTGCTGCGCCTGGGCTTGCCGCACGGCCATGCCAAAGTGCTGGTCGACCTGGGTGGGGGCGGTGTCACAGGCCGACAAAGCCAAACCCAGCAGGGCCAGGCTCAGGCCATTCAAAACAGAAATGCGGTGGGGTCTCATCGTGTTCTCCGGGCTCAATGGTGCTGGCTGGGGGCTGCAGGCGGCACGGCCTGTTGCGCGGGGGCGGTGGCTTCGGGGGTGGCGTCAGGGGCGTCGGTTTTGGCCGGTTCAGGGCTGGTGGGGCTGGTGGGGCTGGCGGGGCGGGCTCGGCCTTCGAGTTGACCATTCAGGAAAAACTCGCTGCGTGTGGGCTGGATGTACGCGTCGGTCGGCAAGGCATAGTCAGGCGGCAGCACTTTGGCCAGCCTGGGGGTCACCACAAACAACAACTCGGATTTGTCGGTCTGAAACGCGGTGCTGCGAAACAAGGCCCCCAGCACCGGCAATTCGCCCAACAGCGGAAAGGCCTTGATGGTTTCGGTCACATTGCTTTTGACCAAGCCGCCGATGGCAAAGCTTTCGCCATCGCGCAGCTGCACCGTGGTCGAAGCCCGGCGGGTGGTGATGGAGGGCAGCAAGCTGCTTTGGCCACCCAGGCCTTTGACGGTGGTGCCCAGTTGCGACAGTTCCGAAACCTCCGGCGTCACGCGCAGGTTGATCAGACCGTCTTCCAGCACGGTGGGCAAAAAGCGCAGGCCCACGCCAAATTCCTTTTCTTCCAGCGTGATGGTGGTGCCGCCCGAGGCGCTGGTTTGCGGCACGGGAATGAAGATCTTGCCCCCCGCCAGGAACGACCCCTCCTGGCCACTGATGGCGGTGATGGTCGGCTCGGCCAGCACCTTGACCAGGCCCTTTTTCATTTCGGCCGTGAGGGTGATGGTGCTCAGGCCGTTGGCGCGTGCGGCTGTCACGGCGGTCGATCCGGCGCTGAGCAGTTGCGACAGCAAGTTGACCGAGGTGTTGCCGATGGTGCGGGTGAGGTTCATGTCCACGCCCAATTCGTCCAGCAAAGTCTTGGAGACTTCGGCCACCTTGACTTCCAGCATGACTTGTTGCGTGCCGTGCACGCGCAGCAGGTTGATGACTTTCTTGTCGCCGTTGAAGGCCTGGGTCAGCGCCATCAGGCGTTGCACCTTCATGCCGTCGCTCACGCGCCCGCTCAGCACCAGGCTGTCGGCCACGGTGTCCACCCGCAGGTTTTCGGCACCGGGCACGTACTCGCGCAATTTGGCATGCAGCGCATCGGTGTCGGCACCCACGGTGATGTCGCGCAAGGTGGTGGTGCCTTGTGCGGTCCAGATGAGCAGGTTGGTTTGCCCGGACTTTTTGCCTAGCAGGTAAATCTCGCGTGGGTTGATCAGCACCACATCGGCCACGTCGGGGTTGCCCACCGACAGGCGAGCCGCATTTTCGGACAGTTGCAGCAACATCGACTTGCCCGCCGTCAGCCGCAAGGGGGGGGCCATTTTGACCGGGCCCTGGGTCTGGATGTCGGGCTGGCTGGACGACTTGGCGGCCGTGCGGGGCGCGGCCTTGCTCGCTGGACTGGCGCTGCTGGCAGGCGCGGGTGTGGCCGATGTTGCTGTGGCCGGAGTTGCTGTGGCCGCCCAAGCCATCTGTGGCGTGCACAAGCATGCGGCCAGGGCAAGGGCCAGCTGGGTGCTCAGCGCCGGGCGGCGGGGGGCAGGCCTGGCCTGGCGCTGCGCTGTGACCGCGCCGGTGTGGGATCGGGCATGCGGGTGATTGAGCTGGTGCGCGAGGGGCTGGGCGCGGTTGTGGGTGAAGGGGTGAGCGAGGTTGTGAGCGAGTTTTTGATCAAGGGGGGCCGGGGTGTCGATCAGGTGGAATGGCATGGTGCTCTCTTTGAAGTGGCGGTGGGTCAAACGCTTGGGGGCTGCAGCGTGGCGGCGCTTTATTCCTGTGACAGGGTCATGCCCCGGATGACTTCGAGTCGAGGGGGCTCGGGGTGGGCGCTGGCCTGCAGTGGGGCCGGTGTGGCCTCGGCGGCGGCTTTGCGCGGTGTGGGTCGCACGTAGGCGGTGCGCACGGCGGTGGCGGGAGCCGGGCTGGCCGATGATTTGGGCAACAGGTCCATCTTGCGAGCGCCATCGGTGAGCACGGTGCCCAGGTCGCTTTGGCTGCGCAACACCAGCGACAAGGTGCCGACACTGCGGGCCAGGTCAATCTGTTCGGCCTGCTGCGGTGTGACCTGCAAGGTCACGGCGTTGACCACACGGGGTTTGTTTTCGTTGCTCGACAGGTCCTGCGCCACGGCCAGCACCTGGATGCGTTCGATCACGATTTTGGACACAGGCTGGTTCTGGCTGTCGGGGGTGTTGACCATCACGTCCACGTAGTTGCCCGGCAGTGCAAAACCGGCCACGCCCACAATTTCATTGACCTTGACGGTCACGGCGCGCTGCCCCGGGCTGAGTGCCGACGACAAACCGCCCTTGTCACCGGCGGGGGCCAGCTTGCTCAACAGCAAGGGTTCACCGCGCAGCACGGGCACGCGGATGACCCGGTCCACCGCTTGGTTCAGCACGGTCAAGGGGTCTTTGATGGCAGCGGCTTTGGGCCAGGCGATGGTCTCCAGCATCTCGGGCAGCAAACGCGTGCCCATTTGCAAATCGCGTTTGGCCACCACCACTTGCACCGTGGCCGCAGCGCCTTGCTGCTGTATCCAGTGGGCGGCGTAGGCGGCGGCCGTCAAGCCCAGGACGAGGGCGATCAACAGCACCCCCAAGGGACGAATGGTTTTCATGGATGTCATCCTTGCAAAGTCATCAAGCTCATGAAGCAGGCCATGTGCGCAGCACATGGAAGCCCGTGCCCAGACCGATGGCCACGGCATAAGGCAGGCGTGTGGGGCTGAGTGGAAAGTGGATGGGGGTGTCCAGGTCGCCGTGCAGGCGGTTCAGCCACCGCAAACTCAAGCGAGATTGCAGGTGCTGCATCACCGTGCCCAGTTGCGAGGTGCACAGTGCCCAGGCAAAAGCCATCGCACCGCCCGCCAGCAAGACCAGCAGATTCACCCACAGCATGTCGGGGTGTCCTACAAACAGGCCTGTGGCTCCGGCGAGCTTGACGTCGCCCGCGCCCAGCATGCGCAGCAGATAGAACACCAGGAAACCGAAGAAGCCCACCATGCCCCCGGCGATGGCCGACCCCAAGCCAATGCCGTGCGGTGACAGTGACAGGCCCAGGGCCGTCAAGCCACCCCACAACAAGAGGTTGTTGGGAATTCGGCGCATCGCCACGTCATGCCACATGGCACCCACGAGCATGGTGCTCAGTGCGGCCAGGTGCGTCCAGTCAAACAGGGTGAGGGGCATGGGGTGCTTCGGTGCTGCAAAAAAATCAGGCTTATGCCAAAGCGGCGCTGATGGTTTCAAACACCCCTTCCAGTGCGCCACCCACGGCAGTGACCGGGATGATGATGGCCACGGCAATCAGCGAAGCCAGCAGGCCGTACTCGATGGCGGTGGCACCTTGTTCATCGGCCCAAAATGCCTGCAATGATTTGGAAAATTTGTTCATGATGAAAATACTCCTGAGTTGAAAAGTGAGATGAACTTCAAGCGTGTGGTGTCGCCGGGTTTGTGCAGCGGGTTGCTTCATTTCCCATCGGCACCTCACGCTTTGCATCGGTGGTGTTGTGGCACCACCGAACCTTCACTTTAGGAACATTGCCTGGCCTTGACTGTGGTGCACAGCACACAAGCACCGCAATCACACCAACATCGCATGCAGGTGAGACAGCGCACAAATCAAAGCGCTCGCGGCCTTTAAGGTCGGGGCTTTGCCACAGCGCTTGCCACACAACAAGCACCATTTGAGGAGCTCGTCATGCATGGGATATCGGTCGCAAACACAGGGGCGCTCAATCGGGCGCTTAATCGGGCGCGAGGACAGGCAACAGGGCATCCGGCGAGCCGTCAAAGGGGCTGGGTGCTGGTGCACACGGATGGGGAGGGCCATGGGTCAACGCATGGGCCAACGCATGTGCAAACTCAAGCGCAGATTCCAGCGCAAACTCAAGCGAAAATCCAAGCACAAACTCAAGCGAACAACGACGCTGGTGCAAGACGGCGTGTCCGTCGTCAGCACATGGTGCGGCCTGGTGCCAACCGACAAAACCAAACAGGGGCCGCGGTGATCGAGTTCGCGTTGATCTTGCCGGTGTTGCTGGTCTTGTTGATCGGCAGTGTGGATGTCAGCCTGGCTTTGTACGACAAGGCGGTCATCACCAACGCCAGCCGCGAAGGGGCCAGAGCGGGCATCGTGGCGCGCAATCCCAAACTCACCGAGGCCGAAATTCGGCAGGTGGTGCGGGACCAGACCGACCTGGCACTGATCCATTTCGGCCCCATCAAGCCCGTGCCCAACGTGAGTGTGGTGCAAAGCACCATGGGTGTTGACGCCAACACCCTGGACGTGACGGTGAGCTACACCTTTGAAGGCATTGGTTTGGGCACCTTGTTTCAGGCCTTGGGGCAACCTTGGGTGCTCACATCGAACACCGTGATGGTGCATGAGTGAAGGGCTCGCCATGAAAAAACAGATGCCGATCCGGTGTGCCGCTCAGCAAAAAGGCGCTGTGACTTTGCTGGTGGCCCTGACACTGCCCGTGTTGATGGGGGCCGCTGCGTTGGCGGTGGACCTGGCCTATTTGCATGTGGTGCGCAACGAGCTGCAAAACGATGCCGATGCCGCCGCGCTGGCCGGTGCCCGAACGCTTTACAAAAATGCCACCACCAGCCTGGACTGGGAGGGTGCCACGCAACAAGCCCAGCTGGCCATCGGCTTGAACCGCGCAGAGCGCCAACGCTTGACGGATGGCCAGGTTCAGGCGGGTTACTGGGACACCAGCCAGGCTGTACCAGGCTTGCAGTTGCTGCCCATGCTGCCCACCGGCAAAGATGCGCCTGCCGTGCAGGTGAGTGTGTCCAAAAGCGAGGGCCAAAATTTGGGGCCTGTGCGCACATTTCTGGCGGGCATCTGGGGCATTTTTTCCAGGCCCGTGCGGGCCACTGCGGTGGCGGGCGTGACCAGTCCGGGCAGCGTCAGTCCGGGCGGCGTGTTCCCGTTTGCCATGTCCGAATGCATGTATCAAAAATACTGGAATTCCACCACCTCGCCCGCAGGCCCGCGCATCGACCCGCTGACCGGCAAAGTCCATGTGTTCAAAGTCGGCTCGCTCTACCACTATGAAGGCTGCGATTCCGGGGAGTGGTCGCCGCTGGATTTCAAGGTGTCCGGGGCCGATGCGATTGACGACATGATCCAAACGGGCAACCTGGTCACGCTGGCTGTGGGCGATGACATCTGGGTGCAGTCCGGTGTCAAGAACAGCCTGTTTCAGGACGTTCAAAAATGCAGCGCGGCGGGCAACAAGTCTTGTGAATACGTGCTCGTGCCGGTGCTCAGTCAGGTGGTCAGCGGCAGCTTTTCAAGCATCCGGGGCTTTGCCTGCCTGCACATCCTGCGGGCTGTCGGGGGGAGTCAGAAATACATCGAGATTGAAATGAGCACGCAATGCAAATCGCCTTATTCAGGTGGCGTGGGCCCCAACTATGGCGTGGTGTCGCCACCGAGTTTGTTCCAGTGAGCCTGGCGCTTGCGCTGATGTGTGCGAGGCGATACAGACGCGTGCGCGCAATGTCTGGAGCATCCATGGGGGTTTCCCGTTTTCACCTCTATTTGAAAGAGAGCAATTGATGAGCCATGAGTTTGTTTGGAAAAATGGCCGGCGTGCTCAGCATGCTGCCTCGGCGGTACTTGTTGCGGCGATGCTGGCGGCCTGTGGCGGTGAGGGCGATGGCCTCATATCGGCCAACCGTGGCGCTGAAGTGCTGCTCAAGGGCCGCGAGGCCACGGTGGTTCAGGGCACGCTGGAGAGCGTCAAGTACCGCTTGACCTCGATGTCCTGGTCGGTCAGGCCCCTGGCCGCCACCAACCCGGTGTTGTCCCTGACCAACCAGGACTGTGCCATCGCCGTCAAGAACGACATGCTCACCCCGACGCTCGCCACCATCACCTCGCCAGCCGGCTCCGGGGGCAGCACCTGGCAATGCCATCTGGTGGTGTATGCGCAAGAGAACGTCACGGTCGATGCGGTGTACGAGTTGGTGCTGTCGGGTGTGAATGAAGCCGGGCAGACCGTCAGTTACCAGCGCACTTTGCGTGTCCAGCCCTTGACCGGCTTGACCGGTCTGGACCCGGACGCGGCTTACCTGCAGGATTTGACCATTCAGCCTGCCGCCTCGGTGTGCAGGCCTGGCTCGCCCATCCAGATGGTGGCGCAAGGCATTGACATCACCGACCCTGGTTTTTATTACCGTTGGCGCGTGGTGCAGGGCCCGGGGGTGGTGCTGGCCGGTGCCAACACGCCCACCATGGGTTTCAGCACCCCCATCGTGACCGAGCCCACGATCACGGTGATCCAGCTGGAGGCCAGCCGAAGCCCGCTGACATCGCAGACGCAGGCGCTGTACATGGCCACGGCCGTGGTCAATTCCGACCCGACTTACCCCTATCCTTTCTGCAGCTCGCGCCAGGAAGGCAATTGACATGAAAAACGTCACCGCCTGAAACATGCCAGGCGGTGGCGCTCATGCCTCATGCGGGCGGGCGCTGGGTATGATCGACATTTCACCGCACGCGACGGCCTCATGCGCCGCAGGGGTGGCCCTGTGGCCCACCTGTCATCGCGTCTCATGTCACAAGGCCAACCGCGATGTTCCGCAATTGCACTTACCCGGCGCTGAAAGGGGGACTGCTGGCTTTGCTGGCAGCGATCCTGTTTGGTTTGAGCACGCCCGTGCTGCAAAGACTGGGCCAAGGGGTGGGGCCGTTGTCGACCGCTGCCTTGCTGTATGTCGGTGCCGCTGGCGTGGCTTGGACTTCCCGGCGCTCGGCTGCCCGGGAGGCGGGCATCACGCGACAGGATGTGCCCAGACTTTTGGCCATGGCCGTGACGGGTGCCGTGATCGGGCCTGTGGCCCTGGCTTGGGGCCTGCAACACACCAGCGGCTCCAGCGCTTCCTTGATGCTGACTTTGGAGGCGGTCTTCACCGCCGTGCTGGCTTGGCGCTGGTATGGCGAAAGCATGGACAAAAGGGTGGCCCTGGCGGTGTTGCTTTTGTTGGCCGGCGGGCTGGTTCTGGTGATGGCACAAGGCGTTGGGGGGCAGGTTCGGCTGTGGGGTTTGCTGGCGGTGATGCTGGCCACCCTGGCCTGGGGGGTGGACAACACGCTGTCAAGGGGTGTGGCCGAGCGTGACCCGGCGCAAGTGGTGGGGGTCAAGGCGGTGCTGGGGGCGTTGTGCACGGGAGCCCTGGCCGCACTGCTGAATGAGCCCCTGCCCGAGGCCACGAGGGCGGCCGGCTTGTTGGCCGTGGGGGCCACGGGTTATGGTTTGAGTTTGCGTTTTTATTTGTTGGCGCAGCGCACGTTCGGCGCGGCGCGCACAGGTTCTGTTTTTGCATTTGCCCCGTTCATTGGGGCGCTGGGGGCCTTGGCCTGGGGTGAGCGCTTGGGCGGTTGGCCGATGCTGCTGGCGGGCGTGTTGATGCTGGCAGGTGTCGTGCTGCACTTGACCGAGGTCCATGCCCATGAACACACGCACGACATGATGGATCACGAACACGCACATCGGCACGACGATGGGCACCATGACCATGTGCACCAGCCGATGCCCGTGGGCATGCACAGCCATGGGCATGCCCACCAGCGATTGACCCACACCCACCCCCATGTTCCGGATGGCCTGCATGGGCACGGCCATGGGTGAAGACACCGGGGCGGTGTGATCAATCCCAGCGGCTGACGCTGCAGCACATGTTGTGCAGGTCGATCAACTGGCCATCTTGCAAGCGTTGTACCGAGTCGGTGTCCGGGGGCAAGGCCTGCACATCGGAGGCGCAGCCGATGTGCCCCGAGCCAACACCCCAAAACAGCGGCCTTTGGTGCTGTGCGGCGATGACGCGCAGGGGGTGGTCATGAAACATGACACCCAGCGCAAAGCAGCCTTTGAGCAAGCCCATGGTGCGCCGCACGGCCTGAACCGGATCGCCCGAGCCGGTGGCGTCGATCAGGTGGGCGATCACCTCGGTGTCGCTTTGGCTTTTGAAGGCGTAACCCCGGTCCTGCAAAGTCTCACGCAAGGCTTGCTGGTTGTGCAGGCTGCCATGGTGGACCACGGCCACCCGCGCTGGGCTGTTCAGAGTGGCCTTGGGGCCGTGGCTGAAATGGGGCAGGGTCTGGGGCAAGAGCCGGTTGCCTTGTGGGGGCAGTTGCCCCGTGTGGGCCAAACCGGCACCCGCTTGCAGCTGCGGCAAGGTTGCATCGACTTCTTGCAGACAGCCATCCGACACGCGGTGCGCCCAGCGTTGTCGGTGCAGTCCGGGGGCGACATCGGCGTGGCGGGCGAGTCCGTGCACCGCCAGGCCGCAAGCGTTGTCGCTCGGTCGGTCCAGTTGTTGCAAACCCCGAATCAACCGGGGAACGAGTTGGCTGCTAGAGACCAGTCCGACAATGCCGCTCATGATCGGGCTCCTGTGTTCAGCGTTCACGCAAGGCTTGCGTCATCGATTGCAAGGGCCGCAGCAAATACTCGAGCACGGTTTTCTGCCCGGTCTTGATTTCCACGGTGGCGGTCATGCCTGGGGTGGCGTTCATGTGCATGCCGTGGCGGTCCAGGCGCTGGTCAATGATGCGCACCAGGATTCGGTAATAACCTTCTTCCAGATCGACCGGCGCGTTGCCGGGTTTGCGTGGCTTGTTTTCATCGCGCAGGGTGTCGGGGCTGATGTGGTCGAGCACCGCGTCCAGACCGCCGTATTTGTTGAAATCGTAGGCGGACAGTTTCACGACGGCGGGCTGGTGCACTTTCAGGAAAGCCACCTCGGAGGGTTTGACGTAGGCCTCCACCAGCATGTCGTCTTTCACGGGCACGATTTCCAGAATGGTCTGGCCGCTTTGAATGACGGCCCCCAGCGTGGTCTGTTGCACGTTTTTCACGATGCCATCCATCGGTGCGCGGATCACGGTTTTCTTGAAGGCGTCCTCGCGGGCCAGGGTGTTTTCGCGGGTTTGCGACAGATCGGATTCCACCCGCACCCATTCGTTGCTGGCGTCGGTGAGGTAACGGTTGCGCCGCTCGGCCATGTGCGACTGCATGTCGGCGTATTGGCGCTTGAGGCGCAGCAACTCGACTTCGGACATCACACCTTGCTCCACCAAAGGCGTGGTCAGGCTCAGTTCTTGACTCAGCTGGTTCAGGGATTGCTGCATCGCTGCCATCTGTTCGTCCAGCGCCCGTTTGCGTGCATGGTAGGCCTGGGTTTCACGCTGCATCACACCGGGGGCGTTTTTCACATGCACCGGAAACTGCAGGGCCGTGCCGTAGGCTTCGGCTTGCAGGCGTGCGGCCTGCGCCGACAAGGCGATCCATTTTTCACGCGCTTCGCGGAACACTGGCCCGGAGCGCGCGTCGTCGATGCGCAGCAGGATCTGGTCCTTGACCACCACATCGCCCTCGCGCACCATCAACTCGGCCAGCACGCCGGAGTCCAGGCTTTGGATCACCTGTTCGCGGCTGGAGGGGATGACCTTGCCGGTGCCCCGGGTGATTTCGTCCAGGCTGAAGGTGGCCGCCCACAACAGGGCCGCCACCAGCACCATGGCCATCACCCGAACCAGGTTTCGGCTGGTGCGGCGTTCATCGTCTTCGATGCTGATGCCCTCGGGCAGGTGATGGGATGGGTTTTTTTTCTTGAAGAAGAACATCTGGATTCCTCCGGTCATCCAACAGCGGCGGTCGCTGTGGCAGGGTGGGGCGATGCGGCATGGGTGGTGGCTGCCGTTGCGGGGACGGGTGTGGTGACGGGTGTGGCAGCCTGGGTGGTGCCCGGTTGCGGCGGCACACCCACAGACAGTTTGCGCAGGACTTCTTCTCTGGGGCCTTCCAGCAAGATCTGGCCCTGGTCCAGCAGCGCGATGCGCTCGGCCCACACCAGCAGTTGCAGGCGGTGGGTGGACAGCACCAGGGTGCGGCCCTGCAGCCATTGGCCCAGCACGTCGATCACTTTGGCTTCGGTGGTCTGGTCCATCATCGAGGTGGGTTCGTCCAGAAACACCAGCGCCGGGTCGCGCAGCATCATGCGGGCAATGGCCAGCAACTGGCGCTGACCGCCCGACAGGCCGCCACCGGCTTCGGTCAGCGGCATGTCCAGACCGCGCGGGTGGCTGGCCACCATGTTGTACATGTCGAGCTTTTGCAGCACCTCGATGACCCGTGCATCGCTGATCCAGCTGTCCGACAGCACCAGGTTGTCGCGCAGGCTGCCCAGAAAAAGCTGTGCTTCTTGTCCCACATAGCCCAGGCGGCTGCGCAGTTCGGCCGGTTCGATTTGCTGCAGGTCCACGCCGTCGATCGAGACCCGCCCCCCCAGTGGCGTGTACAAACCTGCCAGCAGGCGCAGCAAGGTGCTTTTGCCGCTGCCAATGCGTCCCAGCAAAGCCAGGTGCTGACCGGCGGCCAGGTTCAGCGACAACTTGCGGATGACCGGGATCTGGTGCTCGCCGGGGTAGGCGAATTCCAGGGCGTCGGCGCGCAGCTTGCCTGCGATTTTTTCGGGCACCACATAGCGGCGTTCGCCATCGCGGTCGCGGGGGCGTTTCATCAGGGCGTCCAGCGTGTCCAGCGCGCTGCGTGCCTGCTGGTAGCGTGCGGCCAGGGCCATCACGCTGCCCAAGGGCGAGATGGCCCGTCCGGCCAGAATGACCGAGGCGATCAGGCCACCCAGCGTGAGGGTGTTGTCACCGATCAGGTACACGCCATACACCACCATGCCCACCGTCACCAGCTGCTGGATGGTGGCGGTCAGGCCCAGCATCAGGTTGGTCAGCGACCGGATTTTTTTGTACGAATCGGTGGTGGCCAGGTTGGCGTTTTCCCAGCGCCGTTGCAGGTAGCTTTCGGCGTTGTGGGCCTTGAGCATTTCCAGGTTGAGCAGCGACTCGACCAATACGCTTTGCTTGTCGCCGCTTTCCTTCATGTTCTCGCGCATGGCGCGCATCAGCGGCTTTTGCGCCCACAGGCCCACGATGACCAGCAGCGGCACGGCCGCTGCTGGTATCCAGGCGATGGGGCCGCCGATGATGCCAATCAGCACCAAGAACATCAGGATGAAGGGCATGTCCACCACCAGCACCATCGAGGCAGAGGACATGAAGTCGCGCAGCGATTCGAAGTCTCGCATCGAGCTGGCAAAGATGCCAATCGACTGTGGCCGGTGCTCCAGCCGGATGGCCATGATCTCGCGCAGCAGCATGGCGTTCAGGCTCAGGTCGGCCTTGCGACCGGCCAGATCGACCAGCCTTGCCTTGAGCCAGCGCGTGCCGAACTCCAGCAAGATGGCCACTGTGGTGCCAATCGCCAGGGTCCACAGCGAGGTGTAGGCCTGGGTGGGCACCACGCGGTCGTACACGTTCATGGCGAAGAACACCGCCGCCAGGGTGAGCACATTGGCCACCACGGCGGCCATCATCGACTCGATGTAAAACCCCTTGTAGCGCCACACCGTGTTCCAGAACCAGGCCAGCGCCTCGCCTTGGAAGGGCACCAGTTGCTGGGCCGAGTTTTGTGTGGCGGCCTTGACCACCAAAATTTCGCCGTAGCTCAGGCGTTGCAGCTCGTCCATGGAGATGGCGATCTCGTTCATGCCGGTCTCGGCCACCAGCACCTGCGCGGTTTGTCCGGCCACCGACAAGAGCACGGCAGCGCGGCCATCGACCAACGGCACGATGACGGGCAACACATAAGAGGGCAGCTGCTTCAGGTCGGTGCGTGACCAGACCGCGATCATGCCGTGCAACCGGGCCAGGTCGGGGTAGGCATTCATGGGGATGCGGCCTTCTTCGTCCACCGCAAAACCGGCGCGCAGGGCCGACAGGTGCACCTCGCGGTCAATCCGCTTGGCGGTCAGGGCCAGGCAGACCAGCAAGGGGTCACGTTCGGGCGGGCTGGCAGGCGATGAGGCCATGGTAGGTGGGCTGCGCAGTGGGGTTGCATCCAAGGGGGAAAAAGCAAGTTGGTCCATGGGGTCACTCGGGTTGTGGGGTGGTGTCTGCTGGCTGTGCTGCGCTGGCCGTTGTGGTCAGCGCGTAGGCGTTGGCCAGCTGGCCCAGACTGGCCAGAATGCGGGCCTGCGACAGGCGGGATTCGTGCAAGGCCGTGGCCGCGTTGCTCTGGTAGGTGAACAGATCGCTTTGGATGTTCAGCAGGTCCAGCAAGGCGCGGCGTCCCACACGAAACTGTTGACCGTAGCCACGGGCGATGTCTTGTGCGGTTTGGGCTTGTTGTTGTCCCATGTCGGCACGGTGGGTGGATGACAGCCAACTGGCCCAGGCGGTTGTGAGCTGTTCGTTCAGGATCAGGCGGGTTTCTTTCAGGTCGGATTCCAGCGCTTGCAGATTGGCGGTGGCCGTGCCTACGGCACCCCGTGTGGTGCCGCCATCGACCAGTGGCAGGTTCACTTGCAGCTGCGTGACGTATTTGCCTTCGGCCAAACCCACAGTGGTTGATTTGGCGTGGGTCAGGTTGACAGTGGGCGCGTGTTGGGCTTGGGCGTAGCGCACACCGGCCAGTGCGGCTTCGCGCTGCGCCAGCATCCGCGCGATCACGGGGTGTTGGTCGTCCAGTGCAGCCTGTGCCTGTGTCAGCGTGGCATAGGGCACGGGTGGAAAAAACGACAGACCACTGGGTTCGGCGGGGGCGGGGGCCATCAGCATGCGTGACACGCGCTCGGCGGCCACGGCCATCTCGGTTTCACTTTTGAGCAAGACGAGTCGGGCGTTGTCGTGACGCACTTGGGCCTGGTTCAGGTCAATGCGCCGGCCTGGGTCCACCTGAGTGATGGTCTGAAAATCGCGCAGAATTTTGTCGTGGGTGTTCAGGTTTTCCTGCGCCAGGCTCACCATGTTCTTGTGGTGTGCCCACTGCAGGTAGGCTTCGCTGCTGAGCAGCGCCACGTCGTCGCGTGTGATGTGTTCCTGTTTCTGGCTGGCTTGTGCCAGGGCTTCGGCGCGTTCGACATCGGATTGGATGCGTCTGCCCGACCAGAGGTTCAGGCTCAGCACCGGTGTCTGCACCCAGCGGTTGGGCAGGTCATGGCTGCGGTAATCGCTGTAGGTGCCTGACCATGACAGCTGTGGCCAGTGCGCGCCTTTGGCGCGTGTGATGTCCGATTGGGCCGCTTCGGTCCGGGATGTGGCCGATGCGATGCTGGGGTAGTCGGCCAGCGCCTTCAAAACGGTTTCTTGCAGACTTTGTGCACAGCACCAAGTCGGCAGCAGGGCCGCAGCCAGGCACCATGTGCGTGTTGTTGAAAGGGGCATAAACCTCCTGAGATTTTGTAAATCAAATGACGCGACACCGATGGCCCTGTACCCACTGCGGTCTGTGACACAGCTTAGGAAGAGATGGCCGTGTCTGCCATCCTTTGAAACCGATAGGCGGGGCTACTGACAAATCGGTAGCACATGAAAAAATGGGTAAGCCGCAAGGCTTACCCGTTTCGTTTCAGGCCCTCAACAAGGTGTCAAGGGGCATCGTGCTTCAGTCACTCAGTCAGTCAGTCACATCAGACACCCAGGTAGTAGGCGTTGTCGATGTCCAGCACCGTGGGCATCGATGCCACCGACACCGCCGCATCGCCAGACTGTTGACCTTCAGCCCATGCAGCACCCGTGAAGATGAACTCTGCAGAGGCACCCACAGCCAGACTGCCGAACGAGTAAGCGGTGCCAGCCGCAGCGCCGTTCAGGTCATACACGGCATCGGTGAGTGAGACGTCGGCCAGTGTGATGTTGCCGCTGTTGGTCACGGTGTAACGGAACTGCGGATCAATCCCCGAGGCCGACGACAGCAACGGGCCTGTGGGGCCGTTCGCATCGTCCCAGGTCACGCCGTTGTCCACCGACACGTACTTGGTCAAGTCAATGATGGGCTGGTAGACCACCGTGACGCCTTCCGAGTCCGTGAACACCGGTGTTTCGCTGGTGTCGGCGGTGGCGGTGTTGATCAGCACACCGTCGCCTCCGGCGTTGCTGTCCAGGTCAGCCTGGGTCAGCACGTAGCTGGAGGTGTAAGTGACTGTCGCGCCGGGGGCCAGCGAAGCCAGCGACTCGCTCATGCCGGTGAGATCGTCCACCACCGTCAGATTGGTCAGTGTCACGGTGCCCGGGTTGTTCACCGTGAAGACATAGTTCACCACGTCACCTGCCGCATCGGCCAAGGCGTTGCCATTGCCACCGTCGATGCTCAGGATGCCTTTGTTGAAGTCCATGCCAATGGTGCGCAGCACAGGGACCGATTCGATGTCACTCACAGACGTGGTTTCAGCCGAGTCCGCCACCGCCACGTTGTCAATGTAGCCATCGCCACCGCCGTTGTTGTCCAGATCGGACTGGGTCAGCGTGTAGCTGGTCAGGTAGGTCTGGGTTTGTCCGGGTGCCAGGGTCAGGTTGTTGACGGCCAGGCCGGTCAAGGGTTCCGCAATCGACACCTCGGTCAAGGTCACGTTGCTGGGGTTGGCCACCACGATCCGGTAGTTCAGCACATCGCCCACGGCATCGATCAGGTTGTTGCCGTTGCCGCCTGTGACGTTCAAGAACGTCTTGTCAAGGTAAAGCACCGGAGACCGGATCAGTTGCACGGTTTCGTTGTCGAAGCCCGGGAGCGTCTGGTCCGAGTCCACCACCGTCGCGTTCTCAATGTAGCCGTTGCCGCCGCCATTGGTGTCCAGATCGGCCTGGGTCAGTGTGTAGCTGGTCTGGTACAACTGGTTGGCGCCAGGTGCCAAAGAAGCAATGGTTTGACTCAGACCGGTCAGGTCATCCAGCACGGTAACGTTGGTCAAGGTGACGGTGCCTGCGTTGTAGACGTTGATGGTGTAGTTCAGCAACTCACCGGCTTGGTCGGCAAAGCCGTTGTTGTTGCCCCCGGTGATGCCCGAGACGTTCTTTTCCACGCCCAGGCCAATGGTGCGCAGCAAAGGGGTGGACTCGGTATCCGACAGCTCAGCCGTCTGGTCGGAATCCGCCGTGGCCGTGTTGTCGTGGTAGCCGTCGCCATCGCCATTGCTGTCCACATCGGCCTGGGTCAGGGTGTAAGACGAGCTGTACACCGCGCTTTGACCGGGGGCCAGTGTCACGCCATTCACATTCAGACCGGTGGAGAGGTCCACCACCGACACGCCTGTCAAGGTGATGCTGCCTTCGTTGGTCACAGTGGCCGTGTACTGCAGTACATCGCCTGCAGCGTCCGCAACGGCGTTGCCGTTGCCGCCTGTGATGCTCACCAAAGACTTGTTCAGCGACAGCGAAGGGCGTGGCAGCACCTGGATGGGCTCCATATCGCTCACGGCAGCGGTTTGCGCGCTGTCGGCAGTGACGGTGTTCTCCACATAGCCATCGCCTCCACCGTTGCTGTCCAGGTCTTGTTGCGTGAGGATGTAGCTGGTGTTAAAGGTCTGGCTTTGTCCGGGTGACAGGGTGACGCCCACCACATTCAGGCCGGTCAGAACGTCTGAGACGGTCACATCGGTCAAGGTCATGTTGCCCGGGTTGGACACCGTGATGGTGTAGTTGACCGCATCACCCGCTGCATCGGCGGCGGTGTTGCCATTGCCGCCGGTGATGCTGGCAATGGCTTTGTCCAATGCGATGGCAGGGGCCTGTTCCACGGCCACCGATGCGTCATCGGTGTCAGGGCCGGTCTGATTGGAATCAGCGGTCGCGACGTTGACGATGGGTGTGCCCGCGTCGATCTCGTCTTGCGTGACGACATGGCTGGCTGTGTAGGACCAGGTCTCGCCTACATCCAGCTCGCCATCGGCCGAAGCCGCGTCGGCCACCAAGGTCAGGTTGCTGATGAATGGGTCGGCTACGGTGACGCCTGTCAAGGTTTGATTGCCCGTGTTGCTCACAGCGATGGTGTAGTCGATGACTTCGCCTGCGGCATTGGCAGTGCCACCAGCAACAGCAGCGTCCTTGACGATGTTCAGACCCGGAGTCTGTTCCACGGTCACGGATGCATCGTCGGTGTCGGGGCCGGTCTGATTGGAATAAGCGGTCGCGACGTTGACGATGGGTGTGCCCGCGTCGATCTCGGCTTGTGTGACGACATGGCTGGCGGTGTAGGACCAGGTTTCGCCCACATCCAGTTCGCCATCGGCAGAAGCCGCATCGGTCACCAGCACGAGGTTGCTGATGAAGGGGTCGGCGACGGTTACACCGGTGAGCGTCTGGTTGCCCGTGTTGCTCACAGCGATGGTGTAGTCAATCACTTCACCAGCGGCGTTGGCGGTGCCACCAGCAATAGCAGCGTCCTTGACGATGTTCAGACCGGGAGCCTGTTCCACGGTCACGGAAGCGTCGTCGGTGTCAGGGCCGGTCTGATTGGAATCAGCGGTTGCCACGTTGACGATGGGTGTGCCCGCGTCGATCTCGGCTTGCGTGACGACGTGGCTGGCGGTGTAGGACCAGGTCTCGCCTACATCCAGTTCGCCATCGGCAGAAGCCGCATCGGCCACCAGTACGAGGTTGCTGATGAACGGATCGGCCACCGTGACACCAGTCAGGGTCTGGTTGCCCGTGTTGCTCACAGCGATGGTGTAGTCGATGACTTCACCAGCGGCGTTGGCGGTGCCACCAGCGACAGCAGCGTCCTTGACGATGTTCAGACCGGGAGCCTGTTCCACGGTCACGGAAGCGTCGTCGGTGTCAGGACCGGTCTGATTGGAGTCGGCTGTGGCGACGTTGACAATGGCAGTGCCCGCGTCGATCTCGGCTTGTGTGACGACATGGCTGGCTGTGTAGGACCAGGTCTCGCCTACATCCAGCTCGCCATCGGCCGAAGCCGCGTCGGCCACCAAGGTCAGGTTGCTGATGAATGGGTCGGCTACGGTGACGCCAGTCAAGGTTTGGTTGCCCGTGTTGCTCACAGCGATGGTGTAGTCGATGACTTCGCCAGCGGCATTGGCAGTGCCTCCGGCCACGGATGCGTCCTTGACGATGTTCAGACCTGGAGTCTGTTCCACGGTCACGGATGCGTCATCGGTGTCAGGGCCGGTCTGGTTGGAATCAGCGGTCGCGACGTTGACGATGGGTGTGCCTGCGTCGATCTCGTCTTGCGTGACGACGTGGCTGGCGGTGTAGGACCAGGTCTCGCCCACGTCCAGTTCGCCATCGGCCGAAGCAGCATCGGCCACCAAGGTCAGGTTGCTGATGAACGGGTCAGCGACGGTTACACCGGTGAGCGTCTGGTTGCCCGTGTTGCTCACAGCGATGGTGTAGTCGATGACTTCACCAGCGGCGTTGGCGGTGCCACCTGCAACAGCAGCGTCCTTGACGATGTTCAGCGCAGCGGCTTGCTCCACGGCCACAGAAGCGTCATCGGTGTCAGGACCGGTCTGGTTGGAGTCGGCGGTGGCGACGTTGACGATGGGTGTGCCTGCGTCAATCTCGGCTTGCGTGACGACGTGGCTGGCGGTGTAGGACCAGGTCTCGCCCACGTCCAGTTCGCCATCGGCCGAGGCAGCATCGGTCACCAGCACGAGGTTGCTGATGAACGGGTCGGCTACGGTGACGCCTGTTAAGGTTTGGTTGCCCGTGTTGCTCACAGCGATGGTGTAGTCGATGACTTCGCCAGCGGCGTTGGCAGTGCCTCCGGCCACAGATGCGTCCTTGACGATGTTCAGCGCAGCGGCTTGCTCCACCATCACAGAGGCATCGTCGGTGTCAGGGCCAGTCTGGTCCGAGTCGGCTGTGGCAACGTTAACAATGTAGCCGCCAGCGTCGATGTCGGCCTGGGTCACCACATGGGTGCCAGTCCAGGTCCAGGTTTCGCCCACGTCCAGTTCGCCATCGGCCGAAGCCGCATCGGCCACCAGCATCAAATCGCTGATCATCGGATCGCTGACCGTGACGCCGGTGAGCATCTGGTTGCCGGTGTTTTGCACCGTGATGGTGTAGGTGATAACTTCACCCACCACGTTGGCCGTGTCACCGGGGACTGCTGCATCTTTGACGATGTTGAGCGAGGGCATCAGTTGCTGGTTGCCGAAATTCACATCCATGACCTTGGGGTGCATGGCCGTGATCACAATGCCTTCAGGATTCACGCTGGTTTGAATCCAGCCGGTTTGCTGGACTTCACGCACCACATAGGCGTCGTTGTCGGGGTCCATGGGGTCAGCATCGGGCGTGACCGAGAAGCTGTAGCGACCCTCGGCATCGGTGACGGCAGAGCGCTCTCCTGCATCCAGCACGCCATCGGCATCCTGGTCCAGGAAGATGGTCCAGCCCGCCATGCCGACCTCGTCGTCCGCAGTGCCCAGGGTGTTGTCGGCACCGTCGGCATCGCGCAGGCCGTTGCCGTCCATGTCGTTGAACTTCATGCCGCTGATTTCGCCATCAATGATGGCCGAGGGCATGAGTTGAATCGAGGTGGCACCTTTGCCACCGATGTCCACCGTGGTCTGCAGCGAGCCGCCGGTCCAGGCTGTGGCACCCAGTGTTGCGCCAAGACCCTGGTCGGGTACATCCCCTGGGGCGGCGATCATCATGCCGTACTGGATTTCGGCACCGCCACTGGATGTGGTGGCTCCGGTGTAGGTGAAGGTGATGGTGACGTGGCCATCCATGGTGCCGCCGCCACGGGTGGTGTAGCTGACATCGCTCACGCCGGTGATGTTGGCGTTGACAGTCTGGAAGCTGCCCAGCATGCCGCCACCGTTGGTGAAACTGCCGTCATCTGTGGGGGCCGTGCCTGCAAAGTTCGTCGGGTCTCGGTCCACGTCGGGCGTGGTCATGAACAGGAAACCACCGGCGTTGGTGCCCGCCTGGTAGTAGTTGTAGGTCACATTGAACGAGTAGCTCTGGCCATTGACCAGGGGCTGGCTGTTGCTGGCCTTGTAGTAGAAGACGTGGGGCACGACTTCGCCTTCGAAGTAGTCTGATTTGCTGTCCGACAGGATGTTGTTGTTCCAGTCGGCCGATGTCCCTTGCGCGGCATCGCCATCGGCCCAGTGTTGGTAGACCTTGTTCACGCTGGACGATGCCGCTGCCTGGACGGTAGGCGCATCCGCCAGCACAGCAGCGCTGGTGCCTGCCGAGGTGCTCGGGCTCTGCAGAGCTGAGGCAACTGGTTTGCTGGTCGCCATGGGTGACAAGCTGACGGCATGGTCCTGAACGGCCAAAGCATTGACTTGACCGACAAGCGATTCGGAACCTTCATCATCATTGAGGGTGTCGCGGGAGAACGGGTTTTTCCCGGAGGTGGATTTTTTAGCCATGGTGAACTCCAAAATGCCAACCATTGCGATGGCTGACGTGTGTTGATGGACGACCCCTTTGGAGGGGGCTGTAGACATTTTTTCTGCAGCCTGCTCATGGTGTGTTCATCCATGTTCTGAAGCCATCCCACAGAAGGTTTGTTTTAGGCAGATCACAGGGGCTATCCCGGCGATAGGTATCGAATTCGGTGTGGCTGTGTGCTGCTGTGATGATTTCAAAAAAAAGGGGCCTGTCTTTTCAGACAGACCCGCTTTGTACACCGCGCAAACCGGTTGCTCATGCGCTGGCTATTGCGGCATGGCGCAGGGGCTCAGACCCCCAGGTAGTAGGCGTTGTCGATGTCCACCACCACCGACAGCGCGGTGGCGGTCACGGTGGCGTCGCCGGAGTTTTGTCCCGGCGTGAACGGCGCCTCAAAAACGAACTCGGCCAGAGCCCCGGGCGCGAGGGTGCCCCAGTCCCAAGTTGTGCCCGCATCGCCGCCGTTCAGGTCGTAGGCTGCATCGGTCAGCGTGACACCATGGAGCGTCACCGTGCCGTTGTTCAGGGCGGTGTACTTGAACATCGGGTTGATGCTCGCAGAAGAAGACAGCGTCGGCCCCGTCAGGGTGTTGGCATCGTCCCAAGTGCCACCACCATCGACCGAGACGTATTTGGTCAGATCGATCTGCGCGTCGTAGATGATGGCCACACTTTCAAAGTCCACCAAGGTACCGGTCTGGTCGGTGTCGGCGCTGGCGTAGTTCTCCACCTGGCGGTTGCCGCCGCCGTCGCTGTCCAGATCGGTCTGCTGCAGGGTATAGGTGGAGGTGTAGGTTTGTGTGGCCCCCGGTGCCAGCGAGGCCAGGGTTTCGCTCAAACCGGTCAGGTCATCCACCACCGTGACGTTGGTCAAGGTCACGCTGCCCAAGTTGGTCACGTCGAAGCTGTAGTTCAGAACATCGCCCGCGAAGTCGGCCAGGTTGTTGCCGTTGCCGCCGGTGACCCCTTGAAACTCCTTGTCAAAGGCCATGCCAATTCGCTGCAGCAGCGGCACTGATTCGGTGTCGCTGATGGCGATGGTCTGTGCGCTGTCAGCGGTGGCGATGTTGTCGATGTAGCCGTCACCGCCGCCGTTGTTGTCCAGATCGGCTTGGGTCAGCGTGTAGCTCACGTTGTAGACCGCGACATCCTTTGGGGCCAGTGTCATGCCGGTGTATGACAGTGAGGTCAGGCTTTCAACCAGTGAGACATCCGTCAGCGTCACGTTGCCGGCGTTGGCCAGCACAATTTGGTAGTTCAGTTGATCGCCCACAGCATCGACGATGCCGTTGCCATTGCCACCGGTCACATTCACGAACGACTTGTCCACAAACAGGATAGGCACCGCCAGCAATTGAACCGACTCGGTGTCGCTGACCGTTGTGGTCTGGTCCGAGTCGCCCACCGAGGTGTTGTCCAAGCGGCCATCGCCCCCGCCGTTGTTGTCCAGATCGGCCTGCAACAAGGTGTAGCTGGTGGTGTAGGTGGTGCTGGCACCGGGTGCCAGATCGGGCACGTTCTCTGCCAGACCCGTCAATTCGTCGGTGACCGTGACACCCGTCAGGGTCACCGTGCCGGCGTTGTAGACGCGGATCGCGTACTGGATGACATCGCCTGGCGCATCGACAAACAGGTTGTTGTTGCCCCCTCCGACGCTGGTGACCGACTTCTCAATGCCCAGGCCCACAGTGCGCAGCAAGGCGGTGGACTCGTTGTCACTGACCGGCACCGTTTGGTCTGCGTCTGCCGTGGCGATGTTGTCGATGTAGCCGTCGCCTTGGCCATTGTTGTCCAAGTCGGCTTGCGTCAGCACATAGTCGGTGATGTACACCTGACTTTCGCCAGGGGCCAGGGTCACGCCTGTGATGTTCAGACCGCTGTTGGGGTCCACCACGCTGACGTTGGTCAGGGTCAGCACGCCCAAATTGGTGACGGTCACGGTGTAGTTGAGGGTGTCGCCCACAGCGTCGGCCACCGTGTTGCCGTTGCCGCCCGTGATGTTGACCAGGCGCTTGTCGATGGACAGGGCCGAGCGCACGAAGATCTCGATTTCCTCGGTGTCGCTGACAGGCCCTGTCTCCAGGCTGTCGGCGGTGGCGGTGTTTTCAATGAACCCGTCGCCGCCACCGTAGGTGTCCAGGTCGTTCTGGGTGAGGGTGTAACTGGTCTGGTAGGTTTGGCTGGCACCCGGGGCCAAGGTCACACCGGAGATGGTCAGTCCGGTCATCGGGTCGTCCACGGTGACCTGGTTGAGCGTCTGGTTGCCGGTGTTGATCACCGTGACCGTGTAGCCGATGACGTCGTTCACGGCATCGAGACTGCCATTGCCATTGCCACCCGAAATCCCTGTGATGGCCTTGTCGATGGCCAGGGCGGGGGTTTGCACGACGGGCACAGCGGCATCGTCGGTGTCCTCGCCGGTCTGGTCGGAGTCGGCGGTCGCCGTGTTGACGATATGGGTGCCGGTGTCGATCTCGAACTGGGTTACAGCGTGGCTGGCGGTGTAGTGCCAGGTCTCGCCCACATCGAGTTCGTTGTCGGCAGAGGCGGCGTCGTTGATGAGGGCAAGGTCACTGATGAAGGGGTCCGTCACCGTCACGTTCGTCAAGGTCTGGTTGCCCAGGTTTTGCACGGCGATGCTGTAGCTGATGATCTCACCCGCCTGGTCGGCAGTGCCCCCGTCAATGCTGGCATCTTTGGTGATGTTCAGCGCGGGGCGCTGCTCCACCGGTACGAAGGCATCGGCGCTGTCGGGTCCCGTTTGCAGTGAGTCGGCGGTCGCGGTGTTGTTGATGTTGCCGCCCGCATCGATTTCACTTTGCAGCACCACGTGACTGGCGGTGTAATGCCAGGTTTCGCCCACATCGAGCGCGTTGTTTGCCGTGGTCGCGTCCTCAATGCGTGTCAGGTCGCTGATGAAGGGGTCTGTCACCGTCACGTTGGTCAGGGTCAGGTTGCCCAAGTTTTGCACGGCGATGGTGTAGCTGATCACCTCGCCAGCGGCGTCGGCCGTGCCGCCAGGCACCAGGGCCTCTTTGGTGATGTTCAGCAGCGGGTTGGCGTACACGGGGATGGCGGCGTCGTCGGTGTCCGGACCAGTCTGATCCGAGTCAGCCGTGGCCGTGTTGACGATGTCGCTGCCGGCATCGAGCTCGGCCTGCGTGACGCTGTGGGTGGCGGTGTAATGCCAGGTTTCGCCCACGTCCAGCTCGTTGTCTGCTGTGGCCGCATCTTCGAGGCGTGTCAGGTCGCTGATGAAGGGGTCGCTCACCGTCACGCCGGTCAAGGTCTGGTTGCCCGTGTTTTGCACTGAAATGCTGTAGCTGATGACATCGCCTGCGGCATCGGCAAAGTTGCCCTCCACGGTGGCCTCCTTGATGATGTTCAGGCTGGGCATTTGCAGCATGTTGCCAAAGTTCACATTCAGCTCGGTGGGGTCCAGTGCGGTGATCAGGATGGGGGCCGGGTTGGCGGTGGTCTGAACCCAGCCGCTGACCTGCACTTCGCGCACGATGTAGGCATCGTTGTCCGCATCGGTGCGGTCCGAATCGGGGACCACCGAGAGCGCGTATTTGCCGTCAGCACCGGTCAAGGCGAATTGTTCGCCTTCATCCCACGCACCATCGTTGTCCTTGTCGACAAAAATTTTCCAGTTGGCCAGGCCCACTTCGTCGTCGGCGGTACCCAGCAGGTTGTCTACGCCATCGGCATCGCGTGTGCCGTTGCCATCCAGGTCGCTGAACTTCATGCCGCTGATTTCACCCACGATGATGGCCGAGGGGGCCAGCTGGATGGAGGTGGCACCGCTGCCGTTGATGTCCACGGTGGTTTGCAGCGAGCCGCCAGTCCAGGCGTTGGCACCGTCGGTCATGCCCTTGCCTTGGTCAGCCACATTGCCCGGTGCGGCAATCAGCAAACCATACTGGATTTCAGCACCACCCGACGTGGTGGTGGGGCCGGTGTAAACAAAGGTGACGGTGACTTTGCCGTCCAGCGAACTGCCTGCGCTGCCAAGGTAGCTCACGCCGCTGACGGCGGTGATGTCGGCGTTGACGGTGTGAAAGCTGCCATGCATGCCGCCGCCATTGGAGAAACCGCTGTCCGCTTGTGCATCACCACCGGCAAAGCTGCTGGTGTTGCGGCTGGCGTCGGGCGATGTCATGTACACAAAGCCACCGGCATTGGTGTTGGCCTGGTAGTGGTTGTAGGTGATGTTGAAGGAATAGGTCTGACCTGTGACCAGCGGAGCGTTGTTACTGGCCTTGTAGAAGTAGACGTGCGGCACCACCTCGCCTTCAAAGTAATCGGACTTGCCGTCCGACAGGATGTTGTTGTTCCATTCCGGCGCAGTGGCTCTGGCCGCATCGCCGTCGGCCCAATGCTGGTAGACCTTGCTGATGCTGGTGCTGGGGTAGGTGATGGCCGCAGGCGCGATGCCTGCGCTCAAGATGGGCTGCTGTGCCGTTGCCGTGCCTGAATCACGGGTGGGTGTGGCTGGTGTGCTGGATGTCAGAGCACTTGATGTGCTCAGACCCATGCCCTCGGTCGCATTCAGTGCGGTGACCTGGCCGTAAAGCAAGTCCGTTGGGGCAGAGGTGTCTTCGGTGGACGCATTTGAAAATGCTTTGTTCCATGTGCTGGTTTTTTTGCTCATCGTATTCTCCAAAGGGGCGTCGATGTGAGTCTCGACTGATTGATCCGAGTCCCGATCACGGAGCGGCCAACATGAAGTTCACCGCGCTGACATCTTGTAAATTGGCAGCGCACATGGCTATTGAGCATTGGGTGTGTTTTCAGGCAGTCCAAGTTGTACGCAGGCGGTATGGCCCCCGAGGTGGATGGCCATAGGCCGAGCGGTGTAAACCCTCCACCATGTTCTGTGTTTGCTGGAAATAGCCCTGGCCGGGTATAGACCCAATGGTTGATGCAAACAAACCATCGGATCAATCGACGTGCTTTCTGGATTGCCTGAGCATGTGTCCATGGCCTTGCTGCAGCGGTTGCGGCGGCATTTTCAAATGGAGATCAACATGTGGACCCAGTTGCAAACCAGCTCTCACGTGCCAGCCCGACTGCACGGCGGTCAGGCGTTCAAAGCGCTGTTGGACGATCCGGCCGATGATGTGACGCATGCTTATGCGCAATCCTTGCCGGTGCGCAAAGTGTGGTCTGGCGATCCGCGCCGCAATCAGATACTGGCCGCGTTGTCCGAGCCGCACTATGCCGCCATGGCCGAAGGCCTGGAGTTGGTGAACCTGAAGGCCGGTCAGCTCATCTATGAACGAGGCCATGCGTTGCAACATGTTTACTTTCCAACTTCCTGCACGGCGTCGCTGTTTTCCAGCACGGCAGAGGGCGAAACGGCTGAATTGGCCTTGACAGGGCGCAATGGTTTGATCGGCGTGCCCTTGGCATTGGGTGCCACATCCATGGAACACAGCGTGCAGATCCAGAGCGCGGGCCAAGCGTACCGCATGCCCGCTGAACGTTTCATGCGTTGTCTGCGAGACTGTGAACAGCTGCAGCAGTTGAGCTTGAGTTATGTGCAGTCGCTGATGGCGCAGATGGCGCAAAGCATCGTGTGCAGCCGGCACCACTCGGTCAGCGAACGGCTGAGCCAGTGGATGCTTTGGAATGCGGATGGCTTGGGCGGCGATGAGCTGAGCGTGACGCACGAGACCATTGCACACATGTTGGGCGTTCGGCGCGAGTCGGTGACACAGGCGGCAGGTCGACTGCAAAACGCCGGCGTGATTCGCAACAGCCGCGGGAAAATCACCATCTGCGACCGCGAAAGACTGATGCATTCAGTCTGCGAATGTTACGAACGCATCCAGTCCGAGTCGGTGCAGCATGTGCAGCGCATGTCCCGGTTGTCACAACGTCCCGTGTCGCAGGGTACGCCGTACGGGATGGCTGCTGACCATGAGCTGCCGCAGTCAACGCATCTGGATTTGCAGAAATACGTGGATGTCTACGACTTTGCGCCTGTGGGTTTTGTGACCCTGAACACACAAGCGCGTGTGACCCAAACCAATCTGGCGGCTGCCATCTTGCTCGACATCCAGCGTTCACAGTGTCACAACACCTCCTTCGTCGATCTGCTGGATGAGCCCTCTCGCGCGCTGTTCATGGTTTTCCACCACGAAGTGCTGAGCGGTCAATGTCGCCGGTTTTGCGTGGTCACCTTGCCCGCCACAGCCCACCGCGCCGCCATGACGTTGCGAATCGATGCCACTTCGGACGAGTCCGGCGAGGAAAACCGCATGGTGCTGATTGATCTCGGGGCTGAGCAGCGGGGCAGCATGCCATCGGACCTGACCACAGCCTCGGCGTGGCAGTTCCAGACACACAGCATGGCTGCTGTGGCAGGTTTGCGCCCAGCTTGATCGTGCTGCCGGCGGTCTCGTCCGCTGGCTGGTCTGCAAGCCCACGGGGCAGTGGTGCCCCGTTGCGGGTGGTCTTGTAACGTGCTCAGGCGGTGAAGTGCGCGCTGTCCATCACCTTCAGGTCTTGAGCCACCCGCGGCGCAAAGTCCATCTGGTCGAGCACATCGCGTTGCAGGTCGATGCCCGGGGCGATCTCGAACAGCTCGATGCCCCGGGGCGTGAGGCGAAAGCTGGCGCGCTCGGTCAGATACAGAACTTCTTGTTTTCTCACCAGACCTTGCGGGCCTGAAAAGGTGATCTGGTCGACTTTTTTGACCAGCTTTTTGACAGTGCCCTGGGCGGTCACGCGCATCTGGCCATCGCCGGTGTGCAGCTTCACGCCTTTGGCGGCCAGCGTGCCGCAGAACACCACTTTTTTGGCGTTTTGCGCGATGTCGATGAAGCCGCCAGGGCCGACTGTGACGCCGCCCAGGCGCGAGACGTTGACCGAGCCTTCTTCGTCGAACTCGCCAAAGCCCAAAAAGGCAATGTCCAGACCACCGCCGCCGTAGAAGTCGAACTGCGTGGCGGCGTCCAGCATGGCAGTCGCGTTGCGCGCATAGCCAAACAGCACGCCGTCCATCAGCGTGCCGCCGTAGGTGCCGTGCTCGATGGTCTGGTAAATGCGGTGCTGCTCGTTGCGCGCCGCGATCAGTTTGGCCACGGCATCGGGCACGCCCACGCCGTAGTTGATGACCGGACGGGCCTTGTCGGTGTTGAACAGTTCCTGATACGCCCGGCGCGCCACGGCCTGCCGCTCGCTGAAGGCCTCCTTTGAGGCTGCGAGTTCGCGGGCGTGGTCTTCGGTTTCGCTGGCGGCGCGCTCGGCACCGGTCAGCTCGCCGCTGAAGGCTGGGTCGAACGGGATGGCGTAGCTGGTGGACTGCTCGGGATCGATCACGATGGCGTCCACCCAAGCTGAGGGAATGCGCACCTCACGGGCCTTGAGCGCGCCTTTGGGCAGGCGCTCTTTGACCTGCACGATCACCACGCCGCCGCTGTTGCGCGCCGCCAGCGCCAGTGATTGGGCGTCGAGGTTGGCCGCTTCGTGCTCAAAGCTGATGTTGCCGTCTTCATCGGCCGCGCTGGCCCGCACGATGGCCACATGGATGGGGAAGGGTTTGTAGCGCAGGTATTCGCGCCCGTCGATGTGGATGACTTCCGCCAGGTCGTCTCGGGCCGCATCGTTCATCCTGCCACCGCCGTGGCGCGGGTCGCACACGGTGCCCAGGCCCACGTGGCTGATGAGTCCGGGGCGACCTGCGCCGATTTCGCGCATGAGCTGGCTGCTCACACCGCCGGGCAGGATGTAGGCCTCGATCTTGTTGGCCAGGGCCAGTTGTTGCATGGCCGGTGACCAGACCCAGTGACCGCCAATCACGCGTTGGACCAGGCCTTCGTGCGCGAAGCAATTCATGCCTTTGGTTTTTTTGTCGCCAATGCCCAGGGCGTGCATGACGGTGAGGTTTTTCGGGTGCTGGCTGGTGAGGAAGCGTTCTTGCACCGCTTCAAACAGGTGGGTGGCTTCCATCAGGCCACCACCGCCGCCCATCAGGCCCACGGTGTCGCCGTCTTGGATCAGTTGTGCCGCCTCTTTGGCGGTCATGAATTTGGTTTGCATATTGTTGTCCCGTTTTGCTTTGTCGGTTGGTGTGTTTGTGGTGTGCTGCATCGGGGCTGGCGTGGGGGCCGTGACCTCATACCGGGGTACCGAAAATCGGCCACGGCCCCCACGCCAGCCCCGATGGGGTGGTGGTTTTCGCAGAGATTTTGTATTTGCAGGTCGGCGCTTCAGCTCCGACGTTTTGGTTCGTCCCATGTTCCATGTCGGAGCTGAAGCTCCGACCAACGGATGTATCCACAGCCGGATAAAGGGGATGGGCGGCCGACGATTTTCGGTACCCCGGTATGAGGAGGCCGCCCATCCCCTTTATCCGGCCCCTGTTGTGGCACCAAAGTCGATCCACTGGAAAGATCAGCGGTTCACATCAAACAGCACAGCACCCTTTTTCATCGCACTCTTGGCAATCACGCCACGGTGGATCTCGCTCGTGCCGTCATAGATGCGGTAAATGCGGGCATCGCGGTAATAACGCTCGATCGGCAATTCCTTGCAAAAGCCCATGCCACCAAACACCTGCACAGCGCGGTCCACCACCCGGCCCAGCGTTTCGGCCGCGTGCACCTTGACCATCGCGATCTGCTCGCGGGCATCCATGCCTTGGTCCAGCATCCAGGCGGCGTAGTAGACCATCCAGCGGGACGCGTTGATCTCGATCACGCTGTCCGCGATCATCTGTTGCACCATCTGGAAGTCACCGATTTTGGTGTTGAATTGCTTGCGCTCATTGGCCCAGTTCACCAGCAGCTCGCACACATGGGTGGATTTGCCCACAGCACGGGCACCCACTTGCGCCAGACGCACCACATTGAGCGCGCCCATGGCCAGCTTGAAGCCCTGACCGGCTTCGCCCAGCAGGGCCGCGTCTTCGAGCTGCACATTGTCAAAAAACAATTCCAAGTGTGGCGTGCCGCGCAGGCCCATCATCTTCTGGTCCTTGCCCACGGTGAAACCGGCCAGTCCCTTGTCGACCATGAACATGCTGATTTCTTTTTCACCGGTCTTGGCCGAGACCAGAAAGAAATCGCTCCACTCGCCGTCGCTGATGAAGTGTTTGCTGCCGCTCAGCACCCAGCCCTTGTCGTTCTTTTTGGCGTGGGTCTTGATGCCTGCTGCGTCCGAGCCCGCGCCAGGTTCGGTGATGGTGATGGCGCAGGTGCGTGTGCCCGCCACGGCAGGCTTGAGCCAGCGTTCGATCTGCTCGCCTTTGCAATGCAGCAGGGGTTCGTACACGTTGCCAAAGGCGCGGCGGATCAGGATGTCGGTGGTGTGGCCGAACTGCTCTTCGCACAGGATGCGGTCGAGGTTGGACAGGCCGCCGCCGCCCAAGGCTTCGGGCATGTTCATGCCGTACAGGCCGAGAGCCTTGGCTTTGTCATGGATCGCTTGCGCTTTGGCGTTGTCGAGGAAGCCCTGGTTCTCGATGTCGTCTTCGAGGGGGTGCAGTTCTTCGGCGATGAAACGGCGCACCGTTTCGATCATCATTTTTTGTTCGTCGTTGAGGGAAAAGTCCATGGTGTTCTCGATTCGTTGATGTTGTCGGAGATGGATTGCCGCGCTGCGCTCGCCATGACAAAACACCGTCACTGCGAGGCGCTGGCGATGCGGCAGTCCAGCTGAGTTTTGTAGGTCGGAGCTTCAGCTCCGACACTGTGCGCCGTCGAGGTTTGTCGGGGCTGAAGCCGCCGACCTACAAGAACTGTGCGCCAGTCATGCATGTCGTGCCTGAAGCCACCGACCTGCGGTGATCACACTTCAAGCGCTGCTGAACCAGCGTGCTCCAAAGAAAAAGGGCAAGCGGGAGAGTTGTTCAAAACGATGAAACATGGCCTCAGGCTTCCACAAACGGGCGGCTTCTGGCCAGACATTCGGCGGCCCAGTCTTGGACGGAAGTGTTCGCTTCGCGGCCAAAGTTCACCACCTCCACGCTCACGGGCAGGTCAGCAGGCAAGGCGTCAAACAGGCCTTGCACATCGATGGTGCCGTCGCCGGGCAAAAGGCGTTCGCAACGGGCGGTGTGGACCATTTGCTCGGTGCTGAAGTTGAGACCGGCCTGGGCATCGCAAATCTGCGCGTAGTGCAGCAGCTCACGCGGTATGGCGCGGATGTCATCGAGCGAGGTGGTCGAGCGGCCAAAGTGCAGCGCGTCCACCAGGATGCCTGCGTTGGCGGGGCTGCCAGCGCCCTGCACGATGCGCAGTGCGGCATTGGCGTCTTTCACCGCTGTCCAGGGCATGAACTCCAGATCGGCCGTCATGCCAAAGGGCTTCATCACCTCGCACAGGCGGGCGTAGTGCTCGGTCAACCGGGCTTCGTTGGCGTCGTCACCCGCGACCAGAATGGCTTTCGCTTTGAGCGCTGCGCCTGCGTCATACAGCGCGTCCCAGGTGTGCGGGTTGAATTGTTCATCGATGCGGATGATTTCCAGATCCAGCACGCCCACGCCCGTGTCGCGCTGTGCAGCCACGGTTTCGCGCAGCACCTCGGGCAGGCCCAGCAGGTGTTGCTGGGGCGCGCCCGCGGCGTTGGGCCACAGCCGCAGGCCAACGAAGCTGTAGCCTGTTTGTGCGGCGACCCGGATGGCCTCGACGGGGGTGCAACGGTGTGAACTCAAGTAGGCGAGGGAGTAGGTGCGTTGGCTCATGGCGTCTGTTTTTAGTAGGTCGGAGCTTCAGTTCCGACATGTTTTGCCGACCTGAAGTCCTGTCGGGGCTGAAGCCGCCGACCTACAAGAGATGTACGAGGTCATCGGTTTATTTGAGGGGCGACACCGCGGTGGGCATGGCGATGGTCGAGACCATGTGGGTGGTCAGGTGGGCCGGGCCGCCTTTGGGGGGCCAGATGCCTTGGGCCACGGCTTCGCCACGGATTTGGCTGCGGGCGTTCAGGCTGTCGTAGGCCCAGATGTTGGTGAAACGCAGCGGGCCGTCGAGTGCGACCATGGCCACCACACAAGGCGAGAGCTTGTCGCGGGCGGGCACGTACTGTTCCCACAGGTCGATGGTGGGCTGCACGCCACCCGTTTTGATGCCGTAGGTGCGGATTTCGTACACCGGGCCGGTGATGCCGCTTTCAGCGCTGGGGCGCACCGGCTTCATCCAGGGGAAGCCTTTGTAGCTGTGTTGCTCCAGGCTCTGGAAGATGTCGCCGCAGCCAAACGGACCCCAAGGGCCGTCGCCTGTTTCTGGTCTGGTGCTTTGCTGGGTGCGCTCGCGTTCGGCCTGCAAAGCCTCGAGTGTGGCAAAGCCGCGCAGCACAACCAACTGGTTGAGCTGGCCGATGTCGGTGAACCAGCAGCCCAGCAATTCGCCCTGCGCTTCAGGGGCGGTGGCAAAAGCCTGCACGTGGGTGGCGGCCTGGCCTGCGGTGCCAAAGGGCAGGGTCATGGTGGCGAGTTCGTAGTACATGGTGTTTTCTTTCGGTGTGTCAGTTGGGTTTTTTGAAATCGGGTATTCGCAAGTGGCCGCCGGATCGCGCCCTGCGGCGTGGTGCGCGGCGATGAAGCCAAAGGTCATGGCCGGGCCCAGCGTGATGCCGCCGGCCGGGTAGTGGCCGCCCATCATGCTGCTCAGGTCATTGCCACCGGCATACAGGCCGGGGATGGCCTGGCCCTGGGCGTCAATCACTTGCGCGTGGTCGTTCACACGCAAACCGGCAAAGGTGCCCAGGCTGCCCATGACGACTTTGACGGCATAAAACGGGCCGCTTTCGATGGGGCCCATGCAGGGGTTGCGCAAGCCGCGCCGCGTGGCGTTGATGGCGTCCCCCTGGATGCGGTTGTAGGGCGTTTCGCCTTTGCCAAAGTCGCGGTCTTTGCCGTCTTGCGCCAAGGCGTTGTACCGCTGCACTGTGGCTTGCAGGGCTTGGGCGTTGATGCCGCAGGCATCGCCCAATTCGGCCAGTGTTTCTCCGCGCTGGAGGTAACCGTTTTTCAGCCACGGCCCCAGCGGCATGGGCGCGGGTTTGACGGCACCCAGGCCGTAGTAGCGGATGAAGGCGTGGTCACAGACCAGCCAGGCTTCGGGCGCTTGGCCAGCAGGCGTGGCGGCCAGCAGGCCTTGCATGAAGTCGTGGTACGAGTTGGCCTCGTTTGTGAAGCGCTCGCCTTTTGCGGTGACGGCGATCAGGCCGGGCTTGGCGCGTTCGATCAGGTGCGGAAAGTGCGCCACGCTGCCGTCCTTGCGCAGCACCAAAGACACGGGGGCCAGTGCTGCCGCTTGCACCAAGTCATTGGCCACGACGCCACCTGCGGATTCACCTAGGCGCAGTCCATCGCCCGTGTTGCCCCGGTTGCCTGCCGACCAGTGCTCGTGCCCCGTGGGCGCGTGAGGCAGCAGTTGCTGTTTGCGGGCTGGGTCGTGCGGAAAGCCGCCGGTGGCCAGCACCACGCCGCAGCGGGCTTGGATGCTTTGTTCACCTTGGGCTGTTTTGACCACGGCACCGGTCACGCGACCACCGCTTTGCAGCAAGCGCACGGCGGGGCTGTTCATGCGGATATCCACACCCAGATCGAATGCGGATTTCGCCAGACCGCCGATCAAGGCATTGCCATTGACCAGGCGCGTGCCACGGCGGTGCACCAGCAGGTCACGCCAGTGTCGCAGCACCCGCTTGGTGACATACCAGAATGAGGCGGGTTGGTGCAGTGCGTTCAAAAAGTGCCGCAGCTCCGCACCCGAGGCGATGCCCATGCCCCAGAGCGTGGTCTCCTTCAGCGGTGGCTTGAGGTCGTGCAGGCGAGCGCCCAACTGGCGGGCATCAAACGGGGCGGCGCAAATCGAGCGACCACCCAGCGCTGCATCGGGCGTGTGGCCGTGAAAGTCCGGAATGGCGTTGCCGTCGATGAATTGCAGCGCGGTGTGGCGGCGGAAGAACTCGACCATGCGCGGGCCGTTGTTCAGGAAGGCCAGGGCGCGGGACTCGTCGAACTTCTCGCCCAGTTCGCGGCGCAGGTAAGACAGGGGCTTTTCAACGCGTTCCAGCAGGCCCGCTTCTACAGCCAAGGGATTGCGCGGCACCCACATCCAGCCGCCCGACCAGGCGGTGGTGCCGCCGTATTGCGGGTCTTTCTCGACCACGATGACTTTGAGGCCCAGGTGCGCAGCGGTCACCGCCGCAGACAGCGCGCCCGCGCCGGAGCCGATGACCAGCAGGTCGCAGTGTTCGGGCGTGGGGCTTGCGGCGTTCATCGGCTGGCTCACTTCACACCGCGTAAATTGGCTTGCGTCCGTCAGTGGGCGCTGCGTTGCCGGTCTCGGCCGTGAGGCTGAAGAAGGGCGATGCGCCACTTGATGCGGCCAACTGTTGCGCGATGCTGAGCAGCTCGGGCGCCAGAGCTTGCATTTTTTCGGGGGTGAAGCGCACCGTGGGGCCTGCAATCGTCAGCACCCCAAAAGCGGGCTGACCGGCAAAGCGCACCGGGGCCGACATGGCCGACAAGCCGATGCTGTAGGTGTCGGTGGTCATGCTGTAACCGCGCTCGCGGGTTTGGGTCACGGCATCCATCACCGCTTGCAAGGTGGTGGGCGCGGCGGGACCGAATTGTTCCGGCAGGCCCAGGCCTTGTTTAGCGACCAGTGCCAGTGCCGCATCATCGCTCAGCGTGGACAGCAGGGCCCAGCCCGAGGACGAGCATGACAGGCGCGCATCGCTGCCCATGTCGGGGTCGTAGCGCAGGCCCTGGCGGGCGCCTTGGGCGCGGGCCACCCAGGTCAGGCGCTCGCCGTCGACCACCGACAGCCGCACTAGTTCGCCCGAGACTTCGGCCAGGCGGTTGAGCAGCGGTTGTGCAATGTCCACGATGCCGCTGTTGCTCAGGTAGCTCAGGCCCATGGACACCAGTTTGGTGGTCAGCAGGTAGTCGCCGTGGCCGCGTGTCTGGCGCACATAGCCCAGGCGCACCAGGTCGGTCAGCAGGCGGTGTGTGCCGCTGCGTGGGATGTCAAGCCGGTCGGCAATGGCGGCCAGCTCCAGGCCCTCGCCGTGCTGCGACAACAATTCCAGAATGCCCAGGGTTCGTTCGAGGACGCCGCTCATGTGGGATTCCTTGATGCCGTGAAGGCCGCACAGCTTTGACGCTGCCCGGTGCGTGCCGCTTGCAGCAGGGCCTGCGTGGCCTGCAGGGTGCGCCAGCCGTCCAGTGCCGAGCAGATCGGGGTTTCGCGCCGCTCTGCCACCGCTCGGAAGTGCCGCAGTTGCTGAACGTACACATCGATCTCGTGCAGGCTGCTTTGTTCGCGGGTCATTTCGTGGTGCCAGTGGCGCTCGCCGGGGTAATGCCACAGCGCCAGATCCGGCAGCGAAAGGGAGCCTTGCGTGCCCGACAAAAAGTGCGATTGCACGTTCTGGCGGGGGTACTGGCTTTGCTCGCCAGCGCACAAATCCCAGCACCAGGGCGACACGGCGGTGTCGGACACCGTCATCACCGCTTGCGTGCCGCAGGTAAATTCAAACAAGGCGCTGGCCGTGTCTTCAACCTCAAAACCCCGCACCGCACTCGACAGGCTGCCTTGCACCGCACGCACTTCGCCCAGCAGGAACACCAGCATGTCGATGTCGTGGATCAGGTTGATCAGCACCGGCCCGCCACCGGGCTGACGGCGCCAAGCCACATCAAAGTAGGCCTCGGGCTTGTAAAAGTTGGCCATCACGTTGGCGCTGAGCACCTGGCCCAGGCGTCCGTCCGCAATGATCTGACGGGCCTTTTGCAAGATCGGGTTCTGGCGGCGGTGGTGGCCCACCAGCACCGGCACACCGGTGTCTTGCTCGATCTGGATCAGACGTTCAGCGGCAACCAAGGTGTCGGCCACCGGCTTTTCGATCAGCACTGCGATGCCACGCGCCATGCAGTCGGCGGCCACCTCCACATGCGTTGCGTTGGGCGTGGCGATCACCACGCCCTGGGGCTGAGTGGCGTCCAGCAAAGCGAGGTGGTTTTCAAACGTGGGGATGTTGCGCTCGGCACACCACTGGCGACCGGCCTCACTCGGCTCGGCCACGCCCACCAGAGTGAACTCGGGTGTTTTCAGGATGCGCTCGATGTGCGTCCGGCCAATCACGCCAGCGCCAATCACGGCCAGAGGGAACTTGTGCATGGGTGTTTTTGCGTGTGTTGTGTTGTCCGTCAATGGCGCAAGTATATTGATTTTTGGAAATAAATTCAAAACTGGAATCTAATTCCGTTTTTATGTATCATCGCAATCATGAACCCGACCAAGCCTTTGAACCTCGACGGTGCCTCGCGCATCCATTTCATCGTGGGCGACCCGATTGCCCAGGTCAAATCACCCGCAGGTGTGAGTCAGGCTTTTCAGGACGCAGGGCTGAACGCCTTGTGCATCCCGGCCCATGTGGCCCCAGCCGATCTGGCGACCTGGACTGCGGGCGTGTCGCTCTCCAAAAACGTGGACGGCATCATCGTCACGGTGCCGCACAAGTTCGCTTACTTTGACCTGTGCGCCACCACGTCGGAGCGGGGTGCGTTTTTGAAATCCATCAACACTTTGCGCCGCAATGCCGATGGCACTTGGCATGGCGACATGTTTGATGGCATGGGTTATGTGAAGGCTTTGGCGCTCAAGGGCTGCAGCCTGCAAGGCAAAAGGGCCTTGCTGGTGGGCGCAGGCGGTGCCGGTTCGGCCATTGCGTATTCGCTGGCCACAGGCGGCGTGCGCGAGCTGGCCATCCACGACGAAGACACGGTGCGCCGTGATGCGCTGGTGCAGCGCCTGGTTGCGCTGGGCCAGTGCACGGTGGTGGCCGGCAACAGCGACCCGACGGGCTTTGACATCGCGATCAATGCCACACCGATCGGTATGAAAGCGGACGATCCGCACCCGATCGATTCCAGCAAATTCACGCCCGCCATGTTCGTGGGCTGCGTGATCACGGCACCCGCCGTGCCGCCCATGATCGAGGCGGCGCGGGCGCTGGGTTGCAACACCCTCACGGGCGCAGACATGTTCGCGCAGGTGAAAGACCTGATGGTCGAATTCTTGATGGGGACCTGAGATGCAAGTGCTGAAGAACGGTCTGAATGTGCTGCAAGGCGGTTTGCAAGACGGCAGCGAGTTTGACCTGGTGGTCATTGGCGCGGGCGGTGCGGGTTTGTCGGCAGCGGTGTTTGCCGCCATCGATGGCGCCAAAGTGCTGGTGGTCGAGCGCACCGAATTCGTGGGCGGCACCACCGCCTGGTCGGCGGGCACCACCTGGGTGCCGGGCACGCACCACAGCGCCACGGTCAATCCGGCCGACACGCTGGCCGAAGCCGAGAAATACCTGAACCACGCTGTGGGCGTGCAAGCGCCCGCCGCCTTGCGTGAAGCCTTCCTGAAAAACGGCGCCGAGGCCGTGGCCAAAATCGAAGCCCAGTCCTCAATGAAGTACCGGCCTTATCCCAAACACCCCGACTACATCAGCGATTTGCCAGGTTCCACCTTGGGCGGCCGGGCATTGGAGCCTGTGCCTTTTGATGGCCGTTTGCTGGGCGATCTGTTCCCGCTGCTGCGCCCGCCAATCCCCGAGTTCACGGTTTTGGGCGGCATGATGGTCGACCGCACTGACATCAACCATTTGCTGGCCATGACGAAGTCATGGGCTGCGCTCAAGCACTCGGTGCGCATTGTCTTGCGCCACCTGGGCGACCGGCTCAGCCATGCTCGCGGCACCCGCCTGGTGATGGGCAATGCGCTGGTGGCCCGCTTGCTGCATTCCTTGTCGCAGCAGGCCGATGCCACGCTGGCGCTTAAGACTTCCGTCGATGCGCTGGAGCGCGACGAAGCGGGCCGCGTGGTGGCCGTGCGTTTGAGCAGCGCCACTGGCAACGCCCGTGTGCTGGCCAAAAAAGGCGTGGTGCTGGCCAGTGGCGGCTTCAACCGCGACCCAGCTTTGCGTGCTCAAAAGTTGCCCGGCATTCCCGCCGAATGGTGCCCCGCCGCGCCAGGTCACACCGGCGAGGCGCTGGTGCTGGCACGCGGTCTGGGTGCGGTGGAAGGGCAGGGCGCGCAAAGCCCGGCGTTTTGGGCACCGGTGTCCTTGCGCAAGCGCGCCGATGGCAGCACCGCAGCCTTCCCGCACTTCGTGATGGACCGCGCCAAGCCCCGCATGATCACCGTCAACCAGGCCGGTGAGCGCTTTGTCAATGAAAGCACCTCGTACCACCTGTTCGCTTTGGGCATGCAGGCGGCCCAGCAAGCGGTGCCCGCCTATTTGGTGGCTGATGCCAAAGCCCTGCGCCAGTACGGCATGGGCATGGTGCGCCCTGGTGGCAAAGGCCTGACGCCGTTTTTGGCCGATGGCTATTTGACCGAAGGCGCGAGCCTGGAGGCGCTGGCGAACAAGTTGGGCATCTCGGCCGAGGGTCTGGCGCAGTCGGTGGCGCAAAACAACGCCTTTGCCCAGTCGGGTGTGGACACCCAGTTCCAGCGCGGCGTGACGGCTTACCAGCAAAACATTGGCGATGCCGCTGCCGGAGGTCGCAACCCCAATCTGGGCGAGATGAGCGAAGGGCCGTACTACGCCGTCAAGCTCTACCCCGGTGACATCGGCGCGGCGCAAGGCTTGCAGACCAATGAACACGCGCAAGTGCTCAATGCACAAGGTCAGGCCATTGAAGGTCTGTACGCCGTGGGCAACGACATGAACTCCATCATGGGCGGTGTTTACCCCGCGCCGGGCATCACGATCGGTCCCGGTTTGGTGTTTGCCTACTTGGCTGTACAAAAAGCGTTGGCTAACCCGCGATGAAGATGGGCACGAAATGTCCTGTTCATGGCATGAATCGTCGTGCCTTTAATGCGGGGCTATCTTCAAAATTTGAAGGGTCCGCAGTGCTGTGTTGGCGAGGACTGCACACATCAGCGTTTACCCTTGATGCGTTCGTTGATCGAACGAATGAGTTTGATTATCAGACTTTTGAAGGGCTGTGTTCATTGAACTGAGCATGTATCCCTCTAAAGTGCAGTGACCCACAGTCCTGCGAAAGTAAAAAACCCATGAGTCCGGGTGGTTGGACTTGAAACCTTTTGAAACTTGATGGAGACAAAATGACTTTGAAGAAACGACAATTCCTGAGTGCGGCTTTGCTGGCCGTGACCGCTGCCAGTTTGGGCAGCCAAGCGATGGCGCAGACCTACCCCGCACGAGATGTGACTGCGGTGATTCAGTGGGGCGCAGGTGGCGGTACTGACGTGGCCATGCGCGGTTATGCGCCTTATGCCGAAGAGGCATTGGGCAAAAAAATTGTGCTGCAAAACAAACCCGGCGCTGCCGGTGTGATCGGCGCTAACTTCGTGTTGCAGCAGCCCGCAGACGGTTACACCATTTTGATGGGCGCAGAGCCACAGTCGCTTTACCGCGTGATGGGTGTGGCCGATTTTGATTACGATAAATTCACCCCGATCAACATCGCTGCGGTCGCTAACAGCATTTTGTTGGTGGCGCGTCCTACTGCACCCTGGAACACCATGCAGGATTTGCTCAGCCATGTGCAGGCCAATCCCAACAAGGTCAAGCAATATCTGGCAGGACAGGGGACGGTGCCTTTCACCATGAACGCGATGATCAGCACGCTGACCAAATTTGACACCATTAAAGTCCCGTTCGACGGTGATGGGCCAGCGATTGCAGCCCTTCAAGGTGGCCACGTAGACATCGGCTTCATTGCTTCCGGTGCAGCCATTGAGCACATCAAGGCGGGTCGTCTGAAAGCTTTGGGTGTGGTCGACAACAAGCCGTTTCAGGGCATTTCACCTGTGACCGATGCGCCTTCCCTCAAGGGCATCAGCAAGTACTTGCCTTGGGGTTCGTGGTATGGCGTGTTTGTGCGCAAAGAGACACCCGAAGATGTCAAAGCCAAGTTGGTTGCTGCATTCAAGAAGGCCGGTGAGAACCCCAAGTACCGCGACATGATGACCAGCCGTGGCACAACGATGCTGAACATCAGCGGTGCTGAGGCAGAGCAGTTCATCAAGCGGTTCCAGTCCACCACAGCCTGGTTGTACCAAGGTGCAGGTGCGGCCAAAGTGGATCCAGGCACCCTGGGTATCCCAAAGCCTTGATGCATCAAAGCACATCGGGCACCTCTCATGCGAGGGCCTGATGTGCCTGATACGGCAGACCCCGCAAATGGGGCATTTTGTTAAGGGAAAAATTTCATGCACACCAACCGTCGGCGACTGCCGGGTGAATTGAGTTTCATGGCACTGATGGTGGGATTCAGCGCCTTCATGCTCTGGACATCCTTTCACATCTCCAAGTTTGACTCGATCTCTTCACCTGGCGTCTTTCCCATGCTGTGCGCGGCTTTGATGCTGGTGACTGGCCTGATGAGTTTGCGACAGGCTTGGGCGTCCTCATCCAATGCGGATGACACGCACACCGCGTTCCAGCAATTCGTGATTCAGTTAGCGCCTTTGAAACTGGTGTTGTTCACTGCGCTGATCGTGGTCTATATGTTGGCGCTGGAAGTGACAGGGTTTTTGCTCTCGTCCTACGTCTTTCTTTTGTTGTCAATGCAGGTTTTGGGCAGCAAGAAGATTGTTGTCAATTTAGGGGTCAGCGCCTTGGTCCTGATTTGTATTTTTATTGTTTTTCAAACGGCGTTTTCTGTGGTTTTGCCTGCAGGCTCTTTGTTAGGCCCCTACACACCGGAGTGGTTGAAATGATGGAAGCGCTGGGTTATTTCTTCACCTCCTGGCTGGACGTGAAAATGCTGCTGCTCACTGCAGCAGGTACTTTTGCGGGCATTTACATCGGAGCGATCCCTGGATTGTCGGTCACGATGGCCGTGTCCATTCTGATTTCATTCACCTTCAAATGGGACGTTAACGAAGCCTTGGCCTTGATTTCAGGCATCTATTTGGGGGGTGTTTATGGCGGCTCGCGCAGTGCGATTTTGTTGAACATTCCAGGCGCACCTGCTGCCATTGCCACAGGGTTGGATGGCTATCCTTTGGCCAAACGCGGAGAGGCCGGGCAAGCGATTGGTTTGACCACGGTGGTGTCTGTTTATGGTGGCTTTATCGGCATTTTGGCTTTGGCCATTGCGGCACCTGCTGTCGCCGACCTGGCGTTGATGTTTGGTCCGCGTGAGTACCTGTTGTTGGCCTTGTGGGGCATTTTGCTGGTGGGCAGTTTGTCCGGGCAGTCGCTGTCCAAGGGTATTTTTTCCGGTGCATTGGGCGCGCTGATTGCTTGCGTTGGTTTAGACCCGATGACCGGTGAGAACCGCTTGACTTTTGGCAGCCTTCAAATGTCGGCAGGCATTTCTTATGTGGCTGCGATGATCGGCTTCTTTGGTGTGGCCGAAGTGATTGCGCAAATCCATGAGCTGAACCTCAAGGCGGTCAAACAAAATGTCAGCAAAATCATCCCTTCTTGGGGACTGGTCAAAAAATACCTGCCGCTGGCCACACGCACGTCAGCCATTGGCGTGGTGGTAGGGGCGCTGCCCGGTGCAGGCGGGGACATTGCGGCATTGATGGCCTATGACCATGCCAAGCGGACTGTGAAGAATCCTTCACGACCCTTTGGTGAGGGGGCCTATGAAGGTCTTGTAGCCCCAGAGTCCGCCAACAATGCGGCAGTCGGTGGCGCGTATGTGCCCATGCTCACCTTGGGTATACCGGGCGATGCGGTGACCGCCGTGATCATTGGCGCGCTGTACATCCATGGTCTCAAGCCAGGTCCGATGCTCATGATCGAGACCCCGCATTTGTTCTGGTTTGTGGTGGGCTCGTTGACCCTGGCCAATATTTTCTTGCTGATCTTCGGTCTCACGGGCATCAAGATTTTTGCCAAGATTGTGGAGACGCCCAAGCCTGTTTTGTTGCCGCTGATTTTGGTTTTGTCGGCTGTGGGGGCTTACGCCATCAACAACAACCCGGTTGATGTTTACTGGATGTTGGGTTTTGGCGTGCTGGGGTACTTCTTGAAGATGTACGGTTTCCAAGTCGGTCCCGTCATTTTGGGCATGATTTTGGGACCCATGATGGACCGCAGTTACCGCCAGGCCATGATGGCCACCAACAACGATGGGTGGTTGTTTGTCACTGAATTTTTCACCACGCCACTTTCTGCGCTCATTCTGGCGGCTGTTGTGTTCACTTTGGTCAGTCAGACGCAATGGTGGAAGCGCCTTCGTGGACTGAGTTGATCGGTCTGCACATTTGACCCACAGGTTTTTGCTCAGAATGCGCTCAAGTCCTGCAGCGCTTTTGTCCGGAAATCTGTGGGCGTGATGCCGGTGTGTTTCCGGAAAAAACGGCTGAAATAAGCGTCATCATCAAACCCCAGGTCGGCAGCCAGTTGCTTGATGGGCAAGTGGGTGTAAACCAAGTCTCGCTGGGCCTCATGGATGACCCGGGCATTGATCAAATCAAGCCCCGACATGCCCAATGTTTGCCTGCAAAGCCGAGACAGTTGGCCGGGGGTCATGCCCAATTGGTCTGCAAAATGTTGCAAAGATTTTTGCTGTCTGAATTGGTGATCAATCAGTGCGCGGAATCTTTCAATTTGCCGTGCTTTGCGAGAGACGGGTTGACGGGTCTTCACGCCATCTCCCTCCATCTGTTGAACGATGCGGTGAACTTGCACCATCACGGCGAGCAAAAGAGCACTGCTGACGGCCATGTGCCCCATGGCATGGTTGCGGCATTCGTTTTCCAGACTCAAAAACAAGGGCATGAGTTGGTCTACGTACCGAATGTCGCTTTGCAAGGGGATCAATCTGGGTTTTCGAATGGTGTCCAGCAATTGCGGCATGGCCACTGTGGCCAAAGACTCTAGTGTTTTTTGACTGGCGGTGACCACCGGGCCTTGTATGTTGGCGCTGAATCTGAAGCCATGCACGCGGCCTGCGGGCACCACCAACAAGCAAGGGGCTTGCCCTCGGAGTTCAGCATCATCGATCCAAAAATCAACACACCCTTCGGTCAGATACAACAACTGAAAAAACGCGTCATGCCGATGAGGCTGAATGACCCAGTTGTACAGCGCTGAACGTTGCGGAATCCACTCGAAATTGAACGAACTGGACCAACCGGGTGAGGCCTGGTCACCATAAAGATCGTAATTGGGAATGCCTTTGTTGCGAACCATATTGCAGTTGGATTGGGCGCTTGGTGAATTGAATTGAGCTCGAATTGTCCAGTGACCGGCAGGAATCGTCGTACTGAAAAACCCTTGTTTCACCCACAATTCAAACCAGTGAAAAGGAGTCGCATGTGAACAAACATGAATTGGACTGGTTGGGTTTGAAAGGCCGAGTGTGCGCTGTGTCTGGCGCTGCCAGTGGCATTGGTGCCCAGCTTGCCACGCAGTTGGCAGGCGTCGGTGCCAGTGTGGCCTTGCTGGATTCAAATGCGGTGGGCTGCGAAGCGGTTGCGCAAAGTTTGCGCGCCCAGGGCGCTCGGGCTTTGGCCGTGGCGTGCGATATTTCCAGTGAATCGGACACATTGGATGCAGCCCAAAAAGTACAAGCTCAATTGGGTGAGTGTTTTGCCTTGATCAACAACGCGGGCATGCTGCGTCCTGGCAGTCTGGACAGCGTGAGTTTGTTGGATTGGAACAGGGTCTTGTCAGTGAATCTGACGGGATATTTGTTAACGGCACGAGCCTTCAAGCCGCAGTTGCAAGCAACACGGGGCGCAGTGGTGCATGTGGCTTCGATATCCGGGAATTACCCCCAGTCCAACAGCGGGGCCTACAGTGCAGCCAAGGCCGGTGTTTTGCTTTTGTCGCGCCAAATGGCCACGGAATGGGGCCCTTTGGGTGTTCGCAGCAATGCGATTTGCCCAGGCATGATCCGCACCGCTTTGTCGGCCAAGTTCTACGAGGAACCTGGCTTTGAAGCGCGACGTGCAGAAGTGACTGCCAGTCGCCGCATAGGCGAGCCCGCTGACATTGCTGACGTTGCGCTTTTCCTGGCCAGCCCACGCTCCGCCTATGTCAACGGTGCAGAAATCGCAGTGGATGGCGGCATGTCATCCATGCTGATGGACATGGTGCCACGCCCAGGCTACAACCAGACAAGCTGAAACAGGAGATACCCAGCATGACGACACAAAACTTTGATCTGATTGTGGTCGGTTCCGGCGCTGCCGGGCTGACGTGCGCCATCACCGCTAAAAAGCGTGGACTGGATGTGGTTGTACTTGAGAAGGAGTCCGTGTTCGGTGGCACCACCGCCTTGTCTGGCGGTGTGCTGTGGGTTCCTCTCAACGGGCATGGGCAAAAGCAAAATGCCCAGGATAACGCTGATGCGGTGCGCACTTACATGATGCATGAGACGGGACGCTTCTTTGACAAAGAAGCCGTAGATGCTTTCATCGCTAATGGCCCCAAGATGGTAGATTTTTTAGAGCGCGAAACGGCGATGCAGTTTGTTCCCACGCTCTATCCCGACTATCACCCTGATGTGGAGGGTGGGGCGGACATCGGTCGATCCATTTTGGCCAAACCCTATGACATTCGGCAGCTGGGCCCGCACATGGCCCGCCTGAAACCCCCGCTTAAAACCATCACCTTCATTGGCATGATGTTCAATTCATCCAATGCCGATCTGAAGCATTTTTTTCGCGCTACCAAGTCGCTGGCATCGGCCTTTTATGTGGCCAAGCGCTTGGTCAGTCACCTCAAGGAGTTGGCACTTTACAGACGCGCTGTTCATGTCACCAGTGGCAACGCTTTGGCCGCTCGGTTGGCGCAGTCTGCATTCGATTTGGGGATACCTATTTTGACCAGCACAGCCGCGCGTGAGCTGGTCCTTGAAGGTGATCAAGTGGTGGGGATGTTGACCGATGCTGAGGCAGGGCCGCAGCGTTTCAATGCGCGTTATGGCGTGATCTTGGCTTGTGGGGGGTTCCCGCATGATGTCAAGCGCATTGCGCAGGCCTATCCGCATGTCAAGCGTGGACATGAACATCTGTCTCCGACGCCGCTCAGTAACACGGGCGATGGCCTCAACATGGCTGAGGCCTTGGGTGGTGTGGTCGATATTCGTTTTCAGGACAGTGCAGCCTGGATGCCAGTCACCAAGGTGGACTACGGGAACGGTGAAGTCGGCGTGTTTCCTCACCTGCTTGATCGTTACAAGCCAGGCATCATTGGTGTGCTCAAAAACGGCAAGCGATTTACCAACGAATCGAATTCATACCACGACGTTGGTTTGGCCATGGTGCAGGCCTGCAAGGACATGGACGAAACCGCCATGTGGCTCATCTGTGACAAAAAAGCACTGGCTCAGTATGGCTTGGGGTTTGTCAAGCCAGCACCCATGCCGATTGGCCGATTCTTGCGCAACGGTTATTTGATCGAAGGTCAATCTCTGTCTGACCTGGCACAAAAAGCCGGTATCGATTCTGTGCAGTTGGAGCAAACGGTGCGCGACTACAACGTGGGGGCCGTGCGGGGTGAAGACCAGGAATTCGGACGCGGTCGAACCAGTTTTAACCGCTATTTGGCCGATCCGGATCATCACCCGAATCCTTGTGTGGCCCCCCTACAAAAAGGTCCTTTTTACGCCATCAAGGTCATCATGGGTGACTTGGGCACGTTTGATGGGATCAAGACGAGCGTGGTTGGCGAGGTGCTTCGACACGATGGACGTCCCATCGAGGGTCTGTATGCCGTGGGCAACGACCGCGCCAGCATCATGGGGGGCAACTATCCAGCCGCAGGCATAACCCACGGTCCCAACATGGTGTTTGCTTTCGTGACGGCCAACCACATCTCTGACAAAACAAGCCAAGTGCGGGCATAAAACCAGTGCGTCTTAAAGCAGCGGCCGCAGACTGCGTGCCGCTTCTTGCATCACCGGTAACACCCGCTTCACGGCGTGTTCCGCGTCCTCGTTGTTGATGGGCATGGTCACGCTGATGGCACCGTGCACCTGGTTTTGTCGGTCCAGCAAGGGCACGGCAATGCCCCGGTAGTTGAGCTCCAGCTGTTGCTCGGACAGCACCCAGCCTTGGCGTTTGAACAGCTGCAGGTGCTCGCGCAATTCAAGCTTGCTGGACATGGTGAACGAGGTGAAGGTGCGCAGCGCATGCGTGTCGAGCCACGCATCGGTTTGCGCATCGCTCAGGCTCGACAAGATGGCCATGCCTGCAGCGGTCACTTGCGCAGGCACGCGAGACCCCAGCATGTAGCCTGAAAGCATGTGCCGGTGCATGCCGCTGCGAGCGACATAGACCGTGTCATCACCGTCCAACACCCCCAGATAGGCGATTTCTTCGGTGCCTGAGGTGATGCGCTGCAGATAGGCCTGCACCAATCGGGGCAAGCGGGCAGATTCCAGATAAGCGTGTCCCAAGCGCAAGATGCGCGGGCTGAGCCAGAACAGCTTGCCATCCGTTCCCACATAGCCCAGATGGGCCAGGGTTTTGAGGTAGCGGCGAGCGGCGGTGCGCGTCATGCCGCAACGCACGCCAGCCTCGGTCGATGTCAGGCGGGGGTGCTCGGCGTCGAAGGCTTCAATGATGGCCAAACCTTTTTCAAGCCCGGCAATCCAGTCGCGTGCGTCCAGCAGATCGGCTGGCGGGTAGAGGGCAGAACTTTCGGTCATGGTGAGTGCGATTATCGTACGCGGATGTGCGCACGCAAGACACTCTGGCGACGCCAGCGGATGGTGCAGCGTCTAAGATATGCGCCATGAAAACCCGACAACTTGCTTCCTTCAACGTCAGCGCCATTGGTTTGGGCTGCATGAACCTCAGCCATGCTTATGGCGCGCCCGTCTCTGCCGAACAGGGCGAGCGGGTCTTGCTCACGGCCTTGGACCAGGGCGTGGACTTTTTTGACACGGCTGCCCTTTATGGCTTTGGTGCCAACGAGACGTTGGTGGGCAAAGTCCTGAAACCGCACCGCCAGAAATTCACCCTGGCCAGCAAATGCGGTATGCAAGGGGTTGAGCAAAGCGACGGCAGCAAAGTGCGCGTGATCGACGGCCGCCCCGAAACCATCAAAAAGACCTGCGAAGACGCGCTGCGCCGCCTGCAGACCGATGTGATCGACCTGTATTACCTGCACCGCTGGGACAAAAAAGTACCCATCGAAGACAGCGTGGGCGCGCTGAGCGACCTGGTGCGCCAGGGCAAGATCCAGACCATTGGCTTGTCCGAGGTGTCGGCTGGCACCTTGCGCAAAGCGCATGCGGTGCACCCGATTGCGGCGGTGCAGACCGAGTATTCGCTGTGGACCCGCAACCCCGAGATCGCGGTGTTGCAAGCGTGCCGCGAATTGGGTGTGGCCTTTGTGGCCTTCAGCCCGGTGGCGCGGGGCTTTTTGTGTGGCCCGCTCGACATTGCGGGCTTCGATGCCAAAGACATCCGCCGCAGCATGCCGCGCTTTGCGCCAGAAAACTACGCCGCCAACCTGAAGCTGCTGCCCGCCTACAACGCGCTGGCACAAGAAGCCGGTTGCAGCCCGTCCCAGCTGGCTCTGGCCTGGCTGCTGCACCAAGGCGATGACATCATCCCGATCCCCGGCACCACCTCGGTTGACCATTTGCTGGATGACCTGGCGGCGGTGGATGTGCAGCTCGACGCCGGTCTGCTGGCACGGCTTGACGCCCTGATCAACCAGCGCACGGTGGCAGGGGACCGCTACAACGCGCAGGCCAACAGCGAGGTGGATACCGAGGTGTTTGGCTGAAGCCTTGAGATGGCTCAGGCGTCAGGCTGGGCCATGGGCGCGGCCTTTTTGAAGGCCTCCAGCTCACCGCAGGCCTTGTCGATTGCGCTGATCAGGGGCCAGCGGCTCATATCCACCTTGAAGCGGCGGGCGCTTTCGACCTGGGGGATCAAATACACATCGGCCAGGGTGGGCGTGTCGCCAAAACTGAAGCGGCCACGCTGTGTGTCGGCCGCGATCAGGGCTTCGTAGGCGTCAAAGCCGGCGCTGATCCAGGTGCCGCACCAGGCGTTGACGGCGTCTTCGTTGGCTCCGAACTGCTTGCGCAGGGTTTCCAGAATGCGGCGGTTGTTGATCGGGTGGATGTCGCAACCCACGATGGCCGCCAGTGCGCGCACATGGGCGCGCTCGTCAACGCCAGATGGCAGCAGGGCGAGCGTGGGGTATTTTTCTTCCAGCCATTCGATGATGGCGGGCGACTGGACCAGCACCTGCTCACCCGTGTCGAGCGCGGGCACCAGTTGTTGCGGGTTGATTGATTTGAATGCGTCTTTCAGGTGCTCTTCCACCCGCAAATCGACCGCCACGTAGTCGGTGGCGATGCCTTTGAGGTTGAGCGCAATGCGCAGGCGGTGCGAGGTGCCGCTTCGGAAAAAGTTGTAGAGCTTCATGGCTTGGGTCCTGTTGGTGGGCGTGCAGTCGCCAGCGCATGGCGGCTGCCGGTACTTGGCATTATTGAGCAGCGCCGATGGTCAAGGCGATTTCGGCCACACCCTCTACGCGCCCGGTGATCTTGTCGCCGGTCACCACAGCGCCCACGCCTTCGGGCGTGCCGGTGTAGATCAGGTCGCCGGGTTGCAAGTGGTAATAGGTGGACAGGTCGGCGATGATTTCACGGATGTTCCAGATCAGCTTGTCCACATCGGACGACTGCTTGGTGGCACCGTTGACTTCGAGGGCGATGCTGCCGTTCTCAATCACCACGCCAGGCATGGGCACGATCTCGGAGCAGACCGAGCCTTCTTCGATGTCCTTGCCCGTGTCCCAAGGACGGCCCTTGTCACGCGCCACCAGTTGCAGGTCGCGGCGGGTCATATCCAGGCCTGCGGCATAGCCATAAACCAGCTCATGCGCGTTGGCTTCGCTCACGCGAAAACCTTCTTTGCCAATGGCCAGCACCAGCTCCATCTCGAAGTGGTAATTGCTGGTGCGGGGTGGGTAAGCCACAGTCGCGCCACTCTCCACCAGGGTTTGGGGCGACTTGGTGAAGTAAAAAGCCTGCTCGACGCTCTTGTCGACCGGGCGGCCCATCTCGACGGCGTGCGCATGGTAGTTGCGGCCCACGCAGAAAATGCGGTTGATCGGGAAGCGCTCGGTTTTGCCGCGAACGGGCAGGGACTGGACGGCGGGTGGGGTGAAGAGGTAAGGGGTCATGGGGTCAAGATCAAGTGATGAAATGGGCACGGCCGTGGTCATGCCCTTGGGTGGGTTGGGTGTTTTGTGGGAGCGAGCCACTGCTCGCGAATGGTTGAATCACCTGGACCCATTGCAAAATGGCTGAGTCAATTCACCATTCGGCCGCAGGGGCAGCCTCCCACAGAAGTCAGGTATCCGCATGTTTCAAAGGACCACACTGGTCAACGATTCAGCCGCGGTTCTCGTAAACACCCAGCTTGCGGTGCAGGGGCGATTCGTCGGCGATGAACACGAACGCGGGCTGGCCGGCGTTCAGGTTGGTCAGCGTCACGGCTTCGTAGCCGGGGGCGCAGCAGGTGTCGGCTTCGGCCAGGGTGAAGGTGCTGTTCACGATCTGCGCTTGCACTGCGCCTTCGATGACGTGGAACACCTGTGCTGGTGAGCGGGCAGGCAGGCGCAGCGTCTGGCCGGGGCGCAGCATCAGGGCATAAAAGCCCAGAATGTTTTCGGCATCGCCACCGGTTTCGGGGTTGGTGTAGGTGACCTGCACCTGCTCCAGACCCGCATCGTCAGCGGCCAGCGATTCCAGCGCGGCCTTGGCGTCTTTCCAGGCGTAACGCAGCATGGGGTAAGCCTTCTTGCTGCGCTCGAACACATGGCTGGGCACCACGCCGCCACGGGCGTATTGCTTGTCGCCCTGGCCGGGCACCACGGTCTGGCGGTCGCCGTTGATGTGGTAGCTGGCCTCCATGTAATAGACCAGCGGCAGGTCCAGCACATCGAGCCAGATGACGGGCTCGGTGCCGTCGTGGCCGTGTTCGTGCCACAGGCCTGTGGGTGTGAGGATCAAATCGCCTCGGCTCATCGGGCATTTCTCGCCGTCCACCGTGGTGTAAGCGCCTTCGCCTTCGACGATCATGCGCACTGCGTTGGGGGTGTGGCGGTGGCTGGGGGCCCATTCGCCGGGCATGAGCAATTGCATGCCCAAATACATGGCGGCAGAAGCCTGCATTTTTTCCAGGCCGTGGCCGGGGTTGGCCAGCACCAGCACGCGGCGCTCGGCTTTTTCAATCGGGGTCAGCTCGCCCGCTTTGAGCAGCAAGGGCTTGATGTCCTTGTAGGCCCAGCAAGTGGGCTGGGTCTGGCGGGTGGGCACCTTGGGGGGCAGCACGCCGCGCAGGCTGGGCCACAGGGGCACCAGGTTCAGGTTTTTCAGATCGTCGCGGTAGTCTTGCGGCAGGTCTTCGAGTTTTCCGAGTTCTTGCATGAAAGGTCTCCTTGGGGTTCAGTCCTGGGCCAGGCAGTTGTTGACGTTCCAGCCATACAGCCATTCGATCGCATCATAGAAGCGCTCTTGGGTGCGGCCTTTCCACAGCGAGTTGCGGATCAGGCGCTCGACACCGGCGGCGTGGTACAGGCGGCCCATTTCGCGGCCCGACAGCACGATGCGGGCGGTGCGCGCCACGCGGGAGCGTTCGTACAAAGCCAGCGCTTTTGTCCAGTCGTTGTTATTCACGCGCAGGGCTTCGCCCAGGGTGACGGCGTCTTCCATCGCCATGCAGGCACCTTGCGCCATGTACTGCGTGGTGGGGTGGGCGGCGTCGCCCAAGATGGTGGCGCGGCCAAACACCCAGGTGCCGATCGGCTCGCGGTCAGCGGTGGCCCAGCGTTTCCAGGTCTTGGGCAGCTCGATCAGCTGGCGTGCCTTGGGGCTGATGCCCTGGAAGTAGCTCTCGACTTCTTCCTTGGAGCCATCGGTCACGCCCCATTCTTCTTGCTGGCGGCTGTGGAAGGTCACGACCACGTTGTACTGCTCGCCGCCGCGCAGCGGGTAGTGCACCAGGTGGCACTTGGGGCCGGCCCACAGGCTGGCGGCGTTCCACTGCAGGTTCAGCGGGAAGTCTTTTTTCTCGACCACGGCGCGGTACACCACATGGCCGGTCACGCGGGGTGGGTCGTTCACATACTGCTGGCGCACCACCGACTTGCCGCCGTCGGCACCGATCAGGGCCTGGCCGGTCCAGCGCTTGCCGTTCTGGTCGATGGCGGTGACGGTCTTGTTGGCTTCGTCCTGCTCAATCGAGACGATGCGGGTGTTGGTGTGGAACTCGACCTTGCCGGTCTCCTGCGCCCCTTCGAGCAGCGACAGGTGCACGTCCACGCGGTGGATCACGGCATAGGGGTTGCCAAAGCGCTTGCGAAAGGCTTCGCCGGTTTCGATCTTGCCAACCTGCGACTCGTCGAGCGCGTCGTGCATGACCATGAAGTCGGTGTAAACAGCGCGGCCACGGGCTTTGTCGCCAATGCCCAGTGCATCAAAAGCGTGGAAGGCGTTGGGGCCGAGCTGGATGCCTGCACCGATCTCGCCGATCTCGGGCGCTTGCTCCAGCACGGTGACCTGAAAGCCCTGGCGCACCAAGGCGAGCGCGGCGGCCAGGCCGCCAATGCCACCGCCAGCGACGATGACGGGAAGTTGAGAAGGCGCAGTGCTCATGATGGCTCCAACAAGTGACAGTGAAGAAAGTAGCGAGATTATATGCATGCATATCAATTTCACAAAACCCTGTTAGTTCCCTCATTTTCTAGGTGAAAACCCTTAACTGGATGGCGTGACCAAAGGCCGGGCCACCGCTTCCAGTTGCTGGCGCAGCCATTGGTGGGCCGGGTCTTGCTGGTGGCGCTGGTGCCAGATCATGTACATCGGCATGTCGGGGCAGGGCACGGGCACCGGGGCGCTGGCCAGATCGCGCATCAGGTGGTTTTGAAGCAAGCCGGGCACGGTGGCCAGCCACGGCGTGCCCACAATGAACGAAGGCAGGCCCGAAAAGCCCGGCACCTGCACCGCAAAGCGCCGCACCACGCCACGTGAAAGCAGCAAAGCGTCCAGATCGAGCGGGCGCTGGGGCGCATAAACCACGGTGACGTGCTCGGCGGCCAAATAGTCCTCGGCCGTGGTCGGGGCGCTGCGCACGGCCGGGTCGTAAAACACGCGGTAGCGGTCGGCAAACAGACGCTTTTGCAGGATGTCCGCCCCCTCGGGCGGGCGCGGGCTGATGATGAGCTGGCAGTGTTGCTGGCGCAGCATTTCGGGCGTGGGCACATCCGAGGGGATCACGCGCAGGCACACACCGGGCGCTGTTTCGCGCAGGCGCTGCATCAGGGCGGGCAGCAGCGCGTCGCGCTGAAAATCGTTGGCCGCGATCGTCACGGTGCCGCGCCATTGGGCGGGGTTGAAACTTTCCGAACGCGCAAAGCGCTCCAGTTCTTCCAGCAGCGTGCGGGCCCTCTCGGCCAGCGCCTCGGCCCGGGCGGTGGCGACGATGCCCCGCCCGGACTTGGCAAACAGCACGTCACCGGTGATGCCGCGCAGCTTGTCCAGCAGGTGGCTCACAGCCGACTGTGTCACGCCCAAGCGCTGGGCGGCGGCCGTGATCGAGCCGGCGTCCACCACCGTCACCAGCAGGCGCAGCAGTTTGGCGTCCAGATCCAACCAATCGAAATTGTTCATGGGTTATATGAGTATTCATCTGTTTATTTGTAGGGATGGTATCCCGATACTTCCAACCAGTCACCGCTTTTTGGAGAAACTCAGATGACCCAACCCACCCGCCAGATCGCAGGCACCACGCCGTTTGACGGTGACATGGCCCGCAAAGGCTATGCCCTCAACAAAATGTGTTTCTCGTTCAACTCGGCCGACAACCGTGCCGCATTCAAGAACGACGAAGAGGCCTACATGACCCAATACGGGCTGACCGAGCCGCAAAAAGCCGCGATCCGCTCGCGCCAAGTGCTTGACCTGATTGCCGCAGGCGGCAACGCCTATTACCTGGCCAAGTTCGCCGGCATTTTCGGCCTCGACATGCAGGACATTGGCGCGCAGCAGACCGGCATGAGCAAGGACGAATTCAAGGCCAAGCTCAAGGCTTACGCCTGAACGGTACGGAATATGCAGGTCGGCGGCTTCGGCCCCGACCTGTAAAGCGAAATTGAAAGGACAAAACCATGGCTCAACTCATCGGCGGACTCGCCACTTCCCACATCCCCGCCATCGGCAATGCGATCCACAAAGGTCTGCAAAACGACCCCTACTGGGCCCCGTTCTTTGCCGGTTACCCGCCCGTGCAACAGTGGCTGGGCGCGCAAAAGCCCGACGTGGTCGTCATGTTCTACAACGATCACGGCCTGAACTTCTTCCTCGACAAGATGCCCACTTTTGCAGTCGGCGCTGCGGCCCAGTACAACAACGCCGATGAAGGCTGGGGCATCCCCACGCTGCCGCCATTCCAGGGCGAAGTCGATCTGTCGTGGCAGATCATCAACACCTTGGTGGGCCAGGACTTTGACATCGTGACCTGCCAGGAAATGCTGGTAGACCACGCGTGCACCTTGCCACTCAAACTGTTCTGGCCCGAGGGCGAAGCGCCCGTGACCATCGTGCCGATCAACATCAACACGGTGCAGTTTCCGCTGCCATCGGCCAAACGCGTGTACGCGCTGGGCAAAGCGGTGGGTGAGGCGATTGCCGCTTGGGACAGCCGCAAGAAAGTGGTGGTCTGCGCCTCTGGGGGCCTGAGTCACCAGCTCGACGGCGAGCGCGCCGGGTTCATCAACAAGGCGTTTGACCTGCAGTTCATGGACAGCCTGGTGAGCAACCCCGAATGGGCCACCCAGTTCAGCACGCTGGACTTGGTGGAAAAGACCGGCACGCAAGGTGTGGAACTGCTGATGTGGCTGGCCATGCGCGCCGCTTTGTCGACCGCTGGCCCAAGCGTCAAGGAAGTCCACCGCAATTACCACATCCCGATTTCCAACACGGCCACGGGTTTGATGGCGTTTGAAGTGGCTTGATCGGGGTATGTGTAGGCGCTTGCCTGCAAGCTGCGAGGCAGGGTTGTTGTCTTTTGTAGGAGCTTGCCCTGCAAGCGATGGCTGGCCGACCACCATGGCCAAATCGCCAGCAGGGCTGGCTCCTACAAAGAACCAGCCGCTTGTTGATTTGGTTTTGGAGATGTGTGCAAACCGACTAGAATTCCCCGACCGCTCGGTTGGTTAATTCTCGTGGACCGGGCTTTGTTCATTTCAGAAAGCACTTTCCCATGTCCCAAGTCCTGCAAAGTTTCATCGGTGGCCAATGGATCGGCGAGCAAGGCGCACAAAACCTGCGCAGCGCCATCAACGGTCAGATGGTTTACCAAACGCATGCCGAAGCCATCGACTTTGGCGACGCCGTGCACTACGCCCGCACCGTGGGCTTGCCGAATTTGCTCAAGCTCGACTTTCAGGAGCGCGCCCAGCGCCTGAAAGCCCTGGCCAAGTATTTGGGTGAGCACAAAGAAACGCTGTATGCCATCTCGGCCCACACCGGGGCCACGCGGGCAGACAGCTGGGTCGACATCGAAGGCGGCGCAGGCACGCTGTTCGCCTATTCGGGCATGGGCAGCAACGAGTTGCCCAGCGGCAACCTGATCCACGAAGGCCCGGCTTTTCCGCTCGGCAAAAAAGGCGGCTTTGCGGGCACGCACATCCTGGTGCCGCGTGGCGGCATCGCGGTGCACATCAACGCCTTCAACTTCCCCATCTGGGGTCTTTTGGAAAAGTTTGCGCCCAGCTTTTTGGCGGGCATGCCTTGCATCGGCAAACCTGCTTCGTCCACCAGTTACCTGACCGAAGCCATGGTGCGTTTGGTTGAGCAATCGGGCATCTTGCCTGCCGGTGCGCTCCAGCTGGTGATCGGCTCCACGGGTGATCTGCTGGATCGGCTGAACGGCCAGGACGTGGTCACCTTCACCGGCTCGGCCGACACCGCCGCCATGCTGCGTGTGCACCCGAATGTGGTCAAACACAGCATCCCCTTCAACGCCGAAGCCGACTCGCTCAACTGCGCCATCCTCGCGCCCGATGTCTCGCCCGACGATGAAGAGTTCGACCTGTTCGTGAAAGAAGTCGCCCGCGAGATGACCGTCAAGGCCGGCCAGAAGTGCACGGCGATCCGCCGCGCCATCGTGCCGCGCCAGCACCTGGACGCAGTGGCTGAAAAACTCAAAGCACGTCTGGCCAAAGTGGTGGTGGGTGACCCGTCGGTCGAAGGCGTGAAGATGGGCGCTTTGGCCTCTCACGCCCAGCAAGCCGACGTGGCCGAGCGCGTGGCCCTGCTGCGCCAAAGCGCCGAGCTGGTGTTTGGCGGCGGTGCCGATTTCAAGCCCGTGGGGCAGGGCGTCGAAGGGGGTGCTTTTTTTCAGCCCACGTTGCTGCTGTGCCAAAAGCCTTTGCACACCGACAGCGTGCACGACGTGGAAGCCTTTGGCCCCGTGAGCACGCTCATGCCTTACGACGGCATTGACGAAGCCCTGCAACTGGCCGCACGCGGTCAGGGCAGCCTGGTCGGCACGCTGGTCACCAAAGACCCGCAAATCGCTGCGCGCATCATCCCGGTGGCTGCCGCCTTGCATGGCCGCCTGCACATCCTGGACCGCGAATCGGCGGTGGAGTCGACCGGCCACGGCTCGCCGCTGCCGCCCCTCAAACACGGCGGCCCGGGCCGCGCAGGGGGCGGTGAGGAGCTCGGCGGCATCCGCGCCGTCAAGCACCTGATGCAACGCACCGCGCTGCAGGGTTCGCCCTCCATGATCGCTGCCGTCACCGGCGAGTACATGCGCGGCGCCAAGCTGATTGAGACCGAGGTCCACCCCTTCCGCCGGTACTTTGAAGAGTTGCAAATTGGCGAGAGCCTGCTCACCCACCGCCGCACCGTGGGCGAGGCCGACATCGTGGCCTTTGGCGGCCTGTCGGGCGACTATTTCTACATGCACTTCGACGAGATCGCCGCCAAGGACTCGCCGTTTGGCAAGCGCATCGCGCACGGCTACTTCGTGCTGTCGGCCGCTGCTGGCCTGTTCGTCTCGCCTGCACCCGGCCCGGTGCTGGCCAACTACGGTCTCGATACCCTGCGCTTCGTCAAGCCCGTGGGCATTGGCGACACCATCCAGGCGCGCCTGACCGCCAAACGCAAGATCGACCGCAACAAGAAAGACGCCAATGGTGTGGGCCAGGGCGTGGTGGCCTGGGACGTGGAAGTCACCAACCAACTGGGCGAAGTCGTGGCCAGTTACGACATCCTGACCTTGGTCGCCAAAAAGGGCTGAGGGCCTGTCATCAACACAGAGGAGGCGCAGCATGAATTGGTACGACCGTTTGGTGCTGCCCTATTTGCTCGATGTGGCCTGCGGCCTGCCGATGGTGCAAAACCAGCGCCGCCAGCTGGTGCCCAAGGCGCAGGGGCGGGTGCTGGAGGTTGGCATGGGCACCGGGCGCAATTTGCCGTTTTACGACCGCAGCCGTGTCAGCCAACTCGTGGGGGTGGACCCGGCCATGCAAATGCACCGCCTGGCCCGAAAGCGCAGCCAACAGGCGGGCATGGCGGTGGAGCTGATGGGCCTGTCGGCCGAGCAGCTGCCCACGGCCGATGCCAGTTTTGACACCGTCGTTTGCACCTACACCCTGTGCAGCATTCCGGATGCGGCGCAGGCCCTGCGCGAAATGCGCCGGGTGCTGGTGCCGGGCGGCAAGCTGCTGTTTTGCGAACATGGCCGCGCCCCCGACCAAGGCGTGCGCCGCTGGCAAGACCGTTTGCAGCCGCTGTGGGGGCCATTGGCCGGTGGTTGCCAGCTTGGGCGTGATATTCCCGCATTGCTGGACGCTGCAGGCTTTGTGGCCAGCACGCAATCGGCCTATTTGGCTGGCCCGCGCCCGATGACCTTCCATTACTGGGGCGAGGCGCAGGCCGCCTGAACACACAAGGATTGAAGATGAAAGCGGTGTACCTGACAGGCCATGGCGGCAACGAGGTGGTGGCGGTGGGCGAGCGGCCCCTGCCCGAGCGGCGCGCAGGCGAGGTGCTGGTGCGCATGCACGCGGCCACGCTCAACCGGGTGGACCTTTACATGCGCGACAGCGGCGCGGGCATCACCCACACGCTGCCGCAGACCATGGGGCTAGATGGCGCGGGCGTCATTGAAGCCATGGACGCAGAGGAGCCCGGCCTGCACATCGGCCAAAAAGTGCTGGTCTACCCCGCAGTCACCTGCGGTGCCTGCGAGTTTTGCCAGCGCGGCCAGGAAGTGCTGTGCACCCGCATGAGCCTGCTGGGTGAGCACCGTGACGGTACTTTGTCCGAATACCTCTGTGTGCCCGCCCGCAATCTGGTGCCCATGCCAGAAGGCTGGACGTTTGAAGAAGCCGCCGCCTTGGGGGTGAACCACCTCACGGCCTGGCGCATGCTGGTCACGCAGGCCCGTTTGCAGGCGGGCGAGACGGTGCTGATCTTTGGCATCGGCGGCGGTGTGTCGCTGGCGGGGCTGCAACTGGCCAAGGCCATGGGGGCAAGGGTGTTCGTGACTTCGACCCAGCAGGACAAACTGGACCGTGCGCTGGCGCTGGGGGCCGATGGTGTCATCCACAGCCGCGAACAGGACGTGGTGCAGCAAGTCATGCGCCTGACCGGCAAACGCGGTGTGGATGTGGTGTTCGAAAACGTGGGGCAGGCCGTGTGGGACAGCGCCTTGCGCTCGGCCGTGCGCGGTGGCCGCATCGTGACCTGCGGTGCCACCACCGGTGACCAGCCCGGTGCCGATCTGCGCCGGGTGTTCATCCGCCAGTTGCAAATTTTGGGCTCGACCCTGGGCAATCTGGATGAACTCCAGGCCTTGACCCGCTTTTGTGCGCAACAAGGCGTGCGACCGCTGATTGAGCAAACCTATGCGCTGGACGACATCCATGCCGCCCTGGACCGCTTGGCCAGCGGCCAGCAGTTTGGCAAGCTGGCAGTGCGCATCCGGGGTTGAAAAACAGATCTGGGGCTTGCATTGTTGCGTACTGCGCAACATGTTAGAGTTTGCCCATGATCAAGTCGTTCAGGCACAAGGGCTTGCGCAGTCTTTTTGAGACGGGCAAAACCGCCGGTGTTCAGGTCAGTCACGTCAAGCGCTTGCGCATGCAGCTGGCAGCGCTGGACACGGCCCAAGTGATTGACGACATGGACATTCCGGGTTTTCGGCTGCATTCGCTCAAAGGTGAGATGCGCGGGCGGTGGTCGATTTCGGTCAACGGCAACTGGCGGCTGACTTTTGAATTTGAAGATGGCAATGCCTACATATTGGACTACGAGGACTGTCACTGATGGCCATGCACACCCCCCCTCATCCTGGTGAATTTATTCAGGAAATTTACCTGGGACCCCATGGCATTTCCGGTCGCGAACTGGCCGAAAAACTGGATGTGGCACCGTCCACGCTGAGCCGAGTTCTCAAAGGGAGCAGCCGCGTGACCCCTGAGATGGCATTGCGCTTGTCCAAGGCCTTGGGGCGCACACCTGAAAGCTGGTTGAGCCTGCAAGATGCCCATGATTTGTGGATCGCTCGCCAAAACGTGGACATGAACCGCGTTGTTCCTTTGCAATTTTCTCCAGCCTGATTGACCCATGAGATCTCCGATTGCCGTTGTTGACGTTGACCGCTGCGAAACCTGGACCCGTTACAAAAACGGCTTGTGCGACACCTGTGCGGCCAACTGCTGCACCATGCCGGTCGAGGTCAAGCTGGCCGATCTGGTGCGTCTGGGCATGGTGGACCCATTTGAGGCTGAGCACGACGACCCCAAGCAGATCGCCAAACGCTTGACCAAAGCGGGTCTGATCGATCACTTCAACTTCAAGAACAGCATCTTCAGCCTGGCGCGTCGCGCCAGCGGTGACTGCCACTTGCTGGATGCGAAAACCCGCCGCTGCACCGTGTACGACAAGCGGCCCAACACCTGCCGCCTGCACCCCCAGGTGGGGCCACGCCCCAACCATTGCCCTTACGGGAACAAAGCCCAGTCGCGCTGAGGTTCTGCTGAGCGCGGTGCCGATGGGGGCTGCTCGGGCGTGTCCAGCAGATGCTTGACGCGTTCGTAGAACCGGACCAAATCTGCCACATGGCCCAAGCCCAAGCGCTGCATGATGCCTGCGCGGTGCATCTTGACGGTGCGCGCCGTGATGTGCATTTCACTGGAAATGGCCACGTTTGATTGCCCATTGGCGACCCATTTGAGCACCTCTCGTTGTCGCGGGGTCAGTCGCTCGAGTTGAACCAACAAGTTTGGGTCTGTTTTGTCGGCTGCAGTTTGGGGGGCAAGCGGGGCTGTGGCAAAGACATCTTCGAGGATCTGGAGCAGCTCGATGGATTTGAAGGGTTTGAACAAAAAGGCCTTGGCACCCTCTCGCCAGGCTGCATTCACATTCAACGCATCCAACTGCCCACTCATGAAGACGATGGGCGTTTGGCAATTCATGCGGCGCAAGGTTTTTTGAACCTCCAGGCCGTTCACGCCATTCAAGTGCACATCCATCAAGATGCATTGCGCAGCGTCAGTTCGGGCCAACAGTGGCCAATCCGATAGAAAAAATTCTCCACAGGAGTAGGTGCTGACCGCAAAGCCGGACATGTTCAGCAGGGCCACCAAGGGGGCCATCAGCGATTCGTCATCTTCCACCAACAGCACTTGGGGTCTTGACACGCTTGCAAAAGGACTCTGGAGGGCTGTGTTTGGCATGGAAATTGTTGATTTTGTGATTTTATTGGTATTTGTATTGTGGCTTAAGGGTCATGTCCATTGTGACATATTGATTCTTTTAAACTAATTTAGCAAAATATTTGGTTGAATTTGCGACTGCAATAAATCAATCAAGCCCGACTGGCCGGTTGGCCCATCGTGGAGAGACCGCTTGAGCCAGATCCGGCAAATCACCCATCACCCACCTCAGACATCAGGCCGTGCCCATCGCGTTTGAAATGCGCTGTTGTCTTTGCATGCCGACTTTTAAGGATTGATATGACCGAAAAAACCATCGCCGCGACCCCCAAAATTCAATTCATTGAGAAAAGTACGCAGAACAAAGGGCCCAAAGATGTGGTGCACGACCTCCGTGCGCGCATGGGCGATGAAGGTCGAGCGTTGGTGGTGGGCGCACAGCCGAACACCCGTTATGAGTTGCTGGACACGGTGACGCAACGCGGTGCACAAAAGGTACGCGCCAACAGGGTGGGGCACCATTTGCACATCTTTTTGGAGGGCTCGGAGCAAGCCGACGTGGTGGTGGAGAACTATTACGACGAGGCGATTGTTCAATTTCCAAACGATATTTTGACGGGCATGACGCCAAAAGGTGACTTGTCTGTTTATGTCATCGACGAGATCTTGCGCCCTGGCCTGGTGACGCTTTACAACGCCACACAACCGATTGTGCTGCTGCAAGCGAATTGGACGCCCTGGTTGCTGGCGGGGGCTGGACTTGTGGGGGCGGCTATGTTGTTGGACGCCAAGGGCAGGCCTTCCGATGCCGCTGCACCACGGCCGCCAGCCGCACCCACCGCCTACCTGGACGCGGCCAGTGACAGTGGCACACAAGGTGACAACATCACCAACGACACCACGCCCACGCTCAGCGGCACCAGCACCGCGGGTTACCGCATCACCGTCAAAGATGCCGCAGGCCAAGTCATTGCCACCGCCGTCGTGGGCAGTGATGGCGCCTGGAGCGCGACCCCCACGGGTGATTTGCCCTTGGGTTTGAACAGCCTGAGCGTGACCGCTACGGATGCTGCAGGGCTGACCAGTTCCGCCACGGTGGTGGCACTGACGCTGATCAGTGAGAGTTCGCCCAAGCCCCCGAGCCCGAACCCGACTGAGCCCACCGTCTACCTGGACTCAGCCAGTGACAGTGGCACGCAAGGTGACAACATCACCAACGACACCACGCCCACACTCAAGGGCACCGGCACCGCAGGGCACACCATCACGGTCAAAGATGCGGCTGGCCAGGTGCTGGCCACGGCCTTGGTCGCAGACAACGGCACTTGGAGCGCCACGCTCGCTCAGGCCTTGCCGCAAGGTGCGCAAACACTCAGCGTGACCGAGTCCAATGCCGCAGGGCAAAGCAGTCAACCTGTTGCGCTGGCCTTGACCATTGACAGCATGGCCCCCGATGCACCACCGATCTGGATGGCGCCTGGCAGTGACACGGGCGTCATCGGTGACGGCATCACGCAGGAAACCCGTCCCGCCATCATGGGCACGGGCAGCCAAGGGGACCGGATTCGGGTGGTCATGCCTGAAACCGGCGAGGTGCTGACGACCACGGTCAAGGCCGACGGGACTTGGACGGTCTCGCCCACACAAGCCTTGACGCCTGGATTTGCCGGTCAGGTCGCGGTGACCGCCACGGATGTGGCGGGCAACACCAGTGCACCGAGCTACCTGCCCATCCGCATTGTGGTGGGTGATCTGAGCATTGTGGGCAGCGTCACGGCAGGTCCTGTGGATGCGGGCGTGACACTCTACGCTTACGACGCGCAAGGCAGCTTGCTGGGTTCAGGCAGCATCCAGGCCAATGGCACTTACCGCATCCTCGTGCCTGAGCGCGGCGATTACCGGGGCGCGGTGTTGCTCAAAGCCATCGACAGCAACGCAGGGGGGGCCAATTACCGCGACGAGGTCACGGCGGCGCACAAAAGCCTGGGCACCCCGCTGCGTGCCATGGGTGTGGCGCAAGAAGGCCAAACCCAATTTTTTGTCAGGGACCTCGACGCCGAATTGGTCATCCACATCACGCCCGTGACCGAATTGGCCACCCGCAAAGCGGGCGTCACCAACGACAGTGCACCTTCCGTGGCACAGATCACGCAAAACAACCAGGCTGTGGCCAAGGCACTGGGCCTGGACAATGTGGACATCACAGCCCGTCCAGAGGCCACCAACAGCCCGCAGTTTGACGCCACCAATGGGTTGACCGCCAGCGAGAAATACGGGCTCTTGTTGGCCAAGCTGTCCGGACTGGATGCGCGCAACGGCGGCAGTGTGGCCGTGAGTCTGGCGCAACTGGAACAAAACATCGATACCCAAAACGGCGGCAGCATTCAGCCCGAAGGCGCTGCTTTGGTGGACCAGGGGCGTCAATATGCCCTCAAAGCACTCATTGCCGCACCCAGCGACGCAGAAAAAACATTCGCAGCCGACAGCGTGCTGAACCGACAGTTGCTCGGCGATGTCATCGTCCAGGCTCAAAACGTCGATGCCAATGGCAAGTTGGTGGTCAGCGGCACCGCTTTGCCCGGCAGCACGGTGCAAGTCACTTTGCCCGATGGCAACACCCAAACCGCCACCGCCGACGCGCAGGGAATTTTCACGCTCACCAGCGTCAGCGCGCAGTCCCGGCTCGACATACCTTTGAAGGTGGTGGGCTCCGATGGCCTGAATCAACCGGCCGCGCACACCGCCCCGGCTGCACCCGAAGTCGACACCGGCAATGGCAAGCTGGTCAGTGGCACCGGCACACCCGGCACCACGGTCACGGTCAAGGACAGCTCTGGCAGCGTGATTGGCACCGCCACCGTGGATGCCCTGGGTCAATGGAGCTTCGTCCCGGCAACGCCGCTGGCAGACAATGCCGTGCTCAAAGCCTCTGCCGCCGACGCTTTGGGCAACGTGTCGGGACCCGGCGCTGGCGAGGTGGATGTGGAGCAAGTGAGCGTGCGTCTGGCTGAGGCGGCGGATGGCTACATCAACGCCGCAGAAAAAGCCAGTGGCGGTGGCATCAACTTCGACATTGGGCTGCCAGCCTCTGCCAAAGCGGGTGACGCGGTTCGCACCGTGGTCAGCTTGCCCGATGGCACGTCACTCACAATCGAAGAAGTCCTCACCCAAGGGCAGATCGATGCCGGATTCATCACCCGCAACCTGAGTCCCGCGCAATTGGCCACCGACGGCCTTTACAACGCCGGCATGTCGTTGGTCACCCAAGTGGGTCAAAGCGCAGCGGTGCGTCTGGGCTTCATCTTGGACACGACCGCGCCGCAAGCGCCCATCGTGGCCCCGTCCAATGGCCAGTATGTCAACGGCACAGCCGAACCCGGCACCACCGTCACCGTGCTGGATGGCGCAGGTCAGGTCATTGGCACAGCCGGCCCCGTCGGCGCAGACGGCAACTGGACTTTGCTGCCCGCACAACCGCTGCCCAACGGCACGGTGCTCAAGGCCACCGCCACCGATGTGGCGGGCAACACCAGTGCACCCGGCAGCAACAGCGTCAGCACCCATGCATTGCTGATCACGGGAGCCATTGACAATGTGGGGCCGCAACTTGGCTTGCTGTCCGACGGCGCCGCCACCAACGACACCAGCCCGCAACTGGCCGGCACTTTGGGGGCCGACTTGTTGCCAGGTCAGACCCTGGTGGTTTACCGGCAACTGGCCGATGGCACGCCGGTGAAGGTGGGCTTGGCCAACATCAGCGGCACCGCCTGGACCTTCCAGGACGGCGCGGGCACAGGCCTGAATGCGCCTTTGACCGACGGTCACTACACCTGGCAAGTGGTGGTCGAAACCAGCAGCGGCCCCGTCTCTGGCCTCACCCCTTCGGGCTATTTTGATCTGGTGGTCAACACTACGGCGCCCACAGCACCTGTCACCGCTGTGCCGGAGGCCAGTGGTGCCGACACCTTCATCAACGCCGCCGAAAAAGCCTCCGATGCGGGCGTGCCCATCGTGACCTCATTGGCCCCGACCGCGCAAGCCGGGGATGTGGTCACCACCACCGTCACCTTGCCCGACGGCAGCACCCAAGTGCTGACCCGCACGCTCAGCGTCGCTGACATTCAGTCCGGCAAGATCAGCCAGCTGCTGGCCCAGAGTGCTTTGAGCGCCGACGGTGCCTACAGCGCCAGCACCACCATCACCTCCGCCGTCAACGGTTTGGTCAGTCTGCCCACCGTCAACGGCTTCACGCTGGACACCAGCCCCCCGGCCGCAGGCACCGGCGCGCTGGACGCGTCCAGCGACAGCGGCACATTGGGTGACCACAAAACCAACGACAGCACGCCCGCTTTGAGTGGCACGGCCGAGGCCAATGCCACGGTGCAAATCGTGGTCAACGGCCAGACCTACACAGCCACCGCCAATGCCCAAGGCACATGGAGCCTGCCCGCCACCGCCAGCTTGCCCGATGGCACTTACACCCCCGTCATCACCGTCACCGACGCGGCGGGCAACAGCAGCGCCGCCACCAACGGCACGCCTTTCAAGGTGGATGCTTCTGTTCCCGCCGTGGGCACCGGCGCACTGGCCACCGCCAGCGACACCGGCACCTTGGGTGACAACCGCACCAACGACAACACCCCTGCGCTCAGCGGCACGGCCGAGGCCAACGCCACGGTGCAAATCGCCATCAACGGCCAGACCTACATCGTCAGCGCCAACGCCCAAGGCGAATGGAGCCTGCCCGCCACGGCCACCTTGCCTGACGGCAGCTACACACCCGTCATCACCGTCACCGACGCAGCAGGCAACAGCAGCACCGCCAACGGCACGTCGTTCACGGTGGACGCCAGCACCCCGGCCGCAGGCAACGGCGCACTGGCCGCTGCCAGCGACACCGGCACCTTGGGTGACAACCGCACCAACGACAACACGCCCGCGCTCAGCGGCACGGCCGAGGCCAACGCCACGGTGCAGATCGCCATCAACGGCCAGACCTACACCGTCAGCGCCAACGCCCAAGGCGAATGGGTTTTGCCCGCCACGGACGCACTGACTGACGGCAGCTACACACCCGTCATCACCGTCACCGACGCAGCAGGCAACAGCAGCACCGCCAACGGCACGCCGTTCACGGTGGATGCTTCTGTTCCCGCTGCGGGCACGGGCGCACTGGCCGCCGCCAGCGACACCGGCACCTTGGGTGACAACCTCACCAACGACAACACGCCCGCACTCAGCGGCACCGCCGAGGCCAACGCCACGGTGCAGATCGCCATCAACGGCCAGACCTACACCACCACGGCCAATGCCCAAGGCGAATGGACATTGCCCGCCACGGCCGCACTGCCTGACGGCAGCTACACACCCGTCATCACCGTCACCGACGCCGCAGGCAATAGCAGCACCGCCAACGGCACGCCGTTCACGGTGGATGCTTCGGCACCCACCACCCCTGGGGCGCAGATTCCGGATGCCTTGCACGGCGTCAACGCCACCGAAGCGGCCGACGGCGTGGCCCTGGTCATCGGCTTGCCCAACGACGCGGTGGCCGGTGACACGCTCACCAGCGTGGTCACCCAACCCGATGGCAGCACCTTCACACTGACGCAAGTGCTTATCGCGGCCGACATCACGGCAGGGCAGGTCACACAAACCGTGGCCTTGTCGAAACTCAAGCCAGGCAGCAGCTACCTCGACGGCAGCTGGACCACCAGCACCACGCTCACCGACGCTGCAGGCAACACCAGCCCGGCGAAGACGGACGGCTTTGAACTCTCGGCCAACGCCCCCACGCTCGCGCTGAACACCGTCGCGGTGGACGACACCGTCAACGCCCTCGAAAAAACTGGTGACCTGCCCCTGAGCGGCACCACCACCGCCGAGGCCGGGCAGGCCGTCACCGTGCAGCTCATGAGCGGAAGCACCGTGCTGGGCACCTACTTCACCGTGGTCAAGGCCGACGGCACGTTTGCGCTCAACATCCCACAAGCCGATTTGCCTGCCGATGGCCCTTACACCCTGACGGCCGACGTCAGCAACTTCGCAGGCACGCCCGCCGCACCCATCACCAAGCCGCTCACTTTCGACACCAGCGCGCCCACCATCAGCGTCACCAGCTTGGCCGGTGATGTGGTCAGCGCCACCGGCAGCGGCACCTTTGACGGCACCGAGCGCGGCTTCAATTTGACCGACTACACCCTCAGCGACACCGTCACCACACCGCCCGTCATCAGCGGCACCACCACCGCCGAAGCAGGGCAGGTGGTCAACGTGCTGTTCAACCAAGTCACCTACACCGCCACGGTGCAAACGGGCGGCACCTGGTCCGTTGAACTGACACAGGCCGAAGCCAAAGCCCTGGTGCACGGCACCACCTACGCCATCACCGCCAGCGTGAATGACCTGGCGGGCAACCCGTCCGTGCCCGACACCGACAACCACCTGGTCGTCAACATCGCGCCGCCCGACGTGCCCACCGTCAACCCGCAATACACCGGCATCCTCACGCCCGTCATCACCGGCACCGCGCAAAAGCTCTCCAGCGGCAGCCCCATCGCCCTGGCCGCTGGCGACACCCTCGCCATCAAGCTCAACGGCCTCACGGTCACCGCCACCATCCAGGCCAGCGGCACCGCCACCGACATCACCGGCGTCACCTACGACCCCGCCACCAAAACTTGGAGCCTGGCCACTGCCACCGCAGGCAGCTTTGGCTTGGCCGACGACCGCACCTACAACGTGCAAGTCAGCACCACCACGGCGGGCGGCACACTCACCCGCAGCGACATCAGCGCCGGTGAACTCGTCATCGACACCACGCCGCCCACCATCACGCTCAACCCCATCTCGCCCGATGGGGCAGGGGCCAGCGTCATCAACGGCGCAGAGCAAAACCAGCCCGTCACCCTGACCGGCACCACCACCGCGCAAGTTGGCTCCACCGTCACCTTGACGTGGCTCGACAGCACCAGTGCCACCCTCTTCACAGCCACCGCCACCGTGCAAGCGGGCACCGCAGGCGGTGCCAACACCTTCAGCATCCCCGTCACTGGCGCTGCCATCGGTGCATTGACCGACGGCACCTACACCCCACAAGTCAGCGTCACCAACCTGTTTGGCCTGACCGGCACCGACACCGAAAGCTTGCGCGTCGACACCACCGCCCCCAGCGCCCCCACCGTGGCCCTGCCCGAAGCGCTGGGTGGCATCAACGCCGCCGAAGCGCTCAGCAACAGTGGCACGCCGCTCGTCGTCACCTTGCCTGTTGACGCTGCCGTGGGCGACACCGTCACCACCCTCGTCACCAACCCCGACGGCACCGTGCTCGTGCTCACGCACGTCATCGTGGCCAGCGACCTGCCCGCCGCACAAGGCGGCACTGCCACCGGCACCGGCCCCTTCACCGTCACCCAAACCATCCCGTCCAGCGCCTTGACGGTTGACGGCCCCTGGACCACCCGCACCACCGTCACCGACACGGCGGGCAACGCCAGCGTGCCCCAGACCGCCAGCTTCACGCTCGACACCGCCGCCCCCGGCGTGCCCGGCGTGGCCTTGCCCGAAGCGCTGAACGGCGTCAGCGCCGCAGAGGCACTGAGCAACGGCGGCACCCCCATCAACGTCACCCTGCCGGGCGACGCGTTGGTCGGCGACACCGTCACCACCGTGGTCACCTTGCCCACCGGCGGCACCCTCACGCTCAGCCATGTGCTCACCGCCGCCGACATCGTGGCCGGCAGCATCGGCCAGCTCATCCCCACCAGCGCGCTCACGCAAGACGGCACCTGGTCCACCAGCACCACCGTCACCGACCTAGCGGGCAACACCAGCGCCCCGCGCACCGGCAGCTTCGTGCTCGACACCACGCCGCCTGCGGCCCCCGCCGCCGCACTGGCCACCGCCAGCGACACCGGCACCCTGGGCGACAGCACCACCGCCGACAACACGCCCAGCATCCGTGGCACCGGCACGCCTGGCGACACCATCACCGTCACCTTCCCCGGTGGTGAGGTCAAAACCGTGGTCGTCGCGGCCGACGGCAGCTGGTCCGTCACACCCACCACGCCCCTGACCGACGGCGTCAACACCGTCACCATCACCGCCGCCGACCCGGCAGGCAACGTCAGCGCCCCCACCGCGCTGCCCCTCACCATCGACACCACCGTGCCCGTGGCCCCCACGGCCGCGCTCGCCGCCGTCAGCGACACCGGCACCGTGGGCGACAGCCTCACCAACGACAACACGCCCACCCTCAGCGGCACCGGCGTGCCCGGTGACACCATCACCGTCAAAGACGCGGCAGGCAACGTCATTGCCACAGCCGTCGTTGCACCCAACGGCACCTGGGCGGCCACGCCCACCACCGCCTTGCCCGACGGCCTGAGCACCCTCAGCGTCACCGCCACCGATCCGGCAGGCAACACCGGCCCCGCCGTGGCGCTGCCCATCACCATCGACACCGGCGCACCCGCAGCCCCCGCCGCCGCATTGGCCGTTGCCAGCGACAGCGGCACTTTGGGCGACGCCATCACCAGCGACAACACGCCTACCATCAGCGGCACCGGCACGCACGGCGACACCATCACCGTCACCTTCCCCGGTGGCGAAGTCAAAACCGTCGCCGTGGCCTCCGATGGCAGCTGGTCCGTCACGCCCACCAACCCCTTGGTTGACGGCCTGAACAACATCAGCGTCACCGCCACCGACCCGGCAGGCAACACCAGCCCCGCCACGAGCGTGCCCGTCACCATCGACACCACGCCGCCCGCCGCACCGCTGGCAGACGTGGCCGCCGCCAGCGACACCGGTGCCAGCAACACCGACAACATCACCAGCGACACCACGCCCACCATCAGCGGGGCAGGGGCCACACCGGGCGACACCATCAAGCTCTATGCCCCCAACGGCACCACCGTGCTCGGCACGGCTGTGGTCGCGGCCAACGGCAGCTGGGCCATCACGCCCACCACCCCACTGGCCGAAGGCCTGAGCACCCTCAGCGTCACCGCCACCGACCCGGCAGGCAACACCAGCGCCGCCACCCCCGTGCCCGTCACCATCGACACCACGGCACCGGCCGCCCCCACCGTTCACGGGCAAGACACCAACGACAGCACCCCCGTCATCACCGGCACCGCCACCCTCGGCGCGGGCGAGACCTTGCAAGTCACCGTCAACGGTGCCACCTACAACGTCACCGTCGGCACAGGCGGCGTCTGGAGCCTCAACACCAGCGCCGTCGCGCCCGTCAGCGGCACATTGGGTGCGTTTGTCGATGGCCAGACCTACCCCGTCACCGCCACCGTCACCGACGCGGCAGGCAACGCCACCTCTGACACCAGCACCAACGAACTGCGCTTTGACAACACGGCCCCCTCGGTGCCCACCGTCAACCCGCTGGCCACCAACGACAGCACCCCCGTCATCACCGGCACCGCCAACTTGTTGGCGGGCGAAACGCTCACCGTCACCGTCCACGGTGCCACCTACAACGTCACCGTTGCCAGCAACGGCACCTGGCGTCTGGACACGGGAGCCACCACGCCCGCCAGCGGCACCCTGGGCGCGTTCGCCAACGGCACCAGCTACCCCGTCGTGGCCACCATCACCGACTTGGCCAACAACGCCACCAGCGACACCAGCACCAACGAACTGCGGTTCGACACCACCCCGCCCGCCACCCCGGCAGGCGACGTGGCGTCTGCCAGCGACACCGGCAGCAGCAACACCGACAACATCACCAGCGACACCACGCCCACCATCGTCGGCACCGGCACCGCAGGCGACACCATCACGCTTTACGCCCCCAACGGCGTCACCGTGCTGGGCACCGTCGTGGTCGATGCGGCGGGCCACTGGTCCATCACGTCCACCGCTTTGCCGCAAGGCACCAGCGCGCTGCAAATCACCGCCACCGACCCGGCAGGCAACACCAGCGCCCCCGCCGCCGTGAGCGTCACGATCGACACCACCGCCCCGGCTGCACCCGCCGCCGTGCTCGACGCCAGCAGCGACACCGGCTTGCTGGGCGACAGCCAAACCAAGGACAACACGCCCACCCTCAGCGGCACCGGCGAGCCCGATGCCACCATCACCATCAAAGACGCTGCGGGCAACACCATCGCCACCGCCACTGTCGCCCCTGACGGCACTTGGTCCGCCACCCCCACCACCGCGCTGCCCAACGGCCTGAACGCCCTCAGCGTCACCGCCACCGACCCGGCAGGCAACGTCAGCCAGCCCACCGCGCTGCCCATCACCATCGACACCACCGCGCCCGCCGCGCCTGCAGCCGCCTTGGCCAGCAGCAGCGACACCGGCATCCTGGGCGATGCCAAAACCGCCGACACCACACCCACCCTGAGTGGCACCGGCACGCCCGGCGACACCATCACCATCACCATGCCCGCCACAACGGCGTTCCCCAACGGTGAAATCCTCACCGTTGTCGTCGCACCCGACGGCAGCTGGTCTGCCACGCCCACCGAGGCACTGGCCGACGGTCCGAACAACATCCTCGTCACCGCCACCGACCCCGCAGGCAACACCGGCCCCGCCACCACCGTGCCCGTCAGCATCGACGCCTCGGCACCCGGCGCACCGTCGCCAGATGTGGCCGCTGCCAGCGACACCGGCACCAGCAACACCGACAAGCTCACCAGCGACACCACGCCCACCATCAACGGCACCGGCGCAGCCGGTGACACCATCACGCTCTACGCGCCCAACGGCACCACCGTGCTGGGCACCGCCGTGGTCGATGCAACAGGCCACTGGGCCATCACGCCCACCACCGCGCTGCCCGACGGCACCACCGCCCTCAGCGTCAAGGCCACCGACCCGCAAGGCAACACCAGCGCCCCGGGCACCGTGAGCGTCACCATCGACACCACCGCCCCCGCAGCCCCCACCGCCATGCTCGACAGCGGCAGCGACACCGGCAACCTGGGCGACAGCAAAACCAGCGACACCACGCCCACCCTCAGCGGCATGGGCGTGCCCGGCGACACCATCACCGTCAAAAACGCTGCGGGCACCGTCATCGCCACCGCCACCGTGGCAGGCGACGGCAGCTGGAGCGCCACGCCCACCACCGCGCTGCCTGAAGGCCTGAACACCCTCAGCGTCACCGCCACCGACCCGGCTGGCAACACCAGCTTGCCCACCGCGCTGCCCGTCACCATCGACACCACCGTGGCCGCGCCTGCCATCAGCCCCAGCAACGGGGCAGGGGCCGTCACCGGCACCGGCGAGCCCGGTGCCACCGTCATCCTCAGCGCAGGCGGCACCATCCTCGGCACCGCCGTGGTTGACGCCAGCGGCAGCTGGAGCCTTCCGCTCAGCACCGCGCTGGCCAACGGCACCGCGCTCAGCGCCACCCAGACCGACCTGGCGGGCAACGCCAGCACCCCGGGCACCAGCACGGTGGACACCACCATGCCCAACATCGCCCCCACCAACGGCACCGTCATCACCGGCACCGGCACGCCTGGCGACACCATGGCACTCACGCTGCCCGACGGCACCGTGCTTCGCAATGCCAACGGCGCACCCCTGACCGCCGTGGTGGCCCCAGACGGCACCTGGACCGCCACCCCCGGCGCACCCTTGCCCGACGGCACCACCCTCGTCGCCACCGACACCACCACCCTCAAGACCGGCACCCAAGTGGTCGACGCCACACCGCCTTCGGCCCCCGTGGCCAGCCTGGCGCTCACCAGCGACACCGGCACCGTGGGCGACGGCGTCACCCAAGACACCACCCCCACCCTGAGCGGTGGCGGTGCCAGCCCGGGCGACACCATCCAGCTCTACGCCCCCGACGGCACCACTTTGCTCGGCACCGCCGTGGTCGCGCCTGACGGCACCTGGTCCATCACCGTGCCCACCGCACTGGCCGACGGCACGCACAACTTCAAACTGACGGCCACCGACCCCGTGGGCAACACCAGCGCCCCCGCCACGCTGCCCGTCACCATCGACACCACCGCGCCTGCGGCCCCCACCGCCGTGCTTGACAGCAACAGCGACAGCGGCACCCTGGGCGACGGCATCACCAGCGACAACACGCCCACCCTCACGGGCACCGGCACGCCTGGCGACACCATCACCATCACAGACGCCGCTGGCAACGTCATCGCCACCGCCGTGGTCGGGGCAGGGGGCACGTGGACAGCCACGCCCACCACCGCCTTGCCCGATGGCGTGACCACCCTGGCCATCACCGCCACCGACCCCGCTGGCAACACCGGCCCCGCCGCATCGCTGCCCCTGACCATTGACACCACCGCACCCGCTGCCCCCGCCGCCGTGCTGGCCAGCGTCAGCGACAGTGGCACCCTGGGCGACAGCACCACCCAAGACACCACGCCCACCCTCAGCGGCACCGGCACGGTGGGCGACACCATCACCGTCAAAGACGCGGCTGGCAACGTCATCGCTACCGCCACCGTGGCAGGCGACGGCACCTGGACAGCCACGCCCACCACGCCGCTGCCCGAAGGCACCAGCACCCTCGCCATCACCGCCACCGACAAGGCAGGCAACACCGGCCCGGCCACATCGCTGCCCATCACCATCGACACCACCGGCCCCGCAGCACCTGCTGCCGCATTGGCCAGCGTCAGCGACAGCGGCAAGCTGGGCGACAGCACCACCACCGACACCACGCCCACCCTCACGGGCACCGGCATGCCCGGCGACACCATCACCGTCAAAAACGCGGCAGGCACCGTCATTGCCACCGCCACCGTCGGCACAGATGGCACCTGGACAGCCACACCCACCACCGCCTTGCCCGAAGGCGTGAACGCCCTCAGCGTCACCGCCACCGACCCGGCAGGCAACACCGGCGCAGCCACCGCGCTGCCCATCACCATCGACACCACCGCGCCTGCGGCACCCGCCGCCGCGCTGGCCTTGGTCAGCGACACCGGCACCGTGGGCGACGGCACCACCACCGACAACACGCCCACGGTCAGTGGCACCGGCACGCCCGGCGACACCATCACCCTCAAAGACGCCGCTGGCAACGTGCTGGCCACCGCCGTGGTCGCCGCCAACGGCAGCTGGACAGCCACCACCCCCACGCTGCCCGACGGCGTGAACGCCCTCAGCGTCACCGCCACCGACCCAGCCGGCAACACCAGCGCCCCCACGGCGCTGCCCATCACCGTGGACACCAGCGTCGGTGCGGTCAGCATTGCGCCCACCAACGGCGTGGGGGCCATCACCGGCACCGGCGAGCCCGGTGCCACCCTCACACTCAAAGACAGCGCCACCGGCTTGCCCGTGGGCACCGTCACCGTCGGCCCCGACGGCAGCTGGAGCGTGCCGCTCACTGCAGCCCTGCCTGACGGCACCGTGCTCAGCGCCACCCAAACCGACGCCGCAGGCAACACCAGCAGCCCCGACACCGAAACCATCAACACCGCCATCCCGGTGCTCGCGCCCAGCAACGGCACAGCACTCACCGGCACCGGCAAACCCGGCGACACCATTGCCATCACCGTCAACGGCGCGGCCGTGCTCGACGGCGCGGGCCAACCGCTGACCGCCGTGGTCGACGCCGACGGCAACTGGACCGCCGTGCCCGGCAGTCCCATCCCCGATGGCTCCACCGTCACCGCCACCGACACCGCCAGCGGCCTGACCGACACCACCGTGGTTGACGCCGCACCGCCCGCCTTGCCCCTGGGCGTTGTGGCCACTGCCAGCGATACAGGCACCAGCCACACCGACAGCATCACCGCCGACAACACGCCCACCATCACCGGCAGCGGCACGCCTGGCGACACCATCACGCTGTTTGCAGCCAACGGCAGCACCGTCATTGGCACCGCCGTGGTCGGGCCAGACGGCAGCTGGGCCATCACGCCCACCGCCGCACTGGCCGAGGGCGTACAAGCCCTCAAGCTCAACGCCACCGACCCGCTGGGCAACACCAGCGCGCAGTCCACCGTGACCGTCACCATCGACACCATCGCCCCCGCAGCCCCTCAGGCGGCCCTGGCCAGCGGCAGCGACAGCGGCACCCTGGGCGACAACACCACCAGCGACACCACACCCACCCTCAGTGGCACAGGTGAGCCCGGTGCCACCATCACCCTCAAAGACGCCGCTGGCAACGTGCTGGCCACCGCCACCGTGGCCCCCAACGGCAACTGGAGCGCCACCACCACCGCGCTGCCCGAAGGCACCAACGCCCTCAGCATCACCGCCACCGACGCAGCCGGCAACACCGGCCCCGCCACGGCGCTCACGCTCGTCATCGACAGCGTGGCCCTGGCCCAACCCGCCGCGCCCGACCTGACCACCGCCACCGACCTGGGGGCCAGCGACACCGACAACCTCACCAGTGTCAGCACCCCGGCGCTGGCCGTCACCGCGCCGCCTGCAGGCGGCTCGGTCGTGCTCTATGTTGACGGCGTGGCCGTGGCTGCCACCTACAACGCCAGCACCGGCACCGTCACGCCCACCGTGGCCCTGACCGACGGCCCACACGCCATCACCTACGCCGTGGTCAACGCCGCAGGCAACGTCAGCCCCGTCAGTGCCCCCTTGTCGGTCACCATCGACACCCTGGCCCCGGCCCAGCCCGCTGCGCCCGACCTCACGGCCGCCACCGACAGCGGCAGCAGCCCCACCGACAACACCACCCACGTCAGCACCCCCGCGTTGGCCGTCACCGCGCCGCCCGCAGGCGGCTCGGTGGTGCTCTTGGTCGATGGCGTCCCGGTTGACGCCACCTACAACGCCACCAGCGGCACCCTCACACCCGTGGTGCCACTCACCGACGGCGCACACGCCATCACTTACCAAGTGGTTGACCCCGCAGGCAACGCCAGCTTGGCCAGTGCCCCTTTGTCGCTCAACATCGACACCACAGAGCCAGCCGCCCCCGGCGGCATCCTGGCCGCCATCAGCGACACCGGCACCCTGGGCGACAGCACCACCAGCGACGCCACGCCCACCATCACCGGCAGCGGAGCCACCCCTGGCGACACCATCACGCTTTACGCACCTGACGGCACCACCGTCATCGCCACCGCCACGGTGGCCGGCGACGGCAGCTGGTCGGCCACGCCCACCGCCTCGCTGGCCAACGGCGCGCAAACCCTGCACATCACCGCCACCGACCCGGCAGGCAACACCAGCCCCGCCAGCGACCTGGCCCTGACCATCCAAAACTCGCCTACGGTTTTCAGTGGCGACACGGTCCTGGCCATCATGGAAACCAACGTGGCCCAAACCGTCAGCGGCACGCTCGGCTTCACCGACACCGACGGCCCCACCACCATCACCGCGCTCACCAACGCGGCGGGCACCGGTGGCTACGGCACCTTCACCACCAACGCCAGCACCGGCGCATGGTCCTACACCATGAACACGGCGCAAGACGCGCTCACGGCAGGGCAGGTGCTCACCGACACCATCACCGTCAGCGCCGCCGATGGCAGCAGCCAAGTGCTCAGCGTCACCATCACCGGCACCAACGACCAGCCCTACACCGTCAACAACGACTACGTCACAACCCTTGAAGACGCCGCCGCGCCCGTCAACGGCGTCACGCAAGGCACGCTGATCAGCAGCCTGTATCTGGCCAGTTCATTCAACGACGCCGAAGGCACCATCGCCGGTGTCGCCTTTGTCGGCCCCAGAACCATCATCAGCGCCAACCCCGGCCTGCGTGCCGCCTGGTACAGCAGCGACGGGGGCGCCACCTGGCTCAGCCTTGACACGGCCATCGCCACCGCCAGCACGAGCAACGCTTTCATCCTCGGGGCCAATGCACGCTTGTATTTCCAAGGCCCAGCCAATGACTGGGGCACCTTCCTGAGCGCGCCTGTGCGCCTGTGGGACGGCACCGACAGCGCGACCGTCGGCAGCTACAAAGACATCAGCAGTCTCACGGGTGCCAACGGCGCCTACTCGGCCGCTGACACCACCTTTTCATTTGTTGTCGTCGGCGTCAACGATGCCCCCGTCAACACCGTGCCTGCCGGGCCCATCAACACCAGCCCCAACACGGCCCAGGTCATCACGGGTTTGCAAGTGGCCGATCTCGATGCGTCCAACACCGTCATGACCGTCAAGTTGGCTGTGACTTCGGGCACGTTGACCATGCTCAGCGGCTCCGGCGTCACCGTGACCGGCAGTGGCACGGCCACCGTCACCCTGAGCGGCACCCAGAGTAACCTCAACACCCTGCTGGCCACCACCGACGCGGTCACCTACACGCCCACCACCGGCTTCCTGGGCAGCGACACGCTGACCATGACCACCACCGACAATTTTGTGGGTGACCAGTGGAACACCGGGCCAGCCCTGAGCGACGTCGACACCGTCGCCATCAGCGTGCAGCAAGAGCAGGTCTCCGTCGCCATCACCCACATCACCACCGACAGCGGCACCAGCAGCACCGACGACATCACCCAAGACAAAACGCCCACCATCAGCGGCACCAGCGACCAGATCAACCGGCCTTTGACCCTGACCATCGCAGGCGTCACCTTCTCGGTCATGACCGACGGTGACGGCAACTGGAACGTGGACACCGGCGCGCTCAGCCCCACCTCGGGCATCTACGACAAAACCGTGGGCTTTGCCGACGGCGTCAAAGCCATCAGCGTCAGCGTGGCAGGCGACATGGGCGGTGTGGGCACCGCCACCAGCAGCGTCACCATCGACACCGCAGCCCCCGCCGTGCTCGTCACCAGCGTGTTTGGCGACGCCGTGGGCGCAGCAGGCAACGGGACCTTTGACGGCACCGAGCGTGGCTTCAACCTGTCCGACTACACCCTGAGCAGCAGCGTCACTCCGCTGCCCGTCATCAGCGGCACCACCACCGCCGAAGATGGCCAAGTGGTCACCGTCACCCTCAACGGCAAGAGCTACAGCGCCACCGCCGCCTCTGGCGCATGGTCGGCCAGCGTGCCCTCGGCCGATGCCGTGTTGCTCAACCACGGCAACACCTACGCCATCAGTGCCAGCGTCAGCGACATCGCGGGCAACGCGGCTGTGGCCGACACCAACAACGGCGTGCTCGTCAACATCGCCCCGCCCGACGTGCCCACCGTGGTCAGCCAAACCACCCTCAGCACCACGCCCACCCTCACCGGTGTGGCCAAAAAATTAGATGGCAGCAACAGCATCAGCTTGGCCGCGGGTGACGTGCTCACCGTCGTCGTCAAAGACAGCGGTGGCGCAGCGCTGACCAACGGCACCTACACCCTGACTGTGGGCAGCACCAGCAGCCCCGCAGGCCTGAGCTACAACACCACCAGCGGTGCCTGGACACTGGCCGTGCCCGCAGGCTTATTGCCCGCCACACTGGCCACTTACAACATCGATGTCAGCACCAGCGTCACGGGCTTCCCAGCACGCAGCGACATCAGCAGCGGCGAACTGCAAATCGTGGTGGCCCCCACCATCATCAGCATCCCAGAATCCACCACCATCAACGTGGCCGAAGCCGCCAGCCTGGGCGGCACGCCGGTCAACGTCGGCCTGACTGGCACTGGCGCAGTGGCAGGCCAAACCATCACCGTCACCTGGGGTACGCAGACCTTCACGCAAGTGCTCACGGCCACCGACATCACCAATGGCAGCGTCGCCATCGTGGTGCCCACCGCCGCCTTGCAAGCCGAAACCCCGACCAACATCAGCGAGAACGTGGCGGTCAGCGTGTCGCTGGGCAATGGCGTGACCAGCGCGGCCACCACCGTGGGCGTGAACTTTGTCACGCCAACTGCACCCACCATCAACTCGGTGAGCTGGACGTCTACCGGCGCGGGCAACACCAGTTCCATATTGGGTATCCCCGAGGCCAATTACGACCGCCAATTCACCGGCTTTGCCACTTATACAGGCGGTACGCTCCTCGTCGACAACCAGCTCTACTACAGCGAAGCCATCGCCAACAGCGGCACCATCATGCGGGTGCAGTTGCCCACGGCCGGTGTGGTCGGAGCGACCAATCCGGCCCTGGCAGGCGACACCCTCAAGGTGACCTGGGGCACCCAAACCCTGACCGGCTACACGCTGCTTGCAGCTGACATCACCGCCAAATACGTCGATGTCGTGGTGCCCTTCAGCGTCATCAGCGCAGAACTGTTTGGCACAGTGCCCGTCACCGCAGTGGTCACCAGCGCGGCCAGCGGCAACAGCTCGCCTGCAGCAAGCCTGAACGTGAACTGGGCCTATGACCTGCCCATGGACAACCTGACCAGCCTGAGCGCCGGTTTTGTCATCAACGGCCGCAGTGCCAGCAGCGGCTCGGGCAGTCAGTACCAAACGCAAGGCGTGGTCAACGTGGGCGACGTCAATGGCGACGGCTACGACGATTTCTCTCTGGTGGAAACGACCGGGGGTGCCAAATACGTTGTGTACGGCCGTCCGGGCATGACCGCAGTGGAGCTGTCGAGCCTGACCGCCGCTGGCAACACCAACGGCTTCATCGTCAGCGGTGGCACTTACTACAACACCACCGCAGGCGACTACAACGGCGATGGTTTGAACGACATCCTGGTTCAAAACAGCACCACCGGCAGCTACGTGGTGCTGGGCAGCACCGCCAGCCCGGGCGCGATCAACGTGACCAGCATGGCCGCCAGCCAAGGCTTCAAGATCACATCGCCCACCTACAACGTGGTGGCCCCCACCTTCATTGGCGACACCAACGGCGACGGCCTGGACGACATGATTCTCAACTTCGAGAACGGTGCCAGCGGCGTTTACGGCAACTTCGTGCTCTACGGCAGCACCGACATTTCGAGCCTGACCATTCCAACCGGTCAGACCGGCACCTTCACCAACGGTTTCTTCATCAACACCGGTGCCACCACCGCTGCTTCAGGTTCGCGCACCTTTGCCAAGAGTGGCGACTTCAACGGCGACGGTTACAGCGACTTTGTGATCAACAACTACAACGCGGTCACTTCCACCACCCAAGTTCCTGAATACGTCTACTTTGGTGGACCCAACCTGTCGGGCATCACCTCCAGCAGCATGAGTGCGGCAGGCAGCGGCCGCGGCTTTGCCATCTATGGGCTCACGGGCAACCACGAAGTGTTCTACAGCACGACCACCGGCGACATCAACGGCGACGGCTTGGACGACATGGTCTTCAACGACAAGGCCACCAACGCCTATGTGTTGTTTGGCAAAACCAGCGATGCACCGGTCTATGTGTCTGCCTTGAGCGCGGGCGTGGGCGGTTTCGCGATCAACGGTGCCGTGCAAGACGTTGACGTGGTGGGCGACTTCAATGGCGACGGCCTGGCCGACATGGTCGTGACCCAACTCGCCGGGCAAGTCAACGGCGTGAACGTGGGTGCTGATTACTTGATCTACGGACGCACGGGCACCAGCGCGATCACGCTGAGCAACGTGGCCCCTTCCGAAGGGTTCCGCATCGACGGGCCTACCGGCGTTGGCACCAATTTTGGGCAGTCGGTTGCGGGCGGTGGCGACATCAACGGCGACGGCTTTGCCGACCTCATCATCACGGCCCCGGCCGATGACCCGACAGGCCGCACCGATGCAGGCATCACCCGTGTGATTTATGGCGGTCCTGCTGCCTTGAATTCCATGACTTTCCAGGTCCTCAACGGCGACGCCATCGGCACCACCGGTGCCGACAGCCTGGCAGGCACCAGCGGTGCCAACCAATTGGTCGGTGGTGACGGAGACGACACCCTGACCGGCGCAGGCGGCGCCGACGTGCTGTACGGCGGGCGAGGGGACGACACACTCGTCATCGACGCCAGCAACATCGCGGCGCTGGCCACCAACAGTGGCAACACCACGCAGGCCATCGCCCGTGTGGATGGCGGCAACGGCACCGACACCTTGCAACTCATGGGTTCGCTGGACTTGGGCACCATCCGCCCCGCAGCCATCCAGAGCATCGAGCGCATCAACCTGTTCTCCGCAGGCACCTCGCTGACCATGGGTCTGCTGGATGTGTTGGGCTTGTCCGAGAAGAACAACCCGTTCAACACCGCCACAGGCTGGACAGCCGCTGCCACAGGCGGTGCCACCAACTGGGATGCCGTGAACAACGGCGCGCAAGTGGTGGTGGACGGCACCGCTGCCAACGACCTGTACCTGACTGGCGCATGGCAGAGCATTGGTTTGGTGGAGCGCACCGAAACCGTCAACGGCTCACCGGTCACCAAAACCTACAAAGTGCTGAGCGACCTGACCAAGGCCGAGGCCCAAGTGCTGGTGGACAGCAACGTCAAAGTGCACATGGCCCCCACGGTGGTCAGCACGGCCAACGAGTTGGCCGGTTCGTTGAGCCTGACCGAAGCCAACAGCAGCGGCGGCACGCCGGTGCGCATCAACTTGACCGACACCGATGCCGCCGCCAACATGACGCTCACCCTCAACTGGGGTGGTCAGCAGATCACGGTCACGCTGTTACCCGCAGACATCACCAATGGCTATGTGGATGTGACGGTTTTGACTGCAGCCCTGACGGCAGAAACGCCTGTTGGCACCGCAGAAAACGTGGCCGCTTCGGTCACGCTGACGAGCAGCACGGGCACCACGGTCGCGCAGTCTGCAGCACAACCCATTGCGGTTGACTTTGTGACGCCCACCACGCCCAGCATCAACTCGGTCACCTGGGCCGCCACAGGGGCGGGCAACACCAGCTCGCTGATGGGCATTCAAGAAGCCTATTACGACAAGCAGCTCAGCGCTTTCACGGCCACCACCACCGGCTTTGTGATCGACAACAAGCTGTACTACAGCGAAGCCGTGGCCAGCGCCAACAGTGGCACCTTCATCCGGGTGCAACTGCCCACCATCGGTGCCGTGCCACCCGCCGCCAACGACACCCTGACCGTCACATGGGGCTCGGTCACGCTGCCGGTCATCACGCTGACCACGACCGACGTGACCACCAACAAATACGTCGACATTGCGGTGCCGTTCAGCACCATTGACAGCCAGGCGTTTGGCAATGTGCCGGTCACCGCAACCATCACCAGCGCGGTCTCTGGCAATACTTCGTTACCGGCTACCGTCAATGTGGACTGGTCCTACGATTTGCCTGTTGCACAGCTCACGTCTTTGAGTGCAGGCTTTGCCATCAACGGCGTATCGACTGCCGATGGCACCGGCAACCGCTCTGAGGGGGTGGTCAACCTTGGCGACATCAACGGCGATGGTTACGACGATTTGTCGATCAACCAGATCACCACCGGGGGCGATGTTTCGACCTACCAGTACATCGTGTATGGTCGCTCAGACTTGGCAACCGTTGAGCTGTCTGGCTTGTCCACAGTGGGCAACACCAATGGTTTCGTGATCAACGGAAGCTCGGACAACACCACCCGGGGTGGCGACTTCAACGGCGATGGCTACAGCGATTTCATCATCAGGCAAAACGGCACGACCTCCTATGTGGTCTATGGCGGCAGTGCCAGCCCCGGGCTGCTCAATATCACCGCCCTGGCAGCGAGTGCGGGTTTCAAGATCACGCTGGCTTCGACGAGCTCATCGACAGGAACCGTGGTGGGTGACGTCAACGGCGACGGTTATGACGACATCTTGTTCAACATGCCGTCCGGCGAAAACTTCTTGCTGTATGGCGCGGCCACCACCGCGAACTTGACCCTGCCCACCGTGACCACGGGCACCTACACCAACGGGTTCTTCCTGGGCAAATTTGGCAGCGACACATCGGGCGGTGCTTTGCCAACGGCCAGCGGTGACATCAACGGCGACGGTTACAGCGATTTCGTCTTGAACAGCTACGGCACCACAGCCAACGGTTATGTGGTGTTCGGTGGTTCCAACCTCAGCAGCATTTCTCTCGGGGGCCTGGCTGCGGCAAGTCGGGGCTTTGCCATTTCGAACTTGAGTACAGCCGGTGCTTGGTCTTATCTGGCCAACAATATGGGCGACGTCAACGGTGACGGCATGGCCGACTTCGTCATCAACGGGGGCACTGCGCCCAACAATTCGGCCTTTGTGGTGTTTGGCAAGACCGACTACAGCACGGTCACGCTCAGCACCTTGGGCACGACATCTGCGGGCTTTTCGATCAGTGCAGGCGCGAACGCGGCCATCACCGACGTGGACATGATCGGCGACTTCAACGGCGATGGCCTGGCCGACATGGTTCTGGCCAGCATGGGGGCCACCATTGACGGCGCGGTATCTGGCGCTGCTTATGTGGTGTATGGCCGAACAGGCGCCTCGCCACTCTCGATGACGGATTTGTCAGCCAGTGAAGGTTTCCGCATCGATGGTCTGTCGGGCATCCGGTTCTCTTCTGCGGTGAGTGGCGCTGGCGATGTGAACGGCGATGGCTTTGACGATGTGGTGATATCGGCACCCTTGGACAGCCCAACCAGCGGCCGCGCCCAGGCCGGTATCACACGCGTGATCTACGGCGGCGTTGACAAGCTCGAAAGCATGACCTTCCAGATCGCCAACGGCGATGTGATTGGCACCAGCGGTGTCGACACGCTCACTGGCACCAGCGGCAACAACCAGTTGGTCGCGGGCGACGGCAACGACACCTTGATCGGCAACGGCGGCGCGGACGTGCTGTATGGCGGCCGGGGTGAAGACACCATCGTCATCGACGCCAGCAACATCACGGCGCTGGGCACCCACAGCGGCAACGACACGCAGGCCATCGCCCGTGTGGACGGCGGCAACGGCATCGACACCTTGCAGCTCACCGCCTCTTTGGACTTGGGCAACATCCGTCCAGCGGCCATTCAGAGCATTGAGCGCTTCAACCTGACGGGCGCGGGCACCTCGCTGACGCTGGGTCTGATGGACGTCATGGCCTTGTCTGAAAAGAACAACCCGTTCAACACAGCCACCGGCTGGACAGCCACGGCCACGGGTGGGGCCACCAACTGGGATGCTGTGAACAACGGCGCACAGGTGGTGGTGGACGGCACCGCCGTGAACGACCTGTACCTGAACGGCGCATGGCAGAGCCTTGGTTGGGTGACCAACAACGGCAAGACCTACAAGGTGCTGAGCGATTTGACCAAGCCCGAGGCCCAAGTGCTGGTGGACAGCAACGTCAAAGTGCACATGGCCCCCACGGTGATCACCACCGCCAACGAGTTGGCCGGTTCGCTGAACCTGACCGAGGCCAACAGCACAGGCGGCACCGATGTGCGCATCAATTTGGTGGACACCGATGCCGCCGATGGCATGACCATCAGACTGAACTGGGGCGGCCAGACGGTCTCGTTGACACTGACGGCTGCAGACATCACCAACGGCTATGCCACGCTGCCTTTGACTACCACCCAACTGACAGCGGAAACACCCGCTGGCACTTCTGAAAACGTGGCCGCATCGGTCACGCTGCTCAGCGGCACCACCCCGGTCGCGCAGTCTGTGGCGCAAGCGGTGGCGGTGAACTTTCTGGTGCCGACCACGCCGATCATTGACAGCACGCTGTGGTCTGGTGCCAACACCACCAGCACGCTCACCGGTATTCCTGAGGCGAGCTACGCGATGGACACCACCGTGATGCCCGCAGCGGCTGGCTTTCTGGACAACACCTTGTATTACTCCGAGGCAACCAACTCGGCCGGCACGGGCGGCACGATCATGCGGGTGCAGTTGCCGACCACTGGGCTTGTGCCCACCGTGGCTGGTGACACGCTCACCGTGCGCTGGGGTGACCAGGTGATCAATGTGGGTGCCATGTCGGCCACCGACATCACCAACAAATACAAAGACGTGACGATCTCCCAAGCCACGCTGGAGACGCAAGCCTTTGGCAACGTGGTGGTGTCTGCCGAGATCAGCAGCGGAGCCAGCGGCAATACGTCTTTGACATCGCCGCTCACGGTGAAGTGGGCTTATGACTTGCCTTTGGCGCAGCTGCACAGTCTGAGCCAGGGTTTCCAGATCGAGGGCAACTCGTCTACCAGCAAACTCGGTGTCTCCAACGAGAACCAGGGCGCGCAAAACGTGGGTGACGTGAACGGCGATGGCTATGACGACCTCCAAATGACCGACCTCAACGGCAACCGTTACATCGTCTATGGTGGCAACCGCTTGGGTGCGCTGAACGTGGCGGATTTGACTGCTGTTGGCAACACCAACGGCTTCATGATCGCCAGCACGGGCAGCTTGCAACCGACCCGGGGTGGTGACATCAACGGCGACGGTTTGAGCGACATCCTGATCGGCAACGGTAGCAACAGCTACATCATCTTTGGCAAGACCACCAGCATTGGCAAAGTGACGTTGGCTACCTTGGGCACCAACGGCTTTGCTTTCACCGGTTCGAACATCAATGAGCCGAGCGTGGTGGGTGACGTCAACGGTGACGGCTATGAAGACATGCTGTTCAACAACAGCACCAACTTCAACAACTACCTGGTGTTTGGTGGCACCAACTTTACGCCGGGCGGCAGTGTGGCTTTGCCCACCGGCACCTCGGGCACTTTGGCCACGGGCACCGGCACGGGCACCACGTATGTGCAGATCACCAATGGGGGTTCTTACAGCTCAGGCGGTGTCATCTCCACCTTGCATGGTGACTTCAACGGCGACGGTTACAGCGACTTTGCCTTGGCGCAAGTGCCCACCACGGGCATTAGCACCGGCCCGGTCTATGTGTACTACGGCAGTGCCAGCGTGACGCCTTGGAACACCGCTTCGGTCACGTCGAACAGTGGCCGTGGTTTCCAAATTACTGGCTTGACGGGTCTGAACAGCGTTAAGTTCGAGTCCACCAACATGGGCGACATCAACGGCGACGGCATGGACGACATCGCGTTCAACGACGGCACCACTCGGGCCTTTGTGCTGTTTGGTAAAACCAACAGCACCTCGGTCAGCACGACCGATCTGACGGCAGGCAATGGTGGTTTCATCATCAATGCGGGCGCCATCAACGTCAACTCGGTGTTGACCGACGTGGACGTGGTGGGCGACTTCAACGGTGACGGCCTGGCCGACATGGTGGTCAGTAACTCCAGCATGTACACCAGTGGAGTGGTCGGTGGCGGGGCTTATTTGGTGTACGGCCGCACCGCCACCACAGCCCTGACGCTGGATTCGCTGGAGGTGTCGGAAGGCTTCCGCATCAGCGGTTACTCGTCTACACAGGGCAAGACCTTGGGGCGCACGGCCACGGCCGCTGGCGACTTCAACGGCGATGGCTTTGCCGACTTGGCGCTCACCACTTATGGCGGTGAGGTCACGGGCATGACGTCGGCATATGTGAACGATGCTGGCATCACGCGCGTGGTGTACGGCGGCGTCGAGAAGCTCGAAAGCATGACTTTCGAGTCGGCCAACGGCGATGCCATCGGCACCACCGGCGCAGACACGCTGGCGGGCACTGCGGGCAACAACCAGATCGTGGCCGGTGATGGTGCCGATACGCTGACCGGCGCAGGCGGTGCAGACGTGCTGTACGGCGGACGCGGCGACGACCGGATCGTCGTCAACGCCGACAACTTGGCCAAGCTGGGCATCAACACCGGCAACAACTCGGAGGCGATTGCCCGCGTGGACGGCGGCGCAGGCATCGACACCTTGGCGCTGGACGGCGGCGACATCATGCTGGACCTGAGCCTGGTGAGCGGCCCCGCCCTTCAGAACATCGAGCAAATCGACCTGACGGGCAGCGGCAACAACACCTTGAAGCTGAGCCTGCAAGACATGCTGCAAAGCTTTGACAACTCCAACGTGTTCAACAGCAGCAACACCACCAGTGGCCTGACCGCCAAAGTGACCAAAAACCAACTGATGGTGGACGGCGATGCAGGCGACAAAGTGGTGTTGAGCGACTTGGCCAACTGGATGGCCGCTGGCGTCGTGAATGACAGCGGCGATTTGTATGCGGTCTACAACCACAACACCAGCGCGCAGCAACTCTTGATCTCTCAAGCAGTTCTGGTGGCGTGATGCCAGGGCGCAAGCCCTGGCAAGGAGACATGGATGCTTGTTTTGGTGTGTGCCACCCGCGTGGCTGCGGCGGACTTTGCCACGCAAACTTTGTTGGGCCGTTGTCTGCCCCGTTTGGGGCAGTTCATGCCGTTTGCCCTGAAATTGTTGGCGAACAACACCCGGCCATTGGGCGAGTGCTACAACGCCGCACTCGACGAAGCCGCCAACGACGATGTGCTGGTGTTTGTGCATGACGATGTGCACATTGACGATTGGATGCTGGGTCACCGCCTGTCGGAAGCGCTGGGCGTGTTTGATGTGGTGGGCGTGGCAGGCAATCGCCGCTGCCAAGCCGGTCAACTGACTTGGAACCGCTTGCCGCCTGCGCCCAGCAGCGAAGGCGTGGCGCTTGCGCCGTGGGACAACGAATACCTGAGCGGTGCCATCGTGCACGCGCCTTCGCAACCCGGTCTGTCAGCCAGTGTGGCCCCTTTTGGCCCCAGTCCTGCGCAGGTGGCTTTGCTTGACGGTGTGTTGATGGCTGTGCGTGTGGACCGCCTGCGCGCCAGCGGCGTGAGGTTTGACGCGTCGCTGGGCTTTCACTTTTACGACTTGGATTTTTGCCGCGCCGCCACGGCCGCTGGCCTGAAACTCGGCACCTGGCCCATGGCCATCACGCACGCCAGCCGCGGCACGTCCGCCCACTCCGAAGCCTGGGTACGCTCAAGCGCGCTGTATTTGAAGAAGTGGCCGTTTTGATGGCCAAAGGGGCGGTTGTGGAGGGCCCTTCACGATAGGGCGTTGGCGTCAACTACACCGGGGAATGGGTGCGCAGCCAGTCCCGCAAAGCTTCATTCATGCGGGTTTGCCATCCTGCCCCGGTGGCACGAAATGCGGCCAACACCTCTGGGCTGTAGCGCACGGCCACCTGCTCTTTGAGTGGCTTCCGATTGGGGCCGCGTGTACGGGCACGACCCACCACGACGCCGCCTTGCTTAAGAACGGCACCTTCCCAGTCGGAAGCACGAGTGCTTGGGCTGTCCGGGTCGTTGACCGTTTCAGTCGGGGAAGTTTTTCCAGTAGATGCGTTCTTCATGCTTTGCTGCTTTTCTAATCGAAATCACGTGGTCGGCTTCGCCGCGAGTGGTATGCACCACAAACACCACAAGGCCGTCCCATAAGCCCAGTGTTTGCAGCCGCAATTCGCCGTAAGCATCTCGCGCATCCTCGCGGGTGATGGTGAAGCCCTCAAACACTGCATCGCTTCCCAGAAAGTCAAAACCGTGCTTTTTTATATTGGCATGGCGTTTCACTTCGTCGTAAGTGACCATAAGCAAATTGTAGATGCAAATTAATTTCAGGCAAAGCCCGCAGTAAGCGTGCCGTATTGCTGCCCCGTTTTTGTAAAAAACGGGGCAGCGGGCCCACTTCATTGCGCTTCGGGGCTCTTCAGTACCCAACGCCGATAGGCATAGCGCAAACGCTCCAGTTTGCCCGAGACATGGCTTGGGTTTGCACGGTCGGAATCCAGCAACACCGAGCTGGCGTAGGGCGGCACAGACGGCTCGACCCAGGCTTTTTGATAAATCGGAGCGCCGTTCGAATAGGCCAGGAAGTTTTCGGTTTGGCGGTTGACAGGCGTCAGCAAACTCAACCCCAAACGGGGTGTGCCCTTGATTTGCCAGCCAGACTCGGCGCTCATCGCTTGGCGTGGCGTCAGCGGGAAAGTCAACTCCATGCCGGCCATGGTGATCGATTGCTTGCCTGGCCAAAAGCGCTCGGGTGGCACCGAGTGCCGCAAGAAATAGCTGAACTTCATGTCACCAAACCAATGGCTTGAAGTGGCCGTGATGCCTTTGTCTTTGTACCAATACTCGCCACCCGACACCTCCAGATTCCAGTCAGAGCCCGTGGGCGCATAGCGTGCAAAGGCCAGCTTCGGACTGGCGGACGGCAGTCCCGTGCTGTTGTCAGGCGCCTTCCAGCGCGAAAGATTGACACCTGTCGCCCACTCCCCACCCAAAGAGTCCCAGCGCAGTTCGGTCTGACCCCCGCGCAAATGCCCTTGCATCAGTTCGCCCACGCTCAAGCGTGCCGAAAAACCATGGTTCAGTCTTTGCATGTGGTGCAACATCACCCGGCGGTTGGCATCCGGAATTCGGCTCGACGCCAGGTTGCCGCCGGGCTGAAACTCATGGCTGCTGGTCATGTGCGCTGAACGCGCAAACTCCAAAGCACCGCCATCCCAAAGGTGGATGAATGGATTGATGTTCAAACCTACGGAGTAATCCAGCAGCGAATACTCGGTGGCCCAGTAATAGTTGTACGTGGGGTTGAGTTTCACGCGCAGCTTGTAGCGGTAAGGTGCGTGGTCGCGAACCCGCCAATCCACCCCGTTCAGCGACGCGTTCAAGTCGCGAAATACCGGCTGCACGGCTTCTTCAGTGGGGCAGGCGGGCTCATTGAGCCAAAGTGCAAGACAAGCCAGTCGTCCCGAGTAACCTGCGCTGGGCGTGCCCCAGCGCGCCTGAACCACGCGGTAGTTTTCAAATTGCGGGGACAACTTGCTGACCAGACCCAGGGCCACGCCTGCGCCGTCCAGCAGACTGTGTTCATAGACGAAATCGGAGAACTTCACCACCAAGGTGCTGCCCACCTGGCCCACATCGATCCCCTCAAAACCGTGAGATTCCAGACTCCGGGCCAAGGCATCCATGGCCGCATTGCGAGATTCGATGCTGGCCGAAGCCGATGCTGGCGCGGAAACCGGTGCCTGCGCACCAGACGCCGTGACCGCTGCGCCATGGGCCGTCATGGCGGGGGAGAGCAATTGAGAGGGGGAGGAGGCCAAAGACAGTTGTGAGGGCTGCGCCGTGGCTGGCTGGGTTTGGGCGCGGTTGCCCAAGCTCCAGTCCAAAGGCAAGTTCACGCCCACGCTCACCCAGGGCTTTTGGTCCACACCGAACGCGCCCGGTGTGCCGCGTATCTGTTTGTCCACACTCAAATACACCGAAGCCCCCGCTGGGGCGTTGATGGCCGAGAGCCAGCTCTTGTTGGACAAGGTCATGCCCAGCCAGGACTTGTCCTGGTTGGATTCGGCCCGTACACGCAGCCAGGGGGTTGCCTGATAAGCCGCGCCGACAAATGCCCCATGCAATGTGTTTGTGGCCGGTTTTTGCGCTTTGGCATAACCCACCGAGGCCGCCCAATCCGGCTGGTCATAAGTGGCCACACCGTAATAAGAGCGAAAGTGTGTGGCTGCGCCGCCGTAATCGGTCATGCCCGCGGCCACTTTCAATGGCGAATCCTCCAAGCCAAGCAGGGGATTCAATTGCAGCTTGCCCGAAGCAGACAAATCGCGGATACCGCCGCCGCCCTCGTAAACATTGCGGTTGACGGTGGTGTCTGCCGTGCGGATGCCCACTTCGGCAAAGCGGGTCAAACCCACCGCCATGGAGTGGTTCACACCTTCTTGCCGTGCGGCATCAATGACCCGGTTTTGGTACTGGTAAACCAGCGATCCCGTTGGCACCGTGGCCATCGGAAACACCGTCATGCCGGCCAAACCGTTGGCACCTGCTGCCAACTCCAAGGCGGCTGCGGGTACCGCCAGCATGGTGAACATGCTGGCTTGTAAACATCTGAAACCCAACTGTGTGTGTGACTTGGACCGTAAAAGCATGCTGGCCTCCTTTGACCGAAAAACAGGTCAAATGATAGCCAGTTATGAGTACTTATTAATTGATTATTTGGATTTAAATCAATTCAAAGTGGCGGTGCCCTGGCCGCTCATGCTGGCGCTGCCGCCGGCTTTGGGCGTGGGTGCCACAGCCGTGGTGAGGGGTTTGGCGCGGGCTTCGATGGCCTTTTTCACCAAATTCACGCGTTGGGCCAAGGTGGCGGGGTCATTGATCAACGCCTTGGCGTCCGAAATGATCAAACCCATGGTGCGTGCCGAACCCAAGAAAGCTTGGTTCAAATCCTGCAGCGCCTTGGCGTTCACGACGCCCTGGGCGGTGATTGCTGTGGCCAAGGTGGCCGCTTGGTCGAACGCATTGGTGTCGGGTTCGGTGTGCTTGGCCATCTGGACCAGCAACTTGCCATAAGCCGATGCGGGGTTTTTGTTGGTCTGGCTGGCCGCAATCGGCGCTGCAAACAAGTCAAAGTCAGACGGCAAACCCAAAACAGAGATCACGGTGGCCTGGGCCGTGTTCAATTTGTCCATCGAGAAATCCGGTGCCACGCCCTGACCCAAGTTTTCGGGGTGGATGCCCGCCAGGCGCACGGCCAGGTTGCTCAGCGCCGTAACGCCCACTTCTGCGTTCAGCGAGGAGACCACCGACAGCATGGTCAGACTTTGACCTGGCTGCGTGGTCAACACAGCTTCCAAACCTTCATCGTAGTAACGGCTGCCGGCACCCAACTCCACCTTGTAAATGAAAGGACCTGTTGAGTTGGCTGTCAATGTCAATGTGGCCTTGCCGGTCACTTTGTCTGTGGTGCCCGAACCCAGCAACTGGCCCTTCGTGTCGTAAACACTGACCGACGCGCCATACACCGCACCCAAAGCTGGCACCGTGGTCGTTTGGGTCACCGAAGCATTGCCCGTGACCACAGGGTCAGAGCCGCCGCCACCGCAAGCCGTCAAAGCAACGGAAGCAAGAAAAAAGACAAGTTTGACGAAAAATTTGATCATGATGATTTAATACCAGTTGTTTAGATTTTCGCAAATCTTAAACCATCAAATCGATCAAATCAATAAAAATAGCTAATTTCTCAATTTTTTTAGATGCAACATGGGATTCAATGTATTTTTGGAATTAAAAAGTATTCTTTTTTAATTCAAGAAATTGGCGTTGGCTGTCTGGCTGATCGCCTGAGTCATGGCCAAGTCAAACAAAAAGTTGTAAAAAAACGTGATGAGTACTTACAAATTGGCTGCTCTTCAAGCAAGAAATGCAAACCCTCAACCTAGACTTACCCTTTGCTTTGCGTTCGTCGCACGAGGCCAGCTCTTTGCAAAGCCAGCCTCGCCGTCGGGCGACAACGCATTTGCTGCAGCCACTTGCAGCCCCCTTCATGCCGGCCACAAAGAGGCCCTCGGCACTGCGGTAGCCTGCATGCCTCCTTTGTGTATCAGTTCCATCGCCCCAATGGGGCACTCACAAGCGGTTTTCAAGCTTGCGCCCAACCAACATGATCCTTTTACGTTTGCTGCCTCTGATCGCTGTCCTCAGCGGCTGCGCTTACGCGCCTGGCTTCTACTCGGCCGACAGCACATCAGGCCCTGAAGCCAGATTCAAGGCCAGCGCTGTCACCGGCCATACCGCACAAGACAACGCAGACGCACCGCCTGCGGGCGCACTGGTCAGCATCACGCCTGAACTGCTGCGCCAACAACGCGCCAGCCAGCCCACGGACATCCTCACCCCCATCAAACCCTTCCTTGACACGGCCAAGCCCTATGTCATCGGCAGCGGCGACATCCTCAACATCGTCGTGTGGGACCATCCAGAACTCCTGCTGACCCCCGCTGGCGCGCTGACAGCCGACGCCACAGGTGCCGCCTCTGCGCTGGGCAACGGCTTCAACGTCAACCCCGACGGCATGATTCAGTTCCCGCATGTCGGCACCGTCCAGCTGGCAGGCCTGACCGAATACCAAGCGCGTGACCTGTTGACCACGCGGCTGGCCAAATTCATCAAATCCCCGCAAATCACCGTTCGCGTGCAGTCTTACCGCAGTGGCCGCGTCTATATTGACGGCGAAGTCCGCACCCCCGGGCTGCAAGCCTTGAACGACATCCCCATGACTTTGCCCGAAGCCATTGGCAGGGCAGGGGGCTTCACCCCGTTGGCCGACCGATCCACCATTGCCATCACGCGCAACGGACAAACCACCACCTTCAACCTGCCTCAGATCATTGCCAAAGGCATCAACCCCGCCCAAATCATGCTGGGCAGCGGCGACCTGGTCCGCGTGATGAGCCGGGACGACGCCAAGGTCTTTGTCCTGGGCGAAGTGGTCCGACCCAACACACAGTCCCTGCGCAACGGTCGCCTCACACTCAGCGAAGCTTTGGGTGAAGCCGGTGGCATCAACCCCACGACAGCCGACCCGCGCCAAATTTATGTTGTGCGCGCCACCCCAACAGAGCAGCCCGAGATCTTCCACCTCGACGCCAAGTCACCCCTGGCCTATGCCCTGGCCGAAGGGTTTGAGCTCCAGGCCCGTGACGTGATCTACGTCGACCCCGTGCCCCTGGTTCGCTGGAACCGCGTCATCAGCCTCATCTTGCCGAGTGCACAAGCGGCCAGCGTCACACGCACCGTCACCGGCAACTGACGCCATGCAACACATCATGACTTTGTGCATCGGCAACATCTGCCGAAGCCCACTGGCCCAGGTCTTGCTGGCCCGTGACCTGCCTGACGGCAAGGTCTGGTCGGCAGGTCTGGGGGCCTTGATCGGCGCACCGGCAGACCCCACATCCATCCAGATCGCCCAAGAGCACCAGCTCGACTTGGGTGCCCACCGGGCCCAGCAAGTCACCAGCGTCATGTGCCAACAAGCCGAGCTCATCCTCGTCATGGAACAAGCGCACAAAACCCGGCTTGAACAGCTCTACCCCAGCGTGCGCGGCAAAGTGTTTCGCCTAGGGCAATTTGGCCAATACGACATTGCTGACCCCTACCGTCAGCCGCGTGAAGCCTTCGACACCGCCTACCAAGGCATCGCCCAAGGCGTTGCCGACTGGCTCACGCGCATCAAGCAACTGAGCTGAGCCCCGAGGCCGCGCCCCGCGCAGCCTCTTTGAAAACAACAGACCCGTTATGAATCTCCCCCACGCCAACGTTCAACCCATGCAGCAGCCCATGCCCATGGGAGAAGACGACGACAGCATCAACTTGCTGGACCTGCTCGACATCGTGCTGGACCAGAAAAAACTCATCGCTGCCGTCACGGCCATCATCATGGCCCTGGGCGGTGCCTACGCGCTGATGGCCACGCCCATCTACGAAGCCAACACCCTCATTCAGGTCGAAGACGCCAAAGGCAACCCCATGGGGGCCATCATGGGCGAGGCCGGCAGCCTGTTCGACATCAAATCCCCCGCCAGCGCCGAAATCGAAATCCTGCGCTCGCGCCTGGTCGTGGGCCAAGTCGTCAGCAACCTGCAACTCGACCTCAATGTCACCCCCAAATACCTGCCCATCATTGGCGGCTGGCTGGCACGGGGCCAAACCGAACCCTCCATTCCCGGCATCATGGGCTTCAAAGGCTACGTGCGCGGCAACGAATCCATACGCATCGTCAGCTTCAGCGTCCACCCCACGCAAGAGGGCGAACAGTTCTCGATCATCTTGACCGATAAGGGCTACGCACTGGCCTCCCCCGAAGGCCAGCTGCTGGGCCAAGCCGCATTTGAAAAGCCCCTCAACTTCAAATACTTGGGGCAGCCTGGCCAATTGGTGGTGAGCTCCGCTGTGGGCAAACCCGGCGCCGAGTTCTACATCACCCGCAGCTCGCATCTCAGCATCACCGAGCAGCTGCAAAAAGAAATCAAGATCGCCGAGCAAGGCAAACAGTCGGGCGTGCTGCGCACCACGCTGGAGGGCGCCAGCCCCGACCGCATCACCAAAATCCTCAACGAAATCGGTTCCCTCTACGTTCGTCAGAACATCCAGCGCAAAGCAGCCGAGGCCGAAAAATCCCTCGCCTTCCTCAACACACAACTGCCCCAACTCAAGGCGCAACTCCAATCCTCCGAAGCCAGTTTCAACGAATTTCGCACGCGCAAAGGCACCTTTGACCTCAACAGCGAAGCCGCTGCCTACCTCAAGCAAGGCGTTGACCTGAAAGTCAAACTCTTCGACCTCCAGGCCAAACGCAAAGAACTCGAAACCCGCTACACCGCCGAACACCCCAGCATGCAAGCACTGGACGGCACCATCCGTGACATCCAGGGACTGCTGCGCGGCATGGACGGCAAAGTCAAAACACTGCCCGGCATCGAACAAGACCTGCTGCGCCTGACGCGCGACGTGAAGGTAGACAGTGAGCTTTACACCAACTTGCTCAACAGTTACCAGCAACTGCGCCTCATCAAAGAAGGCAAAGTCGGCAACGTTCGCATCATTGACATTGCCGTCCACCCAGAACGCCCGGTCAAGCCCCAGCGCGCCATCGTGCTCGCCCTGTCGGCCATGCTTGGCCTGCTGGCAGGCCTGGTGCTCGCCTTTGTGCGCAACAGCCTGCGCTCGGGCATCAAAAATGCCGAAGAACTCGAACAACACCTCGGCCTTGGCGTTTTTGCGACCATCCCCCTGTCGCCCACGCAGCGCCAACTGCACGCCGATGCCAAAGCCTTCAAGCCAGGCTTGCACTTGCTGGCTGCTGCCAAACCTGAAGAGCCTGCCATTGAAAGCCTGCGCAGTCTGCGCACCTCGCTCAAATTTGCCATGCTCGATGCACCCAACAACATCGTGCTCATCACCGGCCCCACGCCAGGCATTGGCAAATCGTTCACCTCGGCCAACTTTGCTGCCGTCCTCGCCTCGGCGGGCCAGCGCGTGCTGCTCATCGATGCCGACATGCGCAAAGGCCACATCCACCAATTCTTTGGCCAAAACCGCGCCTTGGGCTTGTCCGAACTGATTGCCGGCAACCCTGAACTTGGCAGAGCCCTGCGCAAAGCCGTCGTCCCCGGGCTGGACCTCATCACCACCGGCACTTTGCCACCCAACCCGGCCGAATTGTTGATGTCGCCCGCCGCACAAAGCCTCTTGAAAAATCTGTCCAGCCAATACGACATCGTCCTCATCGACACCCCGCCTGTGCTCGCCGTGTCCGACACCGCCATCCTTGCGCCGCAAGCAGGCACCACCTTCTTGGTGGCACGCGCAGACGTGACATCGCTGGGCGAAGTCCAGGAATCCACCAAACGCTTGTCGCAATCGGGCGTCTCAGTCAAAGGCATCATCTTCAACGGCCTGGACATTCAAAAACGCCGCTACGGCTATGCCTACGGCTACAAAGACAAACGCTACCGTTACCAGTCGTACAACTACGGCCAAACCCAATAAAACCCAATGAACCCCGCAAGTTATGGCAGAGATTTCAGAGCCAACAGGCCTCTCCCGCGAACAGCTCTATCGTTCATTTAGCGAAAAAGGCAACCCCACGCTCAAAACAATGCTGGCCGTGATGAAAGCGCTAGGAATTGACATGACTGCAAAACTTCACCTCAGCGTGTGAAAACAATCGGGATCTGACCTCAATTACCCTTGGCCAATAGGCAAGGTGGCCTTGTATGGCAGTAGTCTATAAACTACAATCTATCCGTGTTTGAGATCAAACAAACAGCCACTTTCCAAAACTGGGAACGTCGGCTGAAAGATCGGCTGGCCAAAGCAGCGATTGCCGCTCGCATCTTTCGACTGGCAAACGGACTCCCAGGTGATGTCCAGCCGGTGGGTGATGGTGTCAGCGAATTACGGATTCATTACGGTGCAGGCTACAGGGTTTATTTCCAGCAACGTGGCAATGCTTTGGTCGTTTTGTTGTGCGGGGGTGACAAGCGTACCCAAAGTCGCGACATTGAAAACGCAAAACGCCTTGCAAGCGAATGGAAAAATGGAGGTGAAGAATGAGTGAACAACTGCTTTACAACTACGATCCAGCTGCGGCTTTGGACGGACCTCAAGCCATGGCGATCTTCATGGCCGATGCACTGGAAACCGGCGATGCCGCCTACATCGCAAAGGCACTGGGCGTGGTGGCCAGGGCCAAAGGAATGGCTGAAATTTCAGAGCAAACAGGCCTCTCCCGCGAACAGCTTTATCGTTCATTTAGCGAAAAAGGTAACCCAACACTTAAAACAATGCTGGCCGTGATGAAAGCGCTAGGAATTGACATGACTGCAAAACTTCACGTCGGCGTGTGAAAACAATCGGGATCTGACTCCATTTAACGCAGGACAAGGCGTGAACCATGAGGCGCGATAAACTCGGGCCTTGGCCAGCCAGCCAGCCAGCCAGCCAGCCAGCCAGCCAGCCAGCCAGCCAGCCAGCCAGCCAGCCAGCCAGCCAGCCAGCCAGCCCTTCCGCCGCTTGGGTCCGCAATGCCAGCAGGAGCACACCATGCAAATAGCCATAGAACTGCCTAACGACTTTGTCTCTTTTCTGGGGGCCAGCCAAGTTCAAAAGGAAATCAGCATTTCCTATGCACTGTGGCTGTATCAGCAAAGCCGCGTCACGTTGGCCAAAGCTGCCCAGATTGCTGGCGTAGACATTTATGAATTCATGAGTGTTTGTAAGGCAAACCACGTTCCAACGCTGGACATCAGCCCGGAAGATTTAGCGCAAGAATAGTCCGAACTTAATTAACCAAATCAAAGTTGTTGGCTCGTTGGGTGTTCTTATTCAGGCCAAAAAAGCAGGCCTGATTGATCAAGTTAAGCCTCGGTTGGACCAAATTGCACAAAGTCAAATTTTTATGGCACCAGCCTTAGTCAGCGCCGTACTGGCAATGGCTGGTGAACAGTAAAGCGTTTCCCAACCCCGGAAAAGTCGGGATCTGACCCCAATTAACCTGACCCCAATTAACCCGCAAAACTGAACCCCAGAACCATGCGCCTGACCCCTGCCCAAATTGACGCCATCAAAAGCACCGCCACTGCCGTGCTGGGCGAGGGTGCGCAGGTCACGCTGTTTGGGTCTCGGGTCAATGACACGGCCAAGGGGGGCGATGTGGACCTGATGATCGAAGTGCCGCAAGACTTGGCAGATTCTGCCGTGATGTCGGCGCGCATTGCCAGTCAGGTCTCGCGTGCCATGCATGGGCGAAGGGTCGACGTGCTCCTCAAAGCGCCGAACTTGTTGGAGCAGCCCATTCACCGCATTGCTGCGCATCAAGGGGTTGCGCTGTGAACAATCGGGATCTGACCCCAATTAACTGGCTATGTGGACGAACAACTTGCCGCATAGTAGGATTCAATCCTTCTTGATCAACGGGCTGCACCCATGCGAACCACACAACAAATGAGCATCACGCTGCCCAATGACATGGCAGACGCAGTCAAGGCCAGAGTTCGCATGGGCGATTACGCCAGCGAAAGTGAAGTCATTCGCGAAGGTCTTCGGGCGCTAATGGCACGCGAACGTGCTTTAGAAAGTTGGTTGCATCAGCATGTTGGGCCAGCTTTCGACGCCATTCAGGCAGATCCATCTCGCGGCCTGAGTGCAGATCAAGTTCGTGCGCATCTGGCCACCCGTTTCAACAAGCCAGCGTGACCCACCGAGTCATTTTCAGCCCGGAAGCACTGAAGCAATTGAGTGACTTGCTCGACTACATTGCCCGTCGTGCATCACCGGCCATTGCCATGGCTTACACCGATGGCATCGTCAGTTATTGCGAAAGTTTGACCACATTTCCGCAGCGAGGTACTCAACGCGATGACGTGCGTCCAGGCTTGCGGGTCACAAACTATAAGAAAAGAGCAGTGATCGCATTCGCAGTCACCACCGAAGAGGTATTAATCCTGGGTGTTTTTTACGGTGGTCAGGATTATGAAACGCTGCTGCAAGACGACGTCGACAACAACAACACCGCTCACTGACGCGCGCATACCCCGCTTTTCTTCCCTGGATTGCCTGGGGCCCATCCTTGATACAAAAATTGGAAGACTTCCCCGAGTTGACCCAAGAGGACGTTTTGGCGGTTCTCTCCTATGCAGCGGATCGTGAGCACCAGGTCTTCTAAACAATCGGGATCTGACCCCAATTAACGTGACCCCAATTAATGATGGCCGTCAATGCGTATTTGAAACAGCTCAGAACCCACTGGAGCACCTTGCATGACCAAAGCCAACACACCTGAATGGATCAAAACAGAACTTGCGCAGGTCGAGGCAGCCCAAGCCCGGGGCCAAGTGGAGCAGGCCAGCGGATTGCGAGCACTGTCTGCACGCTATGACACACGCAAAAAACACATCGTCGTTGACCTGATCAATGGCTCATCGTTTTCATTTCCACCGCATCTGGCCCAAGGCCTTGCCATCGCACGCCCAGCCGAACTGGCCGACATTGAAATCTCGCCCTACGGCATTGGCCTGCACTGGCCCCAACTCGATGCAGACCTGACGGTAGAAGGCTTGCTGGCAGGGCTGTTCGGCAGCCGAAGCTGGATGCGCCAACATGCCGCGAAGGCAGGCAGCGTCAAGTCAGAAGCCAAAACACAAGCCGCCAAAGCCAACGGAGCCAAAGGCGGCCGCCCACGTAAATCCACAGCAGCTCCCGCTTAACGCATCACCCAAGCCCACCCCGTGGGCGAAGGGCGTGGCATACGCCCCTTCAAGCAAAAAAAAACACCGCATCCCAAGCCGACGCCTGCCCAGACAGGCGCTGCCGCATTCCCGCTTCACAACCGCTGTCACACACCATGAACACCCAAAACAAAACCATCGCCATCATTGGCCTGGGCTACGTCGGCTTGCCGCTGGCGGTGCAACAGGGCAGGGGGCTGGCATGAAACTGCTCATTGTCTTTGGCACGCGGCCTGAAGCCATCAAGATGGCGCCCTTGGTCAAGGCCCTGCAGCAATCGCCCTCGCTGCAAGTCAAAGTCTGCGTGACAGCGCAGCACCGACAAATGCTGGACCAAGTGCTGCAGCTGTTTGAGATCGAGCCAGATTACGACCTCGACCTCATGCGCCCCGGGCAAACGCTCACACAACTGAGCTGCAACATCTTGCAAGGCATGGACGGCGTACTGGCCGACTACCAACCGAAATGGGTGCTGGTGCATGGCGACACATCGACCACCATGGCCACCAGCTTGGCCGCCTATTACCGGCAAACAGGCGTGGCACACATCGAAGCCGGGCTGCGCACCCACAAACTCTATTCACCCTGGCCAGAAGAAGGCAACCGCCAGATCACAGGGCGGCTCACTGCGCTGCACTTTGCACCCACCGAAGAGTCCAGGCAAAACCTGCTCAAAGAAAACGTGCAGCCCGCCGACATCCACGTCACAGGCAACACCGTCATCGATGCCCTGCTCAGCGTCAGCCAGCGCATCGACACCGACACCGCGCTGAACGGCGAACTGGCCGCCCGCTTTCCGTTTTTGGATGCAGACAAACGCCTTGTGCTGGTGACCGGGCACCGCCGCGAAAACTTTGGCGCAGGGTTTGAAGCCATGTGCCAGGCCCTGAAAAACATTGCCAGCCAACGCGGCGTGCAAGTTGTCTACCCCGTGCACCTGAACCCCCAAGTGCAAGAACCCGTGCGCCGCATCTTGGGCGACACCGACAGCGTGCATCTGATCGAGCCACAAGACTACCTGCCCTTTGTCTACCTCATGAAGCGCAGCCACATCATCCTGACCGACTCCGGCGGCATCCAAGAAGAAGCCCCCTCGCTGGGCAAACCCGTGCTGGTGATGCGCGACACCACCGAACGCCCCGAAGCCGTGGCCGCAGGCACCGTGCGCCTGGTGGGCACAGACCAAGACCGCATCGTGCAAGAAACCCAGCGCCTGCTGCAAGACGACAACGCTTACCGACAAATGTCATTTGCCCACAACCCCTATGGCGACGGGCAGGCCTGCCAGCGCATACGCCAAACCTTTGAACAACTCAGCACCGACCAAGCCGCATGAACACGCCACACCCTTACAAAACCATCTCCATCATCGGCCTGGGCTACATCGGTCTGCCCACAGCCGCCGTGTTTGCCAGCCGCAAGATCCAAGTGATCGGGGTGGACGTGAACCAGCAAGCCGTGGACACCATCAACCAAGGCCGCATCCACATCGTGGAGCCCGACCTGGACATGGTTGTGCAAGCCGCCGTGACAGAAGGCTATTTGCGGGCCACCACCACGCCCGAGCCCGCAGAAGCATTTTTGATTGCAGTGCCCACGCCTTTTAAAGACGGCCCCAGCGGCCCGCACCACCCAGACCTGGACTACATCGAGAGTGCAGCCAAATCCATTGCCCCGGTCATCAAGAAAGGTGATCTGGTCATTCTTGAATCCACCTCGCCCGTGGGGGCCACAGAACAAATGGCCGCTTGGCTGGCAGAAGCACGGCCAGACCTGACATTCCCGCAAACGCATGGGGAAGACAGCGACATCCGCGTGGCGCACTGCCCTGAACGCGTGCTGCCTGGCCATGTGCTGCGCGAACTGGTGCAAAACGACCGGGTGATTGGCGGCATGACCCCCAAATGCTCTGATGCGGCGGTGCGCCTGTACAAAACCTTTGTGCTGGGCCAATGCGTGATTACCAACGCTCGCACTGCAGAAATGTGCAAGCTGACAGAAAACAGCTTCAGGGACGTGAACATCGCCTTTGCCAACGAACTGTCGATGATCTGCGACAAGCTGAACATCAACGTGTGGGAATTGATCAAACTGGCCAATCGCCACCCCCGGGTCAACATTTTGCAGCCCGGCCCCGGGGTGGGCGGACATTGCATAGCTGTGGACCCGTGGTTCATCGTTAGCGCTGCGCCTGAAGAATCTAAAATAATAAGTACAGCTCGAATTGTAAATACTAAAAAGCCCGATTGGGTTATTGCAAAAATATTTGAAGGTGTAGATAGTTTTTTGAATGAAAACCCATTAATAAATAATGATGAGGTGATAATCGGATGCTTAGGCCTTACCTTTAAGCCCGACATTGATGACCTGCGGCAAAGCCCTGCTTTAGAAATAACCGAAAAAGTAGCTAAAAAACATAGAGGTAAAGTACTCACAGCGGAACCTAACATCATTAAACTTCCGTCAAACTTACCATTAAATATCAGTTTAAATACAATAAAAGAGTTGCTACAGCGTGCTCATATTTTGGTTCTACTAGTTGACCATAAAGAGTTTAAAAAAATGGAGCTGCCAAAACAAAAAATAATAATTGACACGAGAGGAATATGGAAATGATCCGTGAAATTGATGTCTCAATTATTATTCCTGCATTTAATGCTGAAAAATCACTCGGTCGGGCAATCAATAGCTGTCTGAGGTTTGAGAGATTTAAACCCAGGATTATAATAATCAATGATGGTTCGAAAGATGCAACTATTAAAGTGTTGGAGCAATATGGCAATAGCAAGCAATTGACGATAATTAATTTATCTGAGAATCAAGGTGTTAGTAATGCGAGAAATGCAGGAATTAATGAAGCTGTATCAGATTATATTCTTTTTTTGGATGCAGATGATTACTTTCTGCCAAATGCAGATGTATATATTGCCAAAGCAATAACTAATAATCCAAATATCGATCTATATTGTTTTGGGTACATAATAAATGGTAAAAAAAGTCCAAAACCAAAATCTGATCGTCTTAATATGGAGTTTTTGCGAAATAAATTTTCAAACACAAATACAATTATTGTTAAAAAAAATTCCATGAAAGAAATAAGATTTGACTCAAAATATCGGATTGGTGAAGATACGTTATTTTGGTTTACATTACTATGTAATGCAAAGGCTAAATTTTTTGCTAATGAAATAGCATGCTATGAATATCAACCTAAAATTAACTTAGCTATTAATCATCCTCTTTTAGGTCAGGATTTAAAAAAACTAGGACTAACAGAAATGGAGCAGGTAGAGGTTCGAAGCATTGTTTCGAAAGATCAAAATAGACGTGCTGCATTTTCGCGAATCTTTTCACCTATAGAGGCATTTAATTATCTCGGATTAAAAGGCCTTTTATATTGGAGTCTAGGACCCAATAACTTCGCCATGGCTTGGAGAATAAATAGGTATTTTCGAAAATGAAAAAAAAATTTGGCGTTATAGGCTTTTATGGGCAATCAAACTTCGGGGATGATTTATTTTGCTTTGTAATTGCTAAGTTAATGGAGGCTAACGGTGAAGATTATTTTATTCAAAATGGTTTAATTAGAACTAAGCATAATATAAACGTCTCAAAAGTTCCAGTATTTTGGCGCTGGAATGCAGACACAGGCCTTTTGGGTAAACTCGCCAGAATAGCATCTAATCTAGACGCAACACTGAAAGCAGAAAAATTAATATACGGTGGTGGCTCAGTTTTTGGCAAATATGCATCATTTAAACAACGAGAATTAATTAGAATAGCCGCAAAAATTACAAATACAAAACTCTATGCATTCGGAGTCTCTCTAGGGCCCTTTAAAGGCGAACAAGATGAAAAAAGATATGCTAAATTGTTGCGCTGCTTCAAAGAGATACTGACCAGAGACAAAGAGTCATTCACTTTTGCGATGAGAAATGGTCTAAATGCCATCGACAGTTGTGATATGGTTTGGGGGCTACCATCTGTGTATAAAAAGCCCAATAATGCTTCAAAAAAACTATTGATATGCCTCCATCGGCCTTTATCTTTTAAAAAATTAGATAATCCAGAAATTTTTTTTAGAAATTTTGAAGAAATTAATATTCTAAACTTAGACAAAGGTTCAGTAGCATTAAGTAAAACACTATTGAGTGAATTAAATACTATTGCAAATATACCAGTAATGGTTACCAACTATTTTGAAGAGAATATTGAAAATAGTATCGATGAATTTTCAACGGCTTCGTTTGTTGTAACTTCCAAACTACATGGTGCAATTACCGCAGCAGCCTTTGATGTACCATTTGCATTATTGGAATATCAACCTAAATGCACGCAATTCGTAAAAAGCATTAACGGTTATGAAAATTTTTTAAACCACGGAGATGCATTGATTTTCATGCAAAACATTTCAAAAATTTTTGAATTTCGTCGTAGTATTAAATTTGATGCAATACGTAAAAGCGATATGGTTCAAAAACATTTCAAAGAAATGCTGGCTAGATGAAAATGGATTATAAGAATGAACATCCATTAACTAAAGTTTATTGGCTGACGTATTTTTGGCTAATTTTTTCAATTATATTTGTTGGCGATTTCCAGGTCCCTCAATATGGTTACTATGGCTTTTGGATTGTAGTTATTATTGGACTACCTTTTTTAATCCGTCCAAAGTCAATAATTCTCTTGTATGCAACGTTATCAGGTCCACTGGCTCTCATAGTCTTATTCGGCATTACATACAAAAATATTGATGAAGCATACTATCAAGCACCACTTTTCTCCGTAATTTCTGTTATATATCTAGGTAAGTTAAAAATACTTCTCGAATCACCCCGGAAAGATGTTTATTTGTCAACAGTTTCGCTGTTGCTATTTTTTTTCGTTTTTTTACTTTTGAGTGATTCTTCAAGTTCAAGGACTTCTATGGTTTTCGGTCCAACGATACTTTATAGAGTTATTCTTTTTTTCTACGCTTATTGTTTGATTTATTTGTTGCACCACGATAGGACATTTACTGCCATCGCCATTACCTGTATTACGTTCTATGCAGTTCTTAAAATTGGATCGAGAGGCGGCATCATCGCAATTGGAGTAATATGGTTAATTTTAATAATTAGGTATCTTTCGATAAATTTTTTAATTAAGATGTTGGTTGCTTTAATGCTGTTATGGTATTTTTTGGATTGGGAGGAAATTTTCTCTTCCCGTGCGTTTTATTTTTCATCAGATTCTGAATCCACAAATATACGCCTCGATAAATTGAGCATGGTAGAACAATTCTTAAATAGTAAAGAGATTTGGTTTGGAATGAGTAATCCTTCTGCATTGGTTGGTAATTATCCTCATAATATATTTGCTGAAATTTTAATATATCACGGATTAATAGCTTTTGGAATTTTTTTCGTATTAAATATGATATCACTTTACATTGTATTTAGGAATTTCTCGCAAAAAAAATGGATATTTAATTTTGCTCTTTTATTTGCTCCGATATTCGTTGGGGCACAATTTTCTGGTAATTTGCTTGATAACTATTTTTATATAACTGCAATGGCATTTTTAATTATCACTCACGCATCGAAATATACAACAATAAAATTTTCTTTAAATCAAAAAAAAAGTGCATTGTGCGCTTCAAATAAATTTTAATAACTTAACCTTGATATAATTATGATATCGTTTGAATCTTTATTTTGGAAACTTAAATCAGTACTTCAACGTAGATTTGTTGGATCTTTTGGTCGATTTTCTAAATGGTATGGAGGGAATATTCATTCCGCACATTTGATGCATGTGGGTGAGTATGTATATATTGGTCCTGGATTTACGGCGCATGCATTCGGCGGTATAAATATAGAAGACGGTGTAATTATTGGTCCTAGATTGACCATTCATACGAGGAATCATCGATTTGAACATGCTATGTCGGTGCCCTACGACGCTGACTACACATTGAAAAAGGTGCGAATAGGACGCGGAACTTGGATTGGTGACTCGGTTATTATTTTGCCAGGTGCAAATATTGGTCAAGGTTGCATAATTGGCGCGGGGTCTGTTGTGTCCGGAAATATCGCCGACTTTTCGATTGCGGTTGGCAATCCTGCAAAAGTTATTCGGTTACGTCGTGATATAGACAATACTATAATTTATCTTAATGAGGGCCGGTTTTACTTAAAAAAATAAGGAAAGATCGTGAAAATTTTAGCATTGAAAAGAGTTGGATTTTATTTAACCTCGGATATAGTATCCAAACTTGCACCTTTCATAATTCTTCCTTATATAGCGAATGGATTAGGTATTGTTGAATTTGGGATTTATTCTCTACTCCTTACGATATCATTAACTTTTAGTATATTTATTGGATTTAATACGCAAAATGCTTTAAGTATTTATTTTTTTCGAAAAAAGAGGGGATGGTCACGTCTTGGTCGTGGTCTTTTCAATATTTGGCTGTATTCCTTCGCGTTTTTATCTATCGCATCATTATTTTTCTTTTCTTTACACTGGGTGCGTGTAACCTGGTTGTCTGCTTTAATTGCCTACTGTACTTGGAACTTCCAGTTGCTTATTACGGTATTGCAATTTAAAGAATCACTTTTACTTTATGCTATAGCGCAAGTATTCCGTTCAGTAGTGCTTTCTTTAATTCCTGCATCCGTAGTTTACTATGGTCACCCTGATGCAATTGATGCATATTTAATATTTATTTATTTGACATTGGCAAATATAATTGTATATATTTTTACGATTTACATATTTAATCATGTCGGATTTTTTAAAGAAAAGCCTGAATTGCGAAAGAGTATAATAATTTGGGCACTTAAATTTTCAATTCCTACAGTATTAAATGCGTCAAGCGGATGGGCTCGCGCTAGTTTTGACCGCTATATACTAGTTACATTAGTTGGTACTGCAGCACTTGGTATTTATTCACTTGGCTTTCAATACGGTTCGATAGTTGGTGTGGTTGGTATATCAATATCACGGGTTTCAACAAATATTTTATTAAAATGTCTTAATAACAAGTTGATTCCAAGGTTGAAACGTGTTGAGGGTTCCCTTCGTATTATCAGAGGATTTGTACTTCTTAATTTTTTTGTTCTTCTTATTTTTTTTGCGTTTATTTATTTCGGTCAAACAATTTTTTTCCCCAAAGCTTTTGAACATTCTGTTTGGGTCAGTTATATTGTTGGCATTGCTTTTTTTTTTCAATCATGTGCTTCACTGGCGACACCTTGTATTCAATTCATCTCAAAAAATAGTTTTCTTGGATTTCTCGCTATAGGTCTATCAATAGTTAGTTTGTTTTTGGTTTTCTTTTCAATTAAATTGGCCGCACATACTGGGGCTTCAATAGCTTTCTTGTTTGTGTGGGTCCTTCATGCGGGCATCTCATTAATGTGGGTGCACAAATTTCTTAAAATATGGGCAAATACGCGACTGAGTCAATGAAAGTTCTATATTTCCATCAGCATTTTGTGACGCCACATGGCGCGGGCGGTATCCGCTCGTATGCCATGGCGCAGCGTTTGATCGAGTGCGGGCATTCGGTGACCATGGTGTGCGGCAGCATGGGGGGCGGTAACACCGGGCTGAGTGGCGCGTTTGCCAATGGGGTGCGGCGTGGCATGGTCGATGACATTGATGTGGTGGAGCTGGATCTGGCTTATTCCAACAGCGACGGTTTGCTCAAGCGGTCATTTACTTTCTTGAAGTTTGCATGGCGCAGTGTGTTGTTGGCTTTGCGCGAGCCGTATGACTTGGTGTTTGCCACGACCACGCCTTTGACGGCTGGCATTCCGGGCATTGCGGCGCGTTGGTTGCGGGGCAAACCTTTTGTGTTCGAGGTGCGCGATCTTTGGCCCGAGTTGCCGCGTGCGATGGGGGTGATTCGCAACCCGCTGGTGTTGTGGGCCATGGGTGTGCTGGAGTGGGCGAGTTACCGCTCGGCGCACCGTTTGGTGGGGCTGTCGCCGGGCATTGTGCAGGGCATCATGCACAGGGGCGTGCAGGCGCAGCGCATTGCTTTGGTCCCCAATGGTTGCGATCTGGCCCTGTTTGGGCAGGATGCGCAGCCGTGGCGGCCTGAAGGTGTGCAGCCCGATGACTTGATGGCCGTTTTTGCGGGCACGCACGGGCAAGCGAATGGTTTGGATGCCGTGCTGGATGCAGCCGCCGAGCTCAGGCGCCGGGGGCGGGACGATATCAAGCTTTTGTTGATTGGCAGCGGCAAGCTCAAACCGCCCTTGCAGGCGCGTGCCGTGCGTGAAGGTTTGGGCAATGTGGTTTTTCACGCCCCAGTGAACAAGGCGCGTTTGGCCGGGTTGATGGCCTCTACCGATTTGGGTCTGCAGGTGTTGGCCAATGTGCCTGCTTTTTACTTTGGCACATCGCCCAACAAGTTTTTTGACTACATCGCAGCGGGTTTGCCTGTGCTCAACAACTACCCGGGCTGGCTGGCAGAGATGATTGAAGCAAACGCCTGCGGCTTTGCCGTGCCACCCGAAAACCCGTCTGCTTTTGCCGACGCACTGGAGCAAGCCGCCAACGACCGCCAAGCCCTGAAAGCCATGGGCCAACGCGGCCGTGCATTGGCCGAGTCTGAATTTGCCCGCTCTGTGTTGGCAGATAAGTGGGTGGCTTGGGTGGTGGAGGGGCGTGCGTGATTGCGCATGGCTTGGCACCGTTGGTGGACACCATCCCCGGCTGCGCGTGTATGACATCACCAACTCCGGGCAAGTCAGGCTGATGCCTGGCACTGGTACCTTCAAACGATGACAAATACGACGTGCACAAGGTCAATGCGGTGATGCTCAAAGAGATGGGGTTGGGGTCGGCCTGCCCGGTTCTGTGTCGTCAGGTGCGCGCAGAGAACGGCCATTGACCATGTCTCCCAAAGGATTGCAACATAACTTTGGAGTTATATACTACGCGGTTCGTTGGGCTTCTGATTCTGTGCAGGCTGATCTGGATGCTGCATATGCCACGGACGGGGCGAATGGCTTGTATTTGGACGGACTCTTTGATTTGTTGGAAGAGAGCGATTCGCTCAGGCTGGCTTTGGCAGAGGGGCGATTCAGGCAAATCAAGGATCCTCGGTTCGATGCAGCACCCATCGAGTGGGCCAGGCGTTGGGGTTACAACTTGTACTACCTCAAGATGTGGCGTGCCGATGGCGCTTTGTTGCCGGTTCGGCTGATTTATGCCGTCAATCATCAACCCAGCCAGCAGGCTGTCTGGGTTTTGGGCTTGATGCCAAGGGGTGATAACTATGATGAACACAGTGAGTTTGCAAAGCGCATTCGTCGTGACTATGACGATCACGGCATCCCACGCTGGCGTGCGCAGTGAGCCGATGGCGGCGGCTGTGTCGGCAGGCTTTGTGATGCCTGCTGCGACAAAGGCTGCTTATCTGCCAGCAATAGGGTCAGCGCCACTGCTGGTCGATTCAAGGCCCAACCAGCGACCGCTGTCCAAGCGCCGTCAAGCGCTTTTGCAAACGCCACAGGGGCAGGCCTTGCAAGTGCAAGCCTTGCAGGATTTGGGGGAAGCCCTGGACGCGCATGGTTTGGCACCTCTGGTGGCTTTGCGTATGCGCAGCGGCCTGACACAGAAGGCGCTGTGCGAGGCGACGCGTTTGCCGCAACCCCATATTTCTCGCTTGGAAAACGGCAAGGTGCCCAATCCGGATGGCGCGACCCTTCAGCGGTTGGCTGTGGCGATGGGGGTGAGCATGGACGAAGTCATGACGGCGATTCAGCAAGGGGCAAAAGTATGACGAGCGAAGCAGGCCCATTGATGGCGTTCACTTTGTTTTGTGATGACCTGCGCCAGGAGGCTGGCGGCAAGTTGTCGGCCATGGGTATTTACCACGGGGTGATGGCTATTCCAGCACAGGGCGTGCTGCTGCCCAAGTTGGTGGCCTGGACGGTTTTCAAGTTGCCAGTTTCGCAGATGGGCGCTGCGGCGACGGTGCTGTTGCAAGACAAAGACCGTGTGATCAGTTCTGCAACGCTGGATTTTGCGCAGTCAGAGCAGCTGGCGGTCAATGGCTTGTCTGCTGACCCTACAGATAAGCTGGCCATGCTCAACATTCCTTTTGAGCTGACACCGTTTCAAGCGCAAGTGGGTATGGAGATTCGGGTGGTTTTCGAGTCGCCTAACTTTCATTACGAAAGCGATGTTTTGCACATCATCAAAGCGGCTTGAGTGAGTGGGGTGCGTGCTAACATTTTTGAGGCCCTGGAGCTGCCTTTGGGGCGGTGCCTGACCTTGCTGATGGGCGAAAACGGGGCGGGCAAGACTTCTGTGCTGGATGCCATGGCGGTGGTCTTGGGTGAGATTCAGTCGCATTTGCCTCGAATCCATCATGATTCCGGCGTCTTTGGCTAAACAAAAGCCGCACGGTGGTGTGTCTGGTGGAGCTCAAGGGCGCAGGTGACATTGCGCATGCGTTTGCTCAGTTGGCGTTTGTGTGGCACAAGCGCCCGGCCTTTCACCAGTTGCTGGCTGATTTGGAGCGGCAGGGCGGTGTCAAGCCTGTCGTCACGGCGTTTGTGGTGACCAACTCCCGACCTTCGCAGCCGTATCTTGAATTGATCGGCCTGCTTTAAGCAGTTGCTGTCCATGGCCTTGGTGGCGGTGGCAGATCCAGATAAAAAACCATGAAACGTTTGTTTGATTTGTTGGCTTCGGCCATGGGCCTGTTGCTCTTGGCCGTGCCTTTGGCCTTGCTGGCCTGGCAGGTGCGCCCGGGCATCACGGGTTGGGCGCAGGTCAATGGCCGCAACGCGCTCAGCGTACATTTCCCTGGCTGCCGCGAAACGGTGGTCGATGGCGACAACGGTTTTTTGGTGCCCGTCCAGTCCGTTGATGCTTTGGCCGAAGCCATGGCCCGTTTCATCACAGACCCCACCTTGGCCGCCCGCATGGGCCAACGCGGCCGCCAGTTGGCCGAAGACAAATACGACGTGCACAAGGTCAATGCGGTGATGCTCAAAGAGATGGGGTTGGGGTGAATTCGGATGGCATTCAGCTGCTAAGGCAAGTCTTGGTTGGGCATGGCGTACGCAGTTGCAGTCATTCGGTTATTCCATATTTGGTATCATGATCTGGCGGTTCAGGACTTACGTCAGCGCGAGCGGTCGAAACGATGTGCAGAAGTCCGTGGACGCGTATGAGACCTATGGTCGCAACAAGTTTGAACGTGCAGTGGCGCATTTGGCTGTGTCGCCCAAGTCTCAGTGGGATGAGCCTCATGGAAAGAAACTGAAAAATGAAGACCCTATCTACGAAATCCGTTACCAAGCGTTCAACCGCCAAGAGCGTGCGCTTGGGTTCTTCGATGACGATGGTGGAGTCTTCGTCATCGTCCTCATTTGTTACCACAAAGGCCGCATCTACACCCCGCCCAATGCCATCGACACGGCCCACCGCCGCATCTCACAAATACGCGACCACACAGCAACGACTGCTCCTCTCCAAATCTTTGGAGAAGACTTTCCGCCGCATGAGTGACAGTGCGCAAGAGCGCGATGCTTTCGTACAGGCAGAGGTGGCCACGGCTTTGGCGCATCAGATACGCGCCATTCGCATGCAGCGCGGCTGGTCTCAGGCTCAGCTGGCCCAGCGCATGGGCACCAAGCAGCATGTGGTTTCACGTCTGGAAGATCCAAGCTATGGGCGGTGCAGTTTGCAGACCCTGTTTTTGCTGAGCCGGGCGTTCGATGTGGGGTTGAAAGTGGGTTTTGTGTCGTTTGTGGCCATGCTCAAAGACAGCTTTAAACCCAAGCACGCAGACAGAATGGTGGCCTCTTTTGAGGATGAAGCAGGCACAGTGGGGTTTTATACACATCTGTCAGCGGATAAAGGTCTCACGCATGTGTCTTCGGTGTGGACGGCCAAGCCAGATGCTCAGCAAGCTGCAAGCACTTACAAGCAGGTGGTTCGCGCACCCTCTGATGCGTTGGTTTGGCCACAGTTCAATAAATTGGAAATTGCCCCATGAAAAAAGATGCAAACCCTTCCCCTGAGGTGATTTTTCAGGGTAATCCGCCCTCGATTTATGCTGAGGGCGTGTCGCAGTTGATGCTTGGCTTTCCCAATTCCAGGGTGATGCTGTTCAGCATGGCTGCTCGCAACTCGGAGCAGGCAGGCAGCCCCACCATTCAAAATTTGGCCTGTGAGCTGGTGATGCCGACCCCGGTGTTGATTGACATGTGCAAAACCGTTTTGAAGCATGCCGCTGAAGCAAGCCCGAGCCTGAGATCAGGTGGCGAGCAGTGGTTGGAGCAAGTCAACGGCATGCTGGACAGTTTGCAGGCCCAAGTGGATGGATGAGCTTGTGCGTGCGTGCTAACATTCTTGGAAATCGCGCCCAGACCTCTGTTGTTGGCTTGTCCGGCCATACGTCTGGGCCTTTTCATGGTTGATTTTTTTGTTTCAAAGAGTGGGTTTGTCTTGATTCTTCGCCACCTGTCATTGGAGTTGTTTCGGGGTTTTAAGGCCCTGGACCTGCCTTTGGGGCGTCGCCTGACTTTGTTGATGGGCGAAAACGGGGCGGGCAAGACTTCTGTGTTGGATGCCATGGCGGTGGCCTTGGGCGAGATCCAGTCGCATCTGCCACAGGTGAAGGGGCGCGGCTTTCGCAAGACGGGCGATATTCACCAAAGCGCTGGCAAGTTGGCCCCCTACACCCGCGTGGGCCTGACGGCGTCTGATGGCCTGCAGTGGGACAGAATGCGCTGGCGCGACAAGAGCCGCACAACGTTGAAGCAGGTGCCGTTTTATGCCGTGGGGACGCGGGCGCTGCGCAAGCACCTGGACCAAACGGTGCTGGACCCTTTTAATGAGGGGCAGCCATTTGTGATGCCTGTTTTTGCCTATTACGGCGTGGGCCGTGCATTGCTCGATGTGCCCTTGTCGCGCAAAGGTTTTGAGGTGGATGAGCAGCCTTTTGCGGCCTTGTCTGGGGCCTTGGAGGCCGATAGCCGTTTTCGCACCGCGTTTGCCTGGTTTTACGCCAAAGAAAACGAGGAGCTGCGGCTTAAAAATGAGTCCAAAAATTTTGAGCTGCGCTTGCCAGCGCTGGAATGTGTGCGCCGGGCGTTTCAGGCGATGTTCCCTGATTTGCGCGATCCGCATGTGACGCTCAATCCGCTGCGCTTCATGGTGAGTCAGGGCCAAGAGCCTTTGGACATCACCCAGTTGAGCGATGGCTACCAGACGCTGATGGGCCTGGTGATGGATTTGAGTGCACGCATGGCCATGGCCAATCCGCATTTGGCCGACCCTTTGGCTGCCGAGGCGATTGTGATGATTGACGAGGTGGATTTGCATTTGCATCCCGCCTGGCAGCAGCGGGTGGTGGGTGATTTGTTGCGCACGTTTCCGAATGCGCAGTTTGTTTTGAGCACGCACAGTCCGTTTGTGGTGGAGTCGATCAACAACCTGCTCAAACGCCATGCCATTCGCAACTTGCCTTTGGCAGACGCGACTATCAAAGCTTTGTTGCCGCTCGACCCTGCAGACGTGTGCGCTTATGTGATGAGCGAGGGGCAGGCGCAGTCGCTCATGGATGCGGAGTTGGGCTTGCTCGATGACCGTTTGTTGGCGCACTTCAATCGGATCAGCGCTGTTTATGAGCAGATGCGAGATATGGAATGGGACTCGAATCCATCATGATTCCGGCGTCTTTGGCTGGGTGTGTTTGTTCAAAATACCCAGACAACTTGACCACTTGTGATGGGCCTTATGGGCTGAAAGAGCAAGGCAAAAAGGTTCGTTTGTTGCCCAAAGCGGGTGAGCAGGCGTGGGCCTTGGTCTTGGACGGTTGTGTGTTCCAGGACAGCCAGATCAAGTGTGATGGTGCCCTGATCTGGTCGAACAAAAGCCGCACGGTGGTGTGTCTGGTGGAGCTCAAGGGCGCAGGTGACATTGCGCATGCGTTTGCTCAGTTGGCGTTTGTGTGGCACAAGCGTCCGGCCTTTCACCAGTTGCTGGCTGATTTAGAGCGACAGGGCGGCGTTAGGCCTGTCGTCAAGGCGTTTGTGGTGACCAACGGTTTGCTGTCGCGGCCTGAGAAAGAGCGGCTTGAAAAACACCACGGCGTGCGCGTGCAAGAGGTTTTGCATTGCGAGGCCTCTACCCCGATTCCCGACCTTCGCAGCCGTATCTTGAATTGATCGGCCTGCTTTAAGCAGATGCTGTCCATGGCCTTGGTGGCGGTGGCAGATCCAGATAAAAAACCATGAAACGTTTGTTTGACTTGTTGGCTTCGGCCATGGGCTTGTTGCTCTTGGCCGTGCCCTTAGCCCTGCTGGCTTGGCAGGTGCGCCGCAAGCTGGGCAGCCCTGTGTTGTTTACCCAGGTGCGCCCGGGTTTGCATGGCCGGCCGTTTCGCATGGTCAAGTTCCGCACCATGACGGATGCGCGTGACGCCAGCGGCGCTTTGCTGCCCGATGCGCAGCGGCTCACGCCCTTTGGCCGCTTTTTACGTGCCAGCAGCTTGGACGAGTTGCCCGAGCTGTGGAATGTGTTGCGCGGCGAGATGAGTCTGGTGGGGCCGCGCCCTTTGCTGATGGAATATTTGCCGCTCTATTCGCCCGAGCAGGCCCGCCGCCACGAGGTGCGCCCGGGCATCACGGGTTGGGCGCAGGTCAATGGCCGCAACGCGATCAGCTGGGCCGACAAGTTTGCGCTGGACGTTTGGTATGTGGACCACCGCAGCCTGTGGCTGGATGTGCGCATCTTGTGGCTGACGGTGCGAAAGGTGTTGGTGCGCGATGGCATCAGCGCGGCGGGCGAGGCAACGATGCCAAGGTTTGAAGGAGACAAAGCATGAAGCGTTTTGCCATTTTTGGGGCCAGCGGGTATGGCCGTGAGGTTTTGCCTTTGGTGCGCCAGCAGCTGCAGGCCGCTTTGGCGGCGGGCGATGCCGATTTGGTGTTTGTAGACGACCACCCGCCAGCGCCCGTGGTCAACGGGCAGCGGGTGCTGACTTATGCGCAGTGGCTGAGCGAGCCTGCCAGCAGTCGGCACATGAATGTGGCCATTGCCAACAGCCGTGTGCGCGAGCAGTTGGTGCAGCGTTGCGCGGCCGATGGGGTGCAGTTTTTTGAGGCGAGGGCGGCCAATGTGGTACAGCTCGACGAGGTGCAGCTGGGCGAGGGCGCGGTGTTGTGCCCCTTTGTCACGCTGACCAGCAACATCCGCATTGGCCAGCATTTCCACGCCAACATTTACAGCTATGTGGCGCACGATTGTGTGGTGGGTGATTTTGTGACTTTTGCCCCCGGCGTGATGTGCAACGGCAATGTGCACGTTGAAGACCATGCCTACATTGGCACGGGTGCTGTCATCAAACAGGGCCTGCCCGGCGCACCTTTGGTCATTGGCCGTGGCGCGGTGGTGGGCATGGGCGCGGTGGTGACCAAGAGCGTGCCACCGGGCGTGACGGTGGTGGGCAATCCGGCGCGGGTGTTGGTGAAGTAAACCATGCTGCGAAGATTGGGTTTTCCTGCTGGCACCCGTGTATTGGCGCTGTTTGCCCGTGACACCGGGATCAAAGTGCACCCGTCGTACAAAGCTGCTAAATCGGGTGATGCCCAGGCGGCGCTGACTATGGTTTCCGACCTGGCAGGCGATTGGCTCTTCCAGCAAGAGGGTAAGTTCAAATCAGGTACTGTTTTTGTGGCACCTCATGCCAAAGAGGCGAGCGGTGACAATGCGATTCCTCAGACCTTGTCGACGCTGTGTGAGCGCAAAGACGTCCGTTTAATCAAGGAGCGGTTTCAAGATGAATTCACAGAAATCTTCGGGATCAACCCCGATGCCCTTACCGCCAACGAAGCCCGATACCTTGTTGGTTTCAGATCAATTGACGCGATCCGAGATCGACTTGCTGCGGCAAAACAAGAAATCGATCTCCGACTACGTTCAAAAGGTTTATCCCGATCGGGAGTCTTTTCTGCGGGCTTGCAAGCTGAAGGCAAGCTGAGCGGTCGCGATTCGTCCGATACACCCTTTCCATCACCATAAACCCGAAAACGCTGCCCCGTGTGGGTCGTGTTTTCGGGTTTTTTTGTCGCTCCAAATGCTGAACACTCCCTTTTCCCCCTGGCCCAGTTTCACCCCCGAAGAGGCCGACGCGGTGCACCGCGTGGTGATGTCCAACAAAGTGAACTATTGGACGGGCACCGAGACCCGCGAGTTTGAAAAAGAGTTTGCCGCTTGGTCTGGCACGGCGCATGCCGTGGCGCTGGCCAATGGCACGCTGGCGCTCGATGTGGCGCTGAAGGCTTTGGGCGTGGGGCCGGGCGATGAGGTGGTGGTGACGCCGCGCACGTTCATTGCGTCGATTTCGTGTGTGGTCAATGCCGGCGCGGTGCCTGTGTTTGCCGATGTGGAGGCGGACAGCGGCAATGTGTCGGCCCGCACGATTGCGGCGGTGTTGTCGCCCCGTACCAAGGCGGTGATTTGTGTACATCTGGCCGGCTGGCCGTGCGACATGGACCCGATCATGGCGCTGGCGGCTGAGCATGGCCTGAAGGTGATTGAGGATTGCGCCCAGGCGCATGGGGCGCGTTACAAGGGGCGGCCTGTGGGCAGCATTGGCCATGTGGGGGCCTGGAGTTTTTGCCAGGACAAGATCATGACCACGGGCGGCGAGGGTGGCATGGTCACAACGAATGATGAGGCGCTGTGGCGGGCGATGTGGTCGTTCAAGGACCATGGCAAGAGTTACGAGGCGGTGTACGAGCGCCAGCACGCGCCGGGGTTCCGGTGGTTGCACGAGAGTTTTGGCACCAATTGGCGCATGCTGGAGATGCAGGCGGTGCTGGGGCGCATTCAGCTGCAGCGCATGAGCGCTTGGTCTGCAGCGCGTGCGCACAACGCGCAGGCCATTTGGGCGGCGTGTGCCGAGTTTGCGGCTTTGCGCGTGCCGCAGTTGCCGCTGGTGGGCTGTGGCAGTTGCCCGGCGGGCGAGCAGGGTGGCGAGCTGGGTGCAGAGATTGAAATGGGTGGCCCGCGTGCTTGCGCGGCGGCGGGCACGGCTTGCGAGCACGCGCATTACAAGTGTTATGCCTATGTGCGCCCCGAGCGCCTGGCCCCGGGTTGGTCGCGAGACCGGATCATCGAGGCGATCAACGCCGAGGGCGTGCCGTGTTTCCAGGGGTCGTGCTCCGAGGTGTATCTGGAAAAGGCTTTCGACGGCACAGGCTGGCGTCCCGCCCAGCCGCTGCCCGTAGCGCGTGCGCTGGGCGAGACGTCCGTGATGTTTTTGGTGCACCCAACGCTGACGCAGGCGGAGGTGGACAGGACGTGTGAGGTGGTAAGGCGGGTGATGGGGGTGGCGGGGATATGACTTCGTACGAAATGTGTCGTATAGTCGGTGACTGGCGGTAATCAAACCCATGGGATTTTCGAGCGTCAAGCAGGAGGTGATTGAGGCGCTTTTGTCGGGCGACTATGGTCATGAGGTGCGCGGTGATATCGAGATCAAAAATTTACTCAGCACCGGGGCGGTAACTGCAGCAGCTGTTGTGGACATCATTAAGCGTTCAAGGGGGGTGACTACGCTTGTTCACCCCATCATTTGGCTGCAGAAATTGATGTGCATGTCATCACGCGAGAGGGGTGGTACATCAAGTTTTACTTTTTGGAGCCACAGACGATGTTTATCAGTGTTCATCAGTGATTTGAGGATCATGAGATTTTTTATCGAAAATGAAAAAGGTCGGGCGCTGTGTCATTCATGTGGCGGCTTGGTCGCGACGACCTTCAAGCGGCGTGATGTGCCTTTCAGTGATTCGAAAGGCTTCGCACAGAATATATTGGTGGGTGTCTGCGATCAATGTGATCAAGTTGTTGTGATTCCTGCACAGTCAACGCCAGCCATTCGCGATGCTCGACACAAAGGTGTTAAGCCGATTGAGGCTTCTTTGCCTGCCATTTATCTGGATGTTTTGGACTTGGCGGCCTTCACGGTTGATAACCGGGCTTCGACCGATTTCAGGCGGTATTTGCTGAGTTATTTTGTGCATAAGACAGCGCAAAAAGAAGATCAGTTAGGGCAGGTGGTTGAGCGTTATGAGATGGCCATTCGACTGTTCCCAGAAAAGCGTGGTGTTGCTCGCAGGCGCTTGTCATTGAAGGTTCCGCAGGCAGTCAGTGATGACTTGCGCTTACTGTGCGAAAGCAGCCATCTCAACACGTCAAACGTCATCAAGTCAGTGGTTTTTGACATTCAGTCGCAAATCATTGAGTCACCAAAGCAGCCTTTGCTCAGAGAACTTCGGTCATTTGCCGCCGTTTTGGGTTGAGGTATCAATTGGGGTCAGATCCCAATTTTTTCCTCTTGTGCTTGCACTTTAGACGAAGAACAGCAGCATGCCCCGCAGTAGCGTAGTCGCATGTCTGTGGCCGCTGTGCGATGCCTGGTTTTGTCAATGGTGTGTCTGAAGCCGTTGCAGTGTCCTTTGTCCATGGACCGTGGACAAGGGGAGCGCTTACCGTGATTTGGCCGCACAGATGTTGGCGGACAGGATGACGGTGGATGTGAAACCGGCTGAGCCTTTGCTGCAATGGGGGCACGCAGTGGTAAGCTTTGTTTATCCCGCCCTAGGCAGTACGCCGTCTAGCCAGACAGGACGCGCCGAGACCTAGGGTGTTTGTTTTTTTGGATTTGCCTGACACCAGCGGGTGCTTGCGCTGGGCTGTTGACCGGATCATCGAGGCGATCAACGCCGAGGGCGTGCCGTGTTTCCAGGGTTCGTGCTCCGAGGTGTATCTGGAAAAGGCTTTCGACGGCACAGGCTGGCGTCCCGCCCAGCCCCTGCCCGTAGCCCGCGCGCTGGGCGAGACGTCCATCATGTTTTTGATGCACCCAACGCTGACGCAGGTGGAGGTGGACAGGACGTGTGAGGCGGTAAGGCGGGTGATGGGGGTGGCATGCGCTGGCTTACATCAATCCTATGATTTACAGCGGTGACAACGGCAGGGTGCTGGGTTACGACAACAGTCATGGGTTTTCGCACAGGCACTCTTTAGGCACGGTGACGGCAGAAGCTTTTCCTGGGTACGAGGCGCTTTATGAGCGTTTTGAGTCGGAGTGGCGAGATATCGCCATCAGATTTGTCAACGGGGAGATGTGATGGGTAAGCAAAAAATTTCTGTCGATGACTTCAATCAAGATTCTGGGTTGAGTGCGCATTCGCGCAAGAGCAAGGAAGTCGCTCGTGCCGTGGATGCCCATGCGGATTCGCTGCCTTTTGCGAGGGTGTTGACCAGTTATGAGTTTGAGGATTTTTTTAAGCCAGCTGACGCCCAAGCGTTTTGAGTTACTGCGCTTGGCGAGCAAGGGTGGTCGATCCATCGCTGATCTGGCCGCTGCGTCTCACCGTGATCCCAGTGCGGTGTCCAAAGACGTGAGTCGCTTGAGCAAGTTGGGTTTGGTGAAGGTGGATGTGGTCCAAAACGCGGGCCATGGCCAGAAAAAAATCGTAACGCCCTTAGCCACCACGATTTCGATCAATGCGTCGATTGCGCTGGGGTGAACCGGGTGCTCCATAAAAAAATCGGGGTCAGATCCCGATTGTTTTTGTTCAGTGGCGGCACCAAAGGTACTCAAGCAGCAGATCACATGATGACGCGATGGCTGAGTTGTACCGTCAAGATCCTGCTTTGGCACTTCAGGTGATGAACGACATTTTGGAAGACCCAGAGGCAGAGCAATCTGAGTTGGTGGTGGTGTTGCGCCAGATGGCCAAGGCCCATGGTGGTGTGCAGGCATTGGCCAGCAAGGTGAACCTCAATCCAACGCAGCTGTACCGGACACTGTTGCCGCAGGGCAATCCGGGCTTGAGCAGTTTGATGGCGATCCTGAGGGCGCTGGGCTTGCATTTGGCGGTTCGACCGCTGGGTGAACAAGCGCTGTAACTGGATCGTCAAGTCGCCAAGCTTGTCGCGGTTGTTGGGGGGTGGTATCGTTAGGTATTACCCATAAATACTTTTTGGAGATGCGCATGTCTGCTTTAGCCGCTCGACCCATCGCGATCAAGATCGACGAAGTCACCAGGGCACGGGTTAAGCGGCTGGCAGATGCCCGCCAGCGTACGCCTCACTGGCTCATGCGTGAGGCGATCCACCAATATGTGGACCGTGAAGAAAAGCGGGAAGCGTTTCGTCAGGATGCCCTGCAGGCGTGGGAGGACTTTCGCGTCACCGATCTGCATGTGACGGCTGATCAAGCTGATGCATGGTTGGCTCAGTTGGAGCAGGGTAACGATGTCGATCCACCAGCATGCCGCAGCTAATCTGGTCGCCCCAGGCCTTGCTCGATGTACAGAGGCTTTATCGATTTCTTGCCCTGAAGAATCAGGATGCGGCAAAACGGGCGGTGACGGTCATTCGTCAAGATGTGAAAGTGCTTTCTTTGCAGCCTGGCATGGGCAGGCCCTCCCCGGACATGGACGATGAGTTCCGCGACTGGATCATCGATTTCGGTGACAGTGGCTACGTAGCGAGATACCGTTTGGACGCGCAGTACGTGATCATCCTGGCGGTAAGACATCAGAAAGAAGCGGGCTTTTGAGAGTTGAGGTCAAATAATTGGGGTCAGATCCCAATTGTTTCCTGTCTTTGCGAGCGAAGCGCGGCAATCGATGGATCGCTTCGTGCCTCGCGATGACGTAAAGCGCGTGCACAGGGCTGGACGCCCATCCTATTTTTGGTACACCCGATCCTGACGCTGACGCAGGTCGAGCTGGACAGAACGTGCGAGGTGGTGATGGGGGTGGATGACGAGATTCAGAAGGTGGCCAATTGGCCCGAAACGATCAAGGCGCTTTGGGATGCCCAACCCGGGAGGCTGAGGGTGTTGTTGCTGGTTTCGAGCGCCTTGCAGATTCAGGCCGGGGTGACGGAGAGTCTGGCGGGGCGGTTTGAGTTACTGCGGGTGCACCACTGGACCTTTGCCGAGTTGCAGACGGCTTTTGATTACGACTTGCCGCGGTATTTGGCGTTTGGCGGTTACCCGGGGGCTGTGGCTTTGGAGAGCGACCCCGACCGTTGGTACGCCTACATGAAAGACGCGATTGTGGAGGCGGTGATTGGCAAGGACATCTTGCAAAGCCAAAAGGTCGCGAATCCGGCCTTGTTTCGCCAAGCCTTCCAGATTTTGTGTGCTTACCCGGCTCAGGAGATCAGTTACACGAAGCTGTTGGGTCAGTTGCAGGACAGGGGCAACACGGATTTGATCAAGCATTACATCGATTTGTACGGCGGGGCGTTTTTGCTGCACGCGCTGCAAAAGTATTCCCCCAAGGCTTGGCTGGCGCGCAGTTCCAGCCCGAAGATGCTGCCGGCTTGCCCGGCGCTTTACAGCATGGCCGCAGGTGTAAATGTGGCGCAAAACGCCGAGCAGCGTGGGCGGGCTTTTGAGCTGGCAGTGGGGGCAGAGTTGGTGCAGCAACCGGGGCAGGTGTTTTATTGGCGCGAGCGCAATGATGAGGTGGATTTTGTTTACCAGTACCGTGATGCGTTGTACGCCATCGAGGTGAAGTCTGGTCGCAAGAAGTCAGCCAAGGGATTGGCCGCATTTTGTGCACAGGTGCCGCAGGCTTTGCGGGTGATCGTGACCCCGGAAAACTTTCCTCAATTCTCAGCCAACCCGCGTGGTTTTTTGGCGCAAGTGGCGGTGTAGTGGTGGGTCGGAAACTCAATGAATGTGGATTGAGCAAATGAAGCGTTTTGCCATTTTGGGGGCCCGTGGATGTGGCCGTGGCGTGTTGCCTTTGGCAGCGGGGCGGGCAATGGATCGCTACTCTGCGCTGGCGGCTCGTGCTGGCGGCGGCGTAGGCAGTTAATTGGGGTCACAGTTAATTGGGGTCAGACCCCAATTGGCAGATCCCAATTGTTTTGGTGCCGTTTCTCGTGATGACCTGGGAACAGCTGTCCGCTCTGCTTGTGTAACTCAGCGCCTTCAGGCACGACGGCCATACCCTGCCAGAGCGATATTTTCAAAAAGCAGCAGCGCAGACCGTGCCTACCCAAAAGTCACCCGGCCGATGTCGCTGCAGTGTGGGCATTACCCCTCTTGTGCTCACCGCCCAATTTTTTCCGAGTCTTTTGATGCCGCAGATGGAGCCCTTTGGTTGGGTCTGCTGCATCCAACATCGCGCAAGTGATTGCGCATTTCCCAACGTCTGAAGGCGTGTGATGGGCCATTGGGGTGTCGCCCCGCTTGGCCTGTTTGTGTTTTGGTTTGACGCACCCGCAACGGGTGCGTTTTCACTTTTTAAGTGACTTCATGATTCGTATTCCCCTTTGGTTTTTGGCTTGGCCGCGTTGGTCCAAGCAGGTCACAGTTTTGCTGCTGGATGCTTTTTTGTGCGCGTTGACTTTGTGGGCGGCTTTGGCTTTGCGCCAAGAGGCCTGGGTGCCGTGGTCGAAGACATTGGAGTTGCTGACTTTGGTGTCGATGCTGCTGGCATTGCCTTTGTTTATTGTGTTTGGTTTGTACCGGGCCATTTTTCGGTATGCGGGGTTGGTCGCGTTTGTCGCCATGGGTCAGGCGCTGGCCATTTATGCGGTGTTGTTCGCGGGCTGGGTGATGTGGGTGGGCCTGCCGGGGATACCTCGCTCGGTGGGCTTGATTCAGCCTTTGCTGTTGTTGATGGCGGTGGGGGGCAGTCGTGCTTGTGTGCGCGCCTGGTTGGGCGGGGTGCGCCGCAAAGCGCGGCAGCCACTGGTCGGTGATCGGGTGTTGATTTATGGGGCAGGTTCAGTGGGTCGGCAGTTGGCGATAGCCCTGGAGCACAGTGCTGATTTGCGGGTGGTGGGGTTTTTGGACGACGATGTGAGTTTGCACGGTCATGTGCTCAATGGGGTGCGGATTGCTGGTTTTCCGGACTTGCCTAGGTTGATCGCGTCGGAGCGTGTGAGTTTGGTGTTGATGGCGATTCCGTCGGCTTCCCGTGTGCGGCGCAACCAAATTCTGGAGTGTTTGCGTCTTTACAAATTGAAGGTGCGGACGTTGCCGGGTTTGGAAGACCTGGCACGGGGCCGGGTGGATGCGTCTTTGCTGCGCGAATTGGATGTGACGGATTTGCTGGGGCGCGACCAGGTTCCGCCCCATCAGGATTTGATGGCCAAAAACATCGCAGGCAAGGTGGTGATGGTCACGGGGGCGGGGGGCTCGATTGGTTCTGAGTTGTGCCGCCAGATCGTGCGCTTGGGGCCTGAGGTGTTGTTGTTGGTGGAGTTGACCGAGTTTGCGTTGTATTCGGTTCATCAGGAGCTGGAGCGTTTGGTCATGGAGTCGGCGCCGTCCGATGTGATTTTGGTGCCGTTGTTGGCAAATGTGCGCGATGCGGTGCGCATTGGCGAGATCATGTCGACCTGGAAGCCGCATACGGTCTACCACGCGGCGGCTTACAAGCATGTGCCTTTGGTGGAGCACAACCCGGCCGAGGGGGTGAAGAACAATTTGCATGGCACCTGGATCACGGCTTTGCAGGCCACTTTGCATGGGGTGAGCGATTTTGTGCTGGTGAGCACAGACAAGGCGGTGCGGCCGACCAACATCATGGGGGCGAGCAAACGGCTGGCCGAGATGGTGTTGCAGGCCTTGGCTGAGGTGATGGTGGAGCGCCGTGGCAAGACGTGTTTCAGCATGGTGCGCTTTGGCAATGTGCTGGGGTCTTCGGGGTCGGTGGTGCCGTTGTTTCGCCGCCAGATCGATGAGGGGGGGCCGATCACGCTGACGGATGCGCGCATTACCCGCTATTTCATGACGATCCCTGAGGCCGCGCAGTTGGTGATTCAGGCCGGCGCGATGGCCACGGGGGGCGATGTGTATGTGTTGGACATGGGTGAATCGGTGAAGATCATGGATCTGGCGCGGCGCATGGTGGATCTGTCCGGCTTGAGTGTCAAAGATGCAGAAAATCCGGATGGCGACATTGAGATCCGGGTGACGGGCTTGCGTCCTGGAGAGAAGTTGTACGAGGAGTTGTTGATTGGCGACAACCCGCTGCCCACCAGCCACAGCCGAATTCTCAAGGCGCATGAGGATTTCTTGCCGTGGGATGTTTTGCAGACCAAGTTGGCCAAGTTGAATGAATTGCTGGATTTGAACAACGTCCCCCAAATCCGCCGTGTCCTGAAAGAAGTGGTGCCCGGGTACCAGCCCGATGGTGATGTCGTCGATTGGGTTTGGATGGAAAACGAGCGGCACGTCTCGAATTGAACCGAAGGTGGGGGGCGTGCTGTTGGCCCCAACGCTTGGCCTCAACGCTTCAACCAGGCCCTAAAGTTGGCGGCAGGGCCAGTACGTCCCGAAGGGGCATGGGCCGGGCGTAAAAATAGCCTTGGGCTTGCAGGCAACCCAGGCGAAGCAGCGTGTCGCGCTGGAATCGGTTTTCAACGCCTTCTGCCGTCACTTCGAGCCCAAGGGATTGGGCCAAGGCCAGGATGCCCGAGACGATCTTGACGTTTTCTTCACGATCCAGTCCGGTGGTGAAAGACATGTCCAGCTTCAGTTTTTGGATGGGCATGTTGGCCAGGCGTGAGAGCGATGAGTACGATTTTCCGAAATCGTCGATGGCGATGCGCACGCCCATGCCCATGATCGATTGCAGCTGAATGGCCAGCTCTTGGGGGCTCAAGTCGAAGTCCGACTCGGTGATCTCCAACACGAAGTGGGCCAGCCCGTTGTCCTGCTCGGAGGCCAGGTTGGACAGCATCGCAAAAAGCCGTTTGCCAGACAAGAGCTGGGGCGATGAATTCAAGGCCATGACGGTGTTCGGAAACCGTGCGCGAATGCTGCGGCTGTCTTGCACCACTTGCTCGAACATGCTCTGCGTCAAGGGGTCGATGGCCCCCGATTGCTCGGCCAGGGGAATGAATTCGGCCGGCGTGACCGTGCCCAACTCCTCGTCTTGCCAACGCGCCAAGGCTTCAAATCCGATGATTTTTCCGCTTTGCAAGTCCACTTCCGGTTGGTAGCAGGGGTGGATTTTTCCTTCGCGAATGGCCTGTGCCAATTTCGCATCCACCCGTGATTTGCGTGTGGTGGCGGCCATCATCCGGGCATCGAGCCACTGGATTTGGTTGCGCCCTGATTCTTTGGCGTGCAGCAGCGCGGTGTCGGCGTAAATCAGCAACTCATGCAAAGTTTGTGAGTGGTCGGGGCACAAGGCGGCCCCGGCGCTGAAGGTGGCCGTGATCTGTACGGTGCCTTGGCCGTTGACCGGAAAAACGGTGGGTTTGAAGATGGCTTGCAGATTTTTGCGGAATGCTTCTGTCGGTGCATCTGCGTCCACCACGGCGATGAATTCGTCGCCCGAGCGCCGGCACAAGAAGTGTGCAGGTGGCAATTGCGCGCGAAGGTGGTTGGCAATTTGCCGGATGACTTCATCGCCTTGTTCGTGCCCCAGCGTGTCGTTGATGCGCTTGAAGTGGTCGAGGTCAATGAACAGCAGGGCAAAACGTTCACCCTTGATCCGCTGCTGCATGAATGCCAGAAACGCGCGGTAGTTGGGCAAGCCGGTGAGCTGGTCTTCGTGCAGCATTTCGGTGAGTTTTTGTTCTGCGCGGCGAATGGGGCGTATGTCCGTGAACACCGAGACATGGCCTTGGCTGCGACCTTGGGCGTCCAGCAAATTGGACACCGAGAGCAAAACCGGGATGGGCGTTTGCTGTTTGCTCAGGAAGTAGGTTTCGCCCCGCCAAGCACCTTGTGCGCGAACGGTTTGTGCGATCAGCAACCGGTCTTTGCCTTGCTGGTCCTGGATGTACAGGCGGCCTGCGGGTTGGTTGAGCAGTTCTTCTCGGGTGTAGCCGGTGACTTGCAGCAGCGCGGCGTTGCCATCGATCACGAGGCCTTGTTGGTTGGTGATCAGGATCGCTTCAGCGGCGGTTTCAAACACCCGAGAAAAAATGGTCAGCTGCTGGGTGAATTGCCTTTGTTGCTGCAAGATGCCCTGCAAAGCATGGGCGACTTCAGAGATTTCATCGCCTGCGTTGTCGGGCTCCAACGAGCTGCCGTGGCCTTGCAAGGTGTTGGTGGCCAATTCCACCAGTTGGGCGAGTCGCTGGGTGGTGCGTTGGGAAAAATGCCAGGTCCAGCGCTTGAGTCCCCAAAACAACAAAGCGCCGCACACCAGGGACATGACCAAGCCTGCGGTGACGAACAGGAAGGCCGGCAAATAACTTTGCTGCAACTGTGCATGGATGGCATGTTCGCGTCCTGCCTCGGTCCATGCCAGCCGGAAAGTTTCGCTTTGCGTGGAAACATCGGCGGTGCCGAAGTCCGAGGGCGTCATGCGGAAGCTGACCTGGAGGTCTCGGGGTAAATCCAGGCTGGCCAAGGTCTTGCCCAAGTCCAGCCGAAGCAAGAGCAGGCCGACGCTGCCATCGGTGAAGTTGGCGGTGATGGGTTTGCTGACCACCAGCGCATGGCGCTGACCGCTGTACACGGTGTCGATGTGGGTCCGGCCGTCTGCGATGGCGCTTTGAATGCTGGCCCTCGCGTCGATCATCCAACTTGCAGCGTTTTCATTGGGGATCAATGCCCGCCCCCGGTAGTCCAGCAGGGCAAATGTGCAGTTGGGGTTTTGGTTGGCTTGGGCCAGCACGGGCAACAGGTAGCTGCCCCGCCCGGCCGAGTCGGTCATGGCGGTCCAGACTTCTGTGGACTGCGCCAAGCCCTCGGCTTGCTGGAAGGCCGCTTTGATTTCAGCCGACAACCGGGTAGAGATCAGCGCCTTGTAGTGTTTGAATTCTTCTTTTTGGTAGTAATAGATGCCGTAAATGGCCAACAGCATGACCAAAGCGGTAGCCCCCACGACGTAGGCCCCGAAGAGACTGAAAATTTCCCGGCTGATTTGCGCTTGAAGCGATGTCGAGCGGGCCATGTCAGTCTTGCGGAATCAGCTGCCCGGTGGGGGTGAGCTTGACAAACAAGACTTGCGATTTGTCCAGTGCATCGTGGCGCTGACTGGTAAACGGCCGGGCGTAATGACGCACAGCGCCATGGAAGGCGGGAAGCCGCTCCAGTGCATTGCGGATTTGGCGGGGGTCGGTGGACTGACCCAGCTTCAGGGCGCTGGCCAACAGGTGCACCGTGTCGTAGGCATGGGCGGCCCCCACAGGGCTGGGAATGTCGCTGCTGGATTTCAGCTCGGTGTTTTTCAAAATCCAGTCGGCCAAATATTGGGCGCGGGGTCTTTTGTTGCGGATGAAACTGAAGGTCTGGATGAAGTCGATCCGCACCAAGGGCAATTCCGCCGTGGCCAGTTCATGCAAGGTGCCGCCCGCAGCCCCCCAATGCGACACCACAGGCAAGCGCAGGTTCGGGGGCTGCGCTGCAATTTCCTTGATCATGACGGCGGCTTCTTTTTCATTGCCGACCAGCAGCAGGCCCTGTGTCCGCGAATCCAGGCAGGCTTGGTAGTGCACTTTGAGCGAGGCATCGCCCCAGTTGTACCAGCGCACGACGGGGAAACGGATGTGGTTGGAGACCGATTTTTCCTGGATGACGCGTTCGGCCGAGCGGCCCCAGGCGGTGTTGGGCAAGATGGCGCAGGCTTGCCGAGCGCTGTATTTGGAGGACAGGCGCTTCATCATGGCTTCGACACCCCAGGCGTCCTTGAGTGACACGCGAAACGTGTACGAGGGGGTTTGGTCATGGTCCGTGATCGGGTCTGCAGAACCCCAGACGCTGATCAAGGGGACTTGAAGCCGCTGGGCCTCAGGCAACATTTCGACAATCACGGGGCTGTATTTGCCCCCCAGCACCGCGATCAGATCTTTGGTTCCGGCCAGCTCAATGAAGTTGTCCTTGCCCCGCGCCGTCAGACCTTTGTTGTCGGTGGTCAGCAGTTTCAGGGGGCGGCCGTTGAGCACGCCACCTGCGGCGTTGATCTCTTCCATGGCGGCTTTGATGCCCCATTCAATGGCGGTGGCCGAGGTGTTGGTTTTCAGGCCGTAAGCGTCGTCAAAACCAATCCACACGGGGGGTGGGTTGGCCGGTTCAGGGCCGGACTGTGCCAGTGCTTGAAACATGCCTGCGCTGAGCAAGCAGGCCAGGCCGTGCCGGGCGCGAATGGTCAGGATGCGCTCGGGGTGGTGTACGGGGGTGTGGTGGTTCATCGTTCGCGTTCTGCGCAGGGAACACTCAATGTTTGGCGATGGGATTCATGATCCGGTAACACTCGCAAGCGCGGGCTTGCAGTTGGGGTCGGTTCAGAACGTGCAGTTGTCCGCGTGAGACTTCGATCAAGCCTTCATGGCTCAACCTGCCCGCGCTCAGGGTGACCGATTCTCTGCGGATGCCCAGCACGTCCGCGATTTCCTGGTGGGTGACTTGCAGTGTCTGTCCCTGGGTTTTGTCCAGCGTGTTCAGGATCCAGCGCACGATTTGTTGCTCATTGCTGTGTTTGCTGCTGCAGACGCTGGGCATGGCAATTTGCAAGATCATTTGCCGTGTGGCGGCCATCCAGATTTTCAGAAATGCGCGGTCCTGCGCCAGTTCGGACTGGAAGATGGGCAGGGGCAACTTGTAGGCAAAACCCGAAAATTTGACCCGCGCACGGCTGAAATTCTGATTGCTGCCCATGACACCGCTGCCCACCATGCCCTCTTTGCCCACCCAGGCGATGTCTGCACTGGAACCGTCGGAGATGTCAATTTGCAAGGCGATGATGGTGGTTACGGGAAAGTAGGCGAACTGGATCAACTCTTGGGGTCTGAAGATCAGTTGTCCCGCTTCCAGGCAGCTCAGTTGCAGATGGGGTAAAAGAATTTCGCATTTTTCACTGCTCAACTGCGAAATAAGTACATTGCACGCGGGGTTCATTGTTTTTTATTCTTTCGTTGATTTTGTATTAATTGTAAATATTAGGCGTGATTTTATTGTGCGATAACGAACATATAAATTTTTAATTCATATTTTTTGCTTAAAGATTTACTGAGACCAGATGGCGTTGACCTGGGCCGCGACCAAAGAAAAAGCCTCCCGACTTCGCAGTCGGGAGGCTTTTTGCTGTGAGCGGCTGCTGAGCCGGCTTACATCGTGTCGATGAAGCTGCGCAGCTTGTCGGAGCGGCTGGGGTGCTTGAGCTTGCGCAGCGCCTTGGCTTCGATCTGGCGGATGCGTTCGCGGGTCACGTCGAACTGCTTGCCCACTTCTTCCAGCGTGTGGTCGGTCGACATTTCGATGCCGAAACGCATGCGCAGCACTTTGGCTTCGCGTGGCGTGAGGCTGTCGAGGATGTCCTTGACCACATCGCGCAGACCGGCCTGCAGGGCCGCGTCCATGGGGGCGGTGTGCGTGCTGTCTTCAATGAAGTCGCCCAGGTGGCTGTCGTCGTCGTCACCGATCGGCGTTTCCATGGAGATCGGCTCTTTGGCGATCTTCATGATCTTGCGGATCTTGTCTTCTGGGATTTCCATCTTCTCGGCCAGGATGGAGGCATCGGGCTCGAAGCCGAATTCCTGCAAGTGCTGGCGCGAGATGCGGTTCATCTTGTTGATGGTCTCGATCATGTGCACCGGAATGCGGATCGTGCGGGCCTGGTCCGCAATGGAGCGGGTGATGGCCTGGCGAATCCACCAGGTGGCGTAGGTCGAGAACTTGTAGCCCCGGCGGTATTCGAACTTGTCCACCGCCTTCATCAAGCCGATGTTGCCTTCCTGGATCAAATCGAGGAACTGCAGGCCGCGGTTGGTGTACTTTTTGGCGATCGAGATCACCAGGCGCAAGTTGGCCTCGATCATCTCTTTCTTGGCGTCGCGGCTGGCACGCTCGCCCGCGTTCATGCGTTTGTTGATGTCTTTGAGCTCATCAAGGGGCACCACCACCTGCGATTGCAGGTCCATCAGCTTTTGCTGCAGGTCTTGCACGGGCGGGATGTTGCGGCCCATGACGGCGCTCCAGCTCTTGCCAGCGGCGGCCTGCTTTTCAATCCATTTCAGGTTGAGCAGCTGGGATTCGACGCGCTTGCCGTTTTTGTCACGGCCGCTGAATTCGGCAATGAACTGCTCTTGCGGGTAGCCGCATTTGTCCACAATGATGCGGCGCAGTTCGCGCTCTTTCTTGCGCACATCGTCCACCTGGCCGCGCACCATGTCGCACAGCTTTTCAATGGTCTTGGCCGTAAAGCGGATGGTCATCAGCTCTTCCGACAGGGCGGTTTGCACCTTGTTGTAAGCGGGCGTGCCCCAGCCTTCCTTGTCGTAGACCTTGTGCACTTTTTCGAAGTACTCGGTGATGCGGTCAAAACGCTCTAGCGCCTGGTTCTTCAGCTCTTCGAGCTTCTTGGTCAGGGCCTTGGAGCCGCCTTTGCCGTCGTCGTCATCGGCTTCGTCGAATTCGTCGAAGTCTTCTTCGGCCACGTAGTCGTCGGCTTCGTTCAGGTTGGCGAAACCGTCCACCACGGTGGAGATGACGACCTTGCCTTCACGGATTTCGTTGGCCATGCGCAAGATTTCGGCGATGGTGGCAGGCGATGCGCTGATCGCGGCCATCATGTCCATCAAGCCGCCTTCGATGCGCTTGGCGATTTCGATTTCGCCCTCGCGGGTCAGCAGTTCCACGGTGCCCATTTCGCGCATGTACATGCGCACCGGGTCGGTGGTGCGGCCGAATTCGCTGTCCACGGTGGACAGGGCGGCTTCGGCGGCTTCTTCGGCTTCCTCTTCGGTAGAGCCGGTGGGTGCGTTGTCCGTGATGATCAGGCTTTCGGCGTCGGGCGTTTGCTCGTACACCGCCACACCCAGGTCGTTCAGGGTGGCGATCACCACTTCCAGGGTTTCGGCATCGACCAGCTTGTCGGGCAGGTGGTCGCTGATTTCACCGTTGGTGAGGTAGCCACGGGTCTTGCCCAGCTTGATCAGGGCTTTGAGGCGGTCGCGGCGCTGCTTCATTTCTGCTTCGGTCAGGACGGTTTCGTCCAGACCAAATTCCTTCATCAAGGCACGTTCTTTCGCCTTGCTGATCTTCATGCGCAGGGGCTTGACCTTTTCTGCAGTCTCGGAGCCTGGCTCGGCAATCGGTTCCGCTTCGAGCTCGTCTTCGATGTCGCTCAAATCATCGTCCATGCTCGGCTCGGCGATGCTGCCTTTTTTCTTGGGGCCGCGCTTGGCGCCCGTGGATTTGGCGGGCGCTTTTTTGGCGGCAGGCTTTTTGTCTTCTGCCGGGGCAGCGGCTTTGGCTGCTTTGGCGGTTTTCTTCACTTCCACGTCACCCGCAGCTTCTTTGGCTTTGACGACGGTTTTTTTCTCGATGGCTTCGGATTTATTGGCTGGCACGGAGGCGGCTTTCTTCACAGACTTGGCGGAGGTGTCCGGGGCTGGCGTGGCTTTGACCTGGGGCACTGCATCCTTGGCAGCCACTTTGCCTGCCGTTTTGGCGGGTGTTTTGGCGGCCGTGGGCGTGGACACCTTGGCAGGTGTTTTCACAGGCGTTTTGACTGAGGCCTTGCTCTTCGCGACGGGCGCGTTGGCTTGGTCTGCAGCCTGGGTGGTCTTGGCTACGGTTTTGGATTTGGCTGGGGCCTGAGCAGGCTTCTTCGGCTTTTGAGCGGGCATGGACACCTCGGGACACAAAAAGGAACAAGGAAACAGACACAGTCAGCGCCAAATACATCCCGGCGCGGGCGTGGGTTAAGGCACAGATCAGAACCTTATGTAGGAATCCAATCTGCAAAGGCAAGAGGGTGGGCGAACATTTGGAGTGCAGTCCTTGCGGAACGGTGACCTGCCCGCATGGGGGCGTCGCTTGGATGGCGTTGGTCGGGCCGGAGGTGCTGCTGTCGCGCTTGCCGAAAAAATCGGATTATACCCGAAAAGGGTGGCCCGGTCAGAGGCAGGGCTGTCGGCAAGAGGCTTTGGCCGAGGCCCTGAACGTTGCAAGTGCAGCCGTAGCCGTAGCCGCCTGCCTGTATGGCACAGTTTTTGTAATGAACTTGAGCCCCGACACGAGAGTCAGGCGTCAGCGAGGCGGGCGGATTGCGGTTTTGGGCCGGAAGGCCTTGCAGACCTCGTCCTTGGTTTCCATGTAGGGGCCGCCAATCAAATCGACGCAATAGGGCACGGCCGCAAAAATGCCGTGTACCACCGGTTTACCGTCGGCGTCCTTCAGGCCTTCCAGGGTCTCGGCAATCGACTTGGGCTGGCCGGGCAGGTTGATGATCAGGCTTTGGCACCGAATGACGGCCACTTGGCGCGACAAAATGGCTGTGGGCACAAATTTCAGGCTGATCTGACGCATTTGCTCGCCAAAGCCGGGCATTTCCTTGTCGGCCACGGCCAGTGTGGCCTCGGGCGTCACGTCGCGCAGGGCAGGGCCTGTGCCGCCGGTGGTCAGCACCAGGCTGCAACCGGCGTCGACCAATTCGATCAGGGTGGCGCTGATGCGGTCCTTTTCGTCCGGAATCAGGCGCGGCTCAAATGTGATGGGGTTGTGCAGGGCTTTGGTGAGCCACTCTTGCAGTGCGGGCAGGCCTTTGTCTTCGTACACGCCGGTGCTGGCGCGGTCGCTGATGGACACGATGCCGATCTTGATCGGGTCAAAAGGGATCGTAGCGTTGGATTCACTCATCTTCGGTCTCGTCGGGGGTGTTGTCGCTTTCGCCGCCGGTGAGGATGCTGCGCACCAGTTTGAACAGTTCGCGGTAAGCACGGCCCTGGCGTGGGGCCAGGCCTTGCGAGACTGCCGCGTTGGTGACCGGCACCGCGTCCTTGCGGGCCTGGCGCACCAAGGCGCGCAGTTGCTGGATGTCGGTTTGCGGGTAATGCGCAATCCATTCGCCCACGGCGGCATCGTCTGCGATCAGGCGGTCACGCCAGGTTTCGGCCAGGTGCAGGGCTTGCGTGTCCTTGGCGCTGCCCAGGCGCTGAATATCCAGCGCTTCGCGCACGGCTTGGAGGGTTTCGGGGCTGAGCAGGCGCATTTGTTTGCCGATGAACTGCATCTGGCGGCGCTTGCCTTCAAAGTTGGTGATGCGCTTGGCTTCGGCCAGGCCGTCCACCAGTTTGTCGGGCAAGGCCAGGCCCTCCATGAGGTCTTTGCGCAGCGTGAGCAAGGCGGTGCCGAGTTCTTGCAGTTCGGTGCTTTCGCGCTTGAGTTCAGTGCGGCTGGGGCCGTCGAGGCCGCCTTTGAGCTCGCGCTTGTACTCCAGGTCAAGTTCGCTGCCTTCGGCAACAAATTGACCACGGACGAAATAGCCTTTTTTGGGTTTACGGGACATGACTGGGGGAACTCGTTCTCTGAGGCAGCGCAGGGGCTGGGTGGCAAGTATCATAGCGGCCACTGCGGGCCCGGCGCCCGCCATTTTTTTCGAGACCCTCTTCGTGAAAATTTCTGTGAAAAGTTCCGTGAAACAAAACGCCCCTGCCGCCGCCTCCAGCGCGCAGGCCCACGACGGTTTCAGCTACTCGCGTGACCACTTTGAAGAGCTGGTCGACATCGCCCTGAAACACGCCAAAAAGCTGGGGGCCACCAACGCGGGGGCCGAAGCGTCCGAAGGTTGTGGCCTGTCGGTCAGCGTGCGCAAGGGCGAGCTTGAAAACGTGGAGCGCAACCGCGACAAGTCGCTGGGCGTGACGGTGTACGTGGACCACCGCCGTGGCAACGCCAGCACCTCGGACTTTTCCAAAGCCGCGATCGAGCGCACGGTGCAGGCGGCTTACGACATCGCCCGCTTCACCGCAGAAGACCCGACAGCCGGTTTGCCCGACGAGGCCGACATCGAAACGAACCATCGCGATCTGGATTTGTTCCACCCTTGGGCGATCAACAGTGAAGAAGCTGCCAAGCTGGCCTTGCAGTGCGAAGCCGCAGCCATGAAAACCAGCCGCCGCATCACCAACAGCGACGGCGCGGCCGTGTCGGCCCAGCAAAGCCATTTTTTCAGCGCCCACACGCACGGTTTTCGCGGCGGCTACGCCAGCTCGCGCCACAGCATTTCGGTCGCCCCGATCGCCAAGCTGCCCGGCCGCAACGCCGAGATGCAGCGCGATGCTTGGTACACCTCGATGCGTTGCGCCGATGAGATGGCTTCGCCCGAAGCGGTGGGCCGCTATGCCGCCGAACGCGCCTTGTCGCGTCTGGGAGCCCGCAAGATCGCCACGACCGAGTGCCCGGTGCTGTTCGAGTCACCTGTGGCCGCTGGCCTGTTGGGCGGCTTTGTGCAGGCCGTGAGCGGCGGCGCGCTGTACCGCAAGAGCAGTTTCTTGCTCGACTCTTTGGGCAAGAAGGTGTTCCCGAAACACATCGACATCGAAGAAGACCCGCACTTGCTGCGTGGCAAGGGCAGTTCGCCTTTTGACGACGAAGGCGTGCGCTCGGTGCGCCGCCAAGTGGTCAAGGGAGGGCGTGTCGAGGGTTACTTTTTGAGCAGCTACTCGGCCCGCAAACTTGGCATGAAGACCACCGGCAACGCGGGGGGCTCGCACAACCTGACGCTGACTTCGCGCCTGACGCAGTCCACGGACGATTTGGACGCCATGCTGCAAAAGCTGGGCACGGGCCTGTTCGTGATCGAGCTGATGGGTCAGGGCGTGAACTACGTCACGGGCGACTATTCGCGCGGGGCCAGTGGCTTTTGGGTGGAGAACGGGCAGATTGCCTACCCGGTACACGAGATCACCATCGCGGGCAACCTGAAAGACATGCTGATGGGCATCGAGGCCGTGGGGGCGGACACCTACAACATGGGTGCCAAAACCACCGGCTCCATTTTGGTCAACCGCATGAAGCTGGCCGGCAGCTGAGGCCTGCTGCGCTGTGCAGGCTGAACTTCTGGCGGCTCTCGCCGCCTTGTCGTGGGCGGTGGGCAGTTTGTTTTCTGCTGCCGCCTCCAGCCAGATGGGGGCGTTTGCTTTCACCCGCTGGCGTTTGTTTTTTGCGCTCACCTTGCTGTGGGCGCTGGCGCTGTTCACAGGGCAGTGGCGCAGTCTGGGCAGCTCGAACATCGCCTTGCTGGCGCTGTCAGGCTTCATCGGTATTTTCATTGGCGACACCGCGCTGTTTGCCTGCATGAACCGGCTGGGGCCACGCCGCAGCGGCGTGTTGTTTGCCACGCACGCCATCTTTTCCACCTTGCTGGCCTGGCTGTTTCTGGGCGAAACCCTGTGGGGTTGGACTTTGCTGGGCGGTGGTTTGCTGGTTTCGGGCGTGATGGTGGCGATTGTCTGGGGCCGCCGCGAGAGCGAAACGCATGCTTGGGAAAATACGCGCGGCACCTTGATGACCGGGGTTTTGCTGGGCCTGTTGGCCGCCGCCTGCCAGTCGGTGGCCACCTTGATGATCAAGCCCTTGATGGCTTCAGGTGTGGATGCGGTGGCGGCGTCTGCCGTGCGCACTTCGGCCAGCTTTTTGGCGCATCTGGCGCTGCTGTGGGCTGGGGCGCAGGTGGCGCGGGTGCAAAACCCCTTGACCGCCAAAACCCTGTTCAACACCTGGGCCAGTGCGGCGGTGGCCATGGCGCTGGGCATGACCTTGATCTTGCAGGCCTTGCACACGGGGCAGGCCAATTTGGTGGGCATTTTCTCGTCGCTCACCCCCATCTTGCTGCTGCCGCTGCTGTGGGGTGTGTACCGCCGCCGCCCGGCTTGGGGGGCATGGGGTGGGGCGGTGTTGGCGGTGGCCGGGGCGGCGCTGATTTTGCAGGCTTGATTTCAAGCCCAGCTTGTCCCCGGATGCGTCTGCGGTCAGCGCGAATTGATCAAGCCAGTCGCTGCCCGCCGCGCTGACGGTGCATCAGCCCGCCAAGGCGGCTTTGACCGCTGCCGACACCTGACCCATATCGGCCTTGCCGGCCAATTGGGCTTTGACCGCACCCATCACTTTGCCCATGTCGCCGGGGCCTTTGGCACCGAGATCGGCCACGATGGCCTGCACAGCCGCAGTCACTTCTTCGGTGGACATGCGCTCGGGCAGGTAAGCCACCAAAACAGCCATTTCGGCTTTTTCCTTGTCGGCCAGGTCCTGGCGGGCGGCTTGCTCAAAAGCGGTGATCGAGTCTTTGCGCTGTTTGATCAGTTTGTCCACGATGGCCACCACGGCCACATCGTCGAGTTCGATGCGTTCGTCGACTTCCTTTTGCTTCATGGCCGACAACAGCAAGCGGATGGTGCCCAGACGCTCGGTGTCTTTGGCGCGCATCGCGGTTTTCATGTCTTCGGTGATTTGTTCTTTCAGGCTCATGAGGGGCTCCTGGGGTTTTGCAAATGTGGGGTGTAGAAACGACAAAGCCCGCCTGAGCGTCCTCCAGCGGGCTTGTTTGCAGACCTTTTCAGGCCATACAAATCAGAAGATCAATACATCTTCTTGGGCAGTTGCATGCTGCGAACGCGCTTGTAGTGACGCTTGACGGCAGCCGACTTCTTGCGCTTGCGCTCGGTCGTGGGCTTTTCGTAGAACTCGCGGGCACGCAGGTCTGTCAGCAGGCCGAGTTTTTCGATGGTGCGCTTGAAGCGACGCAGTGCAACGTCAAACGGCTCGTTTTCTTTCACGCGGATGGTGGTCATTGAATCAAATTTTCCAAAAATGTGCCGGCTGCGGAATCAAGGGAGATCGGGCCCTTGAAACCCAGTTCCGGCGGTTCCCCGTCACGAACTAGTATTTGGCAGACGGGGGTTTGCCAGCAAAGCCTCGGATTATAGCGCCTGGGGAACCGTGATGCCGGTTTTTGTGTGGCCCAAAGCACATCTTGAGCCGATGGCGACAGCCAATGCGGTGACACTCGTTGGCACCTGGCGCTGGGTTGGGGGCGAGCCCAAGGCAGACTTCCTAAAATACAAGTCCAATGCATTTCCACCAATCGATCACCCTTGTGCGTGCGCTCCTGACTCAGGTCATCGCAGCGCTTGCCTTGGGCCTGATGGCTTGTAGCGCCATGGGGCAAGATGCGCCCATCCCCCAGACCCCGAGGCCTTCGGTGGTGGTGGTGCTGGCGGGAGGGGGCGCCAAAGGCTTTGCCCATCTGGCCCTGCTGCGTCAACTGGAACAAGACCGGATTCCGGTGGCCCGCATCGTGGGCACCAGCATGGGGGCTGTTGTGGGGGGCTTGTACGCCAGTGGCATCTCCATCGATGAAATCGAGCGGGTGATTGGGGGTCTGGACCCGTCCAAAGTGGCGCTGGACCAGCTCAACCGCCTGGAGTTGCCTTCGCGTACCCGGGCTTACCAGCAGAAATACCCGGTGGAGTTGGAGTTTGGCATCAAGGACGGGGGTGTTTCCTTTGCGCGGGGTGTGAGCGATGGGCAGCGTTTTCTGAGCCTGTTGCAGGGCCTGACTGTGCATGTGCCGCCCGATGTTGATTTCAATGACTTGAAAATTCCGTTCCGTGCTGTGGCCACCCGCTACCGCGATGGCGAGATGAAGGTGTTCGCGCAAGGGGCCTTGCATCTGGCCATCCGCGCCAGCATGGCTGCACCGGCTGTCTTTGCCCCGGTCGAGGTGGATGGCGAAACCTATGTGGACGGGGGCTTGGTGGCCAATTTGCCCATTGAAGTCGCGTTGCGTGAAGGTGCTGATGTGATCGTGGCGTCTTTTTTGGGCGGAGGTGTGGACGAGGACAAGACCGCGCCGGCCAGCCACGCCCTGGTGGTGGCCAACCGGATGCTGGACATCCTGATTCGGCAAAATGAAAAGCGCAACCTGGCTTTGCTGCGCCCGCAAGATGTGTTGGTCCAGCCTTTGGTGAAGGACATCGGCTTTGCCGATTTCAACCGTGCCTCGGAAATCGTGGCGCGTGGCCAGCAGGCTTTGGCCGCCGTGCAGCCCCAACTGCAGGCTTTGCGCGCAGCATGGGCCGATCAGCCTGTGGCACAAGCTGCGACACGGCTGTCGTTTGACCAGCGGGAAAAACGCATCGTGGCGATTCAGGCGCAAGGCCACAAGGATGTGTCGGAGCGCTACATACAGACCATGTTGTCACCGATGCTGGACAAGGAGTTTTCACCCGTTCAGGCCGAACGATTGATGGATGAGCTCTACACCAGCGGTTACTTCGACCTGGTCAGCTACAGCCTGACGCAGCAGCACGGTGATCGCTACACCTTGACGGTCAAGGTCCGTGAAAAGCCTTACAGCCCCCATTTCTTCAAGACAACCATGGGTTTTTCGACGGAGGTCGATGGTGTGACGCAATTCACGGCAGGTATCGGCTACCGCAGACCCTGGGTGACCCCGTCTGGCTTGGAATTTTCGGTGGATGCCCGCATGGGCTCGCAGTCGGAACTGGGCCTGGGTTTGCACCAGCCGCTGTCTCGGGACTGGCGTTTGGAGGCCGGTGCCTCTTGGCAACGCAGTGATTTGCCTTTGTACAGATCCGCGATTTATCGCGAAGAAGCAGGCAGCCAGAAACTGGCCAATTTCAGCCAGACGATTCGCACCCTGGAGGCGCAACTGGTGTATGACCTTGATCGCCATGCGGCCATCAAGCTCGGCCGCGTCTCCAGCGGGATTCGCAGAAGTTTTGACACAGCAATGCCTGTGGGGCTCAGTGACCGCTATGTGACCGATCTTGTCAAATACAGCGCCTTCAAGGTGCAGTTTCAGGTGGATCAACTCGACTCACTGAGTTTCCCCACGCGCGGGTATTTTTGGGACAGCAGTGTGGAGCGCGGGGTCTCGGGCGCTGTGTACAGCGGTGGCCGTTTGACGGCCAAGTGGGCTCATTCGGAGGGGCCGCACAGTGTCAATCTGGGCCTTCAGCTGGCGCGTGATCGTGTCAGGCTCGACTGTGACAACTGCCGATCACCCACTCAGTTGATGCTCGGTGGCTTTCAGAACATGGGGGCTTACCGCATGGGCCAATTGGCCGGGGACCAGCTGGCGCATTTGCAAACCACCTACATGTACCGCCTGACCGACGGGGGCCTGTTCAATCAGAAAACCTATGTGGGCACCGTGCTCGAAGCGGGGGATGCCTGGTACAAGGGCGACGCGATGCGCTGGCGCTACAGCGGCACGCTGTTTGTCGCAGTGGACAGCAAGATCGGGGATATTTATCTGGGCGCTGCCAAGGGCTCTGGCGGCACGTACAACCTGTTTTTGCAGTTGGGCAGGCGCTTCAGTTTTTGACGGCAGCGTCCAAAGCTGCGATCTTGTCGATGTGGTCGATGACCGAACAATCAAAGCACGAATGCATTCCGCTGCGCTGGGCCACAGGTCCATTGCGCAGTGCCCCAAGCGTTACCGTAGCCGCCGCTATGCACGATAGCGGCCAACAGGGTGATTACCCAGGGGTTTGCATCCATCGCGCGAATGTCGCAAGGCATGCAGCACATCTGCATTCAGCCTGATTTTGAAGAGATCACTGGGCGCAGACGTTGGGGGCCTGTCCATTGCGCACCGTTTTGGCTTCGTCATGCAGCGCTTAGCGCGCAATGGTTTGTTCTTGCCCGGCGTGGAGTTTTTGCAAGCGGGCTGACAGCACTTGCTGATGCCATTCGGGAATGATGTTGAGTGCCGGTGTGTGTGCAAAGGATTGCCACAGCGCTTCCATGGCGAGCAGGCGGTCTGTGAGGGGCAGGGCCTTTAAATGGTCAAATTTCATGGTGTCCCTCGTGATGCCCGTTTGGCTGCATGCAGGTTGTGGATTCAGTTTAGCAAAGACCCAAGATTCAGTGGTTTTGTCACATGGCCAAGCTGGTGCTGTGGTCAGTTGGAACGTTTTGAGTTTTTTACACGATGCGACGTGCTTTTGTGCTGATGGGTATTTCACCCACTACGCCGAGCCGTGACGCTCAGTGGGACAGTGCAGCGCGACAGCGCACGCATGGGCACTGGCCCAGGCCCACTGGAAGTTGTAGCCGCCCAGCCAGCCGGTCACGTCGATCACCTCGCCAATGAAGTACAGCCCGGGCTGTTTGGACTCCATGGTTTGAGAAGACACGTCGCGCGTGTCCACCCCGCCGAGCGTGACCTCGGCTTTTTTGTAGCCTTCGCTGCCATTGGGGGTGAGCTGCCAGTTGGACAGGGCTTCGGCCAGTTTGTTCAGGGCCTTGTCGGGTACTTCGGCGGCGGTGCGTTGCAGGGCCGGGTCCTGGCTGACCCAGGCCTCAGCCAATCGGCTGGGTACCAGGGTGGCCAGTTCATTGCCCAGCAGTTTTTTGGAGCGCAGCTTGGCCTCTTGCAGGCGCTCGGGCAGGTTCACCTCCGGGGCCAGGTTCAGGCGAATCGGTGTGCCTTCTTGCCAATAGCTGGAGATTTGCAACACACCCGGCCCGGACAATCCCCGGTGCGTGAACAGCAGGTCTTCGTCAAAGTGCATGCGGTTTTTCTTCTCACCTGTCTCGATGCCCACAGGCAGTGCCAGCCCGGCCAGTTGGGCATAAGGTGCCCAGGCATCGCCATCAAAGGTCAGGGGCACCAGGCCGGGGCGGCGTTCCACCAAGCGCAGGCCAAACTGGCTGGCGATGCGGTAGCCCCAGTCGCTCGCACCGATTTTGGGGATGGACAAACCGCCCGTGGCCACCACCACAGAGGTGGTGTGAAGGTTGCCTTGCGTGGTTTCAAGGGTGTAGTGCGTTTTTTCTTCGGTGGGCGCCTGGACAGACTTCACACTGCAGCCCGTGCGGATGTCCACGCCGCCCGCCTCGCATTCGGCCAGCAGCATGCGGATGATGTCTTCGGCCGAGTGGTCGCAAAACAGCTGCCCCTTGTGCTTTTCATGGAAGGCGATGCCGTGTTTTTGCACCAGGTCGATGAAGTCTTGCGGCGTGTAGCGCGACAGGGCCGAGCGGCAAAAGTGCGGGTTTTGGCTGATGAAGTGCTTTTGCGGGGCCGATGCATCGAGCAATCGGTTGGTGAAGTTGCAGCGCCCGCCGCCTGAGATGCGGATTTTTTCGGCGATCTTGTCGCTGTGGTCGATCACCAGCACCTTCAGCCCGCGTTGGCCCGCCACGCCTGCGCAAAACAAACCGGCAGCCCCGGCCCCGACGATCACGACATCCCATGTATTCATGGCTGGGAAGTGTAAGGGGCAAGCTGGGTGCGCTCAGCGGCGGATCAAACCCAAATTTGGCACAAACATTTGGCACAAACGCCCCGCTGGGCGTTTGTGCTTTCAGGGTATGGGAATCAAGACTTCATGAAACCCTTGAGCAGACCCATGCCTTGAGACATCAGGTCGCCACTGGGCAGTTGACCATCGGGGGTGAGCTGGTCGACCAGGCCGGGCAATTGCTCGGACAGGGTGGAGGCCACGTCGCCCGTGGACAGGCCCATTTTGCTGGCCAGGTCTTGCAACGGGCCTTGGCCCAGCACGGACTGGATTTGCTCGGCCGAAATGGGCAAATTGGTGTTGTTCGAGATCCATGACGCCACGGTGTCACCCAGGCCGTTTTTCTGGAAAGCACTGACCAGGCCGCTGATGCCGCCCAGCTCGGGGTTGTTCAGCAAGCCTGTCAGCATTTGCATCATGTTGTTGCCGTCTGTGCTGTTGCCACCCGACAAGGCCGATGTGGCTTGTTGAACGACTTGGCCTGCGATTGAATCAAAAAGTCCCATGAATTACTCCCTTGCTCACGGTGAAAAGTACCGCGCGGCAAAGTCTAGTGGCTCCATCGTCCTGAAACGATTCCATCGACCGGAAGATGTTGGAATTTGTAATCCTACAGATGCATCACGCATGCAAGGCTGTGGGTTGCATGGGGTGCTGCCGGCTGGCCCAGGCGCGCGCGCCCTGCACCACATCACCCACCACGATCACGCTCGGGCTTAGCAGGCCTTCGCGTTGCACGGTGTCCAGCAGTTGGTCCAGCGTGGTCAGGGCTTCGCGTTGGGTGGGCAGGCTGGCGTGCTGAACGATGGCCACTGGCGTGTGGGCGGGCAGGCCTTGCAGCAAGCCCTGGCAAATGCGCGCCAGGCTGCTCACACCCATGTAGATCACCAGCGTCAGCTTGGCCTGGCGTGCCGTGTTGGCCAGTTGTGCCCAGTCGGTGCCGCTGTCACCCGGTTTCGCGTGGCCGGTCACAAACACCACGCCGTGCGCGTGCTCGCGGTGGGTCAGCGGTGCGCCCAGGCTGCTCATGCCCGCCAGGCCCGAGGTGATGCCGTTGACCACCTGCACGTCAATGCCCGCTTGGCGCAGGTGTTCGACCTCTTCGCCGCCCCGGCCAAAGATGAACGGGTCACCGCCCTTGAGGCGCACCACATGCTCGCCTTCTTGCACGGCGGTGATCATCAGCTTGTCAATGAATGCCTGTGGCGTGCTCTTGCAGCCGCCACGCTTGCCCACATGCACGATGCGGGCGTTGGGGGATGCATGGGCCAACACCTCGTCATTCACCAGGTCGTCCACCAGCAGCACGGTGGCGCTGGCAATGGCTTTGACGGCTTTGAGGGTCAGCAGCTCCGGGTCGCCCGGGCCTGCGCCGACCAGGGTGCAGCGGCCTTGGCCAGTGGCCTTGGCGGTGCGGTCATTCGCGAGCAGGGGCTCGCTCCCACGGGGGAGTTCGGGTGGGGTGTTCATGGCTTCACCTCGCGCAGGATGTTTTGGACTTGCAGCGCAATGGCTTGGGGAACAGGCAGCAGGCCTTGCAAAACATGTTCGGTGTACATGGCTGTGGCGGCTGCGTCCGTGGTGGGCAGTTCAGGCACTTGCACCAGTGAGCCCTCTTGCTGTTCCTGCACGCGCAGGGTCTGACCGTTCTTGAAAACGTCCATCGCCGGGGTGCGCCGGGCATCGGCCACGGGTTCGCCTTCGGTGCCGCGCAGCAACAGGGCGTGCTGGCCCGTCAGCGCAAACGTGGCCGACATGGACAGCAAATATTCGGGGTGCGTGTAGCTGCTCACCACCAGGGCGGGGCCCTTTTCTGAATCACAGGGGTTCATCAGTTTGACCAGGCTGTGGCCGGGGTTGCGCAGGCCCACCACGCGGCGCACGGACAGCAGACGGTCCAGCCCAGCGTGCAGCACCCCCGTGGGGATGTACTGCACTTGCCCTGCCGCCGCTTTGCCAACGTGGTCGATGGCGTTCACGCCCAGATGGGCCAACACCGCCTGACTGCTCACCCGTTTGTCTTCGGTGGCGCTGCCGTGAACCACCACCGCCACGCCTTCGCGTGCCAGCAGCAGGGCCAGCAGAGGGGTGAGCACCGGCAGCTTGCGTGCCCCGTTGTAACTGGGCAGCACCACCGTAGGCACCTGGCCCGTGTGGACCTTGTTCAGGCGCGCATGCGTGGCGTCTAGAAAACCGGCCATCTCTTCGGGCGACTCGCCCTTGATGCGCATGGCGATGCAAAACGCACCCAATTCGAGGTCGCTGACCTGCTGGTCCAGGATCAGGCCCATCAGGTCAGCTGCTTGCGCACGGCCCAGCGCCCGCGCGCCGTCTTTGCCGCGTCCGATGTCCTTGATGTAGTGGCTGATTCCCATATGAGTGATTGTGAAGGAAGTCGAATAACTGTTCGTTATATGGGTATGCGCTTCAGGCGGGCTGGGGGACTCGCCGGATGATCTTGCGCAGCTCGGGCACGCACGAGCCGCACTGGGTGCCGCAGCGCAACTGGCTTTGCAGCCCGGCCAGGCGCTGGTCTTCGCTGCCCGACTGGGTCTGCAGGCAGGCGGTGATGGCGTCTTCGCGCACATTCAGGCAGCTGCACACCTGGCGGCTGACCGGTGCTGCGCCTTCGGGCGGTGCGTCGGACGCCATCAGCCATTGGCGTGCGGGCCAGCTGAGCGGCGTGGCCTCCTGCAGCAAGTTTTTGAGCCAGCGGGCCGAGCGGCTGTCGCCTGCGACCAGAAAGCCTTGCAGGCTGCGCAGGCCGGTTTTGTCCGGTGCACTCAATTGCACCGAACGGCGCTGCGCCCGGATCGCGTCCTGGTAGTTCAGGGTGTCTGCGCCGTTCAGCCCAAGGGCCTCGGCCACGGTGTGCAGCAGCGCCGCATCAGCGGCTTGGCTGCAGGCCGCGCGCAGCAGCAAGCCTGTGCGCGGGGTCTGGTCGGTCAAGGCGGCGCTCGGGTCGGTGAAGGGCACCAAGAAGGCAAAGTCAAATTGCGGCAGCAGCTTTTGCAATTGCTGGCGCACGGTCCAGACGGTGTCGCTGGGCAGCCAGGCCATGGCTGCCAGTTGCCAGGTGGCATCGGCCGACAGGGCGGCGCGGGTGATTTGCACCGCCGCGTGTTTGAGTTCGGGTTGCTTGGATGTGGCGCAGTAGCTCGATGTGGTGAGCACATTCACGCCCAGCCCGGCTTCTCCTTGGGCATCTCGGCCACAGAGCACTTCGGGGCCCCAGTGCATGGCGATGAAGGCCTGCATGGACGCCACTTGCGCGCTGGCCTGCACCGGCAGCACCAGAGTGCCGCGCTTGCTGCGCACCTGCACCAGCTCGCCGTCTTGCAGGCCCAGGCGCTGCGCGTCTTCTGGGTTGATTTGCACGCAAGGCTCGGGGCTGTGCGCAAACAAGCGGCCTGCGGTGCCGGTGCGGGTCATGCCATGCCACTGGTCGCGCAGGCGGCCGGTGGTCAATGAAAACGGGAACTGCGACACGCGCTCTTCGGCCACGGGTTGCCAGCTGACGGCGGCAAAGCGGGCGCGGCCATCAGCGGTAGGGAATTGGCCGTCGGCATACAAACGGCCCTGCCCGGTGCTGGTGCCTTCGGGCAGCGGCCATTGGGCGGGGCCTGTGGTTTCCAGATGGGCGTAGCTGAGACCCGTGATGTCCAGGTCGCGTCCCCGTGTGCTTTCACGGTGTTCGTTCCAGACCGACTCGGGGCAGGGGTAATGCATCAGCCGGACGTCTTGCGGACGGCCCAGCGCCACGGCCAGGCGCTGGCCCAGGTCGGCAGCAATCGCCCAGTCTGCTCGGGCCAGCCCAGGCGCCGTCACGGCGGCGCGCACGCGGCTGATGCGGCGCTCGCTGTTGGTCACTGTGCCTTCTTTTTCGCCCCAGGTGGTGGCGGGCAAAAGCAGGTCGGCGTAGTCGCACGTCGCAGCTGTGGCAAAAGCCTCTTGCACCACCACGAACTCGGCACGTTGCAAGGCGCGGCGCACGGTTTTCTGGTCAGGCATGGACTGCGCGGGGTTGGTGCAGGCGATCCACAGGGCTTTGATTTGACCGTCGGCGGCGGCCTCGAACATCTCCACGGCTGTGAGGCCGGGTTGGGCGGGCACATCGGCCACGCCCCACAGCGCGGCCACTTCGGCGCGGTGTTGCGCATTGGCCAGATCGCGGTGGCCTGACAGCAAGTTGGCCATGCCACCGACTTCACGCCCACCCATGGCGTTGGGCTGGCCCGTGAGTGACAGGGGGCCTGCGCCGGGGCGGCCGATTTGCTGCGTGGCCAGGTGCAAGTTGATGAGCGTTGCGTTTTTGGCGGTGCCGTTGCTGGACTGGTTCAGGCCCTGGCAATACAGGCTGAGTGTGGGTGCACGGTCAGCGCTTGCCTCCATGATGCGATCGTCTTGCACGCCCGCAAACCAGCGGGCAGCGGTGAACAGGTCAGCCTCGGGCACGCCGCAAATCTGCGCCACATGCGCAGGGGTGTAGTCGGCGGCCAGCGCTTGCAGGGCTTCAAAGCCGCTGGTGTGGGTGGCGATATAGGCGGCTTGAGTCCAGCCTTGGGCCAGCATGATGTGCAGCAGACCGTGGAACAGCATCACGTCGGTGCCCGGCTGGATGGCCAGGTGCAGATCGGCCATGTCGGCGGTGTCGGTGCGGCGCGGATCGACCACGACCATTTTGAGCGCCGGGTTGGCGCGTTTGGCGTCTTCGATGCGGCGAAACAGAATCGGGTGTGCCCAGGCCGCGTTGCTGCCCGCGATGAACAGGCACTGTGCGTGGGCGATGTCGTCGTAGCAGGCGGGTGGGGCGTCGGCCCCCAAGGTCATCTTGTAGCCCGCCACCGCGCTGCTCATGCATAAGCGCGAGTTGCTGTCGATGTTGTTGGTGCCCAGCAGGCCCTTGGCCAGCTTGTTGAAGACGTAATAGTCTTCGGTGAGCAACTGGCCCGAGATGTAAAAGCCCAGGGCATCGGGGCCGTGGTTTTGCACGATGGCGGCCAGACGCTGGCTGGCCATGTCCATGGCGGCATTCCAGACCAGTGCTTGAGGGGCCTGGCCGCGAACGGGCCGCCACTGAGGTGTCAGCAAGCGGGTTTGCGCCGTAACCTGAGGTGCGGCCGTCAGGTGCAGCGATTGGCCCTTGGTGCACAAGCGTCCGAAGTTGGCCGGGTGATCCGGGTCCCCGCGCACGCCGGTCATTTGGGTGCCGTGTGACTCAATGACCACGCCGCAGCCCACGCCGCAGTAGGGGCAGGTGGATTTGGTTTCTTGCAGGATGGGGATCATGGGCGGGGGTTCAGGCGCAGGCTGTCTTGCGCGAAACGGGACCGGCGATGGGCCGTGTCAGGTCCGTCGCATGGCCGACCAATTCATCGGCGTTCAAGAACACCACGCCCGCCTCGACCTTGACTTCAAAGCGCGGCGTGCAGCCCTCGTCGGGTGCTTGCGCCTGGCCATCGCACAGGCCGATGGTCCAGTTGTGCATCGGGCAAGCCACGCTGGTGCCAAACACAATGCCTTGCGACAGTGGGCCGCCTTTGTGCGGGCAGCGGTCTAGCAGGGCAAACACCTCATTCGCATCGTTGCGGAACACGGCTACGTCCAGCCCTTGCTCACGCGCCACGCGGCGCGAGCCCAGCACCGGAATGTCTTCCAGTTGGCAAATTTGTTTCCATGCGGTCATTTTTTGTTCCTTGTTTTTTCGTGGGAGGCCGCAGGGGCGACCTCCCACAGGGGGAGGGTTCAACTGCGCAACGTCCGCCCTTGTTCAGGCGATGGTCAGGGGCTCGAATTGGCGCGTGTCCACCTTGGCTTCTTGCAGCTCAAACCAAGGGTCGGGTTCACCATCCAGCGCGGCTTGCAGCTTGGCCCACAGCGCTACGCGCAGCGTGGCATCGTCCAGAATTTTCTTCTTCACGTAGTCGAGGCCCACCCGGTTGATGTAGTGCACCGTGCGCTCCAGGTACCAACCTTCTTCGCGGTACAACTGCATGAAGGCGCCCGTGTACTCCAGCACTTCTTCGGCGGTCTTGAGCTTGGTAAAAAAGTGCGCCACCTCGGTCTTGATACCGCCGTTGCCGCCCACATACATCTCCCAGCCGCTGTCCACGCCGATGATGCCCACGTCCTTGATACCGGCTTCGGCGCAGTTGCGCGGGCAGCCCGACACGGCGAACTTGACCTTGTGCGGCGCGTACATGCGCCACATGGCCTTTTCAAGGTCTTTGCCCATTTGCGTGCTGTCTTGCGTGCCCATGCGGCACCACTCGCTGCCCACGCAGGTCTTTACTGTGCGCAGGGCCTTGGCGTAGGCGTGGCCGCAAGGCAAGCCGATGTCTTTCCAGACACCGACCAGGTCTTCTTTCTTGACGCCCAGCAAGTCGATGCGCTGGCCGCCTGTGACTTTCACCGTGGGGATCTGGTACTTGTCCACCACGTCGGCGATGCGGCGCAGCTCGGCTGCGGTGGTCTCGCCTGCCCACATGCGCGGGATCACGCTGTAGGTGCCGTCTTTCTGGATGTTGGCGTGGCTGCGCTCGTTGATGAAGCGGCTTTGCGGATCGTCTTGCGCCTCTTTGGGCCAGGTGCTGATCAGGTAATAGTTGACGGCCGGGCGGCAGCTGGCGCAGCCGTTGGGTGTGCGCCAGTTCATGAACTTGAAGACGCCGCCCACGGTGAGCAACTTGTGTTCGCGCACCGCGTCGCGCACCGCCTGGTGGCCGTGCTCGGTGCAACCGCACATGGGCTTGAGTTTGGGCGTGGCCGAATAGTCGCCACCGGCGGTGAACATCAAAATCTGCTCAACCAGCCCGGTGCACGAGCCGCAGCTGGCGCTGGCCTTGGTTTGCTTGCGCACTTCGTCGAGCGTGAACAAACCTTTGTCCTTGATGGCCTTGCAGATCGCGCCCTTGGTCACGCCGTTGCAGCCACACACCTCGTCGGTGTCCTGCATGGCGGCGGCTTTGCTTTGGCCCTGGTGGCCTACGTCGCCAATGTTCGATTCGCCAAACATCAGCTTGTCGCGGATGTCGGCCACGCTGCGCCCATCGCGCAGCAGCTTGAAATACCAGCTGCCGTCCACCGTGTCGCCATACAGGCAGGCCCCCACCAGCTGGTCGCCCTTGAGCACCAGCTTTTTGTAGACGCCACCTGCCGGGTCGCTCATCACGATCTCTTCGCACTCCGGGCTTCCCATGAAGTCGCCCGCGCTGAACAGGTCGATGCCGGTGACTTTGAGTTTGGTCGAGGTTTGCGAGCCCAGATAGCGGGCAATGCCGAATTCGGCCAGGTGGTTGGCCAGCACTTTGCCTTGTTCAAACAGCGGGGCCACCAGACCGTAGGCGATGCCTCGGTGCGCGGCGCATTCGCCCACAGCCCAGATGCGCGGGTCGGTCACGGTTTGCAAGGTGTCGCTCACCACGATGCCGCGGTTCACATGCAGGCCCATGCTTTCGGCCAGCGCCGTGTTGGGTCGGATGCCCACGGCCATGACCACCAGATCGGCAGGCACATGGGTGCCGTCCTTGAATTCAACTTTGCAAACGCGGCCGCTGTCATCACCCACCAGCGTAGCGGTTTGCGCGCTCATGCGGAACTGCATGCCCCGCGCCTCCAGCGAGGCCTGGAGCATCTGCGCGGCGACCTTGTCGAGCTGGCGCTCCATCAGCCAGTCGCTCACATGCACCACCGTCACTTGCATGCCGCGTTTCATCAGGCCGTTGGCCGCTTCCAGGCCCAAGAGACCACCACCAATCACCACCGCGTGTTTGAACTGCGTGGCCGCATCGATCATGGCCTGCGTGTCCGCGATGTCGCGGTACGCCAGCACGCCTTGCAGGTCTTTGCCAGGCAGGGGCAGGATGAAGGGGTTGGAGCCGGTGGCCATCACCAGGCGGTCATAGGGCGTTTGTACGGTCTCGCCCGAGCCGTTTTGCGCGATGACCACACGCTTGACGCGATCGACCGATGTGACCTTCCAGCCCGCGTGCAGCGTGATGCCGTTGTCTTTGTACCAGGCCCAGTCGTTGAGCACGATTTCTTCGAGCGTTTGCTCACCGGCCAACACGGGTGACAGCAGGATGCGGTTGTAGTTGGGGTGCGGTTCGGCACCGAACACGGTGATGTCGTACAGGTCAGGTGCGAGCTTGAGCAGCTCTTCAATGGCCCGGACCCCGGCCATGCCGTTGCCGACCATGACCAGTTTCATTTTCTCTTTGGCATTGACGCGCATGTCCATGGTGTTCTCCTTAAGCGGTTTTTTCCACATGCGCTTGCCGCGTGTAGAGAAAGTCGATCACCGCTTTGCGGTAACGTTGGTACTCGGCGCTTTCGGCCAGTTCGACACGCTTGCGGGGGCGCGGCAAGTCCACGCTCAGCACTTCGCCAATCGTGGCTGCGGGGCCGTTGGTCATCATCACGATCTTGTCGGACAGCAGCACGGCTTCGTCCACGTCGTGCGTCACCATGACCACGGTGCTCTGCGTGCGAGCCACGATTTCCAGCAACTCGTCTTGCAGCTTGGCGCGGGTGAGAGCGTCCAGCGCGCCAAAGGGTTCGTCCATCAGCAGCACTTTGGGCTCCATGGCCAGGGCCCGGGCAATGCCCACGCGCTGCTTCATGCCGCCCGAGATTTCGCCGGGGCGCTTTTGCGCGGCGTGCGTGAGGCCCACCATGGCCAGCGCCGCATCGGTGCGCGCACGCAGCTGGCCCTTGGTTTCGGCCTTGCCAAACACGCGCTCGATGCCCAGGTGCACGTTGTCAAAGCAGGTGAGCCACGGCAACAGCGAATGGTTCTGGAACACCACCGCACGCTCGGGGCCGGGGCCTGCGATCTCGCGGTTGGCGCACAACAGAACGCCTTGTGTGGGCAGGGTCAGCCCGGCGATCAGGTTGAGCAAGGTGGACTTGCCGCAGCCCGAGTGGCCGATCAGGGCCACGAACTCGCCTTTGGCAATCGTCAGGTTGATGTCCTTCAGCGCCGGGAACAAACCTTTGTTGGTTTTGAAAGTTTGCGCAACGTGTTCGATCTGGATGAATTTGCTGTCGTTTTTCATGACTGGACATCCTCGTAAGTGAAGGCCGTGGCGATGCTGATGAGGGCGTATTCGAGGACCAGACCCACGCCGCCGATCACAAAAATCGCGATGATGATGTTCTTCACGTTGAGGTTGTTCCACTCGTCCCAGACCCAAAAGCCGATGCCCACGCCGCCCGTCAGCATCTCTGCCGCCACGATCACCAACCACGCGGTGCCCACGGCCAAACGAACACCGGTCAGCATGTAAGGCAATACCGCGGGGAACAGGATGGTGGTGGCAATTTTCCATTCCGACAGGTTGAGCACACGGGCCACGTTCAGGTAGTCCTGGGGCACACGTTGCACGCCCACGGCGGTGTTGATGATCATGGGCCAGATCGAGCAAATGAAAATCGTCCAGATGGCCGCCGGGTTGGCCCCTTTGAAGACCAGCAAACCGATCGGCAGCCAGGCCAATGGCGACACCGGGCGTAGCAGGCTGATGAGCGGGTTGAACATGCGCGAGAGGAAGGTGAAGCGCCCGATCACAAAGCCAGCCGGGATGCCGACGAGTGCCGCCAGGCCAAAGCCCACGGCCACGCGTTCCAGCGACATCAGCACGTTCCAGCCCACGCCTTGGTCGTTGGGGCCTTTGCGGTAAAACGGGTCGCTGAAGATCTCGATCGCCTGCACGCCGGTTTCGTAGGGGCTGGGGATGCTGCCTTTGGTGGTGATGGACACCAGGGCCCACAAACCGATCAACAGGCCCAGACCCATGAGTGGCGGCAAGACCGCCATCCAGAAGGCGTGCCATTGGCGGGCCCGCTGGTGTTTGGCAGCGGTCATCGCGAGGGTGGGTGTTGTTGTTGCCGTTGAGGGCGCGGTCACCGGGGCAGTTTTGCCCCCGGTGGGTGAATGGAAAACGGCACTGACCATGGTGTTCTCCTTCACGCTTTGATTTTGAAACCGTCGGCGTATTTCTTGGGGTCTTTGCCATCCCAGACCACGCCGTCGATCAGCTTGTGGCTGCGCATGTCGCTCTTGGGCACCGGGGCCTTGGCCGCTGTGGCGGCTTGCTTGTAGATCGCGATCTGGTTGATCTGTTTGGCCACGCCCAGGTAATCGGGGTGGTCCTTGAGCAAGCCCCAGCGCTTGTGCTGTGTCATGAACCACATGCCGTCCGACAGGTAGGGGAAGGTCACCGCGCCGTCGTTGTAGAACTTCATGTGGTTGGCGTCGTCCCAGGTCTTGCCCATGCCGTTTTGGTAGCGGCCCAAAATGCGCTGGTTGATCGCGTCCACACCCGTGTTCACATACGATTTGTCGGCCACGGTTTCGGCCATCTTGAGCTTGTTTTGCAAACTGGCATCGATCCACTGGCCCGCTTCGATGATGGCGGCCGTGACGGCGCGGGCGGTGTTGGGGTATTTCTTGACGAATTCGGCGGTGGTGCCCAGTACTTTTTCAGGGTGGTCTTTCCAGATGTCCTGGGTGGTGGTGGCCGTCACCCCGATGCCGTCCATGATGGCGCGGTGGTTCCAGGGCTCGCCCACGCAAAAGCCGTCCATGTTGCCCACGCGCATGTTGGCCACCATTTGCGGTGGCGGCACGGTGATGACCTTGGCGTCCTTCATCGGGTTGATGCCGTAGCTGGCCAACCAGTAATACAGCCACATGGCATGCGTGCCGGTGGGGAAGGTCTGCGCAAAGGTATATTCGCGCTTGTCGGTGGCCATCAGTTTGGCCAAACCTGCACCATCGACAGCGCCCTTGTCGGCCAGTTTTTTGGACAGTGTGATGGCTTGGCCATTGTGGTTGAGCGTCATCAGCACGGCCATGTCTTTCTTGGGTCCGGACAGCCCCAGGTGCACGCCATAAACCAGTCCGTACAGCACATGGGCAAAGTCCAGTTCGCCGTTGACCAATTTATCGCGCACACCGGCCCAGCTGGCTTCTTTGCTCAGCACGAATTTCACACCGTGCTTCACGTCCAGGCCCAGCACCGAAGCCATGACCACGCTGGCGCAATCGGTCAGCGGGATGAAGCCGATCTTGACTTCTTTTTTCTCGGGGGCATCCGAGCCTGCGGCGTACACCACTGAGCGCAGTGCGGGCGAAATGCCTGCAGCGCCCACGGCGGCGGCTTGCAACACGTTGCGGCGGGTCAAGCTGTTTTTGAGAAGGTCGGTCATGGCGAAGCTCCTTGCAGGAATAAAAAAACAAAAAAGGCGTCCTCATGTCACTCGCGCCTGCAGTGCAGGGCGCGAACGCATGGGGACGCCTTTGTCCGGTGGGACCTCACCCGCCATTGGGTGGGGTCACGTTTGACCTTCGTTGGTCTTGCTTCGGGTAACGCAAGCCGCGTGCCAGGGTTTTCCTGGGGGTGAATGCCCTGAAAACCACTGGTTTGGGGTTTTGGCACCGTTGGGGTGCGATGGCGTGCACTTGTGTGGTGCGCCAAGGCATCTTGTGGGGGCCGCTCTGCGGTGATGTGGCTTGTTCTGTGGGAGGCTGCCCCTGCGGCCGAATGCATGATGTGGCATAGGCGCGCATTCGCGAGCAGGGGCTCGCTCCCATCAAAATCTGGCTGTGCCCCTTCAGCCCAGCAGTTCGGCCATCTCGATCATCTGCTGCGCGATGTCGGCCAGCTTCACGCCTTTGTTCATGGCGGCTTTGCGCAATTTGCCATAGGCCTCTTGTTCGTTCAGACCCTGGCGCTGCATCAGCAGGCCCTTGGCGCGATCCACCACTTTGCGGTCGCTCAGTTCTAGCCGGGCGCTGTCCAACTCGGCCAGCAGCGCCTGCTCGTGTTTGAAGCGTGCCATGGCCACCGTCAGGATCGGGTGGATACGCTCGGGGGCCAGCCCTGCCACGATGTAGGCCGTCACGCCTGCGGCCACGGCCTCGTTCATGGGCCGGGTGTCGTTGTCGTTGGTGAACATCACGATGGGGCGGCGCTCGTCGCGTGTGGCCATGACCACATGCTCCAGCGCATCGCGGGCATCGCTCTCGGCGTCCACGATCACCATGTCGGCTTGCAGTTGGGCCAAGCGTTCTGTCAAAAACACATCGGCGGGCAGGGTGGCCACCAGGTTGTAGCCCGCTTCGAGCAGGCCAATGCGCAGCAGGCGCGAGCGTTCTTCGAGAGCCTGTGCGTGCTCATCGCCCTCGGCCACCAGGGCGGGGTCGGAGATGATGACGACGATTCTCAGGGCTTCTTGCATGGGCAAAACGATGCAAGAAGCGCGCCTAAGCGCAGGACTTAGGCCGGGGCCATGCCGTGCTGGCGCTTGAGTGCGTCGCACGCGGGTGATTGCCAAAAAGCCAGCAGCGCACGCATGGCGTCCTGTTGCGTGCTGGTGGATGCCACGCTGCCCGAAAACGTGGTGATGATCTCCACCGCTGGGGGCATGCCGCCCACGATGGTGATGCCCTGCACGCCCAGCATTTCACTCAGTTGTTGAAAGCCCAACGACACTTCACCCAGGGCCACCAGCGAGCCCACCGGCACGCCGGGTTTGGCCTGCACGATGCGTGGCGCGATGGTTTCGGCGATGCCCCAGGCCTCAAATTGTTTGGCCAGCTGCACGCCGCTCGGGCCGGTCGAATAGCCCAGCGTGGGCGCAGCCAAGATGGCGGCCTTGAGCGCGGCTTCGCTCGAGATGTCGGGCACGGGCTGCCCTGCAGGCACGGCCACTGCCACGCCCGAGCGCACCAGATCGGCGCGGCTGCCCGCCAGCACATGGCCGCTGGCTGTCAGTTTGTCGATGGCGTCGCTGGCCAACACCACGCCGTCAAAGGCTTCGCCCGCCTGCACGCGTTTGGCTGCGTCCACGCCGCCAACCGACTCGAGCTGGATTTGAACGTCGGGGTCCTGCGCTTTGTAAAGCGCCACCAGATCGGCCAGCAGCGGCTTGGTGGCCATGGAGGAAATCAGTCGGAGTGTGGTCATGGCGAATTCAACGGTGTGTTTTTGTAGGAGCCTGCCCTGCAGGCGATCATTTGCAGCGCCAAACACGCTATCGCCAGCAGGGCTGGCTCCTACAGGGGCAGTGGTGTTTGGGCTGGCAAGCATTTGCAAGGATTATGGCCAAGGGCAGTACCAGCCTCCATGCCCCCCTTAAACTACCTGTTATGCGAATTTTGGGTATCGAATCTTCTTGCGACGAAACCGGCGTGGCCTTGGTAGAGACCACCGGCGAGGCTTTGCCGCGCTTGTTGTCGCACGCGCTTTACAGCCAGATCGAGATGCACCAGGCCTATGGCGGCGTGGTGCCCGAGCTGGCCAGCCGCGACCACATCCGCCGCGTGCTGCCGCTCACGCGCCAGGTGCTGGCCGAGGCGGGGACCGCGTTGGCCGATATTGACGTGGTGGCCTACACCCGGGGGCCGGGCCTGGCCGGGGCGCTGCTGGTGGGCTCTGGCGTAGCCTGTGCGTTGGCTGCTGCTTTGGGCAAGCCGGTGCTGGGCGTGCACCACCTCGAAGGGCACTTGCTCTCCCCGTTTTTGAGCGCCGACCCGCCCGAGTTTCCGTTCATTGCCTTGCTGGTGTCGGGCGGCCACACGCAGCTGATGCGGGTGGACGGCGTGGGTCGTTACGAGTTGCTGGGCGAGACCATTGACGACGCCGCAGGCGAAGCCTTTGACAAGTCGGCCAAGCTGATGGGCCTGCCTTATCCCGGTGGCCCGGGTCTGTCTCGCCTGGCCGAGCAGGGGAACCCTGCGGCCTACAAACTGCCCCGGCCCTTGCTGCACAGTGGCGATCTGGATTTTTCGTTTGCGGGCCTGAAGACGGCGGTGCTGACCCAGAGCCAGAAAATCGGCCCTGCCGCCCACACCGAAGGTGCGCCCGAGCGGGCTGACTTGGCCGCTTCGACCCAGGCGGCGATTGTGGAAGTGCTGGTCAAGAAATCGATGACCGCTTTGAAAACCAGCGGCATGAAGCGCCTGGTGGTGGCGGGCGGCGTGGGCGCCAACCGCGAGTTGCGCGCCCAACTCAATGCGGCTTGCGCCAAAGCCCAAGTGCGCGTGCATTACCCCGAGCTGCACCTGTGCACCGACAACGGGGCCATGATCGCTATGGCCGCCGCCATGCGCTTGCAAGCCGGTGCGCAGCAGGCCGAGGCGCGTTACAGCTTCGACGTCAAGCCGCGCTGGCCCTTGCACGAACTGGCTTGACGCTGGGTTTCCCGCCCCCCCCTGTGGGAGCGAGCCCCTGCTCGCGAAGGTGTGCAAACCACAACACCCATTCAAAAGTGTTGTCCCATCAGACATTCGGCCGCAGAGGCAGCCTCCCACAAAATCCACTCAACTCAGCGGCCATCGTGTGTGTCTAACGGGGCAGTTACACTGCGCCCCTTCTTGGTTTCAACCCGCCTTCTGGCGGGTTCTATTTTTGATATGCGTTTGTCCTTCATTTCCCGTCGTATCGCCGTGTCACTGGCTGCAACCCTGCTGTTGTTGCCTGCGTGGGCGCAATCGCCAGCGCCCATCAAATTGGCCTTGATCGAGGGCTTGAGCGGCCCCTTTGGCAACACGGGTGAGGCCGTGGTGCGCAACATCGCCTGGGCGGTGGAGCGGATCAATGCCCGGGGCGGCGTCAAGACCGCGCAGGGCATGCGACCCATGGTGCTGGAGCGTTACGACAGCAAAGGCCAAAGCGAAGAAGCCTTGTCGGCCCTCAAGTCGGCCATCGACGATGGGGCGCAGGTGGTGTTGCAGGGCAACTCATCGGGCAATGCGGCGGCCTTGATTGACGCGATCAACAAACACAACGAGCGCGAGCCAGCCAAGCGCGTGCTGTTTTTGAACTACTCGGCGGTGGACCCGATCCTGACGAACGAGAAATGCAGCTTCTGGCATTTCCGTTTTGACGCCCACGCTGACATGCGCATGACCGCCTTGATGCAGGTTTTGCAGGCTGACAAAAAAGTCAAATCGGCTTACCTGATCGGACAGGATTACAGCTTTGGCCAGGCTGTGCTGCGTGAAGCCAAACGCCAGTTGGCAGACAAGCGCCCGGATGTGAAGGTGGTGGGCGATGAGTTGCACCCCATGGGCCGCGTGAAAGACTTTTTGCCCTACGCCGCCAAGATCAAGGCCAGCGGCGCACAAGCGGTCATCACCGGCAACTGGGGCAATGACCTGACCTTGCTGGTCAAGGCCGCCCGTGAGGCGGGTTACGAAGGCAAGTTCTACACCTTTTATGGCAACGCGTTGGGGGCGCCTGCGGCTTTGGGTGATGCCGGTGTGGACCGCGTGATTGCGGTGGCCGACTGGTTGCCCAATGTGCCTGGCAAAGCCAGCGAAGCGTTTTACCAATCTTTCCGCCAGCGTTTCAGCAAGCCCTCGGAAGACTATGTGCATGTGCGCATGCAGTTGATGGTGGAGGCCCTGGCCCAGGCGGTCGAAAAAGCCGGTGGCACCGATCCCGTGGCCGTGGCGCTGGCGCTGGAAAAAGCCCGCGTCAGCACGGCTGGGCAAACCGGCTTCATGCGCGCCGAAGACCACCAGTTCCAGCAGCCCTTGGTGGTGGGCGTGATGCAGCGCCAAGGTGTGCCCGGTGTGCCGTTTGACGTGGAAGGTTCGGGCTACGGCTTCAAGGTGGTGCGCCAGATCAAGGCCGAGCAGGCCCGTCTGCCCAGCACCTGCAAGATGGTGCGGCCGGGCTGAGGTCTTTTCGGGTCAAGCGAGGCCAGTCCGTCGGCCGTTTCTGACAAGCCTTTGTCGCTGTTCGCCTGCGTCCAGTCGGACAGTGAACGCCAGCCCACAGCTGGTCTCATCTGTCGCGCAGACCGTGTAGCGGTGGTATTTCACGTGCCCCATTTAAACAATATGTAACAACTTTAAATTGCTTTAATTTTTTAAAAATAATTATTAAGATACATTAAAAACAAAATAGGCCCAAAAGAAAAAACAAATATAAAGTTTTGCCTGCCTAGCCAAGCTACCTGCCTCCATGTTTCGATGTGGAGCGCGTTGTCCGCTGAATTCATTTTCTGACGAGAGGCAAAGACATGAACATCGAGCACTACTTCGATACCGGCTTCCAAAGCGATATTGCGAAACTGCAGTTCAGCGAGGTGCCACAGGTTCTCAAAGACATCCTCAACGACCAGGAGTTGGTGTTGTTTGGTGGCAAGAACTGGTCTCATGTCGAAGCCGACCTGGGGCCCATGGACTCCGAAGTCAGGCCGTTGTTCGTACTTTGCCTTTTTGCTGTGGTGGCCACGGACCAATGCATGCAATCGTATTTCAAACCGCATTACGCCCGCTGGCGCAGCGAAACGGCTTACCCCAAATTTGCCTGGACCCGTTTTGGTCTTTACAACGAAAACCCCCTGAAACTTCTTTCTGTCCCGGAGCAGGCTGGTCTGCTGGATACCGCTCGCACCAGTGGCCTCATGCGGGAATTTGTGCTTTTCTACCGCAATTTGGTGGCGGACTATTTCGACATGCATGCAACGGGTCTGTCAGCCGACATGTTTTTCACCAAGCTCCTTCAAGACGACATCATGGCGTTGGACGAAGGTGTTCTGGTCGCGGCATTCAAGCAAGTGGCCTTTGATTTGCTGCCAAAGCCGGCCAGCAGTTTGTCGCCAACGGACGGGTATTTTCTGGCCGTCTGAGAAGTGCCAAGGGCCGAGCACCTTGCTTGGCGACACCAACGAAACCAATGACATCTACCAAGCCTTGGTCCTTTGGCCGGATCGGCATGGACGGTGCGCCTTGACCTGAATGCGGCCTGATCTTGCCTTCCTCCATCTTTCAGGGCGTGCGGAGGGGCAGGGTATGAGGCATTGGGGTTACCACGGGGGCTCGTCAAGAGTTTCAGTGCGTCATACTTCTGCGCATGTGTTTGAACTACTCAAGAGGGCGGAGGTGCTCGTGTGTTGGGGTGATGGCGAGCGTGGTGCGCCCATGCGGCCCTTATGGCGCGCTCTTTTGTTCACAGCTTGCCGTTACCGCTGAGCCAGGATGAGCCCCCTCGTTTCTGACGGGCCTTACCCCGCGTTGTTTTCGCCTTTGCAGCTCGGTGGCCTGCGACTTGCCAACCGGATCGTGCACGCCTCGATTTCGACCCGTTTGGGCGCGCACAGCGCCTTGGGCGAGGCCTATTTGCGGTATTGCGAAGCCCGGGCTCGAGGGGGCGCGGCCATGCTTGTCACCGAGCCGATCGGTCTGGGCGAGTGGCAAAACGCCATGCGCCTGCCTGCCTACCGGGACGCCCATGTGGCGGGTTTGGCGCGATTGGCCGATGCCGTGGAAGGCCATGGCTGCCGCTTGATCGCGCAGATTCAGGACCCCGGGCGTGGCCGTCACATTCCGGGTCGTGGTGTTCGTGCGTTGGCACCGAGTGCGTTGCCCGATGACCTCAGTGGCACCATGCCCCGTGCCATGAGCACAGCAGAAGTCCAGGATTGGGTGGGCATGGTGGCTGAACGGGCAGCTCGCTTGCAAGGTGCGGGTTTTTCCGGTGTTGAACTGTCGGCCTGCCATGGCCATTTGTTTCACCTTTTTTTATCGCCTCGGGCCAATCACCGCGAGGATGGCTACGGTGGGGATGTCCACGGTCGCACCCGCTGGTTGGCCGACATGGTCCTGGCCATCCGACAAGCCTGTGGCGACCGTTTCATCATCGGCATCAAGATGCCGGCCGACGACGGGTTGGTCGACAGCTTACCGCCCGAGCAGGCCATCCTGACCCTTGAGGCCTTGCTTGACCAGTGCCGCCCCGACTATCTTGCCTTTGCCCAAGGGGCCCATGCGCGTTCACTGGAGATGCATTTGCCCGACAGTGCTGGGCCTCGCATGCCTTATGCGGGGCTGACCGAGCGTCTGGCCGCGCATGCGCGGGGCGTCGCCGTGATGAGTTTGGGCCGGATCACCGACCCGGCCGAAGCTCAGGCGCTGCTGCAGGATCGGCGGGTGTCTCTCATTGGTTTGGGGCGGCCTTTGATCACGGATCCGGACTGGCCACGCAAAGCCCTTGCCGGGCGTGCAGCCAGCATCCGTTACTGCGTTTCCTGCAACACCTGCTGGAAGACCATCGTTCAGGACCGCCCGATAGCCTGCGACAACAATCCCCGATTGGCGGCACAAACGGAAGGGCAGCCGTTGGTCGCGGCGCGCGAGGCTAAAAAACTGTTGGTCATCGGTGCGGGCATCGCGGGGCTGGAAGCGGCTTGGGTGGCTGCTGCACGCGGGCATCAGGTGACCGTGGTGGGGGCATCCCTGCAGGTGGGCGGCAAGGCCAGACGCCTGGCCAGCCTGCCGACGCTGGATGCGCTGTCCAGCATTTACGACCACCAGTACGAACGGGCACTGGAGCATGGGGTGCATTTTGATCTGGGCCGCAGGCTGCTCAGCCAAGACATCGCACAGCAAAACAGCGATGAGTTCATCCTGGCCACGGGCGGCACACCGCATTGGCCACTGGAGTTGCCTGCCGAGTTGCAGGCGCTGGGCATGATTGCCGACTTGCCAACGCTGTGCGCCCAACTGCCGCGCTACACCCGGCGTCAGCCCGGCACGGCCTTGATCTGGGACCTCGATCCAGTGGAAGCGACCTATGCCGTGGCTGAAAAACTGGCCACTTTGTTTGACAAGGTGGTGCTGATGACCCCGCGCGAACACATCGCGGCCGATTGCAGCCTGGTCACGCGGCAGGGCGTCCTGCGGCGCATGCACCAAGCGGGTGTGCAGGTGCTGACATTGAGTCAGCTGCGCTGGGACGACGCGTTTGAGGAGCAGGCCCGCGTGCCCTATGACAGCGTATTTGGGGGCTGTGCTGGCTTTGTTGATGATGTGGCCCTGATCACTTATGCCACGCCACGCGCCCCCGATACCGATTTGCTGGCCGCCTTGCAGGCCACGGGGCGGCCGGTGCATCTGGTCGGAGATTGCCTGGCCGCTGGCGATACCTTGTCAGCCACGGCCCAAGGGTATTCTCTGGGGGTGTCGATTTGAATTCGCTGTCGCTGCCCGCGGTGCCATCGGGCTGCCGCCGCGAGGTGGTGGGATGGCCATCAGGGGGCGGCGCTCACACATCATGCGTTTATTCACCACAAAGGAGACTTTCATGACTTCATCGTCCCGTCGACGCCGACTGGCGCTGGCCACCAGCCTGGCCTTGCTGCCCCTGTTGGCACCGCTCGACAGCCTGGCCCAGGCCAGCGATTGGCCCACGCGACCTGTGACTTGGGTCAACCCGTTTGCGGCAGGCTCTGCGGTGGATGTGGTGGCCCGCATCATTGCCAACAAGATGGCTGCGAACACCGGCCAAGGCATGAATGTGGACAACAAGACGGGTGCCAGCGGCAACATCGGCACCGACTTTGCGGCCCGGGCCAAAGCTGATGGCTACACCTTGCTGCTGGGCTCGCCCGGCACCATGGCGATCAACCCTTATTTGTTCGCCAAACTGCCCTACGACGCGCTCAAGGACTTCACGGCGGTGACGCAACTGGTGTCGTTTCCTCAAGTCGTTGTCACCAGTCCCAAGCAAAGCTTTAAAACTTTGCCGGACTTGATCGCTGCGGCCAAAGTGCAACCCGACAAGCTGGCCCATGCTTCTTCCGGGCCAGGCACCACATCACATCTGGTGATGGAGTTGATCAAGGCCGATGCGGGCATCAAGCTCACCCACGTCGGTTATCGGGGCGGCTCGCCGGCCATGCAGGCCGTGATGGCCGGCGATGTCCAGACGGGTGTCGAGGGCTTGCCCTCTTTGGTGGGGCAGATCAAGGCAGGGGCCATCGTGCCGCTGGCGGTCACGTCGCTCAAACGCTCGCCCCAGTTGCCACAAGTGCCGGCCATCTCGGAATTCATCCCGGGTTTTGACGCCACGGCCTGGATCGTGCTCATGGCCCCGGCAGGCACGCCACCGGCGTTGGTGTCCCGCATTCAGGCCGAAGTCAAAAAAGCGCTGGACGATCCGGGTGTGAAGCAGCAACTGGAGGCGCAGGGTGCCACCGTCGTGGGTTCCAGTGCCACCGAAACGCAAGCCTTTCATCGCAGCGAAATGGCCAAATTCAAGCGCGCCGTGGAAATCTCAGGGGCCAAAGCCGAGTGATCGAAGCCCCTTTGTCGCTCAGCCCAGGGCCTGGGCCACCCGCCAGCCCAGGCCAAATGCCTGGGCCAGGCCGTTGCCGGGCAGGTAGCCGTCGGCACCTCGTCCTGACAATCCCGCCGCGCAGCCCCCGGCGGCAAAGACGCCCGGGATCGTGTTGCCCTGTGGGTCCAGCACTGCGCCGTCGGCTTGTGTGAGCAAACCGCCTTGTGTGTGCGACAAAGCCCCTGTGACCCAAGAGGCTTTGAACGGTGGGCGCAGCACCCGGGCAAAGCTGCGCCGCCCCAGCGGGTCGTTGGCCTGACCTTGCGCCAAGGCGCTCACTTGTGTGAGCGTGCGCGTCAGTGCTGCGGGGTCCACACCGGCCTCTTCGGCCAGGCTGGCCACGCTGTCGGCCGTCATGACGCGACCGGCCTGCACGGCTTGCTGATATGCACCGTGGTTGCCCAGTTGGGCTTCGATGGCTGCATCAAACACCTCCAGTGCCAGGCCATTGTCTTGTGCCAGCACTTGCGGCGCGAGAGCTGAGGGGCCGATGTCCTCGGCGACAAACCGCAACCCCTGCCGATTGACCAGGATGCCGCCCAAAGGCGGAATGGACATGCCCAAGCGCGTGGCACCGCCCGGGTGCGTGTGGCCTTGTCCCTGGTAGCCGTCCATGCCCCAAAGTTGCGCGCCCCATGCCATGCCCAGGGCCATGGTGCTGCCGTCCTGGGTGGATGAGCCGTTGTGCAGCGCGCCAGCCATGCCGGGGATGAAGCGTGCCACCATCTCGGGGTTGGCCCCAAAGCCACCGCCGGCCAGCACGATCTGACAGGCGTGGTAGGTGTCTTGTGCGGTGGTCAACTGAAAGTCCTGTGCCCCACGCGTGACATGGGCGCGGTCCGTTACAAACCGGATGCGGGGCTGTTGCATGCAAGCTTGGCGAAACCAGGTGTGCAATGCGGCCCCCGAGGCGGGCGCGACACAGTGAAAGCGCAATTGCCGGTGGCCTGGTGCCACAACGTCGGGCAAAAACTGCACTGGCGCTGCGCAGTCATTGACCAAAAAAGCGGTCGCCAGTGGCAGGGCATGGGCCACGGAGCTGGCGATGTTTTCATTGACCATGCCCGGTGCAAATTGGCGCAGGTCATCCAGCCAGGCCTCTGGACTGTCTTGCGTGCCCGAAGACCGCTGCAGGGCAGAACCTGCGGCCGGAAACAACCCCCCGCTGATGGCCAAATTGTTGGGGGTATGCGCTGATGGATCGATCAGGACGACGCTCAGCCCCCGCGCTTGAGCGGCGAGGGCCACGAACATGCCGGCTGCGCCAGCGCCAAGGATGGCGACATCGGTTTTCATCAAAAAAGTAGGATCAAAGCGTTGGTAAAACCACCCGTTCAGGCATGTTCGGTGGGGCACTGACACAGTATGGGCCTGAGCGCCAAGCCTGGGCGTCAGCCCTGTGACAAAGCCTCGTGCGGTGGGCGGCTCAGAGCAGGTCGATGGGCATCAGGGCTTGGCTCAGCATGGCCAAGGGGCGGGCGGTGATGATGTGGGTCTGCACCCGAAGCCGACCGAGCAAAGGGTCGCGGGCGCGCAAGGACTCGATGATTTCCCAGTGTTGCTGATTGGAGCGGCGTATGCGCACTTCGCCGGGCCAGGCGTGCTGCTTCATGGTCACCAATGGCAGCTCGATCAGGGAACGCGCCAGGCCCTGCAGCCTTTGCGAGCCGCTGGCTTGCAAGATGATGTCGTGGAAGCGGGTGTTGCTGGCTTGGAAGCGGGCGTACCGCTGCGCATCCGATGCTTCAGGTTGCGCCAGTTGTTGGTCGATCGCCGTGGCGACGTCGGCCAGCGCTTGCCAATGGTGCTCTTGCCCATTGATCGCCGCCAAGGCGGTTGCATGTCCCTCCAGCACGGCCCGAAGCTGAAAGATTTCGTCGATCTCGGTGCTGCTGAATTGCGTCACAAAGGTCCCCCGATTGGCCTGCGTGCAAACCAGTCCCTCGGCATGGAGGCGTCTGAGCGAGTCGCGAATGGAGGTCCGTGAAACGCCCGTGCGGTGTGCCAACTCTTCTTCGAGCAAGCGCTCGCCCGGCTGGAAACTGCCGCTGATGATCCATTCACGGATGGTGTTGTAGGCAAGGGTGCTGGCGCGGGTCATGGCTTGTGAGTGGAGGGTGTTCGGCTATTTTGTACACATTGATGTGGGTCAATGGTGTTTTGATGGGATGTCGGCGTGATGTTTGGGTCGTAATTTGGGTGTTTCAAGGTCATTTTATAAGTGGTTTCCCTGATTTTTTAAAATTTTCATCCATTTTCCTTTCTGCTTTGTGTACATTGAACCATCACCTTGTCATCGGGGAGCCGGATGAATTCGCATGTTTTGATTGCTGGCGGCGGGCCTGTAGGCTTGGTCAGTGCTTTGGTGCTGGGCCGGGCGGGCGTGGCCGTGACGGTGCTGGAGGCCTCTGCGGACCTCAACCGCGACCTGAGGGCGTCCACCTTTCATCCACCCACGCTGGACATGCTGGCACCCTATGGCCTGACCGCCAAGTTGGTGCCTCAAGGTTTGGTGGCCCGCTATACCCAGCAGCGCGATCGCCAGGACGGTGTGATCGCCGAGTTTGATCTGGATCTGCTCAAGGGGCATACCGACCACCCCTTTCGCTTGCAATGTGAACAGTGGAAACTGGCTGACCTGATCAAGCAGGAACTTGACCTGTTGCCCCATGTCAAGCTGCTTTTTTCGACCCGCCTGGAGTCGGTCACGCAAACCGCCGACAAGGTCACGGCCACAGTCAGTACCGAAGGGCAAAGTCATCCCATCGAGGCCGACTACATGATCGGTGCAGACGGTGCCTGGAGTGCCACGCGCCGGGCCTTGGCCATTGATTTCGAAGGTTTGACGTATCCGGAGCGGTTTTTGGTCATCTCCACGGATTTCGATTACGCCCAGCATCTGCCGCGTCTGTCCTACGTCAACTATTGCTCCGATCCGCAGGAGTGGTGTGTTTTGTTGCGTGTGCCCACACTTTGGCGGGTGCTGTTTCCCACCACGGCGCAAGAAACCGACGAGGAGGTCATGACCGACGAGGCGGTGCAGGCCCGTTTGCAAAGGCTGCTGCCCCAGCCATTGCCTTACAACACGGTGCACCGAACACTTTACAAAGTTCACCAACGTGTTGCCAAGACGTTTTTGCAGGGCCGCATCTTTCTGGCGGGCGATGCTGCGCACATCAACAATCCATTGGGGGGCATGGGCATGAACGGCGGTGTGCACGACGCGATGAACCTGACCCAAAAATTGCTGCAGGTGATCCAGCAAGGGGCCGCCATGGATGTCATGGCGCGCTATGAGCGCCAGCGCCGCACCATCGCCATTGATTACATCAATGCCAACACGGCGCGCAACAAGCGGGAGATTGAAGAGCGTGATCCCGTGGTGCGCCAGCGCGTGCAGGACGAGTTGCGGGCCATTTGCGGGAACCCCGAGAAGGCCCGGGACTATTTGAAAAAATCTTCCATGATCGAAGCGCTTGAGCGCGCAAAGGCCATCGCATGATGCACAACGGTCTGTCCCAAGTCAGCAACGCATCACGGCGCAGCCAGCTGGCGGCGCGTCTTCGGCAGGGCGATCTGGTGGTGGCACCGGGCGTCTTTGAGATGATTTCCGCCAAGATGGCCGACCGCATGGGGTTCGATGCGCTCTACATGACGGGCTACGGCACCGTGGCGTCGTACTTGGGCTTGCCCGATGCGGGTTTGGCCAGTTATACCGACATGGTCAACCGCGTGCAGCAGTTCACCGCCATCACCACCACGCCGATGATTTGCGATGGCGATACCGGCTACGGCGGGCTTCTGAACGTCATGCACACGGTGCGCGGTTATGAGCGTGCCGGGGCCTGTGCCATTCAACTGGAGGACCAGGAGTTTCCCAAAAAATGCGGCCACATGCTGGGGCGAAGGGTGGTGCCGGCGCAGCAAATGGTCGAGAAGATCCGCGTCGCAGTGGAGGCCCGCAGCGATCCCGACTTTCTCATCATTGCCCGCACCGATGCCCGCACCACACTGGGGCTGGACGAGGCTTTGCGGCGCGCAGAAATGTACGCGCGCGCGGGCGCTGACCTGCTGTTTGTGGAGAGTCCGGAGTCGGTGCAAGAGATGGAGACCATCTGTCGCCACTTCGACTTGCCTCTGGTGGCCAACATGGTCGAGGGCGGTCGCACGCCCGTCTTGAGCTACGAGGCATTGCAGCAGTTGGGTTATGGGCTGGTCATTTTTCCGGCAACCGCCTTTTTGGCCGCTGGCGCAGCCTTTGAATCGGTTTACCAGGGCATCAAGCAGACGGGGTCTTCCAAAGACGGTTCAACCCCACTGCATGGCTTTGGCCAATTCTCCAGCCTCATGGGTTTTGACTGGGTGCAGGCTTTCGACCAAAGCCATGCCCAGCGTGAAGAGGACGCCTGAAGTGACCATGGACAAACACGCCATTTACCGTCACCAAGGCCTGGGCGGGACCAGCGGTATCGGGCACAAGTGCGCGTTGGTGCTGGTGGATTTTGTCAACGGCTTTGTCGATGCCGACCAATTGGGCGGGCCGCACATCGCGGCGGCCGCAGACCGGACTGTGCCCTTGCTGGCGTATTTCCGGGCGCAGGGTTTGCCAGTGGTGCATACCCGAGTGGTGTTCGCGAGCGATGGCGCGGATGTCAACATCTTTGCGCTGCGTGTGCCGCCTTTGCAAAAACTCACCGAGCAGGCGCACGCCTCGCAAATTGTGACTCCGCTCACGCCGGAGCCTGGTGAGTGGGTGATTCGCAAGCAGTCGGCCTCGGCTTTTTTTGAAACCGGATTGGCGGGCTGGCTCTTGCAGCGCTCCGTGGACACCGCCGTCATCACGGGTTGCACCACCAGCGGTTGCGTGCGTGCCAGCGTGGTGGACGCGATGCAGCACAACCTGCGCACCTTGGTGGTCTCCGATTGCGTGGGCGACCGCGCGCTGGAGCCCCATGTGGCCAACCTGTTTGACATGCAACAAAAATATGCCGACGTGATGACGCGCGATGAGTTCATCACACAACACCAGGCCATCACGGCCTGCACCTGATTCATGGACCACCTCGGATACCGAAAAAAACTGGGCACCTTGGGGCCCTCGACCAACACCATCGTTCAACCTGATTTCGATGACCTGCGGCCAGTGGGCGTGACCAATCATTACAGCCGCATCGCGATCCCGAACAATCCGGTGACGGACGATGCCAGCTTTGTCCAACTGGTGAACAACATCAACCAAGCGACCATGGACGCGGTGGATGTGTTGCGCAGTTGCGAGATGGATTACCTGGTGATGGGCATGTCTGCGGCGACTTTCTGGAATGGTCGCCAGGGCGCCAACGATTACCTGAAAATGATGCAAGACAGGGCGCAGGTCGGCGTGTCCTGTGGTTCCTTTGCCACCGAGGCGGCTCTGAACGTTTACAAGGTCAAGCGCATCGCCTTCATGTCGCCGTACTTCGAAGTGGCCAATGCCCAGGTGCGTCGGTTTTACGAAGACTGCGGTTTTACCGTGGTGCGAGACGTGTGTCTGCGTCGCCCCAGTCCGGTTCAGATCGCCCATTCCACCGATGAGATGTGCCGCCAGGCGATCTTGCAGCTGGACGGCGATGACGTGGACGCCATCGTTCAAGTGGGTACCAATTTGTCCATGATTCGCTTGGCTGCAGCCGCTGAACTTTTTCTGGGCAAGCCGGTCATTGCGATCAACACCGCCACCTATTGGCATGCCTTGCGGGCCCAAGGGCTGCAGGACAAGAAAGCCGGCTTTGGCTCCTTGATGGAATGCCATTGAGGCGCGTGATCGCCGTTGTTGTCCAACATTTTGTTCGTTGAATCCGAAAAAGGATGGGTCTATGCGCCGCCGTGAATTGCTCCTTTCCACTGCAAGCCTGGGTTTGGCTTGTGCGGGCTTGCCCGCCCTGGCCCAGGGCCAGACTTACCCCACCAAAACGGTGCGCATCGTTGTGCCCGCCTTGGTGGGCAGTGCCGATGTGTTTGCCCGTGCCATGGCCCAGCGGCTGAGCCCCGTGTTGGGCCAGTCGGTCATGGTGGAGCAAAAGCCTGGGGCAGGCACCAACATTGGCAACGATTTCGTGGCCAAAGCCGCCCCCGATGGCCACACGCTGCTCATCAACGGCTTGCCACTGGTGACCAACCAGGCGCTTTATGCCAACTTGCCCTACAACACCATGCGTGACCTGACGCCCGTCATCGAGGTGGCCGAAGTCACCAACGTCGTGACCGTGCATCCCGGCCTGGGCATCCAGTCTCTGAGTGAGCTGGTGCAACAGGCACGCAGCGACCCCAACAAGTTCAACCATGGCACGCCCGGTGCGGGCAGCTCCGGGCACTTGGCGGCTGAGTTGCTGAGCGTCAAGACCGGTGCCAAGTTCACCCATGTGCCTTACCAGGGCAATGCCCAAGCCACCAATGACCACCTGGGCGGTATTTTGCAGGTGGGCTTTGTGAATTTGCCGGTGGCGCTGCAGTTCGTGAAAGCGGGTCGTTTGAAAGCGCTGGCCGTGACCGGTTCCCGACGTTCTGCCTTGCTGCCCGATGTGCCCACGGTCAATGAGGCGCTGGGCCTGAGTGACTACGAGTTGGTGGGCTGGTTTGGCATTCTGGCACCTGCCAAAACGCCTCAGGAGGTGGTGATTCGCCTGAATGCCGAAATCAACAAACTGATGCGCGATCCGGGTTTTCTGGAGGTGATTCGCGGTGCGGGCGGAGACCCACTCGGTGGCACCCCCGCTCAGTTCGAGGCGCGGATGCGCCGGGACGAGGCCCGTTTGAGCGAAGTGATCCGGACCTCGGGGGCCAAAGCCAATTAAGGCCCGCAGCCTTGCTTGGACACAGGCCGAGCCCAGGGTTGGCTGCGGGGCATTTCAGGACGGACTGGACCAGCGCATGCCTGCGTCCAGCGGGTAAATCGGGCGGCGCAAGCGTTTGAACTGCAGCTCGCTGTAGTCCGATGTGCAGGCCCCTGCGCCCGCGCATTCCACGGTGGCGCGGGCCAGATGCCCCAAACCGGCGCGCCAGTGCACCCGGCTTTTGAGCACGACAAAATCCTTTTGTGCCGGGTCGATGCCCAGGCACAGCAGGGCATTCACATCAAAAGGCTCGACATGGCGCGAGATCAGCGCCACTGCCACATCGCCCGTGTCGATCACCACCGCATGGCCCATGTTTTGCCGTGCGCCCTGGCTCATCGGGCCTTTGTTGCGGTATTTGCCGTTGGAGATCAGCTTCACCACGCCGTTGAGCTCAATCGGCTCGCTGCGGTGCGGCATGAGCGGCATGGCCATCTTGCCGCCGACTTGCAAGCGCACGGGTGATCCGATGCCTGCCGCCATGGCCTCTTGCACCGCCTGGGGGTCAAAAATCGCAAACACCGCCACGTTGCGCAAGCCCTGGCGCAGCACTTCGGCCAGCACAGCGGTGGTGTCCATGGTGCCGCCCGAGGCCGCGTTGTCGTAATGGTCCAGCAGCATGACCGGAAAGTCGGTGAACGTTTGGGCTCGGGCCACCGACGCGGCCAGCGGCTCCAGCTCATAAACCCATTGCGCTCGGCTGTCCCAGGCCATTTGCATCAGCTCGTCGCGCAGACGACGGGCCAGCGCCGGGTCGTTGTCGGTCACGACCACCACCGACAGGCCCGCGTTTTCGATGTCGGCATGCGGAAATCCGGTGAACACGCTGGCGCACAAGGCGCCGTCTTTTTCCATCTGCCTTGCGCGCGCCTGGAGCGAGCGGTTGGGCTCGTCCAGCGAACTTTGCCGCATGATGTGCGGGATCATGGGCAAGCGGCCCCAGGCCGTGCTGGGCTGTGCCTGGCCCTGGATCAGTTTCAACAAGGCCGAGCCCGCCCGCACCCCCGTGTCGTACATGTCCACATGCGGGTAGGTCTGGTAGCCCGCTACGGTTTGCGCCAGCTCGACCATGTCGGCGTACACATTGGCGTGCATGTCGTAGGCCACGCCAATCGGCGTGCGTGGATCGATGGCACGGATGCGGCGCAGCAACTCGCCTTCGCCGTCCTCGTGGCTTTCGCTCACCATGGCGCCGTGCAGGTCCAGCAAGATGCCGTCAAAACCACCCCGTGCAACGGCCTGCACAATCGTCTGGCTCATGGCCTCGTAAGCCGCGTCGTGCACCAATCCGCTGGGCGCGGCATGCGCGGCCAGGGCCAGCTCGAACTCGGCCCCGGCCTGCTCGGCCAGATCGATGAACGCCCCAGTGGCCGTGCCCGTGCCGCGAAACGCCGCGATAGCGGCTGGCCCCATCGGGGGCGTCTCACCCGGGCCAAGTGCAAACCGCTGCAAATCGGTGGGCACCGGTGAGAAGGTGTTGGTCTCGTGCATCATCATCGCGATCAGCAAGCGCATGGGTTTCTCCCGTTCAACAGGCTTGCATGATGGTCCCCTCAGCCTGCAGCCCACAGTCACCGAGGTGCCAGCGACGACGCCAGTTTGTCCGGCTTCTAATTGACAGGGCAGGGCCGATGGCATCAGACTGGGTCGTTAAGTCTGGACGGGTCAGCCGAAGCGGGTTGGGGATCGTCCAGCCGGGCATCAGGGTCCGACCGCATGGTGGCCATGTGGGCCATGTGGGCCTTGCATGCCTTGTACCCGAACCCCCATTTTTTGTCAGGAGACCCGCGCATGTTCCCTTGCATCGACACTTTGGGTGCGGCCTCTGCCCGCGAGCGCGGTCAGATCTATGGCCGCGAGGCCCAGGATCGCATCCATCACAGCGTGGTGACTTATGCCCGGCTGTTTGCCGCTTGCGGCATCGATTGGGCCTGTGCGTGTGAGCGGGCCATGCGCTTTGAAAGCGTGATTGCGCAAGTGGACGCCGACTTGATGGCCGAGCTGCGCGGCATGGCCGAGGGCAGCGGTCAGAGCCTGGGCAGCCTGATGGCGCTGAACTGCCGCACCGAGATTTTGCCGCCCACGTTTTTTTCGGATGAACCCCAACTGGCCCACGCGGCTTTGGCCGCCAACCGCGCCGCAGGTCTGCCCGACTGGCTGGAGCAAGCCGCCTGGGACGGTGCTTTGAAAGACGGCGAATGCACCGCCATGGGCGTGACCGCCGCCGCCAGCCGCACTGGCCAAGCCTGGCTGGCGCAAAACTGGGACTGGATGGGCCGCCAGCGTCAGGCCTTGGTTGTGTTACACACCCAAGGCCCCAGCGGCCAACGCATCACCACGCTGACCGAGGCCGGCATGCTGGCCAAGATCGGCATCAACCGATGGGGCTTTGCGCTGGGCCTGAACATTTTGCGCTCCCTGCACGATGGCAGCCGTCTCGGTGTGCCAGTGCATGTGTTGCTGCGGCACCTGCTCGACTGCCGCAGTGTGGCCCACGCCCGCGAGCGCTTGCAGGCCTTGCAAGAACTGGGTTTTGGCGCAGCCTCCAACGTGCCCTGCGCCGACGCACAAGGGCAGGTTGCCTGTTTTGAAGTCTCGCCCGCAGGCTGGGCCGAGCAGCCGCCCACCAACGGCGTGGTGTTGCATACCAACCATTTCCTGTGCCCATCGCTGCTGGCTGAGCAGGCACCCATGGGGCCGGGTTTGTCCAGCCACAGCCGCCTGAGCACCGCTCGTCAACACGCGCTGCAAACGCCCATTGGCCAGGCTGAATTGGAGCGCTTTTTGCGTGATGAATCCGACGGTTTTTTGTCCATTTGCCGCAGCCCAGACCCGAGCATTGCGCCCGAAAGCCGCGTGGAAAGTGTGGCGGGCATCCTCATGCATACCCAACCCCCGGCCATGTGGGTCGCATGCGGTGTGCCCAGTCGTGTGGCCTTTGAAGCCGTGCCCTTGCCCTGGGCGGATCAGCCTGCCAGCGTGCGGTGAGCCACGCATGGCGCCCACCGACGGCGATTTGAGGTCTTGCGGGTTCTGGTGTCACGTCCGTCGCCCAAAGTCTTGGGCTTGAGCGCAGAGGTTCTCCCTCGCATGGGCTGCTTTAACGCGTTTCCCGCGCCACGTCGTGTTCAAAACTGGCGTTTTTCAAGGGATCTTTTTCGGCCATCCAGCCGCGGTAAACGGTCTTGAAGTCGGCCACGATTTGCGCCAGCGGCATGTCGTCAAAGGTGCCGCGTTGGTTCACGTACTCCATGTGCCGGTTGCCCGCCTTGTCAAAGGGGTGGTAGATCGAATCGTTTTTGCCGTCAAACTCCAGCGGCAGCAGGCCGAACTTGTCGCACAGCTCGATGTTGAAAGCGGGCGTGGCCTTGACCCATTGGCCCTCCAGCCAGATGTCGGCGTAACCATGCCAGATGAACACATCGGTTTGCATGGTTTGGCGCAAGCGCTCGGTGCTCAGGTGGTTGCGGACATCGGCGTAACCCAGCCGGGCGTGCAGACCCACCGCACGGCAGGCTGCAGCCATCAAGGCCGCTTTGGGCACGCACCAGCCCGAGCCCTGGGCAAGCACCGAGCTGGCGCGCATGCCTTCGGGTGAAAGATCAATGCGGTAGGGGTCGTATCGGAATTGGTCACGCACCGCCAGATAAAGCGACACGGCCCGTTCGCGGTCGTCTTGGCCTTGCGCGTGTTGGTGGGCAAAGGCGATCACTTCAGGGTGATCGCTGTCGATCAGGGCGGTGGGTGCCAGAGTGGCGGCACAGGGCAGGGTGTTCATGCCATTCACTGTAGCCTGTGCGGCAGCCCGAGCGTGTCACGCTGGCTATAGTTCCCTGCACATGGAAATCTTGGAAAGGCTGTCATGTCGTCTGTTTTGTGTTTTGGCTCGGTCAGCGTGCACTTGGGGGACAAGTCGGGCAAATACCCCGATGGCAACCAACTCATCGTGCAAGGGGCCGACATGCGTGTGGCCTTTGACACGCCCGAGGTGGCCAACCGCATCGGCCCCGAGCTGGACAGGGTGGATCTGGTGATTCTGGGGCATGTGCACGAAGACCACATGGCCGGGCTGCACCGCTTGCCTCATGCCCGCGTGCAGGTGCACGAGGCTGATTTGGCCGCCGCCCAGTCCTGGGACGGCATGTGCCGCCACTACGGCTACCCGCAGGACGTGCTGGACGCGATGCTCACCATCGTGCAAAAGGATTTTCATTACCACCCACGGCCCGACGCCACTGGCTACAGCGACGGTGCCATGTGGGACCTGGGCGGCGGCGTGCGCGTGCGGGCCCATCACTTGCCGGGTCACACCGCAGGCCACTGCGCCTTGGTGGTCGAGAGCGAAGGGCTGGCCTTCATCGGTGACATCGATCTGACCGGCTTCGGCCCGTATTACGGCGACGCCACCTCCAGTTTGAGCGACTTTCGGCAAAGCCTGAAAAAAGTGGCCGAACTGGATGCCCGCATCTGGGTCACCTCGCACCACAAGGCGGTGGTGACCGATCGGGCGCAGTTTCTGGCCGATCTGGCCCGCTTTGCCAGCAAGATCGACCAGCGCAGCGAACAACTGCTGGGCTATTTGCAAACGCCGCACAACCTGGACGAACTGGTCAGCCGTCGTCTGTTGTACCCCGCAGGCTATGACGTGCCCTTTGTGCCTTGTGCTGAACGCAACGCCATTGGCATGCACTTGGCTGAGTTGCAGGCGCAGGGGCACATTCAGCCCCTGGAGGATGGCCGCTTTGTCGCGGTTTGAGACCTTTTCAGCTTTTCAACAGGAACCCACGCATGACGCCCGAACAACTTTTGCAACACCACGACCAAGCCCGTTTGTGGGGTCTACCGCCCGGCGTGGTGGGCGGCCCCGATACGGCGGCGGCTTACCAGCAGGCCTTGGCTGTGCGCCAGTTGCGCCAGCAGCGCGGCGAAGTGCCCAGGGGCTACAAGATCGGCTTCACCAACCGCACCTTGTGGCAGCGTTACGAGGTGTTTGCGCCCATGTGGGGCACGGTCTGGGACACAGGCCTCAGCTTTGCCGAGCCCGCCGCATTGGGTTCGGCCGGGGGCAGCATCGACCTGACGCACACCTGCCAGCCCCGGCTGGAGCCTGAAATCGTGTTCGGCATGAAGGCCACGCCTGTGGCCCATGCGAGTTGGCAGCAATTGTTCGAGGCCATTGACTGGATCGCCCCCGGTTTTGAGGTGGTGCAGTCGCATGCCCTGGACTGGAAGTTCACCGCCACCGACACCATGGCCGACAGCGGCTTGCATGCCCGTTTGCTGGTGGGTCCTCGCCAAGCGGTGCAACAACTGGCCACGGATGCACAGGCTTTGCACGCCCTGTTGGCGCAAGCCCAAGTCACGCTGTTCAAAAACGGCCAGACGGTGGAGCAGGGCACAGGAGCCAACGTGCTGGACAGTCCGTTGAACGCCTTGCACCATTTTTTGAAAGAACTGCGTCAATGCCCTGGCGCGGTCGATTTGCAAGCCGGTGACGTCATCACCACCGGCACCTGGACCGATGCCTGGCCCCTGCAAGTCGGGGACAACTGGCGGGCCGAATTTTCTGCCCCACTGGGCAGCCTGAGCGCCCAGATGCGCTGATTCAGTGCACGACGCCGGGCAAAAAAACGCCCCGAGCCTTCCGGTTCGGGGCGAAAATCAACAAAAATGTCAGGCAACTGCAAGAAGCATGACCACGTCAGTATACTGTGAATTTAACCAGTATTTTGAGGTGTGGATGTCTGAGCCCTTGCTGAACAGTACGCGTCCCGCCCCACACTTACCATGCCCTTGACACGCCGCCGCCGAGACGACTTTGCTGACAGTCAGGGCTACGAATACCCGCAGCACTTGCGCGATGCCATCGAAGACGCCCCCACGGGTGCAGGCGTCTACACCTTCCATGGTCAGGCGGGAGATTTGCCGCTGTACATTGGCAAGAGCATCAACATCCGTGCCCGTTTGCTTTCGCATCTGCGCACGCCCGACGAAGCCCGCATGCTGCGTCAAGCCCAACGCATCAGTTACATCCGCACGGCGGGCGAGATCGGGGCCTTGTTGCTGGAGGCGCAAATGATCAAGGCCCAGCACCCCGTGTTCAACCAAAAACTGCGTCGCAACAAACAACTGTGCAGTCTGCACATGGCGGGTGACGTGCCCCAGGTTGTCTACGCCAAAGACATCGACTTTGCCACTCAGCGCGAGCTGTATGGCCTGTTTGCCAGCCGCCACGCTGCGCTGGACGCCCTTCGCGCCATTGCCGACCAGAACAAGCTGTGCTACGGCCCGCTGGGCCTGGAAAAGTTGCCTCCCGGTAAAGCCTGTTTTCGGGCCGCTATCCGCCAATGTGCGGGCGTGTGTCGGGGCGACGAAAGCCACGAGGCTCACCGTGAGCGTCTGTTCAGCAGCCTGCTGGCACTGCGCGTGGCGTGCTGGCCTTATCCAGGGGCGGTGGGGTTGGTGGAGCGCGACGAAGGACTCACCCAAATCCATGTCGTCAACCATTGGTGCTATTTGGGCAGCGCTCCCAACAGCGCAGCGGCCCGGCAACTGAGCAGCGTGGCCGCAGGCTTTGACGCCGATGGCTACAAAATCCTGTGCCGCCCGGTGCTCACCGGGCGTGTGGAGATCCTGGTGTTGTGAGCAGGGCTGCGGCATGCAGCAGCCGACTTGTGGTTGGCGGTCAGGCATGTCTTGTGTCGGTGGGCCGTTGACTTTGGGTGTGTCACACCCTCCCCAAAGCCTGTTGCCCCACACGCTGTGTCTTCAGCGTGGGCAACCAGGTTGGCGCTGCTCAAACTTGAAAAATGCGCCGCCTCTAATCATCGGGGTCGGATGCGTTGGCGCGGAGTCCAGTTGGACCATTTGGCCTGTGAGCGCTGGGAGTACGGCCACATTTTGGTTTTCAGTCTGTTGTTGCACCTGGCTTCGTCATCCAGATATTTGATGAAAATACTTGTTGATTTTAAAAATTTAATCAGTTGTTAATCTGTTGATTGCTTTGTTGCTCGTATTTTTATTGGTATTGATATTTTATAAATTGATAAATCTTCAATTTTAAATACGCTTTCTAGCCAGTTTACAGAGCCCTTGTGTCACGGATGATTGGACATAGAGTTGTAGATCAATTAGCGACTCTAAGTTTTTGAATTCATACAAGTTTTTGAGAGGTCACTATGCGTAAATCAGCACCATTAATGACGGGTTGGCCCACCAAATTTCCAGTCATCGGGCGTTTGTGTCTTGTCGGGCTTCTTTCACTTGGCTTGCCTTTTTGGGCGGCAGCTCAAAACAATGGAAATAACGCAAACACCGGAAGCAGTGGTGCTCGGGTTTCTATCGAATCCTTTGGTGAGGCTTTTACTTCAGCCTTGGTGGCACCGGCCGAACAAACCCGTGTGTTCATCTACAGAGCCACTCAGGGTTTTTCTCAGTTGCCTGTGAATATTTACCTCAATGGTCAATACCACGCCTCCTTGTTGCGGGGGGGGTACACCGAGTTCTGTACGGCACCGGGTGCTGTGAGTGTCAAGCTGGCGTTGGATGATGCCTCCCGGTTGCACCTGAGCAAGCAAGACAGCGGTCAGCGCATGACCATGCAGGCGGGGCAGAGCATGTTTTTGAGGGTCGATGAGAGCGCTTTGCCTGCGCTTGGTTTGCAAAACATTTTGCAATCACAAGCACAGTCCGACATGTCGGGCACGCGGCGTCAGATTCACACCATCTCTCGGGCCAAGGCGGCGCTGAATTGCGGCGAGCCCGCCAAACTGGCACCGCCGCCGGTCGCTGCTGCGCCCAAGCCTGCTGTTCCCAGGGAATATGCCCTGGAGACGGATGCCTTGTTCGAATTTGGCAAGGCAGAAATCCGAGCTTCGGGCTACAACGCCATTGAAAGCTTGGTGCAGAGATTGCGGCAAGACTTCACATCGGTGGAGCGTATCCGCGTGGTGGGCTACACCGATGCCATCGGATCGAACGCCTTCAATAAAAAGTTGTCGCAAGAACGTGCCGATGTCGTTGCTCGCCAAATTACGGCACGCAATGTCAAACCAATCATGGGGATTGATGCCGAGGGGCGTGGTCCGATCGAGTTGGCCAAAACCGGCTGCAAAAACGCGCCCACACCAGAGAACAAACTTTGCCATGCACCCAATCGCAGGGTCATGGTTGTCATCACCGGCGCCCGCCGCTGATGCGCCGATTGTTCATTCATTCACCACATTTTGACTGTCACACATCATGAGCAAAGCATACAAAATCAAACTGAATCAAGGCCAAGGCGAAACCAAGTTTCTGGATATTCCCCAGTCGGGGGCGTTGGGTACGCCCCTGGCCGTCAAGGCGGTGGCGGGTGGTAAATACCAGTTGATGGATGGCTCCACCGGTTACGCACCTGAAAACATCAGGACATCTCGCTTGGGCAAAAATTTGCTGGTTTTTTTTGAGGGCCGCAGCACCGCTGATCTGGTCATCGAAGATTACTACGATGTAACGCCCGAGGGGTTCAATGGCCTGATTGGCGAATCCGAGTCGGGTCGTTTTTATGAATACATTCCTGAGACGGCGGTGGGGTACACCTCGGTGCCCCTGTTGGCCGATGGCTCGGGTCAGGTTGGCATGGCGCTGGGGGGTGCTGAAATCACGGCCTCTGGCGCAGCGGTGGGCACGCTGGTTGCTGCTGCAGGTCTCAATCCCTTGCTGTTGGCACCGTTGGGCTTGTTGGGGGCTGCCGCTGGCGGCGGCGGAGGAGGCGGTGGCGATGCGGGAACGGGGGGTGGCGGAACGGGTGGCGGTACGGACACCACCGCGCCTGAGATCAAGTCAGCCCAATTGCACACAGACGACGATTCAGGCCCGAAAGACAACATCACGGCGGACACCACGCCTCGCATTCAGGTGCAAACCGAGCCGAATGCCGATGTGTCTGTGGAGTTGGATGGAAAAACTTACACAGGCAAAGCCAATGAAAATGGTGTGTTTGTGGTTCAGGTACCGGATGCCAACCCCCTGAAAGATGGCGCGTATACCCCCAAAGTGACCGCAACCGACGCCGCAGGCAACAAAGCCCAGTTTGATGGCACCCCATTCACCGTGGATACCAGTGGGGAAAAAAATCCACCTGAACTGGACCCGAATGCCAATGCCTTGATTGACATCATCAGCATCACGGAGGATTCTGGTGTCAATAAAACAGACTTCTATACCAAAGACAACCAGTTGGTCTTCAATGGAACGGTCAAGCAGTTCACCCAAAATGGGGACTGGGTCAAACTGGAGCTCAAAGATGCGAGCGACAAATTGATTGACACCACGTATGTCAAGCCCGTGGCCAGCGGCACGACCTGGAGCTGGAGCTGGGATCGCACAGCCAAGGACAAATTGGTGGACGGTCAATACAAGTTGACTGCCGTGGTGGTGGATGGCGCTGACAATGTGGTGGGTGTGGGCACCTCCAAGGTGTCGGATGTTCAGGCCGTGATCATCGATACCGATTCGGGCAACAACTTTGTCCCCGCCAAACAAGAAGACCCCAACAAGTCGTGCACCGTTGAAATCATCTCCATGAACCAGGACACGGGGGCATCCGGCAGTGATTTTGTGACACAGGACAGAACCCACGTTTACTTGGGCAAGTTGAACGCCTTTGTCGATGACAAAAACGGCACCTTGGTCGAGGTGTCTTTGAAAGATGCAGCAGGCAAGGTGCTGGCCTCGGACTACGTCATTCCCAAACTCGTGGATGGCCAATGGACCTGGACCTGGGATCAAACCGCCAACATCCTCAAAGATGGTGAATACACCTTGAGCGCCAGTGTGGTGGACAAAGCCGGCAACGTGATCCACAAGGACGATCCGCAATTGGTGGTGATTGACAACAGTACCGCTGACAACGGCGCACAAGCGGATGCCAACACGGCGCTGAAAATGCTGCCAGTGTCTTTTTCCGACGATACGGGCCTCAAGGCAGACGATTACCTGACCAAAGACCAGTCACTGTCCGTCAAGGGTGCGTTTGACAAGGACTTCATTGACAACGGTGACCGGGTGTTGGTTCAGATATTTGGTCAGGATGGCAAGCTGATGAATCAGCAATATGTCAAGCCTGAAGGGCCAAACTGGACTTTCCAGAACGACATGGATCTGGGACAAAAGGACGAGACCAAGACTTACACCGTTAAATCTTCTTTGGTCGATGCTGCGGGCAATACGCTGCAGGCCACCAGCCAATCATTTGTGGTGGATCTGTTTACCTCGGTCATCACGCCCAAGCCAGAGCAGGGCAGCAACGGTGTCAACACCTTCAAGATCATCGATTTTTCATCAAGCGAACGGGGCTCTTACACATTCGCAACAGGCACTGGTGCCAGCATGACCAAGTCCTATGACGGTGGTGTCTTTCAAATGAAAGAAATTGAGGGCAAAGTATTTGCTGCGGGTCAATTTTCCCTGGAGTTCACGGATTGGGCTGGCAACGTGAAAACCGTGAAAAATCCTGGCGAGGTGTGGGATTTCAGCCAAGCCGTGATGTCCAACCCCGTACCGAGTGTGTTGCCTGTACCTGGCTTCAATGCGGATCAGTTGGTGGGGTCGGTGGGCAAGTTGGTTTTGCCCACAGGTCAAAAGGAATTTGACATGGCCTCTTTGTACGATGGGATCTCAAGCATCGGCGAGACGGTCGCCGTGAACCATGTGGACATGGCGCAAGGCATCCACACGCTGGAGTTGACCATGGGCGATGTGCTGCAGTTGGGTGTCAAAAACAGTTTCTCGACATCGACGACCCACAAAGGCAAGCTTCAAATGCGCATTGAAGGTGATGCAGCTGACAAGCTGGTGCTGGACGACCTGGTTGGCGAAAAAGATTACGACTGGGTGAACAACAATTCCGTGGTCTCACTGGACGGTCAAAATTACAACGCCTATACTCATGAATCGCTTGGCTTGAGTCTTTTTGTTCATACCTCAGTTTCTATCCAGATGGTCTGATTTCATTCCTTCCAACCTTTTGTGCTGAATTCAAAATCATTTTTCAGAAACTTCACATGTGCCACGATGGGGGTCTTCATGGCGGTCAACGCCATGGCCGATCCTCTTTTGGACTTTGCGATGTTCGCGCCACCGGAGGCTGCGCAGCGCAAGCTGCCTGATCCGGTGGTCAGTTGGCTGGTCAAGCCCAATGCAAGTGCTTATTGTCAGCATGTGCAAATGAAAGATGGTTATGTCACTCGCCCGGAAGGTTGTGTGTTTTGGCAGGCGCAGGCTTCGCGATGCACCATCGTGACCACGGGGCACACCACCCATTCACTGCTGGGCCACTTGTTTGTGCATTGTCTTCAGACACGTTGATGTCGATTTGTCCGATTTCTTTTTTGCACAGCATCGGGTCCCGCGCTCCCAAGCTGCTTTTTTTACTGTTGAGCCTGTTGCTCCTGACAGCTTGTGAGACGATCCCCACCATGCGCCCTCCTCAGGTGGATATGGTGCGTTTTGCACCTGTTGCCGATACGAAACGGATATTGAATGATCCTAAGATCAAGTATCTGGTGCGAACCGATGGTTATGAATATTGCGCCCGTATCACTGGCATACCGGTGACCCCGACTTCGCGCCCCATGGCATGCGCTTTTTGGAATGTGCGTCGCAAAGAGTGCACGATCGTGACCCCGATGACCACTGGGTTCAATTATCTGGGCCATGAGCTCCGGCATTGTTTTGAGGGGGCTTTTCATGATTGATCGGTCCAGTTTGCAGTTCGACTCACGCGTCAATCGACGGCGTTTCCTGCTGGCGACCATGGCCTCGTGGGCTATGGGGCAGTGGGTACACGCACAAGCACAGTCAGGTCAGGAGGGCGTTTTGAAAGTCGGTTTTCTTGCTCATTACAAACCCTTCAGCTTTGTGGATGGGCAATTGAAGGGGTTTGACCTGGATGTGTTGAAACGGCTGGCGGTCATCATGAAATTGGAGTTGCAAATTCATGTAGATGGCATGGCGACATTGCAGAAAAAAATGGCTTCCAATGAAATTTCTGTCATTGGCAATCAGCTGCTGGCAACGCCAGAAAACCGCAGAGTGTTTGATTTCGCCAAATCTTATGCAGCCAACCAATTGGTCTGCATTCAGCATGAAGACGATTCAAGAAACTTCTTGAGTCTGGACGATCTGTACGGCAAGAAGTTGGGGGTGCTGGCCAGCACCGGCATTGAGGAGCAGGCTCGAGGCGTGTTGGGTAAAACAGTGCTCTCTTTTTCCTCGATTGATCAAGCCCTGAAACAATTGGCCAACAAGCAACTGGATGCAGTTCTGGAAGAGAGTTTGATTGCAGACTTCTATATCGAACAGGATGCATTGCCCGTCAAAGTCACTGCACCCTTCGCACCGCCATTGGTGGTGGGCTTGGTGGTGCGCAAGGGCAACAAAGAGTTGTCGCAACGCCTGACGGCGGCAATTCAAACGGCCTTGGCGGATGGCTCTTTCAAGGAGATTTCCGTGCGCTGGTTTGGCTACGACGTGAGCCGCTCCAGTGTGAGTCATGCTGCCTCTCGATGAACACCGGGCCGCTACCGGGTGCCATCGCGGCAGGCTCTCACATTCAGGGGTTGCTGAAAATGTCCAGAATTTTATTTTCTGCGTCCATGGCCATCTGCAGCAATTCAGGCAAGGACGCGCAGCCCATTTTTTCCAGTACCCGGCTGCGGTGAAGTTTCACCGTTGCCGGGGCTGAGCCATTGATGTTGGCGATCTCTTTGTTGCCATAGCCTTTGACCATCCAGCGACACACTTTGCGCTCCTTCTCGGTCAATCGCATGAACCGTTCCTGAACGTTCAAAGCGCTGGTTTTTTGAGCTTGCTGGACTTTGTCTTTTTGCAGAGCCATATCGACCGCCAGGAGCAATGTCTCCAACCCAAAGGGTTTGAGCAGAAAATCCACAGCGCCTTGTTTCATGGCTTCGATGATTTCAGATGGTTGGCTTTCTCCGGAAATGAAAATGATGGGGGTTTCTCTACCCTTGCGTTTCATTTCGATTTGCAAAGTCAGACCACTCATTTCGGGCATGCGAATGTCCAGCAAAATCACTGCGGGCGTGATGGGCAGTGCATCTCGCAAAAAAGAGGCGGGGCTGTCAAAAGTCTGAATGGAATAGCGTTCGGAGCTGAGGCTGAAAGCCAAACTTCGGCGGATTGAAGGATCGTCGTCGATCAGATAGACATGTCCCTTGAAGTCGTCAAAGTTCATCGCGCGCCGTGAATGGGTTCTTGTGTTTGATCGGTCGATTTCATCTGCTGTGATCGATTCTATCGTTGATCAAAATGGGGGGCGTTTCTTCGTAATCGTGGGTCATTTAGTTTTGAACGGAGCCAATTGCATGCGAACAATCTCGATGGGTTGCCGGATCATGGGGTGATGCGCACAGCTTCAGCTTACAGCTTCTTGACCAGCACCTGGCTCTTGCGGTCCCAGTTGTATTTGCGTTTGCGCGCTTCGGGCAGCCAGTCGGGGTCCACCTGCGCAAAGCCGCGCTTGATGAACCAGTGCATGGTGCGTGTGGTCAGCACAAAGATGCTTTTCAGGCCCATGGCTCGGGCGCGTTGCTCGATGCGCTTGAGCACCTTTTCGCCGTCGCCTTGGCCTTGTGACTGGGGCGACACGGTGAGCGCCGCCATTTCGGCCGTCTTGGCTTCGGGGTAAGGGTAGAGCGCCGCGCAGGCAAAGATCACACCGTCGTGGTCGATGATGGTGTAGTGGTCCACATCGCGCTCGATCTCGGTGCGGTCGCGCTTGACGAGGGTTCCGTCTTTCTCAAACGGCTCGATCAGCTGCAAGATGCCGCCCACGTCGTCGGCGGTGGCTTCGCGCAGTTCCTCGAGCTTTTCGTCCACGATCATGGTGCCGATGCCGTCGTGCACATACACCTCTAACAACAGCGCACCATCCACCGCAAAGGGCAGGATGTGGCTGCGCTCCACGCCTTCTTCGCAGGCTTTCACGCAATGCTGCAGATAAAAGCCAATGTCGGTCGGCTCGGTGGGGTTGGGCAATGCGGCCAGCAACTGCTTGGCGGCGGCCAAGGGCAATTCGGTGTCAATCGGGTTGTCGTCGCTGGCCGGGGCGTGCGGCTCGATGCGGATGCCCGGGATCTCGGTCACAAAAATCAGTTTGTCGGCCTGCAGCTCGGCGGCCACGCTGGTGGCCACTTCTTCCATGGTCAGGTTAAAAGCTTCGCCCGTGGGCGAAAAGCCAAACGGCGACAGCAGCACCATCGCGCCCATGTCCAGCGTGCGCATGATGCCGTCCACGTCCACCTTGCGCACCAGACCTGAGTGCATGAAGTCCACCCCGTCCACAATGCCCACCGGGCGGGCGGTGATGAAGTTGCCCGAAATCACCCGCACCGTGGAGCCCGCCATGGGCGTGTTGGGCAAGCCCTGGCTGAAGGCCGCTTCGATCTCGTAACGCAACTGGCCCGCCGCCTCTTGGGCGCAGTCGAGCGCCACGCTGTCGGTGATGCGGATGCCGTGCGAATATTTGGGCATGTGGCCCTTGGCCGCCAGTTGTTCATTGACTTGCGGGCGAAAGCCGTGCACCAACACGATCTTGACGCCCATGCTCTGGATCAGGGCCAAATCTTGCGCCAGGTTTTGCAGCTTGCCCGCCGCAATCGCCTCGCCCGCGATGCCCACCACAAAGGTCTTGCCCCGGTGCATGTGGATGTAAGGTGCCACCGACCGGAACCAGGGCACGAAGGTGAAGTTGAAGACTGTGGGCATGGGCGGCGAAGGTGCGGTGAAAGGGCTGCGAAAGTGGCAGGGTGCGCGGGACTGGGATAATCCCCCGCTGTTCTTGCCTTGATTTTCACAGAAGTTTCCGCCTTGTCTGACACCCCCCTCCAAATCGAGTTCCCCGAAGGCCTGCCGGTCTCGGCCCGCCGTGACGAAATCATGGCTGCTATGGACCAGCACCAGGTCATCATCGTCTGCGGTGAAACGGGCTCGGGCAAGACCACGCAGCTGCCCAAAATCGCGCTGATGCTGGGGCGCGGCAAGCTCAACGCCAAGCCGGGTGAGCGGGCGCGCATGATCGGCCACACCCAGCCACGGCGCATTGCGGCCAGCTCGGTGGCCAAGCGGATTGCCGAAGAACTCAAGACGCCACTGGGCGAGGTGGTGGGCTTCAAGGTGCGGTTTCAGGACCGTTTGAGTAAAAACGCCTCGGTCAAGCTCATGACCGACGGTATTTTGTTGGCCGAAACACAGACCGACCCGTTGCTGCAAGCCTATGACACCATCATCATCGACGAGGCGCACGAGCGCAGCCTGAACATCGACTTCTTGCTCGGCTACCTGCGTCAGATCCTGCCGCGCCGCCCGGACCTCAAAATCGTCGTCACCTCGGCCACCATCGACGCCGACCGTTTTGCCAAACACTTTGCCTCGCGCAACGGTCCGGCCCCGGTCATCATGGTGTCGGGGCGCACCTTCCCGGTGGAGCAGCGCTACCGTCCGTTTGAAGAGTCGCGTGACTACGGCCTGAACGATGCCATTGCGGACGGTGTGGACGAACTCTGGCAGGGCGGGGTAGGGGGCGACATCCTGATCTTCTTGCCCGGCGAGCGCGAGATCCGCGAGGCCGCCGACCACCTGCGCAAGCACTTGGTGCACCAGCCGCTCACGCGCAACGCCGAAGTGCTGCCGCTGTTTGCCCGCCTGTCGCAGGCCGAGCAAGACCGGATTTTTGAAGCATCGAATGGCCGCCGCATCGTGCTGGCCACCAACGTGGCCGAAACGTCATTGACGGTGCCCGGCATCCGTTATGTGATCGACGCGGGCACGGCGCGGGTCAAGCGCTACAGCCTGCGCAGCAAGGTCGAGCAGCTGATGGTCGAGCCCATCAGCCAGGCGGCGGCCAACCAGCGGGCGGGCCGCTGCGGCCGTGTGGCCAACGGCATCTGCATCCGCCTGTACGACGACAAAGACTTTGCGGGCCGCCCGCGTTTTACCGATCCGGAAATTTTGCGTTCGTCTCTGGCGGGTGTGATCTTGCGCATGAAGTCGCTGCACCTGGGTGTGGTGGAAGACTTCCCGTTCATTGAAGCGCCGTCCAAACGCGCCATCACCGACGGCTACCAGCTGTTGGCCGAGCTGGGCGCGGTGGATGATGACAACGAACTCACCCCCATTGGCAAAGAGCTGGCCCGCCTGCCGCTGGACCCGCGTGTGGGCCGCATGATCTTGGAAGCCCGTGGCCGAGAAGCGCTCGACGAAGTGCTGGTGATCGCCAGCGCCATGAGCGTGCAAGACGTGCGCGACCGCCCCATGGATTTGCAAGCCCAGGCCGACCAACAACACGCCAAGTTCGACGACGACAAGAGCGAATTCACCGGTTACCTGAAGCTGTGGAAGTGGATTCACGACGCCCGAGGTGGGCCCACTAAAACAATTGGGGTCAGATCCCAATTAAATTCCCCAGCCCAGCCGGGGCAAAACAATCGGGATCTGACCCCAATTAAAGGCGGGCCCGCGCAAGAAGCGCCGCAGCACAAACTCAGCAACCGCCAATACGAGCAGCTGCTGCGCCAGAACTTCGTCAACATCCGGCGCGTGCGAGAGTGGCGGGACACGCACACCCAGCTGCTCACCGTGGTGGCCGAGCACAAGTGGCGCATCAACACGCAGCCTGCGAGTTATGAGCAATTGCACCTGTCCATGCTGGCGGGTCTGTTGGGCAACGTGGGCTACAAGCTCGAAGACGAAGAGGCCTATCTGGGCGCACGCGGCATCAAGTTTCACAAACACCCCGGCGCGCACCTGAGCAAAAAACCGGGCCGCTGGATCGTTGTGGCCGAGCTGGTCGAAACCACGCGCCTGTTTGGCCGAGGCATCGCCGCGATTGAGCCGCAGTGGTTGGAGCAAGTCGGCGCGCACCTGCTGCGCAAACAAGTGCTCGACCCGCATTGGGAAAAGAAATCGGCCGAAGTGGTGGCGCTGGAACGCGCCACGCTGTATGGCCTGGTGGTCTACAGCGGGCGGCGCACGGCCTACAGCCGGGTGGACCTGCACGGCGCACGCGAGATTTTCATCCGCGAAGCGCTGGTGGGCGACCAGTGGGAGACCAAGCTGCCTTTCCTGGCCGCCAACCACAAGATGATCGCCAAGGTCGAAGAGCTGGAGCACAAGTCGCGCCGCCAAGACGTACTGGTGGACGACGAGCTGATCTACGCTTTTTACGACCAGCAGATTCCGCCCGAGGTGTGCAGCGGCCGCCTGCTGGAAGACTGGTACCGCCATGAGAGCGTCAAGCAGCCGCGCCTGTTGCTGCTGAGCCGCGAAGAACTGATGCGCCACGAAGCCGCAGGCATCACCACGCAGGCCTTCCCCAAACACATCCGTCTGGGCGGCACCGACTGCCAGGCCACTTATTTGCACCAGCCAGGCGACGCCCGCGATGGTGTGACGGTGACGGTGCCTTTGTTTGTGCTCAACCAGGTGAGCGAAGACCGCTGCGAATGGCTGGTGCCTGGCCTGCTCAAAGACAAAATTCAAGCCCTGCTCAAAAGCCTGCCGCAGCGCCCGCGCAGCCGCTTTGTGCCGCTGCCCGAATCGGCCACGCGCCTGGCCGCCGAGCTGTCTGTGCCCGAGCTGTTTGGCAGCGGCTCGCTGACCGATGTGCTGCTCAAAAAAGCCCGCGACGAAACCAGCCTGGACATCAAGCGCACCGATTTCAAACACGAGATGCTCAGCCCGCACCTGTTCATGAACCTGTGCGTGGTGGACGAGCACGGGCGTCAGTTGGGCATGGGCCGCAACCTGGGCGCGCTCAAAGGCGAGCTGGGGGCCAAGGCGCGTGGCGCGTTCCAGGCGCTGGCGCAGCTCAAAGTCGCTTCATCAGCCATGCCTGCCTCTGCTGTCATGCCTGCGAACGCGGGCATCCATGACCCCGATGGACACCCGATCAAGTCGGGTGTGACAACAGGGCAGTCGGGTGCGACCAAAGAAGCTGTCATACCCGCCTCCCATGTCATACCCGCGAACGCGGGTATCCATGCCCGCACAGGTACAACACCCGCCAAAGCCACCCCCGCCAAACAAACCCCTATCGCCCCCCAGCGCTACACCGCTTGGACCTTCGGCGAACTCCCCGAGCTGATGGAAATCAGCAAAGGCGGCCAGACCCTGATCGGCTTCCCGGCGCTGGTGGACATGCAAGACGCCGTCACCATCGAAGTCTTTGACGAGCCCGATGTGGCCGCCAGCAAAAACCGCGCAGGCCTGCGTCGCCTGTTTGCGCTGCAGATCAAAGACGCGCTCAAGTACCTTGAGAAAAACATCCCCGACCTGCAAAAAATGGCCGTGGCCTACATGCCGCTCGGCACAGCCGACGAGCTGAAAACCCAGATCATCGATGTGGCGCTGGACCGCGCCTTTTTGCTCGACCCGCTGCCCAACGACGAAATCACCTTCAAGCGCCGCATCGAAGAAGGCCGGGGACGCTTGACCCTGATTGCCAACGAAGTGGCCCGACTGGCGGGCACCATCTTGCTGGAGTTTGGCGCGGCCACCCGCAAGATCAAGGACACCAAAAATGCGCCCGACGCCACAGCAGACTGCACAGCGCAACTGCAACGCCTGATGCCCAAAAACTTCATGGCCGCCACCCCGTGGCCGCAGCTGCAGCACTGCGCCCGCTACCTCAAAGCCGTGACCCTGCGCCTGGACAAATACCGCGCCGACCCCGCCCGCGACGCCCAGCGCCTGACCGAGCTGAAGCCGCAAGAGCAGCGCTACTGGCGCCTGGTGGCCGAACGCAAAGGCGCGCAAGACGCCCGCATGCTGGAGTTCCGCTGGCTACTGGAAGAGCTGCGCGTGAGCTTTTTCGCCCAAGAACTGCGAACCCCGCAACCCGTCAGCATCAAGCGGCTGGAGAAGGCTTGGGGCCAGTTGAATCATTGATGGGGTTTTACGATTTATGCCACTAAGTGGCATAATTTGATGCATGCGCCGCGTCTTCAAAACCCGTCAATTTGCCAAGTGGATGCGTAAAACCGATCTGACGGATCACGCTTTGTGCCTGGCAGTGAGCGAGATGCTCGGTGGCTTGGTGGATGCTGATCTGGGTGGCGATGTGCTCAAGAAGCGTGTTGCCTTGCCCGGCCGTGGCAAGCGTGGGGGTGCCTGCACGTTGGTGGCCACACGCAGGGCCAGTCGTTGGTTCTTCGTTTTCGGATTTGAAAAGAACGAAAAGGCCAATGTGACCCGCACTGAGTTAGAGGCCTTGCAGTGGCTGGCCAAGCAACTGCTGGACTTGTCCACAGCTCAGGTTGAAGTCGCGGTGCAAGACGGTTCATTACAGGAGATTTGCCATGAGCACTAAACCGAAAACCCAGACAAAGGCCAAACCCCAAGCTGCCAGCCGCGTGCTGGCAACGGTTTACGAAACAGCGGCGGATCTGGAGCGTTTGGGTTTCATCGACAAGCGGAAGATGCAAAAGCTCGACGCGCTTTGCATGGAGCCGATTGCGCCCTATGACAGCGCCCAAATTCGCGCACTGCGCGAGCAGCACAATTTGAGTCAGACCGTGATGGCGTCGGTGCTGAACACCAGCGCCTCTACCGTGCGCAAATGGGAGATCGGTGAGAAGCACCCCAGTGGCCCGTCGCTCAAGTTGCTGAACTTGCTGGACCGCAAGGGGCTGGATGCCTTGTTGTGATGCCCTAGACAAATACCGCGCCGACCCCGCCAGCGATGCCTAGCGCTTGACCGAGCGGAAACCGCAAGAACACGCTACTGGTGCCTGGTAGCCGAACGCAAAGGCCCAAGACGCCCGCATGCTGGAGTTTCGCTGGTTACTGGAAGAACTGCGCGTGAACTTCTTTGCACAAGAACTGCGTACCCCGTAGCCGGTCAGCATCAAGCGGCTGGAGAAGGCTTGAGGGCAGTTGAATCATTGAGTTGGACACTTGAAATGCCGGTTAGCCGCTGCGCCCAATAGTCCACACAAGCCCTGATCTTGGGCAGCCGGTGCCGTTCGGGCAGCATCACGGCATAGACGGGGATGTCGCTCACATCAAAGCTGCCTTGCAGCAGAGGCACCAGCTCTCCTGCCTTCACCCAGGGTCGGGCCACGAAGTCGAGCAGGCGCGCAATGCCCACGCCGTGGCGCACCAGGGTGAGCATGACAGCCGAGTTGTCGGTCAGGCTTTGACCTTTCACGGCCCAGGGCGCTTTGTTGTCGTGCCTTTGCCATTGGTTCATGCCTGGGGCTTTGCTGTTGCCAATCAGGTGGTGCTGCGCCAGCTCGTCGGGTGTTTGAGGTGTGCCGTGCCGAGCCAGATAAGCGGGGCTGGCATACAGGGTGCGGCTGGCATGACCGATGGTGCGGGCCACCAGGTTGTCGCTGTGCACATCGGCGGTGCGAACAGCGATGTCGATGCCGTCGCGGGCCATGTCGGCCAGGCGGTCGTCCACCACGATGTCGATGTGCAGTTGCGGGTAAAGCGCATACAAGCCCGGCAGGCTGGGGGCGATCACGGCTTCGGCCACCGAGGCGCTCACGCCCACGCGCACCCAGCCGCTGGGCTGGCCCTGGCGCAGTTGCAGTTCGGCCCCGAGCACCTCGGCGGTATTCAGCATGTCTTGTCCATGGGCCAGCAGGGTGTCGCCTTCGTCGGTCAGGCTCAGGCCGTGGGTGCTGCGGTGCATGAGGCGTGCGCCGCAAGCGGTTTCTAAGCGTGTGAGTGCGCGGGTGACCTGGCTGACCGGGATGTCGCGTTCACGGGCAGCGGCAGACAGAGAGCCCAGTGCCGCAATGCGGGCAAACAGCGCGAGGTCGTCCAGGTGAAAAGGCATGGAGTACTCCGGATTGGTTTTGCAAATAACGATTTACCGATTTGCATTTTGTACTGTTTCGGTGGGTTGGTTGTTTACTTAAAGTGGCTTTCAACATTTACAGGAGAAAACCATGCCCATCTTGAACGTCTTGCTCAGCGGTCCGGCCCATCCGCAAACCACCCGCGAAGTGGCCGCGTTGTTGTCTGATTTGACGGCCCGGTTGCTGCACAAAAAACCGGAACTCACCTCCATCGCCGTGCGCTATGTTGATCCCGAACATTGGGTGGTGGGTGGCCGCACGCTGGCAGAGCAGGGATGCTCCAGCGTCTATGTCGAGATCAAGGTCACGGATGAGACCAACACCCGGGCCGAAAAGGCTGATTACATCCGGGCAGTGTTTGACGGCTTGTCAGCCCTGATGCCCAACCTGCACCACGAGAGCTACATCCATGTGCATGATGTGCGGGCCGGGGCGTATGGCTATGGCGGGTTGACGCAGGAGTACAGGGCGCAGCACGGGTGAATGTGTGGACAAGTCACGCTTTCATCGGCTGCGCGACGAGCTTCACTCCCAGCGCCGTGCAGACGCGGGCAATCGTGTCAAAGCGCGGGTGCGATGTGGGGCGCAGGGCTTTGTAGAGGGCTTCGCGGGTCAAGCCCGAGGCGCGGGCCACTTCGGTCATGCCGCGAGCGCGGGCAATGGTGCCCAGCGCGTGGGTCAGCTCAGCAGGGTCGTTTTCTTCCAGCACCAGCGTCAGGTAGTTGGCCACGTCCTCGTCGGTCTTGAGGTATTCGGCCATGTCGAAGTCGGGCAGGTCGGCGGCTTTGATTTTGCGGTTCATGCTCAGTCACTCCGTGAGGGTTCGGCACAATGCAATGGCTCGGGCAATGTCGTCAGACTGCGTTGATTTGTCACCACCGCCCAGCATCACGATCAGCATGCCAACCTGATGGTTGGCAAATAAAGGGTCAAACTCGGGCATGTGGTTGATCTTGAACGCAACTATTGTAATCAGTTGTTCACACTTTGGCTTGATGCAGCGGTGGCTTAAAAGCAGCCAGATCCCAGAGTTTGGGTCCTGTATTAAGGCAAACTACGCACCTTTCTTTCACCTTCCCAGCTGCTCACCAGCCCCTGGGCGCATCCATTCCCAGGGACCACAGCATGGAAATCAAAGTCAACTTTCTCGACAAACTGCGCCTAGAGGCCAAGTTTGACGATTTCACCGTGCTGGCCGATCAGCCCATTCGCTACAAGGGCGATGGCTCTGCGCCTGGGCCTTTCGATTATTTTTTGGCGTCGTCGGCTTTGTGCGCGGCGTATTTTGTGAAGCTGTATTGCCAGACGCGCGGCATCTCCACCGAGCACATTCGCCTGTCGCAAAACAACATCGTGGACCCCGACAACCGCTACCTGCAGACCATCAAGATCCAGGTGGAGTTGCCGGCCGACATGTCCGACAAAGACCGCCTGGGCATTTTGCGGTCGATTGACCGTTGCACGGTCAAAAAGGCGATTCAAGCGGGCCCCACTTTCATCGTTGAGGCGGTGGACAACCTCGACGCCGACGCGCAAGCCTTGCTCTCCCTGAACCCCGATGCGCAATCGCAGACCTTGATTGCGGGCAAAGACTTGCCGCTGGAGCAGACCATCGCCAACTTGACAGCGGTGTTGGCTAACCTGGGCATCAAGATCGAGATCGCGTCCTGGCGCAACCTGGTGCCCAATGTGTGGTCGCTGCACATCCGCGATGCGCATTCGCCCATGTGCTTCACCAACGGCAAGGGATCGACCAAAGAAAGCGCCTTGGCCTCGGCGCTGGGCGAATACATCGAGCGCCTGAACAACAACCACTTTTATGCAGGCGTGTTTTTTGGCGAAGACATCGCGCAGGCCGACTTTGTGCACGACCCGCAAGAGCGCTGGTTCCAGCCCGGCAAGCGCGACGCGCTGCCCAAAGGCTTGTTGGATGCCCACTGCTTGAGAGTCTACAACCCCGACGGCGAGCTGCGCGCCTCGCACCTGTTCGACACCAACTCGGGCAACACCGAGCGCGGCATTTGTGCGCTGCCCTATGTGCGCCAGTCCGATGGTGAGGTGGTGTACTTCCCGTCGAACCTGGTGGAAAACCTGTTCGTGAGCAACGGCATGAGCGCGGGCAACACGCTGGTCGAAGCGCAGGTGCAGTGCCTGTCGGAAATTTTTGAGCGGGCCGTCAAGCGCGAGATTTTGGAAGGCGAAATGGCCTTGCCCGATGTGCCGCCAGGCGTGTTGGCCAAGTACCCCGGCATCGTGGCCGGTATCGAGGCTTTGGAGGCGCAGGGCTTCCCGGTCCTGGTCAAAGACGCTTCGCTCGGCGGTGTGTACCCGGTGATGTGCGTGACCTTGATGAACCCGCGCACGGGCGGTGTGTTTGCGTCGTTTGGTGCACACCCCAGGCTGGAGGTGGCGCTGGAGCGCAGCCTGACCGAGCTGCTGCAGGGCCGCAGTTTTGAGGGCCTGAACGACTTGCCCGCGCCCACCTTCATCAGCAACGCCGTGACCGAGCCCAACAATTTTGTGGAGCACTTCATTGACTCCAGCGGCATCGTGTCGTGGCGGTTTTTCAGCGCCCGGGCCGATCACGAGTTTGTGGAGTGGGACTTTGCCGGACAAGGCGAAGACGCCACCGCCCAAGAGGCCGCCACGCTGTTCGGCATCTTGCAGGCCATGGGCAAAGAGGCCTATGTGACGGTGCACGACCAACTCGGTGCCACCGCTTGCCGCATCTTGGTGCCCGGTTATTCCGAGGTGTACCCGGTCGATGACCTGATTTGGGACAACACCAACAAAGCGCTCTTGTTCCGCGCCGATGTGCTCAACCTGCACCGCCTGGACGACGAAGCGCTGGATGCCTTGCTGGACCGCTTGGAGAACAACGAGCTCGACGATTACCTCGACATCGCCACACTGATCGGCATTGAGTTTGATGACAACACGGTGTGGGGCCAGTTGACGGTGATGGAGCTCAAGCTGCTCATTCACCTGGCTTTGCAGCAGCTCGAAGAAGCCCACGAACTGGTGGGTGCTTTCTTGCAATACAACGACAACACGGTGGAGCGCCGATTGTTTTACCAAGCGCTGAACGTAGTGCTCGAAGTCACGCTGGGCGAGGACTTGGCCCTGGAAGACTACGTGGTGAACTTCAGGCGCATGTTCGGCGACGAGCGCATGGATGCGGCCATCGGCTCGGTGGACGGCAGCGTGCGTTTTCATGGCCTCACGTCCACCAGCTTGCAGCTGGACGGCTTGGACCGGCACCAGCGCTTGCTCGACAGTTACAAAAAACTGCACGCGGCGCGGGCGACTGCTGCAGCGAAGCGGGCCTTGGTTTAAAACAGCCCACCCGTGAAAAAGGCACCCGCAGGTGCCTTTGTGCTGGCTTGTCGGCGTTTACTTGCCGAACAATTGGGTCACATGCTGCCAGCCACGCAGCAGCAGGCCCGAGCGTTCCACCTCGGCTTGCGCCACCAATGGGGCTTCGCCCACAGCTTTGCCGTTCGATGTGGCGATCACTTTGCCAACCACTGCGCCCTTGGCCACGGGGGCTTCCAGGCCTGGCTTGAGTTCTACGGCGGTCTGCACTTGCGTGCCGCGTGGCACGGTCAAAAGCCATGGTGTGCCCAGACCTGCGGCCACGGTGTCGGCCTTGCCAAAGCTGACTTTGGCGGTGCCGACCACAGCGTTTGGCTGAATTGGGGTGGCTTTTTCGAAGCTGCCAAAGCCCCAGCCCAGAAGGGTGCGCGATTGGTCAGCCCTTGCCTGGGGGCTGTTGGTGTTGAGGATGACCGTGATCAGGCGCATGTCGTTTCGCTTGGACGAGGTGACCAAGCAGTAGCCGGCTTCTGCGGTGTGGCCGGTTTTCAGGCCGTCCACGCTGGGGTCGGTGTAGAGCAGGGCGTTGCGGTTGCCTTGTTTGATGCCGTTGTACTTGAACTCGCGTTCAGCGTAGAGGGGGTAGTACTCCGCCCCGTCTTTGATGATGGCGCGCGCCAGGATGGCCAGATCTCGTGCAGACGATTTGTGCGCCGGGTCGGGCAGGCCCGTGGGGTTCACAAAGTTCGTGTGCGTGAGCTCCAAGCGCTGGGCTTCGGCGTTCATCAGCTTGGCAAAGCCGGCTTCGGAGCCGGCCATGTGTTCGGCAATTGCCTTGGAGGCGTCGTTGCCCGACTGGATGATGATGCCGCGCAGGATGTCGATGACCGTCGCTTGGCTGTTCAGCGGCAGGTACATGCAGGACTCGGCGCTGGTGCCTCGGCACCAGGCGTTTTCGCTCACGGTGACCAGGTCGGTGGGTTTGAGCTTGCCCGAACGCAGCGCTTGCTCGACGATGTAGCTGGTCATCATCTTGGTGAGCGACGCTGGCGGCAGCGCTTCGTCGGCGTTGGCCGAGGCGAGCACCTGGCCGGAGTCGTAGTCCATCAGCAACCAGGCTTTGGCGGGCAGCGCAGGCGCGTTGGCCGCCAAGGCGGTCTCAGCGGCCAATGGCGGCAGTGCGCTGGCGACAGCAGTGGCCTTCTTGTTGGACGTGGCCTTTTTATGGGCTGCAGGCTTGGCGGCTTTGGGGCTTGCCGCAAAGGCGGCTGAGTGGGTGATCAAAGCGCCTGTGGCGATGGCGAAGAGGACGGGAAGAATGGAAGAAGTCTTGGTTTTCATGGTGATCGCAGGCAGAGTGTCGATTGTCACCGATTGGCCAAATGCACCTCAGTGGTCCGCCGCATCTGCGTGGTCGCAGGTGCGTCCTGCCGCGCTCTGGTGCATCCGGCATGGTGATGCCGATCGCATGAAGCGGCCATCTTCAACAGGGTGTTAAACTGGATTTCAGGCGGATTTATGACCTTTGTCAAAAAATCACGGTGTCGTCTCTTGATGGAGCCATTCACACGGATCGTTCGCACAATGGCGAAATGACTGCATCCACAAGGGCTGAGGCCTTGGCAGACATGGACCGCCCAGACCCATGGCCAGACTGGCCTTTAACCCATCCAACGTTCACATGTCTCACGATTCAGCCATCGACATTGTTTATCTGTGGGTCGACGGCAATGATTCGAGTTGGCGTGCCAAACGCCAGGCTGCGCTGCAGCGACTTGCCAGCGATTCCAGCGCCGCCATGGCCCGCTACAGCAATGTGGAGGGGCGTTTTCGTGACAACCATGAATTGCGTTACAGCTTGCGAGCGCTGGAGAAGTTTTTCCCTGAGCACGGGCATGTTTACATCGTCACCGATGCCCAGGCCCCTGAATGGTTGTGCCCTTCAGACCGCCTGACCCTGGTGGACCACCGTGATTTGATGCCCGAGTCGTCCTTGCCCACATTTGACTCGGGCCACATCGAGTCCTGGATTCACCACATCCCCGGCTTGTCCGAGCGTTACTTTTATTTCAACGATGACGTGTTCTTTGGCGCTCCGGTGCAGTTGCGCGACTGGTTTCACCCTGAGGGTTTTCATCTCGCCTGGTCAGATGATCCTGAGGTGACCGATGAGGCCATGCGCATGGACGCGACTTCGCTGGAGAACGCATGTCGCTTGTCGATCCAGTGGTTGAGTGATCCGACCCGATCTGGCGAACCTGCTTGTCGTGTGCAAGATCCACGCTATCAAAGCACGTTTCGCACCTTTGCACATTCGCCCCGGCCCATGCTCAAGTCGATCCTTTGGGAGTTGGAGGATGTCGCCCCCGAGTTGTTTGCGACGGTCAGGTCTACCGTGTTTCGCAGTTGGGACAAACCGACCATCGTGTCAGATTTCGTGTTGCGTTGGGCTTTGGCGCATGGCATAGCCAGCATCCGGCCTTATCGTCATCGTTACGTTTCCACGGGCGAGGCCGATCAGCAAAAGCAATTACAAGCCTTGGTTGCCGAGTTTGGGGCACTCGAATTTTTCTGCATCAACGACACCACGGACGATGCCCAGACCCAGGACCCGCGTTTGCTCAACGTGCTGACGGCGTTGCAGTCGATGCTGCCTTCGCCTTCACGCTTTGAAAACACGATGGTCGTGCAGCACAGCGACACCGTGCCCCAAGTCGCAGCGCCGACTTTTCAGATGCCTGTCAAGGGGGCTCAAGCCCATGAGTCCACCAATGCCTCGGGGCTTCAGCGTCGCGCCTGAGTGCTTTTCAGCGCAAAGATGCCAGCGTGATGGACGGGGGCAAAAAGCGATCGTCTTGCACATCCGATGGCGCATGCTCCCCGCACATGGGTGAGTCCAGCGCATGCTGGCGAGGCTCTTCGCGCGCGTGTCGGCCTCGGTGCAAGGCCTGGTGTTTGGCAGACTGTCCACGTACCCGCATGCGCCAGACGGTGAACGAGCGGGGCTTCAAATGTTCGCGCATCATCGCGATGACCTCGGACTCGCTCAAGGAAAATTGCAAAGCAATCGCCTCAAACGGCGTGTCGTCTTGCCAGGCCATGGCCATGATGCTGGACACGTCTGATTCGCAGGGTGTCCAGGCAGGGCAAGCGTGAGCGTCAGTTTTTTTCATGTGGTGTGTCCGGATTGGGGCTGCCCGGTTTGTCGCTGTGTTGCACTTCAAAACCGTCGGCCACAAAGGCCGGACCTTTCATGAGCATCACGATCACGCAACCGATGGTTGCCGTCAGCACCAGCGTCCAGTGCAGCACGACCGCGCCAATGGCGATGTAAAACCATTGCGTCAAGGCGCGTTCGGTGGCCGCGGTTGTGGGGGTGTCTGCGGCCCAATAGGCCAGGCCGATCAAGACCAAGGGCAGCGCTGTGCCTGCCAGCGCGATCCATGGCAGCTTTTTCCACAGAGCCCATTCGAGGCCTGGCGCGGACCGGGTAAAGCCCGGTAACCTCCTGAGCCAGTTCATGCGGTTTTTCCTTTGGCGGTGCGAGTCACGTTGTCGGTGATGCGCTCAGGTTTCGAATCGTTTTTTGAACAAACGCTGCAGCCCGGGGCGAATGGTCAGAAATGCGCGGTACACCCATTCCATCAGCGGCGTCATGCCGGGTAAGCGTCCCAGGCGACCCAGCCAACGCCAACCGGGCATGTGGAGCCAAAGCGCCACAAAAGCGGCGGCGCCACTGAGCATTTGGCCATTGCTTTGCTGCACATGGAAACGCGCCATGAGCTGGGCGCGCACGGGTGCGGTCAACTCGGCTTGACTCACGTCAACCCAGACCACAGGCTGCAAAGGCGTGAGTGACCGGTACAGCCCGATTTCCCGTTGGCACAAGGGACACGAGCCGTCGAACATGACGGTGAGGGTACTGCACCCGGACGGGCCGTCAGCGGTTGAGTGCGCTTGCGGGGCCGCAGGGCAAGTCATGTGGGGGTCAGGCTCGTTGTTCAAGGACGCACTTTCATGGACCGCAAGTCGGTGGCAGACCGTAGCTTGCTGCATTGGATGCCGAAAGTGTTTGTAACCGACTGTCAGGCGATGCACACCTGACCTGTGTCAATGATCTTGCCGCTTCAAGGGCAAGAAGCCAGCTGCGTGGTCGCGCATCCGCATCGCGGCGCAGGCTGGGCGCGTCAGATTCAGGCTGGGCGCGTTCTGAAAGAAGCCGCCAGAGCCACAGCCTCTTTGACATCGGTACAAATGCCATCGGCACCCAGGCTGCGGGCATCGTGCTGTTGCAGGGTGAAGATGGGGCCGCCCAGCAGCACGCCGGGTTCGGGGTTGCCTGATGCGGCTTTGAGTGAACGTATCAAGCCGGGCAGGCTCTGCAGTTGTGCTTGTGTGCCGCACGAAATCCCGATGACGTCAAACCACTCGTTGCTGACGGCATGCTGCAATTCTTTTTCGCTGACCGAGATTTCAATGACCACGTCCCAGCCGGCTTTGCGGAAAAAGTCCGACACGATGGTCATGCCCAGAAAATGCTGGGAGCCCGGTGCCGAAGCCAGCATGATGCGTTGCACATCGCTACCGAGTTGAGGGCCGTTTTGGTATTCAAAACCCAAGCGGTGGGTGATTTCGTGCATGCACACCAAACCTCGGGTGACCTCGGTGAAGTCGCACAGGTCCTGCTCCCACATCAGGCCCAGTTGCCGGGCTGCGGGTGCGATCAGTTCCAGAAAAATGCGGTCGGTGGTGATGCCGTCCTTGAGCAATTGGTCGATGTACCGGGTGGTTTCGCCGGTTTGGTTGAACTGGCTCAGTCTGGCAAAAGTGTTGACCTGCTCGGCGCTGAGGGTCGGCGCTGCCGGTATCACGGTTGTTTGCGCACCCGTGAGATGGATCTGGTGCGCTTGCACCATGCGCGGGATGATTTGTGTCTCAATCACCTCGGTCAGTGATCTTTTGCATTCGTCTTGACCGTTCAATGACTCGACGTTGTGCGGCTGCATCTGGAGCGGGTTCGAGCGTTGTCCCAGGGATGACATCCAGGTCAACAAGCTGTTGGCAGGCGCGCTCCACGGGTTGAGGCGCAGGCCCGGTAAATGGAGATGCATCAGGTCGTCCCAGAGTGGCTTTTGACCTTAACGCTTTCAACAAGGCAATGCAAGGCGTCAGCCCGTGGCCGGTCTAGGGGTTATCACTTGGGTGTGAGCCCAGCTCCAGCTCAAACGCCGCCTTGCGGGTGGGTGGGATCGATCCAGAGCACGGTCTCGGGTTTTTCCACCGGGTCGATGGCCATGTTGACCGCCACGGCCTGGCCATCGCTGCGGCACAGCACGCATTCCAGCGTCTCGTGCTCGCTGGCGTTGATTTCCTGATGCGGCACAAAGGGCGGAACGTAAATGAAGTCGCCAGGGCCGGCTTCGGCGGTGAATTCGAGCGCGTTGCCCCAACGCATGCGGGCACGGCCTTTGACCACGTAAATCACGCTTTCCAGGGGGCCATGGTGGTGTGCGCCGGTTTTGGCATTGGGGTGGATGTGCACCGTGCCAGCCCAGAGTTTTTGGGCCCCAACGCGTGCAAAGTTGATGGCCGCCTTGCGGTCCATGCCCGGGGTGGAGGGCACGTTGCTGTCGAGCTGGTCACCGGGCACGACACGGACACCGTCGTGTTTCCAGTCGGTGGATGGGGTGTCGTTGGCAAAGCCGGGGTCGTGTGATGGGGTCATGTGGCACCTTTTGTCGGGTGTGGAGGGGTGATTTGTCAGACGGACCGTGTGATGGCGTCGGCCACCTCTACGGCCGAGCCTGCCGCCAGGGTCAAGCCCAGGCCGCCATGGCCAGTGTTGAGGTACAGGTTGGCAGGGCCTTGCGGCTGGCGGCCCAGTACCGGCAGGCCGGTGGGTGTGGCCGGGCGCATGCCGGTCCAGGGGTGCAGGTCGGCAAAGCGTGAGCAATCGCCAAACAGGTCTTGTGTGGCGGATCTGAGGCTGTCGATGCGGTCTGCCGGAATGCCTGTGTTTCGGCCCACGAGCTCGACCATGCCCGCCACGCGCAAGCGCTCGCCCAGGCGGGCGAACACCAGTTTGCGGGCACTGTCGGTGATGCTGACACGGGGGGCCAGGCCCGGGCCATCGGTGTCGACCGTGATGCTGTAACCCTTGAGGGGGTATACCGGCAGGCGGATGCCCGCCTGTACCGCCAACAGAGGGGCGCTGTGGCCCGTGCTCAGCACAAAGGCGTCGGCCGTGATGTCCTGGCCCGAGGCCAGTTGCACCGCCTCCATGTGCTGGTCCCGCACCACCAAGCGCTGCACTGGCTGGCCCATGCGCCAATGAACATCACGGACCGAGAGAATCCGCACCAAGGCGTCGCACAGCTTTTGGCCGTCGGCGGCGCATTCACTGTCGGTGTAAATGCCGCCCGCAAACGCGTCGCGCCGGGGAGTCAGGGCGGGTTCAATCGCGCAGGCTTCTTCGGCGGACACCGCTTGCTGTGGTGCACCGCCCAGTTGCCGCTGCAAGGCGAGCTGACTGCGCGCTGCGTGGAAGGCCGCAGCCGAGCGGAACATCACCAGTTTGCCGCTGGCAGAAAAGTCGATGTCCAGGGCTTCGCGCTCGCGCCAGGCGTCCAGGGCCGTGCGGCTTTGCGCGGCCAGGCGCAGCAGTTGGGCGGTGGTGCTGTGCGATTGAGCGGTGTTGCAGGCTTTCAAAAAACGCAGCAACCAGGCCCATTGCGCCGGGTCCCACTGGGGGCGTACCTTGAGGGCCGACGAGGGCGAGAGCAGCAGCTGTGGCAGCTGTGCCCAGATGCCGGGGTCGGCCATGGGCTGCACGTAGGAATAACTCAGTTGGGCACCGTTGCCACCCGTGGCCCCCGAGCCGGGAGCGGCCGGGTCAATGACGGTCACGCGGTGCCCTTTTTGGGTCAGCGCGTAGGCGGTGGACAGGCCCACAACCCCAGCGCCCACGACACACACATGCATTGACAAATCCTCTGGCTACACAACAAGACACCCCTTCTGCAGCATCAGGGGGATCGATATCAGAGTCTACCCTGATGCTGTCGCCTTCTGGCTAGAAATGGGCACAAGATGTGCTACACATCGGGTTCTTGTTTCTTTATTCCTGTTCAGTCCTTCATTCGCAAAAGGGTATCTCATGAAACGTCGTCAACTGGTTTGGGTTTTGGGTCTGGCTGCCGCCTTGGTGGCCCCCGTGCAGGCGCAGCAGTTTTTCCGCATCGGCACCGGCGGCACCGCAGGCACGTATTACCCGGTGGGGGGCATGATCGCCAACGCGGTGAGCCAGCCCGGCAAGATCGTGGCCACAGCCCAAGCCACCAACGGTTCGGTGGCCAACGTCAACGGCGTGGCCGGTGGTGCCATGGAGTCGGGCTTTTCGCAGTCTGACGTGGCCACCTGGGCCTATACCGGCACAGGTGTTTACGAAGGCAAGCCCAAGGTGGCCGACCTGCGCATGATCGCCAACTTGTACCCCGAAAGCATCCACCTGGTGGTCAAAAAAGGCTCGGGCATCAAGTCGGTGGCCGACCTCAAGGGCAAGCGCGTGGCGCTGGACGAACCCGGCTCGGGCACCCTGGTCAATGCCCGCACGGTGCTGGCGGCTTATGGCGTGAAAGAAAGCGACATCAAGCCCGAGTACATCAAACCCAACCAGGCCGGTGACAAGCTCAAGGACGGCGCACTCGATGCCTTCTTCTTCGTGGGCGGCGCTCCTGCCGGCGCGATCGCCGAGCTGGCTTCCAGCGGTGCAGGCATCGAGTTGGTGCCTTTGGCGGGCCCACAAGCCGAAGCCTTGCGCAAGAGCAACCCCTACCTGGCCGTCGACACCATTCCTGCTGGCACTTACAAAGATGTGCCCGCCGTGCAGACCATGGCGATGGGGGCCCAGTGGGTGACCAGTGCCAAGGCCGACACCGAGACCGTTTACCAGATCACCAAAGCGCTTTACGGCAAAGCCGCTCAGGATGCTTTGGCGGCTGGCCATGCCAAAGGCAAGTTCATCACCAAGGAAAACGCCGTCAAGGGTGTGGGCATTCCTTTTCACCCCGGTGCTGAAAAGTTCTACAAAGAGGCTGGTGTGCTGAAGTGACCGGTTTTCCGCGGATGTTTTGGCGTCCGCGGGTTTTCCAGGGCGCTGCGGCGTCCGTTGTTTTTACAGCCAAGTGTTTTCAGACAGGGCGCAGCAGCGCCCTGTTTTTTAACCGGGCGCAGCAGCACCCGGTGTTTTGAACCAGGCGCAGCAGCACCCGGTGTTTTCCAAGGACAGGTATGACCGAAGCCCGCGAGCGCGACATGCGCGATCTGCAGGAACTTGAAGAAAAGTTCGACCCCGAAATGCGTTTTCGGCCCACGTTGCCCCCGGCGTCGGTGATTGTGAAATGGCTGCTTGTCATTTTGTCGGGCTTCCATTACTACACGGCGGGCTTTGGTCTGTTGCGCGAAACCACCCACCGTGGTGTTCACCTGGCATTTGTGTTGGGTTTGATTTTTCTGGTGTTCGCGGCGTTCAAATCCGACGCAGACACCACCGTTTCCAAAAGCCGCCTGAGCATTGGCGGCGTGCCCTTGGTGGACTGGCTGCTGGGCTTGGCCTGCGCGGCCAGCGTCATGTACATCCCGTATGTGTTTGACGATCTGGCCTTCAGGGTGGGCAACCCGGACACGATGGACGTGGTCATGGGCTCCGTCCTGTTCATCACCTTGCTCGAAGCCACCCGCCGCTCCATGGGCTGGCCTTTGCCCTTGATTGCGCTGGGCTTCACGGCCTATGCACTGGCCGGGCCTTATTTTCCGGGTTTGCTCAAGCACGCAGGTGCCAGCTGGAGCCAGATGATCAACCACCAGTACCTGACCAGTCAGGGCATTTACGGTGTGGCCGTCGGTGTGGTGGCCACCTATGTTTTTCACTTTGTGCTGTTTGGTGTATTGGCCACGCGCATTGGTCTGGGTCAGTTGTTTCTGGACATTGCGTCCACAGTGGCCGGGCGTTACGCGGGTGGTCCTGCCAAGGTCAGTGTGTTCGGCTCGGCCATGTTCGGCATGCTCAGCGGTTCGTCGGTGGCCAACGCGGTCACGGTGGGTTCGCTCACCATTCCGGCCATGATCCGGGTGGGTTATCGCCGTGAATTTGCAGGCGCGGTCGAGGCCGCTTCTTCGACGGGCGGGCAGATCACGCCACCCGTGTTGGGTGCCGCCGCCTTCTTGATGGTGGAATTTTTGAACGTGTCGTATCAGACCATCGTTGCTGCGGCGGTGGTGCCTGCGTTCATGCACTTCTTTGGCGTGTTCATGCAGGTGCACTTCGAGGCCAAGCGCTACGGCTTGCGCGGTCTGACCGAAGAAGAAATGCCCAAGCTGCGCGAGTCCTTTCAGCAGCGTTGGCCCACCTTGATTCCGCTGGTTTTGTTGATCACCATTTTGGTGTCGGGTCGCACGCCGTATCTGGCGGCGTTCACCGGCATCACGTCCTGCATGATCGTGGGCCTGAGCACCTCGGTGCGCGGTAACCGCAGCGTCAATTGGGTGCTGTTGATCGCGCTGCATGTGCTGCTGGCCTTGATCGCTTTTGTCGATTGGGGCGGTGATGGCGAGACCATCAAACTGGGCTTTTTGGCGTTGGGCGTGGCCCTGATCTGGGCGGGTCAAAAGTGGCTGGGCGTGATCGGCCGCATCGACAATGCGGTGTTGCTCGAAGCGTTTGAGACCGGTGCCAAGTACGCGCTGGCCGTGGGCGCAGCAGCGGCCACCGTGGGCATCGTGATCGGCGTGGTCACGCTCACTGGCGTGGGCTTCAAAATCAGCTTCATCATCACCGGTTGGGCGCAGATCGTTGCCGCCTTCATGATGGATTGGCTGCCCGCTTTCATGGCCGATGCCAAGTCCTTGACCCTGCTGGCCGCGTTGTTCATGACCGGCATCGTCTGCATTTTGATGGGCTGCGGCATTCCCACCACAGCCAACTACATCATCATGGTCACTGTGGCCGCACCGACCCTGGTGCAACTGGGCGTGGAGCCCTTGGTGGCGCACTTTTTTGTGTTTTATTACGGCGTGCTGGCCGACATCACGCCGCCGGTGGCGCTGGCCGCTTATGCGGCCGCAGGCATGGCAGGCAGTGACCCGTTCAAGACCGGAAACATGGCCTTCCGCCTTGGGCTGGCCAAAGCCCTGGTGCCTTTTGTGTTTGTGTTTTCGCCCTCGTTGCTGCTGGTGGCCAAGGGCTTCAATTGGGGTGATTTTGCGGTCACCTTCACCGGCTGCATCCTGGGCATTGTGGCGCTGGCCGCAGCGCTCAGTGGGTACATGCTGACCGAAATGAAGCGCTGGGAACGTGTGCTGTGCACAGCGGGGGCCCTGTGCCTGATCGCACCGGGTCTGAAAATCAGTTTGCTGGGCGTGGCGCTTATGTTGCCGGTGCTGATCCAGCAATGGACAAATCGGGACCGCTGAAGTGACGTGCTCAGGCGGTTATCCGCCGCATTTGGACCGTTGAGGGGCATCGCAGGGGTGTCGTGGTGGTGCGCAGCGCAGAGACCTTTGCTGCGCTGCGCCCTGGACGGTGCCTGGCCTTGGCCTCATTTGACCGCGGTTGAGGGCGATGGGCCGCAGCCCCATCAGGTGCCGATCACGCCGCCATCTTTCTTGCGGATGGCCACGGTGGATGAGCGTGGTCGCCCTCCGGCGGCGTAATCGGGCCAGTTGGAGTACTTGGCGGGATCGGCCGGGTCGCTGCGGTCCGTGGGGGTCTCGCCCGGGTGCTGGATGCTCACGAACATGGTGGTGCCATCGGGTGTCAGGGCCACGCCGGTGACTTCGCAGTGGGTGGGGCCGGTCAGAAAGCGCCGGGTTTCGCCGGACACCGGATCACAGGCCAGCATCTGGTTGTTGCCCACGCGGGCCAATTCGCCTTTGTACATCTGGGTGGCGTGGGCGTCGGTCTGAATCCACAGCACGCCGCGCTGGTCGAAGGTGATGCCGTCAGGGCAGGCGTAAATGTCGCCGTTGATGTTGCCCTTGGCCTCGGCGCGTTCATTGGCGGGGTCGCCCGCCAGCACCAGGTGGTTCCATTCGAAGCGGCGGCCGTCAAAGTCGCCTTCGTCTTTCCAGCGGATGATCTGGCCCATGACGTTGTTGGCGCGCGGGTTGGCCGCGTCCACACCCGGCTTGCCGGGCTCGCCGCGCTGGCTGTTGTTGGTCAGGGTGCAGTAGACCCAGCCGCTGGCCGGATCGATGGTGAGCCACTCGGGGCGGTCCATCTTGGTGCCGCCCAGCAGGTCGCTGGCCTGGCGCGCCTTGATGACGACTTCGCCCTGGTCGGCAAAGCCGTTGGCCGCCGTGAGTGGCCCCTGGCCATGCACCAGCGGCAACCACTGGCCCCGGCCATCGGCATCAAAGCGGGCCACATACAGGGTGCCGTGGTCCAGCAGTTCCCTGTTGGCCTGCGCCTGCGTGAGGCCGTTGCCAGCGGGTGCAATTTTGTCGCGGCTGACAAATTTGTAGATGTATTCAAAACGGGCGTCTTCGCCCGAATACACCACGGCCCGGCCGTCGCGGGTCACGCCCACCCAGGCGCCTTCGTGCGCGGCGCGGCCCAGGGCCGTGCGTTTGATGGGGGTGCTGGTGGGGTCCATCGGGTCAAGCTCGACCACCCAGCCAAAGCGGTGGAATTCGTTGGGGTTTTGCTTCAGGTTGAAGCGGGCATCGTGTTTTTCCCAGGCATAAAACCCGTCCTTGCGGGCCCCCCAGCGGCTTTGGTCGGGCGTGGGCTGATCGGCCCCGCCAAAGTAAAACGCAAAGTTTTCTTCGCCCGACAAATAGGTGCCCCAGGGCGTCTTGCTGCTGGCGCAGTTGTTGAGGGTGCCCAGCACGGTGCGCCCTTGCGGGTCGGCGGCGGTGCGCATCAGGGGGTGGCCTGCAGCCGGGCCGCCCACGCTGAAAGGCGCGCTCATGGGCAGGCGGCGGGCGTAGCGCGAGGGCCGCACCATCTGCCACTGCTGGTTTTGCAGCTCGACCTCGATCACCGACAGGCCGTGCGCGTTTTGCGATTTGCGCACCTTCTCGGCATTCATGGCGTTGAAGCCGCCCACATGCAGCAAGCCGTCGTCGGTGTATTCGTGGTTGATGGCGATCAGGCCACGGCGCGAACCGTCCAGGGCAAAGTAGGCCAGGCCGTCGTGGTGCATGCCCATTTGCACGGCTTGTTCGTCGGCGGTGTTGGAGCCGTCGATCTTGAACGCAGGCATGTTGCCTGCAATGCCCACCGGCTCACCCCAGGGGGCCAGCGGCGTGGCCACATAGCCTTCGGGCACGACCAGCCGGTCGCCCATGCCGACCGCAATGCCTTTGAAGCCCAGTTTGGGCTGGGCCGTGCCCAAGGCCGCACAACCGGCCAAAGGAGCCAGCACAGAGGCCAGCGAAACGGCGACGCCACTTTTGAGAAAGCGGCGTCGGGATTCGGCCATCACGTCGTGGATGCTGGGGTTGGACGAGCGGTTGCTGTCTTCGAGGGTGCTGAAGTCTTTGGCCATGGTACTGAGGCTGAGTGTTGATCGCCAAAGTATCAACCAATTCCCTTCGAATTCAAACCCCTCGAGGACGCTTCAAGGACAGGGCGCGGTCACCGGTGACCAGCTTGACCGCGCGCGTCTGGTTGTCGCGCAGCACCGTCAATTCCACTGAACTGCCAGCTGGTCCCAAGCGCCACAAACGCCGGTAAAAATCAGCCAAGTCCGCAATGGCCTGTCCCTGCAGGGCCAGCAAGGTGTCGCCCACCTCGATCCCCGCTTGTTCCGCGGGGCTGTTGGGCGCGACACGCAGTATCACCAGCCCGCCATCAGACCGCGCTTGGCTGTGGATGCCCAACCAGGATGGAGCGGGTCCGGCGCGTTTGCCGGTTCGCAACAAATCGGGCAGTGGTGTTTTGAGCACATTCACCGGGACAAACAAATTGCCCGGCAAAGGCAGCTTGTCGCCAAACACATCTTGCACCAGCAAAGAGCCGATGCCAATCAGTTGACCTTGCTCATCGAACAGCCCCGAGCCGCTCCAGTTGTTCACGGCGGGCAGGGTCATCAAGGGCGATTCCAGCAGGTATTCCCAGGTGCCGGCAAATGGTTTTCTGGACACCAACTCCAAGGCCGTGGGGGCCGACTCGCTGTGCCCCAAGGTCCACAAGCGGGTTGGTGCCTGGAGCTTGTCCGAGTCGCCCAAAGGGACGGGTTCCAGGCGCAAAGGCACCAGCGATCGGATCAGTCCCAAACCGTTGATGTTGTCTACAGCGCGCACTTGCCCCGGAATTTTTCGGCCCCGGTGATCGATCAGATCCACCGACTGGGCTTCAATCAGCAAATAGCCCACGGTCAAAACCAAGTCAGTACCGATCACCACACCCGAGCCCTGCCTTTGGTTGCCCAGGCTGCGTGTGCTGCTGGCGTCGTCATCGGTCTGGGTTTGCACGGCCACCACCGATTGCATCAGCCGTTGCTGCGCTTGCGGCGGTGCAGGCATGGGTGTGTCCGGCTGTGCCCAAGCCGAAGACCAGAACAGCGTCACCGCACAAACGACGATCAGACATGAATTCGGCATGGCAACTCCTCGGCAGAAACAAGGCCCGGACTGGGCTGTGTCATTGTCCGCTGGGCATATTTAACCCTGCGACCGAGGTGCCCAATGTGGCGCAGCTTACGCAGCGTTTTGCAGCAGCCCCGGAGCCGGGCTGCGGGTCTGGGTGGTCTGGTTTGCGGCCGATGCTCAGGCCGGGCCTGTGGGGCTCAACCGGTTGGGCTCATTTGGGCAAATCGCGTGCGCCGCTTGCCGGACGGTAGATTTTGAAAAGCTGCTCCGGGCCCACGCTGAAGTAATCGGCAGGGCCACCACCGCGCAGCACATGCCCGGCGTTGGCGGTGTCGTAGACGCCGTTGACGATCAGGCGTTCGTCGATGTGGATGCCCACCACTTGGCCAAACACCATCCAGGTGTCGAGCTTTTCACCTTGCAAGTCCTGCATTTGCAAAATCTGGGTGCAGCGGCATTCAAAGCTGACCGGGCTTTCTGCGACCCGGGGCACGTTGACCATGCGCGAGGCTTCAGGGGTCAGGCCTGCCAGGCCGAATTCGTCCACTTCGGGCGGCACGGCCTCGCAACTGCGGTTCATGGCTTCGGCCAGTGGGCGGGTCACCAGGTTCCAGACGAACTCGCCAGTGGCCTCGATGTTGTTGAGCGAGTCCTTGCGCCCAATGCTGGAAAAACCGATCAGCGGCGGTACGTAGTTGAAGGCGTTGAAAAAGCTGTAAGGCGCCAGGTTCAACACCCCGCTGGCGCTGCAACTGGACACCCAGCCAATGGGCCGGGGGCCGACGATGGCATTGAACGGATCGTGTTTGAGGCCGTGGCCCAGGTGGGGTTCGTAGAAGTGCATCGTGCAAATTCTAGCGATGACACCCCAGAGTTCCGGGTCATTTGCCGGACAGCCCATCCAGTCAACATGGCATTCGCCGCCACGAAGGGCGTAAAAGGAGGGGCAAAGAAAAAGCCCTTGCATTGCTGCAAGGGCTTGTCTGTTTTTGGCTCCTCAACCTGGGCTCGAACCAGGGACCTACGGATTAACAGTCTAATCCGAGACCCTTGATTTAACAGGGTTTTCAAGGAAATCCTATGCAAATCAACAACTTAGCTTACCAGTGTTTACCGCCTTTTACCCCAATTTACGACACCAATTGTCGCAAATTTGTCGCAACCACATACTCATTATGAACCGCTTTTGGAACGATCGTACAAAAAAATTTAATCCCATGAAAGGTTTCTCGACCTGCTGACGCTATACCTTAACGCTGGCATGTGCTAGCAATAACCAATTGGCGTAACCATGCAATCTTTGCTCACTGTCACCGAACTTGCTCAATTTTTAGGCATCTCACCTCAAACCATCTACAACCGCCGCAGTTACGGCACGCCGCATGCGCTCCCAACTTGCGTCCAGATTGGAGCCATCGCCCGGTACCGTCTGTCTGACGTAGAAGCATGGCTCGATCAGTTATCTCACGAATCTAGAAATGAAACGTACGAGTCCAAGTCCGCAGAACTGCCCAAGCGACGCGGACGACCCACCAAGGCAGAGGAAATCCAGCGGCGCAAAAAAATCGATGTAGGCCGTCCCCATTAAGACTTTTATCGACGATGAACTGTCACGCACCTTAGGGTGCGTTTTCGCTTGTTAGCGCTATTCGGTAGTTGTCGCTCATGCCTTCATGCGAATTCCCGTATGTTGTTAGCAGTCAGTATCCTTCCGGTTATCCGATCTGGACGTAGACAAATGCAGTAAATAAGAGATACGAGTCCACGAAATAATCGTGGACTCGTATCTCTTATTCAAGTTCCAGCGGTGCGGCAACAGCTCATTGAGTCGGCTGTTCGGCTAGCAGGCTGCTGAAATACTCATCAGTTCAGTCAGAGCATCTTTCCCCGAGGCGCATTTCAACGATTTATTTTCGTATTTTGAAATGCCGGTCTGTTTGGGGCTTCAAAACCAGTTTTTGAGGCACCTTATCCAGCACTTTTCACTCATCGGGTACCTTGCAGGCGCACCTGCCCGCCACCGCCAACCCCCGCCAATCCGTCGTAAACCCCGACGACAACTGTTCCTGGCGCATCGCCCACAGCTTCATCGCCTTCGGTGCCCCCGCGCTGGCCAGCTTCAGCGTCCCACGCCCATAGCGCTGGTTCAGCTGGTCCATGGCCAGCATCAGGCGCACGCGGTTTTCGGGCATGGTTTCGTCAAAGTCCAGTGTCAGTTGTTCGCGGGTGGCCGGTTGCAGGTCCATCAGCATCACGCCTGCTTTGGCGTATTTGAAGCCGGGTTTGTACAGGCGTTTGACGATGGCGTTGGCCGCCTGGGTGATGTGCGCGCTGTCGCTGGTGGGGCTGGGCAGGGGGATGCTTGCGCTGCGGCTGTATTGCGGGTCTTGTTGCCGGAAGGGGCTGGTCCGGATGAAGGCCATGATTTGGCCCGTGTGGCTGCCTTGTTTGCGCAGTTTTTCTGCGGCGCGGCAGGCGAATTCGGTGATGGCTTCTTGCAGCTCGATCAGCTCGGTCACCGGGTGGCCAAAGCTGCGGGTGCAGGCGATTTGTTGTTTGGCCGGGGGTTCGTCTTCGAATTCGATGCAGGGCGTGCCGCCCAGTTCGCGCACGGTTTTTTCCAGCACCACCGACCAGCCCGCTTTGGCGGCGGCCGGGCTCATGCGTTGCAGATCCAGCGCGGTGTGGATGCCGTTCTCGCGCAGTTGAGCCCCGATCTTGCGGCCCACGCCCCACACGTCGCCCACTTCGGTGGCCTGCAGCAGGGCCTGCAGTTCTTCGGGGGTGCACGCGCCCAGGTGGCAGATTTGCGCATGGTGGGCCGGGTAGCTGCCGGGTTTACGTTCGGCGTTTTTGGCGATGGCGTTGGCGAGTTTGGCGAGGGTTTTGGTGGGGCCGATGCCGATGCAGGTCGGGATGCCGATCCATTGGTGGATGCGTTTTCGGATGGTGCGGGCGCGGCGCACCAGGTCGCCACGGATGCCGCTCAGGTCGACAAAGCTTTCGTCGATGGAGTAGACCTCTTGGTTGTGGCCCAGGCCTGCGGCCAGGCTCATCATGCGGTCGCTCATGTCGCCATAGAGGGCGAAGTTGGCCGACAGGGCGATCAGGCCGGCGTCGCGCTCGAGCTCGCGCAGCTGGAAGTAAGGCGCAGCCGTCGTTGTTGGACAGCACAACCACCGGCCGGCCTTGCAGCCAAGGCTGGAAGACGCGTTCGCAGGAGACGTAGAAGTTGTTGCCGTCGATGAGGGCGAGCATGGGGGGGGGTAAGGTACTGTATGAATGGACAGTATAACGAGCCTTGAGCGGTAGCAGGTCAGGGGATCAGCAGCGCTGACCGTGATCCCGGCTGCGATCAATTCGAGCACCAGATACACGGCGGTGAAGTGTCCGGCTTTGGCGTCTTGGATGAGTTTGCGGATGAAGGGCATGTCGAAAAATGAGCCCCCGGCACGACGATGGACACTGCCGGGTATTCATGACGGGTGACACAGCTCGCCGTCACGGCAGGGGCATTCTAGGGCCTCGATATTCATGCGGCAACGAGATCCAGCCAGGGTTGCAAATACGCCCCACTCTCGCCCGCACTCGCCTGCAGCCACCCGTCATAGCGCTCAGGCGGCAAGATCACCACCGAACGTTTCTCATCCTGCGGCTTGTGAAAGTTGCGCATGAATGGATGTTCATCGGCGTTGATCGTCAGCATCGTGAAGCTGTGCACTGTCTCGCCTTCGGGTGAACGCCACTGCGCCCACAACCCGGCCAGGCCCATGGGTTCGCCGCTGGTCAGCGTGATGCGGGTGGGCACGGCTTTGCCGCTGCGCCAGTCGGGTTCAAAGAACGATTGCACTGGGATGATGCAGTGCTGCGCACGCCGCCAGGCATCGCGGAAGCTGGGCTTTTCCGCCACCGTTTCGCTGCGGGCGTTGTAAGTGTGGCGGGCGATCTTGTCGTCTTTGGACCAATGCGGGATCAGGCCAAAGCTGCCGAGCAGCGCTTCACGTTCGGGCACCGCGTCATCACCCACATCGGCCTGGGGGTGGCGGCGGATGAAGGTGCTTTTGTAGCCCGGCCAGACATCGCGCCGGGCCAGCTCGCTGGGCAAGTCAATGCCGAAGTGTTTTTTGAGCAGGGCTTTGTCGTGGGGGGATTCGTAGTGGGCGCACATCACGCAGATGGTATTCGACCGATCTGGTGATTTTTGCTACCCACGTTAGCGGGCAGCAAGAGCGGTGCAAGCCTTAAAAATCTCTTTTTGCATGCTGTAGTATTGTTTCTACTACTAAAAAATACACAAAGGGTAGCGTCATGGCTGCAAACACCGCCCGTATTTTCGAAGTCGCCGACGAACTCGATGCAGCTGGCCACTACCCCACATGGGTCAGAGTGCGCAAAGCCTTAGGCGGTGGCAGCATCATGACGATCAGCGAAGCCATGACCGAATGGCGCGCACGGAAGGCCGCGAAGGAAACCCCGGTACGCGAGGCTTTGCCTCAAGCCGTCTCTGAGCTATTGGCGCAGTTCGGCGCGGCGCTTTGGGCGCAGGCACTGCAGTTGTCGGCCGGGCGCGAGGCGTTGAAAAAAGATCGACATGGGATTGAAGCCCAGCACCAAGAAGCGGCAGACCTGGCCGACCAGCTCAGCAGCGAACTGGAGGCAGCCCGGCAAGAAGCAACGGATTTGCGCCAGCAACTCGAGGTGGCGCAGTCGACAGTCAAGGGCTTGGGCGATCAGCTGCGTGAGCGTGAGCAATCGTTGGCCGTGGCCCACGCTCGTACCGACGAAATCAGGAACCGCGCCACCCAGCTCACCGAGCAGCTGAACGCCGCGACCGCTCAGAATTCACAGCTGCTGCAGACCATCACGGACATGCAGCAAGCCAAGAACAACAAGTAAGGCCCCGTCGCGGCTCTCATTTTTGGAAATGGCTGTGAGCTGCGTTTTTTGGAGCAGTTCACATCTTGAACCGCATAGGCGCAGTTTCGCGTTGCTGAATGAGATTTGCGATCAGACGACGGGATTGGTTAGGTCCATCTTGCTTCTGGTCTTTTATGGCTTCACTCGCTTGATCAAACTGCCCCAGCTCGCGGTGCAGTTCAGCGCAAATCACACCATCCAGTCGGTGCTCTTCGTGCTCATGCATGCGCAACAGGGCCTGCAAGTTGTCACGTTGCGCATCACTCAGCACAAAGGGCGGGTAGGTGAAAGGGCTGTCATCTGGCCGGACATAGGTCGCAGCTTTTTTGGGCAATAGCTTTTGCCACCAGCTGCGGCGTTCGGCATTTTGAGCAAGCCATGCAGCTTGGGTGGCCGCTTCTTCGGCCGCACGGTGGGCGCGGTAGAGCTCGCGGTAGGGGTGATTCAGTTCCTGCCAATACGTGAGCCGGGCAGCATGCTCGATGGCCAGCGATCTGGCCTTGTCAATCGCATGGGGCAAATCTTCGGGCTTGACCTTGTCAGCAAATGGCGTCTCTGTGTCTTCGGTTTCGCCCAGATCTTTCAGTTCATTCATCAGAAAGAATGCGCCGCATTGGCACCGGCGCAGGCCATGGTCGTTGGGCATCAATGTCCTGTGCCGGTAGCCGTCCGTCCAGTGTTCCTCCGCCATGAAGTTGATAGACCGATACTGCAAGCTTCTGAAATGGGCACCACAGCAAGGGGCTGCATTGAGGTTGTATCCGGCAATGCTAGTCATGGGTGTCGCTCCATTCTTTGTTCCACAGTTCCTTCAATCCGCCTTCCCGCCCATGCCTGGGCCTGGACATAGGGGATAGCGCAGCGCGCGCGCATGGCATTGGCGCACAAGGACGCCAAGGCCAAGCAGGGCGCAAGGCAAGACTTACGCCGCCAGCTGTTCATGGGTTACCAATGCGGTGTTACTCGGAAAGCCATAACGTCTGTGATAACCACCGCGTGGGTAACGTCCAAGTTGGTCCAGCATCGACTGGTAGGACCTCACCGTATCGCGAAAGTCGAAGAGGTTGACCGCCATGCAATCTGCGAGCTTCAGGTCTTTGGATATTTTTTGAAATACAGGACCGTGGCTATGTTTGCAATCATCTATAGCGTGCACCAGCTCGTGGGCAAGCGTCACAAGTACGTCCATGGGTTCATCCAAAATGGGCGAAATGAAGATCTGGTTAATGCCATCTTTGTCCATCCTGCGGCTGCAACACGTCCCCATGGTGAGCCTTTTGGTGTTGACGCGATAACCCGATGAGCTGAACCCTACGGACAAGTGCACAGGCGGGATTTCGTAACCAGCGGCTGTAAAACTCGGGCGCATGAGTTCCACCGCCTCATGGAGCCAGACTTCAGCGTATTTGTGGATCAATGGGCGGTCTTCGTTTTTGATCCGGATTCGTTTTTTCACAGTGTCCATGCTTGTGCCAAAAGTGACGCCACTTCTGTCCTCAATTCGTTGATCTTCTGGCTGGCGATTTCTGCCCGCATCAGCCGTTTGATTTCTTCATCCAGCAAAGCTGCAGGGCCACAAGGCACCTCCAGCGCATCGATGTCGCGGGGGGCTACGCGCATCACATCCGGCGCAATCGCATGGTGCGGTGGGCAAGGCTCAGGTTGAGAGCCTGTGGGGCTGTTGAATTATCCAGTGAGTGTGATTCCACGAACGTGGGTTTTGCGGGATGAGGTTTTACAGAGCAGTGGGCTGATTTGCGCAAACCTCAAAACGCTGAGCTGACGTGGCCGGGCGCGCAGGCAAACGAAGCATGGGTCTCGCAAAGCCCCTGCACTGAAAGCAGAAAGAAGCTGTTCAGGTGGAATAAGCAGCACTCTCGCATGACTGTATTCATGAACAGGTCATAAGGCTCATGGCAAGAGCCCCCAGATGCTTAAGATCTATAAGTCATCAAAGGATTCGGCATGCTCCCAGGCCCCATTCGTCTTTACCGCTGCGGTTCATGCGACGGCTTGTTTTCGCGCAGGACGCTGGCTTCGGGCAATACCCTCGGCGCGCAATACCGCTCTGACGGCCAGATGAAGGCCCGCATGTTGCCGCAGATGCCGCCTTTGGTCGTCTGCCCCCACTGCCAAGCCCTGTTTTGCATGCTGGGTGCAAAGCACGCCATTGAGTTCAGGAACTACTTTCCAGGTTGGGGCTTTCTGGGAGAGCCGACGCCAGAAGAAGTGGCCAGCAAAAAGGCCCAAGAAGCCTTGGCGCAGCAATACAAGGATGTCCCCCGCTACGAGCTGGCAACGCTGACGCAATGTTTGGACTATGTCCAGAGCCAGAAAATGGCGGAGAACGAAGAGCATTTGCGTCTTTATGCCTGGCACCGTGTCAACAACGAGCGGATGGACTCACCTCGACATCTTTCGGCTGCAGAAGCGCAAAATCTTCAGTCGCTTTTGATGCGGAGGGATACAGAAGAGGATGACGGCATCCTCATCAAGGCCGAAATGCTGCGTGAACTGGGGCAATTCGAAGCCGCCGCCGCCGTTTTGGACCACGATTTCAGCGACGAGGCTGAAGCCCAAGCCGAGCAAATGATGCAGGCAATCGAACGGCAAGATGACCAACCCTTCATCTTCGCGCCCAACCGGGATGACGGCGACATTGAATTCGCCTGGGCATGGCAAGCCCGCCGTTACCCACCCGAAGTGCCGCAACTGCTGGATGAGGACTCATTGGACCCACCCCTGTTTCACGTCAGCAACAGAGATTGGTGGGTCAAAGTGCTGGGAATGATGTCGCACAACTGGGCCTTGATCGAGCCCCAGGCCAACGGAGAAGCTACGGTGTACTTCTTTCACGACAAGGGCATGACGCTGCGCCCAAGTACTTACAAGGGGGCCGACTTCAGCAACCGCAGTGCCGTTGTCGATGCATTGCAGTTTGAAGATGTACACCAGGCGCAGCGAGCCCTGAAAGCCAACGACTTTGACCGACTGAAGGTAAAACCCGGGCCTTGGCTTGACTTCGTACCCGAGGGCTACTTTTGGGATGCCAGGGCGACTGAGGAAGGGATTTACTCTAAAAAGGGGTATTGGCGGTCAACTCATGGAGATTGAGATTGTCCGGACAGCCAATCCAGCCGGAATTGCTGAATGCATTGGATGCCGCCTATCAAGACGACAATTGAATTCTGTCCAAAATTGACATTTTTAGAGTGAAAGCTATCCGACATGATCGTTGACGACCACACGCTGGACGATGAAATGCTGACGTTTTACAAAAACGCAGTAGATGCCATGCCTGATGGGCTCTTGATCATGTCAGCTCGCAAAATGCCTGAACTGCTCAACGGGCTCAAGCAAGACAAACCCAACGTCGAACAGCTTCGGCAACGGGTGACGGCCAAGTTGCAGCTCAAATCACCACCGCCTCCCGTTTTGGATATTCTTCGGTCCGCGACGTTGTCGGAGTCTTTGATAGACGTTCTCAGCGAAAAGACCATCAAGCTTGGCCTCGCCTCACTGCTCGATCATTTTGGTCGCTTGCCCATATTGGCGGCCATGCTGCTGGACGCGCGTGAAAGTGTGCGCGAGCTGGCCCTGGCTGAAATGCCAAAGCCGCCGAAAGCCAGAGTTGCCACCAAGACCAAAGAGGAGGAGTTATTCAAGAACCGCTTCAAGCCGCTGCTGGAAACTTTGCGCCCGATTCTTGAGGGTGTTCCCTACGAAGCCCCTGCGCCCCGCACAGTTACGGTAGCCGCAGCGCCTATCTTGACCAAAGAACAGCAAGAGCGTGACATCGTTTCCAGCACCCTATATCGCCAACTCCAAAAAGAGCGAAATTTATTGGCAACGGAGCGAGACAAGCTCCAAAGCCAGGTCAACAAACTCAGCGCTGACCTTTCGGGCCAAACCCGATTGGCCAGTGAACGCAGCTCTGATTTAGTCGCCATGCAATCACAGCTCAACCAGCGGGTGGCACAAGGCATAGCCGATGGGCTCAAAAATCGTCTTGCACCTTGGCTTGAATCCTGCGAAAGCTTGGCCAATTGGTCATCCAACAGCAGCAGTCGACTGAACAGTGCACAGCAATTGCTTGCCCGGCAGGCTCAGCAAGACAAACGCTACGGTATTCGCACTCAGGTGGCCGAAGAACTTGCCCAAGCGCGTCACTTGCTGGCGGCGCTCAAAACGGCCCAGCAAGAATCTCTTCGTCCTTTACCCCAGCTTTTGGACGAAATCCGGGCATTGGCGGCCCACATTGAAGCGACCGAAGCGCGACTGAACCAAACCAGCCTCCAGCCGCAAACACCCCAGTTGCGGGAATTGGCTCAGACGCTCCAAACCCTGCATGACATGGATGCCTTGCAAGCCCATAAAAAAGCGATGGAACGCACCATGCTGACTGAGGGCTGGAGCATAGGCCTGTGCCAACAAGCTTATGCGCTCATCAATCGACAGATCATGGCCATTTATGCCATGCATCATCCGGACCCAAAAGACTTGGCACCCCCCATTACCGCCAGTCAGCTCCTTGAAGACTGTCTGCTCAATGCCCGACCATGTCGGCTGCTGATTGACGGGCATAACCTTTTGCCCAAGCTCAAGCCCATTATTGGCGGCGACTATTTCCGGGAAGGGCAGGGCCCAAACGCCAAAGCCAGAGCTTTGCTGATTGATTGCATCAAGAATTTGACTGCGAGCCACCCGCTTTTGCAAGCGGACATCTGGTTTGATGGCCCTGACGACCAACATTGGAGCGAAACCGACAACCTCAGGGTGTGGTTTTCTGGGGGAAAGGGCTCAGACCGAGCCGATGGTCGGATTCTCGAAAGTTTGCAGTCTGAGGTCTATCGAGGCAGCCACACCACACTTTTGCTCGTGACCGAAGACCGTGAGTTGCTCCTGCAGGCCCAACAAAAAGGGGCTGTGGGCGTGTCGCCATTGGAAATGTGGACTATGGTTTGTTGAAATGGTTGCAAAAACACAAGTTGAAAGGCATGCGACTTTTGCTGGACTCTCAATTGGTCATTCATTACCTGACCTTCAAAGTCAACATATCCCGACTGACTGGAGGCCCAAAACTGGCTGTTCCTCAGTTAAGCTAAGAAGCAATTTTCTGTATTTTTCCTCAAACACTCGCCCAATGTCTGAACGTAGCCAAGATTTGCTCACAAAACTCGGATTTCGGTTCGGGACCAATGGCCCGCACGCCGCCCGCACCATGATGCTGGACGATCTGCAGGTCTTGCTGGCGGCTGTGCCCCAAGAAGCGCCAGAGAGCGATTACGCCTACCAAGTCAAGGAATTGAACGTCCTGGGTAAACCTACCAAAAAAGCCAGGGAGTTGGCCTACCGGCATCTGGTGACTTTGTATGGCTTGGACCCCCAGTTGCCTCTTTTTCGCATGTTTCGCCGCCTTTGGGCTGCAGACAGCCAAGCACAGCCGGTTTTGGCTTTGACATTAGCCATTGCCCGCGATCCTTTGCTGGCAGGCACACAAGACTTCATCTTGTCAAAACACGAGGGCCAGCACGTTAGCCGCGAAGACTTGGAGGTACTGCTATCCCAGTCTCACCCAGACCGTTTCAGCCCGGCTTCGTTGAAGTCGTTTGCGCAAAACGTCAACGGCACCTGGACCTTTGCGGGCTATTTGTCTGGGCGCAATCGCAAAACCCGCACGCAGCCGGTCATCACTCCAGCCAACGTGGCCATGTGTTTGTTCATGGGCCACTTGCAGGGCATGTCTGGTCAGCGCCTGTTCACCTCCAGCTGGTGCAGCCTGCTGCCCGGGTCCGAGCAAGACCTGGAAACCCTGGCCAATGCCGCTTACCACCGGGGGCTGATCGTCTTTCTCAATGCCGGCGGCGTCAAAGAGGTGCGCTTTCCTGACGGCCTGACCACTGCTGAAGAACACATTCGCCAGGAACTAACCCATGAGCTCTAAAGTCGGCAAACTGGCTGCGGCCTACAAACAGCACCTGGGCGTGCCATGGCAAGAAGGCATTGCGGGCATCCAGCGCGTCATCTTTGCGGTCTATGACAAAACAGACGAGCTCAGATTGCGAGCCAATGTGGACGAATTCCAGCTGACCACGCAGCAAGCCCAAAAGAAATGGCTCTTGATCGACTTGACCAACGCTTTCCCCGAATGGATGGCCAAGCAAGAATACAAAGATGCTTATTTCGAGTCACCCGAGGACTTGGACGGTTACCAAACGGGTGAGTTGACCCAATTCGTCAATCATCTGATTGAGCAGTTGAAGAGCCAAATTCATGAAGACTCTGACAACAACACCGTCGTGGCCCTTCTGGGCGTCGGCAGCTTGTTCGGCCTGGCCCGTGTTTCCACGGTGGTTGAAGGCATCAAAGACGTGATCAAAGGTCGTTTGCTTGTGTTCTTCCCAGGTGAGCACCATCCCGAAAACCACACCTACCGATTGCTGGACGCACGAGATGGCTGGAACTATTTGGCCATCCCACTGACCGCCACTGAAACCAACTGACAAATCAAAAGAGAAGAAATGATCAACAGGGACATATACAACAAGGCACCGCAAGACAACCGCCTGGTCAACAACGGTGTGGCCGAGGTGTCAGAGGACCATTCCGAAGCTGCCCAATCCATCTTGCGCTACGAGCTCGAAACATTCGTGTGCGATGGTCAATACGAAAAAGGGTTGGAGACCATCCTTGACAAGTTCTTGATGAACTTGAACTCCAAAACCGAGCAACCAGGCGTCTGGGTGTCTGGTTTTTACGGCAGCGGCAAATCTCACCTGGCCAAAATGCTGCGCACCCTCTGGACCGACTACACGTTCAGCGATGGCGCTGCAGCTAGAAGCCTGGCTAAGTTGCCCGAGGGCGTGGTGGCCCATTTGAAGGAACTCTCAACGCAAGGCAAGCGCCATGGTGGTTTACATGCAGCCGCAGGCAAGCTGGGTGCGGGCGTAGGCGACAAAGTACGGTTGGCCCTGCTCAGCATCATCTTCAAATCCAAAGGCCTGCCTGAGCAATACAACCAAGCCCAGTTTGTGCTGTGGTTGAAACAAGAAGGGCTGGTTGAAAAACTAGACGCCGAGTTGAAAGCTGCAGGCAAAACCCTGCAGCAAGAGCTGCCCCACATGTACGTGTCTAGTACGCTGGCTAAGGCCTTGTTGCAAGTGCAGCCAGGGCTGGGTGCGTCAGAGGCTGAGGTTCGCCAGGTTTTGAAGGCGCAATTTCCGCAGGTCACCGATGTCACCAGCGAGCAAATGGTCGCCGCCATCGAGGCCACGCTGTCCAACAATGGCAAGTTCCCCTTGACCTTGGTGGTTCTGGACGAAGTGCAGCAATACATTGGCACCGACGCCGAAAAAGCATTCCAGATCCAAGAGGTCACAGAAACCCTGTCCAAAAAATTCAATGGTCAGTTGCTCTTTGTAGGAACCGGTCAGTCGGCCCTATCTGGCATGCCCAACTTGCAACGACTCATGGGGCGCTTCCCCGTGCAAATCATGCTGGGTGACTGGGATGTGGAGAACGTCACCCGCCAAATCATCTTGGCCAAAAAACCCTCCGCACAGCCCCAAATCGAAGGCATTTGGCGGGCCAACCTGGGTGAAATCTCACGCCACCTGCGCGGCACCAAGCTGGAACATGTGACCGAAGACGAATCCTTGATGACGTCTGACTACCCCTTGCTGCCCGTGCGCCGACGCTTTTGGGAGCGCGTTTTGCGCACGATCGACACCACGGGCACCGTGTCGCAGTTGCGCAGCCAGTTGCGCGTGGTGCACGAGGCTGTGTTGGCCACGGCCAACGAGCCCTTGGGTCATGTGGTGCCTGGCGACTTTTTGTACGACCAAATTGCCCCCAACTTGGTGTCCACCGCCCAGCTGCCTAAAGAGGTTTACGAGAATGTCCAAAAATTCGCAGCAAGCGATTCCGATGGTCAACTCAAGGCCAAGCTGCTCAAGCTCATCTACCTCATCAACAAGCTGCCGGCTGATGCCGCTGTCGATCTGGGCCTCAAAGCCACAGAAGACGTTTTGGCCGATCTGTTGGTGACCGATTTGTCTGCCGGTTCGTCCGAGCTGCGCAAAGCCTTGCCCACCTTGCTGGACCAGTTGCAAAACAAAGACCGCCTGGTCATGGCTTTGGCGGGTGGCTCGGGCACCGAATACCGCCTGCAAACTCGCGAATCCAGCGCCTGGTACGACGAGTACCGAGCCCAAGAGGCCGACTTCAAGTCCTCGCCCCAGCGCATCGAGCAAAAACGCGCCGAACTTTTAAAGACCCGCTATGGCGAAGTCTTAAGAAAAGTTCGCGTTGTGCAGGGCAAAGACAACGTTGAACGCAAGCTAACCCCCTGGTACGACGACACGCTGGCCCGCGACCACGACAAGAACCTGTACCTCTGGGTGCAAGACGGCTGGCAAACCGAAGAGCGCTCGGTGATCGCCGAGGCTAAAGCCAAAGGGGCCGACAACCCCACCTTGTTTGCCTTTTTGCCTGCGCAAAACAAAACCGACTTGTCCAACGCCATCGTTGCCCTGGAAGCCGCCCGCAACACTTTGCAAAAGAAGGGCAGCCCGTCCACCGAAGAAGGCCGCGATGCCCAGCGCTCCATGGAAAGCCGCCAGCGCAATGCCGAAAAAGAACTGGCCGACCTGATCGACAAACTTTTTGCCGGAGTGCGCCTGTTCATGGCCGGGGGCCAAGAGGCCACCGACGGCCAAGACCTGACCGACCGCATCAACCGTGCCGCCAAGTCATCGGTTATTCGGCTGTTCAACCAGTTTGATGCGGCCGACCACGACCAGTGGAGCAAAGTGCTGGACGAAGCCCGCAAAGGCAACCTTGAAGCCATGAAAGCCGTGGGCCACACGCAAGAAGCCGACAAACACCCCGTGAGCCAAAAGCTGCTGGCCTTCATCGGCCTGAGCAAAAAAGGCGCAGACATTCGCGACCAATTTGAAAGCCCGCCCTACGGCTGGCCCCGCGACGCCATCGACGGTGCGCTTTACGCCTTGCTGGCCACAGGCCACATCAAGGCCACAGACGCCGCCAGCAAAGCCGTGGACGTGAAAAGCCTGGACCGTGCCCGGCTGACCCAGGCCACCTTCCAGCGCGAATCCATCACCATCACGCCGCCACAACTCATCAAAATCAGGCAATTGTTCAGCCAAGTGGGCGTGCCCTGCCAGCCCAAAGAAGAGCTGACCAAAGTGCCTGCGCTGCTGGCCAAGTTGCGTGACCAAGCCCTCAAAGCCGGTGGCCAGGCCCCTGCACCCGAGTCGCCCAAGCTCACCGCCATTGAGGCTGTAGAGGCCCAATCGGGCAACGCCCAACTGCTGGAGCTGTTCAACCGTTACGACGAACTGCTCTCGCTGTCCAAAGACTGGACCCAAACCGCCGAAGCCATTGCCAAGCGCTTGCCTGTTTGGAGCCAGCTCAAAGAACTGCTGCGCCACGCCCAAATATTGGGGCCTTATGCCAATCTCAAGGCTGAGTTGGACGCCATCGAAACCCAGCGCAGCCTCTTGGCAGACCCGGACGCGGTGCGCCCCCTGCTCGACAAAACCGTGGACCTGCTGCGCCAGGCCCTGAATGCCAAGCTCGACGCCTTCGGCCAGGCCTATGCCCAGCAACAAAGCCAACTGTTTGCCGATGCCGAGTGGAACAAGCTCACCGATGCCCAGCGCCAGGACCTTACCGCCAAGCACCACCTGAGCCCCCCCGATACCGTACAGCTGAGCACCCCAGAGCAGTTGCAAGACGCCCTGGACGACTGCGACCTAGACCACTGGGTCTCAAAAACCCAGGCACTGCCCAGCCGCTTCGAGGCGGCCCGCCATGCTGCTGTGCAACTGCTCAAGCCCAATGTGGTTCAAGTTTCTCTGCCCAAGCGCACCCTCAACGACGAAGCCGAACTCAAGGCTTGGCTGCTCGAAGTGGAGAATCTTTTGCGTGACAAGCTGGGCCAAGGCCACCCGATTTCCCTGTGAAAACCCTCAGGACCGTCCTTTTGACCGTGTGAGAAAATGACACCAACAACACCCGCCACACTTCAGGCCTTCGCTTTGGCGACCGCACAGTGCTCCCAGGGCGGGTTTCTTTTTTTGAGTCGCTGCCCAGCGGCTAAGGATGCGACATGCTAGATCACATCAAATTGGAGCGCTTCACCGCGTTTGAAAAACTCAGCTTGAGCTTTTCACCTGGCCTCAACATCTTCATTGGTGAAAACGGCTGTGGCAAAACCCATCTGCTCAAACTGATCTACGCAGCATGCGACGTGAGCACCAGCCAAAAGTCGTTCGCAGAAAAAATCAACCGCGTGTTTTTGCCATCGGGTGAGCAAATTGGCCGATTGGTCAAGCGGCGCAAAAACAGCAGCACTGGCAGCGTTGAGGTCGCACGCAAGGTGCAAGTGGAGGATCAGGCCAAAACCATTGCCTTGCGCTTGTCCATGTCCAACCACACCAAAGAACCCTCGAAGGCCACCATATCGGGAGCCTTTAAGCAATGGCAAGAGCACCCCCTGACCTCGGTGTACATCCCCGTCAAAGACATGATGGCCAATGCACCGGGTTTCCGTTCGCTGTACAGCCTGCGCCACATCCACTTTGAAGAGGTGTACGCCGACATCATCGACCGCGCCTTTTTGGGCACCCTCAAAGGCCCTACCGACAAAGACCGCAAGCGCTTGCTCGACATCTTGCAGCAGTCCATGGAGGGCAAAGTCGTCTCGCGCAACGAAGAGTTTTTCCTCAAAAGCCCCCAAGGCGAACTCGAATTCACGCTGCTGGCCGAAGGCATCCGCAAGCTCGGCCTCTTGTGGATCTTGATCCAAAACGGCACGCTGCTCGACGGCAGCGTCTTGCTTTGGGACGAGCCCGAGGCCAACCTCAACCCCAGGCTCATGCGCACCGTGGTCGAGATCCTCATTGAGCTGCAACGCCTTGGGGTGCAGGTGTTCATCACCACGCACAACTACAACCTGCTGAAAGAATTTGACCTGCAAGTCAAGCCGCAAGACAAAGTCCAGTACCACAGCCTTTTCCGTGATGCCGACAAAAATGTGCAGGTGTCTTCTTTTGCCCGCTACGATGATTTGCAGCCAAACGCCATTGACGACACCCTGGGCGCACTGGCCGACCGCGAAATCCGCCAACAAATGGGGGAGTTGGGCCAATGAGAATTCAAGCCGACGGGTTCGAGTTTGACTTTCCGGGCGCACTCGATGCGTATGTCTTTGACGAGCAGGCCAAGACCGCCCCGCGTTTTCATGGCCTCTCACACGCCATGAAAGCGGTGGACCTGGTGGTCGAGATGCCCAACGACACGCTCTTCATCGAGATCAAAGACTTTCACGCGCCAGACGATTACAACTTCAAGGCCGCTACATCTGATGGGGAAAAAACACAACGTCGCCAGTCGGTCAACCACCTCATGAATGTGCTGGTGCACAAATTTCGCGACACCTGGCTGTACCGCTGGGCTGAGCGCCCAGCGGGTGCGCCCGACAAACCCGTGCGCTACCTGTGCCTGCTGACGCTGGACAACGGCCTCTTGGGTGTATTGAACAAAGAGCTGCGCCAAACCCTGCCCATTGGCATGGCTGGACCGCGCTGGCAGCGCGAGCTTGGCGTGGGTTGTGCCGTTCTCAATCCACAGCGCTGGGCCACCACCTTTCCCGCGTGGTCACTGCGGCGCGTTTAATGCCTGCTTGTGCAGGCTGATATCCATCTCCCCCATGCTTTTTAAGCGCTCAGTCCTCACCGACTTTGATCGCCCACTTTTTTGAAGACCAATCGAATGATGGCCGCACAGCACCCCCTGCCCAAACCCCTGCGCACGCAGCTAGAAAACACCGTCAAAGCCGCCCGTGATGTGGCCGAGATTGCTGCGACGGCAGCCTTGGTACAACTGGCAGTGGGCGAGGGCAAAGCCCCTGACTATTTGACTGACCCACAAAAAGCCCTGCGCCGTCGCTTGCGTGCGCACGGCCGAGCCTTGGGCGATATCAAAGCCGCAGACGACAGCCAAAGCATTCGCCACCTGGTGTGGGAAACGGCTTACGAGCACTGGCACCGCATGCTGTTTGCCCGCTTCTTGGCAGAAAACGGTTTGCTGCTGTGGGAGCCTGGTGCACCAGTTACTTTGGCCGAGTGCGAAGAAATGGCGCAAGATCCAGCCACCAACCTGGGTGCCAAAAGTGGCTGGGACTTGGCGGGCAAATTGGCCGCTCGCATGCTGCCGCAAGTCTTCAAGCCGCAGCACCCCGTGTTTGACATGGCCTTTGCCATCGAACACCAGCGCAAACTCGAAACGCTGCTTGCCGCCTTGCCAGAAGAAGTCTTCAAAGCCAGCGACAGCCTGGGCTGGGTGTACCAGTTCTGGCAAGCCAAGCGCAAAGACGAAGTCAACGCCTCTGAGGTCAAGATCGGCGCAGACGAGCTGCCCGCCGTCACCCAGCTCTTCACCGAGCCCTACATGGTGGACTTCTTGTTGCACAACTCGCTGGGTGCTTGGTGGAGCACGCGTCACCACGGCAAAACTTGCCCCGTGCCTTTGACCTATTTGCGCACCTTGGACGACGGCACTCCTGCTGCAGGTAAGTTTGAAGGCTGGCCCGACACCCTAGAGAAATTCAAGCTGCTGGACCCTTGCTGTGGTTCGGGGCACTTCTTGGTAGCGGCCTTCTTGTTACTGGTGCCCATGCGCATGGCGGCCGAAGGCCTGACCGCCATGGACGCGGTGGACCTGGTGCTGCAAGACAACCTGCACGGCCTGGAGCTGGATGCACGTTGCGTGGAGATTGCAGTGTTTGCCTTGGCCTTGGCGGCCTGGCGCTACCCAGATGAAAGCGGAGACTCGCTTGGCGTGCGAGCAGACATGCCAGCGCCAAACATCGCTTGCTGCGGCTTGAAGGTGGGAGCCAAGTCTGCTGACTGGACGGCGCTAGTCCCTGAGCATGTTGAAAACGCAGATGAACTGAAGAATGGTTTGCGGCAACTACACAAAGCGTTCACGCAAGCGCCCATATTGGGAAGTTTGCTCGATACAGGCAAGTCAAGTGGCGATCTGTTCACGGCCGATTACAAACTGTTGTCCAGCTTGCTGCAGCAGGCACTCAAGGCTGAACAGCAGTCTGATTTGTTAGAGGATGGTTCTGCCACCTGGAACAACGCATTGACGGCACTGGGCTTGCTGGATGCTGCACGTCTATTGGATGACCGATACAACTTGGTCATCACTAACGTGCCTTACTTGGCGCGAGGCAAGCAAAACGATACGCTGAAGGAATACTGCGAAACGCATTACGCAGATGCCAAGAATGATTTGGCCAATGTATTTTTGGAGCGGTGTTTGGAGTTGAGTCAAGAAAATGGTGTAGGCGTTGTGCAAATTGTGATGCCCCAGAATTGGTTGTTTTTGGGTAGTTACAAGAAGCAGCGGGAATCTTTGCTCAAACGCGTGCAATGGAATATGTTGGCATGGCTGGGACCAGGTGCATTCGAGACAATCAGCGGAGAAGTAGTTCAAGCCGTGTTGCTGACTCAAACCAGAACTTCAGTTTTGGATGATTTTCAGCTACGTGGTTTAGATGTTAGTCAATTCAAAGAGCCTAATGAAAAAGCCAAATATTTAAGTGACATAGACATCGTAGAGGTTGGTCAAAACGACCAATTGAAAAAACCAGATGCCCGAGTTAATTTGGAAAAATTATCACATCTGGAGTTACTTGAGAAGTTTGCGTCTGCCTATATAGGGCTTCATGTTGGCGATTGGGAGGCATTTAGAAGATCCTTTTGGGAGGTAGTTCAAATAGGTTTGGAGTGGCAGACGCTGCAAAATTCAGTATCAGGTACAGATCCCTATTCAGGACTCGATGACATCATTTATTGGCCTAATGAAGGGCGGATGCATAAAGAAAATCCTGCAGCAAGGGTACAGGGTCGACCAGCATGGGGTAAGCGAGGTGTCGCTGTAAGTTTGATGTCTCATCTACCAGCAGGCCTTTACGGTGGTGGCTTGTTTAGAAACGGAGTTGCAGTAATTTCACCCAAGGATCCGAGCCATCTCCCCGCAATTTGGATGTTTTGTAATAGCATTTATTTCAATCAGGAAGTTCGTAAGATTGATCAAAAGTTGTACGTTACTTGCGGTACCTTAGTCAAAATTCCGTTTGATTTGAAACGTTGGCAGCTAGCAGCTGACGAACGCTTCCATAAAGGGTTGCCCAAGCCATATACCGACAATCCGACTCAATGGCTGTTCCACGGCCATCCACAACCCGCAACCGATCCACTTCAAGTTGCAGTCGCTCGCCTCGCCGGTTATCGCTGGCCCGCAGAAACCGATGCGACCATGGAGTTGTCCGACGAAGCCCGTTCGTGGATAGCCTATTGCGCCAAATTGGCCGACCACACCGACGACGACGGCATTGTCTGCTTGCCCTCGGTGCGTGGCGAGCCTGCAGCGCATGACCGACTACTCAAACTTTTGATTGCGGCCTGGGAAACAGTGCAGCCCGGCTGCTGGAAGCCTGCAGTTCTCGATAAGCTGCTGACTGACGCCGACTGGGACGGCAAGGGGTTGGACACCTGGTTGCGCGAAAAGTTCTTCGAGCAGCACGCCAAACGCTTCCACCACCGGCCCTTCATCTGGCATGTGTGGGACGGCCTGAAAGACGGCTTTGCCGCGCTGGTCAACTACCACAAGCTCGACACCAAAAACCTGGAGCGCCTGATCCACACCTACTTAGGTGACTGGATTCGCCAACAAGAAGGCGGCGTGCGCGATGGCGTGGACGGAGCCCCAACTCGACTGGCAGCGGCACTCGACCTCAAGCGCCGTTTGGAGCTGATCTTGGAGGGAGAAAAGCCCTACGACATCTTCGTTCGCTGGAAGCCCTTGGCCGAACAACCCATCGGCTGGAACCCAGACCTGAACGACGGCGTGCGCATGAACATCCGCCCCTTCATGACCGCCGAAGTCCTGCGCCACAACAAAAAGCCCAAGCTCAACATCACCTGGGACAAAGACCGGGGCAAAGATGTGGAGAGTGCGCCGTGGTTCCACAAGTTTGAGGGCGACCGGATCAACGACCACCATTTGACGTTGGCTGAGAAAATGGCTGCGCGTAGCCTTGTGTCCAGTCTTGGAGTCAAACCATGAATATCAAGCAGCTAAGGGTTCAGAACTTTCGGTGTTTTGAGCAGGCAACGTTTGACTTTTCGCCCGGATTCAATCTTTTTGTGGGCATCAATGGCAGTGGCAAGTCATCGCTGCTGAAAGCCGTTGCGGCCAGTTTGGCCACACCCCTTAATGGTCTGGGAAAAAAAATGGTTTGGCTGCATGACCAAGAAGTCAACGCCCGTCTGGCTTTGGTGGAGTTGAAAGGGCGCGTGCGCTACGAACGCTGCTATCCGGTGCGTCTGGAAGTGACAGGGACGCTCAGCGGTGAAGTGCGCAGTTGGTGGATGGAGCAGTCAGGTCCAGGGAACAATCAAAACAAATGGGAGCACACCGCCTTTGCAGCCTTGACCGAGATCTCTGCGAGCATTTCTCAAGGCGGAGCAGGGGCGCTGCCGATCGTGGCTTTTTACACGGCTGAACGTCAATGGACGTTGGTGGGTGTTGGTGCTGATACGGCCGTCCGCCAGCAGGATTCAAGGTCGGATGGCTACGCGTCTTGGGAAAATGCCGCCTTGGATATGGCGGGCTTGGAGACCTGGGTGGTGGCTAAGTCCTTGGAGCGATTGGAGGCCGTGTCGGATTCGGGGCCTGTGCTGAGTGGCTTGCCCTTGGATGAACTGGACTTGGTCAATCAAGCAGTGGTTGAGGCGGTACCCGGCGCCAAAGGTTTGCGCTATGACATCAAATACCGCCGTCTGGTGCTGGACTGGGAGAATGCTGAATCGACGCCTTTTGACACACTCAGTGACGGCCAACGTGGTGTAGTTGCCTTGGTCGCCGATATGGCACGGCGCATGTGTTTGCTCAATCCGCAGTTGGGTGACGCAGTGCTGTCTGAAACCCCTGGCATCGTCATGATTGATGAGCTTGACATGCACCTGCACCCTGCGTGGCAGCGACGCTTGCCGGGTGTTCTGAAAAAGACTTTTCCTAGGGTTCAATTTATTGCCGCCAGCCATTCGCCGCAAATCATTGGGGAGTTGTCTGCGTCTGAAGTCTGGCTCATGCGCGACGCCAAGGTGCTCGGGAACCCGGAGCGTGCGCTGGGTTTGAGCAGCGGCGAGGTTCTGGAGGAGTTGATGGAGGGCAAGGCTCGCAATGTGGATGTGGCGTCTCAGCTCGACACTATCCGCGTCCAGCTGGACGAGGACGATATCGCTGGCGCACAAGCAGCGCTTTCGTGCTTGCGTCAAACGGTGGGCGATATTCCACAGGTGCTGGAACTGCAAGCTTCCATCGATAGCCTGCAATGGCTGGAGGATGGCGACGCATGAGAAGCATCAGCAAAGGCGCACAGCCGCAAGACCTGATTCGTTGGCGGGCTGATAACGCGGCTGTGCCGCAAAACTTGGTGTACGGGGCAGGCGGCTTTCCGGGCGAGGCGGTTCGCCAAAGTTTGCTGGCTGAGCAGTTGCACTTATGCGCGTACACCATGCGCCAGCTCAAAACTGCTGAGCAATGTCAAACAGACGGTCTGGATACAAGGGCTTCGTGCCACATTGAGCACCTCTTGCCTCAATGCCGCAAAGTGTCGGGCGAGGACATTGAATACAAAAACATGGTGGCCTGTTACCCACCCAGCCAAACCCATGTCGCATGCGAGTTTGGAGCCCATGCAAAGGCTGACTTTGACCCCGATACGGGTGGTTTTGTGTCACCCTTGTCACCCAACGCGCAGGCGCATTTCAAGTTTGATGAGCGCGGTGGCTTGCATGGCAGCACTGCGGATGGCGTTTCAACCATTCGGGTTTTGAATCTCAACCATCCAGCCTTGGTTAATGACCGTGCGGCGGTGGTCAAGGGCGCTTTGCAGCCCAGAGGGAAAAAGTTGACGGCGCAGGCCGCCCGTCGGTTGGCCCAGCAGGTGTTGCGGCCGGATGCCCAGCAACGGTTGCCGGCTTACTGCGTTGCCATTGCTCTGACTGCGCTGCAGCACGCTGATCGTGAAGAGCGTCGTGCAAACAGAACGAAGAAAGTGGGTGCGTGATGTCGTCCAGTGAGCAGTTGCGTACAGCCCTAACCATTGCACAGTCACTGAAAAGTTCGCTGGAATCGGCAGCAAAAGGCAATTCACACACCACCACACCTGCTGCGGCGGTGCTTTGGCCTGATAAAGAGGGCCAGTGGCAGGCTGCTATGCCAACGCTCAAGAAGCTGATTCCCAGCCTGTGCGAGTTGGGCACTTACGCCCCGGACGAACGCCGTGGACCTGCGGTCTGGGTCAAGTGTGTGCTTGCAGGTTTGCTGCCTGACGCTCAGCTCGAAGGCGTGCCTGTCATTTATTTGCCTCATGTGAGTCGCGCTGAACTGCGTGCCATTGAAAGTTGCCCGCGTGAGTTGCAGCCGCTTGCCGAACTGCAATACCGTGGGGCGTTTTGGAGCCAGGCCAACGCCAAGGACTGGACGTTGGGGGCATTTCTTGCGTCTAAAAATGGCGGTCTGGGGCTGGATATTGCCCAAGATAAAGCCACCCAAGAGGCGCTGTTTCAGGCGCTCGAAGCTGGCGTTCTATTGGACCGCAGTGTGGCCGATCTCAATGGTCGCACGATCAACGCCGAATGGTTGATGAGTCTTTTGGCCCCCAACCCCGCACGCGATTTGTTGGTCTGGATGAACGATCCGGACGCCGCTCAGTCCAAATGGAGCAAGCAGCGGTGGGCGGTGTTTGAAAAACGGGCCAAGACGGATTTTGGTTTTGACCCGAAAGCAGACGGTGTGCTGGCCGCAGCTGAAAAGCTGGCCAAAGCGGCTGGCCCATGGGCGGCAGTGTCTGAGCTTTATAAAGACTCGTTTGGCAGCTTTCCCAAGGTGTTTGACCTGCTGAGTCAGGTGCAACCACCTCAGCGAAGCTTGTTTGACGGCTACGAGGGCCAAGAGGGCTACCCGCAGGCCAATGAGGGCGGCGAGTCTGCCTTGCGTTATGCCTTGGCTGCTTGCGGCCCCATGATGCCGGACCAGGCCCGAGAAGAAATTGCCAAGTTAGACAAGGACCATGGCTTGCGCCGCAATTGGCTTTGGGCACGCATGGGGCAGGCACCTTTGGCCACGGCCTTGGGTTTTTTGGCGACTGTGGCATCGCAGAGTAAGCAATTGCCAGCAGGAACAACACCCGGTGCATTGGCTCAGAGTTACCAACAAATGGGTTGGCAGGTGGATGCTGCAGCCTTGAGTGCCCTGGCCGCTGTCACAACCAAGGTGGATGTGGACGCTGTGTCTGCAGCCTTGCGGGCCGTGTATTTGCCTTGGCTGGACGAGTGCGCCAAGCGCTTGCAAGAAGCGGCAAAAGCCTCGGGTGGTTTGCGTGGGCAAGCAGCGACTCCTGGTGCTGTGGGGCCAGTGCCTGGCACTTGCACTATTTTTGTGGATGGTCTTCGATATGACGTGGCGACGCGCTTGCAATCGCTTCTGTCCGAACTTGGGACGGTGAACTTGGATGGTGCTTGGACCAGCATGCCGTCGGTCACTGCTTCAGGCAAAGCCTGGTGTTCGCCCGTGGCCAATGCCATTGCGGGCGACAAGGATGACACCGAGTTCCAGCCCCGTGTGGCTGCCGATGGCAAGCCCCTGTCTACCCACCATTTCCGAAAACTCTTGTCTGATCACGGCGTGCAGTTCTTGGACAAACATGAAACGGGTGATGCGTTGGGCTCAGCATGGACTGAGGCGGGTGATTTGGACCATTACGGTCATGCGCACGGCATTCGATTGGCGCGTGACATGGATGTGCAACTGGCCCAGGTGGTCGAGCGTGTTGTGGAATTGCAGCAAGCGGGCTGGAACAAGTTCCGCATCGTGACGGACCATGGTTGGTTGTTGGTGCCTGGTGGCTTGCCCAAGTCGGATTTGCCTAAGCATCAAGCCGAAACCCGCTGGGGGCGTTGCGCCGTGCTCAAAGACTCTGCCCACGGTACACCCCTGACGTTTGGCTGGGATTGGTGCAACGACGTTCAAGTGGCTTATGCGCCTGGCGTGTCGTGCTTTGTTGCGGGCCAAGATTACGCGCATGGGGGCATCAGTTTTCAGGAGTGCTGGGTGCCTGTCTTGAGTCTGGAGGCTACCGCGAGCACTGCCAGCCAAGTCAAGGCCACCATTGATTCAGTGACTTGGAGAGGCTTGCGCTGCGTTGTGACCGTGACGTCGACGGCTTCGGACCTGAGCACGGATATTCGTACCAAACCAGCACAAGCTTCCAGTAGCCTGATCGCATCGCCCAAACTGTTGGTGGATGGCAAAGCCAATTTGGCCATTGCCGATGACGATCAAGAGGGCGCCGCTGCCGTGGTGGTGATCCTCGATGCGCAGGGCAATATCATTCAAAAAATTGCCACTACGGTCGGCGGTTAAGGACCTAATATGCAGCTCGACGAACTGGACAGCAAATCGACCAAGGCCTTTGAAGGCTATGTCGTCAGGAAAGATTTGGTGCGCACTTTCAGCCGCCAGTTTCCTGTGCCAACCTATGTGGTGGAATTTTTATTGGGGCGTTATTGCGCCACCACCGATGAGGCTGAAATTCAAGAAGGCATTGAGATTGTTCAGCGTCAATTGAGTTCCAGAACAATCAAGGCTGGCGAGGAGGAACTATTCAAAGCCCGTGCTCGCGAGTCAGGCTCGGTCAAGATCATTGACATCATCACGGCCAGATTGGATTCCAAGACCGACTCGTATGTGGCCAGCTTGCCGAGCTTGCGCCTGAACGATGTGCGCCTGACACCAGAGATGGTCAAGGACAATGAGCGCATGCTGACGGGGGGCTTTTATGCCGAGGTCACACTGGAATACGACGCATCAATTGCCCAGGAAAAAGGGGGGCGTCCATTTGGTGTTGAGTCGCTCAGGGCCATTCAGCTGTCTAAGCGAGAAGTGCTGGACGTTTTGGCCAAGGGGCGTGAAAACTTTTCGACGGCCGAGTGGCGCGATCTTTTATTGCGCAGCGTCGGATTTGAGCCTGCAACCTTGTCTGAGCGAGCCAAAGATGCGTTGTTCTTGCGTATGGTTCCTTTTGTGGAGCGCAATTACAACCTGGTGGAGTTGGGGCCGCGTGGAACGGGTAAGTCACATTTGTTCCAACAGGTATCGCCTTATGCGCACTTGATTTCGGGTGGTAAAGCCACCGTGGCGCGGATGTTTGTCAACAACGCTAACGGCCAGCGCGGTCTGGTGTGTCAATACGACGTGGTGTGTTTTGACGAAGTCTCTGGTGTGTCTTTTGATCAGAAGGATGGCGTCAACATCATGAAGGGTTACATGGAGAGCGGTGAGTTCTCTCGTGGCAAAGAAAGCATTCGTGCGGATGGCTCAATCGTGTTGGTTGGCAACTTCGATGTGGATGTGGAGCATCAACAAAGGGTGGGGCATCTGTTCAGTCCGTTACCACCCGAAATGCGTGATGACACTGCTTTTATGGACCGCATTCACTGCTTCTTGCCAGGCTGGGATGTGCCCAAGCTGAACCCAAGCCTCTTCACAGAGCACTTTGGTTTGGTCAGTGATTTTTTGTCGGAGTGTTTTACTCAGCTGAGAAATCAGAGCCGCGTGTCCTCTCTGCAGGGGCAGGTTTTTTGGGGTGGGGCACTTTCCGGTCGCGATATCAACGGCGTGAACAAAACCGTTAGCGGCTTGCTCAAGCTGATGTACCCCGACGCCAACAGCAAGGTCTCACCTGAAGACCTGGAGTGGGCCGTAAGGTTGGCATTGGAAGTTCGCCGTCGCGTCAAAGAGCAGCAAAAACGCATTGGCGCTGCCGAGTTCAGAAACACGCATTTCAGCTACACGATTGGCACAGAGGGCGTCGAGAAGTTTGTATCCACGCCCGAACTGCAAAGCCAGGGTGGCATTGGTGATGAGCCCTTGGAGTGTGGTCAAGTTTGGACTATTTCCCCTGGCGGCCAAGATGAACATCCGGGCCTTTTCAGGCTTGAGGTGAATGAGGGACCGGGCAGTGGTGTACGGGTTCTCAACAATCCAGTTCCTCAGGCGTTCAAAGAATCAATCCGTTGCGCAGAGCAAAACCTCTATGCACGAGCCATGCAGCTGGTCGGAGACCGCGATCCGCGTTCACATGAATTTTCTGTCCAGCTGCGTGGCTTTGATGCTGCAAAGTCCGGTTCAAAAACAGGCGTTGCCGCACTTATCGCTTTGTCCGGGGCGCTGCTGAAAAAGTCAGTGCGTGGTGGGTTGATTGTGGTCGGCGAGGTCACTCTTGGCGGCACGATTGAGCCGATTCACAACGCAGTGTCATTGGCTGAAATTGCAGTTGAGAAAGGTGCCAAGGCTTTATTGCTTCCTGTGTCATGTCGAAAGCAATTATTTGACCTGTCGGATGAAATGGCTACAAAGCTGGACATTGAGTTTTACCAGGATGGACGTGATGCACTGTTGAAGTCGTTGGCTGAGTGATTGGCAACTGACCACCCTCTTTTATCAAGACTGACAAATGACGAATTCCGATGATCCGGTGCAATCAGCAAGTGATGTAGCGAATGTCCTGCTGAATTTATTGACTCATCCCAAACCCAAAGAGGATGAATGGCAAGAGAAATGTGGGCGATTGACTGCGCGCCTTTCCGTGCACTTTGTTTCTGAGGTTGATGACGAAATTGCATTGTTACTGTTAGCCACTATTCAGCTGGCAGGTAACGCGGGCGTCAAGCAAGCTAAGAAAATCAACCCCAAGTTAACTCGTTGGCATGCAATGCCACCGGCTTCCGTTTTGATGTTGGAGGTGTTGGATTTGCAGTTGGCGGCGTTGGAGGCGCTTTCTCCAATCCGTGCGCCTTGGGTCAAGCGTTATTTGCTTGATCATTTGATGCATCCTGCGGTCAAGCCAGATCACGTCACTTTGTTGATGCAGTGGGCTCGCCAAATCTCTCCTGATTGGTTGGGTTTTGTGAATGACTTCTGCGCCGATGTTGTAACCCACAAAGCAGGACAGTCTGATGTATTGCTATCTGTAGTGAAGGCGGCTGATAAATGGATGTGGCCAGCCAACACCGATGCCTTATCTGTTGAGCAAGGCATGATCAGTTGGACGAGAGCATTGACCAAAGATATGCCTTCGGCCGAATCGGACAGCAAAGATTCAATTGTTCTTTTAACGCTGGCCTACACATCACTGGGCCATGCTGTCGCTGCACAACCGTCGCTATTGTTCCGGCCGATTTTTTCGCAGCTTTATGCTGATTTGTCGCAAGTTTCCAAATCAATAAAAAAGAAGCCACATACATCTGCTGCCAACGCATTGGCTGTTCTCATGGATTTGATTGAAGATGCGCTTCAGCGTTATGGTCATTTGGCATTGGATCAGTATCGGCCCATGGTGCCTTTGTGGCGAAATGCTTTTTCCAATTTTGAAAACGCAGTGCAGTCGGCAGCCTTGCGTCATCCCACAATTCAGTCGTTACTGCAAATCGAATCGAGCAATACCTCTGGTGCACAAGACAATTACGCATCAGAAGCAGCATTTGCCACGCTGATATCGGCATGGTTTTCGCATTTGAATGAGTTGACCGATCAAGACTCTATGGCGATGCTGCATGAACTCTTGGTTAAAGCGACGCGGTCAATCGGTATTGAGTTGTTGGGCCAAATAGGCGACTCAGTTGTTTTTGATCCATTGGCGCATGAGTTGCGAATGTTATCCACTCGTCCGGTGGGAATGGTTCGGATTGTTCGCCCAGGCATCCAGGTCAATCGTGCTGATGGGAGCAAACGCCTGTTGGCTTGCGCGCTGGTAGATTCGGTTAATTAAGCTGGTTTTCAACTCACTCAGGAGTTACGAATGTCTGGTGCGCTTTGCATTGATTTTGGGACCAGTTCTATCCGTGTGGTGCGGCGTATGCCAAATTTTTCAAGGGTGGTATTGGAGATTGGCCGCCAGAATAAGTCAACCCTCGACAGCGTTTCCATTCAGAGCGCCATCCACATAGATACGGATTGCAAATACATCAGGTATGGCGAGCGTGCTGTCAGCGCCAGAAAATTGTCGGCAGATTGTGCACTCTACGAGGCCAGCCCTAAGCTGTGGTTGGGTCAGCCTGAAAAACTGAGCATACCGGTTCTGCAAGGCATGCGCTTGTCGCGAGAAGATGTTTTGACTGGATTGCTTGCCAATGGATTGGCAGCAGCGGTGCGTGTGATGGATATTGGCGAACGCACTTTACGTGCTCTTGAGTTGCGTGTTGCACATCCGGTGTGGCCTGCTGCTGTCAACTCAGGTGCCTGTGCGGCGCTGGGGCGCATGCTCAATAAAGCTAAGCGCATGGCCTTTGATGGCGATTGGACAACGGTTACGGCTAATAAATTGAAGGATGCCTTGCCTACCGAAATCATTTGGGATGAGCGTGCTGGTTTGGTTTTGGAGCCTATTGCCGCGGCCGTTGAGTTGCTGCCATCAACCGACAATGTTCGAAGGGTTTGTTTACTTGTTGATGTTGGCGCTGGGACGACAGATATCGGTTTATTTGAAGGAGTTGCGCCAGACTCGAATTCAAGTGTTCGTCAAAAACTATATCTGATGGGCCAACCTGTAAGCCTTTTCAAGGCAGGAGACTACCTGGACTCGCTTGTCCTGGAAGAGTTTACCTGGCAGAAATCGACGCTGAGTCAAGCACAGTTGTCTGACCTTCGGTTTGATATCCGCCGTCTCAAAGAAACCATTTTTACTGTTGGGTACGCTCAGGCAGTTGGTGCACGTGTATCGCAGAATGATGTGAGTTCATCTGTTGGGGCTAATGAGTTTGTCTTGGAAATACGCGCTTCAATTCAGGCGCTTATTAACAATGAGAAATCAAGGATTTCGAGCTACCTTGGGGCTAGTGTCAATAGGATGGATGCGCTTGAAATTGTGATGTCTGGTGGTGGAGCCAGCATTCCTTTTCTCTGTGAAGCGCTTGAGAAGCCCTTCACCCTGGGTGAGTTGAAGTTACCAGTTCGGCTGATTGATTCTTCAAACGTTGGAGCTCCAAATTTATATGGTGCTACGCGTGAACGACTTGCAGTAGCCCTGGGTGGAGCAAGTGAGCAATATGAGCTTTGTCAACACCAGCGACCAGAGTTAAGAACGATTCGCCGTGGGTCTTATTGAATTCCTCCTGATTCGGCGGTGCGGTGCACGATGGTCCCAAACCTCTAGAAGTTTGGGGCTATCTCAGACCACGATTGACACCAAATTGGTGGAGCTCATGTCGTGAGCCTGTAAAGGCTCAAAATTCTTTGTTCCAAAGGAGCAAAACCATGAAGATCGAAGTCATTGTCGGCAACATCGTCAAGCAACCCGACATGGAAGCTGTGGTCAACAGCGCCAACGCCAACTTGCGTTTGGGCTCGGGTGTGGCTGGAGCCATCCATACCGCTGCTGGCCCCAAGCTGGAGGAGTATTGCAAGCCCTATGCGCCCTTGCAATTCGGCGCATTCCTGGTCACGCCGGGCTTCAAGCTGCCCAACCTGTGGGTGATTCATGTGCGCGCTGCTTCGTACACCCACCACGATGACGCACCTCAAATTTTGGAGCAAGCCATAGAAGCCGCACTCAGGGCGGCGCACCAAAATGACATCCGAGCCATGGCGATTCCGGCCATTGGGACCGGCGTTTTCGCTTTCCCACCAGAGTTGTCGGCCGAGATCACGGCCAAGGTCTTGTCTTCTGCCGCAAAAGTGGCCCCGCACTTGCAGTGCATTCGGGTGTGTGTGGCCAGTGAGTTTTTGCGTGATGTGTATGTCGCGGCCCTGGAGGCAAAAGGGGTGGACGTTTCGCTGAAAGAGTCAGCGCCCGTATAACTGCCCCAGTTTTTGGACCTCTGCCTGGATTTGTTCACGCAGTCGCGCAGGCCCGATCACCTCGACATCCGATCCGAAACGCAAGATGTCGCCGATCAGCTCTCGTTCATCGGCATAGGGCACCACCAGCTCATAACGCCCATCGGCCAAGCGCTGACTTTTTTGTTCTGGGTGCCAGATTTCATGCTCAACCCAGGCGGCCCGCGCTTTCGTGAACCGCAGCTGTGCCCAGGCTTTGGGGCTGCCACCAAAGATGCCGTATCCGCCATCGAGCTGTTGGCGCATGGCGATCAGGTCAATGTCTTTGGCCGGTTTGTCGAGCAGGGTGGCTTGGGTGATGGCATCGACCGAGAAGCTGCGCAGGCCACCGCGCAGATGGCACCAGGCGTCCACATACCAGTTGTCGCGGTAGTGCACCAGTTGTTGGGGTGAGATGTCGCGCACAACGATGTCGCCGTTTTGGCGGTTGACGTGCTCGACCTGAACTTGTTGGCGCTCCAGGGTGGCTTTGGCCAGGGTCTCAAAGCTGGTCAGAGGCAGGCGGCGTTTGCCCGCATGCACCGCCCGCACCCGCTGGGTTAGGGTGGCTGCATCCAGCCCTTGGCTGGCCAGCATGTCGTCCAGCCGCTTTTGAAATGGTTTGAGCTTGGGGCCGAGCAAGCCGGGTTCGAGCTGCACGATCATGCTTTGGATGGTCATTAGGGCGAGCATTTCGTCTTGGCTGAACCACATGCCCGGCAGTTCGGTGCTGTCCGTTTGTTCCAGCCGGTAGCCGCCCAGGTCTCGGTCGAACACGATGGGGGTGTGCAACTGGTCACGCAGTTTGGCAATGTCGCGCTTGAAGGTGGCCAGCGAGATCTCCAGCTTGGCCATGAGGTCCTCGCGGCTCATGACTCGGCGTGAGCTAAGCAAGGTTTTGTATTGGTAGAGGCGGTGGATTTCGGACATGTCGGTGCTGAGTTCTAATTTTTACCAGTTTAATCTTGCAGCCCAATTTGGCAAATTCAACGCCCGACCGTGTCTTTGTAAAGTTTTGCACAGCTCCGCTTATGCAGTTTGAACGTCTGTCCGTACTCAGAGAGCATCAATTTTTGCTTTTCCATCGCAACGTACTTTTGCACCGACGTCACGCTGGTTAGCGTTCCGGGGCGATAGAAGAAAAGATAAAGGGGAAAAGCGACAAGATTGTTTTCATTCAGAGTAAAGCCGTTGCAGTTCAGCTTGCTCAGCGGCGAGTTGCTCTTTTAAAAATGCCGGCGACATCACCACCGCATCAGGGCCCATGGATCGCAGCCACATTCTGAGCTGTACCGTGTCAGGCACGGTCACGTTGATTTGTGTCCATTCATCGTTGATGGGCGTCATCACTTGATCGTGGGCGACCGGGGTTTCAGCCAAGTATTTGCTCAAAATGCCTCTGACTCGTAGCGTTAAATTCAACGGCGCATCGCCCATGCGTATGCCGAATTCCCTGGAAATGAAAGCATCCATGTCGAATTTTTCGGGCCGTTTGGCATCTTCTTCCAAAAGGCGAGCGGCATCGATGCGATGCACCGCCAGAAATCGGGCGTTTTGGTAATTCTTCACTGTGCAAACAAGGTAGACCACCTGTTCCATGACCACCAATCCCAGTGGATGCAGAGGGTAGGTTTTGGCATCTGTACCCGTGGACAGTGCTCTGTATGTGACTTCTAGCTGCTTTTCCGCCAGCAGACCCCTGTAAATGGTGGCTTGAATATCGGGGTCAATCTGGGTAGGAATCCGATTGAATGAATGCGGAATCACGCGCAATTTTTCTTGCCATTTCGTGACTGTAGACGCCTGGGCGTTGGCCACACCTTGCGCAGCATCGAACCAAGGGGCCATGTGGCTGAGCGTGGATCTGGGCAGCAGGTTTTGCATGTATTGCTCGACCAGATTGAAGGTCAATGCGGCATGCGCATCCATGCTGGGTACTTCCAATTGGCTTGCTCCTTCGCGCCAACACCAGCCTTGCGGTTTTGATTCGTCAAAGTTCAATGGGAAGGTCTCTGCCAATGTGTAGAGGTCACGTTGAACGGTCCGCAATGAAACGCTCATACCCATATCTTCAAGCCTTGTATGGATGGTCGTGGCGTCAATGCGCTTGGGAAATCTGGGTATGGTGCGCAGCATTGCCCATTGCCGAATCAAAGTGTCACTCATAAGTGTTCCTAAACGGATTTTTCAAAATGAATGACGTTGGTCGATCCAGTTTGCCAATGTATTTTGCAGTTAAAAAGCCAAGACAAGCGACGCAATGTGTCGTTTGGGGCTGATACATTGATTTCCATGGTCACTGCCAATTCCCCAAAAAATTCACAACACCCTATGGATCCCCAAAGCCTGATCAGTCATCGATTGACTTGGTGAACCTGACCATGAATTCAACGAAACAACCTGGGCTGGAAACGATCTATTTGCTGGCGCCTCAAATCGTGGCGCTTGGGCGTGCATTGAAGCCTTTGTCAAAAGCTGCCCGCGATGCACTGCGGCACACGGTTCCGCAAACGGATCAACCTTTTGTTGCTCTCGATGACTTGGTGCGACACATGGGTGTTATCGAGCATGCCTTGTCCGCATTGGGCTCCAGGCTAGACGGGCTCATGGCTGAAGTGATACAGAACGGCGAGGCAGATGCACTTGTTGTCGGTCGGTCCGTAGGTCGGCTAGAGCAAGTCCTTTGGGAGTTCGTTGATGGTTACCACGATGCGAAGGCTTGCCAAGCAGGACCTGAAAGCGTGGAAGCGCAGGCATTGATACTGGGTGTTTACCGTCATCACATCGAAAGCATCTGCACCTGGCTGGACGAGCTGGTGACGACGGTGCTGAGTCCCAAAAAGGCGCTTGATCTGCGCGGCATCAAGCCTTCGAGCGATATCACATTGAATGTCTCTCTCAATATGACCGATCCCCCGGAAATGTCTGAAATTGGCAGCTTGGTCAAGTCATTATTGGCTCAGGCAGAAGAAGCAGCAGAGGCAGCACAGGTAGCACAGGTAGCACAGACCTTCGCAGGAATGGCTCGTGAAGCGAAGCCTGGCATCTTCAGCACCATCGGGGCGATGGCGTTCGGGTTGGGTGTTTCCGGCGCAATTTTCGGGAAAAAGCATGATTGAGCTCGAAAAAAATGCGTTGGACCTGCAAGAGGTCAATGTCCGACACTCGGTTTTTTTAACCAAGGAGTAAAAATGAAATTTCCAGGCTATTGGGTTTCCATGTCATCGGGCAAAGCTCTGTTGGAGCGCACCACGTTTGATGAAACGGATCTGGATCCGGCCACGAATTGGAAGCAGACGTGGCAAAACGAGGAAGAGTCATCCACCTGCAATGGGTTTGTAGAACTTCGAGAAGCATTGATATTTGCTGCAAAACTGCTTTCAACGGCTGAAGAGAGGGCGCTGAGCAAAGATGAAATTGCGAAGATAGTTCTTATTGATCCGCTGTGGATTAAAGACTCGTTTGAGATTTCTACAATTTCGCAATTGCTAAGTGATAAATGAGTCGGAAGAGCATCACAATGTTTATAAATAGTTGAATACCAAACGTCTTGCTCTTGTGAGTTGAAAAACCAATCGGGTACAAGAGTGTCGAAGATAGCTAATCACTACCAATTGGTTAAATAACATAAGGAATTGATCATGCTTTTCGGACTTTTTGGCGGTGAAAAAAAGCGAGTGGCCGAAATGATTGACGCAACTCGAACGGGAAATATTGAAAAAATAAAGCAACTCTTGTCTGAGGGTGTTGACATCAATGCTGCCGAGCCCGAGTCGGGCGACACACCGCTTCTGGCCGCCATCGACAAGAGCCAATGGGCTGCAACCGAATTTCTACTGCAGCAACGACCCAACTTGAACATTGAGGACAAGAACGGCAATTCGCCCCTGTACCTGGCGGTTTCCCGTGGCGATGAGGCTTTGGTACTTGTCAATCAGCTTCTGGACGCTGGTGCACAAGTTGACCTCGGACCGATGAAAGGCGACAACGCTGGTGTGACACCGCTCCATATAGCATGCGCAACGGGAGCCAATGGGTGTCTTGAAACCCTGCTGCGCCGTGGTGCATCGGCGACAAAGCAAATTCCAAGTGGGGCAACACCCCTGCACACAGCGGCCATAGGTGGCGATAAGAAGACGATCGATCTGCTGTTTAAGGCGGGTGGTAATGTCACTGCGCTTAATGCAGATAAGAGAACGCCACTGCATAACTGCGGCATCACAGGCAATGCGAAGGCCGCGGCTGCCTTGATCCAATACGGTGCTGAGATAGATGTTGTGGACGCCGAAGGTTGTACGCCGCTCATGCGAGCGGTAATGAAAAACAATGTGGAGGTCGCTAGGGTTTTGCTTGACCATGGCGCCGATCCGGATCGCATTGACAACATTGACGGCACCCCGTTTTATCCAGTGTTCGTTGCGGCTATGAATGGGTATACCGATTTGGTTCGCATCCTGATTGAAAAGGGTGTGAACGTTATGGCAAAAGTTGAAGGTGTCATTGCTCCCCTGGACGCGGCCAAACATAACGGGCACGAAGCTGCGGCCTCGTTGCTCTCTGCTGCAATCAAGAAAAAGAAGGCTGCGGAAAAGGCCGATAAAGAGGGCGAACTGATCTGGCGTGATTTGTTATCTGCGCTCAATGGAGTAAAAGCCAATCAGATTGATACTCTTGCAGCTAAACCAGCTTTTGCTAAATTGACACTAGATCAGCAACTAATTGTGCAATCAGTGCTCGGTGCAACCGAAAAAGTACAGGCCCTTCTTTCCCATGGGGCCAGTCCAAATGCTTCATTTGATGATGTGTTTTTTGGTGCACCAGTGCTTTATGTTGCTGCGGGTCGCGAGGGCAGCACCGATGTACTTGCTCTGTTGTTGGAAGCGGGTGCTGATCCACACTTAACCCAAAAAGATGGCTCAAATGCGCTGCATGTGGCAGCCAAACGCGGTAATGTCAGGGCCGCCAAATTGTTGATGGGAAAAGGTGTAAATCCGAACATTGGATATGCGGGGGGCCTGACTCCGCTGATTGATGCTTGCATTTCAGGAAATACGCGGATGGTGGATGCGCTGATCGATGGGGGCGCCGATGTCAATGCAACAATTGAGATGGGATTTTGTGCCTTTGCAGCCGCCATTGACAACAAGCGTATGAAGCTTGCGGAACACTTGCTGGCGCGCGGAGCTCATCCCAGTTTCGGTGAAGTTGAAACACTGCCCTTGGCGGTTGCAGAGCATGGCAATATGGCCCTAATCCAGGCGATTGCGTCGCGAGGGGGTTCAATAGTTCGCCCTGATATGTTGGCTCGTGTTGCTTTTATAGCTGCTCGTAACAAAGACAGCGAGGTGCTTGACTATGTCTTGAGAAACGGCGCGGATCTTTGTTTTGGTAATGATTTAAATTATTCCGAACTCACTCTGGCATCAATATCAAATCATCCCAAACTGGTAGAACGATACCTGAATCGCGGGGATGATGCCGGTCACCTGGATGTTGATCTTGAAACTGCCTTGTCACTGGCCATTGAAATGGAACATAGTGACGTGATTTCAATTCTTCGTCGACACGGTGCGCAGGTGATCGAATATCCCGAATTGTCGCACGATGAATCGATGCTAAAAGCGGCTTTAGACGGTGCGTTGGGAACAATTCTCAATCTTCACGACGAAGGGGTTTCAGTCAACGCGGAGGATTCTTTGGGTAATTCTCCGTTGATGATGGCTGCGCTTAATGGCCACGTTGGGGTAGTACGAGCCCTCTACCACCTTGGTGCCAATATCGACCACAAGAACCGTGATGGCCAGTCGGCATCGAATCTGGCAAAAAAAGCTGGCCAACAGAAAGTACTGAAGTCGCTTATGGAGTTCTATGCTTCGGATGCAACTCGGGACCTTTATGGATTCGAGTCAGAAGAGGGTAAGAGGACGTTCGATGCGTTTGATGCTATTCACGGTCGTCAAACACATCCATTTAAAAACAAACGTCCTTATGACGCTGAAGAAGATGCGGATGGTCAGGCGGATGTAGAAATAATCGATGAAGAAGAAAATATTTCGAAAGCAGCTAATTCACTTGTCAGCGACGAAGTCGCTGACATGCTTAGTAGGCTTGAAACAGCTCTAGAACAGCAACACATCATCGACTCAATCTCAGAAAACGACCTTGAGGTCATAACTGCTCGCATCAAATTGATTTGGTCTAGAGGTGAGGGTGCGATACCGCCTGACCAATTGAAAGAGTTGACTCAGGTGTGCGAAAGATTTGAAAACCAGTCTGAATTCAAAAATCCGACTCCATCACTTTTTGAGGTTGCAACAGTGGGCAATCTTCAAGAGTTTAGAAAACTGGTCAGAAGCGGTGCGAAGATTGATGAAACCCTTCCTGATGGCACCACACTGCTGATGACCGCGTCTCAGAACGGCCACGTTGCTATTGCCAAGGAATTGATTGCCTTGGGCATCGATGTGAACAAACGACAAAGTGAAACATTTACAGCACTTATTTTTGCCGTAATCCTTGGCCACGAAAACATAGTGAAACTCTTGGTTTCCAGTGGGGCAGACGTTAATGCAGGGCACAGTATGCCCTCAAGCCGAGGCTCCTCTGGCGGACAGACGGCATTAACGGTGGCGGCAGCACGCAAGAACATATCAATGTGCAAGCTATTGATAAAGCTTGGAGCCGATGTAAACGTTGTAACTGAAGCGGGCTACACAGCATTAATGTGGTCGCTGGCGGGGACTCACGATGGCGACTGTGCCAAGCTTCTTCTTCAAGCAGGTGCTGACCCGGACCCTGATGCAGTTCCTTCTCCCTCCGTTAGTTTCGCGACCCTGACGTCGCCGCTTATCCTTGCTGCAACCAACGGAGTTACTGACATTGTTAAGGAATTGATTCGCCGGAACGTGCGCTTGGATAAGACGGATGGAAACGGCTGTACTGCACTTAAACAGGCGGCCCATGGAGGGCACGTTGATATTGTTCTTGCGTTGACCAATGCCGGTGCTTCAGTTGAAGTTGCCGACCATGAAGGTTGGACAGCTCTTATGTCTGCCGCCAGTAAAGGACGGCTAAAAATTTCAAAGGTATTGATTAATGCTGGAGCGAATGTTGCGGCTGTAGCAAATTCAGGTGAAACAGCGTTGGCGCAATCAGTTGGTTCTCGTTCTGACGGTTTGGCGCTGAGTGCCCTGCGAGATTTAAATCAGATGTTGGGTCGCGAAGCCGATGACGGCAGCGGTGTGATGGAGACGATAGATCTAGCGGATGACGCATTAAAGTTGACAAATATTTTGCTCAAAACAGGGGCCAACCCTAACGTTGAGCTCGACGGGAAGTCGTTATTTGAGATTGCCATCCAAGGCGGTGATGAGGAACTCGTAAAACTCTTAAAAAAGCATGGAGCGACCGAAGTTAATAAGACGTCTGAATTGGATGTAGACGAACACAATAAAATTGTTCCGCCAGAACTTGAGCTTGAGAATTTTTGGGATGAACAAGGAGAGAAACTACTTGATGCGGTTCTCGACTGCAATCTCAAACCAGTAGCGGAAATTCTCGATGACGGAGCAAATATTAACTATGTTAATTCCGAGGGTAAGACCGCATTGAGCATTGCTATATATGGACTGAACGAAAAAGGTATGACGCGTCAAATGCGTCGTGGCCTTAGGGAAATAGCGGACTATCTTTTGCGTTGTGGGGCCGATGTCAACGTGCTTGGCTGTGATCCGACTCCGTTGGGTTGGGCCGCCTGCGCTGGTGAAATCTTCCTGGTTAAAGCATTAATTAAGCGTGGTGCCGATATTGAAGCGCGGCTTGGTGGAAGAACAACTGCTTTATTGACAGCTATAGCAGAGAAGCGAGAGGACTGTGCAATAGCACTTATCAAAGCTGAAGCCAACTTGCACACGCGTACAACCGGTGGGCAAACAGCCCTGCATTTAGCAGCTGCTATGGGCTTAGAGCGTGTTGTTGAAGTTTGTCTTGATCGTCATTCGGATCTGGTTAACACGGTTGATGAGAATTTTGAAACCCCACTTATGTTGGCAGCAAGAGAGGGCTATGAATCAATTATTCAATCACTGCTGTCATTTGCTCCCGATAAATCGATGAAGAATAAGATTGGAAAAAGCGCTGCCAATATTGCTCAAGAAAATGGATACATAGATATTGTTGAAGCATTGACTTGATACATCAGTTTAAGTTGATGCTGATTCAAACTAAAAAACAAAATTATAAATAACATAAGACCTAAATCATGGCTAAACCCATCGTCGTCTCATTAGACGGAATTGAATCGAGTTTTGACCACATCAAACTCGATCGAAAGCGCCTTTATGGTGAACGCCGTCGTGTTCCCTTAGACCTCACAGGGGAGCCGTGTGTCAAATCTGCATTGACATCAGATGGCCTGTACCTGCTTCAGAGCGGCATGACAGCTCAAGGGTATTTTGATGAAAGCGGACGCTGGCTTCAAAAGTCTCAATTGGTAGGCATCGGATCGGATGGGCAAGCTTTAGAGCCGATGCCCTCTACTTTGGGTGCTGTGCAGCCGTTGGAGTTGGTCGAGCCTGATGTCTTGCTAGAGCACGTCGTTGAATCGGTTTACACCCTGGAAGCAACGGATCTGGCTGCAGCACTGCAAGAGAGATTGGCTGCAGGTGACGTTTTTCGATTTGGCTTTAGTTACTCAGCCGATTACAAGCAATCAGCAGCGTTTTTGTTGAAAAACACTGAGGGCATTTTTTGTTTGATTGGCGCGCCTCTTACTGCAACATGGTCAGAGCCGGGCAAGCTTGCTGAGGTGGTTGACGCCGAGGATTCGTCTGATGACCTTGATTTCGAAATGTTCTGACCTATGACTAAATCGATCCGAATCACAAACGCAAGCGGTCGCGATGGAAGCGCGCAGTTCATCAGCCCGAAGAGAGATGCCCCTATCAGTCTGGGCATCCCCGGCCATTCGATCCTCTTTCACCGATACCTCAGCAGCACAGAGACGGGGCGCGGGGAGGTTTTGACGAAGTCACTTGGGGATGATTACGCCCAAGCTCTTATTGATGGCGACCCGGAAATCGATATCGAACACGTTGGGCGATCAATCGGTGAAACAAACATCGTCTTTCTCACAAGTAAAGGTGAATTTCTCCACAGTCCTCCAAAAATCATTGAAGTGATTACCGGCCCTGATGGAGGGGAAAAAGAGCGTAGAGATCCGATAGATGTTGAATCCAATGTCGATGAAGAAAGACCCATTCGATGGACTGGAAGGAAAGTTCCAATTGCCGATGCGGTCAGGCGCTTTATGTTCCGCCGCAGCCTTCAGGTCACACATGTTGATGGCGTGACGTATGACTTCTTACACGCGATGGCGAAGGAGCTTGCCGCAGACAGAACCCTCATGCTTGTCGGGGGCGGAGCAAAAGGGAGTGAACCGTTGGTGTTCCAGGCAAACGGTCGACCCTGCAGGGGTTTCCTTGAAGGTCGTGTCGATGGAGAAAAATATCAACTCATGTTGCATTTAAGCGATATGGAACTAAAGCGTCCTGTGTCCGTCAAGGAAAATTGAGATGAATTTGAACAACGGCAGCCCATTGGGCAAAGGCACATTACATCCAGCCGGCTCTGTCTTGGATGCTGAGTTAATGGCGAGCGTCCAGACTTACCGCAGGCGCGTTGCCAGTGCCTATCGATCTGTCAAGCCTGATGAAATTGGGACGGGCATATTTGGTGCACCATTTTTGGTTTCACCCAAAGTTGATGGTGAGTTGTGGTTTTTAAAAATAGAGGAAGGTTCGGCAGCACTGATCAGTAGCAACGGAAAATCGATTGTTGGCGATGTGCCAATTCTGATCGAGGCGAGGGAGGTTGCCGCCAAAGTAAAAGGCCTAACGCTCATCGCTGGTGAGTTGTTTGCCGCTTCAACTGGTAAGGATCGTCCTCGGGTTGGTGACGTTGCTTCCGCTATGGCTGGTGGGGCATCTGCCAAGGTTGAGCGGTTGGGTTTCATGGCCTTTGATTTAGTGCAAGGCTTATTGAGCGATGCGCCGCAGCAGTTGGCATATTCGGAGCGGCTAGATGCGATCACTGGACTTCTTGCCAGTGGTAAACGCTTGAAGGCCATAAAGACGGACCCAATTTCGAGTGTTTCGGAATTACCCAACTTATTTGCTGAGTTGGTTGATGGTGGAAAAGCAGAGGGACTCATTGTTCGTTCGTCTCAAGGGACGATCTATAAGGTGAAGCCTGAATTCACTGTAGATGTTGTGATCATGGGGTACACGGCACGGACAGAAGATCCGCAATCTGTGCGAACGTTGCTGCTTGGGCTGACCCGTGAAGACGGTCATGTACAGATTGCAGGTCATTGTGGAAATCTGGGTGGCGATTCAGAGCGACGCGCTTTGATGTCCAGACTGCAATCACTTCAATGCGCATCCACGTTTCGGTGCCCTAGCCGCTCGGGTGACCTCTTTACTTTTGTGCGGCCTGAGGTCGTAGCTGAGATTAACGTTACCGACCTGCAAGTGGAATCCAGTGATGGACATGTTGTGAGATCGATGGCCCTGGATTTTGATGAGAAATCCGGCTGGAGGGCCGTTGGCGCGATGCCAACAGCGAATTGGCTTCACCCGGTTTTGGTTCGAATCCGAGACGATAAAAAAGCAGATGCGATTGGGACTCGGTTTTCTCAAATATTAGACAGATGCCACGTGGAGGATGTGAGTGCGCATGTCCATGAACGACAGTTACCAGAATCCAAGGTCATCAGGCGAACGGTTTGGACCAAGACAACCAAGGGCAAAGTTGCCGTCCGTAAATTGGTGGCATGGCAGACCAATAAGTCAGATATCGATCCAACTTTTCCCGCCTACGTTTTGCATTGGACAGATTACTCATCTGGACGGGCAACACCACTGGATAGAGAGGTTAGGACGGCGCCCACAGAAGAGTTGATGCAAGAAATCGCAGCCAGGATGATCGAAGAGAACATCAAAAAAGGCTGGGAAGAAGTTTCTTGACTTTTATAAATCAGAAAGATGTTTATCAATGAACTCAATTAATGAGCGTTTAAATAGATTTTTACCATTAGATGAGCCGGGTACTCAAGAATTTTTAGCTATGTTTGCGGAAAATCAGAGTGATGAAGGTCTGGGTAATTTCATTAGAGATTATGAAAGCCAATCACGAATTTTTTCTGTTCCAGTATTGGAAGCTTTTGATATTAATCAGCGGAAAGATGATTTGTTTTTTGGAGGGATTCCATTTACCAGTGAAAAATGGCCTTGGCCATTGAATTCTAAAGGGCATAGGCTTTATCCTATTGCGCAAATTGATCTTAAAAACGCAAGCGAAATTATTTTATTTAATTTTGGCTCTGGGAAGCTTCAGATTTGGGGTGAATATCGTGGAAACTGCTACAAAGGGTTTGAGAAAAATTTCGATAAGAAAATAAATTCTGAAGATTGGAGATTAAGATTTTCCGATGATTTTAAGTTTATTTTCAGAGTAATCTCTGAGGGGGATCTGTTGGATCAGGTTTTGCCTGAAGTAAGCAAAGAAATAGATTCAATCGGAGATAAATTATTTTACAAATATTCACAAATAATTGGCTTGGATGAAGGTTTTAATAAATTGAATTGGCAGTCACAGGGTGAAATGTTTTATCCAAATTTTGAGAAATTTTTTTATTTTGGAGAGGTAAGTAATAAGAAAGATAAAAAAAGTTCCATCAAAGTCAGCGAGTGCTATCAAGATTTAGAGGAGGAATTTTACCTCGCCCTAGATAAAGAATTAAACGATTCAGATGTAATGAGTGCAGATAGGTTATGGCGCAAAATTGGGCCTGTCTGTACTTTGGGTGGATACCCCCCATCTTTATATCATAATACATTTTCTTATGACTCAAAAATCTTTCTATTTTTTAAATGCAAAGGAGATTTTGCAGTAACTTTTAAAAAAGATAGTAAAGGAATTTTAAATTTTTCATTGGATTCACATTACGATGATGTGGATTAACTTTGAATCACCTTGATAAAGTTAATATTTTTAAATTTGATTAATGATTGGAGTTCATTATGGCCAATACAGAATACTATCCCACTGCAGTGCAATATAGCTTGAAGGATACGGCATATAACGCAGTCTACGATGCCGCAGACGGGAGTTCGTCTAATCCGGAATGGTACAAAGCCATGAGCGAGCTTGTAAGTAATGGTGTGAAACCTATATTCAATAGTATTTCAGACAAGATTTGCGCTACTGCATGGGTTGATTTGGTTCCTAAGCTGGGCTTTATGCCAAATATTTTATCAATTAAAATTGCGCTGGCAGCTGGGGTTAATACTAAAGAGGATATGCTAATGGTATTCGCCAGCAATAAGGAATGGATTGATCAGGCTAGTTTTCGGAGTGCATTAGGAAGTTTTTTATGCATTCACAATACACAATTACTACCACTCTTTTTGGTGATTGGTCAAGAAAAAAGCACTCAAAAGTTGGTTGAAATATTTTCGAATCCAGAATCCGCAGTTAGTTTTTTGGAGGAAAATAATATAATAAATTCATTAGATTAAAATAGAATTTTTGATTAACTAATTGAAACTATGGCCAGAAATATAAATTAATTATGTCCGAATTTAATATATCAACTTTTAATGGGGTGATTGAATCCAGAATCTCGTTTAATTCTCTGCTGGTAGTGGGGCCCGTTGGTGAGCAAGGTTTGACAAGCAATGGTGTTCTCGCCATGAAGCAATCATTGCGTGAAGTGGTGAGCGTGCTTAAGAATGAACGCACCGATGAGGCTTCACTATTTGGAATATTGATAGGCGTTCGAACATGGGTTGAGAAATTTGCAGCGGAACTTGCACATCAAGAACGCCTGTCTTTATGCCTGCTTTCAATGGGAAAACCGGGCAGCCTGACGGAATCACAAAAACTCGCCCAGCGCCAAATTTGGTTGGGTGCTGACGTTGATGACATCAAAACAGGATTGCCACAATCCATTAGAAATGAAGCCGCTCTTGGGTATGCAGATATCTTATTGGTAGTTTGGGATGGAGTGACCATAGACGATGAGGTTGTGCCGCTGCTCCTGAGCGCTTCGCTGGCGATGAAGCCGGTAATTTGGATAGATGTGACCGGAGTGGTTCGCGTACTCCAGCGGGAACTGTTGACCAAAGCGCAGCGGCACATACTTCAGAGTCCAAGTCCCCCTATCCAAAGCCTGCTTTCCAGTTTTTCGTCGCCAATTGCACTGCAAAATCCAACTCTATTTTTGCAGGCAATTGCGGATCCTGTATCCAGCTTGGATTCAAACGATCCTCAACATAGCGCAACCAGTAAGTCACGAGCAGGAACCGTTCATAAGCTCATGATGGCCTTGGTTCAAGGCCATTTTAAGAAGGCTTTTTCAGCTGTGGCGGCAAGTCCAATTTCCGCTTACAGAGGTCCCGCATGGGATGAGTCAGAAGGAATCGTTGCCTCCACTCCCGTTCTGGATGAGCAGTTTGACCGTGCTGATATAGCGGCCAGTATTTCAGCGGGGAAGCATCGCAGTTCAGCATGGATCAGCTCACTTGCTTCCACTACAGCCGTGTTTGCAGCCGTAGCTGGGGCTATCAATCTTTGGTCAAGTCTGCATGGTGCGTTTTGGGCAATCTTGGAGTTGGGCTTGGTCGCACTTGTAGTGTCAGTCCTTTGGCGAGCCAAAAATATGCAGTGGCACAGCAAATGGATTGGCAACAGATTTGTCGCTGAACAGCTCAGGTACACACGCATGGGTTTGCCTTTGTTAGCGGTCACCAAATCGTTGTCAGAACCGTCGTTATGCGTATTGCCTGACGCGAATGGTCAACCCAGATTGGCAGTTTTATCGGAGGACCTTCGTTTGGTTCAGCAGACGATTGTCCGAATGGGCTTGCCCTCGGCTTCAACGGGTAGTGTGTTCATTGCATCAGACTCTTACATGCTTCCAAAATTGCGCGATTACGTTCTCGCCGTTGTCCATGATCAGGTGGCATACCACCATCGCGTTCATCATGAGCAACATAAAGTTGACCATATCCTTCATGTTCTGTCACTTGTCCTTTTTACGCTCACGGTTGCAGCCATTGGAGGGCATTTCCTCTTGCACGCCGATTGGCTGCTGATATTTACGGCATTTTTTCCGGCACTTGCCGCAGGGATACACGGCCTGACAACAACACTCGAAATCTCACGCCTGGCCGATCAATCAAAGACTACCGCTGAACATCTGCATGAGTTATCAGAAGCTATTAAAAATGTATTGAACGCAGATCAAAGCCCCTGGGAAAACTGGCTGCAATTACGTTACTTGACCCTTCGTTCTGCGGAAGTTATGTCGGACGAAAATAGTCAATGGCAAAAGTTGGTGACGCATCAAAAACCAAAGTTGCCTGCATGAATTCAGCCACAACTTTTGACCTTGCTGGTCGCGTACCCATTGTTCTTGCAGTTACAGGCCATCGACTCATCCCAAAGCAGGATGAAGAGGCCTTGTGCAAGGCAGTGAATGACGAATTAAATTTAGTAGCGCAATCCAACCCCCATTCGCCTCGCATCTTGATAAGTGCGTTGGCTGAAGGTGCTGACAGATTGGTGGCAAGTTGTGCTTTGGCTCTAGGTTGGCAACTTTGTGCTGTTCTTCCTCTTATGCAAGGGGATTACGAAACTGATTTTCATGACGAAAAATCGGTTGCCGAATTTCGTGAATTGTTGAAACGATCCACATGGGTGAAGGTGCTTGAATCGAAGCATCATCTGCGCCCCGCTTGCTATCACGAACTGGGTCTTTGGCTTTCTCAACAAGCTCAAGTGCTGATTGCTTTGTGGGACGGAGAGCCAGCCAAAGGTCCTGGTGGAACAGCAGAGGTAATTCGAAATTTTCGTGAAGGCGTTGCTTTAGCTCAGCCGATACTTCCTGATGCTGGTCCTGTTATCCATATTCAAACTCGACAAACGCTGCACCAGAAGGCTGCGGCATACATTGAGGTAGGACGCGTACGAATGCTTCCTGCAAGTCCTGGTGGCCTCCCTAGCGATGGCGAGGCCAATCGATGGCTCGTCGTACTCTCACGGATCGATAAATTTAACAAGGACTCCATTGACGCGCAGCGCGTTGATGGTCAATTGACCGCTACTTGGGGATTGCCCCTTCCTACATGGGCATCTACTCATCTGGCGGGTTCGAAAGTGGAACTTGCTCGTCAGCTGTTCTTATCCGCCGATGCGCTCTCTATATCGGCTCAAAAAGAGCGTGATCGCATGTTCATGGGCCTTCTTGGCTTCAGTGCAGTTGCCATCTTACTGTCGCAAGTCTATTCAAGCTTGTTTTCTATCGCCACTCTTTTGGCTGGTGCAGTAGGACTGATTGGAGTCGGTGCTTGTTGGTATTGGGCGTCGAGTCAAAGGAACCTCGAGGGGCGCTATCTTGACTACAGAGCACTTGCAGAAGCTTGTCGAGTTCAGTATTTTTGGAAGCTTGTTGGCATCGAAGAATGCGCTTCAGTTCATTTTTTGCGTGAGCAACGCGATGAATTAGAGTGGATTCGCCAGGCGATCCAGACGTCTGAAATTGGCGATGAAGAAGCCAACGAAGCCCCATTGTTGGATCGCTTGTTGTTTGTGCGCACAGCATGGATTGACGATCAGCTGAACTACTTTGGTGGGTCTAGTGGAAGGATTGGCAAGGCTGAGTTGAATCACTTGAATGATGTGAAGTGGTCTCAACGCAGTCGATTGTTATTCGTACTGGGCATGACGCTCACACTGATGACGGCCATCTTCCACATGTTTTTTGCTGATACGAGTATTCCACTTCACGATTGGACTCTACGCAGCATGATTGTTGGCTATTGCATTTTGTTCGCATCGTCTGGTCTGGTGAAGGTTTACCAAGAAACGCGAGCGTTTGCTGAACACGCAAAGTTATATCAACGCATGGATTTAGCGCTGCAATTGACCCGAACTCGGCTTGATGCTGCATTGGCTTGCGGTGACCTGGAACTGGCGGTTGAAATCGTCAGATCTCTTGGTATCGAAGCGCTTGCTGAAAATGGAAACTGGCTGCTCATGCATCGTGAGCGGCCTGTATTGGTTCAAGGAATTGGTTGAGACTCAAAAGAAGGACGACTCAAATGAGCTATGACGTATTTATTTCATTCAAAAACTCTGGCAAGGATGGCAAAGCTACGCCAGATGCAACGGCTGCGCGAGGCGTATACAACGCGCTCAAAGGCGCAGGAATGAAGGTTTTTTTCAGTGAAGAATCCCTGGCAGAAGTGGGTAAGGGACAGTTCGGTAAATCTATTGAAACAGCATTGGAGTCTGCTCGCGTTCTTATCTTGGTGGCGTCATGTCGCGAACACATTGAGTCGCCCTGGGTCGAAACCGAGTGGGACTCTTTCTTGCAAACCGTCCGAAGTGGGCATAAAGAAGGTGAACTTTTCATCTTTAATTGTGGTGACTTGAAGCCTGCTGATCTGCCGTTGTTTTTGCGCCGGCAGCAGATGTTTGCCCAAAACAGCATGGACAAGCTACTTCAGTTTGTTGCAAGCGCCGTTCCCACATTGCCCACGCTCGGTGACTTCATTCAAGTCGCTTTGCATTGTCTGCGACCAGAAAAGAATGAAGACAAAGTGTATTTAGTGACAGTCCACCCTGGCACTACAGCAAGCACTTGCCACGTCACTGCGCATTGGGGTGCTCGATCGGCTAAGCGCCTGAGCAGTCAAATGAAGTCCATCAACGTTAGCAAAGATGTGGCTGCGATAGAGGTTGAAAAAGCTAAGCAGGAAAAGCTTAGAGGGGGCTACATGCCTGCTGCTTATGCCCAGTTGTTGACAGACGAAGCCAGATCCCACCTTTCAGCTTCCCTGGGCTTGTTCGAGGCCGAGCAGACACCCAAAGCTAAAGGTAAAAGTGAAGCGAAAGAGAAATCGGATGCAGGCAAGGTGAAACCTGCCAAGGTGCTGTATACCAAGCCTGCCACAAAGCAAAAGCCACCGAGCAAAGATGAACTTAAGCCAGATGTCAAGGCAGTACCCAAGCCAAGCAAAAAACAGTTGCCAGCAGATGTCAGCAACGCCAAAACGAAGAGTACAAAAGAGGCTGCTAAACCAGATTTAGCGTCGGTACCAACGGTCGCCGTAAAGTTGACTGAGAAAAAATCAACAGTCAATAAAGTTGCCGATGTGCCTAAAAAACAAGCGGCAAAAGTTTTGATTGATGAAGTTGTAAAGCTTCCGCCGAAACTCGCTCAACGCACGCCACAAAAAACTGTTGCAAAAAAATTGACCCAGGAGGATTCACCAGCACCATTGAAACCAGCAAGTAAAAAAGCTGTGAAGACTGCGATCACCCCAACTGCGACGGCCAAGACGCCTTCTCGTCGTCGTTAACCGGTCACACCTTCACTATTGACACTGGCTAAATTCGTATGTCCCGCATCACAGAACTTCGAAATTTAATCATCAAGGCCAAGCACGCTTATTACTACAGCGGTGAGCCCATGATGGATGACGCTGAGTATGACGCTCTTGAGGATGAGTTGCGTCAGCATTCACCGGATGATCCTGTACTGAAGATCGTTGGCGCTCAAGTTCCAGCGGAGAGTATGTTGACCAAGGCGCGACATTCCATTCCGATGGGTAGCCAAAGCAAAGTTAATTCTGAAAATGAGTTTAGGACTTGGTGTCAAAGAAATGATGTAGGTCCTATTCATGCGAGTGTCAAAGGTGACGGCGCCAGCGCGGCCGCTTATTACTCAAATGGTCGATTAGTTCAAGCCATCTCACGAGGGGATGGAGTTTTAGGTGAAGACATTACGGCCAATGCCTTGCGATTCAAGGGCTTGCCGGTATGGGTTGAAAGTGAGGGGCGTCCCTTCAACGGTGCAGTCCGGTTTGAGGTCATCCTGACCGTTGAAGATTGGACCCGCATTGATCCTTCAAGAAGTAAAAATCCTAGAAATGCCGGTACCGGAATCATGGGTCGCAAGAACGGATTGCAATCTGATTTCTTGACAATTTTTGCTTTCGATTTAGATGAGTCTCGTGATGGGACGCCCTACAACTTCGCGACTGAAAGTGAAAAAACAGCACGGCTTGCTGAATTAGGCTTTAGCGTGATGCCGCATACCCATTGCAGTGATGCAGATGAGGCAGTTCAATACTTTAAAACCATTGCCCAGACGCGCAATGAGTTACCGATCTGGATTGATGGTGTCGTGATGAAGATCAACGCCATTGAAAAACAAGTTGAGTTGGGCGTCACGGGAGGGCGACCCAAAGGGCAGATTGCTTGGAAATTTGACTCTGCAGGTGCAGAAACTGTTCTTGAGGGAGTCGTGGTGAGTGGTGGGCACACGGGTGGTCTCTATCCAACCGCACAGTTGCGAGCGGTAGACATTGGTGGAACGACCATCACCAATGCTTCTCTTGCAAATTACGATGAAATCGCCCGGCTAGATGTTGCGATTGGTGACTCTGTATGGGTTGTTAAAGCCAATGACATCATTCCAAAAATCATTCGCGTGACTGAACGCCCGGCCCATCGCCGAGCCATTTTGCAGCCGGCCTGTTGTCCATTTTGTGGAGGGGAGGTTGGGCGCAGGATCAACGTTGCCGGCAATGATGGCGTCATCATTGAATGCCGAAATTTGAATTGTGAAAAGAAGTCGACAGGAAAAATTCGAAGGTGGATTGCAAGTCTTGATATTTTGGGTGTCGGAGATGTCGTGCTGGAAGCGATGGTTGAAAAATTGGATCTGACTGATGCAGCAGATTTGTATACATTGCGCGAAAGAGGGGATGAACTGGCAGATTTGTTGATCAACGTTGATCGTGACCTCAAATTAGGAGCTAAGCGGGCAACATCAATCCTGGACGCCATTGAGGCTACGCGTGAGCTTTCATTGAGTCAATTTCTGGGCTCCTTAGGCCTCGACCACCTTGGTAAAAGGCGTGTTGAGATCATGATTTCGGCTGCAGATGGTGCTTTGGACGAATTAACAGCCTGGAGAAGCGGCCTGCTGCGTGATGCTTCATTCGCAGCAGGTGTAGGGGTTCCAAGCATCGGCGCTGAGATTCAAGACGGTATTGACTCGATGTCACAGGTTATTGATAAGCTTTTAGATGCAGGTGTGTCCATCACCACTGGTTCCGCCCATGGAACTGCCGAACAGCCTGAGCTCACAGTTTGTATAAGCGGAAAGCTGCACAGTGGCCGTAAAAAATCTGATTACCAAGAGCCTTTGCTTGCCATCGGATATGCCTTGGTTGATGAGGTCAGCAAGGGTCTTAATTTCCTTGTTCTCGCCGATGCTGACTCGGGAAGCAGCAAGGCTGAAAAAGCAAGAAAACTGGGTGTTCAGGTGATATCTGAAGCTCAACTCATTGAGATGGTTGGCAACTTTACCTCTCAAGAGTCCGTCAGTAAGTTTGAATTACCAATACAGACTTCCATTGTGTCCAAACCTCAAAAGGAAAATGCCATGTCCAAAGCTACCACCCCCTTGTCTGTAGATGCTTCTGCTCGACGTTTTGAATTTGTTGATGACAAGTCAGCCAAATTTTGGGAGGTTGATGTCATAGCCGAAAGCGTTGAAGTGAAGTTTGGAAAGATCGGTATAAACGGCCAAGCTCAAATAAAAGAATTTGAAACAACCGATGCAGCCCGGAAGCATGCTGAAAAGCTGGTTCATGAAAAGCTGAAAAATGGATATCAAGAGGTCGTTCAGGGTGCATACCAAAAGGTATCCCAAGCACCGGCGAAGCCAGTGCCTGCCCCAGTGAAGCCTGTTTCCGTGAAAGCCAAATCTTCGCCCGCGCCAGAGAAAAGTGCTCCGAGCTCTAAAAAGGTATGTATCAGCGGCAAGCTACCAAGCGGCAATAAGAAGGCTGACTATGAAGCGCCGTTGCTTGCTGCCGGGTACTCATTGGTGGACGATGTGGTCCATGATCTGGCGTATCTTGTCTTGGCGGATCCTGCTCCGATGAGTAGCAAGGCAGAGAAGGCCCGCAAGCTTGGTGTGGCGGTTATATCGGAAGAAGATCTCCAAGTGCTTCTACATACAAACCCATGATTAATTTCTAAATATATCTTGATGTAGAAAAAAATTTGACTTTATGGGTACTTAACAGAATTTTTTTGGAATCGTCGATCAGCACCTAAGTCCATTACGGCAACTGTTTTGCTTGGATGCTAGTTGGAGACAATGGCTTATCACAGTGAGGTGGTCTCCGAACCTCTACCGATTAATGAGTCGAACAAACCATCTGTTAGGTTTTCTAAAATAATTTAAAGGAAAAGAGTGATGCCAATAACTTATGAACAATTCAATACTTTCTTGGTAGCCGAAATGGATCAAGCTCGCGAGATTGCTAAGGCGTTTACCATAGATATTAATTTGCCAATAGAAAATGAGGGTTACTTGCAAAAAACTCCCCTCATAAAGCTATGCAGCAATAAAGAATTAAACCAAAAAGAAGAAAAACTCAAGTTGCTGTTAGATCTCGGGGCTGATGCTAATATCGTAGAAAAATACTACGGCTCGCCGTTAATGCAAGCACTGGAATACGATTTGGGTGCAGATTTCATAAAAGTATTACTGGACGCAAAGGCGGACATCAATCTTCCTGACAATGACGGTAAAACGGCTGTATTTGTGGCGGTAGAGTACCGCAGGTTTGATGAACTTCGTAATCTACTTAATCGAGGTGCAAACCTAAACCAAAAAAACAACAATGGGGACACAGCCTTAACGGAAGAAATCAAGCGCAATGAACCATCGCTCGAAGTTGTCAAACTGCTGATTCAACTTGGCGCTGATATCAATGCAGCTAAAGCCCTGCATGCTTCATTCAGAGGACGAGGACGTGCTTTAGATATGGCACAGACGTTGATTGAGCTTGGTGCCGACGTCAATACAAAAAACGAGGAAGGCAACTCGCCGCTTTCCTTGGCCGCATCAATAACCGATTGCCCTTTAAATACCATGGCGATGCTGGTCGCAGAGGGTGCCGTTATTGATTCTATCGATGCTAAAGGTATGACGCCTCTTTTGAGTGCTGCAGAGAGAGGCCATGCGAAAGCCGTTAAATTTCTCCTTGATTCCAAAGCTTCCGTGACTCATTGTGACGCGGAAGGAAAAAGTGCATTGCACTGGTGCTGTAGATCTGGTAAAGCTGCCAGTATTTCATTGCTGGTGAAAGCAGGAGCAGACATTAATCTTCAGGATAAGGCAGACGATGACGAAGGAGAAACCAATGGAGGCCGAACTCCATTGATGTATGCCGTGACCAGAGAAGACGTTGCAAAAGAAATTCTGAAATTCCGTCCTGACTTAAACATTGTCGATAAGAAAAAATGGTCCGCATTGATGCATCTGGTATCAGGATATTCAGATAAAAAAGCGGTTCTTGTTGAGATGCTTTTGAAAAAGGGTGCAAAAGTTGAATTATCCGACTTCGAGGGAAACACTGCATTACATCTCATGGCAAATCAATATCACTCAACAGATGCGGAGGTAAAGCTATTACTAGATGCCAAAGCCGATCCGAATGCGGTGAATGATCTTGGTGAAACACCCTTGATGATTTGTAATAGCACCAAATCGATGGAGCTTCTTATCAAGGCTGGAGCCAGTGTTGATGCTATTGATAAAGCACAAAAGACCGCATTGATTCACGGCATCGGCGGCTATCGCTCTGATGCCCATTTGAGAGTAAAAGTCTTATTGAATGCCAAAGCCAATCCAGACATTAAGGACAACGATGGCGAAACGGCCTTAATGAAGGCAGTAAGAAGTGACAACTACCACAAGTCAGTTAGGCTACTTGTGGACCATGGTGCAAATCTTGAAATTTTGGACTCGAATAAACAACCAGCGACAGCACATGCGTCCCCTGAAAACTTGATGCTTTTGATTCAAGCAGGTGCTAGCCCCAGTGCGTCTGAGGGTATGAAGTTGTTAATAGCCGTCAATGACGACAACCTCCCGCTTGCCACGATCCTACTTGAGCGTGGAGCGAAGATGAAGTTGAAGCTTCAGTGGTTTGTAAAGTACAAAAAGACACTCGAAAAATTAGCCCGAGCAAACTCAGATCTTCTTCGATCTGGGGTTGAATGTACCGACCCAGAAGCGCAAGAGCAGTTTGATGCGCTATTGACTAAGTTCACCAGCAATAAAAACATTGCAGACGACGATGAACTTCCTCTAATTCTGAAGAAAGGAGCTTGGCCAATTAAGATTTCGACGCGCAAGCCAGTCATCCTTCCTGACGGGCGTATCAGCGAAATTGAAAAATCGATCAATTACTGTCAGGGGACGATCCAGTGGCCTGATAACTTAAAGGAATCAGTACTAAAGTACTTCAAGAAGAGCGGTACAGATAAAAACACAAAAATTTCTGATTCGGACAAGGAACCCCAGCAAGATTACTTGTCTGGTTTGCTAAAAAAGAAGGGCACGATCAGCTTCAACGCTTTGTTCAAGAATTGGAACTCAGAGAGTGATGCAGAGTTCATTAAATTTTGGAATAGCAATGGGGCGGCGCTAAAGGCGAAAATTGCCATCGAGATCTATTGGAGGACACGCCCAATTGATACAGATGAGATCCTATACCTCCTCGCTAGATTTGATATAGCTGTGTTACCGGGCATCTTTGATGCACAAAAGAAGTCGTCCAACTTTGCAGACGCTCTTCGATTTGTTGATGCGCCCGGCTGCGCATCAGTTATGTCCCGTGGGATAGTCTCCGGCCCAATTACACGTATCGCACGTCAATGGGCTTTGAGGTTCCCTGAATCTTGCGCTAAAGGACTCATGGTGGCTGCTGTCTCAAAGTTGGACAAAGATCGAGCAGCAGCTGAAGCGAGTTTGCGATTCCTGGCATCAAGTGGTCACAAACAAGTCATCGAAAGTGTCGCAGCACAGTTTGGTGACGATGTCATTGAGTCGATTGCTGAGACTTTATCCCAGGATCCTAGATCAGACTTCGTGCTGGCTACTCCCCCGAAAATGCCAACGTTCTGGAGTGCCGATGTCTATCCTGCTCCAAGGTTGAAGTCCAACAATAAGGAACTTCCTGCTTATGCGATCAATGCCCTTGCGAGCATGATGTCGATATCGAGCACCGAAGTCAGAACACCAGCTTTGGATTCCGTCATCGATGCTTGTGATTCAAAGTCCCTTGCCAGTTTTGCTTGGGGAGCGTTTGAGGAATGGGCGGCAAAAGGTAAGAAAGACAGCGAGTGGATCTTTGACTCTCTGTCATATCTTGGTGACGATACTTGCGCTCGTAAACTGACGCCTTTTATTAGGAACTGGCCCCGTGAGAATGGTATTGCCAGAGCACGTAAAGGACTTGAGATCCTTGCTGCCATCGGGACTGATGTTGCTTTAAGTCAGATCCAGGCGATCTCGCAGAAGAACAAGTACCAGTCAGTTCTGGACAGCGCACAAGAGATGATGCAGAAAATCGCAGTCGCCCGCGATTTGAACCCCCAACAGCTGGAAGACCGCCTCGTTCCCGACCTTGGATTGTCAGATAAGGGTGATATCAAGCTGAACTATGGGCCCAGGTATTTCATAGGTTCTGTGGACGCACAGCTCAAGCCAGTGATCAAAGATGCATCCGGCGCTGTCGTGAAAGCGCTTCCTACTGCAGGAAAGGATGATGACAAAGCTCTCGCAAAGGGGTCCGCTGCTGCATGGTCTGAACTCTGCAAGGAGTTACGACCTGTCGCAAAAATCCAATTGGAGCGACTTGAACTGGCAATGGTGAACTCGCGCAGGTGGACAGGGGCAGACTTCAAAACGCTGTTTGTAGCTAGTCCATTGTTGCAGAATCTTGTCAAGGGATTGGTCTGGGGCATCTTCTCATCCAAGACCAAGACCAAGATCGCGGCGTCATTCATAGTCAATGCGGAAAATAGGTTTGTTGACGCTGAGGGCAAGCCCATTAAGGTAACCGACGGGTCATCAATAGGCATCCTGCACCCATTACTGATGGACGAGCTGTCGATAGCAGGCTGGCAGAAGTTGTTTGCCAAGAACAAACAGATCCAACCTTTTGCGCAACTTGTTCGCAAGACATACCGCGCAAAAGACGATACGGAAAAGAATCGTTTCGGACTCGTCGGAGCAACCGTCGCATCTAAAGCGCTTAAAGGCCTGTTGGCTATGGGATGGTCAACCGATATCGGGGACGCTGGCTGGATTTGGTCATTTGATCGAAAATTTTCATCCGGATACGCTTCAGTTAGAGCGGAGCCAGGTGTGCACATCACCGATTACGAGATGAACGCCAAGGAGCAAAAACTTGACGTCACCATTCCTGACTCACTGAATCCCATGGAGTTTAGTGAGACCATCCGTGAACTCATGACGCTAAAGAAATGAGCGATCTACAACCGTTCGTTGCAGATGAGACCGAAATAGCGAAGGCGCTTGAGGACGTGGAGCTTGATCTATCCACATTGGAAAGCTTTGCATTTCGGTCATTCAAGATCAATCGCATTATTGCTCTTCACCCCAACGCCAGTGCGGCGTTGCTTGCAAAACTGGCGCAGTCGCCAGATAAACCTACCCGACGCAATGTGGCCCGGAATCCGCAAACTTCAAAAGAAGTGTTGTTGAACTTGGCGCCCACATTTGCAGGTGAGTTCTTCCTCAATCCGGCGTTTGATTTTCTCTTGATGGAAGATCCAAACTTGTTGTTTTCTCTGCCAGTTGGGGTTCTAAAGAACATCCTGAAACGCGATGACTGTCCAGATTCATTTCAGAATTGGGCTGCCAAGTGTGGCGACAAATCGCACCAGCTTGCAGTTGTTAGTCGTACTCGAATACGCAAAGAAAATTTGCAACTGATTGCTAATGGACCCAATGTGAAACCGGCAGAGATTGCCGCAGGGCGTCTGATTTCTGGAGATTTTGAATAGTGATGCACCAAAAAAACACTATTTGGGTCAGGCGGATGCCGGTTTCTCCAGCAGTAAGGCTGTGACAGCCCGGAAATGGAGTGCCCGTCTAATCACGGAAGATGCCCTAGCAGACCTGCTGACCTTGCCCTGTTGAACTATAACAACCAACCAAATCGAAATAAGTCCGGAGTGATCATGAGCAGTACAAGCACAAGAACCTTCGGATTCAAAGACGACAAGTCGTCAAAGTTCTGGGAAATCACTCAGGTTGGCAGCACGGTAACCGTTCGGTACGGTAAGGCCGGGACCAATGGACAAATCCAGGAGAAGGTGTTTAATGACGCATCTGCTGCTAGCAGACATGTTGCCAAAGTCATTACTGAGAAAACTGGCAAAGGCTACTTGGAAGTAGGAAGCGCCCCTTCAGCTGGTGCCGAGAAGAGCGCGCCATATGGCGAAGGTCGGGCGGTAGAGGGCGTAGCCAAACCACTCGCCAAAACCAAAGCCCCCAAATTAGCCAATACTAAGCCGACCAAGCCAAAAAATCCGGCACAAGATCCCGAGGCCACACCAGAAAGTTTAATGGAGTTGCTGGACAAAGACGAAGCCACTAACCGTCTGTTGGCGAAACATCCGAAAGCCAGCGAGGAGTTGCTAGAAAAGTTGTCGCACAGCAGAGAGAAGGCCATTCGGCAGTTGGTGGTTCTTCATCCAAACACCCCTAAAGAAGCCCTGCTTGCTTTGGCACCACAGTTCCCCGGGGACTTTTTCAAGAACCCTGCGTTTGATTGGTTATTGCTGGAAGACCCTGAGCTGCTTTTCAAGATCGGTGGGGGCGTGCTGAAAAACATTCTCAAGCGTCCTGAATGTCCGGTGTGCTTTATGCAGTGGGCCCTTAAGCGTGGTAACGAAGATGAGCAGCTTGCATTGGCGATGAACCCAAGCACTCCCTCAGAAATTATCAAGACATTGGCACAAAGAAAGGGCTCAGTGGGGGACGCATCCAGAGGGCGTGCTGAGGCTAAAGGAGGGACGCAGTCTGATACTCTGGATTTGGAGCAAGCCTACATTGCTGAGGTGAAAAAGGCATTGTCAGAGGTAAAGCCTGACGAGGTTTTGTCTGCCTGGAAACGGGACATGATCACCTCAGCACACTGGGCATGGCTGAGCTTGGATTGCCGTGTAATGGTGTCTGACGTGCACTTATCAATGGTTGTGGCGAGTGCGATCCGTGGCCATGAAGATGAACTGGCCAAACATTCAAGTTCGAATGTTCGAGCACTTGTGGCAAGTTATTTGGAGAATGCGCCGCAGCTTTTAGAGGCTTTGGCCTCTGACACCAGTCTCTATGTTCGAGCAGAGGTAGCCTCCAATCCATATTGCCCTGATGAGTTATTCAAAACACTTGTCAAGGACAAGCAAGCCGCTGTACGTGCTGCTGCCGCAGGCAATGTCAACCTTAGCACTGAGCAAGCGGTTGCGTTAGCCTCAGATTCATCGCCCATGGTTCGCGAAGCAGTGATAGCAGCCTGGCGTTTGCCCCGTGAAATTCTTGAAGTATTGGCTCAAGAAAAAAATGCTGCAATCCGGAAATCTGCTCTCAAACGATTGGAAGAACTTTCCCAGCAAGGCGCCGATCCCAGGGCATCATCAGAGGAATTAAGCAAGATCGCCAAGGTTGCAAAGGCGGCAACGAAGCTGCTGCTTGCAGCAAACCCAAGCACACCAACTGAGTGGATCAATCTATACATTATGGAAGGTAATGACTCACTTGACAGAGCATTATTAAAAAACCCTTGTTTGCCATCCGATGTCGCCGAATTGGTTTATAGAAGACGTTTTGAAGAATTGCATCCAAAATGGCCCGTTTTTATCGCTCAGTTCATTTGGTCAATTCGTATCCCGCTAACTGTACTAGAGTTGGCTGCTGAAAAATCATGGATAACTCAGTGGCCCGAATCTAAAGATTGGAGACAGGATGCCTTTGAATTTCTGTGTGAACCTCGGGCTGGCGTAGACCAAAGTGCGTTGCTCTTAATTCCAGAGGGTATGGAAGCGAAGTTTGCATCGAGTGCACTGAGGTCTGCCAGATTGCTGGGTTTAGCCAATCCGCGAACACCACCCGACGTGCTGATTAAGCGATCAAACTCTGTGGATTGGGCTGAGAGGCTTGCGATTGCAAGGAACACCTCACTTCCAACAAATCTGATCGTAAAGTTGAAGAAAGATCCTCACAGGCTTGTATCGGCTCAAGCAGAAATAACTGAAAAAGCAAAGGCACAAATCAAAGATCGTCAAGCGGAGTTGCTGGCTGAAACGTCTACTGCGGTGGATTGGGGCTCTATTGTTCAGTTGTTGCAGCAGGAAATCAAAGCAAAAGGGGTCAGGCCATGGGAGTGGTATGGAACGTCTTGGTGGTCGCATCTTGATCTTAAAGAGCGTCTGGGCTATTTACGTGTGGAACAAGGCTACAAGGTCTTGAAAGAGCCTTATTTAGAAGAGTTTTTTGCGGATGTGTCGTTTGGTTTTGAACGACTGATTGATTCGAAAATATCCATTGTTCGAGACTGGATTTCTGGGTTTAAAGGGACACCTCTCAAGTTGTTGGAGGCGTTGTTTGATACGCAAAAAAATTCTGTTGCACAAAGAAACTGGCTGTCACGCGTGCGGACAGATCTTGATCCTGAGTTGCCTGAAAAGCTCCGGATTGCAGCGGGTCAGACCAAGCCTTCAGATGCCAAATGGAGTGGCTTTCTAGATCAGTTGATGCATCACCCTGATATGCCCTCTGAGGGGCTGATTCAATTGGCGCACGCTGTTGAAGGTAAATCGTCAGCTCAGCGGTTTTTGAAAATTTCGTCTTTACCGCAAGCCGCACAGGAAATCCTTGCCGAAATCTGCAACAAAGATGAGATGACGGAAATTACTCAGTGGGCACTAGATCTGAAGACCGACGCACGAAAACGTGCTGCAACTCATCCCCACGTCCCGTTGAGTGTTCTCGAGCAACTTATTCAGGATAAAAATAAGCAAGTTCGATTGTTGGCAGAAATTTCTTATTTTGCCAGTACACAAACATGTGATTCGGCTGAAAGATCAGCCAAAATTCAAATTTTATTGAAACAATTAATTTCTCAAGATGCGGAATTCAAACGGGAAGTCTGCCGCCTTAAAAATTGCCCAGCAGAGTTGATTGAGGTCATTTCAAAGGAGAAAAATCTATGGCCGATGGCGCAAGAATTAGCCCGCAATCCAAATACGCCCGTATCTGTTTTGATTAAGCTGGCCAAATTGGAGCGTAAATCTGATTGGCCATTTAATGTTCATCGTGAAATCATTGAAAATCCTGTTACAAATAAAGCTGTTTTACAACAACTTCTCATTTCTAAGTCAGCTAATTTAAGAGGGGCTATTGCATGGGCCCAGCAGACGCCATCAGATTTACTGTTGGGCTTTGAGAAAGATCCAGAAGCCACGGTCCGAGTAGCAATTGCTAAGAGGCAAGATAGCCCCAAAAATGTGCTGGCTTTACTTGCTGACGACACAGAAGTTTCAGTACGGCTTGCAATAGCTGAGCGAAAAGATATTGATATCGTCCTCCGTGAAAAATTGGCCATGGATCAGGATAATGATGTTCGATACGCAGCATTTCAAATGGGTGGCTTTTCTGAAGATTTTTATACAAGATTTTTTGAAGCAGGAGGAAGTAATCTTCCTTCAAGCTGCATAAAAGAAATTTTTGACGAAAAAGTATTGAATTTAGTGGCTAAGGATTTGGGTACACATTTCACCGGATTTAACCAATTTTCGTTGGATATTATTTTAGATCGGCCATCAATTCCACATACTGTTTTCATGGCCTTGTCCCAATTTCCAGAGTGCAGGAGAAGGATTGCCGTGCATCCCGATATTCCTCCTGAACTCCTTGAGGAATTAGCTCATGACTCAGAAGAGCGCATCGTCTCGAACGCACTCCAAAATCCAATCATCTCGGAGACACTAATGCGCGAGGTGTTAATAAAGCGCAAAAATACTAAATTTTATGAAATCCGGGGTAATTATTTTGCACCTCACGACCTTCTCGATATTTGCGACAAAAACGGCGGCATAAATAAATACACAGCAAAGACTTGGTATGAGAAGAAGTTGGCTGGGGAATCAATTGCTGACCAAGTTAAAACTTTTTTGATTCAAACGATGGAGTTGGCCATGCATCCCAAGACGCCGCTAGATCGATTGCGATCAATGGCTTTGAGCGGGGTCTGGATCATTCGCTGGGCGGTGTCATCCAATGCGAATTTTCCGAAAAATGAAGCTCAAGCGATCCGTGATGCTCTATGGCATGAAGTTCAGGAAACGCTTTTCAGTAAGCCCCTTCCGTTCTCAGCAGAGTCCCTCGGGGAGGAAGAAATTCGAGCTGCCTTGCAAAGACTCGACCTGATGCCGCATGCGGATGACAAAAAGGCGATTGCCTCAGCTGCCAAGTCATCTCATGTCTTGAGCCGAGTAGCAGCAGCTTTGAACCCTGGAATTCAACCCAGCGTGCTGAAGATGTTGCTAGAAGACACGGATGTCAATGTCAAGGCATTGGCAGCGGAGAAGTTGCGGCTTATGGAATCGTCAGTATGAACTTGCCCCATGCTGACAAACGACGCGACCTGCCTTTCACGAAAGAAGAACTCCCGGGCTAGCTGAAGCTCAGTTGTCGAACTGACCCCACCCGACAAAACTCCTTGCACAAGGATTAAGCATGAGCAGCACCACAACCATTGATTTCAAAGCTTTAAAAATCAGATGAAACTTGATTCCCTCTCAAATTGGTTGCTTTCATTCCTGAAGGATCGTGGTCTGAATCCTGACGGCAGGTTGTTGTTTTCTTATGACCTGAGTCAGCAGGAGTACGAAGCACTTCGATGCAAACTCTCTGAAACGATTGCCTCTGCTGGGGGTGTCGAGCTACTTGCCTCACTGAGTCTGGGGCCTAGGCGATGGACAGCACCCCCTGCGGCTTTCGTGCTTTACGCCTCGGAATGGTGGAAGCATGAGTACGGCGGCGGTCCCTGGAGCTGGGCACCACTCCTGGAAAGCCTGGGCGCTGAGACTGATCGTTTCCCCCCTCAGCTTCGGTCGGAGTTCGTGGCCAGGGGGCTGTCTTTCTGGCATCTGCGCCCTCTGGACAAAGGCAGGGCCTACATCGGTGCCATCGTGGTCAACGGGGGTATCCCGATGCGCCTCCTTGCTCACGGTGAGGGTCCTGTTGCCCTGTTGATGAGTCAGGTCCTCAAGCTGGCGAACCGATATCACTGGGGAAGCACCCAAGTGCTGGATGCCATCCATGAGCGAATGCACCTTCTGCCCAACGCCTATCGCCAATCTCAGATTTCCGATCTGCTGGCCCGATTTGTCGAGGCAGCGCTCCATTTGAAGGAAGAGTATCAGCTAGAGGGTGTTGCAGACCCGGTCGCATCTCTCGATAGCACGCTGCCGACCTGGCGTCGCCGTTTTCCGGTATCGCTTGAGAGCGAAGCGGCGCAAACCCTGCTTACAGGGCTAGTGCGCGAGGCAGCAGCCCAGGGTACAGGTTCGACCCATGGGCTGTTCATGGCCGAGCGCAGACTGGTAAAAGGTCTGGATGCTGGCTGTTTCTCTCTCGAGTCGCATCTGAGCTATCCGGGACGGATTCCAGTTGAAAGTTTGGCCAGCCTGTTCGGTTTGCGCAATGAAGAGATTCCCCGTCACTTCACAATCGACTTTTTGGCCGATATGCGACAGCCCTGCACCGATGGCAGATTGGTGTTGGGAGCGTCGGAACCGATGGCTGTCCTCAACGTCCGCAAGTGGGTGCTGCGCGGTCCGTCCGCCATAACCGAGATCCAGCTGTACCTGCGCTCCCAGACAGGAGATCATGGAGAACCCTGCACCATCGAAGGTGGCAGTGCCCTCGCCGAAGACGATCCTTGGATCTTTGTCGAGAGCGACACCGGGCATCCGGTGCTGGCAGCAGTAGGCGGTGCGCGCTTGCCGCACGCCAATGCCTGGGTGGCCCTGGCGCCGGGATGGGTGATTGAGGGAGCGCAAGAGGCAAATTTGGTCGGGGAATTGCACGGTCCGGGCTTGCCGACCAGGAAGATCTACAGTCTGAAATCCGATGCCCGGATCGTATCGGCCGAACTGGCCTTTCGGGTCCGCCTTGGACAGGTTAGCCAACCCGGTCAAATCTATCAGTGGAAGGGCATGCGCCTGACTGAGGCCTGCGGGCGTTCGGTCTTTCGTCACACTCAACAGCCCCGCCTATTTCGTGCGAGCGAGGAAGGGCTGAAGGTCGTCCCGCAATCAGACCAGCAATGGCGGCGCATCGGCAGCCAGGAAACGCTTCAGCCTCGGGAGGCGCGTGGGCCGGTCGAGGTGCACATCATGGACGAGGGCGAGATGGTGGCGCGGCAGCGAATCTTCATGCTGCCGCCCGAGGCACGGATCGAATACTGCTCAGGGCAAGCCCTAGGTGTCGCGCAAGTGCGGTTTCGCCACTGGGGGCCTGTGGAGCTTGCCGCTGAAGTCCCCGTCAACGTGACGGCAACCCTGAGCCAGGAAGGCTCCGACAACGTCCGAATTGATTTGTCATCCCAGGGTACGCCACCAGTGGAGTTCCGTGTCCATGTCCGCTGGCCGGGTATGAATCACGAGCTGACGCTGACCGTGCCTTACCCTGTCAGCGGGGGACGCTTCCTGCATGCCGATGGTTCGGTGATGCAGGAACAGGAAACTGTGACCCTGCGCGAATTGATCGGCATGCGGCTGCAGATCTTCGACACCAATCCGGATCAGCCCAGCCGTTACGAAGTACAGCAGACCCTTGGAAGCGGGAAACAGCAAGTATCGAGCCGCCTGCCCGTGCCCATGCTGCCTGGCGTAGGCCGTGCCGAGATCCGCTTGCTCGACTATCAGCAACAAATCGAGTCTCTGCTGGGCCTGTTCGATGACCTAGACGCCAAGGTCAGGATCAGCTTGCTGGCCGGCGGGCAGAGCAGCTGTGAAATCCTGGTCGGGCGTTACAGCACGACGCTCGGGTCAGAAGACGGGCAGTTGCGGTTTCCTGCAGAGGCATTGGGACTTATACCGGTAGAGGAATTGGAGCAAACACGGATACTGGCCTGCCCCTTGACCCAGCCCGAGACAACGCCTCTGGGATTGAACCCGGTGCGATCCGAAGGGGTACACACGGGATCTTGGGAGGCCGAAGGAATGACGCGAGAGCTTGCGCCCTGGCTTGTCTACCCAGCCTCCGATTCGGCGGTACTGTTCCGCCCGCTGATCTGGGTCGAGGCCCGCAATCCCGACACAGAGAGCACCGATGACAGCGAGCAAGCCGTTGAGGTAAAGAACCTGCCCGATGCGATGTCCCAGGCGGATTCTGAGATGCGCCGGAGCAGCATACATTCGGCCTTGAAGGCCATGAGCGAAGACCATCGGCACGAGTCCTGGCCCTTGATCGATAGCATCTGGCAAACCTTCCACCACCTGCCGCTGACGGCACTCGATGTTTGGCGCATGCTCGCCAAACAACCCAAGGCGGTGCTGTCATTCCTGCTGCGTTCCGAACTGTCCGACGCCGAGCTGGCTGCAGCACTGCGGCGGCTGCACCGCGAAACCGGCTGGATGCCGGAGCTGACGACAGTGGAAGATCTCTGCGAAGTCAGTCGAGCATTGTGGCTGCGCTGGGCTGACCAGTTACCGCCTGAGCTGTGCAAGACGGTTTTCAATACCACCTTGATGAGTCGTCTCAGACTGCTTGGAAACGAAATACCGAGTCTGGGACCCTTGATCGACACAGTCGTTTTTGCCGCCACGGACTCGATGTCGCCGCTGTTGACGGAGCTGGCCATGTCTCGCAGCAGGGATGCCCCCAACATTTTTATTCGACAGCTGTGGGATGGCGGAAATTCCCTGGTTAATTCGCAGCTATTCCTGGTCAACGCGGATCGCGAAATCTCTGCCTGGCCTGGCAGGGATTTCGTACTCGAGCATGCCTGGCCAGCCTTTGTAAAGACCTGCTCTACGACGAATCAGCAGAGGCTCCTGCCTTACTTCAGCAAGCTGTTCTGGCCTCAACCGCAAGACCGCAAATTTTCGGTCGCCAACCTGCCGGTGCTATGTGCGCTGTGGGCGGCGACCTCGACCAGCCGGCAGTGGTGGTCCGACCCACGCAGTCGCTTGGCACTCAAACAAATCCGGGATTTCGACCCTATCTGGTTCGAGCAGGCCTACCGCCAGGCTTTCAAGGTCTGCATGAGCATTGACGGCCTGGTCCAGCTGCCCGTCATCACGGAGCAGTGACTTTCATACCAATTATTTAGCACTCATGAGTCAAACCTCTTTGTCATCCGCTTACTTCTCGACCCTCCTGCCCGAGCTGGCAACCCGTGCTGCACGCGCGACCGTCAGTCGGCTGGGTTTCTCCAATCCGGCCCTGCGCCAGTACCTGAGCGAGCGATTCTCGGTCGACCTCGGGCAACCGGGCTGCTTTGTCGGCGAGCCTGTCTTCGAGGCCACCTTTGGCTGGAAGGCGGCTGAGCAGACTCTGGCCAACTTGTCCCCGAGCCTGCTTTCGCCACGACTGATCGACGCGCTCGACCGTCCGGCTGGCCGTCAGGGTTCGAACTACCGCTTTGCGCGTGATGCCAGACCCTACCGCCACCAGCTTGAGGCCTGGGAACTACTGGCCGAGCAGCAGCCCCAGTCGGTCATCGTTACCAGCGGCACGGGTTCGGGCAAGACCGAATGCTTCATGGTCCCGATCTTGGACCAGCTCGCACGCGAGGCTGATTCGTGCATGGGTCCGATCGAAGGGGTGCGTGCCCTCTTCCTCTATCCGCTCAATGCCCTGATCCAGAGCCAGCAGGAACGCCTGCATGCCTGGACCGGCCCCTTCGGAGGGGATGTCCGCTTCTGTCTCTACAACGGCAATACCGTCGAGAAGCCCGGTCCCGCTCACCTCACGGCTCAGACCCCGAATCAGGTACTTGACCGTCAGGCGCTGCGTGCTTCGCCGCCCCCGATCCTGGTGACCAACGCGACCATGCTCGAATACATGCTGGTGCGGTCACAGGATGCCCCGATCCTGGAGAAGTCCAAGGGTAAGCTGAAATGGATCGTGCTTGACGAAGCGCACAGCTACATCGGCTCTCAGGCAGCAGAATTGTCACTGCTGCTGCGGCGCGTGCTGCACGGCTTCGGGGTCGATTCCAACGAGGTACGCTTCGTGGCCACGTCAGCCACCATCGGTGACCCTAAGGGTGAAGCGGGCCAGAAGCTCAAGGAGTTCCTGGCCGGCTTGGCGGGCGTGGGGCTGGATCGCGTGCATGTGGTGGCCGGCGAGCGCCAGGTGCCCGAACTCCCGGTAGGCGACGATGACTATCTCAGCGCCGCTCTGGAGGCGCTTGAAGCGATCCCGCCAGAGGATGAAACAGCGCGCTATCAGGCGGTCTGTGCCAACCAGACAGCAAATGCAATCCGGCGACTGTTCGTGCCCCATCAGGGTGGCCAACCGGCGCGCCTCTTGCGCGACGTCTGCAGTGTGCTGGTGGGACAGCGCGACCACCATGCGCCACAGATCCAGCAGCTGGCTCTGCGCTGGCTGGACCTGCTGACGCGTTCGCGCCATTTGCAAAAAAATGAGCACGTGCCGTTCTTGCCGCTGCGTCTGCATGCCTTCCACAACATCCTGGCTGGTCTGTGGGCCTGCAGTAACCCGCAATGCAGCTGTCGCGCTGGAACCGCACTGGATTCCCTGGACTGGGCCTTTGGAGCGATCTACACCGAGGAACGCCAGACCTGCGTATGCGGAGCGCCCGTCTACGAGCTGCGCTCGTGCAACGACTGCAACGAGACCTATCTCTGGGCCCGGATCGTCACAGATAGCCAGAGCGGTAGCTGGACCGTGATTCAGGACAACCTGGAGATGACGGACGATTTCAAGCTGGAAGCCATCGCAGAAGAGGACTCCGAGCATGTCGCTCCCTTAGAGGCCACGGAGGATCTGGTCGAGCAGGAGAGAAGCCAGCAGGTTTCGCCGCTGGTCCTGATTGCGAATAGGCATCTGCAGGAGACGGGCGAAGCCACCATCGACATCGGCACCCGGATCCTGAACAGTTATACCGACCTGCCCAAGGTCAATGTACGGATCAAGGAGATGAAGGAGGAGCAGCTCACCTGCCCTGAATGTGGAGGCCATCACGGGCAGGGCAAGCTGATGTTCCGGCCGGCGCGCCTAGGTGCACCCTTCCTGCTGATGCAGGTGATCCCGACCGTGCTGGAGTTCTGTCCGGATGGTGACGATGCACTCAACAAGCCCTTGCGCGGGCGGCGCATGATCACCTTCACCGACAGCCGCCAGGGCACGGCGCGCATGGCAGCCACGCTGCAGCGGGACTCGGAACGCAATAGCCTGCGGTCTGCTGTTTACCGATTATTGGCTGCAGCTCAGACGCCTACCAACAACATGGCACCGGACCTGTTCCAGCAGATTCAGATGCTCAAAGCCATGAACAACCCGCAGCTTGCACCGACGATAGCGGTGCTGGAGCAGCAGGTAGCAGCGGAATCGGCACCCAAGGTCATCACTTTTGAGGCCTTGGCCAAGCAACTGGCCATGCACGACATGGATATCTGGTGCTGGACACTTTCGTACTACCGGGAGATTAATCCCGCCCAATTCGAAGGTGATTCAGGGGCACTGGAACTGGCAAGACTTTTCCTGTTTCGCGAGTTTTCCCGCCGCCCCAAGCGTGGCAACAGCTTGGAGACGCTGGGCCTGGTCGCGGTGCAGTATCCCAAGCTTGATCGTGTGAACGGCGTGCCGGACCAAGTACGCATTCATACCCAGATGAGCGTGGAGGAGTGGCGACAGCTGCTCAAGCTCACGCTTGACTTCGTGGTGCGCGAGATGTCCTGTCTGGAATTCAGTAGCGACTGGCAGAAATGGATCGGCAAGAAAACCGTGAGCGCCAAGTTCCTTTCACCAGAGAGCAAGGATAAGGCCGTCGGAATCTACAGACGCTGGCCACAGACCCACAAGGTTGGTTTGCAAAACCGCATGGTCCGACTGCTGGCTGCCGCTTGCCAAAAGGATCCCGAGAGCGATGGTGGCCGCGACTCCATCGACTCGATACTGCGTGCGGTCTGGGATGAGCTGGTTCGTCTCGAATTGCTGCGCAAAGCGACCGACGGCCGTTACTTGGCGCTCGATGATCTGGCCTTCGGTCTTGTCGACCAGGCTTGGACCTGCCCGGTGACTCGCCGCGTGCTCGATGTGACCCTGCGCGGCCTGACCCCCTACCTGCCCGGGCACAAGCGCAAAGCGTCCACCATCGAGTGTCCTAGCATCAGGATTCCGAAGTGGCCTGGCATCAAGGACGATTTTCCGACTCAGGAACAACGCATCGGCGCGGCCCGCGCCTGGCTTGCAAAAGACCCTGGCGTGGCGCAGCTGCGTGAACAAGGCATCTGGTCGGATATCAACGACCGAATTGTTGAAGGGGTGCGTTACTACCGCACGGCCGAGCACTCGGCACAGCAGTCCGGAGCGGTGCTGCAGGACTATGAGGACCGTTTCAAGCAAGGCACTATCAACCTGCTGAGCTGCTCGACCACGATGGAGATGGGTGTTGACATCGGTGGCATCAGTGCCGTGACAATGAACAACGTGCCGCCGCACCCGGCCAACTACCTGCAGCGTGCCGGCCGCGCCGGCCGCCGCGGCGAAACCCGCTCGGTCGCGCTGACGGTGTGCAAGAACAACCCGCATGACCAGATGGTGTTCGGCCAACCGTTGTGGCCCTTCGTCACCCAGCTGCCGGCGCCCGTCATCAAGCTCGAAAGCCCGATCATCGTTCAGCGCCACCTCAACGCCATGTGGCTGGCCAGCTTCCTCTGGCAGCAGCTGGAGCAAGTTGGCGGCAAAGGCGACCTCAACCGGCTAAACATGGCCTGGTGGGCACTACCTAAGGGCGAGTCCAAGGCTGACGAGTTCATCGCAAAGCTCCGCTGCTTCGAGCCACAGCAGGGTGAGAGGCTGACCAGCGGCCTGCGCATGCTGCTGCGCAACACCTGCTTCGATGGTGGGGTGACGCTGTCCACGCTCGCTTGCGAAGCAGCCAAGATGATGGAAGCGATGCTGGAAGGCTGGTATGGCGAATATTTTGGGGTCAAGACGCAGCTGAGCAACTTTGACGAGAAGAAACAGGCCAATGAACCCGCCTTCCGTGCCCTGTCCATCCAGGTCAAACGCCTGACTGACGAGTACCTGTTGCGGGAGCTCGCCAGCGGTGGTTTCCTGCCCGGGTACGGCTTTCCGACTAACATCACCTCGTTTGACACGCTCAACCTGGAGCAACTCAAGAAGGAAAAAAATCAAAAGAAGCAGGAGCGTGAGGACAACCGCATGCTGAGGCGCGACCTGCCCAGCCGCGATGCTGTCACGGCATTGCGCGAGTACGCTCCAGGTTCCGATGTGGTGATCGACGGCCAAGTCTACCGCTCGGCGGGTGTCACGCTCAACTGGCATGCACCGGCGTCGTTTGACATCAAGCAAATCCAGAGCATCCGTCAAGCCTGGCGGTGCAGCCATTGTGGTGCAAGCGGTACCGAGATCACACGCGATGGGCATAAACGCTGCGAGGCTTGTGGTGAAACACTTGACGATAACGAGCGTTTTACCTACCTCGAGCCGGCAGGTTTTGCGGTAGATCTCTACGCCCCGATCCACACCGATGTCAGTTCACAGAGCTTCGTGCCAATCAAGAAGCCTTGGGTGAACGCCGAGGGCCCCTGGCAGGCTCTGTCAAACCCATCGCTCGGCAAGTTCCGCAGTAGCCCGACGGGGCGGGTCTTCAACCATTCAAGTGGTGCCAACGACAAAGGCTATGCCATCTGCCTTGAATGCGGCCGGGCTGAACCGATGCCGCTGTATCCCCACCCCCAAGACAAGACCGGTATGGGCCATCTGCCAGCTCTGTTCCGTAAGTCACACAAGCGCTTGCGTGGCGACAAGGGGAAGGACGAAACAACGGCCGAGTGCAAGGGCAGCCACAACCACAACCCATATGCGATCAAGCCGCATCTGCACCTCGGTCTGGAAGAGGTCACAGACGTAATCGAGCTGCAGCTCAACGGCCTTGATGGACTGCCGATTACAGAAAAGATAGCTGCCTTCACGATTGCCGTCGCACTGCGCTCAGCTATCGCCGCCAGCCTAGGTGTCGAGATCGACGAGATCGGATGTGACGTCAAGCCGATCCGGCACCCAATGCAACAGCAGGAGGGCCATGTCATAGTCCTGTACGACAACTCCGCAGCAGGGTATTGCTCGTCAGTCACGGAGCGCCTGCCCGAACTGCTGGAGCAAGCGCGTGACAGTCTGCTGCACTGCTCAGGTCACTGCCAATCTGCTTGCCAGCATTGCCTGCTGGACTACGACACCCGCTTCCGACTGGCTGAACTGGATCGGTTTGCCGCGACAAAGTTCCTGACACAAGAATGGATGCAGCGGCTTAGGCTGCAGCCCGAAGACCAGATTTTTGGACCCAGCGCTTCCAAAGCGGAGACTTTGCCGCTACCGGAAGCCATAACGCGTGAATGGTCCAGGGCTGGAGTCCGTGAGCTGCGTCTTTACTGCCAGGGTGACCCGCTCGACTGGGACTTTGCAGTCCCGGTGCTCAAACGCCATTTGCTGCGCTGGAGCGAACGGAGCGAAGTCAGGCTGCTGCTTCCGTCCACGGCACTGGATCAGCTGACGGGCGAACAGCAGGATGCGCTGGGCCAGATCTGCAGCTGGGGCAAGTTGACCGTGCACCGCCATGAAGGTCAAGTCACCGGCCTGCTGGCCGAGGTTGTGGATGGCCAAGGCTGCACGGCCTGGGGGGCGCGCGACACCAGCACGGGTCTGCCGTGCGAAACCTGGGGCCAGATGGGATCAAGTGTGCTGGTCAGGGCCAGGCTGATGGAAGTTGCAGCGCTGGGCGATCCAGTCCAGTTCCAGAGCAAGCCGCCCGTGCAACCGTCGGGCAGTGGCGGACGCCTGGACATCAAGACTGAGCTTGACGGCAAGGTTGATGGTTTTGGGCGGAAGCTGCTGGAGCGGCTCAACGACAAGGTGTCAGGTCAGCTGCTCGAAGGCAATGCAGACATCACGACGGTGATCTACCGCGACCGCTACTTGAACTCGCCCTTGCCCGTCGCCTTGCTGCTGGACTTCATTGGTGCCGTCAAGGAAATGCACCAGAAGCGCTGGGACAACCCCACCATCGAGATCGTGTCGATTGACGTGCCAGAAGACAGTCGCAACTTTGCGCCGCCGTCACAGGTTTTCCACAACTGGCAGAAAACCACGGTACGAGAGAAGGTGATCCAGGCAGCTTTTGAACAGCGGGGAATGAATGCAGTGATAAGAGCTTTGCCAAAAAATCTAGCGTCACACGCCCGGTCACTGGAAATCGGCATGTCGGACGGCCGCAAGCTCAAGCTCTGGCTGGATCAGGGGTTTGGCTACTGGACCAGCCCGAAACCGGGCACACGGGCGGCTCAGACCTCCTCAACATGGTTCGGCTTCAACGAACTACCGTCCTGGCAGGGAGCAGAAATTGCAGAAGGTCGCTATGCGATCGAAGGTCAGTCGTTCGCTACCCACATCTTCTTCGAAAAGGTCTGAGACCATGACCACTGGACATCAGAAACGCTATTTCGAATTTCGAGATGAAAAGTCCGCCAAGTTCTGGGAAGTCACGACAAATGACTCGGCCGTGACAGTGCGCTACGGCAAGTTCGGCACGAACGGCCAGACTCAGACCAAGGAACTTGCCGATGTCGTCGCCGCCACCAAGCATGTGGCCAAGCTCGTGGCGGAGAAGACCGCCAAGGGCTATGTCGAGTCGGGCCAGGGCTCTGAATCACTGATCGCCAGCCAACCCCTTCCTGCGGCGACACCAGCCAAGAAGACGGCTTCCACTGATCCAGCCAAGGATCCTGAAGCCAGCTCCGAAAGCCTGCTGGCACTGCTGAACAAGGACGACACGACCAACCGTCTGCTGGCCCGGCACCCCAGGGCGAGCGCAGACCTGCTGGAAAAGCTCTCGCACAGCAGCGACAAGGCCACGCGGCAAGGTGTGGCAGCCAACCCCAACACACAGCCTGCGACCTACGTCAAGCTGGGTCAACAGTTTCCAAAAGAGTTTCTGGCCAATCCAGCGCTGGACCTTTTGCTGATGGTGAACCCGGCCCTCATGGAAGAGGTGCCCGAGGCGCTGCTGGTTCGCCTAGTTAAGCAGGCGGACTGTCCGGCCTCTTTGCTGACCTGGGCTGCAGGCCAGTGGTATGAAAAGATACAACTGGCGGTCGCGATGAACGCCAGCGCAACAGAGGAAGCAAGGCAGCGGCTTCAGGAAAGTGAGCACCAAGCTGTTCGAGAGGCTGTACGGGGCAAGCCAGGCACAACACTTGGGCAGGATCCCGAGCAGGCTTTTGAGCAAGCAGTCAGAGAACGACTAGGCTCCTTGGAATTAAATGACTTACTCAAAGCTTGGTCATCCGGAGATATTGGATTGGCGCAGTGGAGTGCCCTGCCCATTACTTTTAGACTTGAAATTGCATCCCATAAGAAAGCACTAAAGGGAATTGAAGTAGGAATGCTGCCTCAGGCTGTATTTGCTAGATTAGCAAGCCTGCCCTGTGCAAAACTACTGCGTGCAGTCGTTTCCAACCCCAACGCTCCTGTGCAGTTGCTGGAGGCCCTGGCGAAGGACGAAGACCCTTTCTTGCGCATGAGTGTCGCCGAAAACCCCAGCACCCCCATCCATGTGCTGGAGGCCCTGGCGAATGACGAATACTATTTCTTGCGCAGTAGTGTCGCCAAAAACCCCAGTACCCCCCCCCGTATTCTGGAGGTTCTGGGGAAGGATGAAAGTGATGACGTTCGCTGTGAGGTCGCGATCAACCCCAATACCACAGTGCAGGTACTAGAGGCTCTCGCTAAGGACAAAACCGTTGCCGAGTCGCTTGTCTATAACCCTATCACACCCGCCCATCTTCTGGCGGCCATGGCGAAGAGTAAAGACCATTACGTTCGCTCTGAGGTCGCCGCAAACCCCAGCACGCCCCTCCACGTGCTGGAGGTTCTGGCGAAGGATAAAAATATTGACGTGCGCTGTGAGGTCGCTGCCAATCAAAAAACCCCTGCGCAGGTGTTGGAGGTTCTGGGGAAGGGTAAAAATATTGACGTGCGCCGTAAGGTTGCAGCCAACCCCAACACCTCAGTGCATACCCTGGAGGCCCTAGCGAAGGACGAATACTCCAGCGATATGGTCGCCACCAACCCAAATGCCCCTGTGCCGTTGCTGGAGGTCCTAGCGAACGACGGAGTCTGGACGCGCAGTAAGATCGCCGTTAATCCCAACACCCCCGTGCAGATACTGGAGGCTCTGGCGAAGGACTCAAACAAAGACGTGCGCAGTGCGGTCGCCTACAACCCCAACACCCCCGTGCAGATACTGGAGGCTCTGGCGAAGGACAAGAATTTGCTGGTCGCGCTGGCTAATCAAGCCCATCGCAGCTATAAGATTTTCCAGCAACTCCGTACCAGTTCGAGCAAAGAAGTGCAAAGCGCCTTGCGCAGCGCGCGGGGGCTTAGCCCTGATGCTCTGGAAAGCTTGCTTGAAGACGCCCAAGAGGAAAGCGAATGGGCTGATTTGTTGTGCAACCCCAGCTTGAGCCCCAAGACTGCTGAGATTATTGTCGAACGGTTTTTAAACACCCCAGCCACCGACAGCCCTTGGTATCTTCGTGAATTGTCGCAAGCCAGTGCTGAGATCCGCACGGCGGCAGAGAGCGGATCATTGCTCAGCTATACCGGTAAGGATCCCAACAAGGCTGTTTTAGCCAAAAGAGCTTTGGCTCCCTTGATGGCACTTTGTGCAGGACCTTTCATCGAGCCCGCCAGGCTGGTCAAGGTGGTGGGGTCGACGGATTGGCTGGTGCGTGCAGCGGTGGCTCGAAATCCGGGAACACCGCCAAACCTGATCAAGAAGCTGAGTGGCGATGCCCATCCGTTGGTGGCTTCGCTGGCGAAGAGATCGCTAGTACCCAACCCGAAAGTCGGCACAACAAGCGACAACCTGGATGAGGAAGACCTCAACCTCGCACGCGCAGTGGCCGAAGTGATGCAGCGAATCAGACAGATCGCGGGCGATAAACCAGTGATGTTGTGTAGGGTTGTCTCTGATGATGCATGGGGCGATCAGGTGGACGTTGGCGAGGTGATGAACTCTTTGCGGGTGATGGGAAAAATCGACCGCGTTCTACCGCAAGTTTGTTCCAAGCTGGGCCAGAAGCTTCAGCCACTGATGTGGGAAATGGGCGCGAAGGCGACCGAACCCAAAGTGAGGCTAGCACTGGCACAGGATCCACAATGCCCGGTGGGTGTGATCACTAGACTGGCTGAAGACGACAGCCTGGACGTTGTGCTCGCTGCCTTGAAAAATCCTGTGTTGCCTCCAGAGAATAGAACCCCAATCATCCAGGGCTTGTTAAAGCTGCGAGGCTCAAGGTTGGCGCAGGTGGCGTGTAATTCGAATGCTCCACCGGAATTACTGGAAACGATGGCCACAAGCCGTGATGAAGGTATCCGCTCATATGCTGCCGGGAATCGCTCCACGCCCGAGTCTGTTCTGTTGGCATTGTCCAAGGATGCTGACTTTGAGGTCAGGCTTGACGTTGCCTCGAATCCCTCCACGCCAGTGCCGGTGCTGGAGGCGTTGTCGAAATCGGCCAATCACGAAGTGAAACAGCAGGTGGCCGCTAATTGCTCGACGCCTGCGTCGGTGAAAGCGCGAGTTCTGGAAGCCTTATCCAAGTCTGCTAAAGCCGAATTCCGCATCAGTGTCGCGAAAAATCCATTCACGCCTTCATCTGTGCTGGAAGCATTGTCCAAGGACTCCGAGAGTTTGGTTCGGCGTGCAGTCGCTGGTAATCCCTCAGCACCTGTATCTTTACTGGAAATCTTTTCTGAAGATTCAGACATTTCGATCCTGAAATCGGTTGCCGCCAACCGCGCCACGCCTGGTTCGGTGCTAGAGGCCTTGTTCAAGAACTCTGAATGGCACATTCGTGAAAAAGTGGCGGGAAACCCTTCCACTTCATCGTCTGTTCTGGAGGCTTTGTCAATGCTCGACCCGATGCGCATTGAAATATATTATTCCTTTCCTGGCATGGTTCGGATGGAACGATCCGTCGCTGATAGCAGCATTAAACGTGCTGTCGCGGCTAACCCCTCAACTCCTTTAACGGCGCTGGACACCTTGTCCCGGGAGTCTGACGACCAAGTCAGGCTCGCTGTCGCACTCAACCCCTCAACCTCTGTGGCTGCTCTGTCCTGTCTAGCGCGGGACCCAAATGAGCACGTAGCTATCACCGCTGCCTTCAATCCATCGGCCCCTTTCGAGGTTCGTGAGAGTCATATTGAATGCTGGTTAAATCGGATGGAGCGCGCTATACAGCGAGAAGCCTGCATTCTTGCGGACAAGACGCCCGTTCCGCAAACACCCATCTCGACCGACGACCTGTTGCGCGCCCTGGAGTGGCTGGATTACCTGAATCAGGGCGCTGACAACAAGGTGCTGACCAAGGCGTCGCGATCCAAGGACTGGCTGACGCGACTGGGCGCAGCGTTGCACCCCGGAGCGAGCGCAGGCATCCTGAAATTGCTTTTGCAGGACAGTGAAGAGGATGTGGCAGGGGCGGCGCGGTTCAGACTTCAGGCTACAACATGACCCGCACAGCCTGCTATTCAGAACTTGGGGGGATGATCCGATCTGCCCAAGAGAATACTTTGGCAATGACCTACAAGCATCCCTGTTCGGATCTCAGGTTTCTACTTGCACCAACATAACATGACACCACAAGAACTCCTTCCCTACCTGAGCCGCCTGGTCGAGCACCAACTACAACTGAGTCTGATGCTCTGGGGGCCGCCTGGCATTGGCAAGTCCAGCATCGTGGCTGAAATCGCCAAGCAGCATGAGCTACAGCTGGTCGACCTGCGGCTGAGCCAGCTCGCACCTACCGACCTGCGCGGCCTGCCCGTGGCGGAAAACGGTGTTTCCCGTTGGTTTCCGCCTGAGTTTTTACCCACCGAAGGCAAGGGCATTCTGTTCCTGGACGAGATCAATATGGCACCACCAGCCATGCAGGGCATTGCCCAGCAACTCATATTGGATCGACGTGTGGGCAGCTACCAGGTGCCCGAGGGCTGGTTCATCTGGGCTGCTGGTAACCGCAAGTCAGACCGGGCAGCTGTTTTCGAGATGCCTTCCGCACTGGCCAACCGCTTCATCCACCTAGACTTGTTGCCTGACTTTGACAGTTTTAAGGCATGGGGTTTGCGTGAGTGCCTGAGTGAACAGATCTTGGCATTTCTTGCCTTTCGTCCCACATTGCTGCACCAGATCGATGCACAGCGGCCGGCCTGGCCATCACCACGCTCGTGGGTCATGGCCAATCACTTACTGGGTGCTCACTTGTCGGTGGCGCCCGCCATTGGTCCGGGTGTTGCTGGCGAACTGGAGGCTTTCTGTGCGGTTTATCAGGGCTTGCCCGATCTTGAGTCGATTTTGGCGGGCAGTACCAAGGCAAGTTTCCCCGCTGAGGCTTCAGCACGTTATGCCACTGTGTTGGGGTTGATCGTTCGCGCTGACTCTCCCGAAAAAGGTGTTCATGCACTGAGCTGGCTGGTCAAAACGGCTGGCGCTGAATGGGTCCAGTTTTTTGCGACTGATCTTTTCAGGTCTTTGCGAGAAAAAGGTCAGTTCGGTGATTTGGCGCGACTGATAAGCACCCATCCGGAACTGAAGGATTTCGCTCGAAGCATGCGTGATCTGATTTTCAGTACTTGAAGAATTCCCATCCAGGATTGCCAGTGACTCAAGATATTCCCAAACGTTTACAGGGGGCGTTGATGCGCATCCGGGGTGACCACCCATTTTTTGGCACCTTGGCACTGTTTGCTGAACTTCGTGTGACCGACGACATCGATACTGCTGCCACAGATGGCCGTGTACTTTGGTTCAACCCGGTCTTCATTGACAAACTGGTAACCAATGAACTCTGTGGTTTGGTGGCACATGAACTGCTGCACGCAGCTCTTCAGCATGTGTACCGTCGCAGAGAGCGAGATGCCCGTTTGTGGAACATCGCTGCAGACATTGTTGTCAATGGGATGATCCGAAGCGACACCGCATACGAACTACCCGAGGGTGGGGTGGAGGTTCCATCACTGGCGCACCTGAGCGTTGAAGAGGTCTACGAGCAATTTTCAGCGGGTAAAAGCAAAGTGCCATCCATCACGTTGCTGGACCTCATGCCTGAACTGGCCGAACGAGAAGGAGAGGGCGTACCCGCTAATGAGCACGGCTCTGGTGATGATTGCCTGGAACGGGATAAGGCAGAACGACTTGAACGACATTGGCGCGCTGCCTTGCAACAGGCGGGGGCCGTGGCACGGCGCATCAATAAAGGGTTTGGCAGGCATGGCCTTGGTGGCGCACGCGAATTTGCAAGTGCCACCAGTGCACAAGTTGCTTGGCGAGAGCTTCTGTGGCAGTTCATGGTGGCCACGCCTTACGACTTTGGTGGTTTCGACCGGCGCTTTATCCACCGCAAAATGTACCTTGAGGACGTGGTCGGTGAGTCAGTGGAGGTCGCCATTTGCATCGATACCAGCGCATCCATCGGCGACCGAGAGTTGGGTGCATTCTCTTCTGAAGTTCAGGGCATCCTGGATGCGTACCCGCAAATACGCGGCACGTTGTTCTTTGCCGACGCAAGCCTATACGGGCCACACGAATTCAATCTGGCTTCTGGCATACCTGCTGCAAAAGGGGGAGGAGGAACTTCCTTTGTGCCGTTCTTTGACTGGGTTCAGCAGCAGGAATTAAGTGGATCGCAACCCCTTTGCATCTATTTCACCGATGGTTTTGGCTCCTTCCCCTTAAGTCCACCGACTTCACCCGTGCTTTGGGTGGTAATGCCTGGAGGGCTGCAGACCCCTGGCTTTCCGTTTGGGGAGGTAGCAAGATTGCAAGACCATGCGTAGAGGTCGTCCAGTGCTCTTTGCAACTCAAGCCCTACTGAGCCCACTTCAACCCAAAACATGCGAACTTTGGAGAGACCATGGTCAATGAATCAAGAAGAACCTTCGAATATAAGGACGAGAAGTCGTCGAAATTCTGGGAGGTGATTCAGACTGATAGCACCGTTACGGTCAGGTATGGTAAAACGGGAACGAATGGGCAGAGCCAGGAGAAGTTGTTTGGTGGCACTGCGGAGGTCAGCAAAAATGTTGCCAAGTTGATCTCAGAAAAGACCGGTAAAGGCTATGTTGAAGTAGGTGCTGCTCTTTCTACCAGCGAAGCTGCGGCAGTGTCATCAGAAGAGTTTGCCAGACAAAAAGATCAACCGGTCACCAAAATCCAACCCCAGAAGGCAAGTGCGTCCAGGATCATCAAACCCAAGAGTCCAGCACATGACCCAGGGGCTACTTCAGAAAGCCTCACGGCACTTCTGGGCGAGGATGATGTGACCAACCGGCTTTTGGCCAAACACCCCCGAGCTAGCACCTATCTCTTAGAAAAACTTTCACACAGCATCGATAAGACGACGAGACAGAACGTAGCGGCTAATCCGAATACGCCGCCAGAACACCTCGTTCGACTGGGTCAGCAGTTCCCCGAGGAGTTCCTGTCCAACCCGGCACTGGATCTGCTGTTGATGGTCAACCCAGACCTCATGGAACAGGTGCCCGAAGCGCTGCTGGTTCGACTACTCAAGCAAGCAGATTGCCCTGGATCTTTGCTGACCTGGGCTGCGGGTCATCAGCAAGCCAAGGTGCAATTGGCGGTGGCTATGAATGCCAAGGCACCCGAACAGGCCACGCAAAAGTTGTTAGCAAGTCAGCACCAATCTGTGCGTGAGACGGTGAAGGAGCCTACTGGTGTTGATGCAAGTGACCCCCATGAAGATCTACAGACGTCATTCGAGCAGGCTGTAAAGGATCGATTCAAATCAATGCCTATTCATGAACTTGAGAGTGCTTGGATAGCTTGTGATATTTGCCTTGCGCAGTGGCCCTATCTGCCTCTCGCTTTCAGGCTGCAGCAGGCAAATGAAGGCACACCGGATTGGCTGGCGGTGTTGGACCAACTTGCCAAGACCACGTGGACAGCTGATGCCATTCAGCGACTGATTGGTTACGATGTAATAGGTCGTTACATTGCGCGGCATCCAAATACACCCTTGGCTGTCCGTGAAGCAGTTCTTGAGCAATTGTCAAAAGATCCAGATGTCTGGGAGCGTCGATTTTCGGCTGAGAGCCATTTCACACCTGTTCATGTTCTTGAGGTGTTGGCGAAAGACAAGGACAGTTCAGTGCGTAGTGGCGTTGCAGCGAACCCTTCGACTCCTACATCCGTAATGGAGGAATTGACTAAAGACAAAGATGATTTTGTGCTTTTGGGAATAGTCCGAAATCCGTCGATATCAACAGATCTTAAGTGGGCACTAGCACAAAAAAAAGAACACTTCTTACGAAGCAGCATTGCCGAAAATCCAGTTACGCCCGTGGACTTACTTGAAGTTTTGGCCAAAGACAAAAACAGCGAAGTGCGAATAAGTGTTGCCAAGAACAGTTCTACGCCCGCGAGCATCCTGGAGGTAATGGCGAGAGACTCAAACAGTGATGTATGTCGAAGCGTTCTTCAGCAAAATTTAGTTCCTGTGATCGTCTTAGATGCATTAGCGAAAGACAAGAACAGCGGCGTACGCAGCGTCGTCGCCAACCATACCGCCACTCCTGGCAGTATTTTGGCGGCATTGCCAAATGCGTGCACGCGAACACGCCGCTGCGGTGAAGAGCCTGATCCAGTCGGCCACGCTCAATGGGCAGGATCCGCACGTACACCTCAAGGACGTGATGGACAAGCTGCTCACCTAGCCGAACAGCCGCGTCAATGAGCCTTTCACCATTTGTTTGAATGGCCCAAAAAAGCCGGCGAATATCGCCGGCTTTTAGAGGTTGCACAACTTTTTATTTAAGCATCATGTAGTTTTTTGACGATGCATTCGGGTATGTTTCAGGATGGATTCCTCAATCATGGAATTGAGGTCAACACCATATTTTTCAGCCCAGATGCGTTGTTTTTGCGCTCTCTTGAATAACGAAATCCGTTTCGGGTATTCGTTTTCTTTCAGTCCCAGTGCTTTGCAGCGCTGTTGCATTTGCTCCCACGCCCTTACGACTGTCTGTTTTGGCCTAGCAAGTTCTTCAGAAATGATGTTTTCAACAGCATCACTCCAGTCTCGCCGAGTTTTTTCAGGCTGTTTTGTGGGCACCCATGGAACAAAATGCATTGAACCTTCGAAATATTGCCAACGACCTCCTGCCTTGCGAGCCCTTGATGCCAGTGCTGGCGTATCAAAGACAGACCATTCAAGCGATGCTTGAATGTGGGAAGCATCTCCACATTCGCCCATTTCACCCAAACGCTGCTGCGTCAGTGCAAAGAGAGCCTCCCTGTGAATTGCTGCATCGTGGCCCACGCGAACACCCAAGGATGAGTTGGCGAGCAACAACTTTGCATCTCCGGTTTCAAGCCATCCAATAGGGACGTTTAGTACCCGCGCAAGCTTTTCCAAGTTGGTGGGCTTATTCAACCCCTTTCCCCAGCGCCTTACCAGCTCTCGCGTCACCCCTATTGCTCGGCCAATCTGAACATCCGTCATGAGTTGATAGTCACGTGCCAAACGAATCCGCTCGGGCAGCGTCGTATCTTTAGAGTCTACGCGAGCTGCCTTTTCATTGACGCGGGCCTCAAGCTTTCCAAGCACCAGTGGGTCAAAGCGACGCAATCTCCCCACTTTTCCGGCTTGGGTTCTGAACCCCGCTTCCTCTAAAAATCCTTTCTTGCGAAGCCTAAGAAATTTTCGCATCGCTTCCACGTATTTGCACTGATTTGCCTTTTCAAATAGAGACATTAGATTTTTCCTTTTTAAGTTGTCTCTCAAGAAAATTCTTGAGAGCTGCAGTCGCTTGTTGAACAAGTTGTGCATAAAGGTATAGCGCGACATTAAAAAGTTCTTGGCCTCAAAAATGTAAAAACTTCCACTTTTTGGGTTACCGCATAGACGACCTGGTGCCGCACAATCTAAAAACATGCGGTGTTCCCGGCAATCTGTCGGATCGGAGTCACCACCCAACAACGAAAAATATTTTTTAAAACGATCAGACAGCAGCACGGATAGCGCTGGGTGGACCGTTTTTGGTCATCAAATTGACCTTGGGTGCTCTGGATAAGACTAGGTTTTGTACTGTTTTGGGACCCAAACGATACAAAAAAACCTGCTGTTTGTGGGGCAGGTTTTTTGTGTAGTGCTTAGATGTTCTTGCGTTCAAGAAAGTAAGCCGCCATTGGCATCCTAGGCGTTGGGTGCGACCAACACAGGCAATCCCATCATTTCGGCGCTCCAATTCGGCCCGGTCTTGGTTGCGTTTATGTAACTAAGCTCGAACCGTGCTTCGTATTGCTGGTCAACTTGCGTGCCGACGTCATTTGTGGCGGCCGAAAAAACCGCCCCCATGGCAAATCGAAGTTTGAAGTACGCGGTGTGAGTGCCGTTCTTGCCTTCATAGACCGCAACGGGAAACAGTCGGCTGAGTAAAGCTCTCAGGCGCTCAGGTGGGAAACTGCCATCAAAAAGCTTGTCAATCAGTATCTCGGGGTGCGCCTTTAGCTGAGCTTCAATAGCGTGGGCGTTGACTTGTTGCAGGCCGCTCTGGAGCTGTTCGTGGCGCGCTTGAGTCTCCTGCAGACGCAGCCGTGATTCTTGGTACTGGGCTTCTAAAAGCGGGTCGTCGGTATCCAGGTTGCCCAGCATACGGGACATCCTCTCCATTGTCTGTCGAAGCTTGCGCATCCGTTCTTCGCACTGGCGAACTTCCTCCTGAGCCCCGCCTGTCAGTCGTAACTTGAGTGCATTGCGAAATGCGACAATGAACTCCGGTGTCATGAATTGTTGCAAGGCCAGTTTCAGCATGACCGAAACACCATCCACTCCTACGGTCGTTGTTTCTCTGTGTCTCTGGTTGTCTGTACCCTTGGCAATCATGCAGTCAGGGCAGTAAATCGAACGAGAGCGTTGCTTGGCCGTCACATTCATAGGTCTGGTGCAGCACGCGCAAGTGAAAATGCTGCTGAAGGCGTGTTTGCCGCCGCCATAGCCCGAACGGCTGACCTTGTTTTGATTGCAGATGTCCCACAACTCGTCGCTGACCAACCGCAGTTGCTCACGCACGTAGGCCACAGACTCCACCTTGGCGTTCATATCACGCATTTTCTTGCGGAAGGCAACCGAACCCCTGAAGAAAAACATGCCCTTATAGATGGTGTTTTGCAGCATGTTCTTGACAGCTGAAGGCCTCCAGTAGCCCCCATCGGGGTTGCGTGCTTTGCGTCGGCAAGCAATACCTGAAGTATTGAGCCAACTCGCAATCTGGTGCATGGATTGTCCACGTGATCGCATTTCGAAGACCTGCTTTACGATGTCGGCCTCTTGTTGCTTAACAACCCAATGCGTGCCTATCGAATTCCCGACTGCGTCGTATTCGCGGCGGGTCTGGTAGCCGTAAGCGGGTGCGGCAATCATGAAACCACGCTTGAGCTGACCCTCCATGCCACGCGCTACCCTAAATCGGAGGTTTCGGCTCTCTTGTTGAGCCAGCATGCCTTTGAGTGCCAAGGGCAGTTGCCAATCTGTATTGTTGGTATCGGTGCCGTCGCAAGTGAGCAGCCTGCGCCGCTTGTCTCGCTCCAGCGTCCTCACGAGCTTGGCCTGCTCGACACCATCGCGGCTGAGACGACTGAACTCGTCGACCAGCAGCACGTCGAATTTTCCTGCGTGCCAGTCGGCCATCATTTGTGTGTAGCCCTCTCGTTTGGAAGTGTCTTCATCGCTGGCGGTGAGCGCGGCATCTGTATAGAAAGGCACTTCGCCTTGAATGCCGAACTTGTGTTGCGCGAGTTCGCGGCATCGCCGGATTTGGTCTTCTAGCGAAGTGTCGTTTTGCTTTTGGCAGGAATAGCGGGCATAGATTGCCACGGATAAATTTACAAAGTTCATAGGAAATCCTTTTATGAATCAGCTTTTTGGTTAATGACAAGATGTGCTGCAGCGATCGCCGCCAGTACATCGGCCAACTCCCGAACTGCCGGTGCAAGGACTCTCGCTGAAGCAGTCAGTTGATTGGGTATAGGGTTCTGATTCGCACGAACAGGCGTTTTTTGGGAAATTTTTTTCGATTTCATAAATCGCTGGCCTTTTAGGACAATTTTTTTGACTGAATTTTTTGTGGTGATCGCGCACACTCATGTGCAGCTGTGTGTGCGCATGAGCATCTGGGCTTGGACCTGTTTTGAGCGCACACGAACAAAGACGCACGGGCCCGCCCTGTAGGCAAGCCGTGCGTTTGTGGTTAAAGATGACAGCATGGCCAAATGGCCATGCTCACTTTCTGGGTCACTATTGCTTGAGTGCTGATGGCAAGCCTGGCACGCAAAAGCTCTTGAGCGAGTAATTGCTGACAGGCAGGCTGTTTAGCGCAATACCTTGCGTTACTAAACTGATGGTCGCTTTTTGATTGCTCTCGTCATCGCATGCCTGGGGTGGTGCCTTGACATTCACCCCTTGACTTGCCTCCTGAGCCTTAGCCAACCGCATTTGACGACGCGCTTTGCTGCCTTCGTTCATCAGGTCAACGTTCTCGACGCGCTCTTCATCCGTAGGATTGAAGTACCGCGAGGCCATCTTGTCCGACTTCCATCCCATGCTGTCTTTCAACATCAAATGTGTTCCGTGCGGTGCCCGTTGGCTTGCAACCTCATGTCGAATGTCGTGGAATCGAAAGTCTTTGATGCCTGCGACCTTGCATGCTTTGCGCAAGGCGTCCCCCATGCCGTTGACATCATAAAAACCCGAAATGATGTGTTCACTCTGGCGTGGCAGCGACGCCAGCAGTTCAACAGCCCCCATGGTCAAGGCAACACGTCGTCGATCCTTGTTCTTGGTGTGAGGCAGGACCAGAATACGTTTGTCCAAATCCAAATCGCACCACTTGGCTTTGAGTATTTCGCCCGACCGCATGCCTGTCTCCAAAGCCAGCCGCAAGGCAGCATCCAACCAAATGCGCGTGCTGCGCGCTTCTTCTCGGTGGACTGCTGCGAATAGTTTTTTGTACTCTTCTTCCGTCAGTCGTCGCTCACGAGCTGGGTTGGCACGTGGTTTGGAGATGCTTTTGAGAGGATTGGTCAGAGGCCAGCGCCACTCATTTATGGCGATTGTGTACAGATGCGACAGCAAGGCCAATTCCAGTCGAACGGTTGTTCCGCTGACCGTTGCGAGCCGCATGTCGCGGTAATTCACGAAGTCGAGGGCGTTGAGCTCGGCCATGCTCTTTGAGGCAATGGGGAGTCTGGAGAACATCTTGATGCGTGCCAGCTCGTTTTGAGGCTCGCATTTGTTGACGGTGACCTTCTCGCCGTACATTTGCAAAGCTTGTGCCAAGCTAATCTTGGTCATGGAGCTGCGGTCCTGAAAGGAGCCGGCATCTATTTGAGCCTCCACGGCCCTGGCCCAGCTTTCGGCTTGGGCTCTGGTTTCGAAGGTTTTGGTTTGTGGGCGGTGCCCCTTGCGGCGGATCAACGCTTGAAATTGATACGGACCCCGTTTGGAAATAGTAGACATTAAATTCTCCAGGTTAAAAAACGGTATAGGTAAGCAATATTGGGTTTTCGGCCTTTTCGTAACAAATTGTTACAACTTCGTGTGTTTTTCGTGACGTCCTCGTACCGTACGCATGTGCGCCTGTCGCAAGGTCTCGTGAAACCTCTGCATCAGTTCTGAGGGGAGATGGATGAGGTGGCCGCCAAATTGATGGCGAAGTGATCGTGCACTGAGGGATGTAAAGGCATGCCATGAAGGGCTCCTGAAAGAGCGTGGCATGCGACAGCAGAAATTGCGGGGTATTTGGGCCAGTTTTCCGGAGGTGTCGCAGAAATGTCGCAAAAACGGGCTCAGAAACGAAAAAGCCCGCTTTTGGCGGGCTAAGTCGTTGTTTTTATTGGCTCCTCAACCTGGGCTCGAACCAGGGACCTACGGATTAACAGTCCGGCGCTCTACCGACTGAGCTATTGAGGAACAGCTTTGAATTATAGAGCGATTTTTGGGGCGTTTTGAGAGGAGGCCGCAGTTTTTTTAAAAATCTGCGGCCGCCATTTCAGAAGCTGGCTTTCATGCCGACGCGCAAGGTTCTGGGGGCACCGGCATACAGGTAGACATGGCCAAATTCCTTGGGCGATTCACGCCAGTAGTGGCGGTCCGCCAGGTTGTCCACGGCCAATGTCCATTGCGTGCGTGTGCCCGCGATGCGGGTGTCGTGATGCAGGGCCCAGTCCAGCGTGGTCCAGCCCGGCAATTGAACGCTGCCGTCTTCGGTGGCATGGCGTTCGGCCTCATGGCTCAGGCGCAGGCTGGTGCGCAGGCCAGGCAGCTGGCTGAAGCGGTATTGCGCCAGGCCGCGCAGCGTCATGCGGGGCACGTTCAAGGCGCGTTGGCCATTGATGCTGGGGTCGATCACGGCGTTTTGGCGCAGGGCTTCGATCCAGGCCGCACCCATGTCCAGCGACCAGGGGCCTTGTGTGGTGCCTGCGGCCAACTCCAGCCCGCGGTGCCGGGCTTCACCGTCGATTTGGCGTGTGCAGGTGTTGACTTCGTCGCAGGTGCCGGCATCACCGGATTGGGGCCGCGTGATGTCAAACAGGCTGGCTTGCCAGCGGGTGCGCGTCCATTGGCCTTTGATGCCAATCTCGTATTGCTCGCTGCGCAGTGCGGGCAGGGCTTGCCCGGCGTTGGTGTAGCGGCTTCGGTTGGGCACGATGTCGGTTTCTATTCCCTCACCGTAACTGCCGTAGACCAGATAGGCGGGCGTGATCTGGTGGGTGATGGCCAGCCACGGTGTGTTGAAGCTGCGCTCGTCCTGCACGGCGCGGCTGCCGTCGGTGCGCACGCTGGCCCGGTTCAGGCGCGTGTGGCGCATGCCCAGCCAGAGTGCAGTGTTGGCGCTCAGTTCAATGCGGTCCTTCAGCGCGATTTCGGTGGTGTATTCGCTGCGGTTGGTGTTCAGGTCGCCCGGTGTGGGCTGGGCTTCGGGGCTGTCAGACGTGCCGTCGATGTTGCCCGTGCCCGCCCAGTTGTAGGCTTGCTGGTCGGACAAGCGGTCCAAGAGGCGGCTGCGCATCACGCTCACGCTCAAATCATGGCGCAGGCCAGCTAGGCGAAGTTGGCCGCTGAGTTCGGTTTGCAGGGCATCGCTGCTGCGGCGCTCGTTGTCACTGCGGTAGTCGTACAGGTCAAAGCCGCCATTGCTGCAGTATTTGTCGCCCAGCCAGTCACCGCTGGGTAAGGTGCAGCCAAAAGCAAAGCTCAGCCGGTCGTCGGTGCGCAGGCGCTGTGCGCCGTATTGCGTGGCCCACAGCCAGCCGCCGTCCAGGTTCTGCTTGAAGCGCAAGGTGCCGGAGGTGCCCGCAAAAACGCCGGGCACCGACCAAGCTTGGCGCGTGATGTTGCGGCTGCCGTCCACCACGGCCGGCAGCGTGGGCACACCATTCAGCGGATCGGTGGCGTTGGCCAGCAGGCTGTAGCCGTTGACGCCGATTTGCTGGCGCACGCTGCGCTCCATGTCCCACTCCAGGCGGCTGTCGGCCGTGAGGCGCCAGTCCATGGCCAGCGCCATGAGCGTGCGGTGGCCTTCGGTGTTCTGGATGTAGGGGTTCAGGTTTTCATAAGCGGCATTGAAGCGGTAGCCCAAAGCTTTGTCCTGGCCAAAGCGGCCGCCCAGGTCCAGGCTGACGCTGCTGCTGTGGCCGGGGCCGTAGCTGGCGCTGACCGTGCGCAGGGTCTCGTCCTTGGCCGTGGGGGGGCGTTTGACCACGTAGTTGACCAAGCCACCCGGCGCGCTGGTGCCGGCCTGGATGCCGCTGGTGCCCTTGAACAGCTCGATGCGCTCCTTGTTGTCCATGCCGATCATGGTTTCGGCCGAAATCGGCAGGCCTTCGCGGCGGTAGTTGTAGCGGTTGTCGAGTTTGTAGCCGCGCACGCTCAGGCTGTCCCAGTAAGCGGGTGAGTTGTAGCTGTCGGCCACGCTCGCGTCCAGGCGCAGGGCGTCGGAGACACGCTGCGCACCAATGTCCTGCAAGGTCTGGCTGTCGATGGTGATGGCGCTGAAGGGTGCTTTGCGCAAAGGCACATCGCCAAAGCCGCTGACCTGTGAAGGGGCCGACTCGGTGATGGTGATTTCAGTGAGCGACTGCGCCTGAGCGCTGCTCAGGCAGAGCAAGGCCACCGCGCTGGCGATGTGGGTGGTGCGAGATGCCCAACGGTCAGAAGACCGGCGAGCTGGAGACGAAAAAAATGGCGAAAAAAATGCCATGACGTTTTCCTTCAACGTAATGGCAGGTCGGCTGGCTGGGAACGTGCTGCGCCCCGAGTTGGACGCCGTTCTTTTGACAAGCTTCCCTGCGCGAGGATTACCTCAATCAGGTTCAAAGGGACTTTCTCAGTCGAAGACCTCACGGCCCTCAACACCCCTAGCGGATGCGCCGCAAACATGCGACGCGGGTTGGATTCTATGCGATGCCCAAACGCTGATGCAGCAAGGTGGAGGTGGTGGTGTACTGCAGCAGGGTCTTTTCTTCGGGGCGCAGCAAGGCTACGGCACCAAAAGCGGCGAGCGTGGCTTCGTGGAAGCCGCAGAGGATGAGTTTCTTTTTGCCCGGATAGGTGTTGATGTCTCCGACAGCAAATATGCCGGGCTCCGACGTGGCGAAGTTTTCGGTGTTGACCACCAGTTGCTTGCGCTCCATGGCCAGGCCCCATTGCGCCACCGGTCCCAGCTTGGGAGACAGGCCTAGGCAGGTTTGCAGCACATCCAGCGGCAACCACTCGGTGTCACCTTGCGGGTTAAGCAGCTCCAGTGCCTCCAGCCGACCCGCCGCGCTGCGCAGGCCGGTGGGCTGCCCGGCCACAAAGCGCATGCGGCCTGCCGCGCAGGCTTGGCGCATCTGCGCGATCAGCTCGGGCGTGGCGCTGAATTGGTCACGGCGGTGCAGCAGCGTCACGCTGGCGGCTGCTTGTGGGCCTTCGATGGCACTCAAGCAGGTCTGCAAGGCGGTATCGCCGTCTCCGGCCACCACCAGGTGCTGCCCCGCCCAGCGCGCGGGCGCGGGGTGTTCGGCAAAGACCTGGGTGCCTTCAAAGACGCTCAGGCCATCAAGCACCATGCGGCGCGGCACAAAAGCACCCACGCCAGCGGCAATGAACAAGGTCGGTGTGTGGAATGTGAGGCCTGAGCCAGTGGTGACCTTCAGGCGTTGATCGGGCAGGCGCTCAACGCTGTCAACTTGTTGGCCCAGATGCAACGTGGCTTTGAAGGGCGCTATTTGTTGCTGCAAGCGCTCGACCAATTCGCTGCCGGTGCAGAACGGGATGCCGGGGATGTCGTAAATCGGCTTGCCCGCGTACAACTCGGCGCACTGACCGCCCACATGGGGCAGGGCGTCGATGACGTGGCAGTGGATGCCTTGCAGCCCGAGCTGGAACACCTGAAACAGGCCCACGGGGCCTGCGCCAATGACCAGCGCTTCGGTGTCGATGGGGTGGGTCATGCGGGGTGTCCAGAAAAAAGGCCGGAAATTCCGGCCATGGGGATCATGCGCGATGCAATCAGCGGATCAGTTCGGCCAGCTTGCCGCTCTTGTCTTTCCACTGCTCGGCATCGGCCATGGGCGCTTTGCGCTTGGTGATGCTCTTCCAGCCGGGCAACAAGGCCAGCTCGGCATTGAGCTGGGTCATGTGCTGTTGGTCGGCCGGCAGGTCTTCTTCGGCATAGATCGCGTTCACGGGGCACTCTGGGATGCACACGGCGCAGTCAATGCACTCATCGGGGTCGATGGTCAGGAAGTTGGGGCCTTCGCGGAAGCAATCCACAGGGCAAACGTCCACACAGTCGGTGTATTTGCACTGGATACAGGATTCGGAAACAACGTGGGTCATGATGGACTCGGAAAATGGGGCTGCGCAGTCAGATTAGCGCGGAACCGTGGATTTTAAAGGAGATCGTTGAGCACCTTGTGAGCCAGCCCCTGCTGGGCAAGGGGTTGAAGGTGAATCAATTGACCAACACAGCCCCTGAGGTCTTGTGGCTGGCGGTGTCCACCAGCACCAGCGCGCCCAGGATGCGCGACTGGGCAAAGGGCAGGGTGACCAGCGGCTCTTGCAGGGCCAGGGTGACGTGGCCGATGGCGTTGGGGAGCAGCTCGGTGGCTTCTTCTTCGGCCAGGGTGTTCACGTCCAGGCGGTGCACCACGCGCTGCACTTTGACCTTGACCCAGCGGTGGCCGTGCAGCGCCCAATACAGGCGCCCAGCGACCAGGGGTTCGTCGTCCATCCAGGCGATGGTGGTGCTCAGCTGGCGCTGGCCTTCGGGGGCGCCAACGGCAGCCAGCAGCCAATCGCCACGCGACACGTCCACCTCGCGGTCCAGCACGATGCCTGCGCTGTGGCCTGCGGCCTTGTTTTGCGGCTGGCGGGTGGCGCTCAGTACCTGCGACACCACGGCGGTCTGGCCGCTCGGGAAGACCTTGATGGTCTGGCCCGGCTCGATGCTGCCAGTGGCCACACGGCCCCAGAACACGCGGCGGCCTTGGGTGGTCACGCCGGAGTCGTGAAACTTTTCGACCCACTGCACCGGGAAGCTGAAAGCCACATCGGTCTCGGCAGGCGTGACGGGCAGGTCTTCGAGGATGCTGAGCAGGCTGGGGCCGGTGTAGCCGCACCAGTCGCTATGACCATTGTTGTCGGTGTCCACCACGTTCCATCCCTTGAGGGCCGATACGGGCACCATGGCGGTGATGGTGATCCCGGCTTCTTTGGCAAATTTTTCCAAAGCCCCCGCGATGTTTTTGTACGCCACGGTGGCATCGGCCACAGCGTCGAGCTTGTTGATGGCGAACACGATGGACGGCACGCGCAGCAGGTTGACCAGCAGCGAGTGGCGGCGGGTTTGCGGCAGCAGTTGCAGGTCGGGGTTGGCCCAGTCGAGCTTGATGGCATCGACCAGCACCACGGCGGCGTCGGCACTCGATGCGGCCGTGACCATGTTGCGGGTGTACTGCTCGTGACCGGGCGCGTCGCCAATGATGAACTTGCGCGCTTCGGTGTTGAAGTAGCGGTAGGCCACGTCAATGGTGATGCCTTGCTCGCGCTCGGCGGAGAGGCCGTCGGTCAGCAAGGCCAAATCGGTTTCGCCAGAGCGTTGCACGCCGGCCAGGTGGTCTTGCAGCACGGCCTTGGTGTCCACCAGCAGGCGGCCAATCAGCGTGCTCTTGCCGTCGTCAACCGAGCCGCAGGTGATGAATTTGAGTGCAGAAAAGTGTTGTTCGTTGTGCATGATTCGTCTTTTGTTCGTGTTCTGTGGGAGCGAGCCCCTGCTCGCGAATGGTGATGCTCCTTGAGCGCCCATTCGGCCGCAGGGGCGGCCTCCCACAGGGGATGGATCAGCTATAGGTCAGAAGTAGCCATCCTTCTTGCGCTTCTCCATCGAAGCCTCGGACGTCTTGTCGTCCATGCGGGTCGCGCCGCGCTCGCTCACATCGGCGGCCAGCGTCTCGATCACGATCTGCTCGGGCGTGGCCGCATCGCTTTCCACCGGGCAGGTGCAGGTGATGTCGCCCACGGTGCGGAATCGCACGTCACGCACCACGACTTTTTCGCCGTCTTTGGGCGGGGTCAGCTCTGTCACGGGCACCAGCAAGCCTCGGCGGTCCACCACTTCGCGCTTGTGCGTGTAGTAGATCGACGGCAGCGCAATGCGTTCGCGGGCGATGTACTGCCACACGTCGAGCTCGGTCCAGTTCGAAATGGGGAACACGCGGAAGTGCTCGCCCGGCTGCAGCTTGTGGTTGAACAGCGTCCACAGTTCGGGGCGCTGGGCCTTGGGCTGCCACTGACCAAAGCTGTCGCGGTGAGAAAAGATGCGCTCCTTGGCTCGGGCTTTTTCTTCGTCGCGGCGGGCGCCACCGATCAGCGCGTCAAAACGGAATTCTTCGATCGCTTCGAGCAGCGTGACCGACTGGTGCACGTTGCGGCTCTCGCCGGGGTGGGCCAGTCGCACGGTGCCACGCTTCATCGAGTCTTCGACGTTGCGCACGATGAGTTCTGCGCCGAGCTCTTTGGCACGCGCGTCGCGGAAGTCGGTCACTTCGGTGAAGTTGTGGCCCGTGTCGATCATCAGCAGCGGGTAGGGGATGCGGCCTGCGCCGAAAGCTTTTTCGGCGCACTTGAGCATGACCAGCGAATCCTTGCCGCCCGAAAACAGCAGGGTGGGGCGCTCAAAGGCGGCGGCAACTTCGCGCAGGATGAAGATGGTCTCTTCTTCCAGCGCATCCAGGTGGCTGTTGCTCAGGGTGTGCAACTCGGTTTGTGTCATGGCATTCATGTTCATTTCTCTTCAAATTCGGTCAAGTCGTTGACGGGGTGACCCGCAACGGTTGACGTGATGTGGGGTGGGCTCGGGGGCGCAGGGGGCGACGATGTGTGGCGCGAAGCGACTTCTGAGGAGCCCACTGTGCCCCCGAGTCCGCCCCACATCAGACTCATCAAGCTTTGACGTGCAAGCCGCATTCCTTGGCCGCCTCGTCTTCCCACCACCAGCGACCGGCGCGGAATTCTTCGCCCAGGCTGATGGCGCGGGTGCAGGGCGCGCAGCCGATGCTCGGGAAGAACTGGTCGTGCAGCGGGTTGTAGTCCACTTGGTTCTCAGCGATGTAGTGCCACACATCGCCCCAGGTCCATTTCGCCAAAGGGTTGAACTTGGCCAGGTTTTTCGTGGCTTCTTCGCTGGTGTCAAGCAGCGGCACCTCGGCGCGGGCCGTCGATTGTTCTTGGCGCAAGCCGGTGATCCAGGCGCGTTGGCCTTGGAGTGCGCGGGCCAGCGGCTCCATCTTGCGCACGCCGCAGCATTGTTTGCGCAGTTCGATGCTTTGGTAAATCGCGTCTTGGCCTTGGTCGCGCACGAACTGGATGACCGATTCCTGCACGGGGCGAAACACGTTGATCGGCGCACGCGAGTGCGCCTGGGTCCGCTCCAGCAGGGCCAGGGTTTCGGTGTGCAGCGCGCCGGTTTCCAGCACGAAGACCGGGATGTCGAGCTGCAAGTGGTTGATGAGGTGGGTGATCACCACGTCTTCGGCACCGAGACTGGAGGCTTGGGTGACGGGGGAAAATTCAGCGGCAGCGCGTTGCAGCAATGCCCGGGTTTCGGCCAGTTTGGCGGCAAAGTCGGGGCTGGCTTTGGCGTGCAAATCGGTGGCCTTGGCCGGGGCGTTGCGAGAGGCAATGAAGGAAGAAGTCATGTGGTTACGCGTCATCGCGAGCGCAGCGTGGCGATCCGGCACTGGGCTGCCGCGCTTCGCTCGCAGTGACGTCAGGCCTTTGCAAAATGAGGTTGCGTCTCGACGGCCGAGCCTTGGTAGAAACCGGCATAGCGGTCCAGCTGGCGCTGGGCGGCACTGGCATCCACGCCATCGGCCAGCACGGCCACGTCGAAGCCGGTGCGCTGCATTTGCACCAGCTGGTCGATCAGCACGTCGCCTGTGGCACGCAGCTCACCGGCAAAACCCAGTCGACGACGCAGCAAAAAGGCTTGGCTGTAAGCGCGGCCATCGGTGAAGGCCGGGAACTGCAGGTCGATGCGGGTGACACCGTTCAGGTCGAGCGTGCGTGGGTCCAGGTCGTTGGCGAGTTCCAGGACGCCGGTTTGGCTGGCGGTCTGGTGTTCTTGTTTGGAAATGATTTTCATGTGTTGCTTTCCCTGTGCTCAGACCGTTTCAGCGTCTGCGGCTGGATGGCGGGCTGCGTTGGCGGCGGCCTTGAACGGGTCCTGGCCGACACGGCGCAGCGTCTCGATGAAGGCTTCTTGCTTGCCGTTGGCAGCTGCCACGCGCACTTGCTTGTAGGTCTCGAGGATGGCTTCGATCACGTCGGGCACCTCGAACGAGGAGAACGACGGGCCGACCACCTTGCCGGGCGTGGCCGCGCCGGACAGGTCTTTGCCGTCCGATCCGCCGAGCGTGACCTGGTACCACTCCTTGCCGTCCTTGTCCACGCCCAGGATGCCGATGTGGCCCGAGTGGTGGTGACCGCAGGAGTTGATGCAGCCGCTGATGTGGAAGTCGATGTGGCCCAGGTCTTCGAGTTCGTCCAGGTCTTGGTAGCGCTCAAGAATGGCGCTGGCCGTCGGGATGGAGCGGGCATTGGCCAGCGCGCAGTAGTCGCCGCCGGGGCAGGCGATCATGTCGGTCAAGAGGCCAATGTTGGGCTGGGCCACGCCCAGTGCCTTGGCTTCGAGCCACAGGGCGTGCAGCTGGTCCAGGCGCACCCAGGGCAGCAGCAGGTTTTGGGTGTGCGACACGCGGGCTTCACCAGCCGAGTATTTCTCGATCAGGGCCGCAGCGGCATCCAGCTGTTCGGCTGTGGCATCGCCCGGGGCGTAACCGGGGCGCTTGAAGGACAGCGACACGGCGCGCAGTTGCGGATTGCGGTGCGGACGCACATTGCGCGCCAGCCAGCGGGCAAAGGCGGGTGTTTTGGCCGCTTCGATGCTGAGGGCCGCTTCGGCCTGGGCCAGCCACTCGTCTGTGTTTTCGGGAAGCTGAAGGGCAGGGTCTACAAACCCGGCTTTCACGCGGTCGAGCTCGGCTTGCGGCAGGGTGTGGGGTGCGCCGTCACGCTCCAGGATTTCACGGAACTCGGTCTCGACTTCGTCAAAGTAGCGCTGGCCTTCGGCCTTGACCAGTATCTTGATGCGGGCCTTGTACTTGTTGTCGCGGCGGCCCCAGCGGTTGTAGACGCGCACCACGGCTTCGAGGTAGTTCATGATGTCCTGCCAGGGCAAGAACTCGCGGATGACCACGCCATTCACCGGGGTGCGGCCCATGCCGCCGCCCACCAGCACCTTGAAGCCGACTTCGCCCGCGTCATTCTTGAGCACTTGCAGGCCCACGTCGTGCCAGCCAATCGCGGCGCGGTCTTCGGTGGCGCCCGTGATGGCGATCTTGAACTTGCGCGGCAGGTGCGCAAATTCGGGGTGCAGCGTGCTCCACTGGCGGATCAGCTCGGCATAAGGGCGCGGATCGACCACTTCGTCCACGGCCACGCCGGCCAGCTCGTCGGTGGTGGTGTTGCGGATGCAGTTGCCGCTGGTCTGGATGCCGTGCATGTTCACGGTGGCCAGCAGTTCCATCACGTCGGCCGATTGGTCGAGCGGAATCCAGTTGAACTGCACGTTCTGGCGGGTGGTGAAGTGGCCGTAGTTGGTGGTCAGTTGAGGGGCCAGGCCCGGCAGCTTGTCTTGTGTGGCCTGAGCTTCGGCCAGCAAAGCAGCATCAGGCGTGTCGAACTCACGGGCGATTTTGGCCAGGACCTTGATTTGGGCGGCGTTGATTTCGCCGTAAGGCACGGCCACGCGCAACATGGGGGCGTAGCGCTGCACATACCAGCCGTTTTGCAGGCGCAGGGGGCGGAATTGTTCGTCGGTCAGCTGACCGTTTTGCCAGCGCTCCAGCTGGTCGCGGTGCTCTGCGGCGCGGGCACGAACAAAGGCTTTGTCAAATTCGGTGTACTGGTACATAGAGGTGAGGACAGAAAAAATCAGATCAGGACCAGCTTGGTGCCAGCCCATGCGAGGAGCACGGACAGCAAAGAGCGGATCACGCGGTCAGGGGTGTGGTGTGTCAGGCGCGAACCCAGCCAGATGCCGGGGAGTGAGCCGGCCAGCAGCTTGGCCAGAAGTGGCCAGTCCACCGAGCCCAGCGAGGCATGGCCCAGACCGGCCACCAACGTGAGTGGCACGGCATAGGCAATGTCGGCCGCCACGATGCGCGGCAAGGGCAGGAGAGGATACAGCACCAGCAGCACCGTCACGCCAATGGCACCTGCGCCCACCGAGGTCAGCGTGACCAGGGTGCCGATCAGCGCGCCAAACAGCAGCGGCAGGCTCCAGTGGCGGGGTGTGCTGGCATGGGCTTCGTCGGCTGCTGCCAGGTGGCGAGGCACTTGTTTGCCGCGCACCGCCTTGTAAAGCATGGCCGCTGCCGTCAGCAGCAAGGCCACGCCCAGTGTGGTGGTCATCAGCGACTGCACTTGGGGATCGGCCGGGCCGACCCAGTGCAAAAAGCCCAGGGTGACGAGGCAAGCCGGGATGCTGCCCGCACTGAGCAAACCCACCACGCGCCAAGGCACGATGCGCTGGCGTGCAAAGCTGATGGTGCCGCCCAGCTTGGTGAAAGCGGCAAACAACAAGTCGGTGCCGACCGCCATGTAGGGCTTCACGCCAAAGAAAAAGATGAGCAGCGGCGTCATCAGCGAGCCGCCACCCACCCCCGTCAGGCCCACGATGGTGCCAACGAAGAAACCTGCAAAGACATAAGCCAAATCAACCATGGGCGAGACTGTAAAGGCGCTTTATGCTGAAACCAACGATTTTTTAGTTGGGTATATATGCCATATGCTTATAAGAAGTGGGTCCGTGCCTTCGTCTGCGATTTGTTCAGCTCTCCAAAGTTCAGCAGAGGGTCCCCAACATCATGTCGATGTTCACTCGGAGTCGAGGCGCGTTGAGCGAGCGCTGCTCACTGGCAAGCCATCGCCCTCGCTGCGCACCCTGCAAAAATACGCCCAAGCCGTGGGCAAGCGGGTGCAGATTTTGTGGGTGTAGCCAGCCAGCCCCAGTCAATACACCGTATCGTGATCGCCCACATTGATGAGGATGATTTGCTGGTCTTGAATGATCAGCTCTAAGGTGATGCGGTATGACAGGTTGATCGACACCGAGTGCAAGCCTGCCAGACGACCCGACAAGGCATGCAAACGCAAAGACGGGTGGTGTGGATTGAGCTCAAGTAGCCCCAGTGTTTTGGCGTAGGGGTTGCGCAGCTCGGGGTGGCGTTTGAAAAACCGTACCGCACGGCGCATGTAGCCGTCGGTGATGACCAGCGTGTAGGGCACGGCCTTAGTGCGCGCTTGTGTCGTTGAGCAATGCGTCCAGGCGTGCCATGTGGTCTTGTGCGCTTTCTTGCACAGCACGGCCTGCTGCGACGTCAGCTTTGCTTTGCATCAGTGCCGCTTCAAGCTCACATTCGCGCAAGTAGTGGTACTGCGCCATGTCCATGACCACAAACCGATCTTTGCCGCGTACCGAGATGGTGGCCTCGGTGTGGTTGATGAGCACGGATTCAATGGCCGCAATGCCGCGTACTTTGAGGTCGTTGGCTGTGAGTTGTGTCATTGCGGGATCCATTTAAATTTCAATGGTCGCGATTATTGGTGTTGTCAATCGTGCTGTCAATCATGCGTATTGGACCCATACGCCATGGTATTTTTGTGGCCGAGGCCGACCCTTGCAATTCCCCTCATGACTTCAGTTTTGTGCGTCAAGTCAGCAACAGGCCAAAAACGGGCTGCTACAGTCGCACTTTTGCGACGTTAACCCTAGGACTATTTTTATGAACCGCCTTATTGCCACCGGTCTGCTGACCGCCGCCGCCACGACCACCGTCATGGCCCAAACCCCGATCAAAATCGGGGAAATCAACAGCTATTCCGCCATTCCGCAGTTCACCCAGCCCTACAAGCAAGGCTGGCAGCTGGCGGTCGAAGAAATCAACGCCCAAGGCGGCTTGCTGGGCCGCAAGGTCGAAGTCATCGCCCGGGACGACGCCGGCAAGCCCGAAGAAGCTTTGCGCCATGCGATTGAGCTGAGTTCCAAAGAAAAAGTCGATGTGCTGGCCGGGGGCTTTTTGTCCAACGTGGGCCTGGCCCTGGCCGACCACGCCGCCAAAAACAAACGCCTGTTTGTGGCCAGTGAGCCGCTGACCGACGCCATCGTCTGGGACAAAGGCAACCGCTACACCTTCCGCCTGCGCCCCAGCACTTACATGCAAGCGGCCATGCTGGTCGAAGAAGCAGCCAAGCTGCCCGCCAAGCGCTGGGCCACCATCGCGCCCAATTACGAATACGGCCAAAGCGCGGTGGCCAGCTTCAAGGAGCTGCTCAAAGCCAAGCGCCCCGATGTGGAGTTTGTGGGCGAGCAGTGGCCCGCCCAGGGCAAGATCGACGCGGGCAGCACCCTGACCGCCACCATGGCCAGCAAACCCGACGCCATCTTCAATGTGACTTTTGGCGCGGACCTGGCCAAGCTGGTGCGCGAAGGCAACCAGCGCAATGTCTTCCCCAAGACGCTCGTGGTGTCGCTGTTGTCCGGCGAGCCCGAGTACCTGGAAGTGCTCAAAGACGAAACGCCCAAGGGCTGGATCGTGACCGGCTACCCTTGGGACCAGCTCGACAACAAAGAACACGCCAGCTTTGCGGCCAACTACTACAAGAAGTTCAACGAGAACCCCAAGGTCGGCTCGGTCGTGGGCTACGCCACCATGCAGGCCATCTTTGCGGGCATCAAAAAAGCCAACTCGACCGACAACGAAAAGCTGGTCATCGCCATGCGCGGCCTGAAATTCAGCACCCCGTTCGGCCCGGCCGAGTTCCGTGCGATTGACCAGCAGTCCACCATGGGTGCCTATGTCGGCAAGCTCGACTTGCGCGGTGGCAAGGGCACGATGGTGCAGTGGCGCTATGCCGACGGCAAGCACTACCAGCCTACGGACGCTTATGTGAAGGCGCGTCGCCCGGCCGAGGCCTCAAAGTAAGGCTGCATCCAGGACAGTTGTGCAAAGCACCGTTGAGCGGCCGCTAAGCCGTGCTGTCCCCGAGGTCAAGGCCGGGCCTGAGCCTCGCGCGGGCTTGGCGCCAGGCTTTGCTGCAAGACCCGGGACACTTCTTCAATGTGTGTCTGGGGCGGCAGTTGTTGGCGTGCCTTGAAATTTTGGGCGCGTTCTTGCGAACGAAAAGGTCCCGTTACGACCAGGTAGCGGGCAGGCGCACCCTTCAGTGATTGGAGCATGACGATGCGGGCGTTGGCCAATTCGGCTTGCGCCTTGATCAGTCGCTGGGCTTGCTGGGCGCTTTCAAAAACCCCGTGTTCCAGCACGAAGCTCTCTTTGGGCAAACCGGCCAGCCAGCGGTGGCCGCGGATGGCCACATCGGGCATGGCCGCACGCAGCGGTGTTGGTGGCTGCGTGGTGGTGTCACTGGCGGCCCATCCGGGCAGCCGGTCGGGCGCAGAAGTCGGGGCAGCAGGTTTTGCCGGGGTTGGCGCAGCAGGCTCCCGGGGCATGGATTCGGAGCCTGTCACGGCATGCGGTGCCAGGGTCTCGGCTGTAGGCGGGGTGGGCGTGCCTGTGGCTGGCCCCAACGCCGGGGTCGGGTTCGACAAGGCTGAACCGGTCAGGCCCGCAGCAGGGCGTTCGCCGGGGGGTGATGCAGGCCACATCAGCAAGAGTCCTGCCCCCAAGAGCAGCGCCATCAGCAAACCGATGGCGGCGGTTTTGTAGGGTTGGGGTGTGATGGCGGTGCGCCGTATCTGCGGCTGGGGCACGAGGGCCCATGTTGCAGGCGCTTGCCCTGGCACCACCGGCAGAGAAGTCAGAGCAGGCGGTGCAGGGCGATGGTCGGCCCCATCGATCTGCCATTTCAGCCAGTGCTTCATGTCTTGGTTCAGCAGGGTTTGCTTGTCAGGGCTCAGGGGCGTTGACGCATTCAAGAGCAGCACCCAGCGGATGGTCCAACCGGGAAAATGGGCATTCAGGCGCAGCAATAAAAACAATTCATCGGCGGACAGGTATTCGGCGTCGTGCACAAACCAGATGCCTTCCGGTGCGAGCGCAGGGCCAGGCGGCGTGAGCTGCCGCAGGTTTTGCTGGCTGAGTTTTTCGTTGATTTGGCCCAGCAGATTGGCTGGTTGCTGTCCCGAAAAATGGGTGATCGCCATGTCCGGCCATTGGCTTTGCCAATGCGCCTGCAGCGACTGTGCCAGGCCCAGCAGCAAGACGTTTGCGGGACGCCAGACCATCAGGCTTTGGCCCTGGTGCAACACGGCGTCAGCAAATTCCGACAGGTCTGGGGCGGCCCGAACGGTCGGTTCGATGCGGGCGTGTTCTGGCGAGGAGGACCAAGAAGTCATGGCGGGCAAGGCAATTCGAAACAGGGCTTTGATTAGACACCAACCAAAGTGCACATTCCCGCTTTTCAAATTCTTACAGGGTTTTCAGATGTGAACCTGATGCCCAGCCGGGGCTTGCCTTCGGTGATGGGGGTGGTTGTGTGAAATTTGAATTCAGTGACGCGCAAACCGCTGGGCCATCAGGTGTTTGGCCAGCGACGGGGCGAGCGGCAGCGGTTCGTTGTGGAGCCAGGCTGCCGTGAGTTCGCCACACAAGACGGCCAGGCTGATGCCCCGGGCGCCCATGCCTGCACTCATCCACAAACCCGGGTAGCGTTGTTCATCGATCGGGCCGACTGCGGGCAGTCGGTCGGGCAGAGTGCAACGCAGTCCTGCCCAACCCTGGACGCCCCCTGAATCGAACGACGGTTTCAGGGCATGACCCAACTCGGGCAGCAGTTTGGCCAGGCGCAGTTGGTTGGCGGCATGGTCCGTCTCGCGCACCGGTGCCTGCGTGCAGTCGCGCTCAAACGTGGAGCCGATGTACCAACTGTGTTGTCCTTGTGGCGAGGGCACGCCGTGGATGAAACTGCCGTGACCGTTGACCGGAAAAGGGGGTAATGGTTGGCGCTGCGCCTCGTTCAGCTCGGTCATCGCGCCGTAACTTATTTGCCCGCGCAAGGGGTTCAGCGGCACGGACAGCTCGGGCAGGTTGTTGAGCAGGGCCATGCTGTCGTAGGCGCTGGCGATCACCAGCAAAGGGGCTTGGCCCAGCACACGGCCCTGCGCGTCCAAGGCTGACCAGCTCTCGCCGGTGCGTTCGATGCGATCAATGCGCTGCCCCCACAACACCTGCACACCAGGGGTTTGCAGCTGCGCTGCGACCAGTTGACGGGGGCGTATCCAGCCCGCCAAGCCATGCCACAGCGCTGAGGATGTTTCAGGCACGCCGGCCGCAGCGATTTGTGCCGCCGATGCCGGCGTGCTCCAGGTGTGTCCTGCTGCCGGCCAGGCATCACCCGCTGGCAGGCTGCGTTTGCCTTCGACGCGGTGCTCCAACACGCCCGAGTGTGCCCAATCGCTGCCTGCTTTCAACACCGATTGCGCCCGTTGCAGCGTGGCGCGCACCCCCGCACGGCTGATGCGTGACAGCACGCTGTCATCGGGCGAGACATGCGGTGCCGCCAAACCGGCGGGCAAGCCGGATGCGCCTGCGCCCACCCCGCTGCCCTGATCGATGACGGTGACCGACCATCCCCGCATGGCCAGGCTGTGCGCGACAGCCGAACCCGACAAGCCCGCGCCAATCACCAAGGCTTGCAGGGGCTGGGGCGGCAAGCTTTGTCGCAAACGCTGGCGCGGGGTCCAGGCGGGCTGGTAGCGTGCTGTGACGCTGCCGGTGGCGCTGAAGCTCGGTTGTGCAAAGCCACTTGGGTGCCATGCCGGATCAGCGTCCAGCAGGTCGGGCGCAGCGTTCTCGGTGATCAGCAAATGGGTGCCCGTTTTGCACAAGCGTGACAGGGCGGGCCACGGGATCTGTGGACGCTGTGAAACGCCGCGCTGGGCATTCACGCCCTGCAAGGGTGACGCACAGGGCGCTGCGCCCGATGGGGGCGGTTCGGATGACAAAAAGGCTTGCGTGATCCACAGGCAGTCTGCGGCGGTGTCCAGCTCGCGCAGCATCTTGTCGGGTTCACCGACGCACACGGTCAGTTGTACACGTCCACCGTCAAGCACCAGCCGGTGCATGCCCGGCATCAGTCCGTGCCACAAAGGCATCAAAGGGTCGGTCAGCGCTTGCAGTTCAGGCCAGCGGCGCGCGATGCCCTGCCAGTGCTCTGCACAGGGCCATGCCAGGCCGACCGCGGTGTAGAAAAGCCGGGAGGACCTGTGCGCGGTGTTGCGCCACGCCTGCCAGCTGCTCAAAAAATGCAGGCCCAGGCCAAAGCCGATCTCCACCACATGCCAAGGGCGGGGCGGTGGTGCTGCCGCAGTGGCGTCGGCGGTGTGGGTGTCCAGCGCATGCCTGACTTGGTCTTGAACGTGGGTCAACCAGGCTGTGTCGTTTGCTGACGGTCCTTGCTGTTCCCGCTTGGGGGGCTCAGAAGTCAATGTGCCGGTCACACTGCCCGTTCAGGCTGCCGGCGGCACATAGCCTTGCGCAGCATCTGCCCCTGAGCCAAAGAAATGCTGTTCCATCTGGCGAGCCAGGTACTGGCGGGCGCGCAGGTCGGCCAGGTTCAGGCGGTTTTCGTTGACCAGCATGGTCTGGTGCTTGAGCCAGTCGGCCCAGGCCTGCTTGCTCACGCTTTCCCAGATGCGTTTGCCCAGTTCACCGGGGTAGGGCGCAAAGTCCAGACCTTCTGCTTCGGTGCCGAGTTTGATGCATTGAACGGTGCGTGCCATGGGTTTCCTTGTGCTTCTAAATAGAGATTGGTTATACGGATATAAAATCTTAGTATTTCCAGTTGTGTGCAATCCGCTGGACAATACAGCCCTGTCATACAACAGCGACTGTTTGCGCGTGGTCTTTCAAGCCCGCAACTGTAGCAAGCTTCTGCATCCCTTTATGGCCTGGGGTTTGTCTCCTGGCCCTACATTCCAAAACACCATGAGTGCTTTTCTCGAAGAACGCGTTTTGAGCGTTCACCACTGGACCGACCGTTTGTTCAGTTTCACCACCACCCGTGACCAAGCCCTGCGCTTTTCCAACGGCCACTTCACCATGATCGGCCTGCGTCAGGAGTCGGGCAAGCCGCTGCTGCGTGCCTATTCGATCGCCAGCGCCAATTACGAAGAGCATCTGGAGTTTTTGAGCATCAAGGTGCCCGACGGCCCACTGACCTCGAAGCTGCAACACATCCAGGTGGGCGACACCATCGTCGTGGGCCGCAAGCCCACCGGAACCTTGCTGTGCGACTACCTGCTGCCGGGCAAAAACCTGTACCTGCTGTCCACCGGCACGGGTCTGGCCCCGTTCATGAGCATCATCCGCGACCCCGACACCTACGAACGCTTTGAAAAAGTGATCCTGGTGCACGGCGTGCGTCAGGTCAATGAGCTGGCGTACCACGACTACATCACCCAAGACCTGCCGGCCCATGAGTTCCTGGGCGACATGGTCAGCAAGCAGTTGCTGTACTACCCCACCGTGACCCGCGAGCCCTACAAAAACCAGGGCCGTGTGACCGACCTGATGGAAAACGGCAAGCTGTTCGCGGATCTGGGCCTGCCCACACTCAACCCCGAGACCGACCGCGTGATGATCTGCGGCTCCCCCGAAATGCTCAAGGACCTCAAACGCATCTGTGAAGAGCGCGGTCTGAAAGAAGGCAACACCAGTACGCCGGGTGCCTTTGTGATCGAGCGGGCGTTTGCCGATGCCTGATGCGGCAAAGGCTTTGTGATTTGCCTCAAGCTGGCACCACCACAACGGGAGCACAATGCGCCCGTTTTGTTTGATTGACCCGCCCATGAACCTGTCCTCCATTTCCCTCAACCGCTGGTTGGCCCTGATCGCCTTGTCGGGCATCGGCATGCTGGCTTTTGGCCTGTATTTGCAGCATGTGGTGGGGCTCAACCCGTGCCCCATGTGCATCGTGCAGCGCTATGCGCTGATCGGGGTGGTGCTGGTGGCGGTGGTGGGCTCGCGCCTGCGCGGCATGGGGTTGGTGTTGTCGGGCGTGCTGCTGGCGATGGTGTCGGGCTTTGGCGGCTTCACTGCCGCCCGCCAAAGCTGGTTGCAGTGGTACCCCCCCGAAATCGTCACTTGCGGGCGTGACTTTTACGGCATGGTCGAAAACTTCCCCATCAACCGCGCCATCCCCATGATCTTCAAGGGCAGCGGCGATTGCACCAAAATTGACTGGACCTTTCTGGGCGGCTCAATTGCCAACTGGTCTTTTGTCTGTTTTGTGGTGTTTGGCCTGGCGGGTTTGCTGATCGCCTTCAAAGCCATGCGCAGCCGTTGATGGCCGTTTGAGCCGCCATGTTCATGTGTGCGGGCGTTGCGCTGGATTCATGACCGTTCGCCTGACACGCCCCGATGGAAAAAATCGTTGACCCTCTGCCCAAAGATGCACAAAGCATTTTGAATTTGGCCGCCCGGTCGCTGTTTGATGTCTTTGCGGATGCCAGCGAGGGCATGTTGCTGGTGGACCGTTCAGGCAGTGTGGTCTGGATCAATGACCAGTACCGCCGGTATTTGCCTGCGCTGGGTTTTGCCAGCGAAGCCGAGTTTGTCGGACAGCCCGTGTCCTCGGTCATTCAGAACACGCAAATGCTGCAGGTGCTGCAGACCGGTAAACCGATCCTGATTGACCTGTTGACCAACAGGGCGGGCACCTTTGTGGTGAGCCGTTTTCCGTTGCACGACGATGCGGGTCACGTCATCGGCGCGCTGGGGGTGGTTTTGTTTGACCAGCCGCAGTCGAACCTGCAACCTTTTTTGGCCAAGTTCACCCTCATGCAGCGTGAGCTGGACGAAGCGCGTGATGCGCTGGCGGTGCAGCGGCGCGTGGGGGCGGGTTTGCGCCAAGCCAGACACAGTTTTGCCAGCTTCATTGGCTCCAGCAGCGTCGTGACCGACCTCAAGCGTCAGGCGCGCAGGGCCGCGCAATCGGGCAGCCCGGTGTTGCTGTTGGGCGAGACCGGCACCGGCAAGGAATTGCTGGCGCATGCCATCCATGCGTCCTCGCCCCGGGCCAGGGGGCCGCTGGTCAGCGTGAACATTGCCGCTGTGCCTGAAACTTTGCTGGAGGCCGAGTTTTTTGGCGTGGCTCCCGGGGCTTATACCGGCGCAGAGCGCAAGGGGCGCGAGGGTAAATTCAGGCTGGCCGATGGCGGCACTTTGTTTCTGGATGAAATTGGCGACATGCCGCTGGGTTTGCAAGCCAAATTGCTGCGTGCTTTGCAAGAAGGGGAGATTGAACCGTTGGGCTCCAACCAGCTGCAAGCCTTTGATGCCCGGGTCATCGCCGCCACCTCCCGGGATTTGGCCCAGTTGGTGCGCGAAGGGCTGTTTCGTGAAGACTTGTACTACCGCCTGAATGTGCTGCCCCTGCGCGTGCCGCCGCTGCGCGAACGGGCCAGCGACATCCCGGCTTTGCTGGAGGTGCTGGCCGAGGAACTGACCTTGCGCAGTGGCGTGCCACACCCCGAGTTGAGTGCGCAGGCCGTGGCCTTGCTGTCAGCTCAGCACTGGCGGGGCAATGTCCGGGAATTGCGCAATGTGCTGGAGCAATTGCTGTTGCGCAGCGACACCGGTGTGATTGACGCAGAGGATGTGGCGCAGGTGCTGCGCCTGTCGGGGCTGAGCGACATTTCGCCGGCATCGCCTTTGTCCGCTGTGGATGCTGAGGGCGGTGCCTGGGCGTCAGGTGATCGGCTGGCGCAGGCCCCTGACCTGCAACGCCCGCTGGCGCAGCAGGTCGAGGAATTGGAGCGACGGGCTGTGGCCGCAGCTTTGCAGGCCACACAGGGCAACAAGGTCGCGGCTGCCCGAATGTTGGGGTTGTCACGGGCCAAGTTGTACCAGCGCTTGCCCTAACGTGTCTTTTATTTGAACAAGTGTTCAAATAAAAGACACGTTGCATGTATTTAAAAAATACATGCTAATCTGTCGCCAGATGGGGGTGTCAAAAATGCCTGTCAAGACAAGGGTTTAGGATGCTGCCGTGAACGCGGCCACCTGGCACGGCTTGTGCAAAGCTGACAGGTGCCGTGAAACAAAGCACGTTTTACTTTTCAGGAGACCCCACATGTTCCGTCGACACCTCATTTCGCTGGCTGTTCTTTCCGTGACAGCCGCTTTGGCCCCTGCCGCCATGGCCCAGGGCAAAGACATCAAGATCGCCCACATTTACAGCAAGACCGGCCCGCTGGAGGCCTACGGCAAGCAGACCCAGGTCGGCCTGATGATGGGGCTGAACTACGCCACAGCTGGCACCATGCAAGTGGCTGGTCGCAAGATCGTGGTGATCGAAAAAGACGACCAAGGCAAGCCCGACTTGGGCAAGAACCTGTTGGCCGCCGCTTATGGCGACGACAAGGTTGATCTGGCGGTGGGCCCCTCGGGTTCGCCGGTGGCGCTGGCCATGTTGCCGGTGGCAGAGGAGTACAAAAAGATTCTGTTGGTGGAACCCGCTGTGGCCGACTCCATCACGGGTGAGAAGTGGAACAAATACATTTTCCGCACCGGCCGCAACAGCAGCCAGGATGCGATCTCCAACGCCGTGGCGGTGGACAAGGACGGCGTGAGCATCGTCACCATGGCGCAGGACTCGGCCTTTGGCCGTGACGGCGTCAAGGCCTTCAAGGAAGCGCTGAAGAAATCCAAGCTGGTGCACGAAGAGTACCTGCCACCCGCCACCACCGACTTCACCGCCGGCGCGCAGCGCATGATCGACAAGCTCAAGGGTCAGCCTGGCCGCAAGATCATCTTCATCATCTGGGCCGGTGGCAACCCGTTCAAGATCGCCGACATGGATTTGAAGCGCTACGGCATCGAGATCGCGTCGGGTGGCAACATCCTGCCCGCCATGGTGACTTACAAGCAATTCCCCGGCATGGAAGGCGCGGCCTATTATTACTTCGGCATGCCCAAGAACCCGGTGAACGACGCCATGGTGTCCATGCACTACACCCAGTTCAAGTCGCCACCCGACTTCTTCACGGCGGGTGGATTTTCGGCGGCCATGGCGTTGGTGACAGCGCTGAAAAAGACCAACGGCGACACCAGCACCAACAAGCTGATCAGCACCATGGAAGGCATGAGCTTTGACACGCCCAAAGGCAAGATGACCTTCCGCAAGGAAGACCACCAAGCCATGCAGAGCATGTACCACTTCAAGATCAAGGTCGACCCGGCTTTTGCCTGGGGCGTGCCCGAGCTGGTCCGCGAGATCAAGCCCGAAGAAATGAACGTGCCGATCCGCAACAAGCGCTGATCGGGTGTCCTGTAGGTCGGTGGCTTTAGCCCCGACATGGTGGTGAAGCGAAGGCACTTGTCGGGGCTGAAGCCGCTGACCTACAAAAATCACGTTCTGTTGCATTGACGGGTTCGCCCATTTTTTGAACTGATCTCATGCTTGAAACCCAAAACCTGACTGTGCGGTTTGGCGGTCATGTGGCGGTGAATGCGGTGTCGTGCCGCTTTGCACCCGGTACGCTGACCGCCATCGTCGGCCCCAACGGGGCGGGCAAAACCACTTACTTCAACCTGATCTCGGGGCAGCTGCCTGCCACCGATGGCAAGGTGCACCTGAACGGGCGCGAGCTGACGGGTCTGAGTGCCTCGGCGCGTACACGCGCTGGTTTGGGCCGGGCGTTTCAGCTGACCAATTTGTTCCCCAATCTGTCGGTGTTGGAGAACGTGCGCCTGGCCGTGCAGGCCACGAAAGAGGGCGCACACCGCCGGGGCTTGAACCTGTGGAGCATCTGGAGCGACCACGCGGCTTTGACGAACCGCGCTTTGGAGATTCTGCAATCCGTGTCGATGACCGCGCAGCAAGACGCCCCCGTGGCGAGCCTGCCGCATGGCGACCAGCGCAAGCTGGAGGTGGCGCTGCTCATGGCGCTCGAGCCCTCGGTCTACATGTTCGACGAGCCCACCGCGGGCATGAGCCACGATGAAGCGCCGGTGATCCTGGATTTGATCCGCCAGCTCAAAAAAGACAAAACCAAAACCATCTTGCTGGTGGAGCACAAGATGGACGTGGTGCGTGAGTTGGCCGACCGCATCATCGTGTTGCACAACGGTACGCTGGTGGCCGATGGCGAGCCGAACGAGGTGATAGCTTCGCCCATCGTGCAAGAGGCGTACCTGGGCAAAGCCAAGGTGGCCGCATGAACAGGCCTGACATGAACACGAATTTGCTGACCCTCGAAGGCGTGCACACGCACATCGGGGCGTACCACATCCTGCACGGGGTGGATTTGGTGGTGCCGCGTGGCGAGCTGACCATGCTGCTGGGCCGCAACGGCGCGGGCAAGACCACCACGCTGCGCACCATCATGGGCCTGTGGCAAGCGTCACAAGGGCGCATCAGCTTTGGCGGGGAAGACATCACCGCACTCAACACGCCGGCCATTGCGCAAAAAAACATCGCCTATGTGCCCGAAAACATGGGCATCTTCTCGGACCTGACCGTGAAAGAAAACATGCTCTTGGCCGCCCGCAGCGCCAGGCATGCGGCGCAGATGGACGACGAGCGTTTGCAGTGGATTTTCAAACTCTTCCCGGCTGTGGAGAAATTCTGGAACCACCCGGCGGGCAAGCTCTCGGGCGGACAAAAGCAGATGCTGGCCGTGGCACGCGCCATTGTGGAGCCGCGTGATTTGCTCATCATCGACGAGCCCAGCAAGGGCCTGGCCCCGGCCATCATCCAGAACATGATCGAGGCGTTTCAGCAGCTCAAGGCCAGCGGCGTGACGATTTTGCTGGTGGAGCAAAACATCCACTTTGCCCAGCAGCTGGGCGACTCCGTGGCCGTGATGGACAACGGCCGCGTGGTGCATGCAGGCCGCATGCAGGCGCTGGCCGAAGACACGGCTTTGCAGCAATCCTTGTTGGGGCTGGCTTTATGAAATTCTTGGAAGACATCGATACCCGGCCTTTGCTGCTGGTGCCTGTGTTGGCGCTGTTGGCTTGGCCTTTGATCGGCTCGGGCTCGACCTGGCTCACGCTCACCGTGGCGGGCCTGGCCATGGGCATGATCATCTTCATCATGGCCTCGGGCCTGACGCTGGTGTTTGGCCTGATGGACGTGCTGAACTTCGGCCACGGCCTGTTCATCGCGCTGGGCGCTTTTGTGGCCACCAGCGTGTTGGGTGCCATGGGCGACTGGACCGGCTCGGGCGAGTGGTGGCGCAACATGGTGGCGGTGCTGCCCGCCATGTTGATCGCCATGGCCGTGGCCGCCGCTGTGGGCCTGGCGTTTGAGCGTTTCATCGTGCGGCCGGTGTATGGCCAGCACCTCAAGCAGATCCTGATCACCATGGGCGGCATGATCATTGGCGAAGAACTCATCAAGGTCATCTGGGGCCCGCTGCAGATCGCCTTGCCGCTGCCCGAAGCCATGCGCGGCTCGGTGTTCTGGGGTGATGCGGCCATCGAGAAATACCGCTTGCTGGCTGTGGCCGTGGGCCTGTCGGTGTTTGCGGTGCAGATGTGGGTGCTGGGCCGCACCAAGATCGGCTTGCTGATCCGCGCCGGTGTGCAGGATCGCGAGATGGTCGAGTCGCTGGGCTACCGCATTCGCCGCTTGTTTGTGGGCGTGTTCGTGGCGGGCAGCGCGCTGGCGGGCCTGGGCGGTGTCATGTGGGGCCTGTACCAGCAAAACGTGGTGCCGCAGATGGGCGCGCAGGTCAACGTGTTGATCTTCATCGTCATCATCATCGGCGGACTGGGCTCCACCGGTGGGGCGCTGATCGGTGCTTTGCTGGTGGGCCTGATGGCCAACTACACCGGCTTTCTGGCGCCCAAACTGGCGCTGTTTTCCAACATCGCGCTGATGGCGGGTGTGCTCTTGTGGCGTCCACAAGGGGTGTACCCCGTGGCCAACCGTTGAAAGTCTGGACATGTTCAATCGACTCATTTCCAATGACCAGCCGCGCAGCCGTCTGCTGGCCGCCTTGTTGGTCCTCACCTTGCTGGGCCTGGCCTTTGCGCCGTTTTTGTTCCCGGGCGTCAAGGCCCTGTCGGTCGCGGCCAAGGTGCTGATTTTTGTGGTGCTGGTGGCGGGCTTTGACCTGCTCTTGGGCTACACCGGCATCGTGAGCTTTGCGCACACCATGTTCTTTGGCATCGGGGCCTATGGCATTGCCATCTCGTCCAACACCTGGGGGCCCACCTGGGGCGCTTTGGCGGGCGGCTTTGCCTTGTCGCTGGGCCTCACGCTGGTGCTGTCGCTGGGCATTGGCCTGTTCTCGCTGCGCGTGCGGGCGATCTTTTTCGCCATGATCACGCTGGCTGTGGCCGCGGCTTTTCAGACGCTGGCATCGCAATTGTCGGACTTCACCGGGGGCGAAGACGGCCTGAGCTTCAAGTTGCCCGAGCTGCTTTTGCCCAGCACCGAGTTCAGTGAAGAGCCCTTTCTGGGCGTTTCGCTGGATGGCCGTTTGCTTTGCTACTACCTGCTGTTCGTTTTGGCCGTGGGCATGCTGCTGTCGCTCTTGCGCATCGTCAATTCGCCGTTTGGCCGCGTGCTGCAAGCCATCCGCGAAAACGAGTTCCGCGCCGAGGCCATTGGCTACCGCGTGGTGGTGTACCGCACGCTGTCGAGCGTGTTGTCGGCGCTCTATGCCTGTGTGGCTGGGGCCATGCTGGCGCTTTGGCTGCGCTACAACGGGCCGGACACCTCGCTCAGCTTTGAAATCATGATGGACGTGCTGCTGATCGTGGTGATCGGTGGCATGGGCACGATCTATGGTGCAGCCATTGGCTCGGTGCTGTTTTTGCTGGCGCAAAGCTATTTGCAGGATTTGCTGCGCTGGGCCAGCGAAGCGGCAACGGCCTGGCCCTTGCTGTCGGCCTTGTTGTCGCCCGACCGCTGGTTGCTGTGGCTCGGTGTCTTGTTTGTGTTGTCGGTGTATTACTTCCCGACCGGGGTGGTGGGGCGCTTGCGCAGCCGCGCCGCGCTGCGCCGCCTTGCCCTTCAACGCCGCTGAGGTGCCTATGCCGTCTTCCCTGAACGCTTTCGCATCCGGCTACATCACCTGTGCAGGTTTGGAAATCCATTACACCGACTGGGGCCAAGCCGAAAAAGGCACGGTGATCGCTTGGCATGGACTGGCCCGCACCGGGCGCGACATGGACGAGCTGGCTGCGCACTTGAGCGCATGCGGCTGGCGTGTGATTTGCCCGGACACGGTGGGCCGTGGCCTGTCGCAGTGGAGTGCCGATCCGCAGAACCAGTACTGCCTGGCCTTTTACGCCCGGCTGGCGCGTGAACTGATGGATGGCTTGCAATTGCGCGCCGTGCATTGGGTGGGCACCTCGATGGGCGGGGCGATTGGCACGCTGTGCGCGGCGGGTTTGGTCGAGCCCACATTGAAGCACCGCATCCTGAGCCTGACGCTCAACGACAACGCGCCCGAACTGGCACAAGCCGCCATTGACCGCATCAAGGCCTATGCGGGCACCCCTCCCGCGTTTGCCACGGTGACCGAACTTGAAGCGTTTTTGCGTCAGGTCTACAAGCCGTTTGGCTGGTTGAGCGACGCGCAGTGGCGTCGGTTGACGGAAACGTCCACCCGTCGCCTGCCCGATGGCCGCGTCACGCCGCATTACGACCCGGCCATGGCGATGCAGTTCACCGCGCACCCCAACGACTACCTGATCTGGGACCACTATGACGCGCTCAAATTGCCGGTGCTGTTGCTGCGTGGGGCCGACTCTGATCTGGTTTTGCCGCACACGGTGGCCGACATGCGCCGTCGGGGGCCGGGGGCACGGGGGCAACTCAAAGTGATCGAGGTGCCCGGCTGCGGTCACGCACCGGCTTTGAACGTGCTGCAGCAGCTGGAGTGGGTGACGGACTTCATTGAAGCCGTTTGACGTTCCGGGCCGATCGGTTGTTTTGCGCAGGCGATCTCAGTTTTTGGCCCCGTGCGCCAAAGCCCGCGCCCGGCTTGCCGCCAGCGCCGCAGTGTCAGGCACTGACAAATCCCAGCCCTGCATGTGGCTCAGGCTGATGTCGGCCAGCGCCTCAATCCATTGCGCGTGGTTGTTCAGGCAGGGGATGTAGCTGAAGCTTTCGCCGCCTGCGTGCAAAAACGCTTCTTGCGCTTCTTGCTGAATCTCCTCCAGGGTCTCCAGGCAGTCGCTGGTGAAGCCCGGGCAGATCACGTCCACCTTTTTCACGCCTTGCTGCGCCATGGCGATCAGCGTGGGCTCGGTGTAGGGCTCCAGCCATTTGGCTTTGCCAAAGCGCGACTGGAAGGTCAGTTTGTACTGGTCCTTGGACAAGCCCAGCGCTTCGGCCAGCAGGCGACCAGTTTTCATGCATTCGCAGTGGTAGGGGTCGCCCAGTTGCAAAGTGCGCTCGGGCACGCCGTGAAAGCTCATGACCAGCTGCTCGGCCTGGCCGTGTGCAGCCCAGTGCTCGCGCACGGTGGTCGCCAGCGCGGCGATGTAGCGCGGGTCGTCGTGGTAGCGGTTGACAAACCGCAGCTCGGGAATCAGCCGGGTTTTCAGGCCCCAGCGGTAGACCGCGTCGAACACGCTGGCCGTGGTGGTGCCGCTGTATTGCGGATAAGCGGGCACGATCAGCACGCGCTGCACGCCCTCGGCCTTCAAGGCGCTGAGTTGCTCGGGGATGGACGGCTGGCCGTAGCGCATGGCGTAGCGCACGGTGACGTGGTGGCCACGCTCTTGCAGCGTCGTGCCCAGCGACTGGGCCTGTTGTTCGGTGAAGGCTTTCAGGGGCGAGCCCTGCTCGGTCCAGATGCTGGCGTATTTGGCGGCCGATTTGGCCGGGCGCACGCGCAAGATGATGCCGTGCAGGATCAACCACCAGATGGGTTTGGGGATCTCGACCACGCGGCTGTCGCCCAAAAATTCGGCCAGGTATTTGCGCAGGGCCGGGGCTGTGGGGGCGCTGGGGGTGCCCAGGTTGCAATACAGCACAGCCGTTTTGGGGGCCTGACCATGTTGGAAGGAGGGTTCTTGTTGAAATGCCATGCGGTATTCTCCCACCACCATGATTGACATTTCCCGAATCAAAGCCATTACCCTCGATCTGGACGACACTTTGTGGCCCGTCTGGCCCACGATTGGCCGTGCCGAGGTGGTTTTACAGACCTGGCTGAGCGCCCATGCCCCCGGTGCGGCAGCGCTGTCGGCCGATGCCGAACTCAAAAAAGCCATCCGCGCCGAAATCAACGCCCGCCACGCCGACCGGGCTCATGATTTGTCGTTTCTGCGCCGGGAGTCGATCCGCGCCATGCTGCATCAAGCCGGGGAGCCTGGGCACCTGGCCGAGGTGGCTTTTGAGGTGTTTTTTGCCGAGCGTCAGCGGGTGGACTTGTTTGACGATGCGATGCCCGCGTTGGCATTCTGGAGTCAGCGCTACCCGGTGGTGGCGCTGTCAAACGGCAACGCCGATGTGCACCGTGTCGGCATTGGCCAGCATTTTCACGCCAGCGTCAGCGCCCAGTCGCTCGGCGTGGCCAAGCCGGATTTGCGGGTTTTTGTGGCCGGTGCCCAGGCCGCAGGCGTTGCACCGCACGAGGTGCTGCACATTGGCGATGACGCCCACGCTGACTGCGTGGGTGCCTTGGCTGCAGGCATGCAGGTCGCCTGGCTCAACCGCGAAGGCCACGACTGGACCCATGGCGACACTCGCCCGCATCTGGAGGTGCGAGACTTGCACGCGCTGTGCGCCAGCTGGCCCGACTACGTTTTCTAGGTCGGCGGCTTCAGCCCCGACATGGGATCTGTGTCGCGCCCGAAGACGGCGGACCTGAATGTGCCGACGGGGAACGTCCCCTTGTATGTTGGTGGCTTTAACCCCGACATGAAATCTGTGCAATGTGACCATCAGGAGACCGACATGACTTTGAAAATTTACGGCATTGGCGCTTCCCGCGCTGCACGCCCGATCTGGACTGCACTGGAGTTGGGTGCGCCGTTTGAGCACATCGCCACGCCATACGCAGGCGGCGCGACCCGCACGCCCGAGTTTTTGGCGATCAACCCCAATGGCCACATCCCGGCTGTGGTGGACGAGCGCCCCGAAGGCACGGTCACCGTTTGGGAAAGCATGGCCTGCGCGCTGTACATCGCCCGCGTGCATGGCCAGGCCGATGGCCAAACGATCACGCCCGCCACGCCCCGCGAAGAGGCCGAAGCCTTGCGCTGGAGTTTCTGGACCGTGACCGAGTTGGAAAAAGACGCGCTCACCGTGCTGATGCACCGCATGGCCATGCCCGCAGACCAGCGCAAGCCAGAATTGGCGGACCAGGCGGAAAGCCGATTGAAAGTGCCGCTGGCCGTGTTGGAAAAACACCTGCAGGCCCAAAACGCCCAAGGCGAGGCTTACCTGGCGGCGAACCGCTTCACTGTGGCCGATGTGTGCGTGGCCAGTGTGGCCAGCTGGGTCCGTCCGGCCGGCGCTTTGTTGGCGCAATACCCGTCAGTCTCCAGTTGGCTGCATGCCTGCGTGGAACGCCCTGCCCAGAAACAGGCGAGGGCGATGAAGTAAAAGCCCATGAGGTGGTGTGTGGTGTATCGGGCAAACTTCATGTCGGATGAAATGATCAGTTCGAGAGAGTCCGCATGAGCGAAGCCGAAAAAGAAACCACCATACAGCTGGCCAGTCAATGGATCGCTTCGCGCCAAACTGTGTTGCCCAAGCGGTTGGTGGCCCCGGGACCTGATGCCGCTGAACTTGAACAATTGTTCCGGGCAGCAGCCGACGCGCCGGACCACGACCTCATCAACCCCTGGCGGTTTTTGATCATTCCCGAGCACAGAAGGGCCGATTTGGGCGCGCTGTTTGCCCAAGCCTTGCTGGAGCGTGATGCGAGCGCGTCCAACGATCAGGTAGCGCAGGCGCGCGACAAGGCCCTGCGTGCGCCTTTGCTGATGCTGCTGATCGTGGACGAGGCCAAAGGTGATGCCGACATCGACCTGAACGAGCGCGTGCTGAGTGCAGGTTGCGCCGTGCAAAACTTCATGCTGCTGGCCCATGCCATGGGCTATGGCTCGGGCTTGACGAGTGGCAAGGCACTCAAGGCAGATTCTTTCAGAGCCGGTCTGGGGCTGGGCGCGTCAGAGCACGCGATTTGTTGCCTGAGCGTGGGCACAGTCAGCTCACGCAAACCCTTCAAGCCGCGCCCCGAGGTGTCGCAATTCACCCGCATCTGGTGAGTGGATGAACGCGGTTGCGCTGTCAGGGGGCAGGCGGTGCTCGGCGCTGTCCCGCTTGCGGAGCTTGAGTGTGTCCATGTCCTTACTCCTTCAATTGGCGCGCGAGACACAGCTTGCGCAGCGGTGTGAGCGCTATGCATGGCGTTGTCGAGTGATAGATTGATTTCCCGAACGGGAAATTATTTAAGCAGATGCTCTTGAAATACAGAAAAATTCCCGTTCGGGAAATACACATTGCCTTGAAGTGAGTCCTGATAAAAAATTCCTGAACGGGAAATTTTGGAAACCATGACCAGCATTCATTCACCACAGCAATTGGGCGATGCCATCCGCGCAGCCCGCAAGCAGCTCGCGCTCACTCAGCCTCAGTTGGCCTTGGCGGCAGGGGGCGGTGTGCGCTTTGTCGTGGAGCTGGAGGCGGGCAAACCCACGGTGCGACTGGCACAAGTGTTGCGCGTACTGCACGCGCTGGGTGGCGAGATCCATATCACTGGATTGCCAGAGGCTGGCGTCTGACGTTCTTGCTGAGACGTCATGCCGTGCATGCCCTTCAAGCAGAGGGCCTCAAAACCGCCCCAGCGCCTGCATCTTCCAAGCCAGCCACAGTTTGCGCAGTGGCGTGAGCGCGATGCGCTGGTGCAGCACCTGAAAGCCCGAGGCTTCGATTTCGCGCAGCAAGGTGCGGTAGATGCTGGCCATCATGAGGCCGGGTTTTTGTGCGCGGCGGTCGGCCGCGGGCAGCAGGGCCAGGGCTTCGTCGTACAGGGCGTGGGCACGGTCGGTCTGGAACTTCATCAGCGCGGTGAAGCGGTCTGAATAGTCGCGCTGCATCAGATCGTTGGCTTTGACGCCAAAGCGTTGCTGCTCGTCCAGCGGCAAATAGATGCGCCCGCGCAGCGCGTCTTCGCCCACGTCGCGGATGATGTTGGTCATCTGAAAGGCCAGGCCCAGTTTGTGGGCGTAAGCGGTGGTGGCCTCGTCGGTTTGGCCAAAGATGCGGGCGGCGACTTCGCCCACCACGCCGGCCACCAGGTGGCAGTATTTCGTCAGGCCAGCAAAGTCCAGATACCGGGTCTGGTTCAGGTCCATCTGGCAGCCTTCGATCACGGCCATCAGGTGGCGGCTTTCGATGCCGAACGGCTGGGTGTGCGGCATTAGCGCATGCATAACCGGGTGGGTGGGCTGGCCCGCATAAGCTTGCTGCACTTCTTTTTGCCACCAGCCGAGCTTGGCGGCGGCCACGCTGGGGTCGCTGATTTCGTCGACCACGTCGTCCACTTCGCGGCAAAACGCATAAAACGCGGTGATGGCTGCGCGGCGCTCGGGGGGCAAGAACAGGAAGGCGTAATAAAAGCTGCTGCCCGAAGCGGCGGCTTTTTGCTGGACGTAGTCTTGCGGGCTCATGGGCTGGGATTCTCGCATCGAAAGAAGGCGCTCTAGGCAGGGCTCAAGGCGGGGGCTCAAAGCCTTGTGTCGCCAGACAATCGGCGAAATTGCTTGTCCAGCACGGCGGGTGAGGCCAAGCCCAAAGCAATGCGCCCCATCAAACCGCGCATTTCGTGGCGCGGCATTTTGACGCGGCGGGTCAGGGCCAAAGGCCCGGCCTGGCGCAGCAGGGTCACGGTGCGCGCACCGATCAAGGCGGGCAGGGCGCTGGCCAGGCGCAAACGCAGCGGCTTCAGAGCCAGGGTGTAGCGCATGCCATCGGCCAGTTGGGATTGGGTGTGGTCCAGCCATTGGTTGTACAGCGGGGCCAGGGCTTGCAAGGTGTCGGCGCGTCCTGATTGGGCGGCTTCGGCCAGCAGCGCCGGGGTCAGGCCTGCTGTGGCCAAAGTCTTTGCAGGCCAGTAGCAGCGGCCTGCTGCCAGGTCGGCTCCGGCGTCGCGCACGATGTTCAGGCGCTGCAGGCCCATGCCGTATTGCCGACCGATGCGCATCATGTCTTCTTGCGGCAGGCGGGCGTAGCCGGGCAGATGGCGGCCGCACAGCTCGGTCCAGAATTCGCCCACGCAACCGGCCACGAGCCAGGTGTAGTCCGCCAGCTCGGCTTCTGTTTGCAAAGCGTGCAGTCCGGGGCCAAAACGCGCCATGTCCAGGAGCTGCCCCCGGGTGATGTGGCTGAGCACCTGGCGCACGCTGGCTTGGTCTTTTGTGGACAGCGTCAACAGCAGCGGCAGACATTGGGGCAGTGCCTGCATCAGGGCGCGTTCGTGCGGGTCGGTTTGTTGCGCGGCAAATGACTGGGTCAGCCGAGCCAGTTCACTGTGGTGTTCTTTGGACATGTCCGGTGCGGCAATGGCCTGCGTCATCAGCGCCAGCAAGACCTGGCGTTCGGCCAAGGGCAAAGCGGTGGTGTCGGCCACGGTGTCGGTGGCGCGGGCCAACAGGTAGCCGATGGCCACCGGGGCTTGCAGCACGTTGGGCAGCAGGCGGATGGACAGGTCAAACGAGCGTGACACACCGCGCAAGAGACGGCGTTGATCAGGGCTCAAACCCGGACTTGGCGGCCGCTGGAATAGGGGGGCATTTTTCATGGTCAATGGCTATTGTCGCTTGACAGAACGGGTCACTTTGAATAGATTACTAACCAGTCAGTCATTATCTTTTTCGGGAACTACATGCCAATCCACTGGTCACTCGCCGCGCGGCGAGTTTTTCATTTCTGCGCTACCGCAGTTTTTTTGACAACTTTAGTGGCATGTTCAAAAAAAGAAGCGCCGCAAGAGCCTTTGCGTTCGGTCAAGCTCATCACGGTCACGGCAGGCGAGTTGAACGTTTCGGGCGAGTATGCGGCCGAGGTGCGGGCTCGCGTGGAGTCTCGTTTGGGGTTTCAGGTGCCGGGCAAACTGGTGGCGCGCCCGGCAGATGTGGGTCAGCGTGTCGCGGCTGGGCATTTGTTGGCCCGGGTGGACGCGCAAGATTACCAATTGGCGGCTCAAGCGGCCCAGGCCCAGGTGAACGCTGCATCAAGCCAGCGCGATCTGGCAGCGGCAGAATTCAAGCGCTTTGAAGCCTTGAAGACGCAAAACTTCATCAGTGGTGCCGAGCTGGAGCGTCGCGAAACCAGCTTGAAGGCGGCCGAGGCGGCCTTGAGTCAGGCCAAAGCCCAGGCGCAAGCTCAAAGCAATCAGGCCGGGTACGCCCGCTTGACGGCCAGCCACGCGGGGGTGATCACAGCTGTCGAAGCCGAAGTGGGGCAGGTGGTCTCGGCGGGCCAGACTGTGCTGCGTTTGGCGCACGATGGCCCGCGTGACGCGGTGTTTGCCGTGTCCGAGCAAATGGTTTTGGCGCTGAAAGTGGGGCAAACCATGCAGGCCACCTTGGCCAGCACGGGGCAAACCTTGAAAGGCCAAGTTCGGGAGCTGGCCGCCAGTGCCGACCCGGTCACGCGCACCTATGCCGTCAAATTGGCGCTCGACGCTTCAGAGCGCTTGCCTTTGGGGGCCACAGTCAATGTGCTGGCCGCCGGATTGCTGGGCAGCCAGAGCGCCGTGATCAAGTTGCCGACCAGTGCGCTGCGCCAGGAAGGACAGGGCACCGTGGTGTGGCTGTTGGACGAAGCCAGCATGACCGTGAACACCCAGGCGGTGCAGGTGGGCCGTGTGGATGGCAACGAGGTGGTCATCGCTGCGGGTCTGAAGCCAGGGCAAAAAGTGGTGAGCGCGGGCGTGCATGTTTTGTCGCCAGGCCAGAAGGTCACGGTTTACCGCGCTGGGCCATCAACAGCGCCGGCTGCTGCGGCTTCAGCCCCACGGTGATCGCATGAGCAGCACCGAAAACACCGCATTCAACCTCTCGCGCTGGGCGCTGGAGCACCCGGCCCTGACCCGCTACCTGATGGTGGTGCTGATGGTTCTGGGCATGGCCTCTTACTTTCAGCTGGGGCAAGACGAAGACCCGCCTTTCACGTTCAGAGCCATGGTGGTGCGGGCCTATTGGCCGGGTGCCACCGCCGAGCAAGTGGCCGAGCAGGTGACCGACAAGATCGAACGCACCCTGCAAGAGGTGCCTTTTACCGACAAGATCCGCAGCTATTCGAAGCCGGGCGAAGCGCAGATCATTTTCCAGATCAAGGACAACTCCAAACCGGGCGATGTGCCCCAGGTTTGGTACGCGGTCCGCAAAAAGATTGGCGACATGCGTGGCAGCTTGCCGCAAGGGGTGGTGGGGCCATTTTTCAACGACGAATTTGGGGATGTGTATGGCGTGATCTATGCCTTGAGCGGCGAAGGTTTCTCGCCCGCCGAGGTCAAGACCGAGGCCGACAGCCTGCGCCAAGCCTTGCTGCGCGTGCCCGATGTGGCCAAGGTGGAGTTGTTTGGCGCGCAGGACGAAAAGGTCTTTGTCGAGGTTTCTCAAAAGAAGCTGGCCCAAATGGGCCTGGACATGGGGGCTGTGCTGGCCCAGCTGAACCAGCAAAACGCGGTGGAGTCGGCAGGCAGTGTGCAGTCGCCTGCCGATGTGGTGCAGGTGCGTGTGGGCGGCCAGTTCCAGAGCCTGGCCGATTTGCAGGCCATGCCGATCCGCGGGGCCTCGGGCACGCAAATTCGCCTGTCGGACATCGCCACCGTGACCCGTGGTTATTCAGATCCGCCTTCCGTCAAGGTGCGCCACGAGGGGCAGGAAGTGATCGCGCTGGGCGTGTCCATGGCCAAGGGCGGCGACATCATCGCCCTGGGCCAATCCTTGCGTCAGGCGGTCGCGCTGGCGCAAACCCATTTGCCTGCGGGCATGACGCTCACGCAAGTGCAAGACCAGCCCAGTGCTGTGTCCAACTCGGTCAACGAGTTCATCAAGGTCTTGATCGAGGCGGTGGTGATCGTGCTGGCGGTGAGTTTTCTGGCACTGGGCCTGCACAAGCGGCCAGGTCACAACCCCGTGTGGCGGCGCTGGACGCTGGACATCCGGCCCGGTCTGGTGGTGGGCATCACCATTCCGTTGGTCTTGGCGGTCACCTTTTTGGCCATGCATTACTTTGGCATTGGCCTGCACAAAATCTCACTGGGCTCGCTCATCATCGCCTTGGGGCTGCTGGTGGACGACGCCATCATTGCGGTGGAGATGATGGTGCGCAAGATGGAAGAGGGCTACGACAAAGTGCGTGCCGCCACCTTCGCCTATGAACTCACGGCCATGCCCATGCTCACGGGCACCTTGATCACGGCGGCGGGTTTCTTGCCGATCGGCATGGCCAAGTCCATGACGGGTGAATACACCTTCGCGATTTTTGCGGTCACGGTGGTGGCTTTGCTGGTCAGCTGGGTGGCTTCGGTTTACTTTGTACCTTATTTGGGGGCCTGGCTGCTCAAGCCGCCAGCGCATGCCGTGTCGGCCGCGCACCTGGATTCGGCCGAGATGTTTGACACGCCGTTTTACCGGCACTTTCGCACTTGGGTGACGTGGTGCGTGACGCACCGCTGGAAGACGATTGGCATCACGATTTTCTTGTTCGCCCTCGGCATTGTGGGCATGGGCAAGGTGCAGCAGCAGTTCTTCCCGGACTCCAGTCGCCCTGAGATCATGGTGGACTTGTGGCTCCCGGAAGGTTCACCTTTCAAGGCCAGCGAAGACATGGCCAAACGGGTGGAGCAACGCTTGGCGCAAGAAGACGGCGTCAAGTCGGTCACGGCCTGGGTCGGCTCGGGCGTGCCGCGCTTTTATTTGCCACTGGACCAGGTGTTTCCTCAGACCAACGTGTCTCAGTTGATCGTGCTGCCCAAGGATTTGAAAACCCGCGAAGTGTTGCGCGCCAAGCTGCCCACTTTGCTGGCCCAGGAGTTCCCCGAAATCCGTGGACGCGTCAAGTTGCTGCCCAATGGCCCGCCTGTGCCTTACCCGGTGCAGTTCCGGGTGGTGGGTCCGGACCCCAAGGTCTTGCGTCTGAAGGCCGACGAGATCAAGGCCGAGATGCGCCAAAACGCCAACACCCGGGGCGTGAACGACAACTGGAACGAGTCGGTCAAGTCGGTGCGGCTCGAAGTCGACCAAGCCAAAGCCCGTGCTTTGGGCGTGACCAGCCAGTCCATTGCCCAGGCTTCTCGCACCTTGCTTTTGGGCTCTACCGTCGGGCAATACCGCGATGGCGACAAGCTGATCGACATCGTGCTGCGCCAGCCTTTGGCCGAGCGTGACGCCTTGTCGGACTTGGGTCAGGCTTACGTGCCCACGGCATCCGGCAAGTCGATCCCTTTGCTGCAAATCGCCACCCCGGTGTTGGCCTGGGAGCCCGGCGTGATGTGGCGCGAGGGTCGCCAATACGCGATCACGGTGCAGTCCGACATTGCCGAAGGCTTGCAGGGCGCGACCGTGACGGCGCAGCTGCTGCCCGCCCTCAAAAAGACCGAGGCCACCTGGCAAGGCCAGGGCTTGAGCGGTTACCGCATCGAGGTGGCGGGTGCGGTGGAGGAAAGTTCCAAAGGCTCCGCTTCTATCGCGGCGGGTGTGCCGGTCATGTTGTTCATTACGTTCACCTTGCTGATGCTGCAGTTGCAAAGCTTCAGCCGTGCCATGTTGGTGTTTTTGACCGGCCCTTTGGGCATGGCAGGTGTGGCAGCGGCTTTGCTAGTGCTGAACCGGCCGTTTGGCTTTGTGGCTTTGCTGGGTGTGATCGCGCTCATGGGCATGATTCAGCGCAATTCGGTGATCCTGATCGACCAGATTGAGCAGGACCGGGCCGCTGGCGTGGCGCCGTGGCAAGCGATTGTCGAGTCGGCCGTGCGCCGTCTGCGCCCGATCGTGCTGACGGCAGCGGCGGCTGTTTTGGCCATGATTCCCTTGTCGCGCAGCATCTTTTGGGGCCCGATGGCAGTCGCCATCATGGGCGGCTTGATCGTGGCCACGGCGCTCACCTTGCTGGCGCTGCCTGCCATGTATGCGGCCTGGTTCAGAATTGAACGCCCAAATGAAGCCCGTGCCTGAATTTGGCCCATCGAAGCGGCTAAAATAGAAAGTTGACCGATTTCATCCGGGCGGTCAGGTGCGTGAGACAGCTTTGGGGCTGGCTGACGGGCCTGACGCCCTTTTTGTTTGGACCCGCGCGGGTGGCGAAATTGGTAGACGCACCAGGTTTAGGTCCTGACGGTGGCAACACTGTGCGGGTTCGAGTCCCGCCCCGCGCACCAACCGACTTGTGGCCAAAGGGGTAACCCTGCGGTATGAGAGACATTCAATTAACCGAGAACGACGATGACTGTGACTGTTGAAACCCTTGAAAAGCTGGAACGCAAGATCACCCTGACTGTGCCCGTGACGGCCATCCAGTCTGAAGTGGACGCACGTCTGAAGAAAATGGCCCGCACCGTGAAAATGGACGGTTTCCGTCCCGGCAAAGTGCCCATGAATGTGGTGGCCCAGCGCTATGGTTACTCGGTTCAGTACGAAGTGTTGAACGACAAAGTGGGCGAGGCTTTCAGCAAAGCCGCTAACGAGGCCCAAGTGCGTGTGGCCGGTCAGCCCCGCATCTCCGAAAAAGAAGGCGCGCCTGAGGGCGAGCTGAACTTCGAAGCCATCTTCGAGGTGTACCCCGAAGTCAAGCTGGGCAACCTGGCTGACACCGAAGTCGAAAAATTGACCGCTGAAGTGTCTGACGCGGCCATCGACAAGACCATCGACATCCTGCGCAAGCAGCGCCGCACCTTCGCCCAGCGCGCCCAAGACGCTGCCGCACAAGACGGCGACCGCGCCACCATCGACTTCGAAGGCAAGATCGACGGTGAAGTGTTCTCCGGCGGCAAAGCCGAAGACTTCCAGTTCATCTTGGGCGACGGCCAGATGCTCAAAGAGTTTGAAGACGCTGTGCGCGGCATGAAAACCGGCGAAAGCAAGACCTTCCCGCTGGCTTTCCCCGCCGATTACCACGGTCAGGATGTCGCTGGCAAAACCGCCGATTTCTTGGTCACCGTCAAAAAACTCGAAGCCGCCAACCTGCCCGAAGTCAACGAAGCCCTGGCCAAGTCCTTGGGCATTGCCGATGCGACCGTGGAAGGTTTGCGCGCCGACATCCGCAAAAACCTCGAGCGCGAAGTGAAATTCCGCCTGCTGGCCCGTAACAAGCAAGCCGCCATGGACGCTTTGGTTGCCAAGGCCGAGCTGGACCTGCCCCAGTCGATCGTGCAAAACGAAATCGAGCGCCTGAAAGAAGGTGCCCGTGCCGACTTGAAGCAGCGCGGCATCAAGGACGCCGACAAGGCCCCGATCCCTGACGACATCTTCCGCCCCCAAGCCGAGCAGCGTGTGCGCCTGGGCCTGGTGGTGGCTGAAGTCGTGCGTGGCAACACCCTGCACGCCAAGCCTGAACAAATCAAGGCGCACATCGAAGAGCTGGCCGCCAGCTACGAGCGCCCCGATGACGTGGTACGTTGGTACAACAGCGACAACCAGCGTCTGGCCGAAGTCGAAGCCGTGGTCATCGAAGGCAATGTGTCTGAATTTGTTCTGTCTCAAGCCAAGGTCACCGAAAAGGCCATCACGTTTGAAGAACTGATGGGCCAGCAAGGCTGATCGTTTTTTTGATTCGCCTGAGAATGGGGCTTGTGCCGGGCTTGCAGTCTGGCTGACAAGCCCCATCTCATTGGTGGGGTTCAAAACCCGGGTAAAGTCATCCGTGAAATTTCTGGAGAAATGATGAGCGCACTGGACATCACAAATTTGGGCATGGTCCCCATGGTCGTCGAGCAGTCGGGCCGCGGCGAACGCGCCTACGACATCTATTCGCGTCTTCTCAAAGAGCGCGTGATCTTTTTGGTGGGTGAGGTCAATGACCACATGGCCAACCTGATCGTGGCCCAGTTGCTGTTTTTGGAGAGCGAAAACCCTGAGAAGGACATTTCCCTCTACATCAACTCGCCCGGTGGTTCGGTGAGTGCGGGCATGGCGATTTACGACACCATGAACTTCATCAAGCCCGACGTGTCCACCCTGTGCAACGGCATGGCCGCCAGCATGGGCGCGTTCTTGCTGTCGTCGGGCGCAAAGGGCAAGCGTTTTTCGCTGCCCAATTCCAAAATCATGATTCACCAGCCTTTGGGCGGTGCGCGTGGTCAAGCCACCGAAATCGAAATCGCGGCGCGCGAAATCGTCAAGACACGTGCACACCTGAACCGCATCCTGTCCGAAAACACCGGTCAACCGCTGGAGAAGATTGAACTCGACACCGAGCGCGACTATTACCTGTCGGCGCAAGAGTCCAAAGACTACGGTTTGATTGACGAAGTCATTTCCAAACGCGCTTGAGGGTGGCCGGGCTTTTCCGGCACCCTGGCTGACGGCGTTGACCTGCGAAGGGTGAACGCCGTTTTTCTTTCGTTATCATTGACGAATTCCGGATACCGAGGCGACATTTATGGCCGATAAAAAAGGCTCAAGCACTGAGAAAAACCTGTTCTGTTCCTTTTGCGGCAAAAGCCAGCACGAGGTCAAAAAGCTCATCGCAGGTCCATCGGTCTTCATTTGTGACGAGTGCATTGATTTGTGCAACGACATCGTGCGCGATGAATTAGCCACCAACGCCACATTGGGCGAAGGGACCAAGGAAGGCTTGCCTACCCCGCTGGACATCAAGACCAATCTGGACAACTATGTGATTGGCCAGGAAAAAGCCAAGCGCAGTCTGGCGGTGGCGGTGTACAACCATTACAAGCGCCTCAAGCACAAAGAGGGTGCCAAGAAAGACGATGTGGAGCTGGCCAAGAGCAACATCTTGCTGATCGGCCCCACAGGATCGGGCAAGACCTTGCTGGCCCAGACCATGGCCCGCATGCTGGATGTGCCGTTTGTCATGGCCGACGCCACCACCTTGACCGAAGCCGGTTATGTGGGCGAAGACGTTGAAAACATCGTCGCCAAGCTTTTGCAGACCTGCAATTACGACGTGGAGCGTGCCCAGCGCGGCATCGTCTACATCGACGAGATCGACAAGATCACCCGCAAGTCGGACAACCCTTCGATCACCCGCGACGTGTCGGGCGAGGGCGTGCAGCAGGCCTTGCTCAAGCTGGTCGAAGGCACCATGGCCAGCGTGCCCCCGCAAGGCGGCCGCAAGCACCCGAACCAAGACTTTTTGCAGATCGACACGACCAACATCCTGTTCATTTGCGGTGGCGCGTTTGCGGGCCTGGAAAAAGTCATCGAAAACCGCACCGAGTCGGGCGGCATCGGCTTCGGCGCCACGGTCAAGAGCAAGAAGCAGCGTTCGCTGACCGACGTGTTCAACGAAGTCGAGCCCGAAGACCTGATCAAGTTCGGTCTGATCCCCGAGTTGGTGGGTCGTTTGCCGGTGGTGGCCACTTTGGCCGAGCTGAGTGAAGAGGCGCTGGTTCAAATTTTGACCGAACCGAAGAATGCGGTGGTCAAACAGTTCACCAAACTGCTGGCCATGGAGGGCGTGGAGCTCGAAGTGCGCCCCAATGCGCTGACGGCCATGGCTCGCAAGGCACTGGCCCGCAAGACAGGTGCCCGTGGCCTGCGCTCCATCATGGAGCAGGCGCTGATTGACACCATGTTTGAGTTGCCCAACCAGGCGAACGTCGAAAAAGTGGTGGTGGACGAGTCTGTCATTGATGACAACAAGCCGCCATTGCTGGTTTACCGAGAGTCTGCCAAGCAGGCCTGACCCACCTGGATGCATGCTGACGAATATCCGTGGTACCCCACGGGTTGAAATCTGCGCATCAGCATCCATGTGTAGCTGAATTGACCTGAGGGACACACCATGTCTGGACATACACCTTTACCGCCCACCCTGATTGAACTGCCCATGTTGCCGCTGCGCGATGTGGTGGTGTTCCCTCACATGGTGATTCCGCTGTTTGTGGGCCGCCCCAAGAGCATCAAGGCGCTGGAGTCGGCGATGGCCGCCGAACGCCGCATCATGCTGGTCGCTCAAAAGACGGCAGCCAAGGATGAACCGGCCATCGACGACATGTTCGACGTGGGTTGCGTCTCGACCATTTTGCAAATGCTCAAATTGCCCGATGGCACCGTCAAGGTGCTGGTCGAAGGCCAGCAGCGCGCTTTGGTCAAGTCCATCGTGGACGGCGAAGCCCACTTTGTGGCCTCGGTCACACCTGTGGACCCCACAGCCGAGCAGGCCGATGCCAGCAGCGAAATCGAAGCCCTGCGTCGCGCCGTCATGCAGCAGTTTGACCAGTACGTCAAACTCAACAAGAAGATCCCGCCTGAAATCCTCACTTCGATCTCCAGCATCGACGATCCCGGTCGCTTGGCCGACACGATCGCCGCGCATTTGCCACTCAAATTGGAAAACAAACAGCAAGTGCTGGACTTGGCCAACATCAAGTCGCGCCTGGAAAACCTGTTTGCCCAGTTGGAGCACGAGGTTGACATCCTCAACGTCGACAAGCGCATCCGTGGCCGCGTCAAGCGCCAGATGGAAAAGAACCAGCGTGACTTCTACCTGAATGAGCAGGTCAAGGCCATCCAGAAAGAACTGGGCGATGGCGAAGATGGCGCGGACATCGAGGAAATCGAAAAGAAGATCAAGGCCGCCAAAATGTCGGCCGAGGCCCGCAAAAAGGCTGAGGGCGAGCTCAAAAAGCTCAAGCTCATGTCGCCCATGTCGGCCGAAGCTTCGGTGGTCCGCAATTACCTCGATGTGCTGATTGGCCTGCCCTGGGGCAAAAAAACCAAGCTCAAGCACGACCTGGCCAATGCCGAAGACGTGCTGAACCAGGACCACTTCGGTCTGGACAAGGTCAAAGACCGCATCCTGGAATACCTCGCGGTGCAGCAGCGCGTGGACAAGGTCAAGGCCCCTATCTTGTGCTTGGTGGGGCCACCGGGCGTGGGCAAGACCTCGCTGGGTCAATCGATTGCCAAGGCGACGGGTCGCAAATACGTGCGGATGGCGCTGGGCGGCATGCGTGACGAGGCCGAAATCCGCGGGCATCGTCGTACCTACATCGGTGCCTTACCGGGCAAGGTGCTGCAAAACCTGAACAAGGTGGGCACCAAGAACCCGCTGTTTTTGCTGGACGAAATTGACAAGCTGGGCACGGACTTCCGGGGTGACCCTTCGAGTGCCTTGCTGGAAGTGCTGGACCCCGAGCAAAACCACACCTTTGGTGACCACTATGTCGAGGTCGACTTTGACCTGAGCGATGTCATGTTTGTGGCCACCTCGAATTCGATGAACATTCCGTCGGCGCTGCTGGACCGCATGGAAGTGATTCGTCTGTCCGGCTATACCGAAGACGAAAAAACCAGCATCGCCATGAAGTATTTGCTGCCCAAGCAAATGACCAACAACGGTGTGAAAGAGGCTGAACTGCTGGTGACCGAAGACGCTGTCCGCGATGTGGTGCGCTATTACACCCGTGAAGCGGGCGTGCGCTCCCTGGAGCGCGAACTGGGCAAGATTTGCCGCAAGGTGGTCAAAGCCTTGTTGCTCAAGCAAATGACGCCACAGGTTCAAGTGACGGTGGACAACCTGAATGACTTTTTGGGCGTGCGCAAGTACAGCTACGGCCGTGCCGAGCAAAAGAACCAGGTCGGCCAGGTGGTCGGTCTGGCCTGGACCGAAGTGGGCGGCGATTTGTTGACCATTGAGGCTGCCTTGATGCCGGGCAAGGGCGTCATCACCCGCACGGGTTCGCTGGGCGATGTGATGAAGGAATCTGTCGAGGCCGCACGCACGGTGGTGCGCAGTCGCTCGCGCCTGCTGGGCATCAAGGACGAGGTCTTTGAAAAGAAAGACCTGCACATTCACGTGCCCGACGGTGCCACGCCCAAGGATGGTCCAAGTGCCGGTGCAGCGATGACCACCGCCATGGTGTCGGCCATGACAGGCATCCCCGTGCGCGCTGACGTGGCCATGACTGGTGAGATCACACTGCGCGGTGAAGTCACGGCCATTGGCGGCTTGAAGGAAAAATTGCTGGCGGCTTTGCGTGGCGGCATCAAGACCGTGTTGATCCCCGAAGACAACGTCAAAGACCTGCAAGACATTCCCGGCAACGTCAAAAATGGTCTCGAGATCGTGCCGGTCAAGTGGATTGATCAGGTGCTGGACATCGCCCTGGAAGCCAAACCGGTGCCTTTGAGCGACGAAGAGGTGGCTGCTGCCGCCCTGACGACTGTGCCAGCCACTGCGAAAGTGGAGGCGGTGAAACATTGATGCAAAATTTTCAGGCTGAGTCCGAAGTCAGCCTGAAATTGCACTATAATTTGACCATTGCAGCAAACAAGGCATACAATGCCAAGTTCACTGAAATACGCGGGAATAGCTCAGTTGGTAGAGCGCAACCTTGCCAAGGTTGAGGTCGCGAGTTCGAGCCTCGTTTCCCGCTCCAAACATCGAAAGAAGTGCCAACATCTTTCACAAAAAAGGAAGCAACAGCTTCCTTTTTTGTTTTAGGCCTGCTGCCTGTGCGTGACATGTTCCCGCATCTCAATGGCATCAACAATCAAATCAAGCCAGATGAAATGGACCATGAGGCGTTCGTTTGACATCAAACGGGCAATGGGTGCCGAGTTGGCCATCTTCGTCTGCTCATGGTGTTGAGTGTGCCTACCCATGTTTCGGGTGGGGCTTTCGTGTGAGCCCGCCTTGTTCGAGGAATGCCATGCCTTTGGTCGATCACATGAAATACCTGCGCGCAGCGTGCGCGGTGTCTTTGACGGGCAGCAGTGTGGGGGCCGCACACGCTTTGCATTGGTCACAGTCTTCGGTCACGCGTGCCATCCAATCGCTGGAGGAAGCGCTTCAGCAGGTGGTGTTTGACCGTTCCGCGCGCGGTATGCAGGTGACCGCGTCCTGGGATGAGCTGCTGCAGCGTTGCGTTCGTGCGTTTCAGTTTTTGGCCATTGCGCCACAGCACAAAGCCGGGCCATCAGGTGCGCTGGCCTGGCTGGGGTGCCGGTTTGCCCTGGGTGTGGGGCCCCGGCATTTGCGGGTGCTTTTGTCTTTGGCAGCGACAGGTTCAGAGACGGTCACGGCTGCGCAGTTGGGGGTCAGCCAGTCTGCGGTGCATCAGAGCCTGGTTCAACTGGAGCATTTCAGCGGTAAGAAGCTCTTCACCCGCAGCCGCCTGCATGGTTTGCGTGTGACCGAGTTGGGTGACCAGGTGATCCATGGTTGCAAGTTGTTTCATGCCGAGTTGGCGCAGGCTGACGAGGTGTTGACGGGTTTGTCTGGCCAAGTGTCAGGGCAGCTGACGATTGGGACTTTGCCTTTTTCCGTGGGGCCTTTGTTGCCGATGGCGGTCAACAAACTCTTGCAGGCTTTGCCGGGCGTTCAGGTGACGGTGGTGGATGGCACTTACGATGTCTTGATCCACAGGTTGCGTGACGCCGAGATTGATCTGATTGTGGGGGCTTTGCGACTTGACTTTGCGATTCAGGGGTTGATGCAGGAGACCTTGTTTGTGGATGGCTTGGCGGTGGTGGTGCGCGCCGGGCACCCGTTGGCTGTTCACCCGACTTTGTCTTGGCAGCAGCTGGCCGATGCGCAATGGATCATGCCCATGCCGCAAACCCCGGCGCAGGCCGTTTTTGAGCAGGCTTTGGCCAATGCGGGCTTGTCTTTGCCGGTGGCCCAGTTGCGGGTGAACAGTGCGCTGATGATGCAGTCCCTCTTGATGCAAAGTGACCGTTTGGCCATGATGTCGCCGCGTCAGATTCAAAGTGAAATACAGGCGGGTTTGCTGGTGGTTTTGCCTCTGGCCATGCCGCAGGATGTGCGCAGCATCGGGTTGATTCGTCGCTCGGGCCTGTTGCTGACGCCGGCCATGCAGACCTTGCTGGAGGCCTGCCGTCTGGTGGCGACACAGCTGACCCGTGAAAACCCTGTAAATAAGCCAAACGCATAGCTTGTTCTTCAATAGCATTGGACACCCGTCCAGGTGTGGCCAATCATGTGTGCAAGGCAAGGATTTCGCCGCTTTCATGAATGGCGGCACCCTTGGCATCGGTTCATTTTGACAGGAGACACACATGAAAAAACGTTGGCTATTGGGCGCGGTGGCGGGTTTGACGCTCAGTTCTGTGACGGGCTGGGTGCAGGCCCAGGACAACACGTTCAAGATCGGCCTGGTGTTGCCCATGTCCGGCCCCTTTGCTTCCACGGGCAAACAAATGGAGTTGGCGGCGCGGCTTTACATGGCGCAACACGGCGACACGGTGGCGGGCCGCAAGGTGGTGCTGATTGTCAAGGACGATACCGGCGCGCCCGATGTGACCAAGCGCATTGCGCAGGAGTTGGTGATCAATGACAAGGTGCAGGTGCTGGCGGGTTTTGGCCTGACACCTTTGGCCATGGCCACCGCACCGGTGGCCACACAGTCCAAAACCCCTTTGGTGGTGATGGCAGCGGCTACCTCCATCATCACCGAGGCTTCGCCTTTCATTGTGCGCACCAGTTTCACAGTGCCCCAGGTGGTGACCACGCTGGCCGACTGGGCCACCAAGAACAACATCAAGAGGGTGGTCAGCCTGGTGACCGACTATGCACCGGGCATTGATTCCGAAAAGTATTTCAACCAACGCTTCATCAACAACGGTGGCGTTGTGATCGAAACCTTGCGCGTGCCTTTGCGCAGCCCGGACTTCGCGCCGTTTCTGCAGAAAGTGCGCGATGCCAAGCCTGATGCCTTGTTCACTTTTGTGCCTGCGGGCGTAGGCTCGGCTTTGATGAAGCAGTTTGCCGAGCGGGGTCTGGACAAAGCGGGCATTCGCCTGATTGCCGAAGGCAGCGTGACCGATGACGACATTTTGAACAACATGGGCGATGTGGCCGTGGGCGTGGTCACGGCGCACCATTACTCGGCGTCGCACAAATCGGCTTTGAACAAGAAGTTTGTCGAGGCGTTTGGCAAAGCCAACAACGGTCTGCGCCCCAACTTCATGGCGGTGGGCGCGTATGACGGCATGCGCGTGATTTACGAAGCGGCCAAGACCACCAAGGGCGGCGGCGGTGAAGCTTTGCTCAATGCGATGAAGGGGCAGGCGTTTGAGAGTCCACGCGGCCCGATGTACATCGACAACCAGACCCGTGATGTGGTGCACAACATGTACGTGCGCCGTGTGGAGCGCGTGGGTGGTCAGTTGTGGAATCAGGAAATTGAGACCGTGACCGACGTGAAAGACATTGGCAAAACCCGCTGATGCAGGCCCCATGAGTGCTTTGCCCTTGATTTTGGTGCCGGGGTTGATGTGCAACCACGCCGTTTGGGAGCCTTTGTTGCCGTGGCTCGCCGTTGATCGACCGTGTTCTGTGGCGGACCATGCCCAAGCAGACTCTTTGCCGCAAATGGCCCATCAATTGCTTGCTTGGGCACCCGCTCAGTTTGTCATGGCCGGGCACTCAATGGGCGCGCGCGTTGCCCTGGAGGTGCTCAGGTTGGCACCTGAACGGGTCAGGGGGGTGGCGTTGATGGACACGGGTTTTTTGCCCAAACCATCGGGGCCAGCCGGAGACGACGAGGCGGACAAGCGTTTTGCCTTGCTGAAAATCGCCAAAGAGCAGGGCGTTCGGGCCATGGCGCAGCAGTGGGTGCGGGGCATGGTCCATCCGGACAGGTTGTGTGATGCCGAGCTGATGGAGCGCATTCTGGCCATGTTTGAGCGCAAGAGTGCGGACATTTTTGAACGTCAAATTCGCGCTTTGCTGTCGCGGCCCGATGGCTCCAGTGTGTTGCGTGGCTTGCATGTGCCCACGCTGTTGATGTGCGGTGCCCAGGATGCCTGGTCACCCCCTGCCCAGCACCAAGCGATGCAGGCTTTGGTGCCTTCAGCCTTGGGGCACATCGATCTGATCGAACAAGCCGGACACATGGCCCCCATGGAGCGGCCTGACGAGGTGGCCCATTCGTTGTCGGCATGGCTTGCGCGTTGTGCGGCCAAGACCACTGAAGACCTGGTGCATTGACATGGATGCTTTGGCTTTGTGGCTGGCCGAGCGTCAGTGCCGGCATCTGGTCATGGCCGCGGCAGAGGCGGTTGACCACCAGCAATACCAGGCGTTTGTGGATTGCTTCACCGAAGATGCGGTGCTGCAACGCCCGGGAGGCGAGCCTTTGAGCGGGCACGGGGCCATATTGGCCTCCTATGCCAGCAAAAGCCCCGACCGCCTGACGCAGCATTTGCTGTGCAACCACCGCGTGACGGTGGACCCTTCGGGCTGGGCCGAGTCGTCTTGCAAGGTCTTGCTTTATGTGAGTGACCGGCGCAGGCCTTTGCTGCCCGCAGGCAGATTGGCCGATGCGAGTCACCATGTGGGGCAATTCCTGGACCGTTTGGTTCAAACGCCCGATGGTTGGCGCATTCAAAACCGCAAAGCCTGGTTCGAGATGCAGGTGGTGTCCCCGGTGACATCACCAGCGTCCTGAGGCACCGCCTCCGCCAAACCCGCCACCCCCGCCTTTGAAGCCGCCACCCGGGCCGCCCCGACCGCCACCGTAGTGGGCGCGCAGCAAGCCGCTCAAACCAATCCATGTGGTCAGCCAGGTGATGCTGCCCGCGATGAGCGCCAGGGACAACACGCCCAGCAAAAACCAGGTCATGGCACCCACGATGGCAGCCGTCATGATGGCCCCCGGAAAACGCCCCAGCACCGCCCGCAGCACAAAGCCCAAGACAGCGCCAAGCGCGATGATCCAGGTGATGTCCATCGACGCTTTTGTCACAGATTCCGCGCTGGGTGCGGGCAGTGGTTCGCCATCGATGACCCCCACCATGCGCTGCACACCGGCCAGCAGGCCGCCTGCAAAGTCTTGCTGGCGAAAAGCTGGGGTGATGACTTCTTCGATGATGCGTTTGCAGGTGGCGTCGTTGAGGGCCCCTTCCAGCCCGTAGCCCACTTCGATGCGCACGGTGCGGTCGTTTTTGGCCACCACCAAAATCGCCCCATCGTCCACTTTTTTGCGACCCAGCTGCCATTGCCCGACCACGCGCAAGGCGTATTGCTCAATGGTTTCAGGTTGGGTCGTGGGCACCACCAAGACCGCCAGCTGGCTGCCCTTGCGCGCCTCGAAGGCGCTCAGCGTCTGTTCCAGCTGGTTTTGCTGGTCGGTGCTGAGGGTGTGGGTCAGGTCCACCACATGGCCTGTCAGGGGCGGCACGGCCACCAGAGCCGGTGCCTGTGCATGGCACAGGGGGGCGCACACCAGCAGGCTCAGCACGATCAGGCGTGCAAGCCATGCGGCGCACATCTGGCCAAGGCCGGGGTGGATGGCGGCGTCATCGCGCATCAGGGGGCCGTGCCTGAACCGGTGATTTTTGGGGCCCCGGTGCCGGTGTCGGTGCCGAAATTCACCGTAGGGGGCCGCGAAATGGCTTGTTCGTTGTCCACCGTGAAATTGGGTTTTTCCTTGTAGCCCAGCGCCATGGCGGTCAGGTTGGAGGGAAAGGAATGCACGGTGACGTTGTAGTCCTGCACGGCCAGGATGTAGCGGTGGCGGGCCACGGCGATGCGGTTTTCCGTGCCTTCGAGCTGGGCTTGCAGGTCGATGAAGCCTTGGTTGGCGCGCAGGGTCGGGTAGTTTTCCGACACCACCAACAGCCGCGCCAGCGAGCCGCTCAGTTCTTTTTGGGCTTGCTGGAACTTCTGAAAGGCCTGCGGGTCGTTCACCAGTTCTGCCGATGCTTGCACCGAGGTGGCTTTGGCCCGTGCTTCCACCACGGCCTGCAAGGTGCCTTGCTCGAAGTCGGCCTGACCTTTGACCACGTTGACCAGATTGGGGATCAGGTCGGCCCGGCGCTGGTATTGGCTGAGCACTTCGGACCAGCTGGCCTTGATGCGCTCGTTGCCGCTTTGAAACTGGTTGTAGCCACAGCCCGACAGGCTCAGGCTGGCGGTCATCAGGCACAGGGCGATCCATCGGTGAAGAACAGGGGGCATGGCAGGCTTTCCGGTGTGAATGGCGTGGGCTCAGCTTATGCCGACCGGGCGGCTGGCACCGTGCGTTCACAGACACAGCCGGTGGGCCTCAGTCCAGGTGGGCTTCTGGGTGCAGATCGCCGGTCAGCGCTTGGAGGGCTTGTTCGTCCAGGGTTTCGGTTTTCAAAAGCGCTTGCGAACAGCGCTCCAAAAGCGCCTGGTTGCGGCTCAGAATCGCGCTGGCCCGTTGCAGGTTGTGGGCCAGCAGGGCCGAAATGGCGGCATCGAGTTTTTGGCGGGTGGCCTCAGACAGCAGCTCGGGGGGCGGGTAAAACAGGGAGTCTGCCGTACCCGGGGTCCGGTTGCTGTCGTGGCTCACGCAGCCCAAGGCATCGTCCATGCCGTAGTGCATGACCATCTCGCGGGCGATTTGGGTGGCTTTGGCCAGGTCGTCGGCGGCACCGGTGGAGATGTGGCCCAGCATCAGGCTTTCGGCAGCCCGACCGCCCAGCAGCACGCAAATTTTGCGCTCCAGCTCCTCCCGGGTCATCAGGTAGCGGTCTTCGGTTGGCCGCTGGAGGGTGTAGCCCAGTGAGCCGATGCCCCGTGCCACGATGGACACCTTGTGCACGGTATCGCCGCCCGGCAAGGCCAGCGCCACCAGCACATGGCCCATTTCGTGGGTCGCCACCGTCAGGCGTTCTTGCGGGTTGAGCACACGGTTGCGCTTTTCAAGCCCCGCCACGATGCGCTCGACCGCTGCGGTGAAGTCGGCCAGCGTCACGCTGTCGGCCTTGCGCCTTGTGGCCACAATCGCCGCTTCGTTGACCAGATTGGCCAAGTCTGCGCCGGAAAAGCCCGGCGTGATGGCGGCCACGGCGTCGAGCGTCAGCTGGGCATCGAGTGGCACTTTTTTGACGTGCACTTTCAGGATGTCCAGCCGCCCCTTTTTGTCGGGCTTGTCCACCAGCACCTGCCGGTCAAAGCGGCCAGCCCGCAGCAAGGCGGGGTCGAGGATTTCGGGGCGGTTGGTGGCGGCCAGGATGATCACGCCCGCCGAGGTGTCAAAGCCGTCCATCTCGGCCAGCAGCTGGTTGAGGGTTTGCTCTTTTTCATCGTGCCCGCCCAGTCCGAGAAAGGCCCCGCGTGCGCGGCCCAGTGCATCGAGTTCGTCGATGAAGATGATGGCTGGAGCCGTCTTGCGGGCCTGCTCGAACAAATCGCGAACCCGGGCAGCCCCCACGCCCACGAACATTTCGACAAACTCGCTGCCCGACATCGAAAAGAAGGGCACACCCGCTTCACCCGCCACGGCTTTGGCCAGCAGGGTTTTGCCGGTGCCCGGCGGCCCGACCAACAGCACGCCTTTGGGCGTGTGCGCGCCCAGCCGCCCATAGTCGGCCGGGTGCTTCAAAAAGTCGACGACTTCCATCAGCTCCTGCTTGGCTTCGTCCACCCCGGCCACATCGGCAAAGCTCACCCCGGTGTCGTGCACCACATAGACTTTGGCCCGGCTTTTGCCGATGTTCAAAAAGCTGCCTGCGCCTTGCTGGCCCATCACGCGCCGGATGATGAAAAACCAGAGCCCGAAAAACACCAGCGAAGGCAAGATCCAGGACAACAGGTCGCGCAGCCACGGGCTGTCGCTCACCCGGTGGTAGCTGACCTTGAAGCCGTCCAGCCGCGCAGCCAGCCCCGGCTCCATGCGCAAAGTGACCCAGCGGGTTTTGCCGCCCGCAGCTTCTTTGAGCGCACCGCTCAGGGTCTGGTCGGACACCGTCACGTCCTCGATGCGGCCATCGCGCAGGGCTTGCTCAAACTGGCTGTAGGGCACCAGTTCGGTGGTGGCGGCCCCCCGGAAAACGGTTTGCAGCCACAGCCCCAGCAGGACGGCCAGCACAGTCCAGGCCAGCAACCGTGTGTCTTTGCGGCCCTGAGTCGGGCCTTGTTCCGGGCCGTGTTCCGGGCCGTTAGCGGGCAGTCGGCTCATGGCTGGACGGGCCGCGCCCGCTCATGAAAAAACAAGCTGAGAATGGTCATGGCTGCGCAGAAACTCTGCTCAAAAAAGACCATCCTGCCCCCGCTTTGGCCTCCCACTTTGCGCCAGCGCAAGAAAGGGCGTCGGGCTACCTGTTTTACCGGGGTGTTGCGGACCTGTGCAATAAGGGTGATTTCAGCGCATGGCGGCGGCAGCCGATTTGATGGCTTCGCGGATGCGCCCGTAAGTGCCGCAGCGGCAGACGTTTTCGATCGCGTCGATGTCGGCATCGGTCGGTGAGGGGGTGCGTTTGAGCAAGGCGACGGCCGCCATGATCTGGCCCGGCTGGCAAAAACCGCACTGGGCCACATCCTTGTCGAGCCAGGCTTGCTGCACCGGATGCAGTTTGTCGCCTTGTGCCAGGCCTTCGATGGTGGTGATGGATTTGCCTTGCATCGATGCGACGGGTATGGCGCAGGGGTTGACGGCCTGACCATCCATCAGGCAGGTGCAGGCTTTGCACACATTGATACCGCAGCCATATTTGGGGCCGGTGATGCCGAGCTTGTCGCGCAGCACCCACAGCAAGGCCATGCCGGGAGGGGCCTCGACGGAGACAGGTTTGCCGTTGACGGTGAAATCGTATTGGGACATGGGATCGGACGTTTCAGTGGGTAAATGGTCAATGAAGGCGGGTGGCTGGACTGTGGTGTTCAGCCCATTCTGGGTGCGGGCAAATCGCCTGGCGGAATGGGGACAAAGTCCACCGGGTGGTTGAGCGGGAACTTGCGCGCCTTGATGCCGGTGGCTCGCGTATAGGCATTGGCAATCGCGCCGGTGGTGGCCGACATGCCCACTTCGCCCAGCCCGCCCACCGCTGCGCCGTTGCCGGGCATGATGATGATCTGTACGTCTTTGGGGTAAGCCTTCATGCGTGGAAAGTGGTACTGCGAGTAACTGCCCTCCAGCGGCAAACCTTTCTCAATGTGCAAGCCTGCGCTCAGAACCAGCGCGATGGACTCCATCAGCCCCCCTTGGATTTGGGCCTCCACCCCCAGCGGGTTGATCACTCGCCCGACATCAATGGCGATCACGGCTTTGGTGATCTGTGGGGATTGCGGGTTGCGGGCATCGATTTCCACCAGGCAGGCGGTGTAAGAGCGCGCCTCCTGATGTACGCCCACCCCTTGCGCAAAACCGGCGGGCATGGCTTTGCCCCATTGGCCCTGTTCGGTGACTTTGCGCAGCACGGCACGAGCACGCTCGTGGCGCAGGGTTTCCATCCGAAAGCGCACCGGGTCTTTGTTCAGAGCACGGGCGATCTCGTCGACCATGATTTCTTCGACCCCGCGTGTCGGCTGGATGTGCACCGAACGAAAGGAGCTGGTGTTCAGCTCCATCGCGATCGGGCTCAGGATTTTGGAGTTCAGCCCCATGTGATAGGGGGAGCTGACCATGGTGTTGAACAGGGTTTGTTCAAAAGCAAAGTTACCGATGGTTTGCTGCACAACGCCGGGAGCGGACGCCACGGCAGCGGTCAGCATTTCCCCCAGACCGTGCCGGATGTCGGTGCGCGGCAAGGCCACGCGGTGGGCGTAGCTGACCACCTGGCCCAGCTGAATGAGGGCACGGGCCCTGTGGTATTGCGGCGGGCGCAAACGTGTGTGGCGCGTGTCGTCGGTGCGGTGGTACATCAGCTTGCAGGGGCGTCCCAGCGCTTTGGAGACTTGTATGGCTTGCTGCACTGCGTCCCAGAACAATCGCCTGCCGAATGCGCCGCCCGAAGGCACCACATGCACCTTGACCTGATTGACGGGCAGATTCAGATCGCGTGCCACCGCTTTTTGCGTGACCACCGGGCTTTGCAGCCCGGCCCAGATTTCGGCGCTGTTGGCGCGCACGTCGGCAATCGCGCATTCCACTTCGAGTGGGGCGTGGGCCGCTGCGGCCCACTCGAACTCGGCTTCCACCACTTTGCTCAGCAAGGGTGGAATGAGGAAGGGGACGGTGCCTTGGCGTAATTTTTTCTGGATGGTGGCGTCCGACTCCTGGTCAATTGAGCCTGGGCCCCAGATGACTTTGAGTGCCCGCACTGCATCCCAAGCCTGCCCAAAGGTTTCGGCCATCACGGCCACTCCGGGCGGGTTGGGCACAAAGCTGCCGCCGCCGGGAATGGGCACGATGCCGATCACCCCGGGCATGCGCCGGACTTCCCCTTCATTTTCAATCCGGATGAAAGTGCCCCGGATCGTCGGTGGCCGACGCACCATGGTGGGTTTGGCATCGGGAACAGCCTGATCGAGCGTGAATTTCTTTTTACCGGTGACGATGTCCAGTGCATCCACCCGCCGCGTGGGTTGCCCCATCAGTCGGTGTTGTGAAGCGGGTTTGGGCGATACACCCGCGATGGGGGTGGTCCATTGGGCTGCGGCAGCACTGAGGCTGCCATAACTTGCGGGCGTGACGCCGGGGCCGGTCACCATGCCGTCTCGTGTGCTCAGTGTGGACGGGGACATGCCCCACTGCCGTGCTGCGGCATGGATCAGCCGGGCACGGGCCTGGGCGGCCAGATACGGCAACACCCCTGACATGGCCCGCATGGTGGTCGAACCACCGGTTTGCTGGTTGAAACCCAGTTCCTGTCGGGCATCCGAGCACACGACATCGACCCGGTTGAGGGGCAAATCCAGATCTTCGGCAACCATCATGGCGCAAGCGGTCGAGATGCCTTGGCCAAATTCGAGGCGGGGCAGTTCCAGCCGCGCCCGGCTATCTGACTCCACCGTCAGCCGGATCAGGGGCATGGTGGGACTGGCCACGATGTGCACCAGATCGCCATAGTCGAAAAAGTCGGTGATGTCGGGTGGCACCTGCGGTATGGCTGCTTGGCTTTGCGTGGGCGTCGCCAGGCCTGCGCCAAGTGTCAGGACGGGGCCGGCCATGGCAAAGCCCAGCAGTTGGCGGCGGTTCAACGCGGTGATGTCCGGTGGGGTCGCGTCCGCTGCGTGATCGTTGAAGGGGTGTGCGCTGGTCATGGTCTTGGCTCCTTTTTTGGCGCAAAGCACCATGATTGAGAGATTGCAATTTTTTAGAACGTTCGTGCTATTTTAAAATTTGAATAATTTCATTTGCAGTTTTATTGTTATTTTTTGTTACCTTGGATGGTTTTGACGGTGTAAGAGGCTTGGGCGTGGCCTGGGTGTGTGGATGCGACGGGTCATTTGGTGCCGCTGGCCTGGAGGGGACGGCATGCCAGAAAACCCTGCGCTGCATGGCCGTGTGTGCAGTGTTCAACAGACTTGGAGGCCCGTGGCGGCGACAGTGTGTCCAGGGTCGGTCATGGTGATCGGCCTTGACGGCAAAGTGTTTGGCGCACTTGTCATGCAGCAGCAACGCTGTGACTTTTTTGGATGGAGAAAACCCATGAGCAACCTTGCACGATTCAACCCCTTCAGCGAACTGCGCGATCCTTTCAGTGATGATTTTTTCAAGGGTTTTGCCTTGCGTCCTGTGTACCGTCTGATGGAGGGGGAACCTCAAATGCGTTTGGACTTGTCAGAAGATGACAAGAACTTTTTTGTCAAAGCCGAAATTCCGGGCGTGAACAAGGACGACATCAAGGTGTCCGTGGACGGGAATCAGGTGTCGGTGAGTGCCGAAGTCAAAAAGGAAAAAGAAGAGAAAGAAGGTGCCAAGCTCATCCGCTGCGAGCGTTATTACGGCAGCGTCTCGCGCAGTTTCACGCTGGACGAAAGCGTTGACCAGTCTGCTGCCGTGGCCAAATACGAAAACGGGGTGTTGCAACTGACCTTGCCGAAAAAGCCCAACGGCCAAAGCCGCATGCTCAAGATTGCCTGAGCGGCGGACCAGGCACCGCGGCGTTCGTGGAGGCGATGGCCCACAGGGCATTGCCTTCACGGGGTGCTGAATTTCAGTGGTTTTGGCCTTGCGCTCGGCCCGGGAAGGCGACAGTGACACTCGGGCGCATTGCTCATAATGGGGTCTTGCCCGTCACCGCCGATGGTGATGCCGATCCGTTCGCCCCATTCGCCAGCATGTCTTCTACCAAACCCTTGCGCGGTGTGCGCGTTCTCAGCCTTGCACTCAACCTGCCCGGCCCGGCTGCCCTGATGCGTCTGGCGCAAATGGGAGCCCGCTGCACCAAGGTCAATCCGCCTGCGGGTGACCCGATGCAGCACTACACACCCGACGGGTACGCTTTGCTGCACAAAGGGGTGGTGAATAAAACGCTGGATTTGAAATCCGAAGCCGGTCAGGCCGCATTGCACAAGTTGCTGCCTGACACCGATGTGCTGCTCACCTCCTTTCGCCCCTCGGCCCTGACCAAACTGGGCTTGAGTTGGAAAAAATTGCACAAGCAATACCCTGCACTGAGCTTGATTGAAGTGGTGGGGGCTCCGGGGCCGCTGGCCGAAATTCCGGGGCACGACTTGACTTATCAGGCCGAGGTGGGGCTAGTCAATGGCATGGACTTGCCCCCCAGTTTGTTTGCCGACATGGGGGGGGCGCTGATGGCCAGCGAAGCCACACTCAAGGCGGTGATTTCGCTCAAGATCACCGGCCAGGGCAGCCGCCATGAAGTGGCGCTGTCAGACGCAGCCGCTTGGTTGGCCTTGCCCCGACAACTGCGCATGACCACACCCGATGGGGCGGTGGGCGGCGCGCACGCGGGCTACCGCGTGTATGCCTGCAAGAACGGCCGCGTGGCCGTGGCGGCACTGGAGCCACATTTTGCAATCAGCCTGTGCACCGCAGCAGGCTTGACATTGACCCATCCGGTCAAAGACCTGTTCAAGCCCGAGACGCAGCAAGCCATTGCCGCATTCTTGGCCGGCAAAACCCGCCAGCAACTGGACAAGTTGGCCGCTGCCCAAGACATTCCGTTGTTGACCTTGCCGGCTTGACCCGTTGCCATCCAGACTGTCGGGTCAAAGGGCGATGACGGGTGTGGCTGTGGATTGCCTTCGCGCACGCTCGTGCCGCAGGCTGGTGTCGATGGAGCCTACCAGCAAGTTCATTTCCTGCGCCAGAATTTTGAGCACGCCGTCCAGCGACACGATGCCCATCAACTCCTCTTGAGTTCCGACCACGGGCACACGCCGAACGCCATGCTCGCGCATGGCATGCATCAGGTCCAGCAGCGAATCGTTCTCACGGGCCGTGACCAGGTGATCGCTCATGATGTCCTCCAGACACAGTGGCTCGGGGTCCAGCCCGGTGGCAACCACGGACATCACGATGTCTCGGTCTGTGACCAGACCGCGCACCTGTCGGCTGCCATTGGCATCGTCCACCACCACCAGTGCGCCCACATGGTCTTCGCGCATCAGTTGCGCCGCCGCAACCACACTGGTGTGCTTGTAGGCCACCGATACCTTGCGCTTGCAGATATCGCCTGCGGTCAGTTGTTTGTCCATCATGGTTCCTTGAAAATATTGAACGTGTGCATGGGCATCAACCCATACAGACATGCTGCGGGTCCATCGGGTTCTTGTCGGTGAGGGCGCGCACATGACGCCTGCAATCGGCAATCGGCAATCGGCGCAAGCAGGGGGGAAGAAAAAATTGGACACCCGTACGTGGCTGTGCGCCCAGGGTCAAACAACTGTGGAAGTTGGGACCGTTTTATCCGGGCATCCACAGTTGCCGTGTGACGGCGGAAAAACGTCACCAGCACCAACGTCCGGGCCAGGGCCAGCACTTTCATGTCGCTGTCACCGTCAAGCACCAAGGGCACGAACAGGTCGCCGCACGCACGCCAGCTGCTGACCCCGCGCACACCGATGCGCATGTCGCCATGCGCGATGCGTTCAAAGCCATGCGCCGTCAGCTCGGCGAGCGGGCGCATCTGTAGCAAGGGCATGTCAAGCAGCATGCCCCCAGACTGCACGGACATGTCACCGACATATCGCCCGACAAGACATTCGGGCGCATCGTGTCCTCAGACGGACGGGGGTTGTACTTCCACCGCAACAGTTTGATCGGTACAGATCTGGACAGCTTGCTAGAGGGCTCCCCCGTTTACTTTGTCGAGGACATGGGCGAAGAGGGGCCTCAGGCCAGCAGTGTGTACCCGGTGGGCAAGCACCACATTTTGCTGTGATGCGCTGCGCCGCTCAGTCGCCAAAGTCCAGCGGCAAACCCACGTAGTTTTCGGCGATGGTGCGTGAACCCGATTCGCTGTGGATCAGGTAGTCCAGTTCGGCGTCCTGGAACTTCTGGCCGATGTCGCCGTTTTCCGGAAAGTGGTGCATCAGGCTGGTGAACCACCAGCTGAAGCGCTCGGCGCGCCAGATGCGGCGCAGGCAGCGTTCGGAGTAGCTGTCGATCCCTGCTTCGGAGTTGTCCTGGTAGTACTCGATGATGGCCGTAGACAGGTACTTCACGTCGGTGGCGGCCAGGTTCAGGCCTTTGGCGCCGGTGGGCGGCACGATGTGGGCGGCGTCACCCGCCAGGAACATGCGGCCAAAGCGCATGGGCTCGGTCACAAAGCTGCGCAGCGGGGCGATGCTTTTTTCGATGCTCGGCCCAGTGATCAGGTGCTTGCGGGCTTCGGGGTCCAGGCGCTTGCGCAGCTCTTCCCAGAAGGCTTCGTCGCTCCAGTCTTCGACCTTGTCGGTCAGCGGCACTTGCAGGTAGTAGCGGCTGCGGGTGGCGCTGCGCTGCGAGCACAGGGCAAAACCGCGCGTGCTGTTGGCGTAAATGAGTTCTTCGTGCACAGGTGGGGTGTCTGACAGCACGCCCAGCCAGCCGAAGGGGTAGACCTTTTCGTATTCGCGGATTTTGTCCTTGGGTGCACTGGCGCGGCACACGCCATGAAAGCCGTCGCAGCCCGCGATGAAGTCGCACTCGATGGTGTGGGTCTGGCCGTCTTTTTCGTAAGTGACGCGGGGCTTGGCGGAGTCGAACTCGTGCACCTGCACGTTGCCTGCTTCGTAAACGGTGGGCAAGCCTGCCGCTTGGCGGGCGTCCATCAGGTCACGCGTGACTTCGGTCTGGCCATAGACCATGACGTTTTTGCCGCCGGTGAGTTGGTTCATGTTGATGCGGTGGCGCTCGCCTTTGAACAGCAGGTCAAAGCCGCCATGTACGAGGCCTTCTTTGTGCATGCGCTGACCCACACCCGCTTCGTCGAGCAGGTCCATGGTGACTTGCTCCAGCACGCCCGCACGAATGCGAGAGAGCACATAGTCGCCGCTTTGACGCTCCAGGATGATGGCGTCGATGCCGGCTTTGTAGAGCAGTTGCCCCAGCAGCAGGCCCGAGGGGCCTGCGCCGATGATGGCAACCTGGGTTCGGGTGGCTTTGGTCATGTGTGTCTCCGTCAAGGGTCTCAAAACAATGACCGCTAGCTTAGGCAATGCCAGCGCTTTTGGCCGGGGGATCTTTCAGACTTTGTGCGATGATTAGATGGCTTGCGCGAATACCGCGCAAATTGATGCGCATCAATGCAGAGCACAGCACAGCATCTCGGGGCTGAACAGGAAAACCACATGACCATTGCCAAAGCAGACTACATCGAAGGCCTGGCCAAAGGCTTGGCCGTGCTCGAAGCTTTTGACACCGAACGCCAACGCCTGAACGCCACGCTGGCCGCGCAGCGCACGGGCATCACCCGGGCCGCAGCCCGGCGGCATTTGCTCACCCTCGCCGAGCTGGGTTATCTGGAAACCGATGGCAGCCACTATTGGCTGTCGGCGCGGGTGCTGCGCTTTGCGGGCAGCTACATGGCCACCTCACGCCTGCCGCGCACGCTGCAGCCCACGCTCAACCGCTTGGCACAGCAAACACAAGCGGCTTTCAGCGCGGTGGTGCTCGATGGCGGTGAGGGCGTGATCGTGGCGCGCAGTGCTGGGCTGTCCGAGCCTGTCCGGCACCTGGCCTATGGCCTGCACTTGGGCGCACGTTTGCCTGCGCATGCCACCTCCACCGGTCGTGTGTTGCTGGCGAGCTGGCCCAAGGCCGAGTTCAATGCTTGGCTCAAGGGCCGTGAGCTGGCGCGCATCACACCGCAAACCGAAGTGGGTTTGGCCCGATTCAAGGCTTTGATCGACAAGGTGAGGCAAGACGACCACTGCCTGGCCTGTGATGCGCACGAATTGGGCATTCATGCGTTGGCCGTGCCGCTGCGCGACATGCAGGGCCAAACCTTGGCGGCGCTCAATGTGGTGGGCACGGCCGATCAGTTGAGCGATGCGGCGGTGGAGCGCAAATGGTTGCCTTTGCTGCTGGAGGCTGCGCGGGAGTTGCGGCCTTTGCTGTAGCGCTTCATTACCTCAGCGCTGGCGCTGCAAAGGTGTGCCGTGCCGTTGTCGGGCATCGATCAAGCCGGCAAAGGCCTCGGCACTGGTTTTTGCAGGGGTGTAGCCAAACCGGGTTTTGAGCGCGGTGTTCAGCAGCACGGGGCGGTAGCGTAAAAAGTCGAGTTGCTCGGGGCCATAGCGACTCACGCCCAATCGGCTGCCGAGCCACAAGGCCGATTTGAGCAGCCAGGCGGGTAACACGCGAGGCGGTTTGTTCAGCCGCCGGGCAATATCGAAGATCGTGAGCGCGCCGTCTCCGGCCAGGTTGAAGCAGCCGCTTTGGGCCTGGCCGCTCAGGGCGTGCAGGATGGCCTCGGTGACATCTTCGTCCCAGATGAATACAAAGGGGCTGTCGGAACCCTGGATGGCCAGCAGGCGGGGTTTTTCAAAAAGGGCCGTGATCTGGTTGTCCACCCGGTCACCCAGGATGGTGCCGATGCGCAGCACGGTTTGCGCCAGTTGCGGATGGTTTTGGCGGTATTGCGCCAGCATCTCTTCGACCAGGCGCTTGTGGTGTGAATAGGCAAAGCTGTCGTTGCCGCGCAAGGGCATGTCTTCGGTGAGCCAGGGCGCATTGTCAGCGTGGTAGCCGTAGGCCGCGCCGCTGGACGAGACCACAATGTGGCGCACGCCGTCTTGCACACAAGCTTGCAGCACATTCTGTGTGCCACCCACATCGACCGAATATTCAAAGGCGCGACTGGAGTCTTTGCCCGGTGTCACGATGGACGCCAGATGGACCACGGTGTCGATGCGGTGCGCGGCGATGGTGTTCGCCAGCGCCGGGTCGCGCACGTCTTGCGTGACCCAGGTGATGCCGGGCAGCTGCTGTGCCGCAGGCAGTTCGCGCACATCCACGGCGATCACGGCTTCGCAAAGTCGGCCTTGGGCCAAGGCGCTGATCAAGCCTTGCCCCAAAAAACCGGCGGCACCGGTGACCAGCACCCGACGTGCTTGGGGAGAGGGTGCACTCATGCGGCGCTTTCAGCCATCGGCCCGCCACTGCGCAAAGGCTTGCGTGCCCAAAAACCGGCCAGGATCAGGCCCGCGATGATGTCCCAAAAGCCCCAGACCCCAGCCACCACGGCCATGCCACCCAGCCCATTGAAGAAGCTGAAGATCAGCACCAGCCCTAAGCCCGCATTGCGGATGCCCACTTCAATCGACAGGGCGCGGCAATCGTAGTCAGACAGGCGAGCTGCCCGCGCCACGGCATAACCGGTGCCAAAAGCCAGCGCGTCGTGCAGCACCACCGCCAGCAGCACCAGCCCCACGTAATCCATGAAGTAACGCCAGTTGCCCGCAATCGCCCCGACGATGAAGCCGATCAGGGCCAAAAAGCTGATGATGCGCAGCGGCTTTTTGAAGCGAGCTGTGAAGGCTGGAAAGCGCTGCACGCAGGCCAGGCCCAGTGCGAAGGGGAGGCCGATGATGAGCAGGATGTGGCCAAACATTTGCAGCGGATCGAGTGCGATGCTGGTCAGCAGGCCCGAAGCCGTGGGGTGGATGCCGCCCCAAAACGCAAAGTTAAGCGGCATGGCCACCACCGAGATGGCATTGGACACAGCGGTCATCGACACGCTCAGCGCCACATTGCCCTTGGCGCGGTGCGTGAGGATGTTGCTGACATTGCCCGGCGGACAGCAGGCCACCAAAATCATGCCCAGCGCGATGCTGGGGGCCGGTTGCAGCACCAGCGTGAGGCCGAAGGTGATGGCAGGCAGCAACAAAAACTGCGCTGCGATGCCCACCGCAAAAGCCATGGGCATGCGCAGCAGGCGGCGAAAGTCTTCCAGCCGCGTGTCCAGCGCGATGCCGAACATCAAGAAGCCCAGCACGGCATTGAGCACGGCCAGCGAGGCGGGGTTGAAATTCAGGCGGATTTCGTCAACAGGCAGCATGGGTGCTTTCGTGATGGATTGAAGCTCAGGCCAGTTCGGCGGCGGTCTGGCGCATGGTGTCGCGGTACACGTCTTTGTTGACGTAGCAGGCCATGCGCTCGACTTTCAGGTAGCGGTAGCCGCCCGACAGATCGGGCGAGGGGCCTTGCCGCGCTTTGGAAAACGCCAGCGCCTGAGGCGATCGGGCATCGAGGCCTTTGAAATAACGCGCCATCACTTCGGCCTGCTCGGCCCGGCCTTCCCAGCCCAGGCCTGCGGCTTCGACCATGCCCAGCACGGCCAGTCGCTCAAAATGCGGCGCAAAGATGTTCAGGTACAGCTGGGGCGACATGCCTTGCCAGTTGAGCAAAGCGTCGTCAATGAAGGGGTAGTGCAGTTTGTAGCCTGTGGCGGCCATGACCAGGTCGTAGTCGGCTTGGCTGCCGTCCTTGAAGTGCACGGTGTGGCCATCGAGCCGTGTCACATCAGGCCGCACCTTCACGTCGCCATGGCCGATGTGGTGCAGGATGAGCGAGTTCACGATGGGGTGCGACTCGTACATCTTGTAGTCGGGCTTGGGAAAGCCAAAGCGCACCGGGTCGCCGGTGAACCATTTGAGCATGGTGCTGTCGACCTTTTGCTTAAGCCAGCGCGGCAGCTTGGTTTTGCCGCCCACGGTGTCGGCGGGCAGGCCAAACACATATTTGGGCACGAAGTAATAGCCCCGGCGCACCGAGATGTCGACGCTTTGCGCATGGTGCACCGCGTCCACCGCGATGTCGCAACCCGAGTTGCCCGCGCCCACGATCAGCACGCGCTGGCCCTTGAACTGCGCGGCCTTTTTGTAGGCCGAGGTGTGCAGCAATTGCCCGCTGAACTGCCCGGGCCATTGCGGCATGTTGGGCTCGGCCAGGATGCCGTTGGCGATCACCACGCCTTTGTACTCGTGGGTTTCAAGCTGGCCGTTGCCCGCATCGAGGGTCACGCGCCAAAGCGTGTCGGGTGCATCGCTCACGGGCTCGACGCGCAGCACCCGCACGCCAAAACGGTAGTGGCGCTTCAAGTTAAAGTGCTCGGCATAGGCCTTGAAGTAGTCGAGCAGCTCGCGGTGGCTGGGGTAATCGGCCGTGCCGCCTGGCATGGGGAATTCCTTGAACTCGGTGGTGCGCTTGCTGGAGATCAAATGGGCCGACTCGTAGACCGTGGAGCGGGTGTTGCCAATGTTCCACAGGCCGCCCACATCGGTGTGGGCCTCCAGGCCTTGAAAGGCGATGCCGTGTTTGGAGAGCGCCCGAGCACCCGCCAAACCGGAGGGGCCAGCGCCGATCAAGGCCATTTGTTGTTGTGTCGGAGTGCTCATGAGGGTCTGTGGGTGATGGTGTCGGTGTCGGTGTCGGTGTCGGTGAGTCCGGGAATCGGTGTGGCCCCGGCCTGGTGGGCGCGGGGTTTTCGGGGCTGGCCCAGCAAGATGCGGTCATGCCAGCGGGCGGGCAAGAGCGACAAGGCACGCGACAGCCAGCCGATGCGGCGCGGCAAAACAATGTGCTCACGCCCCCGGGCCACGCCGCGCAACAAGCTGCGCGCAGCTTCGTCTGGCCCAAGAAGACCGGGCATGGCAAAGGTGTTGCCCGCCGTGAGCGCGGTGCGCAAATAGCCGGGGCTGACGGTGTGCACCGTGAGGGCGCTGCTGCGCAACTCGGCGCGCAGGCTTTGCAAATAGGCGATGAGACCGGCCTTGCTGGCGCAGTAAGCGCCGTTGCCCGGCATGCCGCGCCAGCCCGCCACGCTGGCCACGCCGACCAGTGCACCCGGTTTCTGGCCGTCCAGCATGGTCTGCAAAAACGGTTGAAAGGTGGTGGCCACGCCCAGCAAGTTGATCTCGAGCATGCGGCGCATCACGGCCAGGTCTGCCGGGTCGGCCGTTTCAAAGCCGCCTGCGACACCGGCATTGGCGATGAGCAGATCGGGCGCGCAGTGGTGTGCAAGCCAGTCGCTGGCCATGGCTTGCATGGCCAAAGCATTGGACACATCGGGTGTGTAGATGCGGGTGCGATCCGGGGCCAGAGCGGCCAGGGCGCTCAGGGCGTCACGGTTGAGGCCAACCAAGGCGACTTGTGCGCCCGCAGCGATGAGCTCAGCGGCCAGGGCCTGACCCAGGCCCCCGCAGGCTCCGGTGATGACGGCGTTGCGAAACATGCGCTCCCTGGATGCTTGAGATGAAAGCGTTCATTCTTGCATTTGTCAGGCGGTTTGCGCGCTGGTGAAGACCCTTGTGTTTCACACCCCCAGGTGTTGCTCCAGAACTCTCGGGTCGTCGTGCAGGGCTTGCGAGGTGCCTTCAAACACGACCTCGCCTTTGACCAAAATCACATTGCGGTCGGTGATCTGGGTGACGTGCTTCCAGTTTTTGTCCACGATGATGGCGCTGATGCCGCTTTCTTTGATCAGGCTGCAAATGCGCCAGATTTCTCGGGCGATCAGCGGGGCCAGACCTTCGGTGGCTTCGTCCAGGATCAGCACATCGGGGTTGGTCATCAGGGCTCGGCCGATGGTGAGCATCTGCTGCTCGCCGCCCGACAGCTGCTGACCGCCGTGGTTCAAGCGCTCGGTCAGGCGCGGGAAGGTCTCCAGCACGCGCTCATAGGTCCAGTCGCGCTGACCACGGGTGCCTGCGCGTGCCGCCATCTTGAGGTTTTCAACCACGCTCAGGTTGCCGAAGATGCCCCGGCCCTCGGGCACATAGGCGATGCCCAGCTGTGCCACTTCAAAAGTGGGGCGGCCGTTCATGGTTTGCCCTTTGATCTGCACGGTGCCGCTTTGGGGTGGCACGATGCCCATGATGGATTTGAGCAAGGTGCTTTTGCCCATGCCGTTGCGGCCCATCAGGCCAATGGTTTCGCCACGCGCCACGGCAAAGTCGATGCCGCGCAGGATGTGGCTGGCACCGTAGTAGGTGTTCAAGCCTTGGGCGTTGATCAACAGTTCGCTCATCTCAGTGTTCCTCACCCACTTCTTCGCCTAAATAAGCGGCCTGCACGCCACTGTCGGCGCGCACCACGGCGGGCGTGTCGCTGGCGATCACCTGGCCATTGACCATCACCGTCAGGTGGTCGGCCAGCGTGAAGATCGCGTCAATGTCGTGCTCAACCAGCAGCATGGCGTGGTCTTTTTTCAGACGCAGCAAGAGCTGCACCATGCTTTCGGCCTCCATCACGCCCATGCCGGCCAGCGGTTCGTCCAGCAGCAAGACCACCGGTTCGGTGGCCAGTGTCATGGCGATCTCCAGCTGGCGTTGTTCGCCATGGCTGGCCGCACCCGCGATGGTTTGGCGGCGGTCTTGCAGACCGGCCAGTTCCATGGCGCGTTCGGCCCGGGCGTTGACTTCGGCCATGTTGTCGGCCCGGCCCAACCAGCCCAGTGGGTTGAAAGGCGAGGGCTGCACCCGCGACTGCGCGGCCAGGCGCACGTTGTCCCACACGCTGAAGGTGCGGAAGATGTTGGTTTTTTGGTAGCTGCGGCCCAGGCGGTGGCGCGAGATTTTTTCGGGCGTCCAGCCGGTGATGTTGTGGCCATCGAGCGTGATCTGGCCCGAGGTCGGGGGCAGGTCGCCCGACAGCAGGTTGGTCAGCGTGGATTTGCCTGCGCCGTTGGGGCCGATGACCGCGTGGATGCGTCCGTGCCACAAATCGACGTTGACTTCATTGACGGCCGCCAAGCCGCCAAAACGCTTGGTCAGCTGGCGCGCCGACAGGAGGACTTTGGCTTCACTCATGGCCACTCTCCTTCATCTTTGCGTTCTTGCCCGGGAAAGCCCGGTTGATCAGCCCCAAAATGCCTTTGGGGGCAAACACGATCAGGGCCACGATGAACAGGCCCATCCACATTTGCCAGTGTTTGCCGGTTTTGAACTCGCCCACATCGGGCAAGTCTTTGAAGACGTGTAGCAACACCTCGAAGCTGAAAGCCCCGACGATGGCCCCCGCAAAATTGCCCATGCCGCCCAAAATCACCATCATGATGGCGTGGGCGCTCATGTGAAAGCCCATGAGTTCGGGGTTCACAAAACCGCTTTGCGCAGCCCACAAATAACCGGCCAGACCGGCCAGTGCGCCGGCCAATGTGAATGCGGCCAGTTTGTGGCTGAAGGTGCCAAAGCCCAAAGCGCGCATGCGGTGTTCGTTCACCCGAATGCCCGCCAGCGCTCGGCCAAAGGGGCTCCACAGCAAACGGCGCAAGAAGGCATAGACGCCCACCAGGCAAGCCAGGGTGAAGAAATAAAACACCTGCTTGTTCTCCAGATCAAGCAGCACGGCATCGGGCTTGAAGTTCAAAAAGATGCCGTCTGAGCCGCCCAGCGCCTTGTTGTCAAAAAAGGCAAAGAACACCATCTGGGCAAAGGCCATGGTGACCATGATGAAGTAGATGCCGTGCGTGCGCACCACCAGAAAACCGATGATGAGCGCGGCCAGCGCCGAGGCCCCGACGGCCAGCGGCAAGCTGGTGTACAGGCTCACGGGCGTGTCTTGTGGGGTCAGGAAAGCCAGCGCGTAACCGGCAATGCCAAAGTAGGCTGCGTGGCCCAGCGAAACCAGACCGGTCACGCCTTGCAGCAGGTCCAGACTCATCGCAAAAATCGCCAGGATCATCATGCGGTTGACCATGTCGATGTAGAAGTTGCTGCCAACAAAGGGGAAGGCCAGCAAGGCTAAGAGGCCCAGCACCAGCAGCAATTGCACGCTGCGAGGTAGGATTTCCAGATGGGTTTGGGGGGCGCTCATGAGGATCTCACTGTTTGAAAAGGCCTTCGGGCTTGTACAAAAGCACCGCGGCCATGAGCACATACACCAGCATGCCCGAAATTTGAGGCAGCAAGACTTTGCCGAAAGTGTCGACAAGTCCGACCAACAGGGCCGCGATGAGTGCACCGCGCACCGAGCCGATGCCGCCAATCACCACCACCACAAAGCACATGATCAGCACTTGCCCGCCCATGTTGGGGTAGACGCTGGAAATCGGCGCGGCGATCATGCCCGCAATGGACGCCAGACCCACACCCAACGCGAACACCACGGCATGGATCAGGCTGATGTTCACACCCAGCGCTTCGGTCATCTCGTGGTTGAAGGCCCCGGCACGGATCTTCATGCCCAGACGGGTTTTGGAGATCAGCAAATAAAGGCCCAGTGCCAACACCAGGCACACGCCCGACATGAACAGGCGGTAGACCGGATAAGAAAGCGTGTCGGTCAGTGCAATCGAGGCCGACAGGGCTTCGGGGATTTGCACACCGTGCACATCGTCGCCCCAGAGCATGGAGCGCAGCTCTTCAAACACGTAGATCAGACCGAACGTGAGCAACACCTGGTCCAGGTGGTCGCGGTGGTAGAAGTGCTTGAACAGCAGCTTTTCCAGCAACAGCCCAAAGGCCACCGACAAGGCTGTGCCCACGATGATGGCCAGGGTGAAGCTGCCGAGCATGCCCGCCAGCGACCACGCCAGATAGGCGCCCAGCATATAGAAGCTGCCGTGGGCCAGGTTGACCACGCCCATGATGCCGAAGATCAGGGTCAGGCCAGCAGCCAGCATGAACAGCAGCAGCCCGTACTGGACGCTGTTGAGCAGTTGGATTAAAAAATTGATGAAGTCCATCAGGTCAGGGCCAATTGGAAAAGCGCCAAGCAAAAGTACTTGTAAAAACGGCGGAACAAATCCGCCGCTGCTAGTTTAACGGCTGCTCCGCCCTCAGGAACCCAAGTCGAGAAGGACTCTGCCGTTTTCAATTTTGACGGGCCATGACTTGACCGGTTCAGTGGCCGGGCCGCAGCTGACGGTGCCATCGCGCACATCAAAGAGCGCTTGGTGGAAGGGGCACTCCACCATGTGCCCTTCGACAAAGCCATCGCAGAGTTTGGCGTTGCCATGGCTGCACAGGTTGTTGATGGCATGAACCCCGCCATCTTCGAGTTTGAAGACGGCAATGTCCTGGCCTTCGGGGGTCACAGCGACGCCCGCGCCTTCAAACAGATCGGCCTCGGCGGCCACGTCAATCCAGTTGCTCATTGCGTTCTTTCATTGTGTTTTTGTAGGAGCCAGCCTGCTGGCGATGCACGGGTGGGTGAGCCGTAACCCTTCGCTTGCAGGCAAGCGCCAACAGAAGACGACATCACTTCAGATCGGATAAATGATCGAATTGGGGATCATCTCGCTGTCGTAGACGCAGATGCGCTCGGCGAACTTGAAGCCTTCGGGGGTTTGCACGATGGTGTCGATGTAGCGGCCCACATTGAACACGGTGCTTTCCTTGTCGAGCTTGGTGCGAAACACCGCGTAGTTGGCCTCTGCGTGGATGCGACCGTCTGAAACGCGCCGCACGATGGGTGCGCCCACCACATGCCGCTGGTAATAGGGATCGTGGTAGATCGTTTCGGTGATGCCATACACACGGTCCTTGAGCATGCCCTTGCTGGTCAAGAACAAGGTGGCCAAGGGGAAGCCGCGTTCGAAGTTTTCACGGGGCTGCAGTTTGTAGACGCACTGCTCGGTGAAAAATTCTGGCCACAGGTCCCATTGGCCGCTGTCCACGGCGCTGGCGTAATCGGCATAAAGTTGCTGGATGCCGAACCAGGTTTGCATATCAACCATCATCAATCCTCCATCACTTTTCGCCAGTATTCGTACATGCCCCGGATGAGGGTCTCGGTCACCATGTGGTCGGTTTCGCCCACATCGCGTCCACCCAGCTCCACCAACATGCGGTGTTCTGGCTTGGTCTCGAAGGCTTGTTGAGAGAACTCGATCACTTCGCCGTCGTCTGCCGACACGAAGCCCGCTGGGCCAAACAGGTTGGCCTGACGCAAGCGGCGCACGGTCATGTCGGGGGTGTCGTCTTCAAAGCCAAAGTGGGTCCAGACAAAGTCGAACGCGCCATGGCCGTCGGGCTGGATGTGGCGGGTGGACACGCTGTTGACCTGTTGTTGAAAGATCACGCTGGGGAACAGCGTCATCATCACCGCCGTGGGCATTTGGTCTCCCAGTTGCCACCAGGGTTCGGGCACGATGTCCAGAAAGCTCGGGTCGTTCAGTTGCATGCTTTCCTTGAAGCTGCTGACTTGGGTGACCTGGGCTTTGTCGCCCGTGGCCTGGCCCGCTGTGCCGCGCGTGGAGATCATCGCCGCATGGCGGTGGTGTTCGTCCATGCGCAACTCGGACTTGTTGTCGGCGCGCCAGAGGCCAAAGGTCACAAACCAGGTGTGCAGCAGACCGGGGTGGTAGGGGTCTTTGATGTTTTCCTGCATCAGCTTCCAGTTGCCCGGAATGCGCTGGCGGTTGTAGCCCAAGATGGTGAGCTTGCGCCCGTTGAAGAGGCGGTCGAAGTAACGCAGGATGGTGGGGCCCATGTAGTCTTCGAGCGACTCCACGTCGTGGTCAAACGACGCAAACACCACGCCACTGCGGGTGGCCACTTTGAGTTGTTTCAGGCCATGGTCTTTGGGGTCAAAGTCGGCGGGCATGCCGCCATTGACTTTGCCGTCCTGACGCACACCGCGCCTGAAGGGCACGCCTTGCAGCTTGCCGTCGAGCGCGTAGCTCCACTGGTGGTAAGGGCAAACCAGCTCTTTTTTGTTGCCGTGTCGTTCACGGCAAAACGCCATGCCCCGGTGCGCGCAGACGTTTTCAACGACATGGATCTGACCGTCCTGGCTGCGGGTCAGGATGACGGAGCGCTCACCGATCGCGGTGCGCTTGTAGTCACCCGGGTTGGGGATTTCGGCCTCCAGACCCACATAGCTCCAGTGGTTCTTGTAGAAAAAGCGCTCCAGCTCTTTTTTGTGACTGTCCTGGTTCGTGTACACGGCAAACGGAATCCGGCTGGTGCCGGGCGTCTCCCAGTGGATCGGGTGTTCCTGCATGAGGGGTCCTTGTCAAAACTTGACCTGCATCATGCGCAGAATTGCATATTAAGTAAATCAGATTTTTAATATAATCAAAATTTGAAAATCAAATAAACAGGGCGTATCACCGCATGGACATCACCAAGCTGGATCTGAACTTGTTGGTCGTGTTCCATCACCTGCTGATTCACAAGCGCGTGTCGGTCATAGCCCCGCTTTTGGGTATGAGCCAGCCTGCGGTCAGCAGCGCGCTGGGGCGTTTGCGGGCACATTTGGGCGACGAGCTTTTTTTGCGCACACAAGGCGGCATGACGCCCACGCCCTATGCCTTGCAGCTGGCCGAACCGGTGGCGATGGCTTTGGATGGTTTGCAGCAGGCCCTGAATGTCAGGGCCGCCTTTGACCCTTTGACCAGCACGCGCAGCTTCACCCTGGCGATGACCGATGTGGGGGAAATGTATTTCTTGCCCGTGCTGGTCGATGCCCTGACCCGGGCTGCGCCCGGCGTGACCTTGCAGGTGGTGAGCGTGACGCAGTCGTCGCTCAAGGACGACATGGCCTCGGGGCGCATCGATTTGGCCATGGGCCTGTTGCCGCAATTGCAGGCCGGTTTTTTTCAACAAGCCTTGTTCAGACAAAAATACATCTGTCTCATGCGCCAGTCTCACCCTTTGGCCGCCGACAACAAGCTGACCCTGGACAGCTTCACGCAGGCCGAGCATGTGCGCATCGTGGCGGCTGGAACGGGGCATGGCCGGGTCGATGTGGCTTTGGAGAATCAGAAGTTGCGACGGCAGTTCCGCTTGACGGTGCCGCACTACGTGGCGTTGGGCGATGTATTGAGCCACTCGGACCTGATCGCCACCGTGCCGGAGCGCTTTGCCGACCGAACCCTTGAACCGTTTGGGCTTGTCAAACGCGATCTGCCGATACCGCTGGCAGACAGTGCGATCCACCAGTTTTGGCACAGCCGTTTGCACCGTGACCCGGGTCACCAATGGCTGCGGCAATGGACCTGGGGTCTTTTGGGGGATGGCCAGGTGCCTGACGAAGAAAAACCCATTTGACGGGTGTTCCGCCAGGCGGCGGATCACGGTCAAATGGGTCGGCGCGTGTCGAGTTTTGAAGACAGCAGCAGCCCTGGTGTAACCCAGGGCGCTTGCGGCATCACATGCGGCAGCCAGCGCCGGAGTCGGCCAGGGCCTTGGCGGCGATGCCAATCACCTTGTTTTCCTTGTTGGAAACTTCGCGCAAGTAGATGTCTTGCACGGGGTTGTGCGACTTGCTCATGGTCCACTTGCCGCGTGGGCTGTCGATCACGGCCACTTCCATGGCTTTGATCATGGCGGCTTTTTTGCTCACATCGCCTTGCACCGCGTTGGCCCCTTGCACCAGCAGCAAGCCGGTGTCGTAGCCTTGCACGGCGTACACGTCGGGTTGCATCTTGAAGGTCTTGGCGTAGTTCAGGCGGAACTCTTTGTTGCGCTTGGTGTCGATGCCGTCGCCGTAGTGCAGCGCCGTGAGCACGCCATCGGCTGCGGGGCCAGCGGCTTCCAGCACACCTTCGGTCAGGAAGCCCGAGCCGTACAGCGGGATCTTGCCCTTGAGGCCAGCAGCGGCGTAGTCCTTGAGGAACTTGGCTGCGCCGCCACCGGCGAAGAAGCAGGCCACGGCGTCGGGCTTGAGGGCTGCGATTTCGGTCAGCAGGGCCTGGAATTCGACGTTGGGGAAGGGCAGGCCCAGTTCCTTGACGATGGTGCCACCGGCCTTGGTGTAGCTTTCCTTGAAGCCTTCATAGGCCTCGTCACCGGCAGCATATTTCCAAGTGATCCAGACGGCCTTTTTGTGGCCGCGCTTGACCATGGCTTCACCCAGCGCCATGGTGGGTTGGCTGTTGGAAAAACTGGTGCGGAACACGTTGGGGGCGCACTGGGCACGGGTGGCGATATGCACACCGGCGTTCGGGATCAGGCTGATCACGCCGCTGTCGCGGGCCACTTTGTGGATGCCCATTTGCACACCCGAGTGGACGGTGCCGATCAGCACATCGACCTTGTCGCGTTGCACCAGTTTGTTGGCGTTTTCGATGGCCTTGGATGGCTCGGATTCGTCATCGACCTTGAACCATTCGATCTCGCGGCCGCCGAGCTTGCCGCCTTGCTCGTTGATGGCCATGCGCACGCCGTTTTCAATGGCCACGCCCAATTGGGCGAAGGTGCCGGTGTACGGCAGCATGAAGCCCACGCGGATCTTGCCGCTTTGGGCCAAGGCGGATTGTGGGATCAGTAGACTGGATGAGGTGGCGCCCAGCAAAGCTGCGCCTTGCGTCAGAACATGACGGCGTGAAGAAGAGTGGTTCATGGTTGTCTCCGGTAATGATGGGGTTGTAATGCGTGACAAGCTTTGCCTGTGTTGCAAACCACCAATTCATTATGGAACATTTGTCTCGCTGAATTTTTCAGGGCCTATCCGAGAAAACCCGCAGAGACAGGCGGGTTGTCCATGCAGCGGTCATTCGACCGGAATTGGAATGCGCAATGCACGCACAAGGCCAGGTTCAAGGAAACCCTATACGCTTGATGATGTGGCGGTTCGTGCGGAGATGTTGGTCTGCCCGACAGGGATCGAACCTGTGACCCACAGCTTAGAAGGCTGTTGCTCTATCCAACTGAGCTACGGGCAGAAACAAGAAACGCAAAAGGCCCTTGCGGGCCTTTTTTGTTCAAAACAACAAATTGTTGTTTTCCTTGGAATTTGCCTGAAATGGATCAGGTCAATGGTCGGAGCGGCGGGATTCGAACTCGCGACCCTCTGCTCCCAAAGCAGATGCGCTACCAGGCTGCGCTACGCTCCGACAAGCGATATTCTACCCGGCAAAAGGACGGTTCTTGGCGGTGGGTTCAAAAAAGTTCTGTTTGTCTTCATCCTTGATCCGAATGACCTGTGGGAAGCTTTTGTGGAGCTTCTTGAGGCCATCAGGAAAAAGGCCCACAGGTACAGGCCGCCGGGCATGTTGGTACGGTCTCAGCTGCCTCGTGTGATGGGCATCTCCACATTGCCGGGCATCAGCAGGTGTTTGGCCAGCTCCAGTTTGGCCAGCGAGTTGCGGTGCACCTCGTCCGGGCCATCGGCAAAGCGCAGGGTGCGCTGGTGGACATAGGCATAGGCCAGCGGGAAGTCTTGCGACAGACCGCCGCCGCCGTGGGCCTGGATGGCCCAGTCGATGATCTGGCAGGCCATATTGGGGGCCACGATCTTGATCATGGCGATCTCAGCCTTGGCGACCTTGTTGCCCACGGTGTCCATCATGTAAGCGGCCTTGAGCGTGAGCAAGCGGGCTTGCTCGATCATGCAGCGCGACTCGGCGATGCGTTCTTGCCACACGGTCTGGCGGGCCACTTCACGGCCAAAGGCCACGCGGGTGTTCAGGCGTTTGCACATCAGCTCCAGTGCGCGTTCGGCGCTGCCGATGGTGCGCATGCAGTGGTGAATGCGTCCGGGGCCAAGGCGGCCTTGCGCGATTTCAAAGCCACGGCCTTCACCCAGCAGCATGTTGTCAACTGGCACGCGCACGTTTTTGAGCAGCACTTCCATGTGGCCGTGCGGTGCGTCGTCGTAGCCGAACACCGTCAGGGCGCGCACCACGGTGATGCCGGGCGTGTTGGCGGGCACCAGCACCATGGATTGCTGTTCGTGACGACCGGCATCAGGGTTGGTTTTGCCCATGACGATGTAGATGGCGCAGCGTGGGTCACCGGCACCAGACGACCACCACTTGCGGCCATTGATCACGTACTCATCGCCTTCGCGGCGGATTTCGCACTCGATGTTGGTGGCATCCGACGAGGCCACATCGGGCTCGGTCATCAGGAAAGCCGAGCGGATTTCACCGCGCAGCAGGGGTTCCAGCCATTGGTCTTTCAGGTGCTCGCTGGCATAGCGTTCCAGCGTTTCCATGTTGCCTGTATCGGGGGCCGAGCAGTTGAAGACTTCGGCGGCAAAGGGCACGCGGCCCATGATTTCGCACAGCGGTGCGTATTCCAGGTTGGACAGGCCTTGGGGTGCGCGGGTGGATTTGGGCAGGAACAGGTTCCACAAACCGGCCGCCCGGGCTTTGGGCTTGAGTTCTTCGACGATTTTCGTGGGCACCCAGGCGTTGCCTTTGGCCCTGTTTTCTGCAATCTCTGCAAAGAACCGCTCTTCGTTGGGGTAAATGTGCTCGTCCATGAAAGCCAGCAAGCGGGCTTGCATGTCTTTGACCTTGGGGGTGTATTCAAAATCCATGGTCTCTCTCCTAGGGTTGGGATTCGGTTCTTAAAAATGGGGTCACGCTTGGCGTGCAAAGCGCCAGGCCAACTCGGCCATGGGGCGGGCCCCTGCGCCTGAAGTTTTGGCTTGTTCGCTCGACGCAGTACCGTCTTCGACGCGTTTGGCAATGCCTTGCAAGATGGCCGCGATGCGGAACATGTTGTAGGCCAGGTAAAAGTTCCAGTCTTTGGCCAAGGCCTCGGGTGTGGTGAAGCCGGTGCGCTCGCAGTAGCGGCGGATGTAGTCGGCCTCTTGTGGGATGCCTAAAGCGGCCAGGTCGAGTCCGCCGATGCCCCGGAAGGTGCCCGGGCTGATGTGCCAAGCCATGCAGTGGTAGCTGAAGTCGGCCAGCGGGTGCCCCAGGGTGGACAGTTCCCAGTCGAGCACCGCCAGCACGCGGGCCTCGGTGGGGTGGAACATCAGGTTGTCCAGGCGGTAGTCGCCGTGCACGATGCTGACCAGCGAATCGTCTCTGGCGCTGGGCGGGATGTTTTTCGGCAACCATTCGATCAACTGGTCCATCTCGGGAATGGGCTGGGTGATGGAGGCGGCGTATTGCTTGCTCCAGCGGTTGATCTGGCGTTCGATGTAGTTGCCGGGTTTGCCGTAGCTGGTCAGGCCTTGTTTGGCGAAATCCACCTTGTGCAAAGCGGCCAGCACGCGGTTCATCTCGTCGTAAATGGCACCGCGCTCGGTTTGGCTCATGCCCGGCAGAGACTGATCCCACAGCACGCGGCCTTGCACGAACTCCATGACATAAAACGCGCGGCCAATCACCGATTCATCGTCGCACAGCACATGCATCTGGGCCACGGGCACATCGGTGCCGTGCAGGCCTTGCATCACAGCAAACTCGCGTTCGATGGCGTGTGCCGAAGGCAGCAGCTTGGCCACGGGGCCGGGCTTGGCCCGCATCACGTATTGGCGCGATGGGGTGATGAGCTTGTAGGTGGGGTTCGATTGCCCGCCCTTGAACATTTCCACGCTCAAGGGGCCTGCAAAGCCGGGGAGCCTGGCACTGAGCCAGTTTTCCAGGGCAGGGATGTCGAAGGTGTGGGTGCCCGTGACAGGCCGGGTCCCCACGAAATGATCAAAAACACTCATGGGGATACCCGTAAAAACTGTGGCCGCTGTTTTCAGCGGTGATGTGGATGTGGATGCTGTTGCGTGTCAGTGGTCCGCGTTGACAATCAAAAGCAGGGCATCGCGGTCCAGCACCACCAAGCCACCGGGCTCGATGCGGATGATTTGCTCGCGCTCCATCTGCTTGAGTTCCTGGTTGACCCGCTGACGCGATGCGCCCAGCAGCTGTGCCAGTTCTTCCTGCGCCAACTGCAAACTGATGCGGATGGCTTTGGCGTCTGACAGGCTGGGCACGCCGTAACTGCGCAGCAAGTGGTTGAGCTGTTTGGCCAAACGCGCACGCAAGGGCAGGGTGTTGAGGTCTTCCACCAAGCCATAGAGCTGGCGAATGCGCCGCGCATGCAAGCGCAACATGGCATCGTAGAACTCGACGTGCTGCGACAGGATTTTCTTGAAGTCGGCCTTGGCCACGTTGAGCGTGGTGGTGTCCCCGTGTGCGTAGCAATCGTGCGTGCGCCGGTCCCCGTCGAAGATCGACACATCGCCAAACCAGATCCCTGGCTCCACATAGGTCAAGGTGATTTGTTTGCCTGACACCGAGGTCGAGCTCACGCGTACCGCGCCTTTGGCACAGGCGATCCACTGCTCGGGGGGATCCCCCCGTGCAGCGAGCATATCGCCGTCTTTGTGACGTTTGACGTAGGCGCATCGAAGTATGTCGTGACGAAGTGAAGGTGAAAGGCTTGAGAACCAGCGACCATTGTTGATCGCCTCTCTTTCCTCCATTGTCAGAATGGGCTCATCCATGCTCTGTCCTTTGAGTGACTGGGAATTGTTTTTTTGTCGCCTGGGGGACCAGTCGCTTTATTCGTATTGGGGTTTTTGCTTGTTCAAAAAGGCCGCAATGCCGATGCCGCCATTGGCATGGTGCAGGTTTTTGACAAAGTGATCGCGCTCGCGTGCCAGTTGGGCGTTCAGGCTGCTGCCGTCAGCCTCTGACAACAGTTCCTTGATGCTGGCCAGTGCGTTGGGTGCGCGGGCATTGAGTTGTTCGCACCAATTCAAGGCCTGTTGCAGCGCTTGCCCTGCATCGGTCAATCGGTTGACCACACCCAGTTGCTGCAGTCGCTCGGCACCGATGCGCTCACCGCACATCAGCAACTCGGTGGCCAGCTGGCGCGGCACGGCGCGTGACAGGCTCCAGCTGCCGCCGCCGTCGGGTGACAGGGCGATGCCGCTGTAGGCCATGACAAACACGCTGTTGCGCGCCGCGACGATCATGTCGCAGGCCAGCGCCAGGGAAAAACCGGCCCCGGCCGCAGGGCCTTCGACCGCGGCGATGACGGGCTTGGGGAAGGTGCGGATGGCTTCGATCCAGTTGTGCAGACCTTCAATGCTTTGCGCCTGGTGCTCGGGCGGCAACTGCCGGTTGTTTTGCAGGCGCTGCAAATTGCCGCCCGCGCTGAAGATGCCATTGGCCCCGGTGATGACCACGCTGCGCACGTCGGGGCTCGATTCGGCCACGCTGAGGGCTTCGACCCCGGCGGCGTACATCTCTGGCCCTAGCGCGTTGCGAAACTCCGGGTTGCTGAGGGTGAGGATCAGGGTCTGACCTTCGCTGGTGCTGAGCAGTTGAGCTGTCATTTTGATTATTCAGTTGGGGACAGAGCTAAAGATCTGTCCCTCAAAGTCATTCAGATCGGACAGCGCTGAAGAGCTGTCCCGCAAAGTCATCAGTCTTCCGTGTGCATGAGCGACAGGCCAATCGCACCTCGGCGGCGCAACCAAGGGCTGGGGCGGTAACGCATGTCGCCATAGACGGTTTGCATGTTGAACAGCACTTCGAGGATGCTGTCCGGGCCAAAGCGGTTGCCCATGGCCAATGGCCCCAGCGGATAGGCCAGGCCCAGCGTGACGGCGGTTTCGAGGTCTTGCGGGGTGCAGATGCGCTGCTGGCAAATGTCGGAGGCGATGTTGACGATGCTGGCCACCACGCGCTGGGTGACAAAGCCGCCGCTGTCGCGGATGACCGACACGGCTTTGCCGTCGCGGGCAAACAGGGCGTGTGCTGCATCGCGCATGTCGGTGCGGGTGGCGGGGTTGGTGGCCAGCACGCGGCGTTTGGTGGCCGCGTCGTTGACCAGCATGTCGATGCCCACGGTGCGGGCTGGGTCCAGGCGCTCGACCACGGCCACGGTGGTGATGTCAAAGCCCAGCGGGGCGACGATGGTCAGCGCCTCGGGCGAGGGCGATGCGCCGGTTTCGACTTTGGCGCCCAAATCCTTGAGCAGTTGCAACAGTTCCATGCGGCGGGCAGCGCGGGGCGAGACCCACACGGGCGGGATGTTGTCCACCAAGGGCACGGCGGGTTCGGAGGGCACTTGCGCCACGCCATCCACGTATTTGTAGAAGCCTTCGCCGACCTTTTTGCCGACCACGCCGCCTGCCAGACGCTGGGCGGTGATCACGTTGGGGCGGTAACGCGGTTCTTCGTAATACTGGTGGTAAATCGCCTCGATCACGTGGTGCGACACGTCCAGCGCGGTCAGGTCAAACAGCTCGAAAGGGCCGAGTTTGAAGCCGACTTGGTCGCGCAAAATGCGGTCAATCGTCGCGAAATCGGCGATGCCCTCGCTCACGATGCGCAGCGCCTCGGTGCTGTAGCCGCGCCCTGCGTGGTTGACGATGAAGCCGGGGGTGTCTTGCGCTTGCACCGGAGTGTGGCCCATCTGGCGGGCAAAGTCGGACAGACGCTCGCACACGGTGGCGTCGGTCTTGAGGCCTGCAATCACCTCGACCACCTTCATGAGTGGCACGGGGTTGAAGAAGTGGTAACCCGCAAACTGGCCGGGGCGCTGCAAAGCCGCGGCAATGGCTGTGACCGACAGCGAGGAGGTGTTGGTCACCAGCACGGCCGTGGGGGCCAGCACTTTTTCCAGATCGCTGAACAGGCTTTTCTTGATGTCGAGTTTTTCGACGATGGCTTCGACCACCAGTTCGCAACCGGCAAGGTCTTGCAGACTGCTGGCACCCAGCAAGCGGGTTTTGTAATCTGCCACGGCTTCGGCCGTCAGTCGGCCTTTTTCCTGCAGTTTGTCCCATTGCTGGAACACTGCTTCGCGGGCTTTGGCAATGGCTTCGGCTTGGGTGTCGTACAGCCAGACTTGGCTGCCCGCCTGGGCCGCGATTTGGGCAATGCCCCGGCCCATGGCGCCGGCGCCGATGATGGCAACTTTGGTAAATGCGAGGGTCATGATTCAAAAAGAAGGGTAAAGATCAGGCTGCAAGTTCACACTCAACCCTGGCTTACGCTGGTATTCAGAGCAGTCAACTTGAACTGTAGAAAAACATTATCGCCCCAGTGGGTCCAGTTTTGGCTTTCCAAAAGTGCCTTGGGGCAAGGTGTTTTCAGCTGAGTCTGTGAGCCTTTGAAAGTTCCGGGTCTCGGGTCTGATTCGCTTCAACGCCGCACTTGCAATGCGCCTGGGTTGACGATGTTGGTCGGTGTGCCTTTGATGTAGTTGACGACGTTGTCAAATGCCACGCCGAAATAAAGCTCGTAGTTGTCTTTTTCGACGTAACCAATGTGCGGCGTGCAAATGCAGTTTTCCAGGCGCAGCAACGCAGAGCCTTGCAATATGGGTTCCGATTCGAAAACGTCCACAGCAGCCAGCCCCGGGCGTCCTCTGTTCAGAGCACTGATCAAGGCGTTGGGCGCAATCAACTCGGCACGGGATGTGTTGACCAGCAAAGCGGTTGGTTTCATGCGGCCCAGGTCATCGCCAGTGACAATGCCTTCTGTGGTTTCGTTCAGACGCAGGTGCAATGAGACGACATCGGTGTTTTCAAAAAAAGACTCACGGCTTGTGGCCGCCACATAACCGTCCTTGACCGCTCGGACCCGAGATTCGTCGCTGCCCCAAACATGCACCTCCATGCCAAAGGCCTTGCCGTACCCGGCCACCATCTGGCCAATTTTTCCGTAGCCCCAGATGCCCAGTGTTTTCCCTTTGAGCACGGTGCCTAGCCCGAAATTGACCGGCATGGAGCTGGATTTGAGGCCTGACTGTTGCCAGGCGCCATGCTTGAGGCTGCTGATGTATTGCGGAAGTCTTCGCGAGGCCGCCATGATCAGGGCCCAGGTCAGCTCAGCCGGTGCTACGGGTGAACCCACGCCTTCGGCCACTGCCACGCCCCGTTCGGTGCAGGCCGTCAGGTCAATGTGGCTGCCGACGCGTCCGGTTTGTGCGATCAATTTCAGACGCGGCAATTTTTCGATCAAGGCACGGTTCATGCTGGTCCTTTCCCGGATCAGCACGATCACATCGGCGTCTTTGAGCCGGACGGAAAGCTGACCAATCCCCTTGACCGTGTTGGTGTAGACCTTGGCAGGAAAGTTTTCGAGTTTGGTGGCGCACTCGAGTTTGCGGACGACATCCTGGTAGTCGTCAAGGATCACAATGTTCATATGCGACATTGTGCCTTGTCGGTTGCCTGCTGCTTGTCCGCCATTCGGCTTCGTTGGCATCTGGCCAGCCCGCATCCGGGGCCGATAGGATGAGCCCGTAGGCTATTCCATGGGGCTGTGCCAGCAGCCAACACGGGCCTCAAGATGCCCTGTGCCTGGTTTCCAGGGCTGCGAGGCGATCAAGCTCCGCACAGACATCGGCCATGCGGCCCGAGATGACCATGCGTCCGGCGCAGGCCAAACCTTGGTCACTTTCATGGATCCTTAAAACGCGCAGACTGGGCGCAGTGCGGACGGTTTTTCCCGGCTCATGTCCTTGCAACGGGATGCATGGTGTCGGGCGAGTCGCCCAGACGGGGTGGGGGCGGCCCGAAGGCCGTTTGACCATCACGGGCTGGGGGCGTCCCAGATAAGGCAGTTTGTTGATCAGACCCGATAAAGCAAGCAGAGCGATTCCCATGTGAAACCTTTCAAAAGCATGGAGGTTGGACATAGGCAGGATTGCAAAATAAAGTCGCTGACGTCAGGGCTGATGAACAGCGCCCGCCACCTGATGTCAGGACGTTCGCCATCACATGAGCAAGTTGTTGCGGATCAGTCCCACGGCCAGGCCTTCGATGTCAAAAGGCTCGCCGGGATGGACCAAGATGACGGGGTAGTCGGGGTTTTCAGGCAGCAATTCAATGCCCGTGGCGGTTTTGTGAAGGCGCTTGACCGTCACCTCATCGCCCAGACGAGCCACCACGATTTGGCCGTTGCGCACATCTTTGGTTGATTTGACGGCCAGCAGATCACCGTCCATGATGCCCACGTCGCGCATGGACATGCCCCGCACCCGCAGCAAGTAGTCGGGCTGCTGGCTGAACAAACTGATTTCAATTTGGTAAGTGCGGTCAACATGCTCCTGCGCCAGGATGGGAGAGCCTGCAGCCACGCGCCCCACCAAAGGCAGGCACAACTGGCCCAAACCCGGCAAGCTCATGCTCAGCAGATCGGAGGGGCCGCGCAAGGAGGGGCGCGCGTTGCCCTTAAGGCGAATGCCACGTGAAGTGCCGCTGACGAGCTCGATCACGCCTTTGCGGGCAAGTGCCTTGAGGTGTTCTTCTGCCGCATTGGCAGACTTGAAGCCCAGTGCGCCGGCAATTTCTGCCCGGGTGGGCGGGGCACCTGTGTTTGCAATGGTGTTCCGGATCAGCTCCAGAATTTCCTGTTGCCGGGCGGTGAGTTTGGGGCTGTCGGTCATGGCTGTCTCCTGGGATGGTGGGGTTAACTGTGTTTCCATCCATGTGCTGTATTTTTAAACAGTTATCTTGGTTGTGCAAGCTCATCATGAAAAAATTTGTCATTTCATGACCATGGCGAGCGCATTTTTGCCAAGCAACTTCGCACTTTTTGAATCAACCAGCCCTGGGATGCTGTGCTGCAAGACCGTTCGAACAAAAGACAAAGCCCCTTGACGGGGCTTTGTGCTGATGAATTGCGGCTGGAGCCGCCTGGCCATGTAACGGTTTATTCAGCCAGTGCCGCGAAGGCTCGTGTGGTGATGTCTTCCACGCTGCCGGTCCCGCTGATGGCGCGGTATTTGGGCGCGGTAGCCGCGTCTGCCTTGGCCCAGCTGGAGTAGTAATCCACCAAGGGGCGGGTCTGGGCGCTGTACACATCAAGGCGTTTTTTGACGGTTTCTTCCTGGTCGTCGGCGCGTTGCACCAGTGGTTCGCCAGTCACATCGTCTTTGCCTTCTTCCTTGGGGGGATTGAACTTGACGTGGTAAGTGCGGCCTGACGCGGGATGTGAGCGGCGGCCGCTCATGCGTTCGATGATCGCGTCAAAGGGGACGTCGATTTCCAGCACGTAGTCCAGCTTGACGCCAGCGGCTTTCATCGCATCGGCTTGAGGGATGGTCCGTGGAAATCCATCAAACAAGAAGCCGTTGTTGCAGTCGGTCTGGGCGATGCGTTCTTTGACGAGATTGATGATCAGGTCATCACTGACCAAGCCACCGGACTCCATCACGGTTTTGGCTTGAAGGCCAAGTGGCGTGCCTGCCTTGACGGCTGCACGCAGCATGTCGCCGGTGGAAATTTGGGGAATGTTGTATTTCTGGCAAATGAAAGTGGCTTGCGTGCCTTTACCGGCGCCGGGTGCGCCCAACAGAATCAGTCTCATGAAAGGTCCTTATAGCTTGTCGAAAAATTTGTCAGCAGGACCTCGCAGGGGGCCATCGTGTCTGACGAATGGTTCAAGAATATCATGCGAGGCTCAAACCAGACTTACGTCGACAGCAACGTGCGTACCCTTTCCAGATCTTCGTGCGTGTCGACGCCGGGACCAGGGGGGTGATCGGTGACGTGGACGGCAATCGAATGGCCGTGCCAAAGTGCGCGAAGTTGTTCCAGCGACTCCAGTGCTTCGATGGGGGCCGCAGGCAATTGGGGATACAGTGCCAAAAAACCTGCCCGATAGCCGTAAATGCCCACATGCCTCAGCGGTGCAGGGGAGGGTAGGCGTGTGACTTGGTCACCCGTTTGGCCGTCACGCCACCAGGGGATGGGGGCACGACTGAAATAAAGAGCCATTTGCCGTGCATCCACCACGACTTTGACCACATTGGGGTTGGTGAAGTCGGTCAGCGACGCAATGGCGTGTGCTGCTGTGCTCATGCTGGCCTCGGGCCGTTGTTGGAGCACCCTGGCCACTTGGTTGATGAGTTCGGGATCGATCAAGGGTTCATCGCCCTGCACGTTGATGACCAAGGTGCTGTCTGGCAAGCCCAGCAGTTGGCATGCTTCGGCCAGTCGGTCGCTGCCGCTGACGTGATCTTGTCGCGTGAGCAGGGCCTGAACGCCGTGCACTTTGCAGGCTTGCACGATGCGTTCATCGTCAGCTGCGACCACCACTTGGCTGGCATTCGATTGCTGGGCGCGCTTGGCGACGCGGACCACCATGGGCAAACCGGCGATGTCGGCCAGAGGTTTTTGGGGCAGCCTGCTGGATGCCATGCGGGCTGGTATCAGGACGGTGAAGCCTGCGTTCAAAGATTCGTCGCGCATGGTCAACTCCTCAAATCGCAGGACGCCGAGTGGCCAGTTTTTCGACCTCTTCGTCGCTGAGTGCGCGAGCTTCGCTTTCGAGCAGGATGGGAATGCCATTGCGCACGGCATAGGCCAGGCGAGCGCTGCGTGAAAGCAGCTCCTGGGCTTCGCGGTCGAAATCCAACGGTCCTTTGGTGACCGGGCAGACCAGTAATTCAAGCAGTTTGGTGTCCATGTTGGAATGATAACGGGGGGTTGCGGCTGGTGGTCGTGGCCATCATTTTGTGCAGGGTGCGCTGTTGGTCGTGCGATGGATGGTTCAACCCGCTTTGTTTGGGGCGGGCAGGAGTCGGTCCAGTGCGTCCCAAAAAGCGGGTTCGGGGGTCAGGTGAAGGGGCACGGCCAGGGCATCCGGTTGGTGTCGCCACAGTTTGGCGGCGTCTTTTTCCGTGCACAGCAAGGGCCGTGTCAGGGCCTGGGTGGGCCATGCGGCAAAGTCAAAGTGGTCGGGTAGCGCGGTCGTTTGTTGAAGCGTCAGCCCGTGTTCGCGCAGCATGTTGAAAAAAGCTTCGGGTCTGGCCAGGCCGGCTACAGCATCCAAAGCATGGTTTTTCAAGCTGGCCAGGGCGACTCTTCGGCCTTGTGCATCGTGCGCAACGTCCGCCAATTCGCGGCGAGCCTGATAACCGCCCTTCAAGTTGGACAAGCCCGTGTGCACCACCAGGTCCACTGGTTTAGGCCATGGCTCGCGCAAAGGTCCTGCGGGCAGCAGCCAGCCGTTGCCAATTGCGCGTTCATCCATCACGCAAATTTCAAGGTCCCGGGCGAGAGCCAAATGCTGCAAGCCGTCGTCGCACACCAGGATGTTGACCTCCGGGTGTTGATCCAGCAAAGCCCGGCCGGCATGGGCACGGGACGCCCCCACCCACACGGGAACGCCGGTTTTTTGACGAATCAACAAAGGTTCGTCACCGGTTTCTGCGGGTGAACTGTCAGGCCATACCGCCCGGGTATCCCGGCTTTGACGGCCATGTCCTCTTGAGATCACACCTGGCTTCCAGCCCTGGCGCAACAGGTGTTGCACGAGGGCCATGGTGAGTGGGGTTTTGCCCGCGCCACCGGCGACCACGTTGCCCACCACGATCACGGGAACGGGCAATTGTTGTTGCTTTTGCCAGCCGATTTGGTAAGCCAGCTTGCGGACGCTGAGCAAAACACCATGAATCAAGGCGATGGGTGTGAGCAATCGGGCCGTCAGGCTGCGCGACTGCCAGACCCGTGGCAGCTCACGGTGCAGCCAGGACGCAATGGACATCACGTTTCAGGAGCCCGAGGATTCGGGCGATTGGGTGGCAAATGTGATCTGCGACAAACCTGCCCGGCGCGCAGCTTCCATGGCGTTGATCACCGATTGGTGGCTGGCTTGGGCGTCGGCACTGATCACCAGCGTGGTGGTTTTGGATGCCATGCGGGCCAAAGCGCTGGTCAAAGCGCTGACAGACGTGTCGCCGACAGGCGTCTTGTTGACGGCGTATTGCCCTTGGGTGTTGACCGTCAAAATGATTTGGCGGGGACGGTCCTTTTGTTTTTCTGCCTCGGCCAGCGGCAAGGTCAGGTTGATCTCAGTCAAGCGTGACCAGGTTGAGGTGAGCATCAGGAAAATGAGAACCACCAACAAGACGTCGATGAAGGGTATGAGATTGATCTCGGGCTCGGCCGATCGGTTTTGCTTGCGGAAGTTCACTGGTTTTTCATTCAGAAGCGCAGATGGTTCAAATGGCGTGCAAATTGTTCACAAGCCACTTCCATGGACAGCAGTTGATTGTCTACCAATGACCGGAAATACCGCCAGAACATCAGCGCCGGGATGGCCACAATCAAACCGAATGCCGTGTTGTACAAGGCTATGGAAATGCCATGTGCCAATTGCGCGGGCTGGTTACCGCTGACACTGCTGCTGCCAAAAATCTCAATCATGCCAATCACTGTGCCAAGCAAGCCCAAGAGCGGGGCTGCAGAAGCAATGGTGGCCAAGGCGCTCAGGTAACGTTCCAATTGACCGGCGGCCAGGCGTCCTGCCATTTCCATGCTGCCCGTCAGGTCTTGTGCAGAAGCTTGTGGGTTTTTTTGCAGGCAGCGCAATCCGCTGGCCAGCACGGGGCCAAGGGCACCCATGCTCTCCAGCTTGACGATGGCCTCTTCAGTCGGAGGGCCTCGACGTGTCGCATCCATGGCCTGTTCCAGCGTATGGGGGGGGATAACCTTGGCCGTTTGCAGCTGATACAAGCGTTCAAAAATCAAGGCCAAAGCCAAAATGGAACACAGGATCAAAGGCCAGACTGGCCAGCCGGCAGCTTGAATGATGGACAACAAAACAGTTCCTTCAACGCGGGTGGGTGTGACAAAAGCATGTGATTATGGACGATGCCCAGCATTCCAATGGCCACTGTTTTCAATGTGCGATATGGGGCTTTGAGAGAGCATCGGGCTGTGGATAACTTTGTGAAGAACTTCCCTGAACCGTTCTATTTTGAATACTTGTGTTTGTTGTCTGGCGATTTTTTGAGTGTGTTAAATCATTCAAAATTCAATGAATTCAAATACTTAAATGTTTTTCCATGAAAAAAATCAGCACGGCCCCGCTGGATTTGGGCATGTCGGTTTTTTGTGGAATACTTTTTCGATGAGGCGTTGCCAACGCGCCTAGCGTCTGCCTGACAATCAAGCCGATGAATGAACTGCTGAGTACGAAACCCCGCGCTTGGACCGTGAGCGCCTTGTGCCGCGCTGTCGCTGACAGCCTGGACGCCCAATTCAACCCGGTGAGCGTGCGTGGAGAAATCTCGGGTTTTTCTCGTGCGGCCAGTGGTCATTGCTATTTTTCCATCAAGGACGAAACCGGGCAGATCCGTTGCGCCATGTTTCGCCGAGCGGCCAGCTTGATGAATTTCACGCCACGCGATGGCGAATTGGTTGAGGTTCGGGGGCGTTTGGGGGTGTACGAAGCGCGGGGTGACCTGCAGTTGGTGGTTGAAGCCCTGGAGCGGTCGGGGCAGGGCGCGCTGTTTGAGCAATTTTTGCGACTCAAGGCCAAACTGGAGGCTGAAGGCCTTTTTGATCCTGCACACAAACGGGAATTGCCGGCCCAACCCCGCGCCATTGGTGTGGTGACTTCGCTGGGGGCGGCTGCCTGGCACGATGTGATGACCGCTTTGCAGCGGCGCGTGCCGCACATTCCGGTGTTGATGGCACCCGCCCTGGTGCAAGGCTCGGGGGCTGCCGCCACGTTGGCGCAGGCCCTGCTCGATGTGTATGCCTTCACCGCCGAAGACAACCCGCTCAGCCCCCCTGTGGACGTGATCTTGCTGGTGCGCGGGGGCGGCTCGATGGAAGACCTGTGGTCTTTCAATGACGAAAACCTGGCCCGTGTGATGGCCCAAAGCCCGGTGCCGCTCATTTGCGGCGTGGGCCACGAGACCGACTTCACCATCGCCGACTTTGTGGCCGATGTGCGTGCCCCGACGCCCACGGCCGCTGCCGAAATGGCAGCGACCGACCGGGGTGTGGGCCTGGAGGCCTTGTCGGTGCTGGAACACCGATTGAACCGAGGGCTGTTGCGCCAGCAGGATCGGCAAGCCCAACGTCTGGACAGCGTGGCGGCCCGATGGGGTGTGGGCTTGGCGCGCCAGCAAGAGCGCCAGGCCCAGCGCTTGGCCACCATCGCTGCCCGTTTGAGCCGCCCGCAAGCTTTGCTGGGCCAACACAGCCAGTGGCTGGACCGGTTGGCGCACCGCCTGCAAGCCGGTGTGCAACGTGAGCTGACGGACAGCGGCCACAGGCTGGAGCGCCTGAATGACCGTTTGGGCTTCAACCAGGGCCAGCAGGTGCAGCAACGTGCCCAGCTCCTGGAGCGTGCCGCCTTGCGTTTGTCCTCGGTGGACCCGCATCGGGTGCTGGAGCGCGGTTATGCCTGGCTCAGTGATGAGCGCGGGCAGGCATTGACCCACGTGGCACAGTTTCAGCCCGGCCGGGCGGTGCGGGCGACGCTGGCTGACGGCGAAGTGCCCTTGAAAGTACAGGGCTGATCGCGTCAATGAGAGATGCCTTGTCTTTGTGGGAGGCTGCCCCTGCAGCCGAATGCCTGCATGGGCTCAGGCCGATTTTGGGGATGTGGGTAAGCCATCATGGGCCGGGGCCTGGGCACCTCATGAGGGAGTACCCAAAATCGGTGCCCAGGCCCCGGCCCATGACGGCGATGGGCAGCGTGAGCTCTTCAAAATCGGTTTCTGGGCATTAGCCCACGACGGCGATAGCCGGGTTGACGACGTTTTCAGTGACCTGCTGCGCTAAAGGGCGATCACTCAGCCCCTAAAATGCACGGCTATACCTTCAACCCGCAACAACAAAAGGACACCCTCATGGAACACACCTTGCCCGCACTGCCTTATGCGATCGACGCACTGGCCCCTCACTACAGCCAGGAAACTCTGGAGTTCCACCACGGCAAGCACCACAACGCTTATGTGGTGAACCTGAACAACCTGCAAAAAGGCACTGAATTCGAGAGCATGTCCCTCGAAGAAATCATCAAGAAGTCCAGCGGTGGCGTTTACAACAACTCTGCCCAAATCTGGAACCACACCTTCTTCTGGAACTGCATGAAGCCCAATGGCGGCGGCGAGCCCACAGGCGCGTTGGCCACAGCCATCAACGCCAAGTTCGGCAGCTACGCCGCTTTCAAGGAAGCCTTCGTCAAGAGCGCCGTGGGCAACTTCGGCTCCGGCTGGACCTGGTTGGTCAAGAAAGCCGACGGCTCGGTCGACATCGTCAACATGGGCGCCGCGGGCACCCCCCTGACCACGGGCGACACCGCCTTGTTGACCGTGGACGTGTGGGAACACGCCTACTACATCGACTACCGCAACATGCGTCCCAAGTTTGTCGAGACTTTCCTCGACAAATTGGTGAATTGGTCTTTTGCCGAGAAAAACTTCGGCTGATCCAGACGCTGCCCGCGTCAAAAACCCCGCCTAGCGGGCATGCCGGTCAGCTCAACACTGACCGGCATTTTTTTCGTCTGTTCTATCAAATTGGATCTCAGCGCCTGGTCTGGTGCCGAGGTGTCCGTGAAACAGGGCAAATGGCCCAAGATTGAGCCATGATCCTACACAGTCGTCGCTTTTATTTGACGCTCAGCACCCAAGCGGCCAGTTTTTTGGCGTCCGCCTCGCTCACCTGAGGGTTGGCAGGCATGGGGACCGCGCCCCACACGCCAGAGCCGCCCTTGATGATTTTGCTGGCCAGCTTGTCGGCGGCGGTTTTGTCGCCTTTGTACTTGGCGGCCACGTCCTTGAAGCCGGGGCCGACCAGTTTTTTGTCCACGCTGTGGCAGGCCATGCAGTTCTTGCTGGTGGCCAGGGCCTGATCGGCCATGGCAGGGCTCAAGGCCAGCGCAGTCAGCGTGAGCGCCAAAAGGATTTTTTGCATGAATGCCACTTTCGGAGATCAGTACAAGTCGAGCACGGCACCTTTGCTGGCGCTTGAAGCGTTGAAAGCGAACTTGGCCTGTACGCCGCGTGTGTAGCGGGGTGCGGGGGCTGTCCAGCCTTCGCGGCGCTTGGCCAGTTCGGCTTCGGGCACGTTCAGCTCCAGAATCAGCTTGTGCGCGTCGATGGTGATGCTGTCGCCTTCATGCACAAAAGCGATGGTGCCACCGGCTGCGGCTTCGGGCGCAACGTGGCCGACCACCATGCCCCAAGTGCCGCCGGAGAAACGGCCGTCGGTGATCAGGCCGACGCTTTCACCCAGACCGGCACCGATCAAGGCTCCTGTGGGGGCCAGCATTTCGGGCATGCCGGGGCCGCCTTTGGGGCCGAGGTAGCGCAAGACCATCACGTCACCGGCTTGGATCTTGCCCGCCAAAATGGCTTCGAGGGCCGATTGCTCGTCGTCGAACACACGGGCTGGGCCGGTGATGACCGGGTTTTTCAGGCCGGTGATCTTGGCCACAGCGCCTTCGGGCGACAGGTTGCCCTTGAGGATGGCCAGGTGGCCTTCGGTGTACATCGGCTTGTCGATCGGGCGGATCACGTCTTGGTCAGCGCGAGGAACGTCGGGCACGTCCTTCAGGTTTTCGGCAATGGTCTTGCCAGTGATGGTCATGCAGTCGCCGTGCAATAAACCAGCGGCCAACAAGGTTTTCATGACCTGAGGAATGCCGCCCGCTTGGTGCAGGTCAACAGCCAGGTACTTGCCGCTGGGCTTCAGATCGCAAATGACGGGAATCTTTTTGCGCATGCGCTCGAAGTCGTCAATCGTCCAGTCCACGCCAGCGGTGTGGGCAATGGCCAAAAAGTGCAGCACCGCGTTGGTCGAGCCGCCGGTGGCCATGATCACGGCCACGGCGTTTTCAATGGCTTCCTTGGTGACGATGTCGCGGGGCTTCAAGTCGTTTTTGATGGCTTCGATCAGCACTTTGGCCGATTCCTTGGCCGAGTTCTGCTTTTCGTCGTGCGGGTTGGCCATGGTTGACGAGTAGGGCAGGGACATGCCCAGAGCCTCGAAGGCCGAGGACATGGTGTTGGCGGTGTACATGCCGCCGCAAGAACCCGTGCCAGGAATGGCGCGTTTTTCGATTTCCTTCAGGTCAAAGTCGCTCATCTTGCCTGCAGCGTTTTCGCCTACAGCCTCGAACACGCTCACGATGTTCAGGTCTTTGCCCTGGTAGCGGCCCGGCAAAATGGTGCCGCCGTACACATAGATGGCGGGCACGTTGGCGCGCAGCATGCCCATCATGCCGCCGGGCATGTTCTTGTCGCAGCCGCCGACGACCAGCACGCCGTCCATCCACTGGCCTTGCACGCAGGTCTCGATGCAGTCCGAGATGACTTCGCGGCTGACGAGCGAGAACTTCATGCCTTCGGTGCCCATGGCCATGCCGTCGGAAATGGTGGGTGTGCCAAACACTTGGGCGTTGCCACCGGCTTCTTCAATGCCTTGGATGGCCGCGTCGGCCAGCTTTTGCAGGCCGCTGTTGCAGGGGGTGATGGTGCTGTGGCCGTTGGCCACGCCGACCATGGGTTTGACGAAATCGCCTTCTTCATAGCCCATGGCGTAATACATCGAGCGGTTCGGGGCGCGGGATTTGCCCTGTGTGATGTTGGCGCTGCGGCGGTTGATGGGGGTGATCGGGATGATTTTGTCGCTCATGGTGTTGTCTAGGTAGATGCCCAAAAGAAGGTCGCCACATTCTAACGGGCGAGTCACTGGCTTTTGTGTCCGCTACAGGGCATGGCCGGTGCACAATCCGGGCATGCTGATCCATCCTCAAATTGACCCCGTCGCCCTGCAACTCGGACCTTTGGCCATCCATTGGTACGGCCTGACTTATCTGGCCGCTTTTGGCTTGTTTTTCTGGCTGGGCACACGCCGTTTGGCGCATTTGCCGTTCAAAAATCTGCCGCAATGGCAAAAACGCGATGTCGAGGACATTTTGTTTTTGGGCGTGCTCGGCGTCATCCTGGGTGGGCGTGTGGGGTACTGCCTGTTTTACAAGCCGGCTTATTACCTGTCCAATCCGCTGGAAATTTTGGCGGTTTGGCAAGGCGGCATGAGTTTTCATGGCGGGCTGCTGGGTGTGATGTTGGCCATGGTTTGGTTTGCCCGCACGCGCCAACGCCCATTTTTGCAGGTCATGGATTTTGTGGCCCCTTGCGTGCCGACGGGCCTGGCGGCGGGGCGGGTGGGCAACTTTCTGAATGGCGAGCTTTGGGGACGCTTGGCCGATCCGTCGTTGCCTTGGGCCATGGTGTTTCGCGGCGCTGGCGATTTGCCGCGCCACCCCTCGCAGCTCTACCAGATCGCGCTGGAGGGGCTGCTGCTGTTCGTGCTGTTGTGGCTGTACGCCCGCAAGCCCAGGGCGCAGGGCCAGGTGGCGTTCGCTTTTCTTTTCGGCTATGGCGTGTTCCGCTTCGTGGCCGAGTACTTCCGCGAGCCCGATGCGCACCTGGGACTCTTGAGCCTGGGCATGAGCATGGGCCAGTGGCTGTGCGTGCCCATGATCGTGGGTGGTGCGGCCCTGTGGGTCTGGAGCCGAAAGAGATCTGGGTGAAACCCGGCCCTCTTGGGTTTCTTGAATCCGCTGGGCAGGTTGGCGCGACTCACTTTATGATGCGAGCACTTAAAACGAGGAGACATTTCATGACCGCTCAGTTCAACGCTCAACAGCGCCGGGATTTTTTGAAGAGCCTGGCCGCCTTGTCTGGCAGCCTGCCCCTTTGGGCCCAAGCCCAAAGCAGCTGGCCTTCCAAGCCAGTGACCATGGTGGTGCCGTTTCCTGCAGGCGGCGGTACCGATGCGTTTGCACGGCCTATGTCCGCCCAGTTTGCCAAGCTGACCGGCAAACAACTGATCATCGACAACCGGGGCGGCGCAGGTGGCACCCTGGGCGCCGGGGTGGCGGCCAAGTCGGCCCCCGATGGCTATAACCTGTTCATGGGCGCTGTGCACCACACGATTGCGCCCAGCATGTACCCCAAGCTGGACTACGACCTGGAGCGTGACCTGGTTCCCTTGATCCTGGTGGCCAATGTGCCCCAGGTGCTGGTGGTCAACCCCAAGAAAGTTCCGATGGCCGATTTCAAGGCCTTCCTGGAGATGGTCAAAAAGAACCCCGGACGCCTCAATTACGGCTCAGCGGGCGGCGGCACCTCCCACCACTTGGCGGGCGAGTTGTTCAAGTTGCAGACCAAGACCTTCATCACCCACATCCCTTACCGGGGCGCTGGCCCTGCTTTGCAGGACCTGATCGCGGGCAATGTGGACATGATGTTCGACGGTCTGGGTTCTTCGGCTGCCCACATCAAAGGTGGCCGGATCAAGGCGATGATGGTCTCGGGGGCCAAGCGCAATGCGGCATTCCCGGACGTGCCTTGCTCGGCCGAATTGGGTCTGCCCGATTACACCGTCTCGACCTGGTACGGCGTGTGGGCACCCAAAGGCACGCCAGCCGATGCCCAAGCGCGTGCCATCGAAGAAATCCGCCGTGCTTGCCAGACCGACGACGCCAAAGCCGTCTGGGCCAACCAGGGCGCTGAGTTCCCCAACCTGACCACCACCCAGTTTGACGCTTTCATCAAAAAAGAGCTGGCCAAGTGGTCGCAGGTTGTCAAGGCCTCGGGGGCCAAGCTCGACTGAGCCCTGCATTGAATGTGGAACGGGCCTGTGATCGGGCCCTTTTTCATGCCTTTTTTCACGCTTTCATTTTGAAACCATGACCCACAACAACCTGTTTTCGTCCCTGCGAGCTGCTTTTCCTGCCGACCTGACTGCGGTGGCGGTCGAAACCGACGAGGGCTTGCACTACAGCTGGCAAGACCTGGACCGCGCCACGGCCATGATGGCCAATTTGCTGCAATCGCTGGACTTGCCCGCAGGCAGCCGCGTGGCGGTGCAGGTCGAAAAATCGGTCGAAGCGATGATGCTGTACCTGGCGACCTTGCGTGCCGGGTATGTGTTCCTGCCGCTCAACACTGCCTACCAGAGTGCCGAAATCGAGTATTTCATCGGCAATGCCGAACCGGCCGTCGTGGTTTGCAGCTCAGCCAACTTTGGCTGGGTCAGCAAGATCGCTTTCAAGGCGGGCACGCAGCATGTGTTCACCCTGGGCGATGACCGCACCGGCAGCTTGCTGGAGCGTGCCGCACACCACAGCGACCAACACCAGGCCGTGCCGCGCCAGGCCGATGACCTGGCCGCCATCCTCTACACCAGTGGCACCACCGGGCGCAGCAAGGGTGCCATGCTCACCCACGGCAACATGCTCAGCAATGCGCTCACGCTCAAGGATTACTGGGGCTGGACGAGAACCGGTGGGCCTGAAGGTCGTGGCGATGTGCTCATCCATGCCTTGCCCATCTTCCATGTACACGGTCTGTTTGTGGCCATCCATGGGGCCCTGATCAACGGCAGCAAGATGATCTGGATGGCCAAGTTCGACCCGAAACGCGCCATTGCGCACATGAAAAAGGCCACCGTGTTCATGGGCGTGCCCACGCTGTATGTCCGCATGCTGGCCGAGCCCACGCTCGACAAGGCGGCGGTCAAAAACATGCGTTTGTTCATCGCGGGCTCTGCGCCCTTGTTGATCGAGACTTTTACCGAGTGGCAGCAGCGCACGGGCCACACCATTTTGGAGCGCTACGGCATGAGCGAAACCGCCATGCTCACCTCCAACCCGTATGCGGCTGACAAACGTTACGCCAACCAGTCCGAGCGCCGCGGCGGCACGGTGGGCTTTCCTTTGCCCGGCGTGTCCTTGCGCGTGCGCGGCGACGACGGACAGGACTTGCCGGTGGGCGAGATCGGCGGTATCCAGGTCAAAGGCCCCAATGTGTTCAAGGGCTACTGGCGCATGCCCGAAAAAACCGCTGAAGAATTCACCGCCGATGGTTATTTCAAGACCGGCGATGTGGGCAAGGTCGATGAGCGGGGTTATGTGACCATCGTCGGCCGCAGCAAGGACCTGATCATCAGCGGCGGCTACAACGTGTACCCGGCCGAAATCGAGGGCTACATCAACGAGATGAAGGGCGTGGCCGAAAGTGCGGTGGTGGGCGTGCCCCATCCCGACTTTGGCGAGGTGGGGGTGGCCGTGGTCATCGCCAAACCTGAGGCCAGCGTGCAGCCTGAGGCCATCGTGGCCGAGCTCAAGGCCAAACTGGCCAACTTCAAGATCCCCAAGCGCTGCTTTGTGGTGGCCGAGTTGCCGCGCAACACCATGGGCAAGGTGCAAAAGAACCTTTTGCGCGATCAATACAAAGGGCTTTTTGCCGGCTGAGTCGCAACGGCCCCACAGGGCAGCTGCAAAGATCTGACTTGCGTGGCAGTTTCAGTCGCGCTTCATGGCAAGGCTGCGTCGATCCAAGTTGGAGCGCAGCCTTGTTGCTTTGGGCTCAGCGCAACACCAGCACCGGAATGTGCGAGTGCGTCAGCACCTGCTGGGTTTCGCTGCCCAGCAAGAGGCGTTTGATGCCTTTTCGGCCATGCGAGGCCATCACGATCAGATCGGCTTTTTGCTTTTTGGCGGCGGCAATGATCGCGTCTGACACCACATCCGATTTCACCGTCAGGGTCTTGGTCACCACGCCCTTGGATTTGGCCGACTTTTCAACCGTGCTCAATTGCGCTTGTGCAGACTCGGTCCATTGCTTTTCAACTCGTGAAATTTCCTCGGCCGACAAGGGGATGCTGCCCTCGAAATAAGCTTGGGGGTAACGGGGCACGACTTTCAAGGCCAGCAGTTCTGCGCCACACGTTGAAGCGAGTTCAATGGCACTGGCCACCGCCTTTTTGGACAGGGTGGAACCGTCGGTGGCAACGAGAATGCGTTTGTACATAGATTGCTCCTGATGCGTTTTGGAAGCTTCATGTTAAGCAGGCATGAGGCTTGGTGACTTGATGCACATCAAGCTTTTGTTCGGCCATTTGGCGTATCGTCCGAACATGATCCAAGTCAATGTGCTGCCAGGTTTGGCCGAATCACTCCCCATGCCGCCGACAACAGCGCCTTCACCGGACCACTTGAAGACCGAGCGATTGGCTTTGCTGGACGATCCCGAGGAATGGGCTGCTTTCAGTTTGCCCGACCAGGACCCGATGGGCTGCTGGCGTTCCAGCGTGGTGTTCGAGGGCATGCACTGCGCAGCCTGCGCCATCACCTTGGAAGACGCCTTGCTTGCGGTCCCGGGTGTGCGCTCGGTGCAAATCAGCTCAGCCAGCCACCGCGGGCAAGTGGTCTGGTCGCCCGAACACACCCAGCCCTCCGAATGGATGCGATCGGTGGAGCGTTTTGGCTACAGAGCCCTGCCCGCCAACGATGTCCATGCCCATGAGCGACGCCGCCAGGAGGCCCGGCGCATGGTGTGGCGCTTGTCGGTGGCGGCCATGTGCATGATGCAGGTCATGATGTACGCCACCCCGGCTTATCTGTCAGCGCCGGGAGACATTTCCGACGAGTCGATGCACCTGCTGCGATGGGCCTCGTGGGTCTTGTCCTTGCCTGTCATGTTCTTTGCCTGTGCGCCTTTTTTGGGCAATGCCTGGCGCGATCTGCGCGAGCGCCAGATCAGCATGGACCTGCCGGTGGCGCTGGGCATGGTGGTGACTTTTGTGGTCAGCAGCCTGGGCACTTTTGAACCCGAAGGCCTGTTTGGTGCCGAGGTTTATTTCGATTCCCTGACCATGTTCGTGTTTTTCCTGCTCATGGGCCGCTGGCTGGAGTTGCGCCTGCGCGACCGCACTGCCGGGGCGCTGGAGGCGGTGCTCAACCGCTTGCCTGCCACTGTTCGAAAGCGCATGCCCGATGGGCAATGGGTCCCCATTTCTGTTCGTCGTCTGGCTGTGGGGGATGTGATCGAGGTCCTGGCCGGGGAGGCGTTTGCAGGCGATGGTCGGGTCCTGTCGGGTCAGACCCAGGTGGATGAGGCCTTGCTCACGGGTGAATCCCGACCCTTGACCCGTCAGGCGGGGGATCGGGTGATTGCGGGCAGCCACAACTTGAGCGGCACGCTGCAAGTGCAGATCGAGCAGGTGGGCGCGGCCACCCGTTACGCGCAGATCGTGGCCTTGATGGAAAGCGCCTCGGTGACCAAGCCGTCGATGGCGTTGCTGGTGGACCGCTGGGCCAAACCCTTCTTGATCACGGTGTTGCTGGCCTCGTTGGCCTCGGCTATTTACTGGTGGCCCAGCGACCCGGCCCATGCGGTGATGGTGGCCGTGGCCGTGCTGATCGTGACTTGCCCCTGTGCCTTGTCTTTGGCCACACCTGCGGCCATGTTGGCCACAGCGGGGGCTTTGGCCCGCAGCGGCGTGTTGGTTCGGCGGCTGGAGGCCTTGCAAAACCTGGCATCCATCGACACGGTGATTTTTGACAAGACCGGCACCTTGACCCGCGATGCCTTCGATGTGGTTCACATCCACACCCGCAAGGACATGGACCCCGAGCAAGCGCTGGTTTGGGCGTCGAGTTTGGCGCGGCATTCTTTGCATCCGGTGTCCCGGGCTTTGTGGTCCGAGGCCCGGCGGCGTGCCGAGGGCGCGGCCCGCTTGCCCGAACTGGAGCGCCTCATGGCCCGGGATATTTCAGAACAAGCCGGGCAGGGCCTGCAGGGGCAACTGGACCGGCCTGGCTTGGTGGCCCTGAACCTGCGCCTGGGCTCGGCCCGCTTTTGTGGCGCGCCCCGCCTCAGTGGGCACCATTTGCAAGTCAGTCTTGCCGACGATGCGGGTTGGCTGGCGACTTTCGAGTTGGCCGAAGACGTGCGCCCCGAGGCGGCCAGCGTGGTGACGCGGCTCAAGGCCCTGGGTTTGACGCTCAAGATGCTGTCAGGCGATGGTGTCCAGGCGGTGGCCCAAGTGGCCCGCCAGGTCGGTATTGACGATGCGCAAGGCGGGTGCAGTCCGCAAGACAAATTGAAACAACTGCAGGCCTGGCAAGCGCAGGGGCACAAAGTGGCCATGGTGGGCGACGGCCTGAACGACGGCCCGGTCTTGGCCGGTGCCGATGTGTCTTTCGCCTTGGGGCAGTCGGTGCCGCTGGCTCAGTCCAAGGCCGACTTTGTGCTGATGGCGGGGCAACTGGATGTGCTGGTCAGCACGGTGCTGCGCAGCCGTCAAACTTTGCGCATTGTGAAACAGAACCTGGTGTGGGCGGCGGTCTACAACGCCGCCTGTGTGCCCTTGGCCCTGGTGGGCTGGTTGCCCGCCTGGGCGGCGGGTCTGGGCATGGCGCTCAGTTCATTGCTGGTGGTGCTCAACGCGGTGCGTCTGGCCAGTCCTTTGCCCGCGCAGGCGCATGAGCTTCAACCAGGGCATCCCGCGTGATGCCCGCATGAGGAAAACGCGATGGACATTTTGTATTTGCTGATCCCCTTGTCGGTGGCTTTGGTGTTTTGCATCCTGGGGGGCCTGTGGTGGGCCATTCACCGGGGGCAATTTGAGGACATTGAGGCCGAAGGCGAGCGCATTTTGCGCAACGATTGATTTCGATCAAGTGACCTTGGTGTATACCCGGTCAAACTCTGGCAGTAGTTTTTAAAAAGAAGAGGTGAAAATGAAATTTGCCAATATGCAGGCGACTTCGTACAACGACACCGTTGTCCGACAGTTCGCCATCATGACGGTGGTCTGGGGTGTGGTGGGCATGCTTGTCGGCGTGATCATTGCGGCCCAGCTGACTTGGCCCGAGCTCAATTTGGGCATTTCCTGGCTCAGCTATGGTCGTCTGCGGCCTTTGCACACCAACGCGGTGATTTTTGCGTTCGGCGGTTGCGGACTGTTTGCCTCGGCTTATTACGTGGTGCAGCGCACCTGTAACGTCCGTTTGTTCAACGACAAACTGGCCGCTTTCACCTTCTGGGGCTGGCAACTGGTCATCTTGCTGGCGGCCATCACCTTGCCTTTGGGTTACACCAGCGGCAAGGAATACGCCGAGCTGGAGTGGCCGATTGACATCCTGATCACGCTGGTCTGGGTGGCGTTTGCCGTCGTGTTTTTTGGCACCGTGGGCACCCGCAAGGTCCGTCACATTTACGTGGCCAACTGGTTCTTTGGCGCGTTCATCATCGCCGTGGCGCTGCTGCACCTGGTCAACAGCGCCGCGCTGCCCGTGGGCATGATGAAGTCCTACTCGGCTTACGCCGGTGTGCAGGACGCCATGGTGCAGTGGTGGTATGGCCACAACGCCGTGGGCTTCTTCCTGACGGCGGGCTTCCTGGGCATGATGTATTACTTCATCCCCAAGCAGGCCGAGCGCCCTGTGTACTCGTACCGCTTGTCGATCGTGCACTTCTGGGCCCTGATCTTCACTTACATGTGGGCCGGTCCTCACCACCTGCACTACACCGCTTTGCCTGACTGGACCCAGTCGATCGGCATGGTCTTCTCCCTGATTTTGTTGGCCCCCAGCTGGGGCGGCATGATCAACGGCATCATGACCTTGTCGGGTGCATGGCACAAACTGCGCGACGACCCGATCCTGCGTTTCCTGATCGTGTCCCTGTCGTTCTACGGCATGTCCACCTTCGAAGGCCCGATGATGTCCATCAAGACTGTCAACGCGCTCAGCCACTACACCGACTGGACCGTGGGCCATGTGCACTCCGGCGCTTTGGGTTGGGTGGGCTTGGTGACCATGGGCTCCATGTACTACCTGATTCCCCGCCTGTTCGGCCAGAAAAAGATGTACAGCGTCAAAGCGATTGAAATCCACTTCTGGACCGCCACCATCGGTATCGTGATTTACATCGCCGCGATGTGGATTGCCGGGGTCATGCAGGGCCTGATGTGGCGCGCAGTCAACGCCGATGGCACCCTGACCTACACCTTTGTCGAGTCGGTGAAAGCCACCTTCCCGTTCTATGTGCTGCGACTGCTTGGCGGTTTGTTGTACCTGGGCGGCATGTGTGTGATGTTGTGGAACGTGATCAAGACAGCGACCCAGGGTCGTTCTGTTGAAGTCCAGATTCCCAACCTGACTGCCCACGCCTGAGGAGAAATAAAACATGTCTGAAAACCAAAAATCGGGCGGTCTCTCCCACGAAAAAATCGAGACCAGCAACTTCTTGATGATCGTGCTGATCCTGATCGTGTTGCTGTTTGGCGGCATGGTCGAGATCGTGCCGCTCTTCTTCCAGAAATCCACCACCCAGCCCGTGGAAGGCCTCAAGCCTTACACCGCGCTGCAAGTGGCGGGGCGTGATGTGTATGTGCGCGAAGGCTGCTACAACTGCCACTCGCAAATGATCCGTCCCTTCCGCGCCGAGACCCTGCGCTACGGCTCCTATTCGGTGGCCGGTGAGTTCGTGTACGACCACCCCTTCCAGTGGGGCTCCAAGCGCACCGGACCTGACCTGGCCCGTGTGGGCGGCCGTTACAGCGACGAATGGCACCGCATCCACCTGAACAACCCGCGTGACGTGGTGCCCGAGTCCAATATGCCCGCATATTCATGGCTGGAAAAGAACCCTGTGGACGGTGCCAGCTTGCCCGCTCACATGAAAGGCTTGCGCACATTGGGCGCGCCTTACAGCGACGAAGAAATTGCCAAAGCGTCTGAAGACGTCAAAGGCAAAACCGAGCTGGATGCCGTGATTGCCTACCTGCAAGGCATGGGCATCCACCGCAAGTGAACGGAGCAACGCCATGGACATCAACACCCTGCGCTCCATCGTGACCGTGCTCACCTTTGCCATCTTCCTGGGCATCATCTGGTGGGCCATGTCACGCCGTAACCAAGCCAACTTTGACGAGGCCGCACAACTGCCGTTTCGTCAGGATGACTGAATTGTCCTCAGCACATCACAAATCAAAGGAATCGAAATGAGTGACTTCATCAGCAATTTCTGGCACTTGTATGTGGCCGGCCTCACGCTGGTCAGCATCATCGCCTGCCTGATCCTTCTGTGGTTCAGCGGCAAAGCCAAGGCCATGACGGCCAACGACAACACCACCGGCCACGTCTGGGACGGTGATCTGCGTGAAATGAACAACCCTCTGCCACGCTGGTGGGTGGGCTTGTTCATCATCACCATCGTGTTCGCCTTTGTGTATCTGGCCATGTACCCCGGTGTGGGTAACCTGGCGGGTAAGTTCGGCTGGACATCTGCCGGTCAATACGACGCCGAAGTGGCCAAGGCCAACGCCGAAGTGGCGCCTTTGTATGCCAAGTTTTCGGGCATGCCGCCTGAAGAAGTATCCAAAGACCCTCAGGCCATGGCCATTGGCGACCGTTTGTTCATGAACAACTGCGCTCAGTGCCACGGCTCTGACGCACGCGGCAGCAAAGGTTTCCCCAACTTGGCCGATGCGGACTGGTTGTACGGTGGTACACCCGAGATCATCAAGGCCACTCTGGTTCAGGGCCGCAACGGCAATATGCCCCCCATGGCAGCGGCTGTGGGTTCGCCAGAAGATGTACGCAACGTGGCCCATTACGTGCTCAGCCTGTCGGGCAGCCCGCATGACTCGCTGCGTGCATCGCTGGGTAAGTCCAAGTTCGGTGTTTGCGCGGCCTGCCACGGCATGGACGGCAAAGGCAACCACGCACTGGGTGCGCCCAACCTGACCGACGACATTTGGCTCCACGGCTGGGGCGAGAACGCCATCGTCAACATGATCAACAACGGCAAGGTCAACCAGATGCCTGCGCAAGCTGCCAAGCTGACCGAAGGCCAGATCCATGTGTTGGCCTCTTATGTCTGGGGCTTGTCCAACAAGACAGCCGCTGCAGCCAAATAAGGTCGTCAATCCATCGTTGACCCATTCAGGACACCCCATTGCGGGTGTCTTGTTCATTTGAAAGCAAGTGTTTTGGACTCCAAAGAAAATCCTGCCCGAAAAATCGTGCCCATCGTCCCTGTAGAGGCTGTCACAGGTTCCGGGGATGACGTGCAGATGGTGTCGCTGTACCAGGCGACGCAAAAAATCTACCCACGCAGCGTGCAAGGCATCTTTGCCAAATGGCGCTGGTTCATGGTGGTGCTGACACAACTGGTTTTTTATGGCCTGCCTTGGCTCGAATGGGGTCAGCGTCAGGCGGTGTTGTTTGATCTGGGTGCGCGTCGCTTTTACATTTTTGGCCTGGTTCTTTACCCGCAGGACTTCATTTACCTGACGGCGATCCTGGTGATCTCGGCGTTCTCGCTGTTCCTGTTCACGGCGGTGGCCGGGCGTTTGTGGTGTGGCTATGCCTGCCCGCAAACGGTTTACAGCGAAATCTTCATGTGGGTCGAGCACAAGATTGAAGGCGATCGCAGCGCCCGCATGCGGCTGGACGGCACCAGCATGTCGATCGAGAAACTTTTCAAGAAAGGGTACAAGCACATCGTCTGGCTGGCCATTGCCATGTGGACGGGCTTCACCTTTGTCGGTTATTTCACGCCCATCAAGGACTTGGGCATGGCATTTTTCCTGGGCAACATGGGCTCCTGGGAAGTGTTCTGGGTTTTCTTTTACGCCTTTGCCACTTATGGCAATGCCGGCTTCATGCGTGAGCAGGTTTGCAAATACATGTGCCCCTATGCGCGTTTCCAAAGCGCGATGTTTGACAAAGACACCTTGATCGTCACCTACGATACCGAGCGTGGCGAACCGCGTGGCGCACGCTCCAAAAAAGCCGATCCTGCCGCTTTGGGCTTGGGCGCTTGTGTCGATTGCACTTTGTGCGTGCAGGTGTGCCCCACGGGCATCGACATCCGCGAAGGCCTGCAATACGAATGCATTGGCTGCGGTGCCTGCGCCGACGTGTGCGACACCGTGATGGACAAGGTGGGTTATCCGCGGGGCTTGATCAAGTACTCGACCGAAAACGCGATGAACAACAAATGGACGCGCCAGCAAACCTGGCGTCATGTGTTCCGTCCCCGTGTCTTGTTGTACATCGGCATCTTGCTGGTTGTGGTGCTGGCCTTGCTGACCAGTCTGGGCTTGCGCAAACCCTTCAAGGTCGATGTGGAGCGCGACCGCGCTTCGCTCGCGCGCATTGTGGCCGGGGGACGGATTGAAAACGTCTACCGTTTGCAGATCATGAACGCGGCTGAAACGCCCCTTGATTTCCGAGTCACCGCACAGGGATTGCCCGGTCTGGTTTTGGTCACTGAGCCTGCCGTGCGCGTGGCACCGACCGAGTCGCTTTGGGTGTCGGTCCGTTTGCAGCTGCCGTATGACGCAGCCCCCGCGGGCTCGCACCCGATTGTGTTCACCATCGAGTCGATGCAGCAGGGGGGGGCGGTGCTGTCAGAATTGCAGGAAAAATCGGTTTTCCTGGTGCCTCGGTGATATTTTTCAAAGGCTTTCGCATGTCCAACTCCAAAGATTCCCAACTGGTCAACCGTCCTTGGTGGGCCTTCGGCCATGTGTGGCTGGTGATTGCCGGTCCACTGGTCGTGGTGGTGGCGTCTTTCATCACCTTCTACTTGGCAGCCAACGGGCAAGACCCCGTGCTGACCAAGTCCAGTGCTGAAGTCGACCTCACGGCCCCAGAGGCCCGCACCACCTTGGCCCCCGCGATGCAGGCCAGAAACCACGCGACCACAGGTACTTTGCCTGTCCCCGATTCCAAAAACAAACCCTGAGCGGGTCACCAGGAGAGCGACATGTTGGCAAAACGGATGATGTGGATTGCATGGCCCGCCTTTTTGGTGGCGGGTTTGCTGGAGATGCTGGTCTTTGCACTGGTGGACCCGCAGGATTTGCAGTGGTTTGGGCACCCTTTGGCGCTGTCGCGGCAAGGCGTCTACACCTTGGCTTTTTTTGCCTTCTGGGGGTTGGCCATGGTCTCCAGCGGTTTGACCACGCTGTTGGCCATGTCGCCTTTTGAGGTGAACCGTTGCCCTGTTCCCAAGGATGCAAGACCTGTCGAGTGTGCACGGGGGGCACAGGGCTGCCAATGAACCGGGGACGGGCAGCCAAACGACGCGATGCGCCTGGCGGGACCGCCCGCTTCAATGGCAATGGTTGTTGTGGTTGACCAGGCGCTGCAGGCCTTCGGTGTCCAGAATGCGCACATGGCGCTGTTTGACTTCCACGATGCCGTCTTCGACGAACTTGGAGAAGGTCCGGCTTACGGTTTCGAGCTTCAGACCCAGGTAGCTGCCGATCTCTTCGCGGGTCATGCGCAGCACCAGCTCTGACTGGGAAAAACCACGGGCGTGCAAGCGTTGCACCAAATTCAGCAAAAAGGCCGCCAGGCGCTCTTCGGCCCGCATGCTGCCCAGCAGGAGCATCACGCCATGTTCGCGCACGATTTCGCGGCTCATGATCTTGTGCACATGGTGCTGCAGGGCCGTGACTTCGCGGGAAATTTCCTCGATCCGGTCAAACGGCATGACACAGACTTCGGCGTCCTCCAGGGCCACCGCATCGCAGCTGTGCTGGTCGTTGACGATGCCGTCCAGACCAATGATCTCGCCCGCCATCTGGAAGCCTGTGACTTGGTCGCGTCCATCCTCAGTGGCCAGGCAGGTTTTGAAGAAACCGGTGCGTATGGCGTACAGCGAGGTGAACTTTTCGCCGTTGGTGAACAAGGTGGTCCCCCGTTTGACCTTGCGGCGCACGGCCACCAGATCATCCAGGCGGGTCAGGTCCTGATCGCTCAGCCCCATGGGCATGCACAACTCGCGCAGGTTGCAGTTGGAGCAGGCGACTTTCATGGTTTGGGGATTCATGCTTTATCTCATGGTGGAGTGATGGACTTGCCCTGGATCAATGCTTGAGCTTAAACCGAAAAATTGCCTAAAACGAGGGTATACCCTGAATTCGTGAAAAATCACTGAAAACCAGTATGCCATTTGACGTGAGTCAATGCACCCTTAAAAGCAAACAGGCAAAGTCATCTCCACTGTTTTGTTGACGTTTTAATTAAGGTGCCCTTCCATGTCCGTCATCACGCCTGAATTGCTGACACGTTTTGACGTGCCGGGCCCACGCTACACCTCTTACCCGACGGCAGACCGATTTGTCGAAGCCTTTGGCGAAGCCGATTATGTGCAAGCCTTGGAGCAGCGCCAATTGGGCTTGGTGGGCAAGCCCCAGCCCTTGTCCTTGTACGTGCACATCCCGTTTTGCGAATCGCTTTGCTACTACTGCGCCTGCAACAAGATCATCACCAAGCACAAGGAGCGCTCGGCCGATTACTTGCGTTACCTGGCCAAAGAAGTCCAATTGCACACGCAGCATCTGGGTCGGGGTCAGGCGGTCAGCCAGCTGCATCTGGGCGGCGGCACGCCCACGTTCATGAGCGATGACGAGTTGCGCCAGCTCATGGCCATGCTGCGCCAGCATTTCGAGTTTGTGCCCGGGGGCGAGTATTCGGTCGAGGTGGACCCGCGCACCGTGGACGAGAGCCGTCTGGCCGTGCTGGCCGAGTTGGGCTTCAACCGGCTGAGCTTTGGCGTGCAGGACTTTGACCCCGCCGTGCAAAAGGCGGTGCACCGCATCCAGCCGGCCGAGCAGGTGTTTCAGCTGGTCGAGGCGGCACGCCGGCTGGGCTTTGAGTCGGTCAACGTGGACCTGATCTACGGCTTGCCGCTGCAAACCCCTGAATCCTTTGACCGCACGCTGGCGCAGGTCAACCGTTTGCGTCCGGACCGCATCGCGCTGTATGCCTATGCGCATCTGCCCGAACGGTTCAAGCCGCAGCGCCGCATCCACGCCGAAGAATTGCCCCAGGGGGCGGACAAGGTGGCCATGCTGTCGCGCTCGCTGGACGCCCTGACCGACGCGGGTTATGTCTACATCGGCATGGACCACTTTGCCTTGCCCGATGACGCCTTGGCCGTGGCCAAGCGGCAGGGGCGTTTGCACCGCAATTTTCAGGGCTACAGCACGCAAGCCGATTGCGACCTGATCGCCTTGGGCGTGTCCTCCATCGGGCGCATTGGTTCCACTTACAGCCAGAACGCCAAGACCATGGAGGAGTATTGCGACCTGCTCGACCAGGGCCACTTTCCGGTGGTGCGTGGTCTGGCCCTCACGCGTGACGACCTGATGCGCCGCTCGGTGATCATGGCTTTGATGTGCCAGGGGCACTTGCAGTTTGAAGCCATCAACCTGGCTTGGCTGATCGACTTCAAAACGCTGTTTGCCAAAGAAATGGACCAGCTGGAAGACATGCAGGCGCAAGGCCTGGTGGCGCTGAGCGACACGGGCATACAGGTCACGGCCATGGGCTGGTTTTTTGTGCGCGGCGTGGCCATGGTGTTTGACCGCTATGTGCAGGCCGACCGCAACCGGACCCGTTTCTCCAAAATCATCTGAGGTCCTTGGGTCTTTTGCCCTTGATCCGCCGTCGCCACGGGGCCGTCTGCATCACCCACAATGCGGGTGTCGACATTGAAGCGAACAAACCATGCAAAGTTCTTTGGCCATCACGGCCTTGATGATGGGGGTGCTGGGCGGGCCACACTGCGTGGCCATGTGCGGTGCGGCCTGCGCGGGCCTGGGTCAGGTGGCCGGTGCGCGGCGGGCTCAGGCCTTGCTGGCTTTTCAGCTGGGTCGCTTGGGCGGTTATTCACTGCTAGGCGCTTTGGCTGCCGCCAGTGTGCAGGGCTTGGGCTGGTTGACCACGCAGTCGGCTGCCATCCGCCCGGTCTGGACATTGCTGCACTTGGCGGCCTTTGCTTTGGGACTTTTGCTCATGCTGCAGGCGCGGCAACCCGTGTGGCTGGATGGTGCGGCACGTCGTTTGTGGGCCCGGGTGCGGGCCTTCAATACCCGTTGGGGCCGCGCCGCGCCCTGGATGGTGGGCGGGCTGTGGGCCTTGATGCCCTGCGGCTTGTTGTACTCGGCCTTGATGGTGGCTGCTCTGACCAGTCAGCCTGTGGAGGGGGCGGCCACCATGGCTTTGTTCGCATTGGGCAGCAGCCTCAGCCTGTGGGCCGGGCCGTGGCTGTTCTTGCGCATGCAGACACTGGGTGACGGGGCCTGGGGCATGCGCGTGGCGGGCCTGGCGCTGTCTGCCGTGTCGGCTTGGGCCTTGTGGATGGGACTGGTGCACGATCAAGCCCCATGGTGCGTTACACCCTGAAACCAAAGCGCCGCATGAAGGACGATGCAGACCCGGCCGGGCGTTCACAATCGAAATGGTCCGTGCAAGATGGTTTTGCCTCACGTTTTCGAAAGACTCCCCATGACACTGATTCGAACCCCCTCGATGGTTGCCCTGATGACGGCACTGGCCCTGCCTGTTGTTTCCGTGCAGGCGCAAAGTGTTTCCAGCCCCGCACCTCACGCAGCACATGCCGCAGCAGCGCTGCACCAAGTGCTGCATTTGAGTGCATTGGCCCAGACCGATGTGCCGCAAGACTGGTTGGTGATCAGCCTGTCGGTTCAAAAAGAGGGCTTGCAAGCCCCCGCAGTTCAAAAGCAGCTCAATGCTGTGTTGGCTGCCGCTTTGGCCGTGGCCACGCCCATGGCCAAGACCGGGGCCTTGGAGGTGAGCACGGGTGAAATGAATGTGTCACCGCGTTACGGCCGTGACGGGAAAATCAGCGCTTGGGTGGGCTCTGCACAACTGGTCTTGCAGGGCCGCGATGGCGAGCAAATCGCGACGCTGGCCTCGCGCCTGCAAGAGTTGACGGTGTCGAACATCGATTGGCGGCTGAGCCCGGACCAGAAAAGTGCCGCCGAAGCGCGCATTCAGGCCGAAGCGGTGGCGCGCTTTCAGAGCAAAGCGCAAGCCCTGACGAAGCAGTTCGGCTTTGTGGCCTACACCCTGAGGGAAGTGCGCGTCACAGCGCAGGAGGCGGGCGAAAGCATGGTCATGCCACGCATGGCCATGGCACAAATGGATGCCGCGCCTGCACCCGTGCCGACGGTGGCAGGCAAGTCACGCGTGGTGGTGAACATCTCGGGCAGCATCGCACTGCACTGATTGGCCAGCCGCCATCGGCGCGGCCAAAGGTGCTTCAGGCCGCCAGACCTTTGTAAAGCATGTAAGCGGCCAGCAGGTACAGCACGCTGGCAAACACGCGCTTGAGTTGCTTGACCGGCAGCTTGTGGGCTGTCGCCGCCCCTACAGGAGCCATGAAGACACTGCACAGTGCAATCACCACCAAAGCTGGCAACCACAAGTAGCCAAAGCTGTAAGCGGGCAGATTCTGCACATTCTGACCGCTCACGATGTAACCGGCCACGTTGGCCAGCGCAATCGGAAAGCCCAAGGCCGCACTGGTGGCCACCGCATTGTGAATGGCCACATTGCACCAGGCCATGAAAGGCACGCTGATGAAACCGCCGCCAGCCCCCACCAGACCCGACAGCAAGCCAATCAAGCCGCCTGCACCGAGCAGGCCGGAAAAGCCTGGCACCTGGCGCGAGGGCGCGGGCTTTTTGTCCAGGAACATTTGCGTGGCTGAAAAGCCCACAAACAGCGCAAAGAACAAGGCCAGATAAGTGCCTTTGGCAAACGCAAAAATGCCCATGCTGCCAATCAGGCTGCCGATCACAATGCCTGGCGCCAGACCTTTGACCAGGTCCCAACGCACGGCTTTTTTCTTGTGGTGGGCACGCACGCTGGAGACGCTGGTGAAAATGATGGTGGCCATGGATGTGGCAATCGCCATCTTGACCGCCAGGTCGGGGCTGACGCCGCGCGCACCCAGCAAGTACGTCAAAAACGGCACCATGATCATGCCGCCGCCAATGCCCAAAAGTCCTGCCAAGAAACCGGTGCAAAGGCCAAGAACGGCCAATTCGGCCAACAGCAGAGGTTCGATGATCATGGGGGATGTGGGATTCAAAAAAGGGAAGGTGTCTGCGAGTGCCACCGGACCGGCATCCTGAACCGGGGTTCAGGTGGGCGAGGGCAGACTGGCGTTGGGTTCATCTGACGCGAGATGATCACGCTCACCAGCCAATGTACCAAGCCCGGGCTCTAAGAGCATTGGTTCAAGGAAATATAAAGCCCGGCATGCACCGCAGACGAAGGTGATTGTAGGGGCTTATCGCGCACGCCTGCGGTCGCAAGCGCAACACCCTCGTGTTCAGATCAATTGACCGTCGTTTTTGATGACACCGTCAAGGCGCTGCAGCAGCTGCGCCAAGCGTGCCTGTGCATCAGGGGCATCTCGTCTTCCGTGTGGGCCGTCGTGACGGCCGGGCTGGCTGGCGTTTGCTCGAAGGCCAGGTTCAGTGCCGCCAGCACGGCGATGCGGTCGCGGGCCTTGATTTTGCCCGCATCACGGATTTTGCACATCGCCTCGTCGACCTTGCGCACGGCATCGAGCAGTCGCTCTTGACCACCTTCTGGGCAACCCAGAATGTAGCTTTGGCCCATGATTTGAACGTCGATTTGTTGGTTGCTCATGCGGTGGCCTCAGGTGAAGCGGGGGCGGCGACGGGCAGGCGCTCGATGAGTGCATCCACTCGGGCTCTGGCCGCGGCCAAGCGAGACTTGAGTTGATCGCGTTCCAGACTCAGCGCCTGCACTTGCTGGGTCAGCAAAGCGTTGGTGCGCTGAAGCTCTTCATGACGCAGCAGCAAGTGATCCACACGCTCGGCAATTTGATCGATGGTGTTGGAATGGGCCATGGCATACAGGGAAAAGTAAGAGCACCATTGTAGGGCGTGCGGCCCTCAAGCCACTGATTTTGTAGGTTTACAGACAGCTTTGCGCCTAGAATAAAGATTGTTGGTGCTCGCGCTGCCTGTTCAGGGTGCGCAGTTCAACGGGAAGCAGGAGGGACAAGCCGACAAGGCCCACCTAACCTGCGCTGCCCCCGCAACGGTAAGCAGACGGGTTTTTGTTCACTCAAAAATCCAGCTTTCATCTCAAACCACTGGCTGCCCTGAAACAGGCGACTGGGAAGGTGGTGAAAGCCGCTCTGTCAGCCCGGATACCGGCCAACAAGGTGACCTGTCGCAAGACAGGTCGTAAAGCCCATGCACTGTCGGGGAAGGCGGTGAGGGCGTTTGACTTGTTTGTTTCTCATGAAAAACTATTCCCTTCGCGCGCGCCGATCTGCGCCCGTACTTTTCGCACCTGCATTGTCCTTGCTGTCTCTGGCCACCAGCGCTGTGCTGGCGCAAACCACGGCCGGTGAAATCGTGGTCACCGCCAGCCGCACCGAGCAAATTCTGACCGACGTTCTGCCCCACACCACGGTGCTCGGGCGTGATGCCATTGAGCAGTCGCAGGTGCTGGACCTGCCCACCTTGCTCGCGCGCGAGGCCGGTTTCCAGTTCACCCAAAGCGGGGGCCGAGGCGGGCAGGCCACGGCTTTCTTGCGCGGTGCGGCGTCCTTGCAGGTGTTGGTGCTGGTCGATGGCGTGCCCGTCACCAAACAAGACACCACGGGCGCTGTGAGCCTGGAACACATCATGCTGGACCAGGTGGACCGCATTGAAATCGTGCGCGGCAATGTCTCGGCCATTCACGGCAGTGGTGCGGTGGGCGGTGTGATCCAGGTGTTCACCCGTCAAGGGCAGGGTCAGCCCACGGTCTACGCCAGCGCCGAGCGTGGCTCGCAGGGCAGTCAGCGCTGGAGCGCGGGAACCAGCGGCGCAGCCGGGCCATTGGCTTATGCGGTCTCGGTGGGGCGCATGCGTACGGATGGCATCAACGCGGCCAACCTGTCGCAAACGCTCAACGCCAACCCCGATGCCGACGCCTACCGCAACGACAACCACGCGCTCGACCTGTCCTACAAATTCAGTCCCGAACACAAGCTGGGCTTGCGCTCGACCCATTTCAATGGGCGCTTTGACTACGACGTGCCGGGCAGTTTTTCTGCCCCCACCGACGTGCACCAAGGCCGCACCCAGCTCGACAGCCACACGCTTTACTGGTCGGGTCGGCTGGGGCCGCAGTGGTCTACCCGTTTGAATTACTCCGACGCCAAAGAGCGCAACGACACCGACACCGTGGGCAGCTACTCGTTCACCACGCAGGCCCAAACGCGCACCCGCAGGACGTCGTGGACGCACCAGTTTGACTTGCCCTCCATGGTCTTGTCGGCCGGCTTGGACCACCAGACGCAGGGCATCGACATGGCCACCGATGGCGTGTCCGGCTTGTCGCGTGAACGCAAAGCGAATGCGGTTTACGGCGGCGTGGTTTACAAGCGTGCAGCGCACAACTTGCAGTTCAATTTGCGGCGCGACGATGTCGATGGCATGTCGGCCAAAGACTCGGTGTATCTGGGTTATGGCTATGACCTGGATGCGCAGTGGAAGTTGATTGCCAGCCATGCCACGGCCTTCAACATGCCGCCGCTGGGGTATTTGTTTGACCCCTACAGCGGCAACCCCGATCTGCGTCCGGAAACCGCCAGCACGCGTGAGGCGGGCGTGCAGTGGGCACAAGGGCCACACCGCCTGCGCTCGACCTGGTTCTCGTCGCTCACCAAAGACCTGCTTTTGTACGACATGGGCACGTGGCAGTTCAGCAACGTCAGCCGCGTCAAAAACCAGGGCCTGGAAACCAGCTACAGCGGCCGCTTTCACATGACCGATTTGCGCGCCAGCTTGTCGCTGCAAGACCCGGTGAACGAAGCCACGGGCCAGCAGCTGGTGCGTCGTGCCAAGACCCTGGCCTCGGTGTCGGTGTCGCAGGCCTTGGGCTTGTTGACGCTGGGCGGCAGTGCGCGTTACACCAGGGCACGCCCCGACATCGAAGGCAAGCCCGGCTTGCCCAGCAACACCTTGCTGGACCTGACCGCCCGCTACAGCCTGAGCCGGGAATGGACGCTGTACGGCCGCGTGGAAAACGCGACCGACAGCCGCTACCAAACCGCCTATGGCTACAACCAGCTGCCACGCACCACCACGTTGGGCCTGAGCTGGAAAATGAAACACTGATCGGCCCCAGCCCATGCAAGACCTTTTGCCCCAACGCATCGTTTGCCTGACCGAGGAGACGACCGAGTGGCTGTACCTGCTGGGGCAGGAGGCGCGCATCGTGGGCATCTCGGGCTACACAGTGCGCCCGCGCCGGGCCCGTGAAGAAAAGCCCAAGGTCAGTGCATTCTTGAGCGCCAAGATCGACAAGATTCTGGCGCTCAAGCCCGATTGTGTTTTTGGGTTTTCGGACTTGCAGGCCGATATCGCCGCCCTGTTGATCAAGGCCGGTGTGCAGGTCACGGTTTTCAACCAGCGCAGCGTGCAGGAAATTTTTTCCATGCTGTACCAGGTTGCGGCCATGGTGGGGCAGGCTGAGCAGGGCTTGGTCAAGCTGCAGGCCATGCGTGCTGAACTGGATGCGATCGCGCAACGGGCTGCAGGGTTCAGACGCCGACCCAAGGTGTTTTTTGAGGAGTGGGACGAGCCCCACATCAGCGGCATTCGCTGGGTGTCGGAGTTGATGGGCATCGCAGGTGGCGATGACATTTTTCCCGAGTTGGCTGTGCAATCGCTGGGCAAAGACCGCATCATTGCCGACGGGCAAAGCATCGTTGACCGTGCGCCCGACATCATCATCGGCTCGTGGTGCGGTAAAAAGTTCCGTCCCGAAAAAGTCGCAGCCCGTCCCGGTTGGCAAGATGTGCCGGCCGTGCGCACCGGGCAGATTTTTGAAATCAAATCGGCCGATATTTTGCAGCCCGGGCCTGCGGCCTTGACCGATGGCGTGGCGCAGTTGCACCGCATTTTCAGCCAATGGCAAGCGGTCCATGGCTGAGTGTTTGCAAACTCGCATGGGCAGTTTGGCGACAAGCCAGGGGCTAACCCGTCGGCTGAACGATCGGGCTGAAGATCACACCGGCGTATCGACTTGCACATTCAAAACCGTGCTCAGGGCCGTGTTCGTTGTGTGCGTCTGTGTGCTGGGCTGGGTGCCAGCTGCACAAGCCCTCACCGTGCTCGACGACCGCCAGCACAAGGTCGAAATCACACAAGCCCCGCAACGCATCGTGAGTTTGTTGCCCTCCCTCACCGAAACCGTGTGTGCTTTGAATCAGTGCCACAAACTGGTGGGTTTGGACCGCTATTCCAACTGGCCCGAGTCGGTCAAGGCCGTGCCGCGTGTGGGCGGCGGGCTGGACCCTAACATTGAGCGCATCGTGTCGCTCAAGCCTGACTTGGTGTTGGCCGCCGGTTCGACGCGCGGGGCGGACCGTTTGCAAGCGCTGGGCCTGACGGTGCTGCGCCTGGAGCCGCGCAACCACGCCGACGCGCAAAGGGTGTTGCGCACTGTGGCCCAGGCCTTGCATGTGCCTGCGGCAGACAGTGACCGGGTTTGGCAAGGGATTCAGTTGGGCGTGCAGGCGGCCGTGCAATCGCTGAGTGCCCGTGCAAGGCAGCAGCGGGTTTATTTTGAAGTCAGCCCCGCGCCCTATGGCGCAAGTGAATCGTCTTTCATGGGCGAAACCCTCACGCGCATGGGGGTGGCCAACATTCTGCCTGCGTCGATGGGGCCATTTCCTCAGGTCAACCCCGAATGGGTGGTGAAGTCTCAGCCCGATGTGATCATGGCGGGAGACAGCAGCCGCGCCAGCATGCTGCAGCGCCCGGGTTGGAGCCGTTTGCGGGCCATGCAAGGCCAGCGCCTGTGCGTGTTCAAACCCGATGAATCGGACATGCTGGTGCGCGCCGGGCCGCGCATGGCCGAGGGCGCTCGGCTGATGGCCGACTGCCTGAACCGTGCTGCAGCCGAGGCACCGGTTTCTGCGGACAACCGACCCACCGAGGCAGTGAAATGAGTGCAAGTCCAAATGCACCCCGCTGGGCGCTGCTGCTGTTGGCTGTGGGTTGGGCTGTGGTTTTGTTGGGCACCGCCGCAGGCAGCCAAGGCTGGCAGGCCTGGTGGTTGGTAGACGCCGACCCGGTGTCGCGCCAGATCGTCTGGGACATCCGTTTGCCGCGCAGCTTGGGCGCTTGGTTGGGCGGGGCCTTGCTGGGCTTGGCCGGGGCGGTGGCGCAAGGCTTGTTTCGCAACCCGCTGGCCGATCCGTATTTGCTGGGCAGTGCTTCGGGCGCATCGTTGGGCGTGGGCGTTTATTGGAGTTTGTGGGGCGGCAGCGCCTGGGCCATGAGCGGCTGGTTGGGTCTGGGTCTGACGGGGGCGGCCTTTGTCGGGGCGGTGTTGGCGGTTGTGCTCACGCTGCTCTTGGCACGCGGCGTGCAGCAAACCTTGCGCTTGTTGCTGGCGGGTGTGGTCGTGGGGGTGGTGCTGGGCGCGGTGACGTCCTTGATCTCGCTGCTGCAGCCTCAGGTCTTGCAGGCCATGCAGGGCTTCATGCTCGGCTCGACCGCTTTTGTCAGTTGGAGCGCCTGCCTCACCCTGTCGGTGGTGCTGGTGCTTTGTGTTGCGTTGGCCTGTGCCTTCGCCCGCGTGCTGGATGCACTCACCTTGGGGGAATCCACCGCGCAGAGTCTGGGCGTTCCACTGGCTTTGGCGCGACTGGTGCTGGTGGGGGTGATTTCTCTGGCCACGGGCGCGGCGGTGGCGCACCTCGGTTTGGTGGCCTTTGTGGGTTTGGCCGCGCCGCATTTGGTGCGGTCGCTGGTGCGCTGCACCCATGCCTGGCGCTTGGGTTTGTCGGCGCTCATGGGCGGGGCTTTGCTGGTGCTGGCCGACGTGCTGGCCCGTGTGCTGTTCGCGCCGCAAGAATTGCCTGTGGGCGTGCTCACAGCGGTGCTGGGTGGGGGCTATTTGCTGTGGCGTGTCTACCGCGATGCCGACACCGGAGTCCGTGCATGACCGCCGCCCTGCAGACCCGGCAATTGAGCGCCACGCTGGGCGACAGGCGTGTGCTGAAAAACATCGACCTGCACATCACTGCGGGCCGCTGGACCTGTGTGGTGGGGCCCAACGGCGCAGGCAAGTCCAGCTTGCTCAAAGCCCTGGCGGGTTTGCTGCCGCACACCGGTCAAGTGTGGTGGCAAGGCCAGTCTCTGGAAAGCTTGCCGCGTCAGCAACGGGCCGTGCAACTGTCCTGGCTGGGGCAGGGTGAAACCAGCACCTTGGACCTGCGTGTGTGGGACGTGGCCATGCTGGGTCGTCTGCCGCACCAAGGCTGGCTGGATTCGCCCACGGCGCTGGACACGCAGATGGTCGAAGCTGCCCTGAAGGCCACCCAAGCCTGGGATTGGCGCGAGCGCACGCTGGGCGAATTGTCCGGCGGTGAGCGCCAACGCGTGCTGCTGGCCCGTGCCATGGCGGGCAACGCATCCATCATGCTGATGGACGAACCCCTGGCCAATCTGGACCCACCGCACCAGGTCGATTGGCTGGAGCAGGTGCATTGCCTGTTGGCGCAAGGCACCACTGTGGTCAGCGTGCTGCACGAGATCGGCATGGCCTTGCACGCCGACGACATCGTGGTCATGTCGCAAGGGCAGGTGTTGCACCACGGCGCTGGCCATGATGCCGTGACGCATGCCGCCATTGAAACCGTCTTCGATCACCGCATCCGCATCCACGCGCTCGATGGGCAGTGGGTGGTTTTGCCACGCAGCTCATGAGCGCACGTTGCATCATGGTGCTGGGCACAGCCAGCGGCGCAGGCAAAAGCTGGTTGACCACGGCGCTTTGCCGCTATTACGCCCGTCAAGGCCTCAAGGTCGCGCCCTTCAAGGCGCAGAACATGAGCAACAACGCCCGTGTGGTCACCAGTGCCAGCGGGTGGGGCGAAATTGGCAGTGCCCAATATTTTCAGGCGCTGGCGGCCATTGCCGAGCCCGACGTGCGCATGAACCCCTTGCTGCTCAAGCCCGAGGCCGACACGCGCAGCCAGGTGGTGTTGCTGGGGCAGGTGCACCCCGAGTTGACTGAAACCCCCTGGCGTGAGCGCAGCGAAAAAGTATGGCCGCCCATCGCTGCCGCGCTCGATGAGCTGATCGCCGACAACGATGTGGTCGTGATCGAGGGCGCGGGCTCACCCGCCGAGATCAACCTGATGGCCTGCGACATCGTCAACCTGCGGGTGGCCAGGCACGCGAATGCGCAATGCCTGTTGGTCACCGACATCGACAAGGGCGGCGCCTTTGCCCACCTGTATGGCACCTGGGCGCTGCTGCCGCCCGAAGACCAACAGCGCATTCGGGGTTTTGTGCTCAACAAGTTCCGGGGCGATGCCAGCCTGCTGTCCCCTGCGCCCGAGATGCTGCAGGCGTTGACGGGTGTGCCCACCGTGGCGGTGCTGCCGATGTGGTGGCAGCATGGCTTGCCCGAAGAAGACGGTGTGTTCGATGACCGCAGCCGCGCCAACGGGGCGGTGACCCAAACCGTGGCCGTGATCGCTTACCCGCGCATCAGCAACCTGGACGAGTTTCAACCGATCAAAAATGTGCCCGGTGTGCGTTTGCTGTGGGCGCGCAGCCCGGCCGACCTGGCGGGTCTGCAAGCGGGCGACTGGGTCATCCTGCCTGGCAGCAAGCACACCAGCAGCGACCTGGCTTGGCTGCGCCAGCACGGGCTGGACGCGGCCATTGCGCAACATGCGCAGCAGGGCGGGGCGGTGTTGGGCATTTGCGGCGGTCTGCAAATGCTGGGCGAAGCCCTCATTGACACCCACGGCATTGACGGCAACGCGCCAGGCTTGGGCCTGCTGCCTTTGGTCACCCAGTTCGCACCAGAAAAAACCGTGACCCGGACCGAGGCCCGCTTTGGCCAAGTGCACGGCGCGTGGGGCGCTTTGAGCGGGGTGGCGGTGAAGGGCTACGAAATCCACCACGGCCAGACGCAGGGCCACAGCGCCATGCTGGCGGGTGGTGCGGTGTTGCACGAGGTCATGCCCGGTCTGGCCTGGCAAAGCGGCAACGGCCAGGTGCTGGGCACCTATCTGCATGGACTGCTGGAATGCCCGGCGGTGCTGCATGCCCTGTTCGGCGCGCAGGCCCCTACGCTCGAGACGGTGTTCGATGGTTTGGCCGATTTTCTCGAACAACACATGGGTGTGACCGCCTTGAGCCAATGCATTCAAGCCCATGGCAATCGCTAGAATCTGACGCATGCAACTCAAAATCGTCGTCTATTCCAAGTCCGCATGCCCGCAATGCGAGTCCGTCAAGATGCTGCTCAAAACGCGCTCGCTTGATTTTGAAGAAATCAAAATCGATGGCGAAGCCGAGCGCATGGCTTTTTATGAGAAATGCGGACCCTCGGTCCGCCAGATGCCGCAGGTTTTCATCAATGACCAGCGCGTGGGTGGTTTGGCAGGCTTGCAAGCGGCGTTGACCCAATTGGGCCGCTGACTGGTCGCTGACCCGCCTACCCGGCAGGTCGCTGTGCGCCGCTGACCGTGGCTTTCTCCACAGCTTGGTGTCAAAGCCTGCCATTTGTCCAGGCGTGTCACAACCCGAATCTATCTCTTGGAGAACAAACATGAGCGTGATGATGACCTCCCCCATCACAGGTGCGGCCGCCTGGAAAGGCGGCGACATGGCGGGCGATACGTCCTGGCTGCATCTTTTGTCCTCCGAGGCGATTGCCGCCCTGGATGCCGCCTTGGCGCATGTGAAGGCACGTGGCCTGCGTTTTCCGGATTTCGGCAAGGATGATTTTCCTTTGGCCGGCGATGTGCTGAATTTGAAACAGCACAGCGACGAGCTGGAAAACGGCAGGGGTTTTCTGGTGCTGCGCGGCTTGCCTATTCACCGCTACAGCGAAGAAGACATCCAGATCATTTATTACGGCATGGGCCTGCACATGGGCACGCCGGTGCGACAAAACCCCAAGGGTGATTTGCTGGGGCTGGTGATGAACGTGGGTGATGTGACGAAGAAAACCACCCGCGTCTACGAAACCAACCTGTACTTGCCTTACCACTCGGACCCGTCCGATGTGGTGGGCCTGTTGTGCATCCGCAAGGCCAAGCAGGGCGGTCTGAGTTCTTTGGTGAGCGTGGCGGCGATCTACAACGAGATTTTGCAAAAGCATCCCGCGTACCTGGGCTTGTACTACCGCACCTGGTATTTCTCGCACCTGTGTGAAGACCTGCCCAGCCTGTCGCCCATCTTCAGCCACCACCAGGGCAAGCTCAGCTGCCGCTATTTGCGCCAGTACATCGAGCTGGGCCACGAGGTGCGCAATCTGCCCTTGTCCAAAGTCGAGATCGAGGCGCTCGATTTGTTTGACGAGATCATGCACCGCCCAGACTTCCGGCTGAGCATGATGCTGGAGCCCGGAGACCTGCAGTTTGCCAACAACTACGCGGTGCTGCACTCGCGCAACGAATTTGAAGACCACGGCGTGCACGAACTCAATCGCAAGATGCTGCGCCTGTGGGTCAAGATGCCCAACGCGCGGACTTTGGCACCCGAGTTTCCGGGTCGCAATGGTTTTCCTGCACCCGGCGTGGCGGCCTGACCCTGCTCAGGCAAAGCTTGGGCGGCAGGGCATCACACGCTTGCCACACGGCCATCCCGAGGATGGCCGTTCACTTTTCAGCTTTGCTGCTGGCCGTCTTTTTGGGCGCTGATTTGCCTTGACCGGCTTGATCCAGGCACAGCAAGGTGTCGATGTAGCCCATGAACCGGTTCAGGTAATCCGGTGAAATGTCGCGCATCAGGCCCAGCGAACGCAACACCAGCATGTGCGAGTTGATCGGGCCTGCATTTTGCGGGGCCTGGGCGATGGCCTGAGAGACCTGTTTGTGCACACGGATCTTGCCCAGTTGCTGGCGAAACTGCTGGATGTGCGGGCTCTCGGTTCGCCAGTTGGCGGGCTTGCCACCCGGGGTGTTGGGGCTGTCCTGCGCCATGTCGCGCAGCAGCGTGGCCAGTGGCGAGGGCGTGGCCGATGGGGCTGTGCTTGCGTTGGTGAGGGCGGCCTCTTGCATCCGCGTTTGCATCCGCGCTTGGAAGTTGACCAACGCCTGGCGCAGTTTGCCTTGGAGCAGCAGTTGGGCCGAGCCCGGTGATGCGCGGCTGCGTGCGGCCAGCGTCTGCATGTAGTGCCAGCCCACTGGGTCGTACTGAGCGGCACCACGGGCCTGCAACGCGGCCAGCAGGTCCTCCATGGGCTCGGCTCCGGGCATCGGCGCTTCGGTCATGGCGGCGTGGCCTTTGGCGTGCGGGGCGCGGTGGCGTTGCTGGTTTTGGGCACGGGTGCTATTTCCACGCGGCGGTTTTGGGCACGGGCTTTTTCGCTGGTGTTGGTCACCAGCGGTTGCTCCTGGCCAAAAGCGGCGGCAAACAGCATGGACGAGGGCATGCCCTCCTCGATCAAGGTGCGCGTCACCGTCAAGGCGCGTTGTGCGGACAGTTCCCAGTTGTCTTCGAATTGTCGGTTGCGACTCTTGATGGACTGGTCGTCGGTGAAGCCGCTGACCATCAGCATTTCGTCGCGCGTTTGCAGGTAACTGCGCAGCGGCAGCACCAGGCTTTTGAGCAGCTGGCGGCCTTGGGGTTCGAGCTTGTCGGAGTTCAACTCGAACAGCAGCTTGCCGCTGATGCCGATGCGCCCATTGTTCAGCGTGATGCGGCCGCTGGCCAATGGAATGGCCAGGGCCTGTTCCAGCGACAAGCGTTTTTGCTCTTCCACCTGGCGCTTTTGCACCTCGTCTTCGAGCTGGGAGGCCATGTCCAGCTGCGCCGCCATCACGCCCACCAGCAGCAGCACAAAGGCCCCAAGCAGACCGGTCATCAGGTCGGCAAACGAGATCCAGGTCGGGGCGCTGGAATCGACGTCGGCGTCGTGCTCCAGCATCAGACGGCCCCTTCGGTGGCCATGGCGGCCCGGCTTTGCAAGCTGTCCAGCACGTCCTTTTGAGAGCTGATGCTCAGGTCGATGATTTCGCGGGCCTGCGCCACGTAATAGGCCAGTTGTTCATCGCTGCGCGTCATGGATTTGTCCATGGCTTGTTCGATGCGCTGCAAATGGGCCATGAGTTTTTCGTTGGTCTCGGTGAACGAGCGCACCGCAAAACCGAAGGTCTCGCCCAGGCTGGCCACGTCCACCGCGCTGGCGGTGACTTGGGCGGCGATGTCGCCCAGCTTGGCCGACTCGGTGCTCACCTGTTCGATGAACTGGCTGTTGGCCTGACTCAAGGTGGCCGCTGACGAGCTGACCAGCGCGTCGATCACGCTGCGCTGCTCGGTCGAGGCGTGGTTGATGGCATCCAGCAAGGTGCTGAGCGTTTGCAGGATGCGGGTGCGCTCATCGAGCAAGGCGTTGTCACGCGCCACGCTGACCGAGATTTCCTGGCGCAGCTGGCCAATGACTTCGGCGGCGGCTTTGGGTGCTTCGGAGGCGGTCTCGATCAGGCGGGTGATTGGGTCTTCCAGCGCTGTGCCCAGCGTGCTCAGGTGCGCCGTCACGGCGGTTTGCAATTCGCCCAGCCGGGCCACGGCCGCCTGGCCGCGTGCGTCTTCCGCATCGCGCAGGGCCGACAGTTCGGTGCGCAGCAAGGCGCTCAGCTCTTGCGCTTGCTGGCTGTGTTGGGCGGCCCATTGCGCTTCGGAGGCGATGCGCGCGCGCACCAGCTCTTCGCTGCTGGCCATGAGGCGGGTGACTTCGGCCAGGGTGTGCGTGGCTTGCGCTTGCGTGTGGGTGCTGATGTCTTGTGCGGTGCGGGTCAGGGTGTCACAAATTTCTTGCTGCTGGGCCAGGGTTCTGTCGCCCGATGTTTGCCACTGGCTTTGCAGCGTTGTGGCCAGCTTGTCGAGTGCATCACGCCAGGCGTTCAGGCGCTGCTGGTCGCTGCTGGCTTGCTCGGTTTGCACCCGCTGAATGTCGCCCAATGTCTGCTGGGCCTGGGTTTGCACCTGCGCCGTGATGGTTTGCGCAGTCTCGGTGAGCGTGTCGCAAATGGCTTGCTGCTGGGCCAGGGTCTGCGTGCCCGAGGCTTGCCATTGTTCGCCCAGCGCGGCGGCCATGCTGTGCAGCGAGGCTTGCCACGCGTCCAGCCGCTGCTGGTCGGCGCTGCTTTGCTGTGCGTGTTGGGCTGCGTAGGCGGTGTTCACCGAGGTCACCAGTGCTTCAGCGCGTTGCGCAAAGGTCTGGTTGAAGCCCTCCAGTGTCTGGCCCACGCGCGCCACCATGTCGGTGCTGGCGGCTTCGTGTCGGCTGAGGGCTGCGCTGTAGCTGTGGGCCACGCCTTGGGCGGTGGTGCTTAATTGGGCATGGAGTTCGCCCAATTGCTGTTGCGTGTTGTGCAGCAGTTGCGCGTTCAGGCTTTGCGCTTGCTCGGCCAATTTCGCCATGGTGGCTTGCACCAAGGGACGGATGCCGTCACTGGCCACTTGCATGCTCTGGCTCAGGCTGGTGCGCAGCGACTGGTCCACCGATTGCGCCAGGCCGGTGTAGGCGCTGTGCACTTCTTGGTGAAAGCTTTGCTGGTTGGCCAGCAGCCGTTCGTTGATCTGCTGGCTGGTTTGCGCCATCTGGGCCATCAAGTTCTGCAGTTGTTGCACCACCTGGGGTAAGGCTTGCGCCTGTTGCTGCAAGGCCTTGAAGGTTTCCTGCCGCTGGTGCGTGAGCGAAAAGCTGCGCAGGCTGGTGGCGATGAGCGTGTCCAGCAGCTGGCCAGCCTGAGCACGCTCGCGCCGGGCCAGGCTGCTCATCAGGCCCAGCATGGCCGAGGTGGCCACGCCCGCCACCGAGGTGCCAAACGCCAAGCCCAGGCCCTTGATGGGTTCAGCAAATGCGGCCCGAATGCCCGCCACGTTGCTGGAGCCTTCCAGCGCAAACACCGCGCCATTGAGCGTGACCACCATGCCCAAAAACGTGCCCAGCATGCCAAGCATGACCAAAAGGCCTACCAGATAAGGCGTGAGGGCTGGACCCGGCAGGCCTGTGCGTTCACCTTCCACGCGCTGGCGCACCGGGTTGTGCAAGCCCGAGGGCAGGGTGATCAGCCAGTCATTCAGGTTTTGCAGGTCTTGCGGAATCTGGACCAGGGCTTGGCTCAGGGCTGCGGTGGCGGCGCGGTATTGGCGCAGCTCCATGGCACCAAAAACATAGACCGCGCCAATGATGGTGGCCATGCTCAGAACCAGCGGGTGCGAGGTGGCCACAGCGGCCGCCACCCAGACGACCGCCAAGGCGCCAAGGAAGAAGGCGATGGGAAAGGAATAGCGTTTCATTGTTCTTGTGGGGTTTGAGATTCAAAGGCTTCTAAAAGTGCGAGCGTGGGTTGCAGCCGTGTGTCCAGTTCGGCGAGCAAGGCCGTGCGCAGGGTTTGCCGAAAAGCCATGAGCCAACTGCCGGGATTCACGGCGGTGCTGGCGGCATGGGCTGCCTCGGTGGTGACCAGGGCATGGGCTTCGGCTTGCTGCTTGATGTGTTGCTTGACCGCTTGTGCAAAGCCTTTTTCGAGCAGTTTGGCCACTTTGCCCAGCAGCATGGCTTCGCGTTCACCGAGGATATTTTCAAACGCCGCGTCCAGTGTGGCCAGTTGCTGCAGCGGGCCTGGGCATTTGCCCAGTTGCCCACGCACCTGCGAGCGCAAGCTGTGCAGGCTAGTTTCCATTTGCCGCTGATGCGCCGCATGAAAGCGGCGGTAGGGCTCGTAAGCGGTTTTGGGCTCCAGTGGCTCGTCGAGTGTGGGCGGCGGCATGTCGATGCGCGCCAGGCCCGAACCAGTGGGCGCACCTTGTTGGATGGATTGCTCCAGTTGGGCGCGCACTTTCTCGGCGTGTCGTCGCAGCGCTTGGGCGCTCATCGTGGCGGCGCGGCGCACCTGCGCTGGCGTGTCGTGGGGCGTGGCCTGCTCGGGGTGGAGCACGCCGTGCAAGGCGATGGCCTGGCGAAAGTTCAGCCAGTCGCCCAGTTGTTGCCCAACATCTTGCTGGGTCTGGGCAGCATTCAACATGGCGTTTTCGGTCAGAAAGCGCGTGAGCCGTGAGCTGTTGAAGGGGGCACGCGCGGGGGCTTGCGTCATAGGTTCAATCGGAGCCATGCCCTTCGTCGGGTAAAGGCTGCTCCTTGGGGGCGATCAAGTGGGCGGGGAGGTGGGGACGGAGTGATTGAATGGGCTGCTTTACGCTGCGCCGTCGCTTGCTGATTTTACCTTTTCAAGCCAGGCTCCCCGTGTCATGATTTCATGTTGGATGGGCTTTTAAAAATGAATTCAAAAGGTCGTATTTTTCCGCTGTGGCTGGCTGTTTTGGCCCTCTTGGGAGGGATGGGCGCCATGCCAGCCTGGGCCGAACCCGACGAAGAGGCCCTGGGCAAGCCGCTGGGTTACCCGATGGGGCCGCGCTGGTCGGCCATGGAAAACCGGGTCGGGTCCTGGTCCGCTCTGCACCGGGTGCCGGGTGTCTTGACGCAAACGGTGTCCAAAGGGCAAGCGGTCTGGCCACTGTCCAAGGCCGCTGAGCCCCCACTGATCCAGTACCGCTTTCGCAACATCGGATACACGCTGGACGAGTATCTGGAGCGGCGGCGCATCACGGGTTTGTTGATCCTGAAAAATGGTGAAATTGTGGCTGAGCGCTACCGTTACGGGCGCACCGAAGACGCCCGATTTTTGTCTTTTTCCATGGCCAAAAGCGTCACCTCCATGTTGATCGGGACGGCGCTGGAACGCGGTGTGATCGCTTCGCTGGATGAGCCCGCAGGGCAATACGCGAAAGACCTGGCGGGCAGCGCCTATGGCGACACGCCGATCCGGCATTTGCTGCGCATGAGTTCGGGCGTCACCTTCACCGAGCGCTACGACGGGCAGGATGACGTTTCCAAACTCTCGTACAGCTTTGCCACCGGCAGCCCCTCGGTGGTCAGTGTGCTTCGGTCGTTTTCAAACCGCCACAGCCCTTCGGGCCAGAAGTTTGTGTATGCCAGTGCCGAAACCGAAGTGTTGGGCCGGGTGCTGACAGCCGCCACCGGGCGCAGCATGGCCGATCTGACCAGTGAGTGGCTTTGGAAGCCGATGGGCGCGGAACAAGACGCTTTCTGGTGCCATGGCCGTGACCGTCAGGCGGGCGCTTATTTTTGCTTCAATGCCAGCTTGCGGGACTGGGGCCGCCTGGGTGCGCTGATGGCCAACGACGGCAAAGTGGGGGATCGGCAAATCGTGTCTGCCGAATATCTGCGCGATGCCACCGAGGTGTCGCGCCAGCCTGCGGCGTTTGCACCGTACAAGGCCACGCCCTATTTTGGCTATGGCTACCAGTTCTGGCTGCACCCTTTGAAAGAGCGCAGTTTTGCTTTTCAGGGGGTGCATGGGCAATCGGTGTTTGTGCAGCCGGCCACCGGCATCGTGATGGTGCAAACCGCCGTCTATGCCCAGGCCAGTGGTTACCAGGACCCTGAGCCCTATGCCGAAAGGACGGCTTTGTGGATGGGCGTGCTGAAGTCTTTGGGCGGGCGAACGGAACGCTACTGAAGCGAGCGCTTCAGCCTTGAGCGGGTGTTTTGGGCTCAAAGTCGCAAAACGCCGCCACCGCGCACTGCCCGCACAGGGGTTTGCGGGCCTGGCAGACATAGCGCCCGTGCAGGATCAGCCAATGGTGCGCATCCACCAAATATTGGGCCGGGATGCGTTTGAGCAGCTTTTGTTCGACTTCCAAAGGCGTTTTGCCCGGGGCCAGGCCCGTGCGGTTGCCGAGGCGAAAGATGTGCGTGTCCACCGCCATGGTCGCCTCGCCAAACGCCGAGTTCAGCACCACATTGGCGGTTTTACGGCCGACGCCGGGCAGGGCTTCGAGTGCTTCACGGGTGCGGGGCACCTGGCCGCCGTGTTGCTCCACCAAAATGCGGCAGGTTTCCATCAGGTGCTTGGCCTTGCTGCGGTACAGACCGATGGTCTTGATGTAGCTCTCCAGCCCCTCCAGCCCCAGGTCCAAAATCTTTTGCGGCGTGCCCGCCACCGGGAACAGCTTGCGCGTGGCCTTGTTCACGCCCACGTCGGTGGCCTGGGCCGACAGCAGCACGGCGGCCAGCAGCTCGAACACGCTGGTGTATTCCAGCTCGGTCACGGGCATGGGGTTGGCGGCTTGCAGCGTGGCAAAAAAAGAGTCGATTTGTGCGGGCTTCATGGCGTTGAAAAGTGGGTGTGCAGAAGTTGGCAAAATGTGGGCCAATTCAACCCGGGAAGATACACCACCATGTCTTTGCAATTTGCCGATCGCCTGAACAACGTCGAAACCTCCGCCATCCGTGAGCTGTTCAAGCTCTTGGGCAAGCCGGGCATCATCAGTTTTGCGGGCGGCTTCCCGGACAGCGCCATGTTTGACGTGGACGGCATCCGAGAAGCCAGCAACGCGGCCCTGACGCAAGACCCCGGCGCGGCGCTGCAATACGGCGCGACCGAAGGCTTTGGCCCGCTGCGTGAGCAACTGGCCCACTTCATGGCCCAAAAGGGTGCCCAAGACGTGACTGCCGACCAGCTGATCGTGACCACCGGCAGCCAGCAGGCGCTCGATTTGATCGGCAAGACCATGATCAGCCCCGGCGACAAGGTGATCGTGGAAGGCCCGACCTTTTTGGCCACCATCCAGTGCTTTCGCCTCTACGGTGCTGAGCTCATCAGCGCCCCGGTGGACGGTCACGGCGTCAAAACCGACGAACTTGAAAAGCTGATCGCCGAGCACAAGCCCAAATTTGTGTATTTGATTCCCACCTTTGGCAACCCCAGCGGTGCCTTGCTCAGCGCCGAGCGCCGCCGCCAAGTGCTCGAGATGGCGGTCAAACACCAGACCCTGATCGTCGAAGACGACCCTTATGGCGATTTGTATTTTGGCGAAACACCACCGCCCAGCTTGCTGGCCATGAGCGCATCGGTGCCCGGCAGCCGCGAGCTGCTGGTGCATTGCGGGTCGCTCTCTAAAGTGCTGTCGCCCGGGCTGCGCGTGGGCTGGATGATCGCCCCCGCCGAGTTGCTGGCCCGCGCCACCATGTGCAAGCAGTTCAGCGACGCCCACACCAGCACCTTTGCCCAGGCCACGGCCGCGCAATACCTGTTGGCGGGCCGCATGCCTGCCACCTTGGACAAAGTGCGTGCTGTGTATGCCAAACGTGCCCAAACCATGGGCGACGCACTGCGCCGTGAGCTGGGTAATGCGGTGGAGTTTGTGCAGCCCCAAGGCGGCCTGTTCGTCTGGGCGCGCCTGACGGGTGCAGGCGGCAAGGTGGCAGACGGCAACGTGTTCGCCAAACGCGCCATCGACAACGGCGTGGCCTTTGTGCCCGGCACGCCGTTTTTCTGCGCCCACCCCGACCACGCCACCTTCCGCCTGAGCTTTGCCACGGTGGGCGAAGACAAGATCCTTGAAGGCGTGGCGCGTCTGGCCAAGGCGCTGTGATCCTTGTCTTGTAGAAGCCCACCCCGTGGGCGATTGCTTGGTGTGTTTGCATGCCATCGCCCGCGGGGGTGGTCTCCAACAAATCCACCACGGGCGATCAGCCCACGCGCCCCTCAAACCGTCGCCCAAAGGCTTGGGCTCATCCAAACTCAAACCCACATGTCCACCGAACTTTGCATCGAAGTCAACGGCACCGAGGTCTGGCTGCAAGGGCAGGGTGACGAAGTCATCCTCATGCTGCACGGCTGGCCCGATACCCGCGCCTTGTGGAACGGCACGGTGGCCGCGCTTCAGGACCGCGCCATCTGTGCGCGCCTGACGCTGCCGGGTTTTGAAAGCGGCCCTGCGGCCACCAGCTTGGGTGACATGTGTCAGCTTCTTCGCCAGATCGTGGACCGCATCAGCCCGGGCCAGCCCGTGACGCTGATGCTGCACGACTGGGGCTGCATTTTTGGCTACGAATTTGCCATGTACCACCCTGAGCGCGTGGCCCGTGTGGTGGCGGTGGACGTGGGGGACCACAATTCGGGTGCCTTGTTGCGCAGCTGGGGCGTCAAGGAAAAGTTATCGGTGATGGGCTACCAGGTGTGGCTGGCCTTGGCCTGGAAAATCGGCGGCAGTCTGGGCACCCGCATGACCCGCGCCATGGCCCGCGGGCTGCGTTGCCCGACGGCGCAAGAGAACATCACCCACAAGATGAACTACCCCTATGCCATGCAGTGGTTCGGCACGGCGGGTGGCTTCAAGGGTGCGGCGCAAATTCAGTTGCCCATGCCACTGCTGTTTGTCTATGGCGAGCGCAAGCCCTTCATGTTCCATTCGGCCCGATGGCTGGAAAAAGTCGCAGCCACGCCCGGCAGCGCGGTGCAAGGCTTGCCGTGCGGGCATTGGGTCATGATCTCGCGGCGTGAGGCCTTCCATGCCCGGGTGCGTGAATGGCTCTGGGGCAGGGCTTGAGGATTTCGCCATGAAACCCGAAGACCTGGAAAAACTGGTCAGCATGCCCATGCCTTTTGGCAAACACAAGGGCACGCTGATCGCCGACCTACCCGGCAACTACCTCAACTGGTTTGCCCGTGAGGGTTTTCCCAAAGGCGAGGTGGGTCAGCTTTTGCGGCTGATGCAAGAGATCGACCACAACGGGCTGAGCGATTTGCTCAAACCCTTGCGTGCGGCCCGGCGCGGCTGATCACTCCTGCCCGTACATGATGTTGATGCGGGCGACATATTTGGACGCCCCGGCACCGACCTGACGGCCCTCGTGCACCACCGAGTCGGGGCCAAAGCCGTGCCGGAAAAACACCGCCGAGCCTTTGCGGGGCAACACATCGACCCAGGAGCCATCGCGCCGGAACAAACGGGTGCAACCGCCGCTCACGCCGTCTTCCGGGCCATTGAGGTAGAGCACCATGGTCAGGCCCGAGTGCACGCTGTCGCCCCATTGCAGCATCCGGCGGCGGTCTTCGCTCAGGCTGTAGCCGGGCCATTGTCCGTCCACATGGCGGTTGAAGACATCGTCGGCGTCGTAGCGGTACATGTTCAGGCGCTGGCTGAGCAGGCCGTACAGGGGCTGACCGTCGATGGCGGGCGGCAGCAGGTGCCGCATGCGGGCCATCAGCGGATCGAGCAAGCGGTCGTCGGCCACCCAATGCACCGATTTGTTCATGCGCATGCCAGGTGGGGTGTTGATGCCGGGCGCTTCGTCGCGGTAGCCCATCAGTTCACTGGCGGTGACGATGGCGTCGGCTTCTTCGGGTGTGAGCAGATCCGATATTTCAAACGCCAGCAAGTCACCGAGTTCCATGTCGCTGCGGACCGGTTTCAGGCTGGTTTGTGTTTTCAGTTGCAGGGCGCGGGGGCTGCTGCTAAAGGCGTGGATGGGGGTCATGGGCACCACACCGCCCATGGGCAAGGAGCCGGGCATGTAGGCCACGGCCCAATGGTGGGGCCAGTCGGGATGGCCTTGCTGGCTGGCGGTGTCCCAAGCGGGCGAGACGGTACAGGTCATGGGTGGGGGTCCTCTAAGAGCGGCTTCACCACTGGCCGATGTTGGGCATGGAGACCCAGGGTTCGACCGGTGGCTGGGGGGTGCCGCGTTGCAGCAATTCGATGGAAATCTGGTCGGGTGAGCGCACAAAGGCCATGTGGCCATCGCGGGGCGGGCGCACGATTTGTACGCCGTGGTCCAGCAGCCGTTGGCAGGTGGCATAAATGTCGTCCACGGCGTAGGCCACATGACCAAAGTTGCGCCCTTGCGTGTAGCCGGTTTCGTCCCAGTTGTGCGTCAGTTCGATCTGCGCCTGGCTGTCGCCGGGCGCGGCCAGATAGACCAGGGTGAAGCGCCCGGCGGGCACGTCAAATTGGCGCAGCACTTGCAGGCCCAGTGCATCGCGGTAAAAGCGCAGTGAAGTGTCCAGGTCCGCGACCCGGACCATGGTGTGCAGGTATTTCATGGTCGGTGAGCGGCGTTCACTTGGATTTGAGCACCCAAAGCGCCAGCTTTTGGGCATCGGCTGCAGGCAGTTGGCCTTGAGGCGGCATGGCCATCTGGCCCCATTTGCCCGAGCTGCCCTGGCGAATGCTTTGGATCAGCTGGTCCTTGGCATCTGCTTGATCGGCATATTTGGCGGCCACGTCCTTGAATGCAGGTCCGACCAGGGCACTGGCCATGGCGTGGCAGCCCGTGCAGCCATTTTTCTTGGCCAGCGCTTCATTGGCCCAGCCCTGGCCGCTCAGCAGCAGACCGGATATCAAAAGCAGTGCGGCTTTCATTCAGCGCCCCAGTTGTTTGAGCAAATCGGGCTGGACGATTTCGATCCAATAGCCGTCGGGGTCTTTGATGAAAGCGACGTCTTTCATCTTGCCTTGATCTGGTCGCTTCACATAGGTCACCTGGTTCTCGTCAAACCAGGCCACGGCGGCGGCCAGGTCGGGCACCGAAAAACAGATGTGACCAAATCCCTGCGGCTGGGCGTTGCCATCGTGGTATTTGAATTCGGGGTCGTTTTCCGTGCCCCAGTTGTGGGTCAGCTCCAGAATGCCGCGCTGGCTGAAGGTCCAGGCGGTGCGCTCGCCCTCGTCATCTGGTGCCGACTCGGTGTCGGCTTGGCGGTGCAAAAAGTACAGCGAGAACTTCATCTCGGGGAAGTCCAGCTTGCGCAGCACCCGCATGCCCATGATGCGGGTGTAAAAGTCAAGACTGACCTCAGGGTCCTTGATGCGCATCATCGCGTGGTTGAAGACAAAGCCGCGTGTGGGTTCGGGCGTGCTGGCGCTCACGCCGGGATGGGATTCTGTGTGAAAGCTCATGTCAAGTTCAGAAGTTGAAAAATCAAGGGAACCGCTGTCGCGCGTGCTGTGAACAGTGCGTGACAAGACCTCTGGAGACCGCTCGGTTCTCCAGGTCAAAGCAGTGAAAAGATGGATTACCTGCCCACTGCCGCCAGCATCTTTGGGGGCGCGATGGCCCCCCCAGCGCGTGCGGTGATGGGCATGGCCACCTGGGGCGGCGGGTTGAGTTGCTTTTCCAGGTTCATCATCGAGCGGTGCAGGTAACGCATGCTGGTGACCCGCAAGAACGATGCAAAGTTGGGCACCTCCCCCCGGTGCGCCAGGATTTCTTCGTGAAATTTGGCGATCAGGGCGTTGGTGGTGCAGCCTTCTTCTTCGGCCATTTCGGCCAGGATGTCCCAGACCATGTTTTCCAGTCGGATGCTGGTCAACACGTTTTTGATGCGCACCGTGCGTGAGCGTTGCTCATACTGGATGGGGTCAGCTTTGACAAAATATTCACACATGGCGCGCTCCTGCGGCTAGAACAATCTGGGACATCTTGGGTGGCGCTTTCAGCTCAAAGCGCTTTTTCGGTCATCAATTTGGCGATCTGATCGGCTTGGCGAATGGCCAGCGTCACGATCGTCAAAGTGGGGTTTTCTGCGCCGCCAGTGGTGAACTGGCTGCCGTCGCTGACAAACAGGTTGCTGATGTCGTGCGATTGTCCCCATTTGTTGACCACGCCGTCTTCGGGTCTGGCGCTCATGCGACAAGTGCCCATGTTGTGGGTGGACGGGTAGGGTGGCGTGCGGAAAGTCTTGATGGCCCCGGCCGCGTTGTAGATGCGCTCGGCCTGTGTGAAGGCGTGGTTGCGCATGGCGATGTCGTTGTCATGGTCGTCAAAGTGGACGTTAGGCGCGTAGTTGCCGTACTGGTCCTTGACGTTCTTGTTGAGTGTGACGCGGTTGGTTTCGCGAGGCATGTCTTCGCCCACCAGCCACATGCCGGCCAGGTTGGTGTAGTGGTCCATCCACCAGGAAAATTCAGGGCCCCAGCCACCAGGGTTCAGGAAGGCGGCCATGAAGGGGATGCCCAGCGACAGGGTTTCCAGCTCGTAACCGCCCACAAAGCCCCGGCTGGGGTTGTGCGCCGCTTCGTCGCGCACGATACCGGCCATGGTGGTGCCGCGGTACATGTGGACCGGGTTCTTGAAGGCGGCATACACCGAGCCGGTCATGTGGCGCATGTAGTTGCGGCCCACTTGGCCAGAGGAGTTGGCCAAGCCGTCCTTGAACTTGCTGGACTCCGACATCAAGAGCAGGCGGGGCGTTTCGATGGCGTTACCGGCCACACAAACCACGCGGGCTTTTTGGCGTTGCTCTTTGCCGTCCTTGTCAAAGTAGACTACGCCGGTCACTTTGCCTGCGGCGTTGTGCTCGATGCGGGTGACATGCGACTGCGGGCGCAGCTCAAAATGGCCGGTGGCTTCGGCACGCGGAATCTCGGTGTACAGCGTGGACCATTTGGCACCGCTTTTGCAGCCCTGGAAGCAAAAACCCAGCTGCATGCAGCGGCCGCGGCCGTCGCGGGGTTGGCTGTTGATCGCCATGTTGCCGGTGTGCACTTCCTTGTAGCCGAGCTTGGTGGCCCCGGCGTGCATGACCTTGAAGTTGTTGTTGCCCGGCAGGCCGGGGATGCCGTTGGTGCGGGTCACGCCCATTTTGTTTTCGGCTTTGGCGTAGTAGGGGGCCAGCTCGTCCAGCGTGACGGGCCAGTCCAGCAGGTTGGCACCGGCCACGTTGCCGTAAACGGTTTTGGTGCGGAACTCATGCTCTTGAAAGCGCAGTGAAGCCCCGGCCCAGTGGGTGGTGGTGCCACCCACGGTTTTGCAGATCCAGGCAGGCAGACCGGCAAAGTCTTTGGCCACGCGCCAGGAGCCCGAAGTGGTTCGGGCGTCCAGCCAGGCCAGCTGGCTGAACGACTTCCATTCGTCGTTGATGAACGATTCTTGCGATTGGCGTGCGCCCGCTTCGAGCGACACCACCTTGATGCCTTTTTGGCAGAGTTCGTTGGCCAATGTGCCGCCGCCTGCGCCTGAACCAATGATGACGACCACGGAGTCGTCATTGAAATCAAATTTAGCCATGTCAATCCTCTGTATTCTGTGGGGGGTCTATGCGATGTGCAGCCGGTATCAGCCCATGAAGGGCGGTGGGCTGGCTTCTTTGGACGGGGCAGGCAACCATTTGAGGTCTTGAAAGCCCCGGGTGATGTAGCCGCCTTTTTCCCAGGCCGAGCCGGGGTAGCCGAACACCGCATAGGCCATGTCGTTGTCATACAGCGATGTGACACACTGACCGCGCACGGTGGCAAAGAACGCTGTGCCTTCCATGCTCAGTACCAATTCGTATTGCTGCTTGGCGCTGGCCTTGGCAAAGTTGCCGCCAGTGGATTTGTTCAGGTAGGCCACGCCGTCTTGAAGCATCTTGGCCGCACCTGCGTCACCTGCAGCTTTGGCGTCCAGGTCTTTGGACAGCAGCGCATAAACCGCGTCGGGCAGTTTTTTGTGGGGGAACAACACACGGCCCATGGCCATCAGGGTCTGGCCCTCGGCGGTGGAGAGTTTCTTCAGTTCCAGCGCCCAGGCGGTGGACGGGGCCAGGGCCGCGAGCATGGAGCCCGAAGCGAGGGTGCCAAACAGCAGGCCGGACCCCTTGAGGAAGTCGCGGCGTGCCAAAGGCATGTTGACTTTGCGGACGACGCCGCTTTCTTCGTCGCAGCCAGCGGCTTCAACGTTCTGGGTGATGGGGATGACGCGCATGAAAGTCTCCGTTGATTTGGATGTCTTTGCAGGCTTTGCAAAGGACGGATCCAGTATTTCAGCGGAGGCCGGGCAGCGGGTGATAGCTGGCTACTTACAAACGGCCAAACCCTCAGGGTTAACGCGGGGAATCAGTCGCGCACATGACTGATTCGCTGTTCAATGCATCAGGGTTTGACGACTTCCAGCAGGCGGTCGAGTCCGCCTTCGTTGATGGCCACCATGGCTTGCTCACGCACCTTGGGTTTGGCGTGGTAGGCCACCGACAGACCCCCCGCTTCAGTACAGACGCCCATCATGGGCAGATCGTTCGCGCCGTCGCCCATGGCGATGCATTCGTGCGGTTCGATGCCCAGCAGGGATGCCACTTCGAGCAAGGTGCGGCGTTTTTCTGCGCCATCGCAAATGTCGCCCCAGCTTTGCATGACCAGGCCCCCGGTCAGCTCGCCATTGACAATTTCCAGCCGGTTGGAACGGGCGAAGTCGATCTTCAAGCGGTCTTTGACGCGGTCTGCAAAGAAAGTGAAGCCGCCCGAGACCAGCAGCACTTTCATGCCCGCCTTCTGGCAGGCCGCAATCAGATCTGCTGCGCCGGGGTTGATCTTCAGGCGCTCGGTGTAGACGCGTTCCATGTCGGCCAGCGTCACGCCCTTGAGCAGCGCCAGACGGCGGCGCAGGCTGTCCTTGAAATCGGTGATCTCGCCGCGCATGGCCGCTTCGGTGATGGCCGCCACCTCGGCCTTGCGGCCCACGGCATCGGCGATCTCGTCCACGCACTCGATGCTGATGAGCGTCGAATCCATGTCAAACGCGATGAGCTTGAACTGGGACAGTGCCAAGGGGGCGGTGAAGCCTTGAATGGCAAGGCCGGGGGCGAAATGGGTGGCGGTGGCGGTGGCGGTGGTCATGGGGTGGGGAAAAGTTGAAATGGAAACAGGTTCAGGTCAGCCAATTTTGCACTGGAAGCGCGCTGTTTCTCGGGCATGCGTTTCTCGGGCAAGCGCTGCATGGGCAGCTGGCCCATGTCTCACGCATGGCCCGACCTGTTCAGTCGGTCAGGTGCTGCGTCCTTTCTGTGCCGGGCAAACCAAACAGTATCCGCAGCTTGGCCAGACCGACGACGGGCCGGGTGTGTGCTTTTGCGCTCTTGCTGGCGGCGGTCTTCACGCTGAACGAGGCCCCATGGGGGGCGGCGCATGAGAAGATCGCCCGATCCATGAATGCAGTCAACACATCTTCTCAGCCGCCCCTGTCCCCTGGCCTGCAAGGCACTGCGCCCGATTGGGGCGCCATTTGGCAGGGCCTCGATGCCGAGCTGCTGGCGTACTTGAAAAGCGCCGTGCAGGCCATGCCCGAGGGCGATTTGGTGGCGGGTGCAAAAAAGATGCCCGAGCTGATGCAGGGCCTGAAACAAGACAAGCCCAACACCGATTTGTTGCGCCAGCGCGTGCTGGCCAAGATGCAGCTCAAAACATTGCCGCCCCTGATTTTGGAACTGCTCAGAAGCGCGAGCTTGTCGGAGCCGCTGGTGTCGGTGTTGAGCGACAAGGCCATTGAGCTGGGTTTGTCGGCCTTGATGCAGCGCTTTGGCCGGGTACCGGTGCTGGCGGCGATGGGGCTCGATGAGCGCGAGTCGGTCCGTGCACTGGCCCAATCCCATCTCGAATCCAGCACCCAAGCCAGTGCCAAGGGCATCGCCAAGACCGGCAAACCCAAGGCAGAGGAGACCTTCAAACAGCGCTTCAAGCCTTTGCTGACGTTGCTGCAGCCGGTGTTGGCAGATTTGCCTTACGAGCCGCCTGCATCCCGCCTGAACCTGCGCCAGGCACCAGCGCCCGCAACCGCGCAGCCCCAAAGCCGCGAGCAGGCGGAGCGCGAGATCCGGGCCAGCCCCTTGTTCAAACAGGTACAGCGCGAGCGCAACGAGTTGCAAGACGAGCGCGATGGCCTGCTTCGCCAGCGAGACAAGCTGAGCAAGGACGTGCAAGCGCTGGACGAACAGTTCAAGGCCGTGCGTGCGCGGCTGACCGCCGCCGAGGGCGATTGGCGTGTGCGGGTGGCGCAGGGCATTGCCGATGGCTTGAACAAGCGCATGGCCCCATGGCTCATGGCCAGCGAGGCGTTGGCCTTGCCCGTGTCAAACCCGTCTGATCCACTGGATCGGGCGCGGCAGTTGTTGGCGCGGCAGGCGCAGGAGGACAAGCGTTACGGCACGCGCAGCGCCGTGGGTCAGCAATTGGCCGAGGCGCAGCGATTGCTCGCAATGCTGCAAGAGGCGCAGGCCGAGGCTTTACGGCCTTTGCCTCAGCTGGGCGAGGAGCAGCGTGCGCTGGCCAACCACATGGAGGCCTTGCAGGCGCGGCTGGTCCAAACCTCGATTCAGCCCACGCGCCAGCCCGTTCGGCAGCTGGGACAGGCGTTGCTGGCCATCCATGACATGGACGAGCTGCAGGAGAAAAAGCGCGAGGTCGAGCGCAGCATGTCCGCCGAGGCCTGGAGTCTGGCGATGTGCCAGCAGGCCTACGATTTGCTGGACAGGCGGGCGATGCAGATTTATGACCTGCACCACCCGGTCAGCGGGGTGCTCAAGGACGAGCACCCGCCCGTCACGCCCAAGCAGCATTTTGAGCACGGGCTGCGCCATGCGCGACCGATCCGCCTGATCATCGATGGGCACAACCTGCTGCCCAAACTCAAGCCGCTGATCGGGGCCGAGTATTTTTCTGCCACACAGGGGCCCAATGCGCGGGCGCGGGCTTTGCTGATCGAGCGGGTGCGGTTGATGACCGACCTGCACCCTTTGCTGAGCGCCGACATCTTGTTCGATGGCCCGGATGACCAGCATTGGAGCGAGACCGAAAGCCTGCGGGTGTGGTTTTCTGGCGGCCAAGGCAACGACCGGGCGGACGGTCGCATTTTGGAGAGTTTGCAAGCGCAACGCTATCAAGGTCAGGATGTGGCCTGTTTTGTGGTCACCGAGGACCGTGATTTGCGGCTCAAATCCCAGGCTTTGAAGGCCATGGTGGTCTCGCCCCTGGAGATGTGGGCCATGGTGTATTGAGTCTGCTGCATGGAGCCTGTGGCGGCGCGGCCTCAGTCGGTGTTCTCTGTGACCATTTTGAGCGCGGTCACCAGGGTGCTCACGGGCGTTTGGCGCACACCAATTCTTGCGCCTGTGGTGAGTTTTGGCGTCGGGCCACTGGACTTTGCTGCAGCCACTGGTGCACGTCTTGCAGCACTTCGCGGGTTTGCAGCTGGCGCGTCAACAGGTGCCAGCCTTCGGGGTAGACCACAAAGTCCAGCGCAGCACCGGGGGCACTTGCAGCGTTCAGGCGTGTGAGCCAATCGCACACAGGGGCGGGCGGGATGATGCGGTCGCGCAAGCCGTACAGTACCAGGCTGCGCTGCGGGGGGTGTTGGCTCAGGGTCTGGGCGCGGCCCATGAGGGTGGTCACCCCGGCCAGGCTGCTGACGCGGGTGGCCTTGATGAACAGCGGGTCGCGGCTGAGGTCGCGCGAGACAGCGGGGTCGTCAGTCGGGGCGATGCCCAGCGATGGCAGCCCGCGTCCGGTCAACGTCATGTCCGGGACGATGGCGTTCATGAATTGCAGGCTGAGCCGCTGGTACCAGGGCATGCTGTGGGCACCCCAGACAGCAGGGGCCTGCAGCACGATCTGGTCGGCCACCAGGCCAGGCGATTCAGCAGCCGCCACCCACACCAGGGCACCGCCCATGCTTTCGCCCACCACCGTCAGCGGCAAACCGGGGTGCCGAGCGCGAATTTGCGCGGCGATGTGGCGCAGGTCGGCCAGCAGCGCATCCGATCCGGCCCAGATCCCGGGCTGGGGATTGGCCCCGAAGCCGCGTTGGTCATAGGCGTAGACCGTGGCATGGAGCTGTGTGGCCAGGTGTTGCGCCAAGGGCTCGAATGCCTTGCTGTAGTCGTTGAAGCCGTGCACGCCGAGCACGATGTGCCTTGGATTGGGCGTGGCCCACAGGCGTCCGGCCAGGCTTTGGCCGTCTGGCAGATCAAAGCGTGTGGGGCTTGCGGGGATCGGATGGGCGGGGAGGATGCTGTCGGATGTGCGCGGTGCGGCCGCTGGTAGGGTGGGTGCCGCGCAGCTGGCCAGCAAGCCCAAGCTGGCCATGACCATGAACAGTGGGATACGAAGGCGGGGTGCAAAGCGTGAAGGTGTCATGGGTATGCGAGACAGGTGCCGGGGTGTGCAGGTGGCGAGGGGTGCAGGCGGTCATCCGGGGGCGTCAAGGCGGGTCATGCGGGCGACTTCGGTTGCCACCTGTTCTCGCAGGCGGGTCGGGCCTGCGACCGAGCCGCCACCCGCAAGATCAAAGCCCTTTGAGCTTGTCCAGCGCCGCCAGCAGCGTTTCGTCTTTCTTGGCAAAGCAAAAGCGGATGACTTTCTGGTCGAAGCCGTTGCCATAGAACGCCGACAGCGGGATGGCGGCCACACCGATCTCGGCAGTGAGCCATTGGCAGAAGTCGGCTTCGCTCAGGTTTTTTTCGGGCACCTTCAGGTCTGAGATGTCGACGCACTGGAAGTAGGTGCCTTCGCCGGGCAGCAGCCTGAAATGCGTTTGCGCCAGGCCCTGGCGGAACAGGTCGCGCTTGCGCTGGTAAAAGGCGGGCAGCTCCAGATAAGGCGCAGGGTTGGCCATGTAGCGTGCCAGGCCGTGTTGCATGGGGGTGTTCACGGTGAACACCATGAATTGGTGCACTTTGCGGAACTCGGCGGTGTAGGCCGCTGGGGCGGCCACAGTGCCCACTTTCCAGCCGGTCACATGGTAGGTTTTGCCAAAGCTCGACACGATGAAGGCGCGGGCGGCCAGGCCTTCAAAGTGCGCGGCGCTCCAGTGTTGCAGCGGGGCATAGACCATGTGTTCGTACACCTCGTCGCTGATGAGCACGATGTCGGTGGGGGCCAAAATCTCCTGGAGGGTCAGCATCTCTTGCCGAGACCAGACCATGCCGCTGGGGTTGTGCGGCGAGTTGATCAGGATGGCGCGGGTGCGCGGGCTGATGGCGGCGCGGATCTTGTCAAAGTCGGGCCGGAATGTGCCGGGTGTCAGGGGCACGCGCACCACTTGGCCACCCGCGAGTTCGATGTTGGGCACGTAGCTGTCATAGCAGGGTTCGAGCACGATGACTTCATCGCCCGGGTGCACGATGGCCAGGATGATGGTCAAGATGGCCTGGGTGGCACCGGCCGTCACGGTGATTTCGCTGACCGGGTCGTAGTGGCGGCCATACAGCGCTTCGATTTTTCTGGAGACGGCTTCACGCAGGGGGGCCACGCCGGCCATGGGCGGGTACTGGTTCAGCCCTTCTTGCATGGCGTCGTTGACCAGGCTCAGCAGGTGGGGGTCGGCACCAAAGTCCGGGAAGCCTTGGCCCAGATTGACGGCTTTTTTCTCGGCGGCCAGTGCCGACATGACGGTGAAGATGGTGGTGCCCATGTGGGGCGCTTTGGAAACCAGGCTGGGGGTGCGTGCAGTCATCGTGCAAGTAGGATCAGGGGGTTGAACAAACGGTGTGGGGCTCAGAGTTCGTAATCGTTCACATGGCCGCTCATGGCCTTGGCCACCAAGGGGGCGGTGAGTCGGTCGCTGAGCAGTTCGGCAAACTGGTAGACAAACTGGCGCAAATAAGCGCCACGCTTGAAGGCGACACGGGCGACGTTCATTCCGAGCAGCCCACCCAGGGGGCGTACCGCCAGGTCTTTCACCGGGTCGTCTTTGACCGCCATTTCGGCCACGATGCCGATGCCCAGACCCAAGCGCACATAAGTTTTGATGACATCGGAGTCAATGGCTTCCAGGGCGATGCGCGGGATGATTTTTTTGGCTGCAAAAGCATGGTCAATCCGACTGCGTCCTGTGAAAGACGGGTGGTAGGTGATGATCGGCTCGCTGGCAATGTCCTCCAGTGACAGGTGCTCTTTGTGGGCCATCGGGTGCGCGAGCGGCAGCACCAACACGTGCTGCCATTCGTAGCAGGGCAGGGTGACCAAGTCTTCGTAGGCGGAAAGTGATTCGGTGGCAATGCCGATTTCGGCCGTGTCATCCAGCAGCATTTTGGCCACTTGATCCGGTGCGCCTTGGTGCAGGCTGATGTTGACTTTGGGGTATTTCTCGCGCAATTTGGCCACCGGCATCGGGAGCACATAACGGGCTTGGGTGTGGGTGGTGGCAATCGACAGGGTGCCGCTGTCCTGCGCACTGTATTGCTCGCCAATTTTTTTGAGGTTGCCCACTTCGCGCAAGATCAGCTCGATGCTCCGCAGCACATGCTGTCCCGGTTCGGTGATTCGCTTGAGGCGTTTGCCATGGCGTGCAAAGATTTCGATACCGAGTTCTTCTTCCAACTCGATGATGGCTTTGGACACCCCCGGTTGTGAGGTGTGCAGAACCTTGGCGGTTTCGGTCAGGTTCAGATTGCGCCGGGCGGCTTCTTGGACAAATCGAAATTGATGAAGGTTCATATGCTTGTTGTCATATTGACGTCAAGCATTATGCTTTATGTGTCTATCAAATTTGTCCTGAGGCGATCTCGGCCATGAGTGCCGTCATGGCAGGGTGCTCACCCACAGAGGGTAAAAGTTCGAACTGCATTTGGGGGTAAGCCTTGACCAAGCCCTTGACCAATTCGGGCAAGTCTTCGCGGGCGTGCCGACCCACCCCCAAGAACATGGGCACGATGCGCAAATGGGTCATCCCGTGCTTCATCATGTGCTCGACCGTGCTGGGCAAGTCGGGCAGGGTCAACTCCAGAAACGCGACATCCACAGTGATCTCGGGCCACTGATCGCGCATGCGCTTGGCCACGGCATCAATGGGCAGACGCCAAAGCGGGTCGCGCGATCCATGCGCAAACAAAATGACGCCCGTGGACGCCTGACTGGATGGGGAAAAAGAAGAAGTCATCGCCGTAGAACCATCCACCAAAATGCCGCCAAGGAAATGGCGCTGTAAATCAAGGCCGGCGCTGCAGAGGTCAAAAGCGGTTGCCAGTTCTGCAAGTTGCCCACGAAGCTGAACACATTGTTCAGCAGGGAAAAGCTGATCCCGGCCAGTACGCCGCCAAATACATGCCCAGCAATTTGACCCGAGCGAAAGTGCAAGTAGGCAAACGGCAAGGCCAGCACCAGCATGACCAGGCAGCTCAGCGGGTAAAAAATTTTGCGCCAGAACTCGATTTCGTAGCGTTGGGCATTTTGGTTGTTCACCGACAGGTGCCGCATGTAGCGGAACAATTCCCAAGTGCCCATGCGATCGGGGCTGAGCAGCGCCGCTGCAACCATGTCCGCACTGATCTCGGTCGGCCAGTTTTTCTGGGTCAGCTGTACCGATTTGAAGCGCATTTTGTCCGCCGATGCGGGTTCGGTGATGGATTTTTCTTCCACCCCGCCGAGTAACCACCGTCCTGACTGGATGTGTGCCTGACGGGCGGTGGTGATGGCCAGCAGTTGGCCCTTGTCGTTGAACTCGTGAATGCGCACTTCTTGCATCAGTGCGATGCCATCAAAGCGGCGCACATTCACAGCGTACTGTTTCTGATCTTGTTTTTCCCGCAGCCAGGCCCCGGTTTGTCCTACGGTCAACTGTCCCTGAAAGGGGGCTTTGATTTGGTGCGCTTGCCGCTCCGCCCACGGTGCAGCGTAATCCCCGAAAAAGAAGGTCAGCGCAGAAAAAATCAGTCCCAGCTTCAACAGAGCGCTCAAAGCCATGGCAGGCTCCAGCCCGCCTGTGCGCAAGATGGTGAACTCAGAGCTTTGTGCCAGCCGAGCCATGACAAAAATGCTGCCAATCAGCACAGAGATCGGCAGCAGTTCGTAAACATGATCCGGTGTTTTCAGCGCAATGTACAAAAGGGCATGTTGCAACTGGTAGCCCTGACTGCCGTAACGCGAGAGCACTTGCAATTCATCGACCATGTCGAAAAAGAGGAACAGGGCCAGGAAACCCAGACTCACAAACAGCACGGCCCGGATGATTTCACCGTAAAGCAGACGACGCACCGTTTTCATGTGCTGCTCCTTGGTGCCCTGCCGTTCACAGGCATCAGTGTTCGCCAACTCCAGTTCATGTGACGAATCGTCAGCCACAACACGGCCAGCAAAAACACCCCCCCGTGCAGCATCAGCATGAAGGCCCCAGCCCCCACGCGGCCTGTGCTGATCCAGTTTTGTCCCACGGTCAGCAAGTTGTAATAGGCCACAAAAACAAACAGGGCCAAACTGAGGTGGTAACTGCGACCCACCCTGGGGTTGACCGCCGACAGGGCCAATGCCAGCAGGACCATGTTGATGGCCGTGAACAACAAGCCCGTGCGCCATGCCAATTCGGCTTGGTTGGCGGCTGTGGGCTGCTGGATCAATTGCCAAGTGGCGCTTTGGCGGCTGTTCACGGCTGCACCGGGCAAGGCGTTGTCGGTGTCAATCAGCAACTGGTAACGCTCAAATTGCGTCAGGCGGGTTTCGCCCGTATCCAGCTGCGTCAGCCACTGCTGACCGTTTTCCAGGTACAAAAATCGGTCGGTGCCTACAAATTCCACCCGGCCCTGGGATGCCGTTGTGACACTTTCGAGTCGGCCATCCCGGCTGGAGACAAAGACATTGGTACCCCAGCGTTGTCCCGGACTGTCTTTGTCAATGAAAAAGACCCGGTTTCCGCCGGCGGACTCCTGGAATTGCCCAGGTGCGATGCGTTCAACGTCGTTGCGTTTTTCATACCTCTGTTTCAGGTCCTGGATTTGTTGGTGGCTCCAGGGCAAGACAAACAGCGACAGCAAAGCGATGACCAGCAAGATGGGCCATGCAAAACGCAACAGTGGTTGCACGAAATTGGCCAGTCCCTGGCCACTGGCAAACCAGATCACCATCTCGCTTTCACCGTACATTCTGGACAAGGTGGCGACGCAAGCGATGAAAAGGCTCAAGGTGGCGATGGTGGTCATTTGCCCCAGAACGCTCAAGCCCATGACCAGCATCACCTCCGAGGGGTTGACGCTGCCCCGACTCGCTTGACCCAAAGTGCGTATCAGGATAATGGTCATCACAATGGTCACCAAAATCACCAGCGTGGCGCCAAAATTGCGCGCAAGGTCTTTGCGTAGAGATGAATGGAATAACATTGGCAAAAAGGAAAAGCTGAATTATGAACTTCGAAATCCAAAAGCGTTCCCTCTCGCGTGTGATTCAAGATGATTTTGATGCCTTGATCATTTTGTGGCCTGGCGCACTCGTGCCGGACGCCTCCGCCCAGGACCCGGTCTCTCGCATGGTCGCCATGGCCGTCCAAAATGGCGACTTTGAACTCAAGGCAGGCGCTGTGTTGAGTTTGTATGGTCAGCCAGGTGTTCAAGTGCGTCATCTGGTGGTGGCGTGTACAGCCGAGAACAAGGCTGTGCAGATCCGCAGTGCGATGCAGGGGGCTTGGGCCGCCATGAAGGCCGCCAAAATCAAACGCATCGGGCTTCACGTCCCAGCTGACACGATGCCCCAAGTTTTGCAGTGGGCCTTGGTTGGTCTGTGCGAGGCCAGCTACAGCTACACCACGACCGTGAGCCAACCTGCCGTGCGTTCGTTCAAGCAGGTGGTGGTCAGTGTCGACAAGCTACAGGCCAGCCAGACGTCGGCAGTGGCACATACCCAAGCGCTGGTCGCCGGCATGGAAGTGGCCAAGGAGTGGGCCAACCGCCCGGCCAACCATTCAACCCCCACCCAATTGGCCCAGGTTGCCAAGACCATCGCCAGTGGCCGTGCTTTCAAGTGTGAAGTACTCGGGCCTAAAGAAGTGGCCAAACTGGGCATGGGCTCGTTCATGGCGGTGGCACGCGGCTCGGCCGAGCCCTTGCGTTTCATTGTCATGCGCTACAACGGGGCCGCGGCCAGCCAAGCCCCTGTGGTGTTGATTGGCAAAGGCATCACTTTTGATACCGGTGGTATCTCCATGAAGCCCGCAGCTGAAATGGACGAGATGAAGTTTGACATGAGCGGCGCCGCCAGTGTGCTGGGTGTCTTCAAAGCACTGGCCCAACTGCAGCCCGCCATCAATGTCGTGGGGCTGATTCCTGCCACGGAAAACATGCCCGATGGCTTGTCTGTCAAACCAGGCGATGTGGTCACGAGCATGAGTGGCCAAACCATTGAAATCCTCAACACCGATGCAGAGGGCCGCTTGGTCTTGTGCGACGCCCTGACTTATGCCGAGCGCTTCAAGCCTCAAGCCGTGATTGACATTGCCACCTTGACGGGGGCCTGTGTGATCGCTCTGGGTGCGGTACGTACCGGCTTGTTCTCCAGTGATGATGCATTGGCCCATCAGTTGTTTGAGGCGGGTGAAACAGCGGGTGACCCTTGCTGGCGCATGCCCTTGGATGAAGACTATGCCGAGGCCTTGAAGTCGCGCTTTGCCGACGTCGCCAATGTGGGTGGTCGTGCGGCAGGCTCCGTCACAGCCGCCAAATTCTTGCAACGTTTTGCCAAACGTTTCGCTTGGGCCCACCTGGACATCGCGGGCACGGCTTGGCGCAGCGGCGCAGCCAAAGGTGCAACGGGCCGTCCTGTCGCCTTGTTGCTGCAGTATTTGTTGGCCCAGGCCGGGCAAGCTCAACCCGTCACGAAGTCTGCTAAAAAATCGGTGGGCAAGCCCCAGGGGCGTGCCGCACCGCGCAAGGTGCTTTGAGCGCGCAGGCGAACAAGCGCTGGCAGCCCCGATCTTGATGACACGCATCGAATTTCATTTCAACACCCCTGAGCGCTTGCAACACACTTGCCGTTTGTTGCGCAAGGCCCATGCTCAAGGGTTTCGCATCGCCGTGATGGGCGCGCCTGCAACGCTCAGGCAACTTGATGCATCACTGTGGAGCTTTCAAGATGTGGCATTTTTGCCGCATTGCTCCGAACTGGACACACAGGACGTTCAACAAGCATCTGCCATTTGTCTGGGCACCGATCCCCATGTCTGGGGCATTCAGGACGTCTTGGTGAACCTGGGAGACGACGTGCCGGCTGGATTTGACCGCTTTGAGCGCTTGATCGAGGTGGTGTCCAGCGATGAACATGGTCGAATGCAGGCCCGCCAGCGCTGGAAACATTACAAAATGCTGGGTTATGAACTCCTTCAGCACGACCTGTCCAAAGCGAGCGCGCCATGACCCCCAATGATCCGCATGTCCCGCCCAACCCTGTTTTGCCAGAACAGATTCCCATCTTGAGCGGCAAGATGGTCATGATCGACGTCCCTGAGGTCGTCAGGATTGCATTGGATGCCAGGGCCGCAGAAAAGAAAGCCTTACTGGCCTTGAGCGGGGAGTTGGTGCAAAACCTGCGCCCTGAAATTGAACGCTTGACAGCCGAGTTGGTGGAGCGAACTTTGCAGGGCGTTTGGGAGAAAAGGGCCAAAATGTACCAAGACCATTGAATTTGCCCTTGCATAGAGCGTTGGATTTTGGTTTTCCCTGAGTGAGGTGGAGGCTTTTTTGCAGTATCTTTACGGCTTGCTTGATTGAAGCAAATTTATTCTTCGGAGTTCCTATGAAATTTTCTGGTACACGCTCTTTGACCGTGGTGGCTGTTGCTGTAGCAGCCGTCGTATTGGCAGCATGCGGCAAAAAAGAAGCCGTATCTGACGCCTTGGTCGTCAAAATCGGCCACGTTGGTCCTGTCAGTGGTGCCATTGCTCACTTGGGCAAAGACAACGAGAACGGTGCCCGCATGGCCATTGAAGAGCTCAATGCTGCTGGCTTGAAAATCGGGGACAAGGCTGTCAAATTTGAATTGCTGGCCGAAGACGATGCTGCCGATCCTAAGCAAGGCACTGCTGCCGCCCAGAAACTGGTCGATGCCAAAGTCAATGGCGTGATCGGCCACCTGAACTCCGGCACCACCATCCCTGCTTCGCAGATTTACAACACAGCAGGCATTCCCCAGATTTCTCCATCGGCCACCAACCCCAAGTACACCCGTCAGGGCTACGCAGGTGCCTTCCGCGTGGTGGCTGATGACGTCCATTTGGGCGGTACCCTCGGCAAATATGCCGTTGAAACCCTCAAAGGCAAAAACATCGCCGTGATCGATGACCGCACCGCTTACGGCCAGGGCGTGGCTGAAGAGTTCAAGAAGGGCGCTACCGCTGCCGGCGGCACCATCGTGGGCCATGAGTTCACCACGGACAAAGCCTCTGATTTCAACGCTATCCTGACCACCCTGAAGGCCAAGAAGCCTGACGTCGTGTTCTTCGGCGGCATGGACGCTGTGGCCGGCCCGATGCTGCGCCAGATGAAGTCTTTGGGCATCAATGCCAAGTTCATGGGTGGCGACGGCATTTGCACAGCCGAGTTGGCCAAGTTGGCGGGCGACGCGATGAAGGACGAAGCCGTGGTTTGCGCTGAAGCCGGCGGTGTGGAAGGTGAACAGAAAGTCGGCATGGACAAATTCCGTACAGACTTCAAGGCCAAGTTCAATGCCGATGTGCAGGTCTACGCGCCTTACGTTTACGACGCTGTCAAGGTCATGGCCACGGCCATGGTCAATGCAGGTTCTGCCGATCCAGCCAAGTACTTGCCTGCACTCAAGAGCATCACTTACAAAGGTGTGACCGGTGACATCGCTTTCGACGAAAAGGGCGACATCAAGAACGGCGCTTTGACCATGTACACCTACAAAGGTGGTGAGCGTTCGCAAATCGCTGTGGTTCGCTGATTTGACGGCCCCCTTTCTCGGGGGCTTTGTTTGAAGACTGAAACGCCCGATGGTTTCCATCGGGCGTTTTCACATGGGTGCGCCCAGCATGGGCGCACACCTGCGGGTGCAAGTCCCGCTGCGAGCTGGTCACAGTGAGCAAAGCGAAGCGCAACTGCGTGAGGGTGACCGAGCGTGGGAAGGAAGCGTGGAGCGTAAATCGTGAGCCGATGAACAAGAACCGTATAGAAGGCGTTGCCAAACAGGGCGAGTGGGCAACGTGTCACTTTTCACCATATTGAGTCCAATCCGTTTTCGGCATTTAGGAGCCACCCCGTTTTCGGCATATACGAGCCAGTGCGTTTTCGTCACTTGCAGGCCAACTGATTTTCAGCATATAGGAGCCAGCTGCCGGCGCTCAACAGCCAACTCGAACCCGGCCCATCGTCGTTACCTTCTGAACCTTTTGTTCAGGAGCGACTGATGGGCCGCAGAAAGATCGAGATGTATGAATTCCGAAACGTCCTTATTCGCCTGCGCGCAGGCGACCGTGACCGCGAGTTCTTCATAGCAGTCAAGGGGGTGTCCGTTGCACCGGCCCATTCAGACTGAAACCGACCACCCTCTCTCACGGATTCATACTGCAGGTCGAAGTTCGGCCAGCGCACTGCATCAGTTTGCATATGACGTCGTGCAACTTGTCGACATTTTCCATTTGACGGGAGGTGAGGACAGCATGCACACAGGGACTATCAAGATGGCGCTGACTTCACTTTTGCGCTGGCACCCGTGAGGTCCCCCAGCTTTGCGCCATTGCGAACAGCTTCTTCCCTGGTTACGGCCAAACCTTGGCGCCGCAGGGCCTCTTGGGCGATGGAAAAAGCCTCCTCACGACGAAGCACCAGCACACCACTTTCGTCGGCCAGTACCAGATCGCCGGGCAGTACAGGCACGCCACCACAGCTGATCGGAATGTTCAAACCACCGCCCAGGTTGTAGAGCCGGGTGGTCATGGCCGAGAGACCCCGGCACCACATTGGAAAATCCGACTGTTGGATCTCGGACAGGTCGGTGCAAGGCCCGTCCACGATACCGGCGACAGCACCAGCCGCCTTGGCTGCAACCGTAACACCTCCGCCCCAGCACGCGTGGCGTTGGTCTCCCAAGCGATCCACCACCAGCACATCGCCCGGGCGCAACAGGCCTGCGGCATGATGGAGTAAGGTCGAGTCCGCTCCGGGGATGGCCAGCGTTACTGCCGTGCCCACCACGCGCTTGCTCCCCAGGAGTGGCCTCATGCCCGGGTCCATGAAACCATACAGATGCCAGTGACCAACAGTGGCAGTTTCAACGCTCTGCATCAGGCTTACCAGTTCCGCAGACAGCGGCCGGGGCATGTCCTTTACCGTGTACATGGGATGCCTTTGATGTCGTGCATGGGAATCAAGGAGCGGGCACGGTCAATCTGTGACTTTTCCAGCCGCGCTGACACAAAGCCGACCCCGTCTGACGCCTTGGCCACCACATGCCCCCAAGGGTCACAAACCAGGGAGTGGCCATAGGTCATGCGCTTTTCCCCGTTGATCAGGTGTGTGCCGGTTTGGCCCGCCGCAAGAAAATAGGTTTGGGTTTCGATGGCACGGGCTCGGCACAAAACTTCCCAGTGGTCCTTGCCTGTCTGCAGTGTGAATGCAGAGGGCAGCACGACGATGTCCACCCGTTGCTGCATCAGTTGCTCGAAGATGGCATAGAAACGCAGGTCAAAGCAGATGGCACCGCCAACCTTGAATCCCTCGAGGTCGTATGTCATGACCGATTCGCCGGGTTTAACGGTAACCGATTCGCGGTACGCTGTGCCGTCGGGCGCGACGATATCGAACATGTGGATCTTGCGGTAACGGGCCACTTCACGCCCACTGCGGTCAAAGACCACCGAGGTGTTGTAAACCCGTTGCTCGTTGGGAATGCGTTCAACCAGAGAGCCTGCATGCAGCCAGACCTTGTGGCGCGCGGCGAATTCGGCGAGTCGCTCGTAGGCCTGACCCCCTGGGACATCCTGGGCCAGCGTGATCTTGCCCTCCTTCTCACCTGCATAAAAGTCCACATATTCGGGCAGCACCAAGAGATCGGGGTGATCTGCAAGGCAGGCGGCCTCCATCAAACGTGTGGCGTCGGCGAGGTTGGCGTTGCGATCAGGGCCGGAGTTGGTCTGGACCAGGGAGACTCGGAGTTCTTGCTTCATGATTCGGTTCAATCGATAGGGGTAGGTTTACTCAAGCCCTTCGGCCTTGAGCGTGCGCTGCAGGCCCTCAATGCCGTTGCGAATGAGTGCAAATTGTGTCGACACCACAAGCTCACTGGCACCATGGGCCAAGGCCAGGGCACGCTCGGCGGGGGTCCAGGCGGGCATGATCCAGTCCTTGCCGTTTTGCTTCGCAGCCTGAGCGCAGCGGACAATGGCAGCCTGGTCTATGGCGTCAAAACGGTAAGTTCCCCTGCCGCTTGATAAGCACAGGTCACTCGGGCCAGGAAACAAACCATCCACCACATCAAGGGCTGCAATGGCCTCCACATCGGCCAGGCTTTCAGGGGTCTCTATGAGCGGGTAGCAGCGTGTGCGACGGTCTTCGGCCGCATAAAACGAATCATCTGGTCGGCGATAACCTACCGGTCGCCCCCCGAAATAACTGCGTTTGCCGCGTGGTGGAAATTTGGCTGTGGCGCACACCTCGGCAGCTTGATGTACGTCCATGATGTGCGGGATGATCACGCCGTCGCTGCCGCAGTCCAACGCCTGTTGAATCGCTTCCGGCTGGGGACCGGCCACCTTAGCAAGCACATGCATACCCTTGGCCTTGGTGAAGGCTAAAAATTTATCCAACTCGCCCAATGGGAACAGTCCGTGCTCAATATCGATCACGAGCCGACGGATTCCACAGGTATGGGCGATTTCAACATAGGCAAACTGGGGCTCTGACATCCAGAGAGAATAGGTAGGCATGCGTGAAGTCCTCGCGTTCGGGTTCAGTTTTGAGGCAGGTTGAGCGACTCTGCCACCTTGACCAGCACCCGGCCTTCGGCCTGCAGACGAGCCGTGGTGTCAGAGGGGGTGGACAGTACTTGCGTCATGCCGACCTGTTGCAGCTTGGCTCGCACCTCCTTGTCATCGAAGCCCTTTGCCAAGATGCTGTGAAGGGCTGCAACGACTTGGGGTGGCGTGCCCTTGGCGACCGAGATGCCAAACCAGGCGACAGACTCAAAGGGAAGGCCCAGTTCGGTTGCTGTGGGTACCTGGGGCAAGGCGGACGAGCGGGCCTTGCTGGTGATGAACAGCGGTGTTATTCGGTTGGCATCGATAAATTGCTTGAGGGCCTCGACGTTCGTGATAACTGCTTCGACATGCCCCCCCAGAAGATCGGTGATGGCGGGCGTGCTTCCCTTATAAGGCACCGAGCTCAGCTCAATGCCGGCCGCTTTGTCGAACAAAACTTGCGTAAGGTGGCCGTGGCTGCCCAGGCTGGCATTGCCTACCCGTACAGCTGACGGTTTTTGTTTGGCGTACTTGATGAAGTCAGGCAGGTTTTTGGCGGGAAAATTGTTGTTGGCCACAAATACGAATGGAACATCGACCAGAACGGTCACATGCGAGAGCATCTCTTCTGGCTTGAAGTCCCTATACACCGCAGGCGCCACCGAATTTACGCCACTGGAGTTGAGCAGCAGGGTGTAGCCGTCTGGTACAGAGCGGGCTACCTGCTTTCCGCCGATGGAGCCGCCAGCGCCAGGCTTAACATCTACCATCACGGGTTGCCCAGTCTCCTTACGCAACACATCGCCGACGATGCGTGCCAGCACATCAGCTGTTCCCCCTACGGCGTAGGGGGCCAAGATGGTGAAGGGTTTGTTGGGAAAAGGCTTTTCCTGTGAGGCTGCGCCTGTAGCAATCAGCGCCGCCGTGAGGCACATCAGTCGGCGAGCCAAGCTGGTTTTCAAGGTGTTCATGAGGGTCTCTGTGCTAGTATGAAATGAATCCGAGGGCTGTGTAGACCTCGGCAAGTGAAGTGTTCTCATGCTAGTTCACGCTACAGTTGGGGTCCAAGCAAATGTTTTTATCGACCCATAAAGGTCTTTGCGGCCATCCCATCGACTCGAGATGAACATCCGCTTCCTGAAGACAGTGGTCTGGCTGGCCTACTACAAAAACTTTCGCATCACGGGTGAACGGCTTCATTTGACGCAACCCGCCATTTCCAGCCGCATTCAGCAGGTGGAGCAGGAGCTGGGTTTTCGAATCTTCGAGCGACAGGGGCGCGAGGTGAGCTTGACGCCTGCGGGCCAGATCTTCGTGACCGACGCACAGGAAATCGTTCATCAATATGATGCGATGGTCAATCGCCATCGACCGTCCCAAGCGCTGGGAGGCGTGGTCAAAATTGGGCTGGCGACCAGCATGGCGCACCTGCTGCTTCCCGGCATCATCGACCAATTGCGCGAACGGCATCCCCAAGTCCGTTTGGAGATATTGACAGCGGACACCAACGTCAAGTTGGACTTGCTGGCCAGTGACCAACTTGACATCTGTCTGATGGCCAATCATTTCGAAACCACCATGCAACTTCAAACGCAGCCCTTGTGTAGCCTGAGCATGGTCTGGGTTGCATCGCCTGCGCTGGTGTCACTGTCGTCCTACAGCTACTCGGCGGCTGAGCTGAGTATGTTGCCCATCATCTCTTATGCCCCAGGCACTTTGAATGCAGCGCGTACTCACGCCTTTTTTGGCGTTCATCAAAACAACATTCGCCAGCTGACGATCTCAAATTCCCTGGGTACATCAATTCAAATGGCCGTCAAAGGTATAGGTGCTGCCGTGTTGCCTACCGCGCTTGTCAAGTCGGAATTGGCTTTGGGACAATTGGTCGCAATAAGGACAGACCCGCAGTTCCCCGATACAGACTATGTTGCAATCTGGCCCCGTTCGTCCAACCATCCTGCAGCACAGGCCGTGGCTTCCATGGCATTGAGCGAGGCGAGGCAACTGATGCAGCAATTGAGCAGTGATCTGGTGCGCGTATCCTGATCCGTGGGGACAGCTTTGGCGCGTGGCCTGACAAAAATACCGCCAACGTTCCACGGCTAGACACGAACCGTGGCGAACATCAAAGAACGATGGAAAAGAAAAAGACCCTATAAATCAATGACTTACAGGGCCTTAATTGTGCTTCAGTGAACATCTAAGAACATCTGAAAAACTAACTTTGGCGGAGCAGGCGGGATTCGAACCCGCGGTGGGCTATTAACCCACACACGCTTTCCAGGCGTGCGACTTAAACCACTCATCCACCGCTCCGAAGCGTCGTATTGTAGCAGCGTAAAACGCCTGTTTTGACTCGGATAGTCAAATGCTGAGCATTGTCTGTTGGCGCGGCCACGTTGGTTTTTTTGTGAATTCTGCGTGACAGGCCCATGGTGGGTGGGTTTTGTCCTTAAACTTCGCGACTGTTTGTCTTTCTTTAGCCCATCCCTCTGAGCAAGCCCATGAAATTTCGCTTCCCCATCGTCATCATTGACGAAGACTACCGCTCCGAAAACACATCCGGTCTGGGCATCCGTGCGCTGGCCGATGCCATCGTGAGCGAAGGCTTTGAGGTGCTGGGCGTGACCAGTTACGGTGACCTGTCGCAGTTTGCGCAGCAGCAAAGCCGCGCCAGCGCCTTCATTTTGTCGATTGACGACGAAGAGTTCTCTCCCGGTCCCGATCTGGACCCGGCCGTCATCAACCTGCGGGCCTTCATTGACGAAGTGCGCCGCAAGAACGCCGATGTACCGATTTACATCTATGGCGAGACCAAAACATCGCGCCATTTGCCCAACGACATCCTGCGCGAGCTGCACGGTTTTATCCACATGTTTGAAGACACGCCCGAGTTTGTGGCGCGTCACATCATCCGCGAAGCCAAAAGCTATTTAGAAGGCGTGCAACCACCGTTCTTCAAGGCCTTGCTCGACTACGCCGAAGATGGCTCGTATTCGTGGCACTGCCCCGGTCACTCTGGCGGTGTGGCTTTTCTCAAGAGCCCGGTGGGCCAGATGTACCACCAGTTTTACGGCGAGAACATGCTGCGTGCCGACGTGTGCAATGCGGTGGAAGAATTGGGCCAGTTGCTGGACCACAACGGCGCCATTGGCGAGAGCGAGCGCAATGCCGCCCGCATCTTCAATGCCGACCATTGCTTCTTTGTGACCAACGGCACCAGCACCTCCAACAAGATCGTCTGGCACCACACGGTGGCCCCGGGTGACGTGGTGGTGGTGGACCGCAACTGCCACAAGTCGATCTTGCACGCGATCATCATGACCGGCGCAGTGCCCGTGTTCATGAAGCCCACGCGCAACCATTTCGGCATCATCGGCCCCATCCCCAAGAGCGAGTTTGAGCCTGCGGCCATCATGGCCAAGATCAAAGCCAACCCCTTGCTCAAGGGCGTGGACCCCAAAAAGGTCAAGCCCCGCGTGATGACACTCACGCAGTCCACCTACGACGGCGTGCTCTACAACACCGAAACCATCAAGAGCATGCTCGATGGTTATGTGGAAAACCTGCACTTTGACGAGGCCTGGCTGCCCCATGCAGCCTTCCACCCGTTTTATGGTCCGTACCACGCGATGGGCAAAAAGCGTGCACGGCCGAAAGAGTCGATGGTGTATGCCACGCAGTCCATCCACAAGCTGCTGGCCGGTATCAGCCAGGCCAGCCATGTGCTGGTGCAAGACGCGCAAAACACCAAGCTCGACCGCCCGTTGTTCAACGAGGCGTATCTGATGCACACCTCGACATCGCCGCAGTACAGCATCATTGCCAGCTGCGACGTGGCCGCGGCCATGATGGAGCCACCCGGTGGCACCGCATTGGTCGAAGAGAGCATTGCCGAAGCGCTGGATTTTCGCCGCGCCATGCGCAAGGTGGACGACGATTACGGCAAAGACTGGTGGTTCAAGGTCTGGGGCCCTGAAAAGTTTGCCGAAGAAGGCATTGGCCGAGCGGACGACTGGATCTTGCGCAACGACCCCCGCAAGAAGGCCAGCAAGTGGCATGGCTTTGGCCAACAGCTGGCCGACGGCTTCAACATGCTGGACCCCATCAAGTCCACCATCGTGACGCCTGGCCTGAACCTGGATGGCAAGTTCGACAAGACCGGCATCCCGGCGTCTATCGTCAGCAAGTTCTTGACTGAGCATGGCGTGGTGGTGGAGAAGACGGGCCTTTACAGCTTCTTCATCATGTTCACCATCGGCATCACCAAGGGCCGCTGGAACACCTTGCTCACGGCTTTGCAGCAGTTCAAGGACGAATACGCCAAGAACCAGCCGATGTGGAAAATCATGCCGGAGTTCTGCCAGAAGCACCCGCGCTACGAGCGCATGGGCCTGCGCGATCTTTGCCAGCATGTGCACGAGATGTACGCTAAGTACGACATCGCCCGCCTGACCACTGAGATGTATTTGTCGGACCTGGCACCTGCCATGCGCCCTTCAGATGCCTACGCCCACATTGCCCAGCGCAAGACTGAGCGGGTTGAAATCGACCACCTGGAAGGCCGCATCACCGTGGGCCTGGTCACGCCTTACCCACCGGGTATTCCGTTGTTGATTCCCGGCGAAGTCTTCAACAAGAAGATCGTGGACTACCTCAAGTTCGCCCGCGAGTTCAACGAAAAGTGTCCTGGCTTTGAGACCGATATCCACGGTTTGGTGGAAATCAAAGACGACGATGGCAAGAAGCGGTACTTTGCGGATTGCGTGAAGGCTTAAGGCATTTGCGGTGGGTTTTTGCCTCTTGGGTCTTTGGGGCCGAGGGGAGGGCAGGTGAGTTGGGGCCCTGTGCAGGGGCTCAGAGGCGCTTCGCTTTGCCACATCGCCCCCGCACAGGGCCCCAACTCACCTGCGGGGGAGCATTGAAAAAAGCGGCTTTTGCCGCTTTTTTCAATTCCAGGAGATGTTTGTTCTATCCCACTATCTATGGCCAGTGGCCAACCGCTGATGGTTGAAACAGTCCGTGCGTTCGAGCAGTCCTGCCACGTTCACCTGGCCTATGGCCCCAAGAACAACCACTCAGCCTGAGGTGAGGTGGGCGCTGAACCGGGCGATTTGGCGAGCGAAGCGAGTGATGAGCCCGGGCAGCGCCCGCCTTGCCTCAGGCGGTGTGTGAAAAAGCAGGGACCAGGCCTTATAAAGCGCAGTCCCTGAACAGGCATCAAGCCGCTGCCGATGGCTCCGCAATGCCACCCACCACCTGGCTGAAACCACCGTCCACATAAGTGATTTCAGCGGTCACACCGGCAGCCAAGTCGCTCAGCATGAACGCGGCCACATTGCCCACGTCCTCAATGGTCACGTTGCGGCGAATCGGCGAGGCTTCGGCCACCACCGACAAAATCTTGCCAAAGCCCTTGATGCCGCTGGCCGCCAGCGTCTTGATGGGGCCAGCCGAAATGCCGTTGGCACGCAGACCCCGGTTCTGGCTGCCCAGCGACTCGGCCAGGTAACGCACCGATGCCTCCAGACTCGCCTTGGCCAGGCCCATGGTGTTGTAGTTGGGCACCGTGCGGATCGCGCCCAGATACGTCAGGGTCAGCACGGACGCCTTGTCGTTCAGGTAAGGCAAGGCCGCTTTGGCCATGGCGGGGAAGCTGTAGGCGCTGATGTCGTGGGCGATCTTGAAGCCCTCGCGCGACAAACCGTCCAGAAAATCGCCGGCAATCGCTTCGCGCGGGGCGTAGCCGATGGCGTGCACAAAACCGTCAAACTTGGGCCAGGTGGCCGACAGGTCGGTGAAGAGCTTTTCAATCTGCTCGTCGCTGCCCACGTCGCAATCGAAAATCAGCTTGGAGTCAAAATCGGCCGCGAATTCGGTGATGCGGTCCTTGAAGCGCTCACCCACGTAGCTGAAGGCCAGCTCGGCACCTTGAGCGTGACAGGCCTTGGCGATGCCATAAGCGATCGAGCGGTTGGACAGCACGCCGGTGATCAGCAGCTTTTTGCCCGACAGAAATCCTGTTTTTGTAGTCATGTCTTCAACTCCTGGAAAATGTGGGCAGAATTGTCGCATGCGAAGACCCATGGCCTTTTTCTGGACACACTGCTGCTTGGCCTTTTGGCTCTGCATGTCGGGCTCCGCCTGGGCTGCCCACGCTTATGCACAGTTTGGCGACATCCGCTATCCGGCTGGATTCACCCATTTCTCTTATGTGAACCCGGCCGCGCCCAAAGGCGGCGAGATTGTGCTGGTGCCGCCCACCCGTCAGTCCAACTTCGACAAATACAACCCGTTCACGCTCAAGGGCAGTGCGCCCCCGGCCATGCTGGCCATGATGTTCGACACCTTGTTGGTGAGCAACATGGACGAGCCGACCACGGCTTACGGCTTGCTGGCTTCCGATGTGACGGTGGCCAACGACCGCATGTCGGTGACTTTCCAGATCCACCCGCAAGCCCGTTTCCACAATGGTGACCCGGTGTTGGCCAGTGATGTGCGCCATTCCTTTGAGCGCCTGACCAGCAAGCAGGCCGCACCCCAGTACCGCACTTATTTTGGCGAGGTCAAAGGTGCCTCGGTCCTGGGCGAACGCAGCATCCGTTTTGATTTTGTGCGGCCCAACAGCGAGTTGCCTTTGATTGTGGGCAGCTTGCCGGTGTTCAGCCAGAAATGGGGGCTGGAGGGTAAAAACTACAAGCCGTTCGATCAGATGGTCATGGACATGCCCATCGCCTCGGGGCCTTACCGCATGGGCCGGGTGCAGTTTGGCAAGGACATCACTTACGAGCGCGACCCGGCTTATTGGGCCAAAGACCTGAACGTGCGCAAAGGCTTGTTCAATTTTGACCGCATCACCTACAAGATTTATAAGGACAGCACTGCGCAGCTCGAAGCCTTCAAGGCGGGCGAGTTCGATTACATGCAGTCTTTCATCGCCCGCGAGTGGGCCCGGGCCTTCACCGGTCGTGCCTTTGAGCGCGGCGAGCTGATCAAGGCCGAGTTGCCGCATGGCAACGCGGGGGACTTTCAGGGCTTTTTGTTCAACCTGCGGCGCGACCAATTCAAGGACGTTCGGGTGCGCCAGGCCGTTGCGCTGGCCATGGATTTTGAGTGGCTGAACCGACAGCTGTTTTACAACGCCTACAGCCGCGTGCGCGGCTATTTCGTGGCCAGCGACTTTGAAGCTAACTGTCATGAATCCAGAGCGACGCCCCGAATGATGAAAGAAACTTGAGGGTGGAGGAGCCAAGGGTAGATGCCGAGAAACTTTTTTGGGGACCACAACCCCGATAGCTAACTTGGCACGCCATCACCGACTCGTACCCCGAATTGACTCCATCGGTTACCCGATGAGATCTGACGTTAAAAAGAGCTGCTGAGCACAAAGCTCAGACAAGCCCTCTCGGTGAGGTACCCCGGCTCCTCCAACGTTGAAGTTTACTCATCGAATGGAGGTTCTCGATGGACATTGGTCCTATGTACGAACGTGTCATTGGTTTGGATGTACACCAAGCAAAAATTACCGGCTGCGCCATCATTGAGCACGCTGACGGCTGCGTCACGCACGATCGGCGCGAGTTTGGCGGCTTCAAACGCGACCGCCAAGCGCTGGCCGAGTGGGTGCGTAGCCTCAACCCGCAAGTCGTGGTCATGGAGAGCACGGGCATTTACTGGAAGAGTCCGTATGCGGCGTTGGAAGCGGTCGGCATCATCGCTTGGGTGGTCAACGCCCGCCACGTCAAAATGGTTCCCGGTCGCAAGACGGATGTGGCCGATGCGCAGTGGCTGGCCTCACTGGCGCGTGCGGGGCTGCTGCGTGCGTCCTTTATCGCCAAGGCTGACTTGCGCAGCCTGCGCCACATTGCACGCCAGCGGCAAAAGCTCGGTGGGATGCTGGCGAGCGAGAAAAACCGCTTGCACAAACTCCTGGCAGATGCGGGTGTGCGCTTAGGCGTGGTGGTGTCGGACCTGCACGGGCAGTCTGCGCGTGCCATGGTCAAGGCCATCATTGCGCAAAAAAGCATCCCCGACATCCTCAACCTGGCCAGCAAGCGCCTTAAAGCGAGCCGTGAGGAGATATTTGAGGCTTTGCAGGCTGAAGAGCTGACGGCTGCGCACAGGTTTGTGCTGGCTGAAATCATGGCGCACATTGAGGAGTTGGAGCAACGCATGGCCCGCTTTGACCAGGAGTTGTTGCGATGCTTGGATGAAGCAGGATACACAGCGCCTTTGCGACTGCTGCAGACCCTGCCGGGCATTGACTTGATGGGGGCTGCGATGCTGGTGGTGGAAATTGGGGATGACATGAGCGTCTTTGGCAGCGCCCAAAAGTTAGCCTCGTGGGTGGGCATGTGCCCGGGCAACAACGAATCGGCGGGCAAGCGCCAAAGCGGCAAGATTCGCAAGGGAAACGCTTGGGTCAGGCGGTTGCTGTGCGAATTTGCACAGGCTGCAGGGCGAAGTCGCTGTGCGCTCAAGGACAAGTTCCAGGCGCTGAAGGTGCGCAAGGGGCATAAGCGCTCGATCGTGGCACTGGGGCACAAGATGCTGCGCACGATTTACGCGATGCTGAGCAAAAAGACGCATTACGTTGACAAGGCGGTGGACTACGAAGCCTTGATGGTGGCGCGAAATGCGCCACGGTGGATACAAATGTTGGTCAAACACGAATTCATAACCAGGCCAATCTGATCAGAACACGTGGCGGTCAACGGCGCTGGCCTTCGCCGAGGCCAGGCACAGGCTTGTCTGCAGTTGTTGTTCTTTCACGTTAATATGAGTACCTTTAAAAGCACTCGGATCAGTTCATGACCCATCAAATTTTGTCCGAAACGGCTGCCAGCATATCGGAGCTCAAGCGCAACCCTATGGGCACGGTGGCTGCAGGGGATGGCTTTCCGGTGGCCATCCTCAACCGTAACGAGCCTGCCTTTTATTGCGTGCCAGCCGCATGGTTCGAAAGCATGATGGCGCAGCTGGAAGACATGGAGCTCAACGCCATCGCCGACGCCCGCAAAAGGCAAAAAGTGGTGAAGGTCAAGCTTGATGAGCTTTGAGCTGGCTTTTCTGGAGGAGGCACTGGACGAATGGCAGCGGCTGGATGGTGCCATTCGGACACAACTGAAAAAGAAACTGGCTGAACGACTGCAAGCACCTCGCGTGCCCGCATCCCAACTCAGCGGCCACCCCGACCGCTACAAAATCAAACTGCGCAGCGTCGGATACCGGCTGGTCTATGAGGTACGCGACCAGCAAGTTCTGGTGCTGGTGATCGCCGTGGGCAAACGCGACCGGAACGCGGTCTACCGGGCAGCGGCGCAACGTTAATTTTTTTGAATCAACCATCGTCCTCAAAGCGCGAATCCGACGCCCACGCCAGGCCAAGGTGCCTGCGCCCGATAAAATCCCCCACCTATGACAAACCAACTCGACAAAAAATCCCAAGCCTGGTCCGCGCTCTTTTCTGAACCCATGAGCGAGTTGGTCAAGCGCTACACCGCCAGCGTGTTCTTTGACAAGCGCCTGTGGCAAGCCGACATCACCGGCAGCCTGGCCCACGCCGAGATGCTGGCCGCGCAAAACATCATCGGTGCCAGCGACCTGGCCGACATCCAGCGCGGCATGGCGCAGATCACGCAAGAAATCGAGTCCGGCGCTTTTGAATGGAAACTGGACCTGGAAGACGTGCACCTCAACATCGAAGCGCGCCTGACCCAGCTGGTGGGCGATGCGGGCAAGCGCCTGCACACCGGGCGCAGCCGCAACGACCAAGTGGCCACCGACGTGCGCCTGTGGCTGCGCAGCGAGATGGACCTGATCATCGACCTGTTGGTCGACCTGCAAAAGTCGCTGGTCGATGTGGCCGAGCAAAACGTCGAGGTCATCCTGCCCGGTTTCACCCACCTGCAAGTGGCGCAACCGGTGAGCTTTGCGCACCACCTGCTGGCCTATGTGGAAATGTTCAGCCGCGATGCCGAGCGCATGAGCGACGTGCGCCGCCGCACCAACCGCCTGCCGCTGGGCAGCGCTGCCTTGGCCGGCACCACCTACCCGCTGGATCGCGAGCGCGTGGCCCGCACGCTGGGCATGGTCGACGAAGCAGGGAACCCACAAGTCTGCCAAAACAGCCTGGACGGCGTGAGCGACCGCGACTTCGCGATTGAGTTCACTGCAGCCGCTTCTCTTTGCATGGTGCACATCAGCCGTTTCTCGGAAGAATTAATTTTGTGGATGAGCCAGAACTTCGGCTTTGTGCGCATTGCCGACCGCTTCACCACCGGCTCGTCCATCATGCCGCAGAAGAAAAACCCCGATGTGCCCGAGCTGGCACGCGGTAAAACCGGCCGCGTGGTCGGCCACCTGATGGGCCTGATCACCCTGATGAAGGGCCAGCCCCTGGCCTACAACAAAGACAACCAGGAAGACAAAGAGCCACTGTTCGACACAGTGGACACGCTCAAAGACACCCTGCGCATCTTCAGCGAAATGGTGGGCGGCCAGGTCAACCCGGCCACTGGCAAAAAAGAAGGCGGCATCACAGTGAACGCCTCCGCCATGGAAGCGGCCGTGAAGAAGGGCTACGCCACCGCCACGGACCTGGCCGACTACCTCGTCAAGAAAGGCCTGCCCTTCCGCGATGCGCACGAGGTGGTGGCCCATGCGGTCAAGACCGCGCAAGGCTTGGGCGTGGACTTGTCAGAGCTGCCACTCGAAACCCTGCAAAAGTTCGACAACCGCATCGAAGCCGATGTGTTTGGGCCGCTCAGCCTGCAAGGGTCTTTGAACGCCCGCAACACCTTGGGCGGCACAGCGCCTGCGCAGGTGCGGATTCAGATTGCGCGGCACCGCAGCCGCTTAAGCTGATGCCGACTTGCTGGATCATTGCGGGTCAGAATGGGGCTGGAAAAACAACCTTCGCGTTGGAATACCTGCCTCAAGTGGCGCATTGTTCACGCTTCGTCAATGCTGACTTGATTGCAGCCGGTTTATCGCCCCTCGCTCCTGAACGGTAATTACTCGCCGCCAGCAGGCTCTTCCTGAAAGAAATTGAAGCCAGCATTCAAATGCGAGAGGATTTTGCATTTGAAACAACTCTTGCTGGTCGTAGCTACCTGAAGCTCATTCACCGACTCAAGGCGGATGAATGGCGAGTGGAATTGATTTACCTCGCTTTACCCAGCATGGAAATGTCGAAATGGCGTGTGGCGGAACGCGTTGCACATGGAGGTCACAACATTCCATCTGAAGACATCGAACGCAGATTTGCGCGAAGTTTGACCAACTTGCTCGACCTGTTCAGCACACAAACCGATACCTGTCGTTGCTATCTCAATGCGGGGCCAGTGCCCGAACTTGTATTTGACCAAGAAGGTAAATTGCGTAACATCGTTCATCCGGAACATTACCAAGCACTCCTGCAGAAAGCCCGTCCATGATCATCACATCCACCACGCCCAGCCCACAAGCACTGACAATGCTCAAAGCACTGCAAGATGCTGTTTCCAAAAATCTGGAAAAAAAACAAAAACTCGGACAGTACGTGGTGACTTGGGAAAATGGGCATCCGGTCACCAAAGGTGCGGATGCGCCCCAAAGGCCAAGCTGAGCCTTTTTCCCTGAAAAGTTAGAGTGTTTGAGTGACCGACACCGTCGCCAAACGCTGCCCATTTCTCCCAACCCCCATCGGCATAGGGGGCCTCCCTGATGGGAGGCACCCCTGCCACACCACCCGGCATGCGGGTCCGCACCGGGCGGTTCGAGCGCTTGAGGTCAGGACAGCCTTGGCACCCCCAGCCGATCAAAGTAC
>NZ_NESL01000019.1 GCF_003063435.1 Limnohabitans sp. 2KL-1 | reverse complement strand
CCACCTCGCCTTGGTCACAAGAGCTTTGCAGTAATGGGCCTGCTCGCCCTGCTTGGCAACGCCTTCTATGCGGTTCTTGTTCATCGGCTCACGATTTACGCTCCACGCTTCCTTCCCACGCTCGGTCACCCTCACGCAGTTGCGCTTCGCTTTGCTCACTGTGACCAGCTCGCAGCGGGACTTGCACCCGCAGGTGTGCGCCCATGCTGGGCGCACCCAATGAAAAAGGGCGTTCACTGGAAGCCAGCGAACGCCCTTGAACTTGCATATGGGGCTGGGGTCACTTGAATGATCTCTTGAAACCCGCATAAACAGTAGTTTTCAGCTTCGTTCATCCAATTTTGTTCCCCGATTTGTTCCCCGGTTTGGTCTTTGCTACCCCCCTTTTTGGGCTTCATTAGGGTTTCGCCATCAGACCAGTTCAGCACCAGAAAACACACCACATTTTTTTAACCTGATTTTCAAGTCGAAACCGATTATCAACCAGGGAAACCGACGGACCCCGCCCATGGCCACCAGTGAAGCCACCGGCCCGGCTTGCAACACAGCACCAGGCGAAGGGCCGGGCACCGTGGGCACTGGATCACGCCACCGGGCAGGCCGTGGCCACCAACAGCCGCACCAGGTCAACACCGCACAGCGCCGCCTGATCCGGGCCGGACAGAATCGCCGGGCACCTTGCAGGGAGTACCCCCCCCTCCAAAACCCTCACGCGCAAAAATTTGGGGAACCGTTCGGTTTCCGGGGTGATCGCTCAGAGTTTTAACCTCCCCCCTACCCATGGCCACCATTGAAGGAACCGGCCCGGCTTGCAACACGGCACCAGGCGAAGGGCCGGGCACCGTGGGGCACTGAATCACGCCACAGGGGCAGGCCATGGCCACCAGCAGCCGCACCAGGTCAACACCGCAGCGCCGCCTGATCCGGGCCGGGCCGGACTGGATCGGGTGGGCATTGCCTTGACCCCTCCCCCCTATCGATAACGCGGTTTTGCGAGCGAAGGGAACCAGTCGGTTTAGGCGCCTGTGCCCTCAGAGTTTTGAACCCCCCCTCCCCCATGGCCACCAGTCAGGGCACCGGCCCGGCTTGCAACACGGCACCAGGCGAAGGGCCTGGCACCGTGGGCACCGGCAACCGTGCCGGGCCAGCAGCGCCAGCAAGGGCACCGGGTCAGCAGGCCACCAGCGAAGCCGCCCGGCCCTGCAATTTGGGGGCACATTTTCGGCCTGTTTTGCGTTGCAAAGTCCCTAGCCCAAAAAATGCAACGGGAACAACGGGAACAACGGGAACACCGCATAAACAGGGGCTTCCAAGGCATCGGCAACGGGAACACTCGCCGGAACAGCGGTACGCTAAAAATCTAAAAACCGTCAACTAATGTCAAATATTGGCGTAAAAGCACAGTTTTTTGATGATTTACGGGTTTTTTTCTGGCGGTCGCTCAAAACACCGCCGCACCGCGAAGCCCTGTCAACCAAGAAAAACGGGAATCACATTTGCATCCATAGAAGTCCAGCAATTAGGGCCGGGCATCGCCTGAAATATGGTGCAAGTGGTTCGGCCAATGGCGGGATTTGTTGTATCCCTTGCATGGTGCAAGACCCTTGAATAACGATTTGCAGCGCGAAGGGCACCCCTGCCAGCCCCCCTTATCGGCGGGCAACCCATCGAATTAACCCCGGCCTGCAACCCAACACCGGGCAAGGGGCCGGGCACCGTGGGCACCGTGGCCACCGGCAACCGTGCAGGGCCAATGCTTATGCATGGCATTGGGCAAGGGGCACCAGGTCAGCAGCGAAGCCGCCCGGCCCGGGTGCGCCGTGGGCTGGCCAATGGTGGGCTTTGGTGTCTGCCATCCATGGTGCAAGACCCCCGAACACAGCAAACGTGCCGCGAAGAAAAGCCCTGCCCGGCCCCCTTCACCGGGGCCGCATAGCAGGGCGGGCGCACAGGTCACAGGTCCAACGTCAACAGCTTGGATGTGATCTTGTAGCAAGACACAGGGGCACCAGCACCAGGTAAACGGGCTTTATAGGTGTAGCGGTCCTTGCTTCGCTCCATACAGCCATGGTCCACCAACACTTTGCAAACCGTGTCATGGTCTAGCCCTTGGCAAGCATTGGCCCTGAATGCCTCGGGCAACACGTAGTATTCAAACGATGTGTCTGTGTAATCGATCTTGGCCACCGCCTCATCACCGTAAACGCTTTGGTGGTCCTTGGTTGACTTCACGGGCCTGCCATCAGCAGACACCCACAAACGGAAACCAGATCGAATAATGGCTTTGGCGCGTTTGTCGTCATACGCCCTGTGCCAGTCCACAAACTGCCCTTCACCTGAGGTTTCAATGAATGCCCGCACTTGTCGCAGGATGGTTGTAACCTCGCTCGATCCTGCCCCGCCTCGCTGGCCTATCCATGCTTGAATGCAAGCCTTTGCCGCCTGTTCTGGCCAGCCCTCAGGCCAGCCGGTCAGGCCCGCACGGGTTGCCCACTCACCGCCCACAGCGGCCAAAGCAAAGCGCCTCACGGCACGTTTGACAGGTCCAACAGCACCAGCAGGCATTAGGCGGGCTTCCATGGCCTCCACGTCCGTTTTTAGCCGTGCGCTCATGCCTTCGGTGTTTTGCGCCAGGTGTTCCAGCCATGCGCGGCCCGCCCGTCCGTAGTGCTTCACGCATTGCTCTTTGATGTGGTTTGAAAATTCATGGCCGGTTTCGCAGTGGTGGTAATGCTCCACAGCCGAACCCTCGCTAACCTCGGTCGGAATCGGGATCATCCGGATTTCTTGCCCGCCCTTTTCTTTCCTGCCCGTCATCGACATGGCCTGTGCGGCTGTCACCTCGCCCGTTGACAAGAACAGCGATCTCCATGTGGGCTTTGCGCGTAGCCCACCGGCCCCCTTGCCTCGGTTCTTGCCCTGCCCGTCTGCCAGCATGTAAATCGCCTTGCCGATTTCGTTTTCATCCAGTTGACCCAATTCATCCAGGATCAAGGGCGCGTCTGAATGGTGTTCTGCCAAAAACTCCAAGCCGTTGCCCGTGGCCTTCCATTTTTGAAGGTATGACTTCGGGTGTTGTTCGGCACCAACGCCCCAGATTGATGCGGCCATCAAAAAGCCCGTGGTCTTGCCGGTTGACGTGGCACCGACAAAGTGAAAGCCGCCGCCCGGTTGACCTGCCAGCCATGCCAGCAGGGGGGCCGCAAAGCTCACAGACATTGCGAAAGTCAGCCGGGTGTTTTGATTGGCCAATGCTGCAACGTTGCTGATCCATGCATCCAGCTTGCCCCGTTGATTGAACCGGGATTCTTGCGCCCCCTCGGTGTAAAAAATGTACTTGTCGCCATCGCCGTTGTCGCCTATGACTTCATCGGGCAACACATAGCAGCGGCCATGCCAGCCAACCCGGGGGGTATGTCGGATTTGTTCGGTTGGCTTTCGCTCGTTGAGGTACTGATTCAATAGCTGGCGAACGGTCGAGTTCATAGGCGTCTTAAAGCCCTGATTCAGCAGCGCCGCACGGTATGCGGCCCCATCGCCCGAAAGCATGGCAAGGGGCATCAGCCACCGCCGCCGCTGCCCAAACTCTGTGTCGAATTCCAGCATCAAACCGGCTTGTTGGTCTTGGTCATCGCGGGCCAGGGCCACGGCATACAGCGGGTTGCATATGCGCTTTGGGCTAGCGCCATCATCCCCTGGCGGGTTGTACCAAACGCCGGATTCATCAACGTGGAAACGGTCAAAAGGTGCGCGGTTAGTTTTGCCTTCGCCGCCGTGGTCATCGTTGCCGCCATCGCCACCAGCAGCGCCAGCACCGGCCCCGCTTGAAGGCTTTTTCTTTCGTGTTGTGGGCTTGTCCTTGCCGGGCGCGTTTGTGGGGCGCGTGGCCCCGTCTGGTGCGTCCTGTGCGTCATCGGGTGCGTCATCCTGTGCGGCCAATGCTGCCAGTTCGTGTTCTGCAATCGCAGACAACACACAGTCACGCACAGCGTCAAGGCCGTGGGCTTGGTGCATGTCGTTGAAGTCGCTTTGATCCGGGGCCAGATCGGCCGGAAAAATGGCCACACCTTGCACAGCCACCGCCGCCGCCGTGGCTTTGATCTTGCCGGGGTTGCTGCCCGTCTTGGTGTACGTGGCTTGGTCATCGTCACCACACAGCACCAGCAGCGCAGCGGGGTGAAGCTGGCGCAGGGCGTGGGCTACTTTGGCCAGGTTGCCCGCATCGAAGGCCACCGCTACCGGGTAGCCCGTGGCCTCGTGCAGGCTTGCCGCCGTGGCGTAACCCTCAGCCACCAGCATGACCCGCACAGCCGCCGCTTGATCGCGGTCGGTGTCGCTGGGTTGTTCGCTGCCCTGATCGCGGCCATGTTCGCCCGCTTGATCGCCATCGCGGCCACCAGCGCCAGCTACAACAGCCGGGGCAGGCACCGCACCCAGCAAGTGCCAAAGGCCCGATTTGCGGCCATCCTTCATGAATCGTTTTTGGCCGTCTGGCCTGATCGCCTGCACGTTCCACAGCTTGCCCGCCGCATCGCGCAAAGGCACCATCAAAACGCCATCAGGGGCAAAGCGCAGGCCGTGCCCGAAAACGCTTTTTCGCACCAGGTAAGGCGATTCGCCTTGATCGCTGCCCGCCTCCCATGCGGTCAGGGATGCAACCGCCGCCCCCTCATGGCGCAGGCGCTGGGCTTCGGCTTCGCTGGCCTGTGCTTCGGCCTGTTCGCGTTGACGTTGGGCCATGGCCTCGGGGCTGGGTTTGGCCGCTGCCTGCCCGTCTTTGGGCAAGGTGTAGCCGTGTTGTTTGGCCAGGTGGATCAATGACCCCATGGTCACAGACCCGCCCGCCTTGAAGGACTTCCAAGCCGTCCGGCAATCGCTGGCCTTGAAGTCTGGCGCAGTTGCAGACCATTCGGAAAACAGATCAAAACCGCCTTCATCGGGGAATTCGGATTTGATGGCCATTCCTACCCGTGCCCATTCATCGCGGGGCAGGTTCGCCGGGATATGCGCCAGGGCTTGCCGGGTTGTTTCGTGTGTGTGGTGGTGGGTCATTGGTTGAAGTTCAATTCACATTGCCGGTTGTCTGTAACGTCCAACACGTAAACACCCGCACGGTTCACTGAACCATCGGGGTTTGTGCGGTCGGTCTTGTTGGTTTTGATTGGGTGTCCGTGTCTGCGTAGCTCAGAAACACGTTTGCGTGGATCGGGCGCGTTGCAGTCGGTGAACAGTTGCTCCATCGTGGCCGGGCCGCTGGCCAGCCTGTTCATGATCGCCAGGCGCTGCCCTTTGGTGTCGTTGTAGCGGGGCGGGGTGTTGGTGGGCTTGTCCATCGCATCACCGCCGCATGGGTAAGCGCCGGGCGCTGGCGCTGGGTCTTGCCGTGGTACGGGTCAGCACCAGCTTTTGAAAGGCCGTGCCGCCCTGCCTGCCCTCGATCACATCCAGACCATGCAAGCGCAGGCGTTGGGCTTGCAGGTCTTTGGCGGGGTTGGTGGTGTCTTTCATGGTGTCAGCCCTGTGACTTTGACAAACAGGGGTAAGCACGGCAAAACACATCAACACCGGCCCGCAACATCGCGGCCAGGTATCCGGGCGGGGTCATGTTTTTAGTTTTGGCACTCAGGAAATGAACACCCTGAATACGCTTGCAGGTTTTGACGCACTCACCCAGCAAGTCACGAACGCGAAGCTCAGGGTCAGGGATTTCAAGCATCTTGAATTTCACGCAGCCATCAATGAAAGCCGCCACCAATGGCGCGGGGTCGTGCAAAGCACCGCCCCAGCCTGTGCCAGCAAGTTCGTCAATCGCTTCGCCACAATCGCGGGCCGCTGTCAGACCAAAGCCAATCCCAAAATGAAAAGCCATCTCCATAGCTTCATCAATGGGGTGCATGTGCTGAATGCCTTTGGTGTCTTTTTGGTTGTTGCTCATTCGCGCCATGGTGGGCTTTCTGGATTCGTTCAGGGGGTGTTTGTTGGCGTTGGCTTGGTGGGGCGTGGCTTGACCCCGTGGGTTTGGCTTGGTGGTCATTTCTCGACTCCCTCGCTTTTTGTTTTTGCCCGGCTCTCGATCCAGGCCGTAACCTCAGATTCATGCCAGGCCACAGCGCGGGCACCAATGCGAACAGGGGCGGGAAAAGGATCGTCCTTGTTTGCCATGGCCGCATAAATGGCGCTTTTTTTCAGCGCGGTTCGTTCTTCCACACCATGCAGGCGTAAAAGCTTCATCGTCAGGGCGGGCGGGGTCAAAGCCGGGGCGCTTTGGCGGGTGGTTTGCATGTTGATCCTTTGAAGGGTTTGAACGTCCGGGGTGGTGCGCTCTGGCCTGATCTTCTGAGGTTCAACGTGATTTACAGGGGGGCTTAAGGCTTCATTTGTGCCGTCTTAAGCCCCCCCTTTTTTGTTCGGTCTTGGGCGTAAAGCCGCCGGGGACTTTTGAATCATTCCCCGGGCCGCTTCTTTGTCTAGCGGGTTCGCCTGGTCATAAATTGCATTGGCCACATGGGCCAGGGAACCGGCTAAAGCCTTGCCCGTGTGGCGTTCGCACTGCCAGGCCATGTGCCGTACAAAACTCACAATTTCCACGTTTTCACCCCGGCCCCTTTGCCTTGCCACCAGTCGCAGCGGTTCGCGCTCTCGGTGTTTTGCAAGCATCCCCAATGCCACCGACAAAACGCCGTGTATGCTGATCGGGTAGCCAATCCAATCATGTGCAGGGTTCATGCCGTGCCAGCCAATAGACAACTCAACAGGGGGCAGGCTGGGGTGATCTATGCCCATCAGGGCCGGTGCCTGATTCCTTGGTAGGGGGCTTTGCTCGATCTCGGTTTTCAGGTCGGACAACAGCCGTTCAATCTTGTCCAGTTGGTTGCCGGATTCGCTCGGGCTTTGGCGCACCGCCTCAAAATAAGCGTAATCGAATGCGTTGTGAACCCAACTCAAAAACGACAAGGGGTTGACGTCCTGTTTTCGCAGTTCACGCCAAACCCGGTACATGTCCGGGTCAGCCAATAAGCGCCTCGCCAGTTCGGCCCGCCTTGCACTGTGCGGGTTCGATGGTTCGCCAATGGCCACAATGTGGGCCTCTATGACAGCCGCCGTAGGGTCTTGGTCCTTGGTCTTGGTGGTCATGGCTGGTCCCTTCAAGCGCGTGGCTTCTTGCAAAGACCCACATAGGCGTAAACCTCATCTTTGCGCCATTTGCGAAGGCGCTGGGACAGGTTGATAACCGGCTTGGGAAAATCGGGCCGCTTGATGATTCGGCCAACACAATGACCCTGTGACACACCCAGCAGGCGGGCGATTTCTTTGGTTCCCATCAGTTCAATGGTGGTCATGGCTGGCCCTTCCTGTAAACGCTGGGCTGCAACAGCATCGCGGTTGCATGGTCAGCCACTTGCAGTAATGCGGCCTGAGCACTCAGCCATTCAGCAAGGGGAAAAAGCACCGTTGACGCATCGGTGATACATCCGTGTTTGGCATCGGGCGAACTACTCGCAGCGCCATCGACGCAGCCAATTTCCAACAGCATGGTGGACAACTGTTCAAGGGTGTCGGACACAACTGAAGTTGCATTTGCTAAACCTGCAAGTTCACCATCTGTCAGCGTGTAACGTGACTTTTCCCAAAGCAGGTGCAACACACCTGCAACATCAGAACGGTCCCGCATGTCTGGTTGAATGTCTGCCCGTTGAATGCTTTTTTTGGTCATGCTGCACCGCCTTCTAATTTGGTCAAACGCTTGGCAAGCGTGCGTTCAATTGCTTTGGCCACCGCCTTGGATTCGGTTGCACTGAGCACCAGTTCACCGTATGCGGTTACTGCAATAAGCCCACGTAAACGAATATCGGGGAGTTGCTTGGAAAGGGCGTAGCGCGTTTCGTTGATTTGCTGCATGGTTCACCCCTCCAACGATGCAAGCGCACAGGCACCAGCGCCAACAGGTGCGGGCGTGTTGGTGGGCTTGTTCAGGCGGTTCAGTGCCCCCAATGCCTGCACCGCTTTGCGGGTAGCGCCGGGGATGTTGCCCGCACTGGATCGCAGGTAGTGCAGCGCCATGGCCAGGGCGTTTTCTGCCTCTTGGTGCGCTGCCATCGTGGCCAGGTCGTGCGGGGTGTTGGTGGGTGTTGCCGTGCTGGGTCGGCGGGTCAGGTGAATGACGTTGGGTGTCATGGTTTACTCCCTGTTTCAATGCCGCACTTGCTTGTGTGGGTTCGGACTCGCCCGGCCCGTATGTTTGAAACGTGGCTTTTACTTATTTTGTACTGCAAGGCCAGATCGGTTACTCGATCAGCACTCTTGCGAATCGCCTGAATGTCGCCTTCGGTCAGCTTTGTTTGTGGCAGGCCTTGGCCCCTCGCAGTTTTTCCGTGCGCCTCTCTGTCCTTGGCATTCTGTGCCGCATCGCCAAGGTACAAATGGTGCGGGTTGATGCACCCTGCATTGCCGCAAATGTGCAAAACAAATAACGCGGGCGGGGTTTGGCCACAAAACAAACGGTACGACAAACGATGTGCATTTGATTTGCCGCCTTTGCCATTCGTGGCAACAGGGTAGCCGTCACGGCCTATAGGCAAATGCACGGGGACAAAACAAACGCTGGGGTCTAAACCCTTAAAGGGTGATTTCATGGCTTTGGCTCCTTCGGGAGTTACAAAAACCATCCTCTGACTTGATAGACCAGACGGATGGACGTGGGGTATATCAACACCTCCGAAGCGGTGCGGCCATCCTTGCGGGTAGGCCCTCCCCACGTCCAAAACCTTAAATTTGGGGCGTGAAAAAACCTCGCTTCGGGGAGGTCAACCGCTTCGGATTGGTGTTGATAGCACCGGCCCCGGTCAGGGGTTGACGCGATTATGTCACGGGCTGGGGCGTGGGTGTCAAGGCCACCAGGGCAGGCGAAGGCATCGCAGCAAGCAACCCGCCCGGCCATCGCTGGCGCAGGCCACCGCCTGCAATCGATCACGCCACCGGGCAGGCCATGGCCACCAGTGAACCGCACCAAGTCAACACCACAGCGCCCGCCTGATCCGGGGCCGGGGTCTTGCCCGCCCGTGCCTGTGCCCATGCCTCCGCACCGGACAGCAGCGCCAGCACCAGCCACAGACGGTCAAAAACCGCCCGTGGGCGGTTTGTTGCAGGGGTTGCCGTGAACCACGGGGTCAGGCTGCAAGGGGGGCGCGTTTGGCCCGTGGCGTGGTGCGTGTGGTGGTTCGTGCAGGTTTGGCCGTGGCCTCTGTACTGGCCTGCCAGCCTTTGGCCGTCTCGCTCAGGGTCACGGTGAAGCGTTCAGATTCGTTCAAGGCCGTCACAATGTTTTTGACCTGTTCGTGTCCGTTGGTATGGGCCGTGTAGAACAGGCGAATCATGGCGTCTGCCATTTTGGGCACCCGCCCGGTTTTCTCCCACAGGGCCACAGCCTGCCCACTCACACCCAGCATTTGCCCTAGGCTGGGCTGGGACAACATCAGACCGTTTCGCAGGTAACGGAATTCGGCCCCGGTCAGCTTGGATGGTTTCTTGGTCAGGGCTGTGCAAATGGTTTGCGTCAAGCCTTCCAGGTCATCAATCGCCACCGCTTGCCCATAGGGTGTTTTTTGCACCCGGTAGCCGTTGACAAGCCGCACGTTTTGCAAGCCCCCGTCTGTGTAGAGGTACATGGTCATTCTCCAATCAGTAACGCAGTGACAACATTGGTTTTTTGTTGGTTTACGTGACATATAAAAATTGTAGGTCGAAACGTCAGGTCATCGCTGGCGCAGGGCACCGGCTGCACTGGATCGCGCCACCGGGCAGGCCGTGGCCATCAGCAGCCGCACCAGCAAACAACCCGCCCGGCCATCACTGGCGCAGGCCACCGGCTGCACTCGATCACGCCACAGGGCAAGCCGTGACCACCAGCAGCCGCACCAGGTCAACACCACACAGCGCCCGCCTGATACAGGCCGGGGTCTTGCCCGCCTGTGCCTGTGCCTGTGCCTGCGCCTGTGCCTTGCCCGTGGCCGTGGCCGTGCCCTTGCCCTTGCCCTTGCCCTTGCCCTTGCCCTTGCCCTTGCCCTTGCCCGTGGCCGTGGCCGTGCCCTTGCCCTTGCCCTTGCCCTTGCCCGTGGCCGTGGCCGTGCCCTTGCCCTTGCCCTTGCCCGTGGCCGTGGCCGTGGCCGTGCCCTTGCCCTTGCCCTTGCCCTTGCCCGTGGCCGTGGCCGTGCCCTTGCCCTTGCCCTTGCCCTTGCCCGTGGCCGTGGCCGTGCCCTTGCCCTTGCCCTTGCCCGTGGCCGTGGCCGTGCCCTTGCCCTTGCCCTTGCCCGTGGCCGTGGCCGTGGCCGTGCCCTTGCCCTTGCCCTTGCCCGTGGCCGTGGCCGTGCCCTTGCCCTTGCCCGTGGCCGTGGCCGTGCCCTTGCCCTTGCCCTTGCCCGTGGCCGTGGCCGTGCCCTTGCCCTTGCCCTTGCCCGTGGCCGTGGCCGTGGCCGTGCCCTTGCCCTTGCCCGTGGCCGTGGCCGTGCCCTTGCCCTTGCCCTTGCCCTTGCCCTTGCCCTTGCCCGTGGCCGTGGCCGTGGCCCTGCAACCTTTGCCACCGCACCGCACAGCAGCGCCAGCACCAGCACCAGCAAGCAACCCGCCCGGCCATCGCTGGCGCAGGCCACCGGCTGCACTCGATCACGCCACCGGGCAGGCCGTGGCCACCAGCAGCCACACCAGGTCAACACCAAAGCGCCGCCTGATACGGGGCCGGGGTCTTGCCCTTGCCAGCACCCAGCCGCTGGCGCTGGCCATCGGGCACCGCACACACCCCAAAGGCAGGCAAGCCACACCCAAAGGGTCAGCAGCGCCGCCGATAAGGGGGCAAAGGGGGATCACTTTTCGCGGCCATTTCCGGGGTCGTGCGTTCGCGTCCGTTAACGTGAAAGAACAACAACTGCAGACAAGCCTGTGCCTGGCCTCGGCGAAGGCCAGCGCCGTTGACCGCCACGTGTTCTGATCAGATTGGCCTGGTTATGAATTCGTGTTTGACCAACATTTGT
>NZ_NESL01000018.1 GCF_003063435.1 Limnohabitans sp. 2KL-1 | reverse complement strand
ATGGCGTGCCAAGTTAGCTATCGGGGTTGTGGTCCCCAAAAAAGTTTCTCGGCATCTACCCTTGGCTCCTCCACCCTCAAGTTTCTTTCATCATTCGGGGCGTCGCTCTGGATTCATGACAGTTAGCAGGATGTCCTCCTCCAAAGAAACCCAAGCATTTGCGCAGCGACTTCGGCAAGCGCTGGAGGCTTCGGGCGTGCGGATTTCGCCGACGGTGGTGGCCAACGAATTCAACCTCAGGTATTGGGGGCGCAGCATCACCCCGCATACGGCGCGAAATTGGCTGTTGGGCAAGTCCATTCCGACACAGGACAAATTGAGGGTGTTGGCCGATTGGCTGCAAGTGGGCCCTGACGAACTGCGTTTTGGACAGGCGACTGGCTTGCAAAAAGCAGCCGAAGACACCGGTATGACTGCTGGATTCAATATGGCAGATCGAGAAATGCTGAGCCGCTACATGGCATTGCCCGTGCATGATCGAAGAACTGTTCGTGAGGTCGTGGCTGCGATGCATTTGGCAACTCAGGTGCGCGGCGCATCCTAGAAAGGCCTGAGCAGGCGGCACAATCGCCACATGTCTGAAATGCCACCCAGTCGTTTGCCTGCCAAAACACTCAGCGCGCCCCAAAAAGCACTGATCAAGTTGGGCCTGGTGCGTGACATTGATCTGGCCTTGCATTTGCCACTGCGCTACGAGGACGAGACGCGCATCGTCCGGCTGCGCGATGTGCGCGAGGGCGATACCGCGCAGATTGAGGCGACGGTGACGGCGTGTGAGATCACGATGCGGCCGCGCCGCCAGTTGCTGGTGACGGTGGACGACGGCTCGGACACCTGTGTGATGCGGTTTTTCAGTTTTTACCCTTCGCACCAGAAGGCGCTGGCGGTGGGTAACCGCATTCGGGCGCGGGGCGAGGTCAAGGGCGGTTTCATGGGCCTGACCATGATGCACCCGACCTTCAAGGCCGCAGGCGGCAACCTGGCCGAGGCTTTGACGCCGGTGTATTCCACGGTGGCCGGGCTGGCGCAGGCCTATTTGCGCAGGGCTGTCATCACGGGCCTGAACCATGCCGACCTGAGCGAGACGCTGCCCCAAGGCATCCCCTGGCCGGACCCGCGTGGGGCCTGGTCATTGCGCGATGCCTTGCGGTTTTTGCACCACCCCACACCCGATGTTTCGCTGGCCGCGCTCGAAGACCGCAGCCACCCGGCCTGGGTTCGCCTCAAGTGCGAGGAGTTGCTGGCGCAGCAGTTGTCGCAGCTCACCGCCAAGCGCGAGCGCGATTTGTTGCGGGCCCCGGCCCTGAAGCTCAAGTCAAAGGGGTTGTATGGGCAACTTTTGACCGCCTTGCCTTTCGGGCTGACGAATGCCCAGCAGCGCGTGGGCCGCGAGATTGCCAAAGACCTGGCCCGCAACGTACCCATGCACCGCTTGCTGCAAGGCGATGTGGGTGCGGGAAAGACGGTGGTGGCCGCGCTGGCGGCCATGGTGGCCGTGGATGCGGGCTGGCAATGCGCCCTGATGGCCCCGACCGAAATTTTGGCCACCCAGCACTTTGCCAAGCTGGTGGGCTGGCTGGAGCCTTTAGGCGTGAAAGTCGCCTGGCTGATTGGCAGCCAGAAGAAAAAAGAACGTGCCGCCATGCTGGCGCTGATCGAGTCGGGCGAGGCCGCGCTGGTGGTGGGCACGCACGCGGTGATTCAGGACCACGTCAAGTTCAAGAACCTGGCGCTGGCTGTGATCGACGAGCAGCACCGCTTTGGCGTGGCCCAGCGCCTGGCTCTGCGCGGCAAGATGCAGGCCGATGGCATGGAGCCGCACATGCTGATGATGACGGCCACGCCCATCCCGCGCACGCTGGCCATGAGCTATTACGCAGATCTGGATGTCTCTGTGATTGACGAGCTGCCGCCCGGGCGCACGCCCATCGTGACCCGCGTGGTGTCGGACCACCGCCGCGACGAAGTGGTCTCTCGCATCGGTGCGCAGTTGCAAGAGGGTAGGCAGGTGTACTGGGTTTGCCCGCTGATTGAAGAAAGCGAGGCGCTGGACCTGACCAATGCCACGCAAACCCACGCTGACCTGAGCGAAGCCCTGCCGGGCGTGATGGTGGGTCTGTTGCATTCGCGCATGCCCGTGGCCGAAAAGAAGGCGGTGATGGAACTCTTCACCGCTGGGCTGATGGGCGTGCTGGTCAGCACCACGGTGATCGAGGTGGGGGTGGATGTGCCCAATGCCTCGCTGATGGTGATCGAGCATGCCGAGCGCTTTGGCCTGAGCCAGCTGCACCAGTTGCGCGGTCGGGTAGGGCGGGGTGCGGCGGCTTCGGCCTGCGTGCTTTTATATGGCACGCCCGAGGGCGGGCGCTTGAGCGAAACCGCCCGCGAGCGCCTGCGCGCCATGGTGGAGACGAATGACGGTTTCGAGATCGCCCGGCGCGATCTGGAAATTCGGGGGCCGGGCGAGTTTTTGGGGGCACGCCAGTCGGGTGCGCCCTTGCTGCGATTTGCCGATCTGGAGACCGATGGGCACTTGTTGGATTGGGCGAGTGCGCTGGCCCCGCAAATGCTGGACCAGCACCCGCAACTGGCTGAGCGGCACATTCACCGCTGGCTGGGCGGGAAATCCGAATATTTGAAAGCCTGACTGTTAAATTCAAGCCATGACCCTGACCGAACTCAAATACATCGTGGCCGTGGCCCGCGAAAAGCACTTTGGCAAGGCGGCCGAGGCCTGCTTCGTGTCGCAGCCCACCTTGTCGCTGGCCATCAAGAAGCTGGAAGAAGAGCTGGAGGTCAAGCTGTTCGAGCGCAGTGCCAGCGAGGTGTCGGTCACCGCCCTGGGCGAAGAGATCGTGCGCCAGGCGCAAAGCGTGTTGGAGCAGGCCGCCGAGATCAAGGAAATTGCCAAGCGAGGCAAAGACCCTCTGTCGGGCACCATGCGGCTGGGGGTCATCTACACCATCGGGCCGTATTTGCTGCCCGATTTGGTGCGCCAGATCATCACTGACATCCCGCAGATGCCGTTGATGCTGCAAGAGAACTTCACCGTGCGCCTGCTGGAAATGTTGCGCACGGGTGAGATCGACTGCGCCATCCTGGCCGAGCCTTTTCCCGAGTCGGGTCTGGCTGTGGCGCCCTTGTACGACGAGACCTTCATGGCCGCCTTACCCCTGAACCACCCGCTGGCCACAGAGGCGTTCATCACCCCCGATCAGCTGAAAAACGAAACCATGCTGCTGCTGGGCACAGGCCATTGCTTTCGCGACCATGTGCTGGAGGTCTGTCCCGAGTTTGCTCGCTACGCCAGCCAGACCGATGGCATCCGCAAGACTTTCGAGGGCTCGTCGCTGGAGACCATCAAACACATGGTGGCGGCAGGCATGGGCGTGACCTTGGTGCCCCGCTTGTCGGTGCCCGAACTCAAGCCCGTGCTCAAGCGCTCGGGCGGACGGCACGATGCGCCCGTGCGCTACCTGCCCATTGTCGATCCAGCTGGCGGCAAGCCGCCCACCCGCCGTGTGGTGCTGGCCTGGCGGCGCAGCTACACCCGCTATGAAGCGATTGCCGCTGTGCGCAACGCCATCTATGCCTGCCCGCTGCCGGGTGTGACACGGTTGTCCTGAGTGCTGCCTGTGCGAGCGAACCCCCGCTCACGAATGTGGGCCTGAGTCACTGCAAGCATTCGGCCGCAGGGGGGCCTTCCACATGACTTCGGCGCACGGATAATTCACCCATGACCGACAAACTCAAGCTGTATCTGGATTTGATCCGTTGGAACCGGCCTGCGGGCTGGTTGCTGTTGCTCTGGCCCTCATTGGCCGCCTTGTGGGTGGCAGCCGGCGGATTTCCGGGTTGGCATCTGGTTCTGGTCTTCACCCTGGGCACCATCCTCATGCGCAGCGCCGGCTGTTGCATCAACGACGTGGCCGATCGCGACTTTGACAAGCATGTCAAGCGCACGGCCAACCGCCCGGTGACCAGTGGGCGCATCGGCACGCGTGAAGCTTTGGGGGTTGGCGCTGTGCTGGCGCTGAGCGCGTTTGGCTTGGTGCTGACCACCAACACGGCCACCATCGCCTGGTCGTTCGCGGCGTTGGCCGTGACCCTGGTCTACCCCTATGCCAAACGGCTTGTCTCCATGCCACAAGCTGTGCTGGGCGTGGCGTTCAGTTTCGGCATCCCGATTGCGTTTGCGGCGGTGCAAGGGCAAGTGCCGCTTGGGGCTTGGGGCTTGTTGCTGGGGAACCTGTTTTGGGTGCTGGCCTACGACACCGAATACGCCATGGTGGACCGTGACGATGACTTGAAGATCGGCATGAAGACCTCGGCCATCACGCTGGGCGACAAGGATGTGCCCGCCATCATGGCTTTTTATGTGGCGTATTTATGGATATGGGCCTGGCTGCTGGATGCGTCCCAGCAAGGCCTGTGGTTCTGGCTGGCCTGGGCGGTCTCGGCAGGCCAGGTGGCGTGGCATTATTTTTTGATCCGCCACCGCACCCGCGAAGGCTGCTTCACGGCCTTTCGGAAAAACCATTGGCTGGGTTTCAGTGTGTTTGCGGGCGTGGTGCTTTCTTATCCTTGGGGTTGAAAGCTGGCCCATTGCCTTCGGGCGCGTGGTGCCCGTGCGCCAGCTCTCAAGCCTTGCCGAATTCGTCGCCCAATTCACGCGCCCTGTGCTCGGCCGCTTGCATGGCTTTCACAAAAGCGGGTTTGATTCCGGCCGCTTCCATCGCGGTGAGGGCTGCATAAGTGGTGCCACCTTTGGATGTGACGCGCTGGCGCAGCACCTCGGGCGATTCTGTGGATGCTGCCGCCAAAGATGATGCGCCCGAAAACGTGGCCACGGCCAGTTTGTAGGCTTGTTCGGCACTCAAACCCATGCCGACACCGGCTTCGGTCATGGCTTCGAGGAAATAAAACACATAGGCTGGACCTGAGCCCGACAAAGCGGTCACCGCGTCCAGATGGGATTCCTGCTGAACCCACAGGAATTGGCCTGTCGTGCCAATCACCTGCTCGACCAGTGCCTGGTCAGCGGACGTGACCGCCGGGCAGGGGAACAGCCCTGTGATGCCCTGACCCACCAGTGCGGGTGTGTTGGGCATGCAGCGCACCACCCGATCGGTGCCGACCCAACGGCAAATGCTGTCGGTGCGGATGCCTGCTGCGACTGAAAGGTGCAGTGCGCCCAGGGTGTGTGGCATGACAGGGGCAGCGGCTTCACTGAAGACTTGCGGTTTGACGGCCCAGACCACCAGATCAGCCCTTGACAGGGCTGGACCTGCCGCCGGCAGAGCAGTGATGCCAAAGTCTTGGTGCAGCTTGCCCGCAGTTTCGGTGAAGGGCTCGACCACGGTCAATTGTTCAGGCGTCATGCCTTGCCGGATCAGGCCGCCAATGATGGCACTGGCCATATTGCCTCCTCCTATGAAAGCGATGTGGTGTGCAAAAAAAGTCATGAGGCTGAGTCTCGCAGGTGTCTTGGATGAAAGGTCAATTCGGCAATTGTCGCTGTTTGTGCAAGCGTCTTTGCGTTAGCCTTGCGGTCATGGACTACATCCTTTCAATTGACCAAGGCACCACCAGTTCTCGCGCCGTGGTGTTTGACCATGGCGGTCAAGTGGTTGCCATGTCGCAGCGCGAATTCACCCAGCATTTTCCACGGCCAGGATGGGTCGAGCACGATGCCCGGGAAATTTGGCAGACCCAGCTGGCCGTGATGCGGGACGCGCTCGCGCGCGCTGGCATCAACGCGAGTCAACTGCGCGCGATGGGCATCACCAACCAGCGCGAAACCACGGTGTTGTGGGATCGCCGCACGGGTGAGCCCGTGGCACCGGCCATCGTCTGGCAGGACCGGCGTACGGCCGGACTTTGCGATGAGTTGCGGGCGACAGGCCATGCCCCGGGGATTGCCGCCAAAACCGGCTTGGTACTCGATGCTTATTTTTCGGGAACCAAGCTGGCTTGGCTGCTCAACCATGTACCCGGTGCCCGTGTACGTGCAGAGCGCGGTGAATTGGCCTTCGGTACGGTGGACAGCTGGCTGCTGTGGCAACTGACCGGGGGGCGGGTGCATGCCACTGAGCCCAGCAATGCCTCGCGCACGCTGTTGTTCAATTTGAAAACCGGCACTTGGGACCGAGAGATGCTGGCGCTGCTGGATATTCCGCCGGCGGTATTGCCTCAGATCCTGCCTTCTTGTGGGGTGATGGCCGAAACAGACGCCCAGCTGTTGGGAGCCTGCGTGCCGATTGCGGGCTGGGCGGGTGATCAGCAAGCTGCACTTTTCGGACAAGCCTGCTTTGCGCCCGGCATGGCCAAAAATACCTATGGAACTGGCTGCTTCATGCTGATGAATACCGGAGACCAGCCCGTGAGCAGTTCACACCAATTGTTAGGTACGGTGGCCTGGCAAGGTCCTAGCGCAGCTGCGCGCCCCATGGCGTATGCCTTGGAAGGTTCGGTCTTCATGGCCGGAGCCACGGTTCAGTGGTTGCGGGATGGGTTGCAAATTATTGACAGTGCCCCTCAAGTTGAAAGCCTCGCTGCCAGCGTGCCAGATACGGGCGACGTGTTCTTGGTGCCCGCATTTGCAGGCCTGGGCACACCCGATTGGGATGGGCAAGCCAGGGGCACGCTGGTTGGTATGACCCGTGGGACGGGGCGTGCTCACATTGCGCGAGCCGCTTTGGAGGCGATCGCTTTGCAAACGGCCGACGTTTTTCAAGCCATGAGCGCCGACAGTGGTTTGGCCTTGACCGAATTGCGTGTGGATGGGGGGGCTTGCCGAAATGACTTGTTGATGCAAATCCAGGCCGATGTACTGGGTGTGCCCGTGGTGCGCAGCCGGGTAACTGAAACCACAGCCTTGGGTGCGGCCTATCTGGCTGGCCTGGCGACGGATTACTGGGCCAGTTCTGCTGAATTGTCAGCGCAATGGCAAGAAGAACGGCGTTTTGTGCCGCATTGGGATGACGGACGCCGCCAGGACCACAGGGCGCGTTGGCGCGAGGCGGTGAGCCGCTCACGTGGCTGGGCGAAAGCTTCCTGCAGTTGAGGAATGTCCGTGCAAAGCCCGGTGCGTGGGTGGCAACCAAATTTTTTTGGGCAAGTGGTTGCACAAGCCGATTTTCGCAGGCATAATCGTGGGCTTCGCTTTGCAAAAAGCGCAAGTATCTGCCCAATCTGAAGCGCTGTGAGTGGTTTGCAGTGTGAATGACGGGTCCAAGACTGATTCCTGTTTGTTCGCTTTTGGGTGGACGGGCAAAGAATACAAGTTGGGAACAAAGAAATGATCCAGACAGAATCTCGGTTGGATGTGGCCGACAACACCGGCGCCAAGTCCGTGCTGTGCATTAAGGTGCTCGGCGGGTCTAAGCGTCGCTATGCAAGTGTTGGTGACATCATCAAAGTGAGCATCAAAGAAGCCGCCCCACGTGGTCGCGTCAAAAAAGGCGAGATCTACAGTGCTGTGGTGGTTCGCACTGCCAAGGGCATTCGCCGTGGCGATGGTTCGCTCATCAAATTCGATGGCAACGCCGCTGTGTTGCTGAATGCCAAGTTGGAGCCTATTGGCACCCGTATCTTCGGCCCGGTCACGCGTGAACTGCGTACCGAGAAGTTCATGAAGATCGTGTCCTTGGCTCCTGAAGTACTGTAAGGACGCGCCATGAACAAGATTCGCACAGGCGACGAAGTCATCGTCATCACAGGTCGTGACAAAGGCAAGCGCGGCAAAGTGTCGTCGCGCGCCAGCGACTCGCATCTGTTGATTGACGGCATCAACATCGTCAAAAAGCACGCCAAGCCAAACCCTATGAAGGGCACAACTGGCGGCATCATCGAAAAGGCCATGCCGATTCACCAATCCAATGTGGCGATTTTCAACGCTGCAACTGGCAAGGCTGATCGCGTGGGCATAAAGCTGCAAGCTGACGGCAAACGCGTTCGCGTTTACAAGTCGAGCGGCGAAGAAATCAAGGTGGCATGAGCATGGCACGTTTGCAACAACTCTTCCGCGAGAAAATCGCTGCCGAATTGACAGCCAAGTTTGGCTACAAGTCGCCCATGCAGGTTCCTCGCATCACCAAGATCACCTTGAACATGGGTGTGTCTGAGGCGGTGGCTGACAAAAAAGTCATGGACCACGCTGTGAGCGACTTGACCAAAATCGCAGGCCAGAAGCCTGTGGTGACCAAGGCCAAGAAAGCGATTGCCGGTTTCAAAATCCGTGAACAACAGCCTATCGGTTGCATGGTGACATTGCGTGGCGTTCAGATGTATGAATTCCTGGACCGTTTCGTGACCGTGGCTTTGCCTCGCGTTCGTGACTTCCGTGGTATCTCTGGTCGCGCATTTGATGGCCGTGGCAACTACAACATCGGCGTTAAAGAGCAGATCATTTTCCCTGAGATTGAGTACGACAAGGTTGACGCCTTGCGCGGTCTCAACATCAGCATCACCACAACGGCCAAGTCTGACGAAGAGTGCAAAGCGCTCTTGACAGCTTTCCGCTTCCCCTTCAAGAACTGAGGTGTCACGTGGCTAAAGTAGCTTTGATCGAGCGCGAGCTCAAGCGTGAAAAACTGGCAGCAAAGTACGCGAAAAAATACGCGGAATTTAAAGCCATCGCCAACGATGCCAAGCGCAGTGATGAAGAGCGTGCAGCTGCCCGTCTGGGTCTGCAAAAGCTCCCGCGCAACGCCAACCCGACCCGCCAACGCAACCGCTGTGAAATCACCGGTCGCCCACGCGGTACGTTCCGTCAATTTGGTCTGGGCCGCGCCAAGATCCGTGAATTAGCCTTTGCAGGCAACATTCCGGGCGTGACCAAGGCCAGCTGGTAATCGGCAGGAGATAACAACATGAGCATGAGTGATCCTATTGCCGATCTGTTGACCCGCATCCGTAACGCACAAATGGTGTCAAAAGCCAACGTGTTGGTTCCATCTTCCAAAGTGAAGGTCGCCATCGCCCAAGTGCTGAAAGATGAAGGCTACATTGACGGCTTCCAAGTCAAAACCGAAGATGGCAAAGCCACCCTCGAAATCGCCCTGAAGTACTACGCTGGCCGTCCGGTCATCGAACGTATTGAGCGCGTGAGCCGTCCTGGCCTGCGTGTTTACAAAGGCCGTGATGCTATTCCTCAAGTCCAAAACGGCTTGGGCGTGGCCATCGTCACCACACCCCAGGGTGTGATGACTGATCGCAAAGCACGTGCAGCCGGTGTCGGCGGCGAAGTGCTGTGCTACGTCGCTTAAAGGGAGAAAAAGAATGTCCCGCGTAGGAAAAATGCCTGTGACCATCCCCGCTGGTGTGGATGTGTCGATCAAACAAGATCAAATCAGTGTGAAGGGCGCTGGTGGTCAATTGGCCATCGCATCCAACATGCTGGTGACTGTGAGCAACGAAGGCGGCAAGCTGAGCTTTGCCCCTGCCAATGATTCACGTGAAGCCAATGCCATGAGTGGCACCTTGCGTCAGCTGGTGAACAACATGGTGACTGGCGTGACCAAAGGCTTCGAGAAGAAGCTGAACCTGGTCGGCGTGGGTTACAAAGCGGCTGCCTCTGGCGCCAAATTGAACCTGGCTGTTGGTTATTCGCACCCCGTCAACATCGATATGCCTGTAGGCATCACGGTGGCCACCCCAACCGCGACTGAAATCGTGATCAAGGGTGCCGACCGTCAACGTGTTGGCCAAATTGCTGCTGAGATCCGTGCTGTTCGTCCTCCTGAGCCTTACAAAGGCAAGGGCATCCGTTATTCGGATGAGAAGATCACGATCAAAGAGACTAAGAAGAAATAAGGAGCTGCATCATGTTGACCAAGAAAGAGCAGCGTCTCCGTCGTGCACGTCAAACACGCATCCGCATTGCACAGCAAGGCGTGGCCCGTTTGACCGTGAACCGCACCAACCTGCATATCTACGCCAGCGTTATCTCTGGCTGCGGTACCAAAGTGTTGGCCAGTGCATCCACTGCCGAAGCCGAAGTGCGCACGGCTTTGGGCGCCACAGGCAAAGGTGGCAATGCCGCTGCTGCCGCCGTCATTGGCAAGCGCATTGCTGAAAAAGCAAAAGCTGCTGGCGTTGAGAAGGTCGCCTTCGACCGCGCAGGTTTCGCTTACCACGGTCGTGTCAAGGCTTTGGCCGAAGCAGCCCGTGAAGCAGGTCTGCAGTTCTAAACGGATCGGAATTACAAATGGCTAAATTTACAGCAAAACCGCAGAGCGACGGTCCTGAAGACGGTCTGCGCGAAAAGATGATCGCGGTCAACCGCGTGACCAAAGTGGTCAAGGGTGGCCGTATCTTGGGTTTCGCCGCATTGACCGTGGTGGGTGATGGCGATGGCAAAGTGGGCATGGGCAAAGGCAAATCGAAAGAAGTGCCAGCAGCTGTGCAAAAAGCGATGGAAGAAGCCCGTCGCAACCTGGCCAAAGTCCATCTCAAAAATGGCACCATTCACCATGCTGTGCACGGTCATCACGGCGCCGCTCGCGTCATGATGGCTCCAGCGCCAAAGGGTACCGGCATCATCGCTGGTGGTCCTATGCGTGCTGTGTTCGAGGTGGTGGGTATCACCGACATCGTGGCCAAGAGCCATGGTTCGTCCAACCCTTACAACATGGTTCGTGCCACTTTGGACGCACTGTCCAATTGCACAACAGCTTCCAACGTGGCAGCCAAGCGTGGCAAGTCCGTTGAAGAGCTGTTCGGCTGAACCGGAGATCGAACATGACGACACAATCAACCGTGAAAGTCCAACTGGTTCGCAGCCCGATTGGCACCAAAGTTTCGCACCGCGCCACTGTTCGTGGCTTGGGTCTGCGCAAGCTCAACTCCGTGAGTGAGCTGCAGGACACACCCGCAGTGCGCGGCATGATCAACAAGATCAGCTATCTGGTCAAAGTTCTCTAAGAGGCCGATGATGGAACTCAATAGCATCAAGCCCGCAGAAGGCTCTAAGCACGCAGCACGTCGTGTTGGCCGTGGTATCGGTTCGGGTCTGGGTAAAACCGCCGGCCGTGGTCACAAAGGTCAAAAATCCCGTTCGGGTGGCTACCACAAGGTGGGTTTCGAAGGCGGTCAAATGCCTTTGCAGCGTCGACTGCCTAAGCGCGGTTTCAAGTCGCACTTGCTCAAATACAACGCAGAAATCACACTCACCACCTTGTCCCGTTTGGACTTGGCAGAAGTGGATGTTTTGACATTGAAGCAAGCTGGCTTGGTATCCCAAATGGCTAAAGTGGTCAAAGTGATCAAGTCGGGCGAGCTGACCAAAGCCGTCAAATTGACTGGCATTGGCGCGACTGTCGGTGCCAAAGCAGCTATTGAAGCCGCTGGTGGCTCTGTAGCCTGAATGTTGACTGGCGAGATACACCGTGGCAACCAGCGCTAATTCAACAGCAAAAACAGATAAGTTTGGCGACCTGCGTCGCAGGCTGGTCTTTTTGTTGCTCGCGCTGGTGGTTTACCGAATCGGCGCGCACATTCCAGTGCCTGGCATTGACCCTGCTCAGCTCAAACAGCTGTTCAGTGGTCAACAGGGCGGTATCCTGAGCTTGTTCAACATGTTCTCGGGCGGTGCTTTGTCACGGTTTACCGTGTTTGCGCTGGGCATCATGCCGTATATTTCTGCGTCCATTGTGATGCAGTTGCTGACTTATGTTTTGCCTGCTTTCGAGCAGATGAAAAAAGAAGGCGAAGCTGGCCGTCGCAAGATCACTCAATACACCCGATTTGGTGCTTTGGGTTTGGCTGTATTTCAGTCGCTGGGCATTGCTGTGGCCTTGGAAGCTTCCGCAGGACTGGTGATCAATCCGGGCTTTGGTTTTCGAATGACGGCTGTGGTCAGTCTCACGGCAGGCACTATGTTCCTGATGTGGTTGGGTGAACAAATCACTGAGCGTGGCTTGGGTAACGGAATTTCGATCCTGATTTTTGCAGGTATCGCGGCAGGTTTGCCAAGCGCAATGGGCGGTCTGTTCGAGCTGGTACGAACTGGTGCCATGAACCCTCTGGTTTCGATGGTGATCATCGTGGTGATCGCATTGGTGACCTACTTCGTGGTGTTTGTGGAACGAGGCCAGCGCAAGATTTTGGTTAACTACGCTCGTCGGCAAGTGGGGAACAAGGTTTATGGCGGTCAATCGTCTCACTTGCCCCTCAAACTGAATATGGCCGGTGTGATCCCACCAATTTTTGCCTCATCTATCATTTTGTTGCCTGCAACCGTGATCGGTTGGTTCAGTTCTGGTAATTCCGAAAATGTGGTGGTTCGGTTCTTCAAGGATGTTGCGAGCGCATTGACACCGGGTCAACCGATCTACGTGATGTTGTATGCCGCGGCGATTGTGTTCTTCTGTTTCTTCTACACGGCATTGGTTTTCAATAGCCGAGAGACAGCAGACAACTTGAAGAAAAGTGGCGCTTTTGTTCCTGGCATTCGTCCAGGTGACCAGACTGCTCGCTATATTGACAAGATCCTTTTGCGTTTGACTGCAGTAGGAGCGGCATACATCACTTTCGTGTGTCTGCTGCCTGAGTTTCTGATTCTCAAATACAATGTCCCGTTTTACTTTGGCGGTACTTCGCTGCTGATCATTGTGGTCGTGACCATGGATTTCATGGCACAGGTACAGAACTATTTGATGTCTCAACAATATGATTCGCTTTTGAAGAAAGCGAGTTTCAAGTCCTGACCGATTTGAATTGAGTTTGGTAACGATCCTCATGCGCTGTGTGTGGGGTGAAAATTTTCACCTGGCCTGAAAAGTCCGGGTAACGATGAGTTTTAGGAGAAAACCATGAGAGTTTCGGCTTCGGTGAAAAAAATTTGCCGCAACTGCAAAGTCATTCGCCGTAAAGGCGTTGTTCGTGTGATCTGCACAGATCCACGTCACAAGCAGCGTCAAGGCTGATTGAATTAGTTTTAGAGGACGAAAATGGCACGTATCGCTGGCATCAACATTCCGCCGCACAAACATGCTGAAATTGGCTTGACCGCCATCTTCGGTATTGGTCGCACCCGGGCTCGACAAATTTGCGAAGCTACTGGCATCGCTTATTCCAAAAAGATCAAGGATCTGACAGACGCTGATCTGGAAAAAATTCGCGATCACATCGCAGTCTTCACCATCGAAGGTGACCTGCGTCGCGAAACTACCATGAACATCAAGCGTTTGATGGACATTGGTTGCTACCGTGGTTTCCGTCACCGTCGCGGTTTGCCTATGCGTGGCCAGCGTACCCGTACCAATGCACGCACTCGCAAGGGTCCGCGCAAAGGTGCTGCGGCTCTGAAAAAATAAGCAGGATTGAGAGACCATCATGGCTAAAGCACAATCAAACAGCGCAGCACAACGTGTTCGTAAAAAAGTCCGCAAGAACATTGCTGACGGTATTGCACACGTTCACGCTTCGTTCAACAACACCATCATCACGATCACCGACCGCCAAGGCAATGCGCTGTCCTGGGCTTCTTCGGGTGGCCAGGGTTTCAAAGGTTCGCGTAAATCGACTCCTTTTGCAGCTCAGGTTGCTTCTGAAGTGGCTGGTCGTGCTGCGCAAGAACAAGGCATTAAAAACCTGGACGTCGAAATCAAGGGCCCAGGCCCTGGTCGCGAGTCTTCGGTTCGTGCCTTGGGCGCATTGGGTATCCGCATCACATCGATCGCCGATGTGACACCGGTTCCGCACAACGGCTGCCGTCCTCAAAAGCGTCGTCGTATCTAATCTCAAACCAAGCCCACCGCCAGGCCATGCTTGCATCGCCTGGCTCCCGCATTTTTGATGCGGCAGCTGCATAAAGGAAAATCAAGTGGCACGCTACCTCGGCCCGAAGGCCAAACTTTCACGCCGCGAAGGCACTGACCTGTTCTTGAAGAGTGCACGTCGCTCTATCGCTGACAAGTCCAAATTTGACACCAAGCCAGGCCAGCACGGCCGCACTTCGGGTCAGCGCACGTCGGACTACGGTCTGCAGTTGCGTGAGAAGCAAAAAGTGAAACGCATGTACGGCGTGCTGGAAAAGCAATTCCGTCGCTATTTTGCAGAAGCCGATCGCCGCAAGGGCAATACTGGCTCCAATCTGCTGGCGTTGCTTGAGTGCCGTTTGGACAACGTGGTTTACCGCATGGGCTTCGGCTCCACTCGCGCTGAAGCACGTCAGATGGTTTCGCACAAGGCCATCACCGTGAACGGTCAATCCGTGAACATCCCCTCTTACCTGGTCAAGGCCGGTGATGTGATTGCTGTGCGCGAAAAGTCCAAAAAGCAAAACCGGGTGGTTGAAGCTTTGCAATTGGCATCGCAAGTTGGTATGCCTGCATGGGTTGATGTCAATGCAGACAAGGCTGAAGGTACTTTCAAGAAGGTGCCTGACCGTGACGAATTCGGTGCGGACATCAACGAATCGTTGATCGTCGAACTGTATTCACGTTAATCCGTTGTTTCAATCGTTCCCGGAGCGCAAGGCATTGTGCTCCGGGTGCTTCATCAGCCTTACCGGTGTAACGAACCGGGGGTATTGAGAGGAAGTCTGAATGCAAACCAATCTGTTGAAACCCAAAGCTATTCAAGTCGAACAGTTGGCTGCCAACCGTGCAAAGGTCACGTTGGAGCCTTTTGAACGTGGCTATGGGCACACACTGGGCAACGCCCTGCGTCGCGTGTTGCTCTCGTCTATGGTCGGCTATTCCGCGACGGAAGTCACCATTGCTGGTGTGGTGCATGAATATTCTTCCATCGATGGCGTTCAAGAAGATGTGGTCAACATCTTGCTGAACCTCAAAGGCGTTGTCTTCAAATTGCACAACCGTGATGAAGTGACCCTGAGTTTGCGTAAAGATGGTGAAGGTGCCGTCACTGCTGCAGACATCCAGACGCCTCACGATGTGGAAATTATCAACCCGGATCACGTCATTGCCAATTTGTCCCAGGGTGGCAAACTGGACATGCAGATCAAGGTTGAAAAAGGTCGTGGCTATGTTCCCGGCAGTATGCGTCGATTTGCGGACGAGCCGACCAAAGCCTTGGGGCGTATTGTTCTCGATGCTTCTTTTTCCCCAGTCAAGCGTGTGAGCTACACAGTTGAAAGTGCGCGCGTAGAGCAGCGTACCGACCTGGACAAACTGGTCATTGAAATTGAGACCAACGGTGCCATCAGTGCCGAAGACGCAGTTCGTGCCTCGTCCAAAATTCTGGTTGAGCAACTGGCTGTGTTTGCACAACTTGAAGGCAGTGAGTTGTCTGCATTCGACGCACCTGCAACACGTGGTGGCGCTGGTAGTTTCGATCCGATCCTGTTGCGTCCCGTGGACGAGCTCGAACTCACGGTGCGTTCGGCCAACTGCCTCAAAGCGGAAAACATTTACTACATCGGTGACCTGATTCAGCGTACCGAGAATGAGTTGCTCAAAACCCCTAACCTGGGTCGCAAGTCACTCAACGAAATCAAGGAAGTTTTGGCTTCCCGCGGCCTGACTTTGGGCATGAAGCTCGAAGCTTGGCCTCCAGCTGGTCTGGAAAAGCGATAATTCAAAGTTCCCGGAAATTTCCGGGGTGTGCACGGGCAGTACCTGATACGGCTGCCTGTTTAATAAAGAAAGGTAAGCACCATGCGCCACGGACACGGCCTCCGTAAATTGAACCGCACCAGCGAGCACCGCCTCGCCATGTTGCGTAACATGATGAACTCGCTCATCGAGCATGAAGTCATCAAGACCACACTCCCTAAAGCCAAAGAGCTGCGTCGCGTCATTGAGCCGATGATCACTTTGGCCAAAGAAGACAGCTTGTCCAACAAGCGTCTGGCATTCAACCGCCTGCGTGACCGTGACAGCGTCGTCAAATTGTTTGCCGATCTGGGTCCCCGTTTCGCCAAGCGTCCTGGTGGTTACACACGCATCCTGAAAATGGGTTACCGCGTGGGTGACAATGCCCCTATGGCATTGGTTGAATTGGTTGATCGTGATGAATCTTCTGCCGAACAAGCTGCAGAGTAAGGTATAATTCAAGAATACCGCGGGGTGGAGCAGTCTGGTAGCTCGTTGGGCTCATAACCCAAAGGTCGTTGGTTCAAATCCGGCCCCCGCAACCAAATTTCGACTTCGGTTGAATATCAAAAAACCCTCTTCGGAGGGTTTTTTCGTTTCTGGCTTCCTCGTTCAACTCACAAGAGGCAGACGGATGAGTAGACCTTCCAGTGCATGTGCCACGGTCGCTTGCCTAACTTGCTTGCGGTTGCCTTCAAAGTGCTTGAGCTCGGTCGTGATGGCACCGTTGATGTACCAGCCGAGCCAAACGGTGCCTACGGGCTTTTCAGGGCTACCACCACTCGGGCCTGCAACGCCTGTGACCGCAACAGACACTTGCGCTTTGGACCTGTAAACCGCACCGATGGCCATGGCCTGAGCGACGGCTTCACTGACAGCCCCCTGCGTTGCAATCAGCTCAGCGGGCACGCCCAGCATTTGGGTCTTAGCGTCATTGGAGTAGGTGACAAATCCACGGTCAAACCAGGCACTGGAGCCCGCCAAGTCCGTGCAGCAGGCCGAAATCAGGCCGCCTGTGCAGCTTTCTGCTGTGGCCATTTGCCATTTCAGAGTGCTGAAGCGTTCCGCCAATTTTGCAGGCCAATCAGACATCAGAACCACCTCCACAGTGCCAACACAAACAGGGTGCAAAAAGCAGCCACGAGGTCATCAAAAATGATGCCAAAACCACCGCGCCAGCCAAAGCCCTTGAACAATTGATCTGCCCAAGCAACTGGTCCGGGTTTAGTAGCATCGAAAAATCGAAACAAAGCAAAGGCAGCCAATTGCCCCCAGAAGTTTGTCGGCATGATCAAGTACAAAATCAGCCACATGGCAATGATTTCGTCCCAGACGATGGCACCTGGATCGCTGATGCCCATGTGGCGTGCGGTGACTGTGCAGGCCCACCAACCGGCAAGGAATGCTGTGGTTATCAGCAAGGCTTGCTCAGGCAAAGAGAGGTAGTTTTGAACGACAAGCCAAGAGAGCCAACCCCACAGACTGCCAACCGTTCCGGGTGCCTTGGGCGCTAGACCCGAGCCCAAACCCAAGGCAATGGCGTGGGCAGGGTGCGCCAGCATGAAGGCGGCCGTCGGTTTGATGGGGCGATTGACGGGCCCTGAGTCAAAAGAAGAATGGGGCATCGTCATGCAAAGTGATCAAAAGAGCGAAACTGCGAATGCACAACCTGCCCTTGGGCGTCCAGCAGAACCAGTGTCGGTGTCGCGGTGATGCGGCCAATCCGTGTGACGCGCGTCCCCGAGGCTTGTGCTGCAGCTTGGACGCTGGCAGACGCCAAGGGAGGTGCACAGAAGACGAGTTCGTAGTCGTCGCCTCCAGACAGCACACAGGTCTGCACCAAGTCAGGGGGGCATGACCAGTGGTGCGTGGTTTGCATGAGGGCCGATGTGGATGGCAGTTCAATTTCGGCACCCACATGGCTGGCTTTGAGGATGTGCCCCAGATCGCCGAGCAAACCATCGCTGATGTCGGCCATGGCGTGAGCGATACCTCGAAGCGCAATGCCCAGAGCCACGCGGGGCGTGGGCGCTTCCATGCGCAGACGTGCTGCGTCGAACACGGACCGCGGCAGACTGACCGTGCCACGAAAAGCTTCCAGTGCCAGGCGTGCATCACCCAAATGGCCGCTTACATAAAGGTCGTCACCGGCTTGTGCACCACTGCGCAAAATGGATTGACCCAGAGGGACTTCACCCATGACGGTGATGGCAATGTTCAAGGGGCCTTGCGTGGTGTCGCCGCCGATCAGTTCACAGCCATGGGCATTGGCCAATTGAAACAGGCCTTGAGAAAAACCGGACAACCAGCTTTCATCCGCTCGGGGCAATGACAAGGACAGCAAGAAGGCTTGCGGCGTAGCCCCGCACGCGGCCAGATCGCTCAAATTCACGGCCAGTGCTTTGTGGCCCAGGCGGGCAGGCTCAACGGTCGATAAAAAGTGCCGTCCTTCGACGAGCATGTCGGCAGAAAAAGCCAACTGATGACCGGCGCGTGGCGACCACACCGCGCAGTCATCCCCAATGCCCACATCGGCCCTTTGTGGCGGGCGCTTGAAAAAGCGTTCAATCAGGTCAAATTCACCCATGGCCAAGAGCTTAACCGCAAGGCGGCATCAATGAAGCGTTCGACCTGAGAGGGCTGAACCCGAAGATTCGAGCACAAAAGTGGTGATGAGTGCATCAAAGCGATGGCCATCTTCGGCGACAAAAAAATAGCTGCCGTGCATGGTGCCGCTGGGCGCATGCAGGCGACAGCCGCTGGTGTACTGAAAAGACTCGCCAGGACGCAGCAAGGGTTGCTGCCCTACAACGCCCAAACCTTTGACTTCGTTGGTGTGGCCGCTTTCGTCCTGGATGACCCAGTGCCTTGAAATCAGTTGCGCCGCGACAGTGCCGGTGTTGGTCACGGTGACGGTGTAGGCAAAAGCGAAAACCTTTTGAAGGGGATCGCTCTGGTCAGCCACGTATTGGGGCTGCACATCAATTTGAACGGTGTAAAAAGACATTCGCGCATGTTAACTGCGACAATTCAAGCATGACGACGACCTACCGAATTGCCCCTTCTATCCTCTCTGCTGACTTCGCGCGTTTGGGCGAGGAAGTCAAAAGCGTCATTGACGCGGGCGCCGACTGGATCCATTTTGATGTGATGGACAACCATTACGTGCCCAACCTCACATTTGGACCGATGATTTGCCAAGCCCTCAAGCCGCATGCGAAAACGGCGGCCGGGGTGGCGGTCCCGATCGATGTGCATTTGATGATTTCACCCGTGGATGCGTTGGCGGCGTCTTTTGCTGAGGCGGGGGCCGACCTGATCAGCTTTCATCCTGATGCCAGCGGCCATGTGCACCGCAGCATCCAGGCCATCAAAAGCAAGGGCGTAAAAGCAGGCTTGGTGTTCAACCCAGCCGAGCCGCTGGATGTGCTGGAGTGGACCCTCGACGAAATCGATTTGATCCTCATCATGAGCGTCAACCCCGGCTTTGGGGGGCAAAGCTTCATTGATTCAGCCCTGCGCAAGATTGAACAAGCGCGCAAACTCATTGATGCAAGTGGTCGCGACATTCGCCTGGAAGTGGACGGCGGCATCAAAGTCGACAACATCCGCCGCGTGGCAGACGCAGGCGCGGACACGTTTGTCGCAGGCAGTGCCATTTTTGGCAAACCCGATTACAAAGGGGTGGTCGACCAGATGCGGCTGGCTTTGGGCTGAGCATGACCGCCTTCGCCCATGATCTGACGCAGATTGAAGCGGTCATCTTTGATCTGGATGGCACCATGGTGCACACCTTGGGTGATTTCCAGGTGGCCTTGCACCGCACCATGGCCGATCTGGACTTGCCCCCGATCTCCAATGGCCTGATCGAACAGACCATTGGCAAAGGTTCGGAGCACCTGATTCGAACCCTGCTGGCTCACCAGCTGGCGCGGCCCGAGGTCAAAGGCGTAGGACAGGCTTGTCCTGCGCTCTCGGTCGAGGCCTTGTTTGAGCGGGCTTGGCTGCGCTATCAGCACCATTACCTTCAGATCAATGGCCAGTTCGCCGATGTTTACCCGGGCGTGCTGTCCGCTTTGCAGGCATTTGCACAGCAGGGCTTGCCCATGGCGTGTCTGACCAACAAGCCCTTGTCATTTGCCAAGGCCTTGCTGAAAGAAAAATCGCTGGACCATTTCTTTGCACACATCTTTGGTGGTGACAGCTTTGAGCGCAAAAAGCCCGATCCTTTGCCCATCCTCAAAACCTGTGAGGCCTTGGGTTCGGCAGCAGGCAGAACCTTGATGGTGGGTGATTCCAGCAACGACGCACAAGCTGCCCATGCCGCAGGGTGCCCCGTGGTGTTGGTGACTTATGGCTACAACCACGGGCAACGCATACAAGACACCCCCGCAGCCGCTTGGCTGGATTCTCTGGCCCAGTTGCCTGATCGCTTGCGCGCAGCCGTGCAATGAGTGCAATGCGGGTAGTTGGAAAACCGCCCGCCAGCTTTGCTACACTTAAAGCATCATGTTCATCATCCACAGCCACTCCTGCGCAGCCAGCCTGCCGAGCCATTCCCCAGCGGAAGGCCGGGGAGCCTGGCCCTGGCGTCAGCCAGCCTGACACTTTCGACCGTGCGGCCTTGCCCGCCACCCGCGCCCGGCATCGGCTGGGCATCTGGATGAATGAAAAGCACCTCGCCAGAGGTCGCTGAGCGCTTTGGAGGCTCTTGCCCGTGATCACCGAACTTGAATTCAAAAGCCTGGCCAGTCAAGGCTACAACCGCATTCCCCTCATGCTGGAAGCCTTTGCGGACCTGGAAACCCCTCTGTCGCTTTATCTGAAGCTGGCCCACACCAAGGACAACGGCAAATACAGTTTTTTGCTCGAATCCGTGGTGGGCGGTGAGCGCTTTGGGCGCTACAGCTTCATTGGCTTACCAGCACGCAGCCTGTTGCGTGCCAGCGGTTTTGGTGCTGATGCCAAGACCGAGGTGGTGCGCGATGGGGTGGTGATCGAGACCGCCGTTGGTAACCCCTTGGATTTCATTGAGCAGTATCAAAAGCGTTTCAAGGTGGCCTTGCGTCCGGGCTTGCCGCGTTTTTGTGGCGGTCTGGCGGGCTATTTTGGCTACGACGCTGTGCGCTACATCGAGAAGAAACTCGAAAAAACCTGCCCGCCCGACACCCTGGGTACCCCCGATATCCTGCTGTTGCAATGCGAAGAGCTGGCCGTCATCGACAACCTGTCGGGCAAGCTGTACCTGATCGTGTATGCCGATCCGGCCACGCCCGAAGCCTATGTGGGCGCCAAGAAACGCTTGCGTGACCTGAAAGAGCAGCTCAAGTACTCGGTCAGTGCGCCCGTGGTCAAAGCCAGCCAGTCCTATCCGGCTGAGCGTGACTTTGCCAAGGCCGATTACATCGCTGCCGTGGAAAAGGCCAAAGAGCTCATCGCCGGGGGCGACTTCATGCAGGTGCAGGTTGGGCAACGCATCAAAAAGCGCTACACCGAGAGCCCGCTGTCCTTGTACCGGGCCCTGCGTTCGCTCAACCCCAGCCCGTACATGTATTTTTATAACTTTGGCGACTTCCATGTGGTCGGTGCCAGCCCCGAAATTTTGGTGCGTCAAGAGCAAACCGAAGAGGGTGCCAAAGTCATCATCCGTCCCTTGGCGGGCACACGCCCACGGGGTGCGACGCCCGAAAAAGACAAGGCGGCCGAGCAGGAGCTGATCAACGACCCGAAAGAGCGGGCCGAGCATGTGATGCTGATCGACCTGGCCCGCAACGACATTGGGCGCATTGCCCAGATCGGTTCCGTCAAAGTGACCGAGGCGTTTGTGGTCGAGCGCTACAGCCATGTGATGCACATCGTGAGCAACGTCGAGGGCGTGCTGAACGAAGGCATGACCAACATGGACGTGCTCAAAGCCACTTTCCCGGCCGGTACCTTGACAGGTGCCCCCAAGGTGCATGCCATGGAGCTGATCGACCAGTTCGAACCCGTCAAACGCGGCATCTACGGCGGCGCTTGCGGCTACATCAGCTATGCCGGTGACATGGACGTGGCCATTGCGATTCGCACCGCCGTCATCAAGGACCAGACCCTGTATGTGCAGGCGGCAGCCGGTGTGGTGGCCGATTCGGTGCCCGAGATGGAATGGCGCGAAACCGAGCACAAGGCCCGGGCCTTGTTGCGGGCCAGCGAGTTGGTGGAAGAAGGTCTGGAGTGAACGCCATGAAAAAAATCAAACTCCTGATGGTCGACAACTACGACTCGTTCACCTTCAACATCGTGCAGTACTTTGGTGAACTGGGCGCGGAAGTCGAGGTCTTTCGCAACGATGAAATCACGCTCGAAGACATTGCGGCCCGCCAGCCTGACCGTTTGGTGATCTCGCCCGGCCCTTGTTCGCCTGCCGAGGCGGGTATTTCGGTGGCGGCGATCCAGCACTTTGCAGGCAAGCTGCCCATTTTGGGGGTTTGCCTGGGTCACCAGAGCATTGGCGCCGCTTTTGGCGGCCAGATTGTTCGGGCGCAGGAATTGATGCACGGCAAGACCAGTGTCATCACCACCACGCAAGAGGGCGTGTTCGCGGGCTTGCCCCAGCAGTTCACGGTCAACCGTTACCACTCCCTGGCCATTGAGCGGGCCACTTGCCCGCCTTGCCTCAAAGTCACGGCCTGGACAGACGACGGCGAAATCATGGGCGTGCGCCACACCGAGCTGGACATCGAGGGCGTGCAGTTCCACCCCGAATCCATCCTCACCGAGCACGGCCATGCCATGCTCAAAAATTTTCTGGAGCGGCCATGATCGATTTGCGCAGCGACACCGTCACGCAGCCCACGGCGGCGATGCGTGAGGCCATGATGAACGCCCCTTTGGGTGACGATGTGTTTGGTGACGACCCCACGGTCAATGCCTTGCAAGAACGCATCGCCCAGATCACCGGCAAAGAAGCGGCTTTGTTCATGCCTTCGGGCACGCAGAGCAACCTGTGTGGCTTGATGGCGCATTGCGAGCGCGGCGACGAATACATCGTGGGCCAAAACGCGCACACCTACCGTTACGAAGGCGGCGGCGCTGCGGTGCTGGGCAGCATTCAGCCGCAGCCGCTCGCGCAAAACGCGCAAGGTGAAATGGCGCTCGCCGACATCGCGGCGGCCATCAAGCCCATCGATTGCCACTTTGCGCGGACCCGCCTGCTGGCGCTGGAAAACACCTGGAATGGTCACGTCATGTCACAAGACTACTTGGCGCAAGCCACCGGGCTGGCCAGGCGACATGGCTTGGCCACACATCTGGATGGTGCCCGCTTGTTCAATGCGGCAGTGGCCGATGCCCAAGGCGGTGCCGTGGCCGACCGTGTTCGCCGCATCGTGGACCACTTTGACAGCGTGTCCGTGTGTTTCAGCAAAGGTCTGGGTGCCCCGGTGGGCTCGGCCTTGTGTGGCTCGCGTGAACTGATCGCCAAGGCGCTGCGCTGGCGCAAGGTTTTGGGTGGCGGCTTGCGCCAGTCTGGTGTGTTGGCTGCAGCGGCTTTGTATGCGCTGGACCACCATGTGGAGCGGCTGGCCGATGACCATGCTTTGGCCCAACGCCTGGCGCAAGGCCTGCAGGGCATCGCTGGTTTGAGCGTGCGCTCGGCGCAGACCAACATCGTGTTTGTGGACGTGGCCGATGGCCGTGGACCGGCGCTGCTGGAGGCGTTGAAGGCCCAGGGCGTTCTGGCCACGGGGCTCATCGGCTTGCGCTTTGTCACGCATCTGAATGTGGACGCCGCAGGCATTGACCATGCGCTGGCCTGCATTCGCCAGTTCATGCAAACGCAATCGCCTGATGCGGTGCAAGGCCTCACGCGTTCGGGCGTGTACTGAGTCGTTCCAGCCATGCCGGACGCTCAGCAACTTTGGATGTTCATGGCGGCGGGCGTTCTGCTCAACCTCACCCCGGGGCCGGACGTGCTTTTCATCGTCAGCCAGTCTGTGCGTGGCGGTGCGCGTGCAGGCTTGGTGGCCGCATGGGGCATCACGGCCGGGTGTTTTGTGCACGTCGCTGCTGCGGCCTTGGGCGTTGGCGCATTGCTGGCCACTTCTGCCGCAGCTTTCAATGCGATCAAATGGGTAGGAGCGGCTTACCTGATGTGGATGGGTTTGCGCTTGTTGTGGACCACGGCCAAGCCGGCAGGTGTGGCGTGGGACGCCGGCAGTGCCTTGTCTGCGGGGGTAAGCGAAAAGTCTTCCGAAGCCCCGGGTTTGCCTTGGGTTTTCCTCAAGGCGTTTGCCACCAATGCATTGAACCCCAAAGTGGCGCTGTTTTTTCTGGCCTTCGTGCCGCAATTCATTCCGGCCAACACGCCCGATCCTGCCTGGACCTTTGTGTGGCTTGGGTGCTTGTTCAATTTCAATGGCCTGCTGATTTGCATGGCTTGGGCGCTTGCAGCCGCATGGTTGTCCCAACGTGCCCGTTTGTTGCAGCGCGGACTGCAACACCTGGACCGCTTGGCGGGGTTCATGTTTGTGGGCTTCGGTCTCAAGCTGGCCCTCACGGACGCCCCCGTGCATTGACGCCTTCAACCTCTTCGATTCACAGCAAGGAAACCCCATGCCCATCACCCCTCAGGAAGCGTTGCAACGCACCATCGAGCATCGCGAAATTTTTCATGACGAGATGCTCAAGATCATGCGCATGATCATGAATGGCGAGTTGTCGCCGGTCATGACGGCGGCGCTGATCACCGGCCTGCGCGTGAAGAAGGAAACCATTGGCGAGATCACCGCCGCAGCGCAGGTCATGCGGGAGTTTTCGACCAAGGTGCATGTGGCCGACCCGACCCATCTGGTGGACATTGTGGGCACGGGGGGTGATGGTGCGCACACCTTCAACATTTCGACCTGTGCCATGTTTGTGGCGGCTGCAGCCGGTGCCAAAACCGCCAAGCATGGCGGGCGCAGCGTCAGCAGCAAATCAGGCAGCGCCGACGTGGTCGAGGCGCTCGGGGGCAACATCAACCTCAAGCCTGAGCAGATTGCGCGCTCGATTGAGGAGGTGGGCATCGGTTTCATGTTTGCACCCAACCACCACCCGGCCATGAAAAACGTGGCCCCTGTGCGCAAGGAGTTGGGGGTGCGCACCATTTTCAACATCCTGGGACCGTTGACCAACCCGGCCAGTGCACCCAACATCCTCATGGGGGTTTTTCACTCGGATCTGGTAGGTATTCAAGTGCGTGCCTTGCAGCGCTTGGGCGCTGAACACGCGGTGGTGGTTTATGGTCGGGACGGCATGGATGAAATCAGTCTGGGTGCTGCCACCCTGGTGGGGGAGCTGAAAAACGGTCAGATCACCGAATACGAAATTCACCCGGAAGACTTTGGCCTGACCATGGCCAGCAACCGGGCTTTGAAAGTGGACACGCCCGAGCAGTCCATGGCCATGTTGCGCGGCGTGCTGGACAATCAGCCCGGCGCGGCGCGGGACATCGTCATGATCAATGCCGGGGCCACCTTGTACGCGGCCAACGTGGCCAGCAGCATCGCCGATGGCCTGGAGCGTGCCCGTGTGGCCATCGAATCCGGCGCGGCCAAAGCCAAACTGGCGCAGTTCGTGGCCTTTGGCCAGTCGGCAGTTTGAGCCATGTGGCATGACGAAGGGGTCTGGATCGCTGTGGGCGTTTCGGCCTTGTTTGTGGTGGTCGGGCTGGTGATGCACCGCATTTTTGTTCAAATTTTGAAAAACGGCGCCACCGAGCCCGGACAGGAAAAAAACCATGAGTGACATCCTCGACAAAATCGTCGCAGTCAAACGCGAAGAAGTCGCTGCAGCCTTGGCCAAGAAATCTTTGGCGATGGTTCGGGCCGATGCCGAAAGCCGCGTACTGACACGCGACTTTGAAGGGGCTTTGCGCGCCAAAATCGCAGCAGGGCAGGCCGCAGTCATCGCTGAAATCAAGAAAGCCAGCCCATCCAAAGGTGTCCTGCGGCAAGAGTTCATTCCGGCCGACATCGCACAAAGCTATGCCGAGCACGGTGCCGCTTGTTTGTCCGTCTTGACGGACAAACAGTTTTTCCAGGGCAGTGTGGATTTTCTGAAGCAGGCTCGCGCCAGTTGCGATTTGCCTGTGCTGCGCAAAGACTTTTTGATCGATGTCTACCAGGTCTACGAAGCGCGTGCGATGGGCGCTGACGCCATTTTGCTGATTGCCGCTTGTCTGGACGATGCGCAAATGGCCGAGATGGAGGCGGTGGCCCGCAGTCTGGACATGGCCGTGCTGGTGGAGGTGCACGACCGGGCCGAATTGGACCGTGCGCTGAAGCTGAAAACCCGTCTGGTGGGCATCAACAACCGCAACCTCAAAACATTTGAAGTGTCTTTGCAGACCACGCTGGACATGCTGCCCGCTGTCCCGGCCGATCGTTTGCTGGTCACAGAAAGCGGCATCCAGACCCCCGAAGATGTCAAGCGCATGAGAGCGGCGAAAGTCAACGCCTTCTTGGTGGGCGAAGCCTTCATGCGCGCCAGTGAGCCCGGCGAAGCCCTGGCCAAACTGTTCGCCTGATGTCCTTCAACGTTGTTCAGCAAACCCTGGGTTTTGACGCGACGCCCTTGGGTGCTGATCATCTGGCGGGTTGGCCACCCGATTTACTAGCCTTGGACGAGGGATGGAGGCCGTTGGTTGCAGAGTTTCTGACTTCCGAGGTCGGTCGTGCGTTGTCCGTGCGCTTGACCGATGCGCTGGGTGTCGGCAAAACCATTTATCCACCCGATCCATTTCGTGCACTGAGTTTGACACCCTTGAGTCAGGTGCGCGTTGTGATCTTGGGGCAAGACCCATTCCATGGGCCGGGTCAGGCAGAGGGTTTGGCTTTTTCGGTACCCATGGGCGTGAAGATTCCACCCAGTTTGCGCAATATTTTCAAGGAATTGCAGCAAAGTCTGGATGTCCCCGTGCCGTCGCATGGCTCTTTGGTGCGTTGGGCCAGGCAGGGCGTTCTGTTGCTTAACACTTGTTTGACTGTAGAGGCTGGACAGGCGGCCAGTCATTCTGGCTGGGGTTGGGAGGCTTTGACCGATATCTTGATTAAGACAGTGGCCTTGAGTCCCCGGCCGGTGGTTTTCATGTTGTGGGGTGCGCACGCTCAGGCAAAAAGAGATTTAATCGCCGTCGCCGCAGCATCGTCCGGCCACTTGGTTTTGCAAGCCAATCATCCCTCGCCATTGTCGGCGTTGCGACCACCGGTGCCTTTTTTGGGGTGTGGGCATTTCGTGAAGGCCAATGCTTTTTTCAGTGACAAGGGTGAAAAAACCATTCAATGGTGAAAAAAATGTGAATCAGCTTGCTGCGTGTCATGAAAAGATGGCATAATCTAAGACTCGCTTCTGGAGGGGTGCCCGAGTGGCTAAAGGGGGCAGACTGTAAATCTGTTGGCTTACGCCTACACTGGTTCGAATCCAGTCTCCTCCACCAGCAAACTGGCTTAAGCCGGAATGATTTGAGCAATTGGAAATGGTTTCCAAGCATTGGCGTCGCATCCACTCGTGCGGCGCAATCAGTGCGGGAGTAGTTTAATGGTAGAACCTTAGCCTTCCAAGCTAATGACACGGGTTCGATTCCCGTTTCCCGCTCCAGTCAGTCGGTGCAAGTTTGTGAGAAGTTAGATTGCCCTTGTGGCTCAGTGGTAGAGCACTCCCTTGGTAAGGGAGAGGTCGCGGGTCCGATTCCCGCCAAGGGCACCAGTTTTTCGGGGCGCGCAGTCAAGGCTGTGCGCCCTCTGTCTTGGTTGTTGACCGCTACTTTTCGGAGTCAAAGATATGGCAAAAGAGAAATTCGAACGGACCAAGCCCCACGTGAACGTGGGCACCATCGGTCACGTTGACCACGGCAAAACCACACTGACTGCCGCCATCACCACCGTGTTGGCAGCTAAGTTCGGCGGTGCAGCCAAGGCGTATGACCAGATCGACGCTGCTCCCGAAGAAAAAGCCCGTGGTATCACGATCAACACCGCGCACGTTGAGTACGAGACTGAAAACCGTCACTACGCGCACGTGG
>NZ_NESL01000017.1 GCF_003063435.1 Limnohabitans sp. 2KL-1 | reverse complement strand
GATGGCGTGCCAAGTTAGCTATCGGGGTTGTGGTCCCCAAAAAAGTTTCTCGGCATCTACCCTTGGCTCCTCCACCCTCAAGTTTCTTTCATCATTCGGGGCGTCGCTCTGGATTCATGACAGTTAGTTTAATTTCACCTCCGTGCGTCAAATCAGCAAAGAACTGGTCATTGACGAACACTTTGAAGGTAATCGCCGGAGCTTTCCAGTCGCTGATTGGCCGGTAAATGTGAATGGCGCCAGCACTCCCTGAACTCTCGGCAACAGCATGTGCGATCGGTTTCTGTGGGGAAGTACATCCGAAAAGAGATATGAAAATCAGTAGGCAAGATAGCCAATGAATTGGTGATTTTTTCAACATATAAATGATGGCATTGGTGTTCGATTAAATAAGTTGGTTTGAGACAAGCAAAACCGTAAGTTCAACCGGCTTCAACCACGCGCATTTCAATGTGAAGTCCGGCAGCTGTGGCCATGTTCACCAGTACATCAAGGCCGAACAGGTTGATCTTGCCGCGCATTAGGTCTGAGACGCGTGGCTGAGTCACGCCGAACAGTTTCGCGGCCTGTGCCTGACTCATTTCTGTGCGGGTCAGGTGGTTTTTCAGCGCCGTCATGAGAATCGAGCGCAGCTTCATGTTTTCTGCCTCCTCCGGGGTGTCCTCAATGGCATCCCAGACGCTGGCAAACCGTTGATTGCTCATAGGCCTAGCTCCTTTAATAAGTCTCGATAACGCTTTGCAGCCAAGTCCAGATCGGCCTTGCTTGTCTTCTCAGTCTTCTTTTGGAAGCAGTGAAGCACATAGACGGCATCGGCGAACTTGGCAACGTAGATGATCCGGAATGCGCCGGCAGCATCCCGAATCCGAATTTCCTTGACGCCTTGACCCACCGTGTTCATGGGCTTCCAGTCGTCCGGCGCTTGTCCGCTTTGCACCTGATCAATTTGATGACCTGCTTCGCGCCTTGCCGCGAGGGGAAAGGCACGAAGATCATCCAGAGAACTGCCTCGGAATTCGACAAGTTTGGGATCAGTCATGTTGAAAACATACAAAATATTATATGTGCCGGCAATGACGTTCTTGCGACCGGTTTAAAGAAGGCGGCGAATGAGCTCAACTCATACACACCGCATTCAACACCCCCGTCGCCACCGACATGGCGCACATAAAGATCGCCGGAGCGGTGTGGCCTTGTTCGATGGCGGGGGCGAAGCGGCGCAGCAGGGTAAATACGGCGATTTGCGCTGCGCCGGTGATGGCGGCCCATTTGATCATTTCGAGCAGGTCGTGGGTGAAGTAGATGGCCGCCGCCATGGGCAGGGCAAAGCCGATGCAGGCACCGGCCAGCGAGATGGCGGCAGCGGCGTTGTTTTGCCCGATGAGTTCAAACTCGTTGTAGGGCGTCACGCGCACATACACCGCCAAAAAGGCGGCCAGCAAGAGCAGGGCGGCCACAAAGTACTGGAGGAAGGCGAGAAAGGCTTGCATGTTGGGGCTCATTCAAAAAAGTGGGGAACAAACTGGCTCATGTTGGTGGTGACGGGGCGGGTGTCTTCGCGCAGGCACATGCCCGCTGCGCTGTCGCCCACAATCCACGAGCCGATGACGGGGTAGCGCCCATCAAATTGCGGCATGGGGGCCAAGGCTTGGAACACAAAACCTTCCGCACCATACGGCCCTTCGGCTCCGGCGCTCAGCCCTTGTGGGGTGTGCAGTTGCACATTGGCCCCCTCGCGTGAAAACAGGGGTTTGCGGGCGTAGTGCTGCAGCTGTCCGGGCTCAAAGTAAGCGGGCAGCAGGTTAGGGTGGCCTTCAAACAGTTCCCACAACACGGGCAGGATGCCTTTGCACGAGAGCACGGCTTTCCAGGCAGGTTCTATGAACCGGGTTTGGCTGGCCGCAATGTGCTGACCAAACGGCTCTTGGAAGATCCATTCCCAGGGGTAGAGCTTGAACAGGGTGGTGATGGGTTTTTGCGCCATGTCCACATAGCGCTGTTGTGCGGCGTTCCAGCCGATGTTTTCCAGGGTGATGTGTTCAGCTTGCAGCCCGGCCTGCAGGGCGGTTTCGATCAGGTAATGGGTGCAGACCCAGTCTTCTTCGTTGTCGTCGAGCGAGGCGATGTGCAGCGGCCCTTGCACGCCCAGCTGTTGCCAGCGCTCAACCAGGCGTTCGTGCAGCGAGTTGAATTGGTCGGCCTGCGGAAAGACGTTTTGCAGCCAGTACCACTGGGCCACGGCCGATTCGAGCAGCGAGGTGGGCGTGTCGGCGTTGTATTCGAGCATGCGCGGGGGCGAGTGGCCGTCATACGCGAGGTCAAAACGGCCATACAGGCTGGGCTCGCGCTTTTGCCACGAGGCATCGATCAAGGCGTGCGCCTGCTTGGGAAAGCCCAGCTGCGCCAGCCGCCCTTGTGCGATCACATGGCCCACCGCCTGCAGACACATGGCGTGGAGTTCTTCAGTGGCGGCTTCGAGTTCGTCCACCTGTTGGGCGTTGAAGCGGTAGCAGGCGGCTTCGTTCCAATAGTCGTCCCAGGCGTGAAAGGACAGGCCAATGGCTTCGAGCTTGCTGGCTTTGTCGGGCCGTGGGGTCAGGGTCAGGCGTTGCATGGCTCAGCCGCCCCCGCTCAGGCCGCGCCCAAAGCTGCCAAAACCACTGCGCACCACGCCTTTGGATGCCGTCATGTGTGTGGGCATGGCGGTGCGGGTGTTGACCGATTGGCTGGCGAATTGGGCACCGGAGGGCGGGATGCGGCTGCCGATGACGGGACGGGTTTTGCCACTGGAATCCACGGCCATGGGGTAGCCCCCGTATTCGTTGCGGTACCAGTAATAACGAGGGCCCGAATAGCGGTAACCACCGCCGCCATGAAAACCTGCCGAAGACGTGGTGGTGCTGGTGCCCGCCGAAGTCATGGCGTTGGTGCTGTCTGTGGCGGCGTTGCTGCCTGCGTAGCCGCTGCTCACGGTGTCTTGCCCATTGAAGTTGGTGGTGGTCAGGGCCTGTTGGCAGTTTTCTGGCTCATTGCCCCAGTCGCGCTGGCAGTCCTCTAGGCTGGCGTAAAAGTCTTGTTTGACTTGTACCTCGGTGTTGGCAGGCGGCTCGTCGCCGCAGCCGGTCAGCCCGCCCAGGGTGCCGAGGAAGATCAAGGGAACGGAGAGGGATCGTTTCATGGTGTGGGTGATGCAATGAAGAGGGCAATGAAATGTTGAAAGCGCCAGTCAGGGCCGGGGTGCCATGGTGTGTGTGTACCGCCCACATGGCCCCGGTAGGGCAGGGCCACACTCAGCACTTGGTCGCTGTCCATGGCTTCGGCTTCGGTGATGCCTGCGCGGGGGTGGTCCAGCATCCAGGCCAGTGCGCCCACAATGCCTGCGGCCACTTGCAAGGTGGTCGCGCTGTTGTGCGGGGCCAGGGCGCGTGCGGCCTGCAGGGTGAGGGTGCTGCCGTACCAATAGGCGCCTGTGGCGTGGCACAGCAACACGCCCAACTCGTCTTGGCCTTGCTGCAAGTCGGCCAGAGGTATCACGTTTTGCGTGTTGGGGGTTTGTTTGTGCTGGCCCAGCCAGTGCGCAATTGACTGGCAGGCTGGCGGGCAGGGCTGGTAGGCGAAATACACCGTGGGGCGGTAGCTGGTTTGGCCTTGAGCGTCTTTCACGGTCAAAAACTCGGCCAATGAAATCGATTCGTTGTGCGTGACCAGCCAGGCCAGGCTGTCGCCAACGGATGGCACCCACGAATTGACCTGAACCAGGCCTTGCTCAGGGTGGGGCCAGTAGATGCTGGCTTGCGAGCCTTGGCGGGGGCGCTGTGCGCCTGGGGGCAGGGTGCTTTCGTGGCTGCCCCAGCCCGCTTCGCAGGCTTGGCTCAGTTCGCTGATAAAGCCTGGCACGGACCAAGTGTTGCAAAACTCGCCCGCCGCCACGGGGCGGTGGACGGTTTGCGTGTCGCGCTCGGCCACCTGGATAACTTGCACACCCAGCGCCTGCGCCAAGTCGGCCCAGCGGCCAGGTGGGAAGGGCAGGCCTTGATCGTGCGCGAGTTGCTCCAATGCCCGTTTGGCCAGGTGCGAGATCAAGCCCGGGTTGGCCCCGTGCGCCAGCACGGCGGTGGCGCAGTCAGCTTGGCGCAGCGCCAGCACTTGTTCGCGCAGCCATTGGTTGGTGGTGGGCTCCAGGCCTTGGTCGGGCTGGTAGCCGCCGTGCCAGGGTTCAATGCCAGTGTCCAGATACAGCACGTCGTTTTGTTGGCACCAGGCGATCAGGTCATGGCTGCTGACTTCGACCGCCAGATTCAGCAACACATCACCCGCTTGCAAATGCGCGGCCAGCAGTTGGGCGTGGTTGTCGGGTGTGAGGGGCTGCAATTGCAGGGCAATGCCCACAGCCTGCGCCACAGAGGCCCCTTCCAGATCGGCTGCCCAAGCGGTGATGCGCGAGGGCTCTACCCCCAAAGCCTGCACCAGCAAAGGTGCCAGGCCTTGGCCGACAGCGCCAAAGCCGATGAGGGGGAAGCGGGGTGCGGGGGCTTTCAAAGGTGTGAGGTGATGACAGATGTGGCGGCTACAGCGCAGGAGAACTGGTGAGTGGAGCCTTCAGACCTTGCTCGATGTTCTGGCTGTACGGTCATTCTTATGATTTAATGTAACTACTATATTTGAAAAAATAAGTCATAAAGTTCAGTACTTGATGCATTCTTCCCCTCGGCAGTCCGTAGCCGTCCTGCTCATTTTTTAAGCGCATGACGCCAGCCCAGACGCCATGCGCCTTGGCGCAGTTGTCCTAGGGCTTATCCACAGGCTTGAACACGGTGGGTGTGGATGCTTCTTTTCATGGTCTCCACCATGGTTTTTTGAGCGATGCATGGCCGTGTTGGCTTTTTGTGGCGCAAAGTGCGCCAAAAGGAGAGCCTCATGTCCGCATCGTCGTCTTCGTCTTCGTCCTCATCTTCGTTTTCATCCGTCAAGTTGTCTTCAGGTTTGGTCAGTCAGGCCCGAGAGGCGGCCTCACCCATGCGCCGTTCGGTGGCCGGGCAGATCGAGTATTGGGCAACCTTGGGCCGCATTGCCGAGGCATCGGGTTTGACGGTCACTGAGGCGCGCGAGGCCATCGCGCTCTACGATGTCCACCAGGCCGCCCCTGCGGATGCCGAACGGCTGGACGCTCTGGAAGCCGACTTTTTGGCCGCTGAAAGTTCGGGCCGTCTGGTGCAGGCCGTGCGCCTGACCGCGCAGAGCAACCGCCGTCAGGTGATGAAGGCCGCCTGAGTCATGCCGCCTGAATATTGCCGCCTGAGCGATTGCCGTTTTTGAAGCCCGTTTTCTTTTTGCTCGCTGGCCCGAATGGGGCTGGCAAATCCACTTTGTACCGCTCAGCGGTTGCTTCGGGCTTGTTGCCGTCTGATGCCGAATTTGTGAATGCGGACCTGCACGAAGCCCATGCCCTCCAGCCCATCACCGATCCCGAACTGCGTTCTGCCCAAGCCCGGGCTTGGGCCGATGCGCGTCGCGCCGCTTGTCTGGCGCAGGGCCAGTCGTTTGTGAGCGAAACGGTGTTTTCTCATCCGTCTAATTGGCTTTGATGCGAGATGCGCGAGCGGCGGGTTTTGCCGTGGTGGTGGTGCTGTTGGTGGTGTGTGTGAATGACCCGCGTCAGTTGCTGGGCCGGGTGGCGCAGCGTGTGGCCGAGGGCGGGCACGATGTGCCGAGCGAGCGCATTTTGGCGCGTTACCCACGGACTTTGCAGAATTTGCACGAGGCCATTCCCTTGGCCGATTTGGCTTTGCTTTACGACACCTCGGGTGTTGGCCGACACGGCATTTCGGGCCCCAAGCTGGTGGCCCGTTGGCGTCATGGGGTGTGGCATTGGCAAGTGGTGCGGCCACCGGCTTGGGCCAAAAAGCTTCAGCCAGCCAAGGCCCCCACGCCGTTGGTTTCGTAGTTCTGGCTTGGCGTGAAGTCAGCGGGAGGTAAGCGGTAGGGGGGCGCGGGCGCTGGTGTGGCCTCAGATGGCGTCTGGTGCATCCGCCGTGTTGCCCCCCTTTTGCGCCACCACGCACTGCACCCCCTGATCGTCCATCAACTGCGCCAGCGCAGGTTCGGGCGGCAGGTCGGTGAAGAGGGTGTGCACCGCTCGGAGTGGGGCCATTTCGATCATGGCCGGGCGGCCGAATTTGCTGTGGTCGGCCACCAGCCAAACTTGCCTTGACTGCTCAACGATGGCGCGGGCCACCATGACTTCGCGCATGTCGTAGTCACGCAGCGTGCCGTCTTCGTCGATGCCGCTGATGCCGATCAGGCCGATGTCCACCTTGAACTGCCGGATGAAGCTGAGCGCCGCTTCACCCACCACGCCCAAATCTTCGTGGCGAACGGTGCCGCCGGCCACCACCACCTCGCACTGCGGGTTGGCCGCCAGGATGCGGGCCACATGCAGGTTGTTGGTCACCACCCGCAAGCCGCTGTGGTGCAGCAGTTCACTGGCCACCGCTTCCACTGTGGTGCCGATGTTCATGAACAGGCTGGCCCCGTCTGGGATGGCCGCGGCCACTTGCCGGGCGATGTCTTGTTTGGCCTGGGCCTGGGTGCGCTGGCGTTCGGTGTAGGTGGTGTTGCGGGTGGACGAGTCCACCGCCCGCACCCCGCCATGAAAACGCTCCAGCTCGGCCGCTTCGGTCAGGCGCTGCACATCGCGCCGTGCAGTTTGCAAGGTGATGCCGAATTGCTCTGCCAGTGCTTCGGTTTTGACGCTGCCTTGCGCACGCACGGCTTGCAAGATGGCGATTTGTCGGGGATTGAGGGCCATGGTCATGAAAAAACAGGAGGTTCGAGAAGTGTAGGGGTCTTCACTAGGCTCACGCCAAATCCCGATAACAGGCGTATTTTCACAGATACAATCAAAAGCGAATCATTTCAATCATTGTTTTTTGATTGTTTAAAGGATATTTTTGAAACCCTCTGCGTCGAATGCCTTGCCCAATGACCTGGTTTGGGACCTGCTGGTCGTCGGTGGCGGTGCCACGGGCCTGGGGGTGGCGGTGCAGGCGGCGCTGGAGGGGCGCCGCGTGGCCTTGGTGGAGGCCCGTGACTTTGCCAGTGGCACGTCGTCGCGCTCGACCAAGCTGCTGCACGGCGGTGTGCGCTATCTGGCGCAAGGCCGTTTGCGCCTGGTGCGTGAGGCGCTGCGCGAGCGCACCACGGTGCTGGGGCTGGCCCCGCACCTGGCCCAACCTTTGTCGTTTGTGGTGCCCGGTGCGAACTGGTTGTCCTGGGCCTGGACGGGTTTGGGGCTCAAGGCCTACCAGTGGTTGTCGGGCCGCATGAGCCTGGGGGCCACGGTGGCGCTGTCCAGACAGGCGCTGGCCCGGTGCTTGCCGGGGCTGCCCGGCATGGTGGCGGGTGCCGTGGCAGGCATGCGCTATTGGGATGGGCAGTTTGAAGACGCCCGGCTGGCGCTGGCGCTGGCCAAAACCGCACGCCAGGCCGGTGCCAGCGTGCACAACCACATGCGGGTGACGGCTTTGGCCCCTTCGGCGCAGGGCTGGCAAGTCGATTTGCGGGATGAGCGCAGCGGCATGGTGCAGACGGTGCAGGCGCGTTGCGTGGTCAATGCCACCGGGGTCTGGGTGGATGCCTTGCGCCGCATGGTGTTGCAGCCCTGGGCTGGCAGCCAGACTGTGCCCGCACTGGTCAAGCCCAGTCAGGGTGTGCATCTGGTGGTGGCGCGTGAGCGCCTGCCCATCGGTGAAGCGGTGCTGATCCCCCGCACCGCCGATGGCCGCGTGCTGTTTGCCGTGCCGTGGCTGGGGGCCACGGTGATCGGCACGACCGACACCCCGCGCAGCGATGCACCGCTGGAGCCTTTGCCGCTTCAGGAGGAGCTGGACTTTTTGTTTCGCGAAACCCGGCAGTCGCTGGGCGTGTCGCTCACGCGGGCGGATGTGCGCAGCGTCTGGGTGGGCTTGCGTCCACTGGTGGGCCACACCGATGGCCAAGCCACCAGCCAGATGTCGCGTGAACACCTGATCCAGCGCGAAGCCCCGGGCTTGTTCACCGTGACCGGCGGCAAATGGACAACTTACCGCAGCATGGCCGAGGACGTGATGCGGTCGATCCGGGCCCACAACGATTTACCGCCTGCAGCCCTTGGGCCTGGCAAGACCGCTCAACACACGCTGGTGGGCGCGCCTTTGGCGGGCGCGCCGCTGCTCCCGATCAGCGCGGCACCGGGCTTGCATATGTGGGGCAGCGAGGCGGCTCAGGTGCAGGCCTTGCCGGGGGCAGGGCGCGATCTGGGCATGGGCCTGAGCGAGGCCATGGTGCGTTTTGCGGCGCGCCACGAGTGGGCGCTGACGGTTGAAGATATGCTTGCACGCCGCTGGCGGGCTCTTTTTTTGGACGCCCGGCTGGCGGCGAAAATGGCCCCGGCCGTGGCGGCCTTGCTGCAAGAAGAGACCGGGCTCGACCCTCAGTTGCCCGCCTTTCTGGATTTGTGCCAACGCTACACGCTGGCCGACTGAAATTTTTTGAAACTTTGAACCGAACAGGGATTTGGCTTTGAACACCACAAACACCGCCCCCACCATGGCCGCTGTGAGCCCCGTGCGCTACGGCATCATCGGCTGCGGCATGATGGGTCAGGAGCATTTGCGCAACATCGCCTTGCTGCCCGGTGCACAGGTCACGCGCATTTTTGAGCCGGATGCTGACATGCTGGCGCGCAGCCTGGCGCTTGTGCCGGAGGCGCAGAGCGCCGCCAGTCTGGCCGAGGTGGTGACATCACCCGATGTGGACTGCCTGCTGATCGCCAGCCCCAACTTTTGTCATGCCAATCAGTTGCGCGAGATCGCCCGCCTGCGTCCGTTGCCGGTGCTGCTCGAAAAGCCCGCCTGCACCAGCCTGGCCGATGTGCGCAGTCTGGCCGCATTGCAAGCCAGTTACCCCGCGCCCATCTGGGTGGCCATGGAATACCGCTACATGCCGCCCGTGGCCCTGCTGGCGCAAGAGGTGCATGGCCAGCAGCACACCGGCCCGGTGAAGATGCTCAGCATCCGCGAGCACCGCTTTCCATTTCTGGTCAAAGTGGGCGACTGGAACCGCTTCAACCGCTACACCGGCGGCACGCTGGTCGAAAAGTGCTGCCACTTTTTTGACCTGATGCGCCACCTGACCCAAAGTGAACCGGTGCGCGTGTTCGCCTCGGCCGGGGTGGACCACAACCACCTGGATGAAACCTACCCCGACGGCACACCCGACATTCTGGACAACGCCTATGTGATCGTGGACTTTGCTTCGGGCCAGCGCGCCTTGCTGGAGCTGTGCATGTTTGCCGAAGGGGCTCGCTACCAAGAAGAGATTTCGGTGGTCGGCCCGCTGGGCAAGGCCGAATGTTTTGTACCCGGCCCCGGGCGCTTTTGGCCTGCACACCTGGGCGACGCACCGGTGCCCAAACTGGTCATCAGCCCACGCGACCCGAAAGGCCCGCGCGAGTTGGATGTGCCGGTGGACCCGGTGGCGCTGGCTGCGGGTGACCACAACGGCTCGACCTTGTACCAGCACCAGAAGTTCAACGCCGTGGTGCGGGGGCAGGGCACGGTGGAGGTGGGCTTGCGCGACGGCCTGGCCGCTGTGGTCATGGGCCTGGCGGCGCAAGAATCCGCCCGCACAGGCCAGGCGATCGACCTGACCCGTGGCGACTACGCCTTGCCCGATTTGCTGGATACTGTTTGAGTTTTTCGCTTTTTTTACACCACAACGAGGAGACTTCCATGAAAACTGTTCGCATTCTTCCCATCGCACTGGCTCTGGGCTCGGCCCTGACGCTGGGTCACAACCTTGCACAAGCCGGTGAAATCCGCGTCATGTGCTACCAGGACGGCACCGAGTGCGACGTGACGGCTGACCTGGCCAAACGCTTTGAAGCGCAAAACCCGGGCACCAAAGTCATCGTCGATACCGTGCCCTACAAAACCATCGTCGAGCAGTTGCCGGTGCAACTGGCCGCTGGTCAGGGTCCGGACATCGCCCGCGTGACCGATCTGGGCGGCCTGTCCAAGTACTACATGGACATCTCGGCCCACATCAAAGACCGCAAATACTGGGACGCCAACTTTGGCACCACTGCCCCCTGGCTGCGCCCGACGCCTGCGGACAAGGGTGTCTACGGCTTCATGTCGCAGCTGACCATGACCGGCCCGTATGTGAACAAAACCCTGTTTGAGCAGGCCAAAGTGCCCATGCCTGGCGCCAAAGCCTCGTGGGACGAGTGGATGGACGCTGCCCGCAAAGTGGCCAAAGCCACCCAAACCAAGGCCGCTGTGGCCTGGGACCGTTCTGGTCACCGTTTCGCAGGCCCCGCCATCAGCTACGGTGCCAAAATTTTTGACGCCCAGGGCAACCCGGTGATCGACGACGGCTACAAATCCACCGTGAACAAGTTCGTCGCCTGGCACAAAGACGGCACCATGCTGCGCGAGGTGTGGGCAGGTTCGGGCGGCTCCACTTATGCCGACTCGATTGGTGAGTTCATCAACGGCAACGTGGTGATGGTCTTGTCGGGCAGCTGGCAAATCAACCGCCTGCAAAAAGACGTGGCCAACAAGTTTGACTGGGTGGCGGTGCCCAACCCTTGCGGCCCGGCTGCCTGCACCGGCATCCCCGGCGGTGCCGCCTGGGCAGCGCTCAAGACCAGCAAGTCGCCCAAAGAAGTGGGGGCCTTTTTGGACTTCATGGCCTCTGAAGCGGCTTATGCCGATTTCAGCGCCCGCACCAACAACATTCCGGCACATGCCGGTCTGGCCAAAAAAGGCGTGAACTACGCCAGCGCCCAACCGGGTGCCAAGGCCGCTTTGGGCGTGTTTGGCAGCGGCGTGGCCAGTCTGGCCCCGGTGGCTTACCAGTTCCAGGGCTACAAGTTCAACCGCGCCATCATGCTGCCCACCGTGGCCCGTGTGACGCAGGTCATCGTGGGTGAAATGGGCTCTGACGAGGCCATCGGCAAGATCAACGCCGACATGCAGGACGCGCTGAAGCAGGCGCAAAAGTAAGCGCAAGTGCCTGGCGATGCTGCGCTGACCAGCTGGTCAGCGTTGCATCGTGCTGCTTTGAGGCGTGCACGCCTGGCGTGCACCGCCGTTTCTGTTCGTGTCTGAAGGTGGTTCGTGCAATTCCTGTCGTTCTTTTTTAATCTGCTGGAACCGCTGTTCAAGCTCGGGCAGCGCTGGCTGGGCACCTCCCGCCTGGGCTGGCTGTTTGTGGGACCCAACCTGCTGGTGTTTGGCCTCTTCACGTTTTTGCCCATCCTGATCAACCTGGTGTATGCCACCACCGGCGGCGTCAACCTCATGCCGATGCAACGGCCTTACACGGGTGCAGAAAACTTTCAGATCCTGTTTGAATGCCGGGACTACTTTGACCTGGTGACCTGCCGCAAGGACGTGTTCTGGCGTGCCATGTTCAACACCCTCAAGTTCAGCCTGCTGCAAGTGGGTTTGATGGTGCTGTTTTCGCTGATCACCGCGCTGGTGCTCAACCGCAAAATCATGGGGCGCGGTTTTTGGCGCGGTGTGTTTTTCTATCCGGTGTTGCTGTCGCCCGTGGTGGTGGCGCTCATCTGGAAATGGCTGCTGCAAAGCCAGGGCGTGTTCAACGCCGGGCTGGTGGCGCTCGACATGCCGCCAGTGGAGTGGCTCACCGACGGCGGTTGGGCTTTTTTCTGGACCGTGTTCGTGTCGATCTGGGCGCACATGGGCTTTTACACCCTGATTTTGCTGGCGGGATTGCAGGCCATTCCCGGTGATCTGTACGAGGCGGCGCAAATGGACCGGGCCAGCCCGATGCGCACCCTCACACGCATCACCTTGCCCCTGCTCATGCCCAACCTGATCGTGGTGCTGGTGCTGGCCGCCATCCGGGCGGTGCAGGTGTTTGACGAGGTGTTTGTGCTGACCGGCGGCGGCCCCGGCTCGGCCACCACCTTCATTGTGCAGTTCATCTACCAGACGGGCTTTGCCGAGCAGATCCATTTGTATGGGCTGGCGGCGGCAGCTTCTTTGTCGCTCGCGGTGTTTTTGATCGTGCTGACCTTGGCGCAGTTGCGCCTGACCCGCGCCAGCCAGGCTGGCCAGAAGGTGAAATGACATGAAGGCGCTTCGTTTTCTCACGCTCACCCGTGGTCGCCAGCGCTTGCACTGGACCGATGTGCTGAGTTACGCCTATTTGGTGGCAGGGCTGTTCGTGATGTTCGCCCCGGTCGTGTGGCTGCTCATGTCGTCGTTCAAGACCGAGTCGGCCATTGGCCAGTTTCCGCCGAGCTTTTTGCCTTACAGCCAGGTGCAGGTGCAGGTGCCGGGCCACGACAAGCCCTTGCCGCTGTTCAAGGTGGCGGGCGAGGGCGGTACCACCCGCGAGCTGGCGCAGGTCAGCCGCATCGGCATCATGGCCACCATGGTCGACCCGACCAAACCCGCCGAGTCGGTACAGGTCAATATTCGTGAGCGGGTGCCGGTCAACGAGCTGAAGTTCGCGACCAGCAACTACACCGACTTGTTTGGCAAATTCACCTTTGGCGCTTACCTCTGGAACAGCGTGTTCATCACGGTGGTCGCCACCTTGCTGACCTTGTTGTTCAACTCGATGGCCGCGTTTGCGCTGTCCAAATACCAGTTCAAGGGCCAAAAGGCGGTGTTTTTGCTGATCATCGCCACCTTGATGATCCCGCCCACCATCATTTTGGTGCCGGTGTTTCTGGTCATCAACTCGGTGGGCCTGCTCAACAGCCTGTGGGGCGTGATCTTGCCGGCCGTGGCCACGCCCACCGGGGTGTTTTTGTTGCGCCAGTACATGCTGACCATCCCTGACGAGCTGATCGAAGCGGCCCGCATGGACCATGCCAGCGAGTGGCGGATTTACTGGCGCATCGTGCTGCCGTTGTCGGCCCCGGCGCTGGCGGTGCTGGCCATCTTTTCGGTCATGTGGCGCTGGAACGACTTTTTGCTGCCGCTGATCGTGTTGTCCAAAAGCGAGTTTTTCACGCTGCAGTTGGCGCTCAATTCGTTTCAAGGCGAACTCAACACCCAGTGGCACTACCTGCTGGCCATGACGGTGATCACCTTGGTGCCCGTTACGCTGGTGTTTGCCTTTTTGCAGCGCTACATCACCACCGGCATCGCCAGTGCGGGCGTCAAGTGACGCCTCCCCCAGTCTTTTTTGAATCGAACACCCGTGTCCACCTTAGAACTGCGCTCCATTGAAAAATCGTTCGACCAGACCCACGTCATCCATGGCGTGGATTTGCAGGTCGCGCATGGCGAATTTGTCGTGTTTGTCGGGCCTTCGGGATGCGGCAAATCCACCTTGCTGCGCATGATTGCGGGCCTGGATTCGCCCACCCGGGGGGATCTCTTGATCGACGGTCAGCGGGTCAACGAGGTGGGGGCTGCAGACCGGGGCTGCGCCATGGTGTTCCAGTCGTATGCGCTGTACCCGCACATGAGCGTGTACGCCAACATGGCCTTTGGCCTTGAAAACGCCAAAGTGCCGCAGGCCGAAATTGCCCAAAAAGTGGGCGACGCGGCGGCACTGCTGCGCCTTGATGCCATGCTCCAGCGCAAGCCCACCCAGTTGTCGGGCGGTCAGCGCCAGCGTGTGGCCATTGGCCGGGCCATTGTGCGCAACCCCAAAATCTTTTTGTTTGACGAGCCGCTGTCCAACCTGGATGCGGAGTTGCGCGTGTCCATGCGCGCCGAGTTGCGCGAGCTGCACCAGCGCCTGGGCGCGACCATGGTGTATGTGACGCACGACCAGGTGGAAGCCATGACCCTGGCCGACAAGATCGTGGTGCTCAGAGCCGGGCGCATTGAGCAGGTGGGCACGCCCCAGGCTTTGTACGAGGCCCCGGCCAATGTGTTCGTGGCCGGCTTCATCGGCAGCCCGCGCATGAACTTCATCCCGGCGGCCACGGCGCGCACGGCCGCGTCCTTGCGCGCCAGCATCCCGGCGCAGGCGCAGCAAGTGGGCATCCGGCCCGAGCACTGGACGGCTTGCGCGGCCGATGCGGGCCTGGCCTTGCAGGTCAAAGGCACCGAATACCTGGGCGCGCAGCGTTTGCTGCACGGCGTGTTGACCGATGGCACCCGGGTGGAGGTGCTGATCGAAGGCGAGCGCGCCCCGCAGGCCGGAGAGACCTTGCATTTCACGACGCGGCCCGAGCGCCTGCATGCTTTTGATACCCACGAACAGCGCATGGCGCAGGTGACCGCATGAACCCCTTGATGACTTCCGCCTGGACGCCGGCGCACGGTGCCAGCGCCGCAGAGCGCACCGGCCCCGACGCCACGGCAGCCTTCACCACCGGCGGCGCTTTGCAGCTGTCTTTCCTGTCGCCCACGATGGCGAGGGTCACGCTGGTGCCTGCCCAAGGCTTTCGCGAACCCCACACCTGGGCGATTGCGCAGGGGTTCAGCGGCGAGCTGCCTTGGGCCGGTCGGCCTCGCAACGCGCTGAACGGTTTTGAGCGTCCGGCCCTGAGCCTGTCGCAGGCCGAAGGCCTCACCACGCTGTCAACCGATCGCCTGTCGGTCTCTTTGCAAGGCGGTGGCAACAGCCCCTTGCGCCTGCACTGGGTAGACGCTGCCAGCGGCAAAACCGTGCTCGAAGACCGGCCCACCAGCGCCTACCTGCAAGAGCGCCGCACCGGCCTGGTGCGCCACTGCGTGGTGCGCGATCCGCAAGAGCATTATTTTGGTCTGGGCGACAAGACCGGCCCGCTGAACCTGCATGGCCGCCGCCTGCGCTGTCTGGGGCAGGACGCGCTGGGCTACGACCCGCAAAACGGCGACCCGCTTTACAAGCACTGGCCCTTCGTGCTGTCGCGCACCGTGGACGGCCTGTGGGTGGGCCTGTATTACGACACGCTGGCCACCTGCACTTTTGATCTGGGCTGCGAGCACGACAACTACCACGGCTTTTTCCGCACGGTGGACATCGATGACGGAGACCTCGACTACTACGTCATGCTCGGGCGCACCCCGGCTGAAGTGGTGGCGCAGTTTGTGGCGCTCATCGGCGGCACGCACTTGCCCCCGCGCTGGAGTCTGGGTTATGCCCAAACCGCCATGGGCCTGGCCGATGCGCCCGATGCACAACATCAGCTCGACAAGTTCATTGACGAGTGCGCCCGCCACCGCATCCCGATTTCGTCTTTCCACTACGGTTCGGGCTATTCCAGCCGGGGCAAGCAGCGCTATGTGTTCACCTGGAACCACGACAAGTTTCCCGACCCGAAGGCCATCAACCGCAAATTCCAGAGCCACGGCATGCGCCTGGTGGCCAACATCAAGCCTTGTTTGCTCGACGACCACCCGGCCTACAGCAGCCTGAATGCCCAACACGCCTTCATCGAAGACCATGCCACCGGGCAGGCGGTGGTCGAGCCGTATTGGGACGGGCAGGGCTCGCACCTGGACTTTACCCGCCCGCAGGCCGTGGCCTGGTGGCAGGAGCAACTCCAGCGGCAGGTGCTGGACCAAGGCATTGACGCGGGCTGGAACGACAACAACGAATACGCGATCCAGAACGAAGACGCTTACAGCGACGCCTGGGGCACGGCTTTGCCCATGCACCGCAGCCGACCGCTGCACGCGCTGCTGATGACCCGCGCCACCTTTGAGGCGCAGCAAGCCCACGCGGCCAGCCAAGGGCAGCAGGGTGAGCCGGTGTTCACCGTGACCCGCGCCGGCCCGCCCGGTTTGCAGCGTTATGCCCAAACTTGGTCGGGCGACAACACCACCAGCTGGGCCACGCTCAAGTGGAACCTGCGCACCGGCCTGCAAATGAGCCTGTCGGGGATGTTCAACGTCGGCCACGATGTGGGCGGCTTTTATGGCCCCTTGCCCGACCCAGAGCTGTTTTTGCGTTGGGTGCAGGCTTGCTGCCTGAACCCCCGCATGGTCATGAACTCCTGGAAAGACGGCGGCATCAGCAATTTGCCCTGGATGCACGCCGAGGTGACCGACGCCGTGCGCGAGGCGATTGCCCTGCGCTACCGGCTCATGCCTTACCTGTGGGATTGCTTTGAGCAGGCCGCGCAAAAGCATGTGCCCATCATCCGCCCGACCTTCTTCAACTTCCCGGACGACCCGCAGTGCCTGGCCGATGCGGATGAGTTCATGCTGGGCGACAGCCTGCTGGTCTCGCCTGTGCTGGAAGAAGGCCAGCGCGAAAAACGCCTGTATTTGCCCCAGCTCAGCGATGGCCGCTGCTGGGTGGACTTTGAAACCCGACAGACGCTGGCATCGGGTGCCTGGCACACGGTGGACGCGCCGCTGACGCGGCTGCCGCTGTTTGTGGCGCAAGGCGCCCAGATCGCCGTGGCCGCTGCCGCGCCCGGTCAGGTGCCCCGGCACGATGACCCGGTGGCCGGGGTACTCCAGTTCTGACCGGGCTTGGGTTTTGAGTCCTGGGCAACGCTACCGGGCTGGCAACGGCGGTGTTTTTCAGGCTTTTCGCTGACCCGCAGAGGCTGCCCGGCTGTTGGATTCATCGTGCGTGTTCGCGATAACCCCAAGAACATTTATGGCCCGAGTCCTTTATGATTCATTCACATCGCCGGAGCTTGTCCGGCGATTTTTATGAAAACCACCCGCATGGCCTCCGTCCAACTTCAACAAGTCCAAAAAAGCTACGACGGCAAGCACAACGTCATTCACGGCATTGATCTGGAGATCCGGCACGGTGAATTCGTCGTGTTTGTGGGCCCTTCGGGCTGCGGCAAGTCCACTTTGCTGCGCATGATCGCGGGCCTGGAGAGCATCAGCGGTGGCGATGTGCTGATCGATGGTCAGCGTGTGAACGACCAGCCGCCGCGCCAGCGCGACATCGCCATGGTGTTTCAGGACTACGCGCTGTACCCGCACAAGAGCCTGTACGACAACATGGCCTTTGGCCTGCGCTTGCGCAAAACCCCCGAAGCCGAGATCCACCAGCGGGTGATGGACGCGGCCAAATTGCTGCGCATCGACCACATGCTGGACCGCAAGCCTGCCGCTTTGTCGGGCGGCCAGCGCCAGAGGGTGGCCATTGGCCGCGCCATCGTGCGTCAGCCCAAGGTGTTTTTGTTTGACGAGCCGCTGTCCAACCTCGATGCCCAGTTGCGCAACGAGATGCGCAGCGAGATCAAGAAACTGCACCAGCGGCTGGGGGCCACCATCATTTATGTGACCCATGACCAGGTCGAAGCCATGACGCTGGCCGACCGCATTGCGGTGCTCAGCGGCGGCCACAAAATGCAATACGCCACGCCCGACGAGATTTACAACCGGCCTGCCGCACAGTTTGTGGCGGGGTTCACCGGCAGCCCGCCGATGAACCTGGTGGCATGCCGCCTGAGCGGCGGTCATGCCGATCTGGGGGGCGTGACCATCGCGTTGCCCGCGGACTTGTCGGCCCGTGCGGCTGCGGCGTCAAAGCATGTGTTTGGCATCCGCCCCGAGAATGTGGCGCTGGCACCCCGCCAAATGCCGGGCGAGGTGGCCGTGCCCGCGCAGGTGGTGATCAGCGAGCCGCTGGGGGCCGAAACCCTGGTGACTTTTCAGCTCGGGCAGGCCGAGCTGGTGGCCCGTTGCCCGGCCAGCTTCAAGGCCGCACCGGGCACGTCGCAAACGCTGTACCTGGACCCGGCTGCCATGCACCTGTTTGATCAGGCCAGCGGCCTGGCCTTGTGACCTGGTTTGAGCTGTTTTGAAACCCTGAGATTGCTTTCCCTTAGTGCTTTGCCTTTTTCACTTGTTGCCCTTTTTTACCCCACAGGAGACCGCCATGAAGAAACGTCACGCCTTGCAACTCGCCGCCGTCGCATTCGCCAGCATGCTGGCCACAGGAGCCGCTTTGGCGCAGCAAACCACGCTGCGGGTTTTTGTGGGCCCCAACCAGCGCCCCGATCTGCAAGCCAAGTTGTTCGAGCAGTACAACAAGGCCAACCCTGGCGTGAAGGTCGAGATCGAAACCGGCGGTGCCACCTCTGAGCTGCAGCGCCAGTACCTGTCCACGGTGCTCAATGCCAAGGACTCGGCCATCGACCTGTTCCTGATCGACATCGTCAACCCGGCGCAATACGCCTCCAAGGGCTGGATCGAGCCGCTCGACAAATACGTGGGTGGCCCGGCTGTGCTGAAAAACGACTACCTGCCGGTCTACCAGTCGGCCAACGTGATCGGCGGCAAGCTCTATGCCATGCCCAGCCAGGGCGATGCGATGTTCATGTACTACCGCAAAGACCTGCTGACCAAACACGGTGTGGCCGAGCCCAAAACCTGGGACGAGCTGGCGGCTGCGGCCAAAAAGGTCATGGCCGCTGAAAACAGCCCGAATCTGCAGGGCTTGTCCATTCAAGGCGCGCCCATCGAAGGCGCGGTCTGCACTTTCTTGCTGCCTTACTGGGGTCAGGGCAAGCAGTTCAACGACGCTGCAGGCAAGCTGACGCTGGACAAGGGCGCAGCCGTCAAGGGCCTGCAAAGCTGGCTGAGCATGGTCGATCAGGGCGTGATCAAGAAAAACGTGGCCGAAGTCACCACCCCGGTCACCGTCAACGAATTCAAGGCCGGTCAGGCGGTGTTTGCCATCAACTGGGGTTTCGCTTTCGACCGCTTCAAAGACGATGCCGATTCCAAGGTCAAGGGCAACGTGGGCGTGATGCCACTGCCCGCCATGACCGGCGGCAAATCGGCCACCTGCATGGGGGGCTGGCAGTGGGCCATGAACGCCTATGGCAAAAACAAAGACGCAGCAGGCAACTTGATCAAGTTCTTGTCTTCCAAAGAAGCCAGTGCTTTCATCGCCCGCGAAGGCTCGATCCTGCCGGTGTTCCAGAGCGTGTATTCCGACCCCGCTGTGAACAAGGCGGTGCCTTGGTTCAAGGACGCCTTGCCCGTGGTGCTGGGTGCCCAAAGCCGCCCCATGGTGGAAGACTACGGCCAGGTGTCGGACATCATCCGCACCACCACCAGCGCGATTTTGGCCCGCACCAAAACACCTGAAGCTGGTGTGGACGAGATCGCCGCCCGGGTCGGCCGCCTGATGCGCTGAGCAACGTTTTTGCCGCCATCCCCAGACCCCGGCTTATCGGCCGGGGTCGTATTTTCAAAAGTGAGATTGCAAGTCGATGTTGTCCAAATGGCGTGATCCCAGCGAAAAAACACTTGCGGTGCTGCTGCTGGCCCCGGCGTTTTTGCTGTTGCTGCTGATCGTGGTCTATCCGATCGGCAAGCTGGTCTACAACAGCGTGCATGCGGTGGACAAGAGCGGTGCATTTTTGGGGTTGCAAAACTACGCCGATGTGTTGCAGGACCCGCTGTTCTGGAACGCCACCCAAAACACCTTGCTCATCACGCTGATCACTGTGCCCGGTGCCTTGATCGCGGGGCTGGCGCTGGCCATGCTGGCCAATTTGCCATTCAAGCGCAAATGGCCGGTGAGGCTGTCCTTGCTTTTGCCCTGGGCTTTGCCGCTGTCGTTTGCCGGGCTGATCTTTGCCTGGTTTTTCCACACCGAATACGGCGTGGTGAACGATGTGCTGGGCCGCCTGGGCTGGCAGACCGAGCCCACCAGCTGGCTTTTGAAGCCCCGCTGGGCGTTTGCCGCGATATGCCTGACCATCATCTGGAAAACTTCGTCTTTCATGGCGCTGATCCTCCTGGCCGGGCTGCAGATGATCCCCAAATCGCTCTATGAAGCGGCCGAAGTCGATGGTGCCAGCCGCTGGCAACAGTTTTGGCAAATCACCATCCCGATGCTGATGCCCAGCATCATCGTGGCCCTGATTTTTCGCACCATCACCGCTTTGCAGACCTTCGACATCCCCTACACCATGACCCGGGGCGGGCCGGGCGAAGCCACCGAAACGCTGGCCATGCTGATCCACAAATACACCATCGATTACTCTGACATCAGCTTTGGCTCCACGCTGGCGGTGTTCATGTTCGTGATTTCGATGTTTGTCACCGGCTTTTACCTGCGCCACATTGGAAAGAACGCCGCATGAACCCGACTGGCTTTTGGACTTCTCCCATGCTGCGTTGGGTGGCTGCGGCCATGGTGGTTTTCAATGGTTTTTTCCCGGCTGTCTGGATCTTGTTCACCTCGCTCAAAACTGAAGCCGAACTGGTGCAAAAACCCATCACCTGGTGGCCTGCCAACCCCATGCTGGACAACTATGTGCGCGCCTTCACCGACCAGCCGCTGTTGACTTACCTGAAAAACAGCCTGCTCGTGGCCACCGGGGCCACGGTGTTGTCTTTGTTGGTGGCCGCCTGCGCGGCCTATGCCATTGCCCGGCTGAATTTGAAGCGCCGCGAGCTGATCCTGACCTGCATCGTGGCGTCGAGCATGTTCCCGCTGGTGACCTTGCTGGTGCCGATTTTCGAGACCATGCGCGCTTTGGGTTGGCTCAACACCTACATCGCGCTGATCCTGCCTTATGTGGTGCTCAACTTGCCGGTCTGCACCCTGGTGCTGGTGAGCTTTTTCCAGAGCATTCCCCGCGACCTGGAAAACGCCGCCATGATCGACGGCTGCACCCGCTTGCAGGCGCTGTGGTTGGTGGTGGTGCCACTGGCCGCGCCCGGTGTGTTCACGGCGGGCATTTTGGCTTTTGTGAACGCCTGGGACGAGTTTTTGCTGGCCTTGTCGCTCAACTCCAGCCCGGCGGTGCGCACCTTGCCGGTGGGCATCGCGCTGTACCAGGGCGAGTTCACCTTCCCTTGGCCCATCATCTCGGCCGCGCTGATCGTGGCCATCGTGCCGGTGGCCATCCTGATCGCGCTGTTTCAGGAACGGGTGGTGGGCGGCCTCACGCAAGGTGGGCTCAAAGGCTAACGCTCAGATGGCGGCCCGCGCTGCGCCCCCTGACCTGAACGGCGGAACCCACAACAAAAAGCCCGGACTGCAATCAGCAGTCCGGGCTTTTTCAGGGTCAGGCGCAGCCGCTCAGGCGTTCACAGGCAAAGCCTGAAACTGGCCGAACTGACTGCGGTTGAAAGCCAGCGCCGGGCCGTCTTGCCAGCCAAAGTCGCGCACAGCCCCCAGCACGATGAGGTGGTCACCGGCGTCTACCAGCTGGTGCAGGTCGCAGTCGAACCAGGCCACTGTGCCGCTCAGGCGCAGGCGCTCACTGGTTTGACGTTGTGCAGGCACACCCGTAAAACGCTCAGCCATGCTGCCCCGGGCAAATTGCAGGGCGGTGGCTTGTTGGTTTTGCGCCAGCACATTCACCATGAAGCCGCCCGCGCCGGTGAAGGCGGCCAAGCTGCTGGCTTCCTTGCGGATGCTCCAGAGCACCAGCCGGGGGTTGAGCGAGACCGAGCTGAAGGAGTTGCAGGTCATGCCCACATCCTGGCCGTCGTGGCGGGCGGTGATGACCGTCACGCCCGTGCCAAAGCAGCCCAGCGCTTTGCGGTAGTCGGCGTTGTTATCCGTGCTGTGATCGGCACTGTGGTTGGCAGCCGGGGCCGCCGTCGGTGCTGAAACCGAGGGCAAAGAGGGGGCTGCGCTGGCCTGGGCCGAGCCTTCGGGGGTGTCTGGCAGGTGTCGCACGGTGTCTTTCATCAGGGCCGTTTCAGGGGACTTCGTGGCCGTTGGCCAATTCGTACAGTTCGTACCAAGTCTGGCGGTCCATGGGCACCTGGGCGGCATCGCCAAAGCGGGCAATGCGCTCGGGCTGGTTGGTGCCCATCACAGGCAACACCTGCACCGGGTGGTGCATCAGCCAGGCCATCGCCACGGCGGTGGTGTCGGTGCCTGCGGCCTGCGCCAGTTCGGCCAATTTGGGGGCCAGCCGGGCAGCGGCCGTGCCGGGCGTGGTCGCTTGCGAATGCAGACGGCCGCCACCCAGCGGCGACCAGGCCATCACCGGCATGCGGTGTTGCTGGGCATGCGCCAGCTGGCCGTTGATGAAGGGGGCGGTGTTCAGCAGGCTCAGTTCAATCTGGTTGGTTTGCAGTGGGTGCTTCATGCACGACTGCAACAAATCCACATCCCAGGGCATGAAGTTGGACACCCCCACGCCGCGCAGCTTGCCGCTGTCGATCAGGCCGTCCAGGCACGCGCCCAGCGCCTGTGCGTCCATCAGCGGGTCGGGGCGGTGGATCAGCAGCAGGTCGATCACGTCCACGCCAATGCGGCTGAGCGAGCGGTCCACACTGGCTGTGACATGGGCCGCGCTGGTGTCGTAGTGCTTCACGCGGGTGCTGGGCCATTGGTCAGACAGCAGCATGATGTCGGTCTTGGTGACGATCTCGATGCGGTCTTTCAGCTCGGGGCGGGCCTTGATGGCCTGGCCAAACAGGGCTTCGCAGCTGTAGTTGCCATAAATGTCGGCATGGTCAAAGGTGGTGATGCCTTGGGCCAGGCAGGCGTCGATGCGGGCCAGGTTGGCGTTGACCGAGCTGTCTTGTGCCTCGGAAAGTCGCCACACGCCATAGGCCATGCGGCTCAGGCTGCGCCCGTTGGGCAGCGTGATGCGGCCGATGTCGTTTGAACTCATTTGCGTACTCCTGTGCCCAGCGGTGTGGGCGGTGTTTGGGCCGGAACGCGGCCATATTCTTGCGCGAGGGACACGGTTTTGAGCTGCGGCAGCACTTTGGTGCCGAAGATCTCGCATTCCTGCAGGTGAGGGTAACCGGAAAAAATGAAGGCCCGGATGCCCATCTTCTGATAAGCCTCAATTTCTGACAGCACCTGATCGACGCTGCCCACCAGCGCGGCCCCGCAGCCGCTGCGGGCGCGGCCCACACCGGTCCACAAATGGGGCTCGACATAACCTTCGTCGTCGGCGCGGTCGCGGTTGGCGCTTTGCAGCGACACCCCCAGGCTCTTGGCATCCAGGGCGCGCTGGCGGATTTCACGGCCTTTTTCATCGTCGAGTTGCGAGACCAGCTCGGCCGCGTATTCACGCGCTTCGGCTTCGGTGTCGCGCACGATCATGTGCACCCTCAGGCCGTAATCGAGCAGTCGACCGTATTTTTCAGCCTGGGCATGCACATCGCGCATGCGCTGCGCCAGCATGTCTTTGGGTTCGGGCCACATCAAATAGGTGTCGCAGTGCGCGCCGCACAGGGCCAGTGCATCGGGGCTGTAGCCGCCAAAGTAGAGCAGGGGGCCGCCATTTTGATAAGGCCGCACCGGGTCGGTGGACAGACCCTTGAGTTGGTAAATCTGACCGTCGTAGTTGATCTCGTCCTGTGTCCAGGCTTGTTTGAGGATCTCCACCACCTCCCAAGAGCGGCGGTAGCGGTAGGCGCTGTCTTCTTGCTGCCCGGGGAAGTCTGACGAAATCACGTTGAGCGTGAGCCGGCCTTCCAGGATGTGGTCCAGCGTGGCCACGGTGCGTGCCAGCATGGCTGGGTGCACCTCGCCACAGCGGATGGCAGCCAGCAAGTTCATGCGTTGGGTCTTGTGGGCCACGGCAGCGGCAAAGGTCAGGGTGTCCTGGCCGACTTGGTAGGACGAGGGGCACAGGATGTTGCGAAAACCGAGCTGATCGGCCCGCTCCACGATGCGGCTGGTGTTGGCCCAGCTGCTGCGCAGGCTGCCGTCGGGCACGCCCAGGTAACGGAAATCGTCGGAACACAGGGGCGCAAACCACGCCACTTCAGCGCCCTGAATGTCTTGTCCTTTGACGGGAACGATGCTCATGCCACACCTCGTTGTAAAAGTGAATGAATAGTATATGAATTAAGGGGCGTCAGGATGAGGGTTAGTACGGAGGCCGGGGCTGATTTGTCATACTGCGGGCCATGAACGCTGTCCACAACGCCCAGCCCCTGCCTGTTTACCTGCAAATTGCCGAGTTGCTGGCCCGCCAGATCAAAGCCGGTTACTGGCACGGCGGTGAACGCCTGCCCACCGAAGCCGCACTGGCCGACACCCTGAAGGTGGCGGTGGGCACCTTGCGCAAGTCGCTGGCCTTGCTCGAAGCGCAGGGCGTGCTCGAACGCATCCAGGGCTCGGGCACCTATGTGCGTCAGGTGCAGGGCACACAACAGATTTACGAGCTGTTCCGGCTGGAGCTGCGTGACGGCCCGGGCCTGCCGACGGCGCAGATTCTGGAGGTGGTGCGCCAGCCCCGGCCCGCGCAGATGGACAGGCAAGCGGTGGCCAGACAAGCCGTGGCCGGGCAAGCGCAGGCCAGCGCTGCGGGTGCCGGCGATTGTTGGCGTGTGCGGCGTTTGCGCAGCCTCAACCAAGTGCCGGTGGCGCTGGAGGAAATCTGGTTTGCGGCCGATGGCTGCCCGGACTTGACGGCGCAGGCCCTGGGCGACTCCATGTATTTGTTTTACCAGCAGCGGCTGCAGGTCTGGATCGCCCGGGTGGAAGACCAGATCAGCGCGGCACCGGCACCGGACTGGGCAGCGCCGCCTTGCGCGCTGGTGCCCGGCGCTTGCGCGGGTTACATCGAGCGCCTGTCCTGGACGGCCACCAAAGAACTGGCCGAGTTTTCCAAAACCTGGTTTGACCCGCAGGTCTGCCGCTACACCTCGCGCCTGAGCCAGTGAGTCAGTCAGTGAGTCAGATACTGCATCCGGTGTTCAGACCGGTTGCAAAACCTGCAGCAGCTCGGTTTCGATCTCGATTTGCGCCTTGTTGTGCTGCAAGGCCGCGCCGCTGATCAAGAAGGTGTCTTCCACCCGTTCGCCCAAGGTGCTGATTTTGGCCAGTTGCAAATGGATGCCGTGGCGCGCCAGCACGGTGGCGATGCTGTAGAGCAGGCCGATGCGGTCGCTGGCCGAGATGCTCAGCAGCCATTTCTGGGCCTTGTCGTCGGGGTTCAGCGTGACACGCGGTGTCACGGGAAAGCTTTTGACCCGCCGCGACACCCGGCCGCGCGTTGGCGCGGGCAGGGGGCCTTGTTTTTCCAGGGTTTGGGTCAGGCCCGACTCCACCATGGTCATCAGTTCGCGGTAGTGCTCGGGCAGCATCGATGTGACGATCTGGAAGGTGTCCAGCGCCCAGCCAGTTCGGGTGGTGTGGATGCGTGCGTCCAGAATGCTGAAGCCAGACTGGTCGAAGTGGCCGCAGATGCGGGCAAACAAGTCGGGCTGATCGGGCGTGAAGACCAGCACCTGCAAGCCTTCACCCAAGGGCGAGATGCGGGCCCGCACGATAGGGCGGGGCGTGCCTTCGCCGGGCAGAGCCACATGCCGTGACAGTTGCCGCGCATGCCAGGCGATGTCCGAAGCATCGTGGCGCATGAAATAGCCCACATCCAGCGTGTCCCACAAGGCTTTGTGGCCTTCGTGGGGTTGGGCCTGACGGGCCAACTCGATCAGGGCTTCACGCTTGCGCGCTTCCACCTCGGCGTTGGCATCCGGTGCACGGCCGCCCAACACCCGCAGGGTGGCTTTGTACAAATCTTCCAGCAGCTTGCCTTTCCAGGCGTTCCACACTTTGGGGCTGGTACCCCGGATGTCGGCCACCGTCAGCAGATACAGCGCTGTGAGGTGCCGTTCGTTGCCCACGCGCTGGGCAAAACGTCCAATCACCTCGGGGTCGCCCAGGTCTTCCTTTTGGGCCACACGGCTCATGGTCAGGTGTTCGCTGACCAAAAATTCGATCAGCTGCGCATCTGCCTTGTCGATCTGGTGTTGGCGGCAAAAACGGCGCACCTCTGCGCAGCCGAGTTGGGAATGGTCGCCGCCACGGCCTTTGGCGATGTCGTGAAAGAGCGCCGCCGTGTACAAAATCCAGGGCTTGTCCCAGCCCGCCGCCAGCTGCGAGCAAAACGGGTATTCGTGCGTGTGCTCGGGCATGAAAAAGCGCCGCACATTGCGCAGCACCATCAGGATGTGCTGGTCCACCGTGTAGGCATGGAACAGGTCGTGCTGCATCTGGCCCACGATGCGGCGAAACACCCACAAATAGCGCCCCAGCACCGAGGTCTCGTTCATCAAGCGCATGGCGTGCGTGATGCCCTGGGGTTGCTGCAGGATCTGCATGAAGGTCATGCGGTTGACGGGATCGGTGCGAAACCGTCCGTTCATGATGGCCCGCACGTTGTACAGCGCCCTGAGCGTGCGGGCCGACAAGCCTTTGACCCCCGGCGTGGCCTGGTACAGCAAAAAGGTCTCCAGGATCGCGTGCGGGTGCTTTTGGTACAGGTCGTCGCTGGCCACTTCGATCAGGCCCGCTTTTTCAAAAAAGCGCTCGTTCAAAGGCCGGAAATCTGGGACCGTTTCGCCCCGCTCGGCCTGCAAGCGGTCTTCGATGTTGAGCAGCAAAATCTGGTTGAGCTGGGTCACCGCCTTGGCGGCCCAATAGTATTGGCGCATCAGCTTCTCGCTGGCACGCAAAGCCAGGCGGCCCTCGGGCGTCACGTCAGAGCTGAAGCCAAACGACTCGGCCACATTGGTTTGCAGGTCAAACACCAGCCGGTCTTCGCGCCGTTTGGCCTGCAAGTGCAGCCGGGCGCGGATCAGGCCCAGCAAGGCTTCGTTGCGTTTGATCTGGCGTGCCTCCAGTGGCGTGGCCAAGCCTTTGCGCGCCAACTCATCCCAGCTTTGGCCCAGGCCCGCCGCTCGGGCCACCCACAAGATGACCTGCAAATCACGCAAGCCACCCGGCGACTCCTTGCAGTTGGGCTCCAGCGCGTAGGGGGTGTCTTCAAACTTGGTGTGGCGCTGGCGCATTTCCAGGGTTTTGGCCACCAAAAAGGCTTGCGGGTCCATGGCCGCCTGGTATTGCTTTTGAAACTCGGCAAACAAACGGGTATTGCCCGTCACACGGCGGGATTCGAGCAAGGAGGTCTGCACCGTGATGTCCTTGGCCGATTCGGCCAGGCATTCCTCAAGCGTGCGCACGCTGGCGCCGATCTCCAGGCCCGTGTCCCAGCAGCTGCCAATGAAGCTTTCCAGTTGGCTTTGCAGCTGCGGCGTGTTCTCTGGCGACTGGCCCTCGGGCAACAACACCAGCACATCCACATCGGAGCAGGGGAACAGTTCGGCACGGCCAAAACCACCGACCGCCACCAAGCTCAGTTCGGGCGCAAAGCCGGCCTTTTGCCACAGCTGGATCAGCAAGCCATCGGCCAGAATGGACAGCTGCCTGAGGGTTTGTTTGAGGCTCCGAACCGCGGCCCCGCTGCTGGCCAGCGTCTGCAAAACGGCGGCTTTGTCGCTTTTGTAAGTCTCGCGCAGCGCAGCCAGATCGGTTTGCAGAGCCGGTATGTTCATGTCAGGCCATGATTTTTTCTTGGATGAAGGCGGGCACAGGCGGCATGCCTGCCGAAATCGTGAGCACTTCGTAGCCGGTTTCCGTGACCAGCACCGTGTGTTCCCACTGCGCCGACAGGGAGTGGTCCTTGGTCACGATGGTCCAGCCATCGCCCAGCTCCTTGATGTCCCGTTTACCGGCGTTGATCATGGGCTCGATGGTGAAGATCATGCCGGGCACCAGTTCCACCAAGGTGCCGGGCTTGCCGTAATGCAAGACCTGGGGTTCTTCGTGGAAGCCCCGGCCGATGCCGTGGCCGCAAAACTCGCGCACCACCGAAAAGCCGTGGCCTTCGGCAAACTTCTGGATGGCGTGACCGATGTCACCCAAATGGGCACCGGGCTTGACCTGTTCAATGCCTTTCCACATGGCGTCGTGGGTCAGGCTGGCCAGGCGCTTGGCCGCGATCGAGGCCTCGCCCACATGGAACATGCGGCTGGTGTCGCCGTGCCAGCCATCCTTGATGGTGGTGATGTCGATGTTCAGCGAATCGCCTTTTTTCAGCGGCTTGTCATTGGGAATGCCGTGGCAGACCTGGTGGTTGATCGATGTGCAGATCGACTTGGGGTAGGGTTTGTAGCCGCCCGGCGCGTAGTTCAGCGGAGCGGGAATGCACTGTTGCACATCGACCATGTAGTCGTGGCAGAGCTTGTCAATCTCGTTGGTGGTGACGCCGGGCTTGACGAAGGGCGCAATGTAATCCAGAACTTCGGCGGCCAGGCGGCAGGCCAGGCGCATGCCGGCGATGTCGTCGGCGTTTTTGATGGTGATGGTCATGGGGCGCGATTATCCCATTGAGTCGCCACTTGCGCTGTCTCTGCAGGCAACAGCCTTGCGTGAATTTGGCGCGTACAGAGCCGTCTTTGCCCGGTTGGGGTCTGGGTCCCGAACGCGAGACCATGGGGTAAACACGGGTGGGCGTTTTTCCATGGATTTTGTATTCTGTATACAGACATGAAGCCTTCCCTCATTCAACTTTCTGCAAGTCCTGACCTGGTTGAACAGGTTTACGCGCGTTTGCTGGACGCGATCAGCGAAGGCACATTGCCGCCGGGTGAGCGATTGACGCAGGAAGACCTGGCCCAGCGCCTGGCCGTGTCGCGCCAGCCGGTTTTGCAGGCCCTGCGCTTGCTCAAAAAAGACGGTTTTGTCGAAGACGCACCCGGCCGGGGTGTGCAGGTCACCCAACTCGATGTGGCCTGGATCGCCCGGGTCTACCAAGTGCGCAGCAGTCTGGACGCCTTGGCGGCGCGTCTGGCGGCCGAACGCGGTGCCCGTCTGTCGCCGCAGGTCATGCGCCAAGGGCGTCTGGCCGAAAGCGGGCGTGATGTGCAGGCCATGATCCAGGCCGACCTGGCTTTTCACCGTGCCATCTACGATGCCTCGGGCAACCCCCTGATAGCCCAGAGCGTGGACTTGCACTGGCACCACCTCAAACGCGTCATGGGCGCGGTGCTGCAATCGTCTTAGCAACGCCAGACGGTGTGGGACGAACACGAAGCCATTGCGCAGGCCATTGCCGCATCCGATGTCGATCTGGCCGTGCGCCGGGTGCAAGAACACGCCCACGAAGCGAGCGTGCAACTGACGGCCCGATTGTCCGAGCAACTTTCCCTCATTCCCCCACCAGGAGCACAAGCATGAGACTGACCCCCGAGCAATTGGCGCAATTCGACAGCGATGGTTATTTGTTTTTCCCCGGCCTGTTCACGCCGGAAGAAACCCAAAACCTGACCGATGCGGTGCCCGAGCTGTACAGCCGCCGCGAAGCCTACAACGTGCGCGAAAAAGGCAGCGAGGCCGTGCGCACCAACTTTGCGGCCCACATGTACAGCGAGCCTTTTGCCAAGCTGGCACGCCACCCCCGCATGATCGAACCGGTGGAAGACCTGTTTGGCGAAGCGCTTTACATGCACCAGTTCAAGATCAACGGCAAGATGGCGTTTGAGGGGGATGTGTGGCAGTGGCACCAGGACTACGGCACCTGGCTCAACGACGACCTGATGCCCACCGAGCGGGCCATGAACGTGGCCATTTTTCTGGACGACGTGAACCCCTTCAATGGCCCGCTGATGTTCATCCCCGGCAGCCACAAAAAAGGCGTGGTCGAGGCCAAACACGACCTCTCCACCACCAGCTACCCGCTGTGGACGGTCGACAACGACCTGATCCGCCAGCTGGTCCAGCGTGCCGGTGACAAGGACGGCGGCATCGTCAGCCCCACCGGCCCGGCGGGCTCCATGATCCTGTTTCACAGCTGCCTGGTGCACGCCTCCACCAGCAACCTCTCGCCCTGGAACCGGGTCAGCGTCTACCTGAGCCTGTGCGCCGTGTCCAACCACATCCGCCGCCACAAGCGTCCCGAATACATCGCGCACCGCGACTTCACGCCCATCCGCTGCCTGCCCGACGATTGCCTGCTGAAAGACTACCCGGTCGACCTGCCCTGGAAAAACGGCATGCCCGACAGCGCCTTGCAAACCTCCCTCGAAGAACTGAAAGAAACCGCATGAACCTGCACGCCAAACTCCTGCAACGTGCTGCAGAAAACCGCCCGATCCGCATTGGCCTGATTGGCGCGGGCAAATTCGGCTCCATGTATCTGGCGCAAATTCCGCGCACCCCCGGCGTGCACCTGGTGGGCATTGCCGACTTGTCGCCCGACAACGCCCGCACCAACCTGGCCCGCGTGGGCTGGGATGCTGAGCGCCTGACGGCCAGCAGCTTGGACGCTGCCGTCAAAAACGGCACCACCCATGTGGGCGACGACTGGCAAAGTCTTGTGCGACACCCGGCGGTGGACGTGATCGTGGAATGCACCGGCTCACCCCTGCACGCGGTGGACCACATTCTGGAAGCCTTTGCGAACCGCAAGCATGTGGTCAACGTGACGGTGGAGGCCGATGCTTTCTGCGGCCCCTTGCTCGCCACCCGCGCGCAGACGGCGGGCGTGGTGTATTCGCTGGCCTTTGGTGACCAGCCTGCGCTCATTTGCGATCTGGTGGACTGGGCACGCACCTGCGGCTTTCCGGTCGTGGCGGCGGGCCGGGGCCACAAATGGTTGCCGCACTTCAGCGAATCCACGCCCGAAACGGTGTGGGGCTATTACGGCCTCACGCCCGAGCAGGCCGATCGCGGGGGCCTGAACCCCAAAATGTTCAACAGCTTTCTGGACGGCTCCAAGCCTTCGATCGAGAGCACCGCAGTGTCGAATGCCACCGGTTTGGGCGTGCCCAGCAACGGCTTGCTGTACCCGCCGGCCAGCGTGGAAGACATCCCTTTTGTGACCCGGCCGATTTCGGAGGGCGGCATGCTGGAACGCAAAGGCATGGTGGAGGTGATTTCCAGCCTGGAAAAAGACGGCCGAAAAATCCCCTACGACATCCGCATGGGCGTGTGGGTCACGGTGGAAGCCGAAACCGACTACATCAAGAACTGCTTTGAAGAGTACAACGCCCACACCGACCCCTCGGGCCGCTACTTCACGCTCTACAAACGCTGGCACCTGATCGGTCTTGAAGTGGGTGTGAGCGTGGCCAGTGTCGCCCTGCGCAACGAGCCCACCGGCGTGGCCATCGGCTGGAACGCCGACGTGGTGGCCACCGCCAAACGCGACCTGAAACCCGGCGACATGCTGGACGGCGAGGGCGGCTACACCGTCTGGGGCAAGCTGCTGCCCGCCGCCACCTCCAAGCGCATGGGCGGCGTGCCGCTGGGCCTGGCCCATGGTGTCAAAGTGGTGCGCCCCGTGGCCAAAGGCCAAAGCCTGACTTGGGACGACGTGGCCATGGACACCAGCACCCACGCCTACAAAATCCGGCGCGAGATGGAGGCGACTTCGGTGATGGGTTGAACTCTCAATCTGTCGGAATCCCAGATAGCCGTGCTGCATCAGTTGCACGGCTTTTTTGATCAAGTCAAGGTCTGCAAGCACCTGGCTTTGACCCTGGGCTCACTGGGACTTGCGCGATCTCATTTGTTTTGCGCTGTGTGCAAGATGGTCAGAACCTGTACCTGATCACCTTTGATCCTGTAGACCGCCAAGTAGTTGGGGTGAAGAACCAGTTCTTTGGTCCCAAAAACACGACCAGATCGGCCCAAAGGTTGAGTTCTTAAAACCTCGAGCTTGTTGCGCAATTCCGTGACAAAGGTCTGGGCGCGAACTGGGTTGTCTCTCGCAATGAAATCAGCGATGTCGTCAAGCCGTTTCAGGGCGCGGTGGGTCCAAATCAGTTCACGCACTGTATTTAGCCATCACGGCTTTGACTTGCTCTGATGTGGCGAAATCGCCATGGTCGGCTTCGGCAATCGCCGCTTCGATATCACCGATTTGCCAGCTTTGCTCGTTGAGGTAACTGGTCAGTGCCTCCAAAGTCACAAAACTTTTCGTTCGGGAGGTGGCCTTGGCCAGGCCCTCCAGTTGCGCATAAACATGGGCTGGCACCCTGACATTGATGGTTCGGGTCGGCATTTCTTTCGAAAGGGGTGATGTCATGATTTACTCTGTGTTGCGTGTATTACGGTGCATTGTATGAATGGTGCCGACATGGTCAAGTCTTTGACCGCTTGTTTCAACTTGCACGAGGGATGCGCTGTTCTGTGCAACAGGCCCGGCAATCAGGGTTTCCCCCGGCTAAAATACCGCCTTTGCCGACAAGCCCCAGTCAGCGGCCCCGGCGCTACGGTTTTCCGTCTCTTTACAAGGCCACCCCGTGTCCCTGCACATCACGACTTTCGAAGGCGCCAGCGCCCTCAGCGACTTTCGCATTGCCCAGCTTTTGCCGCGTCTGGCAGCCATTTCGCCGCAAATTCAGGGCATTTCAGCCCGTTTTGTGCACCTGGTGGCCACGGTTGCGCCTTTGGCCGATGCCCCAAAAAAAACCCTGTCGGCGCTGCTGACTTACGGTGAGCCTTATGCAGGCCCGGTGGATGGTCCCGTGATCGTGGTCAGTCCCCGTTTGGGCACCGTGTCGCCCTGGGCGTCCAAAGCCACCGACATCGCCCACAACTGCGGTTTTGAGGTGCGCCGAGTGGAGCGGCTGACCGAATACCGCCTGACCCTGAAATCGGGCTTGCTGGGCACCGCCAAATTGAGCGCCGAGCAACTGGGCCAGGTCGCTGCCGTGCTGCATGACCGCATGACCGAGTCGGCCATGCCCAGCCGAGATGAAGCAGCGGCCTTGTTCACGGCCCTGGACCCCGCGCCGATGGACCATGTGGACGTGCTCGGCGGCGGCCGCGCCGCTTTGGTCGATGCCAACAAGGCTTGGGGCCTGGCCCTGGCCGAAGACGAAATTGATTATTTGGTCACCGCGTTCACGGGTCTCAAGCGCAACCCCACCGATGTGGAGTTGATGATGTTTGCGCAGGCCAACAGCGAGCACTGCCGCCACAAGATTTTCAACGCAGAGTTCACCATCGACGGCGTGGCCCAGCCCAAGAGCCTGTTCGGCATGATCCGCAACACCGAGCAGCTCAGCCACCAGCACACGGTGGTGGCGTATTCGGACAACGCCTCGGTGATGGAAGGCCACCACATTGAGCGTTTTGTGGCCCGAATGTCAAAGGACAAGGACGGGCAGGGCGCGGCGTACCAGAGCGAACAAGCGCTGCACCATGTGCTGATGAAGGTCGAGACCCACAACCACCCGACCGCGATTTCGCCATTCCCCGGCGCATCCACGGGCGCAGGCGGCGAGATCCGCGACGAAGGCGCAACCGGTCGCGGCTCCAAGCCCAAGGCGGGTTTGTCGGGCTTCACCGTGTCCAAGCTCTGGGGCGGTTTGAGCGACCAGCCGGGCGGCAAGCCCGAACACATCGCCAGCCCTTTGCAAATCATGACCGAAGGCCCCTTGGGCGGCGCGGCCTTCAACAACGAGTTTGGGCGTCCCAATTTGCTGGGCTATTTCCGCGAGTACGAGCAGACCGTGGACGGCGTGGTGCGTGGGTACCACAAGCCCATCATGATCGCGGGCGGTCTGGGCCAGATCGACGCCGAGCAAACCAAAAAAATCGAATTCCCTGCCGGCAGCTTGCTGATCCAGCTGGGCGGCCCCGGCATGCGCATCGGCATGGGCGGCAGTGCCGCCAGCTCCATGGCCACGGGCACCAACGCCGCGAATCTGGACTTTGACTCGGTGCAGCGCGGCAACCCCGAGATCGAACGCCGTGCGCAAGAGGTCATCAACCACTGCTGGGCGCAAGGCAGCCAAAACCCCATCCTGGCCATCCATGACGTGGGCGCGGGCGGTTTGTCCAACGCCTTCCCCGAGCTGACCAACGACGCGGGTCGTGGCGCACGCTTTGATTTGCGTGCCGTCAAGCTCGAAGAATCCGGCCTGTCGCCCAAAGAAATCTGGTCCAACGAAAGCCAAGAACGCTATGTGATGGCGATCGCGCCCGAGTCTTTGGCGCAGTTCCAGGCTTTTTGCGAGCGCGAGCGCTGCCCGTTTGCGGTGATCGGTGTGGCGACAGAAGAGCGCCAACTGGTGCTGGAAGACGGCGTTCAGCGTTCAGCGTTCAGTGTTGAGCGTGGAGATGGCGTGCAGCGTACAGCGTTCAGTGTTGAGCGAGAAGACCAAGGCGCTCAAAGCTCAAGGTCCAACGCTGAACGCTCAACGCCCGACGCCCAACGCCCCGTGGATATGCCCATGGACGTGCTGCTGGGCAAGCCGCCCAAGATGCACCGCGATGTGAAGACCGTGGTGCGCCAGTCGCCTGCGATGGACCTCACAGGTGTGTCGCTGCAAAAGGCCGTCATTGACGTGCTGAGCCACCCCACGGTGGCGTCTAAGCGTTTCCTCATCACCATTGGCGACCGCGCTGTGGGTGGCCTCACGCACCGCGACCAGATGGTCGGCCCTTGGCAAGTGCCTGTGGCCGATGTGGCCGTGACCCTGGCCGATTACCAAGGCTTTGCTGGCGAAGCCATGAGCATGGGCGAGCGCACGCCGCTGGCCTCGCTCAACGCCGCCGCATCCGGCCGCATGGCCGTTGCCGAAGCCATCACCAATTTGTTGGCCGCGCCCATCGAGCTGCCCCGCGTCAAGATGTCGGCCAACTGGATGGCCGCTTGCGGTGAGCCCGGTGAAGACGCCGCGCTTTACGAGACCGTCAAGGTCGTGGGCATGGCGCTGTGCCCTGCGCTCGATATTTCGATTCCTGTGGGGAAAGACAGCTTGTCGATGCGCACGCAGTGGCAAGCCGATGGCCAGACACACAAAGTCACCTCGCCCGTCAGCCTGATCATCACCGCCTTCGCCAGCCTGAGCGATGTGCGCGGCACGTTGACACCGCAGCTTGATGCCCAAGAGGGCGACACCAGCTTGCTGCTGATCGACCTGGGTCAAGGCCGCAACCGCATGGGCGGCAGCGTGCTGGGTCAAGTGCTGGACCAGTTTGGCGACAGCGTCCCTGATCTGGAAGAACCGCAAGCGCTGGTGAATTTGGTCAAGGCCATCAATGCCTTGCGCGCCCAAGGCCAGATCCTGGCCTACCACGACCGCAGCGACGGCGGCTTGCTCGCCGCAGTCGCCGAAATGGCTTTTGCAGGCCATGTGGGCGTGGCGCTCAATGTGGACATGCTGGTCACCGAAGGCGACGGCATTTCTGACAGCCGTGCCGATCATGGCGACGCCAAGAACTGGGCGGGGCAGGTCAGCGCCCGCCGCGACGAACTCACCCTCAAAGCCCTGTTCAACGAAGAGCTGGGCGTGGTGCTGCAGGTGCGCACGGCCGACCGCAACGCGGTGCTTCAAACCCTGCGTGAACACGGCCTGTCCAAACACACGCATGTGATCGGCAAGACCCGTCCCGTGCAATCGACCATCCAAAAAGGCGTGGGCGAACTCAGCATCTGGCGCGACACCAAAGAAGTTTTTGCCGCCAAGCTCGAAGACCTGCACCAGGTCTGGGACAGCGTGAGCTGGAAGATTTGCCAGCAGCGCGACAACCCCGCTTGCGCCGATGCCGAGCACGCGGCTGCTGGCCGCGTTGACGACCCCGGCATGCATGTGTCGCTGAGCTTTGACCCGACGGACAACGTGGCCGCGCCGTTCCTGAACCTGTCGCGCCCCAAAGTGGCCATCCTGCGCGAGCAGGGCGTCAACTCGCATGTGGAAATGGCCTATGCCTTCCACACAGCGGGTTTTGAGTCACACGATGTGCACATGACCGACCTGCAATCGGGCCGCGCCAACTTGGCCGACTTCCAAGGTCTGGTGGCTTGTGGCGGTTTCAGCTACGGCGACACGCTGGGCGCGGGCATCGGCTGGGCACGCAGCATCACCTTCAACCCGGCTTTGGCGGAACAGTTCAAAGGCTTCTTTGGCCGCACAGACACCTTTGGTCTGGGCGTGTGCAACGGCTGCCAGATGTTTGCCGAGCTGGCCGACATCATCCCGGGTGCCGAAGCTTGGCCGCGCTTCACCACCAACCAAAGCGAGCGTTTTGAAGCCCGCCTGTCCATGGTCGAGGTGCTGGAATCGCCCAGCTTGTTTTTGCAAGGCATGGCGGGCAGCCGCTTGCCGATCGCAGTCGCCCATGGCGAAGGCTTTGCCAACTTCAAGCACAGGGGCAACCCGGCCCAAGCCATTGGCGCGATGCGCTTTGTGGACAACCACGGCCAGGCGACCGAGCAGTACCCGTTCAACCCCAACGGCAGCGCGGGCGGCCTGACAGCCGTGACCACGGCTGACGGGCGCTTCACGGCCATGATGCCGCACCCCGAGCGCGTGTTCCGCAATGTGCAGATGAGCTGGACAGACCTGGCCAAGTCGGGCGACATTTCATCCACCAGCCCCTGGTTGCGTGTGTGGCAAAACGCCCGCAAGTGGGTAGCTTGATGGTGGACGGCAGGATGTTTTTTGTGTGTGCCCTGACCGATGTCTGACCAATGGTTTCCGCCTTCGCAGCTGGCGTTTTACTTTGACTCCAATTCCTGGGCCAAAGGCACTGCGCTGTATTTGAAAAATGAGGTCCTCTCGGCCCAGTTGACGCCCGATGGTGACGACTGGCGACTCGACGCCCAGGTGCAGGGAACCTCGTTTGAGCCCTATCGCGTGACCGCCCATCTGCGGGTGTCGGAGGGCGGCAATTTGCAAGGCTGGCGCTCCAATTGCACCTGTCCGGTGGGGCGGCTGTGCAAACACGGCGCAGCGCTGGGCATCCAGGTGGCCATGCAAGGCCTGGCCATGCGCGAGCCGCAAGTCAGCGACGATGCGGCGGGCGACACCGAACAGCAAACCACAGCGCGCCAGGAAAAGGCGTTGCAGCAATCCGAGTACCAAGTGCGTGACTGGCTGCTGCGTTTGCAATCGGCCGATGTGCCCAACGGTTTCAGTGTGCCGGGCAAGGCCCATGAGCATTTTTTGTACTGCCTGTCTGCGGCGGCCGTGGGGCATCGCCCGGTGTTTCACCTGACCATCAAGCAAGCGGTGCTCAAGCAAAACGGTGAATGGGGCAAGTCCAAAAAAGTCACCCACCAGCCTTATCCAAGTGACCCGATCTGGCACAGTTGCGCGCCTGGCGAAGCTGGCATTTTTGACCTGATGAAGGCCTGTCCACCCACCAACAGCTTCAGCTCTTATGGCTTTCAAAGTGCCGTGAAACTGCAAGGCGTGGCAGCGCATTTGCTGCTGCGCATGTGCAGCCAAACCCGACGCCTGATGTGGGAAGAGGGCAAAACCCTGAAGCCTTTGCAATGGACCGATCAAGCGGTGGTGTTCAGCGGCAGCTGGCAGGCCGTGCCCGCGCAAGGCCACAGCCCCGAGGGCTGGAAACTGCACATGCAAACGGCCCAGGCGGGCGTGCTGCACGGCTTGAACGATCCGCCGTTGTTTGTCGACCTGCAGCATGGCACTTGTGGTTTGCTGGACACGCAGGGCATGAGCAGCGAGCAAGTCTTGCTGTTGACGCAGGCGCCCGTCTTGCCGGAAAAAGTGGCGCTGAAATTCCAGCAACAGCTGATGGATGCCATGGGCCCCTTGCCGCTGCCGCCGGTGATCGAAAAAATGCCCGAAATCCGCAACGTCACGCCTGTGCCCGTGCTGCGGATCGTGGAAGTGCCCACGCATTTGCGCGACGAACAAGGCCTGTTTCAGGCCGAAGTGAAATTTCGTTACGCCGACTGCACCGGTTATTGGCCAGAACACCAAAGCCGCGTGGTGGTGGGTCAGGGCGCGCAGTCGCGTCTGTTGGTGCGCGATCTGGAACAAGAGCTGGTCGCTTGGGAGCAGCTTGAAGACCTGGGTTTTTTGATGTGGGACGAAAACCTGCTGGGCATGCCGGGCGTTGAAGGACAGGCCTTGTGGCTCGAATGGCTTGAAACCGATTTTGCACCGTTGCGCGAAGCCGGCTTTGAGGTGCGCCCACCCGAGGGTCTGAACCACTGGTTGCGTCTGGCCGAGGATGTGCATGTGCGCATGAACGGCGACGGTGCCGAAGGCAGCGCCGAGGACACCTCGCCTTGGTTCGATTTGTCGCTGGGCATGGACATCGACGGCCAGCGGGTGAACATCCTGCCGTGGGTGCCCGAAATCCTCAAAGCCCTGGCCCGTTCAGGCGTGTCGGTGACGGCCATGGACGGCGAACACGCCGATCGCGTGCCGGACCATTTGTACCTGCCCGATCTGCATGGGCCCGGTTATGTGAAGCTGCCCACCGCCAAAATCAAGCCTTGGCTGGCCATGCTCATGGAGCTGCACGGCGAACGCGGCCATGACTGGGACGGCGACGTGCTGCGCTTGTCGCGCATGGACGCGTTGCGCACAGCCGCTTCGCTGGGTGAGGGCGCGGTATGGCAAGGCGCGAAAAGCCTGTTGCAACTGGTACAACAAATGCGCGGTCAGGCCGCGTTGACTGAAGTGCCCATGCCCGAGGGCCTGCAAGCGACGCTGCGTCCTTACCAGCAGCAGGGCTTGAATTGGCTGCAGTTCTTGCGCGAGCACCGGTTGGCGGGCATTTTGGCCGACGACATGGGGCTGGGCAAAACTTTGCAAACCTTGGCCCATATCCTGACCGAAAAGCAAGCCGGGCGATTGACGCAACCGGCGCTCATCGTGGCACCGGTCAGCCTGTTGGGCAATTGGGAGCGCGAAGCGACACGCTTTTGCCCTGGCCTGAAAACCCACATCCACCACGGCCTGTCGCGCCATGAAACGGCGCAAGAACTCAGCGGCTTTGACATCGTCATCACCGCCTATTCGCTGCTTTCGCGTGACCGCGAGATGTGGCTGGAGGTGCCCTGGCACCTGCTGGTGCTCGATGAAGCCCAGAACATCAAAAACGCCAACACCAACGCCGCCCAAGTGGTCTCCGAAATCCCGGCTGTGCACCGGCTGTGCCTGTCGGGCACGCCGATTGAAAACCACCTGGGCGAACTCTGGAGCCAGTTTCACTTTTTGATGCCCGGCTTTTTGGGCAGCCAACGGCGCTTCACGGAGCTGTTTCGCAACCCGATCGAACGCCAGGGCAGTGTGGAAAAACTCGCCCAATTGCGTGCCCGGGTCACGCCATTCATGTTGCGCCGGACCAAAGACCTGGTGGCCAGCGAACTGCCGCCCAAGATCGAAACCCTGATGCCTGTTCCGCTGCAGGGTCAGCAAGCCGACCTGTACGAAACCATTCGGCTGGGCATGGAAAAAACCGTGCGCGACGCGCTCAGCACGCAAGGCCTGGCCAGGTCGCAAATCACCATCCTGGATGCGCTGCTGAAGTTGCGTCAGGTCTGCTGTGACCCGCGTCTGCTCAAGCTCAGTGCCGCCAGCCAGGTGCGCGAATCTGCCAAGCTGGAGCAGTTGCTGGACATGCTGCCCGAAATGGTGGCCGAAGGCCGCAAGATCTTGCTGTTCTCGCAGTTCACCGAAATGCTGGGCTTGATCGAAAAAGCTTTGCCCGATTTGGGCATCCCTTGGGTCAAGCTCACCGGCCAAAGCAAAAACCGCGACGCGATCATCGACAAGTTCACCAGCGGCCAGGTGCCCCTGTTCCTGATCAGCCTGAAAGCCGGTGGCGTGGGCCTGAACTTGCCGCAGGCCGACACCGTGATCCACTACGACCCGTGGTGGAACCCGGCCGTGGAAAACCAGGCCACCGACCGCGCCCACCGCATTGGCCAGACCAAAAACGTGTGGGTCGTCAAACTGGTCGCCCAGGGCACCATCGAAGAACGCATGCTGGCCCTGCAAGAGCGCAAAGCCCAGCTGGCGCAAGACATGTACGAAGGTGCCGTCAAGCGCAAAGAGCCGCTGTTTGGCGAATCCGATTTGAACGAGTTGCTCAAGCCGCTGGGTTAAAGGCCGATTTGACGTGCATCACCCCTTGGGTAATAATATTCTTATTACCCAAGGAGGTTCGCATGACCACCACCGTCAAACTGCCCGATCCGCTGGAAAAATCCCTGCGCCAGCGCTGCGCGCAAGAGGGCCGCAGCATCAGCGAAGTCATGCGCGATGCGCTCACCGCTTACCTGGCCCAGCCCTCCCCGACCGCATCGGCATTTGCACTGGGTGAGGGCGTTTTTGGGCGATTCACCGGCCCGGTTGACCTGGCCGAAACCCGCAAAAACCAACTGGCCGACGCTTGGGCCGACAAACACGCGTAAAGGGCATGAGTGCAGAAACCCCTTCGGCCCAAGAGCCCAGCGCACGCTGGTTGTCTCAGCTGCCCCCACAAGATGCGCTGATCGACAGCGGCCCGCTGCTGGCCCTGTTCAACCGCAGCGACAAATGGCACGCGCCCACACTGGCCTGGCTGCAAGGCAATCCGCAAGTGCGCCTGCACAGCACCTGGCCGGTGCTGACCGAAGTCTGCGCCTTGCTGGCCCGGCGCATCCACAACGGCGCAGCGCTCGACTTTTTGCAGTGGGTGCAGCGCGGCGCAGTGCAGCTCGATGCCCCCGCCGACTGGAGCCTGACCAGCGTGCTGGCCATCTGCCAGCGCTTTGCCAGCTTGCCGCTGGACCTGGCCGACGCATCCATCGCCGAAGCCGCCGAACGTCTGCAAATCCGCTGCATCGTGTCGATTGACAAAGACTTTGATGTCTACCGCGATGCCAAAGGACAAGTTCTTCAAAACTTGTTGCGCTGAGCGGACCGCCCAGCAACACCTTCCACTTCCGAAAGACACCGAATGGCCGCCTCCAGCCTGTTGACCCTGATCGACGACATCGCCACCTTGCTCGACGACGTGGCCACCATGACCCAAGTGGCCGCCCGCCAAAGCGCGGCCGCCGCCGACGATGTGGCGGCCATGACGCAAATGGCCGCCAAAAAAACCGCTGGCGTGCTGGGTGACGACCTGGCCTTGAACGCGCAACAAGTCACGGGTGTCAACGCCGACCGCGAATTGCCCGTGGTCTGGGCTGTGGCCAAGGGCTCGCTGGTGAACAAGGCGATTTTGGTGCCCGCTGCGCTGGCCATCAGCGCCATTGCGCCCTGGCTCATCACGCCTCTGCTCATGCTGGGCGGGCTGTTTTTATGTTTTGAGGGTGCCGAAAAACTGTTGCACGCCTGGTTGCACAGCCGCACAGAAGACGCCGCCCATCACGCGGAACTGGTGCAAGCCGTCGCCAACGACCAGCTGGATTTGGTCGCTTTTGAAAAGGACAAGATCAAGGGCGCTGTGCGCACCGACTTTATTTTGTCGGCCGAGATCATCGTCATCACCTTGGGCACGGTGGCCAGCGCCAGTTTTGCGCAGCAGGTGGCGGTGCTGGTGGGCATTTCCATCGTCATGACGCTGGGCGTGTATGGACTGGTGGGCGGCATCGTCAAGCTGGACGATGCCGGGCTCTACCTTGCGCAAAAAAGCAGCAGCGCCTTGCAAGCGCTTGGCCGGGGCCTGCTGGTGTTTGCCCCTTGGCTCATGAAAGCGCTGTCGGTGCTGGGCACCGCCGCCATGTTTTTGGTGGGCGGCGGCATCTTGCTGCACGGCGTGCCCGCGTTGGGCCAAGTGGTCGAACGTTGGGCTCATGATTTGCCGACGGTGGCGTCCTTGTTGGGCAATCTGGCCGGTGGCGGGGTGGGCTTTGTCGCGGGTGCTGTGTTGGTCGGCGGCATGCACTGGGTCCGCAAAATTCGGCGCTGATTCGGAATTGGTCCTTCGGTTTTGGCGGGGTTGTGTTCAACAGGCCAAGGCCACAGGCAAGCCGATCAGGGCGCATGCGCCGGGGCTTGTGTTGCTCAGGGACAAACGCCCACCGAACTGGGCCAAGATGGTTTTGGAGATGGACAAACCCATGCCCAAACCCGAAATTTTGGTGGTGTAAAAAGCATCCCCAGCCTGGCTGGCGGCCTCTTGCGACAGGCCCGCGCCCGTGTCACACACGCTCAGTTGAACTTCCTGATCGATCAGCCCCAAGGTCAAGCGGATCTCACGCACCGGGCAAGAGGTCACAGACTCCATGGCGTTGCGCAACACGTTGAAAACAACTTGGGACATTTGCACGGGGTCTGCCAGCACCCAAACTGGCTGGGGCATGGTCGCCTTGAGTATTTGGATGTCAAGGCGTCGCGCTTGCGGTGCCACCAGGGCGCAAACCTCGTCCACCACCGTGCGCATGTCCACGCGCTGGGTTTTGAGATCGCCGGGTTGAATGAACACGCGGATCCGGCGAATGATGTCTGCGGCACGCTGGCTGTTGGCCAAGATGTTGTCCAAGACGCCAAGGGTGAACTTTTCCGCCATCTGACCGGTGCGCTGGCGGTGTTGCAGCAGCTCTGAGTAGCCCATGATCGCTGTCAGTGGCTGGTTCAACTCGTGTGCAAACGATGCGGACATGACGCTCAGGCTTTGCTGGCGTTCAAGTCGCGCCAGCTGCTGGCCCAGACGTCGGGCTTCTTCTTCCCGGGCCAAAGCAGCAGCCACTTGCAGGCGCTCGTCGTCTTGCTGCTGAATGCGCATGGCGACGTAGGTGAAATAACGCAACATGCCAAAAACAAAAATGGCCGACCAGATGGTTAGGGTCCAGGCGTCTTGCCCGAAAGTCTGCACACCCCAACCCGTCAGCGCCCCTTGCATGCGCACCAGGTGCAACACGCCCAGCCCGGCCATGACCCAGCGCATGTGCATCGAAAACCGGTTGCCTGTCAGCTTGAAATGCACATGTGCCGGATAAGCGCTCCAGATGGACGACAAGCCAAAGGCCAGGCCCGACAAGACCAGGGTGACTTTGGGGCCGGCATGGACGCGACACAACTCGAGCGTCACCGTGTAAGCCAAGGTGGCAACACCCAACACCACCAAACTCGGCCATTGGGGAGCTGGCTTGTAAAGCCGGACAAGGCCCAGCCCCATCAGCACGAAGCTGGCGCTGTTCACCCCAATCGGGATGCTGTAAGACCACAAGGGCGGCAGCTCGTTGCGAAACACGGTGGCCATGCCCGTGATGCCCCACAAGATGGTCGCCACCGTCCAATACTTGGCCGAAGTGTCCAGCCGCTTGAAATAAAGGCTGGCAATGCCACCCCCCAAAAGAGAAAAGATGGCAAAAAAGATGAAGAGGCTTTGTACGTTGTAAGAGGCCATAGATCGTCGCCTTGCCTGCTTCGAAAAATCACATAATCTATGATTATATTAATTTGCTTTCATAAATATCGAATTTCATAATTTCGGTATTTCGTGGTTCTGTCAAGCTGGCCTGTGCCTCAATGCATGCCCACCACGGGCCGCGTCTTGTAAAACTGCACCGGGCTTTCGGGCACCGCATTCAGCACCGACTTTTTGATCTTGCCCACCACATGCATTTCGCAGGGTTTGCAGTCAAAGCGCAGCGTGAGTTTTTCCTTGCCATTGATCAGCTGCAGGGGTTCGGCTTTCACTGTGCCTTGCACGCCGGTCACGCCTTTGGCCTGCTTGGGGCACAGGCTCAAACTGAAGCGCACGCAGTGCTTGGTGATCATCAGGCTGACTTCGCCCAACTCTTCTTGTGCTTCGTAGGCGGCGGCGATCACCTTCACGCCGTGTTTGGCGTAAAAGTCGCGGGCTTTTTGGTTGAACACGTTGGCCAAATAAGTCAGGGTGTCTTCGGGGTAGGGCGCAGGCGGCTCCACGGGCACGGCACGCGGCAGGCGGTGCAGGCCTTGGGCGCGGGCGGCTTCGAGTGCCTGCACCGCGTCGCGGCGCAGCGCGTTCAGTTGTGACGGAGGCACAAACCAGGGGCGGGGCAGGGTCGTTTGAACGTCCAGCGGCTCGAACAAGGTGTCACCCAGCTTGCCCAAAGCGGCCTTGAGTTTGTCCTCGGCCTGGGCCGGGTCTTTGGGGGCTTGCCAGTTGATGGCCAATTGGGCTGCGCCGGTGTGCCCGGCTTCGTCGGTCAGCGTCAGTTGCAGGCCGTCACCTGTGCCACTTGTGCTTTCGGCCAGCTGCATCCACACGCCCATGCGGCGCTCAGCAGACTTTTTGTCCAGTGTGCGCACCCAGCTCATGTCGCGGTTGCGGTTGACCTGCACGCCTTTGCGCAGGTCCTTGAACCCGTCCATCGGGTCTTTGGGGAACAAGCGCCAAACCCCTTTGGCTTTTTGCGCTTCGGCGCGGTTGATCTGCAGGCCCACCAGTTCCTTTTGCAGGTCGTAGTAGCACATGCCGTCACCGTTGTGCAGCTCCGTGGCCGGGTCGTCGGTGGTGATCTCGACGTGTTCGGCCGTCACCTTGCTCACCCAACCAATGGGCTGGCCGGGGTTTTTGGGCGTGTCAAACGCGCCGATGTCTTCCTTGCGGCCTTGCACGAAGTAGTCGGTGAACTCGCGGTTGAAGTTCTGGTTCGGGTCGGGTTCAAAGCTGAAGGTGGTGCGGCCGTGCGAGGCGGGGGCCAGCTCGGGGCGCTCGGCCAGCACTTCGTCAAACAGCTTGCGGTAATGGGCCGTGATGTTTTTCACATAGGCCATGTCCTTGTAGCGGCCTTCGATCTTGAAGCTGCGGATGCCCGCGTCCACCAGGGCGCGCAGGTTCTCACTCTGGTTGTTGTCTTTCATGCTCAGCACATGCTTGTCGTGCGCCACGATGCGGCCTTGTGCGTCTTTGACCTCATAGGGCAGGCGGCAGGCCTGCGAGCAATCGCCCCGGTTGGCGCTGCGCCCGGTGTGGGCGTGGCTGATGAAGCACTGGCCGCTGTAGGCCACGCACAAAGCGCCGTGCACAAAAAATTCGATCACCGTGCGATCGGTGTCGATCACATCCCGGATGGCGGCGATCTGCGGCAAGGTCAGTTCACGGGCCAGCACGATCTGGCTCAGCCCTGCGTCTTGCAGAAACTTGGCTTTTTCGGGTGTGCGGATGTCGGTCTGGGTGCTGGCGTGCAGCTGGATCGGCGGCAGATCAATCTCGAGCAGTCCCATGTCTTGCACGATCAGCGCGTCCACGCCGGCGTCGTACAGCTGCCATGCGAGCTTGCGGGCCCCTTCAAGTTCGTCGTCGCGCAAGATGGTGTTGAGCGTGACAAAGATGCGGCTGTGAAAGCGGTGGGCGTGCTGCACCAGTTTGGCAATGTCCTGGATGCTGTTGTCGGCCGTGGACCGTGCCCCGAAGGACGGGCCGCCAATGTAGACCGCATCGGCACCGTGGTGGATGGCTTCGATGCCGATGTCGAAGGTGCGGGCGGGGGCGAGGAGTTCGAGGTGGTGGGGCAACATGGGTAGGGATTATCCCAGCTTGTGTCCTTTAGGCA
>NZ_NESL01000016.1 GCF_003063435.1 Limnohabitans sp. 2KL-1 | reverse complement strand
CCAAAGTGTAGCAAATGGCAGGTCGCATGACAACGTAACTTGCCAGCACGTATTGCACTCAATATTGCCACTACAAAAAAATCAGAAGATCAGTTGCAAGTGCTTGATTTTGTTGAGGCCGGAGGCGAAAAAGGGCGAAAAATCGGGATTTGGTGTCGAACTCGGGTGATCGGATTCTCTGCAGCAGTTGCTAAGAACTTATCCGTAAATAATATTGACGCGTAGAGAAACTTTGCGGAACGCGATGATGGCGGCGGCTAGGTGGTTGAGTGCGAGGAAACTGCGCTCAAGCTTTTCGTACCTCACGAGCAATTTGCGGAAGCGGTTGAACCAGCTATGGCAAACCTCGACCACCCAGCGCCGAGCCTTCTTCTCTGGGGTGAGTCGTTTGGCATCCGCCTCCTTACCTCGGTCGACGACGTGCGCAATATAGCCATGGCTCAAGATGATTTTCATCGCCGGCTTTCCTCGATAGCCCGCGTCGGCGCACAGATGCTTGTTGCGCCTGTGTGGCGGCGTCTTGCGCTTGACCATAATGGACTCAAGCACTGCACTGATCTGGGTGACGTCGTGCTCATTGGCCCCGGTCACGACGAGCGACAACGGGACGCCACGTCCGTCCACCAGAAGGTGTCGCTTGCTCCCTTTTTTTTCCCCGATCTGTCGGATTGCGGCCGACCGCTTCTTGCGCCAAAGGCGCCTTGAACATGGCTCCGTCTATGCTCTGCCAGCGCCACGCGATGCCTTCCATTTGGTCATACTCAGCAAGTCCGGCTTTCCAGATCGCCTCGAATACGCCAGCTTTCTCCCATTCGAGAAATCGCTTGTGGACCGCGCTGGCACTGCCGAATCGCTCCTTGGGCAAGGCCTTCCATTGGCAACCCGTTCGCAGCACATACACGACTGCCTCGAACACTTGTCGCGCAGGCTTGGGTGGGCGACCAGCGCCAGGCTTGCGCGCATACTCTTTATCAGCAGAGCGCTCACGTACAGGAATCAGCGGCTCCACCCTCTGCCAAAAATCATCAGTCACTACCCATGAGTCCACACGCTTCTTTGTGACCATCGTCTTGCCTTGCGCCGCGTCAACTAAGGCTCAGGGCAGTATTTTACTATTTACGGATAAGTTTTAAGTATTTTTTTGAAATGCTGTGGATGACGACTTCGTAACCGTGGCCTCTCAACAGGTCATGCGATGTTTCAGATTTGATGACCGCCAAGTTCAGGACTTGCTGGTTTTCGACGCAAATAGTACAGGCATACTAACGAAATTCCAGTACCAATAAGTGCAATGGCAGTCGGAACAAAGTGGATTGCTACTCCGATAGGGCTGTCGCTTGCGATCGCCTCGGATCGCCAGCCTTCCATCTCCAGCATAATTAATGTGAATAGCAGTGCAATGAGTAACGTGCAAGCCAAGTTAACGTGAAGCAGCGATCTCATTACGTCTATGGCGGGGCGATCCGCTATTGAGTAGAGCAGCGCCACAATTGGAAGCACCCACCAAAATAAGAGAATGCTACTGACGGGCACTGCGCAGATTGCAACAAACCCAGCAATCGCCAACCTGCCTGCAAGATTATCCGAAATTGCTTTGCGCGGGTTCAATCGAATTGTCGAGAGAAGGCGGCCACTTTTGCGTACTGCGGTTGATTCGGTAAGCTGCTGTGCAGCGCTTACGGCGGCTTGCTTGGCGGTGGATATTACGGCACGCCTTGCAGCGACTTCTGCAGCCTCCTGATCCGGCGTTTGCTTTAACTTTAGTACGGCAATGAGAACGACGCCAGCAAACGCCATGAAGCATCCTAGGATCAGAAATAGCTGCCGATCTGCCTGAAGTCCAAGATTGTGGATGCGGCCATAGCCAGATGAAACTGTCGTATCCATAAAAATGGCATAGAGGATCGCGAAACAGCCGATCACAATCAAAATTTTGGACACTGACTTCATTAGATAATCTTTCCGAGATGTTCGCTGTAGGACGTGTTGAAGGAATCGAATTTCGGCGGCGTGGCAGCCAACTGTGGCTTCTGCGGCCTGCAGGGACGATAAGTACCAGACAATCTTTAATTAACCCGACATTATCGACAAGCGATCTTCCACAATTCCTCTATGGAACCCAAGTTGCGGTTACGAGGTAGCCAAAAGTCTGGGCGGACTGAATTCACATTGGAGCCCTGCCCCATAGAACCATCAAAAAAATCCATTTTCAGTGAACGCGACTTGTGTTCAGCACAATCGTATTGCTCTATTGATATAGATGATAGATATGTGAATTTACTGACTACGCCGATGGTTCTTGGCGATGAAAGGTCGAGCATGTGCGTGACGGTTGTTCTGGTGCCAGCCTTCTCAGTCTTTGAGTGGTCAACATACAAAGTTCCGCTAGATTCAGTTGCTACCCGCGTCCAATTTGAGTTGCCACACGCCGTTATTAAGGACAATAGGATCGGAAGAGTCGCAAATATAAACGTGTTTTTTGCGTATCGTGAAATGCGAAATTTATACATCAAGTTTTTCATATTGAAAGGCCTAACGTTAGAGTTAACCGGAGCAGTGGGGCATGCCCCACTGCTCCGGTTGAATGAATCGTTAAGCCTCGTCTTTGGCGACTTTGGGCGAACGGTATTTCTTGTACAACGAGGCACCCGCCGAAATAGAGGCTGCACCCGCTGCAACACCCAACAAGACGGGGGCGGCCGTGACAATTGCCGGTGCGGAAACCAAACCTACTGTGACACCAAGCGCGGTTAGTCCGGTTGGAGCTGCGACAACTGCACCGGCGGCGGCAACCGTGGCCACCACCCGAGTAGCTTTAGCAGCAATATCAAGTTGCTCGGTTATCTCATCGGTCTTGGCATCCGCTCTACGTAGAAGCTCACAGGCCTTATCGCTTGCTTCCGTCATCGATTCGCCTGCGCTGCGCTGCAGCTCCTCCGCAGTTCGTTGTACGCGGGTCAACCCGGAGGCCGCCAAACCATAAATTCGCTTTGCGTGGGTTTGCCAACTCTCTTCCGATTGCTTTGGTATGTTTTTATCCTGCATATTTCTCCCTTCTTTGCAATGTACGAGCGTTGCTGCATGTGGTGCGGAACGATGCTTAACGTAATGTAAACCGCAGAACCCAGTAGATACATCCGGGCACAGTATATAAATCTTTTATATTAAAAAATGCAATACGATTAATTTATAATTTACATTTTCATGAACTTGGTTTCATACAGTTATAAATTTGCCATGAAACCCGGTGCCCCTTCCTTGCAGTCCACCCGCTTGCTTGATCAGATGCGTGAGCGGGTCAAGTCTCTCCACTATAGTCTCAAAACCGATAAAAATTACATCTATTGAATTCTTTTTTCCATTCACCGGAGTGCTATTCAGCCTAAATCCGGCAGTTACCCCACCGCCATGAGCTGATTTGGCGGTAACCCCGCAGGCGCATGTAGCGTGATTCGCGCCACAACATAGTCCAAGAACGTCTTCCAACGCTCTGTCCTCGGCAACTGCTCCGCAACAGCCCTGACATGACCCAATGCCGCTCGGATATTGGCGATCAACGCCAGCAGCTTGCCCTTGGCCCCATGCATGGGCGTCAGATACAGCGTGGTCTGTCCCGCATGTTTGACCGCCCGGCCCACACCGGCCAGCAATAACGCTCGGCTGGTGATGGCCTCCATTCGTGCCCCCGGCTTGGCCGCCCTGCAGTACCAGCTCCACCAGTTGTAGACCAATGCAACAGCGCGCGCGCTGCTCTGGCAGCGCTCAATGTCCTGGGTCGTAAAGCCTCCCCATCCCCACTGATTCTTCAGCTCGTCAAACCCGTTCTCGCAGTCGGCACGGTCACGGTAGAGTTGACCCAAGGCGTCCAGCGCGTAGGCGCTGTTGGTCACCAGCACCGCGTACTCCCAAGCCTGCACGCCCTTGTCTGGCATCAGCAACTCGATCTGCTCGCCTGGCTCATTCTTGGCCTTGCGACTCAGTGCCAAATCCGTTTTGACGGCGCGACGCAAGACAACGACCCGACGCGATTTGTACCAGCCCGAGAGTTTGAGGGTGTCTTCGACCGCGCTCCAACCTTGGTCGCTGGGGCCGGGCGTACTCCAGTCGTCACGCGCGAACTGGCGTGTCAACAACTTCTTGACCCCTACGCTTTGGCGCAGCTTGAACAGGTAGGGCTGGGCGCGATCCTCCAACTCAGCGATAAAAGGCTCGTTGCCAAAGCCGCAGTCTCCTCGGACCAAGGCAGGGCGCTGCTCGGGCGTGAGTTTGTCCAGCACGCCGATGAGACCCGGTCGCGCTTTGGCCGCGCTGTGCTCCTTGCCGGGTGAGACCACAACGTCCAGCACCAAGCGCAGGCTGCCAACCCAGTACGTGTGCAGCGCGTGGCTGGGGCGCCCGGGTTTATGGGGGTTGTAGCTGACCTGTGCGCCGCTTTGTTTGCCATACAGCGGTTTGATGGTGGTGTCGATGTCCAGTATCCACGGGGTGCTCAATGCAGCTTGCACGCTGCCCATGAGCTGGGGCCCAAGCCACTCTTGGCTTTGCTGGGCGCTCATGCGCGAGAGCGAGCGGCGCAGCGCGTCTTCACTGATGATTTTCTTCATCCCCAGAATCTGCGCACTCACCGCATCGCCTCGCAAAGCGGTAATGTGGGCGTAGCGGTTATGGCCTGCCAGTATCGCCAGTAGCCATGTACCCAGCACATCCCGTTTGCTTGGGGCGTTGGGGCTGGTGTAACTTAATGGGCAGCTATCGAGCCAGGAGTCGTACACGCCCGTGGTGGTCAAAAACTCGGCGAAGAACGCCAGTTGTGCATTGGGCGTGGCGCTGGCACCGTGGTCCCAATGCACGTGAATTCGCCCCCCCCGGGGTGTCCACCGCCATCGCCTCCAGGGCCTGCGCTTGAAGCGCAAGCTGCCGCCTTTTTGCTTCACCCATTTGGTGACCTCGCTAAGTCCGTTGAAACTGGCTCCGAGTCTAGCTTTGCGCCGATTTACGCACTGTCAACTGCCGGAAATAGGTTCAGTCCAGTGGCATGCGTCACCCACGCGAGATGGGTGTGGGCGATTTGGAAGCGTTTTTGTTCATACTGGCCAATGAGCGCAGGGTATCGACCTGCACTCACAACCAAGGGTTCAGTACTGTACTGACGGAAGACGAAGTGGTTAACCTGCTGGCACAAATGAAGGGAATGGCCGCGCTGCTGGCGGGTGGCATCGCCAGCCCTTTGAATTCACTGCATCAAGCCTTAGCAGTCCTCACAAACGCACAGGAATGCCCCGCTCGCGCATCCGAGCTTTAGCTTGCTTCACCGTGTATTCACCGTAGTGAAAAATGCTCGCCGCCAGCACCGCGTCCGCCCCGCCGATGCTCACGCCGTCGGCCAGGTGGTCGAGGTTGCCCACGCCACCCGATGCGATCACAGGCACGCTCACGGCGTCGCTCACAGCGCGGGTCAGTTGCAGGTCAAAGCCGCTTTTGGTGCCGTCGCGGTCCATGCTGGTCAGCAGGATTTCGCCCGCGCCGTATTCGGCCATTTGGGTGGCCCAGGCCACCGCGTCCAGGCCCACGTTTTTGCGGCCACCGTGGCTGTACACATCCCAGCCCGGGCCCATGGGCAGACCGTGGGTGCCGATGCGCTGCTCGTCTTCGGCGGTGCGGCGTTTGGCGTCGATGGCCACCACGATGCATTGCGCACCGTATTTGGCAGAGGCTTCGCGGATGACTTGCGGGTTGGCAATGGCGGCCGAGTTGAAGCTGGTTTTGTCGGCCCCGGCATTGAGCAAGCGGCGCACGTCTTCCACGGTGCGCACACCACCGCCTACGGTGAGCGGAATGAACACTTGCGAAGCCACGGCCTCGATGATGTGCAGGATCACGTCGCGCCCGTCGCTGGTGGCGGTGATGTCGAGGAAGGTGAGTTCGTCTGCGCCTTGCTCGTTGTAGCGGGCCGCGATTTCGACCGGGTCGCCCGCGTCACGCAGTTCGACAAAGTTGACGCCTTTGACCACGCGACCGCCGGTCACGTCAAGGCAAGGAATGATGCGTTTGGCGAGCATGGAGGTTCTCTTTTCTTATCTCAGTGGTCCAGCGCCTGCAAGCGCTGCCAGCCTTCCCACCGCCCGCCCACGGGCAAGGTGATGGGGTCATAGACTTGCGCGGCTTCGACGCACAGCATGTGCCGCCAGCCGTCGTCGGGCATGTCGGTCAGGCGCTTGCACAGGTCTTGTGCGGGGTTCCAGACCACGGTGTTGGCCCAGCTGGGGCTTTGGCTGATGCGCAGGCTCTGGTTCAGCGTCATGGGCTGCCGGGGGGTGTGGGCATCGGCGGCATAAACCCGGTCAAATTCGGCGGCAAAGCGAAGCGTGTCGGGGGCTTGTGCGTGGGTGTCGGTCAATGAATCCCATTCGGCCAGCCCGCCCATCCCTTGCAGGGTGGCCTGGGTCACATCGGGCACGGCGAAATAAGTGTGCAGCGCGCCTGAAAACGCCAGCGGCTGCGTGTCGGTGTTGTGCACGCGCAGGCTAAGGCGCAAATCGCCGGGCGTCAAATCGATCTGCAACTGCGCTTCAAAAGCCTGTGGCCACCAGCTGCGGGTCTGGGCGTTGTCGGTCAGGCACAGCGTCAGGCTGGCCGCTTGTGCGGACAACACCGGCGCATCGGCCTGCCAGGCCACGTTGCGGGCAAAGCCATGTTTGGGCAAACGGTCGGCCATCGGACCGCGCTGGTTAAACTGCGGAAAGCACACCGGCACACCGCCGCGAATGGCCCCCTGCCCGTCCATCACGCTGGTCGGGCTCAGGTACAGGCGCTCACGCCCACTGGTTTGCCAAGACAGCACATGCGCGCCGTGCAAGGCCACCACCAGGCGGTCACCTTGCGGCAAAGCCAGCTCACAAGCGGGCAAACCGGCGAACACGGTGTCGCGACAAGTCGCCTGCGCGGTCATCTGTGGGGCCCTGCGAAGTTCAGCCGTTGAGTTCGTCGGCGCGTTGCTGCGCCAGCGCAAAGTCAAGATCGCCCGAATACACAGCGCGACCGCAGATCACGCCTTCCACGCCTTCGTCTTCGACAGCGCACAGCTGCTCGATGTCGGCCATGTTGGACAGGCCGCCCGAGGCGATCACGGGAATGGTGAGGGCTTGGGCCAGCTTGACGGTGGCGTCGATGTTGATGCCGCTGAGCATGCCGTCGCGGCCGATGTCGGTGTAGATGATGGACTCGACGCCCCAGTCTTCGAACTTCTTGGCCAGGTCCACCACTTCGTGGCCGGTGAGCTTGCTCCAGCCGTCGGTGGCGACTTTGCCGTCTTTGGCGTCAAGGCCCACGATGATGTGGCCGCCAAAGGCGGTGCAGGCGTCTTTCAAGAAACCCGGATTCTTGACGGCTGCCGTGCCAATGATCACGTAACGCAGGCCGCTGTCGATGTATTTTTCGATCGTGTCCAGATCGCGGATACCGCCACCCAGCTGCACCGGGATGTCGTCGCCCACGGCCTTGAGGATGGATTTGATCGCGCCGAAGTTTTGCGGTTTGCCAGCGAAAGCGCCGTTCAGATCGACCAAGTGCAGGCGGCGTGCGCCTTTTTCGAGCCAGGTGCGGGCCATGGCAGCGGGGTCTTCACCGAAGGTCGTGGCTTGGTCCATATCGCCCTGTTTGAGGCGAACGCAGTGGCCGTCTTTGAGGTCAATGGCGGGGATCAGAATCATGGCGAATTTAAAAGAGCAGGAGGGCTAAAAAACGGCAGTGAAAACTTCTCAAGGCTGCCAGTGGAGGAAATTGCGGAACAGCGCCAGGCCTTGGGCCGCGCTCTTCTCAGGGTGAAACTGGGTGGCAAAAATGTTGTCACGGGCAATGGCGCAGGCAAAGCGGCCGCCGTAATCGGTCTGGGCCGCGCTGTGCGCCGGGTGGGCCACCTGGGCATAAAAGCTGTGCACGAAGTAATACCAGCTGCCGTCGGCAATGCCGTTCCAAAGCGGGTGCGCTGGGGCGTCTTGCCAGACTTGGTTCCAGCCCATTTGTGGCACTTTGTAGCGGGTGCCGTCGGGCTGAATTTGCCCAGCCAGCTCGAACTTGACCACGCGGCCCGGGATCAGGCCCAGGCCGGGCGTGTCGCCTTCGGCGCTGTGGTCCAGCAGCATTTGCATGCCCACACACACGCCAAACAGCGGTTTGCTGGCGGCGGCTTCGAGCACGGCGTCCATCAGGCCCGACTCGCGCAGCTCGCGCATGCAGTCGGGCATGGCGCCCTGCCCCGGCAAGACCACACGGTGCGCATTGCGCACCACTTGCGGGTCAGATGTGACGGTGACTTCGGCATGGTCCACGCTGGAGGCGGCGTGCATCACCGCCTGCGCCACGCTGCGCAGATTGCCCATGCCGTAATCGACGACAGCAACGCGGTTGGTGCTCATGTTCAGAGACTGCCTTTGGTGGAAGGGATCACACCCGCCGAGCGCGGATCAAGCTCAAGCGCGGCACGCACGGCGCGGGCGAAGGCCTTGAAAATGGTCTCGCACTGGTGGTGCGCGTTCACGCCCTTGAGGTTGTCGATGTGCAGCGTGCACAGGGCGTGGTTCACAAAGCCCTGGAAGAACTCATAAACCAGTTGCGTGTCGAGCGCGCCCAGCGAACCAGAAGTGAACTTCACGTCCATGTGCAGGCCGGGGCGGCCCGAAAAATCCACCACCACGCGGCTCAGGGCTTCGTCGAGTGGCACATAGGCGTGGCCATAACGGCGGATGCCTTTTTTGTCGCCAATGGCTTGGGCAAACGCCTGACCCAGGGTGATGCCGATGTCTTCGACGGTGTGGTGGCCGTCGATGTGCAGGTCACCTTCACAGGCTATGTCCAAGTCGATCAGACCGTGGCGGGCGATCTGATCCAGCATGTGGTCCAGAAAACCGATGCCGCTGGCCAGTTTGGCTTGGCCTGTGCCGTCCAGGTTGATGGCGACGCGGATGTTGGTCTCGGCCGTCTTGCGGGTGACTTCAGCGGTACGGTTCATAGCGATTCTTTCAGAGCGGCCAGCATCAGGTCGTTTTCTTGCGCGGTGCCCACGGTCAGGCGCAGGCAGTTGGCCAGCAATGGGTGTATTTTAGAAACGTTCTTAATCAGCACGCCGTGGGCCTTCAGGCCGTCAAAGGTTTTGGCCGCATCGGGCACGCGGGCCAGGACCATGTTGGCCTCGCTTGGGAACGGGGTCACACCGGGCAAGGCGGCCAGTGCTTGCAGCAAACGGGCACGCTGCTCACGCAGGTCTTTGGCCTGGGCGGCAAACACCTCGGCATGCTCCAGCGCAAACAGAGCACACTCGTAATTCAACACGCTGATGTTGTAGGGCGGGCGCACTTTGTCGATCTCGGCCACCAAGGCCTTGGGGCCCACCATGTAGCCCAAACGCACACCGGCCAGGCCAAACTTGCTGAGCGTGCGCATCAAGAGCACATGCGTGTGGCGCGTGATGCGGTCCATGTAGCTCTTGCTGGCAAAGGGCTGGTAGGCCTCATCCATGACCACCAAGCCGCCTTGAGCGCCTTGTGCCAGCACGATCTTTTCGATGGTGTCGTCGTTCCACAGGTTGCCCGTGGGGTTGTTGGGGTAAGCCAGGTACACGATGGACGGCTTGCGCTCGGCAATGGCGGCCAGCATAGCGGCTTCGTCGAGTTCAAAGTCGGTGGTGAGTGGCACCCCATGGAAAGCCAGACCTTGGAGCTGGGCGCTCATGGCGTACATCACGAAGCCCGGCAGCGGGGCCAGGATGCTTGCGCCGGGCACATCGCAGGCCATGGCCAGGAGCGAGATCAGCTCGTCCGAGCCATTGCCCAACATGATGTCAAAGCCTTCGGGCATGCCCGCGTGCTGGGCCAACGCAGCGCGCAGGTCGTTCACACGGCCATCGGGGTAACGGTTGAACGCCAACGCGCCCAGGCGCTCGCCCAAAGCCTTTTGCAAATCAGCGGGCAGGCGGTGCGGGTTTTCCATTGCGTCGAGCTTGACCATGCCGACCGAATCCTGGATGGCGTAAGCGTGCATGGACTGCACGTCCTGGCGGATGCGTTGCATCAGTTGTGGACTCACCGTCATTTGGACTCTCGCATAGGGGGAACAGGGTTCAAACGGAACTCGGCAGCACGGGCGTGCGCTTGCAGGCCTTCGCCATAGGCCAGCTCGGCAGCGATGCGGCCCAAGGGCTGGGCACCCGCTTCGCTGACCTCGATCAGGCTGGAGCGTTTCTGGAAGTCGTACACGCCCAAGGGCGAGGAGAAACGCGCCGTGCCGCTGGTGGGCAACACATGGTTGGGGCCTGCGCAGTAGTCGCCCAACGACTCGCTGGTGAAAGCGCCCAAAAAGATCGCGCCTGCGTGACGCAGCAATGGCTCCCAGCGGTGCGGGTCGCGGCTCGACACCTCCAGGTGCTCGGGCGCGATGCGGTTGCTGATGGCGCAGGCTTCTTCCATGTTGCGCGTGAGGATCAGCGCACCCCGGTCGTTCAGGCTCTTGGCAATGATCTCGCGACGCGGCATCTCGGGCAGCAGGCGGTCAATGGCGGCCTGCACTTCAGCGATGTAAGCCGCATCGGGGCACAGCAAAATACTTTGCGCCAGTTCGTCGTGTTCGGCCTGGCTGAACAGGTCCATCGCCACCCATTCGGCGGGCGTGGTGCCGTCGGCCAGCACCAAAATTTCTGAGGGGCCCGCGATCATGTCGATGCCCACGGTGCCGAACACGCGCTTTTTGGCGCTGGCCACATAGGCGTTGCCCGGGCCGGTGATCTTGTCCACCTTGGGGATGGTGGCGGTGCCATAAGCCAAGGCGGCCACGGCCTGCGCGCCGCCCACGGTGAAGGCGCGGCTCACACCGGCCACACAGGCAGCGGCCAACACCAGCGGGTTGCGCACGCCTTGCGGTGTGGGCACGACCATGATGATCTCTTGCACACCCGCCACATGGGCGGGGATAGCGTTCATCAGCACCGAAGAGGGGTAAGCGGCTTTGCCACCGGGCACGTAAATGCCCACGCGGTCGAGCGGCGTGACTTTTTGGCCCAGCAGCGTGCCGTCTTCGTCGCGGTAGCTCCAGCTCTCGCCAGACGCTTTTTTCTGCGCTTCGTGGTATTTGCGCACACGGGCAGCGGCGGCTTGCAGGGCTTCGCGTTGCACGGCGGGCAAGCTGTCCAGCGCCGCTTGCAACTCGGCCTGGGTGATCTCGAGTGCCTTCACGTCGGGCGCTTGCAGGCCGTCAAAACGCTGGGTGTAGTCGAGTACAGCGGCATCGCCACGCTTTTGCACATCGGCCAGGATGTCGGCCACACGCTGCTCGATGGCGGCGTCGGTGTCGGCAGACCAATGCAGGCGGGCCGCGAAGGCCGCTTCAAAACCGGCGTCTGCCGTGTTCAGTTGCAATGGTTTGGCGTGCAGGCCGATGGCGGTCATATGGGTCAGTCTTTCTTCACCGCACCGGCAAAGGCGTCGATGATGGCGCGGATCGGCGCTTGTTTGAGCTTGAGCGCGGCCTGGTTCACCACCAAGCGCGAGCTGATGTCCATGATGCGCTCCACCTCGACCAAGTGGTTGGCCTTGAGGGTGTTGCCTGTCGACACCAAATCGACGATGGCGTCGGCCAGGCCCGTGAGCGGGGCCAGCTCCATGCTGCCGTAGAGCTTGATCAGGTCGACGTGCACGCCCTTGGTGGCGAAAAAGTCACGCGCTATTGATGTGTATTTGGTCGCCACTTTCAAACGCGCACCCGTGCGCACCTGTGCGGCGTAATCGTAGTCGGCGCGCACCGCCACGCTCATGCGGCATTTGGCGATGTTCAGATCCAGCGGCTGATAGAGGCCCTGGCCGCCGTGCTCAATCAGGGTGTCCAGACCGGTCACACCCAAATCGGCACCGCCGTATTCCACATAGGTGGGCACATCGCTGGCGCGCACCAGCACCACGCGCACATTGGGCTGGTTGGTGGGCAAGATCAGCTTGCGCGATTTTTCGGGGTCTTCGAGCACCTCGATGCCTGCGGCTTTGAGCAGCGGCAGGGTTTCGTCAAAGATGCGTCCTTTGGACAGGGCCAGTGTGATCATGTGCTTTGCACCCGGGGCTTGCGCCCCCGGCTTTCAGTGAATTCGTTCGATGTCCGCGCCCACAGAGCGCAGCTTGGCTTCCATGCGGTCGTAGCCCCGGTCCAGGTGGTAGATGCGGTCCACGATGGTTTCACCATCGGCCACCAGACCGGCAATCACCAGACTGGCCGAAGCGCGCAAGTCGGTCGCCATCACGGTCGCGCCGGAGAGCTTTTCCACGCCCTCGATCACCGACACCTTGCCATCGATCTGAATGTGCGCACCCAGGCGCACCAGTTCGTTGACGTGCATGAAGCGGTTTTCAAAAATCGTTTCGGTCACTTTGCTGGCACCTTGCGAGATGCAGTTGAGCGCCATGAACTGGGCCTGCATGTCGGTCGGGAAACCCGGGTATTCGGTGGTGCGAAAACTTTGGGCCTTCAAGCGGCCTTCGGATTTGACGCGGATAAAGCCTTCTCCCGCTTCGATGGTGGCACCGGCATCGCGCAGTTTTTCGATGACCACTTCCAGATGGTCAGCGCGGCCATGGCGCAGGACCACGTCACCGCCTGTCGCAGCCACCGCGCACAAGAAAGTGCCCGCCTCGATGCGGTCAGCCACCACCTGATGTTGGCCCCCGTGCAGGCGCTCCACACCCTGGATGCGAATGCGGCGCGTGCCCTGGCCTTCGATCTTGGCACCCATCTTGATGAGCATTTCAGCCAAGTCACCAATTTCGGGCTCTTGGGCGGCGTTTTCGAGCACCGTCTCGCCTTCGGCCAGCGCAGCAGCCATCATGAAGTTTTCGGTGCCCGTCACCGTGACCATGTCGGTCGTGATGTGCGCCCCCTTCAAGCGCGTGCGGCCTGCGGGCAAGCTGGCCAACATGTAGCCGTGCTCCACCGTGATCTCGGCACCCATGGCCTGCAGACCTTTGATGTGCTGATCCACCGGACGCGAACCGATGGCGCAGCCGCCGGGCAATGAGACTTTGGCGTGGCCAAAGCGGGCCAACAAAGGGCCCAGCGCCAGCACCGAGGCGCGCATGGTTTTCACCAGCTCATAAGGGGCTTCGGGATTGTTCAGTGCGCCCGCATCGAGCGTGACGCTGCCGTCTTCGTGGTGCTCGGCCGTCACGCCCATGTTGCGGATCAGCTTGAGCATGGTCGAGACGTCTTGCAGGCGCGGCACATTGGCCAGCGTGACAGGCTCGGCGCTCAGCAAAGCAGCGCACAACTCGGGCAAAGCCGCGTTTTTGGCACCCGCCACATCCAGCGTGCCTTGCAGGCGCTTGCCGCCGCGAATTTTCAGTTTGTCCATGGGTCAGCTCAGTGTGCTTTTTGGCGAAGGCTCAAATGGGCGAAGCGTTCAGTTCACTTGCGCAGACCATTCGGCAGGCGTGTAGGTTTTCATCGACAAGGCATGCACTTCGTCGGTGTGCATTTTTTGGCCCAGCGTGGCGTACACCCGCTGATGACGCGCAATGGGGCGCATGCCAGCAAAGGCCTCTGACACCACCACGGCGCTCCAGTGGCGGCCATCGCCCTCCACGGTGAGGTGGGTGCAGTCGAGGCCTGCGGCAATGATGGCTTGAAGTTGCTCTGCGTTCATGGGGGGTCAGCTCCGAATTTTGTAGCCGGTGCGCAAAAGGTGAAGGGTCAGGCTGCTGATGAGTGCCAAAGCAGTGCCCACCACGGCCAGACTGATCCAGGGTGAGACGTCGCTTTGGCCAAAGAAACCATAACGGAACCCGTCGATCATGTAGAAAAACGGATTCAGGTGGCTGAGCTTTTGCCAAAAGGGTGGCAGCGAATGGATGGAATAGAACACACCCGACAAAAAGGTCATCGGCATGATGATGAAGTTCTGGAAAGCGGCCATCTGGTCAAACTTTTCAGCCCACAGACCGGCGATCACGCCCAACGCACCCATCATGGCCGCCCCCATGAAGGCAAAGGCCAAAATCCACAGCGGATAGACAAAGCCGATGTTGACCATCCAGCCCGTGATGACAAACACGCCCAGGCCCACGGCCAAACCCCGCACGATGGACGAGCCCACATAGGCCACAAACCAGCTGCGGTGAGACAAAGGCGTGAGGAGCAAAAACACCAAACTGCCCATGATCTTGCTTTGCACCAGGCTCGACGAGCTGTTGGCAAAAGCGTTTTGCAACACCCCCATCATGATCAGGCCAGGCAGCAAGAACGAGGTGTAAGGCACTTGGTCATACACCTTGACATGGTCTTCGAGCACATGGCCGAAGATGAGCATGTAAAGCACCGATGTGAGCACGGGCGCGGCCACGGTCTGGAAAGCCACTTTCCAAAAACGCAGGACTTCCTTGTAGAGCAGGGTTTGCCAACCGGTCATGCCGTGGCTCCATTCTGGGGTTGCTTGCGGTTCATGACTTCGAGGAACACGTCTTCCAGATCAGCCTGACGGATTTCAACGTCTTCAGCCACCAAGCCCGCCGAGCGGATGGTGGCCAAATGGTTTTCGATTTCGAGCGCGTTGTGCACCGGCAATTGCACGATGCGGCCCGTCACGCGAGCGATGGCCGCCACGGCAGGCGGCAAGTCGCCGTCGAGCTTGAAGCGAAGCACCTGGCTGGTGGCCGATCGCAGCAAATCGGATGTGCGCTCCAGCGCCAGCAACTGACCTCGCTTGAGCATGGCGATGCGGCCACAGAGGGCTTCGGCCTCTTCGAGGTAATGGGTCGTCAGCAAAACGGTGTGGCCTTGCTTGTTGAGTTTGGCGATGAACTGCCACAGGGTCTGGCGCAATTCAACATCGACCCCGGCCGTGGGCTCGTCGAGCACGATCACGCGCGGCTTGTGCACCAGGGCTTGCGCCACCAGCACACGGCGCTTCATGCCACCCGAAAGCTGACGCATGTTGGCATTGGCTTTGTCAGCCAAACCCAAGCTGTCCAGCAACTCGTCGATCCAGGCGTCGTTTTTCTTGACGCCGAAATAGCCGGACTGAATGCGCAGCGATTCGCGCACGGTGAAAAACGGGTCAAACACCAGCTCTTGCGGCACCACGCCCAACAATCGGCGGGCGGTGGCGTAATCGGTCTGCACATCGTGGCCATGCACCAGCACACGACCCTCGCTCGCACGCGTCAAGCCTGCCAACGTGCTGATCAAAGTGGTTTTGCCTGCGCCGTTGGGCCCCAGCAAGCCAAAAAACTCGCCCTCCTCCACATCAAAGCTGACTTGGTCGAGGGCTTTGAACGCGGCTGCGCCGGCCTGTTTGGCCGGGTAGGTCTTGGAAACGGATTGGAAAGAGAGCGCTGGCATGGAGGGGTCTATTTTAAGTGCTGGACCGCAGACCCCAGGGCACTGCAGGGGGATCAGGACGAAAAGACCTTGAAACCCGGTTTTCAGGCCTGTTCAAGCAAGCCCAGCACCCCGTACAAACTGGCCAGTTCACGCAAACGCGGCGTCATGCCCGTGATTTGCAGTGCACTGCCTTGCACCGAAAGTGCCCGACGCAAACCCAACAAAACGGCCAAAGCGGAAGAGTCGAACTCGACCAGTGCCGAGGCATCCAGCACCACCGAGGGCTGCGCATTCGTACGGCAATGCGTCACCCACTGTGCCAAGCAGGCATCTGCCTGCTCATGGAGCAAGGTGTGAGGCAATTTCAGAACGCTCATCTCAGCGACCATCAGGAGGCTTTGGCATTGGTTTTGTTGCGTGCCGCCAAGCTGGCGATCAGCGCATCAATGCCCCCGGCATTGATCTCCTTGGTGAACTGGGTGCGGTAGTTTTCGATGAGCCAAACGCCCAGCACATTCAGGTCAAAAATCATCCAGCCAGCACCTTGTCCGGGTGTTTTTTCAAGCCGGTAATCCAGCTGGATCGGGTCGCCCTTGCCCCGCACTTCGGTGTTGACCACCAAATTTTTGTCTTCTTGACCGGCACGCAAGGGTTTGACGAGCACCACCTGGTCGGACACTTGGCTCAGAGCACCGGCATAAGTGCGCACTAGCAAAATCTTGAATTCGTCTTGCAAACGGGTTTGCTGTTCGGGCGTGGCCTTGCGCCAGGCTGGGCCAGTGGCCAAAGCAGTCATGCGCCGAAAATTCACATGGGGCATCAGTTTGACGTCCACCAATTGCATGATCTTGCCAACGTCACCATTGCGCAGCGCCTTGTCCGCTTTGATGGTGTCCAGGGTGTCATTGGTGATGCGCTTAATGAAGACCTCAGGCGCTTCATCTGAGGCCCATACGGGCCCTGCAGCCAGGGCCAAGGCCGCGCCCACACCGAGCAACCAATGGCGGCGTTTCAGGAAGAGGTCTGTGAACATTTTTTTCATCGGATAACTATAGAGCCAGCCAGTAAAGGGCTTGTGAACAACTGTAACGAGCGGTCATTTGCCATTGGGCTCGGACTCGCCGTAATCAAAATTAGAAGGCGGGTTGCCGTCGTAAATGTCATTTCTGCGCTTTTGCAAATAGCCGTCACGCACAAACGTATAAGGGTCCAGTGAAGCGGCCTTGATGACATCCACCGTCTGCAGCAAACCCGAACGCACGTCCAGCAGCCGCATGGCGGACAAACTGTTGCGCGAGGCATCGTCTGCAACAATTTGAGAAGGGTCGCCCTTGAAATCCAGCGGCAAAGCCACCGTATCGCGCAAAGTCGATGGACCCAGCAAAGGCAGGACCAGATAAGGCCCCGGTTTGACGCCCCAACGGCCCAGCGTTTGTCCAAAGTCCTCTTTGCGCTTTTCAATGCGCATTTCGCTGGCCACATCCAGCAAGCCCCCCAAGCCCAGGAACGTGTTGACGTTGATGCGCATGAAGGTCTCCGCCGTGGCCTGGCCTTTGAGCTGCATGGCACTGTTGGCCATGGACCAAACATCGCTCAGATTACCCAGGAAATTGTGAACACCCGTGCGAACAAAGCTGGGCAACACCTTCACATAAACCTCTGCCGCAGGCTTGATGGCCACGGTATCCACCGCATCATTGAATTGATAAATGCTGCGATTCATCGACTCCCAAGGGTCACGCGGATCGGCCGTTTTCACGCTCGCGCAGCCCTGCAAGACCAGGACCGCTGCGGCGATGACCCACACTGAACAGCGTTGGATGACTTTGCTCATGGTTTTTTACCTTCTGCCGCAGGTTTTTCTGCCTGGCTGTACAAAAACTGGCTGATCAGGTTTTCCAGAATCACCGCCGACTGGGTGGACCCAATCTTGTCGCCTGCCACCAGATTTTTTCCATCGGCCCCGGGTGACACATCCAGATACTGCTCACCGAGCAAACCACTGGTCAAGATTTTCAGCGAACTGTCTTGTGGAAATGCCAGGCCGGACTGCAACGCCAGCGTCACTTTGGCCTGAAACGACTCGCCATCGAATTCAATTTTTTTCACGCGGCCGACCACGACACCCGCACTTTTGACTGCGGCACCGGGCTTGAGGCCGCCGATGTTGTCGAATTTGGCTGTGACGGCGTAGTCTGAACTGAAGTTCAGCGTCAACAAATTGGCCGACTTGAGCGCCAAGAACAGCACCGCCAAGGCACCGACCAACACAAACAAACCCACCCACACATCATTTTTTGAACGTTGCATGCCGTCCTCCTCAAATGCTGAACATCATCGCGGTCAGGATGAAATCCAGCCCCAACACCGACAAAGAAGAAACCACCACACTGCGGGTGGTGGCACTGGCCACACCCTCAGGCGTGGGCTTGGCCACATACCCCTGCAGCAAGGCAATGAAAGTCACCGCAACGGCAAACACCACACTCTTGATGATGCCGTTGCCCACGTCCTTGAAGACATCAACCCCGCCTTGCATCTGGCTCCAGAATGAACCTGCATCCACGCCAATGAGCAAGACGCCCACCACATAGCCGCCAAAAATTCCCACCGCACTGAACACCGCCGCCAGCAAGGGCAAGGCAATGATGCCGCCCCAAAAGCGCGGAGCCAAAATGCGCTGCACCGGGTCGACCGCCATCATCTCCAGGGCCGTGAGCTGCTCGCCCGCTCGCATGAGGCCGATCTCGGCCGTGAGCGACGCGCCGGCACGACCGGCATACAGCAAAGCCGCCACCACCGGCCCCAACTCGCGCACCAAGCTGAGCGCCACCAACAGGCCCAGTGCTTCAGCGGAGCCATAACGCTGCAAGGTGTAGTAGCCCTGCAAACTCAGCACAAAACCCACAAACAGGCCAGACACGGTGATGATGGCCAGCGAATAATTGCCCAGGAAATGCACCTGGTCGCGCACCAAGCCAAAGCGCCTGAGCGCGGCCCCCGACATGCCCAGAAGCTTGAAAAACAAACGGGCACCAAAGCCCCAATCGGCCAGCATCTGGCGAGTGGATGCACCCAAAGCACCCAACAAGGCGGTGATCATGCCGACCTCCGGTCATAGTCCTGTACAGCCGTAGGTGCCGGGTAGTGGAAAGGTACTGGGCCGTCGCTCAAGGCATGCACAAATTGGTGGATCAGTGGATCGGAGCTGGCGCGCAGCTCGGCGGGGGTGCCTTGTGCAGCCACGCCACCGTTGGCCAGGATGACCACATGGTCGGCAATTTCAAAGGTCTCGGTCACATCGTGCGACACCACCACACTGGTGATGCCCAGACTGTCGTTCAGTCGGCGAATCAGGCGCGCCGCCGTGCCCAGCGAGATCGGGTCCAGTCCGGCAAAGGGCTCGTCGTACATGATGAGGTCCGGGTCCAGCGCAATGGCGCGGGCCAAAGCCACGCGGCGGCTCATGCCACCTGAAATTTCAGAGGGTTTCAAATCACGCGCACCCCGCAACCCCACCGCATCGAGCTTCATCAGCACGATGTCGCGAATCAGGTCATTCGACAAATGTGTGTGTTCGCGCAAAGGAAACGCCACGTTGTCGAACACACTCATGTCGGTGAACAGTGCGCCGAACTGGAACAGCATGCCCATGCGGCGACGGGCTGCGTAAAGCTCGGCCTGGCGCATGGAGGTGATGTCCTGGCCATCAAACAGCAATTGCCCCTGGCTGGCCCGGATCTGTCCGCCAATCAGGCGCAGTACCGTGGTTTTACCGCCACCGGACACGCCCATCAGGGCCGTGACTTGTCCTCGCGGCACATTGAAGCTCAAGTTCTTCAAGATGACACGGTCGCCATACCCGAAGGTCAGGTTGCGCAATTCAACAAGGGAGGGCGTGGTTTGGGTAGTCATGAAAAACAAGAGCCGGACAAACCGGCTCTTGCAATGTTAAAGGCCTCAGGTCAAGCGTGTGTGAACCTGCAACGGTCTAGGGATTCTACCTAGAACCCAGTAGCCTCAGCGTGGCAGGTCGCTTTGCCCCATCAGGAACTCGTCCACAGCGCGTGCAGCCTGACGGCCTTCGCGGATCGCCCACACGACGAGCGATTGGCCACGGCGCATGTCACCGGCGGCGAACACCTTGTTCACATTGGTGGCATAGCCGCCGGTGAAGTCGGTTGTGGCCTTGGCGTTGCCACGGGCGTCCTTGTCGATGCCGAAGGCGTCGAGCACGGTGGCGACCGGGTTGGTGAAGCCCATGGCCAGCAGGACCATGTCGGCTTTGTATTCCTGCTCGGTGCCGGGCACTTCGACCATCTTGCCGTCTTTGAACTCGACGTGCACAGTCTTCAAGCCCGTGACTTTGCCTTTTTCACCGATGAACTCTTTGGTGGAGATGGCAAATTCGCGCTTGAGCAGGCCTTTTTCGGCGCTTTCGTCGTGGCTGGAGCTGGTGCGCAGCTTCATGGGCCAGTAAGGCCAGACCATCAACTTGTTTTCTTTTTCGGGTGGCTCGGGCATCACCTCGAACTGGGTCACGCTCACAGCGCCATGGCGTGTACTGGTGCCCACGCAGTCGCTGCCGGTGTCGCCGCCGCCGATCACGATGACGTTTTTGCCATCAGCGCGCAGTTGGCCTTTGAGCTTGTCACCCGCATTGACCTTGTTTTGCTGGGGCAGGAACTCCATGGCGAAATGGATGCCGTCCAGATCGCGGCCGGGCACGGGCAGGTCACGCGACTGCTCGGAGCCGCCCGTGAGCAGCACGGCGTCAAAGTCTTTCTTGAGCTGTTCGGCACTGATGGTTTCTTTGGCCCAGTTGGTGACCTTGGAATCCTTGGGCCACTCACCGACCAGCACGCTGGTACGGATGTGGACGCCTTCGGCTTCGAGCTGTTTGACGCGGCGGTCGATGTGCGACTTGTCCATCTTGAAGTCAGGGATGCCATAGCGCAGCAAACCACCCACGCGGTCGTTCTTTTCGAACAAGGTCACGTCGTGACCGGCGCGGGCCAGCTGCTGGGCAGCGGCCAGGCCTGCGGGGCCTGCACCGATCACGGCAACTTTTTTGCCGGTCTTGACCTTGGCAGGACGGGGTGTGACCCAGCCTTCGGCCCAAGCGCGGTCGATGATGGCGTGCTCGATCGACTTGATGCCCACGGCGTCGTCGTTGAAGTTGACCACGCAAGCCGCCTCGCAAGGTGCGGGGCAGATGCGGCCGGTGAACTCGGGGAAGTTGTTGGTGCTGTGCAGCACCTCAATGGCGTTTTGCCAGTCGCCCTTGTAGACCAGGTCGTTGAAGTCCGGAATGATGTTGTTGACCGGGCAGCCGTTGTTGCAAAACGGTGTGCCGCAGTCCATGCAACGCGCCGCTTGTGTTTTCGACTGCTCGGGTGTCAAGCCGATCACGAATTCGCCGTAGTTTTTCAGGCGCTCGGCAACAGGCTGGTAGCCCTCTTCGATGCGCTCAAATTCCATGAAACCGGTGATTTTTCCCATGATGTTTCCTTCGATTCTTGACTTGGGGCTCAGGCGGCCACAGGCTTGGCGGCCTTGGCTGCTTTGCGGGCGTTGATTTCGCCCAGAGCACGCTTGTATTCGTTCGGGAACACCTTCACGAACTTGGCACGGGCCGTGGCCCAGTTGTCCAGCAACTCGCGGGCGCGCTGGCTGCCGGTCCACTTGTGGTGGTCTTCCAGCAGTTTCTTCAGCTGCGCTTCGTCGCTCTGGTCGCGGTGCCACACCTTGCGGTCAATTTGCGCTTCCTGCTCGGCGGCAGACAACACCTTTTCCATGCTGACCATGGCGGTGTTGCAGCGCGAGGCGAATTCGCCGTCTTCGTCATACACATAGGCGATACCGCCGCTCATGCCTGCGCCAAAGTTGCGGCCGGTTTTACCCAAGACCGCGACCGTGCCGCCGGTCATGTATTCGCAACCGTGGTCGCCTGTGCCTTCGACCACCGCAGTCGCGCCCGACAAACGAACGGCAAAGCGCTCACCGGCCACGCCGGCAAAGAAAGCCTCACCGGTGGTCGCACCGTACATGACGGTGTTGCCCACAATGATGTTTTGCGCGGCCACGCCACGGAACTCCAGGCTCGGACGCACCACCACGCGACCGCCCGACAAGCCTTTGCCGGTGTAGTCGTTGGCTTCGCCGATCAGGTACAGCGTGATGCCCTTGGCCAGGAACGCACCAAACGACTGACCGCCTGTGCCTTCCAGTTGAATGCGCAGGGTGTCGTCAGGCAAACCTTCGGGGTGCACTTTGGTCACGGCACCAGACAACATGGCACCGACCGAGCGGTTCACGTTGCGGGCGACTTCCATGAACTGCACTTTTTCGCCCTTGTCGATGGCAGCGCGGCTCTTGGCGATCAGCACGTTGTCCAAAGCCTTTTCCAGACCATGGTCCTGGGTTTGCACATGGCGCACGTCGGCGTCCATCGTGACTTGGGGCACGGCCAGCAGGCGGCCGAAGTCCAGACCACGGGCCTTCCAATGGCTCACACCAGCGCGCATGTCGAGCAGGTCGGCGCGGCCCACCAGGTCGTCGAACTTGGCGATGCCCAGCTGGGCCATGATCTGGCGCACTTCTTCCGCGATGAAGAAGAAGTAGTTCACGACGTGCTCTGGCTTGCCGGTGAACTTGGCGCGCAGTGTGGGGTCTTGCGTGGCCACTCCCACCGGGCAGGTGTTCAGGTGGCACTTGCGCATCATGATGCAACCCTCAACCACCAGCGGTGCGGTGGCGAAGCCGAACTCGTCAGCACCCAACAAAGCGCCAATCGCCACGTCGCGGCCGGTCTTCATCTGGCCATCGGCCTGCACACGGATGCGACCACGCAAGCCGTTGAGCACCAGGGTCTGCTGGGTTTCGGCCAGACCGATTTCCCAGGGCGAGCCCGCATGCTTGACAGACGACCAGGGCGAAGCGCCTGTGCCGCCGTCGTGGCCAGCGATCACCACGTGGTCGGCCTTGCACTTGGCCACACCGGCGGCAATCGTGCCGACGCCGATTTCGGACACGAGCTTGACGCTGATGTCGCTGTGCGGCGCCACGTTCTTCAGGTCGTGGATCAGCTGGGCCAAATCCTCGATGGAATAGATGTCGTGGTGTGGGGGTGGCGAAATCAGGCCGACACCGGGCACCGAGTGGCGCAGCTTGCCGATGTACTCGGACACTTTGCCGCCAGGCAACTGACCGCCTTCGCCGGGCTTGGCGCCCTGGGCCATCTTGATCTGGATCTGGTCGGCGCTCGACAGGTATTCGGCGGTGACACCGAAACGGCCCGAAGCGACCTGCTTGATGCGCGAACGCAGCGAGTCTCCAGCTTGCAAAGGCAAATCGACTTCGACGTTTTCTTCACCGATCACGCTCTTGAGTGAATCGCCCAACTTGATCGGGATGCCTTTGAGTTCGTTGCGGTAACGCGCCGAGTCTTCGCCGCCTTCACCGGTGTTGCTCTTGCCGCCAATGCGGTTCATGGCCACAGCCAAGGTGGCGTGCGCTTCGGTCGAAATCGATCCCAAAGACATCGCGCCCGTGGCGAAACGCTTGACGATCTCGGCCGCAGGTTCGACCTGCTCCAGCGGAATGGCTTTGGACGGGTCGATCTTGAACTCGAACAGACCGCGCAGCGTCATGTGGCGCTTGCTTTGGTCGTTGATGATCTGCGCGTATTCCTTGTAGGTGCTGAAGTTGTTGGCACGGGTGGAGTGCTGCAACTTGGCAATCGCGTCGGGCGTCCACATGTGCTCTTCGCCACGGGCGCGCCAGGCGTATTCGCCGCCAGCGTCCAGCATGGTGGCCAGCACAGGATCGTCGCCAAAGGCGGCTGTGTGCATGCGCAAGGCTTCTTCGGCGATTTCGAACACGCCGATGCCGCCCACGCGGCTGGCGGTGCCGGTGAAGTACTTGTTGATGGTTTCGCTGTTGATGCCGATGGCTTCAAACAGTTGCGCACCGCAGTACGACATGTAGGTGCTCACGCCCATCTTGGACATGATCTTGGACAGACCCTTGCCAATCGCCTTGACGTAGTTGTAGATGGCTTTGTCGGCCGACAAATCACCGGGCAGCTCTTTGTGCAGCGCAGCCAACGTTTCCATCGCCAGGTAGGGATGCACGGCTTCTGCGCCGTAACCGGCCAGCACGGCGAAGTGGTGCACTTCGCGGGCGGTGCCGGTCTCGACCACCAGACCGGCCGTGGTACGCAGGCCTTCGGTCACCAGGTGCTGGTGGATGGCCGACAGCGCCAGCAACGCAGGCACGGCCACTTGGGTGGCGCTCACGCCACGGTCGCTGATGATCAGGATGTTGTGGCCGCCCTTGATGGCGTCCACGGCTTCAGCGCAAAGCGAGGCCAGCTTGGCTTCCACGCCTTCGCGGCCCCACAGCGCGGGGTAGGTGATGTCCAGCGTCGCGCTCTTGAACTTGCCCTTGGTGGCTTGCTCGATGTTGCGCAGCTTGGCCATGTCGGCGAAGTCCAGGATCGGCTGGCTTACTTCCAGGCGCATGGGCGGGTTGACCTGGTTGATGTCCAGCAGGTTCGGCTTGGGGCCGATGAAGGACACCAGCGACATCACGATGGCTTCGCGGATCGGGTCGATCGGCGGGTTGGTCACTTGCGCGAACAACTGCTTGAAGTAGTTGTACAGCGGCTTGTTCTTGTCAGACAGCACGGCCAGCGGGCTGTCGTTGCCCATGGAGCCAATGGCTTCTTCACCGGCAGAGGCCATCGGGGCCAGCAAGAACTTGATGTCTTCCTGGGTGGTGCCAAAGGCTTGCTGCAGGTCGAGCAATTCGGGCGATGCGGCACTGGTGCCCACCGACTGTGGTTCGGTTTGGCTGATGGGCAGCTCTTGCGCGCCTTCACCGGCCACGGCGTGCTCCACATCGTCGAGGCGGATGCGCAGGTTCTCGATCCACTGCTTGTAAGGCTTGGCGCTGGCCAGACCGGCCTTCAACTCTTCGTCGTTGATCATGCGGCCTTGTTCCAGATCGATCAGGAACATCTTGCCGGGCTGCAGACGCCACTTGCGCACGATCTTGCTTTCGGGGATCGGCAGCACGCCGGTTTCCGAACCCATGATGACCATGTCGTCGTCGGTGATGATGTAGCGCGATGGGCGCAGGCCGTTGCGGTCCAGCGTGGCGCCAATCTGGCGGCCATCGGTGAACACGATCGAGGCCGGGCCGTCCCATGGCTCCAGCATGGCGGCGTGGTATTCATAGAAGGCCTTGCGGCGCTCGTCCATGGTGGTGTGCTGTTCCCAAGGCTCGGGGATCATCATCATCACGGCCTGGCTGATGGGGTAGCCCGCCATGGTCAGCAGTTCCAGGCAGTTGTCGAAGGTGGCGGTGTCGGACTGACCGGCAAAGCTGATGGGGTAGAGCTTTTGCAGGTCGGCGGCCAGCACGGGCGAAGACATCACGCCTTCTCGCGCCTTCATCCAGTTGTAGTTGCCCTTGACGGTGTTGATCTCGCCGTTGTGCGCCACATAGCGGTAGGGGTGAGCCAATGGCCACTCGGGGAAAGTGTTGGTGGAGAAACGCTGGTGCACCAGGCCCAGGGCCGAGACGCAACGCTCGTCTTGCAGGTCGAGGTAATAGGTACCGACCTGGTCGGCCAACAGCAAGCCCTTGTAGACCGCGGTGCGGCTGGACATGCTGGGGATGTAGTACTCGTTGCTGTGCGTGAGGTTCAGGGCCTGGATCGCGGCGCTGGCGGTCTTGCGGATCACGTACAGCTTGCGCTCAAGGGCGTCCTGCACGATCACGTCGGCACCACGGCCGATGAAGATCTGGCGCATGACCGGCTCTTTTTCGCGCACGCGAGGCGACATGGGCATCTCACGGTTCACGGGCACATCGCGCCAGCCGAGCACCACCTGGCCTTCGGCCTTGACAGCACGCTCCAGCTCCTGCTCGCAAGCCATGCGCGAGGCGTGCTCTTTGGGCAAGAAGACCATGCCCACACCGTATTCGCCAAACGGTGGCAAGGCCACACCTTGCTTGGCCATCTCGTCGCGGTACAGCGCATCGGGCAGCTGGATCAGGATACCGGCACCGTCGCCCATGAGCGCGTCCGCACCCACAGCACCCCGGTGGTCCAGGTTTTCAAGGATCTTGAGCGCCTGCGTCACGATGGCATGGGTCTTGTGACCCTTGATGTGGGCCACAAAGCCGACACCGCAAGCATCGTGCTCATTGGCCGGGTCGTACAGACCGGTGGTTTGGAAATGTTCTTTATCGGCTGCCGTGGACATGGCGCACTCCTAAGGGTTTTTACGCAGATCGAGGAGTGTAGTGCACAGCAGCAACCATGCCAATCTTTTTAATTGGGGTCAGATCCCAATTAATTTTCATTTTCAACGAATTCTGAATTAATTGGGGACGGATTCAATTCACCACAGGTCCGGCTGTCTTTTTGAACGGCCGTCCGGCCTTGCCAGGGACCAGTCGCCTCGCCGTGGACTGCTGCAACTGCCCCACAAAATCATCCGAACCCAGCGCCCAACCCGACAAGGCCGTTTGGGTCAACCGGTCTTTTTCGGACTGCGCCAAACCGGTCTGAACGAGTTCGGCATAGGCCGCCTCGCGCGCAAACGGGGTGTTGCCCAAGCCCCAAAAAAGGGCATGCGGGGTCACCCATTTGTCGCTCACCTGCCCAATACAGTGCCTGTGGGTTGACCATTTGTAGTCGGCAGCTTGCGCCACCATGCCCGCCCGCACCGGGTTGAGGTCGATGTAAACCATGCAGGCCAAAAGATAACGCTCACTCTCAATCAGGTTGCTGCGGTAGCGCCCTTCCCACAGCGTGCCGGTGCGCTGGTGCCGCAAATTGAAATAGCGCACATAGGCCCGGCCCACCGCCTGCATCATCTGCGGCAGGCCCTCATCGGTTTCGGGCGTGACCAGCAAATGGAAGTGGTTGTCCATGATCACCCAGGCATGGATAGCCACCTTGAAAGTCCTGGCGTGCTCTTGCCACAACGCCAGCAAACGCTCCCGGTCGGCATCGTCGCGCACGATGGCCTGGCGGTCGTTGCCACGCTGGATGACGTGGTGCGGATAACCGGCAACGGTGAGGCGGGGCTGGCGGGCCATGGCGAATCTCCTTGAAAGAGATGGCCAGTTTAATGGGGATCTGACCCCGATTAATTCACCACCAGCGGATACCGCCCACCCATCAGCCCCTCCACCCCAAACTCCTTCAACAACGCCAGCAACCGCTCGCCGGAGGCGCGTTTTTTCTGGCCAGTGTATTTGGCCAGGATCAGCTCGTTCTTCATGCTGTGCTCCCAGCCCACCAGCTCGGTCACTGTGACCTGGTAGCCCTGTGACTCCAAATACAGGCAACGGAGCACATTGGTCAGTTGGCTGCCCACTTCGCGGGTGTGCAGAGGGTGACGCCACAGCTCGGCCAGGGGGGTGCGCTGCAAATTGAGCGCCTTGTTCTGGTTGAGCGCTCGGGCCAGTTCGGCTTGGCAGCAGGGCACCAGCACCATGAACTTGGCTTTCTTTTGCAGGCCAAAAGCGATGGCATCGTCGGTGGCGGTGTCGCAGGCGTGCAGGGCCGTCACCACGTCGATCTGCGCGGGCATTTCATCGCTTTGGGTGGACTCGGCCACGCTCACGTTCAAAAAGCGCATGCGCTCAAAACCCAGCCGCCCAGCCAGCGCTTTGGACGATTCGACCAGCTCGCTGCGCGTTTCGATGCCGTAGATCGTGCCTTGGCCCAGCGCTTTGAAAAACAGGTCGTAAATGATGAAACCCAGATACGACTTGCCTGCACCGTGGTCGGCGAGCGTGGGGCCGCTGTCGCTGGCGGGCAATTCGAGCAGCAGCTTTTCGATGAACTGGAACAGGTGGTAGACCTGCTTGAGCTTGCGGCGCGAGTCCTGGTTGAGCTTGCCGTCGCGGGTCAGGATGTGCAGTTGCTTGAGCAACTCGACCGATTGACCCGGGCGCACTTCGGGCGGCAGCTCGGTTGTGGCTGCAACGGCAGGCGTGCGTTTTTTCATGGCGTCGGTCCCACGTCCAATGCCTTCCAGCCCTCGGCACCCAACTTCTCCATCGTGGCGATGTTGGTCTCGTAAATCATCTCGGCCTCGGGAAAAGCCTCCACCGCCCGGTCAATGCTTTCCTCTCGCAGCAGGTGCAGCGTGGGGTAAGGCGAGCGGTTGGTGAAATTGGTGATGTCGTCCGGCTCGGTGTCGGCGAACTGAAACTCGGGGTGGAAACTCGCCACCTGGAACACGCCTTCCATGTCCAGCTCTTGCAGCACCGCATCGGCTTCGTCCAGAAAGTCGTTGAACTCCAGAAAGTCCCGCAGCATCTGCGGAACGATCAGCAACACCGTCTCGCGCTCTTCGGCAGACGTGGCGGCCAGCGCCTGCAACTGCTCGATCAGCTCATCACGCAGGCCTTCAAGGCCTTTGGCCTCGCTCAGCACGTAATGGATCTGGCCTTTGACATGCGGGGCTTTGGCAAAGGGGCACAGGTTCAGGCCGATCACGGCGCGTTCAAGCCAGCGCACGGTGTCGGCAATTTCGGGGGCATTCATTTCGGTCATGCCGTGATTGTGCCGTGTTGGGGGCGGCGATAATCACGGCTTCTTGCTTGATAACCACAAGCCACGACCATGATCCGAATTTCCGAACTCAAACTCCCCCTCTCGGCACTGCCCGTTGAAGTGCGCCGCGCTGCCGATGCGCCGTCTGAAACCGACGAAGACCGCTTGCCGACACCGCACCCCGAGGCGGCACTGCGTCAACTGGTCGCCAAGACCTTGGGCACAGCCGAACAAGACATTGCCACACTCCAAGTGTTCAAGCGCAGCTTTGACGCCCGCAAGGCCGACTTGCTGGCGGTGTACATCGTGGACGTTGCACTGCTTGATGCCCAGGCCGAAAGTGCACTGCTGCAAAAGCTGGCGCAGCACCCGCACGTCCAGCCCACACCCGACATGACCTGGCATGCGCCTTGCCATGCGCCCCAAGACTTCGGTCAGCGCGAAGACGAACGCCCGGTGGTCGTGGGCTTCGGGCCTTGCGGCATGTTTGCAGCACTGGCCCTGGCGCAAATGGGCTTCAAACCCATCGTGCTCGAACGGGGCAAACCCGTGCGCGAACGCACCAAGGACACCTGGGGCCTGTGGCGCAAGAAAGTGCTCCATCCCGAAAGCAATGTGCAGTTTGGCGAAGGTGGTGCAGGCACGTTTTCAGACGGCAAACTTTACAGCCAGATCAAGGACCCGCGACACCTGGGTCGCAAGGTGATTCATGAGTTCGTCAAGGCCGGCGCACCGGCCGACATCCTGTATGCCGCACACCCGCACATCGGCACGTTCAAGCTGGTCAAGGTGGTCGAGAACATTCGCGAGCAGATCATGGCACTCGGTGGCGAAATCCGTTTCGAGCAGCGCGTGAGCGACCTCTTGCTGTCCACGGGTACCAACGGCCTCCAATTGACAGGCCTTCAGGTGCAGGATCTGCGAACGGGCAAGCTCCAAACCTTGCACACCCAACACGCCGTGCTGGCCCTGGGCCACAGCGCACGCGACACCTTTGTCATGCTGCACCGCCGTGGTGTGGCCATGCAAGCCAAAGCGTTTTCGATTGGCGTGCGCATTGAGCACCCGCAAAGCGTGATCGACCAAGCCCGCTGGGGCCGCCACGCAGGCCACCCGCTGCTGGGTGCGGCCGACTACAAGCTGGTGCACCACGCGCAAAACGGCCGTGCCGTCTACAGCTTTTGCATGTGCCCCGGCGGCACGGTGGTGGCGGCCACCAGCGAGCCAGGCCGCGTGGTCACCAACGGCATGAGCCAGTACTCGCGCAACGAACGCAATGCCAACGCCGGCATGGTGGTGGCCATCGACCCACCCGACTACCCGCTGGACACCGCCGCCTGGCAAGCCGCTTTTGGCGACGTGGACGGCACGCAACTCGCGCTAGAGGCCCAGCAACTCGCCGCGCAGCAGCCCCCTGCTCCGCACCCCCTGTCGGGCATCGTGCTGCAGAGGCAACTGGAAACACGGGCCTTTGAAGTGGGCGGCAGCAACTACGAAGCGCCCGGCCAACTGGTGGGCGACTTTCTGGCCCAGCGCCCCTCCACCACCTGGGGCAACGTGCAGCCGTCCTACAAACCCGGCGTGAAGTTGACCGACCTGGCCACCGTGCTGCCCGACTACGCGGTCGCCGCCATGCGCGAAGCCCTGCCGGTGTTCGGCCGCAAGATCAAAGGCTACGACATGCACGACGCGGTCATGACCGGGGTGGAAACGCGCACGTCATCGCCCCTGAAAATACCGCGTGGTGAGAATCTTGAGAGCGTCAACACGCAAGGCGTGTTCCCTGCGGGAGAGGGTGCCAGTTACGCAGGGGGCATTTTGTCGGCAGGGGTCGACGGCATCAAAGTGGCCGAAGCCCTGTCACGGTCCATCATGGGCTTGCGCTGAATCACCCCCTTGCACCTGCAGATGGCACGAGCAAGCCAGTTGCTCCAAACGTGCAGGCGCTGACGTGTGCAGCAACGTCGACGCCATCGCTTCATGCTCAGGCAGCAGGTCGGCAGACGAGGGGGATTCCAGCCGGATGGCCGCATGCGCCTGCAACGTGACCAAGGCGCTCTGGAACTGCTCAGGTGACACACACAACCAGTGCTTGAGTTCGGCCAGCTGAATTTGCAGACTGGGCTGCGGATTCTGGTTCAGGCAAATCAACAACCAGCTCGCCATGCGCTGCGCCACACCATGGTGCTGGACGCAATACGTCATTTGAGCCACCTGGCGAATCAATTGCTGCGAGGCTTTTGCAGTTTCCAACAGCCAGTCGGCATAGCGCTGCGAATCGCTTTGCACCAGCGACCAATTGAACCGATGTGCGTGCCCCGGCACCAAAACATGCGCCTGAAAAGGCCCGGGTTGCCAATACCCGGGCAGCAAGCAACTGTGGCGGCCCGCAACGGCCAGCACTGTGGCGGCCCCCTGGGGTCCAGGTCGCCACAAGCTGACCAGGCCTTCTTCCGGGAAGTACACATGGGCGTTGCTGTCGGTGCCTTCAAGCGGCCAGGCACCTGGCGTCAACGGCACCCGTTCCAGGCTGGCCGCAGCATCCGGAACGGCCCGCAGCAAACGGCTGAGCAGCGTGTTGTTGGATTTTTCGAGGGTCACGGTGGAGGCCTTACATGCGGTGACAAACGGGTCGTGCCCTGCATGTCGTCTGCGTTGGTTTTAACTTGATTTTATGTTCTCTATCGAACATTCAAACCTGACCGAAACCGTTAGATTGACGATGACAGGAACTTATACTAGCCCTCCATGCCCACCGGACAACACGCATCCTCTTTCAGCCCGTGACCTCGCAAGCTTCGGCCAACCCACCGTGGGGGTGTTTTCTGTGACTCTTTCCCAGAACAGCCTGTTCACCCAACTGACCGACATAGAGCAGACCCTGTTGCAAGCCCTTTGCGAGCCCGTGGCATTGAAGGCGGGGCAAATGCTCAACCCTCAGGCTTCAGACACTGCAGCTCAGGTTTATTTTCTGACCGGTGCCACCGTGGCCCTGATGGTCCAAGGGGGACCTCGCAGCAGTTTGGCGGTGGGCCTGCTGGGCTCAGACAGTGCCGCAGGTCTGGAATACGCACTCAACGCCTCCACACCACAACTGCAATTTCGTGTGCAAACAACCGGCCATGCCTGGGGTGTGAAAGCCTCCGTCTTTCGTGCGCTCATGCTGCAAAACCCGCACATGCTGGGAATTGTCTCGCACCACCTGTGGCAGCTGGTGGAACATGTTGCAGCAGTGGCGGCCTGCATGCAAACGTTGGACATCCGTGCACGCCTGGCCGCGTGGCTGGTGCTGTCTGCAGAAAAAGCACAAACCACCACCTTGCATCTGACCCATGAACACCTGGCGCACATGCTGGGCGTCAGGCGCGTCAGCATCACCCTGGCGGCTGGTGAATTGCGTGACATGGGCTTGCTGCGCTACACCCGCGGACAACTGCACATTCTCGATCTGTCCGGATTGAAAAAGGCTCACCAACCCCACTGAGGGCCTCGCCCAGACGTCCCCACCGACAGCTTGCAAAAAGTCGCCTGCGCAACAACTTGGACTTTGCTATGTACGGTACCGCACAAATAATCATGGAAAACCCTGATAAATTATGGTTTGAATTTGGCGTTTTTAACAAAAAAACATTAAAAAATGAATTTGAGACAAGCTTGCGGCAATCACATCCTGTCCTCGATTCCCGAATCGGTTTACGAAACATGGCAAGCCCATTTTGAGCACGTCCACTTACCCCAAGGCAAGGTGCTGCACGAGCCCGGTAAAAGCGTTGCCCATGTCTACTTTCCCACGTCGGCCATCGTGTCCTGGATTTATGTGCTGGAAAACGGTGCAACGACAGAAGTAGCCATGACGGGGCGCGAAGGCGTCGTGGGCTTGTACCTGCTGCTGGGCAACGACCCCACACCCAACCAAGCGGTGGTGCAGACCGCAGGCATGGCCATACGCATTCGACTGAGCGTGGTGCTCAACAGTTTCAATGAAGGCCAAGCAGTACAGCGGTTGTTTCTTCGCTTCGCCTACGCGCTGATCAACCAGATGGGCCAAGGCAATGTCTGCAGGCAACACCACAGCGTGGAACAGCAACTTTGCCGCATGTTGCTGATGATCATGGACCGGCAAGACAGCTTGCATGTGCACAAAACCCATGAAGCTTTCAGCAACCTGCTGGGGGTGCGACGAGAGGCCGTCAGCCTGGCTGCTGCCAGGCTGATGCAAGACGGTCTGATCAGTTATTCACGAGGCCGTATGGAAGTGTTGAACCGCCAAGGCCTGCAACAGCAGGCCTGCGAATGCTATGGCGTTCTGAGGCAGCAATATCTGCCCATGCTGCAAAAAAGTCCTCCCAACGACACCGCCACTCAAACCGAAACCATCTGATTGCGGATCGCATAGCGCGTCAGATCAGCGACCTTGTGCAAACCCACTTTGCGCATGATGTTGCGACGATGCACCTCGACGGTGCTGGGTGCAATTTGCAAATCCCGTGCAATTTCCTTGGACGAGAAGCCATCGGCAATCAAGCGCAAAACCTGCTCCTCACGTCCACCCAATTGACCTTTGGCGTGACCATCACCCGAGCGCGACTTGCGCACACTTTCCATCATTTCGGTCGCTGCCGTTTGGCACAAATACATCCGTCCGGCGGCAGCGGCCCGAATGGCCGACATCAAATCATCGATGCTGCTCGTGGTGGACACATAGCCCTTGGCACCAGCGTCCAGGATCTCCATGATCGAGTTGCGGTCCGAGTCGCCCGAAAAAGCCACCATGTTTTTGCAACCCGGGTGCGAATGTATTTGCTGCATCAAAGACAAGTCCTGATGCCCATGGGCATGCATCCCGATCAAGATCACGTCCGGGTCCACCTCGTCGCACAAGCTGTGTGTTTTTTCATCGGTATCGGCCATGCCGACCAAATTGATGTCATGGTGAGTTCTCAAAATGGCGGCGATGCCCTCAGACACCACCTTGTGACGGGAAGACAACAAAACTCGAATCGACATGAGATGCTCCTTCAATCAAACAATCAACCAAAGACCGCAGGGTTTCCAGGTTGCCCTGCGGGATACCCGGGCGAATTCAACATCCGCCATAGGCATCACATGAAGCTTCAGTCTAGAAAGGAAATGATTTTTTGACTGTTCGAATCAACACATATACACCCATACAACATCGCGTTTTGCTTCACTGAATCCCGCAACTGCCTGGCGGCGTGCGCGACACCTCACAAGAGGGTTTCACGGCGTCAATCTTTTCAGCCAAGGCCATCACATCTTTCAGATGCTCATGTGCATTGAAACTGTGGTGCTTGGACAGCTTGGCATGGTGCAACGCCGCCCTGAAGGCACCCGCCTCATGGTGCCGCGCAGCCTCCTTGTTGCGCTGATAGGCATACAGCAACTCCTCCGAGGCGCGCCGATAGTGATCGGTCATGTGCTCCGCATAAGCCATACCGATGAGTTTGTTTTCGTCCACCATGGGTGCTCCTGAAATAAGTGAAAGCAAAGGTCAGATCAAGCCGTTTTCCTGCATGTAGCGCTGCAAGGACATGCGGCCGGGACAGTTGAGTTTTTGGTAAATGTGGTGCAAGTGCAGCTTGGCCGTCCCCTCGCTGATGAACAGCTTGCTGGCTATTTTTTTATTGGGCCAGCCTTCGGTGACCATGCGCGCGACCATCATTTCCCGGGGTGTCAGCAAACTGGATGCGTTGGCATTTTTCTTCTGCTGCTCCAGCAACAAGGACATGGTTTTCATGGTCAGATCACGGTCAAGCCATTTGTTGCCGCAGTGGACCGACTTGATGCACCGAGCCAAGATCTGCTTGGATTTGTCCTTGGACACCAAACCGGGAATCCCCATGTCGATGACACGCATCACCTCACCAATCGGCGCGCCAGTGAAGACCACGGTGTGTGTCGGAATTTTTTGAAGCTGAATTTCTTCAATCAGGGACACGCCGCTTCTTTGGGTCAGCGACAGGTCCATCACCAGAATGTCCGGCCTGAATTTCTGCACGGCCTCCAGTGCATCGTCACCATTGTTCACACACGCTTTGACTGAAAAGTCCGCAGACTGCTGAAAATCATGCGACAGACCATCCAACATCACGGGGTGAGGATCTGCCAGAACCAGGTCAATACTCATGGATTTTTCTTTCTCTGTGAAAACCACAACGCCCGCGCCGAATCTCGGACAGATTCGACATGAGGCTGATCGTCTTCACCACAATAAGCAGCCCATGAGGCCGTCGAAATCCTCTGAAACAGTGAGCCGCCTACTACGTAACCAGTACAGGGCGCAATGCACGCTGGCGCATGCCGTCAATGCGGGTGTTTGCGCACACGCGGTTGGGGCCGGTTCAGCGCCAACGCTTCACAAGCCAAGCGAAAACGTTGCAATGTTTTTTGCGCCCGGCCCAAGACCGAATCCAGCGGATACCCACCCGCGCGAAGTTCACCAAACGGCAAGCCCGTGAGCAAGCTCAAACCGTCCCCCACCTGGTCAGCGACATGGATGTGAAACTGCCCTTGTGACACCGCGCGGACCACGCGTTCATCCAACATCAGATGCCTGCGGTTGCGCGCAGGCATCAAGACACCTTGCTGGCCATCCAGTCCCAAAACTTCACAGCATCTGAAATAGCCTTCAATCTTTTCATTGATACCGCCCACAGGCAGCAAATCGCCATGCTGATTGACCGCACCGGTCACCGCGATACCCTGGCGCAATGGCAGCCCCGACAGGCTGGACAACAGGGCATACAACTCGGCACAGGAAGCCGAATCGCCTTCGACACCTTCATACTCTTGCTCAAACACCACCGCGGCATCCATCGACAAAGGCGCGATGTGCGCAAATAGGCCTGCCAGGTAACTGTGCAAAATCAACACCCCCTTGTCATGAATGGGCCCGGACATGTCCACCTCTCGCTCGATGTTGAGCAAGCCCTCATCTCCGGCATAGGAACGAGCGGTCACGCGCACAGGCACCCCGAACCTGTAGTCACCCAAATCCATCACCGTCAGACCATTGATCTGCGCCACGCGCTCACCACGGACCTCCAGCACCCGATCACCATCGGCAACGGCTTCCAGAATGCGTTGCTCGGGATAGGACAAACGCGATACGCGTGCCTGCATGGCCATCTGAACATCGCCAGCCTCGACGCAACGGGCTGACCGATGCCGGGCCACCGCGTGGCTTTCAATGACCAGGGTTTCCGACAAACCGAACAAAGCACTTTGCCGCGCCTGATCCCCGGCATGCCGGTGGCTGTCTTCAATGACCCTGGCCACCGCTGCGGCCGAAAAGTGCAACAGGCCCAAGCGCTGGCAGGTGTGTGCCACAAAAATGGCCGTGGCGTGCGCAGTGTGTGCGGTGGCCTTGAAACTCTCCGCAAAATCCACCTTGCAACGAAAACGCCGTGCAAATTCCGGGTCGACCTCCTGCACAGCGTAATACTCCTGAACCGAAGCGATCAGCACAATTTTCACATCCACCTCGACCGCCTCGGGCTCCAAAGAAACGGCGGCCATGGGCGCAAGCGACATCCCCGGCTCCTCTATTTGCACACGACCACTGCGCATGAAGCGTCGCAATTTTTCCCAAACCGGCGCATCGCTCAAAAGATCCCGCAAATGCAACATCAAAAAACCGCCGTGCGCCTTGAGCAAACTGCCGGCCCTGATTTGCGAAAAATCGGTCACCAACTCATTGCCGTCCGATTCGTACTCAATGCTGCCAAACAGACTTCTGAAAACCGGGTTGTCTTCCACCATCACAGGCGCGCCCGACTGGGCGTGGTTGTCCACCGCCACATTCACACGGTAGAGGGACAAGACCGCATCCAGTGCTTCGAGTCGCACCATCTCGTCATCCCCTGGCTCGAACAAAGCCAGGTTGTCCAGCACGCTTTGCTGCACCTGTTGAAGGTATCGATTGAGCTGGGTGCTCGCTGACGGTGTCAAGGTCATTTGCTGGCGAACCACATCCAGCTCGCGTTCCAGCACAGGGTGCAGGGTCTGCCTGCGCAAGGCCGACAAACCCTCGTTCATCACACGCTCCAGTGAGCGGGTCTTCTCCAGATAGCGCCCGATCTCGGTCCTCAGCGCCTCTTCAGCGGCATCCATTTCGGCACGTTGCTGCGGGCTGAGCAGCAGCGCCTTGCCGGCCGTCACGGGCTCGCCTTGCGCGTCCTTGAGCGTGAAGACCATGTGCCCCTCGTCACGCATCAAGGCAAAGTGATGCGCCTCGGCATACGCACTCAGCGCGCTGTAACCCGCATCCACCTCGGACTTGCAGGCCAGCTCAATGCGTTTGCGCTCACTCAGAAAACCATCCTGCATCAAGCGCTTGGGCACTTCCGATTGCAAATTTTTGACACACTGCGCCATCGTCAGGCGCAAACGTCGGCCTTGCCCTGCGTGCACCCGCAAAGCCATCGGGTGGTCGGGCTCTTCAAAGTTGTTCAAAAAACACAAATCGGGTGGCACCGGGCGCTGCGCGGCTTGCGCCTGCATCATCAAGCCCAGCAAGGTCGAGCGGCCACTGCCCACCTCGCCCAAGACAAACAAGTTGTAATCTCGCTGCGACATTTCCATGCCAAAACGTGCAGCCGCCTCGGCCCGCTCCTGACCAATCCAGGGCAACGCATGCTGAACCAGCTCAGAGGTATCGGTCAAACCCAAGGTCAGCGGATTCACATTCAGCCGCAACGCATCTGCAGCCAGTTCAAGTGAGGTCATGGGTCATCCGGTTCGCAGCGAGAACTTCAGCCTACGGCCCGCCATGCCACCTGTCTGTGCGAATGAACACACTGACCCTGCCTGTGCGCGTTGTTTGTCCCCAGTGACTTGGGTTCAATGCAACCCCGGCCAAATGGGCTGATGATCCAGCAGCCTTTCATATTCACTTTTGACCACCTGATAACACTCGCAACCGCCCCGCGCGAGGCTGTCCCGGTCCGTCACTGTGATGCGTCCTCGGGCGTAGCGTATCAACCCTTGGTGTTGCAGGCGCGCAGCCGCTTCGGTGATGCCCTCGCGCCGTACACCCAATAAGCGCGCCATCAATTCGTGGGTCATGTGCAAGGACTCCCCCCCGACCCGATCCAGACTCATCAGCAGCCACCGCCTCAAGGCCTGGTCAATCGAATGGTGCCGGTTGCACACCCCTGTTTGCGCAATGTGCGTGACCAAAGCCTGGGTGTAGCGCAAAGCACACATCAGCATGTGCTGTGAGTTTTGAACTTCGCGGCGCAAGTCCACCGCCGAGATGCGCAACATCGGCCCCCCTTTGAGCACGATGGCACGGCTGAAAAAAGAGCCCCCGCCCATGAAGCCCGAGATACCCACCATGCCCTCCCTGCCCACCACGGCCAACTCGGAATACGCCCCCTCCTCGGTGATCGCATGCAGCGCCACCACCGCTCCCAGCGGAAAGTACACACAAGCCGTGGCCCCCGAACCCTGGTCCATGGACTGTCCCGGCTCCAACGCCAGCACATCCGACATGTGTCGCCACCTGGCCCAGGCTTCGTCACTCAAACAGGCCAACAGTGCGTTGTTCAGACGGTCATCTCGGTTGTGCATGTCTTGTCTCTTGTTGCCATGTCAAGGCGCCGGGGTTCCCATCCGGCGGATTCACAGGCTTTTTTTAAACGTGAATGTGTTCAAGTGAATGACCCATTTGACACCACCACAACCCTAACGGCAGTTCTGTCACCAGGTCAATCCCCGTGAGACCTGGTCATTTTTTCAGCCTCGGCTCGGCCACGTTCATCAGGCCTCAGAAAGACCTTGTTGCCCTATGCCCCACCGACTTGGGTGAACTTGCGCACGGACCTTCTGTTGGCCTCTGCGTAGAGTCCAACATCTCTTCCCTGTTCCCTGTTCCCTGTCCCCTTGAACCTTGAAAGGCCACACCACATGTCCGACATCAAAAGCCCCACCGACACCATTGCCGCCATGGGCAGCGACATCACGCAAACCATGCAAACAGCCTACGAACAGACCAAACCGGTCATCGGCCAGATGGCTGAGCGCATGAACGAGCGACTTCACGATCTGGCCCATCAAAGCCAAGAAACCACCCGAGAGGCCAAACTCAAAATCGAAAACCAGGCCAAACACATGACCACCACCGCCGAACATCACATTCAAAATGCGCCCTTCAAATCGATCATGATCGCTGCAGGCGCAGGTCTGCTGACAGGCGTGATCGCCACCTGGCTGATGCGCGAACGCAGTCACTGAGCTGTCCCGGACCATGTCCAGTCTTTGGCTGAAAATTTTCTTGCTGCCGCCCGGCCTGCTGAAAAACCATCTGCAAGGCTACGCCGACCTGGCGGCACAAGAACTGGCTGACCATGTTCGCAGGCTCAAATGCTTCTGGCTTCTTGGGGCCTTGAGCGCGGTGTGCTTGCTGTTGGGCCTGGCTCTGGGTGGGGTGGCTGCGCTGCTTTGGAGCGCGCTCCCCCGCGCGGGCATGCCACAGCCATGGGTCTTGCCGACATTGCCCTTTGGCCTTTGCCTGCTGGGTGTGGCTTTGGGTGCCTGGGCTTGCCGGTTGCGCACGAACGCGCTGTTTCCCAAACTTCGTCACCAAGTCCAGCTGGACATCTTGACCTTGAAACAGGTGGCCAAGACATGAACGTCCCCCCACACGACCCCTTGCCGCCGCCACTTTGGAGTCCCGAGCAGCGCTTGGCCATGTCCCGCATTCAGCTGGCCCAGGCACTGCAAGAACATGCCGGCTTGCTGTTGCTGCGGAAAATACTGGCGCATGTGAACGCTGCTTGCCCAAGCCCTTTTGCGTAGACAATCGGTGCATGCACGATGCCGAATCCCCCCCACCGCATGAACCCGACCGCCAGACCACACAAGCACGCAACCCCCTGCATGGCCTGACCTTGGAGGCCATCGTCACCCGACTGGCCGACTTTTACGGCTGGGACGATCTGGGCCAACGCATCCCGATACGGTGCTTCACGCACGACCCCAGCATCGGCTCCAGTTTGAAGTTCTTGCGCAAAACCCCTTGGGCCCGCGACAAAGTGGAAAGCCTTTATCTCTTTATGCTGCGGGAGCAAAAACGCCAGGGCTTTTGAGGGCCGCACACCGCCAGAAGACCGCTACCCAGAAAAAGAAGAACTCAACATGGTGCCCCTGCATTTGCGCGCACCGCACCGGCAGGCATAAGCGGCTTTGAGCGCATCGGTCAAAGGCTCATCGCTGACCAGGTCATAGTCAAAGCTCAGTTCTTCACCCGGAAAAACAGGCCGACGCGCCTTGATGAAAATCCGGCCCTTCACCTCGTCCGGCTCGCAATTGGGCTGGCATGAGTGGTTGATCCAGCGCGAGTCATTCCCACCATGCAAACCGTCGATGACCCGATCATCGTGGATGTGAAAGTAAAACGTGTGATGGGGGTCTTGCGGATTGTGCGGATGACGCCGCAAAGCCTCTTGTAGGGTGATGATTTCCCCCACATATTCCAAAATGGTTTCACCAGGGGCAAAAACGCGCAGTGCAAAAACACCTTGGCCATGCACGCTGGAGCGGCGCACTTCAATGCCCGGCTTGACCGGGCTGGCACGGGGCATGGACCGCTTCACACCTGCCCCATGAAGCGCAGCATCAGCCGACCCATGCGTGGACCGTCATGCCCGCCCTGCAAGGCCGCCAATTTTTCCTGGATCACCACCTCCCCATGACGCACAAGCTGCTTGTTCATCAGAAAAGCGCTGTACGCCGGTTCAAATTCCGGATGCGGCTGAATGCACAGCACCTGCTGACCGATGGCATAGGCGGCAATCGGGCAATGTGCGTTGCTGGCCAACAAACGAGCGCCCTGCGGCAACTCCAGCACCTGATCCTGGTGGCTGGCCAGCAAGCACACCTGCTGCACCCCATCGCTGAAATGCGAAGGTTCATGCCATGTGTAATGCGTGCGCCCCAAGCCCCAGCCTTGCGGGGCCCGGCCCACCTTGGCCCCCAGACAATGGGCAATCAACTGGTGGCCAAAGCAAACACCCACGAGCTTTTTCTGCTGCGCCAGCAAGGCACTCACACGCCCGCGCAATTCAACCACCCAGGCGTCGTCCGAAAACGCGTCAGACCGACTGCCGGTCAACAGCACCGCATCGTAAGCATCAAACGAGTCGGGATAACTCCCCTGGCGCGCACTGTAAGCATCGATCTCACCCTCAAAGCCTGCCCCGCGCAACAAACGCTCAAACATGGCGGCATAGCTGCCCCAAATGGGCACGGCTGCCGGGTCCAAAACATCGTTGTCCAGGATGCACAGTTTCATGCGAGGCGACTTCGTCCATTCAAAAACCAACAGAAACCACGCACAGAAGGCGTGTTCAACATTGGTCATTTTCGCATGAAGTCCCTCGCCATTGACCCCAGGCATCTGGCCCCGATCAGCCCTGAAAACCCCTTTCAGTTCAAGGGCGTACAGCAATCTCGTTGCGCACCGAGGTCACGCCTTTGACGCCTCGCGCAATGCTTTCTGCCTTGTTGCGCTCCAGCGCATTTTTGGCAAAACCCGACAACAACACGGTGCCCTTCAGGGTTTCCACACTGATGGCAGAACCGGCCACATCCTTGTCCTCGAAGAAGCGCGACTTGACCATGGCCGTGATGCCCGCATCGTCCACATAAGCCCCGACAGACTCCTGTCCGCGTGACACGGCACAACCCGAAGCCGCCAGAACCAGCACGGCGGCGGCCAAAGCGGCCCAGAAAGTTTTGACATTCATGGCGCAATCCCATCATGGAAGAATTAAAAACGACCAAGCCTGAACTTGGCCACCTGCCGGCCACAGCGCCACACTCTGCGCAACATTCAGCATCACACTCAGCACCAAGCCGGACATCTTCACCATAGGTCAGCTTGCTGCCTGTGTCCGTGCGCCAAAACACGCTGCCCCAAGACACGCCGCCCCACGGTCAGCAGGCGACAAGACTGCGACAGGCCACTGCACCTGACTCTGTTTTAATTTGACAGGTGCTGCAACGCACACAACGCACAAAGGTGGATCCATATGTCATGTGTCATGAGTTGGGATGAGTGGGCCAAGCACGATGCCCTTGGCTTGGCTGAACGGGTCCAGCGCGGCGAAGTGACCCCCGCTGAGCTGGCCCGACAAACCGCAGCGGGCATCGCCAAAGTCAACCCGCAATTGAGTGCCGTGGTCGAAGTGTTTGATGACCTGGTCAACGAGCCCACACGCGACGGCATGAACCCCGATGGCCCCTTTGCGGGCGTGCCCTACCTGATGAAAGACCTGGGGCCCACCCTCAAAGGCCGCTTGCAGGAAATGGGCTCACTCTTGATGAAGGGCCACCGTGCCACCGCCGACAGCTACCTGACCGGGCGCATCAAGCATGCCGGGCTGAACATCATCGGCCGCACCACCACACCCGAATTTGGCGTGTGCAGCTCGGCAGAGAACCCGGCCGTGTATGTGACGCGCAACCCCTGGGACCTGAACTACACCACCTGCGGCTCATCGGCGGGCACTGCAGCCGCGTTGGCGGCGGGCGTTTTGCCCTTGTCGCACGCCACCGACGGGGGCGGCTCGATCCGGATCCCCGCCGGGTTCAACGGCAACATCGGCCTCAAAGCCTCACGCGGCGTGTTCTCGATCGCGCCTGCCGCGTCCGACATCACGGGACTCGTCTCGACCCAAGGCTGCCAAAGCCGCACTGTTCGTGACACGGCCGCCTTTGTGGACCACTGCCGGGGCGGCGCACCAGGCGAGTTCATGCCCTACTGGTCACCCGCCGAGCCCTACAGCACACTCATCCAGCGCGACCCGGCGCGCTTGCGCATCGCCTTGTCGCACGAATGGGGCCACTACCGCGCCGTGCCGCACTTTGTGGCCGAGTTAGAGCGAGTGGGCCGTTTTTTGCAAGGCCTGGGCCACCACGTCGAATGGGCGCTGCCCGAGGTGGACCTGGAGGCCGCGTTTGCTGCGCAAACCACCTGCTACATCAGCAACTTTGCGCAAACCATCACCAACCTGCTCAAACCCCTCGGGCTGGAGCGGCCACCGGCCGATCGGGTCGAACCGATCAACATCAAAATCTGGGAAGAAGGTCTGAAAACCAGCTATGCCGAACGCGCCCGCATGCAGGCCGTGTTCAACACCACCTCGCGTGGCTTTGGCGAGTTTTTTGAACGCTGGGACATCATCCTCACGCCCATCACCGCCTTGCCCACACCCAAGCTGGGCACCACCGAATACCTGACGATCAGCGACAACCCCTCGGTGTACGACTGGTTCGAAAACCTCTGGCAAAACTTCGCCTACACCCCACTGTCGAACCTGTGCGGCATCCCGGGCATCTCACTGCCCATGGCCACGCAAGACAACGGCCTGCCTTTGGGCATCCAGGCCCAAGCCCGCCAGGCCAACGACGGCTTGCTGCTGCAACTGGCCGCGCAGATCGAGCGGGCGCTGGGGGGGAATTGGAACGACGGGCGACGGCCGGGGGTGCATGTGGGCATGTGAATCAAAGAGCGCGTGCCAACACCAACGCGTCCGCATGCCCACGGTCACTGATCCCAGGCCCTTTTACACAAAACTCTGTACACCCTCCAAGTAGGGTCCAATGAAAAGCGCCCTACTTTTCACTTTGACGACCATGACCACTTCTGTCAGATCGTCAAAATTACTCACTAGCTGAACTACTCCACGGTCACCGACTTCGCCAAATTCCTCGGCTTGTCCACATCCGTCCCCCGCGCACAGGCCGTGTGATAGCTGAGCAGCTGCAGCGGCACCACATGCAAGATGGGTGACAGCACGCCGTAGTGCTCGGGCATGCGAATCACGTTCACGCCTTCACTGCTTTCTATTTTTGTGTCGCCATCGGCCAGCACATAGAGCACGCCGCCACGGGCACGCACTTCTTGCATGTTGCTCTTGAGTTTTTCCAGCAACTGGTCATTGGGCGCCACGGTCACCACCGGCATGGCGCTGGTCACCAGGGCCAGCGGGCCGTGTTTCAGTTCGCCCGCTGCATAGGCTTCGGCGTGGATGTAGGTGATCTCTTTGAGTTTGAGCGCGCCTTCCAGCGCAATGGGGTAATGCGTGCCCCGCCCCAAGAACAGCGCGTTTTCTTTGCTCGCGAATTCTTCGGACCAGCTGATGATTTGCGGCTCCAGCGCCAGCACGGCTTGCAGCGCGGCGGGCAGGTGGCGCATGGCTTTGATGTGCCCGGCCTCTTCTTCGTCTGACAGTCGCCCCTTGGTCTGCGCCAGCGCCAGCGTGAGCAAGAACAGCCCAGCCAGTTGCGTGGTGAAGGCTTTGGTGGAGGCCACGCCGATCTCGGCCCCAGCGCGGGTCACGTAAGCGTGTTTGCATTCGCGCACCATGGCGCTGGTGGCCACGTTGCAAATGGTGAGCGTGTGCGTCATGCCCAGGCTTTGCGCGTGGCGCAGCGCGGCCAGGGTGTCGGCGGTTTCGCCGCTTTGGGTGATGGTGACGATGAGGGTGTTGGGGTTGGGCACCGATTCGCGGTAGCGGTATTCGCTGGCGATCTCGACCTGGCAAGGCACTTTGGCAATGGCTTCGATCCAGTACTTGGCCACGCAGCCGCTGTAGTAGCTGGTGCCGCAGGCCAGGATCAGCACGTTGTCAATCGCTTTGAAAGTGGAATACGCGCCATCGCCAAACAGCTCGGGCGTGATGCCTTCCACGCCTTCGAGCGTGTCGGCAATGGCTCGGGGCTGCTCGAAGATTTCTTTTTGCATGTAGTGGCGATAAGGGCCCAGCTCGGCCGCGCCGCTGTGGGCGTGCACGGTTTTCACGGCGCGGGTCACGGCTTTGTGATCGCGGTCCACCACCCAGTATTTGCCCAGCTGGATGTCGACCACATCGCCCTCTTCCAGGTACACGATCTGGTCGGTCACGCCCGCCAGCGCCATCGCGTCGCTGGCGAGGAATGTTTCGCCCTGGCCCACGCCGAGGATGAGGGGCGAACCCGCACGCGCACCGATCACGCGCTGCGGCTCGTCTTTGTGGAACACGGCAATCGCGTACGCGCCGTGCAGTTGGCGAATGGCGGTTTTGACGGCTTCAAAAATATCGCCGTCGTACACGCTGTCCACCAAGTGCGAAATGACTTCGGTGTCGGTTTGGCTCAAAAACACATAGCCCTTGGCTTGCAGGGCGGCGCGCAGTTCTTCGTGGTTTTCGATGATGCCGTTGTGCACCAGCGCCACCTTGCCCGGCTTGGCGTCTGCTGCGCCTGTGCCGTGGCTAAAGTGCGGGTGCGCATTGTGCACCGCCGGCGCACCGTGCGTGGCCCAGCGGGTGTGGGCAATGCCCGTGCCGCCTTCGATGTGGTCGGCGCTGACTTGGTCCATCAGCTCGGCCACCCGCGAAGTGCTGCGGGCGCGCTGAAGGCCACCGGTCTTGCCGTTCAGGCTGGCCGCGTGCACGGCCACGCCGCACGAGTCATAACCCCGGTATTCGAGCCGTTGCAGGCCCTGAACCAGCACGGGAACGATGTTGCGGGAAGAAACGGCGCCGACGATGCCACACATAGGAGGACTCCAATCAAAAGAATGAATGCAATGGTATGCTCAGTTGAGTAAAATTTCTGATCATTATTTGATGATTAATTGCCGTATATTTCACATCAAGTTGATATCAGTTTGATATCAAAATAATATTTCATTGATATCAATTTAATGGAACAAAACACACTCGACACCATAGACCTGCAACTGCTGGACAGCTTGCAGCACGATGCCAGCCTGAGCAATGTGGCGCTGGCCGAAAAAGTCAATATCTCGCCCCCGACTTGCCTGCGCCGCGTCAAGCGCCTGATGGAGGGGGGCTGGATCGAGCGACAAGTGGCTGTACTCAGCACCGACCGGCTCGGCTCCACGCTGGGCCACGGGCTGACAGCGCTGGTTGAAGTGTCTTTGGACAAACAAGGCAGCGAACACCTGGACGCGTTCGAAGCCCGTGCCATCGCTCAAGACGCGGTGCAGCAGTGCTGGCGCGTCTCGCCAGGGCCTGACTTCATGCTGGTGGTGCAGGCCTGCGACATGCCGCATTACCTGGTCATCAGCCAAGCGCTGTTCACGCAAGACGCCAATGTGCGCAATATGAAGGCGTTCTTCTCAACCAAACGGGCGAAATTCACAACGACTTGGCCTTTGACGAAACCGCCTGTTGTTTAAAAACCCGTTCACAGCCGTCCACGAGTCGAGCTTCGTGGGAGCGAGCCCCTGCTCGCGAATGTTTGCGGGCCGCTTCAGGCGTTCAAACCAAACAACTCTTCGGCCGCAGGGGCGGCCTCCCACAAACAGGCGAGCTCAGGCTTTGGGCTTTTTGGCAGGCCGCGCCCAATTGGCGATGCTGATCTGCTTGCCCCGCGCCACGCTCAGAGCGCCAGGTTCAGTGCTCTTGGTGATGGTGGAGCCGCCGCCCACAGTGCCACCTGCGCCAATCGTTACCGGGGCCACCAACACGCAGTTGCTGCCGATGTGCGCGTCGGCCTCGATCACGGTGCGGTGTTTGTTGGCCCCGTCGTAGTTGGCGGTGATGCTGCCCGCGCCGTAGTTCACGCGCTCGCCCACCGTGGCATCACCCAGATAAGCCAAGTGGTTGGCTTTGGCACCCTTGGCCATCGTGGAATTTTTCACCTCGACAAAGTTGCCGATGTGCACTTCAGCCCCCAGCTGTGCGCCGGGGCGCAGGCGGGCGAACGGCCCGATCAGAGCTCCCTCGCCCACGGACACGCCCAATTTTTCGCCGTCGATGTGGGTGAAGGGGTGGATCACCACGCCTGCCGCAAGGGTGCAGTTGGCGATGACGCAGTTCGCACCGATCTTCACGCCTTCACCCAAGGACACGCGGCCTTCAAAAATGCAGTTCACGTCGATCTCGACGTCTTGCGCGCAGTCGAGCTGGCCACGCAGGTCAAAGCGGGCCGGGTCTTGCAGGCGCACACCCTGCTCCATCAGGCGGTGCGCCTGGCGCAGCTGGTGGGCACGCTCCAGCTCGGCCAGTTGCACCGGGCTGTTGATGCCCGCCACCTGCAGCGGGTCGGTGATCTTGTGCGCCACCACGGGCACGCCATCGGCCACGGCGAACTTGACCACGTCGGTCAGGTAGTACTCGCCCTGGGCGTTCTGGTTGTCCAGCCGGGCCAGCCAGGCCTTGAGCCAGCGTGCGGGCACGGCCATGATGCCGCTGTAAACCTCTTTGATCTGGCGCTGTGCGTCGGTCGCGTCTTTGTGTTCGACGATGGCCTGCACCGCATCACCCTCCCGCACAATGCGCCCATAACCGGTGGGGTCGGCAAAGTCGATGGTGAGCAGCGCCAGTTGGTCACCGCCGCATTGGGCGATCAGCGCTTGCAAGGTATCGGCCTGCGTCAGCGGCACGTCGCCCGACAAAACCACCACCACGCCGTCATCGGCCAGCGCGGGCACCGCTTGCTGCACGGCATGGCCTGTGCCCAACTGGGGCTCCTGGCGCACGCATTGCACCGCCAGCACCTGCCCGGGGGCCAGCAAAACCGGCTCCACCTGGTCGGCACCATGGCCGGTGATGACCACCGCCGAGCGGGCGTTCAGCTGCGCCGCAGTGTTCAGCACATGTTGCACCAGCGGCACCCCGGCCAGACGCTGCAACACCTTGGGCAGGCGGCTTTTCATGCGGGTGCCTTTGCCGGCGGCCATCACAACAACATCAATGGGGAGCAAGAGCGTTGTAGTCATTTGGTATTTACTTTCTCAAGTGGCCACAGCAGGGCGACGGTTTTTAGATACAAATCAATTATCGCTGCCCCCTATCGGGCATATGATCGCCGCAACCAAGGCGCTACAAAAATGGGTATTTCAAATTCTTTGTTCCATGGCACCACCCTCGCAGGGTCCCGCATGACTTGGCAACCCTGGCGCAGATGGCCCAATCTGTCCCAGTCGCGTTGGTTGGTCATCGCTGTGACACTCCCCCTCTTGCAAGCTTGCAGCGCCATCAAACTGGGCTACCAACAACTGCCCACTTTGTCTTATTGGTGGCTCGACAGCGCGGTCTCGTTCAACGATGCGCAGACCGAACGGGCCAAGGAAGGTCTGGCCAACCTGTACCAATGGCACCGCAGCCAGGAGTTGGCCACCTACAGTGATTTGCTGCAACGCGCCACAGAATTGAGCCAAGGCAAGCTGCAAGCCGACCAAGTGTGCAGCGCTTGGGGTGAAGCGCGAAGCATGATGGACAGGTCCATGCGGGTCGCCATCACGCAGGCTGTTCCTGTGGTCCAAATGCTCGGCCCGCGCCAGCTGAGCCACCTGGCCAGGCACCAGGACAGCAAGAACGAAGACTGGGACAAAGAATGGCTACAAGGCAGTGCCACCGAGCGGCTGGAACGTCGGGTGGACAAGACACTGGAACGCTACCGCTCGTTTTACGGCGAACTGAGCGCAGCACAGATCGCCTTGGTCAAAACCCAGGTCAGTCAATCCAGCTGGCACCCGGAGTGGGGTCGGCAAGAGCGCTTGAGACGCGAGCAGGATTTGCTCTCCACGTTGAGACAGTCGGCCTTGGGCAATGTGCCCGCCGCCCAGATTGAAGCCAACCTGTTTGGTGTGTGGATGCGCTGGTTCACGCCCCCGGACGACGCAGGACGAGCCATGGTGCAAAAGATGACCCGACAGGCCTGCGACAACCTGGCGCAACTGCACAACACCACCAGCCCGGAACAGCGCCAACGCCTGGCACGCACGCTGCGCAACTATGAGCGGGACATCCGTGAGTTGACCAGACCCTGAACCCGTTTTGTCCTCAGGCCAAGCACTGAACGTGCGAGCCTATCGGCATAGGGGGCCTCCCTGATGGGAGGCACCCCTGCCACACCACCCGGCATGCGGGTCCGCACCGGGCGGTTCGAGCGCTTGAGGTCAGGACAGCCTTGGCACCCCCAGCCGATCAAAGTACGC
>NZ_NESL01000015.1 GCF_003063435.1 Limnohabitans sp. 2KL-1 | reverse complement strand
CAGTCGCACAGCCTCCAGCTTGAATTCCAGCGTGTACCGCGCCCGTCGTTTCGTTTCGCTCATCTCTCACTCCTGTTACTGATTTTTACCCATCAGCTATGGAGTACGTTTTTCGGGGGCAAGGTCAGTTAAGGATGGTCTGAATAATTCGACACAAGCAAAGGCTAATGGCCGTTGACTTCAATTTCTTGCCTTTTCGGATCAATGCGCCCAGTTGGGCAACAATTTTTCAGGCCCCTGATGCGCCGTTGCCCATGGGCACCACCACTTGCCTTGCCAGCAGACGCACTCATCCCTGCGCCCCTTGCAACTTGGTCCGCACCATCCACAAATTGGACAAGGCAAACAAGGTGACCAACTGTGCCGTGTTCTTCTTGAGCCCACGGTAGCGCGTTTTGACATAGCCAAACTGGCGCTTGATCACCCGAAACGGATGCTCCACCTTGGCTCGAATCCCGGCCTTGGCTTTTTCAAGCTTGTCTGTCAGTTGATCGAGCGGGTCGCTCTTGTTCAAGGCCTTGCGTTTGCCTGGGTGCATGGCAACGTGCCATGTCACGCGGCTGTTGGCATCGGGACGTTTGTGGATGCCCTGATAACCGGCGTCGCCATACGCATCCACTTCTTGCCCGTGCAACAAGCTGTTGCCTTCGAGCACATCGTGAACATTGCCGGATGTGCCTCTCACGGTGTGCACCAAGCCCGAATCGGCATCAGCGCCAATGTGGGCCGTCATGCCAAAGTGCCACTGGTTGCCCTTTTGGCTGGAGTGCATCTCAGGGTCGCGGGCTTTGTCGTTGTTCTTGGTTGAGCTGGGGGCTGCTATGAGCGTGGCATCCACCACCGTACCGGTCTTGAGCAGCAAACCGCGCTCAATCAGCAAGTCGTTGACGGTGGCCAGGATTTGATCGGCCAGCTTGTGCTTTTCCAGCCGATGGCGGAACCGCAAGATGGTGCTCTCGTCGGGCATGCGCGAGAACTCTGGGATCAGGGCAAATTCCCGATACAGGGGCACGTCAAAGCACGCTTCTTCCATACCTGGGTCCGACAAGGTGAACCACTGCTGCAAAAAGTGCGTGCGCAGCATGGTCGCCAGTGAGAAGGGTGGACGCCCTTTTTTGCCTTCGGGGTAGTAAGGCGATCAGCTCGATCAGCGCCTGCCACGGGACTACTTGCTCCATCTGATCGAGGAACTCGCGCTTGCGGGCTTTCTTCTCGCTCAGGTTCAAATCAAGACTTGCTTGTTTCATGTATCAATGATGCTGGGCGAGGCTTACGACAGGCACACGGGGGCGGGACTTTTGCAGAGTTTCCTTAAGCGTTCAAGGCCAACCACCCCTTGAGCCGCTCTACACCCTCCCCCAGCCGCCCCAAATCTTTCGACGCAAAGCACCAGCGCAGCCAGCCTGCCGCCTCGGGGGCAAAGGCTTCGCCAGGGGCCAGGCCCAGACCGGCTTCGGCCACCAAACGCTTGGCCGTCAGCACCGCATCGGGATGTCCTTCGAGCTTGAAAAACGCGTACATGCCGCCTTGGGCTGGGGCCACTTGCACGCCCGGTACGGCTTGTAGCAGGGGCACCAAAGTGTCGCGGCAGGCTTTGAGGTGGGCCACCACGCGGGGCGTGATGTCGGCTGTGTTTTGCAAGGCCACAACCCCCGCTTTTTGGGTGAACACCGAGGCACACGAGGTGTTGAACTCGATCAGCTTGCCCATGTGGGGCGTCATGGCGGCAGGCATGACCAACCAACCCAGACGCCAGCCGGTCATCAAAAAGCTCTTGGAAAAGCTGTGCACCACGACCAGGCGGTCGTCGGGCTCGGACACATCCAAAAAAGACGGGGCGCAGCCGTTGGCCGTGTCGGTTTCGTAATACAGGCGCTCGTACACCTCGTCGGCCAGCACCCAGGTGCCGGTGCTGCGGCAGTGCGCCAGGATCTCGGCCTGTTCGGCGCGGCTGAGTGTCCAGCCCGTGGGGTTGTTGGGCGAGTTGACGATCAGCAATCGGGTGGCGGGCGTGATGGCGGCTTTGAGTGCGGCCATGTCGAGTTGCCACTGGCCCGCCATAGCACGCAGCGACACGCACTTCAAATCAGCGCCCATGACCAGCGCCTGCGCGGTCAAGTTGGGCCAGACGGGCGTGACGGCGACCACTTCGTCGCCTGCATTGATCAGGGCTTGCGCGGCCAGCATCAAGGCGTTCACGCCGCCCGAGGTGATGGCCAGACGCTCCACACCAATGGGTCCGTGCAAGGCCGACATGTAATCGGACACGGCATGGCGCAGCTCGGGCAGGCCCAGGTTGTGCGAATAAAAGGTCTCGCCTTTTTGCATCGAATCGATGGCGGCTTGGCGCACGATGTCGGGCGTGATCTCGTCGGATTCGCCAAACCAGAAAGCCAGCACATCGGGCCGGCCCATGCCCGCGTTGGCGACTTCGCGGATGCGGGACTCTTCCAGGTCCATGACGGCCTGGCGCATGAAAGGAGGGGGACTGGTGTTCATGCACTCATCGTAAAGGCTGACCCGGCCTGGGCATGTCGCACTTTGCACACCTGCACGACATGCCTATGATGAAAACAAACCAACGTCAGGGAGAACGCCATGAAGTCGACATGTTTTACAACCGCGCTGACCAGCACGGTTTTGGCCTTGGGCCTGATGGGCGCATCGCCCGCCAGCTGGGCCGTGGAAACCTTCACCGCCACCACAGGCGCAGACAAACCCGCCAAGGCCAGGAAAGCCAAGGCAGGCAAAGCCCCCAAACTGCCCGGCGACAAGGGCTCTGGAGAAAACAAGGCCGAGCGAGACAAACGCCTGCTGCGCGAATGCCGGGGCAAACCCAATGCCGGTGCTTGCGAAGGTTACGCCCATTAGGCCCCCCACCACTGTTGCAAACCGCTGGCGCGCACGCTGGGCCGGCCAATCGCCGCTGCCAGCAAGCCCGCCTGCGCCTCGACCAGGGTGAACTGTTCGCGGGCGCGGGTGATGCCGGTGTAAACCAGTTCACGCGACAGCACCTCGGCCGCACCAGGCGGCAACACCAAGGCGGTGTGCAAGAACTCAGAACCCTGGCTTTTGTGCACCGTCATGACAAATGCGGTCTCGGCATGGGCCAGGCGCGACACGCTGACCGAACGCAGCTGCTCACCGTCCAGAAACCAGACCTTGAGCAAACCTTGGGGGTTGGGCACAACCACCCCCACATCGCCGTTGAACACGCCCAACTGCGTGTCGTTGCGCATGACCATGATCGGGCGACCGGCAAACCATTCGCCTTGCGGCTTGAGCCAACCCGCATCGGCCAGCGCTTTTTGTACGGCAGCATTGAGGGCGGCGGTGCCCCAGTCGCCTTGGTGCACGGCGCACAAGATGCGAAACCGGTCAAAGGCCTTGAGCACGCTGCGCACCCAATCCGCATGGTCATCTACCCCCGGCCCCGCAGGGCCACGCCGCAGGGCTTGCAAGTAGTCGCTGTAAGAAGCTTGACCCGATGCGCCCAGCGCCAGTGCACACACGGCCAAAGGGGTGTCCGGCTGCAAAGCCAGCAAGGGAAACGCCGAAGTGTCGGCGGCTCTGAAACAAGCCCATGCGCCATCGGCGTCACCCGCATTCACGGCCAAGGCCAGCTGGCCAATCGGACCATCGAAGCGGCGGCTTTGGCGCAGCATCACGGTTTGCTGGGCCAATGCCGAGACCGCCCGCCCAGCCACCGCGTGAAACCGGGGAGCCAGGGTCTGACCGGCCACCGCTTGCGCATAGCGCAAGGTCTCGGGCTGGTAAGCGCCAAGCGATGCGTTGCGGCACACATCACCCAGCACCGCGCCCGCTTCGACCGAGGCCAGCTGGTCCTTGTCGCCCAGCAACACCAGCCGGGCCGTGGGTGGCAGGGCCTGCAGCAATGCGTCCATCATCTCCAGGTGCACCATCGAGGCCTCATCCACGATCAGCACGTCCACATCGAGCGGGTTGGCCGCATGGTGCCGAAAGGCGCGGGTATCCGGCCGTGCACCCAACAGCGCGTGCAAAGTACGGGCCGAACCAATGCGCTGGATGAGTGTGTCCAAGTCGAGTGGACGCTCAGCAAAAGGCCTGGACGGGGTGGACACGATGGGTTCACCCGGTGGCGATGGCCGCACCTCAAGCTGCAACGACCCAGCCTGCAACGCCTTGGCTTGCAACGCCTGCAGCGAGCTGTCAATCGACTGCTTGAGCCGAGCCGCTGCCTTGCCCGTGGGCGCAGCCAAGGCCACGCGCAAGGGGCTGACGCCATCGTGCAAGGCCAACAACAAAGCCAGCAAACGCGCGGCGGTGTAAGTCTTACCGGTGCCCGGCCCCCCCGTGATGACCGACAAACGCGCCCGCAAGGCCACGGCGCAGGCGAGTTTTTGCCAGTCAGTTTGGGCCTCGGGGTGATCACCGGGATGGACCTCAGGAGGCAGCGCGCCAAAAAGACGGTCCAACCACGCGCGCGCCAAATCCTCTTGCACCGGCACCGCACTTTGTGCGCGCTGCAGCAGGTTTTGCCCCACCCGCTCTTCATGGGCACGGTAGCGACGCCAATACAGCAAGGGCGCATCCACCGACCCACCCAGCACCAGAGGCTGCCCCTGATCTGGCGCATCGGCCAGGCGCAAACAGGCCCTTGGTGCCGCCTGCAAGGCCGCAACCCAAGCCTGTGCATCGCGCGGCATGTGGGTCCACAGCGCCTGCAAACCTTGCGGGGCCTGCACGGCATCGGTTGGCCAACCCAGCAAATCCGTGGGCGGCGTGGCCAGTGCGTGCACCGCCAGGCAGGTGTGGCCGCGCCCCTCCATTTGCGCCAGCACGGCAGCCGACACCAGCACAGCGGGCGAGATGCCCGCGTCCAGGCGGTGCAGCTGCGTGGCCAAAGCGCTGTCCAGGCGGCGCAACCAGCCCAGTTCGGCCCAGGCATGCAGCCACTGCAGGGTGTGCACGGCACTCAAGCCCAGCGCGGGCAAATCGACCAGCCAATCCATTTGGGCGGCCTGCGCCAACACGGCGGCTTGTTTTGTTTTGCGCGTGGTCATGCCCGCTCTCCCGGCTGCGTTGCAGCGCCTTCATCGTGTCCCAACATCGCATCCAGGCCGTCCATCAAGGCCACGGGTGCAGGCAAGCAGCAGCAGCCTGAGGCGGGTCCGTCGATGCCGCGCATGAACAGGTAGACCGCGCCACCCAGGTGTTGCGCGGGGTCGTAAGCTGCGCCCAGACGCGAACGCAGCAAACGGTGCAACGCCAGCATGTAAAGCGCCGCCTGCACCTCGTAGCGGTGCTGGGCCATGGCCTGGTCCAAGGCCTCGGCCGTGTAGGCCGCGTCATCTGCGCCCAAATGGTTGGACTTGTAATCCAGCACCCAGTAGCGCCCCTCGTGCTCAAACACCAGATCGGCAAAGCCCATGAGCATGCCGTGCAGCTGCGCATCGGGCAGCTGCGGACGCACCACACCGGGCAGCAAATGCAGCTGGCACAAAGCGTCGATTTCCCGCGCATGCAAGCGCTTGGCAGGCAGCCAAAATTCCATTTCGGGCAAGACCGTTTGCAACGCATTCAGGGCCACACCCGGTCCACGACTCAGCGCAAGGTTCGGCCCCGCATTCAGACCCGTGTTCATCCCACGCAAGCCCCCGCCCAAAGGTTGCGCCACCACCCGAGCGAGCCACTGCACCATGCCCTCAGCCTGCGCCTTGTAGCCCGCGCGCTCGCAGCGCTTGGCCAGGCGTTCGGCAGTGGGCGTTCCGGGCTGCAGCGCAAAGCCGTCAGCGGCCAGCCACTCCATCTGGTCGTGCAAAAAGTTGCCCGCACTCGGGCCACGGGCAAAGCCATGCCAAGGCGCAGCCTGTGCCGATGCTGCGCGAGACAACGGTGCCTGCAGCTCAAAACTCAAGGCCATGGCCGCGCCCTCATCCTGAGGTTCGTCATCGGCCGGGCGCGGGGTGGCCATGTCCAGACTGGCAAACCAGGACGGCTCGGGCATGGACTCGGACAAACCCGGCGAGGACAACGCCGGTGAAGACATGGCCTGCGATGACAAATCCCGCGTCAACCTGGAAAAACTCGCGATGCCCCAGGACTTGTCAATGCGGGCGGTGCAGGCCAAAGCCTCGCGCAGAGCGTGCAATTGCTCGGTGCGCTGCCAGCGTGTGAGTGGCACCACGCTCGGCGCGAGCGTGAATTGCACCGCCAAGTGCTCGCCTTTGGCGTTGGTTTGCAAGGCCTGCAGCTTGGGCCACCAGCCGGCTTCATCAGGCTCGTCGCCGCGGGCCAGCAAATGGCCGGCCGCGCTGTCGTGGTTGACGCAGCTTTTACCGTTGCCGCGCTTGACCGGGCTCCAACCCACCCACAACGCATGCCGCGCCCGGGTCAGCGCCACATACCAAAGACGCAGGTCTTCGCGCAGGCGGTCACGGTCGGCCGCCTGGGCGTCGGTCCGGTCAAAGTCCAGCGTCCAGTGGCGATTGCCTCCGGCCTCGCCGACCTGCATGACCGGCGTTTTGCCTGCCGTCACTTCGCGGTGGCTGTGCGCAAAGGGCAGGCACACCACCGGGTACTCCAGGCCCTTGCTGGCGTGGATGGTGATGACCTTGACCAGGTCTTCGTCGCTTTCCAGGCGCACGGTTTTTTCTTCGCTCTCGCCCGCACTGCCGTCCAGCGCTTCGTCGATTTGCTGGACCAGCCAGCGGATCAGGGACTGCTCGCCATCGAGCTGGCTGCTGGCCTTTTGCAGCAGTTCGGCCAGGTGCAGCACGTTGGTCAGTCGGCGCTCGCCGTCGGCCTGACCGCGCCAGCGCCCGGCCAACTGCAAGCGGTGCAGCGACTGGCGCAGCATGGCCAGCACACCCTGCGCTTGCCAGGTCTGGTGCAGCTCGCGCATTTGCTCGGCATGTTGGTCCAGCAAGTCGTCTTGCGTGGCCAGCGCGTGCAACTCGGCCAGCGACAGGCCCACGGTGCGCGTGCCCAGGGCCGCACGCACGCGGCGCATGTCGCGGGGCTCAGCCACGCCGCGCAGCCACAGGCACAGGTCTTGCGCCTCATCGCTGGCAAACACCGAATCGCGGTCGGACAAATACACCGAGGCCACGCCGCGCCAGCGCAACGCGTCGCGCACGGCGGCGGCCTCCACCCCCGTGCGCACCAGCACGGCGATGTCTTTGGGCTTGAGCGGCGCATCGCCTTGGCCGGGGTACACAAAGCGGGCCTGCGGGTCGCTCAGCCAGGCCACGATCTGCTGGGCGCACAGGGCCGACAGATGCGCCCGCGCATCGCGCATGCTGCGCAGGGTGGCGTCGTGCACCAGCGTTATGGCGGGCACCGGGCCACTGCTGGCGTGCAGCACTTCGGCGCGACCTTGGGCCTTGACGCTTTGAAAAGGCAGCGGGTCATCCTGGGCCGTGCGGTAGCCAAAGGCGTCCTCAGGAATTTCAAACCAGCGGTTGACCGCATCGACCATGGCCTGGGTCGAGCGGAAATTGGTGCCCAGCACATGGTGGCGGCCCTCGGTCGCGCGACGCGCCGCCAGATAGCTGTGGATGTCCGCGCCACGGAACCCGTAAATCGACTGTTTGGGATCGCCAATCAACAGCAGCGCCGTGTCCGGGCAGTGATCGGCTGTGCGGTAGATGCGGTCAAAAATGCGGAACTGCAGCGGCGAGGTGTCCTGGAACTCGTCGATCAGGGCCACCGGAAACTGCTCGCGCAGCCGCTGCGCCAAGCGCTCGCCTGAGTCGGGATCGGCCAACGCCCTGTCCAGGCGCTCCAGCATGTCGGCAAAGCCGAACAAGCCGCTGCGTCGCTTGAGTTCAGCCATGCGCTTGAGCACATGGCTGCGGGCATGCAGACGGGCTTGCTGATCAGGGTCGGGCAAGGTCTGCAAGGCGGCTTGCAGGTCCGCATAGGCCTGACTTTCGGGCGGCAACTCTACCGGGTCTTCGCCGGGTTTTCGGCAGGCCAGCAGACCTTCGGGGGTGAAACGCTCCCAGCCGGTTTTCATGGCGGCTTGCAGGGCCTGCGCATCGGACGGGCCTTGCGCCCAAGCTTTGAGCGTACCCAGCCAGTCGGCGCATTTTTTGTAGGCCAGCTTGCGGCCATCCCAACCGTGCTTTTTGGGGGCCAGCTGCGCCTCGATCCAGCCCAGCAAGGCGTCGGCTTTGTCAGCCCAAGCTTGTTTGAGGGCTTGCAGTTGCGCTTCACGTTGGGCCAAGGCACCCGCGTGGACCTGCGCCAACGTGCCCGGCAGGGGCTCCGGCAGGGGCACGGCCATCAAGGCGCGCATGTCGGCGTCAAGTGCGGACACGTCGCGCCAGATACCTTGGACCTGCGCCACTTGTTCAGCGGCCATGGGGTAGAGCTGTTGCCGCCAATAATCCTGCACCGCTTCCAGGCGCAGCGTGGCCTCGTCACCGACCAGGTTTTCTTCAAACAGGTTGCCGCTGTCAAAAGCGTGCTCGCGCAGCATGCGCTGGCACCAAGCGTCGATGGTGTAGACGGCCGCGTCGTCCATGGCCTGCGCGGCCAGCGCCAGCCGATAAGCCGCCTGCTCGCGTGATGGACCTTCGGGGTAGTCCGCCATGAGCGTCAACAAGAAGGCGTCGTCTGTGGACGTCAGCCCCCTGAACACCTGTGCCGCTTGCGTCAAACGGGCGCGGATGCGGTCCGACAGTTCGCGTGTGGCGGCGCGGGTGAAAGTCATGACCAGCACGTCTTGCGGCAGCATGGGGCGCACGGGGGCGGTGTCGCGGTTGCCATGGCCGAGCACCAAGCGCACATAGAGCGCGGCAATCGTCCAGGTCTTGCCCGTGCCCGCACTGGCCTCGATCAGGTGGCTGCCCCGCAACGGGAAGCTGGGGGCCTTCAGGTCATGGGCGGGTGGGCTTTTTGCAGGGTTCACCGTCACGTTTTCAGCGGCGTTCATGGTTGACCTCCTTCTGCCATTTCTGCCATTTCTGCCATTTCTGTCACTTCTGCCGCCTCTGGAGTGGCCTCGGTCAAAGCATCCACCTGGATGTGCGCGGCCCAGTCGCGCAGGGGAGCGTAGACGGCCTCGGCCAGCCGCTCGAAATCGCCGCTGGACATCAAGTCGTTCAGCGTCGGGTAGGTGCGGGCCAGTGCCGGGTCTTTGCCGCGCTCGGCCCGCCGGTGGCTGCTGCCTTCATACAGGTCGTACAAGGCATTCTGGTTGTCCGGGTCTTGCAGCCATTGCAACGCCAGGACAGGCGGTAATGGCAGGGGCCAGCGCATGCCTTCGGCCCAGGCGTCCAGCAGCACCTGCAGCTGGGCTCGGGCTGATTCGCTTTCATGCGGCGGCACACGCAGCACGGCATTGGCACCGACCACCACGCAGTGCAGCGGCTGGCCCATGGCGGCTGCGGCCAGCGAGACCAGCCAGATGTCGATCAGTTTTTCTGGCAGGGCCTTGGGCGTTTTGCTTTTCTGATCGGCCAGGGCATTGGCCCGCAGGTCCAGCAGCATGGCACCGCCCTCACCGGCGAGCACGCCGCTCAGGGCGTCTTGAAGTTGCACATGCGGGTGAGACACATCGATCTGCACACGCGGTGCGGGCTGCGGGAAAGCCGCACGTTCGTGCAAGGCTGCGCCCAGCTGGGCCTCCAGTTGCTGCGTGAGTTGACGCGCTTCGAGCTGCCCCACACCTGCCAGCGGCAAGGCACCGGCCAGACGCAGGCGGCGCACCACGCACTGGGCGTGCGCGGGCAAAGTTTCAAAGCTCAAATCGGTGGGCACATGCTGCAGTTGATGGTCCAGCAGCTGGTAAAGGTCGAGCCCGCCGAGGCCAAACAACTCCTCGTCATGCAGTTCGCTGCGCTCGTCTTCCAGATGCACCTGCAGCCGCTCGCGAAAAAACGCACCCACGGGTTGGCGTAAAAACCTGGCCAGCTGTGCGAGCGTGATCACAGGTTTGCCTTGGGCCGATTCAAGCGGGGGCAACAGCATGGGTGCGTCGCTGGACACCTCTGCGCCAGACGCGGCCTTGGCCCATGTGTCGGCCTGCGCGGCCCGCCATTCCCGGGCATACGTGTGCAGCGCGCTGCCCGCCTCAAAATAAGCGCGGCTGAACGGCTGCAACGGATGCACCCTGGTCAGACGCTCGGAAGTGCCTTCGCCCCACAGCGCGTCGATCTCGTCACGCAGCTGAGACACCAGCACCGACGGCGGTTGCTCGCTGTTGTTGCGTACGCTGCGCCCGCTCCAGCTCACGTACAGCGTGCGGCGGGCCGACAGCAAGGCTTCGAGCATCAACTGACGGTCGTCGTCGCGGCGCGAGCGGTCGCCAGGGCGCCCCATGCCGGGCAAACCCAGCAGGTCAAAGTCGGCACGCGGGCTGCGGCGCGGGTAGTCGCCGTCGTTCATGCCCAGCAGGCACACCATCTGGAAGGGGATCGCCCGCATCGGCATGAGGGTGCAAAAGGTCACGCCTCCAGCCCGAAAACGTTGCTCCAGCTTGGGCACCTTCAGCGCCTCCAGCCAGGCCGAACGGGCCACCGCCAGCGGCACAGTCTGCGCAAAATCGGCTTGCTCGGCGGCGCGGGCCCAATCGTTCAAGGCCTGGTCCAGAGCCGACAAGGCGTTGCGTTCGGTGTCGTCCTGCGCCTTGAACAAGGCCGCCAGCATGGCGCGGCCGCGTTCGGCCCATTGCAGGGGGGTGGCGGCGCTGGCGCATTGCTGCCACCAGTCCATCAGGGCCTGCAGCAAATGCGCCAGCGCGCCGGCCAGCTCGGCATCCAGCCCGCCGACCTCGGCATAGGGGTCGATGCCTGCGGCAGCGGGCACCGGATCGGCACCACAGGCATAACCCATGAGCATGCGCTGCACGCCAAACAGGGCCGAGTTGTCTTCGCCGCAAGTGGCCAGGCCCAAGCCTGCGCGGTGCGGTGCCGACAAGCCCCAGCGGATGCCCGAGCCCGCCATCCAGCGCGTGAGCGTGGGCAATTGTTCGGGCGACAAGCCAAAGCGGGCGGCCAGCGCGGGCACTTCGAGCAACGCCACCAGCTCGCTCATGCGGCTGCGCTGCTGGGGCAAGGCCAGCAACCACTCCACCGCGTGGATCAAGGGACTGGTGGCCTGCGCCCCCAGGTCAGCAATGTCATAGGGGATGAAACGCGTGTCGCCCCGCTTGTACTGGCCAAACACAGCCCGGATGGCTGGGGCCATGGTGTCGATGTCGGGCACCATGACCACCACGTCGCGTGGCGAGAGATCGGGCTGCGCATGGAACCAGGCCAGCAGCTGGTCGTGCAGCACTTCCAACTCGCGCACCGGGCTGTGCGCCACTTTGAAAACAATGGAGTCGTCCTGCGCCTGAAGCGACGCCTCCACCGGGTCTTGCGCCGACTTCAAATCACGGATGCGGTTTTGCAGTTGCTGGAGCAAGCGGCTGCCATCGGCCCCGGGCGCATCGTCAAACAGATCCAGCCGCTGACCAGGCATGCACTCTTGCGCGGCCTGCAGGTCGTCAAAGGCATCGAGCTGGCGGATGAAGTCCCGCCCCTGCCGTCCCCAGGCGGCCAGCAAGGCCGGGGCGTGCAGGTGCATCTGCTCAAAGGCCACGGTCGAGAGGTTGTCCTTTTTGTAGGCGTGCCGCCTGCGCTCGGCCCGCAGCGCATCGCGCCCGTCCATGATGTCGCCCCAGTGGTACTGACACGGGTTGGGCACGGCCAACAGCACCTGGCTGTGCGCCGCCAGTGCGGCCAGCATCTCCAACAATTGGCTGGGCATGTGGCTCATGCCAAACACCGACACGCGCCGCGCCACCGGGCTGGCCAGCGCATGCCCCGATTGCAAACGGGCCAAGGCCCGCAGGTGCAAGGCAGGCCGGGTGGCCTGTTTTTCGGCTTCGGACAAAGTGGCCAGCACACGACGCCAAAGCTCGGCCTGCCACAGCTGGTCTTCGGGCAGTTGCCCTGACGCATCAGTGGGCAACACCGCCTGCCCTGCCAGCTTGCGCAGCACGTTGCGTCCTTGCGCCCAGTCTTGCAGCCAATCGGGACGGTAAATCTGGTACTGGTCAAACAGGTCGGCCAGGCGGCTGGCCAGTTGCAGCAGGCGGTCGGGCTCGTCCCCCCGCAAAAAACCGGCCACAGGCTGAAACACCGCATCGCCCACACAATTGGGCAGCAAAGCCATCAAGCGCCAGGTCATGGGCAGTTTGTCAAGTGGCGAGTCGGGCGGTACGTTTTGCGCACCCAGCACCTGCCGGTAAGTGCGCCACAAAAAGCGCGAAGGCAGCTCCACCCGGGTTGCCGCGCAAACCCCGCCCTGCCCGGCCAAGGCCATCTTGATCCACTCGGCCATGCCATTGCTTTGCACCAGCACCACCTCTTGTTCCAGCGGGGCCAGGGGCTGGCGGGCCAGCCAGCCGGACAAGGTCTCGGCCAGCACTTCAGAGCGGTGGCTGTGTAGGGCCAAGAAGCCCGTGGAAATCTGGACAGTGGTCATGAATTACTAGGCGCTCAACAAAAGAACAAACAAGCCGTAACCGTCAAGAATAGCGGCAATGGCCAGACCCAAGGCTCAAGGAGTGAGCCTGTGCCAGGCCTTCATTGCCCAAAAAACAAGCAGCTCACGCCGAGCCCCTGAATTCGGGGCTTTGCAGGGTTGTTCAAGTACTTATCCACAAACTTGGACACGCTTTGCAGGGGCAAGTGTCACGCGATCAAAATGGGCCATAAAAAAAGGGCGACGACCTCCAAGCCATCGCCCTGCTCCGAACAGCACCCGCTCAAGTGCGACCGTACAGGTCCTCAAACCGAACAATGTCGTCTTCGCCCAGGTAACTGCCCACCTGCACCTCAATCAACTCCAAGGGAATCTTGCCCGGATTTTCCAGCGCATGCACGGCCCCCACCGGCAGGTAAATCGACTGATTTTCGGTCAGCAAATGCTGCACGCCATCGAGCGTCACATTCGCGGTGCCCGACACCACAATCCAGTGCTCTGCCCGGTGGTGGTGCATTTGCACCGACAAACGCGCACCCGGCTTGACGGTGATGCGTTTGACCTGGTAACGGCTGCTGGCATCCACCGAATCGTATTTGCCCCAGGGGCGAAAGACTTCGCGGTGCAACTGATGCTCCGTACGGCCTGCCCGCTTGAGCTGATCCACAATCTGCTTGACCTCACTGGCGCGCGAACGGGGTGCAACGAACACCGCATCCTTGGTCTGGACCACCACCGTGTCTTGCAAACCCACCGTGGCCACCAAGGCATTTTCAGACATGACCAAGTTGTTACGGCTGTCATGCGACAGCACATCACCCCGGTGCACGTTACCCTGCTCATCCTGCGGCAGCACCTCCCAAAGAGCGGCAAACGCGCCCACATCGCTCCAGCCCGCATCCATGGGCACCAACACCGCGTCACGGGTTTTTTCCATCACGGCGTAATCGATCGACACATCCGGACACGCCCGGAACACCGCCTCGTCTACCCGCACAAAATCCATGTCCGATCGCGCATCGGCCATGGCAGATTGGCAGGCCGCCAAGACATCCGGGCGATGCGCTTTCAACGCCTCCAGGTAGCGACTGGCTCGGAACAAAAACATGCCGCTGTTCCAGTCATAACCGCCCTCGGACAAGTACGATTCGGCCACAGCCAAATTGGGTTTTTCGACAAAAGCGGCCACCTCATAGGCCCCTTCGGCCACGGGCTTGCCACGCCGTATGTAGCCATAACCCGTCTCGGGTCGCTGCGCCACGATGCCAAAAGTCACCAATGCCCCCCGCTCGGCCAAAGGCAACGCCTTGCCCACCGCATCTTGAAAAGCCGCCGTATCCTGAATCATGTGGTCTGCCGCCAGCACCAGCAACAAGGGGTCGGCGCCATCGCGGCTGGCCTGCAAAGCCGCCAACGCCACTGCAGGCGCGGTGTTGCGTCCGACGGGCTCAAGCAGGATATTGCCCTGCAAAGCGCCCATTTGACGCAACTGCTCGGCCACCAGAAAACGGTGGTTTTCATTGCAAATGACCACCGGCTTGAGGACATCCAGCCCCTGCAAACGCCCCACCGTGGACTGCAGCATCGACTGCCCGGCCTCCAGCGTCAGAAACTGTTTGGGGTACATCTCGCGGGACAACGGCCACAAACGCGTGCCAGAACCTCCGGCCATGACAACAGGCAAAAGCTGCATGATTTTTTTCCTGCAAATAAAACAACCAAAATTGATCTGGCTTTTCAAATTCCACAATCGTAAAGATTTGACTTGAATTCAAAACCAAACTGTCTAATTTAAATTGTATGACGAATTAAAATTCGAATTCATCAACTTTTGTATTTAAAAATACCAAAAAGTGATTTATAAAAATCACTTTGGTTTGGATCGGCTGTCAAGACTGCGGCTGACCGCCGTGCGCCTCAGCCCTGCTGGAGCCCAGCTTCGAGGTGATGGTGTGCCACTTTCACCAGGGTTGGACGGCCCAGAATTTCCAGCAAAACCGCCACCCGTTTGCTGGAAACGTTTTGGACAATGCCTTCGATGCCCCCCAGTGGATTGTTTTTGAGGACCACCCTCTGACCTTTTTGAAAGTTGTTGATTTCTTGCAGGCTCGATTGGTTGCGTTGTTGTTCGAGTTGGCGTATCCGGTCAAGCAATTCCGAGGCGAGCACGGCAGGCTCGAAACCGAATCGAACGATGTTGTTGATGCCCTTGGTACTGCGCACCACCGAAATGCTTTGTTCGGGCTGACTGGGTCGAAAAAAGATGTAGCGCGGAAACATCGGCTCAAACATGGCGACAGGGCCTTGTTCAGTTTTCTGGAATTTCTTGTACAAAGGCAGATAAACCTCGAACTTCTGGAATTCAAGGTTCAGGCTGGCCACTTGCTCTTGTCTGGGTTTCGTGTAGGCCAAGTACCAGCTGTCTGGGATGGAGAAAACGGGTTCAAGCATATGCATGTTGTCAGCCAAAATTACAACTAATGACACCTAAAATTTTAACTTGAATAAAAAAATCATCAATAGCAATTACATCAATTAAATTAAATAAATTTCAAAAAGATGTTTTTTGCATCAAATACAACAAGCGCCGCAGGTCATTGATTCAAATGGCATCTGTGTGGGTGATGCGTGCAGCCTGTTAGAGGTCTTCTCGTGCTTCAATCACCAGGCGTTGCACCACCGAGCCATGGCTTGCCGCCAAGGCACGAAGACGCACAGCGGGGCCAGCTTCGAGCACGATGAGGCAGTGGTAGTCCAGTCCATCGGTTTGTCCTGGGCAGCTGCTCTGAATGCGCCTTTGCCATTGACGCTGGCCGTCGATCTCCAGCACCAGCTCATGCCATGGCCCCGGATGGTCAGGCGGTACTTTCACCCACAAACTCACATCGATGTCGAAGACGCGACTGCGCTGGAGTGCGCCGGGAATATTCAACAAGGCCACCGATTCGGCCACTTCGGTGCGCCACAGTTCAGGCTTGATGTTGGCGGGCATGAGATTCAAGAGGACAGCATGCTCTGGAATTCCCCGCTGTCGAGAAGTCGGCGCAGGTCATCGGCCCCGCCCACCAGTTTTCCGCGGACAAAGACCATGGGGAATGTAGGCCAGCCAGTCCACATTTTCAGGGCGTTGCGCAGACGCCATTGCGATAAATAACTGCCAAATGCCATGTACTCATGCGACACACCGGCCAATGTCAATGCATTTCGGGCTTTGCTCACAAAAGGGTTGCCGGCCATGCCGACCACCACAACCGGATGCACGGCGATAGCCGCCTGTACCTGTTGAATCACGGTGCGGTGGTGGTCGGAAATACGCGCACGAATGGCCGGGTGAACGGCCGAATCATCCAGAATGGGTCTGTTCATGTCATTCCTTGGTCGATGCTGGCGTGACCATGAGCGCAGCAGAGGGCACCCATGTAAGGTGAAGGGTCCAGCCATGTTAGACCCATATGAAAAAAGGGTTAGCAAACATCAGTTTGCTAACCCTTATCAGTTTTGGTCGGCGTGGCGGGATTCGAACTCGCGACCCCTTGCACCCCATGCAAGTGCGCTACCAGGCTGCGCTACACGCCGACAAGCTTTGAATTATAGCCTGAATATTTCACGATTCAGACCGTGAGGAGTGCCCTGATTTGCAAAAGTTCTTCATGCATGAACGGTATGTCTTGCACTTCGAGGCGCATGGGCAACACCGCATTGCGAACCGAGGAAACGGACGATGCGGCTGCCGCATGCTCGTCCTCTTCTGGCGACACCAAAACATCATCCCCCACCTCATCATCCACAAAGGAATCGTCACGCAGCAGTTGACGCTCGTTTTGCGAGAGTTCAAGAAGCTTGTTGCGTGCCCCGCTGATGGTGAACCCCTGGTCATACAGCAGACCACGGATTTTGCGAATCATCATCACTTCATGACGCTGGTAGTAACGGCGATTGCCCCGGCGCTTGACGGGACGCAGCTGTGTGAATTCTTGCTCCCAGTAACGCAAGACGTGAGGTTTGACGCCACACAACTCGCCCACCTCACCAATGGTGAAGTAGCGCTTGGCCGGGATAGGTGGGAGCAAACTGTCCATGAGTGACAACAAGTTACCTAGAAAACCTAGTAGCTTACTGCAACTGTGTTTGCCAAGTCCAGCGCTGGTGAGCGGGGGGAAAGAACAACGGCAGTTTCACCGGTGTTGAATAAAACTCATGCCATTGCGAGACAACATGTATTCGGAGGGGCTCGGCATTTCCCGGCGTCTGTTTCACAATGAGACACCACCACATTCAGTGGCAGATAGTCACAAAACCATGCCTTCAGCCGCACCTGTTCTGACGTATGCCCGGCAACCGACCTCTGCGAGCATGCGCTTGCCTGCGGGCGCATGCGATAGCCATGTGCATGTTTTCGGCCCGCCCGAACGTTTTCCCTATTCGCCGCAGAGTGTTTTGAGACCCGCCACCGCCAGCAAAGAAACTCTGTTTGCTTTGCACCGGCATTTGGGCATTGAGCGCTGTGTGATCGTGCAATCGATGGTGCACGGCATGGACAACCGCGTGATCGAAGATGCGATTGCGGCCGGTCAGGGGCGTTATTTGGGCGTCGCGCTGGTTCCCAGTGATGTGTCCGATGCGGCGCTAGACCGCCTGGTCGCCAGGGGGTTCAAGGGCGTACGTTTCAATTTCATGCCACATTTGGGACCGGCAATCGACAGGTCTGATCTGCGTTTGCTGAGTCATCGGTTGGCTGATCGGGACATGCATCTGCAAATTCACATGGCCAGCGCACTGATTCAAGAGTTGTCGCCTTGGCTCCAAGAGGCCGCAACCCCCGTGGTGGTGGACCACATGGGGCGGGTCGATGCACGGCAAGGCTTGCAAAGTGCAGAGTTTCAGGCGCTTTGCCGTTTGCTCGATCATTCAGGGCTGCACGTCAAGGTCAGCGGCATCGACCGCGTCGACGCCGGCGTCGATGCAAGTGGCCATCCGCACCAGCCCTTTTACAGCGCAGGCATTGCACTGGCCCACTATTTGGTGAAGACCTTTCCAGAACAATGTGTCTGGGGCACAGATTGGCCGCACCCTCACCACACACATGTGCCGGACGATGGTGTGCTGACCGATGCTCTGGCGCAGATCGCGCCCTCTGAGCAAGCCTTGCAGGCACTGCTGGTTGACAACCCTTTGCGGCTGTACAAGTTCGACCACGTGCCATCCTCCATCGAACCGACTGAGGACGCGCCTGCATGAGTGCACGTTTTCAAAACAAGATCGCTGTGGTCACCGGTGCTGGCTCGGTCGGACCGGGCTGGGGCAACGGACGAGCCATTGCGGTGGCACTGGTTCGTGAAGGTGCGCATGTGGTGGCGCTCGATATCAGCTTGCGCAGCATGGATGAAACACTGGCATCGGCGCGAACACAAGCCACACACGGCGGCACGATCGAGTCCATGGTTTGCGATGTGACGCAGGCCGCATCGGTTCTGGCGGCCATCGAGGCCATTGTCAAAACCCACGGCCGCATCGATGTGCTGGTCAACAATGTGGGGGGCTCAGCCAAGGGCGGTCCAGTGGAAATGAGCGAGGAAGTCTGGGACGCACAAGTCGACTTCAACCTCAAGAGCGTCTTCCTCTTATGCAAGCACGTGCTGCCGGTGATGGAGCGCAACGGCCGAGGTGCCATCGTGAATTTGTCCTCGACCTCGGGCATCCGCTGGACAGGTGCAGCCCAGGTCGCTTATGCCGCGACAAAGGCCGGCGTGATCCAACTGGGGCGCGTGGTGGCCAACCAGTACGCCAAAAAAGGCATTCGGGTCAACACCGTGATACCGGGTCAATTGCACACGCCCATGGTCGAGACGCGGTTGGCCTTGCAGCGCAGTGGCGGCGATGTGCAAGCCTTGCTGGCACAGCGCCAGGCCCGCATTCCACTGCCATTCATGGGGGATGGCCGTGACACCGCCAACGCGGTGCTGTTCCTTGCCAGCGAAGAGGCCCGTTTCATCACAGGAACCGAGCTGGTGATTGATGGTGGCATGTCCACCCGTTGCGACTGACCACTTTCTCAAAAGGCCACACATGTTGACACGCATTAACACCCGCGTTCGTTTTGCTCCTCGCATCCTGGCCCTTGCCACCTTGGTGATACTGACCGCGCATTCAGCGCTGGCCCAAACGCGCCCACTGAAATTGCTTGTGGCATTTCCGCCGGGCGGGCCTGTCGACTTTGTGGCGCGAACCCTCAGTGATCAATTGGGCAAAGAGCTGAACCAGCCAGTGTTGGTGGAAAACAAGGCCGGGGCCAATGGTGCCATTGCGGCCGATGCCCTGATCAAATCTCCTGCCGATGGCCAGACACTTTGGCTGACCAGCGTGGGGGCGGTGGCGATCAACCCGACCCTTTACCCAGCCCTGCCCTACAAACCCCTGAGCGACCTGGCCCCCGTCTCCATGGTGGTCAACAATGTGGAGATGCTGGTGGTCAACCCGGCCAGCCCGGCCAATCAGCCGGGCGAGTTTTTAAACCATGCCAAGAGCAAGCGTTTGAGCATGGCCTCTTCGGGAACGGGCAGCGTGCCACATCTGGCCATGGAACTGTTGTCAAGTGCCACACAAATTGAAATGACGCATGTACCCTACAAAGGTGCGGCCCCTGCCATCACCGATGTCATCGCTGGTCATGTGGACGGCTTCTTTGGCGACATTCCAGGGCTGATCGGTCACATCAAGGCAGGCAAACTCAAGCCTGTGGCCTTGGCCGCCACGCAACGCCATCCCTTGTTTCCAGATGTCAAAACGTTTGAAGAAATCGGCGTCAAAGGGGTGGACTCCGACAACTGGTATGCGCTATTTGCACACAAGGGCACTTCAGCCGCCGACCTTGAACGGCTGAACAAGGCTGTGGTGAAAGCCTTGGCCGACCCCAGTGTGAAATCACGGCTGCTGGCTTCGGGCGCGGTGCCCTCCTCCTCCAGCCCCGCAGAATTGGCAGCGGTGCTTGTCAAAGATTCTGCCAAATGGTCTCAGATCATCAAAGCCAAAAATATCAAAGACAACTGATCACGGCCTGCTCATGACCTGCTCAACCGCCCTGCTTGTCAAGCTCCGGTATTCGCAAGTCTACGAGCTGACTTGGCTTAGCCATCAAGTGCTGAAGGCTTGTCAGATGCAAGGCATGACGCCACTTCATGTGCAACGCATCGTTCACACCACCCAAGCTGAAAACGGTCAGCCAATGACCCATGTTTACCTGGAAGGCTCGCCCAGCGACATGCTCACGCCTTCACAACGTGACGCTTTGTCGCAAAACCTGTCGAAACAACTGCAGTGCCCGACTGAAGTGTCTCGCCTCCAATCTGTGATGCAACTGGAAGGCGCTTCCCATGGAGCAGCGGCGGCTTTTCACTATGCAGTTGAAACCGACATTGACAAGGATTGGCGCGACGAAGTTTACCGCTGGTACGATTTGGAGCACCTGCCTGGCCTTGCCCAGGTTGCCGGTTGTGTGCGCGCCCAACGCTGGATCAACATTGACCGCGGTCCAGCATCGTTCGCCTGCTATGACATCACCCTTCCCGAGGTTTTACGATCACAAGCCTGGCTGAAAGTCAGAGGAACGCCATGGAGCAGCGAATGCCGACCTCATTTTAAAAACACCTTGCGCACGCTGTTCGAGAATTGCCAATGGCCAAGACCATCTGAATAAAGTCAACCGCCGTCACCAAGCTACGGCGGAAAACATCGGATGCGTCAGAACAAAACAAAAAACCCAAGCAGCAAACTACTTGGGCTTTTATATTTGGCGGAGTGGACGGGACTCGAACCCGCGACCCCCGGCGTGACAGGCCGGTATTCTAACCAACTGAACTACCACTCCTGGCAGATGGCTTTACTTCAACTTTGGTTGAAGACAAGTGCCACAAACTTGGCGACCCTACGGGGATTCGAACCCCGGTACTCACCGTGAAAGGGTGATGTCCTAGGCCTCTAGACGATAGGGTCATGGCCTGCTTGCCGCAGCACACTGTCGGCAATAAAAAACCCTTACAGATTTTAGTTTGTAAGGGTTTCAATTTGGCGGAGTGGACGGGACTCGAACCCGCGACCCCCGGCGTGACAGGCCGGTATTCTAACCAACTGAACTACCACTCCTGGCAGATGGCTTTGCTTCAACTTTGGTTGAAGCCAAGTGCCATAAACTTGGCGACCCTACGGGGATTCGAACCCCGGTACTCACCGTGAAAGGGTGATGTCCTAGGCCTCTAGACGATAGGGTCATAACCTGGACTCTTACGAGTTTTCGACACTTTTGGTGGAGGTAAGCGGGATCGAACCGCTGACCTCTTGCATGCCATGCAAGCGCTCTCCCATCTGAGCTATACCCCCCGTTTAGTTCATCACATCGCTTTCGCTTTGTGCTGCACCTCGTTAGTGTCGAGACTTGAATTATAGACAGAAATTTATGCGTTTTTGAGGCGCGCAATAATTTTTTCTCGCTGACTCAAAGAAAGTACAGCATCCAGCGATGGGGTTTGCGCTGTGCCCATCACCAGCACACGCACGGGCATGGCCAACTGTGGCATCTTGAGACCGGTTTCGGCCAAAGTTTCCTTGATAGCTGCTGCGATCGATGCTTTGTCCCACGCACAGGCAGCGAGCTTGTCTGCCAGCACGGCCAGCGCAGGTTTGACTGCATCGGTGACGTGTTGGGCTTTTTCTTCCGCGTTGGGCACCACGTCCAAATAGAAGGCCGAGATCCATTGGGCCAAATTCACCAAAGTGTCACAACGGTCTTTGAACAAGCCGCAAATGCTGGGCAAGCGCTCGTCGGCCACCACACCCAGTTTGACAAGGAAAGGTTGAACGTGTTCCGCCAACTCGGTATCGCCCATGGCCTTGAGGTGCTGGGCGTTGACCCACTTGAGCTTGGCTTCGTCAAACTGCGCGGCGCTGCGGCCCAAATGGTCCAGGTTGAACCACTCCAGAAACTGTGCACGGCTGAAAATCTCGTCGTCGCCGTGGCTCCAGCCCAGACGCGCCAGGTAGTTGACCATGGCATCGGGCAAATAGCCCTCGTCGCGGTAAGCCGTGACCGCCTTGGCACCGTTGCGCTTGCTCATCTTCTCGCCCTGCTCGTTCAGCACGGTGGGCAAGTGGGCATAGATCGGAGGCTCTTTACCCAAGGCCTTGAAGATGTTGATCTGGCGCGGCGTGTTGTTCACATGGTCGTCGCCACGGATCACATGCGTGATGGCCATGTCGATGTCGTCCACCACCACGCAAAAGTTGTAGGTGGGCGTGCCGTCCGGGCGGGCGATCACCAGATCGTCCAGCTCGTCGTTGCTGATCTCGATGCGGCCTTTGACCTTGTCGTCCCAGGCCACCACGCCGCCAATCGGGTTCTTGAAGCGCAACACGGGCTTCACACCTTCGGGAATCGCGGGCAAGGTTTTGCCCTCTGCCGGACGCCATGTGCCGTCGTAACGGGGTTTTTCCTTGTTGGCCATCTGGCGCTCGCGCAAGGCGTCGAGTTCTTCCATGCCCATGTAGCAAGGATAGACATGGCCAGCGGCAATCAAATCAGCCAGCACCGCTTTGTAGCGGTCCATGCGTTGCATTTGGTAGAACGGGCCTTCGTCGTGGTTGAGTTCAAGCCAGGCCATGCCTTCGATGATCACGTCCACCGACGCTTGCGTGGAGCGATCGAGGTCGGTGTCTTCGATGCGCAAGATGAAGTCACCACCGGTGGCACGGGCAAAAGCCCAAGGGTACAAAGCCGAGCGAATGTTGCCCAGGTGAATGAAGCCAGTGGGCGATGGGGCAAAACGGGTGCGCGTGCGTGCGCAAGAGCTTGAAAGGCTTTGTGTCATATCAAAGGGTGTCCAGACCACGGGAGAGGTCTTTTTGGATGTCTTGCGGGTATTCGAGGCCGACCGCCACGCGGATCAGTCCTTGGCCAATGCCCGCAGCTTGACGCTGAGCCTCGGTCAAGCGGCCATGCGAGGTGCTGGCGGGATGGGCCACCAAAGTTTTGGTGTCGCCCAGATTGGTGGACAGGGACAGCATTTGCATCGAATCGAGCACATGGAATGCGCGTGCGCGTGATTGCTCGGGGCCATCGGCTTTCACATCGAAAGACAAGACCGCGCCGCCCAAACCTGACATCTGACGCATGGCCAGATCGTGCTGGGGATGGCTGGCCAAGCCAGGGTAGTAAACGCGCGCAACCGAAGGGTGTTTTTCCAGCCACTCGGCCAGAATGTGTGCACGGGCGGTCTGCGCACGCATGCGCAAGTCCAGTGTTTCCAGGCCCTTGAGGACCACCCAGGCGTTGAAGGGCGCCAGCGTCATGCCACCGCTCTTGAGCACAGGCAAGAACTTCTCGGTGATCATTTGCTGCGAAGCACACAAGGCACCGGCCATGACACGGCCCTGGCCATCGAGGTACTTGGTACCTGAATGCATGATGATGTCAGCCCCCATGGCGGCGGGGCGCTGCAAGGCGGGCGTGGCAAAGCAGTTGTCCACGGCAAACAAAGCGCCCGCATTGTGGGCCATGTCGGCCAGCGCCTGGATGTCGCAGACTTCGGTCAGCGGGTTGGTCGGGGTTTCGGCAAACAACAGGCGTGTGTTGGGCCGGATGGCCGCTTGCCATTCTTTCAAGTCGGTCTGAGAGACAAAGCTCGATTCGACGCCGAATTTGGCGAGGTCGGAACCGATCAACTTGATGGTCGAGCCGAACATGGAGCGCGAACACACCACATGGTCGCCCGCTTTGAGCAAGCCCATGCACATCATCAAGATGGCCGACATGCCTGACGCCGTGCCCATGGCGGCCTCAGTGCCCTCCAGTGCAGCCAACCGCATCTCCATGCTGCTGACGGTGGGGTTGCCGTAACGGCCGTAGGTGTAGCCTTCTTCGTCGCCAGCAAAACGGCGGGCAGCCGCTTCGGCTGTGGGCTGCACATAGCCGCTGGTCAGGTACAGCGCTTCAGAGTTTTCGCCGTACTGGCTGCGCTCGACTGCGGCGCGCACCGCCAGGGTTTCGATGTGCAGATCGTCAAATCGGTTGGCTTCGGTCATGGCTTGTGCTCACACGCTGGCGTTGGGCAGTGCCAAACGCGAATTGTCATCGTCGCCCTCCTCCACTTGGAGGCGGGTTTCATTCAAACGGCTGATGTCGTTGGCCGAAATATCACCCGTGACATAAATACCGTCAAAACAAGAGGCATCGAAGTCAGACAGCGCGCCAGCCGCGTTGACACGCGCCTGGGCCACCGCGGTTTTCATGGCGTCCACGTCTTGGTAAATCAGGGCATCGCAGCCAATGATTTGGCGGATTTCTTCGATGCTGCGGCCGTGCGCCACCAGCTCTTCTTTGGTCGGCATGTCGATGCCATAAACGTTGGGGTAGCGCACGGGCGGCGCCGCGCTGGCCATGTAAACCTTGCGGGCACCCGCATCACGTGCCATCTGAACGATCTCACGGCTGGTGGTGCCGCGCACGATGGAGTCATCCACCAGCAACACATTGCGCCCCTTGAATTCGCTCACGATGGTGTTGAGCTTTTGGCGCACCGACTTTTTGCGCACAGCTTGGCCCGGCATGATGAAGGTGCGGCCCACGTAGCGGTTTTTCACAAAACCTTCGCGGTAAGGGATGCCCAGCAAATGGGCCAACTGGGTGGCGCTGGGGCGGCTGGACTCGGGAATTGGAATGACGACATCGATGTCGCTGGGTGGCACCGTGGAGATGACGCGCTTGGCCAGGGTCTCGCCAAGGTTCAAACGGGCCTGATAAACCGAGATACCGTCCATAGTCGAATCCGGGCGGGCCAGGTACACGTATTCGAAGATGCAAGGGCTCAGTTGCGACTTTTCGGCGCATTGCTGGGTGTGGACCAGCCCTTCCAGATCGACAAAAATGGCTTCACCCGGGGCCACATCGCGCTCAAACTGGTGCGATGTGCCGTCCAAAGCCACCGACTCACTGGCCAGCATGATCGAGCCGTCTTCGCTGCGTCCCATGCACAGAGGGCGAATACCGTGCGGGTCGCGGAAAGCCACCAAGCCGTGGCCTGCGATCAAGGCGATCACCGCGTAGGAGCCTTTGACACGGCGGTTCACGCCGCGCACGGCCTCGAACACGTCCAGGGGTTTGAGCGGCAATCCACGGGTGGTTTTCTCCAGCTCATGAGCCAGCACGTTGAGCAGAACTTCAGAGTCGCTTTCGGTGTTGATGTGCCGGTGATCCTTGGAAAACAACTCTGCTTTGAGCGCGTGGGCATTGGTCAGATTGCCGTTGTGCACCAACACCAGGCCAAAGGGCGCATTCACATAAAACGGCTGCGCTTCTTCTTCGCTGAAAGCGTTACCCGCCGTGGGGTAACGCACCTGGCCCAAGCCGCAGTTGCCGGGCAAGCTGCGCATGTTGCGGGTGCGAAACACGTCGCGCACCATGCCCTTGGCCTTGTGCATGAAAAATTTACGGTCCAACTGGGTGACGATGCCCGCAGCGTCCTGGCCGCGGTGTTGCAACAGCAACAAGGCGTCATAAATCAACTGATTGACCGGTGCGCTGCTGACAACGCCGACGATTCCACACATACTTTTTTCCGTTCAAAAATCGAACCCCCTGAAAACTTCAGGGCAAAAATTCAAGCAAGGACTGCGGCAACCAAGGCCTCAATCCATTGAGCAACACATTCAACCACGCAGGGCCTTGGGCGTTTTGCCACCAAGCCTCGGCAGACAGCCCCAAAAGTTGCAGCACGACCGTCAAAACCAACAGCAAAAGCACGCCTCGCATCAGTCCAAAAATGGCTCCCAAAGACCGATCAATGGGTCGCAAACCAACGGTTTCGACCCATTTTTTGATCAACCATGACAGCAGCCCTGCCACAAACAACGCGGCCACAAAAACCAAGACAAAGGCGACCGCATACTGAACCGTAGCCGCAGCGCCCTTCAAAAAAGGCAACAGGTCAACCACATCGGACGCCAGCCATTGGGCCAAGACAAAAGCGGCCACCCAGCCTGCGAGTGACAACACCTCGTAGACGAGGCCTCGCCAAAATCCCACCGTCATGGAGATCAGCAAGACCCCCAACAAAATCCAGTCGGTGAGGGACAATTGCACGTCAAAGCCTCAGCACAGCGGCCGACAAGTCAAGTCGCCGGATACGGGCGGCCACCTTGTCGGCTTCCTCCCGGCTGTCGAAAGGCCCCACGCGAACGCGTGTGCTCGCCTTGCCGTCCTTGCCGTCGATGACTTGGGTAAACGTCGACAACCCCGCTTGCTCCAGCTTGCGTCGGACTTCGCGCACTTTGACAGGATCGGTGAATGCCCCCACCTGAACCACATGCCGCTCTACAGCCGCCGCTGATTTGCCGTCCAGGAGTGACTTGGCTTTGCTGCCGTCATCTTTGGGCTTGGCCAGCGGCGATGCATCGGTCTTTTCGGTCCTGCCCGTTGCCGTTTGAGGCTCGGGTTTAGGTACCGGTGTTTTAACTTCCGCCTTGGGCACCATGGCGGCAGCTTTAGTCGGTGCCTCTGGCACAGGTGCCATCACCGCAGGAGATTGGGGGGCCTGAACCACTTCTTCATGTGGACTCAGACCTTCTTTGGCAGGAAGCGGCCTGGACTCGGACAAAAGCGGCTTGGCCGGCGCTTGCTCAGCAGGTACGTTCTGGCCAGGCGTCAGTGCCGGCACAGCTTGACGGTCCGCAATCACAATCGGCGTGTCCACCGCCACTGGTCGGGGCTGGGTGTCAAACATCAAAGGAAAACCGACCACGCCGATCAGCACCAAAACGACTGCACCGATCAGGCGATGGCGCGCACGCTTGCGGACGACTTCGATGTTTTCACTCGGTCCGGCAACAACCGCTTCGACAGGAGCAGTGGTCGATGCAGCTTGACCAGGAAGGCGGAACTTGAAAAAGGCCATGGCGGGGTGCTCAGGGGCTCAGGTGTCGGGCTTGCAGTCGGGGAATGCCCTCTTGCAAAACACCGCCCACGGTATAGAAGGAGCCAAAGACAACGATTCTATCAGCCGGGTCTGCCGCGCCAATGGCCGCCTGCAAGGCTGTCATCGGGTCGGGATGCACGCTGGCCGTGACATCCTTGCGGGTGTTTTGCGCCGCCCAGATGGTTTGCAAATCCAGCGCTTTGGCGGCCCGAGGCAGCGGCAAATCGGTGAAATACCAACGGTCGATCATCGGATTGACCTTTTGCAGCATGGGCAACAAATCCTTGTCGGCCATCACCCCCACCACCGCATGGGTGGTCGGGTAAAAGCCCATCGCGTCCAGGTTGGCCGCCAGCGCCGCCACCGAATGCGGGTTGTGCGCCACATCCAGCACCAGCACCGGCTCGCCCGGCACGATCTGGAAGCGCCCGGGCAACTCCACCATGGCCAGGCCATTGCGCACCGCCTGCGCCGTCACCGGAATGCGCTGGCGCAAGGCTTCCAGCGCCGCCAGCACACCCGAAGCATTGACCAGCTGGTTGGCCCCGCGCAAAGCCGGATAGGCCATGCCGCTGTAGCGTCGCCCGCGCCCAGCCCAGGCCCATTGCAGCTTGTCGCCCGAAAAATTGAAATCCTGCCCGAAACGCCACAGATCGGCCCCCACAGCCGCAGCATGGTCAAGCACGCTTTGCGGCGGCACCGGGTCGCTCACAATGACTGGCCGACCGGCGCGCATGATGCCCGCCTTCTCAAAACCAATGCTTTCACGGTCCTTGCCCAAAATGGCCGTGTGGTCGATGTCGATGCTGGTGATCACCGCGCAATCGGCGTCGATGATGTTGACGGCGTCCAGTCGCCCCCCCAAACCCACCTCCAAAATCGCCACATCCAGGTTGGATCGGGCCATCAGGTGCAAGATGGCCAGGGTGCTGAACTCGAAATAGGTCAGGCTCACATCGCCCCGCACCGCCTCCACAGCCGCAAAGGCCTCAGCAAACACCTGCGCCGATGCCGACTCGCCGTGCAGGCGGCAGCGCTCCTCGAAATGCACCAGATGCGGCGAGGTGTAAACGCCGGTGCGGTAGCCCGCTTGCAGCAAGATGGCTTCGAGCATGGCGCAGGTCGAGCCCTTGCCGTTGGTGCCCGCCACCGTGATGACAGGGCAGTCAAATCGCAAATCCAGGCGGCCGGCCACGGTTTTGACACGGTCAAGGCCCATGTCAATGGCCACGGGGTGTAGTTGCTCGCACCAGTCGAGCCATTCCTGTAGAGTCTTCATAGGCGGCGATTGTCGCCCAGTCCTCACTTCATTGACTTCAGCACACCCCCATGGACCTCTTTGTTTACGGCATTCCCAACTGCGACAGCGTCAAAAAAGGCCGCTCCTGGCTGACCGACCACGGCCTGGATTACCAGTTCCACGACTTCAAAAAACAAGGCGTGCCCGCCGCCGAACTCGACACCTGGCTGGCGGCTGTGGGCTGGGAAACCCTGCTCAACCGCAAAGGCACCACCTGGCGCAAGCTCGACGCCGCCGTGCAAGCGGGCGTGACCGACGGCGACAGCGCCAAAAAAGTCATGCTGGAACACGCCAGCACCATCAAACGCCCAGTCATCGCCTGGCCCTCGGGCCAAATCACGGCAGGCTTCACACCCGACCAGTGGCCCGCCTGACCCCGCACCGGGCCTTGACGCAACTTTACTTGCCAGCCACACCAGACCCCGCTGGCCACCGCTAAACTCGCGGCCAGTGATTTGACGGAGAACCCCATCATGAAAACCTTGGCAACCACACTTTTGCTGGCCACAGCCGGTCTGGCGCAAGCCCAGGAAGTCGGTCAGGTGATTTCACGCACAGCGGTTTACCAGCAAGTGGCTGTGCCGCGACAGACCTGCAGCCAGACACCCGTGGCGGTGCAAAACCCCACTTCTGGCGCAGGCGCGCTGATGGGGGCCATTGCAGGCGGAGCGGTGGGCAATCAAATTGGCGGCGGCTCGGGCCGGGCATTAGCCACCATCGCGGGCGTCATGGGCGGCGCAATGATGGGTGACAAGATTGAAAGCCCCGGCAGCCAGATCCAGAACCAGACCACCTGCACCACCCAGACCGTTTATGAAAACCGGTTGACGGGCTACAACGTGGTCTATGAATACGCGGGCAAGCAATACAACGTGCAACTGCCGCAAGACCCCGGCCCCACCATCCAGCTGCAAGTCACCCCGCTGGGTGCGCCCCGGTCTGAAGCCCCTGCTGACACCGTGGTGACCGCGGCCGCCATCCCCGCCACGGTCATCAACGAATCCCGCGTGGTCTATGTGCCCACCCCGGTTTACCGCACCTACCCGCCGGTTTACACCAACATCAACCTCGGCTGGGGTTGGGGCGGCGGCTACGGCTACCGCGGCGGTCACGGCCACTGGCGCTGAAAGCGCCCCCCGCCGATCTCTGGCCGGATCGGCCGTCTGGCCTAAAATGCCGGGTTGACTGGCCACAAAGGGCGTCTCAAGACGCCCTTTTCCATTGACGCGGGACTGTCCCGCCCCCTTTGAAGCACCCCACATGACCACCCAAACCATCGACGGCGTCTCCGTCAATACCCAAGCCAATGTTTACTTTGACGGCAAATGCGTCAGCCACGGCCTGACCCTGGCCGACGGCACCAAGCTGTCGGTGGGCGTGATCCTGCCCGCCACATTGACCTTCAACACCGGCGCACCCGAAATCATGGAATGCGTGGGCGGCTCCTGCGAATACAAGCTCGACGGCAGCACCGAATGGGTCAAGTCCAGCGCAGGCGAGGAGTTCAGCATCCCCGGTAACTCCAAGTTCGAGATCCGCGTGACCGAGCCCTACCACTACATTTGCCACTTCGGTTGATTCCCTCATGAGCACCATCCTGCAAAACCTGCCCAAAGGGCAAAAAGTCGGCATCGCCTTCTCGGGCGGCCTGGACACCTCTGCCGCCCTGCTGTGGATGAAGCAAAAGGGCGCCCTGCCCTACGCCTACACCGCCAACCTGGGCCAGCCTGACGAGTCCGACTACAACGAGATTCCCCGCAAGGCGATGGAATACGGTGCCGAAAAAGCCCGCTTGGTCGACTGCCGCACCCAGCTGGCGCACGAAGGCATCGCCGCCATCCAGTGCGGCGCCTTCCACATCTCCACCGGTGGCATCACCTACTTCAACACCACCCCACTGGGCCGCGCCGTCACGGGCACCATGCTGGTGGCCGCCATGAAGGAAGACGACGTCAACATCTGGGGCGACGGCAGCACCTTCAAAGGCAACGACATCGAGCGCTTTTACCGCTACGGTTTGCTGACCAACCCGAGCCTGAAAATCTACAAGCCCTGGCTCGACCAGCTGTTCATCGACGAGCTGGGTGGCCGCGCCGAAATGAGCGCATTCATGACGGCCAACGGTTTTGGCTACAAGATGAGCGCCGAAAAGGCCTACTCCACCGACAGCAACATGCTGGGCGCGACCCACGAAGCCAAGGACCTGGAAAGCCTGCAAAGCGGCATGAAGATCGTCAACCCCATCATGGGCGTGGCGTTCTGGAAGCCCGAAGTGGAGGTGAAAGCCGAAGAAGTGAGCGTGCGCTTTGAAGAAGGCATGCCCGTGGCCTTGAACGGCGTGGAATACGCCGACCCGGTCGAGTTGTTCCTCAAAGCCAACGAAATCGGCGGCCGCCACGGCCTGGGCATGAGCGACCAGATCGAAAACCGCATCATCGAAGCCAAGAGCCGCGGCATCTACGAAGCCCCCGGCATGGCGCTGCTGCACATCGCCTATGAGCGTTTGGTCACTGGCATCCACAACGAAGACACCATCGAGCAGTACCGCATCAACGGTCTGCGCTTGGGCCGCTTGTTGTACCAAGGCCGCTGGTTCGACCCGCAGTCCATCATGCTGCGCGAAACCGCCCAGCGCTGGGTGGCCCGCGCCGTGACCGGCACCGTGACGTTGGAGCTGCGCCGCGGCAACGACTACAGCATCCTGAACACCGACTCACCCAACCTGACTTACGCACCAGAGCGCCTGAGCATGGAAAAGGTGGAAGACGCGCCGTTCAGCCCGCTCGACCGCATTGGTCAACTGACCATGCGAAACCTGGACATCGTGGACACCCGCGCCAAACTGGGCATCTACGCGCACGCTGGCTTGCTGTCGGTGGGCGAAGGCCCGCACATCTACAAGTTGGATGGCAGCGGCAAGAAGTGATTTTTATCGCTTTAAATGAAAAACGGCCTTTGGGCCGTTTTTTGTTGTCGTCCTGCTTGCTGCCTTGTTGGCGTATTCCGCCTTGCCACCATCAGCATGTTTTACGGAATCTTGGTCTCCATGTTCTTTGAGGACACGGACAGACATCACCTCGCCCACATCCATGTGCGCTACGCAGGCGACAAAGCAGCCATCGCCATTGCCGACGGACGTGTTTTGGCTGGCGGGTTTCCACCCAAGCAGTTGAAAATGGTTCAAGCCTGGATCGAGATTCACAAGGATGAATTGCTGGCCGACTGGGAGCTGGCCAAGGCTGGCGAGCAGCCCTATCCGATTGACCCTTTGCGCTGAGGAGCAGAACCATGCAAGACTTGTTGGATGTGACCGCGGTCAAGCCCATAAAAGATCATTGGCTGGCTTTGTCGTTTGAAAACGGTGAAAACCGTTTGTTCGATGTCAAACCCCTGCTGACCAAAAAACCCTTTGCGCCGCTACAGCAATGGCATGTTTTTGAACAAGCTTATGTGTTTGCCGGCACGGTGAACTGGCCTGGCAACATCGATATTTCACCTGAAACTTTGTACGAACGCTCGGTGCTTGCTTAAGGTGACCATTGCACGTCAGCGGCCAAACAACGGCAATAATTAATACTTGGTTTTTAATCGGCATAGGGGGCCTCCGGTAGGAGGCACCCCTGCCACACCACCCGGCATGCGGGTCCGCACCGGGCGGTTCGAGAGCTTGAGGTTCATGGGCAGGTCCTCAGTGAGCCACCTGTGCCCAGCCTTGAACCCTTCCATCCCCGTGTCTGGGTGCTCATGCAACGTACCTCCAGCTTCGTCGCTGATGGGATCACGCCCGGCTTCACCGTACGCTACGCCCACCCGCCTAGGTCTCCCCAGCATCTGACGCATGGCCTTGCAGCTTTGCACGTCCTCAGACTCTCACTCTCGTTCGGTCCTTCACGGTCTCCATCCGGCCTTGTGGGCCTCGTACTGCCGCTACTACGACCTCTGCTGACTTCTCGCTCCGGCTCAAGCCGTCGCCCTTTCAGGCACAAGGCGAGATCTCCCCAGGTAAGGGTCGCACACCTTCATCGCACAACCGCCGCATTTACGCCACCTCGCCTTGGTCACAAGAGCTTTGCAGTAATGGGCCTGCTCGCCCTGCTTGGCAACGCCTTCTATGCGGTTCTTGTTCATCGGCTCACGATTTACGCTCCACGCTTCCTTCCCACGCTCGGTCGCCCTCACGCAGTTGCGCTTCGCTTTGCTCACTGTGACCAGCTCGCAGCGGGACTTGCACCCGCAGGTGTGCGCCCATGCTGGGCGCACCCAATGAAAAACGGCCTTCGGGCCGTTTTTTGTTGTTTCGCATGTGTTTCAGGTGTTTTCCGCCTTGGTACGGGCTGGGGCCTGAGCGGATCGGCCGATTTGGCGAGCGAAGTGAGTATGAGGCCGACCGCTCAGGCCCCAGCCCGTCGCGGCAAAGCACCACAGACGCAAAAAATCAAATCACCACAGGCTCAGGCTCCAGCCGAATCCCAAACCGCTCATACACGCTGGTCTGAATGGCCTTGGCCAGCGTCATCACCTCGCCCCCCGTACAGGGATGTTCAGCAGTCCCCCGGTTCACCAACACCAGCGCCTGCTTTTCATAGACGCCGGCGTGGCCCACGGTCTTGCCTTTCCAGCCGCAGGCGTCGATCAGCCAGCCTGCTGCCAGCTTGATGGTGCCGTCGGGCATGGGGTAGTGCACCACTTTCGGGTCGCGGGCGATGATGTCGGCGCATTGCTCGGGCGTGACGGTGGGGTTCTTAAAGAAGCTGCCCGCGTTGCCAATCACCTGCGGGTCGGGCAGTTTGGCGCGGCGAATCGCCACGATCCAGTCAAAAATCTGCCGGGCATCGGGGTTGTGGATGCCGGTCTCGGCCATTTTGCGCTCCAAATCGAGGTAGCCCAGCTCGGGCTTCCAGCGTTTGGCCAGCGCAAAGCGCACCCGCAAAATCACCGAACGGCCTGCCAAGCCCAAACCTTCAGGGCCTCCCGATGCGTGTTTGAACACCGAGTCCCGGTAGCTGAAACCGCACTGCGCGGCGTTCAGGGTGAACAACTCGCCCGTCAGCATGTCCATCGCATCTAGCGAATCGAACCGGTCTTGCAACTCCACCCCATAGGCCCCAATGTTTTGCACGGGCGATGCCCCCACTGTGCCGGGAATGAGGGCCATGTTTTCGAGACCCGGGTAACCGTTGTCCAGCGTCCAAGCCACCAGGTCGTGCCAGTCCACACCCGCACCCGCTTCAACAATCCAGTGTTTGTCGGTCTCAGAGGCCAGGCGCAGGCCCGGCACCTCCACCTTGAGCACCAGCGCCTTGACGTCGCCAGTGAGCACGATGTTGCTGCCGCCGCCCAGCACCTGCCGGGGCAAGGTGGCCAGTTGGGGGTCGGCCAGCACGGCCCGCAGATCGGCTTCGGAGCGCACGCGCACCAAAGCCTGGGCTTTGGCGGCAATCCCAAACGTGTTGTAGGGCTGCAGGGGGACGTTTTGCTCCAGGTTCATGGGAGAATTGTCGCATTCTCAACCCCCGGATTTTTACCGCCATGCCCTCGTTTGATACCGTTTGCGAACCCAATATGGTCGAAGTGCGCAACGCCGTTGACACTTCAGCCAAAGAAATCGGCACCCGTTTTGACTTCAAAGGCACGTCTGCCAACATCGAACTCAAGGACAAAGAGATCACGATGTTCGGCGATGCCGAGTTTCAGCTCACGCAGGTCGAAGACATCCTGCGCAACAAACTGACCAAGCGCAACGTGGATGTGCGCTTCCTGGACATTGGCAAAGTCGAGAAAATCGGCGGCGACAAGGTTAAGCAGGTCATCAAGGTCAAAAACGGCATCGAAACCGAAGATGCCAAGAAGATCACCAAGCTGATCAAGGAAAGCAAGCTCAAGGTGCAGGCGTCGATTCAAGGCGACGCCGTGCGTGTGACCGGCACCAAGCGCGACGACCTGCAGGCCGCCATGGCCCTGCTGCGCAAGGACATGACCGAGCTGCCCTTGAGCTTTGACAACTTCCGCGACTGAACGCCCGCGAGGCTGCCCCTAGCTGTCAGCCCCTGACGGCTGCCGTGACCACCACTTCAAGCTTGTAGTCCGGATTCGCCAACGCAGCCTGAACGGTGGCGCGGGGCGGTGCACTGCCCGCCACCACCCAAGCATCCCAGACCTCGTTCATGGCGGTGATGTCGCTGATGTCTTGGAGGTAAATTTGGGCGCGAAGAATGCGGGTTTTATCACTGCCCGCCTCCAGCAGTCGAAGGTCTATTTGGCGCAGGACATCGGCGGTTTGGCTGCGAATGTCTTTGGCTTGACACTCGGGCACCATGCCCGCCAGATAAACCACCCCGTTGAAAATGGCCGCCTCGCTGTAGCGAGCTGCCACATGCAGCCGTTGGATGTCATCGCTCATGCTTTTTTCTTCCCCAGTTGGGACTCTGTCCCTGCCAACAGGCGGCGGATGTTTTCACGGTGTCGCCAGACCAGCAGCAAGGCCATGATGGCCAAGCTCAAGACTTCTGTTGCCTCAGACTGCCATGCCACCCCGTCACCAAACCGGTAAAACGCAGGGGCAAACACCGCAGCCACCATGGAGGCCAGCGAAACATAACGGCTGAAATACAGCACGATGGCAAAGGTCAGCAAAACCGCCAGCGCAAGAGTGCCATTGACCCCCACCACCACGCCCACCGCCGTGGCCACGCCTTTACCTCCGGCAAAGCCAAAAAACACCGGGTACAAGTGGCCCAAAAATGCCGCCAGACCTGCCCATGCAGCCAAGCCGGCACCCCATCCTTGCTCAGGACCATAGGCCAACACCAGCGCAACAGGCAACCAGCCCTTGAAGGCATCCAGTACCAACGTCAAAATGGCGGCTTTTTTGCTGCCCGAGCGCAGCACGTTGGTGGCCCCGGGGTTCTTGCTGCCGTAGCTGCGTGGGTCGTTCAGCCCCATCAGTCGGCTGACGATCACCGCAAAACTGAGCGAGCCTGCCAGATAACTGGCCAGGACCACACCCGCTTGAATCAACATCTCCATCCGGATCTCCCTTGTTTTTGAACTGGCGTCATTCTGCCAGCGCGCAGTTGACAGGCCTGGCCTCCAGCAGCTGCACACACACCTGCGGATCAATGCCCACCAGATAACCCCGCCTGCCGCCATTGATGCAGATGCGCGGCAAGGCCAGGATGCTTTCTTCAATGAACACCGGCATCTGGCGACGCGTGGCAAACGGCGAGGTGCCGCCCACCAGATAGCCACTGTGGCGGTTGGCCACCTCGGGCGCACAAGGCTCAACCGACTTGAGCCCCACTTGGCGGGCCAGGTTTTTGGTGGACACCTTGCGGTTGCCGTGCATCAGCACCACCAGCGGCTTGGCGTCCTGGTCTTGCATGATCAGGGTCTTAACCACGCTGAACGGGTCCATGCCCAGCATCTGGGCGCTGTGCTGGGCGCCGCCATGCTCCAGATACTCGTAAGGATGCTCGGTGAAGCTCACCCCCTGCTGGCGCAAGAGCGCCGTGGCCGGGGTTTCACTGACTTTGTCTTTCTTGGCCATCGCCACAAAAATCAAAGGGCAGGGTCGCGCATTTCCCAACGGATCGCGTCAATCGCCTTGAGCACCTCCGGGCTCAGCTGGGTGCTCCAGGCGGCCAGGTCTTCATTGAATTGCGCCAGCGAGGTCACGCCAATGATGGTGCTGGTCACGCTCCAGCGGTGGTAGCAAAACGCCAGCGCCATTTGGGTGGGGGTCATGCCGTTGTCACGCGCCAACTGGTTGTAGCGGCGGGCAGCCGCCAGCGCCTCGGGGCGGCCCCAGCGCTGTTTGCGCATCGAATCGTAGCGGGCAATGCGACCACCATCGGGCACCAGTGGGCCGGTCAGGTCCATGTTGTCGTATTTGCCCGTCAGCAAACCAAAGCCCAGCGGCGAATAAGCCAGCATGGACACGTTCAGGCGGTGGCAGGTTTCATCGAGCCCGTTGTCGTAAGTGCGGCTGACCAGCGCATAAGGGTTTTGTACCGTGGCCACACGCGGCAGGCCATGCTGCTCGGCCAGGCGCACAAACTCGTGCACGCCATAAGGGGTTTCGTTGGACAAACCGATGTAGCGCACCTTGCCCGCCTTGACCAGTTGGCCCAGGGCTTCGAGTTGTTCGTGGATCGACGTGACCGATTTGTCCTTGCTCGGGTCGTAATAGGTGATGCCAAAGGCGGGCACATGGCGCTCGGGCCAGTGGATTTGGTACAGGTCGATCACATCGGTTTGCAGGCGGCGCAGGCTGCCTTCGCACGACTTCAGGATGTCCTGGCCAGTCATGCCCGCGCCTTCACGGATCCAGGGCATGCCACGCGAGGGGCCCGCCACTTTGGTGGCCAGCACCAGCTTCTGGCGGGCACCGGGGTTTTTGGCAAACCAGTTGCCGATGTAAGTTTCGGTGGCACCGCAGGTCTCGGCCGTGGCCGGCACGGCGTACATCTCGGCGGTGTCGATGAAGTTGATGCCCGCTTCCAGCGAGCGGTCCAGGATGGCGTGCGAATCGGCTTCATTGACCTGCTGACCAAACGTCATGGTGCCCAAGCAAATGGGCGTGACTTGCAGGTCAGATTGACCGAGTTGAACGAGTTTCATGGAAATGTCCTGTGTTGGAAAAATCTGGCAAGGTGGGTGCAGGTGCACCCACCGGATGTTTGCTTATTTTGTCATGCGGCTGCCCGTGGCTCTGTCGCCAAAGACCTCGCCTCTTCTTGCAGACGCAGCACCCGGCGCTGCACCTTGCCGGTGGTGGTCATGGGCAGCTGGTCGATGAACTCGATCTCTTTAGGGTATTCATAAGGGGCCAGCAAGCCGCGCACATGGGCTTGCAGCGCCTGGCGCACCGTGTCGTCAAAGGCCGCCTGCTTCGCGCCACCAGGGCGTCGGGTCAACCAGTCAGGCGACATGACCACATAGGCTTTGACCAGCGCCCCACGGTCTTTGTCGGGCTTGGGCACCACCGCAGCATTGGCCACAGCCGGGTGTTTGACCAGGCAGTTCTCGATCTCGCCGGGGCCAATGCGGTAACCCGCCGCCTTGAACATGTCGTCGGTGCGGCCTTGGTACCAGAGGTAGCCGTCTTCGTCGGCCACGGCCATGTCGCCCGTGCGGCACCAGTCGCCCGTGTATTTGGCCTGCGTGGCTTGGTCGTTGTTCCAGTAGCCCAAAAAGAATACCGGATCGGGGTGGCCGTGCACGTCAAAACGGTTGACGGCCACCTCGCCAGGCGTGCCTGCGGGGCAAAGCTGGCCCGCCTCGTCGATCACCGCCACCCGGTGCCCGGGGTAGCCCTTGCCCATGCTGCCGGGTTTGGCCGGCCACAAGCGCGTGCAGTTGCCCACCACGTAGTTGATTTCGGTCTGGCCGAACATCTCATTGACCGTGACGCCCAGCTGGTCTTGGCAATAGCCAAACACCGCATCGCCCACCGCTTCACCCGCGCTCATCATGGCTTGCAGTTTCAGGCGGTAGCGGCCTTTCACATCGGGCACCGCCTTCATCATGGCCTTGAGCGCCGTGGGGAACAAAAAGGTGTGCGTGACGCTGTGGCTTTGCAAAATCTCGAACGCGACTTCTGGCGAAAAGCGCCCGTTGAAGGCCACGATGGGGCGGCCGAAATACAGGCTGGGCAGCAAAGCGTCCATCAAGCCGCCCGTCCACGCCCAATCAGCGGGCGACCAGAACACAGCTTGGGACGGACGATTGGCCTTAAACGGGTCAAAGCCGAACCAGTTCTGGCTGCACACAAAACCCGTGAGGTTACCGATCAGCGCCCTGTGCGGAATCAGTGCCCCCTTGGGGTTGCCGGTGGTGCCGCTGGTGTAGATCAGCACCGCCGGATCGTCGGCCAACGTGGCCACGGGCTTGAAGGTGCTTTCACTGGCCTGCATGGAGCGGGCGCAATCCAGGTCGGCCAGTGCCCCGGCCTGCCCCACCCCGATCAGGGTTTGCAATCCTGGGCAGTCAGGCCGGGCTTGCCGCAAAGCGTCAAGTGTCGATTCGTCGCACACCGCCACCCGCGCTTGGCTGTCGTTGATGCGAAACGACAGCGCCTCGGGGCCAAACAGCATGGACAGCGGCATGGCCACCGCCCCCATTTGCAGCACCGCCATGTAGGCCACGGCGGTTTCAAAGCGCTGGGGCAGCACAATCGCCACCCGGTCACCGCGCTGCACGCCTTGCGCCCGCAACACATTGCTCAAGCGGTTGGCGGCGGTTTGCAGCTGGCCAAAAGTCCAGCTTCGGCCCAGGCCCTGCCCCGCCACATGCTCCCGTATGGCCACATGCCGTGCCGTGGCAGGTTCAGCCGCCCATCGCCCGCAACACGCCTGCGCCATGTTGAAGCGCTTGGGCACTTTCCAGCCAAAACGGATGTGCAAGGCCTGGTAATGGTCAACAAGCGGGTCTTGGGCGTGACTGCGTGGCATCGGTTGTCTCCTTATGATTCAAAGTATGTACGAAGTTCAACGCCCCTCCACCAGCTCCTGGGTGCCGCTGCGCGGCTGCCGCTACCACGTCCGTCACTGGGGCGACAGCGCATCCGACGCCACACCGCTGGTGCTGGCCCACGGCTGGATGGATGTGGCCGCCTCTTACCAGTTCATGGTCGATGCGCTGAGTGAGGCTTTTGTCAGCCAGCGCCCCATCATCGCGATGGACTGGCGCGGCTATGGCCTCACCGACACCCCACCCACTGACAGCTACTGGTTCCCCGACTACCTGGCCGATCTGGACGCCCTGCTGGATGTGCTGTACCCGGGCCGCACCATCGATCTGGTGGGCCACAGCATGGGCGGCAATGTGGTGATGATGTACGCAGGCAGCCGCCCCGAGCGCATCCGCCGCCTGGTCAACCTCGAGGGCTTTGGCATGGCCGCCACCCGGCCATCGCAGGCCCCGGGTCGCATGGGCCAGTGGCTCGACGAACTCAAGGCCCAGCGCCAGGGCGACAAGGACCTCAAAACCTATGCCGACGCAGCGGGCGTGGCGGCGCGCTTGATGAAAACCAACCGACGCTTGGGGCCCGACAAAGCCAACTGGCTGGCACAGCACTGGGCGCGCCCGGGTGCCGATGGCCAGTGGCGCATCCTGGGCGATGCGGCCCACAAGGTCATCAACCCCTATCTTTTTCATGTAGAAGAAACGCTGGAGATGTACCGCCGCATCACCGCCCCGGTGCTGGCGGTCGAGGCCTCGGACGACTCGCTCGGCCAGTGGTGGAAAAAGCAATACACGCTGGACGAATACCACGAACGCCTCAAAGCCGTGCCACAGGTGCAGATCGCGGTGATCCAGGACGCCGGGCACATGCTGCACCACGACCAGCCGCAAGACCTGGCGCGGATGCTGGAGCAGTTTCTGGCCTGAAGACCGTGTTCCCGCTGAATGGCGGCTGAATGCTTCCGGTCTAAAATCCGCCGCATTCCATTTGAACGGGCCTTGTCTGTGCGTTTCTTCTCCTTCTCCCTGATCGGCCTGCTGGCGTCCCTGCTGGGTGCACTGCCTGCGGCGCATGCCCAGTCTCCTGACCGTTATTGCCCCTCTTTTATCGAAGTAAAGGGCGCACCCGAGCCCACGCACCGGGGTGAATTCACGTTCTCGCCCTACACCCTCCACTGGAGCCATAACCCGGAGCACAAACCGGTGGTGCTGGCGGCCATGGATGAGCAAGTGCCCGGCAACCGTTTTTGCGGTGTCGCCCTGTTCAGCAACTCGTTTGGCCAGCCCTCCGTCTATGTTTACGTGGGCCAGGAATTTGACCATCTGCTGGGCAACCCCCGTTTGTTTGTCAAAGTGACCGCAGGCATCCTGTACGGCTACGTGGGCCAATACAAAGACAAAGTGCCGCTCAACCACGGTGGTTTTTCGCCGGCCATCATCCCTTCGGTGGGCTACAACTTCAACGCGCACGACTCAGTGCAAATGAAAGTGCTGGGCAATGCGGGCCTGATGTTCTCTTACGGACGGAAGTTTTAAGCCACAGCTGCGGCCCGTGCTGGGTCAACTCATGAGAAAATGCCTGGTTTACCGAACCGGACACATTCCCCATGGACGCAGAACGCATCAACCAAATCGGCGCATCCCTCACAGACCTGACCGCTCGTACCCACGAGTTACGGGGGTATCTTTGACTACGATGCCAAATCTGAACGGCTGAGAACCGTCAACGCATCGCTCGAAGATCCCACGGTCTGGAACGACCCCAAAAAAGCCCAAGAACTGGGCAAAGAGAAAAAAGCCCTCGACGGCGTGGTGGTGACCATCACCAACCTGACAAGCGAATTGGCCGACAACCTTGAACTCTTTGAGATGAGCAAGGAAGAAGGCGATGACGATGGCTTGCTGACCATCGAAGCTGAAGCCGCCAAACTGACTGCTCTGGTCGAAGACCTCGAATTTCGCCGCATGTTCCGCCACGAGGCCGATCCGCTCAACTGTTTTGTCGACATCCAGGCCGGTGCCGGTGGCACCGAAGCCTGCGACTGGGCCAGCATGCTGCTGCGCCAGTACATCAAATATGCCGAACGCAAAGGCTTCAAGGCCACCGTGGAAGACGAAACCCCGGGCGACACCGCAGGCATCAAGGGCGCGACCATCAAGATCGAGGGCGAATACGCCTTTGGCCTGTTGCGCACCGAAACTGGCGTGCACCGCCTGGTGCGCAAAAGCCCGTTTGACTCATCAGGTGGCCGCCACACGTCTTTTGCATCGCTGTTTGTGTATCCCGAGATCGACGACTCGATCGAGATCAACATCAACCCGTCGGACGTGCGCACAGACACCTTCCGTGCCAGCGGCGCGGGCGGTCAGCACATCAACAAGACCGACTCGGCGGTGCGCCTGACCCACATCCCCACGGGCATCGTGGTGCAGTGCCAAGACGGCCGCAGCCAACACAGCAACCGCGATGTGGCCTGGCAACGCCTGCGCTCGCGCCTGTACGACTTCGAGATGCGCAAGCGCCTGGAAGAGCAGCAAAAGCTGGAAGACACCAAGACCGATGTGGGCTGGGGTCACCAGATCCGCAGCTATGTGCTGGACAACAGCCGCATCAAGGATTTGCGCACCAACGTCGAGATTTCGGCCACCCAAAAGGTGCTCGATGGCGACTTGGATGCGTTCATCGAAGCCTCACTGAAACAAGGCCTCTGACCCGGTCAGACCGCAAACAAAACGGAGTTAGTGATGCGTGAAGGACAACCCACCGCGATTCACCGGGAAGCTTATGCCGCCCCGGCCTTCTGGATCGACACGGTCGATCTGACGTTCGACCTCGACCCCACAAAAACCCGCGTGCTCAACAAAATGCGCCTGCGCCGCAACCCCGACGTGGCGGCCCAGCCGCTGCGCCTGGACGGCGAAGACCTCAACCTGGCCCGCGTGCTGGTCAACGGCGGCGGCACCTCGTTCAAGATGGACGGCAATCAGCTGGTGCTGGAGAACCTGCCCGAAGGCCCTGATGCCTTTGATCTGGAAATCTTCACCACGTGCAACCCCGAGAAAAACACCCAGCTGATGGGCCTGTACGTCAGCAACGACTCGTTCTTCACGCAGTGCGAGGCAGAAGGTTTTCGCCGCATCACCTATTTCCTGGACCGCCCGGACGTGATGGCCAGCTACACCGTCACGCTGCGCGCCGACAAGGCCAAGTACCCGGTGCTGCTGAGCAATGGCAACCTGGTCGAGCAAGGCGCGCTGGAGGATGGCCGTCACTTTGCCAAGTGGATTGATCCGCACAAAAAGCCCTGCTATTTGTTCGCCCTGGTGGCCGGTCAGCTGGTGGCGCGTGAGCAGCGCATCCTGAGCCGCTCCGGCAAAGAGCATTTGCTGCAAGTCTTTGTGCGCCCCGGCGACCTGGACAAGACCGAGCACGCGATGAACTCGCTCATGGCCAGCGTGGCCTGGGACGAGGCCCGATTTGGCCTGCCGCTGGACCTGGAACGCTTCATGATCGTCGCCACCAGCGACTTCAACATGGGCGCGATGGAAAACAAGGGCCTGAACATCTTCAACACCAAATACGTGTTGGCGAACCCGGCCACCGCCACCGACATGGATTTCGGCAACATCGAATCCGTCGTGGGCCATGAGTATTTCCACAACTGGACCGGCAACCGCATCACCTGTCGCGACTGGTTTCAGCTCTCACTCAAAGAAGGCCTCACCGTCTTCCGCGACCAGGAATTCAGCCAGGACATGGCAGGCGACACCAGCGCCCGTGCCGTCAAGCGCATCGAAGACGTGCGCGTGCTGCGCACCGTGCAGTTTGCCGAAGATGCTGGCCCCATGGCACACCCCGTGCGCCCTGACAGTTACGTCGAAATCAACAACTTCTACACCGTCACCATCTACGAAAAAGGCTCTGAAGTCGTTCGCATGATGCAAACGCTGGTGGCCACGCCCACCGACAGCCTAGGCCGCGACGGTTTTGCCCAAGGCATGAAGCTCTACTTTGAGCGCCACGATGGTCAGGCCGTGACCTGCGACGACTTTGCGCAAGCGATTGCCGATGCCAACCCCGGCTCGGCACTGGCCAACAACCTGAGCACGTTCAAGCACTGGTACAGCCAGGCGGGCACGCCGCGACTGCAAGCAACAGGTGAATACAACGCCGCCGAGCGCACTTACACCCTGACGCTCAGCCAAAGCTGCCCGACCACACCCGACCAGTCGAACAAAGCCCCGTTTGTCATACCCGTCACCCTGGGCTTGCTCAGCCGCGACGGCCAGGCCCTGCCCCTGCAGATGGTCGGTGCGAGCGACTCAATGACGCAGCAAACGCTGGTGCTGACCGAGGCCAGCGCCCGCTACACCTTTGTCAATATCGACAGTGCGCCCGTGCCTTCGTTGCTGCGGGGTTTCAGCGCCCCGGTTGTGCTCGAAGACGGCCTGAACGCCGATGACCTGCTGATCTTGCTGGCGCACGACAGCGACCCTTTCAACCAATGGGAAGCCGGTCAGCGGCTGATGTTGCAAAGCGCCTTGGATGCCATCCAGCAAAACAAAGACGTGACCGGCCTGCCCGTGTTGTCCGACGCCCTGGTGCAAGCCCTGCGCAACGTGCTGCGCCACCCCGGCCTGGACGCTGCGTTTAAAGACTTGGCGCTCACCCTGCCCTCAGAAAACTACATCGCCGACCAGCTCGATGTGGTGGACCCGCAGCGCGTGCACGCCCTGCGCGAAACCATGCGCGTGCAATTGGCCACCGCCCTGCAAGCCGACTGGCAATGGGCTTGGGATGCCCACAAGAACAATGGTGCCTACTCCCCCGATGCCAAGTCATGCGGCCGCCGCGCGCTGGCGGGTCTGGCCATGACCATGCTGTGCATCGCTGCTGTGCAAAGCGGCGACGCCGTCACGCCCGGCCGTGTGTACCAGCAGTTCAAGGACGCGGGCAACATGACCGACCGTTTCAACGCCTTGTCGGCGCTGGTAGTCAGCGGCCATGCCCTGGCGCAAGATGCGCTGGCCCACTTCCACAAGCTGTTCCAACACGAAGCGCTGGTCATCGACAAATGGTTTGCCCTGCAAGCCGGTGCGCCTGACCGTGCTGGCGACATCCTGCCGCGTGTGCGCCAGCTGATGCAGCACCCTGACTTCAGCCTGCGCAACCCCAACCGCGCCCGCAGCCTGATCTTCAGCTATTGCAGCGCCAACCCGGCAGGCTTTCACCGCGCCGACGCGGCGGGCTATGTGTTCTGGAGCGAGCAAGTGCTGGCCCTGGACGCCATCAACCCGCAAGTGGCCGCCCGCTTGGCTCGCGCCATGGACCGCTGGAGCCGCCTGGCCGAGCCCTACCGCAGCGCGGCCCGCGTGGCGGTCGAACGCGTGGCCGCCAAGGCCGACCTCAGCAATGACGTGCGCGAAGTGATCAGCCGCGCATTGAGCAGTCATTGACCGCACCCGAACCCAAGGAACGAACATGAGCAGCAAAATTTCCCTGTCCCGCTACTTGGTGGAGCAGCAACGCGACAAAGGCCACATCCCGGCCGACTTGCGCTTGCTGCTCGAAGTGGTCGCCCGCGCCTGCAAAAGCATCAGTCACGCCGTCAACAAAGGCGCTTTGGGTGGTGTGCTGGGCAGCGCCGAAAGCGAGAACGTGCAAGGTGAAGTGCAGAAAAAGCTCGACATCATCGCCAACGAAGTGCTGCTCGAAGCCAACGAATGGGGCGGGCATCTGGCCGCCATGGCGTCTGAAGAGATGGACAGCATCTATCTGGTGCCCAACCGCTACCCACAAGGCGAATACCTGCTGCTGTTTGATCCACTCGATGGCTCGTCCAACATCGACGTCAACGTCAGCATCGGCACCATCTTCAGCGTGCTCAAAAAAGCCGAAGGCAGCCAAGGCGTGACCGAGCAAGACTTCTTGCAACCGGGCAACCAGCAAGTGGCCGCAGGTTACTGCGTGTATGGCCCGCAAACCACCCTGGTGCTCACCGTGGGCGATGGCGTGGCGATGTTCACACTTGACCGCGAGCAGGGCTCTTTTGTGCTCACGCAAGAAAACGTGCAGGTGCCAGCCGACACCAAAGAGTTTGCGATCAACATGAGCAACATGCGCCACTGGGACGAACCCGTGCGCCGCTACATTGACGAATGCTTGCAGGGCAAAGAAGGCCCGCGCGGCAAAGACTTCAACATGCGCTGGATCGCCAGCATGGTGGCCGACGTGCACCGCATCCTGACCCGTGGCGGTGTGTTCATGTACCCCTGGGATAAGCGCGAACCGCACAAAGCCGGCAAGCTGCGCCTGCTGTACGAAGCCAACCCGATGAGCTGGCTCATCGAGCAAGCCGGTGGTGCATCGACCAACGGTAAAGAGCGCATCCTGGACCTGAAACCCGGCCAATTGCACGAACGCGTCAGCGTCATCCTCGGCTCCAAAAACGAAGTGGACCGCCTGACCAGCTACCACGCAAAGGTATAATTTTCAAGGTTAAGCCGGTGTAGCTCAGTCGGTAGAGCAGCTCATTCGTAATGAGAAGGTCGGGTGTTCGATTCATCTCTCCGGCACCACTCACAACAAGCCCTGATGCGCAAGCTTCAGGGCTTTTTTGTGCAGTCAGAATGTACCGGCCAGCACATTCAGTGCCACCAGCACCAGCTTGCCGGCCCACAACACCCGCAGAATGACAACGGTATGCTGAATCAGGCCCGCAGCCGATCCCGTCGCGCCAAACCCGGAAACAGCCGCAACCATGCCGCAGCAACCAGCACCGTCCCCAAGCCCCCGCTGACCACGGAAAACTCCGGACCCCACAATGCGGCCACGGTGCCCGATTCAAATTCACCCAGCTGGTTGGATGCCCCAATGAAAATGGAATTGACGGCCGCCACCCGACCGCGCATTTCATCGGGGGTTTCCAGCTGCATCACGGTCAAGCGCACCACCACGCTGATGTTATCGGCAGCACCGGTCACAGCCAAGGCGATTACCGACAGCCAAAAACTGTGCGACAAACCAAATGCCACGGTGGCCAGACCGAACACAGCCACCGCCATCAACAGCCTGCGGCCCACATGCCGGTCAAGGGGCCAGCGGGTCAGCGCCAACGACATGAGCAAAGCCCCCACCGCAGGTGCAGCCCGCAACACCCCCAGCCCCTGCGGGCCCACATGCAAAATGTCGCGGGCATAAATAGGCAGCAAGGCCGTGGCCCCACCCAGCAACACGGCAAACATGTCCAGCGATGTCGCACCCAACAGCACTTTGTGACGCCAGACAAACACCAGCCCGGCCAGCAGATGCTGCAACGTAGCCGCTTGCGTGGATGGGCGGTGTGCATAGCGAACGAACAGGCTCAGGAGCGCGGCCGCCAGCAACATCCCTGCGGCCGTCAAATAAACGATGCCCGCCCCTTGGGCGTAAAGGATGCCGCCCAATGCGGGGCCTGCGATGATGGCCACTTGCACACTCCCCGAGCTGAGCGCCACTGCACGGGGCAGCAAATGCATGGGCACCAACGTGGGTGTGAGGGCTTGCTGGGCAGGCATCTGAAACGCCCGGGTCGTGCCCAGCACCACAGAGACTGCCAGAATCAATGCACGCGAAGCGAATTGCCATTCAATCGATGCCAGCAGCAAAACGGCCACCAGTGCTTGTACAAACACACACAGGGCAAAAATTCGCCCCCTGTGAAATTTGTCGACCACATGCCCTGCAGGCAAGGCAACCAGCAACGCAGGCATGAATTGAAAGAGACCGACCAACCCCAGGTCCCATGCACTGGACGTGAGGTCATACATGTGCCAAGCCACCGCCACCATGAGCATCTGGTTGGCAGTCAGCCCACTGACCCTGGCCAGCAAAAAGCGGACATAGGCCTTTTGGGCCCACAACTCAGACAGGGGGGCCGTGCCCGAATTCACGGGGGTTACGCGTCGGTGTCGGGTGTCAAACTGTCGGCCTGCAGTTCAGCAGGCACAGCAGGTTCGGTCACCACATGACGAAGGGTTTCACGCAGCATTTTTTTCTCAGGCAAGCTCAGTGCACGGGCCAGACGCTGGCGCATGCGCAGCAGCAATTGGCGGTCCACTTCTTGCGGGATCCCTCGGCTGATTTGTAGCGCGTCACGCAGGTCCTCACGCAAATCTTCCGGCTCTTCGGCCCACCAACCCGTGATGACCTCGTGCATTGATTTGCGCAATTCCTCCACATCCTCCACCGCCAAGCCCATGCCAGAGGGCATTTTGCCTTGCAGCATATCGGCCAAAGCCTGCGAGTTGACCACCACACGGCGATCAGCCTGGGCCAGCAAACGGGCCCAACCCGGATCGGTACGCACCATCTGAGGCATGTTGCGAGCCGACTCATCGGCCAGCAGGTGCACACTCAGTCCACTGAGTTGGGCTTCATCGATGGTGGCCAAAAATCGTTCATCGTCACTGGCCACAAGAACATGGTCACAGGCGTGGTGTTCGGCCAGTTGTTTGAGGTCATGACCCAGCGAGCGCAGCAAAGAGGCACCGCCGTCGGCGTCGTGGGCCTGCACCAGACGCACGATCTGGTCATCAATGACCAGCCCATCGGAACGGTCGCTGTACCAGTAAATGCGTTTCAAATCGACATCGAGCGCCGATTGGGTCAGGGCCTGAGACAACAAGCTCAGCAGTCCTTGGCGATTGACCGACTCGCCAGTGGCACCCATGGCCCCCTGCTGAGCCAACCAGATCAGAAAGCGGCCATCAATCAAGGCCATGCAGGTGCCACTTCGGTGCTCGCCAAAACGGCGATCGGAACGTGAATCTTGGGGAAAATAATCGCGCTTCATGAGTAAACCTAAATCAATATAGAAAAACCATACAGCTGCAAAAAAACACAGCTGACATGATTTTAAGGCCTCGACATGAACGCAGGGCCATCACTTGCTGATGACCGTGTCGAAGATCTCATTCATCGCCAACAGTCCGCTCCGTGTGCCAAGTGCCCGGGTCGGTTATAAATCACACCTGTGTCCACCACTTTGACTTTTGATCCCCGCGATGTTCCTGTTTGGCGAATCGATCACGATTTGCCTGCAGTGCCCTGTTCTCATTGGCACCCGGATGCTTTGAAAACACGTTTCAAGCACCCACCTGACTGGCGACCGGAAATAGAGCGTGAGCCGTCCTTTTCAAATCGTCAACCTGCAAAGGCCGCTGTCTTGATCCCCATCGTGATGCGTGGTGACGATCTTCGGCAGTCCACCGTTTTACTGACACGGCGTGCCGCTCACATGTCCACACATTCAGGACAAGTCGCGTTTCCAGGTGGCAAAGTGGATCCCGAAGATGCCAATGTCCGTGCAACAGCCCTGAGAGAGGCACATGAGGAAGTGGGTCTGCACCCGCATCATGTACAAGTCGTCGGCGAATTGCCGGTCTATGTGACAGGCACCGCATTTTGGGTCACCCCCGTGATTGGCCTGGTCTCAACCGGCTTTGAACTCAGACCCAACCACGATGAAGTAGATGATGTGTTCGAAGTACCCCTGTCTTTTTTGATGAACCCGGCTAACCACCGCCGCCACCACCATGATTGGCAAGGTGCCAGCAGACAATGGTTTTCCATGCCTTATCAGGAAAACCGCACCATGCCCAATGGCGATGTCGTGACCATAGAACACTTCATCTGGGGGGCTACAGCCGCCATGCTCCGCAATTTTTACCGCTTTTTAGTGGTCAACCCAGCCCCTTGAGGACCTCATGAGTTTTTTTGCCATTTTGTTGGCCTTGGTGCTGGAGCAAGCCCGACCACTCAAGAACAACAACCTGATTTTTGTGACCACCGAGCGTTGGGCGAGCTGGGTGGCCAGAACCTTTGATGCAGGCACACGACAGCAAGCATGGATCACCTGGTGCATCACCGTGGTGGCACCCGCTGTGCTGGTCATGTTGGCGCATTGGATTTTGGAGTTCAGTCTGGGCTGGTTGTTTGCGGCCTTGTGGAACGTCGCGCTGCTCTACACCACCTTGGGTTTCAGGCAATTCAGTCACCATTTCACAGGCATACGCGAAGCCTTGGAAAGCGCAGACGAAGACAAGGCACGCGAGTTGCTGGCCCAATGGCAGCAAGTGCACGTAGGACAAATTCCGCGCAGCGAAATCGTGCGACATGTGATCGAGTATTCGGTGATCGCGGCACACCGCCATGTGTTCGGGGTGTTCTTTTGGTATGCCGCGTTGTCCATCATCGGGCTGGGCCCCGTTGGCGCGGTGCTTTACCGCCTGACCGAGTTTGCGCAACGCAAATGGCAACAGTCCACCCACGAAGGACCGCTGGGCAGCGATGTGCTGCGTTCTGTGGCCGCACGGGCATGGCTGGCCATGGATTGGCTGCCTTCACGCATGACAGCGCTTGGGTTTGCGATTGTGGGCAGTTTTGAAGATGCGATGGATGGCTGGCGCAACCACGCACAAAACTTCCCGGAAGACAACGATGGCGTGATTTTGGCTGCCACGGCAGGTGCCATCAACATCCGTCTGGGTGGTGCGGCCTTGCAGCCCCACAACGATCAAAAAGACAGTCCGCAAACGCCGGGGGGCACCAGCACACCGGGCAGAGCTCCGGATGTCGCCCATTTCGCGCAAGTGGTCGGACTGGTTTGGCGCACTGTGATCATGTGGCTGGTGCTGATTGCGCTACTGACCATGGCCAATTTGATGGGCTAAAACCGAGCGACGCCAACATGGCAGCACGGGAACCTGCACCGTTCCTTGTTCGGCATCGGTTTCACCAGCGCTGCTGGCTCAACTCCTCAAACAACTGTGCATAAATGCGGTGACGCCGCACGCTGATGGTGCCGGGACTTTGCTCGGTTTCCACCTGCGCCAGCACTGCACAACCGGGTTCATGCAAATGCGTGCAGTTGTAAAACTTGCAGCCCCCCAGATGCTTGCGCAAATCGGGCATGCAGTCTGCCAGGCGTGTGGGCTCGATGTGGTGCAGGCCAAACTCCTGAAAGCCGGGTGAATCGATCAAGGCCGTGCGTGCAGCACCCTTTTCAGCAAACCCATCGAGCGCGGGCACCCAGTACCAACGCGTGCTGGTCGTGGTGTGTTTGCCCGAGTTCAGGGCCAGCGAAATTTCGCCGGTTTCCACCTGCGCATCGGGCACCAAGCGGTTGATGAGTGTGCTTTTGCCACTGCCTGACGGCCCCAATACCAGCGTCGTCAGTCCTTGTAAATGCGCACACAAGGCGGACACGCCATCGTCGGCCACCGGGCTGCGCGGGCTCAGGCTGATGGGCATCACGCTGTAGCCCATGGAGCGGTAAGGGGCCAAGCGCTCCCAAGCTTGGGCAAAGGGCTGGGCCAGATCGCTTTTGTTGAGCGCAATGATGGGTGTGATGCGCTCGGCTTCGGCGGCCACCAGGGCGCGCGAAAGCTGACTTTCCGAATACTCGGGGTCGGCCGCGATCAGGATCAGCACGCGGTCCAGATTGGCGGCAAAGGATTTGGTGCGGATTTCGTCTTGCCGGTAAAACAGGTTGCGGCGCTCTTGCAGTTTTTCGATGCTGCCCTCGTCGCCTGCGATTTGCCAGAGCACCTGGTCGCCCACCACCACCTGGTTTTTCTTGCCCCGGGGGTGGCAAATGAGGCGTCGGCCTTCGGGCGTCTCCACCAGGCAATGGCGGCCATAGGTGGCCACGACCAGCCCCGGCTCCAAATCGTGGGCTGGGGGCAAGGCTGTGCGCGCTTTGGGTTTATTCATGCCGCATCATGCCGGTAACAAGGCGTCGGTCTGGGTGGCGGCCTCGAAGTCGAGTCGGCTCAAACCACGCACATCGTGCGTGTTCCAGCGCACCACGCAACGTTTGTAGGTCAACACCAGTTCGGGGTGGTGGTTGAGCTTTTCAGACAACCAGCCCACGCTGTTGACGAAGAGCAAAGCGTGCGTGTGTTGGGCGAATTCAAAGGTTTTTTCGATGGCAACGTTTTCGCCATCGCCCGACAAACGCCAGCCCGGAATCTGGCCAAGCGCCATGATCACCTCGGTCGGTTTGAGGGCGCGAATATCCGAAGTGCTCATGCGGTTTTCATCCTCAGCAAACGTTCGCTGGCCGGGGGGTGCGAGTAATAAAACTTCACGTACCAAGGATCTGGCGTCAAGGTAGAGGCGTTGTCCTGGTAGAGCTTGAGCAAGGCCGAAGACAAGTCCTTGCCCGGTGTTTGCAACACCGCATAGGCATCGGCCTCGAACTCTTGCTGGCGCGAGCGCCATGAAGACACAGGCGCAAAGAACAAAGTGAACACAGGTGTGACCAGCATGAACAAGACCAGTGCCAGCGCATCGTTGCTGCCCGACAAGTTGGGCATCACGCCCAGGCCCGTGTAAAACCAGACTTGCTGCGCCAGCCAGCCCAGCAGCGCCAAGCCTGCCAGTGTCATGGCAAAGTTGATCACCATCATCTTGACGATGTGCTTGTGCTTGAAGTGACCCAGCTCATGGGCCAACACCGCTTCCATTTCGGCCAGGCTCAGCTGCTTGAGCAAGGTGTCAAAAAACACCACGCGCTTGCTGGCCCCAAAGCCTGTGAAGAACGCATTGGAGTGTGACGATCGGCGGCTGCCGTCCATCACAAAAAAACCTTTGGCGGTGAAGCCTGCACGCTGCATCAGGGCCTGCACGCGGGCCTTGAGCGACTCGTCTTCCAAGGGCGTGAATTTGTTGAACAGCGGCATGATCACGTTGGGGGCAATGGCCATCAAAAACAGCTGCCAGCCCACCAACACGCCCCAGGCCCACAGCCACCACCACTGGCCCCCGGCTTGCATGAGCCACAGCACCACCCACAAAAGCGGCAAGCCCAGCGCCAGACCCAGCACCAGTCCCTTGGCCATGTCGGCGAACCACAAGGCGGGCGTGATTTTGTTGAAGCCAAATCGCTGCTCTACGCCAAAAGTTTGCATGAGCGACAAGGGCAAGCCGATCAGCCCCCCCACCAACGTGAAACCCAGCACCAGCGCGATTTGCTGCGCCATACCCGGCCCCATCCAATCCAGAAGCAACTGGTTGAGTGCATCCAGCCCGCCCAGCAATGTCCAGCCCAGCAAAACCGCCGCATCGAGTGCGATGTCGATTTGCGAAAGGCGAGCTTTGGCGAGGGTGTAATCGGCGGCTTTTTGATGGTCTGCCAAAGAGACCGTGCCAGCATAAGACACAGGCACCGCATCGCGGTGGCGGGCCACATGCCGCACCTGGCGGGCATTGAGCCAGAACTTGAGCGCCACATGCGCCAGCAAGGCCACGACCAAAGTCAGGGTCAAAGTCAAAGAAGGATTCATGCGCCGATTGTAGAAGCGGCCCGATCTGAGCGTCGTCAGCAAGGCCAAGCCAGCGGATGCGCCTGCACGGGTGCAGCTGGCACAGGTGTAGTTGCGCAAGAATGCACGGGGCGTCATCGGCGACAATCTCAGGATGTCTGAAGCGAATACACCCACCTCTCCTGAAGTGCCTGAATTGGCCAAATCCGACCAGAACCTGGTCTGGATCGATTGCGAAATGACGGGCCTGGACCCGGAAAAAGAACGCCTGCTGGAAATCGCTGTGATCGTGACCGGCCCGCACCTGACACCGCGTATCGAAGGCCCGGTGCTGGTGATCCACCAAAGCGACGAATTGCTGAACCAGATGGACAAGTGGAACAAGGGCACCCACGGCAAGAGTGGGCTGATCGACAAGGTCAAGGCCTCCACCACCAGCGAAGCCGATGCCGAAGAACAGATTCTGGCCTTTCTGAAAAAGTACGTGCCCAAAAACAGCTCACCCCTGTGCGGCAACACCATCAGCCAGGACAGGCGTTTTCTGGTCAAGTTCATGCCCAAGCTGGAAGCGTTTTTCCACTACCGCAACCTGGACGTGAGCACCCTCAAGGAACTGTCCCGCCGCTGGAAGCCCGAGGTGTATGCCAACTTCAAGAAGCAGCAAAAGCACACCGCCCTGGCCGATGTGCATGAATCCATCGACGAACTGGCGCATTACCGCGAGCATTTCATTCGTTTGTGATTTTTCAGGGAAAACCCTAGCGCTTTTTCCTGATCCGTGCCATAATCATGAGCTTGCTGCACACTGGTGCGGCAATTCATACATCTCCCTTCATGCCTTGACCCAACGATAGGGTCACTCACAGCGGCCAGGCTCCACGCCCAGCGCCCCTCGCGAGCACCGTTTGATGGTTGATGTTTTTTCAACCTTGCGGTGCTGACGACCCCATGCAACAGATCTCTGTTGGCAGTCGTTGTTCCGTGCGAGTTTTTTATACACACATGACCGACACTTTGAACACAGTGCAGGACGACTTGTCGCCTGCCGAAATCACATCCATCGCCACTGAGTCGCCTGCACAACCCGCTGCGACCAATATGGCCACTGAAATCATGGTCGCCGCAGCGGCCGAAATCACCCCCGAGCCTGCAGCTGAAGTCACAACTGAAGCAGCCGAAGAAGTTGAAGCCGTCGCCGACGTGCCCAACGGTTTCGTTGAACTGGGCCTGGCCCCGGAACTGGTGCAAGCCGTGGCCGATCTGGGTTACACCCAGCCCACTGCCGTGCAACTGCGCGCCATTCCTTTGGCTTTGCCAACTGCTGGCGGTTCCAAAGACGGCAAGTCCAACGGCTACACCGACCTGATGGTTTCCAGCCAGACCGGCAGCGGCAAAACCGCCGCCTTCTTGCTGCCCGTGCTGCACACCCTGATTCAGCAAATGGCCGAACAGGAAGCCGCTGAGCGCGCTGAGTTCGACCAGGCCTGCGCCGACGCAGCCGCCAAGGGCGAACCCGCTCCCAAGCGCTCCAAACGCAAAGACCCGACCAACCCACGCAACTTCAAGGCCCCAACCCCTGGCGCCCTGATCCTGTGCCCCACCCGTGAATTGGCCCAACAGGTCGCGCAAGACGCCATCGAGCTGGTCAAGCACACACGCGGTCTGCGCGTGGCCAACGTGGTCGGCGGTATTCCTTACCAGTTGCAAATTGCCAAGCTGCAAAACGCCAACCTGGTTGTGGCCACCCCTGGCCGTCTGCTCGACCTGCAACGCTCCATGCAAATCAAGCTGGACCAAGTGCAATTCCTGGTGGTGGACGAAGCCGACCGCATGCTCGACCTGGGCTTCTCGGACGACCTGGCTGACATCAACGACATGACCAGCCAACGTCGCCAGACCATGATGTTCAGTGCGACGTTTGCACCGCGCATTCAGCAACTGGCCATGCGCGTGATGCACGACGGTGGTTCTTCGGTCCAGAAAATCCAGATCGACAACCCGCAAGAAAAGCACAACAACATCAAGCAAGTGCTGTTCTGGGCCGACAACGCCCAGCACAAGCGCCAGATGCTCGACCACTGGTTGCGTGACGCCACGATCGACCAAGCCATCGTGTTCTCCAGCACCCAAATCGAGTGCGACGGCCTGGCCGCCGACCTGCAGCAAGACGGCTTCTCGGCTGTGGCCCTGCACGGTGCTTTGAGCCAGGGCATGCGCAACCGCCGCCTGATGGCTTTGCGCAATGGCCAAGTCCAGATTCTGGTCGCCACCGACGTGGCCGCCCGCGGCATCGACGTGCCCACCATCACCCACGTCTTCAACTTCGGCTTGCCGATGAAGGCCGAAGACTACACCCACCGCATTGGCCGCACTGGCCGTGCAGGTCGCGATGGCTTGGCCGTGACGTTTGCCGAAATCCGTGACCGCCGCAAGATCGGTGACATCGAGTCCTACACACGCCAGCCCTTCAAAGCCGAAGTGATTCCAGGCCTCGAACCCAAAGTGCGCATGCCTGAAGCGCGCAAGCCCATGGGCCGTGGCGGTGACCGCTTTGGCGGCGAACGCAACTACGCCAACGCAGGTGGTGGTTTCCGTGGTGGTCGTCCCGCCCCTGGTGGCCGCGACTTCGGTGGCAACCGTGACCGCGACCATGGTGGCGGTGGTTTCGACAACCGCGCACCACGTGGCAACTTCCGCGATGAACAGCCCCGTTTTGAGCAGCGCAGCGAACCCCGCTTCGACCAGCGCAAAGAAGGTGGCCGTTTTGACGCGCCCCGTGGTGACAACCGCGGCGGTGATCGTTTTGAGCAACGCGCTGCACCAGCCCACCCTTGGGACCGCGGCGATAGCCGCCCTGCCCCTCGCCAAGACGCCCGTCAGGACGGTCCACGTCAAGGTGGCCGCTGGGAAGAGCGTGGCGGCGACAACCGCAATGCTGCCCGCCCGGCTCCACGCGGCGCTGCAGGTGACAAGTTCGCCCGTGGTCCCAAGCAGTTTGGTGCCAGCAACTTCAAACCCCACGCTGCAGGCGAAGGCCCTGCAGGCAAGCGTGGCGGCACCCGCGTGCTGAAAATCACACGCGGTTGATCCATCCCCAGGGGTTCAAGCCCTGGAGTTTGAGGCCATCAATAAGGTCTTGCCCTCACCGGCAAGGCCTTTTTTCATGGGTGCGCCCAGCATGGGCGCACACCTGCGGGTGCAAGTCCCGCTGCGAGCTGGTCACAGTGAGCAAAGTGAAGCGCAACTGCGTGAGGGCGACCGAGCGTGGGAAGGAAGCGTGGAGCGTAAATC
>NZ_NESL01000014.1 GCF_003063435.1 Limnohabitans sp. 2KL-1 | reverse complement strand
ATTTACGCTCCACGCTTCCTTCCCACGCTCGGTCGCCCTCACGCAGTTGCGCTTCACTTTGCTCACTGTGACCAGCTCGCAGCGGGACTTGCACCCGCAGGTGTGCGCCCATGCTGGGCGCACCCAAGCAAAACGCCACCCGAAGGTGGCGTCTGGCTTGAAAGCGTCAGGGCTGATCAGGCCTTGACCGCGTCCACATTGCGCAAGCGAATGTGCAATTCGCGCAGTTGCTTCTCGTCCACGGGGCTTGGCGCTTGCGTGAGCAAACACTGAGCGCGTTGGGTCTTGGGGAAAGCAATCACGTCGCGGATGGACTCGGCACCGGTCATCAAGGTGACGATGCGGTCCAGACCGAAGGCCAAGCCGCCGTGGGGCGGTGCGCCGTATTGCAGGGCGTCGAGCAAGAAGCCGAATTTGAGCTGGGCTTCTTCGGGTGTGATCTTCAAAGCGTCAAACACTTTTTGCTGCACGTCAGCGCGGTGGATACGGACCGAACCGCCGCCCATTTCCCAGCCGTTCAACACCATGTCATAGCCCTTGGAGATGCACTTCTCGGGGGCGGTGACCATCCAGTCTTCGTGGCCGTCTTTGGGCGCGGTGAAGGGGTGGTGCACGGCGGTGTAACGCTGGCTTTCTTCGTCGAACTCGAACATGGGGAAGTCAACCACCCACATCGGGGCCCAACGGTCTTCAAACAGGCCGTTGGCTTTTCCGAAGGCGCTGTGGCCGATCTTGATGCGCAGAGCGCCGATGGCGTCGTTCACCACCTTGGCCTTGTCGGCACCGAAGAAGATCAGGTCGCCGTTTTGCGCGCCCGAGCGCTCCAGCACGGCGTTGAGGGCCGCGTCGTGGATGTTCTTGACAATGGGCGACTGCAAGCCGTCACGGCCCTTAGACAGGTCGTTCACGCGGATGTAGGCCAAGCCCTTGGCACCGTAGATCTTGACGAACTCGGTGTAGGCGTCGATCTCGCCACGGCTGATGCCGCCACCTTCGACCGAGCCATTGGGCACGCGCAAAGCAACCACGCGGCCGCCTTTCATGTTGGCAGCGCCCGAGAACACCTTGAAGTCCACATCGCCCATGACGTCGGTCACTTCGGTGAACTGCAGCTTCACGCGCAGATCGGGCTTGTCGGAGCCGTAGATGTGCATGGCGTCCTGGTAGGTCATGACCGGGAACTCGCCCAGGTCCACACCAATGGTCTTCTGAAAAACGCGCTTGATCATGCCCTGGAACATGTCGCGGATTTCTTCTTCGGTCAGGAACGATGTTTCGATATCGATCTGGGTGAATTCGGGCTGGCGGTCAGCGCGCAAGTCTTCGTCGCGGAAGCACTTGGTGATCTGGTAATAACGGTCATAGCCCGCCACCATGAGCAACTGTTTGAACAGCTGAGGGGACTGGGGCAGCGCGAAGAACTGGCCATCGTGCACGCGGCTGGGCACCAGGTAATCGCGCGCACCTTCGGGCGTGCTCTTGGTCAGCATGGGGGTTTCGATGTCCACAAAGCCGTTTTCATCGAGGTACTTGCGCACTTCCATCGCCACCTTGTAGCGCAGCATCAGGTTGTTTTGCATGTACGGACGGCGCAGGTCCAGCACGCGGTGGGTGAGACGCGTCGTCTCGGACAGGTTGTCTTCGTCGATCTGGAAAGGTGGGGTCACAGAAGCGTTGAGCACGATCAGCTCGTGGCACAGCACTTCGATCTTGCCGCTTTTGAGGTTGTCGTTGGTCGTGCCGTCAGGGCGGGCACGCACCACGCCTTTGATCTGCACGCAAAACTCGTTGCGCACGTCTTCGGCCACTTTGAACATCGCGGGGCGGTCGGGGTCGCACACCACTTGCACATAGCCTTCGCGGTCACGCAGGTCGATGAAGATCACGCCGCCGTGGTCACGCCGACGGTTGACCCAGCCGCACAGGCTCACGGTTTGACCGGACAGGGCTTCGGTCACCAGACCGCAGTAGTGGGAACGCATGGACATGTTGTGGGACTTTCAGGATTCGCAGGAACAAAATTCGAAAAAAGCGTCAATCCAGCTTGGGCTGGACAGGGGCTTCGGGAGGCTTGGGGACTGGCGTGCCGGGCACGACCACACCCATGGAAATGATGTACTTGAGGGCGTCGTCCACGCTCATGTCAAGTTCGATCACATCGGCCTTGGGCATCATCAGGAAAAACCCCGAGGTCGGGTTGGGCGTGGTGGGCACATAAACACTCACCATAGGTTGCCCCATGTGCCTGGCGACTTCACCGCCGGGCGTGCCTGTTAAAAAGGCAATGGTCCAGGAGCCCTGGCGCGGGTATTGCACCAGCAAGGCTTTCGAAAAAGCATTGCCGCTGCCCGAAAACAAGGTGTCGGCCACCTGCTTGACGCTGGTGTAAATGCTGCGCACGACCGGGATGCGGTTCATGAAGGCATCCCATTGGCGCAACCACCATTGGCCAAAAATATTGGCCACGAACACACCGGTGGAAAAAATCACGATCGCCACCAGGATCACGCCCAGGCCAGGCACGCCACGCAGGAATTCGGCCAGCTTGTGCATGCCAGGAATCAGGGTGTCGGCGGCCAGCAAAACCGCCAGAAAAATGCCGTCCAGCAAACCCACCAGCCACATGAGCACCCAAACGGTGATACCCATGGGCAGCCACACCAGCAAGCCGGTGATGAAGTACTGTTTGAAGCTGCGCTGTTTCATGGGATGGGCAATCGGTGGTGTCTGGGCTCAAAAAATCAATGGCAGGCGCAAGAAGCCGCACAGGCCCCGGCGCTGGCCGCAGGTGCAGGTGCCGCCGTATCGCCACCGGATACCGGGGCCGGTGTGGCGGCCGCATCTGCCGCTGTGCCCGTGGCCGCAGGGACTGCGGCTGCACCGCCGCCCTTGAAGTCGGTGGCATACCAGCCTGTGCCTTTGAGCTGGAAACCCGGGGCTGTCAGCTGTTTGCTGAATTTGGGGGCACCGCAGGCTGGGCATTCTGTCAGGGGTGCATCGGACATTTTTTGCAGCACATCCTTAGCATGGCCGCAGGCGTCGCACTTGTAGGCGTAAATGGGCATGAAGAGGGCTCTTTTCAGGTTGGAAACACAAAACTTTCAATTATAGGCGGGGGGCGTTGCTTCAAGCCCCTCCGTTCGCCAGCAACGCTCAGGACAAACCAGCCAAGCTGTGGTGAGTGCCATGCTGATTGCGAATGGCCTGACGGCCCAGCGAGCCGATCAGCATGCCCGCCCAACTGGCAAGTACCCCCGCCAGCTGAGCCGGAAATTCCTCGCCAGCGGGCGTGAACATGAACAGCAGCCAAGTCACCAAGCCCAAAACGATGGCAAACAAAGCCCCTTGGGTGGTGGCTTTTTTCCAGTACAGCCCAAACGCCAGGGGGACAAAGGCCCCCACCAAGGTGACCTGGTAGGCACCGGAAACCATTTCGTAAATGGACGTGCCCTGCATCGCGATGGCATAAATCAGCACCAAAGCACTGAACACCAAAACGGTGACACGCATGGCCTTGAGTTCCTGTCGGTCGCTTTGGTGCGGGAAAAACTGCCGCCAGATGTTCTCGGTGAAAGTGACGCTGGGGGCCAGCAAAGTGGCCGACGCGCAGGACTTGATGGCCGAGAGCAAAGCACCGAAGAACAGCACCTGCATGATGAAAGGCATCTGGGTCATGACCAGCGTGGGCAACACTTTTTGCGGGTCTTCCTCAATCAATTTCGCCGCCTGCTCGGGCATGATGATCAAGGCGCTGACCACCAGGAACATGGGCACAAAGGCAAACAGGATGTAGAAAATGCCGCCGATCACCGGGCCGCGGGTGGCAGCGTATTCGCTGTTGGCAGACATGACACGCTGGAACACGTCTTGCTGGGGGATGGAGCCCAGCATGATGGTGATGGCCGAAGCAAAAAAGAAAATGATGTCCTTGAAGTTCGGCTCGGGCCAGAACTTGAACATGTCTTGGCTCACGGCCAGCGCCAGCACCTTGTCTGCCCCGCCCGCCTGGTTGCCAGCAAACACCGCCAACACAGCCAACCCCACCACCAAGATGATCATCTGAATAAAGTCGGTGATGGCCACGGACCACATGCCGCCAAACAAGGTGTAAGCCAAGATGGAGACCACGCCAATCACCATGCCCACGGGCAGACTCACCACACCGTCAGACAAAACGTTGAACACCAAGCCCAAAGCCGTGACCTGCGCCGACACCCAACCCAAATAGCTGACCATGATGATGATGGAGCAGATCACCTCGACGCTGCGGCCATAGCGCTCGCGGAAGTAGTCGCTGATGGTCAACAAGGTCATGCGGTAAAGCCTTGCCGCAAAGAACAGCCCCACCAGAATCAGGCAACTGCCTGCACCAAAGGGGTCTTCGACCACGCCGTTCAGGCCACTGTTGACGAACTTGGCCGGGATGCCGAGCACGGTTTCGGAACCAAACCAAGTGGCGAAAGTGGTGGTCACGATCATCACCAAAGGCAAATGCCTGCCGGCAATGGCGTAGTCGGCGGTGTTTTTAACGCGCTTGGCAGCCACCAGGCCAATCGCAATGGTCACGAGCAGGTAGGCGATCACGAGGGTCAGCAACACGGCAATGTCTCCTGTTTATTTTTGGAAAAAGCGGACGATCAATACAACTGCATGTGCGACCAGACCTGCAAGGCCAGCAAACTCAAGATGAAGCCGATGCCCAGGTAAAGCAAGATTTGCAGCAGGCTGTTGGTGCGGCGCTGCTCGGCCAGCAATTGCGCCATCTGGCGGTTGTCGTTTGGATGTGTTTGTTTCAGGTACTCATGCAACAGGCGCGGCAACTGTGGCAGCAGTTTGGCGTAATGCGGGGCCTGCCCCTTGAGCTCTTCCCACAGCTTTTTAGGGCCGATTTGTTCCAGCATCCACTTTTCGAGGAAGGGCTTGGCCGTGCTCCACAGGTCCAGTTCGGGGTCCAGGTCGCGGCCCAGACCTTCGATGTTGAGCAAGGTTTTTTGCAAGAGCACCAGTTGCGGCTGGATCTCGACCTGAAAACGTCGCGAGGTCTGGAACAAACGCATCAACACCATGCCGAGTGAAATTTCCTTGAGCGGGCGGTCAAAGTAAGGCTCGCACACGGCGCGGATGGCCGACTCCAGTTCGTCCACCCGTGTCTCGGGCGGCACCCAACCGGACTCGATGTGCAGTTCGGCGACGCGCTTGTAGTCGCGACGAAAGAACGCCGTGAAGTTTTGCGCCAAGTACTCTTTGTCGTACTCGGTGAGCGTGCCCACGATGCCGAAGTCCAGCGAGATGTAGCGGCCAAAGGTCTCTGGGGCGAGACTCACCTGGATGTTGCCCGGGTGCATGTCGGCATGGAAAAAGCCGTCGCGGAACACCTGCGTGAAAAACAGCGTCACGCCATCGCGGGCCAGCTTGGGGATGTCCACACCCGCTTCGCGCAAACGGTCAACTTGGCTGATGGGCACACCGTGCATGCGCTCCATGACGATAACCTCGGGATGGCAAAAGTCCCAGATCATCTCGGGGATCAGCACCAGATCGAGGCCCTGCATGTTGCGGCGCAGCTGCGCAGCGTTGGCCGCCTCGCGCACCAGGTCCAGCTCGTCGTGCAGGTATTTGTCGAACTCGGCCACCACCTCGCGGGGCTTGAGTCGTTTGCCGTCGGCACTCAGGTTCTCCACCCAGCCGGCCATCATGCGCATCAGGCTCAGGTCTTTGTCGATGACGGGCAACATGCCCGGGCGCAAGACCTTCACGGCCACTTCGCGCAGCTCACCTGTTTTGCTGCGCAAGGTGGCAAAGTGCACTTGCGCAATGGAGGCGCTGGCCACGGGTTCGCGCTCAAAGGTTTCAAAAATGTCGTCCACCGAGCGGTTGAAGGCCCGCTCGATCGAGGCGACTGCAATGGCCGAACTGAAAGGCGGCACGCGATCTTGCAGCTTGGCCAGTTCTTCGGCGATGTCCGGGGCCAGCAGGTCACGCCGGGTGGACAGCACCTGACCAAACTTCACAAAAATCGGACCCAATCGCTCGAGCGCCTCGCGCAGGCGCACCGCCCGGGGCGAACGCAAGTCACGCCCGACCGACAACACGCGAGCCAAGAGGCGAATCCAGGGTTTCTGAAAGCTCGACAGCACCAACTCGTCCAGGCCGTAGCGCAGGACGATGAAGACGATGAAGGCACCGCGCCCGAAACGGCCCCAGCACATCATGCTGCGCTGCCGGTGCGCAGCCCGGTGCCTGGGCGCTGGGCGACAAAACTGCGCAAGGCCGTCATGGCCTGACGGGCAGCTTGTGCCAAGGTGTGCGCGGGGGCATCCCCGATCAAGCGGGCCAGGTCCTCTTCAGCATCCCAGCGCACATGATCAATCAGCCAGTTGACTTCGGCTGCCAACTGCACATCGCCTTCGATGCGCACCTTGGGTTTGTCGCCCCGGGCCAAAGCCGAAGCGAGCGAAACCGGTGATTCTTCGGTCACCGTCAAACGCAGGTCAAAACCCTCAAAACGGCCACGCTCCAACAAGCCAGCGGGGGTGGGGCTCAGTTGCAGTTGCATGCGGTCCCAGACCAGCTCGATGCGCTGGCCTTTTTGACGGGCGAGGCGGGCCATGGCCTCGGGTTCGCTCATCAGCACATGGTTAAGGAAAAGGACCAGGCGGTTGACGCTCTCGTCCACCACCCAAGCCGGGGGCTGGAAGTTGGCCGCGAGTTGGTTGACCATGTCGGGAAGCGCCTGAGCGGCCCATGAAAAAGGGGACTGTGTTGCCATAGTCCCCGATTATTCCCGAAAGTGCAGGTCCCCCGAGGGACCTGGGCTTTATTGCAGCGCTTGCACGCCAGCGACCAACCAACCGCCGCCTTGCTTGGATTTGGTCATGTTCCAGACTTCGCGGAAAGGGCTGGGGCCGGAAGATGCGTCTTCGCGGATCATGCCGTTGAACTCGACGCTGGCCAGGTAGGCATCGGCCTGCTCTTCAATGCCCAACAGCTGGGCGTCGAGCATGACCACTTCGGTCTTGTTGGGCTGACCGGGGAACTGCGCTTCACGCTCGGACAGCTGGTTGCGGATTTCCACCACCATGGCGTCGGTCATCATCGAGCGCAAGGCGGTGATGTCCGAGCGGTCCCAGGCGTCTTGCAGGGTCACAAAGTTGCGCTTGGCAGCGGTCACAAAACCGTCCACATCAAAACCAGCAGGGATGCCCCAGCTTTGAGTGCCACCCAATGCAGCACCGATCATGGAGCCACTGGTTTGCGCCGCAGCCGAGCTGTCGAAGCGGGTGTTTTGACCTTCCCAGGGGCGGGCCGAGGCGTCGTTGCCGACATTTTGCGGGCTGTATTGTTTGAATGTGGCTGGGTTTTCGGCCGATGCACCAGCACCTTGATAAGCCAATCCGCTGTTGCCGCCCATCTGAGCAGCACCCCCACGCCGGGCCCGCATGATCATGCCGATGACGGCCATCACGGCCACACCGATGAGCAAGGCCATCAGGATGTTGCCGAAGGCTTCACCCATGCCCAGCGAGCTGGCCAGCCAGGCCAGACCCAGACCGGCAGCCAAGCCGCCCAACATGGCACCCCAAGGCTTCTTGGGCGCAGCCGCTGCAGGCGCAGCAGCAGGTTTGGCGGCATTGGCAGGTGCGGCGTTTTGAGCAGGAGCAGCCGGTGTTTGAGGCGCGGCATCGCGCTTGGTGACCTGATTCGATTGCTGGCCGATGGACTTGCCACCGCCCATGCGGCGAGCAGCCTCGGCGTTCAAGCTGCCCAGGGCCAACACGCCCGCGAGCATCAGTGTCATCAACTTGTTCATGGTGTCTCCAACTCAAATCAAATTACGGTTTGTAGGCATCAGCACTTGATGCCCATGTGCAAGGCTACCACCCCGGCCGACAAGTTGTGAAAATCCACATGGCCAAATCCGCTATTTTTCATAAGGGTTTTCAAGTCCTCCTGGCTGGGGTGCATGCGGATGGATTCGGCCAAATAGCGGTAGCTGTCAGCATCACCTGCCACCAGCTTGCCCATGTGCGGCAGGATGTTGAAGCTGTACCAGTCGTAGACTTTTTCCAGCGGCTTGGCCACCTTGGAAAACTCCAGCACCAGCAATTTGCCGCCCGGCTTGAGTACCCGGCACATCTCTTTCAGGGCCACATCCTTGTGGGTCATGTTGCGCAGACCAAAAGCCACGCTGACCACGTTGAAGTGGTTGTCGGGAAACGGCAGCTTTTCGGCATCGCACACCAAGGTGGGCAGTGCCAAGCCGTGGTCCAGCAAACGGTCACGGCCTGTGGAGAGCATGGCTTCGTTGATGTCGGTGTGGACCACACGACCGGTAGCGCCCACTTTTTTGGCAAAGGCCACCGACAAGTCGCCTGTGCCGCCTGCGATGTCCAGCACCTGATCGCCCTCTTTGAGATTGGCCACCTGCACGGTGTAGGCTTTCCACACGCGGTGCAGGCCCATGGACATCAGGTCGTTCATCACGTCGTATTTGGACGCGACCGAGTCGAACACGCCGCGGACGTGTTTGGCTTTTTCTTTTTCGTCGACGGTCTTGAAACCGAAATGCGTGGTGCTCATGGCGGATATTGTAGAAGGCCGACCTTGGCCGGGTAGGTCGGAGCTTCAGCTCCGACAATGGTCGTGGACCCTGCAAATGGTGTCGGGGCTGAAGCCACCGACCTACAACCTCAGTGGTTGTGACCGCAGCTGCTGCCTGCTTTTTCAGGCATGGGGGCATCGCGGCTCATGCCTGCGGCTTGCAGGCGGTCTTCGTACTGTTTCCACAAAGCGTCTTGCTGGTCGCCCAAAAAGTACAGGTACTCCCAGGTAAACAAGCCCGACTCATGGCCGTCTGAAAACGTGGGCTTGACGGCGTAGTTGCCCACCGGTTCGATCTCGGCAATCGTCACGTTGCGCTTGCCCGTTTGCAGCACTTCCTGGCCCGGGCCATGGCCCTGCACCTCGGCCGATGGCGAATACACGCGCATCAGCTCAAAGGGGATACGGAACTGCGCCCCGTCAGAAAAGCCGATTTCCAGCACCTTGGTCTGGCCATGCACGGTCAGCGACTCGGGCGTGGGCATGTCTTTTTTCAATCCGGCCATATTTTGCTTTCAGGGTGTGCGTTGAAGGGTTAAACCAGAACACGTTCAATGCCACCGGCGTTCGCTGCGCTGACGTATTCGGGCATCCAGTTCTCGCCCAGAATGTGCTTGGCCATTTCGATCACGATGTAATCGGCTTCGAGCAGGCCGTTTTTCATGTCATCGCCATAGCGCGACAAGCCTTGCAGGCAGCTGGGGCAACTGGTCAAAATCTTGACGTTGGCTTGCGGGGCCAGGGCCCCGCTGGCACGCAAAGCGGCCTCGCCCTTGAGCAGTTCTTCTTCCTTGCGGAAACGGACCTGGGTCGCAATGTCAGGACGCGTGACGCCCAACGTGCCCGACTCGCCGCAGCAGCGGTCAGACTTGAGCACCTGGTCACCCAGCAAGCCTTTGACCGTCTTCATCGGGTCTTGCAGCTTCATCGGGCTGTGGCATGGGTCGTGGTAGAGATAAGCCCCCCCCGCATCGAGCTTCATGCCTTTTTCCAGCAAAAACTCGTGGATATCGATGATGCGGCAGCCGGGGAAGATCTTGTCGAACTCGTAACCCTGCAACTGGTCATAGCAGGTGCCGCAGCTGACCACCACGGTTTTGATGTCGAGGTAGTTGAGCGTGTTGGCCACGCGGTGGAACAGCACACGGTTGTCGGTGATGATCTTCTCGGCCTTGTCGAACTGACCCGAACCTTTTTGCGGGTAGCCGCAGCACAGGTAGCCCGGCGGCAACACGGTCTGCACACCCACATGCCAGAGCATGGCCTGCGTAGCCAGGCCCACTTGGCTGAACAAGCGCTCGGAGCCGCAGCCCGGGAAGTAAAACACCGCTTCTGATTCAGAAGTGGTGGCCTTCGGGTTGCGGATGATCGGCACGTAGTCGTTGTCTTCGATATCCAGCAGGGCACGCGCTGTTTTCTTGGGCAGGTTGCCCGGCATCTTCTTGTTGATGAAGTGGATCACCTGCTCTTTGATGGGTGCGGTGCCCACCGATGCAGGCGGTGCGCTGGTTTGTTTGCGGGCCACACCCTTGAGCAAACCCGCCACAAAACGCTGCGCCTTCATGCCAACACCCACCATGGCCATACGAGCCAGCTTGATGGTTTCGGGGTTGGTGGCGTTGAGCATGAACATGGCTGCGGCATTGCCCGGCCGGAAACTCTTTTGGCCCATCTTGCGCAACAGGTTGCGCATGTTCATCGACACATCGCCAAAGTCGATGTTGACCGGGCAAGGTGACAAGCACTTGTGGCAGACGGTGCAATGGTCCGCGACGTCTTCAAATTCTTGCCAGTGTTTGATCGAGATGCCTCGGCGGGTCTGCTCTTCGTACAGGAAAGCCTCCACCAGCAAAGAAGTAGCCAAGATCTTGTTGCGCGGGCTGTAGAGCAAATTGGCACGTGGCACGTGGGTGGCGCACACCGGCTTGCACTTGCCGCAGCGCAGGCAGTCTTTCACGCTGGCGGCAATCTCGCCAATGTCGGACTGCTGCATGATCAGCGACTCGTGGCCCATCAGGCCAAAGCTGGGGGTGTAGGCGTGGGTCAGGTCGGCCGCGTGCACATCGTCGCCCAGCCCGGTCAAGGCCGCGCCGCGCAGCAGCTTGCCTTTGTTGAAACGCCCTTGCGGGTCCACCTTGGCCTTGTAGGCGGTGAAGTTGGCCAGCTCGTCGTCGGTCAAAAACTCCAGCTTGGTGATGCCAATGCCGTGTTCGCCCGAGATCACGCCGTCCAGGCTGCGGGCCAACACCATGATGCGGGCCACCGCTTCGTGGGCGGTTTGCAGCATCTCGTAGTTGTCGGAGTTGACGGGGATGTTGGTGTGCACATTGCCGTCACCGGCATGCATGTGCAGCGCCACCCATACGCGGCCCTTGAGCACACGCTGGTGAATAGCGTTGACTTCCAGAAGGATCGGCAAAAAGGCCGAGCCGGAGAAGATGTTCTGGAAAGCCGGGCGAATTTGCGTCTTCCAGCTGGCGCGCAGGCTGTGCTCTTGCAGCTGGGGGAACAAGGCATCGACATCGGTCAACCAGCCTTGCCATTGCGCCTGCACCTCGCGCACCACCGCCAAGGCTTGCGCCACGCGGTCTTCGAGCAGTTCGGCCGAAGCAATCTCGTTGGCGTCGTCTTGCTTGCCCAGCGGCAGATTGCCCCGCTCCAAGAAAGCTTCCAGCTCGCGGCAAAAATGCAGCTTGTTGCGCAGGCTCAGCTCGATGTTGATGCGCTCGATGCCGTCGGTGTATTCGGCCATGCGCGGCAGCGGAATCACCACGTCTTCGTTGACCTTGAAGGCGTTGGTGTGGCGCGAGATGGCCGCCGTCTTCTTGCGGTCGAGCCAGAACTTCTTGCGTGCTTCGGGGCTGATGGCAATGAAGCCTTCGCCGCTGCGCGAGTTGGCGATGCGCACGATCTCGGAAGCCGCCTTGGCCACGTCGTCGGCGTTGTCACCGGCGATGTCACTGAGCAACACCATCTTGGGGAAACCGCCGCGCTTGCTCTTGGTGGAATAACCCACCGCCCGCAGGTAGCGGTCATCCAGGTGCTCCAGGCCCGCCATCACAGTGCCGGTGCGCTTTTGCTCGGCAAACATGAAATCCTTGATCTCGACAATGCTGGGCACCGCATCACGGGCGTGACCAAAGAACTCCATGCAGACCGTGCGGGTGTGTGTGGGCATGCGGTGCAACACCCAACGGGCACTGGTGATCAAACCGTCGCAGCCTTCTTTTTGCACGCCGGGCAGGCCCGAAAGGAACTTGTCGGTCACGTCCTTGCCCAGACCTTCCTTGCGGAAGGTTTTGCCCGGAATCACCAGGGTTTCGGTGCGGATCGGGGTTTTGCCGTCGGCCTTGAAATAGCGCAGCTCAAACGTGGCGACTTCGGCATCGTGGATCTTGCCCATGTTGTGGTCCATGCGGACCACATCCAGCCATTCGGCGTCGGGCGTGACCATGCGCCAGCTGGCCAAGTTGTCCAGTGCCGTGCCCCACAAAACGGCCTTCTTGCCACCGGCGTTCACTGCGATGTTGCCGCCAATGCAGCTGGCTTCAGCCGAGGTCGGGTCCACCGCAAACACAAAACCGCCGCGCTCGGCCGCATCGGCCACGCGCTGGGTCACCACACCGGCTTCGGTGTAAATGGTCGGAATCTTGTGGGCGATACCCGGCAGGTCGACCATCTCGACTTCGGTCATGGCTTCGAGCTTTTCGGTGTTCATGACCGCGCTCTTCCAGGTCAGCGGGATCGCGCCGCCCGTGTAGCCCGTGCCGCCGCCCCGAGGCACGATGGTCAGGCCCAGATCGATACAGCCTTTAACCAACCCGGCCATTTCGACCTCAGAGTCAGGCGTCAGCACCACAAAGGGGTATTCCACGCGCCAGTCGGTCGCGTCGGTCACGTGGCTCACACGCGAAAGGCCGTCGAACTTGATGTTGTCTTTGGCCGTCAGGCGCCCCAAGGTCTTTTGTGTCTGCGCGCGCAGCTTGGCCATGCGGGTGAATCGTTCACTGAATTGCGTGACAGCCTGGGTGGCCAGCGCCAGCAGCTGGCCCACCAGCGCATCACGAACCGCATCCAAACTCGGTGTACGCCGCTTTTGAACCTCACCCAGGCGATGGTGCAAAGCCTCAACCAGCAGTTTGCGACGGTCAGGATTGTCCAGCAGATCGTCTTGCAAATAAGGATTGCGCTCAACGACCCAAATGTCACCCAGCACCTCGTACAACATGCGGGCCGACCGGCCTGTACGGCGCTCATCGCGCAACTGGTTCAGCAGATCCCAGGCCGACTCGCCCAGCAATCGAACCACAATTTCGCGATCTGAAAAACTGGTGTAGTTGTAAGGAATCTCGCGCAGGCGCGGCGCATCGGCGTCGGCTTGCATCAAAAGTTGGAGCGTGGTGGGTGCATTCATGGGGAATTGGCGCAGATAGGACGTCACACGGGACGCTGTCAGCACGACCCGAAACAAGCATCAAACCGGCTGAAACTGAATGTTACCGCAGTGCAACAAACACGCGTCGGGTCAAGGGACACCGGTCTGAGCCTTTTTCACTCCCCAGAAACCTCATGGAAACCCCGGGTTGTCGCATTCTGGTCACTTCGTTGTAATCAATTGGTCATTGGCGTGATGTCCAATCGATTTGAAAATCCATGTGACGTGCGCTGTTGCACCGATGGAAACCTTGCCTTTATTTGCCCAGGACCCCTTACATGACAAAAATCAAACACTCGATCACTGCACTTGCGCTCAGCCTGACCGGTATCTGCGCTCAGGCCCAGACCGAAATCCAGTGGTGGCACTCCATGGGCGGTGCCCTGGGCGAATGGGTCAACGACCTCGCCAAAGACTTCAACGCTAGCCAAAAAGACTACAAAATCGTGCCCACCTTCAAGGGCAGCTACGACGAGTCCATGACCGCCGCCATCGCCGCCTACCGGGCAGGCAATGCGCCCCACATCCTGCAGGTGTTTGAAGTGGGCACCGCCACCATGATGGCCAGCAAGGGGGCCGTCGTGCCCGTGGGCAAGGTCATGACCGACGCGGGACTCAAGTTTGACCAAAGCGCCTATGTGCCCGCCGTGGCCGGTTACTACACCGCCCCCAACGGCCAGATGCTGAGCTTCCCCTTCAACAGCTCCACCCCGGTGTTCCACTACAACAAGGACGCCTTCAAGGCCGCCGGCCTGGACGCCGAAAAGCCGCCCACCACCTGGCCAGAAGTGGCTTTGGCAGCGGCCAAGCTCAAAGCCAGCGGCCACAAGTGCCCCTTCACCACCAGCTGGATCAGCTGGACGCAGCTGGAAAGCTTCTCGGCCTGGCACAACACCGAATTCGCCACCAAGGGCAACGGCATGCGCGGCATGGACGCCCGCCTGTCCTTCAACACCCCACTGCATGTGCGCCACATTGAGAACCTGGCCAACATGGCCAAGCAAGGGCTGTTTATCTACAAAGGCCGTGGCAACGCGGCCGACGCCACCTTTGTCTCGGGCGAATGCGCCATGGCCACCGGCTCCTCGGCGCTGTATGGCAGCGTGGTGCGCAACGGCAAGTTCGGCTACGGCATCGGCACCCTGCCCTATTACCCCGACGTGAACGGCGCCCCGCAAAACACCGTGATCGGTGGCGCGAGCCTGTGGGTCATGAGCGGCAAGAAAGCCCCTGAGTACAAAGGCGTGGCGCAATTCTTCGCCCACCTCTCCAAAGACAGCGTGGCCGCCGCCAGCCACCAGCGCACCGGCTACCTGCCCGTGACCAAGTCTTCGTTTGAAGTGACCGAGAAGTCGGGCTTCTACAAAAAGAACCCTGGCACCGATGTGTCGGTGACGCAGATGATCCGCAAGACCACCGACAAGTCACGTGGCGTGCGCTTGGGCAATTTTGTGCAGATCCGCACCATCGTTGACGAGGAACTCGAAGGCGTGTGGAGCGGTAAAAAGCAGCCCAAAGAGGCCCTGGACATCGCCATCAAGCGGGGCAACGAACAGCTCGAACGCTTCGAAAAAGCCAACAAGTGATGCACCGCTGATGCCCCATTCCCGCTTCGGGGCGGGGGCACGGCATGAAAGCAGAGGCAGTGCCTCTGCTTTTGCGCATTCTGGGCTGATACTTTTGAATTGGCGTTTTGGAGTCGCCATTTTTGATCTGACACTTCACACGCAGGTTTTGCAAAGCATTTATGGAAAAACGCGTTCGATTCAAATCCCGCTGGTTGCCCTGGCTGCTCATCGCTCCGCAGCTGAGCATCGTGCTGGTCTTCTTTTTCTGGCCTGCCGGGCAAGCGCTTTACCAAAGCGTGTTGCAAGAAGACGCTTTTGGCGCATCCCGGGAATTTGTGGGGATGGAGAACTTCTCCCGGCTCTGGAACGACAGCGGCTACCTGGAATCGTTCAAGACCACCGCCGTGTTTTCGCTTTTGGTGGCGGTGACGGGATTGTCGGTGTCGCTGCTGCTGGCCGTGATGGCCGACCGGGTTGGGCGCGGCGCAGGTCTGTACAAAACCCTGCTGATCTGGCCCTATGCGGTGGCCCCGGTGGTGGCGGGGGTGTTGTGGCTGTTCATGTTCGCATCGCCCATGGGCGTGGTGGGTTATGCACTGCGGTCTATCGGTATCGAGTGGAACCACCTGCTCAACCCCAACCATGCCATGGCGCTGATCGTGATGGCGGCGGTCTGGAAGCAGATTTCCTACAACTTCCTCTTCTTTCTGGCTGGGCTGCAGTCCATTCCCAAATCACTCATCGAGGCGGCGGCCATCGACGGGGCCAGCCCCTGGAAGCGCTTTTGGACCATCGTGTTCCCGCTCCTGTCGCCCACCACCTTCTTTTTGCTGGTGATCAACATCGTCTACGCCTTCTTTGACACCTTCGCCATCGTGGACGCCACTACGCACGGCGGCCCCGGCAAGGACACGGCGATTCTGGTCTACAAGGTGTACTACGACGGTTTCAAGGCGCTGGACATGGGCAGCTCGGCCGCGCAGTCGGTGGTGCTGATGGTGATCGTGGTCTCGCTCACGGTCTTGCAGTTCAAATTTGTCGAGAAGAAAGTGCAGTACTGATGTTGCACCCACACATTCCCTTGGGAGGGCTGTCATGATCGAACGACGCCCCGGCCTGCAAATTTTGCGGCATGTCATCTTGCTCATCGGTGTGGCCATCGTGGCCTTTCCGCTGTACCTGACTTTCATCGGCTCTACCCAAACCGCCCAGCAGATCAACCAGAGCGTGCCCATGTCGCTGGTGCCGGGCAGCCACTTTTGGGAGACCTACCGCCTGACCCTGTTTGGTGGCCCCAATTCGCAAGGCAGCCCCCTGCCCGCCATGTGGCCCATGATGCAGATCAGCCTGATCAGCGCCCTGGGCATCGCCATTGGCAAGATCGCGATCTCGCTGCTGTCGGCCTTTGCCATCGTGTATTTCCGCTTCCCGCTGCGCAACCTGGTGTTCTGGATGATTTTTGTCACCCTGATGCTGCCGGTCGAAGTGCGGATCAGCCCCACTTACGAAGTGGTGGCGGGCCTGGGCCTGCTCAACAGTTTTGCGGGCCTGACGGTGCCGCTGATCGCCTCGGCCACGGCCACCTTTTTGTTCCGGCAGTTTTTCCTGACCATCCCCGACGAACTGGTCGAGGCCGCCCGCATGGACGGGGCTGGACCGATGCGCTTTTTCAAAGACGTGTTGCTGCCCCTGTCGGCCACCAACATCGCGGCGCTGTTTGTCATCCAGTTCATCTATGGCTGGAACCAGTACCTGTGGCCGCTGCTGGTGACCACCAGCGAAGACATGTACCCGGTGGTGCTGGGCATCAAGCGCCTGATTTCGGGCGAGTCCTGGACCGAGTGGAACGTGGTCATGGCCGCCGCCATCCTGGCCATGCTGCCCCCGGCGCTGGTCGTGATCCTGATGCAAAAATGGTTCGTCAAGGGCCTCGTTGATACGGAAAAATAATAACCCCGGGGACAGACCACTGCGAAGCGGTGCTCTGTCCCCGTCAAATTAGGAACCAGGGGACAGACCGCTGCGAAGCGGCGCTCTGTCCTCGTCTGATCAAAGAATTTATGGCTGCCATTACCCTTTCCCACATCCTCAAAACCTACGGCGCGGGCGCCAAAGCCAACACCGTCATCCACGACCTGAACGCCAGCATTGCGGACGGCGAATTCGTGGTCATCGTCGGGCCCTCGGGCTGCGGCAAATCCACCTTGCTGCGCATGGTGGCGGGCCTCGAGGACATCTCGGGCGGCACGATTTCGATTGGCGAGCGCGTGGTGAACGACCTGGAGCCCGCCGAGCGCGACATCGCGATGGTGTTCCAAAACTACGCGCTGTACCCGCACATGAGTGTGTTCGACAACATGGCTTACGGCCTGAAGATCGCCAAGCGCCCGATCGAAGAAATCAAAGCCCGAGTGGACAAAGCGGCGGGCATTTTGGAACTGAGCCACCTGCTGCAACGCAAACCCCGCGAACTGTCCGGTGGCCAGCGCCAGCGCGTGGCCATGGGCCGCGCCATCGTGCGCCAGCCGCAGGTGTTTTTGTTTGACGAGCCGCTGTCCAACCTCGACGCCAAGCTGCGCGCCCAGACCCGTCTGGAGATTCAAAAACTGCACCGTGAATTGGGCATCACCAGCCTGTTCGTCACGCACGACCAAGTCGAAGCCATGACCCTGGCCCAGCGCATGATCGTCATGAACGGCGGCCACATGGAGCAGTTCGGCACGCCCGAAGAGGTCTACAACCGCCCGGCCAGCACCTTTGTGGCCAGCTTCATCGGCTCACCACCCATGAACCTGCTCAAGCGCGCTCCGGGCACACCGGCAGGACAAATTCTGGGCATCCGGCCCGAGCATCTGGACATCACGCCCACGCCCAACGCGGGGGGCTGGACCTTGACCGCCGACACGGTGGAACTGCTGGGTGCCGAGCGCCTGGTGCATGCCCGCCTGGGCGAAGAAATCCTGACGCTGCGGCTGGACGAATCGGTGGCGCCGCCGCAAGCGGGCCAAAGCTTTCACGCCACGCCCCGCGCCGACCGCCTGCACTGGTTTGACGCGCAAACCCAAAAACGCATCAACTGAACATGCCCATGTCCCCACACTGGCCCTACCCGCGCTGGATCGCCCACCGGGGCGCAGGCAAGCTCGCACCCGAAAACACCCTGGCCGCCTTCCGCATGGGGGCCGAGCACGGTTACCGCATGTTCGAGTGCGACGCCAAGCTCAGTGCCGACGGTGTGGTGTTCTTGATGCACGACGCCACGCTGGAGCGCACCACCAATGGCCAAGGTATCGGTGGCGACCTGCCCTGGCAAGCCTTGTCACAACTCGACGCAGGCAGCTGGCATTCACGCCGCTTTGCGGGCGAAGCCTTGCCCACGCTCGAGGCGCTGGCGCGGTTTTGCCTGGCCAACCGCTACCTGCTGAACATCGAGATCAAACCCACACCGGGCGCCGAAGCGGCCACAGGCGAAGCCGTGGCGCGTCTGACCGCCCGGCTGTGGGCGGGGGCCGAAGTGCCGCCGCTCTTGACCTCGTTCAAACCCGAAGCCTTGGCCGCCGCACAGCAAGCAGCGCCCGAGCTGCCCCGCGGCCTGCTGGTCGACACTCTGTGGGAAGGCTGGTTGGAGAAAGCTTTGGCGCTCGATGCGGTGGCCGTGGTGGCCAACTTCGCGCTGTGGGACCCCACCACCGTGGCCCAAGTGCATGGCGCAGGCCTGAAATGCCTGAGCTACACCGTCAACGACGACTGGGCTGCCGAGCACCTGCTGGCGCTCGGCACCGACGGCATCATCACCGACCGGGTGGACCTGTTCAGCCCGGCTTGAATCAATCGAGCTTGGCGCCCGATTTCTGAACCACCGCCGCCCAACGGGGCATTTCGGCGGTCAGGAATTTCGCAAAGTCATCGGCCCCCAAAAACGCCGGATCGGCCCCCTGCGCGACCATGCGCGATCGGATGTCAGGCTGGTTCATCACGGCTTTGAAGGCGTCGCTGAGCTTGTTCACCACATCTTTGGGTGTGCCGGCCGGGGCCAGAAAACCGTAAAAACCCACCACTTCGAAGTTCTTGATCCCGGTTTCCATCACAGTGGGGATGTCGGGCAGCGCGGGGTTGCGCTCGCGGCTGGTCACGGCCAAGGCCCGCACCTTGCCCTGCTTGTGGTACTGCGCGGCCTGCGGAATGCTCTCGGCCATGAACTGCACCTGCCCCGCCATCAGGTCGGTGAAAGCCGGTGCGCTGCCCCGGTAAGGGATGTGCACCATGAACAGCCCCGTGGCCGACTTGAACATCTCGGGCACCAGGTGGCTGCTGCCGCCGTTGCCCGCCGAGCCGTAATTGATCTGGCCGGGCCGGGCTTTGGCATAGGCCACAAATTCCTGCAGGTTGTTCACCGGCACTTTGGGGTTGACCAGCAGGGCCAGCGGCTGCATGGCCGTGCGGGCCACTGGTACAAAGTCGCGCAGTGTGCTGTAAGGCAGCTTGGTGTACAGCGCCGGGTTGATGACCATCACCCCCGTGTTGGCCAGCATCAGGGTGTGGCCATCGGGCGCGGCGCGCATCACCTCTTGCGCGCCCACGGTGCCGCCAGCACCGGCTTTGTAATCGATGAGGATGGGCTGCCCCAGCTGGGCTTGCAGCCGATCGGTCAACAAACGGGCATGCTGGTCGAGCGGTCCGCCCGCCGGGAAACCCATCACCACACGGATGGGTTTGGTGGGGAAAGACCAGGCATTGCCCAACACCCCCGCCAGGCCAAGCCCGAACACCACGGTCATCACACGTCGCCCTATGCCTGTCATTTTGTTTCCTTTGTGTTGAGTCGATGAGCCCGGTCCATGCTGGGCAGTGCTCGGCTTCATGCCCAGCCTTTTTGCAGAGCCCATTCCAGCGCGGCCGCCACCAGCACCAAAGCCGCATAGGTGGCCATGGTGCCGTCGTGTCCTTGCAAGACCAACCCCACCGCCAAAACCGCCACACCGGCCAAGGCATGCCACAGGATGCGGCGGGCCAGGCGGGGGTGGCGCGGGCCCATGACCCAGCGCCCCGCCAAAGGCATGAAAACAGCCATGACCAAAGCCGGCAAGACAAAATTGAACAGGTGCAATACCAATTGCCAGAACGTCATGAAACCTCGTTGTTGCCCGTTAGCCCACCGCATCCGGTGGCCACAATGGGGCAAATTGTGCATCGAAATGAACGGCAAGGCGTCGCCTGACGACAAAGTGTCAAGTCAAGTTGACATGCCGTGCCTATAATGTGCTTTATGGCCGTCTGGACCCTGGGTTTGAACCACACCACTGCACCGCTGGATTTACGCGGTCGGTTCGCGTTCGCCGTGGACAAACTGGTCCCTACGCTGCAAGGTTTGCGCCGCGATCTGGCCCACCGCATCTCACAAGAACCCGAAGCGGCCATCTTGTCGACCTGCAACCGCACCGAAATTTATTGCGCCGCCGACCAAGCCGCTACCAACGACACCTTGCGCTGGCTGGCCGAAACAGGCGGCGTCAGCGCCCACGAGCTGCATGCCCACACTTATTTGCTGGAAGGCAATGAAGCTGCGCGACACGCTTTCCGCGTGGCCAGCGGACTCGACTCCATGGTTTTGGGCGAGGCCCAAATATTGGGTCAACTCAAAGATGCTGTGCGCGCTGCCGAGCAAGCAGGCGCCTTGGGCAGCACCCTGAACCAACTGTTTCAACGCAGCTTTGCTGTGGCCAAGGAAGTGCGCAGCTCCACCGAGATCGGTGCCCACTCCATCAGCATGGCAGCGGCCTCGGTGCGGCTGGCCAGCCAGTTGTTTGAAGACATCAAAGACATCCGGGTGCTGTTTGTCGGTGCTGGCGAAATGATCGAATTGGTGGCGACTCACTTTGCAGCCAAACAACCCAAAAGCATGGCCATCGCCAACCGCAGCCTGGACCGTGGCGAATTGTTGGCCAACCGCTTTGGCGCCGAAGTGATGCGCCTGGCCGACCTGCCCGAGCGTCTCCACGAGTTCGATGCGGTCATCAGCTGCACCGCCAGCACCCTGCCCTTGATCGGTTTGGGCGCGGTCGAGCGGGCCCTGAAAAAGCGCAAGCACCACCCCATGTTCATGGTTGACCTGGCCGTGCCACGCGACATCGAGCCCGAGGTCAAGTCGCTGGAAGACGTGTACCTCTATACCGTGGACGATCTGGCCAGTGTGGTGCAAGCGGGTCAGGCCCACCGGCAAGCGGCCGTGGCCGAAGCCGAGGTCATCATCGACGCGGGCGTGCAAAGCTTCATGCACTGGATGGGCCAGCGCGGCACCGTGCCGCTGATCCAGCAACTCCAAAACCAGGCCGACGCTTGGCGAGAAGCCGAAATGGCCCGTGCCCGCAAGTTGCTTGCTCGGGGCGATGACCCGATCGCCGTCATGGAGGCCCTGTCCAAAGGCCTGACGCAGAAAATGCTGCACGGCGCACTGGCCGAGTTGCGTGGGGCCGATCCTGAGCACCGCGAGCACACCATGCAAACCGTGCAACGCGTCTTTTTGCGCAAAGAGCGTTAGCGGCTCACTTTGTAGGCCGGGGCTTGCGCTCCAGCAAATTCTTCTGGGCCTGCAGGACAGCGCATCAGCTCGGACACATGGCAGATGTTGGTGCTGCAGCGCCAACCTACAAAAATTCTGGTCGCATGAAACCCTTTCTCATCCAACAACTCGAACGCTACGCCTTGCGGCTAACCGAGCTGGACTTTTTGCTCTCGCGTGAAGACATCATGGGTGATATGACCCAGTTCCTGAAGCTCTCGCGCGAACACGCAGACGTCTGCGCCGTGGCCTCGCGCTTTGCCCGCTTTCAGCAACGCAGTGCCGACTTGGCAGCCGCCCAAGCCATGCTCGATGACGCCGACCTGCGCGAGATGGCCGAAGAAGAAGTGACCAGCGCCAGCGCCGAGCTGCAAACGCTTGAAGCCGAGTTGCAACGCATGCTGCTGCCCAAAGACCCGGATGACGCACGCCCGGCCTTTGTGGAAATCCGCGCTGGCACCGGGGGCGACGAGTCCGCCCTGTTTGCGGGCGACTTGCTGCGCATGTACACCCGCTATGCCGAAAGCCAAGGCTGGAAGACCGAGATCGTCTCTGAATCGACCAGCGAGCTGGGCGGCTACAAAGAGGTGGTGGTGCGCATCGAGGGCGGCGCGTCGGGCGATGGCGTGTATGGCGCGCTCAAGTTCGAATCCGGTGGCCACCGCGTGCAGCGCGTGCCCACCACCGAGACACAAGGCCGCATCCACACCAGCGCCTGCACCGTGGCGGTGCTGGCTGAGCCGGACGAGGCCGCGGCCATCAAGATCAACCCGTCCGACTTGCGCATCGACACCTACCGCGCCAGCGGTGCGGGCGGGCAGCACATCAACAAGACCGACTCGGCCGTGCGCATCACCCACTTGCCCACCGGCATCGTGGCCGAATGCCAAGACGGCCGCAGCCAGCACGGCAACAAGGCACAAGCCCTGAAAGTGCTGACAGCCCGGATTCAGGAAAAAGACCGGGCCGAACGCGCCGCCAAAGACGCGGCCGAACGCAAGAGCCTGATCGGCAGCGGCGACCGCTCGGACCGCATCCGCACCTACAACTTCCCACAAGGGCGCCTGACCGACCACCGCATCAACCTGACGCTGTACAAGCTGCTCACCATCATGGAAGGCGATTTGCAGGACGTGGTCCACGCCTTGCAAAGCTACGAAGCGGCCGAACAATTGGCGGCGTTGGAAATTGGGGCCACCGCCTGATGCAAAACCCAACGACCGTCGCCGAGTGTCTGCGTCAAGCCCAAACCCTGGGTTTGGCCCGGGTGGACGCGCAGATTTTGCTGCTGCACGGCCTGCAACGCCCGCTGCACGACCGTGCCTGGCTGCTGGCCCACGACAGCGACACCTTGACGCCTGTGCAAGCAGCCGCGTGGCATGACGCACTGCAGCGCCGCCTGAGCGGTGAGCCCGTGGCTTACATCACCGGGCGCAAGGATTTTTTTGGTCTGACGCTCGCTGTGGATGCGCGTGTGCTGGACCCACGCCCCGACACCGAAACTTTGGTGGAGTGGGCCTTGGAATGTCTACCTGAATCCCAGCCAGAATCCACGCACGTACCCTCTTCCGCCAATGGCTCGCCCCGCATTCTGGACTTGGGCACGGGCAGCGGCGCGGTGGCTTTGGCACTGCAACATGCCCGGCCCGATGCCACGGTGTGGGCCGTGGACGCGAGCGAAGACGCCCTGGCCGTGGCCCGCGCCAATGCCGCCCGTTTGCAACTGGGCGTGCAATTCATCGCCAGCGACTGGCTGAAGGCGGTAGATGTCCAGCACACGGGCCGTTTTGACCTCATCGTCTCCAACCCGCCCTATGTGGCCGATGGCGACCCGCACTTGGCCGCCCTGACACACGAACCCCTTCAAGCCCTGACCAGCGGCCCTGATGGCCTGGATGACATCCGCAAAATCATTGCCCAGGCCCCTGCCTGCCTGGCCCCCGGCGGCTGGCTGCTGCTCGAACACGGCTGGGACCAGGCGGCCCAGGTGCAAGCGCTGCTGCGCGAGGCCGGGTTTGTGCAGGTGCAGTCGCGCCGCGATCTGGGCGGCATCGAGCGCTGCACAGGCGCGGCCATGCCGGCGTGACAGCAACACCCCTGTGAAAATGGCAGACTTTCAATCAGAGACATAATTCACCCCATTCGATACCGACCCCATTTGGAGTAAAGACCATGAGCGACACCCAGCAACGCATCGACGAACTCGTCAAAGGCAACGAGATCACCCTGTTCATGAAGGGCAGCGCCAGCTTCCCGATGTGCGGTTTTTCCGGCCGAGCCATCCAGATCCTCAAAGCTGTCGGCGTGGACCCCAAAACCGTCAAGACCGTGAACGTGCTGGACGACGCTGAAATCCGCCAGGGCATCAAGGAATACAGCAACTGGCCCACCATCCCCCAGCTCTACGTCAAGGGCGAATTCATCGGCGGCTCCGACATCATGATGGAAATGTACGAATCGGGCGAATTGCAGCAAGTGATCAACGGCCAAGCCTGATCGACCGCCACACCCGGGCCCAAAGCCCCGCCAGAGCCACCTTCAGGTGGCTTTTTTGCGGCCCGTCGATCTCACTGGCCCGAGGTTGTCGTTTGCCGCCAGTCTGACAATCCGAACCGTTCTAAATTGCGGTTTGCCTGTAATAGCAGTGCTGCGCCTATCAGCATCAGCAACAGATCGTGGCCCATATGGCGCAGCGCCCAAAACTGCCTGCCGCTGTCGGTCAGCATCCAGATGAAGCCAGACATCACCAGCAGCAGCCCCAGGCCATCTTCCCAACGCCGCCAATGCAGCGAACGCACCCAAACCGCCATGGCGGTGGCCACCAGCAAGTCCACCGTCCACCAGCGCCACACATGTCCCACGGTTTTCAGAATGTCGAGCAATAAACCGCCCAAACCAAAATTCACAAGCAAACCTATCAGTCCAAGCGGAATCAACAGACTGAGTACGAAACGCAAGCTGGCCCCCCAGATTTCGTAAGCACGGTTCTGACGAACCCGCAAACGCGGCATCAGTTCCCAACGCCAGTGGTGGCGATCTGAGCGTAGCAAGCAAATCATGATCAGCACCCAAGCCAACAACCGGGATCCAAGCCCTTTTTCCGACCATACCCATGGCGAAAATATGGACTGAGTCAAGGGCAGCACTGCAAAAGCCACCATCTGCGGCAGCCCGATCCACCGCCCTTGCCCACGCCAATACGACCACAACCGTGCCCACCCGTCCCACCGCCCCACAACACGAACTTCGACAACCGGGGCAGGTTCGCCCAAACGCAGCATCCGGTGCATCAGGGCCCACAGTCCGATCAAAGAGAACAGCAAGCAGATCAGGGGCAGCCACCAGCCTTGATCTTTGCCCCAATACTGCCAAACCAACCAAGAGCTCGCCCATGCGAACATGGACACGGGGTACATCAGCCATGGCCATCGCACCCAGCGGGGCCCATGGCCCATCCTGGCCAAACCCGCCAGTCCATACAGCGGCCAACCCACCTTGGACAGACCCACCAGCGCACTGCCCTGCTGCAACGTGAAGCCACTCAAGGGGGCGATACAAAGCACGGTCAAACAAAAAAAGACCGCCCAAAACATGAGCATCTGAAAATGCCCAAACACCCATCGCTGCACATGCACAGAAGGCACCCGCAATCGCAGCAGGCGAAGCCACTGTTGCTGAAAGTCATTGTGCGGAACCAGCAAAACCACGAAACTCGCCCCGCTTCCCCAAGCAGCACTCATCCAAACACTGCTCAAGGTCCCTTGCGATGCATGAACCGCATAGGCCGCCCACATGAAAACTCCGTTGAAAAACACCGGAAAGAGCAAATTGAATGCGCCAGATCGCTGAGACGGTCTGCGCTGGATCAGGGCTTTCATGCGTTGAGCCCCTCAAACAGGTCTTCCAGGTTCATGGCTTCGCCCTGCAGGCCGGGCGGTGCCCTGCGCAAGTCCACGATCCAGCGGCCATCGGCTGTTTGTGCCAGCACACAGTCTGGTGGCGGAGCCACCGGCCCCTGCACGCATCGCACCTGCTCGGCCAGCACATCCCAGGCGTCCATGAGCTGAATCCGGCCCTGATGCATGAAAGCCACATGGCTGACCACCCGCTCCAGATCGCTGAGCAGGTGGCTGCTGATGATCACGGTGCGCGGGTCCTCGCGCTCTACCCGGTCGAACAGGGCACGCATGAAGGCGCGACGTGCCACCGGGTCCAGGCTGGCCACCGGCTCGTCGAGCAAAAGCCAGTCGGGGTCGTGGCCCAGCGCGAGCACCACTGCAAGCTTTTGCTGATCGCCCAGTGAGAGTGCACGCGCAGGGGTGAACAGGGGCAGATCCAGTTGCGTGGCCAGCGCCCGAGCACGGTCATGCTGCCAGTCGCGGTACATGGTGCCGATCTGCTCGAAATGCTGCTCGCCCGTCAGCCACTCAAAGAGGTCTGGCGTTTGCGCGACCACCCCCAGGCGTTCACGCACCTCATCGGCCAGGTCCTGACTCGGGTAGCCGCCGATGCGGCAGTCCCCCTGAGTGGGCTTGACCAGGCCGGTCAGGCAGCGCATCAGGGTGCTTTTGCCAGCACCGTTGCGCCCCACCAGCCCGAGCACAGCCCCCTCGGGCACGGCCAGGTTCAGACGGTTCAGGATGGTTTTTCGCCGGTAGGCGAGCTGGAGGTCGTGGGCCTCGATGGCAATTCGTGTCATGGTGTCTCCCTGTCTGAAGTGTTGTCGAGTGTCTGGTCGATGAGCCGGTGCAGCGTCTCGGGTGGCAGACCCAGTTCGGCGGCCTGTCGCACCAAGGCCTGCAGCAAAGGGGCCAGCAGGCGCTCCGGATCGACCGCGCTGCGCGCTCCCTGCCCAGCCACGACCATGCCCATGCCCCGGCGACGGGCCAGCAGACCTTCGGCTTCGAGCAGGCTGTAAGCCTTGGACACAGTCATGGGGTTGATCGCGTGCTCTTGCGCCAGGGCACGCACACTGGGCAGCTCTTGCCCCGGGCCAATCACGCCACCGGCAATCTGGCGACGCACCTGCTCCACGATCTGGCGGTAGATCGGGGTGGGGTCACTGGGGGCGATGCTGAAGTTCATGTGCATTGGTGTATTAGTTAAATAATACACAAAGACAATGCTTCAGTCTATTTTTTAAATTCCAAAGTATTCAATTCAATCCACCGGGTGCAGCCAGCCGCGCTGCGCCGTTTGAACAGCCTGCGGATAGGGACTCTGCCCCCGGCTGCCGTTGTAGCGGCCCAGCGCCATGAAGGTGTCACCGCGTTCGCGGTCCAGGTAGTGGCGCAGGATCACGCAGCCAAAGCGCAGGTTGGTCTGCATGTGGAACAAACGGCTGTCGTCGCCGTCGCCGATCAGCCGCGCCCAAAATGGCATGACCTGCATGTAACCCCGCGCCCCCGCACTGGACACGGCAAATTTACGAAACGCGCTTTCAACCTGCACCACGCCCAAGACCAACGAGAGGGGCAGACCGGCTCGGCGGGCTTCGTACCAGAGGGTTTGCAGAAATTCCTGTCGCTCGGTGGGATGGTTTTTGTAGCGGGCCAGACGCTGGCTGCTGGTGGCCAGCCATTGGGCATAGGCTTGTTGCTCTTGCTGCGTGCCCAGCAGGGGCTCAGGCGGTGCCGCAGCCGCCACGGCGGCGCTGAGCGCCGAGCGCACCGCGTGCGAGAGGGGTTCTTCGACTTGGGTGCCCGCCTGAGCCCGGCTTGAAGACAAAAGGCCCGGCACCACGCTCAGCAGCAGCCGGGCCATGGAGGCCCGGCGGGTGGCGTGGCCGGGGCGACGCGTCACCGGTATGGCCCCAATTCAGGCGAACAGATCAGGCTGAACGATCAGGCCGCAAGACGTGCCCGAAGGTGGCCCAAGATGTCGGCCACGGCCACTTTGCTGGACTCGGCATCGCGGCGGTGCTGGTACTCCACCAGACCGTCTTTGAGGCCCTTGTCACCAATCGTGATGCGGTGTGGCACACCGATCAGCTCCCAGTCGGCAAACATGGCACCGGGGCGCTCGCCACGGTCGTCCAGGATCACGTCCACGCCGTCGGCCAACAAGGCGGCGTAGATGCGCTCGGCCTCGGCTTTGACGGCTTCGCTGCGGTCCATGCCAATGGGGCACACCACGGCAGTGAACGGGGCAATCGCGTCGGGCCAGATGATGCCGCGCTCGTCGTGGTTTTGCTCGATGGCGGCGGCGGGCAAGCGCGTGATGCCGATGCCGTAGCAGCCCATTTCCAGAAATTGCGGCTTGCCGTTTTCATCGAGGAAAGTGGCATTCATGGCCTTGGAGTATTTGGTGCCCAGATAGAACACATGGCCGACTTCGATGCCGCGCTCAATGGCCAGCTCGCCCTGGCCGTCGGGGGACTTGTCGCCCGCCACCACGTTGCGGATGTCGGCCACCAAGGCGGGCTCGGGCAGGTCGCGGCCCCAGTTGACGCCGGTGATGTGGAAGTCTTCTTCGTTGGCACCGCAAATCCAGTCGGCCATCACGGCCACCTCGCGGTCGGCAACGATGTGCACGGGCTTCTTCAGATTCAGGGGGCCGAGGTAACCGGGCTTGCAGCCGAAGTGGTCTTCGATCTCGCCGAGGGTGGCAAAGCGGAAACCGCCCTCCATGCCGGGCAGTTTGTTGGCCTTGACTTCGTTCATGTCGTGGTCGCCGCGCAGCAGCAAAAGCCAGACTTGGGATTTGACGATCTCGCCCTGCTCGTTCAGGGTGTCGGTGGCCAGCACCAGCGATTTGACGGTGGAGGACAGGGGCACGTTCAGCAAGGCGGCCACGTCTTCGCAGGTGCTCTTGCCTGGGGTGGGCGTCTTGGTCAGTGCTTGGCTTGCCGCACCGCGGGGCTGGCTCGGGGCCAAAGCCTCGGCTTTTTCCATGTTGGCGGCGTAATTGCTGGTGGGGCAGTAGACGATGGCGTCTTCGCCGGTGGCAGCGATGACCTGGAACTCTTCGCTCAGGTCGCCCCCGATGGCACCGCTGTCGGCAGCCACAGCGCGGTAGGTCAAGCCAAAGCGGTCAAAGATCTTGCGGTAAGCCCCGGCCATGACCTGGTAGCTGGCCTTGGCGCTCACCATGTCGCGGTCAAAGCTGTAGGCGTCCTTCATGATGAATTCGCGGCCACGCATCAGGCCAAAGCGGGGGCGGCGCTCGTCACGGAATTTGGTCTGGATTTGGTAGAAATTTTTGGGCAGCTGTTTGTAGCTGCGCACTTCCTGGCGCACCACATCGGTCACGACTTCTTCGCTCGTGGGCTGGATGACAAAGTCGCGGCCGTGGCGGTCTTTGATGCGCAAAAGCTCTGGGCCCATCTTGTCAAAGCGGCCCGTCTCTTGCCAAAGCTCGGCAGGCTGCACCACGGGCATGGTCATCTCAATCGCTCCAGCGCGGTTCATCTCTTCGCGAACGATGGCTTCGACTTTGCGGATCACGCGCAAGCCCATGGGCATGTAGTTGTAAATACCGGCACCGAGCTTCTTGATCATGCCCGCACGGGTCATCAGCTTATGGCTGACCACCTCGGCATCGGCGGGGGCTTCTTTGAGGGTGGAAATGAGGAACTGGGAGGCTTTCATCGCGGCGGGCTAACTCTGCAAGGGCATCAGGGAAACATCCAAGAACAAGCGCAGGTGCGGCGTGCATAATGGACACAATTTAAAAATTTGAGGTTGATTATGCTTGACCGTGAAGGCTTTAGGCCGAACGTCGGCATCATTCTGCTCAACCAGAGAAACCAGGTTTTCTGGGGCAAGCGCATACGCACCCACAGCTGGCAGTTTCCGCAAGGCGGCATCGACCGGGGCGAAAGTCCTGAACAGGCGATGTTCCGAGAACTGCATGAAGAAGTGGGGCTCCACCCGGAGCATGTGCGCATCGTGGCCCGAACCCGTGACTGGTTGCGCTATGAGGTGCCTGACCGCTTCATCCGCCGGGATGCTCGCGGCTTTTACAAGGGCCAGAAACAAATCTGGTTCCTGCTGCAGATGGTCACGCACGACCACCACCTGAACCTGCGCGCCACCGACCACCCGGAATTCGACGCCTGGCGCTGGAACGATTATTGGGTGCCCCTGGATGTGGTGGTGGAGTTCAAGCGCGGGGTCTATGAAATGGCACTGACCGAACTGGCACGTTACCTGCCCCGGCACGAACGGCACAACCGGTATTTGCGTGGTGGCGCTCGTGGGCAGCGCGAGGGGTTTGAACCTGAAATGGGGCAAGCCGATACTCAGCCACCCTTGCACATGGAACTGCCGCCTGGGGCGAGTTTCGATCCAAATCCGCAAGGTTGAGCCTTCTGCCTCACACCCAAAAGCCCACTTCATGTGGGCTTTTTTTGGGAGTCAAGACGGGCCTGCTCAGCGACTGAGGATCATATTGTCCCGATGCACCATTTCAGGCTCGGCGGTATAGCCCAACAAGGCTTCGTAATCGTGCGAGGGTTTACGGCACAACAAGCGGGCCTCAGCGCTGGCGTAATTGGCCAGGCCCCGGGCAATTTCCGCGCCTTGCTCGTCACGGATGGCGATCACATCACCGCGTGAAAAGTCACCCGACACCCCCGTCATGCCGATGGGCAACAGGCTCTTGCCTTCGGTCAGCACCTTGTGGGCGGCCCCAGCATCGACCGTCACAGAACCGCGCAGTTGCAAATGGTCGGCCATCCATTGTTTGCGGGCTTGTTGTTTGGCAGTTTGTGCCACCAGCAAGGTGCCCATGTTGTCGCCCTCGCACAACCGCAACAAGGCATCGGGTTCACGCCCCCAGGCGATCACGGTGGATGCGCCCGAACCGGCAGCCCGTTTGGCGGCCAGAATTTTGGTGATCATGCCGCCCTTGCCAATGCTCGAACCAGCGCCACCGGCCATGGTTTCCAATGCAGGATCACCGGCACGGGCCTCGTGCACAAACGTGGCAGAAGGGTCTTTGCGTGGGTCAGCGGTGTACAGGCCTTTTTGGTCGGTCAGGATGACCAGCAGATCGGCTTCAATCAGGTTGGCCACCAAAGCGCCCAAGGTGTCGTTGTCGCCAAACTTGATTTCATCGTTGACGACCGTGTCGTTTTCATTGATGACCGGCAACACCCGGTGCTGCAACAAAGTCAGCAAGGTTGAGCGGGCATTGAGGTAACGCTCGCGGTCGGCCAGATCGGCATGGGTGAGCAGCACTTGGGCGCTGCCCATGCCGTTTTCACGCAACTTGGTTTCGTACATCTGCGCCAGACCCATCTGGCCCACGGCCGCAGCAGCCTGCAAGGCAGGCACTTCGCTGGGACGGGTGGTCCAGCCCAGGCGCTTCATGCCTTCTGCAATCGCGCCGCTGGAAACCATGACCACCTCTTTGCCCTGCCCCACCAGCAAAGCCATTTGGCGACACCATTCGCCAATTGCGCCCTCATCCAGGCCGCGGCCTTCGTTGGTCACCAGGCTGGAGCCCACTTTGACTACGATACGACGGGCGTCACGCAAGAGGCTGGAAACGGCGGGAGTGGTCATGCTCAAGAGGGGTTTCGTTGGCAATTGGACGAGTGGCGCGAGAGCAGCCCTCAGCGGGCTTTATTCTGTGGGCAGCGGCTTGAAGCGCGGGTCATCGGCATCGGGCTCTTGCGGCTTGTCCTGCTCCGTGAAACGGGGGTCAATGTCCACAACACCTTGCTCGATGATCTGCTGGGCACGGATGTGCTTGTAGATTTCTTTGATCAGCGGCTCACAACCTTCACGGGTCAGGGCCGAGATCTGGAAAACCGGGCCTTTGTAGCGCATGCGTTTGATGAAGTCCTTGACGCGGGCTTCGCGCTCGTCTGCCGGCACCATGTCCAGCTTGTTGAGCACCAGCCAGCGCGGCTTGTTGTACAGGCCCGGGTCGTATTTTTTGAGTTCGGCCACGATGGCCTTGGCCTGTTGCACCGGATCGACATTCTCGTCAAACGGCGCAAAGTCGACCACATGCAGCAGCAAGCGGGTGCGCTGCAAGTGGCGCAAGAACAAATGGCCCAGACCAGCGCCTTCCGAAGCACCTTCGATCAGGCCAGGCACGTCGGCCACCACAAAACTCTGCTCGGGGCCCACACGAACCACGCCCAGGTTGGGGTGCAAAGTGGTGAAAGGGTAATCGGCAATCTTGGGGCGGGCGTTGGAGACGGCCGCGATGAAAGTGGATTTTCCCGCGTTGGGCATGCCCAGCAAGCCGACGTCGGCCAGCACTTTCAGCTCAAGTTTGAGCTCTTTCTTTTCACCGAGCCAGCCCGGTGTTTTCTGGCGCGGAGCGCGGTTGATCGCACTTTTGAAGCGCATGTTGCCAAAACCGCCGTCGCCACCCTTGGCGATCATGATGGTTTCGCCAGGCACCAGCAGTTCGTACAGCACTTCACCGGTTTCGGCGTCGGTGATGATGGTGCCCACGGGCATTTTGAGGGTCACGTCGTCACCGGCAGCGCCAAACATGTCGGAGCCCATGCCGTGCTGGCCACGTTTGGCCTCGTGGCGACGGGAGTAACGGTAATCCACCAAGGTATTCAGGTTGATGTCGGCAAAGGCGAACACATGCCCGCCACGACCGCCATCGCCCCCGTTGGGGCCACCGAATTCTTTGTACTTTTCATGACGGAACGAGACGCAGCCGTTCCCGCCGTCACCTGCGGCGATGTCAATATAGGCTTCGTCAACGAACTTCATGAGATTTCCAGTGTAGCTTGGGGCCCGCGATCAAAACACCCACGGGCCAAAATGCGAAAAGCCCCGGCTTGCGGGGCTCCTCTTCGCAATGGGCGAGACGGGCTTAAACAGCCGGCGTCACGTTCACCATGTGCTTGCTCAGTTCGCCTTTGGTCGAGAACGACACGTGGCCGTCCACCAGGGCAAACAAAGTGTGGTCTTTGCCGATACCGACATTGTTGCCAGCATGGAACTTGGTACCACGTTGACGAACGATGATCGAGCCAGCGCTGATCAGTTCACCACCGAAAGCCTTGACACCCAGCATCTTTGGCTTGGAATCACGACCGTTGCGCGTAGAGCCGCCGCCTTTTTTCTGTGCCATGACCTATTCTCCTCAGGCAGAGATCGCGCCGATTTGCAGTTCGGTGAACTGCTGGCGGTGACCCTGACGTTTCTGATAGTGCTTACGACGGCGCATCTTGAAGATGTGCACTTTGTCGTGCTTGCCATGCGCCAAAACTGTGGCTTTGACTGTGGCGCCGGACACCAGGGGCGTGCCGATCTTGAGTTCAGCGCCGGTACCGACGGCCAAAACTTGATCAATCACGATTTCCTGGCCAACGTCCGCAGCAATCTGTTCTACTTTAATTTTTTCGCCAGCGACAACACGATACTGTTTGCCACCGGTTTTTATGACCGCGTACATAAATGACCTCTTTGAATGGAAGTTTCCAAGGGCTAATCCCCAAGGAACCGAAGATTCTAGCACGGTCAAACCCATCAGGCAAATCCTTCGGCCCCGCCGATCTCTCAAAGCAGGACTGACAAACGCGGTCCCTATAATGTGTGCACATTCAAAATGTGTCCCACCCTCGTCCTTTCCAGACTCGGCCCAGCCGGGTAACCCAGCCGGATATTCCATTTGTCTGCCTCCGATCACAGCACCGCCACCGTCCTAGAACTGGTGGCACCCGACATGGCCGAAGTCGACCGGGTTATCGCCCAGCGACTGGATTCAGGTGTGCCATTGGTGGGCCAAGTGGCACAGTACATCATTTCGGCCGGTGGCAAACGCCTACGCCCCGTCCTTTTGCTGTTGACTTGCGGCGCTCTGGGCTACACGGGCAGTCAACGCCACAACTTGGCCGCGGTGGTTGAATTCATCCACACCGCAACGCTGTTGCACGACGATGTGGTGGACGATTCGACCTTGCGACGCGGCAAGCCTACGGCCAATGAAAATTTTGGCAATCCAGCCAGCGTACTTGTCGGTGACTTTTTGTATTCGCGCGCCTTCCAGATGATGGTGGACGCCGAAAGCATGCGAATCATGCAGACCTTGGCCGATGCCACCAACGTGATCGCCGAAGGCGAGGTGCTGCAGTTGATGAACATGCACGATGCCTCTCTCGACGAAGCGGGTTATTTGCGCGTCATCCGCTCCAAAACGGCCAAACTCTTTGAAGCCAGTGCCCGTTTGGGCGCTATCTTGGCAGCCAGCCCCCCCGAAATAGAAGCCGCATGCGCTGAATACGGTCAGGCCTTGGGGACGGCTTTTCAAGTGATCGACGATGTGCTCGATTACGACGGCAACACGGCCGAGATGGGCAAGAACCTGGGTGATGATCTGCGCGAGGGCAAAGCCACTTTGCCCTTGATTTTGGCCATGCAACGCGGCAACGAAGCGCAACGCCAAATCGTGCGCGAAGCCATTGAAACCGGCAGCGTCGACCGATTGACAGACATTGTGGCCATCGTCCGCGACACTGGGGCATTGGAGGCCACACGTGACGCCGCTGCCGCAGAAGCTCAACGCGCCATAGATGCAGCCCTGCAACTGCCCAGCAACGAGCATCGCCGGGCGATGGTGGTGCTGGCGTCCCAATTGCTCAACCGACGCACTTGATCCGCATACCACGCGGTGGCAACAGGATGTTTGACGACATTCCCGACCACTGCTGATCTTGCACATCACGCCTTGTGCATGACCGGGTTCTGCGGCCATCACATTGGCTCTACCGATACGGCAGCCCGCTGTGTTCCGCTGGAACACCCCCTTGCGTGACCGCACTTGCAAATTTTTAACCGGAACAGTGGTTTGGGTTCACTTGGATGGTGCATTTACAAAATCGCGTTAAAGCACCATGATTTGAATAACTCGGTTTTCAAATCATTCGGAGACAGCATGGAATTTGCCCAGACACGTGCACCAAACACCGGGGCAGACGATGCGCCGGTCGTCAGTTACGTTCAGCAATTGCTGGAGCATGCCGTGCTGCTCAAAGCCTCCGACCTGCACTTCGAACCTTACGAACACCACTACCGGGTACGGATGCGCATCGACGGTGAATTGCGGGAACTGGCCACGCCGCACATGGCGCTCAAAGACCGGCTGGCGTCACGCATCAAAGTCCTTTCACGCCTGGATATTGCCGAAAAGCGCCTGCCTCAGGACGGTCGCATGAAATTACAACTGGCCAACGGACGCGAGCTGGATCTGCGCATCAGCACCTTGCCCACCCTGTTTGGCGAGAAGCTGGTTGTTCGCATCCTCGATGCCGCGCAGGCACAGCTGGATCTGAACAAACTGGGTTATGAACAGGAAGATCTCAACCGTCTCATTCAGGCCATACGGGCGCCCCATGGCATGGTGCTGGTGACCGGTCCCACGGGCTCGGGGAAGACGCAGTCGCTTTACGCCTGCCTGAACTTGCTCAACACGCCTGAAGTGAACATTGCCACCGTTGAAGACCCTTGCGAAATTCAGATGGAAGGCATCAACCAGGTCAACGTGCAGGACAAACCTGGTTTGAGTTTTGCGGTTGCCCTGCGGGCTTTCTTGCGACAAGACCCGGACATTTTGATGGTAGGCGAAGTGCGCGATCTGGAAACCGCCAACATCGCCATCCAGGCGGCGCAGACCGGTCACCTGGTGCTCTCCACGCTGCACACCAACGACGCGCCCAGTACGCTCGTGCGTTTGCGCAACATGGGCACGGCTCCCTACAACATCGCTGCCAGCGTGACACTGATCACAGCCCAAAGGTTGGTGCGCTGCTTGTGCCCGCATTGCAAAAGAAAAACCTCATTGCCGACGACTGTCTTGCAACATGCAGGACTGCCCGCGGCGCTTTTGCCAAGCGACCCAGTCGAAGTTTTCATCCCGGTGGGCTGCGATCAATGTCACAAAGGATTCTCTGGCCGGACGGGGATTTTTCAGGTGATGCCCATCAGTACCGAGATACAAAACCTGGTGCTGCGCGAAGCTGGCAGCCAAGAAGTGGCCCAGCAAGCCCAACGCGAAGGGGTGGGCAGCTTGCGTCTGGCCGGTTTACGCAAAGTGTTGCAGGGCGTGACCTCGCTGGACGAGGTACTGGCAGCCACACGGGAGGGCGCATGACCCCGCCCAAAACCTCACACGCCCAGGCGGCTTTCGCATGGAAAGGTCTGAATTCTCAGGGCCAGCCGGTCGAGGGGCGTTTGAACGCAGTCAATGCCGACCTGGCCCGTGCGCAATTGCGCAGGCAAGGCCTGCAACAAGTTCAATTACACCGCCTGTGGTGGCACAAAACACCCACTGTTCGCCCCAAAGAACTGTCAGCCATGACCAGGCAATTGGCTGCCTTGTTGCGCGCAGGCGTGCCGCTCCTGCAAGCGCTGGACATGCTGTGCCGCAGCATGTCCTCTCCTGGACTGTTGCAAACCATTCGGGCCGTGCAATCCGATGTCGAGGCAGGCCTCAGCCTGCACACCGCTTTGGCAAAACACCCGCAGCTATTCAGCGGTCTGTATGTCCACATGGTTCAGGCTGGCGAGGCGGCGGGCATATTGGAGACCATGATGGAGCGCCTGTCTCTGACGCTCGAAAAGAACGAGGCTCTGCGCTCCAAAATCCGGTCTGCGTTGATGTACCCCTGCGCGGTCTTGCTCGTAGCCATCGGCATTTTGATCATGATCCTGGTGTTTGTGGTGCCGGTTTTTCAGGACGTTTTTCAGTCTTTTGGTGCAGAACTGCCATGGGCCACTCAGATGGTGGTGGGTCTGAGCGGTGCACTGATCCATTCAGGGCCACTGTTGCTGGTCGTGGCTGCTGGTGGCGCCTGGCTGACGCAAAGGTCTCAACACAAACTGGAACATGCCAAGCAATGGTGGTCTCGCTGGCTCTTGCGATGGCCTCTTTTGGGGGCCCTTGTGACCCACTCGGTGGTGGCCCGGTGGGCGCAAACCCTTTCAGCGCTGCTGTCCGCCGGTGTCCCATTGACCGAAGCATTGGGGCCCACGGCCCAAGCGTGCGATCATCCAGTGTTCGCTCGCATCACGCTGCAACTGCAACGCCGGGTTGCCCAGGGCAGCAGTTTGAGTGAGGCCATGACCCAAACCGGGCGATTTCCGGCGATGATCACGCAGTTGTGCGCTACCGGAGAAGAAACCGGATCGCTGGACAGCTTGCTGGCCAAAGCAGCAGGCCTGATGGAGACCGAACTGGACGATCAGGTCAATGGCCTGTCGAGCTTGCTCGAGCCCTTGATCATCGTGGTGCTGGGTGGCTTTATTGGTGCCATTTTGGTGGCCATGTATTTGCCCATTTTCCGTTTAGGACAAGTTTTCTGACATGAACGAGATTTTTTTCAGCCTTTCGCTGGCAGGTTTGCTTGGCTTGATCGTTGGCAGTTTTCTGAATGTGGTCATTTACCGCCTGCCCCGCATGATGGAGGCGCAGTGGCAACCCGAATCGGATGGCAAGGTTGACGAATGGGCAAGCTACAACCTGGCATTTCCCGCATCGCATTGCCCACATTGCGCGCACCCGCTGGGCTGGAGAGAAAACATCCCCGTATTGGGTTTCTTGTGGCTCAAGGGCCGCTGTGCCCACTGCCAGACACCGATTTCCTGGCGCTATCCGGCTGTAGAGCTGATCACCGCTTTGTTGTTTGTAGGGGTTTTTGCGCAGCACGGCTGGGGTTACACAGCGGCAGCTTGGGCAGGCTTTTCAGCCGCTTTGGTGGCCTTGGCCGCCATCGACGCCGACACGACGCTGCTGCCCGACGCCATCACACAGCCCCTGACGTGGGCTGGCCTGGTGGGTGCCAGCCTGGGGCTGACGGGCACGACACTGAACCACGCACTTTGGGGTGCCAGCGTGGGTTATTTGTTTTTGTGGTCGGTGTATTGGCTTTTCAAAATCGTGACAGGCAAGGAAGGCATGGGACAAGGTGATTTCAAGCTGCTGGCAGCACTGGGGGCCTGGCTGGGCTTACCCGCCTTGTTGTCCCTGGTGATGATTGCCTCGCTGACCGGCGTCGCTGGCGGGGTGGTGTTGCGACTTCGAGCTCAACTGTCTGAGAATGGTCAATTGCCATTTGGACCTTTTCTGGTTTTGGCAGGCTTTTGGGTCATGGCTTTTGGTCCCCTGCCCTGGTTTCATATTTGACGAACATGGTTCACCAACGCATCTGGCGCCTAGGCTTGACCGGGGGTATCGGCAGTGGCAAAAGCACCGTGGCTGGCTTTTGGGCTCAACGTGGCGCCACGGTCATTGATGCCGATGCCATTTCTCGCCAACTGACGGGGCCTTCCGGCCGCGCCCTGGAAGCCATTGCCCAAACATTCGGACCCCACATGATTGGGCCGGACGGTGCCATGGACCGACAAGCCATGCGCACTCGGGTATTTCAAGACCCCTTCGCCAAGCGTCAACTGGAGGGAATCATTCATCCACTGGTCAGCCTGATCACCGCAGAACAGACCCATGCGGCGATCGAACAAGGCCAGCATTGCCTGGTCTTTGATGTCCCGTTGTTGGTGGAGTCTGGTGAACGCTGGCGTCGTCAGGTCGATCGTGTGGTCGTGGTGGATTGTGATCAAGACACCCAGCGCCAGCGGGTCATGAAGCGAAGTGGCTTGAGTGAGCCCGAGGTTGATCGCATCATCGCCCAACAAGCCCAGCGGCTTGAACGCTTGGCTTGTGCAGATATCGTTATTGTCAATCAAGGTCTCGATTTTGACGAATTAAGCACCCAAGTGGCTCAGTTGGCTGCCGACTTCGGGCTATGATGGCGGTATTGGAAAATGCCGCGTGATACTGTACGAATATCCATTTAATGAACGCATTCGCACTTATTTGCGATTGCAGCAACTGTTCAGGCGTCTGGGTCAGTTGATCCTGCGTGAGGATGCACTCGACCATCACTTTGCGCTCACCACTTTGTTTGAAATCATGGAAGTGAGCAGCCGCTCGGAACTCAAATCCGATGTGCTCAAGGATCTTGAACGTCAAAAGCAGCTTTTCAATGCTTACCGTGGCAACCCGGCCATCTCGGAGCAAGCACTTGACGGCCTGATCCATCAACTCGATGAGCACTTTGAAGCCCTGAACCAGTTGAACGGCAAGATCGGTCAAAGCCTGACAGAAAATGATTTTCTGATGGCCCTCAGAAGCCGTGTGGTCATCCCTGGCGGTACTTGTGAATTTGACTTGCCCGCATACCACGCTTGGCAGCACTTTCCAAACAGCAGCAGGTCGGCCGACCTGCAGACTTGGTCTGCACCGTTTGGCCCATTGTCGCAAGCCGTTCATTTGCTCTTGCAAATGCTGCGTGAATCCGGGGCCAGCCAAAAAGTCATGGCGACCACCGGACAGTTGCAACAAAATTTGCCCCAAGGACGCGCGTTCCAACTGCTGCGCCTCAAAATCGATCCGGCACTGGGCATCACCCCCGAGATCAGCTGCAACCGTTTGTTGGTGGTGATCCGCATGATGCGCCAACAAAGCGATGGTAAATTGGTGGCCACCACCGATGACGTGCCTTTTGAAATGTCTTTGTGCGCATGAGCGACTCGAACCAGCCTCAAGGCTTCACACCCCGCAAGGTACGCTGCCCAGCCTGCGCCGGCCAGAGCCTGTACAGCAGCGCCAACCCCTACCGCCCGTTTTGCAGCGCCCGTTGCAAGGGCGTTGACCTGGGGGCCTGGGCCAGCGAAGAGTTCAAACTGCCCGACGACACCCCACCTGACGAGCCCTTTGGCGATCCACGTTTGCAATAAGGCCTGAATCGCTCAGCGCCACCCGCATAGGTTTCAGGCGTGCGTGGCACCGCTGAATTGACGCTCGTGCGCCAACCAGCCCAGCACCGGCACCGTACCCGGCAACACAGGCACCACCTCAACCGGCAGCGTCTGCCAAGCATGTGACTGCGCTTCGCGCATCTGCAGCTCGCCCTGCCAGTCCCACACTTTGCAAAAGTGCAGCCGCACCAGCGCGTGCGGGTAATCGACCATCTGGGTTTTCCAGGCCTGCGCGGCACCGATGGTGATGCCCAGCTCTTCTTGCAACTCTCGGCGCAGCGCTTGCTCGACCGACTCACCCGCCTCGAGCTTGCCGCCGGGGAATTCCCAATACCCAGCGTAGACCTTGCCCTCTGGGCGCGAGGTCAGCAAAAACCGACCATCGGCCTGCAGCAGCACACCCACGGCCACATCGACCACGGCACGCTCGGACTGGCCTGCGCTCAGGTCTTCGCGTGCACGCTCACCATGAGCGACCAGCAAACCTGCGCTCATGCGGGATCGGCTTGGCGGCCCATCATGTCCCGCGCAAACTGGTAGGCCACACGGCCGCTGCGCGAGCCGCGCTCCAGGGCCCACAGCAGCGCATCGGGGCGTGCTGCCTCGATTTGCGCAGGCGTGGCCCCCAAAGCGCTGAGCCATTGGCCTGCGATGGTCAGGTACTCGTCTTGCGAGAAGGGGTAAAAACTGATCCACAGGCCAAAGCGCTCGGACAGAGAAATTTTTTCTTCCACGCCCTCGCCCGGGTGCACCTCGCCGTCCTCGGTGTGCTTGTAGGTGAGGTTCTCGCTCATGTACTCGGGCAGCAGGTGGCGGCGGTTGCTGGTGGCGTACACCAGCACATTGGGGGTCGAAGCCGCCACGGTGCCGTCCAAAATCGACTTGAGCGCCTTGTAGCCCGGTTCACCGTCTTCAAAGCTCAGGTCGTCGCAATAGACCACAAACTTTTCGGGGCGGTCCGCCACCACCTCGATGATGTCGGGCAGGTCGGTCAGGTCTTCCTTGTCCACCTCAATCAGGCGCAAGCCCTGGGGCGCATAGGTGTTCAGGCAGGCCTTGATGAGCGAGGACTTGCCGGTGCCGCGTGCGCCTGTGAGCAGCACGTTGTTGGCCGGACGGCCGTGCACAAACTGCTCGGTGTTGCGCTGCAGCTTTTCTTTTTGGTCGTCGATTTCTTTGAGGTCAGCCAGCGTCATGGCCGCCACATGGCGCACAGGTTCGAGCACGCCATGGCCGGACGAGCGTTTGCGGTAGCGCCAGGCAATGGCCTGCGTCCAGTCGGGGGCAGACAGGGGTTGGGGCAAGACCGACTCGATGCGATCCACCAGCTGGCTGACTTTGGCCAGCAGTTGGTCCAGGGCAGAGGTTGCAGGAGAAGTCATGAACGGTAATCCGCATTGATGGTGACGTACTCGTGGCTCAGGTCACAGGTCCACACGGTGTCGCTGGCGGTGCCCCGGCCCAGGCCCACACGCACGGTGATTTCGCTGCCTTTCATGACGCGTTGACCGTCTTCTTCGCGGTACTCGGCGCGGCGACCGCCTTGCGAGACCACATGCACATCGTCCAGGTGCAGCTCGATCAGGCCCTGGTCCAGGTCTTCAATCCCGGCGTAGCCCACTGCGGCCAGAATGCGGCCCAGATTGGGGTCGCTGGCAAAGAAAGCGGTTTTGACCAGGGGCGAGTGCGCGATGGCATAAGCCACTTGACGGCACTCCTCGCCCGTGCGGCCGCCTTCGACCTGCACGGTGATGAACTTGGTGGCACCCTCGCCATCGCGCACGATGGCGTGGGCCAGCTGGCGAGCCACTTGCATCAGGCCCTGTACCAAGGCTTGGCCTTCTGCGCTGTCCAGTGACGTGATGGGTGCATTCGCCGCCTTGTGCGTGGCGATCAGCATAAAGGAGTCGTTGGTCGAGGTATCGCCATCGATGGTAATGCGGTTGAACGAGCCGTCGGCCAATTGTTTGGCAAGCGCGGGCAACAAGGCCGGATCGATGCACGCATCGGTGGCCACAAAGCCCAGCATGGTCGCCATATTGGGGCGGATCATGCCCGCGCCCTTGCTGATGCCGGTGATGCTCACGGTCTTCCCGCCCACTTGCACTTGCACGCTGGCGGCTTTGGGCACAGTGTCGGTGGTCATGATGCCTTCGGCGGCCTTGGCCCAATGGGCAGGCTGCGCATCTGCCAGCGCAGCGGGCAAGCCTGCCACGATGCGGTCCACCGGCAGCGGCTCCATGATCACGCCCGTCGAAAACGGCAGAACTTGCGCGGGTGTGCATTGGAGCAACTTGGCCAGCGCGTCACAGGTCTGGCGAGCATGGGCCAGACCCGGTGCGCCCGTACCCGCATTGGCATTGCCCGTGTTGATGACCAAAGCACGCACCGCGCTGCCCGCAGCCAAATGCTCGCAGCAAACCTGCACCGGGGCGGCGCAAAAGCGGTTGCGGGTGAACACACCCGCCACGCTGGCACCTTCGTCCAGCAAAAACACCGTGAGGTCTTTTCGGTTGGCTTTGCGCACACCGGCTTCGGCGATGCCAATGCGCACACCCGTGATCGGGCTGAGTTGAGCGGGGTCCAGTGGGGGCAAATTCACGGGCATAAATATCCTTCAGAAAAACAGTCGGTATTCAGTCAGCACAAGGAGAAAACGGGCCGAAGCCCGTTTCATTCGTTCAGCGCAATCAGGCGAGTTTGCCGTGGCACTGCTTGAATTTCTTGCCACTGCCGCAAGGGCAGGGATCGTTGCGGCCCACAGGACCAAAGGCTTGCTGCATGCCCGCCAAATCGGCCGACACGGTCTGAGGCTCACCCGACTCGTCGGGGGCGCTGTAGGTCACGTTGCTGATGTGCTCGGCACGCTCTTCGATGTCATGGGCTGCCTGCTCGATCTGGTCGCCCGAGTCGATGCGCACGGTCATTAGGGTACGAGTGACTTCGTTTTTGACGGCGTCAAGCAACTGGCCAAACAATTCGAAAGCTTCGCGCTTGTATTCCTGTTTGGGCTGCTTTTGGGCATAGCCACGCAAATGGATGCCCTGGCGCAAATAATCCAGCGCACTCAGATGTTCGCGCCAATGCGTGTCAATGCTTTGCAGCAAGATCATGCGTTCAAACGAGGTGAAGTTATCCGCGCCCACGCTGTCGAGCTTGGCCTGGAAATGCGCGTTCGCGGCGGCCACCACCGTCTCGAGAATTTCTTCATCGGTGATCGCGTTGGAGACTTGTACCTTCTCGCGCAAATTGAGCGGCAGCAACCACTCTTCGGCCAACAACTTTTCCAGACTGGCCAGGTCCCATTGCTCCTCGACCGTCTCGGCTGGCACGTATTGGCGCACCATGTCGGTGAAACAGCCTTCACGCAAGGCGGTGATCTGACCGTTCAAATCTTGCGCATCCAGAATATCGTTGCGCTGCTGGTAAATCACCTTGCGCTGGTCGTTGGACACATCGTCGTATTCCAGCAGTTGCTTGCGGATGTCGAAGTTGCGCGACTCCACCTTGCGCTGGGCGCTTTCGATGCTGCGTGTGACGATGCCCGCTTCGATGGCTTCGCCCTCGGGCATCTTCAGGCGGTCCATGATGGATCGCACACGGTCGCCCGCAAAAATGCGCATGAGCGGGTCGTCCAGGCTCAAATAAAAACGCGAGGAACCAGGATCGCCCTGGCGGCCAGATCGGCCGCGCAACTGGTTGTCGATGCGGCGCGACTCATGACGCTCAGTGGCGATGATGCGCAAGCCACCCAAGGCCTTGACCTGCTCGTGCACGACTTTCCATTGCTCGCGCAATTCGTTCACGCTGGCTTGACGTGCATCTTCGGAAAGGGTCTCGTCGGCTTCTACCGCCTGGATGTCTTTTTCGATGTTGCCGCCGAGCACGATGTCGGTGCCACGACCGGCCATGTTGGTCGCAATCGTGATCATGCCGGGGCGTCCGGCTTGGGCCACGATGTCGGCCTCGCGGGCATGTTGCTTGGCGTTGAGCACTTGGTGCGGCAACTTCTCTTGGGTCAGCATCTGGGCAATCAACTCCGAGTTTTCAATCGAAGTGGTGCCCACCAGCACGGGCTGACCGCGCTCATGGCATTCACGGATATCGGCGATCGCGGCCGTGTAACGCTCTTGCGAGGTCTTGTACACCCGGTCCAACTGGTCTTCGCGTTGGCTCTTGCGGTGCGGCGGAATGACCACGGTCTCCAGACCGTAGATTTCCTGGAACTCATAAGCCTCGGTGTCGGCCGTTCCGGTCATGCCACCGATCTTGTTGTACAGGCGGAAATAGTTCTGGAACGTGATGGAGGCCAGCGTCTGGTTCTCGGCCTGGATCTGCACGCCTTCTTTGGCCTCCACGGCTTGGTGCAAGCCATCACTCCAGCGACGACCAGCCATCAAACGTCCCGTGAACTCGTCCACGATCACGATTTCGCCGTCTTGCACCACATAGTGCTGATCGCGGTGGTACAGGTGCTGCGCACGCAGGGCAGCGTTCAGGTGGTGCATCAACGTGATGTTGGCCGGATCGTAGAGGCTTGCGCCCTCGGGGATCAGGCCCATCTGAGCCAGCACGGCTTCGGCTTTTTCATGGCCGTCTTCGGTCAAAAAGACCTGGTGCGATTTTTCGTCTACCGTGAAGTCGCCGGGCGTGATGATGCCTTCGCCCGTGCGGGGATCGGCTTCACCTTCCTGGCGGGTGAGCAAAGGCACGACCTGCCTCATCGCCAGGTAAGTGGCTGTGTGGTCTTCGGCCTGACCACTGATGATCAGAGGGGTTCGCGCCTCGTCGATCAGGATGGAGTCCACCTCGTCGATGATGGCGTAGTTCAAGGGACGCTGAACGCGGTCACGGGCTTCATAGACCATGTTGTCGCGCAGGTAATCAAAGCCGTATTCGTTGTTCGTACCGTACGTGATGTCCGAGTTGTAAGCGGCCTGCTTTTCTTCACGCGACATTTGGGCCAGGTTGATACCGACCGACAAACCCAGGAAGTTGAACAGTTTGCCCATCCACTGGGCATCACGGCTGGCCAGGTAGTCGTTCACAGTCACCACATGCACGCCCTTGCCTGCGATGGCGTTCAAATAAGCGGGCAACGTCGAGGTGAGTGTTTTGCCCTCACCCGTGCGCATCTCTGCGATCTTTCCGTAGTGCAGGGCGATACCACCGACCAATTGCACATCGAAGTGACGCATTTTCATGGCACGCTTGGAGCCCTCACGGACCACCGCGAAAGCCTCAGGCAGCAACGCATCCAGGCTCTCCCCTGATGCGGCACGTTCACGAAAACTCTGCGTTTTCCCCCTCAACTCATCATTGCTCAGACTTTCCAGTCCAGCCTCAAGGGCATTGATGCGTTCAACCGTTTTACGGTATTGCTTGAGCAGGCGGTCGTTGCGACTGCCGAAAATCTTGGTGAGGAATGGGATGGCCATGTCTATTAGATCCACCTTCAGCGCGAGACTGAAAAACAGACCGTCTATCCTGTCTAGTTAAAAGTTTCATGAAAACCGGGCCAGCCAGGCTGTTGCCCACTTGGCCTGGCAGGCAGCCCTCAGGTCAGCCAGCACAACCGAATGATTTTAGCCGCTTGAATCTGACACTTCGAAGACCTTTTCGCGGCGCATAACGGTTGCCGGATAATCCTTGTCAACAAGCCCATCCATGACCAGAAGACACCACCCCATTCCCCTGCAACAAGCAGCCCAAGAGTCGCCTACTTTTGCCCTCTTGATGGACCGTGTGCGTGATTCGTCAGATCGTCTGAATGCCATTCGCAGTCTTCTTCCTGCCCCTTTGCGTGCCAGCATTCAAGCTGGACCCATTGAAGATGGATGCTGGTGTCTGCTTGTGGGATCGAACGCTGTGGCTGCAAAACTGCGGCAGTTGCTGCCGGCCTTACAAGCCCATCTGAACAACAAGGGCTTGGGTGTGGTGTCCATTCGCCTCAAAGTGCAAAACCGCTGAAACAACGCAGCCTTGGTGTAGCGGCATGAGCGCACACCAAAAAAAAAGCCCTGACCGGTGAGGATCAGGGCTTGAATTTTGGTGCCGCTTGTCGGATTCGAACTGACGACCTACCGCTTACAAGGCGGGTGCTCTACCAACTGAGCTAAAGCGGCACGGGCTGAATTCTAACTTGCTATCAGGCGTACTTCTGTTCGGGTCGAATAATTTTTATTTGATTCGCTTGAGCGTTGGCCTTGTAGAACCGGGTGCAGCGGGTTTATCCCCTCCTGAAGGAGGCGCTTCATCTTGCGGTTCCACGGCCGTTAACGACGCCGAAGACGACTCTTCATCGCTGACTGGAAATGCCATGCCTTGTCCATTTTCCCGTGCATAAATGGCCATGACCCGGTGAATGGGCACCATGATGTCGCGCGGTTTGCCGCCAAATCGGGCTTTGAACTCAATGAATTCATTGCCCAATTTGAGCGAGCTGGTCGCATCCATGCTGACGTTCAGCACAATTTCGCCACCTTGCACATATTCACGCGGAACCTGCACCGAGTGATCCACCTTCACGGCCACGTAGGGCGTGAAGCCATTGTCAGAGCACCACTCATAAAGCGCCCGAATCAAATAAGGGCGTGTAGAAGGCAACTCACCAGAACCGATCATTGCAGTCTCCCCGTCGATTTATTTGCGCATGACCTTTTCCGAGGGCGTCAATGCCTCGATGTAGGCAGGACGCGAGAAAATGCGCTCAGCGTACTTGAGCAAAGGCGCAGCGTTTTTGCTGAGTTCAATGCCGTAATAATCCAAACGCCAGAGCAGGGGTGCGATTGCCACGTCGAGCATTGAGAAGTTGTCGCCCAACATGAACTTGTTCTTCAAGAACACCGGTGCCAACTGGGTCAGGCGGTCACGAATATGCGAGCGGGCCTTTTCCAGCGCCTTGTCATTGCCTTTGAGGGCGCGGTTTTCAAGCGTCAACACATTAGCAAACAGTTCTTTCTCGAAGTTGAGCAAGAAGAGGCGCACGCGGGCGCGGTCCACGGGATCACCGGGCATCAATTGGGGGTGCGGAAAACGCTCGTCGATGTACTCGTTGATGATGTTCGACTCGTACAGGATCAGGTCGCGCTCGACCAAAATGGGAACCTGGCCGTACGGGTTCATCACATTGATGTCTTCGGGCTTGTTGTACAGGTCCACATCGCGGATTTCGAAGTCCATGCCTTTTTCAAACAGCACAAAGCGGCAACGATGGGAAAAAGGACAAGTGGTTCCGGAATAAAGCACCATCATGGCAGGAGGCTCCTCAAAAAATCAAAAAGAGTGGGAGGCCGCAATGACCCACCACTCCGCAAGACCCGGCATGCTTGCCGGGTGAAAAATCAATTACTTGATGTCTTTCCAGAACGCGGCATTCAGACGCCAGGCAATGAAAGTGAAGAACGACAAGAAAATCAGGACCCAGACGCCAATGCGAACACGGGTGTTTTGAGCAGGCTCGGCCATCCACTGCATGTAACCCACCAGATCACCAATGGCTTGGTCGTATTGCAGGGGTGTCATGGTGCCAGGTTTGGTTTGCTTCCAGCCCTTGAAGACTTGGACTTTGTGGCCGTGCTCTTCTTTTTCTTCATAAACCGGCTCTCGCTCACCTTGCAATTCCCACAAGGGATTGGGCATGCCCACGTTCGGGAAGGCCAGGTTGTTCCAGCCGGTCAGCTTGGTGTCGTCACGGTGGTAGCTGCGCAGGTAGGTGTAGAGGTAATCTGCACCGGTGCCGCCGTGACCTGAACGCGAGCGGGTCATCAAAGTCAAGTCGGGGGGGTTCTTGCCGAACCACTCTTTGGCTTGAGCGGGATCGATCGCAGCCTTCATGGTGTCACCCACTTTGGCAGAGGCGAACAACAGGTTGTCCTTGATCTGCTGCTCGGTCAAACCGATGTCTTTCAGGCGGTTGTAACGCATGAAAGCGGCCGAATGGCAGTTCAGGCAGTAGTTGACAAACAGCTTGGCGCCGTTTTGCAAAGCGGCCAGATCGTTCGTTTTGTGGGGCGCTTTGTCCCAGGAAATGCCGCCGCCCGCAGCGGCGTTGGCACCAGCGATCAAACCAAGGGCCATCACAAAGCCCAGTGCGAGTTTCTTGAGGTTTTTCATGTTCTTGAATCTCCGTGATCTCAGTGAGGCGTGAAGGTCACGCGGTCAGGAACGGGCTTGGGCGTGCCCAGCTTGCTCCACCAAGGCATCAGCAGGAAGAAGCCGAAATAGAACAGGGAACCGACTTGGGAGACACGTTCACCGATAGGCGATGGTGGCTGCACGCCGAGGTAGCCCAGGATCAGGAAGTTGATCACGAACACGGCGTACAAATACTTGTGCCAGTCAGGGCGGTAGCGGATCGACTTGACAGGGCTGTTGTCGAGCCATGGCAGGAAGAACAGGATCACGACAGCGCCACCCATGACGACCACACCCCAGAATTTGGCATCGATGGCCAGCATCAAGGCAGAGATCACCACGGCCGCACCAATCACAGCGCCCTTGAGCAGCTGAGGCAATTTGCCCTTGGCCACAGCCAGCACGGCACCAATCACGACGCAAGCGATCAAGGCGTACATCATCTCACTGGTGATGGCACGCAGCATCGAGTAAAACGGTGTGAAGTACCACACAGGTGCAATGTGCAAAGGTGTGGTCAGCGGATCGGCCGGAATGAAGTTGTTGTATTCGAGGAAGTAACCACCGAATTCAGGCGCGAAGAACACGATCGCAGTGAACGCCATCAGGAAGACGCTCACGCCCATGATGTCATGCACCGAGTAGTAAGGGTGGAATGGAATACCGTCCAGAGGATGACCTTGGGCATCTTTGGGGGCATTCGGGCCCTTGATTTCAACGCCATCGGGGTTGTTGGAGCCGACTTCGTGCAACGCAATGATGTGCGCCACGACCAGCCCCAGCAAGACCAAAGGCACCGCAATCACGTGGAAGCTGAAGAAGCGGTTCAGGGTGGCGTCGCCGACCACGAAATCGCCACGGATCAGCAATGCCAGATCAGGACCGATGAAGGGAATGGCCGAGAACAAGTTCACGATCACCTGAGCGCCCCAGTAGGACATCTGACCCCAAGGCAACAGATAACCCATGAAGGCCTCTGCCATCAGGCACAAGAAAATCGCGCAACCGAAGATCCAGACCAGCTCGCGTGGCTTGCGGTAGCTGCCGTAAATCAGGCCACGGAACATGTGCAGGTACACCACCACAAAGAACGCAGAAGCGCCCGTGGAGTGCATGTAACGAATCAGCCAGCCCCAAGGGACATCGCGCATGATGTACTCGACCGAAGCGAAAGCCACGGCGGCATCAGGCTTGTAGTGCATGACCAGAAAAATACCGGTCACGATCTGGATCACCAGCACCAGCAAAGCCAGCGAGCCGAAGAAGTACCAGAAGTTGAAGTTTTTGGGCGCGTAGTACTCGGACAGGTGTTCCTTGTACAGCTTGGAAGCCGGGAATCGATTGTCCACCCAGTTGAGCAGCTTTTCGCCAGCAGGGGCGTTCGGGGAAATTTCTTTGAATTCAGCCATGTCGTTCTCCATCAGGCCTTCTTGTCTTCACCAATGATCAATTTGGTGTCAGACAGGTACATGTGCGGAGGCACTTCGAGGTTGTCAGGCGCAGGCTTGTTCTTGAACACGCGGCCAGCCAGGTCGAATGTCGAGCCGTGGCAAGCGCACAAGAAACCACCGTTCCAGTCATCGGGCAACGAAGGCTGCGGCCCTGTAGCGAATTTGTCACCAGGCGAGCAACCCAAGTGGGTGCAAATGCCCACGGCCACCATGATTTCGGGCTTGATGGAGCGGTGGCCGTTCTTGGCGTATTCGGGCGTGGGGTAAGCGGTACGGTCCGAAGCGGGATCGGCCAGCTGACCTTCAATCTTCTTGAGGGATTCGAGCTGCTCGGGCGAGCGCTTCATGATCCAGACGGGCTTGCCGCGCCATTCGACCGTGAGCTTTTCGCCCGGGTTCAAAGCGGAAATGTCCACTTCTACGGCCGCACCAGCCGCTTTGGCTCGTTCGGAGGGTTGAAAGCTGCTGACGAAGGGGGTGGCCACAAAGCCAGCGCCTACGGCACCTGCGCAAGTGGAGGCAATCAGCCAGGTCCTCTTGCTGCTGTCGACTGGGGTGTCACTCATGGGAATCCTCTAGCGAGTCGTTATCAGGGTCAACCCGGGATTGTAGCGGAGTGAAACAAACAACCGACTTACAAGATCTCTGCACGCACAATGTTGCGTCACAATCGGCCGCATCACTTTTACCCAAGGAGTTACAGAGATGTCATTTGTCCAAGAATTCAAATCTTTTGCCCTCAAAGGCAACGTCATGGACCTGGCGGTTGGCGTGATCATTGGCGGCGCTTTCGGCAAGATCGTCGACTCGGTGGTGGGAGACCTGGTCATGCCACTCATCAGCAGCGCCTTTGGGGGTCTGGACTTCTCTAACTACTATCTGGGGCTGGCAGGGCAAGCGGCCGGATTGTCTTTGGTGGAAGCCAAAAAACTGGGGGCCGTGTTCGCTTATGGCAGCTTCCTTACCGTGGCTTTGAACTTCATCATCCTCGCTTTCATCATTTTTTTGATGATCCGCCAGATGAACCGCCTGACCACCTCGACGGCCGAGCCGGAAGCAACGGCTGCCACCCCCATCACCCCGGAAGACGTGTTGCTCTTGCGGGAAATCCGCGACAGCCTCAAAAACAAAGGCTAAAACCGCCGCCGTTCATTGAGCCGCGCTGGCCATCTGGCGGGCCATGCGCAGCGCGTGGATCAGGCTGCTGGCGTCCGCCACACCTTTTCCGGCCAGGTCCATGGCGGTGCCATGGTCCGGGCTGGTCCGGATGAGCGGCAACCCCAAGGTCACGTTCACGCCCTTCTCGACCCCCAGGTACTTGACCGGAATCAAGCCCTGGTCGTGGTACATGGCGATGACCGCATCGAACGCGCTTTGCCCGTCGGGCTGCAGACGTGCCCGCATGAACACCGTGTCGGGCGCATAAGGGCCATGCACATCCATCCCCTCTTGCCGGGCCACGGCCAGGCAAGGCTGCAGGATGTCGATTTCTTCGCGGCCAAACAAACCGCCCTCGCCCGCATGGGGGTTCACGCCCGCGACGGCGATGCGCGGTCTGCGGCCCAGCACCGCACGCAAGGACGCATCGGTGATGCGCAAGGTCTCCAACACCCGATCGTGGGTGACGGCCTCCAGCGCCTCACGCAGGGACAAATGGATGCTCACCAGCACCGTGCGCAATTCGTCGTTGGCCAGCATCATGCGCACCGGCATTTGCGCCACGGACACCCCTTGGTGTCTGGCCGCTTCGGCTTGCAACAACTCGGTGTGGCCCGGGTACTGGTCGTAGGGGGCTCCTGCGGCGTGCAGGGCTTCTTTGTGCAAAGGCGCGGTGACCAAGGCCGCCACCTCTCGCCGCAAGGCCGCACGGGTGGCCCAAAGCACGGCTTCGCCAGCGAGCCGCCCGGCACGGGCATCGATTTGCCCCCAGGGCAAAACAGGGGCCTGCGGCACCACCTGCAACACTGGCAGGCAGCGTGGCGGCACATGCAGGGCCTCTGCAGCTGACTCAATCTCGCACACCGGGAAAGTCGGAGTCGTTTGCACCAAGGCCATGGCGCGGCGCATCAGGCCGACATCGCCCGCCACAAAACAGCCCTGGGTCAAGTCTGGGGCGAGGCACCAGGCCCCCGCCACAATTTCAGGCCCAATGCCGCAGGGGTCGCCCGGGGTGAGGACGATCGGGCGCTGGATTGGCGCCGTTGACAGGTCGTTGAGGGGTGTCATGCAGAGGACCTCACGCCGGGTTGTCGATCTCGATGAAACGGTGCTGCAGGCCCAACTCTTGCGCCACATGTGCGGCCAAGGCCGGCGCACCATAACGCTCGGTGGCGTGGTGGCCACAGGCCAGAAAAGCCACGCCGGTTTCTCGGGCCAAATGGGCCTGAGGCTCCGAGATTTCGCCCGTGATGAAAGCGTCCACGCCCTGGGCAATGGCCGCTTCGAAATAGCCTTGCGCCCCGCCGGTACACCAGGCCACCCGGCTGACGGGCCGATCGCTGCCCTCCACGCAAATCACCGAGCGTCCCAGGGTCGCCGCCACATGGTCCGCCAAGGCCTGGGCACCCGACCAGGTTTGCGCCCCTGCCCCCACAAACCCCAGGTCTTGCTCGCCAAAGCGGCCATCGGCTTGCAGACCCAGCACGCGGGCCAGTTGGGCGTTGTTGCCCAGCTCCGGGTGGGCATCGAGGGGCAGATGGTAGGCAAACAGGTGGATGCCGTGCGCGAGCAACAAGCGCAGGCGCTCGCGCATCCAGCCCGTGACGCGCCCGTCCTGGCCACGCCAAAACAGGCCGTGGTGCACCACGATGGCATCGGCCTGGGCGTCAATGGCCGCTTCGATCAAGGCTCGGCTGGCGGTCACCCCACTGACGAGCAACTGCACATCGCGGTCACCTTCGACCTGCAAGCCGTTAGGGCCGTAATCGCGGAACTTGTCGGGCTGGAGCAAGGCGTCAAAGGCCTGGCCCAGAATTTTGGCGTGGGTCATGGCGAAAGGCTTTCTGTCTGGGTGGGCTATTGTGGCGCAAGGCACCTGTGACCGTGCGGCGAATCTAGGACAATGGACACCATGAAACGTTATTGGCTTTTATTTTCCCAATGGGTGACGGTTTTGCTGGCCGTCTGGTTTGTGGTGGCCACATTGCAACCAGAGTGGCTGCGCAGTGCACAGCGCTCGGCCGATGGCATGACCTTGCTGCAAGCCCCCATCGGCTCGCCGCTCAGCCGCCCGGCGGGCAGCCTGAGCGCACCTGCTCGCCAGGCGTCTCCCGCTGTGGTCAGCATCAACACCAGCAAGGCCAACAGCCAGAACCCCCAAAGCCAGGACCCCTGGTTCCGGTTTTTCTATGGCGAGCAAGAAGAACAAAATCCAGCGGGTCTGGGCAGCGGCGTCATCGTCAGTCCACAAGGCCATATCCTGACCAACAACCACGTCATCGAAGATGCAGATGACATCGAGGTGGTGTTGGCCGACGGACGGCGGGCGGCGGCCAAAGTCATTGGCACCGACCCCGACACCGACCTGGCGCTGCTCAAAATCACCCTCGACAAATTGCCCGTGATCGTTTTGGGGCAAACCCAAGAGCTGCAAGTCGGCGATGTGGTGCTGGCCATTGGCAACCCCTTTGGCGTGGGCCAGACCGTGACCTCGGGCATCGTCAGCGCCCTGGGCCGCAGCCAGCTGGGCATCAACACTTTCGAAAACTTCATCCAAACCGACGCCGCCATCAACCCCGGCAACTCGGGTGGGGCGCTGGTCGACGTGAATGGTCACCTGATGGGCATCAACACCGCCATCTATTCCCGCTCGGGCGGCAGCATGGGCATCGGTTTTGCCATCCCGATCTCGACGGCCAAGCAGGTGATGCAGGATCTGCTGAAAAACGGCAAGGTCATCCGGGGCTGGATCGGGGTGGAACCGCAGGACATGTCGCCCGAGCTGGCCGAAAGCTTTCAGCTGCCCAAGTCCGGCCAAACCTTGCCTGTAGGCGTGGTGATCACTGGCGTGCTGAAAAACGGACCAGCGGCTGCCGCTGGGATCCGGCCAGGCGATGTGGTCGTCAAAGTGGCGGGGCAACCGGTGCGCAACGTGTCTGAATTGCTGACCCAGGTGGCAGGCTTGAAACCTGGTGTATCTGCAGAGGTGAATGTCTGGCGTCGACAGGGCGAGGTCAATCTGCGCCTGACCCCTGCCGAACGACCACCCGCCAGCAAAGTACGCAAATAAAACCTGAAGGGCCGTGCGCATGCTCCAAACAAAAGAGGCCTGTCGGCCTCTTTTGTTTGGAGATCTGATGCCGTCAAGCGGCGGCTTCAGGGTCTTGCGGGGGCTGGGTGTGTTTGATGAAAATCTGTGCGGCCCAGATGCCCAACTGATAAAGCAAGCACATGGGGATGGCCAGCGCCAGCTGAGACACCACATCGGGCGGCGTGACCACAGCGGCGATCACAAAGGCCAACACCACGAAATAGCCCCGGAACTCCTTGAGTTTTTGCACACTGACCACGCCCATGCGGGCCAGCACCACCACGGCCACCGGCACTTCGAAAGCCAGACCAAAAGCCAGGAACATGGTCAGCACAAAGCTGAGGTAAGCCTCAATGTCTGGTGCTGCCGTGATGCTTTTGGGGGCAAAGCTCTGGATGAAGCTGAACACCTGACCGAACACAAAGAAGTAGCAAAACGCCACCCCGATGAAAAACAGCAAGGTGCTGGACACCACCAGAGGCATCACCAGTTTTTTCTCGTGCGCATAGAGGCCTGGCGCAATGAAGGCCCACACTTGATAGAGCACCATGGGCAAAGCGATCAAGAATGCAGCCATCAGCAAAATCTTGAGGGGCACCATGAAAGGCGAGATCACCGAGGTGGCGATCAAGGTGGCACCTTTGGGCAAATGCACAATCAAGGGCGCAGCCAAAATGTCGTACAGCTCACCGGGGCCGGGGTAAATCGCCAAAGCGGCGGCCGCAATCGCCACCGCTGCCACCGCCCAGATCAATCGGTCACGCAACTCAATCAGGTGCGCGACGAACGGTTGCTCGGAACCGGCAAGTTCGTCTTCGGGCTTGGAAGGGGAATCAGACATGGCGAAGTGGGTTGGACAGCGAGCACCCCAGGTGCATGGCCATCACAGGGAATGGAGGGATTTGGGACGGTAACGCGCCACCCGTGCCGCGCCGGAGAGGGCCTTGGTGCGAACACCTGAGCGCGCCTTGTACCACTGAGGCAGCGCGCCGCGCTTGAGACGCCAGTTCTTGTCCGGGCGTTTGTATTCGGGCGGCGGCGTCTCGAGTTCAGGCAGGTCGTAAGTCAGGCCGGCCGTCGTTTGGGCCCAATCTTTTTCAAAATCCGAGGCGGTGGTCTGAACCGTCTGCTCAACATCGCGGGCAGCCGTCTCCATCGTCTCTTTCATTTTCTTGAGCTCTTCCAAGTCCATGGACCGGTTGACCTCGGCCTTGACGTCGGCCACATAGCGCTGTGCCTTGCCCAGCAAGGCGCCCATGGTCCGGGCCACCTTGGGCAGCTTTTCGGGGCCGATCACGATCAAGGCCACGACGCCGATCAGCGCCATCTTGGAAATGCCTAAGTCAAGCACAGTGCAGCATTCGTTCGTTCAAGCGCTCAAGACTTGGTCTTGGCTTCGACATCGATGGTGGTTTTTTCAGCTTGCGCCGAAGAAGCCACTTGACCTGCGGCAGGCGCAGCCTCATCGGGCTTGGTGCCACCGTCTTTCATGCCGTCCTTGAAGCCTTTGACGGCACCACCCAAGTCAGAGCCCATGTTTTTGAGCTTTTTGGTGCCAAACACCATGACCACGATCAACAGCACGATCAGCCAGTGCCAAATGGAAAAGGAACCCATGGAAATCTCCTAACGTTGTTGCTGGATTCTAAGGGGTGTCGCACCCCGAAACGGATCTGCCTTGCGCCAGCAAGGAATTGAGGCCCGGACGCTGGTTTTCAAGCCAGACTCAACCCCGCAGCCATGGACGCGGGCCGCCCATGACGTGCATGTGCAGGTGATGCACTTCCTGCCCACCTTCTGTCCCGTTATTGATCACGATCCGGAAGCCACCATCCGGATAAGGATTGCAGCCCTCCTGCAAGGCCAGCTTGGGAGCCAGGGTCATCATGTGGCCCATCAAGCCCGCATGCTCCGGGGCCAACTGCGCCATCGAGAGGATGTGCAGCTTGGGGATGATCAGAAAATGGACCGGTGCCCAAGGAGCGATGTCGTGGAAAGCAAACACGTGCTCGTCCTCGTGCACCTTGCGCGAAGGGATCTGGCCCGCAATGATTTTGCAAAAAATACAATTAACGACAGTCATGGCTTGCTTGAAATAAAAAAGTGTTCAGTCAGTCACCGGGCGCCGCCCGTTCAAGCGCACCATGCCCAGCACGATGCGGTACAAAAACCAGATGGAAATGGCCACCCAGGCCAGCCAGCCGGGGAAGACAAAGAAAAACCAGAGCGGGAAAGTCACCAGGTAAAGCAAGGCGGCCCAGATCACAGTGCGGATGCGATAACTGAAATGCGTGGCTTCCCAGCCTGTGGTGTCGCCTTTTTTGACCAGATCGATGATCAGCGCCACCAACAGCAAGGTCGGGCCCATTTGCGCCCCGGGAATCACGGCACTCACCGCCACGATCAGGTGCAGGATGTAACTGACCCAGCTGATGGTCTGGGTGCTGTCGTCCACGGGCTGGTTGTACATGGCTTATTCGCCCAAACGCTCGCGCTCTTGCACCTTGCGCAGGGCTTTTTCTTCCAGGCCGCTCAGGCCTTCGCGGCGAGCCAGTTCATTGACCACATCGGCGGGCGTCAAGCCATAGTGGGCCAGCGCGATCATGCTGTGAAACCACAAGTCAGCCACTTCGTAAACCAGCTTGGACGCATCACCGCCGTGGTCCACATCCTTGGCGGCCATCACGGTTTCGGTGGCTTCTTCGCCGATTTTCTTCAAAAAGGCGTCAGGCCCTTTGTGCAGCAGGCGGGCTACATAGCTCTTTTCGGGGTCGCCGCCGTTGATCGCCTTGCGACTTTCGATGATGGCGGCCAGACGCGCCAGCGTATCGGATGAATTGAGTTCGCTCATGGGCTTACTTGTAAATGGTTTCAGGGTCTTTCAAGACCGGATCGGTCGCCTGCCACTCATCGGCTTGCAGGCTCTGGAAAAAGCAACTATGGCGGCCCGTGTGGCAGGCAATGCCGGGCTCATGACCCAACTGCGTGACCTTGAGCAGCACCACATCGTTGTCGCAATCGATGCGGATGTCGTGCACCGTCTGCACATGGCCGGACTCTTCGCCCTTGAACCACAGCTTGTTGCGCGAACGGCTGAAATACACCGCCCGCTTGAGTTCGGCCGTCTTTTGCAGCGCCTCGCGGTTCATCCAGGCAAACATCAACACGTCGCCGGAGCCTTGTTCTTGGGCAATGACCGGCACCAGGCCTTTGTCATCCCATTTGATTTTGTCTAGCCAATTCATAGGGGTGTGATCTTAATCCGTAGGCACTGGCCAATCGGCCAACGCCTTCAAAACTCAGTAATGCAGCCTCAATTGGGCGATTTGCAGCTGATCACCTTCAACGCGATAGACCATGTGGTGCTCTTCGGTGATGCGGCGCGACCAAAATCCAGAGAGCGCATGCTTCAAGGGCTCTGGCTTGCCCACGCCTGCAAAAGGATCACGCGCCGTGGCCTCGATCAGCTTGTTGATGCGGTCCACCATTTTGCGGTCCTGCTTTTGCCAATAAAGGTAATCCTCCCAAGCCAGCTCGGCAAAAACGAGCCTCACTTGAGCAACTCGCGTTCAACGCCCTGCCCCGCATGGAGTTGCCCCACCGCCGCCAGCAAACGCCGTGTATTGGCAGGCGCGCGCAAGAGATAGGCCGTCTCTTCAAGCGCTTTGTAATCTTCAAGCGAAAGCATCACCACCGATTGATCCCCATTGCGGGTGATGATCAGGGGCTCGTGGTCCTCGCACACACGGTTCATCACACCCGCCAGATTGGCGCGAGCGGTGCTGTAAGTCATGGCATCCATGGTGGCACTCCTGTACGTTTATTGGTACAACTATATCAGCTCATGGCCCTTCTTGTGGGCGGAGCTGAAGAAGCGTTTTCGCTTGAATACTGGTTGCACAAACCACCCATTGGTTGCAAAATGCAACCTCATCACGGAGAAGCACCATGGCTGTTGCAATGAAACTGTCTGACGAGTTGGTCGAAGACGCCAAACCCTACGCCGCCGCCGAGCACCGCTCTGTGCCACGGCAAATCGAGTACTGGGCACGCATCGGCAAAGCCGTGATCGACAACCCGGACATGCCTTTGCGGTTGATCCAAGACACCATGCTCTCGCGTGAAGAAGTCAAAGCCGGATTGGCTGCGCCTTATGAGTTTGGCTGATGCTGCAAGTCAGCGCCTCGCCATCCTTCAACCGGGTGGCCAAAAAACTGCACGCCCGCGACAAAAAAACACTGGATGAAGCCATCAAGGCCATTCTTCAAAATCCACATCTGGGCGAAGAAAAGAAGGGCGACCTCGCGGGTGTTTTCGTCTTCAAGTTCAAACTGAACGGCCAAGAAACTTTGCTGGCCTATGAGCTGCAACCGCACAAAACAGCCCCCATTGAAGCCATGCTGCTGGCGGTCGGGCCGCATGAGATTGAAGCGGTGAAGGCAAGTGGCACTCGGTAATTCAATCTCCATCGTGCTTTTTTCGGCTGATTGCTATGACTAACATGCGCAGCAGGTTGGTCATCCGCTCAATGGAATGGTTAGGTGTCAAACGGAAGGATGAAGCCTTCATATCGGCCCCGGGATGGATGGCTGCTGGTTCGATAGATTTGCTTGCCACGATTGCGGGCAAGCGTTGCGTGCACAAACGCCTGTCTTTCATTAAATCGGTTGCTTGTGCTCCAGCCAATGATCACGATATCGGATTGCTTAATGGCTCTTCGAATAGCAGCGTCGTTCTTCTCTCCAATGTCAGAAGTGACCCCAACAAACGACTTCGTTTGAACTCGTGCGAACTGATATACAACGATTAGACGCTCAACATTCATGAAGGCCGGAAGGTTACGAGTGAAAACGTTCTTTTCCATGAACTGTACGGACTTATCGGCAATGTCCTCGCATGCGTAGCTTGGGTTCTGCATCACGACACAAGCCGTGATCGCCCCAGTTCGACACCAAACGTCATAAGTTGTTGATTTATATAGAGTCGGTTAAATTTTTACCACTACAACAACTTCATCTGTTCTTTTTTCTCCGGCTGTTTTACCTTCAACGCGCCCAACACTTGC
>NZ_NESL01000013.1 GCF_003063435.1 Limnohabitans sp. 2KL-1 | reverse complement strand
CCAAAGTGTAGCAAATGGCAGGTCGCATGACAACGTAACTTGCCAGCACGTATTGCACTCAATATTGCCACTACAAAAAAATCAGAAGATCAGTTGCAAGTGCTTGATTTTGTTGAGGCCGGAGGCGAAAAAGGGCGAAAAATCGGGATTTGGTGTCGAACTCGGGTGTCCCAGCCCTCGCGCAGTGCAGTGTGGCTGAACAAAAACTGCAGCGGCTCGGCGGTGGACAGCAGCCTTTCCTTGTGCTGCATGATCAAGTGATACGTGCTGTCGTCTTTGGCCACCAGCCCCGAGGTGTCCACCCACACGGTTTTGGCCTTCACGCCCTTACCCTTTTTCTCGCCTGAAAAATAACCGTCATGCACCTGGCTGGCCTCGTGCGGAATCAAACCCCGGTACTGCGGCAAGCGGGCGTATTTATTAAAGGCCTCTTCAAACCACAAGCCAAACTTGCCGGTGGTGGGCTGGCCGTCTGCATCGAAGGCGCGGTAATTCGCCACCTTGTCGATGAAGAACAAGCTCAACACCTTGATGCCCATGGGTTGCAAATTCTTGAGCTTGGCAAAGTGCGCGGCCACCGTGCGCTCGATCTGGTAACGCATCACATCGTCCGTCAGGCCACCTTGCTTTTCGTGCAGCTTCAGCACCCGCCCGCCCGAAAACTCGATCTCGCCGGCATCGGCGCGGATCTCATTCAGGATGTAGCCGTCTTGGTAAGCCTCGCGCTGTTTGGACTTGGCATACACATCGTCTTCCAGCTTCAGCGTGATTTCCGAACGCTTCACGCCCGTCTTGCCGTTCACATCAATCGCCACCCGAGCAACGATGCTCTTGGCTTTGGCCTCGATGCTCAGCAGCTCGATGAAGGCTTGGTTGTGGTCGGCATCGGCCAACACACCGTCCACCTCGATCTGCTTGACCAGCCCCAAGTCGTAGGCCTGCACAGGGTTGAGCGAATACAGCAGGTTGTAGGGGTTTCGGTGCGTGGCCGAATAGCGCAGCGTACACAGCGGGTTCAGGTCCAGCAAGGCGGTGCGGCGCAAATCGGTTTCAAAGTTTTGCGGCTCGTCCACGATCACCACCGGGTTGACCGCCTGGATGTACTCGATGGGCGCAAACGCCCGCTCGCCTTTTTGCTTGATACGGGTGCCGTCTTTGGCAAAGCTGTCGATGTTGATCACCAGCACGCTCAGCGCGTCGCTCAACGCGAAATCGCGCAGGGCCGACAACTTGCTGCTGTCGTAAAGAATAGGCACGCAAGGCACATGGGCGTAGTCGTTGGCAAAGTGGGGGCGCGTGACCTCCAGATTTTTCATGGTGCCCTCGCGGATCGCCACGCTGGGCACCACCACCACAAACTTCTTGAAGCCGTACTGCTTGTTCAGCTCGTACATCGTCTTGATGAAGGTGTAGGTCTTGCCCGTGCCCGTTTCCATCTCCAGCGACAAATGCGGCACCAGTCGAGTGCTGGCCACGCCGTCATGCAGCTCTTGCACTTCGTCGCCCAGCAGTTTGGGGCTGACCTGGCTGGGGTCGGGCTCGCCTTGGGCGTTGCGCAAATTGGTCAGTTGCACCTGCTGCACATTGGCCAGCAATTGCTCTTCGGACAAATGAAGGGCGTTGCCAATGGTGCCGTCGGCCGCATAGCGCACGCTGGCGTTTTGCCCGGCCAGCGAAAACTCACTTTTGGCCAGTGGCTGGCCGTCAAACACCTTCACCACCGCATCGACCGCCTTCTTTTGGTAGTCCTGGTGGCTGAATTGCAGTTGCATCGTCATGTCTCGTCCTTGTTGTCTGGCTTGCTGCTGCGCACGCGCTGGGTTTCACGCTCAATTTCTGCACGCAGGGCTTCTTCGCTGGGCAGCACCGTCATGTAGCGCGATGCAAACAATTGCTTGCCCTCGTTCAAAACCGAATACCGCGCCACCACCTCATCGCGCTCGGCACACAAAATCAGCCCCACCGTCGGGTTGTCGCCCTCGCTGCGCTTGAGTTCATCAAACATGCGCACATACATGTCCATCTGGCCCACGTCTTGGTGCGTGAGCCTGCCCAGCTTCAAATCCACCAACACAAAGCACTTGAGCAAGTAGTTGTAGAACACCAGGTCAATGTAGAAATGGTGCAACTCGGTGCCGATGCGCTGTTGACGCGCAACGAACGCAAAGCCCTTGCCCATCTCCAGCAAAAACGGCTGTAACTGATCGATGATGGCCGTCTCTAAATCAGCTTCATGCCATTGGCTGGCCTCTGGCAGATCTAAAAAATCCAGCACATACGGGTGCTTGATCGCATCCACCGGGCTCGCCAGCACCTGTCCTTGTGTCGCCAAAGCCATCACGCCCGCTTTGTCGCGGCTTTTGACCAAGCGCAAAAACAAGTGGCTTTGCATGTGCCGCTCCAGCTCCGGCTGACTCCAGCCGTTGCGCTCGGCCTCTATCTCGTAAAACAAACGCTCGCTGCGCTCTTCAATGCGGCAAAGGGTGCGGTAATGCGTCCAGCTCAACTGGGCAGAAAAACCCTGCAAAGCCTCATGCTCGGCCAAGGCCACCGACAAATCGGCCACTACCGCCGCACTGCCGCCACCGTCCAAACCCAATTCGCCACGAGGCTCGTGGCGAATCTCGGGTTGCCGGTGGGCATAGGTCTGGTAGAACTGACGAAAATACTTGATGTTGCTGATCGAAAACCCACGGCCATAGCGCTGTTGCAAACCCTTGGACAAGCCCTCCAACAGCGCTGCGCCGTAATCAGCCCGGTCTTGCCCGCCTTGCAAGGCCTGCACAATTTCGCGGCCAATCAGCCAGTAGGCCAGCACCATTTCACTGTTCACATGGCGCACCGTGCGCGAACGCGCCGCATCCAAAATGCCCACCACCCGGTCAAGCAGACCGTGGTCGGTCTCGGCATGGATCAAACCTTTAGCCATACCGCGCCCTCAAATCACCGTCAGGCCAATTTCCAGCCCGGCCAGTTCCAGCTGCAGGTTGGACAGCAGTTCGTCGGCTTTGGGGCCCACAAAACACGAATTGAGCATGACCACCTGAGCGGGCTTGGCTTGGACGAGTTCGTCTTTCAGCGCCTTGGTGTAAGGGTCAAAGCACAACAACATGAGCCTGTTGTCGGGCATGAGGACGCTGTACACCGTGGCACCGGCCATGTCCGTGGGCTTGCTGATGGCGTGCACGCCCAATGCGCCCAGGCCGTGCTTGAGCAACAGCTCGGCCAGCATGGCGGTTTGGGCAGGCTGGTCCTCTGTGCCTATGGCCTGCTTTTCGGCGCTTTGGAACAGTTGCAGCTGTTCGCGCAGCGCCTCGGCGCTGTTGGCGTCGCCGCGCCAGACCTTGAAATTGGACGGGGCCAGGGTGAAGTGGGCGCAGGCCAGGTCGGCGGTTTTGTCCGGGTGCTCGGCTTGGAGCTTGGCAATCACCTTGTCGATGCGGGCGCGGGTGATGTCGGCGATGGTGCGGTAACCGGCTTTGTAGGCCTCGCTGTCTTCGTCGAGGACTTCGGGCATTTGGACGCTGATGCATTGACGGGTGCCGCCGTCTTCGTGATTTAACTCAATGACTGCGTTTGCAGCTGTCCCTGATCCGGCAAAGAAATCTAAACAGATATCGCTGAGGCCACAGCCTATGCGTAGTGCATGTTTGATAAGTTTTGTAGGCTTTGGATTTGTGAAAACGTTTTTTCGTCCTAACAAAGCAGAAAGCTCTTTCGAGCCCTCTTGATTATTTCCCTGAGACTTCTCCCACCAAGTGTCAGGCAGGCGCCCGCCATATTCACTTAAAAACTGCTTGTAATAAGGTTGACCGGAGCTACTGAAAACGATTCGATTATCTGAAAGTAGCTCTTGAAATTTCTGTGGGCTACATGCCCAGGTTTTAGTAATTGGGCCAACAGGCGTTGCGATTTCGAACGTCATTGTTGGCCTTGCACCCTCAAGCGTTCGTTCGAGTTTCTGTGTTTTATATGGACCGCGCGGGTCATCATCAGGATTTTTGTACTTATCCTCGTCTTCGACAGCGAGCCTGCCTAATGTGGATTTTTCACTTTTCGAATAGCAAAAAATATGATCATGGCTAACCGAAAACCCTTGACCTGAAACCGCCCCTGAAACCGTGCGCCGCCAAACAATATTTGCTAAAAAATTTTCGCTTCCAAAAATTTCATCACAAAGCACCTTCAAATTCGCTGCTTCGTTGTCATCAATGCTGATGAATATCACCCCGTCATCACGCAGCAAATTCCGCGCCAAATACAAACGCGGGTACATCATGGACAGCCAAGCGCTGTGGTACTGCCCGCTTTCCTTGCTGTTCTTTTTCCAGAGATTTTGTTTGTTCAGAAAACCGGCTTCGTTTTTCTCGCCCGTGCGGCGCTGGTATTCATCCAGCGTTTCGGAATAGTTGTCGGGGTACACAAAGCTGTCGTTGCCCGTGTTGTAGGGCGGGTCGATGTAGATCATCTTGACCTTGCCGTAGTAGCTTTTTTGCAGCACGCGCAGCACTTCCAGGTTTTCGCCCTCGATCAGCATGTGCTGGGCCTGCGCCGGGTTGTTGGTGTCAGGCCGCAGGGTGTGGCTGCTGGTTTTCTGGATCTCGCGGCGGGCGGCGGTTTTACCTGCCCATGACAGTTCGTAATGCTCGTCCGATGCCAAGCGGTCTTCGCCCAGCAGCTCTTGCAGCTTGGCCACGTTGAGCTGTTGGTCGCTCATGAGTTCGGGCGCGGTTTGCGCCAGCAGCGCCAGCAACTCGGCTTTGCGTTGGACGAGGGCGTCGGGGCTGTGGCCCAGGTCGTCCAGGGTGGTTACTTTGGCGGCTGCGTTGGCCGCTGTGGTGCCGGTTGTTTTGTTTTTCATGTCTTCCCTTTGGAGTCTGGTTCTGTCACTTCCCAGCGCCCGCCCTTGGTTGGGCCAAGGCGGCGAAGCTTGCCTGTCTGCTTGAGCTGGTTGAGGTGGTAATTCACCCCGTCTACGCCAATGCCAGTGGCGGTAGACAATTCGGCGGCGGTGATCTCTGGCTGCTGTTGAATCAAGATCAGCAGCCTTTCTTTCATGCGCAGGGGGCGTCTACTGCTGCTTTCTGTAGCAGTTTCTTTAGTAGTTTCTTTGGTAGTTTCTTTGGTAGTACCGCCCGTTTCTTGGGTAGTCACTGCGGTCGCACTGGGCCGTTCAAAACTGGCCACAAACAACCGGGCGATCTCGCGGAACTCGACATCGGGGGCGTTTTGCAGAATCAGGGGCATGCCGCGCCCCCAGGCTTCGACCATGTCAATGCGCCTGAACAGGTCTGCCATCAGCGGGTTGCGGCGGTGTGAGACGTTGCCCCGGCGCATTTCGTCAAAGGTCAGGCCATCAAAAAGGCCACCGGGGTTGCGGATTTCGACCCGGTTTTTGTAAATGGCGATCTGGATGTAATCCGGGTCGCGCCAGTCGCGGTGGCAAAAGGCGTTGATGATGGCTTCGCGCAGGGCTGCACGCGAGATTTCGGGCACGTCCACCCGGCGCATGCCTTCCAGGCGCATGCCGATGTGGATGTTTTTGAGGATGTATTTTTCGGCCTCTTCAATCAGTTCGAGCACGTCGCCATCGAAGTCGTGCCGGTCAAGGATGGTGGCGCTGGTGGTGCTGGCAAACACGGCGCAGCGCAGCTGGACGGGCTGGTGCGCAAAGAACAGGCGGGCGGCGTTGAGCAGTTGCCCGTCTTGCAGCAGGCCGAGTTTGGTGAGGGCGTTGGCCTGGTTGTCCCAAGGCAGGCCGGCCCGCTCCACGAAGCGGCGAATTTTGTATTCGCTCAGCTCGGTCAGTGGCGTGTTGCAGGGCTCGTTGTCCCAGCGCAGGGCGGCGCTGTTGCGCTTGAGGATCAAGCTTTCCAGTTCGCGGGCGCTCATTTGGCGGTCTTCGTCGGCCACGCGAATGTAGGCGCGGCCATGCGAGAAATACGGTTTTTGGTGGCCTGTGGCTTGCACGCGCAGACAGGTTTTGCCCGCCACGTCGACCGAGGTGATTTCGGGGTAGAGCCGCGGATCGATGTGCGCCCCTATGGCTTGCGAGACTTCACGCAAGGTTTTTTCAATGACCATCAAGCCCGCGGGTTTGCCGATGGGCGAAACGCCAAACCACAAATCGGCTTGCCCGTGTTTGTTGAGCATGGCCACGAGCGAGATCAGGCCTTGCTTGAGTTCGGCCAGGCTGGTTTTGAATTCGACGGTTTCGGATTCATTGGAGGGAAATGTGTCAGGCCCATGTGCTGGCGGCGATGACAAAGGGGTGTTGCCGCTCATGTCACTGTTCATACAGGGTGAACGGCTGCCGCTTGCGCTCGGCCCAGTATTGGCACAGCACGATGCCCGCCTCGATGGTCTTGCCCAGGCCCACCTCGTCGGCCAGCAGCACACCCTTACTCAGCGGCGAGCGCAGCGCAAAAACCGCCGCCTCGATCTGGTACGGGTTCAGGTCCACGCTGGCGTTAAAAAGCGCCTGGCTCAAACGCTCCAGCCCGCCGCCTGCGTGCTGCAGGGTCAGGTCGTGCGCGATGTATTTGGCTTGGTGGGGGGTGAGCTGCAAGACGGTGCGGCCTGAGGCCGTAGATATGAACTAAAAGCTTCATATCGTAATGTCAACCTCACTGATTAGAGGTTTTAGATGCTCTTTCTTTGTGATTTTTGTTCACTAAAAAGATCTCAAGGCAGGGCAAGGCTGGGGCTGCTGGTCTGTGGGGCACGGGCTCCATTGGCAGCGCCCGCCCTCTCACAAGGCCTGGGTATGCGCACGGTGTTGCGATTTCAAACGCCCCCAGCCATCAAACTGCCCTGCGCCGCCTTGAGCACCGCACGACTTAAGCCATCGAGCAAGGCAGATGCAGCGCGGGTTTCCTGCCAATACAAGGGCACATCCAGCGGTGTGCCCGGCACCAGTTCCAGCAAAGCACCGCTTTGCAGGTGCGGCGCAATCAGCGTGAGCGGGTGCAAGCCCCAACCCATGCTGGCCAGTGAGGCCTCGACAAAGGCCTGCGTGGACGGCAAGGTGTGCCGCGGCAGCTCCACATGCCGGTGGCACAGCCGCCGCACCCACCGGGCCTGCAGTTCGTCCTGCGTGTTGAACACCAGACTGGGCGCCTGGGCCAGGCTGCCGGCCGTCACGCCGTGCGCAAAGTGGCGCTGCACCAAAGCGGGGCTGGCCGCCGCCACATAGCGCATGGCCCCCAGGGCGCGGCTGTTGCAACCGGTGGCCGGGCGAGCCGTGGCCGTCACGGCGGCCAGCACCGCGCCGCTGCGCAACCACTCGGTGGTGTGGTCTTCGTTGTCCACCGACACCGCCATCAGCACCGGTGCCTCGGCCGCAAACGCGGTCAGGGCCGGGGCAAACCAGGTGGCCAGGCTGTCAGCGTTCACCGCTATGGGCAGCGTCACGCGCGCCACCCCTTCAGGGGCCAGACCCGGCAAGGTGCCTTGCAGTTCCTGCTCGAGCAGCCGCACACGGTCCATGTGCTGGCACAGGCGTCGGCCAGTCTCGGTGGCCTGACAGGGCTGGCCGCGCACCACCAGCGCACAGCCCACCCGCTCTTCCAGCAGCCGAATGCGCTGCGACACGGCGGACGGCGTGACGTGCAATGCGCGTGCCGCACGTTCAAAACTGCCTTCACGCACCACCGCTGCCAAGGCCGCCAGAGAAAAATAGTCAAGCATGAAATTAGTTTTCCTAAAGTGGATGAAGCAAAGACAGTTTGTCTTCATCTTAAAAGGCTGACAAGCTCATGCCCCATGAACTGGAATGACACACTGGATTGGGGATGGCCTGTTTTTGTGCAGGGCATGGTCCTGGGGCTGGGTTTGATCGTGGCCATTGGGGCGCAAAACGCTTTTGTGTTGCGCCAAGGCTTGCGGCGCGAGCATGTGGGCAGCGTGGTGGCTTTTTGTGCGGTGGCCGATGCGGTGCTGATCACGGCAGGCGTGCTGGGCATGGCGCAAGCTTTGGGCGAGCGACCCGCGCTGGCAAAGGCTTTGGCCTTGGGCGGGGCGATTTTTTTAGCGATGTATGGCTGGCGGGCGCTGCAGCGGGCGCGCCAAGCCAGCACGCTGCATGTGACAGAAGCAGGTTTGGGCCTGAGCCGTGGGGCAGCGCTGGCGCAAGCAGCGGCTTTCACCTTGCTCAACCCACATGTGTACCTGGACGCGGTGCTGCTGGTGGGCAGCATCGGGGCGCAGCAGCCTGCGCCCTTGCAGGGCTGGTTTGCGGCCGGGGCCAGTGCAGCCAGTTTGCTGTGGTTCAGTGCTTTGGGCTTTGGGGCGCGTTGGCTGGCACCCTGGTTTGCGCGGCCCCGTGCCTGGCAGGTGCTGGACGCGCTGATCGGCGTGACCATGTGGGTGCTGTCGGCTTTGCTGGTGCGCCTTGTTCTGAGTGGCGGGTAGACCTCGCTACCTGACCGGCCAAACACCTCAGCATCCAACCGAAGGAAATAAAAAACTTGACTTTTATTTGAATTGGAAATATATTGAAGGTGTTGTTCAGGTTCATTTCGATCTGGACAACGCAGCTCACCCACCCAGTGGCTGCCTTTCATCGATTGACCTCGAACACCATGTCCTGTTGAGCTGCAGGCCATTTATTTTTTTCACACAGCTCTGCGCAAGCCCCTGGATGGTTTGCGGTTTGATTGACTTGATTTCTTCGATTTCCTCACGCACGGGCCCTACAGTCGCTTTGCCCCCGACACCTGCATTCTGTTTTGGCCGCGGCCGCACACCCCAGATCAATGCTGCGCGCTTAGAACGCCTTGCGCGCCAAGCTCTGACACCTGCCCCCGTTCGGGCCGAATGTGCCTTCACCCAACAACAAGCCCGCCGTGTCATCGACATGACCCGCGACTGGCTACAAACCAGCCCCTCACCCCAAAAAATGTGCTGATGCCGCAAGGCATGGCACTTTTCCCGGCGGAATCTTCCAAGAAACCGCCATTTCCTGCCCGCAGTTTTTGATTGAAAAAACTGCAGGCCATCTCTCTGAAAGGCTCAACCATGAGCAGCAAAATTTACGTGGGCAACTTGCCCTACACAATTGACGACGCCAGCTTGCGTCAAAACTTCTCTGAGTTTGGCGGCGTGATGTCGGCCAAAGTCATGATGGACCGCGACACAGGTCGCTCCAAGGGTTTCGCCTTTGTGGAAATGTCCAGCGCTGAAGAAGCACAAGCCGCCATCACCGGTCTCAACGGCATGTCCGTGGGCGGCCGCTCGATTGTGGTGAACATCTCCAAGCCGAAAGAGCCCAGCACGGGTTACGGCAGCGGTTACCGCGACAGCCGCAACTGATTTTTTCAGTTGTCCATGAAAAAGCCGCTTCACAGCGGCTTTTTCTTTGGGCGCGGCGGCAGTGGCCACCCTTTACCTGACTTGATCAAGCCAGCGTCACTTGCGCGGACCTTTGGGGCGGTTGAACCAGTTGGCCAGCATGAACAGGCCAAAAACCACGAACATGATGATGAGGATGTGTTTGGTTTCCATGGTTTTTCCTTCGGTGGTGAGTGGGTGGTTGAAAAAAAGCTGTTTAGATTATGCAGAGATGGCCGAAGCGCGTACAGGCCGCATCAAAGGTCCCATGGCCCACAGGGTCAGCCCCAGCAACAAGATTTCGAGGCCGTAAACGACCGAGTAGCCCATGACCGAGCTGCTGCCCAGCGCTACGCCGTCGCGCACCATGCCGCCCAGCGCCATGCCCACGCCTGCCGCACTGGCCTGCACCGCGCCCCAGGCGCCCATGGCCAGGCCGGTTTGCTCGGGTGGGGCCATTTGCATGGTGGCGGTCAGGGTGCCGTGGGCAAACAATCCGCCGCCCAGGCCGATCAGAAAAATACCCAAGGCAAACAAGGGCGCAGAGCCCAAGGGGCCAGAGGCGATCACCGCCGCAAACGCGGGCACGCCCACCCAGGCACCCCAGCTGGCCATGCGGTAAGCGTCAGCGCCGCGGCTGAGCACACGCGATGCCCAGGCAAAACCGATAAGACCACCCAAGGCCAGGTTCGCCGTGAGCAAAGTGGTGGTGGACACGCTCATGCTCAAGATCTCGCCGCCATACGGCTCCAGCAAAACGTCTTCCATGGTGAAGGCCATGGTGCCCAGGCCCACAGCCATCAAGCGCCGCAGGGTGTTCGGGCCTTGGCAAAAGAGTTGCCAGGCTTGTGCGAAAGTGTGTTCGATGGGCATGCCGGGTTTGCGCATGCGGCTGCGCGGCTCTTGCTTCCACAGGGCGATCACGTTCAGAACCAGCGTCATCACCGCCACGGCCTGCACCACGCGGATCAGTTGACCGGGGCTGTACTCGCGCAGCAAGTGGCCCAGCATCAGGGCGCTGCCGATCATGCCGACCAGCTGCATCACATACATGAGGCCCACAACCTGGGGCTGACGCTCGGGTGGTGCCAAGTCGGTGGCCAACGCGAGACCGGCGGTTTGCACGGTGTGCATGCCGATGCCCACCAGCACGAAGGCCCCTGCAGCACCCACCAACCCCACCCAACTGGGGGCCTGGCTGGCTTGGCCGGCACCGGCCAGCACCAACAGCGCAAAAGGCATGATGGAAAAACCACCGAACTGCAGCAAGCTGCCCATCCAGATGTAGGGCACACGCCGCCAGCCCAGTTGCGAGCGGTGGTTGTCCGAGCGAAAACCAATCAGCGCCCGAAACGGTGCCACGAGCAAAGGCAGAGCCACCATCAAGGACACCAGCGTGGCGGGCACTTGCAGCTCGACGATCATCACGCGGTTGAGGGTGCCCACCAGCATGACCATGGCCATGCCGACAGAAATTTGAAACAGCGACAAGCGCAGCAGACGCGACAGCGGCAAATCATCGCTGGCGGCGTCCGCAAAAGGCAAAAAACGCGGGCCCATGCTGGCCAGCATGTGCGCAAGAGAGGATCGTGTTTTTGTTTTGTTCATACAAGAAAGACCAGACGCTTGCGCGTCTGGCCGTTCGGGCTTGCACCCTTTACTTCTTCACCGCAGCATCTGCCGCAGGTGCAACAGCAACGACTTTCGTGCCACCGTTGAGGAAGCTTTTCACCCAGGTGGTGTTCATCGTCAGGGCCAGGTGCACGCTGAAGGACGAAATCGCCACAGCCGCAATGAACACCGGGATACCGACAGAAGGTTTCACCACACACCACATTTTCGAGTAGATCATGATGTGTCTCCTTTACTTGAGCCAGGGTGAATAAATGAAGGCCAGCAGATGGGCAAATGCGGCAATCATGCCGAAGATCTGCGTACCCTGGATGAGATTGCGGTGAATCTCTTCCGATTCGGCCTCGGTCAGTCCCGTTGGCCAGACTTTGTCTGAGTTAGACATAGTTTTCTCCTTGCAGAAGACGTGCACGGCCCGCACGAGGGCTATTCATGGCCACCATGGCCAGGAATGGGGTTGCCTTGAAAAAGGATTCAAGGTTGTTCATCTCAAGCCCGCCTTGGCATGCGCCAAGGCAGCATGGCTTGAACCACCGGTGACACCAAACGCGGCACCGACAGGGTTTCGTGGAAGGCAAGCAAGGGCTCACCGGCGTAATCAAATTGCAACAAGGCACGCTGGTAAAACGGCGTGTCTTCGAGTTGTTCTTGCACACACACGGCTTGCGTGCTGCGCATACGGCGGTCAATGCGCCAAGCTGTTTTGGGCAGGCGCTGCACCGGCGGTGTGGCGATGGGCTCGACCGTGCCTTTGGGCGTGAAGCGCAGCGACAGCACGCGGTCTTCGGTGCCGGGCGCTTGCATGTCGTAAAACACCACGGTGCTGCCATCGCGCATGCGGGCGCGTGACCAGTCCCAGGTGTGAAAGCCTTGGTCCACCGGCTCGTCGCCTTCGTTGGAGTCCAAGTACGCGTGGCCTTGCCACTTCAGGTCGGGGGCGCTCAGGTCCACCTCGATGCGCGAAGCCGGGGCCAGCGGCCCCCAGCGGTGACGCCCTGCCCCATCGAGGGGCGTGGAATAGCCAAACAGCTGCTGCGGCCAGAGCTTGATGCGGCCGCGCACACGGCGCGGCACCGGCACACACACTTCGTCGATGTCGATGGTGAGGCAATCGCCGTCCCAGTTCAGCTGGCTCGGGCCGATGGTGAACTGGCGGGCGCTGCGGGCGCAGTGGCGCTGCCCGCGTTCGGTCATGGCCCAGCGGCCTTGGCCTTTGCTGTAAATGGCCACATTCAGGGCGCAGTGGTTGTCTGGATTGGCTCGGCCACGCCCACGCGCCCAGGCGTAATACGGCGAGAACACACTGCCGACAAAGGCAATGAGGGTGATGCCGTGTTGTCCGCAATCGCTCATGGCGTCGACATACCACCAAAGGTAGCCCCCGTCTGGAACTTCTTGGTCGAAGCGAGGCTCGCCATCAGCGCCTCGGCCGCCCGCTGCCCGGACAGCGCCGCCATCGGCACGCCCGGCCCCGGGTGCACGCTGCCCCCCGCCAGATACAGGCCCTGCAGGGGTGTGGTGGAGCCAGGTCGGCTGAAGATGCTGGTCCAGCCGTGCGTCGCCTGCCCGTAAAGCGCTCCGCCGCTGGCCGGAAAGCGCTGGTGAAAATCCTGCGGCGTTGTGCGCAGGCTGTTGGCCGTTGTGGGGTGCAGGTGCAGACCCAGCTGACGCAGATGCTGAAAGGTGTGCGTTTGGCATTGTTCTAAAGCCTCCTCGGTGATCGCGTTGCCATCACCGCAGGCAGGGGCGTTGACCAAACAAAAAATGCGCTCTGCCTGGCCTGGGGCCAACTGAGCTGGCCGGTCTTGCGCGCAAACATAAACGGTGGGGCTTTCGGGCAAGCGCTGGCGCTCGAAAATGTCTTCGAATTCGCTGGCGTAGGTGCTTTGAAAAAACACGTTGTGCCGGTCCAGCGCCACACCCTCGGTGGGGGTGTGCATGGACCAAGTCAGTGCCGACAAAGAACGCGGCGGCGCAGCCTGCGGCACGGCGCGTCGCATGTCATCGCCCAATAAGCCTTGACGCAAGGCGGCAGCGTCGCCATTAAAAATAACGCGGTCGGCCGGTAAAAATTCGCCCGACTGGAGGTGCACACCGCACACGCGCCCCTGGCGCTGCTCGATGCGCTGGCAAGTGCTGTGGTAGCGGAACACCGCGCCACGACGGCGGGCCACACGGGACAGCGCCTGGGCCATACCGACCATGCCGCCCTCGACCGACCAAACCCCGTCCATCTCGACCTGGGCGATCAGCATGAGGGTGGCGGGCGACTGCCAAGGCGATGAGCCGCAATAGGTCGCGTAGCGGGCAAACAGCTGGCGCAAACGCGGGTCGGTGAATTGGTGGCCCAGTTGTTGCCACAGGCTGCGCATGGGGCCGAGTTGGGCCAATACGCCCAAGCCTTTGAAACCCAGCTCGCCCATGAAACCGCCCTTGCTGGGGCGCTGGGCCCGGATCATCGGGCCTTCGAGCGTGGCGTACAGCCGGCGCGTGGTCTTGCAAAAATCGCGAAAACGCCGGGCTTCATCACCACCGGACCAGGCGGCAATCGCCGCTTCGCTGATCTGAGCATCGGCCGACAGGTCGAGCTGGCTGCCATCGGGCCAGAAGTGGCGGGCCAGCACCTGAAGCGGCGTGATGCGCATCTCGTCTTCCACACTGGTGCCCACGCTGCGAAGCAAGGCGTCGAACACCCAGCGCATGGTGAACACGGTGGGGCCGCTGTCGATGTGTGCGCCGTTCACCTCGCGGCTGTGCACCTTGCCGCCGGGCGCGCCCGAGGCTTCGACCACGGTGACATCCAGGCCCTGGTGCGCGAGCGTGATGGCGCTGCACAAACCGCCCATGCCCGCGCCGACGATGACGACGCGTTGCTCAGACATGGCTGGGCTCCAGACGGGGCGCATCGACAGCGAGCGCACTTTGCAAAGCGGCTGCAGCAACTTGGAGCGAAGGGTTTTCAAACTGAAAGGGCTGACCTTTCCAGACCCCGGCCATGTGCAGCACTTGCATGCGCACGAACAGCGATTCGGAAAAAAACTGGTGTTTGTAGGCGGCGGCACTGGCTACTTGGTGCGCACCCTGATGCGCATAGTTGAGCATCGATGCCGTGTCTTGCCACAAGCTGAAGGTGCATTGCCGTACCAAGGGTGCCTCACCCAGGCCCATGGCCAAAAGGCAGCCGGGGGATTGGTCCAAGTCGGCCTGGGCTGCAGGGGCGTAACGCCAGAACGCCATGGCCTTGGTGGGCACGATGCTGGCGCGTGTGAGCACAGCGAAGGGGCCTGGAGTTTTCGCGCCCAGGGACTCGGCCAGCGATTCACCCAGTGGATTCCCCAGTGACTGGGCGCTGCTGGCCTGCCAGGCTTGCTTGTCCCATTGACCTCGGGCCGATTGCACCGCCATCACGCCCATCCAGCATTCGCGGGCTCGGCTGCGGTAGGCCTGCACCGCTGGACTTTGCAGAAACTGAAGGGCCAGATCAAGGTGGGTGAAAGTACAGATCAGGCCCTGGTGCGTGGCACTGGGTCGCAGGCTGAAGCCCCCGCCGTGGCCACTGCCCATGACCTTGACCATGGTCAGGCCCGGCACCTCTTTGTAAGGCGTGGCCCCGGCCACCAGCCGCAGCCAACCCCAGCCTTGGTGCTGGCGCAAGAAGTCGGCCAACAGCACCACCACCACGCCGGACAGCGGGTCATGAAGGTTGGCGAGGGCTTCCATGACGGGTGTCCGGCAAAGGTGCTAAGGCCTGCGAACTACTTGACCGCGACTTTGGACGCAGCCAAAGCGGGTTTGAGCAACTCGGGAAAGTCCTTGGCCATGGGCGCACCGTTCAAAGGCTTGTAAGCACCCTGGTGGCAAGTGGCGCAGTTGAGCTTGGCCACGTCACCCGTAGGCCCCTTGCGGTGCGCCGGGAAGACTTCGGTCAAAGGCTCCATGTAGGTCAGGTTCAGGTCACGCGCCATGCGGATGCCGTGCCAGGCCGTCACGCGCTGCGGTGGGCTGTTCTCCCAGTTCTGGAAGGACTGCGTGTTGTGGCAGTAAGTGCAGTTCACGCCCAGCGAAGTGGACATGTGCGTCATCAGGCCATAAGTCCACTCGGCTTGCTTGATCGACTGGCGGTTGCCCGTGGGCAGTGCCGTGGGGCCGTTCACGCGGATGTTCTGCTTGTCCAGCAGGAACGGGGTGAACGGGTCGTTGGGCAGTGAGGACAAATTGACCACCGGCGAAGGGGTGTTCTGTCCGGCCTTGTCACCGATGAAGTTAGAACCTTGCGGCTGCGGGTCGGACTTGAACCAGATGGCGCTGGGCACCGGCTCACCCCGGTGGCAGGTGTAGCAGGTCACGCCGGTCTGGGCGACGTGCGGCTGCCAGTCGGCGTTGATGTGCTGCGTCATCTCGACCATGCGCCGCGCCACCACCTTGGTGTATTTGCTGTCGTCTTCAAAATTGGGCAAGGCATGGCAATAACCGCAGCCTTCTTGCGGCGCGACCCAGCTCGTCATCGAAACCATCAGGCGGTTGAACTCGCCCACGCTCAGGTGGCCGAGCACCTTGACGTTTTTGTAGGCCTGCGCAGCCTTGGGGCCGTCAGAGCCCGGTGAAGGGATCGCCACAGGCGGCTGGTTCTTTTCGGTTTTGACCTCGAGCAGACGGGCGTTGTAGACCTGCGCCATGCCGGTGCCGCGATACCCGCTTTGCACCGTCTCAGGGATCGGGCGCTCGCAACCGGCCAACACCAGGCCGACCAGTGCCAGGCCCAGACCTTGGGCCAAACGTGTTGTCCAGCGCGTTTTGTGGAGGGTATGGGTGTTCATGGCTTGGCTCCTGTGCTCAGCGCGGGGTCCATCACCGCTGGAAAGATTTCGGGATACGGTGGTGCCACGCCATGCTTGATGGCCCAGAGGTACCAGTTGTCCACCACAGTGCCCGTGAGCAAGATGCCGATGCCGCCGGTGATGGGGCACAAAACCGCGAACCACCAGGCCCAGCGGTGAATCGATTCCATGGTGGCGTTGAAGCCCATGGTCCAGCGCCAGAACAAGGCCGCACGTTCCGAGGCGGTGCCCCGATCGGTGATCTGCTCGATCTCGCGTTCGCCACCAAATCGGGTGACGGCCAGAATCGTCGCGCCGTGCATGGCAAACAGCAGGGCCGAGCCATAGAGGAACACGATGGACAGCGCGTGGAAGGGGTTGTAGAACAGGTTGCCGTAGCGCAGCGAGAAAGCCGCCGTCCAGTCCAGGTGGGAGAAGATGCCGTAGGGCACAGCCTCACCCCAGGAACCCATCAGGATGGGGCGGAACAAGCCCAGCACCAGGAACAGCCAAATGGCTGCCGCAAAGGCCCAGGCGATGTGGGTGCCCATGCCCAGTTCGACGGCGCGGCGGTAGGTGCGAGCCCACCAGAACATGACCGAAGCAATCAGCAACAAACCGACGATGAGGAACCAGCCGCCTTGGTTGAGTGGCGGCATGCTCAGGCCGTAGCTCGGCGGTGGCGGCTCGAGCGAGAGCCAGAACAGCTGGCGCACAAACTGGATCGGGTCGTAGTTAACCGAGGCCAGCATGTTCATGCCGATCAGGGTGAAGGCGATCATGCCAAACACCAGCGAAGCCAGGCCCAGACCGCCCAGGTAAATCGGGCCGAGCTGGGCATTGCCCAGTTTGCCGATCCAGTAGTTGATCAGGGGCTGCCCCGTGCGCGGGCTGTTGCCGTGTCCGAGTTCCACCCCGTGGTGGACTGGACCCACGGCTTGCACCGTGGTGAACAGGTTTTGATAGTCGGCCATTTGCGGTACTCCTCAATTCTTGGGGTTCGGACTGCGTGCAATCCGAATCAGAGTGGCCACTGGGACCAGATCGGCATGTTCAGCCACCAGCTCCACCACTCGGGCCAGCCACGGCTCCAGAAGGGGCCGCTGAGCACGATGCACAGGGCGCTGAACAACACAGCCGCCAGCGCCAGGAACAGCCCCAGGCGGTGGATGCCCAAGGTGCCGATCGAGTAGCCGATGATGTCGCGGAAGAACGTGTCTTCGTGTTCTGGGGTCTTGACCACAGTGCCCGGTGTGGGATTGGTGGACGACAAAATCAAACCACCGTGCAAAGACAAGGCAAACACGCTGGCGAAGAAGAAACTCACGGCGATCATGTGCGCCGGGTTGTAATGAAAGTGCAGGTACTGGTAGCCCACGTTGGACACCCAGTCCAAGTGGCTGTAAATGCCGTACGGAAAGCCGTGGCCCCAGGCGCCCATGAGCACCGGCCGCACGACCACCAAAGTGACATAAGCCGAGATGGCCACACCGAAGGCCACAGGCACATGAAAGCCCATGCCCAGCTTGCGGCAGATTTCGACCTCGCGCATCATCCACGAGCCAAATGCGCCAATGGCACACACCGTGATGAGCTGCCACAGGCCGCCTTCCATCAGGGGCGCAAAGCGCAGGCCATACGACAGATCAGGCGGTGCGATGCTGATCTGCCAGAGGTTCCAGGTGGGCCCTTGTGAGGCGCCCCACAAGATGAGGGCTGTACCCAGGAACGAAAAGAACAAGGTTGTGACGCCGAAAAAACCGACGTAAAACGGTCCGACCCAAAAGTCGAACAAATCACCACCCAGCAGGGTACCACCGCGAACACGGTACTTTTTCTCAAAATTCAGCATGGCCATGGTTGGGTCCTCCTGCATCAGTGGATCAACAGATGCCGCATTGACACGAAGTCAATGACGGCTTCTGAACGGCAAGTCCTGGATCAGGACTTGGGCGCGGCAAGCGATGCCACCGAAGTCGGCAGCGGCGAGTTTTGCGCCGATGCTGCTACGGGTTTTTTCGCACCGTCGAGCCAGTTGAATTTGTTGGTGCTGAGCAAGATGAGGTGAATCATCGCGGCCAGGCCAAACAAGAAAATGCCCTGCAGTACCATGGCACGCAATGGGTCGTAAAGTCGCCAAATTCTCCACATGGTGAATCTCCTAAATGATGTGGGACATGAAGGTGTACACCGCAGCTTTCACACCCTGACTCATGCTCTTGGCATCTTCTGCACCGGGCAGCAGATCTCGCCAGTGAACGCCGACCAGTTTGGCCAGTACGACGACCACAAACAGACATCCGAATCCGATGAGGAAAATGGACCAGAACGCAGGGGACTCATCCGCACGCGAATGGTCCTCGTTGAGGTGGGTGGTGTTTTGCATGACAGTGACTCCGTCAATCTATGGATGAAAAAACAGGCTCTGAATCAGAACCAGGGACGCCACGCCCAGACCAGGATGTGGGCCAGCACAGCAACTGCTGTAAAGCCCACGGTGCCCTGCATCCAGTAATGGTGGAACTCCTGGGCTTCCTCATCGGTGAGTCCGGAAATTGATGTCTTGGTGGACATGTTTTGCTCCTTTTAAAGAGGCCTTGCGACCCGGGTTGCGCACAGCCCGCGCAGATGGGCATCCGCAGCCAAAGGCCACGACATGGGGTGAAAGGCACTGCCAGGGGCAGCACCCGTGTTTGTTTGAAAGGCTGGTGCGCTCATGCCGTCACCCCCAGACCCAGTTCGCGGCTGGCCGCGTTCACATGGGCTTCGGTCACTTCGTTTTGGCCCTGGGCCTGCGAGAGTTGCTCGGCCTGGTCGCGCAAGCGCTTGGCCGCTGAAATCTGCACCAGCACCGGTTGGCTTTGCACCACATCGCGCAGGCGCTGCTGGGCCTGGTCTTGCCAGCTGGCGTTGGGGGCGACCACGCCACGCGCCTGGGTGGCTTCCACCTTGTCCATCTCGGTGCCCAGCGGCAAGATGTGGAACAGCGCATCGAACAGCGCGTTGCACACCTCCTGGATCACGTAGGTCGCACCGCTGTAACCCATGAAGGGGGTGCCGGTGTGGCGGCGGATGATGGCGCCCGGAAAAGATGCGGGAATGAAAGCGGCACGCATGGGGCTGCCGCCCGAGATCTCGCTCAGGTACATGCGCTCGTTGTAGCTGCCGAACATGATCAAAGGCGTTTGCGTTTTGACCAGTTCGCGCACGGTGGCGTTGTCCGTCTTGTTGCCCGCCGTGCGTGACACGCTGAAGCGACAGGGCAAACCCATTTCGTTTTCGAGGAATTTTTTCAGGCCCCGCGAATAGGTCTCGCCCGCCACCACGGCAAAACTGGCGGTGGCAAAAAAGTCTTGCGTGACCGAGCGCCACAGGTCCCACATGGGCTTGAGTGTCGTGTGCTTTTCACGCTCGATGAACGGCTCCGGGTCCAGGTGCAGCAGCTCACCCAATTTGCGCAAGAAATTGGTGGTGCTGTGCAGACCAATGGGCGCTTGCAAATAAGGGCGCTCCAGCGCCTCGCACAGCATGCGGCCGAACTCGCGGTACATGCAGATGTTCACATCGGCTTCGACCAGGCGCGAGACATCGGCCAAGTGGCTGCCCAACGGAAAGACCATGTTGACTTCAGCGCCGATGCCTTGCACCAGGCGGCGAATTTCGGCCAGGTCACTCGCGCTGTTGAAGGTGCCGTAGCAAGGGCCAATGATGTTGACGCGGGGCTTTTCGCCCGCAGGGCGGTCTTCAAAGGGTTTGCGGGCGGGCACTTTGCGCAGGCCGTACTCGCTCCACAGCCAGTACATGGCGCGGTTGGCGCATTGCCACTGGTCTTCGTCGATCGTGCGCGGCAAAAAGCGGGCGATGTTGGTGCCTTCGGGCGTGACGCCACCGCCGATCATCTCGGCAATCGAGCCGGTCACCACCACCGCGGGCAACTCGGGGTCGAGCGTGGCGTGGGCGCGTTTCATGGCGCCTTCGGTGCCTTCGCGGCCCAGTTGTTCTTCGGCGAGGCCCGTCACCACAATCGGCAATTCGTGCGGTGGCAGTGCGTCGGTGTAGTGCAGCACCGAAGTCACAGGCAGGTTTTCGCAGCCCACCGGGCCGTCGATCACCACTTGCAAGCCCTTGATCGCGGTGAACACATACACCGCGCCCCAGTAGCCGCCTGCGCGGTCGTGGTCGAGGATCAGTGGCGACTTGGGCTTGGCCACGGTGCTGTGTGGAGGATTGATCTGGTTCATGAACCCATCTCCTCGGCTTTGCGCTTTTTCAAGAGCTTTTCAATCTGACGGCGGGTTTCGGCCTTGAACTCGGGCCGGTCTTTGGGCACCGATTCCCACACGCCTGCGGCGTGGCCTGCACCCACATCGCCAAAGAAAGACTTCATGGCGTCAAAGCGCGCCTGGTTGCCCATGGCCGCCTGCACCACCTGCACCAGCGAACCCGCACCGGCCACCCCCATCAAGGGACGTGCCGAAATCAAGTTGGTGAAATACAGCGAGGGCACGCTGTTTTGCTTGGCGATCTGCACCACCGGGGTGGTGCCAATGGCCAGCTGTGGCCGGTATTCGTACATGGCGTTGAGGTCTTGCTCCAACGAGGCGCGCATTTGCACCTGCACGCCTTTGGCTTGCAGCCAGGCGATGTCTTGGGCGTTCCATTCGGTGGCAGGACAGGCCGAGCCCACGTAGCGCAGATCGGCACCGCACTCGACCAGCAAGCGACCCACCAGCAATTCGGACCCTTCGTAGCCGCTCAGGGTGATGCGCCCCTTGATGGGTTTTTGCATCAAGAGCCCACGCATTTGAGTAAGCGACTGGTTGCGTGCCACATCGATTTGTGCCTGCGCAATGCCTGCAGACTGACCGATGTTTTGCAACCAGTCTTGAGTGCCTTCCAGACCCACAGGGGCAGAGCCCACAACAGGGCGACCTGCGGCTTTGAATTCGCGCACGCTCGCGGTGTAAAACGGGTGGATGGCGGCGGCCACCGAGCAGTCGAGCGCGGCATACAGCTCGCGCCATTCGCGGGTGGGCACCACTGGGCCTGCAGCCAGGCCCATGGGGGCGAGCATCTGGCCGATGATGACCGGGTCGGCCGGGAACATCTCGCCGAGCAGCGCCACCGTGGGCTTGTCGCCACGACCGGCGCGGGGCGCGGCCACTGGGCCACTCATGATTTCTTCGCGGGCGTATTTCAGCATCGCACCGGCCAGCACGTCTTTGGCTTCGGCATGCGTGGGCACCCCAAAACCGGGCACGTCGATGCCGATGATGCGAACGCCGTTGATCTCTTTGGGCAGCAGCTGCAGCGGCACACCACTGGCGGTGGGCACACACAGGTTGATGATGATGACGGTGTCGACTTTGTCGGGATCAGCTTCGGCATGCACCGCTTCGCGGATGTCTTCAAACAACTTGCCCGTGACCAGCGACTCGGAGTTGAAGGGCACATAGCCCACGCTGCGGCGCGCACCGTAAAAATGCGATGTAAAAGTGAGGCCGTACACACAACAGGCCGAGCCCGAGAGGATGGTGGCGGTGCGCTTCATGCGCAGGCCCACACGCAGCGAGCCAAAGGCCGGGCACATGCTTTGCGGCTGGTCGTGCGGACCGGCATCGGGCTGGCGTGGGTAGTCGCGGGCGTATTGGTCGAGCACCTCGGACTTGCCCGCCTCTTTGGCTGCGGCCACCATGGCTTCGGTGCCCGCGTGGCAGCCCATGCCGTCGCCCTGCAGGCCTGCGGGGTTGGGGGCGTCGGTGCTGGGGTGAATCGGGATGGTGCGTGTCATGGCCTGTTCCTGTGGGTGTGGTCTGCAGCGGTTCAGGCCGCGTCGTAGACGACTTCCAGCGAGGGCTTGATGTCTTCGTGCTTGCCGACCATGTCGAACACGGTCGCGGGCTCGAGCACCACATTGCGGCCGACCACGTCGGCGCTGAACAAGCCCAGCAACTGGTCCTGGGTCTGGGGTTTCGGGCGCATCGGAGGGGCTTCGGCCACGTTCTTGGCCAGCTCAGCAAACAGCGGACCCCACTCGCCGTCGGGGCGGCCAATGATTTCGTAGCTGGCGCTCTTGCGGCGGATGTCTTCGTTGGCCGGAATGGCGGCCAGCACCGGGATGCCGGCGTTGTCGGCAAAGGCTTGGGCTTCGCCCGTGCCGTCGTCTTTGTTGATGACCATACCGGCCACGCCCACGTTGCCGCCGAGCTTGCGGAAATACTCCACCGCACTGCACACGTTGTTGGCGACATACAGCGACTGCAGGTCGTTGCTGGCGACCACGATCACTTTTTGGCACATGTCGCGGGCAATGGGCAGGCCAAAGCCACCGCAGACCACGTCGCCCAAAAAGTCGAGCAGCACGTAGTCAAAACCCCAGTCGTGGAAACCGAGTTTTTCGAGCGTTTCAAAACCGTGGATGATGCCGCGACCGCCGCAGCCGCGACCGACTTCGGGACCACCCAATTCCATGGCAAACACGCCATCGCGCTTGAAGCAGACATCGCCAATGCTCACGGCCTGACCGGAGAGTTTGAGGCGCGATGAGGTCTCGATGATGGTGGGGCAGGCTTTGCCGCCGAACAGCAAGCTGGTGGTGTCGCTCTTGGGGTCGCAGCCGATCAGGAGCACTTTTTTGCCCTGCTGCGCCATCATGTAAGACAGGTTGGCCAGCGTGAAGCTTTTGCCAATGCCACCTTTGCCGTAGATGGCAATGATTTGCGTCTCTTTGGTCACTTCGCTGGTGCTGACGGCGTCGGGCTCCACGTCGGCCTCGCGGCGCAGCACTTCGACAAATTTAATGGGCTGGGTGGTGGCAGCGGTGTCAGTGGGGGTGTTCATGCGGAGGCACTCCAATCAAGGATCATCTTGAGACAGCTCGCATCTCCGAAGGCGGTCTCGTAGGCAGAACCAGCATGCGTCGATGGCTGGGTGTGGGTGATCAAACCGTCGAGCGACAAGCGGCCGGTGTTCACCAGCTCGTTGACGGCCAACAGATCGGGGCGCTTCCACTCGGCGGCAATGCGCATGCGCGCTTCGCGCATGAAGGCCGGGGCGTAGGCAAAGGAAAGGTCTTGTTTGTAGAAACCGGCCAGCACCAGCTCGCCACCGGGGCGCAGGCGCTGGATCAGGCCATTGAGCAGGCTGCCGTCGCCGCTCACGTCGTAAATGGTGCGGTAGTCGCGGCGCGGGTCGTCTTGCGGTTGCACCACGGTGTAGCCTTCGGCACCGGCAGAGCGTTCGGCCTGGGTTTCCCACACGGTGGGCGCGGGCAGGCCAGCCGCCACTGTGAGGCGCGCCAACAAGCGACCCATGACGCCGTGACCCACGATGAGCTCAGGGGCTTCAAACGGGTCTTGCTGACCACCGCCCGAGACCGCGTGGTAGGCCGTGGCGGCCAGCGCCAGCAGCACCGATTGCGCGCCCAGGTGTTCGGCTACGGGCACGACTTTTTGCGCAGTGACCACCAGTCGCGAAGCCGCGCCACCAAACAAGCTTTTGACCCCGGTGAAGCAATTGGCACCCGGCACAAACACACGTTGCCCGGCTTGCAAGCCGGTGTCCGAGGCGGCGCGAACCACACGGCCCACCGTCTCGTAACCGGGCACCAGCGGGTAGCCCATACCCGGGAAGGGCGGCATGCTGCCGTCCCAGAGCATGCGTTCGGTGCCGGTGCTGATGCCGCTGTATTCGACCGCCACGTCCAACTGACCAGCCTGCAATTCGGGCAAGTCCAGCGCCTGCAAGCTCAGTTGCTTGGGGCTGTTGAAGACGACGGCTTGGGATTTCATGGTTGTATTCTTTGCTTTACATCACAATATGTCAAAGTTAATTGACACTATTCTCAGGAACCGAGGGTAAACACTGTGATTTACGGCCCAAAAGAATGCGCGCATGGATGGGCATGGCGTTGGGCACCTGCTCCACATGGGTGAAACCGGCCTCCTGCATCATGTTTTGCAACTCTTGCGGCGTGCGCAGCCGCCCAGCCCCCATGGCCAGCAGGTAAAAGTGGAAGTACGCATCCGCCGATGCATCGGGCTGGCCGGCTTCTTCGTCCGGCTGGGCCATGGGCTCGGCCAACAGCAAAACACCGCCCACCGGCAAAGCGGCATGGGCTTTTTGCAAAATCTGCCGCACCACCGCATCGGGGTGGTCATGCGCCACGCGCACCAAGGTGATCAGATCAGCCCCTTCAGGCAGCGGGTCGTCCAAAAAACTACCGGGGTGCAGGCTCACGCGCTCGGTCAAACCCTTGGCCTGCAGGCCTTCTCGGGCCAGCGCCAGCACGGGAGGCAGATCGAACATCTTGAACTGCAGGTGCGGTGCGTGCGCGGCCAACTCGCTCACAAAGCGGCCCTTGCCCGCCCCGACATCGAGCACGCAGCGGTGCTCGTCAAAAAAGTAGGACGACAAGATCTCCTGCACCACAAAGCCTTGCGAAGCGGCCATGAGCTGCGAGTAGCGGGTGAACTTGTCCACCTGCTCTGCCGGCATATGGACAGCGGGTTTTTCGTGGGCATAGGGCCAGTACTCGGCCATGCCGCCGCTCCAGGCGTTGTGCAAAAACTGCAGCGGGTCCTGCATGTCCTGGTAGAGCAGGTGGTTGTGCTCGATCATCTGCGAGATGCCCTCGTGCTGCGCCAGCGGCACGCCCAACGGCCCGAGGCCAAAACGGCCCTGGCTGCGGTGCTCCAGCAGGCCCAGCGCCACGGCCGACAGCAGCAAACGCTGCAACACCGCTGGGGCCAGCCCTGTGCGGCGTGCCAGATCGGTCAGGTTGGCGGGTGCTTGGTGCAGGGCGCGAAACAGGTCCAGTCGCACGCAGCCCAGCAGCACCTGGCTGTGCACAAAACCGGCCATCAAATCAAACAACTTGCGGGTGCGGCGGCGCGTGAGCCAGCGTGTGAGCGGGTTGCGCAGCGACCAGCGGTACAAGCCGGGGTGCGCGTACCAGCGCTCCAGGCGGGTCTGCCAGGCGTCCTTGAAAGAAGTGGAGGTGTGGGCCTGCATGGCGGCCAGATCCAGTGGTTGGGACATGCGGCTTCCTTGGTGTCTTGCGGGCGGTGCGCTCAATGCGGCGCACGGATGCGGGCCGGGGCTACCGCAGGGTGGGTCTTGAAGTAGCCTTCGCACAAGGCCTTGGGCACCAGGCGCTCGGCTTCTAACTGGACCAGCTGGCGCAACATGTCACGGCACGAACAGGCCGGGATGGACGAGGCGGCCTGCTCGATCAGGCGGTCAAAGTGGGCAATGGCCCCGTCCAGACCCAGCGCCTGGGCTGAGCTCGGGCGGGCGTGCAAGGCATCCTGACCCACCGGTTTGCCCAGGCTCGCCGCATCGGCGATCACGTCGCGGATGTCGTCGGCCACTTGGTAGGCCTCGCCCAGATAGTCGCCCAGAGGTGCCCAGGGTTCGGGCTCGTAGCCACAGCTGAGCGCACCGGCACAAGTGGCCGAGACGAACAAGGCCCCGGTTTTGGCGCGCTGGTATTGGCCCAGGTCGGCGCTGGTCTCGCACTCCCAGGCTTGCCCGGCCACGATGCCGTGCGGCAGACCCACGCCTTGGGTCATGTTGTCCATCAATTGGATGAGGCGCTCGGGCCGCTGCGCACCGGCTTGCAACAGCACGCGGTAAGCCATGACGATCAGTCCGTCACCGGCCAGCAACGCCAACGGTTCGCTGAAAGCCTTGTGCACCGTGGGCAGGCCGCGCCGGGTGTCGGCGTTGTCAAATGCGGGCATGTCGTCGTGCACCAAAGAGGCGCAATGCATCAATTCGAGGGCCACGGCGGCGGCATTGGTCAGTTGGGGGGCATCGTCGCCACAGGCGGTGGCCACGGCCATGCACAGCTGCGGGCGGATGCGGGCACCGCCCGAAAACACCGCGTGCCGCATGGCGGCGACCAGCCGGGGCGGCGCGCCCACACCGGCGGCCAGATCGAAATGGGTGCTCAAGGCTTGCTCGGCGCGTGTCAACAGACTCATGGGACCTCCGGAAGGAAGACCTGTCAACCCCGGCTGACAGACATGAGTGTCAATATATATTGATTTCCGAAGCTGTCAACCCTGATTGACACCATAGATCTCCCACTTCGCCTCCAAAGGCGCAGGGGTCATGGCGCATTGACCCTCACAGCCCGGCGATCAGCCCACACGGGCTAGGATGCAAGGCACAAACTCAAGGAGACAGGCCATGGGCATCTGGCTGGAGCTGGGAATATTCGGGCTGGTGTTCGTGTTTTCCTTTTGGCAAATGCACGATGTGCGCAAGGCACAGGAACAAACACGTCAGCAACGGGCGCGCGAAAAAGCGGCGCAAGCGGCGCATGAAATGGCATCAAAACAAGAGACCCCGCCAGGCCCTGACGCTGCCAAACCGTGACCACCGGGGCCATCGGCGATGACCATCGACCCCCCCCCGGTCGACGAACACCCTCACCGCACAGAATCGCGGCGAAGCGCCTGAGACCTTGGGTGGCTCAGTCAGCTGGCGGCGTTGAACTGCAGCGCTGCCAGACTGGCATAGAGCCCGCCTTTGGCTTGCAGTTCGGCGTGGCTGCCCTGCTCCATCAGGCGACCGCGCTCCAGCACCCAGATCACATCGGCGCGTTGCACCGTGGCCAGGCGGTGGGCAATGACCAGCGTGGTGCGGCCCACCATGGCTTTGTCCAGCGCGGCCTGCACCATCTTTTCGCTCTGTGCATCGAGCGCGCTCGTGGCTTCGTCCAGCAGCAAGAGCGGCGGGTTCTTCAAGATCGCCCTCGCAATCGCAATGCGTTGGCGCTGCCCACCTGACAAGCGCACGCCCCGATCGCCCAGATAGGTGTCAAAGCCCTCGGGCAAGTCGCGAATGAACTCTTGCGCATAGGCTGCTTCGGCTGCGGCATGCACTTCTTGCAGGCTGGCTTCGGGGCGACCGTAGCGGATGTTCTCGATCACCGTGCCAGAAAAAATCACCGGCTCTTGCGGCACGATGGCCATGCGGTTGCGCAGGTCATGCAGGGTCATCTGATCGATCGGCACCCCATCGAGCACGATGCGGCCCGACTGCGGGTCGTGAAAGCGCATCAGCAAATCGAACAGCGTGGTTTTGCCTGCGCCGCTCGGCCCCACCACGGCCACCGTCTGGCCCGAATGGATGTGCCCGCTCAGATGGTCCAGCGCCCAGGTGTCGGGGCGCGAGGGGTAATGAAAGCGCACAGCTTCGAGTTGCAAGGACGAGCCGCCTTGCGGCCAAGGCGCTTGTTGCGGCTGGGCCGCGATCTTCAAATTCGATTCGGTGTGCAGCAACTCCATCAGTCGCTCGGTCGCGCCCGCTGCGCGCAGCAAATCGCCATACACCTCGCCCAGCACGGCAAAGGCGCTGGCCAGCAAGATCACATAAAACACCGTCTCGCCCAGCTGGCCCGCCGTGCTGGTGCCTGCACGCACCGCCAGCGTGCCCATGTACAGACCCCAGAGCAACACTGCGCTGGACGCCATGATGATGAAGCCCACCAGCACGGCCCGTGCGCGGATGCGGCCCAGCGCCGTGCCCAAAGCGCGGGCGGTCGAGTCGATGAAGCGGCGGGTTTCACGGCCCTCGGCCGTGTAGCTTTGCACCACGCTGATGGCATTCAGCACCTCGGAGGCAATGGCGCTCGAATCGGCCACACGGTCCTGATTGGCGCGTGACAAACGGCGCACACGGCGGCCCAAGTAGACACTGGGGAAAATCACCGCAGCCAGCACCACCACCACCTGCAACATGAGCACCGGATTGGTCCACACCAGCATCACCAACGCACCCGCACCCATGACCAGGTTGCGCAAGCCCATCGAAAACGACGAGCCCACCACGGTTTGCACCAGGGTGGTGTCATTGGTCAGGCGCGAGAGCACTTCGCCCGATTGCGTGGTTTCAAAGAATGCCGGGCTTTGTTTCAGCACATGGCCGTACACCGCATTGCGCAGGTCGCCGGTGATGCGCTCGCCCAACCAACTCACGGTGTAGTAACGGCCAGAAGAAAACACCGCCAATGCCGCCGCCACGCCAAACAGTTGGAGGAAGTTGCCCGACAGCTGTTCAGCCGAGGCCCCGGGCGACAAGCCCTGGTCGATCAACTGGCGCAAGACCCAGGGAAAGGCCAACGTGGTGCCCGCCGCCAGCAACAAAAACAAGGCCGCAAAGCCCAGGGCCACGCGGTAGGGTTTCAGAAAAGGGACCAGGCCCGTGAGTGATTTGGGAGATGCAGCCATGAACGATCGGAAACCCTGCAAAAAGTAGGACACAACAAGCCCATCAAGCATAACGGCAAACGGGCACGGGTCTGGGGTTGTGCCCCGATCCGCAATCCAGGGACCCCAAGACCCCTGATGTGCGCCCTCTCCTTCACGCCACGTCAGGATCAGCTTACAAATCGATCACCACATTGCCCACCGTCTGCCCCGCCTCCACGGTGCGGTGCGCCTGGGCCACCTGGTCCAGCGCCAAGCGTGCGCCCACGCTGTGCTGCAACTGGTTTTTTGCCAGCATGCCCGACAAGCGGCCCACTGCCGTCTGACGGTCGACCGGCGTCAGGTCATAGACCAGAAAAAACTTCACACCCATCGACTGGTACAGCCACGGCCGGAACGGCAAGGGCACTTCCAGCGCGTTCGAGCCGTAGCAGACCACCTGGCCATGCGGCACCAAAGCGCCCTCGCAAGCCCAGCGGGCAGTGGTGGAGAAATCCATGTCGATGATGACGTCGGCGCCACGGCCATTCGTCAGGGACTTGACGCGCTCGGGCACCGACTCGGTCTTGTAAAAAATCGCCTCTTGCATGCCCGCCGCGCGAGCGTGCGCGGCCTTGAGCTCGGAGCCCACGGTGCCGATGACCCGGCCACCGGCCATCGTCACCATTTGCGTGATGTAGTGGCCCACCGCCGACGAGGCCCCGGTGACCAGCACGGTCTGCCCGCGCAAATCACCACTCAGCCGCTCGGCCAGGATCACCGCCTGCACCGCCGTCAGGCCGGGAATGCCCATGCAGGCACCGGCTGCGAAGTCGGTGCCCTCGGGCAAGGCCACGGCCTGCACTGCGGGCAAGGCGATGTATTCGGCGCAAGTGCCCCAAGGGCGCTGCCACTGGCCGTTCCAGACCCACACCCGCTCGCCCAGCCGCGTGGCCGGCACGCCCGCGCCCACGGCTTCGATCACGCCCGCGCCATCGCTGTGCGGCACGATCAGCGGGTCAGTCACCGGCCTGGCACGGCGCGACTTGACGTCAGACGGGTTCACGCCCGATGTGGTCAAGCGCACCAGCACCTCACCGGCCTGTGGGCTGGGCGTGGGCAATTCGCCCACCACCATCACGTCTTGGGCTTCGCCGTTCTGGGTGTACCAGGCTGCTTTCATGAGGGGGCTCCTTGGGGTAAAAATCGATGGAGAATACTGCTCAGCGCAGGCCGTCCCACAAAAGCTTGCAGCCAGTGAGGAACATGCCCAAGTGAATCAGGCGGTAAAACAAAACAGGGCTGACGCGGCGCGCCAGACGCACGCCCAACCACACGCCAATGGGGGCCAGCGGCAACAGCACCACAGATGTGGCGAAGTTGCGCAGATCCAGCAAACCCAGCCAGGCATAGGGCACCCACTTGGCCATGTTGATGAAGAAAAACAAGTACGCCAGCGTGCCGGTGAACACCAGGGGTTTGAGCTTGAGGGGCACCACATAAGCAGTGACGGGCGGACTGCCCGCATGCGAGATGAAACTGGTGAAGCCCGCCGTGGCCAACAAAAAAGCACCCCACCAGCGCGGGGGCGGCGGGCTGTCGGGCCGGGGCTTGAACAACCATTGCTGCGCCAGAAACAACAAGGTGAAACCGCCCACAATGGCTGCCACCACCTGGGCATCGAGCAACTTGAACAGCAAGGCACCGATCACGATGCCCACCATGGCAAAGGGCAGCATGAATTTGAGCAAGGCCTTGTCCACATCCTTGCGAAACGCGGCCATGCCCAGGATGTCCATGACGAACAGCACCGGCATCAGGATGGCCGCTGCCTGCGGCACGGTGACCACCAAGGCCATCATGGGCACGGCCAGGGAACCAAAACCCGAACCGAAACCACTTTTGCTCAGCCCCAGCAACACCACAGCAGGCGAGGCAATGGCGTAGAAATAGGGGTCGGTGATGAGGGGGAAATCCATGAGGCCAGCAGATCCGAAAAAAAGCCCGCCAACCGTGGACACGGCGCGATGCGAGGCCATCTTAACGACCAGCCACCGGTCACCCTGTCATCTGCGCATCTGCAGCATGGCCTTCGGCGTGCGCGCCTGCAGGGCCATGTTGCGCGAGGGCGTCCCGCCCACTTCAGCGTTGCCGCAGGGCCTTGCTCAGCTGGTCCACCTGCTGGGACCAGTCGTTGTCGATCTGCAGCGTTTCACTCAAAAATGCCGCCTGCGCCGGACTCCAGAAAGGGGCGTCGGGCAAGGCCATGTCGCCCGGCAAGGGGCCGTGGTTTTTCAAAAATTGCGCGATGCTGGCCGCGTCGTTGGGCAGCCCCAATTGGGCAAACAAGTCGTGAAAGGCATGGCTGGGTTGTTCCATCAGAACCTCCTCATTTTTGCAACACATATTGACCTGGGGCATCGCCGATCGGCCCCCATCCCGCATCGTGCGCCCCCATGCGGGGCACAGGCCCAGGCTCGCCCGAATGGGCCCGCAACCAGCTGACCCAATGGGGCCACCACGAGCCTTCATGGTGCACGGCCGCCTGCAGCCAGGCATCGGGGTCCAGGTACGGGCCATCGTGCAAACGGGTCAGCACCTGAAAACTGCGGCCCTCGACACCGGGCGGGTTGACGATGCCCACATTGTGGCCCCCGGACGTCAGGACGAAAGTGGTGTCCACGTTCGTCAGCAGATGCAGCTTGTGCACCGAGCGCCACGGGGCCACATGGTCACGCACCGTACCGATCGCGTAGATGGGGCACTGGATCGCGGTCAGCGCCACCGGTTTGTCATGCACCGGGTAACGGCCGCTGGCCAAGTCATTGTTCAGGAACATGCGTCGCAAATACTCGGTGTGCATGCGGTAAGGCAGCCGTGTGCCGTCGGCATTCCAAGCCATCAGGTCGCTCACCGGACTGCGCTCGCCCAGCCAATAATCCCTGAGCAGACGCGACCAGATCAGGTCGTTCGAGTTCATCCACTGGAAGGCCCCCGCCATCTGGGAGCTGTCCAGATAACCCCGGTCCCACATGATGTCCTCCAGGTGCGCCACCTGGCTGTCGTCGATGAACAGCGCCAGCTCACCGGGTTCGCTGAAATCGGTTTGCGCGGCCAGCAGCGTCAGGCTGGCCAGCCGCATGTCGCCATCGCGCGCCATGGCCGCAGCCGCAATGCTCAGCAGCGTGCCGCCCAGGCAATAGCCCAGCGCATGCACCTGGCGCTGGGGCAGCACCGCGCTCACCACATCGATCGCATCCATCACGCCCAGGTGCAAATAGTCGTCCATCGACAAGTCACGGTCGGCGGCCCCCGGGTTGGCCCAGGACATGGCAAACACGGTGTGCCCCTGGTCAACCAGGTATTTGATGAGTGAGTTGTGCGGAGACAGATCCAGGATGTAGTACTTCATGATCCACGAAGGCACGATCAGCACCGGTTCGGGCCTGACCTGGTCGGTCGTGGGGCTGTACTGGATCAGCTCGATCAGGTGGTTGCGATAAATCACCTGGCCCGGGGTCATGGCCACATCGCGCCCCACCTGGTAGGCCTCGGCCCCTTGGGGCGGCAAACCGGCTTGCCAGCGCTGCACATCTTCCAGCCAGTTTTGAAAGCCCTGGCGCACATTCGCACCGCCGGTTTTCTGGAGATGCTCCAGCACCTCGGGGTTGCTCATCCAGAAATTGGCGGGCGAGACCATGTCCAGGATCTGGCGCACCGTGAAATTGACCACCGCCTCATGGTGGGGTGACACACCCCGCACGCCCACGGTCGCGTCGTGCCACCACTGCTGACTGAGCAAAAAAGCCTGGCTGATCGCATTGAAGGGCCAGGTGGCCCAGCCGGCATGTGCAAAGCGGGTGTCCTGCACCATGGGCTCGATGCAGGGCTTGCAGTGCGGCTGGTGGGCTTGCGCCGCAAAGTGGGCCCACTGCTGTGCGCTTTGAATGGCGCCTTGCCAGAGCTTGAGCTGCTGCGCCGGGTTGAACGACAGATGCGTCAGCCAATCGTCAAAAGCCATGCGCAGGGATGCTGTGGACACACCTTGCGTGTAAGGCGACAACTGGGTGTGGGTCCAGCGGTCGAGCCTGGGGCCCGGCCGGGGTGCCGAAGGGTGAAGGTCTGGGCGTGGGTTGTTCACGGCCCCATGCTAGAAGTCGGCGCTGCCTTTGCCTACTGGCCATTCGGTCTGTTGCCCTCTATCGAAAGGTCTATGGCCAAAAACCCTGCACACTTCAATCCCATTGCCCAGACCAGGCACACGACCGGGCAGAGGCTCTGACAATACGCCCTCCTTCAACATGACCCCTACACATCCATGAATCGCTCCGACTTGAACGTTCTCGGTGGCGAATTGATCCCCTGCTCTTACGACCCGCTCACGGGCTATTTCAGGGACGGTTGCTGCAACACCAGCGAAGAAGACGCTGGCACGCATGTGATTTGCGCCAAAGTCACCCAAGCCTTTCTGGATTTTTCACTTTCGCGTGGCAACGATCTGATGACGCCACGCCCGGAACACCGCTTTGCGGGCCTGAAGGCGGGTGACCGGTGGTGCCTGTGCGCACTGCGCTGGCTCGAAGCCTTTCAGGCCGGTGTGGCACCCCATGTGGTGTTGGAGAGCACCCACCAGAAAGCGCTGCAATACGTCACGCTTGAACAGCTGCGCGAATTCGCCTGGGCACCGCACTGAACCCCTGCTGGGGCTCTTGCGGCGCAGGCTCACATCATCATGCTGAGCTGGAACACCGAGTTGGGTGCCCGCGGCATGACCGGCGCGGGCAGGGGCTTAAGCCGGAACTGGCCCAGCATGGAGCTAACGCGGGCGTCACGGGGCATGAAAGGCACCGCCACATCGGACAGACTTTGCGATTGCAGCAAGGTTTGCATGTTGTGCTGGATATCGCATTCCAGCGCCTTCATCGGGTGGTCGCTGTCGGGGTAGAGGGCATCAAAGCTGTGAACCTCTTCAAAGTGCTTCACCACGTCCCACAAGGTGATGTCTTCCGGATTGCCCCGAATCTGGTAGCCACCCCCTGGGCCACGGTGCGCCCGAATCAAGCCCGCCTCGCGCAGCTCTTTCAAGATCGATTCGGTGTACGAAGACGACAACGACAGGCCACTGGCGATCTCTTCGGTGGTCACGGGCTTGACCACTGCACGCGATGTGATGAACACAGCAATGTCGAGTGCTTTGACTGTTTTCTTCAGGATCATGGCGTTCTCCATTAACGATGAGATATTCTATGACCACACAGTCACAAAACAACCGATAATTTTTAAAACATTCGGGAATTCGCCCAATATGCCTGAAATAGCACTACAAACGCGTCAAAATTTCCCGCCCTTGGCTCCCATGCGTGTCACACCCATGCCTCATGCGCGGTGCTTTGGTGTGCGTGTGCCATGCCCATGGACGACCCGGGGGTCTGATGCGCGGGCGCAGCCCAGGCAAATGACGAGAGGCACTGCCGCATGAAACGCCATGTGGCCGTCGTGGTGGCGCTGATCACCAGCCTGGTGGTGATCGACAACCATCTGGACTGGGTGCATCAAGATGGCAGACTTCTGCTGGAAGTCAGCGGCCAGCGCTTTGATCTGCACGGCTGGGCCAGCGAACAGGTGCTGCAGCTGCGCCGCGATTGCAGCGCGGTGACGCCGCAAACGCTGGACAGCCCCACCGCGAACGCGGTGCTGGCGGTGATCCAACAACACAGCCTGCCCGATTCGCGCAGCGCACGCACACTGCAAGTGCTGGAGCTGGGTGAATGGAGCGTGACCGAAGTGCACTTTGACACCCTGAACCCCAGCCTGGTGGTCTTGCACCGGCAAGCTGGCCAGTGGCGCGTACAGGACCGGGCGGTGTGGAGTGGCTCGACCGCCCCCTGGCACAGTGCCGATTTCGTGCGCCGCTACCTGCGCCAGCAAGCACCTGCGCTGCCGCAAGCGCTGCTGGACTGCGTGGCGGTCGAGCCTGCGCGTTACGGCACAGGCCCTGGCGGGCTGGGGCCTGTCACCTTGCATGTCACCTCGCATGAGGGTGGCGCGCCATGACTTACCGCCTCGTCTGGTTCAAACGTGACCTGCGCTTGCAGGACCACGCCGCACTGGTGCATGCCGCCGCACAAGGGCCGGTGCTGTGCCTGTACATCGTCGAGCCCGGGCTGTGGCAACAGCCCGATGTGGGGCTGCAACACTTTGAATTCGTGCGCGAATCGCTGACCGAGTTGCACCACGAGCTGCACGCGCTGGGCGGCAGCCTGCAAGTGCGTGTGGGGCCTGCGGTGCAGGTGCTGGCCGCGCTGCACGCGCAAGCGCCTTTTGCCGAACTGGTCTCGCACCAAGAAACCGGCAACGCCTTCACTTACGAACGTGACTTGCAGGTCGGCGCGTGGTGCCGCAGCATGGGCCTGACCTGGACCGAGCTGCCCCAGTTTGGTGTGGTGCGCCGCCTCAAAAGCCGCAACACCTGGCAAGCCCGCTGGGAAGCGCACATGGCCGCACCCCAAGCGGTTGAGCCCCCTTTGCGCTTTTTCCACCCGCCTGAACACAGTGGCCCGGAAATCATGACGCCACCGCCCGGCCTGCAGCACAACCCCAGCCAGCGCCAGCGGGGCGGACGCCGCCTCGCGCTGGAGACCCTGCACAGCTTTCTGGATGCGCGGGCGCTGGGCTACCGGGGCGGCATCTCGTCGCCCCTGTCCTCGCCCACCGCATGTTCGCGCCTGTCGGCTTACGTGGCCTATGGTTGCCTCAGCCTGCGCGAAGTGGTGCAAAGCACCCGCGCCACGCTGGAAGCCCTGCCACCGCAAGCGAGCCGCCACCGTGCGGGGCTCACCGGCTTCATGAGCCGCTTGTATTGGCATTGCCACTTCATCCAAAAGCTCGAAAGCGAGCCCGAGATCGAGTGGCGCAACATGCACCGGGGCTACGACGGCCTGCGCGAAGACGGCTGGAACGATGCGCACTTTGCGGCCCTCACTTCGGCCCGCACCGGCTGGCCCATGGTGGACGCTTGTGTGGTCATGCTCTATGAAACCGGCTGGCTCAACTTTCGCATGCGGGCCATGCTGGTGTCCGTGGCGGCTTACCCGCTTTGGCTGGACTGGCGGCCCGTAGGCCATTGGCTGGCCACGCAGTTTCTGGACTACGAACCCGGCATCCACTGGAGCCAGCTGCAAATGCAATCGGGCACCACAGGCATCAACACCACGCGGGTCTACAACCCGATCAAGCAAGCGCAAGACCACGACCCCAAAGGCATTTTTGTGCGACGCTGGCTGCCGCACATGCGCCGCGTGCCCGACACCTGGTTGTTTGAGCCCTGGCTCATGCCGCCCGAGGTGCAGCGCCACTGTGGCCTGACGGTGGGCAGCGGACCCGACGCCGACATTCCCTTGCCCGTGGTGGATTTGGCCGAAGCCACGCGCACCGCCAAAGCCGCACTACACGCCCGACGGGCCAAACCCGGTGTGAAAGCGGGCAAAAAAGCCATCGTTGAGAAACACGCTTCGCGCAAACACGGCAGTGGCCACCAACGCGACGTGTTTACCCGTGACGGCGACACCCCCCAAACCAGCCGCCGAAAGTCGGGCAAGTCATCTTCTGCCAACACATCACCCAGCACACAGCTGGGCTTTGACTTTTAAACCATGCGCACCACCCTCTTCTGGTTCCGAAACGACTTGCGCTTGCACGACCAACGCGCACTCCAGCAAGCCATAGCCCACGCCCAAGCGCACCAGCAAGCGCTGCTGCTGGTCTATGTGCACGAACCGGTGCAAGACGCGCCCACGGCCTGGGGTTTTCGCCGCATGGGCGAGCACCGCAGGCGCTTTCTGGCCGACACGCTGCAAGACCTTCAAAAGTCGCTTGAGGCTTTTGGCCAGCGCCTGGTGTTGCTGCACGGGCCTGTGGCCGATGTGCTGCCCGCTTGCGCCAGCCATGTTGGCGCAGACACCGTGTTTTGCGAAGACATCGCCGCGCCCGAAGAAGAAGCCCAGGTGCAAACCCTGATCAACGCGGGCCTCACGGTTAAAACCCTGTGGCAGTCCAGCCTGATCGAACCCGACGCCCTGCCCTTTGCGGCCGAAGACATGCCGCAAGTGTTCACAGTGTTTCGCCAGCGCATCGAATCGGCGCGGCTCCAACCCCTGGCACCGCTGCCCGCGCCCACCCAACTGCCAGCGCCGCCGGATGACCACTTGAATACCCTGCCCGGCTGGACGAACAACCCCTTCGCCCTGCTGCAAGCCCATACAGAGGGCGACGCGCACCCACGCTCCAACTTTCCGTACACACAGGCCACCTGCCGGGGCGGCGAAACCAGCGCTTTGGCCCACCTGCAGAACTACCTCACGCCGCCCTGGCCCGACCGCTACAAGCAAACCCGCAACGCCTTGCAAGGCCAACACACCAGCAGCCACTGGTCACCCTGGCTGGCCACGGGCGCGGTGTCGGCCCGCCGCATTTGGGCAGACCTGCAGGCCTACGAACAAGCGCACGGCAGCAACGACGGCACCTATTGGCTGTGGTTTGAATTGCTGTGGCGCGACAACTTCCGCATGCTGCACCTGCAGCACGGCCCGCAACTCTATGCGGCTCGGGGCTTGTCGAACCTGCCCCAACCCTCGCACTTTCCCAAAGACTTTGCACGCTGGTGCAGTGGCCAAACGGGCGAGCCCATCGTGGACGCCGGCATGCGCGAGCTGGCCGCCACGGGCTTCACCTCCAACCGCATGCGGCAAATCGTGGCCAGCTTTCTGGTGCACGACCTGTCTTGCGACTGGCGTGCGGGCGCGGCCTGGTTCGAATCGCAACTGGTGGACTTTGATGTGCAAAGCAACCAGGGCAACTGGCTGTACGCGAGCGGCCGCGGCACAGACCCGCGTGTGGGCCGACGCTTCAACCCCGCCAAACAAACGCAAGACCACGACCCGCAGGGCCGCTACCGGCAAGTCTGGCTGGCACGATAATCCCAGGCATGTATGGAATCCAATCCTGGGGTGAGACCCTGCGCCTGCTGGTCGAGTTGTCGGCCACCGCGGCCTTTGCGCTGTCCGGCCTGATGGAGGCTGCTCGCAAGCGGCTCGACGCCGTGGGCGTTTGCGTGGTGGCGTTCTTGGCCGCGTTCGGTGGCGGCACGCTGCGCGACTTGCTGCTCGACCAAAGGCCCTTCTTTTGGGTGCAACACACCGAAATGCTCTGGGCCGTGCTGGCCCTTTGCGTGGCGGCCATGCTGTTCATGCGCCAGCGCCATTTTGAGGTCACTGAAAAAGCCATCCTCTGGCCCGACGCGCTGGGCTTGGGCCTGTTCACCGCCACGGGGGTGCACCACGCATTGCTGGCGCTCATGCCCCCGGTGGTTGCAGTGCTCATGGGCCTAATCACGGGCGTGTTTGGCGGCGTGCTGCGCGACATGGTGTGCAACGAAATCCCCACCGCCTTCAAGGACCACCGGCCTTACGCGGTCTGCGCCTTTGCGGGCGGCTGGACCTATGTGGGCCTGTGGTCCACCGACGCCCCCGGTTGGTTGGCGCTGCTGGGTTGCCTGGTCGTCACAGTGGGTCTGCGTGCCTTGGCCCTGTGGCGCAACTGGCAGCTGCCCGCCTGGCGCGCCTGAACCTTTTTTCAATCCCAAGACATGTCCAACAACACAGGCGCCTTCTGGGGCGGCATCTTCTTTTCCCTGGCCGCCGGCATGATGTGGGGCCTGGTGTTCGTCGGCCCGCTGATGCTGCCCGACTACCCTGCTGCGCTGCACACCTTTGGCCGGTATCTGGCCTTTGGCCTCATTGCCCTGCCACTGGCCTTCGTGGACCGCACCGACATCAAGCGCCTCACCCGAAGCGACTGGCTGGCCGCGCTCAAGCTGGCCGCCATCGGCAATGTGCTGTATTACCTGTTTCTGGCCAGCGCCATCCAGCGCGCAGGCGGGGCGCTGCCCACCATGATCATCGGCACCTTGCCGGTGGTGATCGCCATCTCGGCCAACTTGCTCAACCATCAGCGCGACGGGCGTTTTCCGTGGCTCAAACTCGCGCCGCCCCTGGCGCTCATCCTGCTGGGCATTGCCTGCGTGAACCATGTGGAGTGGACCGCGCTGGTGCAAAACCCGGACGCCGACACCACGCGCTACATCACCGGTGCCGCGCTGGCCGTGGGTGCGGTGGTCTGCTGGACCTGGTACCCGCTGAAAAACGCCGACTGGCTGCGCGGCCACCCCGAGCGCAACCCCCGCGTGTGGGCCACGGCGCAAGGCATCGCCACCTTGCCGCTCGCGCTGCTGGGCTATGCCGCGTTTTGGCTGTGGACAAGCGCCACCCACGACCCCATGCCCATGCCGCTGGGGCCACGCCCGCTTGAATTCATCGGCCTCATGATGGCCATTGGGCTGTTCGCCTCTTGGCTGGGCACGCTGTGCTGGAATGCCGCGAGCCAGCGTCTGCCCACGGCCTTGGCCGGGCAGCTCATCGTGTTCGAAACCCTGGCCGCCCTGGCCTACGCCTTTTGGCTGCGCGGCCAATGGCCCGAGCCCCTCACCTTGACCGGCATCGCTTTGCTGGTGACAGGGGTCATCGCGGGCGTCAGGGTCAAGGCGATCTGACCCGATTTGTGCACCGGTCGCCGATGGCCGGTGAGCACAGCACGCGGGTACTGGCGCGGCACTGAGGCAGGCTGCCCATCAGCACACCCGGGTATTCCCTGATCCCATATTCTTAGATATCGAATTATATTTCGACCATTGCTTGACGCCTTGGAGGACGAGAACAGTGATCACCCATGAAGAAAACATGCTGCTTTGCCAGGTCGAAAAACAGGCCCCTGCTGGCCAGATGATGCGACGCCACTGGGTTCCCATTTGCCTGCTGGAGGAAGTCAGCGAGGCTGACGGCACGCCCGTGAAAGCCCGCATTCTGGGGGAGGACCTGGTGGTGTTCCGTGACTCGGATGGGCAAGTGGGCGTGATCGATGAAAAGTGTCCGCACCGCGGTGCCTCCTTGCTGTTTGGGCGCAACGAAGAAGGCGGCCTGCGCTGCCTCTACCATGGCTGGAAGATGGATGTGAACGGCAACGTCCTGGAAATGGTCTCCGAGCCGCAAAGCAGCGCCATGGCTGACAAAGTCAAGCACAAGGCCTATCCCGTGCAGGAATGGGGGGGGTTTGTCTGGGCCTATCTGGGCCCCAAGGAAACCCAACCCGAGTTTGTACCGCCGCGCTGGGCCCCGACCGCGCAAACGCGGGTCAGCGTGGGCAAAGCGGTGTTGCCCGTCAACTGGGCCCAAATTCTGGAAGGGGCCATTGATTCAGCCCACAGCTCCAGCCTGCACAGCTCCGACATGGTGCCTGCCCGTGTGCACGGTGCCGAGGCCACCGACAAAAGCTGGTTGCGCCCGTCCACCGACAAGGCGCCCCGCATGCAGGTGCAAAAAACCTCCTACGGTTTCCGCTATGCCGCGATCCGCCGCCCTATCTTCAACGCCCAGACGCACGACTATGTGCGCGCCACGGTGTTTGTGGCACCGTGGACCGTGCTGATTCCACCCAACAACCTGTACAACGTGGCCAACGTCAACGTGCCAGTGGATGACACCCACACTTGCTTTTATTTCATCGCCTGGGGTGATGCAGCGCAGACACCCGAAACGGAAACCTGGCGCAAATTTCTGGGCCTGTCGCTGAGCATTGACCTCGACTCGCAATACCGGCCGCTGCGCAACTACGACAACCGCTTCTGGCAAGACCGCCAGGCCATGAAGGCGGGCAACTTCACCGGCATACGGGGCATTCCCAACCAGGACATGGCCATGTGGCTGACGATGGGCTCCATCGCCGACCGGACCCAGGACCGCTTGGGAGCCAGCGATCTGGCCATCGTGGAATTCCGCAAATTGATGGTGCAAGCGGTGAAAGATTTCCAGCAAGGCGGTACGGCCATCGGCACCGCAGAGCAACACATACCGGCCTCGGTGTGCGCCTTCCAGAACGTGATTTCTAAAACCACCGACTGGCGAGACTACGAAGCGCACGCCATATCGCAAGCCAGCGTCGCCCATCCCGAACTCGACACCGCTTACACCGTGAGGAACTGAAGACCATGACCCAATTGCAAATTTCTGTCGCCATGGGCGATTACGACCGCAACCGCGCCCTCTACGACGGCCGCGTGCAAATCGACGGCTGTGATCCGGTTTACATGCTGCTCAGCCCGGAGGAGATGTTTTTCCGGGCCATGCGCAGCCGTGACTTTGACATCACCGAACTGTCCTTTTCCAGCTATCTGGTCAAACATTCCCGAGGTGAGAGCCCTTACATTGCGGTGCCTGTTTTTCTGTCCCGGGCCTTTCGGCACACGTCGATTTACGTGCGCAAGGACCGCATCCGCCAGGCCTCGGACCTCAAGGGCAAGCGCATCGGCATTCCCGAATACCAGCTCACGGCGATCGTCTGGGCACGCTCCATCTTGCAAGACGACTACGGCATCAGTCCGGAAGATGTGACCTGGGTGCGTGGTGGCATTGACACGCCCGGTCGCCCCGAGAAAATCAAACTCGATCTGCCCCCCGGCGTGAAGATCGAAAGCGCGCCCGAGGGCAAAACGATTTCCGATTTGCTCAACGAAGGTGACATCGATGGTTTCATCGCGCCGCGTCCGCCCAGTGGCGCGGCCATGCACAACCCCAACGTGGGCTGGTTGTTTGACGACCCGACCGCAGTGGCCAAAGACTACTACCGCCGCACCGGCATTTTCCCGATCATGCATGTGGTGGGCATCCGCAAGGAATTGGCGCAGCAGCACAGATGGCTGCCCGGCGCGGTGTTCAAGGCCTTCAGCCAATCCAAACAAAAGGCGCTGGAATTGCTGGAGGACACCTCCGCCACCAAAGTGACCCTGCCATTTGTCGAAGAACAGCTCAAAGCGGCACGCGACACGCTGGGCCATGATTTCTGGTCTTACGGTGTGGACGCCAACCGCAAGACGCTGGACGCTTTCCTGCACCACCATCACGCCCAAGGCCTGTCCAGCAAACGCATGGCCATCGAAGAGTTGTTTGACCCGTCAACCTACGAGTCATACAGCATCTGAGGCACGGGCGTCCGCGGTGGCGGCGTCCGACAAGCCCTCTGCCCTGGCCAGATTTTCGATCATGGCCAGCAAAGTGACACGCAGCGCCGCAATCGACTTGTCGCTGATGCCCTCCACGCTGATGTGATTGACCTCTTCGGCCAGGGGCACCAGCTTTTTCTCCAGCACCCGGCCTGCGGGCGTCAGGAAAACGTGCATGTTCTTGCGGTTACCCGACAAATGCCTGCGCTCGATCAGGCCCATGCTTTCCATGGCCTTGACCGCACTGAACGTGGTGGGCTCCATCACGCCCGCCAGGTCGCTGAGTTCTTTTTGGGTCAGTCCATCCTTGATCCAGAGGATGCGCAAAAACGTCCAGTGTCCAAAGGACACGCCATGCAAAGACAAACGCGATTGCAAAGCCTTCATCTGCGCCCGCCCGACATCCCGGATCAAATGCGCCAGTCGGTCATTGGGCACCGACTCGCGCCAATGCTCCAGCAATTTTCGGGTGTCGTTGGGTCGTGAAGGCATGGCTCAGGTGGGCCCATCGGGGGCAATCTGGTGATGCATCATCATAACTTTGCGTTCACGCGCAGAGGCCAAAATGCCCAGGCACACCTCCATGGTGGCTTTGGACCAGGCCCCGCTGTGCACGGGCTGCGCACCTGAGCGCGCCACCGACCAGAGTTCATCCAGCACCTCCTGACGCGGCACATCCTGCAGCGCACAACGCATCAACTGCACGCCCTGCACATCGTGCACCTCTACGCCCTGCGGCGTGAGTCGCAAATCCGCACCTTGGCACGACACGATGACCGGACCAAAGTGCTGAAAACCAGCGCGCTCGTGCGAAGCTTGCGGCTTGTAAGCCGCGCCCCCGTAATTGCGCGCCGCCTTTTGTGCGACCTCGGCCATTTCATCGGTCGATGTCAAGCGCTTTTGCCGCGTGACCTGGTGCGTCAGCGCTGTCTTGGGTTGACCCAACTCACCCACGCCGTCCATCCAGACATCCGAATCAAACAAGCCGTAGCCGTTGTAATTCACCTGCGCAAACGCCCCGGATGCAAAATTCAAGATGGCGCTGTAAGCACCTTCCGTCGCACGCCCGCGATCCCACACCCCGGTGCGGGCATACACCGACTCGACCAAGCCCCCCGCCAACAAACGCACCACATCCACCTGGTGCGCAGCCTGGCTGAACACCACCCCACCGCCCTGCGCGGTGTCGAGCTCCTCCGGGCGACGCGGGCGGTACAGAAAATCGGTGAAGTTCAAGGCCAGGATCGATTGCACCTGACCATACCGACCGCTGCGGATCAGGTCCCGTGCCAAGGCCACCGGGCTGTCAAAACTGTGGCTGTGCCCCACCACCAAATGGGTACCCGCCTGTCGGGTGGCCGCCAGCATGCGGTCGCATGCGGCCAAACTCAAAGCCATGGGCTTTTCCACCAGAACATGCTTGCCGTGTGCTGCGGCCAGGGCCACATGCGCCTCATGCAAAGGGTGCGGGGTGGCCACGTAAACCCACTCCACTTGCGGATCGGCACACAAGGCCTCGGCACTGGCATGCACCCGCGCGCCAAACTGCTGCTGAAAAAGCACCGTAGCTTCTTCATGGGGATCACAGCAGGCAACCAGGCGAATGCGGGGGTCACCCGCCAATGTGGGCACCATCAGGGTGAAGGCCCGGCCCAAACCCAACACCCCGAAGCGAATCGGCTGCGCCATGCCGTTCATAAATCCAGCACCATGTCATCGCTGCACGCACGCGAAACGCAAACCATGATGTGGTCGCGTTTTTCCTCGTCCATCAGCACCAAATCGCGGTGATCGGCCTCGCCTGCCAGCAGCCTGACTTTGCAAGAACCGCAAGTGCCACTCTCACATGAACTGGGCACCGCCACCCCCTCGGCTTTCAAGGCGTGCAACAAACTTTGTTGCGCCCCCACCTGCACGGTCTTGCCGGTGCGCGCCAGCGCCACGGTGAACGCACGGTCATCGGCACGGGCCTGTGTGTCGGCACCAAAACTTTCGAAGTGGATGGCAGAGCTGGCCCAATGCCCGGTCATGTCCTTGACCTCGTCCATCAAACGCTTGGGGCCACAGCAATACACATGACAGCCGGGCGCCGGCTTTTCAAACAGTTTCCACAAATCAAACGCCTGTCCGGCATCACCGTGGTCATGGTGGACCCGCGCATTCCCGGCCCAAGGCTCGGATTTCATTTCATCGAGAAATGCAGTGCTCTGGGCATCGCGTGTCAGGTACACCAGCTTGAACGGACGCAAACCCTCGTTGTGCAATCGCCACATCATGGCGCGCATCGGCGTGATGCCAATGCCACCGGCCACCAGCAAAAAACTTTTGGCCTTCTCATCCAGGCCAAAAGCATTGACCGGTGCACCGACTTCGATGAACTGCCCCACCTCGGTGTCATCGACCAGACTCACGGAGCCGCCCCGACCATTCGCCTCGCGCTTGATGGCGATCTCGTAAGTCCCCCGATTGTCCGGATCACCACACAATGAATATTGCCGCGTGATCCCACTGGGCACCTTCACCGTCAAATGCGCACCCGCCTCGAAGGCAGGCAGATCAGCCCCATCGGGGCGCTGCAGCGCCAACCCGTGCGTGTCCTTGGCGATCACGCGCTTGGACATGATCTGCAGCTGCATGAAAGCTGGCGATTCGCTCATCTTTGACTCCTTACCTGTAAAAGGGGTAAACACCATTGACAAAGATCCAATGATTTGTTGAAAATCAGTTTATCTTAGATCACTAAGAAAAATCAAGGCCCACATTCATTCAGCCGTCCATTTTCAAGAGACATTTGAGGAGATTTCCATGAACCGTCGCCACCTGGTCGTTTTGGCAATGAGCATCGCATGCGCGCCCCTGGCCGCTACAGCGCAAAGCCACACTTTTCCAAACAAGCCCGTGAAATTCATCGTGCCCTACGCGGCCGGTGGCCTGCCAGATTCCGTGGCCCGCATCGTCGCGCAAAGACTCACCGAGCGCCTGGGCCAATCATTTGTCATCGACAACAAGCCAGGCGGCAATGGCATGGTGTCCTACCAGACCCTGATGAGCGCCCCCAACGACGGCTACACCTTCATTGTTTCAGACGGCTCCATGCTGTCCATCACACCGCAGATCAACAAAAGCGCGCAGTACGCCGTTGGCAAGGAGCTGACAGCGGTTTCCCTGATTGCACGCTCACCGCTGTTTCTGGTGGCCCACCCCAAAAGCGGCGTAAAAAATTTGCAGGACTTCATCGCCAAGGTCAAGGACAAGCCGGGCCTGTACACCTATGGCTCATCCGGGATTGGCAGCTCACACCACCTGACCATGGAAGCGCTGAAAGCCGAATTGAAACTCGATGTCCGCCATATCCCCTTCCGCGGTTCGGGCCAATCCGTGCCGGCTTTGGTCGGGGGACAGGTGGATTTTCTGTTTTCCGCACTCCCCTCCATGCTCGGTTTCGTGAAAAGCAACCAGGTCACCCTGATTGCCAGCAACGACGCCAAACGCTCAAGCCAAGCCCCGGACGTGCCGGCCATTGCCGAGGTGGTGCCCAAATTTGACTTCTCGGTGGCGGTCGGTGTCCTGGCCCGTGCGGGCACGCCTGCTGACATTGTCAAAAAACTCAGCGATGAAATCGCACAAGCCGTCAAGGCACCCGAGGTGATCGAGAAATTCACCACCGCAGGCATTGACGCCGTGGGCTCCTCGCCCGAGGCTTACGCCAAAGTGATTGAACAAGAAAACACCGCCATGGCCAAAGCCGGTAAAGCGGCCGACCTCAAAGCCGACTGATGGGCTTGGACATCGGTGCTGCGCAGGTGGCTTTGTGGGCCGCCTGCGCATTTTTTTTCGTCATGGGCGGGTTCGTCAAAGGCACCATGGGCGTCGGCCTGCCCCTGGTAGTCGTGCCCACGCTCAGTCTTTTGATACCCGCACCGCAGGCCATGGGCTTGCTGGTCATGCCCGTGCTGATCTCCAACCTCTGGCAAGCCATGGAAGGCGGCAACATCCGTTACAGCCTCAAACGCTTTGGCAGCTTGGCCGGCGTCCAACTGGTGGTCACCTTGCTCACGGTCAAATACAGCAGTGGTTTGTCGGTGGCCAGTCTGAACCTGCTGATCGCGTTCAGTTTGCTGGTCGCGGTGCTCTGGATGGGCTTCAAGCCCAACTTGCGTGTTCCGCCGCAATACGAACTCGCGGCGTGCATTCTGGTCGGTGCGCTGGCTGGCTTCATGGGCGGCGTGTCTTCGCTCACCGGCCCCTTCATCATCACCTTGCTGATGGCGCTCAAACTCACGCGCGAACAATTCATTGGCAGCATCAGCATCATTTATCTGGCCGGCAGTCTGCCCATGTACGGCGCCATGCTCTGGTACGAGCGCTTTGGCTGGACCGAAGTTGGTTTGTCGGCATTGGGCCTGCTTCCGATGTTCGTGGGCCTTCAAATGGGCAAAACCGTGCGCCACCGCCTGTCTGAGGAAACCTTCCGGAAAATACTGCTCGCTTACCTTTTTGTGCTGGCCCTCGTGCTGGCTTTGAAATGAACCACCATGGAAAAAACAAGCACCAGCATCCAATGGACCGATGACTTTCTCCTGGGCTATGGGCCCATGGACGAAACGCATCAGGAATTTGTCAACTGCATCGGCGCATTGCAGGACGCATCGCCCGAAGACTGCCCCGGCTTGATGGACCAACTGCTTGAACACGCCACCGCGCATTTCAAACAGGAAGACGATTGGATGGTGGCCACCGATTTTCCGCCCCGTGGCTGCCACATGGACGAGCACGCGGCCGTGCTGGCCTCCATCACGGGCGTGCGGGAGCTGGCCCTGCAAGGTGCCCCCGAGAAATGCCTGCACCTGGCCAACGAGCTGGCGCGCTGGTTCCCATCCCACGCCGACCACCTGGACTCGGCCTTGTCCCACTGGATGTGCAAAATCAAATACAACGCCAAGCCCCTGGTCTTCAAACGCAGCATCCGGTAAAAAGCGGCTACAGCCAGCCAAGGTGTGGGACACAACCCGCTGATCCAGGCCGGTTGAAACCCGCGCCCATTCGATGCCAGGCATTGCGGCGCTAAGGCCCCAATGCATCCCAAGTTGGCCACCCACGACACGGGGCAGGGTGCAGCCAATTCCCAACGCCGCTGCGGCCTCAAGCGCACACCACGCGGCGTGCCTGGCGGTTCACTTCACAGCCCGCTTTTTCCCCAAATCATCTTCACACCTTGATCCAGAGTCATGCGGCTCGACTTGACAACTTCCCTGCCGGCCGTTTAAATTTACATGTGCCCCTAATTTTTACAGAGAGACAAGCATGAACCACCCCATCCGACGCCGCACAGCTTTGGCCTGCCTGGGCCTGTTGGCCAGTCTGAGCAGCTTCGCTCAAAGCACTGACTGGCCTGCCAAACAACCCATCCGTTTCATCGTGCCTGGCCCTGCCGGGGCTGGCATGGACCTTTTCGCCCGCATGATCCAGGTGCCGCTGCAACAGGCGCTGAACCAGTCGATCATCATGGAGTACAAGCCGGGGGCCAACAGCATCATTGGCATCGACACCACGGCCAAGTCGGCACCCGACGGTTACACCATCCTGATTGCCCCGTCTTCCGCGATTGCCATCAACCCGGTGATCCAGCCCAAACTGCCTTTCAACGTACAAAAAGACCTGATCCCGGTCGCGCAGGTCGGTGCAGCGGGCATTTTGCTGATGGCATCGCCACAAAGCGGCTTCAAAAACCTGCAGGACATGGTGAACTACGCCAAAGCCAATCCCGGCAAGCTGCCTTACGGGTCCTGGGGCAATGGCTCCACGGGGCATCTGGTGATGGAAGGCATCAAAGCGCATTACGGCCTGGACATGCCGCATGTGCCCTACAAGGGCACCGCGCAAGCCGTGGTGGACCTGTTAGCCAACAACATCAGCGTTTCTTTCACCGACATTGCCTCCCCCGTTCCACACATCCGATCGGGCAAACTGGTGGCGCTGGGCGCGACCGGCTCAGCCCGGGGCCCGGCCCTGCCCGAGTTGCCCACACTCACCGAGCAAGGCTATAAATTCGACGCGGATGGCTGGTACGGCATTTTTGCCCCGGCAGGCACACCGCCTGCCATCGTGACACGGCTGAATCAGGAAATCGGAAAAATTCTCGCTGCCGAAGACACCCGGCAGCGATTTTCCCAAGCCAACATGGGCATCCCCCCGCACAAAAATGTCCAACAATTCACGGGCACTGTCCGCTCCGACATCGAGTTGTGGCAAGGCCTGGCGCGCAAAGCCAACCTGAAGATCGATTGAACCCGTCACAACGCTGACACCGCCTGCAGTCACAGACTGCAGGCTCATTTCCGAACACCATGAAACCTGCCCACGCCCAGACCCAGGCAGCGCAACTGCGCGCGCTTGATGAGTTGAACATGGCCGACACGCGTGACTTCGATGACGCGCAACGCGGCTTCATCGGCACACTGCCCGACGCACACTTTGAGACCGCCAGCGGCCAGGTGGCCTGGACCCTGCGCGAGCATGCTTTTTTGCAGCAGGATGCCCCACCTGCGACGGTACACCCCAGCCTGTGGCGCATGTCACGGCTCAATGCCATCCATGGTCTGTTCAGGGTCACCGATCGCATTTATCAGGTCCGCGGCTTCTGCCTGGCCAACATCACCTTCATCGAAGGCGACACCGGCCTGATCGTGATCGATCCGCTGACTTTCGTAGAGCACGCACAAGCAGCCCTGGCGCTTTACAAGGCGCACCGCGGTGATCGCCCCGTGCGCGCCATCGTCTACACGCACAGCCACCGCGACCATTACGGGGGTGCACGCGGCGTGGCCACGCTGGCCCAAGTGCACAACGAAAAGATTCCGGTGATCGCACCTGCGGGCTTCACCGAAGAGGCCTTCTCTGAAACCATCCTGGCCGGCGTGCCCATGCGCCGCCGCTCGCTTTTCCAGTTCGGCACCACACTGGCTGCTGGCCCGATGGGCCATGTGGACAGCGGGCTGGGCAAGGCGGTGGGACGCGGCAGCGACGGCTTCATCCCGCCCAACTGGCTGATCAGCCAGCCCGAAGAGCGGCATGTGATCGACGGCATCGACGTGGTGTTTCAGCTCACCCCGGGCACCGAAGCGCCGGCTGAAATGAACCTCTTTCTGCCGGGTCTGCGCGCACTCAATCTGGCCGAGAACGCCTGCCACACCATGCACAACCTGTGTCCGCTGCGCGGTGCCAAGACACGCGATGCGCTGGTCTGGTCGCGTTACCTCGATGAGGCCTTGGACTCTTACGTGCCTCAAGTGGATGTGGTCTACGCCCAGCACCACTGGCCGGTCTGGGGACAGCCGCGGATGCGCGAGTTTGTCGCCGGGCAACGCGATCTGTACCGCTACCTGCACGACCAGACACTCAGGCTCATGAGCCATGGTCTGACGCCTGCCGAAATCGGTGAAACATTGTTGATGCCCAATGACTTGTCGCGTCAATGGTTTGCCCGGGGTTATTACGGCGCGGTGGCCCACAATGTGGCCGCCATTTACGCGCATTACATGGGTCCTTATGACGGCAACCCGGCGCATCTGCACCCCCTGCCGCCCGATGCGGCGGCTGTGCGCTACCTGCAGTACATGGGTGGCGCCGACGCGGTGGTTCAGCGTGCGCAACACGACTTCGAGGCGGGCGAGTTTCGCTGGGTGGTTGAAGTCTTACAGCATGTGATCTTTGCCGATCCGACGCACCGCCCGGCGCGAGAACTGGCGGCTGACGCCATGGAGCAACTGGGCTACCAGTCGGAGTCGGCCACCTGGCGCAACGCCTATTTGCTGGCGGCACGTGAACTGCGCAACGGGCGCGCGGCCTCGACACCGGCGAGTCTTCCCATCGGGTCCGACATGGTGGGGCTGTTGCCACTGAACCGCTTCCTGGAATTCCTGGCCATCCGCATCAACGGGCTGCAAGCCCAGTCCTTGCAGGCCCGTTTTGACTGGCAGTTGACCGATGGGCACAGCACCACTGAAGCGCAAAAAGTCACACTCTCCCATGGCGCACTGCACCATTTGCCCGGCAGCCACGGCAGCAGTGCCGATGCTGTTGTCCGGATTCAGCGCGCACAACTGCCGCTATGGCTCGGTGATCCTGCAGCCTTGGTGACCGCCCTGGATGCGGGCACGCTGGAGCTGCAGGGCAATCGCGACTTGTTCCGGCAATTTCTGCAAACACTCGAGCAGTTTGACCCGATGTTCAACGTGGTGGAACCCTGAACACCACGGCAGGAGGACGGCATCCGACCACCCCTCAGGACACACCCAGGCATGTCCACGAACGCGAATCGGCCTGACATCCCGCAAGGATCAAGGTAAACCCTGAGCCTAATGTTCAAAGACTGACTTGTGAAGCGGGGATGTCGGTGCTAGCATTTAAAAACCTACCGGCCGGCATGTAGAACACGTCACAAGATCCAGATGGAACCCCAAAACCATGCTGAATTTGCTGCCCCGCTTGCCTCAGGTTTGAATTCATTTCCACCCCACGATTCTTTTGATTGGAGACACCATGAAACGCTTTCCCCTCATGACCTCTACGGCCCTCGCCGTGTTGCTGACCACCGCGGCTCAGGCCCAAATTTCTGACGATGTCGTTCGTCTGGGCGTGATGGCCGACATGAACGGTCCTTACGCCAGCAACGGTGGCCCTGGCTCCACACTGGCCGTGCGCATGGCCATCGAAGACTTTGGCGGCAAGGTGCTGGGCAAGCCCGTCGAATTGCTGGTCGCTGACGACATGAACAAACCAGACGTCGGCACCAACATCGCCCGCCAGTGGCTGGAGCAAAAGACCGACGCCATCGTCGGGGGTTCCGCGTCGTCCATTGCCTTGTCCGTGAGCAACATGATGAAGGCGGCCAAGAAGCCTTACCTGATTGCCGGCACTGTGGCCTCCGACCTCACCGGCAAGGCCTGCTCGCCGATGAACATCCAGTTCGCAGTCGACACCTATTCCATGCCCAAAGCCGGCGTGCAAAGCCTGATGGGTCAGGGCATCAAGTCGTTTTTCTTCGTCTCGGTGGACTACGCTTTCGGGGCAGCCTTCCAGGCTGAAGCCACCAAATTCATCGAAGCCGCTGGCGGCAAAGTGGTGGGTTCGGTCAAACACCCCCTGGGCACCACCGACTTTTCGTCCTATCTGATGCAAGCCCAGGCCAGCAAAGCCCAGGCCATCGTGATGCTGAACGCGGGTCAGGACCAGACCAACGCCCTCAAGCAGGCGGCCGAGTTCCGCATCGCCCGCAACGGTCAGGCCGTTTCGGTTTTTGGCATGACCATCAATGCCGTGAACGCCATGGGCCTGGAAGTGGCCCAGGGCCTGCAGTTCACTGATCCCATGTACTGGGACCACACCAACGAGACCCGTGCGTGGTCCAAGCGCTTCATGGATCGCAACAACGGCGTGGCCCCCACTTACATCATGGCCAGCGCCTACAGCGCCACGCTGCACTACCTGAAAGCCGTGCAGGCCGCTGGCACCGACGAAGGCACGGCCGTCATGGGCAAGATGAAAGCCACGCCGATCAACGACTTCTCCATGAAGAACGTGCGCATCCGCGAAGATGGTCAGACCATGCGTCCGGTGTACGCCGCCACGGTCAAAACCCCCGGCGAGTCCAAAGGCAAGTACGACTACTACACCATCAAGGCTGAAATCCCCGGCGAACAAGTCTTCCGCCCCCTGGCCGAAGGCGGCTGCGACTTCGTCAAGAAGTGAGTCTGGTAAAGACCCGCGCAGCACGGTTCCTGATCGTGCTGCATGAAAAAAGCGCCAGCATGCTGGCGCTTTTTTCATGGACGAGGATCGCGCCGTTCAGACGGCGAGCGTCCCGCCATCTACCGGCAAGGTGACGCCATTGACATAACTGGCCAGATCGGACGCCAAGAAAACAGCGGCCCCGGCGATTTCACGGGGCTCGCCAAGCCGGCCTGAAGGAATGCGCACCATGAACCGCTCCAGCCGCTGCGGGTCGGCCCGGGTGGCATCCGTCATGGGGGTCACGATGACCCCTGGAGCGATGGCATTGACGCGGATGCCATCGGACCCCAAATCGGCGGCCATGGATTGGGTGAGCATCTTGACGGCCCCCTTGGAAGCCGAGTAGCCCAAAGCTCGGGGCTGCCCGAGAAAAGCCGCACCCGACGAAATATTGATGATGCAACCCCGTGTGGCACGCAATGCAGGCAACCAAGCGTGGATGGTGTTGAAGACACCGAACAGATTGACATCCATGACTTTGCGAACCACCGCATGGGCGTTGGGGCTGTCCATGCCCTCACGCAAAATCACACCCGCATTGTTGACCAGGATGTCGATCGGGCCGATCTCTGCCTGCACCTGCTGTGCCAGCGCCTGCACCGCCGCCACATCGGTCACATCGAGCGGAAAAACCCAGGCCTGCCCTTGCAGGGCAGTGATCTGGCGCATCGTCTCGGCACAGCCTTCGGCATCCACGTCCGTGACGATCACACGCGCCCCCTCTCGGGCATAAGCACAGGCGATGGCCTGACCGATACCGCTGCCCGCACCGGTGACCAGTGCGAGTTTGTCCTTGAGTAAATGGCTCATGGAAGCTTCCTTGAAGATGGACTCAGACCCCTCCCATGCGGAGGGTCAATGTTCAGAGGTGGCAGACGGCAAGTGAGCCGGCGGCTGACGGGACTTCCACCAGGCCAGCCACTGCCCCACAATGCCCTTGCGAAACAACATCACCACCAGCACAAAGACCAAGCCCTGCACAATTTGCACCAGCTCAGGGACCGACACCAGCATGTGCTCCAGGGCAATCACCAGGACGGCACCGATCAGCGGACCCCACAGGGTCTGCATGCCACCCACAATGCAAATCAGCAAGGCATCACCCGAGGTGCCCCAACCCACATCGGTCAGCGTGGCCAATCCAAAGGCAATGACCTTGACACTGCCGGCTAGGCCCGCAATCGCCGCCGACAAGGTGAACGCAATGAGTTTGTAGCGGTTGACACGGTAGCCCAGCGACATGGCACGGGGTTCGTTGTCACGTATCGCGGTCAACACCTGTCCGAAAGGTGAATTGACAATGCGCCAGATGAACCAGAAGCCCAGACCCACGATGGCCAGTACGACAAAATAAAGCGATTGATGGTCAGTGGTTTCGACCAGACCCAAAAAGCTGGGACGGGGCACATTCTGCAAACCATCCTCCCCGCCGGTGAAAGGCAGCCGCAGCGCCAGAAAGTAAATCACTTGCGCAAAGGCCAGGGTGATCATCGAGAAATACACGCCCTGGCGACGGATCGCCAGCAAACCCGTGACCCAGCCGATGGCGGCGGACACCAGCACCCCGGCCAGAATGCCGATCAGACCGTCGCCTGTCCAGGTTTTCAACACATAGCCGGTGATGTAACCGGCCGACCCAAAGAACATGGCATGACCAAACGACAGCAGACCGGCATAGCCCACCAGAAAATTGACCGATGCAGCCAACAAGGCGGCACACAAGATTTTGATCATGAACAGGGGATAAACCACCAACGGGGCCACCAACAGGGCCAGCCCGACCAGGAGCCACCACAGGTACTTGTACGACATGGACGACATGGGGAACCCCTTCAAGGTTGACGGCCGAACAGGCCACTCGGACGCACAGCGAGCATCAGGATCATGACCACAAAGATCACGACACTGGCACCTTCCGGATAAAACACTTTGGTCAGGCCTTCAATGACCCCCAGACCAAAGCCCGTGAGGATGGAGCCCAGGATCGAGCCCATGCCACCGATCACCACCACGGCGAACACCACGATGATCAGGTTGCTGCCCATGTAGGGACTGACCTGGTAAATCGGGGCCGCCATCACACCACTGAAACCCGCCAGCGCCACGGCAAAGGCATAGGTGAGCATGAGCATGCGCGGTACGTTGACGCCAAAAGTGCGCACCAGATTCGGGTTTTCGTTGGCTGCGCGCAGGTAAGCGCCCAACTTGGTGCGGTCAATGAAATACCAGGTGCCCAGCGAGACGACCAGCGCCACCCCGATGACCCACAGCCGGTACCACGGCACAAAGGTCACCGACAGGTCCACACCGCCGCTCATGGGGTTCGGATAAGGCTGTCCGCCGATGCCGAATTTGAACTTGACCAGACCCTCAATGAGGATGCCCATGCCCACGGTGAGCAACAAGGCATAGACATGGTCAAGGTGGTACAGATGGCGCAGGAAAAACCGCTCGATGGCCAGACCCGACAGCCCCACCACCACAGGGGCAATCAACAGTGCCCACCAATAATTGATGCCCCAGGTGTCCAGCAACACCCAGGCCACCAGCGCACCCAGCATGTACTGCACGCCGTGGGCAAAATTGACCACATGCAACAGGCCGAAGATGATCGCCAGACCCAGACTCATCAGGGAATAAAAGGACCCGTTGATCAGGCCGATCAGGACCTGCCCGATCAAGGCCGCGACGGGAACGCCAAAAAGGGTATCCATGGGTATGCTCCAGTGTGCTCGCAGAGGGTCGGGGCCTCAAAGGCCCAGCAGGCGCTCAATGCGCTCAAGGTTCGGGGTGATTTCATCCTGACGGAAGCTGTCCACCACGGTGCCTTCTTCAATGACATAGAACCGGTCAGCCAGGCGTGAGGCGAAGCGGAAGTTCTGCTCGACCATCAGCACGGTAAAACCGCGCTCACGCAACAAGCGGATGACCTGTCCGATCTTTTCCACGATCACCGGCGCCAGCCCCTCGGTGCACTCATCGAGCAGCAGCAGCTTGGCGCCTGTGCGCAAGATGCGTGCGATGGCCAGCATCTGCTGCTCCCCCCCCGACAGCTTGGTGCCTTGACTGCTGCGGCGGGCCAGCAGGTTAGGAAAGAGTTCGTAAATTTCTTCGACCGTCATGCCGCCAGGCTTGAGCACCGGTGGCAGCAGCAGGTTTTCTTCGGTGCTCAGACTGGCGAAAATCCCGCGCTCTTCGGGGCAATAGGCCACACCGAGGTGCGCAATCGCCTCCGGCGGCAAGCCGATCGTGGATTGGCCGTGGATTTCAATCTTGCCCTGGCAACGCGCCAGCAAGCCCACAATCGCGCGCAGCGTCGTGGTTTTACCCGCACCGTTGCGCCCGAGCAAGCAGACGATTTCGCCCTCACGCACTTCAATGCTGATGTCATGGAGCGCCTGGGTCTCGCCGTAATGACCCGACAGATGTTGCAACTGCAACACCATCGCGGATGCCGATTCAGTCATGCGCACCTCCCATGTAAGCATCCATCACCCGCGGATCGCGCGAGACTTGTCCGTAGTCGCCTTCGGCCAGCACCTGACCGGACTGCAGCACGGTGACCTGATCGCAAAGCTCCGAGATCACCTTCATGTTGTGCTCGACCATCAGCACGGTGCGCCCCTTTGCCACCTGGCGGATCAGTTGCATGACCGGCCCGATGTCCTCATGGCCCAGCCCCGCCATGGGTTCATCCAACAAGATGAGTTCTGGCTCCAGGGCGATGGTGGTGATGAGTTCCAGCACGCGCTTGCGGCCATAAGAAAGGTCTGCAGCGGGCACATCCGTCCACCGCTCCAGGCCCACCATCTGGATGAGTTCATGCGCACGGGCATTCAGATCGTCCAGCACCTTGCGGCTGCGCCAGAAGGTGTAGTGCCAGCGCGTTTTGCGCTGCAGGGCCACCCGCACATTCTCCAGCACGCTCATCTGACCAAACACGGCCGAAATCTGAAACGAACGCACCAGCCCCATGTGCGCCACCGTCGCAGGGTCACTGCCCTCGATCTGATGGCCATTGAAGCGGATGCTGCCCGCGGTGGGCTTGAGAAACGTGGTCAGCAAATTGAAGCAAGTGGTCTTGCCCGCACCGTTGGGGCCAATCAAGGCATGGATGCTGTGCCTGCGCACGCGCAAATCCACATCACGGACCGCATAAAACCCACTGAACTGCTTGCTCAGGCCCCGTGCTTCCAGGATGAAGTCATCACTCATCAGGCGCTCCTTCAGGAAAAAATGTCATCATAGAAAGGCATGCGTCACGCCCCCGTCGACTTTGATGCATTCGCCCGTGACCCAGTCACTTTCAGACGACGCCAAGTAGCATACGGCAGAGGCGATGTCTTGCACGGTGCCCAGGCGTCGCATCGGCGTTTTGGCGATGCGCTTTTCCACCATGCTGGCATCCACATTGATGCTGACGCCTTCCGTGGGCACTGAGCCCGGTGCCACGGCATTGACACGGATGCCCTTGGGTCCGAGATCCACCGCCGCAGAACGCGTCAGACCCAGAACACCGGACTTGACGCCGCAATAAATCATGGCCTGCGGAATGCCCAGAAACGCCGCCGCTGAAGCGACGTTGACCACGCTGCCGCCCTCGGTCATGTGTTCGGCCGCCACCTGTATGCCCCAAACCACCGAGAAAAACCCCGTGCCCACCATGCGCTGCAAGGCCTCGGCGCTGATGTCCGAGATGGCCCCATAGCGCACCCACATGGCATTGTTGACCAGCACGTCCAGTCGGCCATGACGCGCCTTGAGGGCCGCCGCCGCATCGGCCAGCGTGGCACGCTGAGCCACGTCCCCGCCAAAGGCCATGGCCTGACCACCCGCCGCAATGACCTCGCGGGCAGCCGCCTCGGCCAGGTCAAGCTTGAGATCCAGAATGCCAACCACAGCACCTTCGCGCGCCAGCTGGTTGACCACGCCTCGCCCAATACCGCGAGCCCCCCCCGTCACCAAGGCCACGCGGCCCTCAAAACGTTTGTTCATCGTGTTGTCTTTCATGTCAGTCAATGCATTCAAAATTTGGGTCCGCAGGCATCAGACCAGCCCGTTCGAATCTGCGAACAACACTTCGGGCAAGCCTGCCGCATCGAGTCCCGAAATGGCCAGCAACGCGCCACTGTCGGGATGATCGCTGCGCAGCAAGTTGCCGCTGTCACGGATGCTGGTCACATAAAGCGTCTGCAAATCCGGCCCGCCAAAACACGGGCACGTCGGGTAAGGCACCGGCAACTGGACAGTGCGCTCGAGTTGGCCATCCGGTCTGAAACAGCCCAGCTGCCCGGTCAGCACCAACGCCACCCAAAGCCGCCCCTGCTCGTCCACCGTGGCACCATCGGGACCGGAACCCAACCCCGAGGTGTCAATGAAAGCTTCGCGTGGCCCGGCCTCACCGGTGACCGGGTCATACCGGTAACGCCAGATTTGACGCGCCAGGCTGTCGGCAAAATACATCCAGCGGCCGTCCGGGCTGAAACACGTGGCATTGGACACACAGATGCCACGGTCAAGTTCCTTCACCCGGCCTGCGGCATCCAGTTGATACAGCACGCCATGGGGTTCATGACGGCCCAGAACCAGAGAACCCAGACAGAATCGCCCGGCACGGTCCGTTCGGCCATCGTTGAGCCGCATGCGATCGGCCGGGTGTGTAATGTGCACCAGCGGCGTGAGTTGGCCGCTGCTCAGGTCCAGAAAATGCACATCGGTCTGCAACGCCACCAGCAGACGGCCGCTTTCACACAAGGCGATCGAGCCGATTTCATGCGGCATCGTCCAATCGCGGGCCACTCCGGTCGAGGGCTGCAGACTTTGCACCCGATGGCGTCGGGAATCGATCCAGTACAGGGTTTGCGTGCGCCCGTCCCAGACTGGGGATTCACCCAGCTCGTCGCGCTGCGAAGAAACGATGTCAATCTTCATGGCTGCACCGGTTGATCTCAGGCCACATCGGTGGGCAAGCGATGGTCCCTGAACTGCTCACGCAGCCGGGTCTTGAGCAATTTGCCGGTCGCGGTGTGGGGCAATTCGTCGACAAACACCACATCGTCAGGCAACCACCAGCGCACCACGCGGTCTGTCAGAAATTCCATCATCTGAGGCCCCGTCAGCGTTTCACCGGGCTTGAGCACCACAATCAGCAGCGGACGCTCCTGCCATTTGCTGTGCGGCACGCCAATCACCGCCGCCTCGCGCACGCTGGGGTGACCCACGGCCGCGTTTTCCAGGTCGATGGAAGAAATCCATTCCCCACCCGACTTGATCACGTCCTTGGAGCGGTCCGTGATCTGCACAAAACCATCGGGATCGATGTAGGCCACATCACCCGTGCTGAACCAGCCCTGCGCATCGAGCGCCGAATCGGGCGCGTTGCCGTAATAAGCACACAGCACCCAGGGGCCGCGCACACGGATTTCTCCGACAGACTTGCCGTCGTGCGGCAAACGCTGGCCATCGGCCCCAAAAACCGCCACTTCGACCCCAAAGATCGCCCGGCCCTGACGCGACTGCACCGCAAAGCGGTCCGACAAGGCTTGACCGGCGTGCTTGGGCAGCAGGCTGACCACCGTGGACACGGGGCTGGTTTCGGTCATGCCCCAGGACTGGATCACGAACACACCCAGTTTTTCTTCAAACTTTTCAATCAAGGCACGCGGTGCAGCCGAGCCGCCAACCACCACCCGCTGCAAGCGCAAGGCGCGAAGATCCAGCGCAACGCCCTGCTGGTCGATGTACTGGAAAAAGCCCAGCCAGACCGTGGGCACACCGAGGGAAAATGTGCAAGCTTCATTGACCATGTGGGCGTACAAACGTTCACCCGACAAACCCGAACCCGGCAGCACCAGCTTGGCACCGCACATCGCTGCAGCATAGGGAACGCCCCATGCATTGACATGGAACATCGGCACCGCCAGCAACACACTGTCGCGCGCACTGAGGGCCATGCCATCGGCGGCGCACAGTGCAAATGAATGCAACACGGTGGAGCGATGGCTGTAAAGCACGCCCTTGGGATTGCCAGTAGTGCCCGAGGTGTAGCACATCGAAGAAGCCGTTGCCTCATCCAGATCCGGCCAGTCGTACTGTTGCGGCAAGCCCTCGATCAGTGATTCATAGCTCACCAAATGGGGCAAATCAAGGGTGGGCAACTGATCGGCCCGGCACAAGGCCACAAAACGCTTCACGCCGGTGAGCTGCGGTGCCATTTTGACCAGCAAGTCGGCGAAATCGAGGTCAAAGAAAACAACCCCATCTGCGGCATGGCCGAGGATGTAAGCGATCTGCTCCGGGAACAAGCGCGGGTTGACCGTGTGCAAAACCGCACCCGTGCCCGCCACCGCGTAGTACAACTCCAGGTGGCGATCGCTGTTCCAGGCCAGCGTGGCCACACGATCGCCCTGAGCGACCCCCAGTGTCGGCAAGGCATGGGCCAGTTGCGCCGCACGGTGTGCCACGGTACGCCAGTTGCTGCGACGCACCTCGCCTGCATGCAGGTGCGAAACAATTTCGACATCGCCGTGGTAAGTGGCGGCATGGGCCAGCAAATCAGAAATCAGCAACGATTGGCGCTGCATCAGGCCAGCAAGGCTCATGAAGTCTCCTTATCACCCAGCACACTGGCGAGCAATTCATAAACGGGGTCTGCAGGACAACGGTCTCCAGTGGGCTGGCGCAAACCGAAATCGACGGCACGCAAACCCTGGGTCAGCGGTGTCTGGCGCATCCAGTCATACACCACGGTGCGGGCGGCAACGCGCCACTCACCACCCCGACACTCAAAACGGTCCACATAGCGGCCGCACAACAGCGTCTCCAGTGGCTTGCTTTGCGCATCCATCTCTTCCTGGTAAGCCATGAAGTAGCTTTCTACGGCGGCCACGTCCCCATGCAACTCGATCAAAATGTTGCTGATCTGATGAATCATCCGACCGGCTTTTTGCAGCTTCACGAGTGCCATGTCGATGAACCCAGCGGCCGACCCCTTGTAAGCACCGTGGTTGTCGGTCGCATCCGGCCAATACGCCGATCGCAGGGCCGCCTCATCCAGACGGTCAATGCCGCGGCAGTAACGGTAAAGCGCATCGCGGATCGCTTCCCGATCCAGCAAGCTCTGTAGCGTGTATGCGTTCATCCAAGACTCCTCTTGCAGCGGCAATTCAAGCCTGTAAAGTGATCACAGCATCCAGGCAAACCGCCCCTTGCGTGCGCACCAGCAGCGGGTTGATGTCCACACTCTGCACTTGGTTCGCATGGTCCATGGCGAAGTCGGACAAACGGCACAGGGCATCCACCACAGCCGCCTCATCGCACACCGGCGTGCCGCGCCAGCCGCGCAACAGCGCGGTCGAGCGCACGCGGTCCACCAGGGCCTGGGCACGTGCCAGGGTGAGCGGTGCCGAGGCCAGCGCCACATCCCGGTAAAGTTCGACCGCCGTACCGCCAGCCCCGTACAAAATCATCGGCCCAAAGGTCGGGTCGTTCTGCACGCCCAAAATGGTCTCAACGCCACTTTGCGCCATCGGCGTGATCAACACCCCGTCCAGGCGGGCCTGGGGCGCATGCGTTCTGGCCCGATCCATCAAGGTGTCAAACGCCGCGCGCACCGCCGCCTCATCCTGCAAACGCAGCAAGACACCGCCGATCTCGGTCTTGTGCAAAATATCCGGCGATGCAATCTTGGCCACCACCGGAAAGCCCATGCGGCAAGCCGCTTGCGCTGCGTCATGGGCCGTTTGGCAGACCTGCTCGGGCAGCACGGGCAGACCGGCCGCTGACAACACCTGTTTGGCCGATTGTTCGGTGGAAACATCGCCCAAAGGCGGCACTGCCGGGCGCTGCTGCGGCAAGGCATACAAGGTGCGGCGCTGTCGCGCCATGCGGGCAGCGGCTCCCATGGCCAGCATGGCACGGCTGGGGTCTGCAAACACCGGGATGCCCAGGGCTTCGAGCTTTTCAGTTGATTCAGGGGCTGACAGCATGACCAGCACCAAATCTTTGTGCGGGTACTTTAGGCGCAGTTGCCCCAGACGGTCTGCCGTGGCTGCAAAACGTGCAGGGGCCAGGCCCGAGTGCGCCAGATACGCGAAGACCGTGCCGTAATCCCCGTGGGCGAGCATGACTTCAATGGTGCTCGGCACACCATCGGGCACCGATGTGACTTGCGCCGTCATGTCCAGTGGATTGGCCGCAACAGCAAACGGTAACAAGGCCTGGGCAGCAGCCACCCCAGCGGCAGGCAATGCCGGCATGTGCAGCCCCAGGTCACCCGCATGGTCGGCCATCAGCACGCCGATACCGCCCGAGCCGGTGATGATGCCCAACGCATCATTGGGCGGCAAACGACCCGTGACCGTGCAGTAATAAGCGATGTCCAGCATCTCTTCAATCGACTGCGGACGGTACGCGCCACACTCTGAGAACACGGCATCAAAAACCGCATCATTGCCCGCCAGTGAGCCTGTGTGTGTGCTGGCCGCTGCCGCACCCAACTCGGTGCGCCCCACCTTCATCACCAGAACCGGTTTGCCGGCCGCAGCGGCCTTGAGCAGTGCGGCACGCAGGCGTTGCCCGTCGCGGCACGACTCCAGGGCGGCACAAATGACGTGGGTTTGAGGATCTTCCGCCAGGTAGTCGATGCACTCGGCAACGTCGATGTCGGCTTCGTTGCCGGTGGCGATGATTTTGCTCAGGCCCAACCCACGCAAAGTCGCCATGCCGTAGGCACAAGATCCAAACGCACCACTTTGCGTGGCCAGCGAGATCGTCCCGCTGCGCGGCTGCAAGCCATACAGCACGGTGGAGAAGGTGGCGAAATAACGGGTATCGACATTCAGCAACCCCAGGGAATTGGGGCCCAGCATGCGCACGCCCGCTTCACGGCACATCGCCGTCAGTCGGTCCTGCTGAGCCCGGCCTTCTGGCCCCAGCTCGGCAAATCCGGAGGTCAGCACCACCACGCATTGAACGCCTTTGGCGATACTTTCACGCACTGCCGTTTCCACACCGGCAACAGGCACCACAATGACCGCCTGATCAATGCTGTCCGGCACATCCAGCACGCTGGCCCAGGCGGGCAGGCCCTGAATCTCAGCTACCCCGCTTTTGTTGACGGGATAGATTCGGCCTTCGAATTTGGCCTCCAGCAAAAAGCGCAAGAGCCGTCCGCCAATGCGGTCGGGATCAGAAGAAGCGCCGATCACGGCCACCGACTGCGGAACAAAAACAGATTCAAGACTGTGCATATTCAACTCAAAGTAAATCTCAGGCGGCCTCAGCCAATGTTTGTGCGGTGAGCCAGTCCAGACACTCGGCCCGGTCACCATAACGCAAACTGCCCGTCATGGTCTGCACGGCCAGACGGGCTGCCAGCATCTCCCAGGTCATGCCCATGCCGCCATGCAGCTGGATGGACGACTCCGACACCATGCGCGCCACATCGGCCGCATAAAACTTCGCCAGGACCACATCGCGGGCAGTCAATGCATGCATGTTGTCATGAGCCTGCCGGATGAGCCGGCTCACCAGACCGCTGATGTTTTCATAAGCCACATACATCTCAACGGTGCGGTGCCGCAAGGCCTGGAAAGTGGACAAGGCCACGCCAAACTGCACCCGGGTGTTGAGGTAGTCAATGGTGAGTTCAATCATGGCAGCCGCAGCACCGACCGCCTCAACGCAGGTCAGCAAGCTGCCGGCATGGCGTGCACGCGTGACCGCATCTGCCGCCGCTGCGCCCCGCAGCAAAACCTGCTGATCGGTCACCTGCAAGCCATCCAAAGCCAGGTCGGTGTACTGGCGCTCGTCCACACCCACATGGTGGCGTGCTGCCGCAGCCACTTGCGCCCACTGCAGCAACACCAGCACGGACTCCTGCGTGGTCACATCATGTGCGTGCAGCAAGATGTGCGTGGCAGGCTCCGACATGTCCAGTGCGGACAAAGTCCCCATCAGGACACCATCTGCACCCAGGACCGGTCCGTGCTCGTGGCCCGAACCCACCTCACTGCTCCCCCATGCCGGGCAGACCGATGCTTCGCCCATCGTGATGGCAGACAACAAATCGGCGGCCTCTGGGTGCGCGCGCGCAGCGGTCAACAAAATCGGTGACACGGCGCAGCGGTCCGCCAACGGCACCGCCTGGCCCTGACGGGCTGCCGCTTCGACGATGGCCGCCACCTCCTGCAAACGGGCACCAACGCCACCGTCCTCCTCAGCAACCAGCACACCTTGCCAGCCCAAAGCCAGCATGTGTTGCCATTTATCGCCGGCCTGAGCATGACCCTGACCCTGCTGACGGGGGACATCCGGGCTGGCGGCCAGCCGGAGTGCCGAGTCATAAAGATCACCTGAAAAAAGCGGACTTGAGCGAAACGACATCTTCAGGCTCCAAAAAGATCACGGGCAATCACGTTCTTCTGCACTTCGCTGGTGCCGCCAGCAATGGTGCGCGAACGGTAGAACAAATAGGTGTGCACCAACTGGCGCTCTATGTCCAGCTCATCCGAGCCATCCGCTGTCGGCGGCTGCGGCAACAAACGTGGGGCATAGTGCGGCGCGGCCAGGTCATACGCCAGACTGGAAATCTGTTGGGACAATTCACTGCAATGGAGCTTGAGGGCCGATGATTTGGATGAGCGCAGCGTTCCATTCATTTCTTCATGGATGGCACTGAGCAGCATTTCCTTGGCACCCTGCGCAGACGCCTGAGCCAAAAACAAGCGCCCCATCGCGGCATGCAGGCTGGGCGTGGCACCTTGCTGTCGGATGCGTTCGCGGATCAGATCTTCAACCTGCTCTAACTGACGCAACAGGCGCGGCACCGTGGCAGGGGACAAACGCTCACGGTCCAGCAAAAATTTGGCGCACGCCCACCCCCCGCCGTCTTCACCGATGCGATGCGAGACCGGCACACGTACATCGTTGAGAAAAACCTCGTTCACATGGTGCCACTGGTCAATGGTGTGAATCGGCCGGATCTCAATGCCAGGCGTATTCAGAGGAACCAGCAGCAGCGTGATGCCGGCTTGCTTGCGCCCTTCATTGGAGGTGCGCACCAGGGTGTACATGATGTCCGCTTCGTGGGCGTGCGACGTCCAAGTCTTTTGGCCATTGATCACGTATTCGTCACCTTGGAGCACAGCCGAAGTCCTCAGCGATGCCAGATCGGAACCTGCCCCTGGCTCCGAATAGCCCTGACACCACCATTCCGATCCATCCACAATGCGGGGCAAAAACCGCGCTTGCTGTTCGGGGGTTCCAAAATGCATGATCACGGGCCCGATGTGTCCCAACCCATGGTGGTACAGCGGCGGGCAGTCCAGTTCTGCACTCACTTGCTCAAACAAATACCGCTGCTGCAAATCCCAGCCCGTTCCGCCACGCTCAACGGGCCAGCCCGGTGCCGACCAGCCCCGACGGTGAAGAATTTGCTGCCATTGCGAGAACTCGGCTCGCCCAAGCTTCTGGTTGCTTCGCACCTTCTCGCGCAAAGCCCCGGGGCAATGGGTTTGCATGAATTCCACCAATTCCTGGCGAAATGCCTCGTAGTCGATGTCGGCACGGTCTTGTGAGACAGATTCAATTGCATTCATGGGTAGGCAGTCAATTCAAAGAGTGGGCTCAGTCCGGACGGATGTTGCGGGCACGGATCACGGGCCCCCAGCGATCCAGTTCGCCTTGCAGGTAAGTCGAAAATTCTGTGCGTGTCATGGGGCGCACATCCACACCCGTACGTGCGAGCGCTTCACGCACATCACGGGTTTCAAGAACACTTCGGATGTCGCTGTAAATCCGCTGCTGCAACGGCTCTGGCGTCGCACTGGGAATGAACAGGCCAAACCAGCCACCGGCCATGAAATTCTGAAGTGCAGGCAGACCGGCCTGACTGATGGCCGGCACTTTGGGAAGACGCGGGTTGGGCCGGTCATAACCATGACCCAACACTTTGAGTTTGCCCGTTGCCACATGCGCCATCGTGGCGGGGGAATCGAACAAGGCATCCACCTGCCCGCCCAGCAAATCGTTGATGGCCGGACCATTGCCACGGTAAGGCACATGCAGAATTTTCAGACCGGCCATGTCCGCGAACTGCTCTGCTGCAATGTGCGGACTGGAGGCGTTGCCTGAAGACGCGAATGTGAGCTTGCCGGGGTGGGCTTTGCCGTAAGCGATCAGCTCGGTCAAATTGTTGACGGGCAAACTGGCCGACACGTACAAAACACTTGGGCTGTCGGCCACCATGATCAACGGTGCCAGCGCCTTGGGGTCGTAGGGCAAGTTGGGCACCATGATCTGATTGCCGATGTAACCAAATGCCGTCATGAGCAAGGTGTGCCCGTCAGCCGGTGCACGGGCCACTGCGGCCGTGCCGATGGTGGTTCCGCCCCCTGCGCGGTTGTCCACCACCACGCTTTGCCCCCACTTTTCTGCAAGGCGCGGGGCCAGCACACGCGCCAGCACATCGGTCAGACCGCCAGCCACATAGGGCACCACCAGGGTCACAGGCTTCGTCGGAAATGGGGTCAGCGGTTGCGCCAGCACGGCTTGTGAACAAGCGATGGACAAGCATCCCAACAAGGTAAAAAGACGACGTTTCATAAATTCAGTTTGAAAATTCAAGATCGCTGAAGGTGTGTTAATTTACTTTACGACCGGTAAGTTTCCAACCCCGGGATAACCCTTGTTTTCCTCTGAAAACAGGAATCAAAATGTTTTTTCAGGAAAAAACTTGCACGATGCCAAGCATGACGCCAAAGGCGTTCAGACATGCAAGCGATGCCGCAACACCGCCTTGCCGGCCAAAGCGGCGTACCGCCCTTCGCGCATGGCCGTTGACGTTAAAACGCCTGCGGCCAAGCACGGCCGACGCCGTTGTGCCAATCAGTGGTGACGCAAACCGCCTAGCACAATGTCCACAAACTGCTCCACCACACCCGATGCAGACAGCTTGCCTTGTGGCTTGTGCCAACGGCTCATGCTGTTGATGCTGGCCAGCAAGACGCGGCCGGCCATGGACGGATCAACGGCTCTGAAATGCCCTGCGCGAATGCCTTCCTGAATGAAGCCGCGCAACAATTTTTCATACTGGTCTCGCAGTTCCAGCGCTTTGGCCTTGGACTCTGACTCTTCGTGGGTTCGAAAAGCATTGGACGAGGCAATCCAGGCCTCACGGTTTTGCTGGTAATTGTCAGCGGTGGTCAGCATGAACACACGCACTTTGTCCTCCGGACTGTCGACCTGGGCGCAGGACTCACGCACACGGTTCAGCAAGGCCTCCAGTGACTCCAGCACAATTTTGGCGAACAGCGCTTCTTTGTTGGGAAAGTGGTAGTACAGCGCCGCCTTGGTCACCTTGGCCTCTTCGGCAATGTCCCGCAGCGAAGTGCCATTGAAGCCGCGCTCAGAGAACAGTCGGCAGGCAATCTCCAGCAACTGAAGTTGGCGATCCCCCCCTCGGGACGTTGCAGCCGATGTTTGCAAAGGGATCTTGAGCTCTGTTTTCCGCACGGTCCTGGTCGCCATGTTCATTCCTGTCTGACAGTGTGTAAGGGCAGAAATAACGGCCCCGCAGTGAGCCGTAGGTTAACCCATGAGCGGTCAACGCCCCACAAACCGTGGCGCACGCTTTTCCAGGAACGCCCGCTGGGCTTCGCGTGTGTCTTCGGTTTTGGACAAGGCCACGGTATTGCCCTGCTCGTAACGGTAAGCATCGCGCGTGGGCATGACCTCGGTCATTTTGGCAGCCTCTTTGGCCAGGCGCAGGGCCACTGGACTCTTGCTGGCAATTTCACGCGCCAGATCCATGCAATAAGGCATGAGCTGATCAGCCGGCACACAGGCTTCGACAAGGCCCAGACGGTACAACTCCTGGCCCGAAACTTTCATGCCCGTATAAAACATGCGTCGCGCCGTGGACTGGCTGAAGTACTTGCGGACAAAGGTCATGCCACCCGCCAGACCGACGTTGATTTCAGGCATGGACACGTAAGCATCTTCCGAAGCTACCCAGATGTCCGAAGCCATGACCAGTCCAAAACCCGCCCCCATCGCAGGCCCGTTGATGGCCACAATGATCGGCTTGCTGCATTCCGCCACGGCGTAATAGCTCTCGCGCACCAGCCGGTTGTGGCGACCATAAGCGCCCGGATTTTCACCGAGATTGGGCCTTTCGCGAATATCCGCACCAGCAGAAAACACCTTGCCAGAGCCCGTTAAAACAATGACCCGCACATCCTCTCGATCAGACAGGATGTCGAACGCCTCTGTGATTTCAGCGCGAAGTTCTGCGTTCTGAGCGTTCACCGGCGGGCGGTTCAGCGTCACGGTTGCAATGTGGTCGGCAATCTCGACCTTGAGGGTGTTGTATTCCATGGTGTCTCCAAAATGTGTGTGTACGAAACTCATTGACAACGACACCATCGGGCTGCCCCGAAGGATGTCCATAAAGATAAATTTAGATTACCGGTCGGCAAGTTACCTGTCAAGAAAAAATCAGGCCACGCTGTCGCCTGGGTGCCCCTGCGACGTGACGAGAAGCTGACCCGCAAGTTCTTTCATCAAGGCCAACAACTTTTCTCTCTGCGGCATGATGCGCTCCAGCGTGCCCCCCAAACCCAAGACCACAGGTCTTCCCTGCGCAGCAATCGGCAGCAGCACGCAGACCGTTGCACCGCCCAACAATGGAATGTTCTCTGCCAGGGCCCAGCCCTGAGTTCGGACTTCGCGCACACGCTGCATCATGAGTTCCAGAGGCTGACGGACCTGGTCGGCTGGCGTCGCAATATTGGCCCTACGCACCAGACGTTCTACCTCTTTGTCCGGGTGCGTGGCCATGAGCATCCAGCCTGTTGCTGACTGGGTCAATGGCCGCATGCTCCCTTCTTCCGTCACAAAACGCAAAGGATGCGTGGACTGGATCACGCGGATGTACTGCATGTAAACATCGTTTTGCAATGCAATCGAGACGGCTTCGCCCGTGGCACTGTGCAAATCCTGCATGACCTCAAACACCTTGCCCTGACCAAACAGGGCGTGGCTGATCCAGTCACCCAGAGCAGACACGCGCAACGTCGGGAAGTACAGCCGCGACGCACGGTCGTAGCTGAGATAGCCCAGCTGGGTGAGATTTTTGAGCAGCACCGTCCCGCTGGACTGCGGGTAATCCAATGCTTCGCAAATGTCTTTCAGAACCGCAGGGCGCTGATGGCAACGGAAAAAATCCAGCACCTCCAGAACCCGGACAGCCGACTTCACGGGGGTCACACTCATGCGAGTCTCCGGTTGACTTCTCAAAGGGCTGTGATTTTGTCACGGGCATGACGGGCCACGGCAGACGGTTGCGGGGCAAACAGGATCATTTCAGCAGGGCTGACGAGCTCAGAAGCACCGTTGCATCGCCGCAGGCATCAGGACGATGCAGAGCCCGTGACCGGATCAAAAGTGAAATGGGCACGATAGCCGTCCTGGGTGGCCAGGGCGCAGTACTCGCGGTATTTCGGGAACCCACCCGTGAACATGCTCAAGCCCTGTGGCTTGTCCTTGACGTTGGCCCCCAGGTACCAGGTTTTGGCCTTGTTCAAAAGGGATCGCTGACTCAGCGCCGCCACGGTTTTCATCCAGCCGTCCTCGGCCTCGGCGGTGGGCTCCATCGCCGTCTGGCCTGTGGCCGACATGTGCCGCATCGCATCCGCAATCCAGTCCACATCGTTTTCACTGATGCGGATGATGTTGGCCAGCGCAGCCGGACCGTTCGGTCCCGTCGTCATGAACAAATTCGGGAAACCCGCCATCATGATGCCCAAATACGAACGCGCACCCTCTGACCATTTCCTGCTGACGCGCAATCCGTCACGACCCTGCACATCCACCGCCAGCATGGCCCCCGTGAGACCGTCGTAGCCGGTCGCAAAAATCAGCATGTCCAGTTCAACCTCACCGCTCTGAGTCCGCACCCCTTTGTCGGTGATCTCCAAAATAGGGTCCTCGTTGCAATCCATCAAGTGCACTGTGGGCAAATTGAAGGTCTCGTAGTAACTGCTGTCCAGACAGGGGCGGCGCGCAAAAATAGGGTATCCGCGGGGTTTGAGTTTTTCGGCTGTCACCGGGTCTTTGACCATCTCACCGATCTTGCCGCGCACAAATTCAGCCACATGCTCGTTGGCCTCTTCGTTCACCAGCAAGTCCGAGAACGTCCCCAGCATGGCCAGGCCGCCCTGCTTCCAGGCATCTTCCATCAGCGACAAGCGCTGTGCCGGCGTGACACTGAAGAACGCACGTGTGCTGGCCGGACGGATGCCGCCTGCCGGACTGTTGCGCGCCGACTCACGCAAACCGGCGTAATTGCGCTTGACCTCGGCCACGTAATCGGGCTCCAGAGGGACGTTGCGCATCGGCATGGTGAAGCTGGGCGTGCGCTGAAAAACGAACAGCTCCCCCGCCTGCGGCCCCACCTCTTGCACGATCTGAATGCCTGTGGAGCCCGTGCCGATCACCCCCACCCGTTTGCCCGCATAACTGACAGGCTGATGAGGCCAACGGCCAGCGCGCAAGAGCTCTCCCTTGAAGCGCCCAATCCCGGGAATCTCAGGATCTTTTGGAATCGACAGCGGGCCCGTGGCCATGATGCAATAGGTCGCTTCAACGACATCGCCCTGGTCGGTCTTGACCACCCAGACCTGACGCGCATCGTCCCATTCGGCACTCGTCACGCGGGTGTTGAACTGGATATGCCGACGCAGATCAAGTCTGTCGGCCACAAAATTGATGTACCGCAGCAATTCGGGCTGGGCAGCAAACTGCTCAGACCAGGTCCATTCCTGCTCGACCTCAGGCGAGAACCCAAAGCTGTAATCGATGCTGGGCAAATCAACGCGTGCACCAGGGTAACGGTTCCAGTACCAGACGCCGCCGACATCGCTGCCCGCCTCATAGCCCTGAATCTTCAGACCCATGGCATTGAATTTATGCACGGCATACATGCCGCCAAAACCGGCCCCCACGATGACCACATCGAGCCGACGGGTGGCCGTACTGGAGTTCTGAGAAATTGAAGTCATACCGAGTCTCCTGGATTGCGCGGCAGTACCGCTGTGATCGCTTCAAGCGCCAAACACGCCATTCGGAATAGCCGTCAAACGACGGTGAAGCCCATGCGCAAATCATGCCTTACCGTTCGGCAAGTTATCAATATTTATTCAACCATACAAATCAATATCACATATGTATTTTCCAAAAAGAAACGAGGCGGCATAGCTCCTCGAATTCATGGGTCTCATGAAGGCGGCGCTGGCCTACGCCTTCTGGCTGCGTGGCCAGTAGCCCGAACAACTCACGCTGGCAGGCATTGCACTGCTGGTGGCGGGTGTGATCGGTGGGGTGCGGGTCAAGGCGGTTTGATTCGTTATCCGAATATTTGGCATTTATTCGATTCACGGGTATAGTGCATTTATTCGTTTTACGGATAAAAGAACCATGCTGCACAACCTAGTCACCCCCACACAAATGGGGCAAATTCTCAAAACAGCCCGCAAAACCAGCCAGCTCAGCCAAACCGAGCTGGCGTCGCGGGTGGGGCTCAGCCAAAGCCGCATTTCGGCTTTTGAACAACAACCCGAGAACATCGGTCTGGGGCAACTGCTGTCCGTGCTCAATGCGCTGGGTCTGGAGTTGACCGTTCAAGCACGCCAAACCACCGCGTCGCAAGCCCTGCAGGCGCGGGACAGCGACGCACCGGAGTGGTGACATGGGCCGCCCTGCACACACCCAAGCGCTGTCCATCTGGACGAACGGTGAGCGCGTCGGCACCTGGCGCATGGGTGGCCGCAGCGGCATGTCGCTGCAATACGACCCCGACTGGATGCGAGCCCCTGCAGGCAGGCCGCTTTCACTGTCGCTCCCCTTTGGCCTGAACGACAGCCCGCTCAAAGGACCAGCAGTCGCGCATTTCTTTGACAACCTGCTGCCCGACAACGACGCCATCCGCCGTCGACTGGCTACGCGTTTCAAAACCGGTTCGACCGATGCGTTTGATTTGCTGCGCGCCATCGGCCGCGACTGCGTAGGGGCTGTGCAATTGCTGGGCGAAGACGAAGCGCCACACAACGTGACCCAAATCGAAGGCACCCACATGAGCGAGTCCGACGTCGAACAACACCTGCTGCGCGTGGTCAACCCCACCAGCGTACTAGGCAACCAGGACACCGATGACGACCTGCGCATCTCTTTGGCTGGCGCACAGGAAAAAACAGCGCTGCTCTGGCATCAAGGCCAATGGATGCGGCCCCAAGGTGCCACGCCCACCACACACATCCTCAAAATGCCGCTGGGCTTGGTGGGCAACCAGAAAGTGGACCTGAGCAGCTCGGTCGACAACGAATGGCTGTGCCTGACGCTGCTGCGTGAATTCGGTCTGCCGGTAGCGCGATGCGCTGTGCTCACCTTTGGTACGCAACGCGTGTTGGCTGTGGAGCGCTTTGACCGCCAACTGCATTCATCCGGCCAATGGTGGATGCGGTTGCCACAGGAAGATTTTTGTCAGGCCTTGGGCCTGTCATCGCACCTCAAATACGAAGCCGATGGTGGCCCCGGCGTGCGCGACATTGCCCAAGTGTTGATGCGCTCAACCCAGGCCCAGACCGATCTGCGCCACTTCATGAAAAGCCAAATTTTGTTCTGGCTGCTGGCCGCACCCGATGGCCACGCCAAAAACTTCAGCATCCAGATCTTGCCGCAAGGCCAATTCAAGCTGGCCCCGCTGTACGACGTCATGTCGATCTGGCCCATTGAAGGACCCGGCCCCAACCAATGGTCGATTCACAAGCTCAAATTGGCCATGGCTTTTTGGGGCAAGAACAAGCATTACCTACACAAAGAAGTGCTGCAACGCCACCTGGTCAGCACCGCCAAAATCTGCGGCCTCAAAGCCGATGTGGCATCCATGATCGAAGACATCGTGACCCAAGCACCACAAGCCATCGCCAACACCCAAGCCCAACTGCCACACGGGTTCAAGGCAGCCGTACTCGACAAAACCCTGGCGGGCTTGCAAGCCACTTTGGCCAGGCTCGGGTGAAGGACCACATCTGCTCTGCTGGCCGCAAGCAAATATGACCTGCACCGGCTTGAGACCCTCCCCCTAAAATGCAAACCTATGTTCGAACAAACCTTTAAAATATCGATGACATCCTGCACAAAGACGCGGGTTGCACCAGCGAGCTGGACTACACCGAGCAATCCAGTTGGCTGCTGTTTTTGAAGTACCTCGACGCCCTCGAAGCCGACAAAGCCACCGAGGCGGTGCTGGAGGGGCGTGACTACCAGTTCATTTTGAGCGAACCCTACCGCTGGGCCGCATGGGCCGCCCCCAAAGGTGCCGACGGCAAGATCGACCACAACGCCGCCATGACAGGCGACGACCTCAAAGGCTTTGTCAACGCCAAACTGTTTCCGTATCTGGCGGGCTTCAAGCAACGCGCCAGCGGGCCGCAGACCATCGAATACAAAATCGGTGAAGTCTTTGGCGAGATCACCAACAAAATCCAAAGCGGCTACAACCTGCGCGACGTGATCGACCGCATTGATGAGTTGCGCTTTGGCAGCCAAGCGCAAAAACACGAGCTGTCGCACCTCTACGAAGCCAAGATCAAAAACATGGGCAACGCCGGGCGCAACGGCGGCGAATACTACACACCGCGCCCGCTGATCCGCGCCATGATCGAGGTGATGCAACCGCAAATTGGCGAACGCATCTACGACGCGGCATGCGGTTCGGCCGGCTTTTTGTGCGAAGCATTTGCGTATCTGAGCCCCAAAGCCACCAAGGCCGACGACCTGGAGACGCTGCAAAAGCGCACCTTCTACGGCAAAGAGAAAAAAAGCCTTGCGTACGTGATTGGCATCATGAACATGATCCTGCACGGCATCGAGGCGCCCAACATCGTGCACACCAACACGCTGGGCGAAAACATCAACGACATCCAGGAACGCGACCGCTACGACGTGATCCTGGCCAACCCGCCCTTTGGCGGCAAAGAGCGCAAAGAAGTGCAGCAAAACTTCCCCATCAAAACCGGGGAAACCGCCTTCTTGTTCATGCAGCACTTCATCAAGAGCCTGCGTGCCGGGGGCCGTGCGGCGGTGGTCATCAAAAACACGTTTCTCAGCAACACCGACAACGCCAGCGTGGCCCTGCGCAAACAACTGCTGACGGATTGCAACCTGCACACAGTGCTGGACTGCCCCGGCGGCACCTTTCAGGGCGCGGGCGTCAAAACAGTGGTGCTGTTCTTCACCAAAGGCGAGCCCACCCGCCAGACCTGGTTCTACCAATTGGACCCCGGCCGCAACATGGGCAAAACCAACCCATTGAGCGACGCGGACCTGGTGGAGTTTGTGCAGCTGCAAAAAACCTTTGCCGACTCAGCAAAAAGCTGGAGCGTGGCCGCCGACAGCGTGAACCTGGACACGTTTGACCTGTCGGTGAAAAACCCGAACGGCGGCGAAGCAGTGGTGCACCGCAGCCCGGTAGACATCCTCGACGAGATCGCGGCGCTGGATGCCGAAGCGGCGGAGGTGTTGGGGAATATTCGGGGGTTGTTGGCGTGAAGGCGGGGTGGCAAATCAAGCCGCTAGGCGAACTCTGCGACGTTATTGGAGGCGGAACACCTCCAAAAGATCGCCCCGACTATTACGGGGGTGATATTCCTTGGGCCACGGTCAGAGACATGCGTGCCGACATCATCACCAGCACGGAGCATTCAATTACTTCGGAAGCTGTCAAAGCCAGCGCGACTAACATCATCCCTGCGGGAAACGTCGTCATTGCGACTCGGGTTGGGCTTGGCAAGGTGTGCTTGCTTGCGCAGGACACGGCTGTCAATCAAGACCTTCGTGGCATCGTCCCAAAGTCAAACAAAGAAATTGACATCGCCTTCCTTTTTGCGTGGTTCAAAAGCATTTCAGAACAGATCATTGCCGAAGGCACTGGGGCCACTGTTCAAGGCGTCAAATTGCCGTTCATCAAAGGGCTATCTGTACCCGTGCCAACGATGGAAGAGCAACGCCGCATCGTCACCCTCCTCGACGAAGCCTTTGCCGACATCGCCACCGCCAAAGCCAACGCCGAAAAGAACCTCCAAAACGCCCGCGATTTTTTCTACGGGCAATTGCAAGCGATATTTGAATCAGGCTCGAACAGCTGGAGCAGCAGCACGCTAGGTCAGACCTACGATGTGAGAGACGGAACCCATGACTCGCCAAAGTATCAGGCTGAAGGGTATCCGCTCATCACCTCAAAAAACTTGAAACGAGAAGGTTTGAGCTTTGATGACGTGAAGCTAACTGTCATGAATCCAGAGCGACGCCCCGAATGATGAAAGAAACTTGAGGGTGGAGGAGCCAAGGGTAGATGCCGAGAAACTTTTTTGGGGACCACAACCCCGATAGCTAACTTGGCACG
>NZ_NESL01000012.1 GCF_003063435.1 Limnohabitans sp. 2KL-1 | reverse complement strand
AAGTGTTGGGCGCGTTGAAGGTAAAACAGCCGGAGAAAAAAGAACAGATGAAGTTGTTGTAGTGGTAAAAATTTAACCGACTCTATATAAATCAACAACTTATGACGTTTGGTGTCGAACTGGGGGGGACAACCCCAATGTGTTCCAGATTTGCACGCTCAACGAAACCAAAAGCGCCATGAAAAAGCGCCAAGAAATTGGCCGTGGCCTGCGCCTGTGCGTGAACCAATCGGGCGAGCGGGTGATGGACAAGCGGGTGAATGTGCTGACCGTGATCCCCAACGAAAGCTATGAGGCCTTTGCCAAGTCTTTGCAGCAAGAGATTGAAGACGAAACCGGGGCACAGTTTGAAGGTCGTATAAAAAATGCGCGGTCAAAGGCGCTGGTTAAACGGAACGAAAAGTTAAGTGCAGAAGAAGCAGAGCTGTTTAGAGAGATTTGGGACAAGATCAACTACAAAACCCGATTTAGCGTTGAGCTGGATACACCGGAGTTGATTGATCTGTGCACGAAGGCATTGGCAGACACCCATCAATACCCAATCACCCAAGCACCCAAAATTCGTGCAGACAAGGCCAGGATTGTGATGAACCGCTATGGCGTTGAGGGTATGCACGTCGGCACAGGTGAATCAAACGCGGTCTATTTGAGCAGCAGCGTGCCGGATGTATATGCCTATATTCAAAATCGAGTGCACCTCTCAAGATCCACCATTTTTTCAATCCTCGATAGATCGGGTCGGCTCAATGAGCTGTTGATCAACCCGCAAGCGTTTTTGGATTTGGCGATATCTGCCATCAAAAGCTGCCTGCAAGCGTTGATGGTTAAGGGTATCGAATACCACAACCTCCCTGGACAGCGCTATGAAATGAGCTTGTGCGAAGAGGCGATGGAAACTTATTTGAGCAGTGTCTATCCGCCTGGTAACAGTGAAACAGTGACCCCACTTGCAAAGACTCTGATGCAGGCGCAAGCGATCAACAGCGAAAGGGAGCCTGTAGGCGAGCCTTTTGCTTGCGTGGTTACGCAAAGCGGTACGGAAAATGAATTTGCAAGCCTGTGTGCTTTAGATGGAAACAACGTGCGGTTTTTCTTCAAATTGCCTGCTAAGTTCAAGATTCCTACGCCGCTTGGCACCTACAACCCCGATTGGGCGGTGGTGCTGGAGGGCGATACCCGCGTGTACTTCGTGGCCGAAACCAAATCCAGCACCGTAGAAGCAGAGCGCCGTTTGGCCGAGAACCTGCAAATTAAATGCGGCATTGCGCATTTCAAGTTGTCTCCCGACGTTGTGTTCCAGCCTGTCACCACACCTGGGCAACTGAAAGCCCCTGCATGACCAACAACCCCCTCACCCCACCCATTCCCTTCGTCTGGCCCGAGCCGCTGGTCAGCGCCGGGGTCACGCAATACGCCTCGGCCTTGCCTTTCGAGGCGGTGGCGCGTGCGGCGCTCAGTGTGTTTGGCGTGGTGTCCGCCATCGATGCGCAGGCAGTGGACTGGATGGAGGGTTATCTGTCTGACAACCCCAAAGCCCAGCTCAGGCTGGTCATCAGCATCCACCCGACGTGCAGAACCACCGAGGCCGATTTGCAGAACTTGCTGCGCCTTGTAGAGCGTCATGGCGAGCGGGCAGATTGCCGGGTGTACCCCGAGGCGTCTTTGCAGGACCGTTCGTCCAATTTGTTGTGCCTGTGTGGCACAGATGGCCAAACGGCCATTTCGGTGGGGCCGACAGAAAACATGGGGTTTGCGCAGGCTTCGCCGTCACAAGCCAATTTGGTCACGGCAGTCACAGCCGCCACCTTTGAGGCGTGCCGCAAGTGGTTTGATTATTTGTGGAATGTGTCGGGCGTGCTGCGGCCAGAGCTGGTGGCGGCCATGCCGTATTTGGTGTTGCCCCAGGGTGACCTCGCGGCTGCGCAGTTGTGGGATGACTATCGGCAGCAATGCCTCAGCCTTGATCCGGTCGATGAGGTTCAGGTGGTGGTCAACCCCGAAACGGGCGAGGTGGAGTTGGTGGATGGGTACAACTACCCAGCCGAGTCGCCGACCGAAGCGATGGGGGTGCCCAAGTTGGACCCTTTGTCTGACAACGTGGCCCGAATTTTTGAGCTGGGCGCGTTGGTGTCGGTGGACAAGCAAAGCCGCATTCCGCCGCTGGAGGCCCCGGTCAAGCCCGAGTGGTTTGGCGTGGACAGTTTCAAGCAGACGGGCATGGTCAAGTCGCAGACCTCGATCAAGGTGTCGCCTTTTGACGAGGTGACGATCAAGAAGATTGACCGTTTGCGCCGCGTGTCGGGCGAGGTGTTGCCGCGCTTTTCGTTTTCGCTGGCCGACGGGGTGCGCTGGATGCCCCAAAAAGCCATGCCGCTGTTTGAGGCGGCGTTATCGGTGGCCAATGACGAAGCCAAGCAGTTGCTGGGGCAGACCATGAGGGGCGACATTGAGGCTTTTTTGGGGTCGCAGTACGAGCGCATCAGCGCCGATGCGCAGCGCATGTACGAGGCCTATCACCCGGGCGGCAAGATTCCGGATACCGCTGTTCACAGCATCCTGACTGAGCTGAAACTGCGCTTGGACAAGACGCAGTCCCTCAAGTTGATTCCCACGGTGGCGTTTTCGCCTGTGGCGTTCAATCCGTCGCAAAAGTCGGAGTGGTCTTCGCCTTGGGGGCAGGCGTTGACCTTGCTCAAGGGTGTGGCCGAGTTCCCCCGCGAGGCCATGACCAACAAATTTTTTTGGCGCGGCATGCGCACCAACGAGGATGAGCTGATCCACGCCATGGATGTGGCGGGCGATCATTTGGTGCCGGAGTACGGCAGCCGCAAAGCCATGCAGCGTGCCACCGAAGAGCTGGCCTGGATCAAGGCGCTGGAAGAGTCGCCCGGCGAGCCGCTGGACAAATGCCGAGCGCTGTGGGCTTTGATCACCACAGGCCAGGAGGCTGCATTGATGAAGGTGTTAGTCGAGGCACAGACCCATAACTTGAACCCAGCAGGGAGCCCAACATGAACCCAGATCTTTTGCTTTCAACATCGCCAGAGCTGACCGACGATGACGCCGGGGGCCACGGTGCCCGCTGGGGCGTTTTTGACGACGACGTGCCCTCTTTGATGGGCAAGTGGTTGGGCGTGGCGGTCAACGATGCCGAGGCGTCGCGTTTTGGCATGAATGACCCATTCGCCTTGGGGCAACTCGTGGCGCAAGGGGAGCCGTCGGCTTTTGCCTTGCTGCACACCGGTCAAGCGCGTGGCGAGGGGCAAGCGGGTTTGATGGCTTTGATCCATCAAGACCCGGGCGGCCCAGACCACGCGCCGCGCAATGCGCTGTGGTCGGCGTTTCCGTTTTTTGGCGACGGCAGGCAGGTGCTGGCCGAGGTGGAGGAAATCGGGGTGTTTCCCAACCGCATCGAGGCGCGTTTGCGCTTGGGCCTGAGCAGTGGCGCGGTGGTTTTTGCTTTTGATTCGGGTTTTGTGCAAAGCCGCGCCGTTTACCGTGCGGGCGAGCGTTATCGCTTTGTGTTGTCGGCTTTGGCGTATGACATGGGGCCTGCGCAATCGCTCGATCATGTGATTGACGATGCGGATGAGATCCGGCGGTTTCATGCCCGCAATGCCTGGTCCGAGGTGCACGGCGGCTGGACGATGGAGGACGAAGCGGCATCCTTGGCCGCTTGGCAACCCCAATCGCCCGAAGACCTGGAGCCGATTCACATCAATTTGGGGCAGATGGCGGTTTTGCTGCCGTCCAGCACAGGGCCTGCCGATGACGCGCAGTATGTGGGCGAGGTGGTGCAAGTCACGCCCCGTGCGGTGCGCGTGCTGGATGTGGACTTTTGGCGGGTGGACACGGTGGTGATTCGCGCCGAGGAGGATGTGGTGATCCCGATTTATGTGGCCGAGCATTTGTTTGAAAACGACTGGCGGCCAGAGGTCGGGCAATACGTGACCGGCTCGCTTTGGTTGCAGGCGTATGCCCTGGGCTTAGAGAAGTCGCCCACATGACCCGTGGTGTCCCTGGTGCCTCTGATGTCCCCCATGACCGCCATTTTTTTATAACTCTTCATTCTGAAACCCCATGAAATCCATTCCTCTTTTGATCATCCCTTTTGCGATCTACAACTTTTTCGTGTTTGCGGGCATTGACTTCATTGACGTGAAGTTTTTTGACTTGTCGAGCACCGCTGCTTTGACGGGCGGCGGTGTGTTGGTGCTGGTGGGCGTGCTGCTGCTGTGCATCGACATCATCAAAACCGCTTTGTTCGCACGCGGCTCGGTGGCCGAACAATTGCTGTCCATCGTGCTGCTGCTGGCGTGCAGCATTCAGGTGGTCATTTGGCCTGCGGTGCGCACCGAGTGGTATGTGCTGCTGCTGGCCTTGCAAGCCACCGACGTGGTGGCCTCGCTGGTGGTGTCTTTGCAGGCCAATGGCAAAGATGTGTATGTGAGTCGGTGAGGCGATTGTCGCGACGGTGTCGCGACAATTGATGACGCAATCAAGGGGATGGAGATTGCGAACAGCGGCTTAACTGTTGTTGAGATTAAGACTTGACGACAGGTGTGAAGTCTGACCATTGTTCAATTCTGAAGGCACGAATATCACGCACAGACTTCGGGAACCAAGGACGGGCACGCAAAGATTGAATTGCAAGAAACAGATTGGCCATGTCTTCGTTGTCGTTGACATACAAACTGCCTTGTACCCTTCGGAACCCGTGCTCTGCGAGAATGGCGCCGATTTCTGTGTAAGCCTGAGTAACCCCCTCGGGGTGATGAGTTTCGGTGTCAGCAACCACCAGATCGAAAGCTACTGCGTACATCAGTGCGCCTCCGGATCATCGGACAGGTGTGTCAGACGGTATTCGGCCTTTTCGCCTGTTTCCACCATGGTGACTTCAATCATCCAGTCACCATCATCCAAAGGATGTAGCGCTTGGCCAACCTCATACTTGGGCCCGAAAGGCCCGAAGCTCTTGATCTTGCCAACCGGAATGGATGGCGGCGCGGCAGCTACTTGCATAACAGTTCCCCCTCAAATAAACCCAATTGGATGATAGTCTAACCATGATCAACATCCCCAACCCCCTGGCCGCTCTGGTCCAAGCCGTGGCCTTTGCCGCCGATAAGCACCGCAACCAAAGGCGCAAGGACGCCGAGGCCTCGCCCTACATCAACCACCCGATTGCGCTGGCCAACGTGCTGGCCAACGAGGGCGGCGTGCAGGATGTGACGGTGCTGTGCGCCGCCGTGCTGCACGACACCATCGAGGACACCGAGACCACAGCCGACGAATTGCGGGCCGTGTTTGGCGAACAAGTGGCGTCTGTGGTGCTGGAGGTGACCGACGACAAGTCACTTGAAAAGTCGGTGCGCAAGCAGCTGCAGATCGAGCACGCGCCGCACATCTCGCCCCAGGCCCAGCTGGTCAAGCTGGCCGACAAGATCAGTAATTTGCGCGACATCCTGGCCTCGCCACCCGCCGATTGGTCGCCCGAGCGCAAACAGGCCTACTTCGACTGGGCTGTTGCCGTGGTTGCTGGCCTGCGCGGCGTGCACCCCGGGCTGGAGGCGGTGTTTGATGGGCTGTATGCGCGGAGGTTGGGCTTGGGTTGATGCGGTGAATTCGGTTTTGGATGCACGCAGTTGGAACGCATTTAAAACCCGGAGCAAAAGCTCGGCCTGATTCCGCGGGGCCATGTTTTATGCAAGGAAACAAGCAAAATAGCGCATAAACTTTTTCGTTTTTTTCGTTTTTTTCTTTCATCACGGGTGAAGAGCCTTGCTATGCGCACTCTAATTCAGACTGAAAAGCAGGCCAAACCGGTCAAGCCAATGTCTTTGTCGCACCCCCAAAAAACGCGTTTGGCAGGCGATCTGGTGGGTTCGTTCCAGGCGCAGTGCGCATCGGCTTTGCGCTTGGCGCTGCCTTTGGAGCTGAAGGCCCATGGGGCAGCCAATCGCTGTGGCTTTTCGCGCCCTTTTGTGGCGGCGCTGCTCGATTCGGGCACTTACACGGGCAAGGTGCACCGCACAGCGGGTGGGCACCGCAAAGTGTTGGCCAGCGAATTTGAGGCGCTGGTGGCCAAGGCGTCTGCCTGCGCACCCAAAACCCTGACGCAAGCCCGCAAAGCAGTGGATTTGAAGCGTTTGGATGAGGCTCCAGCCACGCCTCGCAAAGAGCGCAAGCAGTCCAAGGTGCTGGCAACTGAATTGGCTCACAAGCTGGGCTTGTCGGCCTGATGTCGCCTTTGCAGGTCTTGGCCGATGCCAGCATCCTGTGTCCTCTATTTGTGTTCATTTTTCGTGCCCAGTATCATGGGTCTACCATCGCTATCAAAGGAGTGTTGACATGCAAGCCATCGAACTCGCCACCACGATTTCTGCCCAAGGCGGCATTGCGCTGCCAGCCAATTTCAAAGCCCTTTATGGGCGTGACGCACGCATGATTTTGCTCATTGATGACGATGTTGCACTGGCACCGTCGGCCCCCGACCGTCTTCAGCGGCAGAAAAATTTGCGCCAAGCCTTGGCGGCAGTGGCGCAGGCGGGAACATTTGCCCACATTGACGATGCGGGTGTCTGGCAGCGCGAGGCTCGTGCTGAACGGACTCAGCCTGGTCGTGGGGATTGATACCCATGTGGCTTGCTGACAGCAACATCCTGATTCGCGCTGCATCAGCGCGTGACCACCCCTTGCAAGAATGGCTTCAGAACCAGTTGCCAGCCATCTCCATCGTCACACGCATAGAGGTACTGGGTTTCCACCGTTTGCGCCCAGACGAAGACATGTTGCTGCGAGTGCTGTTGTCCGCCTTTGACGAATACCCGATCAGCTCACAAACTGCTGAGCTGGCCATTGACCTGCGGCGTCAGCGAAAAATGACGCTGGGTGACGCCCTGATTGCCGCCACTTGTCTGGAACACGGCTTGAAGCTGGCAACCCGCAACACGAGCGATTTTGACTGGATAGCTGGCTTGACCGTGGATGCGTTGTCTGACTTTGCAGTGTGAAGAGTTTGCCCGCGCAGGCAAAAATTGAAGTCAGGGGCGAAGAAGTCGCATCGACCACCTGCGTGATTGCGGCCACAAAATGGGACCGCGATCAGCAAGTCAAGCTCCTGCAATCGCAAGGCATGCGGGTGGCTATGATCGATGAAAACCAGAACGCGGTGGCCAGACAAGCGTGACGTATGTCGCCACCATGCACCGTGCGAAAGGCTTGGATTTTTACCACGTTATTGTGCTGGCCCCCAAGTCGAATTTGGGCGACCCACTGGAGGTGGACAGCAAGCGCAAGCTGATTGATGTGGCCCTGACCCGGGCCAAAAAAGAAGAGGCTTTTTTGGGTGAGTTGACGCGATGAAGCTGACGGCTGACGGCTGACGGGCCGAAGCTTCGTGTCCTTCAAGCCTCTGGCATCCGAATCGGTTGCCCCACCTCCAGCAAGTCCAGCACCTGCTGCATGACCTGCGGACCGGACGCCGAGTAGGGGTCGAAGTCGGGGTGGTGCAGCCGGACCATGGGGTCGTCCACCGACAGGTGCACGAGCGCCATGGACCATTGGCCAAAGCGGCGTTCGTGGATTTCTTCGTAGTGCAGCAGCTCCACATCCTGGTGGCGGGTGTCGCCGCTGATGCGGCGGTACAGGGCGTTCACGCGGCTGCGCTCGCCCTCGATCACCTGAAAGAAAAAGCCTTGCCCCTGGCACAGCACGCCCGTGATGCCTTGCGCGGGGTTGTGGGCTTGCGCTTGCGCCAGGATGGTGGTGGTCATCGTGGTGGTTTGCGGGCCGACGGCCCGGCTCACGTACAGCAGGCGCACGGTGATGCTGTGGCTGGGCACTCTCATGGTGTGGGGTGCACCGCGTTGCGGTCCAGGCGCTCGGTCTCGCGGCGCTCGAACAGGTTGAGCATCCAGGCCACGCGCTGGGGCATGGCGCGGTTGGGAAAGTAGGCCTTGTTGCCGGTTTGCTGGGTCGCATCGCGGCAGCCTTGCACCAGGCCCACGATGGCGGCCAGTGGCGCGGGGCTGTGGTCCGACACGCGAATCCAGTGCACCTGGGTCCAGGCACTGGCCAGCAGCATGAGCTTGCGCGTGGTGCTGACCACCGTGCGTTTGTTGACCGAGTCCAGGCCTTCGCGGCGCAGTTGGTGGCCGATCTCGGCGTAGATCATGCTGGCCGCGCAAATGGCAGCGCGGCAGTCGGGCGGCAGGGCGGCAATGCCCGAATGCGCTTGCTTGTACAAGCGGTCGGCCTCATCCAGCAAGCGCGCCACCACCTGTGCAATGGCGGGGGTGAAGGTGGGCTGGGCCATCCAGGCTTCGGGCTGAATGCCAGCCTCGACCAGCCAGCGGCGCGGTAAATACAGGCGGCCGATGCTGGCGTCATGGCCCACGTCGCGCGCGATGTTGGTCAGCTGCATGGCCACGCCCAGCTCGCAGGCGCGGGCCAGCGTGTCCATGCTTTGCGGCCCCATGATCCAGCTCATCATCGCGCCCACACTGCCTGCCACGCGGGCGCCATAGGCGTGCAGGTCTTCGATGCTGTCGTAGCTGCGGCCCCCGGCGTCCCAGGCAAAGCCTTCGATCAGCGCGTCCAGCAAATGGCGTGGCAGTTTGTATTGCTGCACCACCAGGCTCAGCGCGTGGTCTTCGACATGGTCGTGCGGGGTGCTGGCGTAAATGGCGTCCAGGCGCGCTTGCAGCACGGCCAGCGGCGTGTCGCCCGCAGTGGCTTCGTCCACCAGATCGTCGGCGACGCGGCAAAAGGCATAGAGCGCGATGGCTGCGGTGCGCACGCGCAGGGGCAGCAAGCGGCTGGCCGCAAAAAAGGTTTTGGAGCCGCCCTGCATCATGGCCACACAGGCCTGCAGGTCCTGCGAGTCGAAGTCGAGTTCAGGCAGGTTCACGGCGTTGGGGTTGAGATCAGACGTTGACATGGGGCACCACCGACTCCAAAGCTTTGGCCGACATCAGCACACCCGGCACACCCGCGCCTGGGTGCGTGCTTGCGCCCACCACAAACAGCCCCGGCACATCCTCGCTGCGGTTGTGCGGGCGAAACCACGCGCTTTGCAGCAGCAGCGGCTCCAGCCCAAAGCCCGCGCCTTTGTAAGACCACAAGTTGTCCTGAAAATCCTGCGGCGTGCTGACCTTGCTGGTCACGATGCAGTCGCGCAGACCGGGCAACACGCTGGCTTCCAGGCTCTCGGCAATGGCCGCACGGTAGGTCTCGGCAAAGGCGGGCCAGTCGGTGCCGCTGTCCAGGTGCGGCACGGGCGAGAGCACATAAAAGGTGTCGCAGCCCTCGGGGGCCAGCGAGGGGTCGGTGGCGGTGGGGCGGTGCAAATACAGGCTGAAGTCCTCGGCCAGTTTGTGTTTGTTGAAGATGTCTTGCAGCAGGCCTTGGTAGCGCGGGCCCAGCACCATCATGTGGTGCGGCACGTCTTTGTATTGCTTGGCGGTGCCGAAGTACCAGACGAACAAGCCCATGGAGTATTTCCCCTTGGCGATCTTGCGGTCGGTCCAGACGCGCCGGTGTTGCGGTGCCACCAGGTTTTTGTAGGTCCAGGCGGTGTCGCCGTTGCTCACCACGATGTCGGCGGGCACGAACTCGCCGCTTTGCAACTCGACGCCACAGGCGCGACCACCTTCAATGCGGATTTGCGTCACGGGCGCATTGCAGCGCAGCGGCACGCCACGCTCTTCCAACAAGCCGACCAGGCCTTTCACAATCGCCCCGGTGCCGCCCATGGCCGAGTGCACACCCCAGGTGCGCTCCAGCGAATTGATGAGCGCATAAGCACAGGTCACCGCAAAGGGGTTGCCGCCGATCAGCAGCGGGTGAAAGCTCATCACGGTGCGCAGCTTGTCGTTGCGGATGTGTTTGGCCACCAGGCTGTAGAGGCTGCGCCAGGCGCCCATGCGCAAAAAGTCGGGGATGGCGGCCATCAGGTCGCTGACCTTGTCAAAAGCCATGTCGCCCATGCCTTCAAAGCCCAGGGTTTTGCAGCGCTCGGCTTCTTCCAAAAAACGTTCGTAGCCAAGCAAATCCGAGGGCTCGAAGCGGGCCACCTCGGCGCGCATGTGCTCAGGGTCGCCGTTGTAGTCAAACCAAGTGCCGTCTGAAAATCGCACGCGGTAAAACGGGTCCATGGCCACCAGCTTGACGTCGTCGGCAAAACTTTTTCCGCACAGCGCCCACAGCTCTTCGAGCAAAAAAGGCGCGGTGATGATGGTCGGGCCCGCATCGAAGGTGAACCCGTCCTGGTGGTGCACATAAGCGCGGCCACCGGGGGCGTCGAGTTTTTCAAAGACCTTGACCTCGTAGCCCTTGACGCTCAGGCGAATCGCTGCGGCCAGTCCGCCAAAACCGCTGCCAATGACCACCGCCACAGGGCGCTGGCGCAGCTTGGACGGGGTGCCCAGCTCTGGGCCTTGCGGCGAGACGGGAATGCCGAAACCTTCGGTGCGGTAAGCATGGGTGGTGGTGTTCATGGGGGCCTTCAAGGGGGTGTGGTCAAAGCTGGTTTGGTGGTCTGGCCCATGGCCCAACCCCACAGCCGCTCCAGTGGCCAAGGAAAAATCATGATGACGTGTTCAACAATCGCGAGGCCCAGCAAAGTGGCCAGCATGACCCAGCCGGTGGTGATGGCCACTGCGCCTTGTTGCGCCAGCCAGACCAGCCAGAACCAGGTGCCCATGGCCACGCCCATCGAGAGCACGAACCACAGCGTCATGTCGCGGGTGCGGAAATAGCTGGCCAGGTATTTGAGGTGCGCGGGCAGGTATTGCGCGCCGTTTTGTGGCACGCCAAAAAACAAATTCAGTTTGGCCGACAGGCGCATGCACCACAGCAGCGCAAAGGTGCAAATGGCCACATGGCTGGATTGCCCCTCTTGCATCCACCACAGCACGGCGAAGTTGGCCAGCAAGGCCAGCTCGTGGTACAGCATGACCTGCACCGATTGCACAAAGCGCGGCCAACCCGTCAAGCCGGGGTCCAATGGGGTTTTTCGCGGACCGGTGATCCAGCCGGTCAAAAAGGCCAGCTCGTGCCAGCCCCACATCACGATCACGCTGCCAAAGGCGAGGTAGGCGTTGAACACGCTGACCTCTTGCATGCTGTGGGCCACGCCCCAAAAACTCAAAGCCAAAAGCACCGTCCAGCCGGCCAGGCTGAAACGGAAGCTGCGCGCAGGCAGCCGATCGAGCCACAAGATCACCCCCGTGCCGAGCCACCAGCACAGGGCCGTGAACACGCAGGCCCAGACGACTTCATTCACCATGCGGGTTCCATCCGTACCTGGGGCGACAGGTCTTGGGCAATCACGGGCATGAAGTACAGGCGCGCAAAGGTGGCGGCGGCTTTCACAGCGCACACGCCTTGCTGCAGCTTGCCCACCACGCCACCGCGTGCCTTGGCTTTTTCCATGGCTTGCGACAAGGCAAACAGGCGCTCCAAGCCCCGGCGGAAATCGGGATTGTCCGTGTCGAGCGCCAGCGGAAAGACCTGCTGCGTGATGGTGGTGGTGATGCGGAACACCTGGTAGTCGTATTCGCTCGAATCCAGCCCCATGGCCTCGTGCAGCATGGGGCGGGTGTGGTCGCGCACGTACATGGTGGCGTACACGGCCAGCAAGAAAAAGCGAATCCAGAGCTTGTTGGCACCGCTCAGCAACTTGGGGTTGGCGCGCATGATGAGGGCAAAAGACTCGCCATGGCGGAACTCGTCGTTGCACCACAGATCGAACCAGCGAAAGATGGGGTGAAAGCGTTTTTCGGGGTGCTTTTCGAGCTGGCGGAAGATGGTGATGTAGCGGGCGTAACCGATCTTTTCCGACAGGTAGGTCGCGTAGTAAATGTATTTGGGCTTGAAGAAGGTGTACTTCTTGGTGCGCTTCAAGTTACCCAGGTCGATGCCCAAATTGAAGTCGCGCAGCGACAGGTTGATGAAACCCGCATGGCGCGATTCGTCACGCGCCAGATAGGTCATCAGCTGCTTGATGTCGGGGTTGCTGACGTTCTTGCGGATCTCGTTGTAGAGCACGCAACCCGAAAACTCTGATGTGAGGGAGCTGACCAAAAAGTCCATGAATTCCTGGCGCATCTCGGGCGACAGGTTGGCCATGCCCGCAGCCACTTCGCCCGCAAATGCTTCGTCGCGCTGGAAGTGATCGTGGTTGTTGTCACCCTCGTACTCGGCCATCATCTTGTCCCACTCGGCGCGAACCGGCTCGATGTTGATGCGGTCCATGGCGGCAAAGTCCGTGGTGTAAAAACGCGGGCTGATCATGTCGCTGTGCACCGCCTTTTTGTTGGCGTCTTCAGCGGTTTCGATGGTGTGGACAGCGGTGGCGGTCATGGGGTTCTCCGGTACGGGTTCAATCGGGTTTAACGGGTTCGCGGGCTGGAGTGTTCACACGCACGGTGTCTTGCCCTGCCAGTCTTAGACCCGCGAACACGGCGGCGTTGCTGGGTCCAAAGGACTCCAGGTCAATGCGCTGGCCGGTGCTGGGGTCTTGCAAGGTCAGGCGGCCGTCGGTGCGGCCGATCAACAAAAAGGGGGCTTCTTTGCCCAGGCTCTCGCGCTGGCGCTCACGGGCCAGGGCACGCAGGGTGCTGCGCAGAAAACCTTGCTCGCCCGAAAACTGGGCCACTTGCTGGCCGCTGCGGTGGTCCAGCACGGCGATGTCACCGCTGGGCAGATCGCGAAACTGCAGGTCGCGTTGCCACTGCACGGCAGCATCCGGCGTGCGCGGGTCCAGGCCCGACCAGCGCGCCAGGCCCACGGCCACCAGCATGGCCAGCAGCATCACGCCGATCCAGGCCATGGGCCGGTTCAGGCCTTGGGTCTGAGGGGTTTGGCGGTTGGGCTGCCAGTCGTGTTGGGGCAGGGTGTTCATGCCAGCATGCCGTGGTTGGGTGTGTGGGTGTTGCTGACGGGAACGTCTCCCAAGTGCAGGCTTTGGCCCGCACGTTCGGCACGCCACAGGTTCAGCAGCAATTCACCCACTTTCGCGCTCTCGGGCACGCAGCGAAGGGTGGGCTGCGGTTGGGTCACATGCCAAGCGCGCTGGTGCGGCCAGAGGTGGGCCCAGCCGATGCGGTCTTCGGGGTGCAAGGCCAGCGCGATGTCGCCTGTGCCAGCGCCTTGGGTCTTGAGGGAAGCGCCCGCGATGCGTTTGAAGGGCAGGTTGAAGGTCAGCGTGAGCACGATGCCGATGCGCATGACCACACGCTTGTTGGTCAGGGTGTAGAGCGTGCTGCGCGCCGACATCCAGGCGGTGCCCAAGAGCAGCGCCAGGGCCAGGGCGTAGAGGCTGGCGGCTACCCACAGGGGTTTCCAATCCACCCGTCCCTCAGGGGCCGTCAGGTTGATGGCCTGCACCGCGAGCATGAGCGCGAAGTACAGCGCGATCTTGCGCACATGGAAAGCGTGGATGGCCAGGCGTTTCCAGTCGGGTGCGCCCTGCCAGACCACGCGCTCGCCCGCAGGCAGGGCGCTGGGCAGGCCAGGGGCGGCTTCCCACTCGTGTTCGTGGGTGGCTTTCATATGATGGGTTCCTGACGCTCAGGGGTGGCGTACAAGGTGCCCGCGCCGTAATAGGCGGTGATTTTTTCTTCTTCGAGCAAGGTGATCTGCGCGTTCGATTTGGTTTGCGGCACGTTCACGAACTGGTGACCCAAAATCGCCTGCACATGCGTGCCGTCTTTCTTGATGCGCGCAAACGTCATGGGCAGCAGCACGCGCTTGTCGGAGTTCGCCAATTGCACTTCGGCGTAGCGGAACATCATCTCCATGCGGTCGACCCACAGATCCACCACGGTACCGGCCACGACCTTGTCAGCGCCCCAGACGGGCAAGCCACGCGGGTCCACGTCTTGTTTGGCCACCGAGTGGTCAGTCGCCACGCGCAGGGGCACGATTTTGGGATGACCATGCGGGTCTGCATCGGGGATGTCGGCGCGCATGGCCCAGGCACCGGGGCCTACGCCTGCCAAGAGCGGATCGCCCACGGGCTCCAGGGGGGCACCGTTCCAGCCGTGGGTGGGTTGGCCGCTGTAGCTGCCGTCTGGGCGGGCCAAGTCGGGCGACAAGTAGGTGTGGCCGTCTTGCGTCTTGAAGGCCTTGGGCTCGGGCACGGGTGGCCAACCTTCGATCTTGGGGCCGTTCTCGCGGCCCGAATCCATGGGGTAGCCCTCGCGGTGGTTTTCACGCAAGAGGTAATAAATCAGCCCCGCAAAGAATGCCCAAAACATGTACAACACGATTTGGGCCACATCGATGTACTGGGTGATTGCGCCTGTTTCCATGGCTGTCTCCTTCAAAAAATCGGTGCATCAGCCCGGCAGTTGCGCCAGGCCAAAGGGTTGGTGGGTGCCGGTTTGGGGGGCCGCTGCGCGTGCGGCCAGACGGCTCGCACGCAACATGGGGCCCAAGGCCACCAGCACGACAAACAACAAATACATTTCCAGGTGGTAGACGAAGCTGTAGGCAGTGATGGGGGTGACCAGCACCTCGCCCAATGCGCCCGACATGGCCAACACTGACACGCCATCGCGCACAGCCCCGCCCAGAGCCATGGCCGCACCCGCGCTGGTGGCTTGCACCGCGCCCCAGGTGCCGATGACCAGACCGCCCAGGTGGCCGAGCGGGCTGCCATCTGCCGCCATGCCCATGGCCGTGACCAGCATCCCGACAGAAAACAAACCGCCGCTGAAACCGATCAGGCCCACGCCGATGCGGAACATCCAGGCCGCTTCGAGCGGGCCCGAAAAAATCACCATCGCAAACGCGGGCAAGCCCAGCAGCACACCCAAGCTGGCCAGGCGGCAGGCGTGCATGCCGCCGGACAACCAGCGGGCTGACACGAGGAAAGCCAGCAAAGCGCCACCGGCACTCAAGGCCGTGAGGGCGCTGGTGGCGCCCACGTCAAGCTTCAGGATTTCGGCGGCATAAGGCTCCAGCACGATGTCTTGCATGTTGAAGGCGAAGGTGCCGATGCCCAGGGTCCACAAGAAGCGGCGCATTTGGGGCTGGGCCATCAGGTCACGCCAGCTGCTGGCAAAACCACCGGCTTCGCGGCGACCGCGCTTGGCACTTCGGGCCTCTTGTTTCCAGAGCGAGGCCAGGTTCATCACCGCCACCATCACGGCGCAGCCTTGCACCATCTGAATGAGTCTCTGTGGATTGAAGTCACTGAGCACCAGACCGAACACCGCGCTGCTGGCGATCATGCCCACCAGCAGCATGCTGTAGAGCAAGGCCACCACGCGGGGGCGTTTGTCGTCGCTGGCCAAGTCGTGTGCCAGCGCCATGCCAGCGGTTTGCGTGACCTGGATGCCCGCGCCCACCAGCACAAAGGCCAGGCACGCGCCCACTTGCCCGACCCAGACGTTGGTGTGGTCGGGCTCGGACAGCAGCAACAAGGCAAACGGCATGATGGACAGGCCACCAAACAGCAGCAAGGTGCCGGTCCACAAATAAGGGATGCGGCGCAGGCCCAGTGCCGAGGGGTGCGTGTCGCTGCGGTAGCCGATCAGGGTGCGCAGCGGCGCAAACACCATGGGGATGGCGACCGCCAAAGCAACCCACCAGGCGGGCACTTGCAGCTCCACAATCATGACCCGGTTGAGCGTGCCCACCAAGAGCGCTGTGACCATGCCGATCACCACTTGGAACAGCGACAGGCGCAGCAAGCGCGCCATCGGCAGCTCGGGCGAGGCCGCATCGGCAAACGGCATGAAGCGCGTGCCGTAAGCGGTGAACCAGCGGGGCATGGGGACGCGCAGTTTCATGAGCGGGTCCACTCCCAGGCTTGTGAGGTGTAAAAGCCGCTGGCTACGCGCTGGATGCGTGCGCCTTGCCAGCCCTGCAACTCGGGGTGGTTTTGCATGCGTTGCAGCAAGTCGGCGTGCGCCACGGGTGACAAAGAGGGCGAGCGGTCGCTGCGCGGAAACAGACGGCCCGCGCTGTGCATCAGGGCCAAGAGTGGGGTGCGCGGCGCAAAGGTGAAGGCCATGGAGCCGCGGGTGCGCTGCGCCAACCCGGCCAGCGCTTCGGCGATTTGGTCGCTGTCGTAGTGGATGAGCGAGTCCATGCAGACCACATGGTCAAAGTGTCCTAAGTCGGGGCTGAGCATGTCGCCCGACAAAAATTCCACCGAGCCGGGCAGGGTGGGGTGTTCGGCGGCCATGCGTTCGGCAGCGAGCTTGACCAGAGTGGGTGACAAATCAATCGCCACCACTTCGGCCCCGCGCAGGGCCGCTTGCAGGGCCAGCGCGCCAGTGCCACAACCGGCATCCAGCACGCGCAGACCACGCATGTCTTGTGGCAACCACGACAGCAGGGTTTCGCGCATGGTGTCGCGCCCGGCCCGCACCGTGGCGCGGATGCGGCCCACCGGCTCGTTCGAGGTCAATCGCGCCCAGGCATCGGCCGCGGTGCGGTCAAAGTAGTGCTCGATCTGGCTGCGGCGTTGTTCGTAGGCGGTGGTATTCATGGCGTGCTTTCTGTGCGAGTTTTGGCGTGCGGATCAGTCAAAACCCAGCAGGTCAAAAATGTCGCGGTCTTTCATCGGGATCGACGGCAGCGGGTCGGCCCCCAGCCACAGGGCAGCGGCCAAGCGCATGTACTCGTCTTGCACGGCTTTGACGGCGGGAGTGGGTTCCAGCTCGAACAGGGTGCACTTTTGCAAACGGCTCTTGCGTATCTCGTCGAGCATGGGAAAGTGCGCCATGGTTTTGAGACCGGTGACCGCGTTGTACTTGTCGATTTGGTCGGTCGCATCGCTGCGGTTGGCGATCACGCCGCCCAAACGCACGTTGTAGTTTTTGGCCTTGGCACCAATCGCTTGCACGATGCGGTTCATCGCAAAGATGGAGTCGAAATCGTTGGCGGTCACGATCAGCGCCCGGTCGGCGTGTTGCAGCGGGGCGGCAAAACCACCGCAGACCACGTCGCCCAGCACGTCAAAAATCACCACGTCGGTGTCTTCGAGCAGGTGGTGTTCTTTGAGCAATTTGACGGTCTGGCCGACCACGTAACCACCGCAGCCGGTGCCGGCAGGCGGGCCACCGGCTTCCACACACATCACGCCGTTGTAGCCTTTGAACACAAAGTCATCGAGGCGCAGCTCTTCGGCATGAAAGTCCACCGTTTCGAGTGCGTCGATCACGGTGGGCATGAGCTTTTTGGTCAGGGTGAAGGTGGAGTCGTGCTTGGGGTCGCAGCCGATTTGCAGCACGCGCTTGCCCAACTTGCTGAAGGCGACCGACAGGTTGGAGGACGTGGTGCTTTTGCCGATGCCGCCCTTGCCGTAGACCGCAAACACCTTGGCGGTGCCGATTTTGACCGTGGGGTCCATCTGGAACTGCACGCTGCCCTCGCCATCGGCCCCACGGACCCTCTGGATGCTGTTCACCGGAATGCTGGTGGTTTCGATCATGCTGGGAGTCCTTCTTGTATGCCTTCAAGGCGGTCTTCAAGTTCTTCACCGGCACGCAGCAGGGCTGTCATGGTCTCGGCGTCGGGTTGCCAGTACTGGCGGCGCGTAGCTTCCAGCAGGCGGTTGGCCACTTTGGCCGATGCGGTGGGGTTGAGCTGGGCCATGCGCTCGCGCATGGCAGGGTCCAGCACAAAGGTCTGGGCCAGCTGCTGGTAGACCCAGGGTTGCACTTGCCCCGTGGTGGCCGACCAGCCCATGGTGTTGGTGAGGTGCGCCTCAATCTGGCGCACGCCCTCATAGCCGTGTTGCAGCATGCTTTCGTGCCACTTGGGGTTGAGCATGCGGCTGCGGGTTTCCAGCGCCACTTGTTCGGTCAGGCTGCGCACCACGCCGTCGCCTTGGGTCTGGTCGCCAATGAACACAGGTGGCGCTTCGGCGGCATTACCGTCGCGCTGGTGCTTGGCCTGCAGCACGGCGCGGCTGATGCCGCCCAGGGTGTCAAAGTAGGTGTCGATGCTGGTCACGCCCAGCTCGACCGAGTCGAGGTTTTGGTAGGTCAGCGAGACACTGGCCAGTGCGCTTTGCAGCACCGATGTGTTGCGCACTGGGCGGCCTTCTCGGCCGTAGGCAAAGCCTTTGCGCTGGGTGAAGGCGTCGCCCAGCTCGTTTTCGTTTTCCCAGCAGCTGCTGTCGATCAAGTGGTTCACGTTCGCGCCGTACGCACCTTCGGTGTTGCCGAACACGCGCAGTGCGGCGCACTCCATGGTGCTGCCTTCGTGCTCGGCCAGGTAGGCCAGAGCATGTTGGCGCACAAAGTTTTGCTCAACGGGTTCATTGGCGTTGGCCGCCAAAAACGCGGCCTCGGCCAACAAGCGGATTTGCATCGGCAGCAGGTCGCGGAAGATGCCCGACAAGGTGATGACCACGTCGATGCGGGGGCGACCCAATTCGGCCAAAGGAATCAGCTGCGCGCCAGCCAAGCGGCCGTAGCTGTCAAAGCGCGGGGCGGCGCCCATCAAGGCCAAGGCCTGCGCCATGGGGCTGCCTTCGGTCTTGAGGTTGTCGGTGCCCCACAGCACCATGGCCACGGTCTCGGGCAGGGCCTGGTGGTCTTGCTGGTAACGGGCCAAGAGTTTGTCGGCTTGGCGCATGCCGTCGCGCACGGCAAAGGCAGACGGCATGCGAAACGGGTCGAGGCCGTGCAGGTTTCGCCCGGTGGGCAAGACGTTGGCGTTGCGGATCAGGTCGCCGCCGGGGGCGGGTTGCAAATAGCGGCCATCGAGGGCGCGCATGAGGCCTTGCATTTCGTGGTCTTCGCCCAGCAGGCGGTTGCTGCGCACCAGCTGCCGCAGCGTCTCGGATTGGGCTTTGTCGCCAGCGGGTAAGTCGGTGCTGAACTGTGCGTTCAGTTGCGCTTCGCTCGCACCGTCCACCAAGGCTTCCATCAAGCTGGCGTTTTGAGCGCCGGTCAAGCCCATGGCATCGGCCATGACTTTGAGGGTGCCCAAGCGCTGCTCGCGGGTGGGGGCCTGGCCCATGACGTGCAGGCCTTCGGGGATGAGGGCGTATTCGAGTTCCAGCAGCTGGTTTTGCAGTTGCTCGATCCAGGCGGTGGGGTCTGCCGCCTGATGGGCTGGAACGGACAAGTCGATGCTTTGTGCTTGTTCGCGGATCAGTGTGGTCAGGCTTTCGCGGTCCTGCGCTTGATCGGGGCCCATTTGTTGCCAGCGCTCAATGGATTGCTGCAGGCTGATCAGTTCTTTGTAGAGACCCGAGTGCGTGAGCGAGGGCGTGAGGTAGCTCACCAAAGTGGCCGCGCCCCGGCGCTTGGCAAGGGCCCCTTCGGACGGGTTGTTGGCGGCATACAGGTAGACGTTGGGCAGGGCGCCGATCAAGCGGTCGGGCCAGCACTGTGCCGACAAGCCGGTTTGTTTGCCGGGCATGAACTCGAGCGCGCCGTGCGTGCCAAAGTGCAGCACCGCGTCGGCGGCGTAGTCGTCGCGCAGGTAGCGGTAGAAGGCGCTGAAGGCGTGGGTGGGGGCGCAGCCGGTTTCGAACAGCAGGCGCATCGGGTCGCCTTCGTAGCCAAAACCCGGTTGCACCGTGACCACCACCTGGCCAAAGTCTGCGCCCAAAACAAAGATCGACTGGCCATTCGTCAGGTGCTTGCCGGGGGCAGGTCCCCACTGCGCTTCGATCTCATTCAACCAGCGCTCGTTTTTCACATGGTGGCCGGTGTCGATCGCGTGCAGCACATTCGCTTGCGTGCCGTACTGGCTGGCGTTGCCTTGCAGCAGGCGCTCGCGCAAGTCGTCCACGCTGGCGGGCAAGGTCACTTGGTAGCCTTCGAGCGACAAGCGCTGCAAGGTGTTGAAGAGCGACTGGAACACCGACAGGTATGCGGCCGTGCCCACGCTGCCTGCATTCGGCGGGAAGTTGAACAGCACGATGGCCAGCTTGCGATCGGCTCGTGGCTTATCGCGCAGGCGCACCAGGCGCTCGACGCGGGCGGTGAGCATCTCGGTGCGTTCGCTGCAGGTGAACATGTCTTGGCTGCGCGGGCCGCTGGGGAAGGTGCAGCGCTTGTCGCAGCCGTGGCAGGTTTGACCGGCAGGGCCAGGGCGGCCACCGTAGACCATGGGCAAGATCGAGCCGTCCAGTTCGGGGATGGCCACCATGATGGTGTTTTCCACGGGCAAGAGGCCGCGTGTGGAGTCGCCCCACTGCTCGATCGATTGAAACTCCAGCGGGTGTGCAGCGATGTAGGGCACATCGAGTTCGCTGAGCGCTACTTCGGCGGCGCTGGCGTCGTTGTAGGCCGGGCCACCGACGAGCGAGAAACCGGTGAGGGACACCAAGGATTGGATCTTCGCGCCTGTGCCTTGCTTGAAAAAGCGGTCCATGGCCGGGCGGGCGTCCAGGCCGCTGGCAAAAGCGGGGATGACACGCAGGCCGCGCGCTTGCAGTGAATGGATGACCGCGTCGTAATGCGCGGTGTTGCCGGCCAGCAAATACGAGCGCAGCAGCAACAGACCCACGGCAGGCTGGTCTTTGCGGCCGTGGCCAGGCAGGTCGCTCAGCTGTTCGCTGATGCGGTTTTTCATCTGCGGGTGGTACAGGCCCACCTCGGGGTATTCGATCGGGTCTTCGGGTTGGGCCAGGGCGCGCAGCGGCTCGCGTGGGCCTTGGGCGTAGCGGTGCACCAGGGTTTTGACCAGGTGCTCGATGTTGTGCTCTGACCCCGCCAGCCAGTAACGCATGGTCAAAAAGAACAGGCGCAGGTCTTGGGCGGTGCCGGGGATGAAACGCAGCAACTTGGGCAGGCGGCGCAGCATGGCCATTTGTTTGGCCCCGGCGCTCGACGGTGCACCGGTCTCCGAACCCGTGTCTTTGTTTTTGGCGCTGGGGCGCAGCTTTTTGAGCAAGGCCATCAGGCCACTCGATTCGCGTCCCATGACCAGCTTGCCCATGCGGGTGAGCTGCGTGACTTGCGGAGCCGACATGATGCAGACCATGGCGTCGCAGTGATCGCGGCGTGCCTGCAGGGCATCAAGCACCGGCAGGAAATGGTCTTCCATGAACAGCATGGTGACGATGACCAAGTCGGCCTGCGCCACAGCGGCCAAGCACGCGGACAGGGCTTTGTCGCTGTCGCGCCAGGCCGATGCGCTGTGGGTTTGCAGGTGCAGGCCAGGCAGGTCGCGCGCCAGGCGTTCGGCAGCGCTCTCGGCGGCGCTGGCCAGGTGGCTGTCCATGGTCAACAGCACCACGCTCATGCGCGGTGTTGAGGTGGCCTGTTTACCGGCTGTAATGGGCTTTGGCATCGTAGAGCGTCTCCACGGTGATCGTCGCCACGCCCAGGTCTTGGGCAAATCGCTCGGTGTTGCGGCGCGCTTTGCCCCGCACAAAGAACGGGATCTTGCCCAGCTCCTTTTCGGCTTCGGGGCTCCAGGTGGCCTGGTTCGAAGCGGCTTGGGCGGGGGCGGCGACGGCTTTGACACCGTCGCTTGTCAAGCCTTTGGCTTGGATGCCGTCGGTAGAAAGTGTGGGGGCGGCGGTGCTGACCGGTGCCTGCGCAACGGCTGTGGGCGCTGGGGTTGCGGCAGCAGGTTCAGTTCTGACGGGTGCCACGTTCTCTGCCGCAGGCCGCGTGCTGCCCAAATGCGAGGGCGCAGCACCGGCGTGGAACTCGAAGTCTTCGCGGAACATGCCGATCAGGTGCTCTTCCAAGCCCATCATCAGCGGGTGCACCCAGGTGTCGAACAGCACGTTCGCGCCTTCAAAACCCATCTGCGGCGCATAGCGGGCGGGGAAGTCCTGCACATGCACCGGGGCCGAAATCACCGCGCACGGAATGCCCTGGCGCTTGGCGATGTGGCGCTCCATCTGCGTGCCCAAGATCAGCTCGGGCTGCAGCGCGTTGATCTGGGTTTCGACTTCCAGGTAGTCGTCGGTGATCAGGGCTTCGACGCCGTAGCGTTTGGCGCAGTCGCGCACTTCGCGTGCAAATTCACGGCTGTAAGTGCCCAGGCCCACCACCTCAAAACCCATCTCTTGGCTGGCGATGCGGGCCGCGGCCACCACATGCGTGGCGTCGCCAAAAATATAGACCCGCTTGCCGGTCAGGTAGGTCGAGTCGACCGACTTGGCGTACCAGTGGGCGTGGGCGTTGCTCGGGTCTTGTGCGGGCTGGGGCAGGCCAGTCAGCGTGCAGACTTCGGCGATGAAGTCGCGTGTGGCGTGGCTGCCCAAGGGCACGGTCTTGGTGTAGGGCTGGTCGAACTGGCGTTGCAACCACTGCGCGGCGGCCATGCCAATTTCGGGGTAGAGCACCACGTTGAAGTCGGCTTCGGCCAGCTTTTGCACGTCGGCCACGCTGGCGCTCAAAGGTGCGACCACCGCGACATCGACACCGAGTTGGTTCAGCAGTTGCGTGATTTCCTTGACGTCGTCGCGGTGGCGAAAGCCCAGGGCGCTGGGGCCCAAGATGTTGCAAGTGGGTCTGACCTTCGCGGGCTTATCGGCGGCGGGTTTGTGCATCAGGTGGCGGCACAGTTGGTAAAAGGTTTCGCTCGCGCCCCAGTTTTCCTTGCGCTGGTAAGAGGGCAACTCCAAGGCTACCACGGGGATGGTCAGTTGCAGGGCTTGGGCCAAACCGCCCGGGTCATCCTGAATCAACTCCGCCGTGCAGGACGAGCCCACCAACATGGCAGCGGGGTTGAAGCGCGCCATGGCTTGGCGGGCAGCGTCTTTGAACAGCTCGGCCGTGTCGCCGCCCAGATCGCGCGCCTGGAAGGTGGTGTAGGTGACGGGTGGGCGGCGCGGCAGGCGCTCGATCATGGTGAACAGCAGGTCGGCGTAGGTGTCGCCTTGGGGGGCGTGCAGCACGTAGTGCACGTCCGTCATGGCGGTGGCCACGCGCATCGCGCCCACATGGGGCGGTCCTTCGTAAGTCCAGAGCGTCAGTTGCATGGGGTGTTCCTGCGCCTTATGCCGCCAGCTTCAGGCGGCGTTTGAGGGGGCGGCTGAACAGTCCGGCCAAATCGGCCGCTTGTTCGTAGCCTTGAATGGGTGTGAAGACCAACTCAATCGCCCACTTGGTGGTGATGCCCTGGGCTTCGAGCGGGTTGGCCAAACCGAGCCCGCAGACCACGAGGTCGGGCGCATCGGCGATGCAGCGGTCGAGCTGCAGGTCCACGTCCTGGCCTTCGCTGATGCGTGTGCCTGCGGGCATGAGCGCGAGTTCGGCGGCCATGTGCTGACGATGCAAATAGGGCGTGCCCACTTCCACCAAATCCATGCCCAGTTCGCGGTGCACAAAACGCGCCAGCGGAATTTCGAGCTGCGAGTCGGGGAAGAAAAAGATGCGCTGGCCTTGCAGCATTTGGCGTTGCACGGCCAGGGCTTTTTCGGCGCGCTGGCGTGGGGCAGCGGTGGCTTGCTCAAACACCTCGGGGGCCACACCGAACTCGGTCGCGGCCGCTTGCAGCCAGGCGGTCGTGCCTTCTACGCCCAGCGGGAAGGGCGCTGGCAAATGCTGCGCACCGCGTGACTGCAGGGCGCGTGCCGTGTCGGCCAAAAAAGGCTGGGCCAACAAATAGCGGGTGTTCGGGCCAACCACCGGCATGGCCTGGCTGTTGCGCGGTGGGAAGAAGCTGACTTGCAAACCCATGCGATCGAACAGGCTGCGCATCTGGTCTTCCACCACATCGGCCAGGGTGCCGACCACCATCAGGGCGGGGGCGGTTTCAGCGCTTGTCGGCAAACCAGGGACCATGGCGGCAAGACAAGCGTCTTCGCCTTGGGTGAAGGTGGTTTCGATGCCGCTGCCCGAGTAGTTGAGCACGCGCACGGCGGGGTGGTGGATCTGGTTTTGGCGCTCGGCGGCGCGCGACAGATCGAGCTTGATGACTTCTGATGGGCAAGAGCCCACCAAGAACAGCAAGCGGATGTCGGGGCGGCGGGCCAGCAACTGGCCGACCACGCGGTCGAGTTCTTCGTGCACATCGGCCAGGCCCGCGAGGTCGCGCTCGTCGATGATGGCGGTGCCAAAGCGGGGTTCGGCAAAGATCATCACGCCCGCGGCCGACTGGATCAGGTGTGCGCAGGTGCGTGAGCCCACCACCAGAAAAAAGGCGTCTTGAATCTTGCGGTGTAGCCAGATGATGCCGGTCAAGCCGCAAAACACCTCGCGCTGGCCGCGTTCGACCAAAGGTACGACGTCGGTGCAACCAGAAGTTTCTGCGCGGATCGGGATGACAGTGCTCATGTGCTGGCCTGTGCGCCCGTGTCGGGCAGTGATAGGGAGGGTTTTTGCAGCCGCGCCATGCGCAGCTTGCGGATGTATTGCGCGGCGTTGATGGCGTAGCTGCCGTACGCGGCCAGGGCCAGAAGCAACAAGTCGTTGGCGCTCCAGACGCCTTGCCACCAAGCCCAGACATAGGCGGTGTGCAGGGCCATCACCCCCATGCTGACCACGTCTTCCCAATAGAAGGCGGGAGCGAACAGGTACTGGCCGAAGACCACTTTTTCCCAGATCGCGCCGGTGACCATGATGGCGTAGAGCACCACGGTTTTCAGCACCACCGAGGCCAGGGCCCAGTCGGTGTGCTCGCCGGTGTGCAGGCTGTTGAGCACCAAATACAGGCTGATGCCAAAAATCAGGAACTGCACCGGGGCCAGGATGCCTTGCACCAGCGTCCAGGCGGTCGCGTCACGCCGGGCGCGTTGCGCTGGCGTGTACAAAACCTGGGGGGAGGAAGCGGGCATGGAGGACCTGATTGGGTGGGTGGGTGGGCTTGTGATGAATGTAAGTCTGGACATACAGTGTGTCAACATAAATTGACAATATTTGCGAATGCTAGGGTTTACACTAAATACAAGTACTCCCGACACACTCACACTCAAGCCTGTGTTGTGCAGGGGCATTCCGGTGCCCGGCCCAACGCAACTCTTGCGACGAGCACTCCGATCCCCAGGAGCCTGCCGCTGGTGTATCCCTCTGATGATCGGTGCTTGTCATGGCTCAATACAGTTTTGAAAATTCGCAGTCACCGCCGTTGGAGTCGGGACTGGCGAGTCACATGCCTGAAGCGCTCAGGCGCGGTGCGCCCGTTGGCCCACGTCTGGTGGGTGGTACCTCGTTCACCGGCAAGTCCGCGCTGGACACGGCGCAGGTTCAGATCCTGGCGCAGGCCTGTCTGCAAGGGCTGGACGCGGCGCGGCAGGTGGTCTTTGGTTGGCAACGCCAGGGGCAGTCGCTCGAAGACATCTATATCCAAGGCATCACACCTTGTGCCCGTTTGCTGGGTGAGTGGTGGAGCGCCGACCGCCTCGATTTCGCGATGACCACCATCGCCTCCACGCATTTGCAGCAGTTGCTGCACGACTTCAGCGCCGAATTTTTGCAAGAAGCGCCACAGGCTCGCAACGGCTGGAGCCTGCTTTTGCTGACCGAGCCCGGGGCCCAGCACAGCATGGGTTTGTTCATGCTCAGCGAATTCTTCAAGCGTGCGGGCTGGATGGTGACCTTGGGTGTGCCGCAGGACGTGGCCGAATTCAAGCGACTGTTCCAGTCGGACTGGTTTGATGCGGTCGGCATCTCGGTGAGCACCGACCGGCACCTGGACACCTTGGCCAACTTGTTGCCGCAGCTCAAGGCGGGCGCGGATAACCTGAGTTTGCGCCTGTTTCTGGGGGGGGCGATGGCCCTGCGCGAACCTGCCTGCCTGAAAGGCATCGCTGCCCAAGTGGTGGCCGAGGACGCCCCGGCCACGGTGGCCTGGGTCCAACAATGCATGCCTTTGGGGCACACCAGAGCCTCATGACATGCTGCCCATGTGCGTTTCATTACATTCAAAATGCAAGGGCATAGGCCTGAGCACTGTCTATAAGACTATACTTGTATGACAAATTCAAGTGTCAACTTCCTGATGCTCAAACCCGTTTGGTTTACAACATGAAGCTTCCCTCTCTGGACCCATCCACCTTCTCCCAGTTGCTGGGGGTGGTGTCGGATGTGACCTTGGTCATGGACCCGCTGGGGGTGATCGAGGACGTCTCTACCGGGCGTGACACCCTGGCGGCTTTGGGTTGCCAGGCCTGGATGGGCCGCCGTTGGATCGATACCGTCACCAGCGAGAGCCGCATAAAGATCCAGGAAATGCTGCAGTCCCAAGGGGCCCCCGAGTTGATGCGTTGGCGGCATGTCAACCACACCTCGCCCATGGGCAATGAGGTGGCCTTGCAATATGTGGTGTTGCCCCTGGGTGGCGGCAAACTGCTGGCCATGGGCCGTGACCTGGAAAGCCTGGCCGAGTTGCAGCGCCGCCTAGTGGAAACCCAGCAGTCCATGGAGCGCGATTATTTGCGCCTGCGCCACATCGAGGCGCGCTACCGCGTGCTGTTTGACACCTCGTCCGAGGCGGTGTTGATGGTGGACGCCAACACCCAGCGCGTGCTGGAGGCCAATGTGGGCGCGCAGTCCCTGCTGAAAGATGCGGGCAAGCGCCTGGTGGGCCGCGATGTGCGCGAATGTTTTGAAGCCGACAGCCAGGGCGAGGTGCAGTCGCTGCTGCGCATGGCGCTGGCCACGGGCCGCATCGAGATGTGCTCGGCCCGGGTGGCCGGTTTGCCATCGGCCTGGACCGTGTCGGCCACGGTGTTCCGTCAGGAGGGCGGGGCGCAGTTTCTGGTGCGCCTGGTGACCCGCGAGACCGCGGCTGAGCCACGCCACGACCCCCATTCTTCCTTGGTGCTCAGTGAGGCCATGGCGCATTTCCCGGACGGCTGGTTGCTGACCGATACCTCGGGTGTCATCAAAAGTGTCAACGAAGAAGGCATGGCCTTGCTGGGCCTGACGGCCTCTTCGCAGGTGGTGGGCCAGAACATGGAGCGCTGGCTGTTGCGCGGCGCAGTCGACTGGGGCGTGCTGAACACCAGCTTGCGCCAGCAGCTGCCGGTGCGCAATTTCGCCACCGAAGTGCGCACCCTGTCGGGCATGACCTTGCCGGTCGAGGTGTCGGCGGTGTGCCTGGCCCGGCCCGAGCCGATGTACGCCTTTTTTGTGCGCGACATGGACCGCAGGCTGCAAGGCGGTGCGTCCCTGGCGCAAAGTCAGGTGAACCCGTTTGCCGAGTTGTCGCAACTGGTCGGGCGTCGCCCGATCAAGGACATCGTGGGCGAGACGGTGGACACCATTGAGCGCCTGTGCATCGAAGCGGCGCTGGAGCTGACCCACAACAACCGCGCTTCGGCGGCGGAAATGCTGGGTTTGTCGCGGCAAAGCCTGTACGTCAAACTGCGCCGCTTTGGCATGGTGGCCGAAGCCGAGGTCGACAGCCACTGAGGTTTGTCTGATTTGATTGACACTAAGTGTCAATCCCGGTTGACATTTTAAAAACGCTCTCCACAATGGGGGCATGGACACGCCGCCCCTCGCCCTGACACCGCCTCGCACCCGGCCTGCGCTGGGCACGGTGGCGGAGCTCCTCAAACCCATCACCTGGTTCCCACCCATGTGGGCTTTTGCCTGCGGGGTGGTGGCTTCGGGCCAGGACTTGGGCGCGAATTGGGCTTTGTTGCTGCTGGGCCTGGTGCTCACGGGTCCGCTGGTGTGTGCCAGCAGCCAGGCCGTGAACGACTGGTTTGACCGGCATGTGGACGCCATCAACGAACCGAACCGACCCATTCCTTCGGGGCGCATGCCCGGTCGCTGGGGTTTGGGCATTGCCATCGCCTGGACAGGGCTGTCGCTGGTCTGGGCCACGCTCATGGGGCCCTGGGGCTTTGCGGCCTGCGGCCTGGCGATTGCGCTGTCGTGGGCGTACAGCGCACCCCCTGTGCGCCTGAAAAACAACGGCTGGTGGGGCAATGCCGCCTGCGCCCTGAGCTACGAAGGGCTGGCCTGGCTGACCGGCACCGCTGTCATGTTGGGCGGTGCCTGGCCGGGGCCGCATTCGCTGACGCTGGCGCTGCTGTACAGCGTGGGGGCGCACGGCATCATGACGCTCAACGATTTCAAGGCCATCGAAGGCGACCGCCGCATGGGCGTGGCCTCACTGCCGGTGCAACTGGGTGCTTTGGGCGCGGCGCGCGCCGCCTGCCTGTTCATGTTTTTGCCGCAAGTGGCGGTGGCGGCTTTGCTACTGAATTGGCAACTGCCCTGGCACGCTGCGGCGGTGCTGGCGTTGGGCTTGGCACAGTGGCCCCTGATGGCCCGATTTTTACGGCAGCCGGTCGAGCGTGCCTTGCACGTCAGCGCCTTTGGCGTGCCGCTGTTTGTCAGCGGCATGATGGTCAGCGCCTGGGGCCTGCGCCAATTGCATCTACAGGGGTTGGCATGAGCACACCGTTGAATACGTCCATGTTTGGCTGGTTCCAAATCATCCGTCTGGGTTTGATCCAGGCCTGCCTGGGGGCGGTGGTGGTGGTGACCACGTCCACCCTCAACCGCATCATGGTGGTCGAGCTGGCGCTGCCCGCCTTGCTGCCGGGCTTTTTGGTGGCCTGGCATTACGCGGTGCAAATGGTGCGTCCGCGCATGGGTTTCGGGTCTGACAAGGGGCGGCGCAGCACGCCCTGGATGATGGGCGGCATGCTGGTGCTGGGCGTGGGGGGCGTGATGGCAGCCTCAGCCACGGTGTGGATGGCGACCGAGCCTGTCTATGGCGCTTTGCTGGCTTGGCTGTCTTTCAGCCTGATCGGTTTGGGCGTGAGCGCTTGCGGCACCTCGCTCCTGGCCCTGATGGCCAAGCGCGTGCCCGACGAGCGGCGGGCACCTGCGGCCACCACCGTGTGGCTGATGATGATCGTGGGTTTTGCCGTCACGGCCGGTGTGGTGGGCAAACTGATCGACCCCTACAGCCCGCAGGTCTTGCTGCAGGTTTCGGCGGGCCTGAGTGTGATCACGGCGCTCATCACGGCGCTGTGTTTGTGGGGCCTTGAAAAACCGGTGGATGCTGGTGCCATGCCTGTTCAAAACGCCGCCAGCGAACACCTGCAAAAACAGAACTTCAAAGAGGCTTTTCAAGAGGTCTGGACCGAACCTGCCGCGCGCACCTTCACCGTGTTCGTGTTCATGTCCATGCTGGCCTACAGCGCGCAGGATTTGATTTTGGAGCCCTTTGCGGGCGCGGTGCACGGCTTCACGCCGGGGCAGACCACACAACTCTCGGGCTGGCACCACATGGGCGTGCTGATCGGCATGCTGGCGGTGGCGGGCGCAGGGTCTCGCTGGGTGGCCGGACGCCTGGGTTCGGTACAGGCCTGGATGGTGGGCGGCTGCCTGGTGTCGGCGCTGGCCACGCTGGGCTTGGTCAGCTCGGCCATGGCCGAGGTCTGGCCGCTCAAGGCCAATGTGGTGTTTTTGGGTGTGGCCAATGGCGCGTTTTCCATCGCCGCCATTGCCACCATGATGCGCCTGGCCGGTGAAGGCGGGCCGGGCCGTGAAGGCACGCGCATGGGTTTGTGGGGCGCGGCGCAAGCGGCGGCCTTTGGTCTGGGTGGTTTGCTGGGCACGGCTGCCAGCGACCTGGCCCATGCCCTGTTGGGTGAACAACGCACGGCCTATGCGGCCGTGTTTGGCATGCAAGCGCTCATGTTTGCGGTGTCGGCAGCGGTGGCTTCGCGCCTGCGCGCCGGGCCTGCACAGCGTCAGCGCTTGCGTTTTGAGGGTCCCGTATTGCTGAAAGGTGGGTCAAGCTCATGAACCAGACCGATTACGACGTGGTCGTGGTGGGGGGCGGGCCTTCCGGGGCCACCGCCGCACACGATTTGGTGCGCCAGGGATGGCGCGTGTTGTTGCTCGACCGCCAGGGCCGCACCAAGCCCTGCGGGGGCGCGATCCCGCCGCGCCTGATCCAGGACTTCGACATCCCTGACCACCTGCTGGTGGCCAAGGTGCGTTGCGCCCGAATGATTTCGCCGTCCGACAACAAGGTGGACATCCCCATCGACAACGGCTTTGTCGGCATGGTGGACCGCGATGAATTTGACGAATATTTGCGCGAACGTGCTGCCGGGTCGGGCGCGGTGCGCTGCCAAGCCGTTTTTGACAAGCTGCAGCACGACGACAGCGGTCAGTTGTGGGTGCACTACACCCCGGTCACACCCAAAGAGCACGCGGCCGCCGAGCACGCACTGCCCGTCAAAGTGTCCACCCGCATGGTGGTGGGGGCTGACGGTGCACGCTCGGAAGTGGCGCGCCAGGCCATTCCCAACGCGCACAAGACCAAATACGTCTTCGCGTACCACGAGATCATCGCGTCGCCCGTGGGCCAGCCGGGTTATGACGCAGCGCGCTGCGACGTCTACTACCAGGGCGAGGTCTCGCCCGACTTTTACGGCTGGGTCTTCCCGCACGGCAAGACCATGAGCGTGGGCATGGGCAGCGCCGACAAGGGTTACTCGTTGCGCAGCGCCACGGCGCGCTTGCGTGAAATTGCGGGTCTGACCCATGCGCCCACTTTGCGCCGCGAAGGCGCGCCGATTCCGCTCAAACCCTTGCCACAATGGGACAACGGCCGAGACGTGGTGGTGATTGGCGACGCCGCTGGTGTGGTGGCCCCGTCGTCGGGTGAAGGCATTTACTACGCCATGGACTGCGCCCGGCGCGTGGCGCAGGCCACCCATCAAGCCCTCAAAACCGGCGACAGCGCCTGCCTGAAACAGGGCCGCAAGAGTTTCATGAAGCAGCACGGTCGGGTGTTCTGGATCTTGGGCGTGATGCAGTACTTCTGGTACCAGAGCGACCGCCGCCGCGAGAAATTCGTCAAGATCTGCGAAGACCGTGATGTGCAGCGCCTGACGTTTGAGTCCTACATGAACAAGGAGCTGGCGCGCAAGGACCCGATGGCCCATGTGCGCATCTTCCTCAAGGACATGGCCCACCTGCTGGGTCTGGCGCGAACGTGATGCCTGGGGTGCGCTGGGACACAGGGCCTGCGGCTTGGGTCCGATGACAATGCTGCCCATGAACAAACAAGCTTTCACCCGTTTGGCGGTGGCCTTTGCGCTGAGCTATGCCACGGCGGGCATTGGCGGTGCCCTGACCGATCTGGGGCCGTGGTACTTCGCGCTCAAGCACCCGACCTGGAAACCACCTGACGCCGCGTTTGGTGTGATCTGGACCACGATTTTCACCTTGTGCGCCATCAGCGGTTGGCTGGCCTGGCAGGCGGCCGACACCCCCGCTTTGCGTCGGCGCGTGGCGTGGCTGTTTGGTGCGAATGCGCTGCTCAACATCTTGTGGAGCGCGCTGTACTTCAAGCTGCAGCGCCCCGATTGGGCGCTGTTTGAGGTGGTGTTTCTGTGGCTGTCCATCCTGGCCCTGATTTTGGGCCTGTGGCGGCTGTCGCGCTGGGCCAGTTTGCTGCTCATCACCTATTGGGTCTGGGTCAGCATCGCCACCGTGCTGAACGTGCAAACCGTGATGCTCAATGGGCCTTTCGGCGCGCAGCCCTAAAGCGCCCAACCCCACCAGGAGAGTCCCCATGCCCGCCTCCCTCATGGCCACGATTTTTTTGTTGATGACCGGTCTGTGCGGCGCAGCCTACTGGTGGCTGGACCGCCGGATGCAGCGCCTGTCGGACACTTTGCGTGACACCTACAAACTGGGTCTGATGATCATCTACGGCCTGCAGATGGTGCTGCTGCTCATGTTCGCCATCTAGCCATGGCCGATTTCACGCGAGCGGCTTGCGCCGCATGCACACGCGCGGCCTGCGCCGCATGAAGAGGCCCGGGCTCGTGCTGGCGCTGACCGCTTTGACGCTGCTGTCCCTGTGGTTGTGGACACCCGATGTGCCGCGCGCCACGTTGGAAGCGCGCTACCTCGCGGCCCCTGCCGACATCCACCAGGTGGGGCTGTGGCAGCTCCATGTGCGCGACAGCGGCCCGCCCGGTGCCCAGCAAAGGACTGCGCAAAGAACCGCCCAAAGTGCTCCATCTGGTGCCCCATCTGATGTCCCACCGGATGCCTCACCGGATGCCCCAGCGGTGGTTTTGTTGCACGGCTTTGGTTCGAGTTTGCAGACCTGGGACGCCTGGGCCGAGGGTCTGGCCGCCACGCACCGAGTGGTGCGCATCGACTTGCCCGGCAGCGGCCTGAGCCCGCCCGACCCGGCGCACGACTACCGCGACGAGCGCAGCTTGCAACTGCTGATCGCCTTGCTGGACGACTTGGGTCTGCCCCGTGCCAGCCTGGTGGGCCACTCCATGGGTGGGCGCATCGCCTGGACCTTTGCGGCCAAGTTCCCCGAGCGCACCGACAAACTGGTGCTGGTGGCCCCGGATGGTTTTGCCAGTTTTGGCTTTGAATACGGCCAACCCATGGCCGTGCCCGCCACGCTGGGCCTGATGCGCCATGTGCTGCCCAAGCCTTTGTTACGCATGAACTTGCAAGCGGCCTATGCCCAGCCCGAGTCGCTCAGCGATGCCTTGACCACGCGCTACCACGACTTGATTTTGGCCCCCGGGGCGCGCCAGGCCATGCTCGACCGTTTGGCGCAAACCGTGCTGCAAGAGCCCGGGCCACTGCTGCGCCAAATCCGAGCGCCCACCTTGCTGGTCTGGGGCGAGGCCGATGCCATGATCCCCGTGAGCAATGCCAGCGATTACCTGCAAGCCATCACCGGCAGCCGTTTGGTGTCCTGGCCCAAAGTCGGTCATTTGCCGCAGGAAGAAGCGGCACAGCTGTCGTTGAAGGCGGTGGCCGAGTTTCTGCGCTGAACGGCAGACCGGACGTTTGGAAACCGCCTCAGGTGATGCGGATGCCCACCTGCGTGATGCGGTTGCCTTGGATGGTGCGCACGCTGATCTCGGCTTGACCCAGGTGCGCCGTGTCGCCGTGCACGGGCGGTCGGTGCAAACTGTCGGCCAGCCATTGGCCCACGGTTTTGTCGGCATCGCAGGGCAGGTCCAAACCGTAAAACGCGCACAACTCGCCCATGGATGTGGTGGCCACCAAGACAAAGTCGCCAAACACCAAACGGGCGTGTTCGGTGTCGTCCAGATCGGGCACCACCACGTTCAATCGGCGCGCGCTCCAGGCGATGGTGGAGCCTTGCAGCACCAGCGAGGTCAGCACCACGGTGAAGGCCACATTGAAGTAAATGCTGCCCCCTTCTACCCCGGCCATGACCGGAAACACCGCCAGCACAATTGGCACCGCGCCGCGCAGGCCCACCCAGGAGATGAAGGTGATTTCTCCCCCCGAAAAGTGCAGGGGCTTGAGGCACAGCCAGACCGAGATCGGGCGGGCCACCAACATCAGCACCAGCGAGACCCCCAGCGCTGGCCACAGCGTGCGCAGCAACTCGGAGGGCGTGACCAGCAACCCCAGCAACAAGAACATGCCCGCCTGCGACAGCCACGCATACCCGTCCATGGCCGACAAAGACGCGCGCACTTGGCGACGCGCCCGGTTGCCGACCACCACGCCCATCAGGTAAACCGCCAAAAAGCCCGAGCCACCCAACCAGGTGGTGAAAGCAAATACCGAGAGCCCGCCCGACACAATCAGCAGCGCGCGGATACCGCCGCCGCCGTCTTCGCCCCGGCCCAGTCGTTTGAGCAATTCGGCCAGCGCCCAGCCGCAACCCAGGCCCAGCACGCTGCCCCAGCCCAGTTGCTGCAGCAGCGACAGCAGCACCTCGGACAAGGCGAGTGACGCGCTGCCGGGTCCGCCCACCGCCAGCGCCATGGCAATGAAGGTGAGCGTGAGGTAGACCGCCATCGGGTCGTTCATGCCCGACTCGATCTCCAGCGTGGCGGCCACGCGTTCGTTGAGTTGCACGCCGGAGGACTTGAGCAGCGAAAACACCGCCGCCGCATCGGTCGAGCCGACAATGGCTCCCACCAGCAAGGCCAGCGGCCAGGGCAAATCGAGCAGCCAATACGCTGCCGCACCCGTGATGGCGGTGCACAGCACCACGCCCAGCGTGGCCAGCAAAAGCGCGGGCCGCAAGCCCGTTCGGAAAGTACCCATCTGGGTGCGCAAACCGCCGTCCAGCAAAATCACGGCCAGGGCCACGTTGCCGACCCAAAAGCTCAAACGGAAATCGTCAAAGGCCAGACCGCCCGGGCCATCGACCCCGGCCAAAATGCCCACCACCAAAAAAATCAGCAGGAAAGAAAAGCCGATGCGGGCCGAAAACACCCCGGCCAGCACGCTGATGAACACCAGCGCCGCAGCCGCCAACAAAGGCAAAGACAAAAAATCGAGCGACAACACCATGCATTGAAACTACCACAGACTCAGCGCCGCAAAGCGCGTGTGGATTTGCGTCAAATGCCGCAGCTGCGCAGGATGAATGAAGCCGTGCCCGCCGGGTCCTGTTCGTGGGCCAGATGACCCAGGCCCGCTTGGACGTGCAGACGCGCTTGTGGCAAGCGCTGGCAGGCCTCGTCGGCCAAGGCGGGGGGCACGGTTTGGTCTTGTGCGCCGATGTGCATGAACACCGGGTTGCGGATCTCGTGCAGGCGTGCGGCCAAGGGCTTGAGCCGCCAGGCCGCCATCATCGACAACACGCCGTGCACATGGCCCGAGTCGCTCAGCACGCGGGTGTACAGATCGATCCCTTGCGCGTCGAGCGAAGAGCCAGTGCGTGCGATCCATTCGGCCACCGCACCGGGTTTGGCCGCCAGCTTGGCGGTGGCCCAGGCTGAGAGCGGGTTGAGCGCCGCTAATTTTGCGGCAGGGCCGAACAGCCAAGAGGCCACGCCTGGCAAGGGCAACCAGGCCGGGTTCAGACCGATCAGGGTGCTGCGCGAGACGCTGTCAAAGTGCAGCGCCATGTGTGCGGCAATCGCCGCACCTGCCGAATGGCCCACGATGACCTGCGGCGTGAGATTGAGTTGCAGCATCAATGCGCGCAAGCCCTCGGCCATGCCGGGCAGCGACAGCGCGCCCTCGGGGCCCCGGCTGGTGAAGGCATGTCCGGGCAGGTCGGGCGCGACCACGGTGAAGTGCTGGGCCAAAGTGGGCAGCAAGCCACGCCAGCTGAAGCTGCCCGAGCCTGTGCCGTGCAAAAGCAGCATGCAGGGGCCTTGGCCCAGCTGCTGCACATGCCACTGGATACCGCCCGCTTGCACCAAGCGGCTGTGCTGCGCGTGCGGCCAAATGCTGGGGTTGGCTTGGTGCGCGGCCCAGGACATGCCGGGGTAAAAACTTTCAAACATGGCGGTTCATGCGCCGGGGCTGCGCACGCGCTCGATGGCGTGTGCCATGCGTTGCGACTGCACCTGTGGCATGGGCAGGTAGCTCGCGCCCATGGTGGCGGCCAGTTGCTGCGCTTGCGCGTCGGGCTGCATGGACGTGTCGATCCACAAGGCGCGGTGGCCACTCAGACGCCACTGCTGGCCCCAGCTCTGGGCGTCGGTTTGCGCTTGGGCGCGGCCGCCCAGGCCTTGCAGGGTCACGTTGGCGCGACCATCGCTCAGCACCACCAGGATGGGCGTGACGCCCTGGCGCTGCAGCTGCGCCGCTTGCTCGTGCGCCATTTTGAGGGCCAGGGCCAGCGGGGTACCACCGCCGCCAGGCAGGCCGGTCATGGCGCGTTTGGCGCGCACCAGCGAGCGCGTCATGGGCAGCAGCAGCTGCGCCTGCGCGCCCCGAAACGCCACGATGCACACGCTGTCACGCCGCGCATAGGACTGCTGCAGCAGCAACTCGACCGCGCCTTTGGCTTCGGCCAGACGCTGCAGCGCGGCAGAGCCCGAAGCGTCGAGCGCGAGGATCAGGCAGCTGGAGGCGCGTTGTTGGTAGCGCTGGATGTGGAAGTCTTCGGCGCGGATGGCCACGCGGCCACGCGGCAGGATGGCGTGGTTTTGATCCGCAGAGCTTGGGTTGTGCTTGCTCGCTGCAGGGCTCGTTTGTCGAGCGGCTTTCGTGCCCGGGCTGGGTGTGTTCGATGGGGGCAGCGCATGCAGCGGCGCGGCCTGCCGCAAGCGTTGCTTGGGCGCGGCGGCGCGCAAGGTGGCCAGCACATGCAAGCGCGCTTGACCGCCGGGGCGGCCCGGGCGCGGGGGCAGGGGGCGACCTCGCTGTGAGCCTGCGCGGGTTTGGCCGCTGCGCCCGGACGTGTTGTGGCTGGCCGCACCCTGGCGCGTCATCAGCGCGTCGAGCATGTGCGGCGGCAAACTGGCCAGGGCGGCGGCGACCATCATTTCCTGTAAATCTTCGGCGCTGGGTTCGGTGTTTTGTTCGGGTGGTGGGTCAGGGTCTTGGGCGTCGTCAGTGTTTTGTCCAGCGTCCTTGTCCGGGGCTTCGCCCGGGTCTTGGGGCGGCGGCGTGTTGTCTTCGGGCTGCTCGGTTTCAGAGGCCGCTGGTTCGGCAGACGGCTCGGCCGGCCATTGCGTGGCGCGTGGCGCGAGCACGCAGCGTGCGGCAAAGCCCAGATCATCGGCGTCCAGTGCGCTACGCCCGTTCAGCGCCGCATGGCCGCAGGCCACGCGCAGCGCCAGGCTGGGCACGCGCAAGGAGCCGATGCCCAGGCCCAAAGCCGCTGCGCACAGGGCCTGCATGTGCTCGTCGGTGGCTTGCACTTGCGGCAGGTGCTCGCGGGCGCGGGCCAGGGTGCCAGGGCTGAGCCGGATGTGCAGGCCTTCGCTGTCCGCATCCGTCTGTGCATCGCTCCCCGTATTTGAATCGGCCCACCCCACATGCATGTCGCTGGGCGAGAGGTCGTGCAGGTCCAGCCACACGCCCAGGCGCTCTGCCAAAGCCGCGCCCACGCCGGGCTCGTCAGGCAAGGATTCGTCGAGCGCGACCACGCCAAAGCGGGTGATCGTTGGTTCAGCGCTGTGGCGCGTGGGGGGCACCTGGCCTTGTTCGAGGGCTTGCACCAAAGGGGCCAACAGGGCGGGGGACAGGCGTTCGGCCATCGGCAGGCACACCAGCCCTTGGTCGGCTTGTTGCAGCAAGCCCGCTTGGCTGTGCAGCTGCCCGGTTTGCAGGGTGTGGGCCAGGTCGATGCCGCCCAGCAGCCGCTCGCTGTCCACCGATCCGGGCACTTTGACCAAGCCGATACCGAGGCCCATCAAAGCTTGCAGCCAGCGCTCGCGCACCGGGCCGTGCGGTGCGCGCAGGCACACGCCGCCAAAACCGTGCGGGTCGATTTGCAGCAGCTGCAGCGTGGTGAGCGCGTCGTTCCAGCGCTCCAGCGGGTCAGGGGATGAGGCTTCGCGGGTCATGCGGTGGCTGAACAGCGGCTGTGCAGGCGCGTTGCCTGTGGTGCAACGGGGCGGTGTCCACGAGCACCCATCGCGGCGAGGGCGCTGCTCCTACAGGGGAGAGTCAGTGCAAACATGGGTGCCTGATCAAGCGCTCAGGCGGCCAGCACTTCTTGCAGGCTGCGCTGCACGCGCGCGCCTGAGTCGGTGTCGTCCAGCGGGTTGCGGCGCAGGCGGTGGCGCAGGGCCAGCGGGGCCATGCTTTGCAGATGTTCGGCCTTCACCGCTTTGTGGCCTTGCAGCGCGGCATAGGCGCGGGTGGCGCGCAGCAGCGTGAGCTCGGCGCGCAGGCCGTCGGTGCCCAGTTGCTGGCACAGGCGGGCGCACAGCATCAGCATGTCGTCGCTGACCTGCACCTGGTCCAGCAAGTCACGCGCCTTGAGGATGCGCTTTTGCAGCTTCAGGTTGTCCTTGTGCCACAGCGCCTTGAAGGCCTCTGGGTCTTTGTCGAAGGCGTCGCGGCGCTTGATGATGCTCACGCGCAGCGCCAGGTCTTGCGGCGTGCGCACCTGCACCGACAGGCCAAAGCGGTCGAGCAATTGCGGGCGTAGCTCGCCTTCTTCGGGGTTGCCGCTGCCCACCAGCACAAAGCGGGCGGGGTGGCGCACGCTCAGGCCTTCGCGTTCGACCAGGTTCTCGCCCGAGGCGGCCACGTCAATCAGCAGGTCCACCAAGTGGTCGTCCAGCAGATTGACTTCGTCGATGTACAAAAAGCCCCGGTGCGCTTGCGCCAACAGGCCGGGCGCGAATTCTTTGACGCCCTGCGACAGGGCTTTTTCGAGGTCGAGCGCGCCGACCACGCGGTCTTCGGTCGCGCCCAAGGGCAGGTCAACTACCGCTACGGGTTGGCGCTCGGTGGCGATTTTGCTTTTCGGGTCCCGGGCTTTGCAGACCGGGCAGGCCCCTGCGGGTTTGGCCGGGTCGCAGCGGTAAGGGCAGCCCTTGACCACCTGGATGGGTGGCAACAGGTCGGCAAGCGCCCGCACGGCAGTCGATTTGCCGGTGCCACGGTCACCCAGCACCAGCACGCCGCCGATCGACGGGTCCACCGCCACCACTTGGATGGCGAGGGTCATTTCATCTTGACCAACGATGGCCGCGAAAGGGAAGGTCAATGCCATGGGGCGTCCCGCAAAACTGTTCTCAAGCCATCATCTAAAAGACACGGCAAAGTGTCAAGTTAAATTTACAGTTTGTGATTGGGGTTGTCCACGGAATCGGACAGCCGGGAGATTTGGGGCGCAATGGCCTCGGGTTTCGCCTCGGGTTTCAGGCCATAACGGGCCGCCAAATCCCACACATGCTGCGGCAGCATGTTCTTGATGCGCGCCGGGGCTTCGCGGCGCAGGTGCAGGATGGACTCGATGGCCTTCATCTCGACCCGGGCGCGGGCAAACTCCAGGCCGCGTGGGCCGACCCGGGGCATGAGCCAGTTGACCAGCGGCTTGATCCAGGCCGGCATGCGCCGCAGCGGCAGGCCGCCGGCGGCGCGTTCGGTGTTGGCCATGAAGCCGCGCACCGGGCCTTCTCTTTTGCCCCGGCTGATGGGGTCGCTGGTGACCAATTGGCCGCGAATGCCGTCCAACACCGCTTGCCCCCGTGCGTTGCGCACCAGCAACCATTGCTGGCCATGTCCGCCCATGTAACCCACGGTGATGTCTGCCAGCACATTGGTGTAGTCCACGCAGGTGCGGCAGGTCAGTGGGAAAAAGTCCGGTGGCAAGGTCGAGAGCGGCAGGTTCAAAAACGGGATCAGGCGCTTGCTGCCCTGGTCGGTGCGCACTTCCACCTTGTAGTCGGCGCGAAACTCCACATAGCTGATGTCCTGCGGCCGGTCCGAGATCAGGCCCAGGAACTGGTGAAAGTTTTCGGTCGTGGTGTTGTCAGAACACGGCGTGCCGATCACGTAGAGCTGCGCCAGGCCTTGCTCGCGTTCAAGCTGCGGCTGGATGGCGCGCAGGGCGTAAATTTGGCAGGGGATGCCGATCACGGCCAGGCGCTTGTGGCCTTGGGCGAGTGCCGGCTCCACCAGGCTCAGCAGCGGCGCGTAGCCCATGCGCATGCCCCGGCACTGCGCCATGTCCTCAGCGCGGGTGACCAGCAATGGGCGTGGCCGCCAGCGGTCATGCGGGTCGGCGGCCATGGCGATGACGGCATCGACCAGGCCTTTTTCGAGCAGCACTTCGGCCAGCCGGGTGGTGATGCCGGTCCACTGCGCGCCGCTGGTGGGCGGGTCCAGGCGGGCGCTCAGGATTTGTTGGTAAGGCCCGAAAAACAGCTCGTCAGGTTGAGCGGTTTGGGCTTGGTGCCCGGCCGTGTCTTGTTGGCGCGCCCGGCCGTGTACCCGGCGCTCCAGCCCCGGGTAGTCGGGCTGGATGAACTGGCAGGCTTGGCCGCAGCGTTTGGGATCCTGGGTGCGCGAGAGGCCGCAGTCGGTGCACAGCTTGCGGCTTGGGGCCGTTGGGCTGGCGCGACGGGTGTCGGATGCGTCCAGCGCCTGGCTGTCCCGCCCGAGAGCAGATGCAACTGAAGAGGGCTTGTCCTGCACCGTGCGCCTGCGTTCAGCCTGCGCGTGTGAGCGGCATCACGCCGACCAGCCAAAGGTGCAGGCCGCCCATCACGAAGGCGGCCCAGACACCTGTGCCCAGCACCACCGCGAGCAAGGTGCCCAGCAACGTGCCTTCGGGGGCGGAGTGCAGGCTCATCCGGTCGCGCTGGCGGGCGGCGCGGAACACCCACACCGACCAAACCAGAAAGCCGCCAAACAGCATGACATCGGCCAGGTTGCCATTCGACAACAAATGGCCCAGTGCCCAGACCTTGACCGACAGCGTCATCGGGTGACGCAATCGGGTTTTGATCTGGTTGCGCGGCACATAGGTGGCCACCAGCAAGACCATGGCGAACCACATCAGCAGGGCGGTGGCGTGCTGCATGCCACGCGGGGGCGTCCAGAGCACCACCGGTGCCAGGCGAGCCAGGCCGTAGCCTTGCACGATCAGGTACAAGCCCGCCAAGGAGATGAGGGTGTACAGCCCCTTGAAACCCATCGGACCCCAGCGGTTGATCACGCTTTTGCGCCATTGCGGGGCCAAGCTTTGCGTGGAGTGGATGCCCAAAAAGAGCGTCAAACCGATCAACAGTTGCAGCATTGAAAACCTTTGTTTCTGGCCATGAGCCTGTGAAGCCAAGATCGCATTCTGACATGGACCTGTCCATCGTGGTTGACATGGGCGACGCGGCGTCTTTCCTGTGTGAATTGCTCAGGTATCGCAGGGACAGTGACAAAGTGACTCATCTGGCGCACAATGAACTGTCCAGTATCTTCTGGCTGTCCCTTTCTTTCTCAGGAGGCCCTCGATGTCCCGTTTTTCTTCTATTTCCCCGAATCGCCGCGTGTTCATGATGCAAGTGGCCACTGCTGCCACTGCCGTGATGGCCGTGAGCGAGGCTTCGGCTCAGGCCATGGTCGATGAAAAAGACCCTCAAGCTGCGGGCTTGGCCTACAAAGCCGACGCCAGCAAAGTGGACAAGGCCAAGAACCCCAAGTTCGCTGCCGGTGCCAATTGCGCCAACTGCGCCTTGTACCAAGGCAAGGCCGGTGCTGCTTCGGGTGGTTGCCCCCTGTTTGCCGGTAAACAAGTGGCTGCCAAGGGTTGGTGCTCGGCTTGGGCCAAAAAGGCCTGATGTCCAGCGCATCCTGACCGGGCTTTGCCCTGATGAAAAAACCGCCTTCGGGCGGTTTTTTCATGGGCAGTCAGGGGCCTGCAATCAAGTCGCAGGACGCCCCTGGGCTTGTGAGGCCATGTCCACGGTAAGCCCCATGCCGCCGTCAGGCCGGGCTCGTTTTGCGCTGGGCCGCAGCACTGAATGCCCACACAGGCGGGGTTTCTGCCCCCTGAAATTCGACTTTTACAGCCCCTCAAACCACGGGCTTACCCTGATTTCCGGGCTTTAACCGGGACATTGAATACACAAAGTGTCAATCCAGCATTACACTTTGCTTTGTCTTCAACCGACCGGAAAGCCCCGCGATGGCGTCTTGGGTACTGAAAGCGATGGATCTGGCCTGCCAAAAGGCCCAGAGGACCTTGTTCGAGGGCGTGAGCTTTTCCGTCGCTGCAGGCAGTTGGTTGCACATCGAGGGCGACAACGGTTGCGGCAAAACCAGCCTGTTGCGCATCGTATGCGGACTGGCCCCAGCGGCCCAAGGCCAGGTGCATTGGCCCAAGGCCCCGGTGGGCAGTTCGCCAGACGCGTCCTTTTGCCGCCCGGACCGCTCGGTGCTGCATTACATCGGCCACGCGCTGGGCCTCAAACCCGATTTGACCGCTTGTGAAAACCTGTGCCTGGATGCCCAAGTCAGCGGCCTGTCGCTCAGCCGGGCGCAGGCCCTGCAGGCTTTGCAGGCACAAGGCCTGACCAGCCGCGCCCATTTGCCGGTGCGTGTGTTGTCGCAAGGCCAGCGCCAGGGTGTGGCCTTGGCGCGTTTGCGCACCAGCCCGGCGCCCCTGTGGGTGCTGGACGAGCCCTTGGTGGGCCTGGATGCGCAAGCCACTGCCACTGCGCGTGCTTTGCTGCAAGAACATGTGAACCAGGGCGGGGCCATTGTCATGACCAGCCACCACGATGTGCAGCTGCAAGGCCCGGGAGCACGCTTGCGCTTGGGCGGCGGGACGCGGTCGGCATGAACGCGCAGACCGCTTTGCCCCTGCCGTTCGGCCCCTGGCACGCCCTGCGCGGCTTGTTGCGGCGCGATGTGCGGCTGGCGTTTCGCCGCAAGTCCGAGTGGCTCGGCGGTGTGTTTTTCTTTGTGCTGGTGGCGGCCCTGTTTCCGCTGGCCATCGGCCCCGAGCCGGCCATGTTGCGGGCCATTGGACCGGGGGTGTTGTGGGTGGCGGCCTTGCTGGCGAGCATGCTGAGCCTGGGCCGCTTGTTCGAGTCGGACCATCAGGACGGCAGCCTGGAACAGATGGCCTTGTCCGCTGCGCCTTTGTCCTGGCTGGTGTCGGCCAAGGTGGTGGCGCACTGGTTGATCTCGGGCTTGCCCCTGGTGCTGTTGTCGCCTTTGCTGGGTTTGCAGTTTGCGCTGGACAGCCAGGCCTTGGGCATGCTGGCCTTGACGCTGTTGATCGGCACACCGGTGCTGTCCTTGCTGGGGGCGATCGGTGCCGCGCTCACCTTGGGCGTGCGCGGAGGGGGCGTGCTGCAGTCTTTGTTGCTGTTGCCTTTGTATGTGCCGGTGCTGGTGTTTGGCACGGGCGCGGTCGATGCGCAGATGCGCGGCCTGGGCGCTGAGGCGCATGTTTCGGTTTTGTTGGCGTTGTTGCTGGGGGCGGCCGCTTTCAGCCCCTGGGCCTGCACCGCCGCTTTGCGCCTGGCGCTGGAATGAAGGATTGACCATGAAGCTCTTTCATTACGCCGCGCCGCAAAACTTTTACCCCCTGGCCGGACGCTTGTGGCCGTGGTGTGCGGCCGTGGCCAGCGTGCTGGCGCTGGCGGGCTTGTGGGTGGGCTTCATGCTGGCACCCGCCGATGCGCAGCAGGGGCAGGCGTACCGCATCATTTACATCCATGTGCCGGTGTCCTGGATGGCCATGGTGATTTACCTGGCGATGGCGTTCTGGAGTGTGCTGACGCTGGCCTTCCAGACGCGCCTGTCGGCCCTGATGACCCATGCGCTCGCCCCGACCGGGGCTTTGCTGGCTTTCCTGTCGCTGTGGACCGGGGCCTTGTGGGGCAAGCCGATGTGGGGCACCTATTGGGTCTGGGACGCGCGGCTGACCTCGATGCTGATCTTGCTGTTTTTGTACCTGGGATACATCGCCTTGACCTCGGCGATCGAAGACCCGCGCCGCGCAGACCGCGCAGGCGCGCTGGTGGCCCTGGTCGGCGTGGTCAATGTGCCCATCATTTATTTTTCGGTGAAGTGGTGGAACACCTTGCACCAAGGGGCCTCGGTGTCACTGACGCAATCGCCCCGCATGGCCAGCGTGATGCTGACCGGCATGCTGCTCATGACGCTGGCTTTGTGGCTGTATGCAGTGGCCGTGGCGTTGTGGCGTGTGCGCAGCGGCATTTTGCTGCGCGAAAGCCATGCGGCCTGGGTGCAGCAGTTGCCCGAAGTGCGCGCCCGTCTGGCGCTGAGAGGCATCGCATGATTTGGCACAACGCAGCCGACTTTTGGGCCATGGGCGGCTACGCCGTCTACGTCTGGGGCAGTGTGGGCGTGAGCGTGGCCTTGTTGGCGCTGGAAGTGCTGCTGACCCGCTGGGGCCGACAGCAGGCACTGGACAGGGTGTGCGAAGCGCTGCAGGCCGGTGCCCTGGTCCAATCGGCTGGAGATGCTTCATGAAAAGCCGTCACCAGCGACTGCTGGGCATGGGTTTGGGCTTGCTGCTGTTGGCGGGTGCGGCTTATTTTGTGTTGAACGCGTTTCAGAGCAACCTGGTTTTTTTCTTCACGCCCACCCAGGTGGCGGCGGGCGAAGCGCCCAAGGACGGCAGCTTTCGCGTGGGTGGCCTGGTCAAACCGGGCAGTGTGCAAAGGCAAGACCTGGCGGTCGAATTTGTCGTGACCGACACGCAACGCGAAGTGCCGGTGCGCTATGTGGGCTTGTTGCCCGACTTGTTCAAGGAAGGCAAGGGCGTGGTGGCGCAAGGCCGTCTGGACGGCGGTCGCCTGTTCGTGGCCAGCGAGGTGCTGGCCAAGCACGATGAAAACTACATGCCGCCCGAGGCCCAGCACGCGCTGGACGAGGCGGCCAGAGCCCGCGTGGGCGCGGCGGTGTCGCGATGACGCGCACCGTCACAGAAACAGGAGCCGTGCATGTGGCCTGAAGTGGGCCATCTGGCCTTGACCATGGCGGCCTGGGTGGCCTTGCTGCAGGCGGTGCTGCCGCTGTGGGGCAGCCTGTCGGTGCGTCGCGCGGGTTGGCAGGCGCTGGCGAGGCCCTTGGCGCTGCTGCAGCTGGGCTTGATCGCCCTGGCCTTTGGCGCTTTGTGGCACGCGTTTGTGGTGCACGACTTCAGCGTCAAGTATGTGGCGCAGCACTCCAACACCTTGCTGCCCACGCCCTACCGTTTGTCGGCCATCTGGGCGGGACACGAAGGCTCGCTGTTGTTGTGGGTCTTCATGCTGGCCTTGTGGTCGGTGGCGGTGGGCACCTTTTCGCGCCGTTTGCCGCAGGTGCTGGTGGCGCAGGTGCTGGGGGTGATGGGCGCCGTTTCGGTGGGCTTTCTGGCCTTCATCTTGACCTTGTCCAACCCGTTTGCCCGGCAGTTTCCGCCGCCCCTTGAAGGCCGTGACCTCAGCCCGCTGTTGCAGGACCCGGGTTTGGTGATCCACCCGCCCATGCTCTACATGGGCTATGTCGGCATGTCGGTGGCCTTTGCCTTTGCCATGGCGGCGCTGTTGTCGGGACGGCTTGATGCGGCTTGGGCGCGTTGGGCGCGGCCCTGGACGGTGGCGGCCTGGGGCTTTTTGACGCTGGGCATCGCTTTGGGTTCATGGTGGGCTTATTACGAACTGGGTTGGGGCGGCTGGTGGTTTTGGGACCCGGTGGAAAACGCCTCGCTCATGCCCTGGCTGGTGGCCACGGCGCTGATCCATTCGCTCATGGTCACCGACAAGCGCGGCCAGTTCAAGGCCTGGACGGTGCTCTTGGCCATTGGTGCGTTTTCGCTCAGCTTGCTGGGCACCTTCCTTGTGCGTTCTGGCGTGTTGACTTCGGTGCATGCGTTTGCCACCGACCCGGGCCGGGGCATTTTCATCTTGTTGTTTTTGGCCGTGGTGGTGGGGGTGTCGCTGGCGCTGTTTGCCTGGCGCGCGCCGCAGTGGGCCCATGCCTCGCAGCCGGTGGTGGGTTCGCGTGAGTCATTTTTGCTGCTCAACAGCGTGCTGTTGGTGGTGGCCATGGCGGCGGTGCTGTTGGGCACTTTGTACCCATTGATCATCGACGCGCTCAACCTGGGCAAGCTGTCGGTAGGCCCGCCTTATTTTGACCGCGTGTTCGTGCCGCTGATGGTGCCGCTGCTGCTGGCCATGGTGCCGGGCACGGTGGTGCCCTGGCATGTGGCGCGCTGGGCGGCGGTGCGTTCGGTGTGGGTGCCGGGTGCACTCGCGCTGGGGCTGGCCAGTGCCTGGGCCAGTTGGGGCGGTGCGCCTGCGACCGATGCAGGCACTGCAGTGGGCACCACGGCCGGAGGCTGGATCACGGTGATGGGGGGCACGCTGGGCGGCTGGATCGCGTTGTCGGGGGCGTGGCAAATCGGCCAGCGCTGGCGTTTGCCGGGCTCGCCAGGGCTGGCCTGGTGGGGCATGCATGTGGCGCATGTGGGCGTGGCGGTGCTGGTGCTGGGCATCACGGGCGTCAAGTCGTTTCAGGTCGAGCGCGATGTGCGCATGGGTCTGGGCGACGAAGTCACCGTGGCCGGCTACCGCTACCGCTTGCTGGAAGTGGGCAACCAACTGGGCCCGAACTATCTGGCGCTGCGCGGGCAATTGGCGGTGTTTGAAGGCGACCAGCGCGTGCGCACGCTCACGCCTGAAAAGCGCCGCTATGTGTCCAGCGCCATGCCCATGACCGAAGCCGCGATCGACAGCTCCTTGTGGCGCGATCTGTACGTGTCTTTGGGCGAACCTCTGGCAGGCGAGCCGCCGCAGTGGAGTTTTCGGATTTACCACAAGCCTTTCGTGTCCTGGATCTGGCTGGGTGCGGTGTTCATGGTGCTGGGCGGGGGCCTGGCGGCGTTCGACCGGCGTTACCGTCAGAAAGCCGCCGTGCCCAGGCTTTCGGGCATGCCCATGCCGACAAGCGCTGGGCACAGGCCGATTGGGGGCCAGCCAGTCGCCGTGTCCCCGGTCGCGTCGGGGGCTGCACCATGAGCGCGCACAACACGGGCAGGGCGGTCACACCCAAGCGCATGCGCCCTTGGGTGCTCATGCCCTTGCTTGTTTTCATGGGCTTGGTGGCGTTTTTGGCGGTGGGTCTGAACCGCAACCCCAAGGAAATTCCTTCACCGTTGATCGGTCAGCCCGCACCGGTGTTTGCGTTGCCCGTGCTGGGTTCACCTCAGGTGTTCAGTTCAGCGCAGTTCAAAGGTCGGGTGAGTCTGGTCAATCTGTGGGCCACCTGGTGCGCGGGTTGCCGTGAAGAGCATCCGCTGCTGCTGGCCTTGTCGCAACAGCCGGGGGTGCAGATGGTGGGTCTCAATTACAAAGAGCTGCAGGCCTCGGAGCTGGCGGGGAAAAGCCCCTTGGGGCCCGAGGCGGTGCAGCAAGCCACAGCCCGCAGCCAGGCCTGGTTGCAAAAGCATGGCCAGGCTTTTCATGTGAATCTGCTCGATCTGGATGGCCGTGTGGGCATGGATTGGGGCGTGTATGGTTTGCCCGAAACCTATCTGGTGGACCGTGAGGGCGTGGTGCGGTTCAAGCACGCCGGGGCTTTGACGCCCGAGGTCTTGCAGCAACAACTGCTGCCCTTGCTGCGGAGTTTGCAGCCATGAAGCGGGCTCAGTCATCTCTTGTGCGGGCCTTGGCCTGTGTGCGGACGATGTGCCGTACGGCTGGCTTGGTCGGCGCTATCGGTTTGGGGTTGGGGCTGCTGGGGGTGGGGGTGGGCGCGTGGGCACAAGCGGGCTTGCCTGCGGTGCAGCCCAGTGCCCCGCAGCAGGCCGAGGCGCCGTTGCCTGCGCAGGCCCAGGCGCGCTGGAACCACATCGCGTCCGAGCTGCGTTGCCTGGTCTGCCAGAACGAATCGCTGGCGTCTTCCAACGCCGAGTTGGCGGTCGATCTGCGGCGTGAAGTGCGCAGCCTGATCGACAAAGGCCAAAGCGATGCCGAGATTCGCGCTTTTCTGGTCAGCCGTTACGGTGACTTTGTGCTGTACCGACCCGAGCTCAAGCCTGTCACCTGGCTGCTGTGGTTCGGGCCGTTTGCCTTGCTGCTGCTGGCGCTGGCGGTGGCGCTGCGCCTGATGCGCCGCCAGCCTGCAACGCCGCCGCCCTTGACCGACCGCGAGCGCGAAGGCGTTCGCCAACTTCTGGAGCCTTGATGTCGTCCATGCCGCCCGGGTGGGTCTTGTTGCTGGTGCTGGTGTTGCTGAGTGCACTGGCTGGCGGGGTGTTGCAACGCGCCCTGAAAAAACAGCTTGCACCCGAGGCGCAGGCAGATCGGCAAGCCCAGACCCACCATCGCATCTTGCGCCAGCATCTGGCCGATCTGGACCAGGCCCTGGCCGATGGCCAGTTGAGCCCGGTGCAGCACGCGGCAGCACGCGACGATGTCATGCGCCAAGTGCTCAGCGACACCGCCATGGGGCAGGGCAGCGGTGGTGTGGCGTCTTTGGCAAGGGTTGCGCATGCACCTGTTCGCGTGGCCTGGATCGTGCTGAGTTTGGCGCTGCTCAGTGGCTTGACTTACCTGCAATTGGGCGCTTCCCACACCTGGTGGCCAGTGCCTTTGAGCCAGCGTGTGCAGATCACCGCCGACACACCCGAGCAGCTGGCCGAGCAGACCGCGCAGTGGACGCAGAATGTGGCGTCCCATCCGGACGATGCCCAAGCCTGGTTGACCCTGGCCCGTTTGCACGCCGCCCGCCATGCACCGGCGCTGGCCGAACAAGCGTTGGCGAGGGTGCTGGCCTTGTCGCCTGAGCATGACCTGTGGATTGAGCGTGCGCAAATGAAAGCGCAAAGCGCAGGCGGCGTCTATGCAGGCGAGCCCTGGCAGTGGATAGACAGCGTGTTGAAAGCGCAGCCGCTGCACCTGAATGCGCTGGTGTTGGCGGGCAGTGCCGCCTTGTCCGAAAAACGCCCCGATGCGGCCTTGGCTTATTGGCAAAAAGCCTTGGGCCAGGTGCCTCCCGACAGCGACGCCGCACAGGGCCTGGCGCAAGCGGTGGCACAAGCGAGCGAGATGGCGCAGGCCACACCGGCTGCGCGCCCGGCGGCTGCCGGCCAGCCCCTCATTCAGGGCGAGGTGCGCGTGTCCCCCGAAGTGCAACGCCAGATCGTGGCGGGTGCGAGTTTGCTGGTGTATGCCCTGGCCGAAGACGGCGCGCGCCGCCCCGTGGCCATCTGGCGCACCCAGCCCACCCGTTGGCCGGTGCAGTTTGCCCTGAGCGACAACATGGGCATGGGTGCGCCACCGGTTTTGTCGGATTTGCCGCAGGTGCGGCTGGTGGCGCGGATTTCAAAAACCGCATCCGCTCAAAAGCAGGACGATGATTTTCAGGTGGAGCTGTCGGGCGTGAAGACTGGCGTGCAGGGCGTGGTGCTGAACATCACCGGACGCTGAGCCGTTGGGCCTGAAAGTGTGCCCTGCATCCAAACGGGCACAGGGCTGAAAGCTGATCTCCAGCAGGTCGGAGCCTGCGACTCCGACTCCGACGCCGACTCAGACGAAGAGGACTGCTCAACTTTGTCGCAACTTCCGCGAATGGCTGTGCACCGCCTCGACCAACGCCGTCACATGCTCTGGCGGGGTGTATTGGCTGATGCCGTGACCCAGGTTGAAGATGTGCGTAGGGCCGGTTTGCGTGGTGTCGGTGTGCGGCGTACCAAAGCTGTCGAGCACGCGGTGCACCTCGGTGGCGATCTGCTCGGGCGGTGCAAACAAAATGTTGGGGTCGATGTTGCCTTGCAACGCCTTGCCGGGGCCGCCCACTTGCCCGCCCACCAAGGCACGGGCGCGGCCCAGGTTCATGGTCCAGTCCAGGCCCAGCACGTCGCAGTTCAGGCCCGCCATCTCGGGCAACCACAAGCCGCCGCCTTTGGTGAACACGATGCTGGGGATGCGCTGACCGTTGTGCTCGGTTTTCAATTGCGAGAGGACGCGGGCCGTGTAGGCCAGGCTGAATTGTTGAAAGGCGCCATCGGCCAGCACGCCGCCCCAGCTGTCAAAGACCATGGCCGCTTGCGCACCGGCTTCGATCTGGGTGTTCAGGTACAGGGCCACGGCATCGGCATTGATTTCCAGAATGCGGTGCATCAAATCGGGGCGGCTGTACATCAAGGTCTTGACGTGGCGGTAGTCGTCCGAGCCTGCGCCCTCGACCATGTAGCAAGCCAGCGTCCAGGGGCTGCCGGAAAAGCCGATCAGCGGCACACGGCCGTTGAGTGCTTTGCGAATCGACGTCACCGCATCGAACACGTAGCGCAGCTTGTTCATGTCGGGCACGGCGAGTTCTGCCACAGCCGCTTCGTCGCGCACATTCTTGGCAAAGCGCGGGCCTTCGCCCTGGGCAAAAGACAGGCCCAGGCCCATGGCGTCGGGCACGGTGAGGATGTCGCTGAACAAAATCGAGGCGTCGAGCGGGTAACGATCGAGGGGCTGCAGCGTCACTTCGGTGGCGTAATCCACATTGGTGGCCAGGCCCATGAAGCTGCCGGCCTTGGCGCGGGTGGCGCAGTATTCGGGCAGGTAGCGCCCGGCCTGTCGCATGAGCCAGACGGGGGTGTGGTCGGTGGCCTGGCGCAGGCATGCGCGCAGGAAGGTGTCGTTTTGCAGGGGGGCGAAGGAAGATGAGTTCATGCTCTGGATTGTCGCAGGGTGTTTGGCCAGGGTCTAGCCAACAGATGACAAGCTATGGGTTCTCGACCGCCAACAAAAGACACCCGATACCTGCGCTCACATGGCCACCGCTTCGATCCTCACCACCCAATAAGCGCCGTTTTCCTGCACCGCCTGAAAGCGCACCTTCTGGCCAACCTGCAAGGCGTCGAGCTGCTCGGGATTTTTCACCTGAAACACCATGCTCATGGGCGGCATGTCTAGGTTTTTGATCTCGCCATGCTTGAGCGCCACCTTGCCTGCCGCCTTGTCGATGCGCCGCACTTCGGCCGTGGCCCAGGGCAAGGTCACTGCAGCATCGCTCACCCGTTGCACACCGCCGCGCTGCGCCATTCGGGCCTGGCCCGGGTAGCGCTGGAAGCTTTGCGTGCTGCCGTCTTTTTGCACCAGCAGCACGTCGTAGGCGTCTTTACGACCCTTGTACTCGGGGCCGTCCATGCCCGGGCTGCCAATGGGCATGCCCGGCACCGACAGGCCCAAAGCAACAGGCCGCGCCTTGAGCAGGCGGTGGATGTCGGCGGCGGGCACATGGCCCTCGATGACATAGCCGCCCACCGTGGCGGTGTGGCAAGAGCCCAGTTTTTCAGGCATGCCCAAGCGCTTGCGGGCGGCGGTGTTGCCCACATCGCGCACCGCAACCTTGAAGCCATGGGCCTGCAGGTGCTCTACCCACAGGTGGCAGCAGCCGCAGTTGGGGTCTTTCCAGACTTCGACCTGGGTGGCCTGCGCCAGCGCGCTGCGGTGGAAACCGGTGGCCGTGAGCCCCACGAAGGCTGCGGCATGGAGCCATTGGCGTCTTTGCATGGCATTTCTCCTGTTACTTGACGGTGATGCGGCCGATCATGCCCGCTTCAAAATGGCCCGGAATCAGGCAAGCAAATTCAAAGCTACCCGCCCGGTTGAAAGTCCAGACGATGCTGCCTTTCTGTCCCGCATTCACATGCGCCATGTAGGGTTCGTCGTGCTCCATGCCGGGGTGCTTTTTCATCATCTCGGCATGCGCCTTGAGCTCTTGGGGTGTGCCGATCACGATCTCGTGCAGCGTCTTGCCCGCGTTCACCGCGACCAAGCGCACGGTCTCGCCCAGTTTGACGTTGATCGCCTTGGGCGCGAAACGCATGTCGTCGGTCATGCGGATCTCAATGGTGCGCGTGACCTTTTTCGGGTCTCCGGCAATGCCCCAGTCTTTTTGCTCGGCGGGTGCAGCCTCTTGGGCTTTGCCGTGGTGGCCTGGGTGGGCCGTGGGTGAATGCGCGTGGGCCATGGGCAGTGCCAGCAGGGTCAGCAGGCCCGTGCTCAACAGCAAAGCGGTCAGTGGTTTGTTCATACAAAGTCCTTGAATGTGAATATGAAGGGCCAAGCCCCGACTCGGCGGGGACGATCAGCCGCGTGCTCAGTGGTGTTTGTGGCTTTCGGGTTTGCGTGCGTTGGCGGCAGGTGCCGCAGACGTTGAGGGCTCATCCGGTGGACGTGGTGCGGATACCGCCGGACCGGTGTACTCATAGGCTTGCGTGCCCGCCGGTTGTTTGTAATGGCCCGGGTCGCTGTAGTCGCCCGGTTTTTGATCGGCCCGCACCTTGAGCGTGGTGAACATGCCACCCATCTCGATGGGGCCATAAGGCCCGGTGCCGGTCATCATCGGGAAGGTGTTCTCGGGCAACTCCATTTCCATCTCGCCCATGTCGGCCATGCCGCGCTCACCCATGACCATGTAGTCCGGGATGAGTTTCTGGATTTTCTGCACCAGACCGCGGTGGTCGACACCGATCATGGTGGGCACGCCGTGGCCCATGGCACCCATGGTGTGGTGGCTCTTGTGGCAGTGCATGGCCCAGTCGCCGGGCTCGTCGGCGATGAATTCCAGCTGGCGCATCTGGCCCACGGCCACGTCGGTCGTCACCTCGGGCCAGCGCGCCGTTTTGGGCACGGGGCCACCGTCGGTGCCGGTCACCTCGAACTCGATGCCATGGATGTGCACTGGGTGGTTGGTCATGGTCAGGTTGCCCACGCGCACCCGCACCCGGTCGTTCAGGCGCGCCACCAGCGGGCTGATGCCGGGAAAAACCCGGCTGTTCCAGCTCCAGATGTTCTGGTCCAACATGGTGTTCACGTTGGGGGTTTTGGCGCCCGGGGTCACGTCGAACGAATTGAGCAAGAAGGCGTAATCGCGGTCCACCTCGGCGATCAGCGGGTGCTTGCCCTTGGGGTGGGTGATCCACAGGCCCATCATGCCCATGGCCATTTGGGTCATCTCGTCGGCGTGCGGGTGGTACATGAAAGTGCCGGGCCTGCGCGCCACAAATTCGTGGACAAAGGTCTTGCCCACCGGGATCTGCCTCTGGTTCAGCCCGCCCACGCCGTCCATGCCGTTGGGCAGGCGCTGGCCATGCCAATGCACGGTGGTGTGCTCGGGCAATTGGTTGGTCACAAAAATGCGCACCCGGTCGCCCTCAACCACCTCGATGGTCGGGCCGGGGCTTTGCCCGTTGTAACCCCACATGTTGACCACAAAGCCCGGTGCCATTTCGCGCACCACCGGCTCGGCCACCAGGTGGAACTCTTTCACGCCGTTTTTCATGCGAAAGGGCAAGGTCCAGCCGTTCAAGGTCACGACCGGGTTGTAAGGGCGTCCGGCACCGGTCACACCCGGCGGTGTCCAGGGCGGCGCAGTGTCGGGGCGGGTCTGGATAACGGGTTCGGGCAAGGCGGCCAGCGCGCTGCGGCTGACGGCTGTGGTGGCCACCGCTGCACCAGCGATGGAGCCTGCAGCGGCCAGGGTTTTCTGGAAAAAATCTCGGCGTTGCATGCTCAGTGTCCTGCAGAAGAGGGGGCTGTGGAGTCTGTGCCGCTGGCGGAGCCAGAGCGACCGGTGTAGGGCAGGCCGCTGATGACGGCTTGCAGGTCGGCCCAGGCCAGCCAGGCCTGGCGCTGAGCCCGGTGGGCTGCGTCTACGCTTTGAATGCGCTGGCGGGCGCTGGCCAGCAGGTCCCAGGTGCTGTGCAGCATGCCGTTGTAGCGCAGCTGGCTTTCTTGCTGCAGCGCGGTGTGCAGGCGCAGCACCTCGTTGCGGCTGTGTGCCGCTTGTGTGCGTGCACTGTCGTACGCCGCATGCGCCACGCGCACATCGGCGCGGATGCGCCGCTGCAGGGCATCGGCATCGGCTTGGGCTTGCAGGGCGGTTTCGGTGCTGTGGCTCCAGGGGGTACGGCCAGGCAACAGGGGTGTCGAGTGGCTGGACAGACCAGGTGGCGCAGAGGCCAGAGCCTGGGCCATCGCCTGGCGTGCCTGGGTCAGGCTGTTGGCGTGTTGTCCGGCCAGCAGGCGCGCGGCATCGGCCTGGGCCAAAGTCCACTGTGCGTTCGCGGCCAGAGCGCGTTCCTCCAGCAGTGCCAAAGCCTGCCGTTCAGGCATGGGCAAGTCCGGCAATGGGGGCAATTGCAGCCAAGCGGGCAGCACCGTTTTCGGGGCTGACTGGGCTGACTGGGCTGCGTCGCTGGGGGCGTGTTGCTCAGGCTCTGTCTGCGCCAGTGGGTGCGGTGACATGGGCGTTGCAAGCGGTGCCCGTGCACCAGCCCCATTGTTGGGGTGTACTGTCACTTTATCGGCCTGGGGGTCACCGGTCAGTTGCCACAAGGCGAGTGCACTTTGCACAGCCTCGAGCTCGGCGTTGTGCAAACGTGTGCGGGCGTCCCACAGCAGCAGTTCTTCCTGCATTTGGCGTGCTCGGCTCCAGTTGCCAACGCGGGCCATGCGCTCGGCCAGTTCGGTCCCGGCTTCGGCCGCTTGCAAGATTTGTTGGCTGTAGTGTGCCGATTGCCGTGCGGCCACTGCCTCGATCCAGGCCCGGCGCACCTGCAAAACACGCGCCTGGCCTTCGGTGTTCAGACGTGCAAGCTCTGCTGCGCTCATGCCCGTGCGGCCCAGCCATCGGGGCTGGTTGTGCATGGCCATGTGCAGTGCCTGCGCCAGGCTGAGTGGTGCTGCGGCATGAACCGCCGGGTTGTCTGGGGAGACTGACGGGATGTTGCTTTGTTCCCAGCGCAAGAGATCGATGTGTCCACGCGGGAATTGCCCCACGCTTTCGTTGGCGCGGGTCCAGGATTCGGACGCGGGCGCGGTTGTGCTGGGCGTGACCACAGGGCTGCTGTGGTTGTGGGTTTGGGCTTGGGTGAGGGTCACGCAAGTGGCCAAGGCCATGGACAAAGCCAAGCCGGGACCCGTTGGATGGGGTGACATGAAAACTCCTGAAACACATGGAACAGCGTCGCGCAGGCCCGGTATGGGCGCAAGCGGACGCACGAGGGCCAGCGGTGTCAGGAAATGGGTGGTTTGATCAAAGGGGGCCAGGCGTGGTCGTGCAAGACCCATGGCCCCTGGACGGGAACTGTGTGCACCGCATAGCCCATGCTGCAGCAGGCCGAGCCGGGCAGGCTGGCGCTGAGGTGGCATACCGCGCAGGCGGAACAGCCCGGGCCTTCGTGGCAACCTTCAGCCTTTGAAGTGTCCGATGCTTCGGCCGCGCTGTGGTGGCCCATCTGCAGGCCATGGGTAACGTCATGCTCTGCCACATGGGGTGGGCCTTGTTCGGCGGCATGGCCCGGGTGTTGGGCATGGGTGTCTGGATGGACCGCAGGTGCGAAGTGGCTGGCGTGCGCAGGCTCGATGCGGTCATCCTGGATGCTGCCAATGACTACGGCCAGGAGCGCATGCTCAGGCAGTGAAAGTGAAAGTGAAAGTGGCAGTGGCATGGGCAGTGGCATGAGCGTGCCGGCCCACAGCCGCAAGGGCAGCAGCACGAGCATCAGCCAAATCCAGGTTTTACGCATCGCCTCATCATACCCATGGCGGTGCAAGCGCTGGCTTGAAGTCCGGTTTTCCCCCAATTCGAATGGGGCTGCCTGTTGGCTCAGTCCTTGAAGTAAACCGTCTGATGCGTGGTGGCCAGCAGTTGCCCATCATGGCTCCAGAGTTCGCCGCTTTGGTCAAAAAAGCCATTGTGGAATTTGTGCGCACGCGCGCTGCCCATCAAAAAACGGTCGCCTTGCGCCGCCAGGGCCTGTGCATCGGCATGGAAATAAGTGGTGATGGACACGGTGCCAATGGGCGAGAGCCGGCGGCGTCGAATGAAGATGCGCGGGAAAAAGCTGTCGCTGATGGCCAAAAGCGCCGGGAAGTCCAGGGGCCGGGGCGGGTCGTCACGCAACCACAAACGCGATTGGGAGTGGATTTGTTCCTGTCCGTCAAAGGCCTGTGGAAACTCGCCTTCGGCAAAGCGCATGTCGTAGCGCTGAACCCAGGCAGGCCGCTGCTGTGTGCCCATGCGCGGCAGGCTGTCCGGGGCGGGCATGTCTTGCGGCGCACGCGCTTCGGTGTCGGACCAGGTGGGGCGGCGCAGGGCCAGCACCGCTGTGGCCAAGGCCACCACGCCATCGTCCTGCGAGGCCTCGATCACCCAGTGTTGGGTGGACCGGTTGGTGCGCGCCGCACGGGCCGAAATGCGAAAAGGCCCGTCGGCCACCGGCGCGGTGAAGTTGAGCGTGAACGCCACGGGATCGCCCAGGCGGTCAGGGTGCTGCAACACCGCATTCAGCAGCACGGCGCAGGTGGCACCGCCAAACGGTCCGATCATGTTGGCATAGGCCGCGCTGGTGTGGGCCAGGCAGCCGCCATCGGGCGTCGGCGTCAGGGCGATGACTTGGTCAAATTCATGCATGAAAGGGCAACTCCGCAATGCAAAAGCACCATTGGACCCTTTTGCGCGGCGGGCTGTCCAAGCCTTGGTGACACAGGGCTGCGGTTTTGAAGGTATGGGGTGTTCTAGAATGAAGCATGATTAATCGAAAAGGCATCATCCTCGCAGGCGGCTCCGGCACCCGTCTGTACCCCGTGACCCAGGCTGTGAGCAAGCAACTCATGCCGGTGTACGACAAGCCCATGGTGTATTACCCGCTGACCACCTTGATGCTGGCGGGCATCCGCGATGTGCTCTTGATCAGCACGCCGCAGGACACGCCGCGTTTCACCGAGCTGTTGGGCGATGGCAGCCAGTGGGGCATGAACATCCAGTACGCGGTGCAACCCAGTCCCGATGGCTTGGCACAGGCCTTCATCATCGGCAAGGACTTTGTGGGCCAGGACCCGAGCGCTTTGGTGCTGGGCGACAACATTTATTACGGCCACGACCTGGTCAAGCTGCTGGCCAGCGCCCACGCCCGCACCCAGGGGGCCAGCGTGTTTGCCTACCATGTGCACGACCCCGAGCGCTATGGCGTGGTCGATTTCGATGGGTCCATGCGGGCTTTGTCGATCGAAGAAAAACCCAAGGCACCCAAGAGCAACTACGCTGTCACGGGCCTGTATTTTTACGACCAGCAGGTGTGCGACATTGCCGCCGACATCCAGCCTTCGCCCCGTGGCGAACTGGAAATCACCGATGTGAACAAGCGCTACCTGGAAATGGGGCAGCTCAATGTGGAAATCATGGGCCGCGGTTATGCCTGGCTGGACACGGGCACGCACGACAGCTTGCTGGAAGCGGCGGGTTTCATCGCCACGCTGCAAAAGCGCCAGGGCCTGATGGTGGCCTGCCCGGAAGAAATCGCGTTTGCACAAAAGTGGATCGATGCCGCCGCTGTGCAAAAGTTGGCAGCACCTTTGGCCAAGAACGGCTATGGTCAGTATTTGCTCAACTTGATCCAGTGAATTTTTGTTTCGCACCTGCGCCTTGTCTGTCATGCCCTATACCGTTATCCCCACCGCCATTCCCGAAGTCCTGATCCTGGAGCCCCAGGTGTTCGGCGATGCGCGGGGCTTTTTCTTCGAGTCCTTCAACCAGCGCGACTTTGCCGACAAAACCGGCGTGGACCTGTCCTTTGTGCAGGACAACCACAGCAAATCGGCCCAGGGCGTGTTGCGTGGCTTGCACTACCAGATCCAGCACCCTCAGGGCAAGTTGGTGCGCGTGGTGCAAGGCCAGGTGTTCGATGTGGCGGTGGATTTGCGCCAAAGCTCGGCCACCTTTGGTCAATGGGTGGGCGTTTATCTGGACGCGCAAAAACACCAGCAACTGTGGGTGCCACCGGGCTTTGCCCACGGCTTCGTGGTGCTCAGCGAAACCGCCGAGTTTTTGTACAAGACCACCGATTACTGGTACCCCGCCCATGAGCGCAGCTTGCGCTGGGACGATCCTACGGTGGGCATCGACTGGCCCATGCAGGGCCAGCCCCTGCTGGCCGCCAAAGACGCGGCAGGGCAGCTCTGGGCCGAAGCCGACAAATTTGCCTGAAAACATCGAACGGGGGGGCGCGGCCTGTGATGGGGGCAGCCGCCGTCCTTGCCCTCAATACCCCTTGGGATTTTGCGATTGCCAACGCCAGGCGTCGGCACACATGCGTTCCACCCCCAACTGCGCCTGCCAGCCCAGGGCTTCACGGGCCAGGCGGGTGTCGGCGTAGCAGGCCGCCACATCGCCGGGGCGGCGATCCACAAAGCGGTAAGGCACCGGCACACCGGTCACGCGGGCAAAGGTGTCGGCCAACTCCTGCACGCTCACGCCACGCCCGGTGCCCAGGTTGACGGTGATGCTGGTTTGTTGCTGCTGCAGGTAACTGAGCGCAGCCAGATGCCCTTGGGCCAGATCGACCACATGGATGTAGTCGCGCACGCCCGTGCCGTCGGGTGTGGGGTAGTCCCGGCCAAAGATGCTCAGAAACTCGCGTTGGCCCACCGCCACTTGCGTGATGAAGGGCATGAGGTTGTTGGGAATACCGTTCGGGTGCTCGCCGATGGTGCCGCTTTCGTGTGCACCCACCGGGTTGAAGTAGCGCAAGATGGCCACCTGCCAGCGCGCATCGGCTTGCTGCAGGTCGCGCAGAATGTCCTCGCACATGAGCTTGGTGCGACCGTAGGGGTTGGTCACCTGCAGGCGGCTGTCCTCGGTGATCGGCACCTGCTCGGGATCGCCATACACGGTGGCCGATGAACTGAACACGATGCGCCGCACGTCTGCACGGTCCATGGCCTGCAGTAAAGCCAGGGTGCTGCCGATGTTGTTGTCAAAGTAGCGCAGAGGCTGCGCCACCGATTCGCCCACGGCTTTGAGGCCCGCAAAGTGGATCACGCCGTCGACGGGGTGTTCGGCAAAGATGCGGTCAAGTGCCGCGCCATCGCGCACATCGGCCTGTACAAAACGAAAATTGCGCCCGGCCAGCGGTTCAATGCGGTCGAGCACCGCGATGCTGCTGTTGCACAGGTTGTCCACGATCAGCACCTGGTGCCCTGCGTTCAACAGTTCTACCACCGTGTGCGAGCCGATGTAGCCCGCGCCGCCCGTGACAAGGATGGTACCCATGGCGTTAGACCACGATCTGGATCTTGGCTGCCGCCTCGCGTGCGCGTTGCAGGGCGTTCGGGCCCTTGGCCAAGGCCACGGCCATGCGGCGGTAGGGCCGTGTGGTGGGCTTGCCGAAAATCCGCACGTCCACCCCGGGCTCGCTCAGGGCTTCGGCCACGCCTGTAAAGCTGGGGTTGGCACCTTCTTTGTCGGCCAGCACCACGGCGCTGGCACCTTCCACGCATTCGATGACGGGAATTGGCAAACCGAGAATCGCGCGGGCGTGCAGGTCGAACTCGCTCAGGTTTTGGCTGATCAGCGTGACCATGCCCGTATCGTGCGGGCGGGGGCTCAGTTCGCTGAAGATGACCTCGTCTTTCGTCACGAAAAACTCCACGCCAAACAGGCCCGCACCGCCCAGGTCGGTGGTGACTTTTTCCGCCATGTGTTGCGCCGCGATCAGGTGTTCAGGCTTCATGCCTTGGGGTTGCCAGCTGTATTGGTAGTCGCCGCGATCTTGCACATGGCCAATGGGCGGGCAAAACAGGGTGGGGCCTTTGCGCTGGCGCACGGTGAGCAGGGTGATTTCAAACTCGAAATGGATGAACTCTTCGACGATGACCTTCTGGCGGTCGCCGCGCATGCCTGCGCAGGCGAAGTCCCAGCTGGCTTGCACATCGGCCGCTGTTTTTGCCACGCTCTGGCCTTTGCCTGATGAACTCATGACCGGTTTGATGACCACCGGGAAACCGATCTCGGTGGCTTTGGCCAGCAGCTCGGCGGCCGAGTCGGCGTAGCTGAATTGGGCGGTGCGCACACCCAGGCCCACGGCCACGTCGCGGATGCGGTCGCGGTTCATGGTCAGGTTGGCCGCGCGGGCGCTGGGGATGACTTCAAAGCCTTGTTTCTCCACGTCGAGCAACACCTCGGTGCGGATGGCTTCGATCTCGGGGACGATCAGGTCGGGCTGGTGCCGGGCGATGGCGGCGCGCAGTGCCACTTCGTCGAGCATGCTGAACACTTCAGATTCATCGGCCACTTGCATGGCGGGCGCGCCCGCATAGCTGTCGCAGGCGATGACATGGCAGCCCAGGCGCTTGGCGCTGATGACGAATTCTTTGCCCAGCTCACCAGAGCCGAGGAGGAGGATTTTTTTCATGGTCAGGCCTTTTGGAAGTCGGTGTGAATCGCTTGCATTTGCGCTGCTGTCAAGCGGTTGCCGTGTTGGCTGACCACCGCCGCCGCTGTGCGGTTGGCCAGTTCGGCGGCTTGTGCGGGCGTGTGGCCGTGGGTGATGCCATACAAAAAGGTGCCGGCAAACATGTCGCCTGCGCCATTGGTGTCCACCGCTTTGGTGGGCACGGCTGGTACTTCGGTGCGCTGGCCGCCTTGCACCACGATGCAGCCTTGTGGGCCGCGGGTCAGGCACACGGTTTGGGCCAAGGGGGACAGCTGTTGGAGGATGGCGTCCAGGTCGGTGGTGCCGCACCAGGTTTGCGCTTCTTCTTCGTTGGCAAACAAATAGTCCAGGCCGTCGCCGATCATGGCTTCCAGGCCCGCTTTGCAGAAGTTGATCATGCTCACATCGCTGAGCGTCAGAGCCGTGGCCACTTTGTGTTCCATGGCGATCTGACGGCCTTTGACAGCGGCTTCGAGGCCCGTGGGCGAGGCGGCCAGGTAGCCTTCCATGTAATAAATTTTGGATTTGGCGATGTCTTGCGGGTGCAGTGCATGGGTGTCCAGTTGCGAGGTGGCACCCAAAAATGTGCACATGCTGCGCTCGGCGTCGGGCGTGACCAGCACCATGCAGCTGCCGGTTTGGCCTTCGGTGGGGCGGGTGTGGGTGAGGTTGGTGGCCACGCCATTGGTTTGCAGGTCTTGCGTGTAAAAAGCGCCCAGCTCGTCGTCGGCCACGCGGCACGAATAAAACGCTTGGCCACCCAATTGCGCCAGCGCCACCACGGTGTTGCCCGCCGAGCCGCCGCCCGTGCGCCGGGCATGCAGGCCCTGCACATGCGTGAACAGTTCGGCGCGCTGCGCGGTGTCGATCAGCGTCATGTGGCGCTTGCTCACGCCCATGGCGGCCAGCAGCTCGTCGGAAACTTCGTATTCGGTATCGACCAAGGCGTTGCCAATGGCGTAGAGGTGGTGGTGGGACATGCGGGGTCTTGGCGATGGAAAACCCCTGAGTTTACCGGGCTCACATCAGGCCTTCTTCGGCCATTGACAGTGCCATGCCTTGCCCAACGATGATGTGGTCCAGCACGCGCACATCCACCAGCGCCAGTGACGCCTTCAGGGTCTGAGTCAGATGCTCGTCGGCCCGGCTGGGTTGCACCGATCCGCTGGGGTGGTTGTGCGAGAGCACCACGGCAGCCGCCTGGTGGTGCAGGGCGCGCATGACGACTTCTCGCGGGTACACGCTGGTCTGGCTGAGGGTCCCCCGAAAAAGTTCCTCCATGGCCAGCATGCGGTTTTGGTTGTCCAAAAACAGCACGGCAAAGACCTCGTGGTTTTTGTGGGCCAGTTGCAGCTGCAAATACTGCTTGACGGCGCCTGGCGTGTGAAAGGCCTCGCGTTCTTTGAGCCGTTGGCTCAGGGCTCGGCGTGCCAGCTCGAACACCGCCAGCAGCTCCGCCTGTTTGGCGGGTCCCAGTCCCTTGACCAATTGGAGCGACTGCACCGAGGCCCTCAGCAAGCCCGCGATGCCGTCGGGCCCCAGCAGTTCCTCGGACAATTGAAAGACGTTTTTGCCCGCCATGCCGGTGCGCAGCAAGATGGCCAGCAACTCCACATCGCTGAGGGCTTGTGGGCCTCGGGCGAGCAATTTTTCACGCGGCCGCGCGTCCACTGGCAAGTCCTTGATGCTCATGTGAAAGCCCCTCCCTGGAGCAGCCTTCGGTCACGCTTGCCCCTTTGTTGGGACAGGTTGGCCGGGCTTTTTACAATAGTGGCTTCTTTATGCCTGTTTGGCCGCGTTTGCGGCATTCCAGAAAACCCTTATGTCCATTGTCGAACCCGCTTCTTTCTTGACGCTTCACTACCGCCTTGCAGGGCCGCAGGGCGACATCATCAACACCTTCAACGAAAAACCGGCCACTTTGTCGCTGGGCTCGGGCACCTTGTCGCCCGCCGTGGAGCAGCGACTGCTGGGCCTGGCCGAGGGCACACGGGTGACGATGGAGATTCCCGCGGGCGAGGCTTTTGGCGAGCACATTGCGGACATGCAGCAGTGGGTGGCGCGCAAGCTGCTCAACGAGCTGGGCGACCCGAGTGAAAAATACGTGGCGGGCGATGTGGTGCAGTTCCCCACGCCCGATGGCTTGGGCTCTTATGCGGGCACGGTGCTCGAGGTGGGTGAGGGCGGTGCGGTGTTGTTTGATTTCAACCACCCGCTGGCCGGTCAGCCTGTGACCTTTGAAGTTGAACTGATTGGAGTGCTGTGATGACGTCTGAAATGAGCCATGCCGGGCCGCCCCAAATGGCGAAGGCCCCCTTGGGGGGCAGCGAAGTACACGCAGTGACGAGCGTGGGGGCAGAAATCTTTTTGGCAGAACCCCGCGGCTTTTGTGCGGGGGTGGACCGTGCGATCGACATCGTGGAGCACGCGCTGACCAAGTTTGGCCGGCCGATTTATGTGCGCCATGAGATTGTGCACAACACCTATGTGGTGAATGACCTGAAGGAAAAAGGCGCGATTTTCATTGAAGAGCTGGCCGATGTGCCGCCTGGTGCCACGCTGATTTTCAGCGCCCATGGGGTGAGCCGGGCCATTCAGGACGAAGCCGAGCGACGCGGTTTCCGGATTTTTGACGCCACCTGTCCGCTGGTGAGCAAGGTGCATGTGGAGCTGGCCAAGCTGCACAAAGAGGGCTACGAGTTCATCATGATCGGCCACAAGGGCCACCCCGAGGTGGAAGGCACCATGGGCCAGCTCGACAGCGGCATCCATTTGGTGGAAGACGTGGAAGACGTGGTCAAGGTGCAACCCGGCCAGACCGAGTTGCTGGCGGTGGTGACACAAACCACCTTGAGCGTCGACGACGCGGCCGAGATCGTGGCGGCCGTGAAAGCACGCTTTCCGCAGGTGCGCGAGCCCAAACAACAAGACATTTGCTACGCCACCCAGAACCGCCAGGACGCCGTCAAGCTGATGAGCCCCTTGGTGGACGTGGTGATCGTGGTGGGCAGCCCCACCAGCTCCAACAGCAACCGCCTGCGCGAGTTGGCCGACCGCCTGGGCACGCCCGCTTACATGGTGGACAGCGCGACTGACCTGGACCCCGCCTGGTTCGAAGGGGCCCAAAAAGTGGGCTTGACGGCCGGTGCTTCGGCCCCGGATGTACTGGTGCAAGAGGTGATTGCCCGTCTGCGCGCTTTGGGCGCGGTGTCGGTGCGCACCTTGGACGGTATTCAGGAAACCATTAAGTTCCCGCTGCCCAAGGGCTTGAAGCTCGATACTTTGTAGGCGCAAGCCCCTGCCCTCGAAGGGTCGCCACTGCGCGCATGCGGGCGCGGGGGCGCGGGCGTGGAGGGGCGCTGGGGGCGACCGCCCACAGGGCCACGGTGTGTCCGCCCACAGCGAATCAGCAGGCCCGTTCACGTCACTACAATGGCGGCATGCTTGATATTGTTCTTCTCCGCAAAGATCTGGACGCCGTTGTCGCGCGTTTGCAGACCCGTAAAAATCCCCAGCTCTTCCTGAATGTGGAGGCTTTTCGTGCTTTGGAGGGCGAGCGCAAAACGCTGCAGACCCGCACCGAAGAGCTGCAAAGCCAGCGCAACAGCTTGTCCAAACAAATTGGCATGCTCAAGGGCAAGGGCCAGCACGCCGAGGCCGATGCCGTGATGGCGCAGGTGGGCGCGATCAAGGACGAACTGGACGCTTCGGCCCAGCGTCTGGAGGTGATCCAGGCCGAACTGCAAGACTTGTTGCTGGCTGTGCCCAACTTGCCGCACGAGTCGGTGCCTCTGGGCGCGGGCGAAGAAGGCAACGTCGAGGTGCGCCGTTGGGGCACGGTGCGCAGCTTTGACTTCGAGCTCAAGGACCATGTGGACATCGGCGAAAAGCTGGGCCTGGACTTTGCCACCGGCACCAAGTTGACCGGTTCACGCTTCACTTTCATGCGCGGCCCAGTGGCGCGTTTGCACCGTGCGCTGGCGCAATTCATGCTGGATGTGCAGACCGCAGAGCACGGTTACACCGAGTGCTACACCCCCTACATCGTGAACGCCGACACGCTGCGCGGCACGGGCCAGCTGCCCAAGTTCGAAGCCGATCTGTTTGCAGCCAACAAGGGTGGGCAAGAGGGCGAAGAAAGCCAGGCGCTGTATTTGATTCCCACTTCTGAAGTGACGCTCACCAACGTCGTGCGCGACGAGGTGTTGGCCGAGGGCGATTTGCCGATCAAGCTGACGGCGCACACCCCGTGCTTCCGGTCGGAGGCCGGCAGTGGCGGGCGCGATGTGCGCGGCCTGATTCGCCAGCACCAGTTTGACAAGGTCGAGATGGTGCAGATCGTGCATCCCGAGCACAGCTACGAAGCGCTGGAGGCCATGACGCGCCACGCCGAAGCCATTTTGCAAAAGCTGGGCCTGCCGTACCGCGTGATGAGCCTGTGCACCGGCGACATGGGCTTTGGTGCCAGCAAGACCTATGACCTGGAAGTCTGGGTGCCCGCGCAAAATACCTACCGCGAGATCAGCTCGGTGTCCAACTGCGAGGCCTTCCAGGCGCGTCGTCTGCAGGCGCGCTTTAAAAACGCGCAAGGCAAGAACGAGTTGGTGCACACCTTGAACGGCTCTGGCCTGGCTGTAGGCCGTGCGCTGGTGGCCGTTTTGGAAAATTACCAGAACGCCGACGGCTCGGTCACGGTGCCTGAGGCGCTGCGTTCTTACCTGGGCGGTTTGGAGACGCTCAGAGCCTGATAGAATATCGGCTTCGACAAACGACACCGAATCAGGAGAGGTGGCAGAGTGGTCGAATGTACCTGACTCGAAATCAGGCGTAGTGGCAACACTACCGAGGGTTCGAATCCCTCCCTCTCCGCCAAAGATACCCCGCATGGAATTTTTTCATTGCGGGGTTTTTTTCGGGGATCCGTTGTCTCAAGGGACGTTTCAAGGTGGACTTGCCCCAGGCAGTTGCGCCGATCTGAAAGCAAAAAATGAAAAAAATCTCGATGTTGGCCGTCTCATTGGCCGCGGTGTTGTGCCTGCAGGGTTGCACAGTTTTGGCCATTGCCGATGTGGCCGCTTCGACCGTGGTCTATGGGGTCAAGACGGTGGTCAATGTGGTCGATGCGGTGACCCCGGACATCATCAACAAGAAAAAAGACTGAGCCCGGGCTTGGTTCAGCTGGGCATGACGCCCATCAAGCATTGCGTTGCTCTGCCAGATCGTTCCACACGTCCTGGCGGGTGATCAATCCGCCTTGGACGACCAGACGGTCCATGAAACGGATGCCCTCAAAGGTTTCGCCATTCAGCCAGGTGCCTTGCAGGGTGCCGTGGCAAAACACCACGGTGGCATCGCCTTGCCAGCTTTCTTCAAATGACTCGAAGTGCTTGCGGATGCCGCTGTAGCGCTGCTGCGCCCAGCTGTTCAGTTCTTCCAGTGTGTGCAGAACGATGCCGCCAGGAAAGCACATCCTGAAATCGGGGTGCAGACATTTTTGTGCAGTGGCCATGTCCCGGTTTTGAACCGCTTGCAAAAAAGACCTGACCACTTCGCCAGCCACCGGGTGTGCAGCACGCCCTGCCGAAAAGACTTTGCCGTCTCGCCGATAGGCGCTGGCTTCATGGACGAAAACCGTGGTGCCCGCCTCGGGTGAGTCGATCACGGATCTGACCGCATCGGCCACCCGGTTGACCATGCGGTGCTGGGTGTCTGGGTCGTAGCCTGGCAGCAAGGTGATCGAAACAACGGGCATGGGGCGTGGACGGTGTTTGGTATCAGATGCCGAGCCAACCGTTGGTGCGTGCAAAGTGCAGCGCTTGGGTGCGGCTGTTGACACCCAAACGCCGGAACAGGCGCCAGAAGTGCACCTTGACCGTGTGCTCGCTGATTTCGAGTTTGTCGGCGATGTCACGGTTGGACAAGCCTTGGTCGAGCATCAGGATGAGCTGTTTCTGGCGCTTGGACAACTTGGTCGGTCCTGAGGGTGTCGCGGCATCCTCGGTGGCGGCATCTTCTTCACTGACCAGCAAGGTGCGCAGGGCCGCGATGATTTGTGCAGGGCTGTTGGATTTTTCGATGAACGCGTCAGCTCCCGCCTCCATGCAGCGGTCTTCAAACTCGCTGGCGCTGGAACTGGTGATGACGGCCAAGGGCACGTTGGGGAATTTGGCTTTGAGCACCTGAACACCGGAAATGCCCAGCGTGTCGGGTAACTGCAAATCCAGACAAAAGAGTTCGGCAGGCCCGTTTTTCTCGACCGTGGATTCCACCACATTGAGCTTTGGAATCGGGATGATTTTCAGACCTGGCTTGACGCGATGAACCAGCATGGTGAGCGCGTCGCGCATCAATGGGTGATCGTCGATGACGTAAACGGTCATGATTTAACTAACTCCACGGAAAACTGAAAACATAAGCGTATCAGTTTTTTGTGATTTTTTGCGACTTTCTGTTGAAAACAATAAAATCAACATGAAAATTATAGTTTTTATTTCACAAAAGACGTAATTGTTCATCAATTTGAGACGCGGCTTCAGGCGTGGGGTTGATCAGGAGGGGGCTCAATGCGGACAGGCATGCGACGCCTTCTTGTTGCAAGCGGGCAATGGTTTGGGCGGCTTCTTTGGGCGATGTGAAGCCCAGGCTTTGCAGCACAACCTGGCCTTGTGCATCCACGAGTTTGAAGTAGAAAAGGCCGTCTTTCTCCCGGTATTGTTTGAAACTCGGCCGAGCCACTTTGCTTTCTTTGGTGTTGGGTTCGGACTTGCCGGAGGCCAGGGCGCGCAGGCCCACGGCATGGCGAAGTTCGCGCATGAATGGCGTGGCCAATTGGCGGGCTTTGTCGGCACCGGCCAGCAAGATCTTGTCCATTTGGGCCGGGTTGCCGATCAGCGCCTGGTATTGCTCGCGCATGGGCGCAATTTCGCGGTCGATGCGCTCGAACAGCATTTGCTTGGCATCTCCCCAGCCGATGCCCTGTGCATAAGCCTTGGCCAGTGCGGCGGTTTCTTCGGTGCTGGCGAAGGCCTGGTAAATCTGGAACAGGGCCGAGCCTTCTGTGGTTTTGGGCTCACCCGGGACTTTGGAGTCGGTCACGATGGCAGCGATTTGTTTGCGCATCTGGGCTGCAGGGGCAAACAAGGGGATGGTGTTGTCGTAGCTTTTGCTCATTTTGCGGCCGTCCAGCCCTGGCAAGAGCGCCACCGACTCTTCAATCACGGCTTCGGGCAGCACGAAGTGTTCGCCATACAAATGGTTGAAGCTGGACGCCATGTCGCGTGCCATTTCGATGTGCTGGATCTGGTCGCGGCCCACAGGTACTTTGTGCGCCTTGAACATCAGGATGTCAGCGCCCATGAGCACCGGGTACATGAACAGGCCCGCTGTCACATCGCTGTCGGGGTCGTGGCCTGCGGCGTTGTTCTTGTCGACGGCCGCCTTGTAGGCGTGGGCGCGGTTGAGCAGGCCTTTGCCTGTTACGCAGGTCAATAGCCAAGTCAGCTCGGGGATTTCCGGGATGTCCGACTGACGGTAAAAGGTGACTTTTTCAGGGTCCAGACCGGAGGCGATCCAGCTGGCCGCGATTTCGAGTGTGGAGCGCTGTATCCGGGCTGGCTCGTCGCACTTGATGAGCGCGTGGTAGTCGGCCAGAAAGTAAAACCCATCGGTGCCAGCGTCACGGCTGGCTTGTACGGTGGGGCGTATGGCCCCCACGTAATTGCCCAGGTGGGGGGTGCCTGTGGTGGTGATGCCGGTGAGAACGCGTGTGCGGGTCTGGGAAGTCATGGAGGTCAAAACCAAAAAGCCAAAAACAAAAAATAAATCAGGGCATCAAGGCGGCCAAAGGGCTCAGCGCGAGTTTCAGAAGGTCAAAGGTCAGGCCCATCAGTGGCTGCATCCACCAAGCGCTGATGACGCCGGTCAGCACCAAGGCCATAACAATGAAAAACCCCCAGGGCTCGATGCGGGACACCATCACCGCCTGCCGCCAAGGCAGCAGGCCGACCAGAATACGCCCGCCGTCCAGTGGGGGCAGTGGAAACAGGTTGAAGGCGAACATGACCACGTTGGTCAGCATGCCGGCTTTGCACATGTCCAGAAAAAAGCGCTCGGTCAAGCCACTGCCTGCCAGTATGTAGAGCAACACACCCCACAGCAGGGCCTGGACCAGGTTGGCCCCTGGCCCTGCCAGTGCCACCCAGACCATGTCGCGCTTGGGGTGTCTCAGACGGTCAAAGCGCACCGGCACCGGTTTGGCATAGCCGAATAAAAAAGCGCCACTGGTGCTGAAGTACAGCAGCAAAGGCAGCAAGATGGTGCCCAGCGGGTCGATGTGCACCATCGGGTTGAGCGTGACGCGGCCCAGCATAAAGGCGGTGTTGTCACCCAGGCGCATCGCGGCATAGCCGTGGGCCGCCTCGTGCAGGGTGATGGCAAAGATCACCGGGAGGGCATAGATCAAGACAGTTTGGATAAGGTCGGAGATGTGGTTCACCCCTTGATTGTCTCAGACCTGCGCAGTGGCCTTGAGCACAGCAGGTGAATGGCGCTGGGCCATCACCGCTTGTCACTTTCAGTGGTTCAAGGGCAAAAACCGCTCGACCAGCAGGGACCAGAAGGCCGAGCCAATCGCCACGTTCTTGTCATTGAAGTCATAGCCCGGGTTGTGCACCATGCAGGCACCATGCCCATCGCCTTCGCCATCGCCGTTGCCGATCAGCAAATAGCTGCCCGGCACCTCTTCGAGCATGAAGGCAAAGTCTTCGCTGCCGTTCAGGGCGCGGCCTTGGCGCACCACTTTGTCGGCACCTACCAGCTCTTCGGCCACCGCACGGGCAAAGACGGTCTCGGCCAAGTGGTTGACCAGCACGGGATAGCCACGTTGGTAGTCGATCTCGGCGGTGACGCCGTAGCTTTGCGCTTGCGCATGGACCAATTCGGTGATGCGCTTTTCGAGCAGGATGCGCACATCGCGGTCGAGCGAGCGCACGCTCAAGCGCAGCGTGGCGGTCTGCGGGATCACGTTGTTGGCCACCCCGGCGTTGAACGCCCCGACGGTGATGATCGCCATCTGCTGCGGGTCGACGTTGCGCGCCACGATGCTTTGCAAGCCCATGACGATGGCCGATCCGGCCACCACCGGGTCAGCCGCCACATGCGGCATGGCACCGTGCCCGCCCTTGCCGTGCAAAGTGATGGTCACGTTGTCTGACGACGCCATGGCCGGGCCATCGCGCAAGACCAGATGACCTTGAGCTTGCCCCGGCATGTTGTGCATCGCAAAGATGGCGTCACACGGGAACTGCTTGAACAGACCGTCTTCCATCATCTTCTTGGCTCCGCCCAGGCCTTCTTCGGCGGGCTGGAAAATCAGGTTCACCGTGCCCGAGAACGCGCCTTGCTGTGCAATGTGCTTGGCCGCAGCCAGCAGCATGGCGGTGTGACCATCGTGGCCGCAGGCGTGCATGATGCCCACGTTGCAGCTGGCGTAAGGCAGGCCCGTGGCTTCGTCGATGGGCAGGGCGTCCATGTCGGCACGGATGCCGATGCTTTTGTTGCCCGTGCCCTTTTTGATCTGCCCCACCAAGCCCGTGCCGCCGAGGCCGCGCGTGACCTGATAGCCCCAGGAGCTCAGTTGCTCGGCCACCAGGTCGCTGGTCCGGTACTCCTTGTAGCCCATCTCCGGGTGCTTGTGGATGTCGCGGCGCACCGCGATGAACTCATCCGCTTGCGCTTGCAGGGATTGGAGCTTGTCGTGCAAAAAAGCGTCACTGGGTGCATTCATGGGCTGACCTCTTGCGGTGTGAAAGGTTTATTGAGGTTGCAGGTTAATCGATTTGGCGATCGCACGGTAGCGCTCGATCTCGCCTTGGTACACACGGGCCAGCTCGGCGGGGGTGCGTGAAGGCAGGATCACGTTGCCGTTGGCCTCAAAGGCTTTGCGGGTCTCGGGCACTTCAACCGCGGCATAAAAAGCCTTGTTCAAAGCGGAGACCACATGGTCCGGGGTGTTTTTGTGCACTTGAATGCCGGCCCAGATGTCAAATTCCATGGCTTCCAGGCCCTTCATGGCGGCCATTGGGGGGAATTGCTTGAACAGGGGGTGTGGTGTTTTGGAGGTCACGGCCAGGCCCTGAATTTTGCCTTCCATGATGGTGGCAGGGATGGAGCCACCCATGGGCAGAAAAGCCATGTCGATCTGGCCACCCATCAGGTCGGACAACAAGGGCGCGATGCCTTTGTAGGGCACGTGCAACATCGGGACTTTGGTCACCTGGGAGAATTTTTCACCGATCAGGTGGTACAGGGAACCAGGCCCCACGCTGCCAAAGCTCATCGGTTTGTCCGGATTTTTACGGGCTGTCGCCAGCAGGGCGTCCACCGTCTTGACGTTGAGCGAGTTGCGCACCACCAGGATGGTGTTGGTGGTGGTGAATTGCGCGACCAATTTGAAGTCTTCGGATTTGTATTTCACGCCTTGGATTGCCATCGGTGCCAGCACCAGTTCCATGGGGCTGCCCGCACTCAGGGTGTGGCCATCAGCGGGTGCATTGATCAGACGGCTCATGCCGATCACACCACCGGCACCACCCACGTTCTCGATGATCATGGTCGCCCCCAGCTTGGCAGATGCGTCAGGTTGCACCCTGCGGGCAAAAAAGTCAGAAGGCCCCCCGGCCGGGTAGGGCACGATCAGGCTGATGGTTTTGGCGGGGTAGGTTTGCGCCCATGCCGCACTGAAACTGCTGGCGACCAGAACAAGTCCGCTGAGAAGGGTTTTGACTTTCATGATGTTTTCTGTTGAAGGCTCAAAAGAGCGCTGGGGTTTAAAAACCAGATGCGGCGTGCAGTTGCTCACGCCTGTAAGCGTCAAGGGGGGCGTACTGGGACGCCCCCATTCGATCACTGCGGTTGCAGGTTGATCGATTTGGCAATGGCTCGGAACTGGGCGGTGCCGTCGCTGTAGACCTTGCTCAGCTCGGACAAAGGCAATGGCTTGGCGACCAGCAGGCTGTTCGCGTCTAGACCTGTGCGCACGCCTGCGTCGTTGAGGGTTTCCGTCAGCGCTTTGTGCAGAGACTGAACGACGGCTTCTGGTGTGTCTTTCTTCACGAAATAGCCAGTCCAGATGTTGAAGTCAAAATTCTTGAGCTGCTTGCTTTCGGTGATGGCCGGGTACTGCTTGACGCCCTCCAGGCGCTCCTTGTTGAGCATGGCCAGAATCTTGATGCGGCCGTCTTTGGCCAGATCGCTGTAGGCTTTGCCAAAGGGGGCCAGGAAAATGTCCACTTGACCGCCGATCAGGTCCTGGTTGGCAGGCGCTCCGCCCTTGTAAGGAATGTGCGTCATCGGGATGCCTGTCACTTTGGACAATTGCTCGCCCAGCAAGTGGTAGAAGGAACCCGGGCCGACCGAGGCGTAAGTGACAGGCTTGCCTTCCTTGGCCATTTTGCGGGCGTAATCGAGGAATTCATCCACCGAGTTGGCCGGGATGTCTTTGCGCGCCAAAAAGGCGATCTGGGCGGCACCGACGATTTGCACCAGGCGGAAGTCCTCGCTCTTGAACTTGACCGCTGCGTTGGCCAGTGGTGACAAAATCAGCTCATTGGGTGAACCCTGGAACAGGTAGTAGCCGTCCGAGGGGGCACTGAGCACCTTTTGTGCGGCAATCGCACCGCTCACGCCGCCCAGGTTTTCAACGATCACAGGCTGATTCAATTGCTTGCCCAGCGGCACGTTGACCATGCGAGCGATCACGTCCGACAGGCCGCCTGCAGGGTAGGGCACCATCAGGCTCACAGGTTTGTTGGGGAAAGTCTGGGCTTGGGCGCCCAGCACGGTCAAGCCAGCCAGTGAAGCCAGCAGCAGGCGGCGAAAAGATGAAGTCTTGTGCATGTTTTGTCTCCGTTGGGTTATGGATATGAAAAATAACGCAGGATGGATACTAGAAACACAGTATTTATGTGTCAAATGACTTATATTTCTGGTTTACATTCTTAAAATGAATACATGAACCTCAAGCACCTTGCGCATTGGCTGGCCTTGGCCGAGACCGGTTCTTTCAGCCGTGCGGCCGAGAAGCTGCACATCACCCAATCGGCATTGAGTCGCAGCATCCAGGTGCTGGAAGACGACTTGGGCGGTCCTTTGGTCGACAGGGTGGGCAAAAAGAATGAACTGACGCCGCTGGGCCGATCGGTGCTGGAGCGGGCGCGGCGCATCGTGCACGAAGCACAAGAGCTCAAACAGGGTGCTGCGCTGTTGCAGCAAGGGGGCATGGGCAGCTTGCGGGTGGGGCTGGGTTCGGGGCCGGGGGCCATGTTGATGACGCCTTGGTTGAAATACATGGCCGAGCACCACCCGAGCGTGCAGGTGGCAGTGTCCCGTGGTTCCACCGAATTGCAGCTCATGCAACTGCGCGAGCGGCAACTGGATGCCTTGGTCGTGGACGTGCGGCGGGTGGCGACCGCACCCGATCTGAACATGGCGCACATCGTTGAACTGCGGGCCGGCTTTGTGTGTCGCCGGGGGCATCCGATCCTGGCTCAATTCCCTGACCAGGTGCCTTTTGACGCTTTGTTGGCGTATCCGATGGCGTCTACCCCTTTGTCGCAAGAGGTGGCCCGCATCATGGTGGATCATTACGGTCCACGCGCCAATCCGGCCCACATGACCACCTTGCAGTGCGAGGAAATTCCCAGCTTGATCGATGTGGTGCAGCAGACCGATGCCATTTATCTGGGGATTTTGGGGGCCGCGCGGCAGGGACTGGCCAGCGGTTCGCTGGTGGAGCTGACCATGGACCCGCCTTTCCGCGCAGGGGCACTTCTGGCGCTGATCACCTTGGCGGGCCGCACCGAATTGCCCATCATGTCGGTCTTCAGGGAGTTTGTGGCCCGTCAGCTCACCGATTGAGAACAACAAGGATTTCACATGCAAGAGTGGTTGCTGCCCATCGCGGTGGTTTTGGGTGGGTACACCGTGCTGGGCCTGACTGGCTTTGGCTCGGCCTTGGTGGTGGTGCCTTTGCTGGCCTGGAACTGGCCCTTGCCCGAGGTGGTGGCCTTGACCCTGCTGATGGATGTGCCCGCATCGGCGTTTCACAGCGGCCTCAATTGGCGACGGGTGCAGTGGCGTGAGCTGCGCCGTTTGTTGCCGGGCATGGTGGTGGGTACGCTGGTCGGCTTGTGGCTCATGCAGCACATGAGTGCCCGGTGGCCCCTGCTGTTGCTGGGTTTGTATGTGGCGGCTGCTGGGTTGAATGCTTTGCGACCCCGTACAACTCTTCAAGGGACGGTGGCCATGGGGTGGGCCTACCCGGTGGGCACAGCGATCGGGCTGGTGGAGATGCTGTTTGGCACAGCAGGGCCTTTGGTGGTGGCCTGGCTCAACCGGCGCTTGAGTGACGTGCAGCAGATGCGGGCCAGCACACCCATGATCATCACGGCCGCAGCCGCCACGGTGCTGCTCGGCATGGCTTGGGAGGGGCGTTTGTCGAGTGGGCTGCTCTGGCAACGTTGGACCGTGCTGATGGGGGTGGCCCTGGTCGGTGTGTGGCTGGGTCACCGCGTGGCACACCGGGTGCCCGCAGCACGCTTGCGACAAATCATCTGCGGTCTGCTGGTCATCAGCGGCCTGATGCTGGCGCTGGGGGCCTTGCGCTGAATGGCCAAAGCAATTTGGTCATCCCGAAATGATCGGGGGGCATTTTTTGAAGTCGTCACCCCCGACTTGATCGGGGGCCCATGGCTTCGGCTGTCCTGGATACCCGTGTGCACGGGTATGACAAAGAAGTGTTGTCGCCCCCGACTGGATCGGGAGCCCATGGCTTTGGCTCCGATGGATGCCCGCGCATGCGGGCATGACCCAAGTCGACTCACATCAACAGGTGTTCACCCGCGTTGTCACCGCCCAGGATCACGTAGTTGACTTTGCGGATGTCCATCAGCTTGGTGCCACCGGCGTAGCTGATCGAGCTTTGCACGTCTTGCTCCATCTCAATCAGCGTGTTGGCCAGCTTGCCTTTGATCGGCTCCAAAATGCGCTTGCCTTCCACGTGCTTGTACTCGCCCTTGTTGAAGTCCGAAGCTGAGCCGTAGTACTCCTTGAACATCTCGCCATCGACCTCAACGGTCTTGCCGGGCGACTCTTCGTGGCCGGCAAACAGCGAGCCGATCATGACCATGCTCGCGCCAAAGCGGATGCTCTTGGCAATGTCGCCGTGGCTGCGGATACCGCCGTCGGCAATGATCGGCTTGGTCGCCACGCGGGCGCACCACTTGAGCGCCGACAACTGCCAGCCGCCCGTGCCAAAACCGGTCTTGAGCTTGGTGATGCACACCTTGCCGGGGCCCACACCCACTTTGGTCGCGTCTGCGCCCCAGTTTTCCAGATCGATCACGGCTTCGGGCGTGGCCACGTTGCCTGCGATCACGAAGCTGCTGGGCAGCTTGCCTTTGATGTACGCGATCATGTCGCGCACGCTGTCGGCGTGGCCGTGGGCGATGTCGATGGTGATGTACTCGGGCACCAGTTTTTCAGCGGCCAGTTGGTCCACCGTGGCGCGGTCGGGGGCTTTCACGCCCAGCGAGATCGAGGCGTAAACGCCCTGGGCGTGCATGTCGCGCACAAACTGGACGTTGTCCAGGTCAAAGCGGTGCATGACATAAAAGTAGTTGTTTTGCGCCATCCACAGGCAGATGTTTTCATCCACCACCGTCTTCATGTTGGCAGGCACCACCGGCAAGCGGAAGGTGCGGCTGCCCAGCGTGACACTCGCGTCGCACTCTGAACGGCTTTCCACGCGGCACTTGCGTGGCAAAAGCAGGATGTTGTCGTAATCAAAAATTTCCATGAGAAAACCAAGCTCCAAAAAAGGATTCGTTGAAAGAACGAGTGAGCGCTTGGCCTGGCCGGTTTTTTGGCCCCTGTGGTGAACCCATTGCAGGTTCAGGGCAAAAAAAACCGGGCGCAAGAATCTTGGGCCCGGTGTCTGATTCTACCCGCATTGTCTGACGGTTCTTTTGGGGGCCGCTCCATCGTTGCGCATACACACGCCGCCCTGGGGCAGTGACTGGGCGCTGGCTCAGGGCCAGTGCAAATGACAACAGGAAGTATTTGCTGGCGAGATTGGCTGAGCAGAGGGTTGGCGGGAAAATTTTGGATGGGTAAGCCCGAAATATGGCTTTTTGTGGTCTATAGTTTTTATTTAAGGGGCTTCGGGGTTTTTCGGGTTGTTTTGCCTGAGTGTTTGAACAGCGCTGCGCCAACAAGCCACGCTAAGAGCCAATTTCAGGAGAAAACCATGTCCAGAATATCCCGCACCGTCCAGCCTATCCCGCAGGGTCTGCGGGATAAATTACGTTAGGTTGCACAAATGCTCCCAGCCCTACTTTCCATCGCACTTCTCCACTGGCTAGTGCTCGTTTCTCCAGGTGCGAATGTGCTGCTTGTAACCCAACTCGCCGCCAGTGGTCACCGCAGCAGCGCTGTCTATGCCAGCCTCGGCATCAGCTTCGTGGCAGTCACCTGGGCTTTGCTTGCGATCCTCGGCGTCAATGCGCTTTTCTCAGCGCACCCCACGATCCGCCTGGCACTGCAGGTCGCCGGAGCACTGTATCTGTGCTACGTGGCAGTCAGGCTGTGGCGCTCGGGAGCATCACCCTCCGAACCACGAGCAGTGCACCTAAGGGCCTGGCCTGCGTTCCGCCTCGGTGTCATCACAAACCTTCTAAATCCTAAGTCCGCCTTGTTCTTCGGCAGCGTCTTTACCACGGCCCTACCCGCGCAACATTCGCCTAGCCTACTTGTTGCCAGCATCGCGGTCGTTTTCGCCAACGTGCTGACCTGGCATACCCTCCTTGCGCTCGCGTTCTCTCGCCCCGAGGTTCAGTCCGCCTACTCACGCAATCGTCAACTCCTCAATCGCGTGGCCGGCTCAGTTGTGGGTGCATTTGGCCTGCGCCTTCTGGCTTCTACTGCGGCAGAGGTTCGGTCACGCCATCCATAGCGCCGCAAGTGCAACCTAACCACTCGGTCAAGGCGAGGCCCAACGGCAAGCCACCAGGCCCGTGCTGGCGGTACGCGGTACATTGTCGCCAGCCCGGGCTAACCATTTTTTCAATCGGAGAAATATCGGGATGCTTCGCCTATCAAACGTTAGGCCTTTAAGCATGCACCGCAAATTTCCGTTGGTTTGCTAGTCAATATTCATGAGAAACGTAGACACATGAACCAATTCAGTATTTGGCAATCCGAGAACTTCGTCATTTCTCAGGCACGCGATTTCCCGTTGCTAGGTTATTTGTTCGTGGAGTGCATTACTGAAGTGGACCCCAAAGTCAGGACAGACTTGATGGCAGTTTAAGTTGCACTCAACTTCTCGCAGCTGGACGGCGCTGCCCCGGTTTTTGCCTTTTGTATTGCAGGCTCAATCTCAATCCTGACTTCC
>NZ_NESL01000011.1 GCF_003063435.1 Limnohabitans sp. 2KL-1 | reverse complement strand
AGCTTTGCAGTAATGGGCCTGCTCGCCCTGCTTGGCAACGCCTTCTATGCGGTTCTTGTTCATCGGCTCACGATTTACGCTCCACGCTTCCTTCCCACGCTCGGTCGCCCTCACGCAGTTGCGCTTCGCTTTGCTCACTGTGACCAGCTCGCAGCGGGACTTGCACCCGCAGGTGTGCGCCCATGCTGGGCGCACCCGAAAAAAAAACCGCTCACATGGGAGCGGTTTTTTTGCAGTGTGTAGCAGATCAGGAGCTGAACAGGAAGTTCATCACATCGCCGTCCTTGACCACATATTCTTTGCCCTCGGCGCGCATCTTGCCCGCGTCCTTGGCGCCTTGCTCGCCCTTGAAGGCGATGAAGTCGTCAAATGCGATGGTCTGGGCGCGGATGTAGCCCTTTTCAAAGTCGGTGTGGATCACGCCAGCGGCTTGCGGGCCGGTGTCGCCTTTGTGGATGGTCCAGGCACGCACTTCCTTGACGCCCGCGGTGAAGTAGGTTTGCAGGCCCAACAAATCGTAAGCCGAGCGGATCAGGCGGTTCAGGCCGGGTTCGTCCTGGCCGATTTCCTGCAAGAATTCCAGGCGATCGGCATCGTCCATCTCGGACAGTTCGGCTTCGATCTTGGCGCAAATGGCCACCACGGGCGCGTTTTGCTTGGCGGCAAAGGCCTTCAGGCGGTCGAGGAAGGGGTTGTTCTCGAAGCCGTCTTCGGACACGTTGGCCACGAACATGGCGGGCTTGGCTGTGATGAAGAAGAACTGCTTGAGCTCGGCGCGCTCTTCTTTGCTGAAGTCGATGGTGCGCACCGGCTGGGTGTCGTTCAGGGCGGTCTGGCACTTTTCCAGGATCGCCATTTGCTTGACGGCTTCCTTGTCGCCGGAACGGGCGATTTTGCTCACGCGGTGAATGGCTTTTTCCACCGCCGCCAGGTCGGCCAGACACAGCTCGGTCTGAATCACCTCAATGTCGGCAATCGGGTCCACCTTGTTGGCCACGTGGATCACGTTGTCGTCTTCAAAGCAGCGCACCACGTTGACGATGGCGTCCGTCTCACGGATGTGGGCCAAAAACTTGTTGCCCAGGCCTTCACCCGTGCTGGCACCGGCCACCAGGCCAGCAATGTCCACAAACTCGACAATCGCGGGCACGATGCGCTCGGGCGTGATGATCTCGGCCAACTGCTGCAAGCGCGGATCGGGCACCTCGACCACGCCGGTGTTGGGCTCAATGGTGCAAAAAGGGTAGTTCTCGGCGGCAATGCCGGCTTTGGTCAGGGCGTTGAAAAGGGTGGATTTGCCAACGTTGGGCAAACCCACGATGCCGCATTTGAGGCTCATGGAAGGCTTTCGATGATTCGGGAGATAACCGGCGATTTTAACGGGTCAGCCCGCTTGCACGAGGCTGGGCCAGGCACAGACTGCCCAGCGCGAAGACCGTATCCCCTGCAAAGTCCTGTCGCCCGGCGCGAAATGCGCCGCATCCTACAATGCCGACATGGCTTTACCCCCTGACATTTGCATTCGCGGCGCTGGCATCGTAGGCCGCACTTTGGCCCTGCTGCTGGCGCGTGAACGGCTGAACGTGGCTTTGGTCGCATCGCCTGCACCTGCTCACCCGGACGTGCGGGCCTACTCGCTCAATGGCGCAGCCAAAGAGTTGCTGCAGGACTTGCGCTGCTGGCCAGACAGCCCGGCCGTCACGCCCGTACACCGAATGCAGGTTTGGGGTGACCATGGGGGTCATTTGAGCTTTGGCGCTCAGGAACAAGGCGTAGGCGAGCTCAACTGGATGGTGGACGTGCCAGTGCTCGAAGCGCGACTGGCCGCTGCCGTGCAGTTTCAGCCACAGATTGAAGTGGTCAACGCCCCGGTGACCGCGCCACTGACCGTGGTGTGCGAAGGCCGCGCCAGCCAGACCCGCGCCGATCTGGGCGTGGGCTTTGACATCTCGCATTACGAGCAGCACGCGGTGGCCACCCGCCTGGTGTGTGAACGCCCCCATGAGGGCATCGCCCGCCAGTGGTTTGGCTGGAGCCATGCGCCGGGCCTGTCGCAGCCGCAAGCCGAAATCTTGGCCTTGCTGCCTTTGGGCGGCGAAGGTGGACGCGAAGTTGCCCTGGTCTGGTCCGTGCATCCGCTGCGCGCACAAGAACTGATGGCTTTGCCTGCCGAGGCCTTTGCCACCGAACTGGGCCAGGCCTGCGGTCTGGCCTTGGGCATGATGACCTTGTCGGCCGAGCGCGCCGTGTGGCCGCTGCAACTGGCCCGCGCCCAGCGCTGGATGGGTGCCATGCCTGGTGCCACCAAGCAGTCTTTTGCCTTGGCAGGCGATGCCGCGCACGCCCTGCACCCGCTGGCTGGCCAAGGCCTGAACGTGGGCCTGGCCGATGCCGCCGAGCTGGTGCGTGTGATCGGGGCCAAGGAATTCTGGCGTCCCTTGCACGACCTGAAACTGCTGCGCCGATACGAACGCGCGCGGCAGGCCGACGTGCAGGCCATGGGCCTGGTGACCGATGGCCTGCAGCGGCTGTTTGCACAGCCCGGCCCGATTTGGCAAAACCTGCGCAACTGGGGCATGCGCGGCTTTGACCGCAGCGGCCCCATCAAACACTGGATGACGCAACACGCCATGGGCCAAACAGACGATGCGCACAAGGCACACGGCGCCAAGAAACCCGGCTGACCCCCTCACTGATACCGAACCCGAAAGCTCACCGATGAAGTTTGTCCTCTCCAAACTGGCCCTGATCGTGGCCACCACCACCTTGACGCTGGGCTCCGCCTGGGCCCAGGAAGCGACCATCCGCAAAAACCTGAGCGACCGTCTGAGCAATTTGCCCAAGATCGACGAGATCAGCAAAACGCCGATGAACGGACTGTATGAAGTGCGCATGGGCAACGACGTGATGTACAGCGACGCCGAAGGCAATTTCCTGATCCAGGGCACGCTGATCGACGTGCGCCAAAAGCGCAACCTGACCGAAGAGCGCATGGAAAAACTCTCGGCCATCCCGTTTGACCAACTGCCCCAGAAAACCGCGTTCACCCAAGTGCGCGGCAACGGAAAACGCAAACTGGCGGTGTTTGCAGACCCCAATTGCGGCTATTGCAAACGCTTTGAAAAAGACCTTCAAAAACTGGACAACGTGACCATTTACCACTACCTCTACCCCATCCTGGGCGAGGACTCCAAAACCAAAGCCAAAAACATCTGGTGCGCCAAAGACAAGGCCAAGACCTGGAACGACTGGATGATCAATGGCACCACGCCCCCCACCGCCAACTGTGACGCCTCGGCCATCGACACCGTGGTGGATTTCGGCAAAAAGCAACGCATCACCGGCACGCCCATGATCTTGTTTGCCGACGGCACCCGCGTGCCCGGTGCTGTGCCCATGGCCCAAGTCGAAAAAATGCTGGCTGAAATCAAATGAACACACCACGCACCGAAGACATCACCTGGGCCCTGATCCGCCGCCTGGGCTACGCCGGCCTGATTCCGTTTGTCTTTTTGGCCCTGTGCCTGTGGCTGGTCGGACCCGACCTGCACCCCTATGTGGCGCTGGCCATGCAAGGCTACGGCGCGGTGATCGTGTCCTTTCTGGGCGGCATTCACTGGGGAGTGGGTTTTCGCAATGCCCTGATCATGCCCAACGCGCCCAAAATCCATTTCACCTGGGGTGTCGCACCCTCGATTTTGGCCTGGGTGGGAGTGATGATGCCCGCCTATGCCGGCCTGCCTTTGCTGGGCTTCGTGCTGATCGGCTGTTACCTGATGGACCGTCGCACCTGGCCTGCCGCCGGGCTGGCCCCTTGGCTGCCCATGCGGTTGCAATTGACCATCGTGGCATCGCTCAGCTGCTTTTTGGCTGCAGGCGCCACCTGAGCATGACAGCTTGAACGAGAGGGGCGGTACTTGCCCCTGTCCATCGGGGTCAAAGCCCCTCTCCACCCCTTTCACCATGACCCATTTGCTGTACACCGTTGAAGCCGCCGATCTGCATGCGCATCTGTTTCGTGTCACCCTGACAATCACCCAACCCCAGAGCACCCAGACCGTGTCACTGCCGGTGTGGATTCCCGGCAGTTACCTGGTGCGCGAGTTTGCTAAAAATTTGCAACACCTGACGGCCAAACAGGGGCGCCGCACAGTGACCGTGGCACAGCGTGACAAATGCACTTGGGATATCACCTGCAAGGCAGACCAGCCCCTGGTATTGAGCTACGAGGTTTATGCCTTTGACAACTCGGTGCGCACCGCCTGGCTGGACAACCAGCGCGGTTTTTTCAATGGCACCAGCCTGTGCCTGCGGGTGCACGGTCAAGAACACGCGCCGCATCACTTGCAGCTGCAAGCCATTCAAGGTCAGCCCGAGTGGCAGGCCGCCACGGGCCTCATGCCTGTCAAAACCGACAAGCACGGCTTTGGCCTGTACCAAGCCGCCAACTACGATGAGCTGGTGGACTGCCCGGTGGAGCTCGGTGCATTCTGGAGCGGCAGCTTCGTGGCCTGCGGCATCCCGCACCGTTTTGTGGTGGCGGGTGCTCTGCCCTCGTTTGACGGCGACCGTCTGCTGGCCGACACGCAAAAAATCTGTGAAACCGAAATCCGTTTCTGGCACGGCACGGGCAAACAAGCGGGCAGCAAAGCCCCGCACAAAAATTACCTGTTCATGCTGAACGCCGTGCACGACGGCTACGGCGGGCTGGAGCACAAAAACAGCACCGCCTTGATCTGCAACCGCGCCGACCTGCCCCGCCAAGCCAGCCCGCGCACCAACGAGGGTTACACCACCTTGTTGGGCCTGATCAGCCACGAATACTTCCACGCCTGGAATGTCAAGCAACTGCGCCCAGACGCTTTGGCACGCTACGACTACTCGCAAGAAAATTACACGCCGTTGCTGTGGTTTTTTGAAGGCTTCACCAGCTATTACGACGACATCCTGCTGCGCCGCGCGGGACTGATTGACGACGCCACCTACATCAAGCTGCTGGGCAAAACCATCGCCCAGGTGCAGCAAACCCCGGGCCGCCATGTGCAAACCGTGGCCCAGGCCAGCTTTGACGCCTGGGTGAAGTACTACCGACAAGACGAAAACACCCCCAACGCCACCGTGAGCTACTACACCAAGGGCTCTTTGGTGGCGCTGTGCTTGGACCTGTCATTGCGCAAAGAAAACCAGACGCTGGACAACGTGATGCGTGGCCTGTGGAAACGCTGCAAGGGTGGCCCGATGCGCGAGCAAGACCTGCTGGACGAACTGCAGGCCCTCACGGGCCGCAGCTGGCAGCCTGAAATCAACGCCTGGGTGCACAGCACGCAAGACCTGCCACTGCGCGAATGTCTGACGGCGCACGGTGTCACCATCGAAGCCGACATCTCTTCCATGGCCCAGCGCCTGGGCCTGCGCGTGAGCGAAGTCGGGGGCAGCGTGCAAATCAAGGGCGTGCTGCGCGGCAGCGCCGCCGAAACCGCCGGTCTGGCCCCTGGCGACGAATGGCTGGGGCTGGACGTGGGAGCCAAAGGCCAAAGTACCAGCTGGCGCTTGAACAAACTGGACGACCTGCCCGCACTGCTGGGCAAAGCGCATCAGCTGGTGGCGCTGGTCTCACGCGACAAACGCTTGTTGCGCTTGCCCTTGAAGGTGCCAGAGCAATCCAGTGGCTGGAAACTGGCTCTGCCTTCGGATCACAAAACAGGCTGGCCTGGGGTGTGATCATTGCAAATCAGCTGCTTCGGGCATGGCGCTCGTTGCGGCAGACCTCGGTCAGAGCTGAAGCCACGCCCTGGCCTGGAGCCCTCGGGCTGCGGCGACGCAGACAGCCCTCACGGCACACTTATTTCTGACGCAAATCCACCACACGTTTGGCCTTGCCCTGGCTGCGTTCGACGCCACCCTCAGCCTTCAGCTCGATCGCCACGCTGGAGCCGATGAACACCTTGATCTCGTGCTGCAGCATCTTGGCAGCAGCGCGGGCTTCGATGCTCTCGGGTGACACGCCGGGCTTGGTCTCGATGACGACCTTCAAATCGTCCATTGGGCCTTCGCGGGTCAACACGCATTGGTAATGCGGCGCCAGCTCGGCACGCTTCAAGATCAATTCTTCGATCTGGCTGGGGAACACGTTCACGCCTCGGATGATCATCATGTCGTCGCTGCGGCCGGTGATCTTTTCCATGCGGCGCATGGTGCGGGCGGTGCCGGGCAGCAGGCGCGTGAGGTCACGCGTGCGGTAGCGGATGATGGGCAACGCTTCCTTGGTCAGGCTCGTGAACACCAGCTCGCCCATCTCGCCGTCAGCCACAGGCTCACCGGTCTCGGGGTTGATGATCTCGGGGTAGAAATGGTCTTCCCAGATGGTTGGGCCGTCCTTGGTTTCGATGCATTCGCTGGCCACGCCCGGCCCCATGACTTCGGACAGGCCATAGATGTCCACCGCGTCGATGGCCATGCGTTTTTCAATGGCGGCGCGCATGTCGTTGGTCCAAGGCTCGGCCCCGAAAATCCCGATACGCAAAGAGCTGGTCTTGGGGTCGATGCCTTGGCGCTCGAATTCATCGGCGATCGCCAGCATGTAACTGGGCGTGACCATGATGATGCTGGACTTGAAATCCTGAATCAGCTGCACCTGGCGCTCGGTCTGGCCGCCGCCAAAAGGCACGACGGTGAGGCCCAGTTTTTCGGCACCGTAGTGCGCGCCCATGCCGCCGGTGAACAGGCCGTAGCCATAACTCACATGCACCATGTCACCGGGCCGGGCACCGCCTGCACGGATGCTGCGGGCCACCACGGTGGACCAGGTGTCGATGTCTTTCAAGGTGTAACCCACCACCGTGGGTTTACCGGTGGTGCCGCTCGATGCGTGGATGCGGGCGCAGTTTTCGCGAGGCACGGAGAACATGCCAAACGGGTAGCTGTCGCGCAGGTCGGCCTTCGTGGTGAAGGGGAACTTGGCGATGTCGGCCAGCGTTTTGCAGTCGTCCGGGTGCACGCCTGCGGCGTCGAACTTGGCGCGGTACACCGGCGAATTGGCATAGGCATGCTGCAAGGTCTGTTGCAGGCGCTTGAGCTGCAGGCTGCGCAGCTCGTCGATGCTGGCCTTTTCAATCGGCTCCAGGGGGAAGGCTTTTTCAGTCATGTGTGACTCCGAAATCAAAAATCAATGGGGGCTATTCACTCTGGCACCACAGAGCCCGGAATTTGCGCGCTCTTGCCACGGAACATGGCGATCACGTCGCCGTTCTGGTTGGTGACTTTCATGTCGTAGATGCCATGGCGTCCGCTCAGGGTCTGCTCGATGCCTTCGCAGGTCAGCACATCGCCCAGCTTGCCGGGCTTCAAAAATTCGATGCTGCAACCGGCGGCCACCGCGTTTTTGTTGTAGCTGTTGCAAGCAAAGGCAAAGGTGGAATCAGCCAGCGTGAAGATGAAGCCGCCGTGGCAAATCTGGTGACCGTTCAGGTGCAGTTCTTTGACGACCATGCGCATCACGGCGCGGCCGGGCTCGCAAGCCAGCAGCGCCATGCCCATGGTGTCTTTGGAGGCCACGTCGACCGCGAACATGGTTTCGCCCACCAAACGGGCCAAGGCTTTGGGGTCGTTCATCATTCGCCTTTGAATTGCGGTGCGCGTTTTTGCAAAAAGGCGTTCACGCCCTCCATGTAGTCATGGGTTTTGCCCAGCGCCGATTGCGTGTCACGCTCCACGTTCAGGTGCGCGTCCAGCGAGCGTGTGCCCGCATCGCGCAAAAGGTGGCGCGTGGCGACCAAGGCCTTGGTCGGCATCACGGCCAGCTTGTCGGCCAGCGCCAGGGCTGCGGCCACGCAGTCGTCGGCCACGTCCCAGATCAGGCCCCATTCCTTGGCCTTGTCGGCCATGAGCTTGTCACCGGTCATGGCCAGCGCCATGGCGCGGGGCAGTCCCAGGCGCTCGACCAGCAACCAACTGCCGCCCGCATCCGGAATCAAACCGATCTTGCTGAAAGCCTGCACAAAGCTGGCGGTGGGCGCGGCAACGGCGATGTCACACGCCATGGCCACCGAAGCGCCCGCGCCCGCGGCCACGCCGTTGACCGCACAGATGACCGGCATGCGCAGAGACTGCAAGCGTCGTGTGGTGGGGTTGAAGGCATCCTGGATGACAGGCCCTGGGTCAGCCCGCTCCAACAGGCCAGGGCCTGGGGTGAAATCGAGTTCAGACAAGTCCAGTCCGGCGCAAAAGCCACGACCGGCACCGGTCAGCACCAGCGCACGCACTGCGGGGCTGGCTTCTGCTTGGTCCAGCGCGACCCACAGGGTCTTGTGCATTTCACGGGTGAAGCTGTTCAATGCTTGGGGGCGATTGAGCGTGACCAGCGCCACGGCGCCTCGCACTTCGTACAACACCGATGGAGCGGCGGATTCGGTCATGCAATTTCTCCTTAGCCACCGAATTTACCATTAACCGACCGATCGGTTGGTTAATGTTTTCCCTAGGTTGCACTTTTTGAACCGCTTGCGGTCTGAGCCTTTTTTGACAGGATGGCGGCAGCTGTGCCGGGTATAGTGGAACGCGATATTCAACCCTGATGGATGGAGTGCGTCTTGAGCTACGAAAACATTGAAGTCCGCGTCGAAGGCGGCAAAGTCGGCATCATCACCTTGAACCGCCCCAAAGCGCTGAACGCTCTGAACGGCCCGCTGATGGACGAATTGGGTGCGGCCCTCAAAGCGTTTGATGCCGACGAAGCCATTGGCTGCATGGTCATCACCGGCAGCGAAAAAGCCTTTGCGGCAGGCGCTGACATTGCCGCCATGGCCAAGTTCAACTTCCACGAGGTCTACAAAAACGACTTCATCACCCGCAATTGGGAAACCATCCGCAGCATCCGCAAACCCGTGATCGCGGCCGTGGCCGGTTTTGCGCTCGGTGGTGGCTGCGAACTGGCGATGATGTGCGACTTCATCATTGCCGCCGACAACGCCAAGTTTGGCCAGCCCGAAATCAAGATCGGCATCATTCCCGGCGCAGGCGGCACGCAACGCTTGCCCCGTGCGATGGGCAAGTCCAAGGCCATGGACCTGGTGCTGACCGGCCGCATGATGGACGCTGCCGAGGCCGAGCGCGGTGGCTTGGTCAGCCGCGTGGTGCCGCTGGACAAACTGATGGACGAAGCCCTGGGCGCAGCCCTGATGATCTGCGGCTACGGCCAGCTGGCCACCATGGCCGCCAAGGAAAGCGTCAACCGTGCCTTTGAAAGCGGTCTGAGCGACGGCGTGATGTTCGAGCGCCGCATGTTCCACGGCTTGTTTGCCACCGCCGACCAAAAAGAAGGCATGGACGCCTTTTTGAACAAGCGCGCCCCGAACTTTGTGAACGGCTGAGCACCCGCAAGCGCGCCGGGCGGCTCGCCTGGCGCTTTCAGCTCGGCTGCGCCAAGAGTTCTGGTTGCCAGACCAGCCGCTCGGGGGCGCTGAAGCACAAGAAGCGCTTGTTGGTCGCGCGGCCGATGGCGCACAGGCCCAGGCGCTTGGCGACGTCGAGGCCCATTTGTGTGATGCCGCTGCGTGACACGACCACGGGCACGCCCATCTGGGCCGACTTGATGACCATCTCGCTGGTCAAGCGGCCGGTGGTGTAGAACACTTTGTCTTGACCGCTCACGTCGTTCATCCACATCCAGCCTGCGATGGTGTCCACCGCGTTGTGGCGGCCCACGTCTTCGACGAACATGAGCATCTCGTCGCCTTGGAACAAAGCGCAACCGTGCACCGAGCCGGAGGATTTGTAGGTGGTTTCCTGCAGGCGGATGGCGTTCACCAAACCATAGAGCTGGCCTTGCGTGATCTGGGCGGGCGGCAACGCGATCTCGTGGATGTGGGCCATCAAATCGCCAAACACGCTGCCTTGACCACAGCCGGTGGTGACCACGCGGTCGGCGCTGCGCTCGATCACCACCTGCGCGTTGGCGCGGGTTTTGACCGCCGCCACGCCGGGCTCGCCCACTTCGCCTTCGCCAATGGTCCAGTCCACCGTGATGGAATCGATCTGGTCCACCGAATCGATCAGTCGCTGGTTGCGCAAAAAGCCCAACACCAACCACTCGGGCTCGGCCCCCAAGGTCATCAGCGTGACCAGCTCTTTTTTGTCGAGGTAAATGGTGAGCGCCCGCTCGGCGGGGATTTGCGTCTCGGACACCTCACCGAATTCATTGCGCACAGTAACACTGCGTGTGAGGGGCGCACGCGCTCGGGTGATGTGGGGCTTGGGCGAGGCCGATGCGGCCACGGGGGCGTTCAGAACTACAGACATGGCTTGAGCCTAACGTAAAAATCCCCCGCCGTTGCCGACGGGGGATTTTGCCGTGACGCTGAAAAAAGGATCAGCCTTTTTTGGCAGGTGCTGCCGTGGGCTTGGCACCAGCGGGTGCGGCCGAAGGTGCCGTCACAGGGGCTGCAGCCGTTGCTTCGGCAGGCTTGTAGGCACCGGGGTCCACACAAGCAGGTGTGGCCGTGGGTGCAGCTTTGCCTTTGCCGTTGGTTTTGTAATAGTGCGCCGCCACTTTTTCGCGGGACTTGCACAGCTGGAAGTCGGCCACTTTGTTGCCGTGCGCTGTTTTGGCAGCGGTTTCGGCCGCTTTGGCCTTGGCTTCTTCGCTGGGGGCGGGCAGTTTGGCCGCAGCGCTGAAGCTGATGGCCAGTGCAGACATGACAAGCAGGTATTTTTTCATGGTGTTCTCCTGGCTCAAACCGAAGCCGTGGATGCAGCAGGTGCAGCAGATGCAGGGGCCGCTGGCACAGAGCGCTGGGCCGGGATCTTGCCAGCCTTCACGTCGTCGTACCAGAGTTCGTGGTGTTCTTTGGCCCAGGTTTCGTCGACATAGCCTTCGCGCATGGCCTTGTAGGCGCCGCGCATGCCGATGGTGCCCATGTAGATGTGGCCGATGAACATGGCCATCATGAACAAGGTGGCGACGCCGTGGACCATGTTGGCGATCTGCATGGTGCTGCGTTCATAGATCAGGCCAGGAATCAGCTTGTCGAGCACCAGGCCCGAGGCCACCACGATCGCACCCAAGAACAACACACCGCCCCAGAACACCACCTTTTCACCAGCGTTGAAACGGTGTGAAGGCACTTCAGTGTTCGAGAGCAGGCCACCGCCTTTGAGGATCCAGACCAGATCGTCCTTGCTGGGCATGTTGTCCTTGAGGAAGGTGACGAACACCACCACCAACGACACCGCAAACAAGGGGCCTGCAAAGTTGTGCACGTTTTTCAGTGCATAGGTCAGCCAGCCGAACAGCGTGGGGCCGATGATGGGCAACAAAAAGTACTTGCCGTAGGCCATCACAATGCCCGAAATGGCCAAAGTCACAAATGCAATGGCGTTGGCCCAGTGGGCTGAGCGCTCGAACGGCGTGAAGCGTTCGATCTTGCGGCCGGTTTCCTGACCGTGCAGCTCAATCGTGCCCTTGCCGAAATAAAACAAGGCCATGGCACCCACAGCAATCAGCAACAGGGCAGCACCATAAGGAATGATGATGTTGTTGCGCACCTGACGCCACGACTCCCCGGCCGAAGCCAGGCGGGAACCAGGGTATTGCACAAACGGCTGGATCAGATTGCCAGCTTCCGGGGCCTGGCTTTTGGGCAGGCTGCTGTAACCCGTCACGCCCTGCCCCACCGCACGCCACATGGGCGCGTTGTTGCCGGGTTGGACCTGGCCGCGCTCGGCGTTGGTCTGGTCTTTGTACTTCGGATCGGCGTCCGCACTGGGCGCTATCTGGAAGATGTTGGCGCTTTTCACGCCCATGGTGGTTTCAGTTGGGGCGGCAGCGGCAGTCGGTGAAGCAACAGTGGCTGTAGCTGGAACCTGCGTCTGGGCAGCAACGCCCCACGCGGCCGCAGCCAGCCCGATGGTCAATAAGAAGCGGCGCATGAACTTCTCCTTGGCGCTCACTTGGGTGCGCGGGCGTGGTCGTTCATGCCGTAAGTGGCACGGGCCTTGAGGTGGTTGGCCCACCCGTCTTTGTCACCGGCTTTCCAGCCAGGTTCGGTAAAAGTGGCCACGCCCGTGCCGCTGTAAGGCGGCTGGTCGGTGCGCACACCTTTGACCTCTTGCGGCTTTTCGCCACAAGCCACCAACAAGGCCGCGCTGCAAAGGATGAAAGCTGCTTTCATGCTCAGGCTCCTTGCTTGGCTTGGTTGCCGTAGGCGGTGCCCCAGCCCCAGACTTCGGCACCCTTGCCACGGCTGATCACGCGGCCGCGCAGGATGTCGGTGATGACATCGCCATCACCCGCCAACAACGCTTTGGTCGAGCACATCTCGGCGCAGGCCGGCAACTTGCCTTCGGCCAGGCGGTTGCGACCGTATTTGTCGAACTCGGCTTGGCTACCGTGCTCTTCTGGGCCACCGGCGCAGAAGGTGCACTTGTCCATCTTGCCGCGCACACCAAAGGTGCCTTGGCTTGGGAACTGTGGTGCGCCAAACGGGCAGGCATAAGAGCAATAGCCGCAGCCAATGCAGATGTCCTTGTCGTGCAACACCACGCCTTCTTCGGTCTTGTAAAAGCAGTTGACCGGGCAAACGGCCATGCAAGGCGCGTCCGAGCAGTGCATGCAAGCCACCGAGATCGACTTTTCACCAGGAACGCCGTCGTTCAAGGTGACCACGCGGCGGCGGTTCACGCCCCACGGAACTTCGTGTTCGTTTTTGCAAGCGGTGACGCAGCCGTTGCATTCGATGCAGCGCTCTGCATCGCAGATGAATTTCATTCGTGCCATCGTGTTCTCCTCAAGCCTTCTCGATGTTGCAGATGGTGGTCTTGGTCTCTTGCATCATCGTGACGCTGTCATAACCATAGGTGGTGGCCGTGTTCACCGCCTCGCCGCGCACGATGGGCGCTGCACCTTTGGGGTAATGCGCCAACATGTCGGCACCTTGCCAACGACCCGAGAAGTGGAAAGGCATCCAGACGGTGCCGGTGTCCACGCGTTCAGTGACCAAAGCCTGCACATTCAAGCGGGCACCGGTCGCGCCCAACAACCACACGCGGTCGCCGTTGCGAATGCCGCGGTCTGCCGCTGTTTTGGGGTTGATCTCGACAAAGGCTTCTTGCTGCAACTCGGCCAACCAGGGGTTGGAGCGGGTTTCTTCGCCGCCACCTTCGTACTCGACCAAACGACCCGAAGTCAGGATGAGCGGGAACTTTTCGTGCATCTTGTCGGCGATGTTCTTGTCCTGCACGGTTTTGTACAGGGTAGGCAAACGCCAGAAGGCTTTCTTGTCCTCGTGCGTGGGGTACTTGGCCATCATGTCTGGACGGGTACCGTACAAAGGCTCGCGATGCTGCGGGATCGGGTCGGGGAAGTTCCAGACCACGGCACGGGCTTTGGCGTTGCCAAACGGGTGGCAGCCGTGCTCTTTCATGAACACGCGCATCATGCCGCCGGACGAATCGGTCTTCCAGTTCTTGCCTTCGGCCGCTGTTTTTTCGGCTTCGGTCAATTCGTCCCACCAACCGAGTTTTTTCAGCAAGATGTGGTCGAGTTCTGGATAGCCGGTGGTGATGTCTGCACCCATCGAGTGCGAACCGTCTTCGGCCAGCAGGCTCTTGCCCTCGCGCTCCACACCAAAGTTGGCACGGAAGTTACCGCCACCGTCCATCACGTGCTTGGAGGTGTCGTACAGGTTGGGCGAGCCGGGGTGTTTGAGTTCGGGCGTGCCATAGCAAGGCCATGGCAGGCCGAAATAATCGCCCGTGAAGTCGTAGCCGGTTTCCTTGTCTTTGCCGCCTTTGGCCTTGAGGGTTTTCACGTCGAACACGTTCATGTTCTTCATGTGGGCCTTCAGGCGTTCAGGGCTTTGACCGGTGTAGCCGATGGTCCAGACGCACTTGTTGATTTCGCGCAGGATGTCTTCGGGCATGGGCTCGTCCATGCCCTTGACCTTTTGCATCTTGTAGTTCTTGGACAGCTCTTTGCCAAAGCCCAGCTTATCGGCGAACTGCTGCATGATCATGTGGTCGCTGCGGCTTTCCCACAACGGATCGATCACCTTCTCGCGCCACTGCAACGAGCGGTTGGACGCTGTGCAAGAACCGCTGGTTTCAAACTGTGTGGCTGCTGGCAGCAGGTACACGGCGCGGTTGGCGTTGAGGTCTTCGGCCTTGCCCGGCATGGCCGCCATGGCGGCTGTGGCCGATGGATAAGGATCGACCACCACCAGCAAGTCCAGCTTGTCCATGGCGCGCTTCATGTCGAGGCCACGGGTTTGCGAGTTGGGGGCATGGCCCCAATAGAACACGCCACGCAAGTTGCTGTCTTGGTCGATCAGCTCGTTGTTCTCGAGCACACCGTCGATCCAACGGGACACGGTGATGCCGTTCTTGCCCATCATCGCGGGCGAAGCGAACTGCTTTTTGATCCACTCGAAATCCACGCCCCAGGCCTTGGCGAAATGCTTCCACGAGCCTTCGGCCAAACCGTAGTAGCCGGGCAGTGAGTCGGGGTTGGGGCCAACGTCGGTCGCGCCTTGCACGTTGTCATGGCCACGGAAAATGTTGGTGCCACCACCGGACTTGCCGACGTTGCCCAAGGCCAGCTGCAAGATGCAGGAGGCGCGCACCATGGCGTTGCCAATCGTGTGCTGGGTCTGGCCCATGCACCAGACGATGGTGCCGGGGTTGTTGTCGTGCAGCATCTTGGCGACCTTGAACATCTGGTCTTCTTTGACGCCGCAGGCCTCTTCCACCTTGTCGGGTGTCCACTTGGCCAGCACATCGGCCTTGACGGCGTCCATGCCGTACACGCGGTCGTTGATGTACTTCTTGTCTTCCCAGCCGTTCTTGAAGATGTGATAGAGCAAGCCAAACAGGAACGGGATGTCGGTGCCCGAACGGATGCGCACGTATTCGTCGGCCTTGGCGGCAGTGCGGGTGAAGCGTGGGTCGACCACGATCATCTTGCAGCCGTTTTCTTTGGCGTGCAGCATGTGCAGCATGGACACCGGGTGCGCTTCGGCCGCGTTGGAGCCGATGTACAGAGCGACCTTGCTGTTTTGCATGTCGTTGTAGGAGTTGGTCATGGCGCCATAACCCCAGGTATTGGCCACCCCCGCCACCGTGGTCGAGTGGCAAATGCGGGCCTGGTGGTCGCAGTTGTTGGAGCCCCAGAAGCTCACAAACTTGCGCAGCAAATAGGCTTGTTCGTTGTTGTGCTTGGACGAACCGATGAAGTAAACGCTGTCGGGACCGCTGGCTTTTTTCAGCTCCAGCATCTTGGCGCTGATCTCGGTGAGAGCCGTGTCCCAGCTGATGCGCTCGTATTTGCCGTTGACCAGCTTCATGGGGTAACGCAGGCGGTATTCACCGTGGCCGTGCTCGCGCAATGCAGCACCTTTGGCGCAGTGGGCACCCAGGTTGATGGGCGAGTCAAACACGGCTTCTTGGCGCACCCAGACACCGTTTTCAACCACGGCATCGACCGCGCAACCCACCGAGCAGTGGGTGCAGACGGTGCGTTTGACTTCGACCTTGCCTGCGCCCACGATGGACGCGCCCGTGGCGGCCTGGGCTTTTTGCACCAGGCTCAACTGCGACGCAGCCAGACCCACACCGACACCCAGACCCGAGCGGCGCAGGAAACTGCGGCGGTCCAGTGTGGGCAAAGCCTGCGACAAACCACGGCGCAGGCTGTGGATGAAGGGGGAAGAGACAGCACCGGAAGTGCCGGTTTGTTTTTTGGTCAGCAACATGGAGGGCTCCAGTTGGGGATGAACAGGGAAGAAAACGGAAAGTGAATCAGACGCGCGTGGTCTTGTAGTACTGCTGAACGTGTTCGCTCAGCGTGTAACCACCACCGCGTGTGGGCTTGGGCAAGGCCACGGCAGCGGGTGCCGTTTGCTTGACCACACCGGGCAAAACGGCGGTGGCCGCCGCCACTGCGCCCACCGTGGCAGCGCCCGAAAACAGGCTGCGACGAGAAATGGAAGAGGTTTTGGAAGACATCAAGGACTCCTGACAATTTCACCAGCAGATTTGCCAGCATAGGCAATTTTTTGCATAGGCGATGTTAACGGCTTCACCGCGCCACCGAAAATGAATAACCCTCAGATTGCATGGATTCAAGTCAGCTAAGTGACTTTTCAGGAATTCATCGGATCTGGAACAAGATCAACCCACACAGAAACGATGCCCTGTGTGGGTTGTCAAGCGTACTTTTTTACTTGTAAAGCACTTCTGGCAACCACATGCCGATGGCCGGGAACATGTAAAGCAACACGATCGCAAAGACCTGGATCGCCATGAAAGGCAGCATGCCTGCAAAGATCTGGTTGAGCGTGACGTGCGGTGGGCTCACACCCTTCAAATAGAACGCAGCCATGGCCACCGGTGGGCTGAGGAACGCGGTCTGCAGGTTCAAGGCCACCAACAAACCGAAGAACAGAGGATCAATGCCGAAGTGCGGCAGCAAGGGGATAAAGATCGGCATGAAAATCACGATGATCTCGGTCCACTCCAGCGGCCAGCCCAGCAAGAAGATGACCACTTGCGCCAGGATCATGAACTGCACCGGCGTCAGGTCCATGCCCAGCACCCAAGTGTTGATGATCTCTTGCCCACCCAGCAAGGCGAAGGCCGCCGAGAAAATGCTGGAGCCCACAAACAGCCAGCACACCATGGCACTGGTTTTGGCCGTCAGGTACACCGATTCGCGCAGCACCACATAGTTCAGGCGTCGGTAAGCCGCCGCCAGCAGCAAGCCACCCAGCGAACCCATGGCCGCCGCTTCGGTCGGTGTGGCCAGGCCAAACACGATGGTGCCCAGCACCGCCAAAATCATGAGGGCCAGCGGGAAGAACGAGCCCAGCAGCATCTTGAAAATCTCAAGGCGCGTGAAGCTGAAGTAAGCGTAGAAGATGGCCAAGGCCACGGCACAGCTGACCAAGCCGATCCAGAAGGACATGGGTGCGGCTTGACGCTCACCGGCGCTGGCAGCGGCTTCTGCAGGCGAAGCTGCAGCGGGCGAAACTACAGGTGCGGCTTCTTTAACCACCACCTCTTCAGAAGATGCCTTGTCTGCCGCAGGGGCACCCGACTTCTCCGTGCCGGGAGGCGTTTGCAGGTCGTCACCGGGCGGCTCTGCCAAGCTGTTTTCAGTGTCGGCCTCCTCGGCCGAATCGGCCAATTCACCACCCATGGCCACCACGCCTTCCACCGCCTCAACAGGCAGCGGTGCGGTGACCTTGAAGTAAATGGTGCCCATGATCGCTGCCACGGCCAAAGCCGGCAACAAGGCAATGCCCAAGTGGTTGAGCAACTCGCGCATGGGCACAGCGGCATTGCGCTTGCCTTTGATCGCACCGATCAAACCAGGCAAGACGGTATTGCTGACTTCTTTGGACACCACTTGCGCAAAGGCGGGCAAAGGCACGATGCGGTCTTCGGCCGACATGGGGGGTGCCATATGCGGCTTGATTTTGGCCAAGATCACCACGTACAGAACGTACAAAGTGGCCAACATCAAACCCGGGAAAAATGCACCGGCATACAACTTGACCACCGAAACACCAGCGGTCGCGCCATAAACGATCAACATGACCGAAGGCGGGATCAAAATACCCAAGCAACCACCCGCAGTGATGGCACCTGCCGACAGCTGCACGCTGTAACCGGCACGCAACATGGCGGGCAGCGCCAGCAAGCCCATGAGCGTGACCACAGCGCCCACGATACCCGTGGCGGTGGCAAAAATGGCGCAGGTCACGATGGTCGCGACGGCCAGAGAACCTGGCAAACGGGCCATCGCCAAGTGCATGCTCTTGAAGAGCTTTTCAATCAGGTTGGCGCGCTCAATGAGGTAACCCATGAACACGAACAAGGGGATCGAAATCAGCACGTCGTTGGACATGACCGAGTACGCACGCTGAACCATCAGATCCAGGGTTTGCTGAACCGCCAAATCGGGGTTTTGGCTTTTGTAGGCGATCCACGCGAAGATCATGCCCATGCCCATCAAGGTGAAGGCTGTGGGAAAACCCAACATGATCGCCACCACCACCAACGCCAGCATCAACAAGCCCAAATGACCGTTGGTCATCTCCGAGGGTGCAGGCAACAAAACAAAGGCCGACAACACGACCAAGGCCATGATCGTCAGGCCAAACCAGACTTCTTTTTTCATTTGTGGGTTCCCTTGCCAGCCGTCACCAGCACATCGAGTTTCGCGATGTCTTCGTCCTTGACGTTGACCATTTCCTTGAGTTTTTCGACGTCGACCTCGTCCACGTCATCGCCACGCTTGGGCCATTCACCCTGCTTGATGCAAACAATGCAACGCACGATTTCAACCAGGCCTTGTGCCAGCAAGAAGGCACCTGCAATGGGCAAGATGGTCTTGAAGGGGTACACCGGTGGGCCATCGGCCGTGATGTTGGAGTGCTCGTGGATGGCCCAGGATTCGGCGGCAAAACCGTAACCTGCATAAGCCAATGCCACCACACCCGGAATGAAGAACACGATATAAAGCAACAGGTCCAGCCAGGCCTGCAGCCGGGGCGGGAAAAAGCCGTAGAGCACATCGCCGCGCACATGGCCGTTTTTGGACAAAGTGTATGCACCGGCCATCATGAAGAGCGATCCGTACATCATGCTCATCACGTCAAAGGCCCAGGCGTGGGGGCTGTCCAGCACATAGCGGGAGAAAACCTCCCAGGAAATCATGAAAGTCAAGGCCACGATCAACCAGGAAAAAAACTGGCCGATCCAGGTGCTGACTTTGTCAATGAAGAGCAATAAATTTTGCATATCGGGGGTCACATAAGTAAATCAGCCATCCGGTTCAGGGCCGGATGGCTGATGGGTTGGCTCAATTCAAAGAATCAGGCCTTTTTGGCACCGAAGAAATGGTTCACCGCCATGCGACGGCTGATGTTGGTGTCCTGGTCCCACTTCACAGCACGGGCGGCGAAAGCTTTCTGCGAAGCCACCACTTCCTTGAAGATGGGGTTCTCGGCAGACTTCTTCTCCAGGATTTCAGACCAAACCTTGAGCTGCTCTTGCAAAATCGCGTCGGGTGTCTTGTAGAACTTGACCTTGTCCTTGGTCTGCAATTCGATGTAGTCCTTGGAATAACGGTCGATGGCTTTCCAGGACATGTCGGCCGAAGCGGCTTCTGTGGCGATGGAAATCACGGACTTCAACTTCGCGGGCAGCGCGTCGTACTTGGTCTTGTTGAACATGATCTCGAAGGTTTCCGAAGCCTGGTGGTAGCTTTGCAGCATGCAGACCTTGGACACATCGGGGAAGCCCAAAATGCGGTCGGAGGTGGCGTTGTTGAACTCGGCACCGTCGAGCAGACCACGGTCCATCGCAGGGACGATCTCGCCGCCTGGTAGAGCGTTCACGGCAGCGCCCATGGCGGTGAACAGGTCAATCGCCAAACCGTTGGTGCGGAACTTCAGACCTTTCAGGTCAGCTGTCTTTGTGATTGGCTTCTTGAACCAGCCGAATGGCTGAGTGGCCATGGGGCCGTACAAGAAGGACTGCACGTTGCCGCCAATCGAAGCGTACAACTTGGCCAGCAGCTCAGCGCCGCCGCCGTACTTGTGCCAGGCCAAAATCATGTTGGCGTCCATGCCGAAAGCTGGGCCGGAGCTCCACAAGGCCAAAGCGTTTTGCTTGCCGTAGTGGTAACCCAACACGCCGTGACCGCCGTCCAGCGTGCCCTTGGACACAGCTTCGAGCAAACCGAACGCAGGCACCACGGCACCTGCTGGCAGCACTTCGATCTTCAGATCGCCACCGGTCATGTCGTTGACTTTTTTGGCGTAGTCGAGGGCGTACTCGTGGAAGATGTCCTTGGCGGGCCAGGTGCTCTGCCAGCGCATGGAGATCGGGCCGGTCTGGGCCTTGGCGATCATGGGTGCAGAAATGGCACCTGCGGCAACAGCAGCGCCTTTGAGGAGGTTGCGACGGCGTGGGGTTTTGTTCTCTGTCAAGATTGGCTCCAATCGTTATTGAACTTGCAAGCGTAAAAAATTACCGCTTGGTTAGTCATTATGGGATGGTCGCCCCGTTTGCCCCTAAGTGAAAACCCGCAATCGTGGCTGCATTTTTCTCAAACGGATTGACAAAAAAATTCATTCCACCAGATCAAACCCTTGGGCTTCAACGCTCAGGAAGCCTGCCGTGAATTCCGCCAAGCGCGCATAAAAATCAGCTTTGGGATGCCCTTGCAGCACCAGACACATTTGCGGCACCCAGGTTTGCACATGTTGGTTGAAAAAGCCCATCTGCTGCGTCAGATTGGCCACCGACACATCGTCCCCGGCGATCAGGTAGCGCATCACTTCGAAGACATAGGCCGCATGGTCTTCGGTTTCCGACATGCCCTCGCTGCGGCCCAGGCCCAGTTCGGCCAGGTCTTGCCTGAGTTTGACCAAAGGCTTTTCATTCAAAAAACCGCTCAGGTAATGCGAGCCGAACAGGTACACCTCGGGTTTGCCCACACCGCCAAAGAGACTGTTGAATTCGGCGGCGATCTGCGCCTGCGTCAATCGACGGGCGCAGGCCACCAACTCGCGCCAAGGCTCTTCCAGAAAGCCACCGGCATCGGGGGCCTCGGTCACCGCGACTTGAAGCTGACCCAGCAATGCATCGCCCGGGGCTTGGTAGTACAGCTGTGACAGCAAGCCATAGACTTCGGCACGGGCGGTTTCTTCGTCCAGCGCATGGCTGCTGGTGGACAGGTTCAGTTCTTGGCTCATGGCAACAGCTTATTGGGGTTTGGAAGGGGTGCCGGCACCCGGAACGCGCACCTGGTTTTCGTCGGTGAACATGTCCACCACGCGGCAGTCACCACACATTTTGAGCCGCTCCAGGGCCGTGCCCTGGAACATGCTGTGCCCGGCCAGGCGGCCGAGCATGGCTTCGATGCCTTTGAGCGTGCCAAAAGGTTTGCTGCAGCGGATGCAGGCATAGGGCGGGCTGCCGTGCAAGACACGCGCTTGCGTGCGCTCGGGCACCAGCGACAGGCGTGATCGCAAGGTGATCGCATTCTCCGGGCAGGTCTTGGCACACAGGCCGCACTGCACGCAGTTTTTCTCGATGAAGCGGATCTCTGGCTGCAGCGGGTTGTCCTGCAGAGCCGACGAGGGGCAAGCGCCCACACAGCTCATGCACAGCGTGCACTTGCTGCCATCGACCACGATGCTGCCCAAAGGCGACCCGGCAGCGGGCAAGTCGAGCGCCTTGGGGCGGCTGGCCTCGTCCATGGCCATGACGGGTGACTGGGCCATCAGGTGGTCAATGACCAGCTCCAGGTTGCTGCGCTTTTCGGCTTGCACCGCGTGGCGGGCGGCCGTGGCCGGGCCGGTGGGCAGGCTGCTGGCCTTGAGGCTGCGGGCGCACAGGCGCTGCAAATCGGCGTCCAGTGAGGTCGCAGTCTTGGCTTCGATGAGTTGGAAATGCACGCCGGTGTAACCCAGGCCATTGAGCAGGCTTTGGGCCACGGCCATTTGTTCCATGAGCGCGGTGCGGTATTGCGGCGCTTCTTCGGCGGTGATCAGCACCATGACCTGGCGTGCGCCGTAGGCCACGGCCGAGAGCCACAACTCCATGCCGACACTGGCGGTGTGCCACAGCGCCATAGGCATCACACGGGCAGGCACGCCCTGCATGACGCCCAGCTGCGCACCCCGGCCCAGCTCGTCGATCAGGGCTTGGCCTTTGTCCTGGCTGTGCAAGAGCAAAGCGGCATCGCGCCCGCCAGCGGCCTGGTAGGCCGACAGCAGTGCGCGGATCTTGGCGCCCTGCTCTGCCGGGCGCGGGTAGGCGTAGGTCAGTGCGCCCGTGGGGCAAGCCGTGGTGCACGCGCCGCAGCCCACACACAGGTGGGGGCTGACCACGATTTGCTGACGGCTTTTGTCCGAGCGCACAGCCTCGGCCGAGCAGATGTCAATGCAAGCGCTACAGCCGACTTGCTCGTTGCGGCTGTGGGCGCAGAGCTTTTGCTTGTAAGCAAAAAAGCGGGGTTTTTCAAACTCGCCCACCAGCTCGCGCACCTTGAGCAAGGTTTGCAGGTCTTTCCCGTCCCAGCGGAAGTAGCCCTGCGGCAAGGCGTGCGAGGTGAATGTGGGCGAAGCTTGGTCACCACGCAGGTCCAGCACCACATCAAAGCGCTCGGTTTGTGGGCGGGCGTCGCGGCTGAAGTCGATGGCGCCAGCGGCTTCGCAGACCTTCACGCAGTCGCGGTGCGAGGTGCAACGCGACAAATCCACTTGGTAATCGAGACCAATGGCTTGCTCGGGGCAAGCCGCCACACAGGCGTTGCAGCGGGTGCACAGGTCGAGGTCAATCGGGTTGCTGGCGTCCCACGACACCTCAAACGCACCCAACCAACCTTTGAGGCCTTGCAAGCGACCGGCCACCACCGGAAAGCGCCGCTCTTGGCCGCCCCCTGCGTTGCCAGGGCCTTGCGCAAAAATCGTGACCTGCATCGCGTCGGCCAGGAAGCTGGCGGCGCGTTCGGCGGCGTCCACAGCACCGATGACGAGCACACGGCCTTCGCTTTTATAGGTCACGGTGGGGACCGGCTCGGGCTCGGGCAGGCGGGCTGCGGCCAACAAGGCGGCCATTTTGGGGGTGGCATGCGCAGCCTCACGGCCCCAACCGCCGGTTTCACGGATGTTGACGAAGCGGATCGGGGACACAGCGCCTTCGGTTTGCTCGGCCAGTTCACTGAACAACCGTTTTTCTTGCGTGCAGGCCACCACCACGGTCTCGCCGGTTTTCACGGCTTTTTGAAAGTGCCCGGCCTCACGACGGCACAAGGTGGTGTACAGCGTCAGGTCTTCACCCAGTGCTTGACCCAGAGCTGGGGCTTGCAGGGGCATGGTTTGGTTGCAGTTGCAAATCAGGGTCGTCATGTTCTGTCGTTTCGAAGGCTTGCAGCGCTGTTGTGGGTTGCAGTGCCTGTGTCGTTGAGGAGGGCGACTGTGCCACAAGTGGCGAGCCTTGCTGCGCGTCAGGACTTTGATCAGGGTTTTCCGGTGCAACATCGGGCGACAACAGACGGCGGGCCGTCTCGCTGGACGCTTCAGGCGATGGTTGGCCTTCAGGAAACAAATTCAGCAACTGTGCGCCCACCATCTTTTGCAACATGCCTGCAGGCAATGGATCGGGCGTGTTGTAGTCACCGATGTAAATGTCCAGGCCATCCATCACGTTGAAGTGCGGATCGGCAAAGAGTTTTTTGACCGCCGCATTGCGCACATCCGAGGCCACCCCGGGTCGCATGAAAGGCTGGAAATCGGACTCGGCCGTCAGCCCCTTTGCATCCTCCAGCGTGGGCAGCGCCTGGGCCGTCGGGTCGGACGGGTTGGACGGGTTGGTGTCCTGGCCACCTGCCTCGGCAAGGCCGACCGGGCCCTGCGCAGCGCTTGCCCCCTTGTCAGGCACCCCACCGCCCGAGACCAGGCCAGTGCCTGACGGTTCTTGCAGCGGACGATCAGGTGTGACGGGTTCTGCTACGGGCAAGCCTTGGGCCAGCGCTTGTTTGCGTTTTGACCAACGGCTGAAAAAAGGCTCGGTCACGCAGTGCCCCCTGCCCCTTGCGCACCCCTGCCTGCGCCACCGGGAGCCCGGCGTTTTTCCTGCGTGCTGACCGATGCGGGCTGCCCGAAACGGTCGGTCAGCCCCTGAAAGCTTTGCGGTCGTTGCCGCTTTTTGACTTCGGGCACATGAAACGCCTCGGTGAAAGCGCGCATCTGCGCCACCACCTCTGCGGGTGCAGGCACGTTGTCCACCGTCTCCTGAGCGTCCAGCCAACGGCCTGCGTCGTGGTAGCTCAGGCTCAAGGCTTGTGGCACAGCCCTGGCGGCCTGGCCATCGGCCTCGTGCATGCGCCACATCACAAAAAAACTGGGGGTGGGCGAGGTCTGGTTCAGCCAGTAGCCCTCGGCATCGTCGGTGAACAACTCCAGCCGCCAGCCGGGGTAAATCCACAAGGCCTCGTCATCGGTCTGTCGCAAACAACGGGGCTCGCTGCCAAAACTGGCCTCTTGCGGCACCACATCGACCAGCACCCAGCGGTGCGGCTGCCAACGGGCCATGGCACCGGGCACGGCCTCTCGGCGCATGAGGATGGCGACCTCGGACAAAGCATGTGCGGACATTTCAGACTTTCATCAACCCTGAGGGGTGTGGCCCAGCGAGGGTAATCGCAAGGTAAAAACCGTGCGGTATCCAGGTTCTGACGTGAAGGTGAGGCGACCTCCGTGCATCTCGACAATCGAGCGGCTCAACCACAAGCCCACCCCCATGCCTTGGGATTTGGATGTTTTGAACAAACTGAACACATCGTCCTGGCGCTCGGGCTCGATGCCTCTGCCGTTGTCTTCGACGTCCAGCTCCAAGAAATCGCCCGAGACCTTGCCCCGTATCCTCAGCAGCGGATAACGGGGATGGCCGTCCAGCATGGCGTCAATGGCGTTATTCAGCAAGTTCAGGACCACCTGCTGCAATTGCGTGGCGTCTCCGTTCAAGCGGAAATTCGCATCAAACTCCGTGCTCACCAAAATGTGGGATTGCTCCATTTGGGATTGAACCAAGTCCAGAACATCCAGGACCAGCCTGTCAAAGTCCAAGGGGACGTACTCGCCCTTGCTCATTCGAAACAGGTTGCGCAGCTTGCGGATGATTTCAGCCGCCCGCTGCGTGTCACTGACGATGCATTCAGCGACCGTGGTCAAGGTGGCCAAATCGGCAGCGCCTTGGCCCCGCACGGCCGCACCCAATTTGGCCTGCAGCAGCTCAGCATGGAGCAAATTGGCCGTCAGAGGCTGGTTCAGCTCATGGGCAAAACTGGCCACCAAAGCACCCATGCCCGCGCTTTTGTTGGACAAGGTCAGTTGGCGGATGATTTCTTCGCGCTCGTTCAGCAAAACCTCCAAGTCCTGGGAATGCTGCAAAGCCATTGCGGCACGCTCTTGCTCACGGGCCAGTTGCTGCTCCGTCTTGATTTTGTTGCGGTGGTCCTGGTCCACAAAGATCTGCATGAAACCGACGCACAACATGACGATGGCCATGAATTGCCCCAAGAACACCAAAACGTTGTCCCAGGTTGCCTCGTACAAATCGTCTGACCCCACGCCCGCCAGCATGGCCAATGCCTTGATGCCCAAAGTCACCGACAAAGTCATGCCCGCCCACTTGACCGAAGACGCCCCCTTGGGGTCGTGTGTCAAAGCGATGCGCTGGCCTGAAAAGAAGTATTCGAGACAATTGACGCTGTAGTACGCATAAAACAGCAGCACGATGGTGCTCTCGGGCGAGCCGCCAAAATGCAAAGCGTAGCTGAGCGCCAAAAAGACGATGTTCACCGGGCCCGATTTCCACAACCAGGCTGGCGAAGCCGGGCCGTTGAGTGAACGCAGCGCCACCTGACGCCCCCAGTTGCCCGCTGCCATCAGGAACTGACCTGCCACCACCACCACATCGGTGTCGATCAAACCCCGGCTGCCCAGCACGCACAAACCCAGGGCACTGAAAATACCCGACGCACTCCACAAGACGACCACCGGACTGCGAAACCGGGCCAGTCCGTACCAGATGGCGGCGTGCAGCATCAGGTACAAAAACGCATCCATCCAGAAGATGGTTTGCACATTCACATTCAAGGCGGGCTCCTTGGCCAGATCGGTTGGGCACACCGACAGCAGGCCCCAAGTCCTCGCTCCGCCGGTTCATCACAGCCGCCGATTATGCGTTCATCGGCACCTGGCTTTCGATGCGGACCGCGCAGAATTTGAATTCCGGAATTTTGCCAAACGGGTCCAGTGCCGCATTCGTCAGCAGGTTGGCCGCAGCCTCCTGGTAGGCGAAGGGGATGAACACCGTGCCCAAGGGTGTGCCATCGTCTTGGCGGACCTGCAAACGCACCTGACCCCGGCGTGAAGCAATGGTCACCCTGTCGCCGGGCACCAGGCCCCAACGCTGCAGGTCAGCCCCACACATCGAGGCCGTGGCTGCTGGCTCCAGCGCATCGAGCACAGTGGCCCGGCGCGTCATGCTGCCGGTATGCCAGTGCTCCAGCTGCCGCCCGGTGATCAGCACCATGGGGTACTCGGCATCGGGCTGCTCGTTGGCGGGGATCAGGCTGGCAGGCACCAGCCAAACACGGCCGTCTTTCGTTGGAAAGTGGTCGTGGAAAACGATGGGCTGGCCCGGGTCGTCGGCGCTCACGCAAGGGTAAGTGACCGAGCCTGCGTTCAGTCGCGCCCAGTCGATGCCGCCCATGGTCGGGGCCATGGCTTGGCGCATTTCCTCGTACACCGCGGCCACGCCATCGTGCTCGCCAGCGTAAGGCCAATCGAGGCCCATGCGTTGCGCAATCTGCTGGACGATCCACAAATCAGGCTTCGCATCGCCCGGTGGCAGCACAGCCTGACGGCCCATCTGCACCGTGCGGTCAGTGTTGCTCACGGTACCGGTTTTCTCGGGCCATGCGCTGGCGGGCAGCACCACATCGGCCAGCCAAGCGGTTTCGGTCAAGAAGATGTCTTGCACCACCAGGTGCTGCAAGCTCGCCAGCGCATGGCGGGCGTGGTTCAAATCGGGGTCGCTCATGGCCGGGTTCTCGCCCATGATGTACATGCCGCGCACCTTGTGCGGGTCGCTGTCTGGGGCGAGCGCCTTGTGCATGATTTCGACCACGGTGTAGCCGGGCTGGTCGTCCAGCTTCGTGTCCCAGAATTTCTCGAACCAGTCGTGCGCCGACTTGTCTGTCACGCGCTGGTAGTTGGGGTACATCATCGGGATCAGGCCTGCGTCGCTCGCGCCCTGCACATTGTTCTGGCCACGCAGCGGGTGCAGGCCGGTGCCAGGGCGGCCAATCTGGCCGGTGATGCTGGCCAGCGCGATCAGGCAGCGCACGTTGTCGGTGCCGTGCACATGCTGGCTTACGCCCATGCCCCACAAAATCATGGCGGCTTTGGCGCTGGCGTAGGCACGGGCCACTTCACGGATGGTGTCGGCCGGGATGCCGCAAACCGCGCTCATGGCCTCGGGTGTGTAGCCCTGCACATGGGCCTTGAGCTCGGCCACGTTGTCGGCGCGTTCACTCAGGAATTTTTCGTCGCACAGGTTCTCGGTGACGATCACATGCAGCATGGCGTTGAGCAGCGCCACATCGGTGTCGGCCTTGAACTGCAGGTTGCGCCAGGTGTGTCGGCCAATGTCCGTGATGCGCGGGTCGGCCAGCACGATGCGCGTGCCGCGCTGGGCGGCGTTTTTCATCCAGCTGGCGGCCACGGGGTGGTTGCTGGTGGGGTTGGAGCCGATCACGATGATGAGGTCGGAGTGCTCGACATCGCGCACCGGGTTGCTCACCGCGCCCGAGCCCACGCCCTCCAAAAGCGCCGCGACGCTGGATGCGTGACACAAGCGGGTGCAATGGTCCACGTTGTTGCTGCCAAAGCCGGTGCGCACCAGCTTCTGGAACAGGTAGGCCTCTTCGTTGCTGCCCTTGGCCGAGCCGAAACCGGCGAGCGACTTGGGGCCATGTTGTTGGCGCAGCGTGTTGAGCGGCTGGGTGGCCAGCGTTAAAGCTTCTTCCCAAGTGGCTTCGCGGAACACCTCGCGCCAGTCGGTGTGGCCGTCGATCAGGCCCAGGTCTTTGGCCACGCCCGGCTTGCGGATCAGCGGCTTGGTGATGCGGTCCGGGCTGTGGATGTAGTCCATGCCGAAGCGGCCCTTGACGCACAAGCGGCCTTCGTTGGCGGGGCCTTCGCGGCCTTTGACGCTGACGATCTTTTCATCACGCACCTGGTAGGTGACGAGGCAACCGACGCCGCAAAACGGGCAGACGGAGTCCACTTCGCGGTCCACCTTTTGCGGGCCCATGTGGCTCTTGGGCATGAGCGCGCCCGTGGGGCAAGCCTGCACGCATTCGCCACAGCCCACACACGAGCTGCCGCCCATCGGGTCGGCCAGGTCAAAGACCACCTGCGTGTGTGCGCCCCGGAAGGCCAGGCCAATCACATCGTTGACCTGCAGGTCGCGGCAAGCGCGTTCGCAGCGGTTGCACTGGATGCAAGCGTCCAGATTGACGGCCATGGCCGGGTGGGACAGGTCGGCGGGCACGGCATCACGCCTGAGCGCGGCCAGTTGCGGGCGCACCTGCACGCCGTGGTGTTCGGCCCATTGGCTCAGCTCGCCGTGTGGGGCTTCGGCGCGGTCATCGAGCCATTTGAGGCCCTGCTCGGGCAGGTCGGCCAGCAGCATCTCCAGCACCATCTTCTGGCTTTTGACGGCGCGTTCGCTGTCGGTGCGCACCTGCATGCCGGGCGTGGCGCTTCGGCAGCAGCTGGGCGCCAGCGTGCGTTCACCGGCCACCTCGACCACGCAGGCACGGCAGTTGCCATCGGGTGCCAAGCCTTCTTTGTGGCACAGGTGCGGGATGGCGATGCCAAGGTCTTTGGCGATGTTGAAAATGCTTTTTCCGGCTGGCGCTTCGACGCTTTGGCCGTTGAGGGTGAATTGAACGGTGCTCATGCGGCCCCCACTTCGTGCGGGAAATACTGCAACACGCAGCGGATCGGGTTGGGCGCGGCCTGTCCCAGACCGCAAATGGACGCATCGCCCATGACCTGCGCCAGGTCTTCCAGTGTGTCGCGGTCCCAGACCTCAGCGGTCATGAGTTTCGCGGCTTTATCGGTGCCCACGCGGCAAGGTGTGCATTGGCCGCAGCTCTCGTGCGCAAAAAAGCGCATCACGTTCAGCGCTGCGTCGCGGGCGCTGTCGTGTTCGCTGAGCACCATCACAGCCGCCGAGCCGATGAAGCAGCCATGTGGCTGCAAGGTGTCAAAGTCCAGCGGCACATCGGCCAGGCGGGCGGGCAAGATGCCGCCGCTGGCACCGCCAGGTAAATAAGCGTAGAGCTTGTGCCCTTCGGCCATGCCGCCGCAGTATTCGTCCACCAGTTCGCGCAGTGTGATGCCCGCAGGCGCGAGCTTGACGCCCGGCTGCTTCACGCGCCCACTCACGCTGAAGCGGCGCAAGCCCTGACGGCCATGACGCCCATGCGATGCAAAGCTGTCCGCGCCCTGCTCCAGCAGTTCACGAATCCAGTACAGCGTCTCGAAGTTGTGCTCCAGCGTGGGGCGGCCAAACAGGCCGACTTCGGCGATGTAAGGCGGGCGCAGGCGCGGCTCACCACGTTTGCCCTCGATGCTTTCGATCATGGCGGACTCTTCGCCACAGATATAAGCCCCCGCACCCCGGCGCAATTCGATGCGTGGCAGCGTGCAAGGCGGGTTCGCGTGCAGCTCGGCCAGTGCTTGCGTGAGCAGCACACGCGCTTCGTGGTATTCGTCGCGCAGGTAGATGTAGACCGCCTCGCAACCCACCACGCTGGCCGCGATCAGCACGCCTTCCAAAAAGCGGTGCGGGTCGGCCTCCAGGCAGGTGCGGTCCTTGAAAGTGCCGGGCTCGCCCTCGTCGATGTTCACGGCCATCAGGCGTGGTGCGGGCTGGCTGCGCACGATGCGCCATTTGCGCCCGGCCGGGAAACCCGCGCCGCCCAGGCCACGCAAACCAGAGGATTCCAAGACTTGGATCACTGATTCGGCCTCGCGCTCGCCCGAGGCCACTTGCCGCGCAAGCTGGTAGCCCCCGGCTTGCAGGTACGCGTTCATGCGAATCGCGTTGGGCAAGGCGTTGGGGGTCGTCTGGTTTTGCGCCACACGTTCGGCCACAGTTTCGGCCGTCGCCTGCGCCACGGCCTGCTGACCCACCTGCGCGGCCGGGGCCTGCTCGCAGCGGCCCAGGCAGGGCACGGACACGACCTTCACACCCGATCCCTTGTTTAGCAAATCGTTTTGCAACTGGCGCAGCAAACTGTCGCTGCCTGCGAGGCTGCAGCTCAGGCTGTCGCACACCCGCACGGTGATGCGCGGGGCAGCTTCGTCGTCTTTCAGAATCTCGAAGTGGTGGTAAAAGGAAGCGACCTCGAACACCTCCACCACCGACAGCCGCATTTCGGCGGCCAGCGCCACGATGTGACGCTCGAACAGGCCATGGAAATGGTCGTTCAGCACATGCAGGTGCTCGATCAACAGGTCTCGGCGGTGGCCGTCTGTGGGTGGCTCGCCGATGAGGGCGCGAACCTCGGCACGCGCGTCATCGCTGGCCTGACGGCCCTTGAGCCGGGATCGGGGTTGGCGCAGTTGCTCACGCAGCGTATTCAATCCGATACGGGTTTCAGAAATGGAATCGGTCTGCATGCGAAATGGTCACATCCGTTTGAGAAATTCATGTCTGCCATGAACAAGCGCTGAATGTCGGGGCTAAAGCCACCGACCTACAAGATACCTGATCCTGTCACCCACAGAAAACAGGGGTTTTGTAGGAGCTTGCCCTGCAAGCGATAAGCGGGCCGCAGACCTCTGGCCCATTGATCGCCAGCGGGGCTGGCTCCTACAAAGACAGGCACGGTGATCCAACACCGCACTTTGTCAATAAGTCTCAAGGTGCAAACGGCCTTCTTTTTTGAGCGCCGCACCGATGCTGTCCCAATCGAGTCCGGCGTTCTGTGCGATGTCGCGCAAGGCCATGACCACACCCTCTTCCATGCTCTTGAGGCCACACACATAGAAACAGGTGTTGCCGTCTTTGAGCAGCGTGGCCACATCGGCCGCGCGGTCGCGCAGGGCGTCTTGGACATAGCGCTTGCTTTTGCCCGCTTCACGCGAGAAAGCGAATTCGATGTCGATGAAGTCTTTGGGCAGGTTGTTGAGAGGCCCGAAGTAAGGCAGTTCGGCCGGGGTGCGGGCACCAAAGAACAGCATCAACTTGCCACCCTCGAACTTGCCGCTGGCGCGCAGGCGGCGACGCCATTCGGTCATGGCCCGCATGGGCGCTGAGCCGGTGCCGGTGCAGATCATGACGATGTTGCTCTTGGGGTGGTTGGGCATGAGGAAGCTCGCGCCAAACGGGCCGATCACCTGCACCTTGTCACCGACATTCAAATCACACATGTAGTTGGAGCCGACGCCGCGCACGGGTTGGCCGTCGTGGTCTTCGAGCACGCGCTTGATGGTCAACGACAGGTTGTTGTGGCCGGGGCGCTCGCCGTTGCGGGGGCTGGCAATCGAGTATTGGCGCGCATGGTGGGGCTTGCCTTTGGCGTCTTCGCCGGGCGGCAAGATGCCAATCGATTGGCCTTCGAGCACGGGGAAAGGCAGGTTGCCGAAGTCGAGCACGATGTGGTGGGTGTCGTACTCTTGCTGGCCGTCTTGTTTACCGACTTCGGTCACGCGCAGGTTGCCGGTCACGGTGGCGGTGATGGTTTTCTCGGCCGCCTTGGGGCCATAGAGGTTGGTGTAGGCGTGCGCCGCAGACCAAGGCGGGATGGTCGCACCGAACTGGGCCGAGTTGAAGCCGGAAGCAGCGGCGGTGCTGGCAGCCGATGACGAAGAGGCTGCAGCTGCTTGCACAAGCGCTTGGGCTTCTTCTTGTGCGGCGTCGGCCGAGCCACCAGCCGCAGCAATTTCTTCGGCGCTGAGTTCGGCGGGCAGTTCGTCCCATTTGAGTTGTTCTTCGATGCTGTAGGCCTTGGCCTTGGGCATCATGCGCCAGTTGTCAATCGAGCCTGTCGGGCATGGCGAGATGCAGTCCATGCAGAGGTTGCAGATGTCGGCCTTGACCACGTAATTAAGCGAGTCGTGGGTGATCGCGCCCACCGGGCAAATCGCTTCGCAGGTGTTGCAGCGGATGCAGATTTCCGGGTCGATCAGGTGTTGTTTGATCAAGGTCGCTTCTGTGCTCATGTTTGGGCTCTCTTGTGTTTTGTTTGTCAGCGGTTTGTCTTTGTGGGCTGCGTGGTCCGCAACAGTATGGCTTGGGGCCGGGCACCTCATACTGGGGTACCAGAAATCGGTGCCCGGCCCCAAGCCATCCCATTGCTCCGTGCCCGTTTGAACGGAAGCAGTCTACCGGTGTTCCAAATGCCTAAGGCATCACATGCCATTGAAAGGGCAAGGGGCGGGTGACGATTTTCGGTACCCCGGTATGAGGAACCCGCCCCTTGCCCTTTCAATGGCCGCCTCAATTCAAGGCAGAACATTCAACAACCCAGCACCCCAAGCAACTCAAAGACAACTCAGACGCCAAGCAAACACCATGCAGTCGTCAAAGGCAGGGGCGGGTGACGATTTCTGGTACCCCAGTATGAGGAACCCGCCCCTGCCTTTGACGACTGCCGCCCCACGAAGGAGGCAGCAGTCAAATCAGAGACTCAATCAGTTGAAGCGAACGTAATCAAAGTCCACTGGCTGACGGTTGATGCCCATGACGGGTGGCGCGATCCAGTTGGCGAACTTGCCTGGCTCGACGACGCGGCCCATGAGGCTGGCCACATAAGCGCGGTCTTCGTTGGTGGGCAACCACTCGCCCACTTGCGCCATCCACTGCTCGTCGGTCACCACTTGGCCATCGGGCGTGATCTTGGAACCAGACAAAGAACCGATGTTGCGGTGGAAAGCTTTGTGCGGAGCCTTCAAAGTGAATGGAATACCCGCTTTGGAGATCACGCGGTTCCAACGCTCAATGCCGCCTTTGGAATCGGTGATGTAGTCGTCGCGCAGCACTTCGTTCAAAGCGTTCAGCATAGGCACTTCTTTTTCGATCAACTTGCCGTCTTCGACCGACAGGATCTTGTAGCTGTTGCCCTTCAAGATGTGGTCATCGCCACGCTTGCCTTCTTCGTAACGGCCCTTCAAGCCAGAGCTGTAGAAGGTGGCGGCATTCGACGACTCGTCGGCACCGAACAGGTCGATGGTCACCGAGAAGTGGAAGTTGATGTAACGCTGGATGGTCGGCAGATCGATCACGCCGGCAGCACGCAGCTTGCCCACGTCGTCGGTTTTGAGTTCGTTCATCACATCGACGGTGCGCTGGATGGTGCGGCTCACGCCGGACTCGCCCACAAACATGTGGTGCGCTTCTTCGGTCAACATGAACTTGGTGGTGCGAGCCAACGGGTCGAATGCGGATTCGGCCAAGGCGCACAGCTGGAACTTGCCGTCACGGTCGGTGAAGTAAGTGAACATGAAGAAGCTCAACCAATCAGGCGTCTTCTCGTTGAAGGCTTGCAAGATGCGTGGGTTGTCGGCGTTGCCGCTGTTGCGCTGCAGCAGGGCGTCGGCTTCTTCACGACCGTCCTTGCCGAAGTATTTGTGCAACAGGTACACCATGGCCCACAGGTGGCGGCCTTCTTCGACGTTGATCTGGAACAGGTTGCGCAGGTCGTACATGCTGGGCGCAGTCAGGCCCAGGTGGCGCTGCTGCTCGACAGACGCTGGCTCGGTGTCGCCTTGCGTCACGATGATGCGGCGCAGGTTGGCGCGGTGCTCGCCAGGCACGTCTTGCCAGGCTTTTTCACCGATGTGGTCACCAAAGTGAATCTTGCGGTCTTGCTCACCGGGGTTCATGAAAACGCCCCAGCGGTAGTCGCGCATCTTGACGTGGCCGAACTGGGCCCAGCCTTGTGGGTCCACGCTCACGGCGGTGCGCAGGTACACGTCCATGTCGGTCGAGCCTTCGGGGCCCATGTCGTCCCACCAGTTGATGAAGTTGGGCTGCCACTGCTCGAGCGCACGCTGCAAGGTGCGGTCTTCGCTCAGGTTGACGTTGTTGGGGATTTTTTCGCTGTAGTTGATACCGGACATCATGATCTCCTGGGGTGGTTAATCGAGTTGGGTGTAGGGGGTTGAGCGTTTGAGGTTGAGCGTTGAGCGTCGGACTCCAGCTTCACACTGAACCCTCAACGCCAAACGCTCAACGAATCAGACACGGTTCATGTCGAACTGGACTTTTTCGCCTTTGCCGTAGACCTTCAGCGCACCTTTTTCGCCAACGGCGTTGGGGCGCTGGAAGATCCAGTTTTGCCAGGCGGTCAAACGGCCAAAGATGCGGGTGGCCATGTTTTCTTTCTGGGCAAAACGCAGGTTGGCTTCCAGACCGGTCAGCGCGTCTGGCGACATGGAAGAGCGCTCTTCCAGTGCCAGGCGAATTTCGTCGGTCCAGTCGATGTCGTCGGGTGCTGCCGTCACCAAGCCCAAGGCCAGTGCAGCGTCAGCATCCAGCGCCTTGCCAATGGCGCCGCGTGCAGCTTCCATAGCGGGCACTTCTTCGTAAAAGCGGCGCTGCAGACGGGTCTGGTCGTTGACCATGGGGAAGAAACCGAAGTTCATTTCGTTCAACTGGATCTTGGGCGCCTTGGCGGCATCGTCGGGCAAAGCCAGCATGTAAGCGCGGTCGGCGCAGAAAGCCAGCTCGGCGAGTGTGCCGACAAAACATGTCCCTTCTTCGACCAAGGCGAACAGGCTGCGCGAAGACACATCCATGCGGGCCAGGGTGCGGCGCAGGTGGCCGATGGTTTCGCGCACCAACCAGTGGTCTTTGTGGGCCAGCAGGGTCGCGTCAGAAGCCAGCACGGCAGCGGCGTCACCGGCTGTCTTGAGCACCCAAGTGCCGATGTCGAGTTCGTTGGTGCGCATGTGCAGGATGGCGTCGTCCAGTTCGCGCACCATCTGCAGCGGCCACCAGTTCACGCCTGCGGCTTCGATGCCAGCGATGTCGGTGGGCTGGGCCGAGGCAGGTGCCTTGACGGTGAAGGTGGCGATGCGCTTGGCGCGGTCGATCTCCACCGTGACGTTGGTGTAAGTCAGTGCATCGGCCGCGATGGTGCGGTTCAAAGGGGTCAGTTCGACGCCCTTGACGCCTGCGGTGCGGATGCTGCCAGCGGCCAATTGGGTGGCACGCTCTTTGACCACGTCCTTGAACACGGCGGGCTTGGCGATCGCATCGACCAGACGCCAGTCCACGGCTTTTTGGCCGCGCACGCCTTCCACGCTGGTGCAGAAGATGTCGGCCAGGTCGTGGCGCACATGGCGCTTGTCGGTCACGCGGGTCAGGCCGCCGGTACCGGGCAAAACACCCAGCAGAGGCACTTCAGGCAAAGACACGGCAGAAGAGCGGTCGTCCACCAGCACGATGTCGTCGCAGGCCAGCGCCAGTTCGTAGCCACCGCCAGCGCAAGCGCCATTCAGTGCGGCGACGAATTTCAGGCCATCGTGCTTGCTGGAGTCTTCGATGCCGTTGCGGGTTTCGTTGGTGAACTTGCAAAAGTTCACTTTCCAGCCGTGGGTGGACACGCCCAGCATGAAGATGTTGGCACCGGAGCAGAACACGCGGTCCTTCAAGCTGGTCACCACCACCGAGCGCACTTCAGGGTGCTCGAAACGGATGCGCTGCAATGCATCGTGCAACTCAATGTCCACACCCAGGTCGTAGCTGTTGAGCTTGAGCTTGTAGCCAGGGCGGATGCCAGCGTCTTCGTTGATGTTGATCGACAAGGTTGCGATCTCGCCATCAAAGGCCAGGTTGATGTGTTTGTATTGAGCGGGGTTGGTCTGGTAGTCAACCTGGAAAGCTTGCGTCATGGTCATGTCTCCGTCGGTGAAAGTGATGAGGTGGGTCTAAAAATGCATTTCACTGCATGTTGAGCTGAAGTTTAGTGCAGGTTTTAGGTCGACGCAATCTGCACTTTAATTCATTTTATAGGTACTTACCCTATGAATCAATTTTCTAGACCAGCCTCATACCGGCAGCAACAAATGCCGGCGAACCGACGACCGCAGAGCCTCAAAGGCCTGGTCTTCGCTGCGATCACTGGTATTGACCGACAAATCGGCCTTGGAATAAAAAGCCGAGCGCCCTTCCAGAATCCGCTTGAGGTCTTCCATCGCCTCGCGGCTGCCGGCCATCGGCCGCATGTCGCCTTGCGCCGCCACCCTGCCCATGTGGTCTGCCGCATCGGCCTGCAACCAGACGGTGGTGCAGTGCGACAGAAGCAAATTGAAGTTGGCCGAATCCGACACCAGCCCCCCGGGCGTGGCGATCACGACTTCGGGGTAAATCTGAATGGCTTCCTCCAGTGCACGGCGCTCGTAGCGGCGGTAAGCATTGGCACCGTACAGGTTGTGGATTTCGCTGATCTGACACCCGGCAAACTGCTCGATTTCGCGGCTCAGCTCGATGAAGGGGTAACCCAGATCGTCGGCCAGGCGCTGACCCAGACTGGTCTTGCCCGCCCCACGCAGGCCGATCAGGGCAATGCGGTTCTTGCGCTCCTGCGCGTTGCCACCTTCACCAAACATGTCGCTCAGCTGCAAGCGGGCACGGCGCAAATCGGCTTCGTGGCGTTTGCCAAGCAATTCGCGGATCAACAACCATTCAGGCGAGGTGGTCGTCACATCGCCCAGCAACTCGGCCAGTGAACATTGCAGGGCATTGGCCACCTGCAGCAGCACCAGCACCGAGACATTGCCCGTGCCGTACTCCAGATTGGCCAGATGGCGCTCCGACACATCGGCGGCCAGAGCCACGGCGCGGCGCGTCATGCCCTTGCGTGAGCGCAGCGTGCGTACCCGCTCACCCAAAGCCTCCAGAAACGGGCTTCTTTTGCTGTCCGACCCGGGGTCGGCGGTCTCCGTCAGCGTCGACTCTTCAGACGTCATGCTCTGCCTTTGTTGTTTTAATCAGGGAAAACCCTGTGACTTATTCCTACCCAAAACATGCACTTTACTGCATACTTCGAGACGCGCACAATAGTGCATCAACTCTGTGTTTATACCGCCAACTGAACCTTCGGAACAGTTTTTTATGGCAGACAGCTGCATTCCCCTGCCACTTTTTTGCGAAAGCACCTGACATGACCGCCTCTTCTTTGCTCCCCAACTTCATCGCAGGCCGCTGGCAAACCGGCACCGGTGCAGGCACCCCGATGTTTGACCCGGTGCTGGGCACCGAGCTGGCCCGCGCGTCCAGCGCAGGCATCGACCTGGCCGAAGGCTTTGCCTTTGCCCGCGAGCAAGGCGGCGCGGCCCTGCGTGCCCTGAGCTACGGCCAACGCGCTGCCCTGCTCACCCAAATCACGGAAGTGCTGCAAGCCAACCGCGACGCGTATTACGAGATCGCCACCGCCAACAGCGGCACCGTGGCCAAAGACTCGGGTGTGGACATCGACGGCGCGATCTTCACCCTGGGCTACTACGCCAAGCAAGGCGCGGCGCTGGGCGACGCCAAGCTGCTGCTCGACGGCCAGCGCATCCGCATGGCCAAAGACCCGGCCTTCCAGACCCAGCACATCCAGGTGCCCACACGCGGCGTGGCGCTGTTCATCAACGCCTTCAACTTCCCCAGCTGGGGCCTGTGGGAAAAAGCCGCCCCAGCCCTGCTCTCGGGCGTGCCCGTCATCATCAAACCCGCCACAGCCACCGCCTGGTTGACCCAGCGCATGGTGAAAGACGTGGTCGATGCAGGCATCTTGCCCGTGGGTGCCCTCTCAGTGATCTGCGGCTCGTCCGCAGGCCTGATGGACCAGCTGCAAGCTTTTGACGTGGTCAGCTTCACCGGCTCGGCCGAGACTGGCAAGATCATCCGCAGCCACCGCGCAGTGACCGAGCTGTCGGTGCGCTGCAACATCGAGGCCGACAGCCTCAACTCCGCCCTGCTCTCGCCCGCCGCCACCGCCGACAGCGAAGCCTTCAAGCTGCTGGTGGCCGAAGTCGCCCGTGAGATGACCGTCAAATCGGGCCAAAAGTGCACCGCGATCCGCCGCGTTTTTGTGCCGCGTGCCTTGTACAAAGCCGCCGCCGAAGCCATTGGCGCGCGCTTGGCCAAAACCACCGTGGGCAACCCGCGCAACGAGACGGTGCGCATGGGCGCGCTGGTCAGCCAAGAACAAAAAACCAGCGTGCTGGCGGGTCTGGCGCAATTGAAGACCGAAGCCACGGTTTTGTTCGACGGCAGCGCGGCTGGTTTGGTCGATGCCGATGCATCGAGCGCCTGCGTGGCCCCGGTGCTGCTGGGCACGGAGTCGCCCATGAGCGCCAAAGTGCTGCACGCGGTCGAGGTGTTCGGCCCGGTCTCCACCCTGATGCCTTACGACAGCATTGATGAGGCCTACGCCATGATCCGCCGCGGCGAAGGCTCGCTGGTGTGCTCGGTCTACAGCGAAGACCCCGCCTTCACCGCACAAGCCTCGGTCGAGCTGGCCAGCAGCCACGGCCGGGTACATGCCATCTCGCCCGATGTGGCGGCCCTGCACAGCGGCCACGGCAACGTGATGCCCATGAGCCTGCACGGCGGCCCTGGCCGCGCTGGTGGTGGCGAAGAGTTGGGTGGCCTCAGGGCACTCAACTTCTACCACCGCCGCACAGCCGTGCAAGGCAGTTCGCTGGCCCTGGACGTGCTGGCCGCACAAGGCAGCCAGCTTGCCCTGTAAATCTGGCCCTGTCATTTTGTGGGAGGCTGCCCCCGCAACCGAATGCTGGATGAACCGACATTCGGCCGCAGGGGCGGCCTCTTGCAAAGCCCGATTGCACAATCAAAACAAAGCGCTACAACAAAGACTCCCGAGGAGACAAACATGACCCACACCGTGAATGCACCATCCACCGACTTCAACTTCGCTCAGCACCTGATCGCCACCAACGCGAGCCGCTCCGGCAAAACCGCCCTGATCGACGATGTGGGCAGCCTGAGCTATGGCGATCTGACGGAGCAAATCCGCCGCTTTGCCGGAGGCCTCAAGGCCATGGGGATCAAGCGCGAAGAGCGCGTGCTCTTACTCATGCAAGACAGCAGCGACTGGGTCGTGGCCTTTTTGGGCTCGCTCTATGCGGGCGTGGTGCCTGTGGCCGTGAACACCTTGCTCACGGCCGAAGACTACGCCTTCATGCTGAGCAACAGCCGGGCGCAAGCCGCACTGGTGTCCGGGGCCTTGCTGCCCACACTGCAAGCGGCGATGGACCTGGTCAAAACCGAAGTCCAGCATGTGGTGGTCTCGCGCCCCACAGGCGCACTGGCACAAGGCCAGTTCAACATGGCCGACTTCGTGGCGCAAAACAACCCCGTGTTGCCCGCGCAAACGCTGGCCGATGAGCCGGCCTTTTGGCTGTATTCGTCGGGCTCCACCGGCAAACCCAAAGGCACGGTGCACAGCCAGGGCAACCTGTACTGGACGGCCGAGCTGTATGGCAAGGGCGTGCTGGAGCTGAAAGAAAGCGACACCGTGTTCTCGGCCGCCAAGCTTTTTTTCGCCTACGGCCTGGGCAATGCCCTCACCTTCCCATTGAGCGTGGGCGCCAGCGTGGTGCTGATGGCCGAGCGCCCCACACCGCAAGCCACTTTCAAGCGCCTGGTCGACCACCAGCCCACCGTGTTTTACGGCGCACCCACCGGCTACGGCGGCATGCTGGCCAGCCCGGATCTGCCCGCCAAAAGCCAGGTGGCGCTGCGTCTGTGCTCGTCGGCAGGTGAAGCGCTGCCGCGTGACATCGCCGAGCGCTGGAGCGCCCACTATGGCTGCGAAATCATCGACGGCATCGGCTCCACCGAGATGCTGCACGTCTTCTTGTCCAACCGCCCGGGCGATGTGCGTTACGGCACGACCGGCAAGGCCGTGCCCGGCTACGAAGTGCAGCTGCGCAACGAAGACGGCAGCGTGGTCACCGGCCACAACGAAATCGGCGACCTCTACATCCAGGGGCCCAGCAGCGCCTTGATGTATTGGAACAACCGCGAAAAGACCCGCGACACCTTCCAGGGCGTGTGGACCAAGAGCGGCGACAAGTACACCCGCGACCCCGATGGCTACTACACCTACGCCGGGCGCAACGACGACATGCTCAAAGTCAGCGGCATCTACGTCTCGCCTTTCGAGGTCGAGGCCACACTGGTGCAGCACCCGGCCATTCTGGAAGCGGCCGTGATCGGCAAGGAAGACACCGACGGCCTGACCAAGACCAAGGCCTTCATCGTGCTCAAAGCCGGTCAGAGCCTGACGCAAGACGAAGTCAAAGCCTTTGTGAAGGAGCGCCTGGCCCCCTACAAATACCCGCGCTTCATCGAGTTTGTGGCCGAGCTGCCCAAGACCGCCACGGGCAAGATTCAGCGCTTTCGTTTGCGCGAGCTGGAAAACGTCAAAAATTAACGCCGCCGTGGCGGATACGGGCTCGGCCTGGCGTCAGCCAAGGTCACAACACCTCGACACCGTGAGGCCGGGGTGGAGGTCAACCCGGTTTGTGCCCAAAGCGGGAGGACTTATGCAAAAGGGTCCATGGCGCGCAGCCATGGACCCTTGATTGTTGGCAAGCGGAGACTCAATCCGCCGCATTTTCCGGTGTCAGGCACAACACGCGTTCAATTTCCTGCTGCAAAACGATTTGCGACATGGGCTTGGACACATAACCGTCCGCACCAGCGCCGAGGAAACGTTCCCGGTCACCGGTCATGGCATGTGCAGTGACCATGAGAACCTGGGTTCTGCGCCCCGTACCGGACTCTCTTTCGCGCAACAACTTCAGTGCCGTGATGCCATCCATCACCGGCATCATCACGTCCATCAACACCACGTCAAAACGGTCTCTCTCCAGCATGTCCAGCGCCTGCAAACCATCGTTGGCCGAGACGTAGCGATAACCCATCCGGTGCAACATGATTTCGGCCAATTTGCGGTTGATGTCATGGTCTTCCACCAACAAAACAGAAACCGGTTTTTGGTAAATGGGGGCCGTTACCCGATCGGACGCCGCATGGGACTCGTCCTGGGCGGCATGAGGGTCTGGCACCACCTTGTTGACGGGCAGCGTTACCGTGAAGCACGCACCCAAATCCGGTTGACCGTTGGCAGTAATTTCGCCGCCCATCAAATGCACCAGTCGCCGGGTGATGGCCAATCCCAGTCCGGTGCCACCAAAAGAGCGCGTGACCGAACCATCGGCTTGCGTGAACGGATTGAACAAGGACAGGGTCCGACTGGGATCAAACCCCACACCTGTGTCGGTGATGCTGATGCGCAGCACATTTTGCCCATCGGTCTGCCCGGAGACGCTTTGGGCAGACACGGTCACGGTCCCCACTTGGGTGAATTTGATGGCGTTGCCGATCAAATTGGTCAAAACCTGGCGCATGCGCACAGGGTCCAACCAGACCAGGTCGGGTACGGCCGATGAAACGTCCACCTCCAGATCGATGTCTTTACCTCGGGCCAACTGCTCCAAAGAACGTGCCGTGTCGCGAATCAATTGGCCAGGGCTGACTTGCAGCAACTCCAGCTCCACAGCCCGGGCTTCAATTTTCGAGAAATCCAGAATCTGATTGATGATGTGCAACAGATGGTTGGCCGAGTCCCGGGCCAACGTCAGGTACTCTTTCTGAACGACTGTGTCCTGGGTTTCCATGGCCAATTCGGTCATGCCCACAATCCCGTTCATCGGTGTGCGGATTTCGTGGCTCATGTTGGCCAGGAACTCACCTCGTGTCAGGTTGTCCTTCTCGGCTTTTTCCTTGGCCTGAATCAGCATTTTCTGGGCTGTTTCAACGGCCGTGAAATCCTGCATGACCGCCACAAAATAAGCTTCGTCGTCGACCCGCATTTCACTGATCGTCATGCGCAGCGAAAACACCTCCCCACCCTTTCGGCGGCCACTCAAGACATGTGGGCCATGGGGGGTCTTGGGATGGCCCTTGCGACGGAATATGTCCAGGTATTCCCCCTTCGCACTTGGCTCCAGCGGCTTCATCAACACATCGATTTGCTGACCCAACAGTTCGCTCAGGGCATAACCAAAGATCTGCGTCGTCGCCACATTGCATTGAACCAATTTGCCTTTCGCATTGGTGACCACAATGGCCTCTGGCACGGAGGCAAAAATGCTGTTGAGCTTGCTCTCACTCAGGCGCATCTGGTGCTCGATTTGCTTGCGCTCGTTGATTTCTTCACTGAGTTGGCGTATCCCTTCTTGTCGCTCGGCGGACAATTTTCGGGATGTGATCAAGGCTTGACGGAAACGGCGAACCAAGACCCAGACGAGCAACAAGCCCAAAAACAAGATGACCAACAACACCACAAAAGTGCGATTGAGCACACCGACACTGGCCAGTTGCCACTCGGACACAGGCAAAACCACCTCCAGCGCACCCCGCACATCGCCTGTTTTCCAATCTGTGCGCGGCGAACCGGGGTAGCTGTTGTGGCAAGCGACGCAACGCAGCAACATGCGGTCAGCCTGGGCATAACGCAGCACCCGCACACCGCCCATGACATCTTCGCGCACATAAGGAACGTCAGGCTTGTCCTTCAAATGGGCGAGCGCCTGTTTCTGAAAATCGTCGAGATGTCGCTCTTGCTCGCGCCAGGGAAACGGCAAATCGCTGTACAGCCTGACTTGGGTTCCCCCATCGACCTTGGACAGGTAATGTCCCAGATCGATCATCAAGGTCGCTGGCAAAGGCAAGGCGTTTTTGCGATTTTTGTAATCGTGCGTGACGGCCACGCCCGAGAGAATGGCTCGGGGCACCAGCTCTTCGGTATAAAAGTTGCGAAACTGCGTCAGACTGGCCGCATGCGCTTGGGCGCTTTCGGTGGCGTATTTGTACACCATGCGTTCACTGGACTGGTAGGTGTAGATCACCACCCACACACAGATACCGACCAGAACCAATCCCAACCACAACAGTGGCCAGCGCAAGAAAACGTGGCGAAGACGCGACTGGAACTGATGTAAGTACTTCACTTTGAACCTTTGGTACAAAGTGAATAATAACAATTAATGTTTCAATTTTTTCTGTCTACGAACATGTTTGACGTAGAACAAAGCCAAATGGATGGCATCGGATCGATTCAGGTGTCCTTGCTGACCTTGATGGTCGGGAACTTGGACGAAAAGTCCTTGGCCTTGGCCGCGATCTTGACCGCCACCTGACGCGCCACCGCCTTGTAGATCTGGGCCACTTCGCCATCAGGGTCGGACACCACCGTAGGTTTGCCGTTGTCGGCCTGAAGGCGAATCTGCATGTCCAGTGGCAAGGCACCCAGATAGTCCATGCCGTATTCGGTGGCCATTTTCTTGCCACCATCGGCACCAAAAATGTGCTCGACGTGACCGCAGTTCGTGCACACGTGCACGGCCATGTTTTCCACCAGGCCCAAAATCGGCACGCCGACTTTTTCGAACATCTTCACGCCTTTTTTGGCGTCCAAGAGAGCGATGTCCTGCGGGGTGGTCACGATCACTGCGCCCGTCATGGGCACGCGCTGGCTGAGCGTCAGCTGGATATCGCCTGTGCCGGGCGGCATGTCCACGATCAAATAGTCGAGTTCTTTCCAGTTGGTCTGGCGCAGCAGCTGCTCCAGCGCCTGGGTGGCCATGGGGCCGCGCCAGATCATGGCCTCGTCCGCATTGACCAAAAAACCAATCGACATGACCTGCACGCCGTAGTTCTCCATGGGCTCCATGGTTTGGCCATCTTCGCTCTCGGGGCGGCCTTCGATGCCCATCATCATGGGCTGGCTGGGGCCGTAAATGTCGGCGTCCAGCAGACCCACTTTGGCACCTTCGGCGGCCAAGGCCAGCGCCAGGTTGACGGCAGTGGTGCTTTTGCCCACACCGCCCTTGCCAGAGGCCACGGCCACGATGTTTTTAACCTGCGGCAGCAGGGCCACACCGCGCTGGGCGGCATGGGCGGTGATCTTGCTGGTCACGTTGGCCGACACATTGGCCACGCCCGCCACGCCTTTGGCGGCCGTGATCAGCGCTTGGCGAATGCCCGGAATCTGGCTCTTGGCGGGGTAGCCCAGTTCCACGTCAAAGGACACATCTGAGCCTTCGACTTGCAGGTTTTTCAGGGTCTTGGTCGAAACGAAGTCTTTGCCCGTGTTGGGGTCGATGACGGTTTGCAGGGCTTGCAGGAGTTGTTCGGGGGTCGCCATGGGGGTCTGATGCTTTCTGAGCTGTCCAAGAATGGGGGGCAGTTTACCGACATGCGGCCCGGTACACCCTAAAATCACCGATTCCCCTACAAGTTACCCCACCATGTCTGCCCCCAACGCCCCGCGCCAGCTTTTTGTCACCACCGCCCTGCCGTATGCCAACGGCAACTTCCACATCGGCCACATCATGGAGTACATCCAGGCCGACATCTGGGTGCGGTTCCAGCGCATGCAGGGCAGCCAGGTCAACTTTGTGGGCGCCGACGACACGCATGGCGCGCCGATCATGATCGCTGCTGAAAAGGCGGGCAAAACGCCCCAGCAGTTCGTGGCCGACATCGCTGCGGGCCGCAAGCCTTATCTGGACGGGTTTCACATCGCGTTTGACAACTGGCACAGCACCGACGCGCCCGAAAACCACGAACTGGCCCGCCAGATTTACCGCGACCTGCGCGACATTTCGGCGGCCGATGGCGGCTCGCTCATCGAGGTGCGCTCGGTGGAACAGTTCTTTGACCCGCAAAAGAACATGTTCCTGCCGGACCGCTTCATCAAAGGCGAGTGCCCCAAGTGCCACGCCAAAGACCAGTACGGTGACAACTGCGAGAGCTGCGGCGCGGTGTACGCACCCACCGACCTGATCAACCCGTTTTCGGCCCTGTCGGGGGCCAAGCCCGAGCTCAAAACTTCGGAGCACTTTTTCTTCAAGCTGTCTGACCCACGCTGCGTCGAGTTTTTGAGCCATTGGACACAAGACGGCAAGCTGCAGCCCGAGGTGGCCAACAAGGTCAAAGAGTGGTTCAGTGTGCGCACCAACCCCGACGGCACGACCAGCGAGGGCCTGGGCGACTGGGACATCTCGCGCGACGCGCCCTACTTCGGCATCGAAATCCCCGACGCGCCAGGCAAGTACTTTTATGTCTGGCTGGACGCGCCTGTGGGCTACCTGGCGTCTCTCAAGAACCTGCTGGACAAGCGCGGTGAGGACTACAACGCCTACATGGCCAACCCGAATCTGGAGCAGATCCACTTCATCGGCAAGGACATCGTGACCTTCCACACGCTGTTCTGGCCCGCGATGCTGCACTTTTCAGGCCGTAAGACGCCCGACAAAGTCAACGTGCACGGCTTCCTGACGGTGAACAACGGCGAGAAGATGAGCAAGAGCCGCGGCACGGGCCTGGACCCGCTCAAATATTTGAGCTTGGGTATGAACCCCGAATGGCTGCGCTACTACCTGGCGGCCAAACTCTCGGCCCGCAACGAAGACATCGACTTCAACGCCGAAGACTTCATGGCCCGTGTCAACAGCGATTTGATCGGCAAGTTCGTCAACATCGCTTCGCGCTCGGCCGGTTTCATCGCCAAGCGCTTTGATGGCAAGCTCGGCACAGTCAGCGCCGACGGCCAGGCCCTGCTGGCCGCGCTGCAAAGCGCCACGCCCGGCATCGCCGCCTTTTACGAGGAGCGCGAATACGCCAAGGCCCTGCGCGAAGTCATGCTGTTGGCCGACAAGGTCAACGCCTACGTGGACCAGAACAAACCCTGGGAACTGGCCAAACAAGAAGGCCAGGAGGCAAGCCTGCACGACGCCTGCACCGCCTGCATCGAAGCCTTCCGCCTGCTCACGCTGCAACTCAAGCCCGTGCTGCCCGCACTGGCCTCGCAGGTCGAGGCCTTCTTGAACGTGGCGCCCTTCACATTTGCCCAAGCACAACAGCTGCTGGGTGCAGGCCACCGCATCAACGCCTACCAGCACCTGATGCAGCGCGTCACCCCTGAGCAACTCGACGCCCTGTTCGAGCCGCCCGCCGTGGTCGAAGAGAAAGTCATTCCCGGCGGTGAAGAAATCGCACCGACGATCGGCATCGACGACTTTGCCAAGGTGGACCTGCGCATCGCCCAGATCGTGAACTGCGAACCCGTGGAAGGCTCGGTCAAGTTGCTGCGCCTGACGCTCGATGTCGGCGAAGGCCGCATGCGCAATGTCTTTTCAGGCATCGCTAGCATGTACAAGCCCGAGGATTTGATTGGCAAACTCACTGTGATGGTGGCCAATTTGGCCCCGCGCAAGATGAAGTTTGGCGTGAGCGAGGGCATGGTGCTGGCCGCCAGCCACGCCGACGACAAAACCGATGCCGGCATTTACGTGCTGAAGCCTTGGCCCGGCGCCCAACCCGGCATGCGGATTCACTGACCGACACCGCCCGCAAAAACGCTGTCCATGTTCCCCCTGATCCGCGGATGGACCGATGTGCAGCGCAGCCCCAAGGCCAATCTGCGGCTGGGGCTGGTGCTCAGCTTCGTGGCCGGGGCCACCAACGCAGGCGGTTTCTTGGCCGTGGGCAGCTACACCTCGCACATGACCGGCATCGTGTCTTCAGTGACCGATGACCTGGTGTTGGGTCGCGTTAGCTTGGCGCTCGCGGGCGTGGTCTGCCTGATGGCTTTTGTGGCAGGGGCCATGTGCACCGCCATCATGGTCAATTGGGGCCTGCGCCAAAGGCTGCGCAGCAGCTACAGCCTGCCGCTCTTGCTGGAGTCGGTCGCCCTGCTGGTGTTTGGGCTGTTTGGCGCGGCCATTGCCGCCTGGTCGCAGCTGTTTGTGCCGGTCACGGTGGTGTTGCTGTGTTTCATCATGGGCCTGCAAAACGCGGTCATCACCAAAATTTCGAAAGCTGAAATCCGCACCACCCACATCACCGGGCTGGTGACCGACATCGGCATTGAACTGGGCAAATGGGTTTACATCAACCGCTTGCAGGAGCCCACGCCTGTGCGCGCCAACCGCGAGCGGCTGCGAATTCATGTCAGCTTGGTACTCGGTTTCATTCTGGGCGGTCTCGCGGGTGCTTTGGGCTTCAAATACCTGGGCTACGTGACCACACTGCCTTTGGCGGTTCTGCTGTGGCTGCTGGGCCTGCGCCCCTTGCTGGATGACTGGCGCCAGCGTGCCGCATAATTTTCAAATCCCGGCCTGAATGCCCTTTTTGCAAAACCCATGAACTGGCTGCAAGCGACCCATTTTTTCAGACCCCGATTGCTCGACAGTTTGCAGGGCTACAACCGGCAGCGGCTCAGCCAGGACATCGGTGCGGGACTCACCGTTGGCGTGGTGGCCCTGCCGCTGGCCATGGCCTTTGCCATCGCCTCCGGCCTCAAACCCGAAGCGGGCCTGTTCACCGCCATCATCGCGGGTTTCCTGATTTCAGCGCTGGGCGGCAGTCGGGTGCAAATCGGCGGACCTGCCGGGGCCTTCATCGTCATCGTCTACGGCATCGTCGAGCGCTATAGCCTGGCGAATCTGATTTTGGCCACCGCCATGTCCGGCGTACTGCTGTTCCTGATGGGCCTGTTCCGGCTGGGCACCTTGATCCGTTTCATCCCGGTGGCCGTGGTGATCGGTTTCACCAACGGCATCGCGGTGCTGATCATGCTGTCGCAAATCAAGGACTTTCTGGGTCTGAAAACCCAGGCCATGCCTGCGGATTTTTTCGGCATGCTGTACACCCTCGGGCACGGCCTGCACACCACCAACCTGGCAGCCCTGTTGTTGGCGCTGGCCTCCTTGTCACTTTTGATCGGATGGATGCGACTGAGCCGCCGCCTGGCAGAAACCCGTTACCAATGGGCCAGCATGGTTCCCGGCTCCATCATTGCCTTGGCATTTGCCACCCTGGCCACCTGGATGCTGTCTTTGCCCGTGGAGACGATTGGCAACAAATTTGGTGGCATTCCGGCGTCCATGCCTTCTTTTCAATGGCCCGAATTCAGTTGGGACAGCGCACGTTTTTTACTGATGCCCACACTGACGCTGGCCCTCCTGGGAGCGATTGAGTCGCTGCTGTGTGCCCGCATTGCCGACGGCATGATCGGTGACCGCCACAACCCCAACCAGGAACTGATGGCGCAGGGCGTCGCCAATTTTGTGACCCCATTTTTTGGCGGCATGCCCGCCACCGGCACCATTGCCCGCACGGTCACCAACATCAAAAGCGGCGGCACCACCCCGATTTCGGGGATGGTGCATGCCTTGACCTTGCTGGCTGTGGTGCTGGTGGCGGCCCCCCTGGCGGGTCACATTCCATTGGCGGCGCTGGCGGCCATCTTGATGTTTGTGGCGTGGAACATGGGCGAATGGCAGGAGTTCATGCACCTGCGGCAATACCGCTTGCCTTACCGCGTCACCTTGCTGGCGGTGTTTTTCCTCACCGTGGTGTTTGATCTCACGGTGGCCGTGGAGGTCGGTCTGGTGGCCGCCTGTCTGACCTTCATTTACCGCATTTCAAGCCTCAGCCGCTGCGAACCCGTCCACAGCAGCGAGCAGCCAATTCTGGCCGGATTCGAACATCAGGTGCAAGCCTGGCGTCTGTATGGCGCATTGTTTTTTGGCGCTGTCAAATTGGTAGAAGCCATCGAGGACAAAATCAACACCCCCGTGCTGGTGCTGGATCTGAAAAATGTGATTTACATCGACTCCTCAGGTGCGGACGCCCTGATGAGCCTGATCGAGACTTGTCGCAAAAACGCCATCCACCTCATTGTCTGTGGCTTGTCGCACCAGCCCCTGGACATTGCCCAACGCAGCGGCCTGATGGCCCACTTGGAGGGGCATTTGCAACCCAACCTGAATGCTGGTTTGGTGCGCGCTGTCAGCATGTGTCCTGACCCAGCCCGGTAAAATGGCCCTATCTCTTTCCGGCAGCGCCTGCGCAGGCCTGCCGGATTTCTTGTTTCTGCTCCGTCAGGATACCCAAATGTCTATTTTTCGCCGCCCTGATTACACATCGGACACCACGCAGTTCATTGACCAACTGAAAGCCCAGCACCCCCAGCTCGAAGCCGAGCAGCGCCAAGGCAGGTCATTGTTGTGGGAGCAGCAAGTGGACCGTGAAGTCCAGCAGGAGTTCAACAAAGGCCGCGTGCAGCAAAAGCCCTACGTTTATCAGACGCAGGCCTGAGCTCTGCCCACGTGCGCGGTCACACCCGCTGAGCCTTGCCATCCGTCCCCACCATGAGCACAAAGCCCACTGAACTGGCACAGTCTGCGGACCAGCCCTCAGCGACCATGCCCGTGGTGGTCGACCAGGTGGCGCTGGCGCGTTTGTATGGCGAACCGCTGTTTTCCATGCCCACCGACCTGTACATCCCGCCGGATGCATTGGAGGTGTTTCTGGAGGCCTTCGAAGGTCCTTTGGACTTGCTGCTGTACTTGATTCGCAAGCAAAACTTCAACATCCTCGACATCCCGATGGCGGGTGTGACGCGCCAGTACCTGAGCTATGTCGATGAAATACGCCAGCGCAACCTGGAGTTGGCGGCCGAGTACCTGCTGATGGCGGCTATGCTGATCGAAATCAAATCCCGCATGCTGCTGCCACCCAAAAAAGTGGCCGAGGGCGAAGAAGCAGAAGACCCGCGTGCCGAACTGGTGCGCCGCCTGCTCGAATACGAGCAAATGAAGCTGGCCTCCATGCAGCTCAATGAAATTCCGCAATACGGCCGCGACTTTTTACAGACCCAGGTTTACATCGAGCAAAGCCTGCAGCCGCGCTTTCCCGATGTCAATCTGGATGAGCTGCAAGCGGCTTGGCGAGACATCCTCAAGCGGGCCAACCTGGTTCAACATCACAAAATCAGCCGCGAAGAACTCAGCGTGCGCGAGCACATGAGCATCGTGCTCAGGCAACTGCAAGGGCGCAAGTTTGTCGAGTTTGAAAACTTGTTCGACCCCAGCCTGGGCACCCCGGTGTTGGTCGTCACCTTCATTGCCTTGCTGGAGCTGGCCAAGGAAACGCTGATCGAAATCACCCAGGCCGAGGCCTTTGCGCCGATTTACGTGCGACTGGCCTACACGCCCAGCTGACAGCCGCAACCCCACCGATCAAAGAACCCTTGGCACCGGTCAGCGCAGCAAGGCTCAGTGGCTGCGGCCGCTTCTGAACATGCCGTGGGTTTTGCGGCTGAGCACGCCTTGCGCGGCCAGCTTGTTCATGGAAGGACTGGCGTGCGCGTGGGTGATGGCCATGCCCAGGGCATCGGCCGCATCTTGCCTGGGGACCACAGGCAACTGCAGCAAGCGCTTGACCATTTCCTGGATCTGCGATTTGGCGGCGCGTCCATGGCCAGTCACCGATTGCTTCATCTGCAAGGCGGTGTACTCGGCCACAGGCAGGCCGCACGACACCAACGCCGTGACACAGCAGCCGCGCGCCTGGCCCAACAGCAAGGTCGCTTGCGGGTTGATGTTGACGAACACGATTTCGACCGATGCCACATCGGGCTGATAGCGTTCTGTGATTTCGCGGATGCCGTCGTAGATCACCTTCAAACGGGCAGGCAAGTTGCCCATTTCTTCGCGGGTGGTCTCGATCACGCCACTGGCCACGTACTGCAGGCGCGAGCCGCTGATATCGATCACGCCAAAGCCGGTGGTTTGCAAGCCCGGGTCAATGCCCAAAATGCGCACGGTGGCTGGCGCGGCGGTGGTCAAACTCATGGCAAAACCACGTCACCCATGCGGGCCATGATGGTGTCGGCGCGGCTGGCCAAATACGCCGATTGCGCCAGTTTTTCAAAATAGCGCGGACGCGGCAGCATGACCGCCAAACGCGCCGCCTCCCAAGCGTTCAAACGGGCAGCGCTTTTGCGAAAGTAGTGCTGCGCCGCCGCCTCGGCACCGAACACGCCCTCCCCCCACTCCACACTGTTGAGGTAAATCTCCAGGATGCGGCGTTTGCTCAAAAATGTTTCCAGCGTCAGCGTGATCACCATCTCCTGGGCTTTGCGCCACAAAGTGCGCTCGCCCGATAAAAAGAGGTTTTTGGCCAATTGCTGGGTGATGGTTGAGCCCCCCACGATCTTGACCGCCACCGGCTTTTCGGGTTGGCGCTGGATGCGTTTTTCGGCCTGGGCTTTGGCTCGGGCATTTTTCTCCCAGGCCTTTTCCAGCGATTGCCACCAGATCCCATGGTGCTGGGTGAATGCGCCATCTTCTGAGGCGATCACGGCACGGTGCAAATGGGTGGACACGGCACTGAGGGCGACCGGCTCCTGACGCCAGGGCAGCTGCCCCTGGCGCACCACGATTTGCCACGCCTGTGTGCGCTGGAAGCTGGTGGACTCGGGCATCAGCCAATTCATCCCCGCGATGCGCAGCGCAAAATACAGTTGCAGGGCCACAAAGGCCAGCAACACCAGCAAAAGCCATCGGCCAAGCGCCCGCATCAGCTGCACCTGTCCAACGTTGAGACGGGTATGGCCTGCATCAAGGCTGGTCCTTGTCGGCGGCCAGCATGCGGGTGCCCAAGGTGTCGTCACGCAAAAAATCAAAGCGTGCCACCACCACAATCTGGTCGGCTTGTGCGCGCATTTTCGCGTTGAAGGCACCAAAAGGCGCCGCATTGCGCACAATCGCCACCGCACGTTCATCCAGCTGAGGGTTCTTTGACGACTGCGCCACTTCGGTTTTGATGACCTGGCCTTGCTTGTCGACCGTGATGACCATGATCAACTGTCCATAGAGTTTTTTGCCCGAAACCTGAGGAAAGTTCAAAGTGCCCTGGTACTCGATGGTGCGGCGCATCTTGTCGTAATACAGGGCATACACCGCCTCTTGGGTGGCGGGACTGATATAACGTTTGCGAGGTCCGCCCTGGGTCTGCTCAACCCTTTGCTCAATTTGCGCCAAATGCCCTGCCAGTTGTTGCTCACGCTGCTCACGGGCCTGGCGTTCGGGGCTGTCGCTTTTGTCGCCCGCATGGGTCCGCTGGAGCTCCGACAACTCTTGTTTGAGTTGGGTCAGCAAACGCAATTGCTGCGTCTTGAGCGCTTCGATTTTGCGCTGCATCGCCGCGATGTCCGTGCCAGCCTCTGGACTCAAAGCCGCGGGCAGGGTCGAGCTGGCGATCCTGACTTCGGGCACTTCGCCCCCGCCCGCCAAGCTGACCTGGGCCTTGGCCTGAGCCTCTTGTGGGCGGTCGGCACTTCGGCTATTGACCAGAACCACCTCGAGGGGCGTGTCCTGAAACACACGGTTGTAGGTTTCGGGCGCAGTGAAGCGCAAACCCACCAAAGCGGCGTGCAAAGCCACCGACAGCCCCAAAGCCCATTTCAAACCCCGGTGCGGTGAAGGCCCTCGGGCGGCAGGCGCAGGCCGTGCCGCCGCCGGGCTCACGACAGAAGAATCAGTCGGCATGGCTGGGTGCGCTGTCGTTGAGGTCCACCGCAATGCTCACCGGCCCCGCAGGCAGTTGGTCCTCATCCTCGGCCTCTTCGCTGTCCTCTGCTGACGCATGGCTTGCGCCACCGGCATCCAGGTGTGCGAGCACGGTGCCCCGCACGTCCAAAGCCATCAAGTCAATGTCAGCCAGCTTGACGCGCACGCGCGCGCCACGGGGCAAACTTTGTGCGCCCATGACGCTGAACATCAAAGGCAAAGTCTCGGCGCGCACCAGCCAGATGCCGCCGCCCATTTCCTTGACCAGACTGGCGTCCAGCTCCTCCATGCTTTGCTGCTGCACATGGCGCAATGTCCAGTACCGCTCCATGCTGGACTGCACGCTGTTGTAGGCGCTGTAGGCCGCATCAAAACCACTGATGATGGAAAACAGCTCGGCATCTTTGGGTTTGAAGGGTGCGGCCAGCGCGGCTGTTGCGCCGTGGCGGGCACAGGCGATGATCTGCCACTGGTTGACCAGGTCGGTGTAGCGGCGCAGGGGCGAAGTGCTCCAGGCGTAGCTGGGCACACCGATGCCCGCATGCGGCAGGGCCTTGGTGCCCATGCGCACCTTGACACCGGGTGCCAGGCTGGCCTGGCTGCGGTAAATGCCGGGCACGCCCAATTGCGCCATCCACTGGCCCCAGGTGCTGTTGGCCAAAATCATGGCCTCGGCCACCATCAAGTCGAGTGGTGCTCCGCGCTTGCGGGTGCCGATCAACACTGTCTCATCGCCCGTGGGCGGCATGTCGCTGCTGTCGCGCTCCAGCTTGAAGCTGTAGTCAGGGCGATTGAAGTTTTCGGGCTTGCCGCGCACCACTTCGCGGCGCGCCTTCAGGGTTTGCGCCAGACGCCAGAAAAACCCCAGCGTGGCGCGGCTGACCGGCACATCGGCGTGATCGCTGGGGTCTTCGCCTTCCAGCCATTCGCGGGTGATGCGCTCGTCCAGCTGATCGTGGCGCAGATTGACCAGGATCGGCACGCGCTCCAGTCGGGTTTCAGAGCTTTGCACCTCCAGCGTGTCTTCGCTGAAGGTCACATACAGCGACACGGCAGGACAGTCGCGCCCTTCGGTCAGGGTGTAGGCCTGTACCACGCTGTCGGGCAGCATGGTGATTTTGTAACCGGGCATGTACACGGTGGACAGGCGCTGGCGGCCCAGCTGGTCAATCGGGCTGCCCGGGCTCAAGGCGAGGCCGGGCGCAGCGATGTGGATGCCCACCGTAACGGTGCCAGTGCCCAGGCCTTGCAGCGACAAGGCGTCGTCGATTTCGGTGGTGTGCGAGTCGTCGATCGAGAAAGCCTGCACCGAGGCCAATGGCAACTCATCCACGATGGCGGGAGCCTGCAAGGCCGGAAAACCGGTGCCTTTGGGAAACAAGTCAAACAAGAAGCGCTGCCAGTGGAAATCCCAAGGCGAAGCAATGGCGCCCGCGTTTTGCAACAAGTCGAGCGGTGCACTCTGGCTGCTTTTGCTGGCCTCGACCACGGCCTTGTATTCAGGCGTGTTCTTGTCGGGCCGAAACAGGATTTTGTAAAGCTGCTCACGGATCGGGGCCGGGCAAGACCCGGCCACCAATTCGGCAGACCAGGCCTCGATCTGGGCCTGGACTTGTTTCTTCTTTTCGATGGCCAACAAAGCCTGCTGCACGATCTCGGCAGGCGCTTTGCGAAAACGCCCTTTGCCACCGCCGCGACGAAAGTAATGGGGCGCTTCGTGCAGTCGCAGCAAAGCAGCCACTTGTTCCGTGGTGCTGGCCTGGGCACTGAAATAGTCCTGCGCCAGATCGTCAAAGCCGAACTCTTCGTCCGGGGCACATTCGTAAGCCAACTCCAGCTCGATGGTCTGACTCAATGCCGCCGCCTCGCTCAGCAAGACGGCGGGGGCCGGTTTGTCGAACTTGAGCAGCATGTGGGCCGATTTGACCTTGACCCGTTTGCCCGAGTCGAGTTCAACCTGTGCAGAGGCCTCAGCCTCGGACATGACCCGTCCGGCCATGAATTTGCCGGCTTCTTCAAATAATACGTACATGGCCTGATTTTCCCATGCCGCCCGGCCGTTCGGCCCGCAGGGGCTCACGCCAGCTGCAGAAATTCAAGGATTTGCGGCAAGTGATGCTCAAAATCGCTCAGCGCGTGGTCACTGCCTTCGATCAGGTGCACCTGTCCTGCTTGGTGGCGTGCCAGCATTTCACGCCAATCCAGCACCTCGTCCCCCTTGGCAATCAATGCCAGCGTGATTTGCCGGGTTAGCAAGGGCTGACTTTCCAATTCTTCGAGCTGCTGCACATAGGCGGGCTCAAAAAAAATGCTGTGCGCGGGGTCTTGCCAGACCGGGTGCTCGCCGATGAAGCGGGCCAGATCACGCGAGGGCTGCACAGCCGGGTTGATCAACACGGCCGGGCAAGCCAGATGCGCCGACAGCCAGGCGGCGTAAAAGCCGCCAAGGGAAGACCCCATCACGGCCATCTGCCCCTTGGGCCAGTCGGCCACGCCATGCAGCAACAGCTCGATGGCTTGTTGCGGCGAAGCGGGCAATGGGGGGCACCACCAGCGCACTTGCGGGTGATGGGTCTGAACATGGCGGGCCATGATTTGGGCTTTGGCAGACAAAGGCGACGACCTGAAGCCATGCAAGTACAGCAAATGCGTGAGGCTCACAGGGGTTCAGATTTCGATTTTGGAGCCCAACTCGACCACCGCGTTGGTGGGCAGGTTCAGGAACTCGGCTGCGGCGCTGGCGTTGTGGTGCATCTGGGCGAACAGCTTTTCGCGCCAGGGGGCCATGCCACCGCCAATGGTCGGGATCACGATGTCGCGCGACAGGAAGTAGCTGGTCATCATCGGGTCGAGCTTGTAGCCCTCCCCTTCGATGGTGGCCAGGGCAGAGGGCAAATCGGGGTTGTCCTTGAAGCCGTAATTCACGATGACTTGCCAGCAGTCGTGGCCCAGTGAGGTCACCTCCAGACGCTGCTCGGCGTCCATGCGTGGCACCTCGTGGCTGCGCACAGTGACGAACAGGTTGTGCTGGTGCAGGATCTTGTTGTGCTTGAGGTTGTGCAGCAAGGCATTGGGCACCGCCCCGGTTTCAGCGGTCAAAAACACGGCTGTGCCTTCCACTCGGGTGGGCGGGGCAATGAAAACGGCTTCCAGAAAATCATTCAGACGCAGCGCATCGGAGCGCAGCGAATCGTTGAGCAAGCGTCGGCCGTCGTGCCAGGTCAGCATGAGCGTGAAAATGGCCGCGCCGATCAGCAAGGGGAACCAGCCGCCGTCGAACAGCTTGAGCAGGTTGGACGCCCAGAAGGCCAGATCGACCACAAAGAAAAAGCCGGTCGCGCCAACGCACAGCGCCAGCGGCAGTTTCCAGGCGTAGCGGATCACAAAGAAGGTGAGCACGGTGGTGATCAGCATGTCGGTACACACCGCGATGCCGTAAGCAGCCGCCAGATTGCTCGACGACTTGAACATCACCACTGCCAACACGATGGCCACAAACAAGCCCCAGTTCACAAACGGCATGTAAATCTGACCGGTGTCGGTTTCGCTGGTGTGCTGCACCTGCAAGCGCGGCAAATAGCCCAGCTGGATGACCTGCTTGGTCACGCTGAACGCGCCCGAGATCAGCGCCTGCGAGGCAATCACCGTGGCCATGGTGGCCAAACCGACCAGCGGCAACAGGGCCCAGTCTGGGGCCATCATGAAAAACGGGTTCTTGACGGCTTCGGGGTCAGACAGCAGCAACGCACCTTGGCCAAAATAATTCAGGACCAAACAAGGCATGACCACGCTGAACCAGGCCAGGCGGATCGGTTTTTTGCCAAAGTGGCCCATGTCGGCATACAGCGCTTCACCGCCCGTGACACACAAGACCACTGCCCCCAAAATGATGAACGTCGTGCCGGGGTGGTGCCACATGAACCCCAAGGCGTAATGTGGGCTGATGGCCAGCAAAATTTCGGGGTGGTGCGCAATGTGGGACACCCCCAGCACGGCGATGGTGGCAAACCAGACCAAGGTGATGGGACCAAAGAATTGGCCTATGCCCGCCGTGCCGCGCTTTTGCACCCAAAACAGCAAAAACAGGATCACCAAGGTCAGCGGAATCACCGATTTTTTGAACGCAGGCGAGATGACTTCCAGGCCCTCCACGGCCGACAGCACCGAGATCGCCGGTGTAATGACCCCGTCACCATAAAACAGGCAGGTGCCAAAGATGCCCACCACCAGCAAGACTTTGCGCAGCTGGGGGCGGTCTTTGACCGACTGCGAAGCGAGCGCCAACATGGCGACCAATCCGCCTTCGCCATGGTTGTCAGCCCGCAGCACCAGCACCACGTACTTGACCGACACAATGGTGGTCAGCGTCCAGAAAAAGATCGAAAGAATGCCGTAAACATTCCCGGGCGTGAAAGGCACGTGGCCGGAGCCAAAGACCTCTTTCATCGCATACAGCACGCTGGTGCCGATGTCGCCATAAACGACGCCAATGGCGCCCAGGGTCAAAGCCGCAAGTGAAGATCGTGCAGAGGACACAAATGTGCCTGACGCCGGGTCAGGCTCCGGAGCTGAAGAGGCCGCTATTGTGCGCCTTCGCACTCGGGCCTGTCACGGCCCGCATGGGGAATGTTGCACTGCAGCAACTGATGACCATGTGGCCCGTGCAAACTTCAGTCGTAAACCTCGGCCTCGGGGTCGGTCGCTTCCAGTTCATAACTGGCCGCCAGCATGGCCAGACGGCCAATCACGCCATACATGTAGAAGCGGTTGGGCACACTGGCCCCGGGTTTGACGCCCGGCTGGGGCAGGTGTGGGGTGTCGGCAAAGGCCAGGGGCACAAAGCTGGCTCCGGGGGCGTTCAGGTTTTCATCCACGCCGCGCTCGGCATGCACCCGGTAAAAACCGCCCACCACATAGCGGTCCATCATGTAGACCACCGGCTCGGCCACGGCGTCGTTGATGCGCTCGTTGGTCAGCACACCCTCCTGGATGATCACGTCATTCACCGTCTGTCCGTCCTTGATGACATTCATCTTGTTGCGGGTTTTGCGGTTCAGGGCGTCCAGATCGGCCACATCGCGCACCGTCATGATGCCCATGCCGTACGTCCCGTTGTCGGCCTTGACGACCACAAACGGCTTTTCGTTGATGCCGTATTCCTTGTACTTGCGCTTGATCTTGGTCAGCAGCGCGTCCACATTGCTGCGCAGGCAGTCCATGCCCGTGCCTTCGGCAAAGTTCACATCGCCGCACTGGCTGAACATCGGGTTGATCAGCCACGGGTCAATGCCCAGCAGCTTGCCAAAGCGCTTGGCCACTTCTTCATAGCTCTGGAAGTGTTTGGTTTTGCGACGCACGCTCCAGCCCGCATGCAGCGGCGGCAGCAAAAACTGCTCGTGCAACTCTTCCAGAATGCCCGGGGCACCGGCCGACAGGTCGTTGTTGAGCAAGATGGTGCAAGGGTCAAAGTCTTTCAGACCCAAGCGGTGCTGGCTGCGCACCACCGGCTCCAAGGTCACACTTTCGCCGTTGGGCAACTCGATGACCGTGGTTTCCTTGATCTCAGGGTTGATCGAGCCCAGCCGCACATTCAGGCCAGCCATGTGGAAGATGCGCTGCAGCTGCGCCACATTGGTCAGGTAAAAGGTGTTGCGGGTGTGGTTCTCGGGAATGATCAGCAGGTTTTTGGCCTCAGGGCAGATCTTCTCAATAGCCGCCTGCGCCGCCTGCACCGCCAAAGGCAGCATTTCGGGCGTCAGGTTGTTCCAGCCACCAGGGTAAAGGTTGGTGTCCACCGGGGCCAGCTTGAAACCGGCGTTGCGGATGTCGACCGAGGTGTAGAACGGCGGTGTATGTTCCATCCACTCCAGGCGGAACCAGCGTTCGATCGCGGGCATGGAGTCGAGGATGCGCTGCTCCAGCTCATTGATGGGGCCGGTCAGGGCAGTGACAAGATGGGGAACCATGGGCGACCTTTATGGGGCTGAAATGACAAAAACAAAAGAATCATATGGGGCCGGAGAATGCCTTTGCAAGCACTGACCGGACTAAAAGCGAGGGGCTTGTGCCCCAGGCCACAAAAGACCGGGCTCAGCCGCGCACCTCGCCCTCACCCAGCACCACGTACTTGAGTGAGGTCAGGCCTTCAATGCCCACCGGGCCCCGGGCGTGGAATTTGTCGGTGCTGATGCCGATCTCGGCACCCAGCCCGTACTCAAAACCGTCTGCAAAGCGGGTGCTGGCGTTGACCATGACGCTGGCCGAGTCCACCTCGCGCAAAAAACGCTGGGCATGCATGTGGTCGCGGGTCAGGATGGCGTCGGTGTGGTGGCTGCTGTAGTGGTTGATGTGGGCAATCGCCTCATCCACACCGTCGACCACCTTGATGCTGATGATGGGGGCGAGGTATTCCTCGAACCAATCTTGCTCGGTGGCGTCTTTCAGGTTCGCACCCGGCACCTGGCTCAAGATGGCTTTGGCCTTGGGGCAGCAACGCATCTCGACGCCTTTGGCCGCATAGATCGCGCCGATTCTTGGCAGGAATTCGGCGGCCACGCCACGTGCCACCAGCAAACTCTCACTGGCGTTGCAGGGGCTGTATTTTTGGGTTTTGGCGTTGTCGGCCACTTTCACAGCCATCTCGATGTCGCACGGATCGTCCACATAAGTGTGGCAATTGCCGTCCAGGTGTTTGATGACGGGCACTTTGGCCTCGGCACTGATGCGCTCGATCAGGCCCTTGCCACCCCGCGGAATGACCACGTCCACAAACTGCGGCATGGTGATGAGTTGGCCCACGGCGGCGCGGTCGGTGGTTTGCACCAGCTGCACCGCATCGACTGGCAAGCCACTGTCGGCCAACGCTTGCTGTACCAGTTTGGCCAAGGCCTTATTGGATTCAATCGCCTCGGAGCCACCCCGCAAAATACAGGCGTTACCGCTCTTGATCGACAAGCTGGCCGCCTCGATGGTCACGTTCGGTCGGCTCTCGAAAATCATGCCAAACACGCCGATCGGCACGCGCATCTGGCCCACGCGGATGCCGCTGGGCACCTGCTTCATGCCGATGATCTCGCCGATCACATCGGGCATGGCCGCCAACTGTTCGCACCCTTGGGCGCAAGTCTCCAGCACTTTGGGTGTGAGTTTCAGGCGGTCCACCATCGGCTCGGCCAAACCGGCTGCGCGCGCGCGCTCCAGGTCTTTCGCGTTGTCCAGCTGCAAAGCATCGGTGTTGGCGCGCAACAAGGCGGCCAGATGGCGCAAGGCCTTGTTTTTGGTGGCGGCCGATGCCTTGGCCATCAGGGCCGAGGCTTTTTTGGCCTGCTGGCCCAGGGTCTGCATGTGTTCAGCGGTGTTCAGAGCGGTCATGCGGATATTTTCGCAGATGCCGATGGGCTATCGCACCGCCTCCCAAGAAGCAGCACAAACACTGCACCATGGCGAGCGCAGCGTGGCATCCAGTCACTGCGGTCGATCTGGCACCAACGCTTGAACATGCGCCTAAACCGAAACGCTGCGTTGCAAGCGCCTCGCAGTGACAGAAGTTACCGAACGATGCAAAAGCGCGAAAAGCGTACCGCCAAGCGTTGCAGGGCCTGCCAGGGGTCGGCGGGCCAGTCGGGCACCTTGAGTCCTTTGACAATGCCGTCGACCTGGTGGGCCGCTTGCAGCAGGCCATTCAGTCGGGCTTCGGTCATGCGGGGCAAAACGCGCTCGAACAGGCGTTCGCGCGGGCCCCACACACGCTGCTCGCGCAAGGCCATGGGCATGGGCTTGCCGCTGGCGATGGCGTCCTTGACGCGCTTCAAGGCGCGGATGTCTTCGGCCAGCGTGTAGTGCACCAGCACGGCGGCCTCGCCCTCGGCCTGCAAACCGTCCAGCATGCGCTGCACCCGAGAAACCTGGCCAGAGAGCACCGATTCGGACAGCTTGAACACGTCGTAACGGGCCACGTTGACCACGGCGGTCTCAACCTGTTCCTGACTGAGTTCACCGGGCGGGTGGAGCAAACCGAGCTTCTGGATTTCCTGGTGGGCGGCCAGCAGATTGCCTTCCACACGGTCGGCAAAAAATTGCAAGGTGCGCTGACCCTCTTCGCCCGCCACGACGCGTTGGCCCTGCTGCTGCAGGCGCTGTGCGATCCACTGGGGCAAGGCATTGCGCTCGACCGGATCGACCTGGATCGACACACCAGAGTTTTCCAGCGCGCCAAACCAGGCCCCTTTGCGAGTGGCAGCATCCAGACGGGGCAGCAAAAACAGCGTCAGGGTCGTGTCGTTGCCCTGGGCCGACGTGGCCAGCTGCTGAATGGCGTGACTGCCTTCCTTGCCCGGCTTGCCGGAAGGCACGCGCACTTCGACAATTTGCTTGTCGGCAAACAGGCTGAGCGAGCCACCTGCAGCCAGCACTTCGCTCCAGTCAAAGTGGGCACCCGAGACGGTGTGCACGCTGCGCTCGGTGTAGCCTTGGGCACGCGCAGCCGCACGGATGGCATCGGCGGCTTCTTGCAGCATCAAGGGTTCGTCGCCATGCAGGACATACAGACTGCGCAAGCCTTTTTGCAAGTGCGCCAGCAGCTGGGGAAGAGCCAGTTGCATGCCGAAACTCAGGGTTGGGCCGCAGCTGCGGCAGGGACTTTGACCGATGCCAGACGCCGCATGATCTGCTGGACGATGTCGGACTGCATGTCGCGGTACATCATGCCCTGCTCGATCTCTTTGGACAGTGCGGCGGTTTCGGTGTAGCTCAGGTCACGCTGCTGGCTCAACTCGACCGATTCGATCAGCGCCTGGCCCTGCGGTGTGCGCAAGCGGAATTTGACACGCAGGCGCAATTGCAGTTCACGAACCTGCCCCGACGCATTCACGCCGACCACCACCTGCTGGCGTTCTTCGCTCACGATGTCCAAAATGGCATCCGCCTTGAGCATCTGCTGGGGGTCGGTCCACACCTCAATGCGACCTGTGCCCAACAAGTTGCGGCGCAGTTCGACGCCCAGAGGCGAGGTGGCCGAAAAATTGGCATACAGGGTGCGAAACGGATAATTGCCGCTGCTGCGCAACTGAAAACCACACGCCGACAGGCCTGCCGCCAAGCCCCCCAAGGCCAGCGCACGCAAACAATGACGGCGTGAGGGTGTCATCGGGCAATCGCGCTCAAAGCACCACGTTGACCAAACGGCCAGGCACCACGATGACCTTCTTGGGGGCAGCGCCTGCGGCCTGCTTGACAAAGGCTTCATGGGCCAGGGCCGCAGCTTCAATCTGCGCCTTGTCCACACTGGCGGGCACCAGGATGGACCCGCGCAACTTGCCATTGATCTGCAGCATCAGCTCGATCTGGTCGCGCTCCAAAGCCGACTCGTCCACGCTGGGCCAAGGCGCATCCAGCAATTCGCCCACCGCCTGGGCGTAGCCGAGTTCTTGCCAGATGGCATCGGTGATGTGCGGGCAGGCGGGGTAGAGCATGCGCGTCAAAATTGACACACCTTCACACAGGGCGGCGGTGTCACCTGGGCTGCCATCGGGCTTGAAGTCTTCCAGCGCGTTCAGCAACTTCATGCAACCGGACACCACGGTGTTGTATTGCATGCGCTCGTAGTCGTAACCCACTTGCTTGAGCACCAGGTGCATCTCGCGGCGCAGCGCTTTGGCTGAGTCGCCCAAAGCAGCCTGACTCAGGTCCTGGCCCGTGGCCGAGCGCAGCAGCTCATGGTGCTTGAACGCGAAATTCCAGACCCGGCGCAAGAAGCGGTAACTGCCTTCCACAGCCGAGTCGTTCCACTCCAGCGTGACTTCGGGCGGCGCGGTGAACATGGTGTACAGGCGGGCGGTGTCGGCACCGTAGCGCTCGATCAGGTCCTGCGGGTCCACGCCGTTGTTCTTGGACTTGGACATGGTGCCCACGCCTTCGTAGTCTATTGGCGTGCCCACGGGCAAGCGTCCATCGCCGCTGTCGGCTTCGTTCTTGAGCTTGGCACCCACCACTTTGCCGGTCTCGTCGAGCACATGCTCCACGTCGTGCGGCCAAAAATAGTCCTTGCCGCCCTTGGCCGTGCGGCGCGAGTAAATGTGGTTGAGCACCATGCCCTGCGTGAGCAGCTTGCTGAAGGGCTCGTCGACCTTGACCAGACCCAGATCGCGCATGACCTTGGTCCAGAAGCGGGCGTAGAGCAGGTGCAGGATGGCGTGCTCGATGCCCCCGATGTACTGGTCCATGCCGCTGCCGCCCGTGGCCAGCTGTTGGTCGCGCATCCAATAATCCGCGCCCTCGCCCACCATGCCGTCGGCCTTGGTCGGGTCGCAATAGCGCATGAAATACCACGACGAATCCACAAAGGTGTCCATGGTGTCGGTCTCGCGGCGGGCGGGCTTGCCGCACACGGGGCAGGTCACGCCCGCATGAAAGCCTTCGTGCTTGTGCAGCGGGTTGCCCGAGCCGTCCGGAATGCAGTCTTGCGGCAGCACCACAGGCAGGTCTTTTTCGGGCACGGGCACGGCACCGTGTTCGTCGCAATGGATGATCGGGATCGGGGTGCCCCAGTAACGCTGGCGGCTCACGCCCCAGTCGCGCAAACGCCAGGTGGTTTTTTTCTCGCCCAGGCCTTTGGCAGCCAGCAAGTCTGCCACTTTGTAAACAGCAGCTTTTTGCGTCAAGCCGTCGAGTTCGCCGGAGTTGACGCAAATGCCGTCTTTGGACCCGTACCACTCAGACCAAGCCGTGGCATCAAACACCCGGGCGTCGGCTGGGGCAGGGACGAAGGCCGATGGAGGCAAAGCCCCCGGTGAGGAATCGGAGCCTGCGACTGACGAACCGGGGGCTTTGCCTCCAACGGCCGGCACCAAGCCCACCACTTGTCGAATCGGCAAGGCGTACTTCAAAGCAAACGCAAAGTCTCGCTCGTCATGCCCAGGCACGCCCATCACGGCACCATCGCCGTAACTCATCAGCACGTAGTTGCCCACCCACACCTCGACCTGCGCGCCCGTGAGCGGGTGCGTCACGAACAGGCCCGTGGCCATGCCCTTTTTCTCTTGGGTGGCCATTTCGGCCTCGGTGGTTCCACCGCTCTTGCACTCTTCCAAAAACGCCGCCAAAGCAGAGTTCGCTGCAGCAGCATGCAGCGCCAGCGGGTGTTCGGCCGCTACCGCGCAAAACGTCACACCCATGATGGTGTCGGCACGGGTGGTGAAGACATACATCTTGCCCTCACCAATCAAGGCACCCGAGGCATCGCGGATCTCGTGCGGGAAGGCAAAGCGCACACCTTCGCTCTTGCCGATCCAGTTTTCCTGCATCAGGCGGACTTTGTCGGGCCAGCCGTTGAGCGTGGCCTTGTCGTTGCCGATCTGCACATGGTCCAGCAGCTCTTGCGCGTAAGCGGTGATGTTCAGGTAATAACCCGGGATCTCGCGCTTTTCAACCAACGCACCGGTGCGCCAGCCCCGGCCGTCGATCACTTGCTCGTTGGCCAGCACCGTCTGGTCCACCGGGTCCCAGTTGACGACCTGGGTCTTGCGGTAGGCGATGCCTTTTTCCAGCATCTTCAAGAACAGCCACTGGTTCCACTTGTAATAAGTCGGGTCGCAGGTGGCGACTTCACGCGACCAGTCGATGGCCAGGCCCATGGCCTGCATCTGCTTTTTCATGTAAGCGATGTTTTCGTAGGTCCATTTGGCCGGGGGCACGCCGTTTTTGAGGGCGGCATTTTCGGCCGGCAGACCAAACGCGTCCCAGCCCATGGGCATCAAGACGTTGTAGCCCTTCATGCGCAGGCTGCGCGTGAGCATGTCGTTGATGGTGTAGTTGCGCACATGGCCCATGTGCAGCTTGCCGCTGGGATAAGGCAGCATGGAGCAGGCGTAGAACTTCTTTTTGCTGGCGTCTTCGGTGACGCGGTAGGCATCGCGGGCGGTCCAGCGGGACTGCGCTGCGGGTTCGACTTCGAGGTGGTTGTACTTGTCTTGCATAGGGCTAAATTGTAGGGGGTGTGACACAGCGGCCTGGCCCGGCGGCGGGTGGCAACTCGGCAGGGGCGCGTGCTCAGGGCGCAACCACCTGGGCCACAAAGCCAATCCGACTCAAACCAGCTTTCTGGGCGAGGCCCATGGCCTCGACCACCCGGCCATAGGGCACGGACGCATCGGCCCGCAGCTCCAGCTCGGTCAATGGGTTGCGCCGCGCAGCACTGGCCAATTGCTGGCGCAAAGCTTCGGGGGTTATGGGCTGGTCATTCAGGAACAAAGCGCCTTGTGCATCCACCACCAAGGCGATGGCCTGTGGCACCCCTCCCGCCTCGCCGCCTTCACTGCTGGGCAGGTCCAATCGGATGGCACTGGTCATCAAGGGTGCCGTCAGGATGAAAATCACCAGCAGCACCAGCATCACGTCCACCAGCGGCGTAACGTTGATCTCGCTCATGGGCGCGTCGGCTTGGCGACTGGGCAGGCGACCAAAAGGCATGGCGTGTCAATGCACCGAATCAGCCAGCAGGGCGCGCACATCGTGCGCAAACCCTTCCAGCGACGACTCGATCTGGCCGATGCGTCGGCCCAGCAGGTTGTATCCCAGCACGGCAGGAATGGCCACAGCCAAGCCGGCAGCGGTCATGATCAAGGCCTCGCCCACAGGTCCAGCCACCTTGTCAATGCTCAGCTGACCTGCATCGGCCATGCCGGTCAGGGCATTGAAGATGCCCCACACGGTGCCCAACAAACCGATGAAAGGCGAAGTAGAACCGGCCGTTGCCAGCCAAACCTGCCCCCATTGCAAGCGGCGCAGCACCCCTTGCATGGCATCGCGCAGCACGCGGGTCAGTTGATGATGGCGGTCTCCCGAAGAGGCCAACGTGCCCCCCAAAGGCATGAGGGTGGCGTCAAGCAACGGCAATACGCTGGCGTCACGATCGAACTGGGCCACCCGCTGACGGGCATCCTCAAAACCGGGGGCCTGCCAAAATGCGGCCACGCTGCGCGGCACATCCTGCGCCACCCGGGACAGCAAACGCCATTTCCACCCGATCACCACCCAGCTGCCGACCGACAAGCCCAGCAGCAGCAGCGCCAGAATGCGACTGACCCCATCGCTGTGCAGCAAAAAAGCATGAAGGCTCATGAGGTCTTTTCGAACCGGTGGGTCAGCGCAGGTTCAGCACGTCAAACATGTCAAACAAACCGCGCTGTTGTCCTGCCAAAAAACGCACGGCGCGCAAACTGCCTTGCGCGTAGGTCGAACGGCTGGACGATTTGTGCGTCACCTCGATGCGCTCGCCGATGCCCGCAAACAGCACCGTGTGGTCGCCCACGATGTCACCGCCACGGATGGTCGAAAAGCCAATGGTAGAGGGATCGCGCTCGCCCGTATGACCATAACGCTCGTAGACCGCACATTCCTTCAGATCACGACCGATGGCCTCGGCGATGACTTCGCCCATTTTGAGCGCCGTACCCGATGGGGCATCCACTTTATGACGGTGGTGGGCTTCGATGATTTCAATGTCGTAACCGGTGGACATGGCCTGCGCTGCCATTTGCAACAGCTTGAGGGTGACATTGACACCCACGCTCATGTTGGGGGCCAGCACAATGGCGATGTCTTTGGCAATGTCTGCGATCTCGGCTTTTTGTTCATCGCTGAAGCCAGTGGTGCCAATCACGGCTTTGACGCCCAGTTCGCGGCAGACTTTCAGGTGCGCCAACGTGCCTTCAGGGCGCGTGAAATCGATCAGGCAGGCAGCGCCTTTCAGACCTTCGTGCAGGTCGGCAGTGACCGCTGCACCGGTCACCCGACCCAGCGAGGCACCCGCGTCCTGCCCCAGGGCCGGGCTGGCCGCGATGTCCAAGGCACCGGCAAGTCGGCAATCGTCGGACGCCAGGATGGCTTCAATCAGCATGTGCCCCATGCGGCCGGAGGCGCCTGCAACGGTGAGGGGCAAGGGGTTCAGTGAGGTCATGGCTTGAATGGACAAAATGGAAATAGCGTCAGGCACCAAGGGCTGGCGTGACACATGACAAAGGAAACTCAGCGGGAGACCGGCTCCAAAGGCGGGTAGCTCCGTGGCAATGCCGCAGGCGGTGCCGCTAGCCCTTGAGGAGGCGAAGGCGACTTGAATTTTCTCAACTCTTCTTCGCTGGCTTGCAGAGCAGGCAATTTGCCCACCGATTGAGGACGCACCAGGCGACCGGCAAACTCCGACTCGCTCGGCAAAACATCGCTGTCCACTTGCTCCAGCACGTCACCCTTGAAATACACGGTGAGTCTGAAATTTTGCGGTGCCACGCCCTGGCGCTGGATGCTGAAAGCATAGTCCCATCGCTCGGCATGGAACAAGCTGGCGATCAAAGGCGTGCCCAAAATCTCGCGCACTTGGGCACGTGGCATGCCAGGGCGTAACGCCTGGCGTTGCTCCCTGGAAACAAAGTTGCCCTGCACAACCTCAGGCACATAGGGCTTGAAGGTGTCGCGACCCAAATGACCGGAAACGCTGCCGCAACCGATCAGGCTGCCGCCCACCACGAGCGCGGCAAGCCAATGGCCAAAAGAGCGAAAAGTCAGTGAAGCTGTCATGGTTGGGGACGTACCGATATGATCGGGTCATTGTAGCGGCAGCTTTGCGAATCGACCGCAAACCCTGACCGGACCAGATACCGCCATGAGCCACATCGACGAACTCAAAAACAACGGCCTCAAAGCCACTCTGCCACGCCTGAAAATCCTCGAAGTTTTTCAGAGCGCTGCCATGCGCCACATGACGGCAGAGGATGTTTTTCGTCACCTGCTCAAAGACAACGCCGACATTGGACTGGCCACGGTTTACCGTGTGCTGACCCAATTTGAGCAAGCCGGCATTTTGAGTCGCAACCACTTCGAAAGCGGCAAAGCCGTCTATGAACTCAACGAAGGTCAGCACCATGACCACATGGTGTGTCTCGATTGCGGCCGGGTGGAGGAGTTTTACGACCCGGAAATTGAGTCCAGACAACAAGCTGTCGCGCAAGCCAAAGGCTTTGTGATCGCGGACCATGCCCTGAGTCTTTACGCCCACTGCACCCAAAACCCCTGCCCCCACCGCCAAACAGGCTGAACCACAACCTGGACAGGCTCACTCCATGGCACGGCGCTGACGGTCGATGAAATCCTGGTAGGTGTCGATCCCGCGCATTTGCAAAATCGTGTTGCGCACAGCAGCCTCCACCAACACGGCGATGTTGCGGCCGGCCATCACCTGGATGACCACCTTTTGCACCGGGATGCCCAACACATCCTGCATCAAGGGCTCAGAGGGCAAGCGCTCGTAATCGCGCTCCAGGGTCTCACGGCGCACCAGGTGCACAATCAATTTCAGGCGCATCTTGCGGCGCACTGCGGTTTCACCAAAAATGGCACGGATATCGAGCAAACCGATGCCACGCACTTCCAAGAGGTTCTGCAACAAATCGGGGCAACGCGCCTCGATGGTGGTCTGGTTGATTCGGTAAAGATCGACGGCGTCATCGGCCACCAGCCCGTTGCCACGTGAAATCAGCTCCAGACCCAGTTCGCTCTTGCCCAGGCCCGACTCACCGGTGATCAGCACGCCCATACCCAGAATGTCCATGAACACGCCGTGCATGGTGGTGCGGTCAGCAAAATGCTTGGACAGATACGCCCGCAGCACATCAATCACAAAAGCCGATGAATGATCGGTCGAGAACATCGGGATTTGCGCCCGCTCACACATGGACAACAAGGCATCGGGGGCAGCCTGGCCATCGGCCAACACCAACACCGGAGGCTCCAGAGTCACAATTCGGGCAATGCGGCGAGCGCAGTCTTCGGGTGTGGAATTGGTGAGGTAGGCCACTTCACGCGGGCCCAATATTTGCACCCGATAGGGATGGATGTAATTCAGGTAACCCACCAAATCGGCACCCGAGCGGGCTTCGCGCACGGCCACTTCATCAAAACGGCGCTCTGATGCACCCAAGCCCGCCAGCCACTGCCATTTGAGTTTGCCGCGGTGGTCCTCGAAAAGGACATCTGCACTGATGACGGAGGGCTTCATCGCGAGGGCATGAGCACGGGCTCGAAATTCAGACGGTTTGGGCAGACTGCCACTGGGCAATCAATTGGTGCAGTCCCTCTTGCGCCACGCTGTTTTTGATGTTTTCGCGCAAAGCAGTATCGCTGAGCAATTCGGCTATTTCAGACAGAATTTCCAGATGTTTTTGCGTCGCCGCTTCCGGCACCAGCAGAAATATCAGCAAATTCACCGGTTGCTCGTCAGGGGCATCGAACCCAATGGGCTGGGCCAACCGGAACACCGCCGCCATGGGGGCCTTCAGGCCTTTGATGCGACCATGTGGGATGGCAACGCCATGCCCCAAACCCGTCGAGCCCAAGCGTTCCCTGGCAAACAAGCTGTCGGTCACCAGTGCACGGGAAAGGCCATGCAGGTTCTCAAAGAGAAGTCCGGCTTCTTCAAATGCTCGTTTCTTGCTGGTGGCTTCCACCCCGACAAGAACTTGGGCAACAGGCAATATGTTTGAAAGGCGATTCATGGTCGAGGCCGGATTATGCACCTGTTCAAGACCCCGGGCTCTCATGGCGTTTGTCGCACCAAGGTCTGCTCCGCAAGAAGTCACGCCACACGCCCTGCCTTGTGGGCATGAAAAAGGGCCGCTTGCAGCGGCCCCGATGGTCTGAATACCTCTTCACATCATGCGCTTGGGCGCACTGTGGTGGTGGTCCGTGATGCGGTCCTTGTGTTTGACCACTTGCCGATCAAGCTTGTCGACCAGTTCATCCACAGCCGCGTAAAGGTCTTCGTGGGCGCTTTCGGCAAACAGGTCACTGCCTTTGACATGGATGTTGCACTCGGCGCGTTGGCGCTTTTCTTTTTCCTTCTGCTTTTCGACGGTCAGCAGCACTTTCACATCGACCACCTGATCGAAATGTCGGGTGATGCGATCAAGTTTCCCCGTGACGTACTGGCGCAAAGCCGGGGTCACTTCCAGATGGTGTCCGCTGATGGTTAAATTCATAGTCGTCGCCTCCATAGATTCAGGGTAGAAAAAGCCCCACCGAAGTGGGACTCCGAAACCACTTTTCGGGGTGGTTCAACCCCACTATGCGCCGCCCGGAATTGAAAAGCAAGGCACGACACGTTAAACCCGAAAAGTCCGCCGCCATTGCACTCAAAAGCCCTTTTCAGTGCTATCGTGCGATTTGGAACCTAAGCCCGAAGCAACGCCTCTTGGCATGGTTGAGGTCCCTCGGGGGCTCTCAAACCGGCTGCGCCGCGGCCCCGTGCAGACGCAAGCGCCCTGCCAGCCAAGCGCTGAGCAAGCTGGCAGCCACACCCAGCAATCCCGCCACCCAATAAAAGGTCAGCTGCCCCTGTTCGTTGCGCCCGATGATGAGGCCCGCAACCAAAGCGGCCAGCCCCATGGACGCCGACTGCACCGCCGAGTTCAGGGTCATGAAAGTGCCCCGCAGACGCGGCTCCACGGCCGAGGAAATCATGGCCATGCCCGGAATCATGCGCCCGCTCATGACGGTGAAAAACAAAGTCGATATGGTCAGCAAACCCCACAACGGCAAGCCCTGTGAGAGCGTGGTGGCCATGAGTGGCACCACGACCGCCAGTGCCAAGCGCTGGAACACCTGGACTTTGCCGACCCGGTCCGTCAGGCGACCAAAATAGCGCGCACTCAGCAAGGTGGCCACACCCCCACACAGGTAGATCCAGGGCACCTCGGCGCTCTGCATGCCCGCGTTGGACTGCAGGTAAATGGTGATGTAGGGAATGACCGTGAAACTGGCAAACATCATCAGGCCCGACACCCCAAAAGCCTTGAGGTGGTTGACCTCGGCCAGCACCTGGCCGATACCGCGCCAGACACTGGTGCGCTCTGGGTGATGCAAATGCGCGTCAAGGCGAGGCAAGGTTTGCCAGGCACCGATCGCCAACAAACCCACCAGCACCGCGATGCCAAAGAAAGGCGCATGCCAACTGAGGTGCGCCGCCAGAAACAGGCCCAGTGGGACACCGGCCACCGTCGAAACGGAAAACGAGGTCATCACCACGCTCATGGCCCGGCCTCGGCGCTCGAAAGGCACCACATCGGCCACGATGGTCTGGGACAGGGCCGACAAAACCCCGCCAAACAAGCCTGCGGCCACACGCGCCGCCATCAGCCAGAAATAATCAGGGGCCAGACCACACGCCAGAGTGGCCAGGCCAAACAATGTGTACATGCTCAGCAGCAGACGTTTGCGGCTGAAGCGGTCAATGTAAGTGGACGCCATCAGTCCGGACAGGCCCGCCGACAAGGTGTAGGCCGAGACCAGCAAACCGAATTGGGCATTGCTGATGCCGAACAAGGCCGTGAACTGCGGCCCCAGCGGCATCATGATCATGAAATCGAGGATGTGGGTGAACTGGATGCCGGCCAGCGTGAAGAGCAACCAGCGCTCTCGCCGTGGGGTCAAATGTGCGGTCATGGAACAATGCAAGTGAATTCATTGAATCTAACACCTCTGAGCTGATCCCATTGACCACATGCTCCCGAACAGTGTGACCACCCCGTCTTGCGCCCCCCGCTCCCAGCCCGTGCTCGGCCTGGTTCTGATGGGCGGCGGTGCGCGCACGGCCTACCAGGCGGGTGCGCTTCAGGCCATGGGTCAGTTGCTGGGTGGGCGCGCGAACGCTTCAGCCGTTTTCCCGTTTCAGGTGCTGGCGGGCACATCGGCCGGTGCCCTGAACGCCACATTTTTGGCCAGCAAGGCCATGGAAGGTCTGGCAGGGCTGGAAGATCTGGCGAACTTCTGGCACAACATCCGCACCGACGCGGTTTACCACCTGCCCCGGACACCGCTGGACCGATTCAGCCGATGGGCCACCGCTTTGGGCCTGCTGGCGTCGGCTCGCGAACAGGGTGCGGCCATGGACAGCCTGGCCTTGGTCAACACCTTGCACAAGGCCATTGCCCTGGAGGGGATCAACACGGCCTTGCAAAACGGGGTGCTGCAAGCCCTGGCCGTCACCGCGTCCAGCTATTCGAGCGGGGTGCACTGGACTTTTTGCCAAACCCGGGACGGCCAACCCATCACCTGGAGCCGTCCCGGCAGGCGCGCCGAGCAACAACCGATCACCATCGAGCACCTGATGGCCTCCAGCGCCATCCCGTTCATTTTTCCGTCGACACCGCTGTGGGTAGATGGCGGCATGGAATTTTTTGGTGATGGCTCGATGCGTCAGATCTCGCCTTTGTCATCTGCCGTGCACCTGGGTGCCGACCGGATCTTGGCCGTGGGAGTAGGGCAACCCCGGCGCACGGGTTGGGACCAAGCCAGCAACAAAAGCCGTGCACGCCCATCCCTGGGCACGATTGCAGGCCACGCGATGTCCAGCGTGTTCCACGACACTCTGGAAGCCGATGTGGAGCAGATTGAGCGCATCAACCAAGCCCTGCAGAGGCTGCCCGACAGCGTGCTGGGCGACATGCCCTTGCGACCGGTGCAGGTGCTGACGCTGCAACCCAGCGCCTCGCTCGATGCCCTCGCGCAAGACCATGTGCACACCCTGCCCCGGCCCATCCTGCGGGTGCTGGAGAGTTTGGGGGCCTTGCGCGGCAATGGTGCCGCACTGGCCAGCTATTTGCTGTTCGAACCCGGGTTTGTCAGGGCGCTGATGGCGCTGGGACGGGCCGATGTGCATGCCCGAGCACCAGAAATCCTGCACTTTTTAGATCCCCTGTCGGCTGATCCGGTGCGATAATCTGCCGAACATTCTGGAGAAACATTGCCGTGGAAACTACCCCGAGTTGGTAGCTTTCGAACGCGCTGAGCACCCTGCCCATCGTTCGAAAGCTGCTGAAAATTCCCTTCGCCGCCCCTTTGAACTTTTGGCACCTGGCCATTTTTCGGATTCGCCATGCTCAACATCTTCACCCTCGCCAACGGCCGCCTCTTTCAGGAAGAGATCGAGTCGCTGGAAGAACTCTCCCGCTTCCAACCCATCTGGGTCGACCTGGAGTCGCCCACGCTGGAAGAAAAACGCTGGATCAAACAGTACTTCGGCCTGTCCATCCCGGAAGACGCGATGGACGAGGACATCGAGGAATCGGCCCGCTTCTACGAAGAAGACAACGGCGAGCTGCACATCCGTTCGGACTTTTTGATCGCCGACGAAGACGAGCCCCGCACCGTGCGCTGCGCCTTCATCCTGAACCAGCACAACGCCGACCTGAAAAGCCAGGGCGTGCTGTTCTCCATCCACGACGAAGACGTGCCGGTGTTCCGCCTGCTGCGCATGCGCGCTCGCCGCGCCCCCGGTCTGATCGAAGACGCCAAGGAAGTGCTGCTCAAGCTGTTTGACGCCGATGCCGAATACTCGGCCGACACGCTCGAAGGCATTTACGACAAGCTCGAAACCGCCGGTAAAAAAGTGCTCTCGGGTGACGTGACGGACGCCATGGCCGGTGAAGTGCTGGGTGCCATTGCGCGCCAGGAAGACCTGAACGGGCGGATCCGGCGCAACGTGATGGACACCCGCCGTGCGGTGAGCTTCATGATGCGCTCCAAAATGCTCAACGCCGAACAGTTTGAAGAAGCCCGCCAAATCCTGCGCGACATCGACTCACTCGACTCGCACACGGCTTTTTTGTTCGACAAGATCAACTTCCTGATGGACGCCACGGTTGGTTTCATCAACATCAACCAGAACAAGATCATCAAGATCTTCTCGGTGGCCAGTGTCGCCCTGCTGCCACCCACCTTGATCGCCAGCCTGTACGGCATGAACTTCCAGTACATGCCCGAACTGTCGCAAAAATGGGGCTACCCCTATGCGCTGACCCTGATGGTGGCCAGCGCCGTGGTGCCCATGTGGTACTTCCGCCGCCGGGGCTGGCTCAAATAAGACCGACTCAAGCGGGCTGGCGACAGCTCAGCCACTGCGACAAAATCGCCAGGCTGTAACGGCTGGCCACCTCTCGGATAAAGCGCTGAAAGTCGGTGTGCGCTGCGTCGTCCGCTCGGTCCGAGATGGTGCGCACCGCCGCAAAGGGCACGCCGTAATCGTGGCAGACCTGCGCCACCGCTGCGCCCTCCATCTCCACCGCCAAAGCCTCGGGCAACGCCTGCCGCAACGCCTGACTTTCGGCCGAGGTCGAGACAAAACGGTCGCCACTGATGACCAGGCCCTGGTGCACCCGGGGCGCGTTCAGCGCAAACTCGGCCAGTGTGCCCGCGCCCAGATGTTGCCCTGCATGGGCCAGCACCTGCTGGCTGGCCGCAGCCAGTTGGGCCGACAAGTCGGCATCGGCCTCAAAATGGGCACGGCCGTACAGCGGCACCTCATGGCGCGGAAACAAGGGCGAAGCGTCCATGTCGTGCTGCAGCAAACCCTGCGCCACCACCACATCGCCCACCCGCACATCGGCACCCAGGCCACCCGCCACGCCTGTGAACACCAGGGTGTCGACAGCAAAGCGCTCCAGCAACACCGTGGCGGTGGTGGCTGCGGCCACCTTGCCGATGCGCGAGAGCACCGCCACCACCGAGTGGCCTTGCCAATGGCCGACCCAAAAGTCCCGCCCAGCCACCTGAACGCGCTGCTCATCGGGCATGGCCGCCAACACCGCCGCCAGTTCTTCATACATGGCACTCATGATGCCGACCACCGCCATGGACCACCCCTTGTTCAATGCCTTTAAGTCAAACGGCCACCCGTGAACGGGTGGCCGCTGCGCCCTGTACCGGGGACTCGGGCCCACCGTTGTCCGGTCAGACCTTGGCGCGCAATTCGCGGCGCAAAATTTTACCCACCGGCGTCTTAGGCAATTCGTCGCGGAACTCGATCACGCGCGGCACCTTGTACGCCGTCATGTTCTCGCGGCAGTAAGCGATGATCTGCGCCTCGGTCAGCGCCGGATCTTTGCGCACCACCACCAACTTGACCGCTTCGCCGGTTTTCTCGTCGGGCACGCCGATCGCCGCGCATTCGAGCACGCCCGGACAAGCCGAGGCGACTTCTTCCACCTCGTTGGGATAGACGTTGAAACCGCTGACCAAAATCATGTCTTTCTTGCGGTCCACGATCTTGAAGTAGCCACGCGCATCCATGGTGCCGATGTCTCCCGACTTGAAATAACCGTCAGCGGTCATGACCTTGGCGGTTTCGTCAGGGCGTTGCCAGTAACCCGCCATCACCTGCGGGCCCTTGATGGCGATCTCGCCCGGCGTGCCGAGCGTGGTGATTTCGTGGCCCTCGTCGTCGAGCAGCTTCATGAAGGTGCCGGGCAAGGGCACCCCGATGGTGCCGGTGAACTCGGTGCTGGTGGTCGGGTTGCAGCTGGCCGAAGGGCTGGTCTCTGACAAACCATAACCTTCACAAATCGGGCAGCCGGTTTTCTCCAGCCAGAGCTTGGCCACATTGGGCGTCACGGCAGTGCCGCCGCCCAAGGACACCTTGAGGTTGGACCAGTTGACGGTGCCGAAATCCGGGTGGTTGGCCAGTCCGTTGAACAAGGTGTTCACCGCTGGGAAGCTGTGGAAGGTGTGTTTGGACAACTCCTTGAGCACGGCGGGCAAGTCACGCGGGTTGGGGATCAGGATGGTCTTGCCGCCCATGCGCAGGCTCAGCATCATGTTCACCGTGAAAGCGAAGATGTGGTACAGCGGCAATGCGCACACCGCCGTGGGCTGCTCCCCGGCCGGAATGCGCTTCATGACGGGCTCGTTCCAGGCCTCGGACTGCAGCACGTTGGCGATCAGATTGCGGTGCAGCAGCACCGCGCCCTTGGAGACGCCGGTGGTGCCGCCGGTGTATTGCAGCACGGCAATGTCATCTGCCGAAATGACGGGCTTGCGGAAAACCTGATGCCGACCTTTGGACAAAGCGTCGTTGAACCGCACCGCCTTGGGCAGATTGAAAGCGGGCACCATCTTCTTGACGTTGCGCACCACGTAATTGACCAGATTGCCCTTGAGCAAGCCCAGCCGGTCACCCATGGAGGCCAGCACCACGTGCTGAACCGGTGTTTGCGCGATGCACTTTTCCAGCGTGGCGGCAAAGTTCTCAATGATCACAATCGCTTTGGCACCCGAATCCTTGAGCTGGTGTTCGAGTTCGCGAGCGGTGTACAACGGGTTGACGTTCACGACCACCAAACCCGCACGCAAAATGGCGGCCACGGCGACCGGATACTGCGGCACATTGGGCATCATGATCGCCACGCGATCGCCTTGACTCAGGCCCAAGGACTGCAAGTAAGCCGCCATGGCCAGGCTTTCCTGGTCAGTCTGGGCATAGCTGATGTCCTTGCCCATGAAGCTGTAGGCCGGCAAGTGGGCGTATTTGGCAAAACTGTCTTCAAGCAGCCCCACCAGCGAGTTGTACAAGGTTGAATCAATGTCGGCCGGAACGCCTTCAGGATAACTCTTCAGCCAAACGGGATTCAAGTTCATGTGCGGGATCTCCTGCGGCTCAGTCTACCGCACTACTGACGGCAAGCTGACTCACAGGGGTACTGGATTTCCCGAGGTTACAACCGCTTGCATCACATGGATGGACCCTGCCCAACCCAGATCCAGCTAACTGTCATGAATCCAGAGCGACGCCCCGAATGATGAAAGAAACTTGAGGGTGGAGGAGCCAAGGGTAGATGCCGAGAAACTTTTTTGGGGACCACAACCCCGATAGCTAACTTGGCACGCCA
>NZ_NESL01000010.1 GCF_003063435.1 Limnohabitans sp. 2KL-1 | reverse complement strand
CGGTGGCGATGCAGCCGCAGCCGGAGCTGCACATCCGCTCGCATGCGAAGGCGAAATACGAGGCGACAGCGGGGGTGATGGCCAGTGCGCAGCGCATTGGGCTGACCAAGCTGGGCATTGTGGGGTCTGAGCAGTTTGTGAATTGAGCGAACCGGACGGTTTTTTTGTTGAGTACGTTTCTTCCAAGGAAACCTTCAAGCCCCAGCCCGCAAGGGATGGGGCTTTTTTTTGAATTACCATGCACGGCACTTGAATGGGACAGATGAATGGCCAAGGCAGAACCGGATAAGCGCAAAATTCAGATGGCGGACATTGCCCGTCTGGCTGGGGTGTCTACCGCCACGGTGTCGCGGGCACTCAATGGCAGTCCGCTCATCAACGAAGAAACCCGTTTGCGCATCATCGAGCTGGCCCGCTCGCTCAATTACACGATCAACCTGGGCGCACAAAACCTGCGCAAGGGCGACAGCTCCACCATCGGGGTGGTGATCCCGTTCAATGCGGCCAACAAGCAAAACATCACCGACCCGTTCTTTCTGGCCATTTTGGGCAGCTTGGCCGATGCGCTGACCGACAAGCAATACGACTTGTTGTTGTCGCGGGTCGACGCCGACCACTTGGACCGCATCTCGGCCCTTTACGACTCGGGCCGCGTGGGCGGCATCGTGGTGGTGGGCCAGTGGGGTCACCATGACCAATTGAACGAACTGGCGCGCCAGCGATTGCCTTTTGTGGCCTGGGGCGCGCAGTTGCCGGGGCAGCTGTATTGCAGCGTGGGCTCGGACAACACCAGCGGGGGCATTCTGGCCACCGAGCATTTGCTGTCGCTGGGTCGAAAGCGGGTGGCGTTCATGGGCGACAAGAGTTTGCCCGAACCGGAAAAGCGCCACGCCGGTTACCTCAAGGCCTTGCGCAAAGCCGGGCTCAAAGCCGATCCGGCGCTGTGCATTTCGACCAGCTTTGCCCCGCTGGATGCGCAAGAGGCCATGCGCCAGCACCTGGACCGGCATGGCCTGAACTTTGATGCGCTGGTGGCCGCCAGTGACCTGATCGCCATCGGGGCCATGGGGGTGCTCAAGGATCGCGGTTACCGTGTGCCCGAAGAGGTGAGCGTGGTGGGTTACGACGATGTGGAGCCTGCGGCCCACAGCTTCCCGCCGCTGACCACCGTGCGCCAGCCCATGCACATGGCGGGTGTGCAACTGGTGGACAGCCTGCTGCGCGTCATGGCCGGCGAAAAGCCCGAATCGGCGACCTTGCCGACCACGCTGGTCTTGCGCGAATCCACGCAGGCCGTCTGAGTCCGGGTGTTCAGCGTGCCTGGTTGCGGCGCATCACAAACGGGCTGGTGGGGTGAGGTTGGGCCAGGCGTTCGCCTTGGATGGTTTGGCCGCAGCTGCCCTGCAATACGCTGCCCAGCCAGGTGGCTGCAATGCGCTGGCCATCGTGCGTTTCTTCTAGCGTGAATTCACCCTCGTCCAGATCGGCCACCACCGGGTAGCGCCCGGTGCCGGTGTCGAGTTCGCCGCGCAGGCTGCCGCTGTGTTCGGGGTGCGGCCTCAGTTGCAGCAGCCACATGCGGGGCTGACCGGTCACTTGCACCAGCCACTGGCCTTGCAACTGCTCGGCGCTGATGTCGGTCACCGCCGGGCAGGTGGCGGGCGCGGCCAGCACGGTACCGGCCAGACAGCAGACCCACATCATCAAAGCAAGCCGGGACGACAGGCTCATGGCTTGGCGACGGCCGCGGCATCGGCGGCCCGTTGGGCAAATTCGGCCCGCAGCGCCTTGAGTTTTTCACGCGGGTCTTCGCGGGTGGTGTTTTCATCGAGCCGCATTTCGGCAATGAAACGGCTGGGCAGGGCGGCCACGGTTTCACGGCCTTTTTTGCGGCGCTTGGTCCAGCTCACGGCCAGGCTGCGCTGGGCGCGGGTGATGCCCACGTACATCAGGCGGCGCTCTTCCTGCAGGCGCAGCAAGATGCCCTCTTGGCTGGCCCCGTCGGTGGTGTCGTCGTCGCCCAACTTGAAGGGCAGCAAGCCCTCGTTCACGCCCACCAGGGTCACATGCGGCCACTCCAGGCCCTTGGAGGCGTGCAGGGTCGACAGCGTGACCACGTTCTGGTCTTTTTCGCGTTCGCTCAAGGTGGAGATCAGCGAGATGGTCTGCGCCACCTCCAGCAGGTTTTTGGTTTCGGTGGCGTCCGTCCCCGTGGCATCCGCTATCTCGCCGCCGCAACGCCCCGCCATCCAGTCGCAAAACTCCAGCACGTTGGTCCAACGGGCCGAGGCCACTTTTTCGTTGTCCTCGCCGTCGTACAAGTGCGACTCGTAGCCAATCTCTTTGAGCCATTCCAGCAAAAACGCCAGCGCGTCCGTTTTGCCCAAAGTGTGGCGTGCGCGGTGCTCCAGGTCGTTGATGTAGCGGCCAAACTCGTGCAGGCCTGCCACAGCCCGGGCGTTCACGGCGCTGGGCAGGCTGCCCGCAAACAGGGCTTCAAACAGGCTCAGCTTGTACTGCGTGGCAAAGGTGCCCAGCTGGCCCAGCGTCTGGTGGCCGATGCCGCGTTTGGGGCTGGTGATGGCGCGCAAAAATGCCGGGTCGTCGTCGTTGTTGATCCACAGGCGAAACCAGGCGCACAGGTCCTTGATCTCGGCTTTGTCAAAAAAGCTCTGCCCGCCAGAGACTTTGTAAGGGATGTTGGCACGGCGCAAAGCTTGCTCAAAGGGGCGGGCCATGTGGTTGGCCCGGTACAGGATCGCAAAGTCCTTGAACTCGCGGTGCTTGGACGGATTGACCTGACCGCCCCGGATCGACTGGATGCGGGCGATGGCCCGGTCGGCCTCGTGTTCTTCGTTGACGGCCTCGACCAGCCGAACCGGCTCCCCTTCACCCAATTCTGAAAACAGGGTTTTGGGGAACAGCTTGGGGTTGGGTTGGATCACGTTGTTGGCGGCCCGCAGAATAGCGCTGGTGGAGCGGTAGTTTTGCTCCAGCTTGATGACTTTCAGATTTGGAAAGTCCACGGGCAAGCGTTTGAGGTTGTCGAGCGTCGCGCCGCGCCAGCCGTAAATCGACTGGTCGTCGTCGCCCACCGCCGTGAAGCGGGCCCGCTCGCCCACCAGGTGTTTCAGCACTTCATATTGCGTGGCGTTGGTGTCCTGGTATTCGTCCACCAGCACATGGCCCATCTTGGCCTGCCAGCGCTCGCGCACCTCGGGGTAGTCGGCCAGCAGTTTCAGGGGCATGCCGATCAGGTCGTCAAAGTCCACGCTTTGGTAGGCCGTCAAGCGCTCTTGGTACAGCGCCATGATGCGGGCGATCACCCGGGCGTTGTCGTCGGGTGCTTGCGCTGCGGCCTGCTCGGCGTTCAGGCCCATGTTCTTCCACAGGCTGATGGTCCATTGCCATTGGCGGGCCGTGGCCGCATCGGTGGTGCCGCCACAGTCTTTCAAGATGCTGGTCACATCGTCCGCGTCCATGATGCTGAACTGGGGTTTCAGGCCCAGCACATGGCCGTCCTCGCGCATGATGCGCACGCCCAAAGCGTGAAAGGTGCAGACCGTTACATCCTTGGCGGCACGGCCAATCAGCTGCTTGGCCCGTTCGCGCATCTCGGCGGCGGCCTTGTTGGTGAAGGTGATGGCCGCGATGCGCTTGGGCTCCAGCCCGGCTTCGATCAGGCGACCGATCTTGTGCGTGATGACTCGCGTCTTGCCCGAACCCGCGCCGGCCAGCACCAGGCAGGGGCCGGAGACATAGTTCACGGCTTCGAGTTGGGCGTTGTTGAGTCCGGCTGACATGGTGGAGGGCGTGGGGCGGGCAAAGCGGGCCATGATAGCGGTTTGCCGCAGCCGATGGCTCAACTTCCAGCAAGCAGCCGCCACGAAACACCGGGTGATTCAGTTTGTCGGCTCAGCGACTGCGTGCGGCTGGGCATCTACTGGTTTACCCCGACAATCGGCGCATGCTTGAAATACTGCGTGTCACCTTTCCCTTTTTCGCCCTGGTCTTGTGTGGCTACGCTGCGGCCCGGTGGAAGTTTTTGCCCCTGGAGGCCATTCCCGGCCTGAATGGTTTTGTGCTGTTCTTTGCGCTGCCGTGCATGCTTTTTCGTTTCGGGGCCGACACGCCCATTGCGCAGTTGCTCGATGCCGGGGTGTTTTTCACGTATTTGTTTTGCGCCTTGCTGATGGTGGCGTTCAGCATCGCCATCAGCCTGAATGAGCGCATCCGCTGGAATGATGCGTCTTTGGGGGCGCTGGTGGCGGCGTTTCCCAACACCGGTTTCATGGGCGTGCCCTTGTTGGTGGCTTTGCTGGGGCCGCAGGCGGTGGGGCCGGCCATCGTGACCATCGTGGTGGACTTGGTGATCACCTCGTCGCTGTGCGTGGCTTTGTCGCGCATGGACGCGGCCGGGCAACACGGCGCGGCCGTAGCGGCCCGCAAGGCGCTGGCCGGGGTGCTGCGCAACCCCATGCCTTGGGCCATCAGTCTGGGGGCGGCGTTTTCGTTTTGGAACCTGGCGTTGATGGGCCCGGTGAACAAAACCGTGGGTTTGCTGGCCGATGCCGCGTCGCCTGTGGCCTTGTTCACGATTGGTGCGGTGCTGGCCCGTTCGCAAATGCTGGCGCATGAACGTCCGGATGGCCCTTTGCGCACGGTCGATTACTTGCCTATTTCACTGCTCAAGTTGGTGCTTCACCCGGTGCTGGTGCTGCTGGCGGGCTTGACGGCCATGGCTTGGGGCGTGCTGATCGAGCCATTGGCTTTGCAGGTGATGGTGTTGGTGGCCGCTTTGCCCAGTGCCAGCAATGTGTCCCTGCTGGCCGAGCGTTTGGGGGCCGACAACGGGCGGATTGCGCGCATCATTTTGGTCACCACGGCGGTGGCATTTTTGACGTTTTCGGGCGCGGTGGCGTTGCTCAAGGCCTGAGATCAGGGTTTTGTCGGGGTCTGCTGTGCAGCGGCTGTTGCAGCGGGCTGCCACTGTGGCCGAATGCTTGCAGCGCGCCGACCTGAAGGCTCGGGTGGGGCGTGCTTGTGTGACGCGGTTCAGATCGCCTGCGGGTCCACATCGACGAGCCAGCGGATCACGCCTTTGTGCTCGGGCTGGCTGCGCACTTGGTGCAGCACGCCGTGCAGGTGCCAGAGCATTTTTTGCAGGGCCATGCGGCTGGGGCTTTCGAGCAGCATTTGGGCGCGTTCCACATCGGCCACGCGCTGCATGCTCATGGGCACGGCGGGGTACACGCTCACTTGCATGACCAGATCGGCTGTTGCCGGGTCGGCGCTCAGTTGCGCCTCCAATGTTTCGCGGGCGGCGTTCAGCAGCGCCTGGGCGGCGTCCTGGGTGCGGGCGTCGGCGCGCAGCAGCGCCTGGTGGCTGATGGGCGGCAGGTCGGCGGCGGTGCGCTCGGCCAGTTCGCTGGCGGCAAAGGCCGGGTAGTCGTGCTTTTTGAGCGCCTCAAACAAGGCGTGCTGGGGGTGAAAGGTTTGCACCCACATTTCGCTGGTGGCGCTTTGGGCGGCGTCGCGGCCGGCCCGGCCAGCCGCTTGCATGAGCAGGGCAAACAGCCGTTCGGGTGCGCGAAAGTCGCTTGAAAACAGCGCCGTGTCGGGGTTGACGGCCGCCACCAGGGTGATGCGCCGAAAGTCGTGTCCCTTGGCGATCATTTGCGTGCCCACCAAAATGTCCACCTCGCCCGAGTGCACCTGGGCCAGCTGGCTTTCCAGCGCGCCTTTCAGCCGCGTGGTGTCGGCGTCGATGCGGGCGATGCGCACGGGCGTGCCGTCGGGGCGCAACACATGCGCCAGCAGTTCGCCCAGGTGTTCTTCCAGTTGCTCTGTGCCCCGGCCAATGGGGGCGATGTCGGCATTGCCGCACTCGGGGCAGGCGCGGGGCACCCGCTCGGTCAAGCCGCAGTGGTGGCAGCGCAGGGTGCGGTCGATTTTGTGGAACACCCGGAACGCGCTGCAGTGTTTGCATTCACTTTTCCAGCCGCAGTCAGCGCAGTGCAGCACCGGGGCGTAGCCGCGGCGGTTGAGCAGCAGCATGCATTGCTCACCGCGCTCCACCCGTTCTTGCAAGGCGGCCACCAAGGGGGCTGACAGCACGGTGCGGCGGGGTTGTTTGTTCATGTCCACCCGGCGCACCTTGGGCAGCAGGCCGGTGCCAATCCGGGACGGCATGTGCAAACGGACATAGCGCCCGCCTTCCTCGGCCGGGCGGCTGTGGTGCCAGCTCTCCAGCGACGGGGTGGCCGAGGCCAGCAGCACGGGGGCTTTGTGCAGGCGACCCCGGTACACCGCCAGATCGCGCGCCGAGTAGCGTGCGCCTTCTTGCTGCTTGTAGCTGGGGTCGTGTTCTTCGTCGACCACGATGAGTTGAAGGTGCGGCATGGACGCAAAAATGGCCATGCGCGTGCCCAGCACGATGCGGGCGTGGCCCGCGTGCGCCGCCAGCCAGCCTTTGAGGCGTTGGGCGGGCGTCATGCCGCTGTGCATGGACACCACGGCCTCGGCCCCAAACCGCGCCTGCACCCGCTCTTCGAGCTGGGGCGTCAGGTTGATCTCGGGCACCATGAGCAGGGCCTGGGCCTGCGGGTTGGCCGCCAGCATGCGCTCCACGGCCTGCAAATACACCTCGGTCTTGCCGCTGCCGGTGCTGCCAAACAGCAAAAACGGCCCGGTGCCTTGGGCCATCTGCTCCAGTACGGCGCTTTGTTCGGGTGAGAGGGCTGGGCCGGGCGTGGTTTGCACCGTGCGTTCGGTGTTTTGTTTTTTCAGTCGTCGCGCCAGTTGTTCGGCGGTCAGATCGCGCAGCTGGGGCGGCAGGGCCGACAGGGCGACTTCGCCCAACGAGCGCTGGTAATACTGGGCCGAGAACTGCACCAGCTGCCGCCATGCGTCATCCAATGGGGCCAGGCCTTCGAGCACGGCGGTGACTTCGCGCACCGCCGAAAGGGGGATGTTGTCGGGCGCTGTCTCGGAGACCGACCACACCACGCCCAGCACGTCCCGTTGCCCGAGCGGCACCCTGACCAGTTGCCCGGGCGTTAGCGCGCGAGTGCTGCGGTAGCTCAGCAGTCCACCCACTTGGCTGTGGGCAGGGGTCTGAACGGCGATCTCAATCCAGGATGGGGTGGTCAAAGGAATCCTGTTTTTGATGGTTTGGCGAGTTTTGAGGATTAGGTGAAGTCTTGAAATCTGGCCTAAGTGCTTGATTTTGAAGTGCTTTGAACGTCATCCCAAAAATCTGTGGATAACTTTGTTGAGAACTTGTCGTCAAGGCCTCGAAGCCCTTGAAAATCAAGGCTTTTGTTAGATTGCTCACCAGATGGGCAGAAAAAAATAATCTATATAAATCAAGCACTTAGAGATTTTGTGCAGGGCGTGCGACTGGCATGGTTTTCAATAATTCACAAAAGGTGTTCGCCTTGATTTTGTGCATAAGTCAAGCGTGCAGTGACGATTTTTTTGTGAAAAACTGCGGCTTGGGGGGCTTTTTTCTGCTAGCGCCAGCCTTTGGTTTTCAAGCCGTCGTGCGCAATTGTCGTGAATGGCTGTGCACCGCCTCGACCAACGCCGTCACATGCTCTGGCGGGGTGTATTGGCTGATGCCGTGACCCAGGTTGAAGATGTGCGTAGGGCCGGTTTGCGTGGTGTCGGTGTGCGGCGTACCAAAGCTGTCGAGCACGCGGTGCACTTCGGTGGCGATCTGCTCGGGCGGTGCAAACAAAATGTTGGGGTCGATGTTGCCTTGCAACGCCTTGCCGGGGCCGCCCACTTGCCCGCCCACCAAGGCACGGGCGCGGCCCAGGTTCATGGTCCAGTCCAGACCCAGCACATCGCAGTTCAGGCCCGCCATCTCGGGCAGCCATAAGCCGCCGCCTTTGGTGAACACGATGCTGGGGATGCGCTGGCCGTTGTGCTCGGTCTTCAATTGCGAGAGCACGCGGGCGGTGTAGGCCAGGCTGAACTGCTGAAAAGCCCCATCGGCCAGCACGCCGCCCCAGCTGTCAAAGACCATGACGGCCTGAGCGCCCGCTTCGATCTGGGTGTTCAGGTACAGGGCTACGGCTTCGGCGTTGATTTCCAGAATGCGGTGCATCAAATCGGGGCGGCTGTACATCAAGGTCTTGACGTGGCGGTAGTCGTCCGAGCCAGCGCCCTCGACCATGTAGCAGGCCAGCGTCCAGGGGCTGCCGGAAAAGCCGATCAGCGGCACGCGGCCGTTCAGCGCCTTGCGGATGGAGGTGACGGCGTCGAACACGTAGCGCAGCTTGTTCATGTCGGGCACGGCGAGTTCTGCCACAGCCGCTTCGTCGCGCACATTCTTGGCAAAGCGCGGGCCTTCGCCCTGGGCAAAAGACAGGCCCAGGCCCATGGCGTCGGGCACGGTGAGGATGTCGCTGAACAAAATCGAGGCGTCGAGCGGGTAACGATCGAGGGGCTGCAGCGTCACTTCGGTGGCGTAGTCGACGTTGGTGGCCAGGCCCATGAAGCTACCGGCCTTGGCGCGGGTGGCGCAGTATTCGGGCAGGTAGCGCCCGGCCTGTCGCATGAGCCAGACGGGGGTGTGGTCGGTGGCCTGGCGCAGGCAGGCGCGCAGGAAGGTGTCGTTTTGCAGGGGGGCGAACCCCGATAACGCGGCGGAGGTGTTGGAGGTCATGGCAAAACCCGAAGTCAAGGCGGCCATTGTCGCAGGCCGGGCCGGGGCTTTTGGCCCACCCTGACTGCGTTCTTCGAGCGCATGGGCTTACCCCTCTCACAGGATCGGCCTGCCTGTCGCGATGGGAGGTCGATCCTGTGACCGAGTACCGGCGTGGGCACATCGACCCTCCGCGAGCAGGGGTTCGCACCCACGCGAGCGGCGGTCTGGATCAAGGGGCTGGGAGCGCCCGCAAGGCTGTTTGTACTTCGCCCACACTGGGCAGTTCAGACAAGAGCAGGGGCGCACGGCCCGGTGCATACAGGGCGTAGACCGGCACGCCGCTGCGGCCCAACGCCGTGAGAGCTTGGGTGATGGCCGGGTCGCGCCGCGTCCAGTCGGCCCGCATCAGCACCACTTGGCGGGCCGTCAAGTCGGCCAGCACTTGGGGATCGGCCAAGGTGGTTTTCTTGTTGTACTGGCAGGTGACGCACCAGGCCGCAGTGAAGTCGACAAACACCGGGCGACCGGCGCTCAGTTGGGTCTGCACACCTGTGGCCGACCAGGCTTGCCACAAAGGCTGGCCGGAGGCGCCAGGGTCGCTGGCGCTGCTGGCTGAGCTGACGGCGGGTGCTTCGCGCAAAGCCACAGGAAGCCAGCTGCGACCCAGCCACAGCAAAGTGACCAGGGCCAGGCCACTCATGACCCAGCGTGTGCGGCCCGCCAGACCCAGCGCCCAGGCCAGCCAGGCCACCGTGAGCAGCAAAGCCAGCAGGCCGCTGGCCCCGTCAACGCCGGTTTGCTGCCCCAGCACCCACAGCAACCAGATGACAGTGGCGAACATCGGGAACGCCATGGCCTGACGGAAGGTCACCATCCAAGGCCCGGGGCGAGGCAGGGCGCGGGCGATGCCGGGCCACCAGCTGGCCGCCATATACGGCAAGGCCATGCCCACCCCCATGGCAGCAAACACGCTGAGCGCTTGCCAAACGGGCAACGCAATCGCCAGGCCCAGCGACGCGCCCATGAAGGGTGCGGTGCAGGGCGAGGCCACAGCCACGGCCAGCACGCCTGATAAACCGGCGTTCACCGTGGAGTGCTTGCTTTGCAGTGTGGCCAGGCTGCTGGGCAGCATCTGCCCAAACTCGAAAACACCGGCCAGGTTCAGGCCCAGCAGGGTGAACAAGAGCGCCAATCCGGCCACCACAGGCGGCGACTGCAGCTGAAAGCCCCAGCCCAGTTGTTCGCCCGCAGCCCGCAGGGCCAGCATCAGGCCGCCCAGCAGTACGAAAGAGATGACCACACCCGCCGTGTAGGCCAGTCCGGCTCTGCGGTGTTGGGCCTGCGAGGTCTCGGCTTGGGCAAAGCCCAGCACCTTGATGGCCAGCACCGGGAACACGCAGGGCATGAGGTTGAGCAGCAAACCGCCCAGCAGTGCGCCCAAAATGGCCAGCGTCAGGCCCAAGGCGGTGGTGGTCGCGGTCACCGGCTTTTCCGCAGCGCGGGCGTTCTCGGCCAGGGCCTTGGCAAGGGCCGGCGAAATCTCGGCGGGTGCGGTGGGTGTCAGCGCGGGCCAAGTGCCTTGCACGGGCGTTTCGATGTCAAAAGCTGGGGCTTTCGGTGCAGACTCCGGCCCGGACGCGATCACCCAGCGCATGGTTTGGGGACTGTCGCCGCGCTCTTGAGACACCGGGATTTGGGCTGTCCAGACCGCGCCTTGCCAGTTTTGCGTCCAGTCTTTGCCTTGCACGGCGGCGTTGTGCACCACGCTGGCCGTGACCGGGAAGGCGCTGAGCGTCTGGCCGCGCCAGCTGCCGGGCAGGCCGTGCACGCGCAAGCTCAGTTGTTGGCCGTCGTCCGACACCTGGCTTTGTCCCCCCGTGATCCAGCTGCCACCTTGTTGCATCTGCGGCAGAGCCTGTGGGCTGAGTTTTTGGGCGGCATCAAACAAAGCCGTGTGCGCATTTTGCGGCGCGGCAGAGGCCAAGTTCAGGGTGAAGCGCCCTTCTTGCGGGATGCATTCCTGGCGGCACACCAGCCACTCGGCTTGCAACTGGAGCAGCAAGCCGCCCTTGGCCGGGAACTGGAATCCGGCTGCCACGGTGACCGGCACGGCCAGCAAGAGGCGGTCTTCGTAGCCGTAGTTGGCCAGCGTGCCGATCGGGATTTTGTGGGGCAGGGGCCAGGCGATGTCCCCTGCCTGCAAGCCTGCGGGCAGCTGCCATTGCAGCCGGGTGGGCAAGCCCGAGTCGCCCGGGTTTTGCCAGTAGGTGTGCCAATGCGGCTGGTGCTCGATCTGCAGGCCCAGCCAGAAGGTTTGCCCGGCCTGAATGCCTTGGGGGGCATGCGCCAGCAATTCGGCCCGCACTTGCTCGGTGCTGACCACAGGGCTAGCGCTGGCCAACAAAGCGGCGGTGCCCGGTGCGTTGGAAGCCGCTGTCTTGGAAGAGAAAAGTGTGCCTGTTTGTGCCTGGCAGGTCATGGACGCCAAGGACATGAGGGCGAACAAACCCAGCCCAGCCACCCAGGCCTGAACGGTGGCACGGCCACGGTAAAACACAGAAACTTTCACGCCAATCCTTCTTGTTTGCCCCGAACGCCCAGTTGGGCCCCTTTGCGAAAGGCACTGTACACGCCCCGGCTCCATTAAGATGCCCCCCATGCAAAACCCTTCGCGTTTTTGGGCCGACTGGAGCACCACCGATTTTCAGGCGCTGCCGCTGGAGCGGGCGATCGCCGTGCTGCCGGTGGCCGCCACCGAGCAGCATGGCCCTCACCTGCCGCTGTCGGTGGACACAGACTTGGTCAACGGGGTGGTGGCCGCTTGTCTGCAGCACTTGCCAGCCGATGTGCCGGTTTTGTTTTTGCCCACCCAAACGGTGGGCCTGAGCCCCGAGCATGCCCGTTTTGCCGGTACTTTGACGCTCAAAGCCGAGACCGTGATCCGCTTGTGGACCGACATCGGCGAGTCGGTGGCGGCCAGTGGCGTGAAGAAACTGGTCTTGCTCAACGCGCATGGTGGGCAGGTCAGCGTGATGGACATCGTGGCGCGGGACCTGCGGGCCCGGCTGGGCATGCTGGTCTACAGCGTGAGCTGGTTCAATTTGCCGCTGCGCGATGCACAGGGCGGCGATGTGAATGCGCTTTTCAGTCCGGAGGAGCACCGTTTTGGCGTGCATGCTGGGGATACCGAAACTTCGATGATGCTGGCGCTGCGGCCGGGCATGGTGCGCATGGGCCAGGCGCAGAACTTCCGCTCGACCTCTCAAGACCGCGCCGAGCGCTTTGAAATCCTGGGCAACGGCAAGAGCGCCAAGCTGGGCTGGCAAATGCAGGATTACAACTGCCATGGCGCTGCGGGCAATGCGGCGGCCGCGACGGTGGAAAAAGGCCAAGCCTTGCTGGACGCCTCAGGCCGGGCGCTGGCGCAGCTGCTCGGTGAGATCGACCGGCTGCCGCCGGACACTTTGCGCGATCAGGTCGGCTAAGCCGCGCCGGCTTTCAGAGCCTGGGCAGCACCAGCTCGCAGTGGTCGCGGCTCACGCTTTTGGGGTATTCGCGTGTTGTGTCAATGCACCCACCTTGCGCGTAAACCCCTTTGGGGTCGCGCATGCGCAGCATGCGTTCGAGCACCTGGGCTCTGGCCTCGGGGTCGGCTTGGGTTTGCGCCACATGGCGCTCGACCACCGACTCGTCCATTTGCAACGCCCCTTGGTCGTCTGTGTACACGCCGTCTTTCCAATGGAAAATTTCGATGGCTTTCGACTCGAGGGTGAAGGGCGTGTCCCGTTTCCAGAAGTTGCTGAACAAACCACCGCCCATGTACATGACCCAGGAACCCTCGTAACCCGTGACATCGGACGAGCGCTCATCGGGGTTGCGAAACCACAACCGGTCCCCCGGCACATAAAAACGGGCGGGCAAGGGGGCTTCCATGCTGCCGTATTCGATCAGGAAAACATCGTGAAACTGGCCGGAACGGATGGCATGGCGTTCGTTGAGCTGTTGCAAGTCCCGGAGCAGTCCGGGGTGGTGCGCCTGAACTTCCTGCGCAATGCCCAGCAAGATCACGTATTCGGTGGCACGGTAACAGGAAAAGTCATACAGCTTGCCTGTGACTTCGGGTTGTGTGGCCGCAATCAAGGCGTCGATCAGTGAGCGCCCGGGGTTCAGGATGAATCCCGGCTCTTCTTCGTAGTGCCAGTCGGCTTCCGGTCGCTCGGCCGCTTCGGTTTTGAAGGCGAGTGCTGTTTTTCTGGCGGCCAGTGCCATGTTGCGGCGAACCCGTATGTGCGAAGCCAGTGACGCCAGACTGGTGAAACTGAAGCGGTGGGGTGAACCCAACAAGGCGACGCAAATCTCACGTTCGAGGAGCCAATGCAGATCCTTTCCTGCCGCAGGCCCTAATTTTTCCTGCAACGCCAGCGTGTCGTGATCAGGCATCCAGCGCGCACGACATTCAGGTCGCAAGCTGCAAATCAGCGCCATCTGACCATTTTCAATCGGTACGACCAGTGTTTGAACTGCGTCATGAAGACGCCATACCTGCAGCTGCGCCGACAGTTCTCCAGCAAGCCGATCTGCATCGGCGGGCTGGGTGGTGGTGAGCTGGATGCCGCCCTCAAGAGACTTGAGGGCCATCCAGGCGGGCGAACAATTCATGCCCTTTATTTTGCCTGCAATTAGCAGTGCAATCGCTTAGGGAATGTACGCGTTGGTCAACGGCTTGTATTTCAGGCGAAGGTGATCCAGCCTTGGTGTTCTTGGCTTTCCAGGTGCGGTAGCGTGTTGTAGGTCAGCAGCATGTGGCGCTTGGGGTTGAACACGAACTCGGTGAGCGCCGTGTTGCGGATGCGCAGGTTCAGCTCGATGGTGGTCTCGGGTGGGGTGCCCAGCACGCGGCCTACGGCGGTCGAGATGGGGCCGCCGCTGGAGACGATCATCACGTCTCCGGTGTGTGATTGCCGCACATGGTCAAGCGCGGCTTCGATGCCACCCACAAAGTCGGCATAGCTGGGCATGCCCTGCGGCTGGGTGCGCCCGGCCATCCAGGCCTGCAGGGCGTCGCGCAGCAGGCGAAAGTGGTGGCGGTACAGCTCTGGCGTGTCGGGCTTGGCCAGGGGTTCGGGGTGGATGGACTCGATCAGCGCGTGGCTGTCGTATTCGTTCAGACCGGGCCACACCGACGGGGTGTGCGGCAGCCCCGCGCCTTCGGCAATGCCTTCCCAGGTTTGGCGGTGACGCTTCAGGCTGCCCATGAGTACCGCTTCGAGCGGTTTGTCCTGCAGCTTGGGGCGCAAATACTCGCCCAGGCGCACCGCCTGCTGGCGGCCTAAAGCGCTGAGTTGATCGTAGTCGTCGGCCCCGAAAGAGGCTTGTCCGTGGCGGACCAAATAGAGTGTTCCCATGACAAGGCATTTTGTTCGCAGGGGTCTGCCAGCTTTGTCCCAAGAGCGACGGGGATATCGGTTGGGGTCTGCCGTTGGCCGATCCGCAGACCTCAGAAGCGCTTGCTCAACACGTCGCCAAAAATGTCAGAGTCAACATTCCCGCCACACAGTGTGGTGCCGACCTTCAGGCCCTTGAGTTGCTCTTTGTCTGCCCAGGCTGCAGCAAAGCTGGCGGCGCCCGTACCTTCGGCCAGGTTGTGCGTGTCGGTGTACAGGTCGCGCATGGCCTGTGCAATTTGTGCGTCATTGACTTGCACCACGCGGTCCAATCCCGCTTGCAGGATGGCCAGCGCTTGCGGGTCAGCGCGGCGCACGGCCATGCCATCGGCCAGCACGGTGCTGACCGGGGCTTCCACCACGCAACCCGCCGCCATCGAGTCGGCGTAGGTGGTGGCATGGGCGCTCACGACCCCCACCACTTTGACGGCGTGCCCCAAGGCCTGTTTGGCCGCCAATGCGGCGCAGGCGCCAGAACCCAGCCCAATCGGCACATACAGCACGTCCAGCGATGGGACTTCGCGCAAAAACTCGAGCCATGCGGTCGCAACGCCCACCACCAGAGCCGGGTGGTAGCTGGGCACCATGTGGGCACCGCGCGCCACAGCCAAGGCTTGGGCGTGTTCGCGGGCGTCCTGAAAATCGTCACCGTGCTCCACCAAACGAGCGCCCAGAGCCCGCATGGCGGTGTTCTTTTCGCTGGAGTTCCCGCGGGGGACCACGATGGTGCAAGCAACCCCGTGCCGTGCGGCGGCGTAGGCAATGCTTTGGCCATGGTTGCCCCGGGTGGCGCTGATGACTTCTTGGGGCAAACGCTGGGTGCTGCGCAGGTGCTCAAAATAGGTCAAGCCGCCTCGGACCTTGAACGCCCCGACCGGTGTGTGGTTCTCGTGCTTGACCCAGCAATCGGTGCCCAGCCGTTGACTGAGCGTGGCCCAGCGGTATTGCGGTGTGGGGCCAAAGGCCGCGTACACCGTCCGGGTGGCGGCTTCGATGTCTGAAAGCGTGGGCAGGTGGGTCATGGTTTTTCCAGGGTCAAGTGCAAATCAGAGCGTGACAAGGCCTTGAACACAGCCCACCACATCGCCGCCGACCCAGACCTGGCCTTGTGCGTCTTGTGACAAAAACACCTGACCGGCACGGCCCAGCACCGTGCCCTGGCGGGCGCTGTAGCTGCCAGGCATGTGGCCTTCGGCCATCAGCCACTGTGCGAGCGACGCGTTCAGGCTACCGGTGACCGGGTCCTCGGCCACGCCCACCGGGGCGGCAAAGGCGCGCACTTCCAAGTCGGTCGGGTCGTTGGCGACGCGGGTTGAAGCGGCAAAGGCCCGGGCCTCGCGGTTGGCGCGGCGGATCAGGCCATCGGCCAAGTTGTTGTCCAAGCTGCTGGCGTTGCCCTCACGCTTGGCCGCCACGCCGACCTTGGTGTTCAGGCGCTTGAGCGCCGCGTGGTCAGGTTCCAGCGCGAGCAGGCTGTCCACCGAGTCGATCAACAGGCCCAGCCAGTGCGGGCCGTTGTTCAGGTCTTGCGCGGCCAGCACCTCGTCGGCGTGCAGCCCCAACGCCACCAGCACCTCGGCCAGCAGGGCTGGCGCGGGTGTTTGGCGTTGCAAGGGGGGCGCTGCAAATGCCCAGCGGCCGTCGACCGATTTCAAGCTGACCAGACCGACACCGCATTCCTGCACCAATTGGCCGCTTTGCCGGGGCTGGCCGCCTGCGCTCAGCCATGCGTGGGCCGTGCCCAGCGTGGGGTGGCCTGCAAACGGCAGCTCAGCGCCGGGCGTGAAGATGCGCACCCGGTAGTCGGCACCGCCAGCGGCCCCTTCGGGCGTGGGCTGCAGCACAAAGGTGGTCTCGCTCAGCTGCGTCCAACGGGCAAAGGCCTGCATCTGCGCGTCGCTCAGGCCCTCGCCATCCAGCACCACGGCGAGCGGGTTGCCCAGAAAGGCCGTGTCGGTGAAGACGTCGACTTGTTGGAAGGTGCGGGTTTTCATGGTTCAGAAGGCTTTCAGGACAACGGTAGATCCAATACCCCCGCAGAGCCAGGATGCTTGCGCATGTGTGCGTACCAGCGTTCCAAATGTGGCCAATGGGGACGGTTTTGCGGCAGGCCCCACCAGCGGTGCACTTCGCACGCGATGGGCAGGTCAGCCATGCTCATTTGCTCACCTGCAACAAAAGCTTGCTTTTGCAGTCTTTGATCGAGCAAGTCCAGCAAGGGCTCTGTGGCTGCGACCGATTGGGCAATCAGGGCGTGGTCGCGTTGCGCTTCGGGTGTTCGAATCCACTGCACAAATGCCGTCCCGCTGGCGCGATTGAGGTTGGTCTGTTGCCAGTCCATCCATTGCTCTGCCGTGAAGCGGGTGTGCAAGTCAGAAGGGTAGAGCCGGTTTTCCCGTGCGCAAAGGTAGCGCACGATCGCGTTGGACTCCCACAGTGTGTAGGCACCATCTTGGATGGTGGGCACCATGGCGTTGGGGTTCAGCATCAAATAGTCCGGTGTTTGGACCACACCAAAACTTAAGCCGGCATCAATGCGCTGAAACGGGATGTTCAGCATTTGTGCGCACAGCACCACTTTTCTCACATTGATGGAGCTGATGCGCCCCCAAACTTTGAGCATGGTTAGTGCTTTGCCAAGGATTCTCTGATCGCCTCAGCTAGCGCGGCCATGCCGGTGTTGATCTGATCCACTGTGGCGGTCACAAACGACAGGCGCAGCGTGCTTTCGTTGGCGGCCCCGGCGTAAAACGCCGAGCCAGGCACAAAGGCCACGCCTTTGTCCACCGCCTTGGCCAACAACGGAATCGCTTTGAGGCCCTGGGGCAGTTGCACCCACAGGAACATGCCGCCCACTGGACGGTTCCAGCTCAGGCCCAGGCCTGCCATTTCGCGGTCCATCGCGGCCAGCATGGCCTCGCATTGCTGCTTGTAGAGCGCCCGGATGGTGGGCACATGGCGGTCGATGAAGCCGTCCTTGAGCACTTCGGCCACCACGCGCTGGTTGAAGCTGGGGGTGTGCAGGTCGGCCGCTTGCTTGGCTTGCAGCAGTTTGGGGTACAGGGCCTTGGGCGCGACCAAATAACCCAGGCGCAGGCCGGGGGCCAAAATTTTTGAGAACGAACCCAGGTAAACGCTGCCTTCAGGGTGGCGCGAGCTGAGTGAGGGCGCTGGCGGCGCGTCAAACCAGAGGTCGCCGTAGGGGTTGTCTTCGATGATGGGCAGGCCAGACTCGACGGCCACCTGCGCCACGGCGGCGCGGCGCTCTTCGGTCATGGTGCGGCCGGTGGGGTTCTGGAAGTTGGGCAGCAGATACACAAAGCGGGCTTTGTCAGCGCCAGTGCCCACTTTCGCGCGCAGGTCGGCCGGGTCCACGCCATGGTCGTCGCTGTTAACACCCACGGCCACTGGCTCCATCGGGGTGAAGGCCTGCAGCGCGCCCAGATAGGTGGGGGTCTCGACCAAAATGCGGCTGCCCGCGTCGATCAAAATTTTGGCCAGCAGGTCCAGGCCTTGCTGGCTGCCGGTGGTGATCAGTACCTGGTCGGGGCTGACGTTCATGCCTTGTTTGAGCAGGTCTTGCGCGACCCATTCGCGCAGCGGCGCATAGCCTTCGCTGGCGGCGTATTGCAAGGCGGCTTTGCCGTCGTCTTTCAGCACACGCTCGCTGGCTTCGCGCATGGCGTCGATCGGGAAAGTCTGCGGCGAGGGCAGGCCGCCCGCAAAGCTGATGATGCCGGGCTTTTCAGTGACTTTCAGGATCTCGCGGATCACCGAGGGGTTCATTTTTTCGGCACGTTGGGCCAGTTTCCAGTTCATGTTGTGCTCCTTGAGACTGTGGTTGTTGGGGCGGCTGTGGGGCTGGCCATGCGCCGACCCATGAAGACGGTCAGCACCACCAGCAGGGCAAAGCCCAGCGTCATTGCATCCAGCGATTCTCCCAGCAAAGGGATGGCGGCCAGGATGGAAATAAAAGGTTGCAGCAATTGCGTCTGGCTCACGCGCAAGGGGCCGCCCATCGACAGGCCGCGAAACCAAGCGAAAAAGCCCGCCCACATCGAAAACACCCCCACGTAAAGCAGGGCCAGCCACGATGACAGGGCAATGGCGTGTTCGGGCCAGGTGAGCCAGGCACCCGGCAGGGTGATGGGCAGCGCCATCACGCAGACCCAGCTGATGACTTTTTCAGCGCCTAGGCTGGCCGTGACTTTGGCCCCGGCCACATAACCGAGCGAGGCAGCCACCACCGCGCCCAGCAGCAGGGTATCGGCCCAGGTCAGGCCAAAGCCGTGCCCCACGCCGTGCCCCATTTGGGCTGCTCGCAGCACGCTGTAGACCGCCACCAGCGCGCTGCCCAAACCGGCAAACACCCAAAAGCCCAGCCGCGCCCGCTGGTCCATGAGCCAGGCCGCTGCCGCAGCGGTGGCCAGCGGCAGCAAGGCGGTGATGACCGCCGCGTGGCTGGCCGTGACGTGCCGCAACGCCCAGCCCAGCAGCAAGGGATAGCCGATGGCGTTGCCTGCCAATGAGAGCCACAGTGAATTGCGCTGCGCCGTTTGCGGCCAGGGTGCACGCACGGCCAACAGATAAGCCGCAGACAAACCGCCTGCCAGCGCAGCGCGGCCGAACGTGACAAACCAGGGCGACAGCTGGGGAGCGTCCACCGTGCCGGTGGCCAGTCGCGTCATGGGCAGGGTGAGTGCAAAGATCGCCACGCCCAACAGACCGAGCCACAGGCCTTGGGTCTCGGCTTTCATGTTGTGCATGCGTGTGCCTTCATGCGCCAGTGGTGCGCAAGCCGTTCAACATCCACACCACGGTGGCCATCAGCGCCACGGCCATGCAGCGGTTGAACACCAGCAAGCGGCGGCCGTGCGCCAGCCAGTGCCGCAGCATCGAGCCCGCCACCGCGTAGGTCAAGTTGCTCACGAATCCATAGGTCACCATGATGGGCAGTAACAGCAGCGTGCGCTCGGTGGCGTCATCCCGCCCTGCCACCCAACCCGCCACGATGGCCAAGGCCAGCATCCAGGCCTTGATGTTGAGAAACTGCAAGCCCACGCCCTGCAAAAATCCCACTTGCAGCTTGGCGCTGTCGGCCTGCTGCAAGCTGCCGCTGCCCCACAGGCGAGAGGCCAACCACAGCAAATAGGTGTTGCCCAGCACCACGATGCCCCAGCGCAACGGTGGCCAGGCCACCACCAGACTGCCCAAACCTGTAGCGCACAAGCTGAACAAAATGCCCCAACCCACCGGCACGGCACACACAAAGCGCAGGGCATGGCGCAAGCCGTGGTTGGCGGCCATGGCGGTGGACAGCGTGGTGTTCGGCCCGGGGGTGAAGCTGCTCACGGTGGCGAGCACCAGCAGGGCGCTGAGTTCGGAAGAGGTCATGCCTTTGAATGTAGTGCTGAAATGAGTACAGTATCGGTACAGTTTGCGAGATCATTTTGAAAACTGTATTGCTCAGTCTGACTGCACACTTTTTGTCTAAAGGCTCACCATGTCCTTGCTCAGCCGTGAATCCAGCCAGCCACTGACCGAACAGCTTGCGCAGCGCTTTGTGACGCGCATGCGGGATCAGTTGTTGGTCTCGGGGGCGCGTTTGCCTTCGGTGCGGCAATGCGCGCAAATGCATGGCGTGAGTGCTTCCACCGTGGTGGCTGCTTATGACTGGCTGGTGGCGCAGGGCTGGGTCGAGGCGCGCCCCAACCGGGGCTTTTTTGTGCGCGACCGGGTGCAACGCACGCCGCCCGCATCGCTTGCCGCTGGCGGCGAGGTGCCCAGCCCGCCGCCTGTGAATGCGTCCAGCCTGATTCGGGGCATGTTCCACCAACCCAGCGCCGAGCCGCAGCCGGGCATGGGCGTGTTTCCGCCGGATTGGCTGGATGCCGACTTTTTGTCGGCAGCCTTGCGCAAAGTGGTGGCCAGCCCGGCTTTGCGCGAGTCTTCTTTGCGCTATGGCGAGCCGCAGGGGGACACGGGTTTGCGTGAAGTCTTGTCGCCCAAACTGGCGAGTTTGGGTTTGCATGCGATGCCGGTGCAACTGATCACGACCGTGGGGGCGACCCATGCGCTCGACATCATCAGCCGCACCTTGCTGCGCCCCGGTGATTGCGTGATGGTCGAAGAACCCGGCTGGGCCATTGAATTTGCACGGCTGCAAAACTTGGGTGTGCGCATCCTGCCCGTGCCGCGTTTGGAGACGGGCCCCGATTTGGAGGTGGTCGAGCGCTATGCGCAGTTGCATGCGCCCAAGATGATGGTCAGCGTGTCGGTCTTGCACAACCCCACGGGCTACGGCCTGTCCTTGCCCGTTGCGCACCAGCTGGTGAACCTGGCGCACCGCTACAACTTCCATGTGGTCGAAGACGACACCTACGGGCACATGGCCCCTGCGCATGCGGTGCGCTTGTCGGTGCTCGATGGCCTGCAAAAAACCATTTACGTCAGCGGTTACGCCAAGATCCTCGCGCCCAGCTGGCGCGTGGGCTACATGGCCGCTCCAGCCGACTTGAAGGATGCGTTCTTGGACACCAAGCTTCTGTCCACGCTCACCACCCCGGTGCTGTTTGAGAAGGCGTTGGCGTTGTGCCTGGAGCAAGGTGCCATTCGGCGGCACACCGAGCGCTTGTCGCAGCTGCTGGACGCCGCCCGCAGCCGCAGTGTGAAGCTTGCGCTGGCGCACGACTGCCAGTTCGTGGCGCCGCCCCAGGGTCTGTTTGGCTGGGTGGATGTGGGTGTGGACACCGATCTGCTGGCTTTGCGCATGCACGATGCCGGTTACCTGCTGGCACCCGGCTCCTTGTTCCATGCCGACCGCAGGCCCGGTTCGTTCATGCGGGTGAACTTCGCGAGCACGCAAGACGACAAGTTCTGGCGCGCCTTGGCCAAGACGCGTGCTGACTTGTTATAACGCCGAATTTCAGCGGTTGGAGAGGATTTCCCAGCGCTCCATGGCGGTCAACAGCAGATCGTCGATCTCGGTGTCGCGCCTGAACAGTTGTTGCGCCAACCCGGGGTCGCGTTGGTAAACGCTGCCATCGGCCAATTGCGCACGCGTGAGGGCTTGTTCTTTTTCCAGGGCCTCAATCTTGCCGGGCAGCTCGGCCAGTTCGCGTTGCTCTTTGTAGCTGAGCTTGCTGCGAGCCGGTGTGGCGGCTGCTGGTGTTGCGGTTGCCGCGACGGGGCTTGTGGGGGCTGCGGCCTGCGGCGTGTTGGCGCTGCGCTGCGCGGTTTGCGCCCGAATGGCCTGAGCGCGTTTGGACTGGACCAACCAGTCTTGCACCGAGCCTTCGTATTCGCGCCAGAAACCTGGCTGGTCCGGGGCGCTTTCGCAGGCGATGATGCCAGTGACCACGTTGTCCATGAAGGCACGGTCGTGGCTTACCAAGAAAACGGTGCCTTCGTAGGTTTGCAGCAGCTCTTCGAGCAGTTCCAGGGTTTCGATGTCCAGGTCGTTGGTGGGTTCGTCCAGCACCAGCACGTTGGCCGGGCGTGCAAACAGGCGCGCCAACAGCAGGCGGTTGCGCTCGCCACCAGATAGCGAGCGCACGGGCGATGTGCCACGAGCAGGCGAGAATAAAAAGTCGCCCAGGTAGCTCTTGACGTGCTGGCGTTTGTTGCCGATCTCGATCCATTCGCTGCCGGGGCTGATGAAGTCTTCCAGTGTGGCGTCCAGGTCCAGCGCATCGCGCATCTGGTCAAAGTAGGCCACTTCGAGCTTGGTGCCGCGGCGCACTTCACCACTGTCGGCTTCGAGTTCGCCCAGAATCAGTTTGAGCAAGGTGGTTTTGCCTGCACCGTTGGGGCCCAACAGGCCAATCTTGTCGCCACGCAGCAGGGTGCCGGTGAACTTCTGAATCACTGTGCGCACCGAGCCGTCGGGTTGGGTGAAGCTCTTGCTGACATCGGTCAACTCGGCCACCAGTTTGCCGCTTGGCACGCCCGAAGCCACTTCCATTTTGACGTTGCCCACTTTTTCGCGGCGAGCAGCACGCTCGCCTCGCAGGTTTTGCAGTCGCGTGATGCGGCTTTGGCTGCGGGTGCGGCGTGCTTCCACGCCTTTGCGAATCCAGATCTCTTCTTGGGCCAGCAGTTTGTCGGCCTTGGCTTGAATCACAGCTTCCTGTGCGAGTTGCTCTTCCTTCTGTATTTGGTATTGCGCGAAGTTGCCAGGGTAAGGGCGCAGCTTGCCTCGGTCCAGCTCCACAATGCGGGTTGCAATGCGGTCCAGAAACGCCCGGTCGTGCGTGATGGCGATCACGCTGCCCTTGAAGTCGATCAACAGGTCTTCCAGCCATGTGATGGCGTTCAGGTCCAGGTGGTTGGTTGGCTCATCTAATAAGAGCACGTCAGGACGGGTCACCAAGGCTTGCGCCAGGGCCACACGCTTGCGCATACCGCCAGACAGCGACTGCACCACCGCATTCGGGTCCAGTTGCAGGCGTTGCAGGGTTTCGTCCAGGCGTTGTTCCCAGCCCCAGCCATCGCGGGATTCGATTTGGCTTTGCAAAGTGTCCAGGTCCCCCCGGCTGTGCGTGTAATCGTCGATCCACTGCACCACTTCGGCCAAGCCTTCGCGCACGGACTCAAAAATCGTGTGCTCGGGGATCAAGAGCGGTTCTTGTGCCACATAGGCAATGCGAACGCCCTGTTGCAGGTGCAGCGTGCCGTCGTCCGGACGCTCCATGCCTGCCAAAATCTTCAGCAAGGACGATTTGCCTGTGCCATTGCGACCAATCAAGCCGATGCGCTCGGACGTCTCTAGTGAGAAGTCGGCGTGATCGAGGAGTGCGACATGGCCAAAAGCCAGAGAAGCGTTTAAGAGTGTGAGTAAAGCCATGGGCCCATTATCCGGGCGGGGGAGCATGAAACTTCCACAAAGACTTCAAAAAACTTGCCGAGGTCCAAAAAGTCGTGCCATAATAGAGGGCTTCGCTGTACACAAGTGAGGTTTTCGAAAGAAGCCAAACAATGAAGGCGAAGAGGTTGATGAAGTGATCTTAGTAAGCTAAGAAATTTTCAAAAACTTGACGCAGGCTTAAAAACTGTGTCATAATACAAGGCTTCGCTGATCGCGGCGAAGCAAAACAAGGTGATGAAAGTTGCCTGGGTTCTTTAAAAATATACAGCCGATAAGCGTGGGCGTTTGATGGTGATTGCCAAGTTCTTCGGAACTTAGCTTTAATTAGCTAACAAACGCTCATGAAGTAAAAAAGATGTGGAAATCAGAGATGGTGACCACGTCGATTCCAATTTATGAGTTGCTTGAGACTGTTAAGGTCGAGAGCGAAAAAAATCAAGATCGAACTATAGAGTTTGATCCTGGCTCAGATTGAACGCTGGCGGAATGCTTTACACATGCAAGTCGAACGGTAGAGGGGGCAACCCCTCGAGAGTGGCGAACGGGTGAGTAATATATCGGAACGTGCCCAGTCGTGGGGGATAACGTAGCGAAAGTTACGCTAATACCGCATACGATCTAAGGATGAAAGCGGGGGACTCGCAAGAGCCTCGCGCGATTGGAGCGGCCGATATCAGATTAGGTAGTTGGTGGGGTAAAGGCTCACCAAGCCAACGATCTGTAGCTGGTCTGAGAGGACGACCAGCCACACTGGAACTGAGACACGGTCCAGACTCCTACGGGAGGCAGCAGTGGGGAATTTTGGACAATGGACGAAAGTCTGATCCAGCCATTCCGCGTGCAGGATGAAGGCCCTCGGGTTGTAAACTGCTTTTGTACGGAACGAAAAGGTTTCTATTAATACTAGGAGCTCATGACGGTACCGTAAGAATAAGCACCGGCTAACTACGTGCCAGCAGCCGCGGTAATACGTAGGGTGCAAGCGTTAATCGGAATTACTGGGCGTAAAGCGTGCGCAGGCGGTTATGTAAGACAGAGGTGAAATCCCCGGGCTCAACCTGGGAACTGCCTTTGTGACTGCATAGCTAGAGTACGGTAGAGGGGGATGGAATTCCGCGTGTAGCAGTGAAATGCGTAGATATGCGGAGGAACACCGATGGCGAAGGCAATCCCCTGGACCTGTACTGACGCTCATGCACGAAAGCGTGGGGAGCAAACAGGATTAGATACCCTGGTAGTCCACGCCCTAAACGATGTCAACTGGTTGTTGGGTCTTCACTGACTCAGTAACGAAGCTAACGCGTGAAGTTGACCGCCTGGGGAGTACGGCCGCAAGGTTGAAACTCAAAGGAATTGACGGGGACCCGCACAAGCGGTGGATGATGTGGTTTAATTCGATGCAACGCGAAAAACCTTACCCACCTTTGACATGTACGGAAGTCGCTAGAGATAGCTTCGTGCTCGAAAGAGAGCCGTAACACAGGTGCTGCATGGCTGTCGTCAGCTCGTGTCGTGAGATGTTGGGTTAAGTCCCGCAACGAGCGCAACCCTTGTCATTAGTTGCTACATTCAGTTGGGCACTCTAATGAGACTGCCGGTGACAAACCGGAGGAAGGTGGGGATGACGTCAAGTCCTCATGGCCCTTATAGGTGGGGCTACACACGTCATACAATGGCTGGTACAAAGGGTTGCCAACCCGCGAGGGGGAGCTAATCCCATAAAACCAGTCGTAGTCCGGATCGCAGTCTGCAACTCGACTGCGTGAAGTCGGAATCGCTAGTAATCGTGGATCAGAATGTCACGGTGAATACGTTCCCGGGTCTTGTACACACCGCCCGTCACACCATGGGAGCGGGTCTCGCCAGAAGTAGTTAGCCTAACCGTAAGGAGGGCGATTACCACGGCGGGGTTCGTGACTGGGGTGAAGTCGTAACAAGGTAGCCGTATCGGAAGGTGCGGCTGGATCACCTCCTTTCTGGAAACTGCAATCTAAATTGAACGCTCACACTTATCGGTTGTTGGAAGGTTGTCGCTGACGACTGTGGCGCAAGCCTCGAGTCATTGGTGACCGGCTTGGGTCTGTAGCTCAGTTGGTTAGAGCACTGTGTTGATAACGCAGGGGTCGTTGGTTCGAGACCAACCAGACCCACCAATCCTTCTGAAGACAGGTGCTGAAAGGTGCCAAGGGTAAGACAACGGGGGATTAGCTCAGCTGGGAGAGCACCTGCTTTGCAAGCAGGGGGTCGTCGGTTCGATCCCGTCATCCTCCACCATCACTTATCGAATGTTCATGGGTCTTAAAAGATTCTGATGGTTATTCATTCAAAACAAAAGTTGCTTTGCAAGAAGTTTGTAAAGGCTGCTTTTGTGTTGATTGATATTGATCGATTGACAAGTGTCGCAAGACACACGGCTGTTCTTTAAAAATTCATAGAGTCGAATCAGAGTTGCCAGGGGAAACCGCACATTCGTAAAGGTTTAGTGCGGACCGTGCCCCTGGTGACAATTTTTGATTGCGTCAAAACGAATATTCAAACGACGTTTGAAATTCAAGTAAAGACGAATTGTTCTTTTGATATTGGATGGAAACATCCTGTGTTGAGGAATTATTCATTTACGGCATAACGCGTCAGGTGAAAGACCTGACAGACATTCCTTGAAAATAACGATGAGGTCTCGCAAGAGAGTTCAAAGTTATAGGGTCAAGTGAATAAGAGCATGTGGTGGATGCCTTGGCAATGATAGGCGACGAAAGACGTGAAAGCCTGCGATAAGCTTCGGGGAGCTGGCAAATAAGCTTTGATCCGGAGATTTCTGAATGGGGAAACCCACCCTTAGGGGTATCGCATGATGAATACATAGTCATGCGAGGCGAACCGGGTGAACTGAAACATCTCAGTAGCTCGAGGAAAAGACATCAACCGAGATTCCGAAAGTAGTGGCGAGCGAAATCGGAAGAGCCTGTTAGTGATAGCACAATTGTTAGCAAAGCGGCATGGAAAGGCCGACCATAGTGGGTGATAGTCCCGTATGCGAAAACAAATGTGTGGTACTGAGCTAACGACAAGTAGGGCGGGACACGAGAAATCCTGTCTGAATATGGGGGGACCATCCTCCAAGGCTAAATACTCATCATTGACCGATAGTGAACAAGTACCGTGAGGGAAAGGCGAAAAGAACCCCGGGAGGGGAGTGAAATAGATCCTGAAACCGCATGCTTACAAAAAGTAGGAGCCTCGAAAGGGGTGACTGCGTACCTTTTGTATAATGGGTCAGCGACTTACATTCAGTGGCAAGGTTAACCGAATAGGGAAGCCGTAGAGAAATCGAGTCCGAATAGGGCGATCAGTCGCTGGGTGTAGACCCGAAACCAAGTGATCTATCCATGGGCAGGATGAAGGTGCCGTAACAGGTACTGGAGGTCCGAACCGACTAATGTTGCAAAATTAGCGGATGACCTGTGGATAGGGGTGAAAGGCTAAACAAACTTGGAAATAGCTGGTTCTCTCCGAAAACTATTTAGGTAGTGCCTCAAGTATTACCATCGGGGGTAGAGCACTGTTTTGGCTAGGGGGTCATGGCGACTTACCAAACCAAGGCAAACTCCGAATACCGATGAGTACAGCTTGGGAGACAGAGCACCGGGTGCTAACGTCCGGACTCAAGAGGGAAACAACCCAGACCGCCAGCTAAGGTCCCTAAAATTGGCTAAGTGGGAAACGAAGTGGGAAGGCTAAAACAGTCAGGATGTTGGCTTAGAAGCAGCCATCATTTAAAGAAAGCGTAATAGCTCACTGATCGAGTCGTCCTGCGCGGAAGATGTAACGGGGCTAAGCCAGTTACCGAAGCTGCGGATTTGCAATTTATTGCAAGTGGTAGGAGAGCGTTCTGTAGGCCTGTGAAGGTGGTGGTGTAAACCCTGCTGGAGGTATCAGAAGTGCGAATGCTGACATGAGTAGCGTTAAAGGGGGTGAAAAGCCCCCTCGCCGTAAGCGCAAGGTTTTCTACGCAACGTTCATCGGCGTAGAGTGAGTCGGCCCCTAAGGCGAGGCAGAGATGCGTAGCTGATGGGAAACAGGTCAATATTCCTGTACCGATTACAAGTGCGATGTGGGGACGGAGAAGGTTAGCTCAGCCAACTGTTGGATATGTTGGTTCAAGCCTGTAGTCGTGCCTGGTAGGCAAATCCGCCGGGCTTAGATGAGGGGTGATAACGAGTGTGCTTGCACACGAAGTGAGTGATACCCTGCTTCCAGGAAAAGCCACTAAGCTTCAGCTTGTAATTGACCGTACCGCAAACCGACACTGGTGCGCGAGATGAGTATTCTAAGGCGCTTGAGAGAACTCAGGAGAAGGAACTCGGCAAATTGATACCGTAACTTCGGGAGAAGGTATGCCCCTATTAGGTGAACTTGAACAAAGGGAGCCGAACGGGGTTGCAAAAAATCGGTGGCTGCGACTGTTTAATAAAAACACAGCACTCTGCAAACACGAAAGTGGACGTATAGGGTGTGACGCCTGCCCGGTGCTGGAAGATTAAATGATGGGGTGCAAGCTCTTGATTGAAGTCCCAGTAAACGGCGGCCGTAACTATAACGGTCCTAAGGTAGCGAAATTCCTTGTCGGGTAAGTTCCGACCTGCACGAATGGCGTAACGATGGCCACACTGTCTCCTCCTGAGACTCAGCGAAGTTGAAATGTTTGTGATGATGCAATCTCCCCGCGGAAAGACGGAAAGACCCCATGAACCTTTACTGTAGCTTTGTATTGGACTTTGAACAGATCTGTGTAGGATAGGTGGGAGGCTTTGAAGCCGGGACGCTAGTCTCGGTGGAGCCGACGTTGAAATACCACCCTGGTGTGTTTGAGGTTCTAACCTAGGTCCATTATCTGGATCGGGGACAGTGCATGGTAGGCAGTTTGACTGGGGCGGTCTCCTCCCAAAGCGTAACGGAGGAGTTCGAAGGTACGCTAGTTACGGTCGGACATCGTGATAATAGTGCAATGGCATAAGCGTGCTTAACTGCGAGACTGACAAGTCGAGCAGATACGAAAGTAGGACATAGTGATCCGGTGGTTCTGTATGGAAGGGCCATCGCTCAACGGATAAAAGGTACTCTGGGGATAACAGGCTGATACCGCCCAAGAGTTCATATCGACGGCGGTGTTTGGCACCTCGATGTCGGCTCATCTCATCCTGGGGCTGTAGCCGGTCCCAAGGGTATGGCTGTTCGCCATTTAAAGAGGTACGTGAGCTGGGTTTAAAACGTCGTGAGACAGTTTGGTCCCTATCTTCCGTGGGCGCTGCAGATTTGAGGAAGCCTGCTCCTAGTACGAGAGGACCGGAGTGGACACACCTCTGGTGTATCGGTTGTCACGCCAGTGGCATTGCCGAGTAGCTAAGTGTGGAAGAGATAACCGCTGAAAGCATCTAAGCGGGAAACTCGTTTCAAGATGAGATCTGCCGGGGCCTTGAGCCCCCTAAAGAGTCGTTCAAGACCAGGACGTTGATAGGTCAGGTGTGGAAGCGCAGTAATGCGTTAAGCTAACTGATACTAATTGCTCGTGCGGCTTGACCCTATAACTTTGACCACACGCCGCAAGGTGTGCATTGGTCAGGGAAGTTATGCCAAGTTGACGCATTCAAAAAAGGCTGAAAGGCTGGGCTGAAAAGCCAAAATCTGATTCGAAACTCTATGAATTCGTTGTCTTGACTTGGTCAAGATGACAACAAGTTATGCCTGATGACCATAGCAAGTTGGTACCACTCCTTCCCATCTCGAACAGGACCGTGAAACGACTTAGCGCCGATGATAGTGCGGATTCCCGTGTGAAAGTAGGACATCGTCAGGCTTCTAACAGCCCAAAACGCCCCACCGTTCGGTGGGGCGTTTTGTTTAGAAGATGAAGCGTCTTCTAAACAAAACGCCAAAAAGCGTGTTATAATTCAAGGCTTCGCTGATCGCGGCGAAGCAAAACAAGGTGATGAAAGTTGCCTGGGTTCTTTAAAAATATACAGCCGATAAGCGTGGGCGTTTGATGGTGATTGCCAAGTTCTTCGGAACTTAGCTTTAATTAGCTAACAAACGCTCATGAAGTAAAAAAGATGTGGAAATCAGAGATGGTGACCACGTCGATTCCAATTTATGAGTTGCTTGAGACTGTTAAGGTCGAGAGCGAAAAAAATCAAGATCGAACTATAGAGTTTGATCCTGGCTCAGATTGAACGCTGGCGGAATGCTTTACACATGCAAGTCGAACGGTAGAGGGGGCAACCCCTCGAGAGTGGCGAACGGGTGAGTAATATATCGGAACGTGCCCAGTCGTGGGGGATAACGTAGCGAAAGTTACGCTAATACCGCATACGATCTAAGGATGAAAGCGGGGGACTCGCAAGAGCCTCGCGCGATTGGAGCGGCCGATATCAGATTAGGTAGTTGGTGGGGTAAAGGCTCACCAAGCCAACGATCTGTAGCTGGTCTGAGAGGACGACCAGCCACACTGGAACTGAGACACGGTCCAGACTCCTACGGGAGGCAGCAGTGGGGAATTTTGGACAATGGACGAAAGTCTGATCCAGCCATTCCGCGTGCAGGATGAAGGCCCTCGGGTTGTAAACTGCTTTTGTACGGAACGAAAAGGTTTCTATTAATACTAGGAGCTCATGACGGTACCGTAAGAATAAGCACCGGCTAACTACGTGCCAGCAGCCGCGGTAATACGTAGGGTGCAAGCGTTAATCGGAATTACTGGGCGTAAAGCGTGCGCAGGCGGTTATGTAAGACAGAGGTGAAATCCCCGGGCTCAACCTGGGAACTGCCTTTGTGACTGCATAGCTAGAGTACGGTAGAGGGGGATGGAATTCCGCGTGTAGCAGTGAAATGCGTAGATATGCGGAGGAACACCGATGGCGAAGGCAATCCCCTGGACCTGTACTGACGCTCATGCACGAAAGCGTGGGGAGCAAACAGGATTAGATACCCTGGTAGTCCACGCCCTAAACGATGTCAACTGGTTGTTGGGTCTTCACTGACTCAGTAACGAAGCTAACGCGTGAAGTTGACCGCCTGGGGAGTACGGCCGCAAGGTTGAAACTCAAAGGAATTGACGGGGACCCGCACAAGCGGTGGATGATGTGGTTTAATTCGATGCAACGCGAAAAACCTTACCCACCTTTGACATGTACGGAAGTCGCTAGAGATAGCTTCGTGCTCGAAAGAGAGCCGTAACACAGGTGCTGCATGGCTGTCGTCAGCTCGTGTCGTGAGATGTTGGGTTAAGTCCCGCAACGAGCGCAACCCTTGTCATTAGTTGCTACATTCAGTTGGGCACTCTAATGAGACTGCCGGTGACAAACCGGAGGAAGGTGGGGATGACGTCAAGTCCTCATGGCCCTTATAGGTGGGGCTACACACGTCATACAATGGCTGGTACAAAGGGTTGCCAACCCGCGAGGGGGAGCTAATCCCATAAAACCAGTCGTAGTCCGGATCGCAGTCTGCAACTCGACTGCGTGAAGTCGGAATCGCTAGTAATCGTGGATCAGAATGTCACGGTGAATACGTTCCCGGGTCTTGTACACACCGCCCGTCACACCATGGGAGCGGGTCTCGCCAGAAGTAGTTAGCCTAACCGTAAGGAGGGCGATTACCACGGCGGGGTTCGTGACTGGGGTGAAGTCGTAACAAGGTAGCCGTATCGGAAGGTGCGGCTGGATCACCTCCTTTCTGGAAACTGCAATCTAAATTGAACGCTCACACTTATCGGTTGTTGGAAGGTTGTCGCTGACGACTGTGGCGCAAGCCTCGAGTCATTGGTGACCGGCTTGGGTCTGTAGCTCAGTTGGTTAGAGCACTGTGTTGATAACGCAGGGGTCGTTGGTTCGAGACCAACCAGACCCACCAATCCTTCTGAAGACAGGTGCTGAAAGGTGCCAAGGGTAAGACAACGGGGGATTAGCTCAGCTGGGAGAGCACCTGCTTTGCAAGCAGGGGGTCGTCGGTTCGATCCCGTCATCCTCCACCATCACTTATCGAATGTTCATGGGTCTTAAAAGATTCTGATGGTTATTCATTCAAAACAAAAGTTGCTTTGCAAGAAGTTTGTAAAGGCTGCTTTTGTGTTGATTGATATTGATCGATTGACAAGTGTCGCAAGACACACGGCTGTTCTTTAAAAATTCATAGAGTCGAATCAGAGTTGCCAGGGGAAACCGCACATTCGTAAAGGTTTAGTGCGGACCGTGCCCCTGGTGACAATTTTTGATTGCGTCAAAACGAATATTCAAACGACGTTTGAAATTCAAGTAAAGACGAATTGTTCTTTTGATATTGGATGGAAACATCCTGTGTTGAGGAATTATTCATTTACGGCATAACGCGTCAGGTGAAAGACCTGACAGACATTCCTTGAAAATAACGATGAGGTCTCGCAAGAGAGTTCAAAGTTATAGGGTCAAGTGAATAAGAGCATGTGGTGGATGCCTTGGCAATGATAGGCGACGAAAGACGTGAAAGCCTGCGATAAGCTTCGGGGAGCTGGCAAATAAGCTTTGATCCGGAGATTTCTGAATGGGGAAACCCACCCTTAGGGGTATCGCATGATGAATACATAGTCATGCGAGGCGAACCGGGTGAACTGAAACATCTCAGTAGCTCGAGGAAAAGACATCAACCGAGATTCCGAAAGTAGTGGCGAGCGAAATCGGAAGAGCCTGTTAGTGATAGCACAATTGTTAGCAAAGCGGCATGGAAAGGCCGACCATAGTGGGTGATAGTCCCGTATGCGAAAACAAATGTGTGGTACTGAGCTAACGACAAGTAGGGCGGGACACGAGAAATCCTGTCTGAATATGGGGGGACCATCCTCCAAGGCTAAATACTCATCATTGACCGATAGTGAACAAGTACCGTGAGGGAAAGGCGAAAAGAACCCCGGGAGGGGAGTGAAATAGATCCTGAAACCGCATGCTTACAAAAAGTAGGAGCCTCGAAAGGGGTGACTGCGTACCTTTTGTATAATGGGTCAGCGACTTACATTCAGTGGCAAGGTTAACCGAATAGGGAAGCCGTAGAGAAATCGAGTCCGAATAGGGCGATCAGTCGCTGGGTGTAGACCCGAAACCAAGTGATCTATCCATGGGCAGGATGAAGGTGCCGTAACAGGTACTGGAGGTCCGAACCGACTAATGTTGCAAAATTAGCGGATGACCTGTGGATAGGGGTGAAAGGCTAAACAAACTTGGAAATAGCTGGTTCTCTCCGAAAACTATTTAGGTAGTGCCTCAAGTATTACCATCGGGGGTAGAGCACTGTTTTGGCTAGGGGGTCATGGCGACTTACCAAACCAAGGCAAACTCCGAATACCGATGAGTACAGCTTGGGAGACAGAGCACCGGGTGCTAACGTCCGGACTCAAGAGGGAAACAACCCAGACCGCCAGCTAAGGTCCCTAAAATTGGCTAAGTGGGAAACGAAGTGGGAAGGCTAAAACAGTCAGGATGTTGGCTTAGAAGCAGCCATCATTTAAAGAAAGCGTAATAGCTCACTGATCGAGTCGTCCTGCGCGGAAGATGTAACGGGGCTAAGCCAGTTACCGAAGCTGCGGATTTGCAATTTATTGCAAGTGGTAGGAGAGCGTTCTGTAGGCCTGTGAAGGTGGTGGTGTAAACCCTGCTGGAGGTATCAGAAGTGCGAATGCTGACATGAGTAGCGTTAAAGGGGGTGAAAAGCCCCCTCGCCGTAAGCGCAAGGTTTTCTACGCAACGTTCATCGGCGTAGAGTGAGTCGGCCCCTAAGGCGAGGCAGAGATGCGTAGCTGATGGGAAACAGGTCAATATTCCTGTACCGATTACAAGTGCGATGTGGGGACGGAGAAGGTTAGCTCAGCCAACTGTTGGATATGTTGGTTCAAGCCTGTAGTCGTGCCTGGTAGGCAAATCCGCCGGGCTTAGATGAGGGGTGATAACGAGTGTGCTTGCACACGAAGTGAGTGATACCCTGCTTCCAGGAAAAGCCACTAAGCTTCAGCTTGTAATTGACCGTACCGCAAACCGACACTGGTGCGCGAGATGAGTATTCTAAGGCGCTTGAGAGAACTCAGGAGAAGGAACTCGGCAAATTGATACCGTAACTTCGGGAGAAGGTATGCCCCTATTAGGTGAACTTGAACAAAGGGAGCCGAACGGGGTTGCAAAAAATCGGTGGCTGCGACTGTTTAATAAAAACACAGCACTCTGCAAACACGAAAGTGGACGTATAGGGTGTGACGCCTGCCCGGTGCTGGAAGATTAAATGATGGGGTGCAAGCTCTTGATTGAAGTCCCAGTAAACGGCGGCCGTAACTATAACGGTCCTAAGGTAGCGAAATTCCTTGTCGGGTAAGTTCCGACCTGCACGAATGGCGTAACGATGGCCACACTGTCTCCTCCTGAGACTCAGCGAAGTTGAAATGTTTGTGATGATGCAATCTCCCCGCGGAAAGACGGAAAGACCCCATGAACCTTTACTGTAGCTTTGTATTGGACTTTGAACAGATCTGTGTAGGATAGGTGGGAGGCTTTGAAGCCGGGACGCTAGTCTCGGTGGAGCCGACGTTGAAATACCACCCTGGTGTGTTTGAGGTTCTAACCTAGGTCCATTATCTGGATCGGGGACAGTGCATGGTAGGCAGTTTGACTGGGGCGGTCTCCTCCCAAAGCGTAACGGAGGAGTTCGAAGGTACGCTAGTTACGGTCGGACATCGTGATAATAGTGCAATGGCATAAGCGTGCTTAACTGCGAGACTGACAAGTCGAGCAGATACGAAAGTAGGACATAGTGATCCGGTGGTTCTGTATGGAAGGGCCATCGCTCAACGGATAAAAGGTACTCTGGGGATAACAGGCTGATACCGCCCAAGAGTTCATATCGACGGCGGTGTTTGGCACCTCGATGTCGGCTCATCTCATCCTGGGGCTGTAGCCGGTCCCAAGGGTATGGCTGTTCGCCATTTAAAGAGGTACGTGAGCTGGGTTTAAAACGTCGTGAGACAGTTTGGTCCCTATCTTCCGTGGGCGCTGCAGATTTGAGGAAGCCTGCTCCTAGTACGAGAGGACCGGAGTGGACACACCTCTGGTGTATCGGTTGTCACGCCAGTGGCATTGCCGAGTAGCTAAGTGTGGAAGAGATAACCGCTGAAAGCATCTAAGCGGGAAACTCGTTTCAAGATGAGATCTGCCGGGGCCTTGAGCCCCCTAAAGAGTCGTTCAAGACCAGGACGTTGATAGGTCAGGTGTGGAAGCGCAGTAATGCGTTAAGCTAACTGATACTAATTGCTCGTGCGGCTTGACCCTATAACTTTGACCACACGCCGCAAGGTGTGCATTGGTCAGGGAAGTTATGCCAAGTTGACGCATTCAAAAAAGGCTGAAAGGCTGGGCTGAAAAGCCAAAATCTGATTCGAAACTCTATGAATTCGTTGTCTTGACTTGGTCAAGATGACAACAAGTTATGCCTGATGACCATAGCAAGTTGGTACCACTCCTTCCCATCTCGAACAGGACCGTGAAACGACTTAGCGCCGATGATAGTGCGGATTCCCGTGTGAAAGTAGGACATCGTCAGGCTTCTAACAGCCCAAAACGCCCCACCGTTCGGTGGGGCGTTTTGCTTTGTGCAAAGCATTTCTTCAACCGCACATTCCCTTTTTTTCTTTCGCTTTCTACGGGTTACTCCCTGATTGACCGATTCTTCATTTGCCTTAATACTTGAGGTTTGAAATATATAGGTTTTAATCAATGGCCTTTGCGGTCTATAGCAAAGAGAACGAACATGAAAATTGTGTGTATTGGTGGTGGTCCTTCGGGTTTGTACTTTGCGTTGCTGATGAAAAAGCTTGGCCCACACCACGACATCACCGTGGTGGAGCGTAACAAGCCTTACGACACCTTTGGCTGGGGCGTGGTGTTTTCAGATCAGACGCTGGAGAACATGCGACAGTGGGACATCGAGACTGCAGTCGAAGTGGAGCAGGCCTTCAACCACTGGGATGACATCGAGTTGCACTTCAAGAACGAAGTGATCCGCTCGGGCGGTCACGGCTTTGTGGGAATTGGCCGTAAAAAATTACTCAACATTTTGCAAGACCGATGCGAACAAGTCGGCGTCAAACTCATGTTCGAGCAGGACGTGAACTCGGATTTGGACTTTCCTGATGCCGATCTCATCATTGCCAGCGATGGCGTCAACTCGCGTGTGCGCAGCCGTACACCAGAAATATTCAAACCCGACATCGTCACCCGTCCCAACCGCTTCATCTGGCTGGGCACCAACCGCCAATACGACGCCTTCACCTTTTTGTTCGAGAAGACCGAGCACGGTTGGTTCCAGGCGCACGTCTACAAATTCGATAACCAGACCTCCACCTTCATTGTCGAATGCCCTGAGCACGTCTGGTTAGCGCACGGCCTGGACAAAGCTGACCAAGACGCGTCGATCGCCTTCTGTGAAAAACTCTTTGCCAAAAATCTGCAAGGTGAAAAGCTGATGACCAACGCCCGCCATCTGCGTGGTTCGGCGTGGCTCAACTTCCAGCGTGTCAAGTGCGCCAACTGGTCACACTTCAACGGCAACAGCCATGTGGTGCTGATGGGCGACGCGGTGCACACCGCGCACTTTGCCATCGGCTCGGGCACCAAGCTCGCGCTCGAAGACGCCATTGAGTTGGTGCGTCAGTTCAAGGCGCTGGGCGACACCGCAGACCGCATTCCTGAGGTACTCAAACATTACCAAGCAGTGCGCGAGATCGACGTGATCCGTCTGCAAAACGCCGCCTGGAACGCGATGGAATGGTTCGAGGTGTGTGGCGAGCGCTACTGTGACCAGCTCGAACCTGAGCAATTCATGTACTCCATGCTCACCCGCAGCCAGCGCATCAGCCACGAGAATTTGCGCCTGCGTGACAAAGCTTGGCTGGAAGGCTACGAGGCCTGGTTTGCAGGGCGCACGGCCACGCCGGGCATTCGCCCGCCCATGTTCACGCCGTACACCCAGCGCTCGGTCACGCTCAAGAACCGTGTGGTGGTGTCACCGATGGCGCAGTACATGGCGGTGGACGGTCGCGTGGGCGACGACCACCTGGTGCACCTGGGCGCACGCGCCGTGGGCGGCGCCGGGCTGGTGATGGTCGAGATGACCGCGCCCAGCGCCGACGGCCGCATCACGCACGGCTGCCCGGGTTTGTGGAATGACCAGCAGACCACCGACTTTGCAAGAATAGTGGACTGGCTACATGCCAAATCTGACGCCAAGATCGGCCTGCAGATCGGCCACGCCGGGCCCAAAGGCTCGACCTGCCGCCCTTGGCAAGGCGCGGGGATGGACCAGCCTGTGCCCGCTGATGACGCAGAAGGCAACTGGCCGCTGATCGCCGCGTCGCCCATGCCCTATTTTCCCCATGGCGATGTGCCCCGAGCCATGACCCGCGACGACATGGCCCGCGTCACGGCCGACTTTGTGGCCTGCACCCAACGCGCTGCCCAAGCCCGGTTTGACTGGCTGGAATTGCATTGCGCCCACGGCTATCTACTGTCAAGCTTCATCAGCCCACTCACCAATCAGCGCACCGACGAATACGGCGGCTCGCTCGAAAACCGTTTGCGTTACCCGCTCGAAGTGTTTGCCGCTGTGCGCGCCGTCTGGCCAAAAGATTTGCCGATGTCGGTGCGCATCTCGGCGCACGACTGGGTTGAGGGTGGCATCACACCCACCGATGCGGTTGAGATCGCCCGTGCCTTCAAGGCCGCAGGCGCCGACATGATCGACTGCTCGTCAGGCCAGGTCAGTGCACAGCAAAAGCCCACTTACGGCCGCATGTACCAAACCCCGTTTGCCGACCGCATCCGTCAAGAGGCCGGCATCGCCACCATCGCGGTGGGTGCCATATCTGAGGCCGACCACGTCAACAGCATCCTGGCCGCAGGCCGCGCCGACCTGTGCGCCGTGGCTCGCCCGCACTTGGCCAACCCGGCTTGGACCTTGACAGAAGCAGCACGCATTGGCTTCAAAGACATCGCTTGGCCGCGTGCTTACGTTTCGGGCAAGCCGCAGCTCGAAGCCGGTTTTGCCCGCGAGCGTGCCCAGCAGGCTGTGACTAAGGGGGATTGAGATGTTGAATGCTCTTGGGGGGACTTCAACTTCCTTGCAATTTGAATTTGTGGGAGCGACGCCCTCGTCGCGAATGGGCGTCCATCGCGGCGAGGGCGCCGCTCCCACAGAAACCAATCAAGGCGAGGTGGCTCCAATAATTTCCCATCGCAGCGAGGGCGCCGCTCCTACAGGGTGCAACGCATGCTGAGCAACCGCCATGCCCTCATCACAGGCGCGGGCGCAGGCATTGGCGCGGCCATCGCATTGCAGCTCGCGCAAGCGGGTTGCCGCCTAACGCTCTGTGGCCGATCACAAGACAAGCTGCAGGCACAAGCCGAGGCGCTGCGTGCGCAAGTGCCCGATGTGGCGGTGCTGATTGCGCCCATGGATGTGGCCGATGAACACGCCGTGCAAGCGGCGGTGCAGCAGGCGCAGGCCCGTTTTGGCCCGGTGAACATCTTGGTCAACAACGCGGGCCAGGCGCACAGCGCACCTTTTGCCAAGACCGATGCCGCGCTGTGGCAACAGATGCTGAACGTCAACCTGACGGGCACTTACCACTGCATCCAAGCCGTGCTGCCCGGCATGCTCGAAGCGGCGAAGGCGGGCACGCCCGGGCGCATCGTCAACATCGCCAGCACAGCAGGCCTCAAAGGCTATGCCTATGTGAGCGCCTATGTCGCTGCCAAGCACGGCGTGGTGGGCCTGACCAAAGCGCTGGCCCTCGAATTGGCCCGCAAAGGCGTGACCGTGAACGCGATTTGCCCCGGTTACACCGAGACCGACATCGTGCGCGAAGCGGTGCAAAAAATCGTGAGCAAAACGGGTAAGAGCGAAGCCGAAGCGCGCCAAGCCTTGGCCGCCAGCAACCCGCAGCAGCGTCTGGTGCAGCCGCACGAAGTGGCGCAAAGCGTGTTGTGGTTGTGCGCAGCGGGCAGCGATGCGATCAACGGTCAATCGATTGCCATCGATGGTGGGGAGCTGGTGTCATGAGCGCACGACAAGACACGGATATGGAAGTGCGCGCGCACGCCGATCACCACGCTTCGCTGCGCTTGTGGTTGCGACTGCTCTCGGCCACCACCCGCATCGAAGACACGATCCGCCAGCGCCTGCGCGAGCAGTTTGACATCACGCTGCCGCGCTTTGACCTGATGGCGCAGCTCGAGCGCGAGCCGCAAGGCTTGTCGATGAGCGAGTTGTCGCGTCGCATGATGGTCACGGGTGGCAACGTCACCAGCATCGTGGACCAGCTGGAAAAAGAACAACTGGTGCAGCGGCAAATGCAAGCTACAGACCGCCGCTCCTTCACCGTCAGCCTGACCGAGGCTGGCTGCAAAGCATTTGCCGCCATGGCCCAAGCGCATGAGGGCTGGGTCGTCGAGCTGCTGTCGCCGCTGGCTGAGCGCGAACAAACACAACTGCATCAATTGCTGGGCACATTGAAGTCCGGCACCCCCACAAAACAAGAGGAGAAGACATGAGCCAACGCTACCTGCTCGGCCAGCCCCACCAGCTGCCCCGCCACAACCAGCCCATGGCGGGCTACCAGCCAGAACACTTCCTGCTGTCCGTCAAAGACGGTGTAGCCACGGTGAGCCTGAACCGCCCCGAGCGCAAGAACCCGCTGTCGTTTGACTCGTACGCTGAGCTTCGTGACTTTTTCCGGGCCTTGCCCTACGCACCCGACATCCACGCCGTGGTCATCACGGGTGAGGGCGGCAACTTCTGCTCGGGTGGCGATGTGCACGAAATCATCGGGCCGCTCACCCAACTCGACATGCCCGGCCTCTTGGCCTTCACCCGCATGACGGGCGACTTGGTCAAGGCCATGCGCGCCTGCCCACAACCCATCATCGCGGCGATCGACGGCGTGTGCGCGGGTGCAGGCGCCATCCTGGCCATGGCGTCTGACCTGCGCTACGGCACCGAGCGCAGCAAGACTTATTTCCTGTTCAACAAGGTCGGCTTGGCCGGATGCGACATGGGCGCGTGTGCGCTTTTGCCGCGCATCATTGGCCAAGGCCGTGCGAGCGAGTTGCTGTTCACCGGGCGCGGCCTGGGCGCGCTGGAGGCTGAGCGCTGGGGGTTTTACAACCGCGTGTGTGAGGCAGGCACCGTGCTGGCCGATGCGCAGGCTATCGCCGCCCAGCTGGTGGCAGGCCCCACCTTTGCCAACGGCATCACCAAAAAAATGCTGCAACAAGAATGGAACATGGGCGTGGACGAAGCCATCGAGGCCGAAGCCCAGGCCCAAGCCATTTGCATGGCCACCAACGACTTCCACCGGGCGTACCACGCCTTTGTGGCCAAGCAAACGCCCGTTTTTGAAGGGGACTGAGCCATGTCAGACCACCCAACCAATCACCCGCCAGAACTCGACTGGCCTTTCTTTGACAACAGCCACCGCGACTTCAAAGTGCGCCTGGACGCTTGGTGCCAAGAGCACCTTGCCCACGCGCACCACGACGAAAGCCGCGACGCGGTGGACGCCGAATGCATCCGTCTGGTGCGCCTGCTGGGCAGTGGCGGTTGGCTCAAGCATGCAGTGTCCGGCACAGCCTATGGCGCAGCATCGGACGTGATCGACACCCGCCAGCTGTGCCTGCTGCGCGAAACACTGGCCTTTCACAACGGCTTGTCTGACTTCGCGTTTGCCATGCAGGGCTTGGGCACAGGCGCCATCAGCCTCATGGGCACAGCCGATCAAAAACAGCGCTACCTGCCGCGTGTGGCGTCGGGTCAGGCCTTGAGCGCCTTTGCCTTGAGCGAACCCGATGCGGGCTCAGACGTGGCCGCCATGCAGTGCAGCGCCACGGCCACGGCAGACGGCTATGTGCTGAACGGCCGCAAGACCTGGATCAGCAATGGCGGCATCGCCGACTTTTATGTGGTGTTCGCCCGCACAGGCGAAGCGCCCGGCGCACGCGGCATCACGGCTTTCATTGTCGATGCGGATACGCCCGGTCTGTCGATTGAAGAGCGCATCGACGTGGTCGCGCCGCACCCGTTGGCCACGCTCAAGTTTGACAACTGCAAGGTCGCTGCCAACCAGCGCATTGGCGAAGCAGGCCAAGGCTTCAAAGTCGCCATGGCCACGCTCGATGTGTTCCGCACCTCGGTCGCGGCGGCCGCTTTGGGTTTTGGGCGACGTGCGTTGCACGAGTCCATTGCTTGGGCGCGTTCGCGCAAGATGTTTGGCCAAACCTTGGGCGACTTCCAGATCACCCAGACCAAGATCGCCCAGATGGCGACGATGCTCGATGCCGCCACGCTCTTGACCTACCGCGCTGCATGGCTGCGCGACCAAGGCGGGCGCATCACCCGCGAAGCGGCCATGGCCAAGATGACCGCCACCGAAAACGCCCAGCAGATCATCGACATGGCGGTGCAGATGCACGGCGGCATGGGCGTCAAAAAAGGCGTGATGGTCGAGTCGCTGTACCGCGAGATCCGAGCGCTTCGGATTTACGAAGGCGCCACCGAAGTGCAGCAGCTGATCATCGGCAAAGACATGTTGAAAGCTTGACATGAGCGACTGGAACCAACTGCTGCCCAGCAGCCACACCGACACCTTTGCCCGCGACCGGCTGCCGCCCAAAGACCAGCTGCCCGTTTTCATGGCTGACCGGCCCGAGCTGAAATACCCGGACCTGATTAACTGCGCGGTGGAATTGGTGGACCGGCATGTGAGCGAAGGCCGAGGCGATCGCATCGCGCTGCATGGCGTGAGCGACTTCAACAAGGGCGGTGGCGACTTCAGTTGGACGTATGCGCAGTTGCAAGACAAGAGCAACCGCATCGCCCAGGTGCTGACGCAAGACATGGGCCTCGTGCCCGGCAACCGCATTTTGCTGCGCGGTGGCAACAGCCCCATGATGGCCGCTTGTTTGCTGGGCGCGCTCAAGGCGGGCCTGGTGGCGGTGCCCACCATGCCGCTGCTGCGTGCGGGCGAGTTGGCGCAGATCATCGACAAAGCGCAGGTCAGCGCCGCGCTGTGCGACAGCCTGCTGGCCGATGAACTGCAGCACTGCATGACACCCGGGCACGCCAGCCACATGGCCAGCTTGCAGCAATTGGTGCAGTTTCGCAGCGACGCCCCTGATGGCTTGGAGCAGCGCATGGCGCAGCAAAGTGGCTCGTACACGCCGCACGCCACCAGCCGCGACGACGTGTGCCTGATCGCGTTCACCAGCGGCACCACGGGCAAGCCCAAGGGCACCATGCACTTCCACCGCGATGTGCTGGCCATGTGCGACTTGTTCCCGCGCCACATCCTGCAAATGAACGAGAACGATGTGGTGTGCGGCACGCCGCCCATCGCCTTCACTTTCGGCTTGGGTGGTCTCTTGGCGTTTCCGCTGCGTTGTGGCGCGAGCACCGTGCTGCTCGAAAAGCACACGCCCGAGACCTTGATGCAGACCATTGCCAAGTACCGCGCCACGCAGTGCTACACCGCGCCCACCATGTACCGCCAGATGGCGACGCTGGCCAAAGGCGTTGATCTGTCGAGCCTCAAGCACCCTGTCTCGGCAGGCGAGGCCTTGCCCGACGCCACCCGCCAGCTGTGGAAGCAGGCCACAGGCATCGAGATGACCGACGGCATTGGCGGCACCGAAGTGATCCACATCTACATCTCGAGTGCGGGCGCGCAAGTACGCCCCGGCAGCATCGGCCAAGTGGTGCCCGGCTATGTGGCGCAGATCGTGGGCGACGACATGCAACCCGTGCCGCCCGGCATCGTGGGGCGCCTGGCCGTGCGCGGCCCCACAGGCTGCAAATACCTGGCCGACCCGCGCCAGCAAGACTATGTGAAAGACGGCTGGAACCTGCCCGGCGACACCTTCGTCATGGACGCCGATGGCTACTTCAGCTACCAGGCGCGCAACGACGACATGATCATCTCGGCGGGCTACAACATCGCAGGCCCCGAGGTGGAAGGCGCTTTGCTGCAACACCCGGCCGTGGCCGAATGCGGCGTGGTCGGCATGCCCGACGAAGACCGTGGCCACATCGTGCAGGCCTATGTGGTGCTCAAGCCCGGCCACACGGGCGATGCGGCCATGGAGAAAGCCTTGCAAGAACACGTCAAGCAAACCATCGCCCCGTTCAAGTACCCGCGCAAAGTGATCTTTTTGGACGCTTTGCCCCGCACCGAAACCGGCAAACTGCAGCGCTTCAAGCTGCGTCAAATTTCAGTCAAGAAATAACTTTGCGGGACAGATCTTTAGCTCTGTCCCCAACCAAGGAGAAAGCATGTTCAACGTCTTGCAACCCGAAGGCTGGGCACCCGCCAAAGGCTATGCCAACGGCATCGAAGCGCGTGGCCGCATGGTGTTCGTCGCGGGCATGATCGGCTGGAACGGCCAAGCCCAGTTCGAGACCGACGACTTTGTGGCCCAGTGCCGCCAGGCCCTGCAAAACATCGTCGACACGCTGGCGTGCGCAGGCGCAGGCCCACAGCACATGGCCCGCATGACCTGGTACGTCAAAGACAAGAAGGAATACCTGGCCCGTGGTCGCGAGTTGGGCAAGGTCTATCAGGAAGTGATCGGCAAGAACTATCCGGCCATGACGCTGGTGCAAGTGGCCGACCTGGTGGAAGACCGGGCGCTGGTGGAGATTGAGGTCACGGCGGTGGTGTCGGAGTGAGTGGTTAATCCTGCGGGAGAGGCTACAGAGGTCCTGGATCGAGGCGCGGGTATAGGCTGGTTACGGACCTTGAGACTTCAGGGCTGAGTGACCGCAACTTGCGAAACCCGCCATACATGCCCGGTTAGTTCGTTGGTCTGCCGTACCCCCGGACCCGGTCAGTTAGCGAAAGCTCGTCGCTAGATCGTTCGAACGGCAGGTGGCGCGACTCGCGAACTTGTACTTCGCGCTCGAAGCGGCCCTTGTTCCCGCTAAAAGCTGGCGTATGTTCAGAGCCGCCCAAGGGCAAGCGCCCCGTCCCAAAGACGTGGGCGTGAGCTATAGGAAAACCTGCTTCAATGTGGGTGCACGCCGGCATACGCCCGCCATCGACATACACGATCTTCCTTGAGCGACTGAGTCAGCGCGACACTGGCTTCAAGTACTGCTATTCAGAGGGAATATTCAAGCGGTTACAGGCCAAGAGAACTCCCGGATACGAGAACTGGTTCGCGTTGAAGATGTTGCCGTGGCGGCTTGAAGACTCGGTCAAGCGAAGCCGACGACCTACTTCATGAATTCGATGTCGGACTTGTTCCACGAGCGGATCCCGGACGAGTACGCCAGCATCCCAAAGTGCATTGCGAATAAATAAATCACAAAGAATTTACTTGCGAAATGCAAGTTAGACTTTAGGACTCGGATGAGCCGTTGTCTTACTGGCTGCACGCGCTAAAAATAATCTTAATGGGAGAACGCCTTGATTAAATCGAGTCCTGTCGAGATCGACAAGGATGTCTCAGGTTTGAATTGGGAGGTGGCGGACTTTCAGGAACTGGCGAAGATTGTGGCCGTAATAGCAGTCGGTCAGGTCGTACATGCCGCGCGGATCCTAGATCAGCTTGAGCAAAATACACCAGCGCTTTCGATTCCGCAGTTGAACGAGGCTGCGTGTGAACAACTGACCATCAAGTCGGGTCTGAATCCAGCGCAAGAGATCGCGGCGCGCGCCCACAGAGATGGTTTTCTGTTCGAGTGCATTTCCTGGATCGCAACACGCCAAGGTGCGAATGACCGAATCTTTCAGAAAGATCCCCACATAAGTGCGACTTCGCAAGGTCTCGACGGATTAGTAGTTGAGCTTGAACCGATGAAGGCACAAATCAAGACGGTGACGATCTGCGAAGACAAGTGCACAGACTACCCACGGGATAAATTCCGCGACGAAGTGATGCCTACATTCACGGAGCACCACGGAAATAAGGTGCGTGGACGCGAGTTGCTCGCGACGGCGGTGGACATCATCAAGTCCAAGTTCACCAACGGCACGGAGGCATTGCTTGCCGCCCAAAGAGTAATGGAGCTGGACTGCCGCCATTACCGTGCTGCCTTGACCGTGGACACCACTATCGTTACTCCGGAAAAGCGGGGCAACCTGTTTAAAGGCTACAACGGACTGGCAGGTATCGAGCAGTCTCAGCGAATAGGTGCCACCTTCGTAATGAGCGGGGACCTGCGACCGTGGTTTCAACAGTTGGCGGACGCTGTGATCGCGGCAATCAAAAGCGGGAAGGTCAAAAGTGTTTGATGTACAGACTGCCGAACTCCTGGAGGCCGCACCAGCGGTTCCCGGCCTGGATCCGGCGCAGCTGCCCCAACTACTCACCCGCCACTTCGCCCAGCTGGTAGCGCGCCGCTTGCGTGGTGCCCAGCGGGACGACGATGAAGGCACGGACTGGCCGCTTGAGCGCGTTGCGGACGTCAACGAAATCATGGCGACGGTGAGCGATGACCCAGAGGTGCGCCGTCCAGCCGCGTTCGTGGCAGGCACCGCACAGCAGATCCTCGCGCGGGAGTCCGAACTTAGAGAGCCAGTGGGCGATCCCGTGGCCGCAGTCGGCCGCGACCAGGTCAGCGCCACACTGTCCGCAGCGTTACTGTTCTTCATTGCCGAGCAGTATGCCGATGCCTACGAGGCCGGCGGGCTGATCAATACCAGAATTGGCAGTGCTGAAGTCCGGCGTTTGGCATCGCATATCCGTGATCTCGTGTGCGGCCGGGTAGAGGCCATCCTCGGCCGATCTGCACAACTGGACGGCGACAGGCCTGTGTTGGAAGGGTGCATCGAGGAACGCGCCTTCAACCGGCTTGCTGCCACCCTGGCCGATGGCATCGAGCACTTGGCCCGTTACGTATTGTCTGAACCCGTGGACGGTCCCATTGGACACCGGCAGCAGGCGCAGCGGGACTTTAAGCAGGTGTTCCGGCTTTCTAGCAATGAAGCGAGCTGGAGGGGATTTGCCGGTGTGCTTCGTACGTCCTACCCCGGGCCAGCACAGCTCGCCGCACTTCTGTTGGCTGCCAGCGGTGGGCTCGCGGGTGCATCTCTGACGCGTTTACCGCCGCCAGCTGGATCCGATGAAGATTTCTGGAAGGGCTGGTTACGGTTCAGGGCGCAGAGTAATCCCTATGTGTGGCAGAACCACCGAGAGGCCATCGCCGAGGATTTTCACCAGGTTGGCCGCAACGCGGTGCTCGTGCTGCCCACAGGCGCAGGCAAGACCACCGTGTCCACTCTGAAGATTGCCAGCACGCTTGCCAGCGGCAGGAAGGTGATCTTCCTGGCCCCGACTCATGCTCTTGCAGAACAGGTTGCCGATGACCTTCAGGGCCTCTTCCCGGCCGACAGGTTCGGCATGAAGGTATCCGGGGAATTTGATTCGCTATTGCTGGAAGGCAGCACACTACAAAACATCGAGGTGATGACCCCCGAGCAGTGCCTGGCGATGCTGTCGTATTCGCCAGAGTCTTTTAGCGACGTCGGGCTGCTGGTTTTCGACGAGTGTCACTTGTTGAGTCCACAGACACACAAGATAGGGCGCGCACTGGACGGGATGTTGTGCCTACTGGAATTCTGTGAGCAGGCTCCCAATGCCGACCTGCTTTTCCTCTCGGCCATGCTGAAGAATGCGCAGGATTTCGGTGACTGGATCACATCACTGACGGGACGCGTCTGTGCCGTTGTGGAGTTGTTATGGAAACCCAGCCGTCAGGCCCGCGGTGTAGTGGTGTACCGACGTAGCGATATCAGCACGGTGGAAGCAGAGTCTCTGTCCATTCAGTTGGCGATGGACGAAGAGGGAGGAAAGGCTGCCACGGGGCTGCGTGTTGCGGCGAAACGGGCCCTAACGGCGCAGCCTTTTGTGGTTTGGGGATTGCGCCACAACTGGGCTGCCGTACCCGATGCGCGCGCATTAACCGCCTTGTCAACCGAGACATTTGCGCTCTCTGGAAAGCTCAGCAATCGTGGCGTTGTCGCGTTGCCTAATGCTAACGAGACTGCTGCCCGTATTGCTGTGGCGGCCGCAGGTACCGGCGCGAAGTCCATCATCTTCGTCAACACCAAGCCCGTATCGGTCAGCACCGCCAAAGATATCGCAGAGCAACTTGCGATGGATGTGGTTCTTAACGAGAGAGAGGCCGCCCTATGGTCCACAATCCAGACCGAGCTGGGACATGCGAGGCACTCGGTCTTCGGAAATGGCGCTTTCGGTGCGGTGCCGCACAATGCGGCGATGCTGCGTATAGAGCGTATGCTGTCCGAGCGGCTGTACAAGCGTTCCGATGGTGCGATGGCCATCGTCGCGACGCCGACCCTTGCACAGGGCTTGAACCTTCCGGCGCAGATCGCGGTGCTCGCCGGCGATAAGCGAGCAGCCGACGAGGGGAACGGTAGAGAAGATCTTCAGGCCCATGAACTGTTAAACGCGGCTGCGCGTGCCGGACGTGCGGGCCATCTGGCCAATGGGGTTGTCCTCCTGGTGCCGGAGCCACTGGTGACTTTCCGCAACTCCGCGCTCAATGACTCCCCGCTGTTGGCGAAGTTGAGTTCAGTCCTTCCCGAGGACGACCGGTGCGTGACAATAACCGATCCTCTTGAACGCATCCTGGACCGCATCGCTGAAGGCGAGACCGATGACACGGAGGTGCGGTACACCGTCAACCGCCTGGCCACGCTGGCCAGCGTCGACGGAGATCCGAGCCAGATGGATGCGCTGATGGCACGGAGTTTTGGAGCATACAAGGCCCGCCAGCTTCAGCAGGAAGATGCCTACCTGGAAAAGGTTCTAGGCTTGTGGACTGAGGTCCAGGAAGCGGCAGAGGATGAATGGGACTCAGTGGTAGTAGGGTTGGCGTCTAAGACAGGCCTGCCGCTTGACCTGCTGGAGCGCCTCCGCAATAAGCTGGATGCTGCGGCTGCGGACCTGCCGACGTCGGTGGTCGGTTGGGTGCACTTCATCTTCGGGTGGCTGCAGGAGGACGTAGCCGCCCGTGATCACCTCCTGGCTGGTGTGCGGGAGGCAGCGCTCAAGGCAACCGGCGCGGCTACTACTGGCAAGCTCATGAAGTCAACACTGGTGGATATCGAGCCTGCTGTGATAGCTTGGCTACATGGAGAGCCTCTTAATGCCATCGAGCGCATCCTAAAGGGCGATCCAGATGCGAAGGCGCCGACAAAGGCGATTTGCCCGCGTGCGCGTGAGCTGGCCTCGACGTTCGTCGTGCGTGGCTTGTCCTTTATTGCTGGTGTGGTGGCACGAATGGTCTTGGACATGGACCTCACGTTGGATGTAGACCCTGAGGCTTCTCTGGTTGTGCAGAGCCTTGCTGCGGCGGTCCGTCGGGGCTTTGATTCACCCGAGAAGCTCGCATTCGCCAACGGCAATCCGCAAGTGTTGGGTCGGGTGGAGCTGCACCGTCTGTACGTGGCGAAAAACTCAGAGGATGACCTGGGTTTTGACGACGACAATTGAGGCGACAGGGGGCAGCTACTTTGTCGTAGGGTGTTTCCGCAGGGTCCCGACCTAGGCCATTTGCTGTCCTTGATTAAGACTCCTTTGTGCAGGGAGGAAAAATAGGATCAGCGGCCAAATCGGGGCGTGCCCTGTGCGTGATGCAGACCGGACTTAGAGCAAACCATTGTTGGCTCTTCGCCTTCATTTGCTTTGTGGATGTGTGGCAACAGGAAGCCTGGCACCGCTTCGCAGCCTGACTGCGGGCCATCGCATAGTGGATGTCGGTTTGATAGCGCAACTTGCATTCCATAGTCGTTGAGGTGAACGACAGCAGTTCGGCGACGAGTCCGGCACGACGTGTGTCGACCCAGGGCGCGCAGCATCGTCAGATTCTCAGGATCGTCGAGCGAAGATGCTGGGCCGAAGCAGCGCACCTCAGTCCGGTCGTTCGCGCCACACCAGCGACAGAGACCTCAGAGGACGCAAACTGGCTGAGGCCACTCGCTCGCTTTGTAGCTTGCAACGGCGGCAACCGCAGCAAAACCGGCATTGAGTCTCAGATCACAATTTGCCTCAAAGACCCGCAATGGATGACTATTCCCAACCTATAGCCAAAACTTTAGCTGCATCGTTGCACCCTCAGGCACCGCTGTGCGCGGCAATCAAGCTCTCCAACATGAGCTTAAGTTGATGCGCTGGGTCTGCACCCAAAGCAGACACCACCTGCGCTTCGTGCGCTTTGGCTTGCTTCAGCAGAGGCTGCACTTTGCGCCTACCTGCGGCTGTTAGGCTGACCAGGCTTTGCCGTTTGTCGTGTGCGGAGTCGCAACGCTGGACCCACCCGGCGTCTTGCATGCGGCCCACCAACTTGGTCACGGTGGGTTGTTTGGCCAGCACGATGCTGGCGAGTTCGTTGATGCTCAAACTGTCTTTGCCCGACAGGCTGGCCATGACGCGCCACTCCATGAGGCTCAGGCCGCTGGCTTCGACCACGGCATGAAATTCGCTCGAAATCAAATGGCTGGCGCGGGCCAGCAAATAGGCCAGGTAGTCGTCGACAAAGCCTGCGGAGTTGCTCATGCCAGTGGCGTGGTGGTGCTGAACTGACCGCCCTGGTAAACGAGCGGGGCCGAGCCATCGCTGAAGCCACAGCGTTCTACTTCGCCCACAAAAATCACATGGTCGCCCTCTTCGTGGCGGCTGCGGTTGTGGCATTCAAACCAGGCCAGAGCGCCTTTCAAAATGGGTAATCCGGCTTGTCCCAGGGTGTAGGCGGTGTCGGCAAAGCGGTCGCCTTTGCCGTAAGCAAAGCGGTTGCACAAGTCGAGCTGGTCTGCGGCCAGCACATTCACCACATAGTGCGTGCCCGCATGGAACAGCGGCAAGCTGCTGGCCCGGTGGCCCAAGCTCCACAGCACGAGCGGCGGCGTGAGCGACACCGAATTGAAGGAGCTGGCCGTGATGCCCACAAAGCTGCTGCTGGCCGTGTCGCCTTTTTGCGCATCTGGCGCAAAGGTGGTGATGACGGTCACGCCCGTGGCGAAGCGCGACAGGGCCTGCCTGAAGTGGGCAGGCTCAAAGTCAGGGGTCAGCGGCTGAATGGTCGGAGGTGGGTTGGGGCGCATAGGGTCATTATGGATGAATTTACATGAATATTCATATAAACTGTTTGGCATGAGGTCGAGTGCGTCGTGCGCTGAACCTGTCCGTCAAGGAGACAAGCATGCTGGTGGAACGAATCGAAAACAGGTGGCTTGCGGCGTTTACCCGCACCTTCACGCTGTGCAAGGTGCAGCCTGGTGAGGTGGTGGCCATTTTGGCCGAAACCCAATCACGCCGGGTCAACGTGGACTTGGCCCGCCTCGCGCTGGAGGCCATGGGTGCACGCGTGTTCGAGGTGACGTTGACGACGCCTGCACTCACCGCCCCCGCGCCCGTGCGCTCCACAGGCGCAAGCGACGCGATTGGCCAGCTCGGCCCCGTGGTGGCTGCATTGGCCCGCGCCGACATGGTGGTGGACTGCACCGTCGAAGGCCTGCTGCACGCCCCCGAGTTGCCGACCATCATGAAAGGCGTGGACGGCCACATGCCGCGTCTGCTCATGGTGTCCAACGAGCACCCTGAAATTTTGGAGCGCACCGTGCCCGATCCGGCGCTTGAAGGCGTGGTGCGTGCCGCCATGAAAAAACTGCGTGGCGCGCAACAAATGCACGTCACGTCTGCCGCAGGCACCGACCTGCGTGTGAACCTGAAACATGGCGACAAACAAGCGGTGGTCGGCGGCGTGTGGGGCTTTTGCCCCAAGCCGGGCATGGTGTCGCACTGGCCCGCTGGGCTGGCGCTGGCGTTCCCCGCAGCGGGCAGTGTCAACGGCTCGCTGGTCATGGCCCCGGGTGATGTGAACCTGACCTTCAAAAGCTATTTGCGCGACACGATCCGCCTGACCATCGAGAACGACAGCGTGGTCGCCATCGAGGGGCAGGGCGTGGATGTGGACATGATGCGCGGCTACTGGAAAGCCTGGGAAGACGCCGAGGGCCACCGCGCCGCTTATGCCGTCTCGCATGTGGGCTTTGGCCTGAACCCGGCGGCACGCTGGGATGCCATGGCGTTCTACGACAAGCGCGACTGCAACGGCACCGAGCTGCGCGCATTTGCAGGCAACTTTTTGTACTCGACCGGGGCCAACGAAGTCGCGGGCCGCCACACGCTGGGCCACTTTGACTTGCCCATGCGCGGCTGCACCATTCGGCTCGACGACACGGTGGTGGTCGATGCGGGAGTGGTTCAAACGGATGCACTTTCATGAGGCTGCACGTACGCGCACTGCTTAATCAATGTGGGAGCGAGCCCCTGCTCGCGAATGGAGGGCGGAGCCACTTTAAACATTCGGCCGCAGGGGCGGCCTCCCACATCAAAGCTGCAACGCGGCAGATTTTCAGGCGGTACTTCTGATGAGTACGCCTGCATTCACCGACGTGGGCGTGCCCACTCAATCCGCGGTGGTGTTTTTGCACGGCGTGGGCGGTGGCCGACACGGCTGGGCAGCGCAACAAGCGCATGTGGCCGCATTGGGCTGGCGCAGCTTGGCCTGGGACATGCCCGGTTATGGCGACAGCCCCATGGTCAACCCCTATGACTTTGCGCACCTGGCGCAAGCCCTCTGGCAGATGCTGGATGCGGCGCACGTCGACCAAGCCGTCTTGGTCGGCCACAGCATGGGGGCCATGGTTGCACTGCAAGCCTGGACGCAAAAGCCAGAGCGCATCCGTGGCCTGCTGCTGGCGGCCAGCAGCCCGGCTTTTGGCAACAGCGACGGCGATTTTCAAAAGCAGTTTTTGGCGCAGCGCCTGGCCCCGCTAGAGGCTGGCAAAAACATGGGCGACATCGCCGACAAGCTGATCCCCACCATGGCCGCACCCGGTGGCGATGCCGCCCACACGATCCCTGCCAAGCTGATGTCGGCGCACCAAAGCATGTCGGCCGTGCCGCCCGCCACCTACCGCGCCGCATTGCATGCGCTGGTGCAGTTTGAGCAACGCGCCGCTTTGCCCACCCTCACCGTGCCCGTGCTGTGCCTGGCCGCAGAACATGACCGCACCGCCCCGCCCAACGTGATGGAACGCATGGCGCAAAAGATTCCCGGTGCGCGCTATGCCTGCCTGGCCGGGGCAGGGCATTTGCTGCATTACGAACAGCCCGAGGCATTCAACGCCGAACTCGAAAAATTCCTGAAGGACGTGAAACCATGAGCGACGTGCAAGACAAAACGATCCCCCACACAATGCCCACCGTCATGCCGATTTGTGGTGATGACTACCCCCTGACCGAGAAGCAGCAAAAGCTGATGGCCTTGGCCCGCCAGCTGGGCCGCGACAAATTCGCCCCGCGTGCTGCGCAGCTCGACCGCGACGCACAGTTCCCGTTTGCCAACTACGACGACATGCGCGACTCGGGCCTGCTGGCGTTGTGCGTGCCCGAAGCGCATGGCGGCCAAGGGGCCGATTACGCGACGTATGCCATGGTCTCGGCCGAGATCGGTCGCTACTGCGGTGCCACCGCGCTCACCTTCAACATGCACGTCTGCACCATGCTTTGGAGCGGCTTGTTGTCTGAAGACCTGGAGATGACGCCCGAGCAGCGCGCCTCACACCGCCAGCACCAAGCCACGCACTTTGCGCGGGTGGTGAAAGACGGCGCGATTTACGCGCAACCTTTTTCTGAAGGTGGCGCTGCGGCCTCAGGCGCTCAGCCCTTCGGCACCCTCGCTGTCAAGGTCGATGGTGGCTGGAAGATCAACGGTAAAAAAATCTTCGCTTCCCTGTCAGACGCTGCCGATTATTTTGGCGTGCTCTGTACCGAGAAAAAAGAGGGCGCTGACCTCTCACGCCGGGACACCTTGTACCTGGCCATCCCCCGCACCGCGCCGGGCCTGACGATCGAAGGCGACTGGGACCCGCTGGGCATGCGCGCCACCGTGTCACGCAACCTGATTTTCAAAGACGTGTTCGTGCCCGACGACGCGGCCCTCATGCCGCAAGGCCTGTACTTCCAGGCGGCCAGCCGCTGGCCGCACATGTTCATGACGCTTTCGCCCACTTACATGGGCATCGCGCAAGCGGCGTACGACTTCACGGTGGCCTATTTGCGTGGCGAGATTGCGGGCACGGGCCCCGTCAAGCGCCGCCAGTTCGCGACCAAGCAGATCGCCGTGGCCGAGATGTTCATCAAGCTCGAACAAACCCGCAACCTGTTTTTGCGCGCCATTGAAGACGCCAAAGTGGACCCGAGCAAATCCACCCGACTGCGGGCCTATGCCGCGCAGTACACCATCATGGAAAACGCGCAAGACATCGCCCGTCTGGCGATCCGCACTTGCGGCGGCCAGTCCATGCTCAAAAGCCTGCCGCTGGAGCGCCTGTACCGCGATGCACGCTGCGGCTCGCTCATGCTGCCTTGGACAGCCGAGCTGTGCCTGGACCGCATTGGCCGCGAAGCCCTGTACGAACCCGGCGAAAAAGACGAGTGATGGTGGGCGAAGAAACCAGCCCCCTCGCGGCCCGCTTTGCGCAGCTGGCGCAGGACTGCGGCACGCAGCCGGCCATGACTTTCCGGGGTGATGAGCGCAAACCCGGTCACACCTTCGACTGCGACTTCGCCAAATTGTGGCGGCGCGTGGAGCGTGTCACCGCCCACCTGCAGTCCACCTGGGGCGTGCAGCCGGGTGACCGTGTGGCCTGGCTCGGCTTCAACCACGAGCTGCAACTGGTCACGTTGGTGGCCTGCGCCCGTTTGGGCGCGGTGTTCTTGCCGCTCAACTTTCGCTTGGCGGTGCCCGAGTTGCAGCAGGTCATGCAAGACGCTCAGCCGCGCCTGCTGGTGCACGACAACCACCATGCCGATACTGCCCGTGCGCTGCAAGGCGCTGACCTGCAGCACACGCACAACGACACCCTGATCGCCAACGCTTCGCCTCGTGGCCTGCCGTTGCCCACTGTGCACAGTGAGCTGCCGCTGCTGTTGGTCTACACCTCGGGCACCACGGGCGTGCCCAAGGGCGCAGTGCACACGCAAGCGGCGCTGTTGGCCAATGCCCGTGCCAGTGCTTGGGCGCATGACTTTGCGCCCGGCGACAAGGTGCTGTCCACGCTGCCGATGTTCCATGTGGGCGGTCTGTGCATCCAGACCTTGCCCGCGCTGCTGGCGGGGGTGGAGGTGGTCTTGCACCCGCGCTTTGACCCGACCGCTTGGTTGGATGAAATGCACACGAGCCGCCCCACGCTGTCGCTCTTGGTGCCCGCCACCATGCGCGCCCTGTTTGAACACCCGCGCTGGGCCGACACCTCGCTCGCCTGCCTGCGCGGCATCATGACCGGCTCGTCCACCGTGCCTGTGGCTTACCTCGAAACCCTGCACGCTCGCGGGGTGCCCGTAGGGCAGGTCTATGGCACCACCGAAACCGGCCCCGTGTCCATCGTGCTGCGCCTGCCCGAGGCCATGGCCCGCGTGGGCGCGTCGGGCTGGCCGCACCCGGAGGCGCAGGTCAAACTGATCGACGCCCAAGGCCAGGAAGTTGGCCCCGGTGAAACGGGCGAAGTCTGCATCCGCGCCGCCAACCTGATGCGCGGCTATTGGAGCGCGCAAGGCGTGACCGGCATCGGCTTGCACGACGGCTGGTTCCACTCCGGTGACCTGGGCCAGCGCGCCGAAGACGGCTGCATCACCATCGTGGGCCGCAGCAGAGACATGATCATCTCAGGCGGTGAAAACATCTACCCGGCCGAAATCGAAAACCAGCTCGTCACTTTGCCCGGTGTGGCCGAGAACGCGGTGGTCGGCGTGACCGATGCACGCTGGGGCGAAGTGCCCGTGGCGGTGCTGGTGCGCAGCCCTGACGCAGCAGGGCAAGCCCTGAGCGCCGAAGCCGTGCTGGCCCACCTGCAGTCGCGCATCGCTCGCTTCAAGCTGCCGCGCCGCGTGGTCTTCATGGACAGCCTGCCTAAGAGCGCCTTGGGCAAGGTGCAAAAGCCCGCTTTGCAGGCCCTTTTGACCGGGACAAACCCTTAAAACAGGACCTTTTCTTCGCCTGTGCGACAAGGTATTCGCGGGTGAGTGGCATCATGTTTTGTACACATTGCCCGGAGACAAACATGGTCCATTTTTCACGTTCCCTTTCTCGATCCCTTCCCGGTTCCCTTTCCCGCCGCCCGGTCCTGGGCATGGCCGCTGCGGTGTTGTTGTCAACCACGTCGATGGCGTGGGCGCAAACCGCCTGGCCCAACAAGCCGGTCAAGATCGTCGTGCCCTTCGCACCCGGCGGCACCACCGACATCCTGGCCCGTGCCATTGCCCCCGACTTGGGCAAAGCGTTCGGTCAGCAGTTTGTGGTCGAAAACAAGGGCGGTGCGGGTGGCAACTTGGGTGCCGAGCAAGTGGCCAAGTCGGCAGGCGATGGCTATACCCTGCTCATGGGCACCGTGGGCACACACGGCATCAACCGCGCCCTGTATGCCAAGCTGCCCTACGACCCCTTCAAAGACTTTGTGCCCATCACACTGGTGGCAGGCGTGCCCAACGTGATGGTGGTCAACACCGATAAAGCGGCAGCCAACAAGATCAACACCGTCAACGACTTTATCCGTTATGCCAAAGCCAACCCAGGCAAACTGAACATGGCCTCCAGCGGCAATGGCACGTCCATCCACTTGGCGGGCGAGTTGTTCAAGTCGCAAACCGGCACCTTCATGGCCCACATCCCTTACCGTGGCTCCGGTCCGGCCTTGCTCGATTTGGCTGGCGGCAGCATGGACGTGATGTTCGACAACCTGCCCTCGGCCATGCAACTCATCAAGGCGGGCAAACTCAAAGCCCTGGCCGTGACCAGCGCCCAACGCTCGGCTGCTTTGCCTGACTTGCCCACCGTGGAAGAGGCCGCAGGGCTCAAAGGTTTTGAAGCCAGCAGCTGGTTTGGCTTGCTGGCACCGGCAGGCACGCCTGCCGATGTGGTCAGCCGCATTCAGCAGGAAGTGGCCAAGTCCCTTGCCACCCCCGCCATGAAAGAGCGCCTGGCCACGCTGGGCGCGATCCCCAGCGGCAACACGCCTGCACAGTTTTCGGCCCTGATTGACGCTGAGCACAAGAAGTGGGCCGAAGTCGTCAAGGCCTCGGGCGCCAAGGTCGACTGATGGCCTGGTTTGAAGGCTTCGAGCGGCAAACGCTCACGGTGGCGGGCTTGCCAGTTTGCTTTCGGCAATCGGCCGATTGGGCTGCGCAATCTCATCTGCCCGTGCTGGTCTTGCTGCACGGCTTTCCGCAAACCCATGTCATGTGGCACCGCGTCGCGCAAAACTTGCGTGGCCGATACCGCTTGGTCATGCCGGACCTGAGGGGCTACGGCGATTCGTCGCACGCCGTGAGCGACACCGAGCATGCGCACTACAGCAAACGCGCCATGGCGCAAGAGGTTGTGGGTTTGCTCGATGCCTTGGGCGTAGGTGACTTCTTTTTGTGCGGTCACGACCGTGGCGGGCGCGTGGCGCACCGTTTGGCGCTCGACCACGCCCCGCGCGTCAAGAAGTTGTGCGTCATCGACATCGCGCCTACCTTCGACATGTACAGCGGTCACTGGGGGACATTGCCGGGCAAAACCCCGGAGGTCTCTGGCCACGTAGCCGACCCGTACTTTGCGTTTGCACAGGCCTATTACCACTGGTTTCACCTCACGCAACCCGCGCCCTTACCCGAGTTCATGATCGGCGGCAACCCCAAGGCCTATCTGCACGCCAAGCTTGGCGGCTGGGGCAGCCAAAACATGGGCTACATCGAGCCTGAAGCCTTGGCCGAATACGAACGCGCCTTTTGCAACCCGGCCCTCAATGACAAGGGCTGGTCAGCTGCGATCCACAGCGCGGCCGAAGACTACCGCGCCAGTGCAGGCATCGACCTGCAGCACGACCGCGAAGGCCGAGAACGCGGCGACAAAATCGCTTGCGACACCTTGGTCCTGTGGGGCAGCCGTGGCGTGGTCAACCGCATGTTCAAACCGGTCGATCTGTGGCAGGCGCAGTGTGCGGGCCATGTGTCAGGCCAGGTCATGCCTTCTGGGCATTTCATTCCGGAAGAGTTGCCCGAGGCCACCAGCGATGCGCTGGCCCAGTGGATGGTTTGATGGCGACCTTTGACGGTTCATCAATCCGAGCGTGAAGCCCGGTTTGGGTCGGGGCCAGCCCGCTGGCGAAAAAACGCCCGCAGGTTCACAAACCATCGCTTGCAGGCAAGCTCCTACAAAACCCCAGGGCCTATGCTTCTCGCGACGAGGCTGTTTCGACTTTGTAGGAGCCAGCCTGCTGGCGATAAACGCCCGCAGACCACAGCATTCGCAAATCGCCAGCCCTCTTGGCGCTGGGAGGCCGTCAAGCCCCGCAGCACTTTTTGTATTTTTTCCCGCTGCCGCAGCTGCAAGCATCGTTGCGGCCTGGCGTGGCTTCCTTGATCACTTGCGCCACGCGGGGGCCGATGTTGCGCCAGATCTCGCGCAGGTCATACACCGCCCACAGCGCCTCGCCATAGGCGTTCAAGCGGTTTTCACTCACGCTGGGTGGGCCGTCTTCCGACAGCGCTGACAAGGTGGGCACATCGGTGTCGTCTTCGGTCAAGGCCACAACGGCTTCAAGCGACAGGTCGTGCCACTTGGTGGCGTCTTTGTCTTTGGGGGCAGCCCACTCCTCAGGCCAATTTTCCACCGCGAACATGAAGCCCAGCGCCCACACTTGCGCAAACGACGGGATCTCGCTGTCGTCAATCTCTTCACGCTCTTCCGGCGGCAAAGACGCAATCGCGCCGCGCACATCCATCACCTCGGGCGCATAGGCCTTGTCGTCGTCCAGCGCTTCCACTGGGGTGTCCAGCGCGAGCTTGATCTCGTCAAAACGGCGCTGCCACAAAGCCATGAACTGCTGGCGCTGGGCGTCGTCGGCAAAGCTGCCGCCCTCGGCCTCGTCCGGGTCAATGCCCAGCAGCATGGGCAGCCACTCGCTGTCGGGAATGGCGCGGCGGCAGCACACGAGCGCCGCCATAAAACCCTCGCAAAACTCCCACTGCGGCGTCTCTTCAAAGCGCTCGCGCAGGTCGTCCAGGATGTTGTCCAGGGTGTCAAAGTCTTCGGCTTCCAAGCCAGCGGTCGTGTTCATGGGGTGTTCCTTTTTGAATGGGGGGATTGTAGAAGGGGCAGTGGCCAGAAACGCCTGTGCTTGTCTGACGCCACTGTGCTTGTCTACCCAGTGGGCGCGAGCCCCTGCTCGCGAAGGATTTGCCACGGGTGGCTGCGAAATATCACTTGCCCCAAAGTGTCGACAACGGGGCCGCCCAGATGTTGTTGCCCAGCGGCAGGGTTTCATCGCCGTCATAAAGCAGCACACCCATTTTGAAATCAGCCCCTGCCAGTCCGGCGAGCTTTCGCAGTCCGCGCAGGTCGCTTTCTTTGACGGTGGCCGATGACTTGACTTCAACCCCGACCACCTGGCCTGCGGCGTTTTCAACCACCACATCCACTTCCACTTGGTCGGCATCCCGGTAGTAAAGCAGTTGGTAATTGCCCTCAGCGGTGCTGGCATGCTTGAGCAATTCGGAATAGACAAAGGTTTCCAGCACATGGCCAAAGCGTGTTTTGTCTTTTTGGGTTTCTTCAGTGGTCAAGTCCAAGAGGGTGGCCAGCAGACCTGCATCGATGAATTGAAGTTTGGGCATTTTGACCATGCGCTTGAGGCGATTGCGCGCCCATACATCCACGCGTTGGAGCAAATACATTTGCTCAAAGATGCCGAGATATTTGGCGGCTGTCTTGTTGTCGATGCCCACTTGGCCGCCGAGTTGAGAGTAGTTGCACATCTGCCCGGCCATCTGAGCCAGGGCACGCAAAAACCGCGGCAGTTGATCCAACTTGTCAATGTTGGCGATGTCGCAAACATCGCGCTCCACCATGGCCGCGAGGTATTGACGCGCCCAAGTTGTGCGACGCCTGTCGGTTGATCGCGTCAGTGCCTCCGGGTAGCCGCCGCGCAGCACACGGGCCACCAAGTCATCGTCGCGGGCAGATGAGCCTGCTTGAGGAAGGTGGCCAGCAAACGCACGATCCAGCCAGTTGGCAGTCTGACCAGAAATCTCGCTTTGTGACAATGGCAGCAGTGGCAAAGTCTCCATGCGCCCCGCCAAAGAATCGGCCACAGTGGGCAAGGCCATCAAGTTGGCTGAGCCTGTGAGCAAAAAACGCCCTGGGCGGCGGTCTTCGTCGACGCTTTTCTTGATCGCCAGCAACAAACCTGGGGCGCGTTGAATCTCGTCGATCACCGCACGGTCCAAGCTGCGGATCATGCCCACCGGATCTTCTTGGGCCGACAACAGGGTGAGCGCGTCATCCAGGGTCAGATAACGAAATTCGCCGCTGTGGCCAGCGATTTGCTTGACCAGTGTCGTTTTGCCTGCCTGCCGTGGACCGGCCAGGAGAACCACTGGCGTGTCGCTCATGGCTTCAAGGAGGTGCGGCGCGATGAGTCGCGGGAAAATTTCAGGATCAGTCATGGCCTGATGCTATCGGAAATTTAGGAAAATTTATGCGTAAATTCGGGAATGAAGTATCGTGAATTTTGGAATATGGCAGGGTTTTCTTGAGGCGGGTAGCGGTTTTGCGGCGAGAAAACTTGACGCATGGGCGGCCTCCTGCAAAGGGACAGCGGCAGGTTCAGGTCGCGTTAGGGTTCAACGCCACGCCGCAGCGCTCCAAGCGCTTTTTCATGCAGAGCACTTGCGCGTCTTTGCTGTGCAGGGCTGCGGTGTGTTGCACGGCCAGGTCGATGAATTTTTGGTCGTCGGCGTCTTTGCAGGCGTAGGGGGCTTTGGGCGCGTCGGGTTGCAGTTGGGCCCAGCGGTCAAAGTGGCCCAGCACGGCGCTGGCGGGCAGTTGGCGGTGCGTCAGGCGTTTGGCGATTTGTGGGTAGGCCAGTACACGGGCCAGCTCTTCGCGCATGGTGGCGGTGGCCAACCACTGCGTGCTGCCGCTCTCCACGCTGGTGCGCAGCGCTTCGGCTTGGGGTTCGTCAAACACCCACAGGTCGAGCACGATGTTGGTGTCCAGCACGCGGCGTGCCGGGGCATGAAGCAAGCTTGCGCTCGGACTCTCGCTCAGAACCGTGCCCACCTCAAGACCGACCTCAATGCGCCCCTCCAAACTCATGGGGCAGAAGTGCCGGGTGTGCCAGCCGTGTTGATGTCAGAGCCGTCCACCGAGCCCTGGACTGAGGCGTCACTTGGCGTGCGCTTCAAGCTGCCCTTGACCATGTCAAAGCGGAACAAGCGGCATTCGATGGGGCCGTTCCACATGGGCACGCGGCGCGATTCTTTCAGGCGCATTTTGCTGGGCAGCTTCAGGTCGGGTGTGAGCATCCAGGCGCTCCAGCCGCTGTAGTTTTTCTTCCAGTGGCTGGCCAGTTGAGAAAAGAAGTCGACGCTGTCGTCGCCGTCTTGGGTTTGGGCGGTTTCGCGGTGGTGGCTTTGGTCGGCGGCACGCGTACTTGAACGTGCATCGGCCAAGGCTCCGGGTTGAAAGCTGTCGCGCCCACGCCCGGCCACACCTGCTGCGGCAATGCGCTCGCCATAAGGCGGGTTGAGCAGCATGACGCCGGGCGTCTCGCTCGGGGGCATGCGTTGCAGTGCGTCGCCGCCCCGGAACTCGATCACGCCCGACACGCCTGCGCGCTCGGCGTTGCGCTCGGCAAAGTCGACCATGCGGAAGGCCACATCGCTGCCAAAAACCGGCGCGGTCGGTTCGTGTTCGTGGTCGCGGGCTTCTTCGATCAGGCCTTGCCAGACGTGGTTTTGGAAAGGCAACAATTTCTCGAAACCAAAGCGGCGCTGCAAACCAGGCGCGATGCCGCAGGCGATTTGCGCCGCTTCGATCGGGATGGTGCCGCTGCCGCAGCAGGGGTCGTACAGGGGCACGGTGGCGTCCCAGCCACTGGCCGCGATCATGGCGGCGGCCAGCGTTTCCTTCAAAGGCGCGTCGCCCTTGTCGGTGCGCCAGCCGCGCTTGAACAAGGGCTCGCCCGAGGTGTCGATGTAGAGCGTGGCCGTTTCTGGCGTCAGGTGTGCGTAGATGCGCACGTCGGGCCAGCTGGTGTCCACGCTGGGGCGCTCGCCGCGTTTGGCGCGAAAGCGATCGGCCACCGCGTCTTTGATTTTGAGCGCGGCAAAGTTCAGGCTGGTCAGCGGGCTGTGCTGCGCGGTGATGTCGATCTTGAAGGTTTGCTTGGGGGTGAACCAGATTTCCCAGGCCACTTCGCTGGCGGCGTTGTACAGGTCGTTTTCGTTGCGGTAGTCGGTGACCGACAGCTGCACCAGCACGCGCTGGGTCAGGCGGCTGTGCAGGTTGATGCGCATGGCGTCGCGCCAGGATGCGCGGGCCATCACGCCGCCACGACCCGTGAGCAGGTCGTGGCCCGTCAGGCCCGTGATGGCGTGGACCTCGTCGGCCAAAAAGCCCTCAACGCCAGCGGCGCAGGGCATGAACAGGTTCAATGAATTCACTCAAATACTCTCAAAGGGTTTTGCGCAGGTTGGCGGGCGCGATCTTCAGGGCTTCGCGGTACTTGGCCACCGTGCGGCGGGCGCAGTCGATGCCTTGCTCTTTCAGCATCTCGGAAATCTGGTTGTCTGACAGGGGCTTGGTGGGTTTTTCAGCGGCGACAAACTGCTTGATGAGCGCCCGCACGGCGGTGCTCGACGCCGCGCTGCCGCTGTCGGTGCCCAGGCCCGAGCCAAAGAAATACTTCAGCTCAAACGTGCCTTGCGGCGTGGACATGTATTTGGCCGTGGTCACGCGGCTGATGGTGGACTCGTGCATGCCCAGCTCGTCCGCGATCTCGCGCAGCACCAGCGGGCGCATGGCCAGTTCGCCGTGCGTGAGGAAGTTTTTCTGCCGCTCCACGATGGCGGTGGACACGCGCAAGATGGTGTCAAAGCGCTGCTGGATGTTCTTGATGAACCAGCGGGCTTCTTGCAGGCGTTGCTGCAGGCCCGCGTGGTTATCCCCTTTGCCGCCGCGTAAGGCGTTGGCATAGATGTCGTGTACGCGCAGCTTGGGCATCACGTCGGGGTTGAGCTGGATGCGGAATTTGGGCGTGGCCGTCTTGCTGGTGTTCACCACCAGCACGTCGGGAATGATGATGTTTTGCTCGGCCTGCACAAAGGGGCGACCGGGCTTGGGTTCGAGCCGGGCGATGAAGGGGATCGCGGCTTTGACCACGGCTTCGCTCAGGCCACAGGCCACCGCCAAACGTTTGTAGTCGCGCTTGGCCAGCATCTCCAGCGGCTGGGCGCAAATGGCCAGCGCCGCCTGCGCTACATCGTCGCCGGGTGCGTCCTGCAGATGCGCCTTGATCTGGATGCGCAGGCATTCGGCCAGATTGCGCGCTCCCACCCCCACCGGTTCGAGCGACTGCAGCAAGCCCAGCGCCACCGTGAAGCGGTGCACCAACTCGTCGATTTGTTCGTAGTCATCGCTGCCCGCCAGACCGGCGGCCAGCTCGGGCAAGGTGTCGGTCAGGTAGCCGTCGTCGTTGAGCGACTCGATCAGAAAGCGCAGGGCTGCACGGTCCACCTCAGAAAGGCGCAGCGACAAGGCCTGTCGGTGCAAAAAGTCGGTCAGCGATCCGCTGCTGCGGGCCAGGTCGATGGCGTCGGCGGTTTCTTCTCCGTTGTTTTGGCGCGGGGTGGCGTCGCCGCCCCATTCGCTGTCGTCGGGGCGCATGTCCACGCTGCCGTCACCGTCCCAGCTTTCGGCCACATCGGTCACCGCTTCGTCGCGGGTTTCGCTGGCGTTGTCCTCGCTGCTGCTGGATGTGCTGGCACTTTCGCTGACCCGGTCGCCCAGGCTGACGTGGGTGTCGGCCTGCTCCAGGCCAAAGGCCTCGGCAGGCGCTTCTTCTTCGGCGCGTTCCAGAAAGGGGTTGTCGTCCAGCATCTGATCGACTTCTTGCGACAACTCGAGGGTGGACAGCTGCAGAAGGCGGATCGACTGTTGCAACTGGGGCGTGAGCGCCAGGTGCTGGGACATGCGCAGCGACAGACCGGGTCTCATTGCCGTGCTTTCATGTCAAATACGCGGGATTTGCTCATCACATCCTGAAGTGTTCGCCCAGGTACACCCGGCGCACATCGGCGTTGGCCACGATCTCGTCGGGCGTGCCCTGGGCCAGCACACGGCCTTCGCTGATGATGTAAGCGTGGTCGCAAATGCCCAGCGTCTCGCGCACATTGTGGTCGGTGATCAGCACGCCAATGCCGCGCTGCTTGAGGAAGGCGATGATGCGCTGGATCTCGATCACGGCAATCGGGTCGATGCCGGCAAAGGGCTCGTCCAACAAAATGAAGCGCGGGTCGGTGGCCAAGGCGCGGGCAATTTCCACGCGGCGGCGTTCGCCGCCTGACAAGGCCACGGAAGGCGAGTCGCGCAAATGTTCGACGCGCAAATCGTTCAGCAATTCGGTCAGGCGTTTTTCCACCTCGGCGCTTTTGAGCGCCGCTCCATCCGCATCGGTCTGCAACTCCAAAATGGCCCGCACGTTGTCGGCCACCGACAGCTTGCGAAAAATCGAGGCTTCTTGCGGCAGGTAGGACAAGCCCATGCGCGAGCGCTTGTGGATCGGCATGCGCGTGACGTCCTGGCCGTCGATCAGGATCTGCCCCCCATCGGCCCGCACCAGGCCCACGATCATGTAGAACGATGTGGTTTTGCCTGCGCCGTTGGGACCAAGCAAACCCACGACTTCGCCCTTGTCCACTTGGACCGACACGTCGTGCACTACTTTGCGACTGCCATAGGCTTTTTTCAGATGCCGCGCTTGCAGTCGGCTCAGAGGGACGGTTTCGGTCATGGTTTGGCTTGGGGTGCCAGCTGAGGGCTGCTGCGCAACGTGGTTGCGGGCGTCGCGTCCGGGGTGGCGGGTGGTTTTGTGCGCGGTGTCAGGATGGCCCGAACCCGTTGATCGCGGGCGGGTGATGTGCCGGGCGTCTGCCCATCGACCGTCATCACTTCGGTGGTGTTGTTGAACACGATGGTGTGGCCTTGCAGTTGGTCTGCCACTTGGCGCGCACGCAAAATCCGCACTTCGGCCCGCTGGCTCAAGGTGACCATGTCCGCCTGGCTGTCATAGGTCACCGACTCGGCCTCGCCTTCGGTGTATTCGTCCAGGCCTTCACGTTTTTGTCGGAAGAACACCCGTGCCGGGGGTGTGGCCCAGAGTTTGGCCACTTGCCTGCCTTGCGCGTCTTGCTGCACATCCATGCGTGCTGCGCGCAACACCAAGGTGCCTTTGGTGGCGACCACTTGCCCCGAGAATTGGGTCAACAGCTTGGCCTCGTCGTGGCGCATGCTGTCGGCTTCGATCTGCATGGGTTTGTCGCGATCGGCTTTTTCTGCCAGGCTGGGCAGGGCCAACAGGCACGCGCTCAGTGCCAAAAGCAGCTGTGCAGCCAATCGAAGGGGTGGGAATGGTTTGGAGGGCATGAATCTTGCTGTGAAACATTCTGATTGTAGGTGCAAGTGCCATCGGTCGGTCTGCTTGCGAGGCCGAAATAGCGGTCGCTGGCAGAAAAAAGCCCGCCAACAGGGCGGGCTTTTTGCCGCTGGGTCAGCGAGCGGGTGCTCGCTTCAGCGGGCTTGGCGGCTTTGGGCAATCAGCGACTCGACCACTTTCACTGCGCGGTCCATGCTGCCGGCCAAAGTGCCATCAACGTAGTAACGGCCCGCGACACCAAAAGAGGGCACACCTTCGATCTTGAAATCGTTTTGCAACTGAACCGCCCGTTTGATTTTGGTGGCCACGCCAAAAGATTTGTAGGTTTCTGTGAACTTGGCTTTGTCAATGCCCTGTTTTTCGGCCCAAGCCAAAATGGCGGCATCGGTATTGAGCATGAGTTTTTCACCGTGGATGGCGGTGAAGACGCGGCCGTGCATTTTTTCAACCAGATCCATCGCCTCGAGCGTGTAGTAAAGGCGCTGTTGCGGAACGAAGTCATCGCGGAAGGCAACAGGCACTCGTCGTACCACCACGTCTTTGGGGGCATTTTTCACCCATTGGGCAAAGGCGGGCTCGAAGGCATTGCAGTGCGGGCAGCTGTACCAGAAAAACTCCAGTACCTCCGTCTTGCCTGTGCCTGCTTCGGTGGCCAGAGGGCGCTCCAGGGCGATGTAATCCTTGCCCGCCTTGAAGGCTTGTTGTGCCCAAGCGGACAGGCTGCTCAGTCCGGCACCAGCGCTGAGCAAGGTGGTTGCAAATAAACGGCGTTTCATAAGTGCTCCAGGGTTTGGCAATGCCCATGCGGGCGCGGTGAAGATTGAAAATTCAGCGTTGCACGCGAACCAGCGTGTTTTCGACGCCGCTGGCTTCGAGTTTGGTCCGGATGCGTTCGGCCACATTCTTGTCTTCAAACGGACCCAAGCGTACGCGGTAGACGATGCGACCGGCTTGATCTCGCTCAGAAACTCTGGCGTCCAAGCCCATCAGGGCCAGTTTGGCTTTTTGCGCGTCGGCATCGGCGTTGGTGCGGTAGGCACCCGCCTGGATCACGTAGTCAAAAGGATCGCTTGCGCTGCTGGGCGTGGCCGGTGTCGCCAAGGCAGATTTGGATTTGGCCAGTTCCCCCAGCGGGTCAGCGGTCACGGCGGGGCGAGGCTCCGGGCGGGCCGGTTCCGAAGGCGGTTTGTCGAGGGCTTTTTCTGCGGTTTTTTCTTTGGGTTTGTCGTCCAAGGCCGCTGCTTTCGGTTCAGGCAGGGCCGGTGCCTCTGCCGGGGCCTTGGGCTGCAGCACCCCGTTCGGATTCCAGTCCTTGTTCTTCTGGCTTTCCTGAACATCTTGTGCGCTGCTGCGAGGCTGATTTTTGTTGGAAAAAGGCGTGGGCACTTTGGTCACGTAAATGGCCACGGCCAACGCCACAGCCAGCCCCAGCACCAAGCCGATGATGAAGCCCAAAAATGTGCCCCCGCGTTGAGATTTCAAGGTCATGGCCGATCCATTCACATTTTTTGCGGTGCGCCAACGCCCAACACCTTCAAGCCGTTGCGCAGCACTTGTGCCGTGGCAGCCACCAAGGCCAGGCGGGCTTTTTTGACCGCTTCGTCGTCCACCAAGATGCGCTCGGCATCGTAGTAGCTGTGGTACAGCGAAGCCAGGTCGCGCAGGTAGAAGGTCACATCGTGCGGCGCAAAGTCGGTGGCCGCAGACGTCAGCATCTCGGGGTACTTGGCCAGGGCCAGCATCAGGGCGTGGGCCTGCGGGCTTTGCAGTGGCGACAAGTCGGCGTTGGCCAGTGTGGACACATCGCCCCCGTCCTTGTCTTTCCAGGCCGCCAACACCGAGCAGATGCGCGCATGCGCGTACTGCACGTAGTACACCGGGTTGTCGTTGTTTTGCGCCAGCGCCAAGTCGATGTCGAAGATGTATTCGGTGTCGGGCTTGCGCGAGAGCAGGAAGAAACGCACCGCGTCCTTGCTGGTCCACTCGATCAGGTCGCGCAGCGTGACGTAGCTGCCCGCGCGCTTGGAGATCTTGACCTCTTCACCTCCGCGCATCACGCGCACCATGGTGTGCAGCACATAGTCTGGGTAGCCCTCGGGGATGCCGACGTTGGCCGCTTGCAGGCCTGCGCGCACGCGGGCAATGGTGCCGTGGTGGTCGGTGCCCTGGATGTTGACCACGCGGGTGAAGCCGCGCTCCCACTTGGTGATGTGGTAGGCCACATCGGGCACAAAGTAGGTGTAGCTGCCGTCGCCCTTGCGCATCACGCGGTCTTTGTCGTCGCCGTAATCGGTGGATTTCAGCCACAGCGCGCCGTCTTGCTCGTAGGTCTTGCCGGCTTCGCGCAGTTTTTGCACGGCGGCATCCACCTTGCCGCTGGTGTAGAGGCTCGACTCCAGGTAATAGTTGTCGAACTGGACGTCGAAGGCCTTCAAGTCCAGGTCCTGCTCGTGGCGCAGGTAGGCCACGGCGAACTGGCGCATGCCGTCCAGATCGTTCACATCGCCGCTGCCCGTGAACTCGCGGTCGTCCGACTTGACGGTTTTCTTCGCCAGAAAGTCGTTGGCGATGTCCTGGATGTAGTCGCCGTTGTACGCCGGTGCATTTTCGCCACTGGGCCACTCGGCATCGCCCGGCTTGAAGCCCTTGGCGCGCAGCTGGGTGGAGTTGGCCAGCGTGCCGATCTGCACCCCCGCGTCGTTGTAATAAAACTCGCGGTAAACCTGTTGGCCTTGTGTGGCGAGCAGGTTGCAAATGGCGTCGCCCAGGGCTGCTTGGCGGCCGTGGCCCACATGCAAGGGGCCGGTGGGGTTGGCCGAGACGAACTCGACCAGCACTTTGTCGGCCTTGGCGGGCTGATCGCCAAAGCATTCGGCCGCTTGCAGAACTTCGTGCACCACGGCCTGTTTGGCCGCGTCTTTCAGACGGATGTTGATGAAGCCGGGCCCGGCAATCTCTATCGCGTCCACCCAGCGCTCGAAAGCGGGGGTGGCCAGCAAGGCGCTGCGCAGGGTTTCGGACAGCTGCCGGGGGTTTTGCTTCAGGGCTTTGGCCAGCTGCATCGCGGCGGTGCAGGCCAGGTCGCCATGGGCGGCCACTTTGGGCGATTCGAAGGCCGCGCGCGCACCCGCACCGGTTTGGAGTTTTTCCAGCTCGGCGGCCAGGGCCGTGAGCAAATGTTGTTTGGCAGAAAGCATAGGGCGCGATTTTACGGGGCCGGGCTAAGTATCCGGGCGGGAGTACAGTGTCAAGGCGGATTTATGTGCGGCTATTACAGTTGGTCACAACTGGTGTCGACAGGCCTGCGATTTGGCGCGTTAATCGGGAGCCTGCACCTGTTTGCAGTGTCCTTTGTCTGTTGATCATTTTTTTGGAGTTCATTCATGCGTCATTCCATCACAACCGTTGCGCTGGGCTTGGCCCTGTTCTCTGGCATGGCTTTTGCGGCCGATCCCGTCAAGCCAGCAGCCGCTCCTGCGGCGGCGGCCTCGTCGCCAGCAGCTGAAAAAACCCCGCAACAAAACAAAATGGCGACCTGCAACAAGGAAGCCGAAGGCAAAAAGGGCGATGAGCGCAAGGCCTTCATGAAAGACTGCCTGAGCGCCAACAAGCAGGAAAAGCAGCAAAACAAGATGAAAACCTGCAACGCCGACGCGGCCGGTAAAAAAGGCGATGAGCGCAAGGCCTTCATGTCTGAATGCCTGAAAAAGTGACGCGCCTGGCACCTGGCGTGGTCGAATGCCTCAAGGCATTGATCGCGTCAGCGCCCCTCAGACCATCGGCCCGGACATGTCCGGGCTTTTTTGTGCGCTGAGGGTTTTGGCCTTCTTTGCCCTCTTGGCCATGCGGATGTGAGTGTTTGCCTGCGTTTGTGAACCGGCCCACGCTGCAGCTGCCAATTCATGGTTGCTCAGGATTTCGGTGTCGCGCAGCAGTGAATGCCGCAATAACGGAGTCTTGGCTGGCGCATTCAGCTTTGCGTCACCTGAGCCTGCCAGTAACCGGGCTGGGCGTAGTGGTGTTTGAGGTGGTCGATCCACAGCCGCACCCGCAGCGGCAGGTGCTTGCGCTGGGGGAACACCACAAAAATCCCGTTCGGGGGTGCGGCAAAGTCTTCCAGCACCGCCACCAGCTGGCCCGAGCGGATTTCGCTTTCCACTTCCCAGGTGCTGCGCCAGGCGATGCCGTAGCCCGCTAGGCACCAGTCGTGCAGCACTTGGCCGTCCGAGCAATCGAGAGGCCCGCCCGGGCGCAGGTGCACCACGTCGTGGCCGCCGTCGCTCGGGTTGCGAAAGGCCCAGCCCCGGGTTTGCGAGGCATCGCTCGACAGCGTCAGGCAGTCGTGTTGCAGCAGGTCTGAGGGCTGCAAAGGGGTGCCCCGTTTTGCCAGATAGTCCGGCGTGGCCACACACAACCGCCGGTTGTCGGCCATGCGCACGCTCACCAGTGATGAATCGGGCAGATCGCCCACGCGCACCGCGCAGTCAAAACCTTCGGCCGCGAGGTCCACCACCCGGTCGCTCAGGTTCAGCGAAATCGACACATCGGGGTGCAGCTCGCGAAAGCGCGGCACCAGCGGGGCCACATGGCGGCGGCCGAATCCGGCCGGGGCGGTGATGCGCAAATGCCCGCTGGCTTTGACGCCACCCGCCGACACGCTGGCCTCCGCATTGGCCACATCAGAGAGCAAGCGCTGACAATCTTCCAGAAAAGCGCTGCCTTCGTGGGTTAGGGTGATGCGCCGGGTGGTGCGCACCAGCAGCTTCACGCCCAGGCTTTCTTCCAGCGCATCGAGCCTGCGGCCGATGATGGCCGGGGCCACCCCCTCGGCCCGGGCTGCAGCGGTCAGGCTGCCTTTGGTGGCAACCGAGACAAAGGTTTCGAAGGCTTTGAGCTTGTCCATGCGACCCGATTATGCGGGTTCAGGTTTGGAATTTTGGCGAAATGACCGGTGATTGGTGCGCAAATCCATGTGTTTTGCTGGCGCTGTGCACAGAGCGCGCTGAGAGCGGTAGCGCCACATGCGGCCGTTATGCAAAGGCCAGGGCAAGGGCAGGGGAAAGGGCCAACTCAGCGGTTTGACCAGCCCTTGGGCAGTCCCGCCTCGGGTGTCATGCCATACAGCGGCTCGCCGGGCAGTCCGGTTTCCAGGGGCTCGCGTGCGGCCATGAGTTTGTCCAGGTCAATGCCTGTGCTCACGCCCATGGCCTCGAACATGAAGACCAGGTCTTCGGTCACCACATTGCCCGAAGCGCCCGGGGCGTAAGGGCAGCCCCCCAGGCCACCGAGCGAGCTGTCAAACGTGCGCACGCCGGCGTCGTAAGCGGCCAGACAATTGGCCAGGCCCAGGCCCCGGGTGTTGTGCATGTGGGCGGCCCCTGCAAGTGCACCGATTTCGCGCTGCAGTGCTTTGAACAAGCGGCTGACCTGCGCCGGGTTACCCATGCCGGTGGTGTCCGACAGGCCAATTTCGTCTATGCCTGCCTCGGCCAGTTGCACGGCCAAGCGCAGCACATCGTCTTCGGGCACCAGGCCTTGCAAGGTGCAGCCAAAGGCGGTGGACATGCCGACTTCGACCGGCACGCCGGGCGCCATCTCGTCGCGCAGCCGCAACACCGCGCGCACCTCTGCGACCATGGCCTCAGGCGTTTTGCGCACATTGGCCATCGAATGGGCGGGGCTGGCCGACACCGGCAAGGTCAGCTTTTGTGCGCCGGCGACCAGCGCGGCCTGCGCGCCGCGTACATTTGGCACCAGGGCCATGATGCGCACGCCCGTGTGACGCAGCGCATGCTGCACCACCTGCGCTGCATCGGCCATTTGCGGCAGCCGTTGAGCGGGCACGAAAGAAGCCACTTCGATCTCTCGCAAGCCAGCCGCCGCCAGTGCGTCGATCCAGCGCAGCTTGTCGGCGGTGGCCATCGTGGCCTGGACCGATTGCAGGCCATCGCGCGGGCCAACTTCGCTGATCAAAACTTCGGGGGTGGGGTGGCGTGTCATGGGTGAATTAAACCGCAGCACGCAGCCGATGGTCCGACCCGAGACGCAGGGCCTTCTGGTCTTCGGTGAGGGCCAGACCCCAGAATTCCAAACCTGCATTTGTGCTTAAAAGTCATGGGTCTATGAATTTTGGGCGGGTTTATCTGCGTCTAAATTTAGAATAGAGTGTTTCACCATGTTGGTCGTCGTGCGGCTTGCCTGTTGCGCACCCCGGCCATGCCCGATTTTTTTGACTTGACCCCAGAGGTTTCCATGACTGCACGCACCGCGATCCATAACCTGCAAGTGGCCAATCCCTTGCTGAGTTTCATCAACGACCAGATGCTGCCCGCCACCGGCGTGGACCAAGACAAGTTCTGGAAAGGCTTCAACGACATCGTGGCCGACTTGGCCCCGAAAAACATCGCCCTGCTGGCCGAGCGTGACCGCATCCAGACCGCCATGGACGCGTGGCACACCGCCAACCCCGGTCCGGTCAGCGATGCCAAAGCCATGAAGGCCTACCGCAAATACCTGAGCCAAATCGGCTACTTGGTACCCGAGCCCCGCAACGCCCAAGCCACCACCGCCAACGTGGACGCCGAGCTCGCCAAGTTGGCAGGCCCTCAGTTGGTCGTGCCGATCTTGAACGCCCGTTACGCCCTGAACGCCGCCAATGCCCGTTGGGGCAGCTTGTACGACGCGCTGTATGGCACCGACGCCATCAGCGAAGCCGACGGCTGCGAAAAAGGCTCGGGCTACAACCCCCAGCGCGGCGCCAAAGTCATCGACTACTGCCGCAACGTGCTCGACCGCACTGCACCTCTGAAGACCGGCTCGCATGTGGGCAGCAAGGGCTACGCCGTCAAAGCGGGCAAGCTGGTCGTGACCCTGGCCAATGGCAAAAATTCCACCCTGGCCGATGCCAAGCAGTTTGTCGGTTACACCGGTGACGCCAAGGCCCCCGCCTCGGTGCTGTTCGTGCACAACGGCATCCACCTCGACCTGCAAATCAACAAGACTACCCCTATCGGCAAGACCGACCCGGCTGGCGTGTCCGACCTGATCGCTGAAAGCGCTTTGTCCACCATCCTCGACCTCGAAGACTCGGTGGCTGCGGTGGACGCCGACGACAAAGTGCTGGCCTATGCCAACTGGTTGGGCATTTTGCAAGGCACCCTGAGCGAAGAAGTGCAAAAGGGCGGCAAGACTTTCACCCGCACCATGAACGGTGACCGCGAATACACCAAGCCCACGGGCAAAGGCACCGTGAAATTGCACGGCCGTTCGCTCATGTTTGTGCGCAACGTCGGTCACCTGATGACCAACCCCGCCATCCTCTACAAAGCCGCTGACGGCAGCACCAAAGAGATCCCCGAGGGCATCCTGGACGCCATGGTCACCGTGACCTGCGCCTTGGTCGACTTGCAGAAAAAGTCTTCGCACCCCCTGCGCAACAGCCGCACCGGCAGCGTCTACATCGTCAAGCCCAAGATGCACGGCCCCGCCGAAGTGGCCTTTGCCGACGAGTTGTTTGGCCGTGTCGAAAAAGTCATCGGCATGAAGCCCTCCACCGTCAAGCTGGGCATCATGGACGAAGAGCGCCGCACCAGCGCCAACCTCAAGGCCTGCATTGCCGCTGCCAAGAGCCGCGTGGCCTTCATCAACACCGGCTTCCTCGACCGCACGGGCGACGAAATGCACACCTGCATGTTGGCCGGCCCCGTCATGCGCAAGGGCGACATCAAGAACAGCACTTGGCTGGGCGCTTACGAGAAGAACAACGTCAACGTGGGCCTGGCCTGCGGCCTGCGCGGCCGTGCCCAGATCGGCAAAGGCATGTGGGCCATGCCCGACCTGATGGCCGACATGCTCAAGGCCAAAATCGGTCACCCCCTGGCCGGTGCCAACACCGCCTGGGTACCCAGCCCCACCGCCGCCACCTTGCACGCCATGCACTACCACCAAGTGGACGTGCCTGCGCTGCAAAAGCAGATGGAAAAGGCTGTCGCCAAGCAAGACCCCAAAGAACTGCGCGAAGACACGCTCAACGCTTTGTTGCAGTTCCCTGTGGTCGCCAAAGACGCCGCCAACTGGTCTGAAGAAGACAAGCAAAAAGAACTCGACAACAACGCCCAAGGCATCCTGGGTTATGTGGTGCGCTGGGTTGACCAGGGCGTGGGCTGCTCCAAGGTGCCCGACATCAACGGCGTGGGCCTGATGGAAGACCGCGCCACGCTGCGCATTTCCAGCCAGCACATGGCGAACTGGTTGCACCACGGCGTGGTGACCGAAAAGCAGGTCAAAGCCACCATGGAGCGCATGGCCGCCGTGGTCGACGGCCAGAACGCTGGAGACCCCGAGTACAAAAAGATGGCCGGCAACTTCGCCAAGTCAGCGGCTTACAAAGCCGCTTGTGACCTGGTCTTCAAAGGCAAGGCGCAACCCAGCGGCTACACCGAACCTTTGCTGCACGCTTGGCGTTTGAAGGTCAAAGCGGCCTGATCTTTCCTCGATCATTGAGGCCAGCTTGTCGGGGCTGAAGCCGTCGACCTACAAGGCAGTTTGTAGATACTGTGATGCGTGTCAAGCGCCGTGAAGTGCCGAGTTGAACGGTTTGTTCGACTTGAGCACACCAACAGCCACATGAATGAGCTTGCGCATCATGGCTCCAATGATCAGTTTGGGCGGTTTGCCTGCGCTGGCCAAGCGTTCTCTGAAACGCTTGCCCCAGTCCGTTTTGTACAAAGCAGCCATGGCAGGCATGTACAAGGCTTTTCGGACAAAGGCATGACCGACCTTGGACATTCGGGGTTTGCCTTTGACGCTGGAGCCAGACTCGTGCTGCCTGGGGTCTAGCCCCACAAAGGCCACTGCCTTGCGTGCATTGTCAAATTGCTCCGCTGAGCCGAAGTAGGCCAGCATGATGGCCAAAGTGCGCTCTCCTATCCCGGGAATGCTGTCCAGCAAGTCCCGCTTTTGGCGCAAATCGGGGTGTTTGTCGATATGGTCTTTGATCAGCTTGGCCAGCGCCTTGATCTCGGCATTGAGCCAGTCGATGTGGTTTTGAATTTGCGGCTGCACGGCCGGGTTGGCCACTTGCAGCCGATTGCACTCTTGGGTAAGCATGTTTTGCAGCGCTTCCAGGCGAAGCACCAGGCTGCGCAGGACCCGCTCATGCGGGGCGGCAGCCGCCCAAGGCGCAGGCGTGCGCTCTTTGGCGAAGTGGGCAATCAAGTTCGCATCGATCTTGTCTGTCTTGGAGCGCATCAGGCGAGAGGCCCCGTAAGCCTTGATTTGCGCAGGATTGATGACGCTGACAACGATGCCCTGGTCGCACAGGAACTCGGCCAAAGCCTCCCAATAGATGCCTGTGGCTTCCATGCAAACGTGCAGCTGACTCAGCTCGCCAGAGGGGACGCCGTGGGCATCGAGCCAGGCGAGCAATTGGGCAAAGCTCAGAGCGTTGTTGGATAAAACTTTGTTGCGAACTTTGCCGTCGGGGCGCAGCAAAGCGCAGTCGAACTTGGATTTGGCGATGTCAATGCCAAGAAAGTGTGTGTGCATAAAAACTCGAAAGATCAACCTTGTGAATGCGGGCTCACGCCAAGGGCGGGCCAAAGGTCGGTGGCTTCAGCCCCGACGCTTTGGTGCGCGCATCGGCACACACACGCTCCGTTAAAACCCGCTCCCCGTGCGCAGGTGTTTCCTCTAGACTGACCGTCACACAAAACAAGCCCCAAGGGCCCAACGGAGGCAACCCATGACCTGGCAAACCCACGAGATCACCAACCAGTTCGACGAGCTGCAAAACTACAACCTGCTGGCCACCGACACGCCTTTGCGCGAAGCGCTGGCGCGGGCCGGGGCGGATGCTTTTGTGCCCCAACTGGACCGCTATGGCGCCACGCTGGGCCAAGCCGAGACATATGCCCTGGCCGATCAGGCCAACCGCCACACGCCTGAGTTGAAATCCTTCGACGCCCGTGGGCGGCGCGTGGACCATGTCGAGTTCCACCCCGCCTGGCACCAGCTGATGGCGCTGTACCGGGGTCAAGGCTTGATCGCCATGCCCTTTGCCGACGAGCGCCCCGGGCGTTGGTCGGCCTGGGCCGCTGGTTTTTACCTGCACGGTCAGGTGGAAGCGGGCACGCTGTGCCCTGCCACCATGACGCAGGCGGTAATCCCCCTCGTCCAGCGCGAACCCGCCTTGTGGGCCGCGCTGAAGGACAAGTTGCTCAGCCCCGACCACGACGAACGCGATGCGCCACTGGAGCGCAAAAAATCCATCTGGGTGGGCATGGGCATGACGGAAAAACAAGGCGGCTCCGACGTGCGTGCCAACACCACCACCGCCACGCCCACAGGTCAGGGCGAACGCGAGTTCACTTTGCGCGGCCACAAGTGGTTTTTTTCGGCCCCCATGTGCGACGCCCACTTGGTGGTGGCGCGCACGGCGGATGGCGGCCCCAGCTGCTTTTTCGTGCCGCGCTGGCGGCCTGATGGCAGCAAGAACCCGATTGAAATCCAGCGGCTCAAGAACAAGGTGGGCAACCGCAGCAACTCCAGCAGCGAAGTCGAGTTCAAGGATGCCCACGGCATCCTGATGGGTGAGCCGGGGCGCGGCATCCCCACCATCATCGAGATGGCCACCTACACGCGCCTGAACTGCGTGGTCGGCAGCGCCGCCATGGTGCGCCAGGGCCTGGTGCAAGGCTTGGCCTATGCCCGCCAGCGCAAGGCCTTTGGCCGCCTGCTGGTCGATCAGCCCCTGATGCGTGCGGTGCTCACCGATCTGGCACTGGAAAACGAAGCCAACATGGTGCTGATGATGCGGCTGGCGCAGGCCTACGAGCGCGATGACAGCCCGCTAGAAAAAGCTTGGAAGCGGGTGATGACGCCCGCCGCCAAGTTCTGGGTCTGCAAGCGGGCGGTGGAGATCACTGGCGAGGCCATGGAAATCTTTGGCGGCAATGGCTATGTGGACGACGGTGTCATGGGCCGTCTGTTCCGCGAGGCCCCGGTCAATTCGATCTGGGAAGGCTCGGGCAACGTGATGTGTCTGGACGTGATGCGGGCCATTGGCAAGGAGCCTGATCTGGCCCAGGCCTTGCTGCTAGACCTGGGGCAGTGTGTGGGGGACGACACGCGCTTGCGAGAGGCGCTGCAAAGCCTGCTGGCCATGCTGCGCGAGCCGCCCGAGCAGCTTGAAGCCCTGGGCCGCCGATTTTGTGAGCGGCTGGTGCTGCTTGCGCAAGCCTGTTTGTTGTTGCGCCATGCGCCCACGGCGGTGGCCGATGCCTTCATCCAGACGCGCTTCGATCCGCAATGGGGACGCGTGGTGGGCAGCATCGACACCCATTCGCTGGCGGTGGATGCCATCTTGCAACGCGCTTACCCCGCCTGAGTCATGCCCATGACACCCACCGAAGTTCAGGTGACCCGGCAAGGCCCGGTGACCCTCATCACGATCGACCGCCAGCAGGCGCGCAACGCGGTGGACCGCGTGACGGCGCTGTAACTGGCGGCCTTGCCCCAGACCTGCCTGCGCAACGACCGCCGCTCGGCGTATGAACAATTCGGCATGGGCCTGCGGGAGCCGTGTGCGGTCGGCTACGGTACTTTCTGGCGATGTTTTGCCGATGCCTTGAGCCGCTGAGCGAGGATGACTGAAAATAGGGCTTTTGGAGGGCGCGATGCGCTGGATAGATCGTATTCCCATGATGTGGTTGGTGGCCATTGCTGTTTATTTGGCAGGGGCACCTTTTGTGCCTGAGCCGCATCTGGTCGAAAAGTGGCGCATGCTCACCGAAGGCGGCTTGAGCCGACCCATCGACATCTTTGATTTTTTCTTGCACAACGCGCCCATGGCGGTGTTGATGACGCGCCTTTGGCGTGATACGCAGCGTCGCCGTCAGGGCAAAAATTGAGTGCCACGCCCATGATGCGTCAAAGTTCTGCTGTTGACCCTTGCCGCTGCCCCCTGTGTGGCCAGTCCAACGCTTGTGCCATGGCATTGGCGAGCGCCACGATCAAGGCCGAGGCCGCGTCTGCGCCCCCCTGCTGGTGCACGCGCGTGCAGTTCAGTGCCGATTTGCTCCAGCAAGTGCCCGAAGAGGCGCGCCACAAGGCCTGCATTTGCGCGGCTTGTGTGGCCGCATCCGAAGACATCTCCAAAGTCAAACTCCAGGGCGAGGGCGCATGACCCAGGCCCAAGACCCCCACAGCCTGCAGGCGCTCAGGTCCCGCTACGGCGAACGCCATCGCTGGTTGCTGCTGCTGTCGGTCATGTTGGGCTCCATGGCGGCGGTGATGTCGTCGACCATCATGAACGTGGCCATTCCCGACATGAGCCAGCACTTCACGCTGGGCCAAAGCCGGGTGCAGTGGGTCACCTCGGGCTTCATGGTGGCGATGACGGTGTCCATGCTGACCACCCCTTGGCTGTTGTCGCGTTATGGCTATCGCCGGGTTTACGAGGTCTGCATGTGGCTGCTGTTGGGCGGCGGCGTGGTGGGCGGTTTTGCCAACGATTTCCCGCTGGTCATGGCCGCACGCGTGGCCGAGGGCTTGGCTGCAGGCGTGGTGCAACCCATACCCGCCATCATCATCTTGCGAGCTTTTGCACCCGAAGAGCAGGGCCGTGCCAGCAGTTTGTTTGGCATGGGTGTGGTGCTGGCACCGGCCATTGGCCCCAGCATTGGCGGCGTGCTGGTCGATGTGTTCGGCTGGCGTTCGATCTTTTTCATGGTGGTACCGCTGGCCATGGTGGGGCTGTGGCTGTCGCGCCGCTACGTGCCCACATCGGCCCCAGGCGGTGTGCAGGCCGATGCCGACAGCCCGGGCCTGGACTGGATCGGGCTGGCGCTGGCCAGCGCGTCGACCTTGATGCTGCTCAATGGTTTGGTGCAATTGCGCGGTGACGACGACACGGTGGCTGTGGTGTTGCTGGCGCTGGCGGGTGTGGGCATGGCGGTGTTTGTCGCCTGGCAGCGGTATTTGTTGCAGCCGCGCCGGCATGCCCGTCGCACTGCCGCACACAAAGCGTCGCGTCAGGGCATGACAGCGCAGCCAGTGCGTCAGGTGCCGCGCGGCCCACTCATGAACCTGCAGGTGTTTGGCCACCGTAACTTCGCCATGGGGTCGCTGGTGTCTTTCACCTATGGCATCGCGCTGTTTGGCTCCACGTATTTGCTGCCGGTTTACATGCAGATGGGCCTGGGTTTGTCGCCGTCCTACATTGGCGCGGCTTTGCTGCCGGCGGGTATTTTGCTGGCCGTGACCATCGCGGTGGTGGGGCGTTTGTCCAACCGTTTTCCTCCGGCCCATTGGGTGAGCTGGGGCCTGGCCTTGCTGGCGCTGTCGTTTGCGCTCATGCCGCTGGTGCACCCGGCGGCGGGCCTGACCTTGTTGTGGTTCTTGGTGATCCTGGGTCGCATTGGCCTGGGCTTCATCTTGCCTTCGCTCAATCTGGGCGCTTTGCGTGGCTTGCCCAAGGATCTGATCCCGCAGGCTTCCAGCGTGATCGGTTTTGCCCGCATGCTGGGCGGCGCGGCCGGTGTGAGCATTTGCGCCATCGTGCTGGAGTGGCGTTTGGCGGTCCATGCCGCTTCGCAGCAGGCTGTGGGGTCCGTGGCCGGCGGCGCAGCAGGTCTGCGGGCCTTTAACGAGACCTTTGAATTCCTTGCTGTGATCACCGCGCTCGCCTTGCTGGCCGCGTGGAAAATGGGCGAATCCACGGTTGTGGCCGCCAAGGACTGAACCATGTGCCAACTGCTCGGCATGAACTGCAACACCCCGACCGATGTGACCTTCAGCTTCAGCGGCTTTGCGCAGCGCGGGGGCAACACCGACCACCACGGCGACGGCTGGGGCATCGCCTTTTTTGAAGGACAGGGTGTGCGCCACTTTGTGGACCACCAAAGCGCCAGCAGCTCACCCATTGCCGAGCTGATTCGCCGTTACCCGATCAAAAGCCGCAACGTCATTGCCCACATCCGCAAGGCCACGCAAGGCGTGGTGAGCCTGGAAAATTGCCACCCCTTTGTGCGTGAACTTTGGGGCCGATACTGGGTGTTTGCGCACAACGGCAATCTGGTGGACTACGCGCCGCGCCTGCACGGCAGCTTCAAGCCCGTGGGCCAGACCGACAGCGAACGTGCGTTTTGCTGGCTTATGCAAGAGCTGGCCAAGTCGCACGCCAGCGTGCCGAGCGTGGCGGAGTTGTCATTGACTTTGCGCGAGCTGGTGCCGCAAATTGCCCGGTTTGGCACTTTCAATTTCTTGTTGTCCAACGGGCAGGCGCTGTGGGCGCATGCCACCACCAACCTGCACTATGTGTTGCGCAGACACCCATTCACGCAGGCGACGTTGAGTGATGACGATTTGAGTGTGAATTTTGCCGATCACACCCGTGAGACCGATCGGGTGGCGGTGGTGGTCACCGCCCCGCTGACCACCGACGAAGCCTGGGTGGCCTTTGAGCCAGGGCGCTTGTACACCTTTGAAGACGGCGATCTGAAAGGGTAGGTCGGACCTTCAGGTCCGACAGACGGGTTGACCGGGCTTCAAGGCGCAGCGCTTAAAGCGCAGCTTCCACCGCGTCCATGAACAGCGCCGCCACATCGCAACCCATCTGGTCTGTGATTTCTTGAAAGCAGGTCGGGCTGGTCACGTTGATCTCGGTCAGGCTGTCGCCAATGATGTCCAAGCCCACCAGCATCAGTCCGCGCGCAAACAGGATCGGACCCAAGGCTTCTGCGATTTCGCGGTCGCGTGCCGAAATCGGCTGGGCCACGCCCTTGCCACCCGCAGCCAAATTGCCACGCACCTCGCCGCCTTGCGGAATACGTGCCAGGCAAAAAGGCACGGGTTTGCCGCCAATCAAGAGCACGCGCTTGTCGCCTTGTGCAATGCCAGGCAAAAACTTTTGCACCATCACGGTCTGCGCGCCATCCCGGTTGAGCGTTTCAATGATCGCGCCCAGGTTCAGACCGTCTGCGCCGACTTTGAAGATGCCCATGCCGCCCATGCCGTCCAGGGGCTTGAGGATGATGTCGCCGTGCGTGGCGTGGAATTCGCGGATGTCCGCCTCGTTGCGCGTGACCAAGGTCGGCGCAATGAATTGAGGAAACTCCATGATGGCGAGTTTTTCGGGGTGGTTGCGCAGCGCGGCCGGGCTGTTGAAGACCTTGGCGCCTTCGCGCTCGGCCTGACCCAGCAGGTGGGTGGCGTAAAAGTATTCGCTGTCAAAGGGCGGGTCCTTGCGCATGACCACCGCATCAAACTCTTTCAATGCGGCGCGGCCGGTGCTCGTTTCGGTGAACCAGGTTGTTGGGTCGCCTGTCAGTCGAATTTCGCGCACCTGCGCCGATACCGCTTCGCCTTGCTGCCAGCGCACATCGGTCATCTCGCAAGCCACGACCTGGTGGCCGCGCTTTTGCGCTTCGCGCATCATCGAAAACGTGGTGTCCTTGTAAATTTTGAAGGACTCAAGAGGGTCGGCAACGAAGAGGATTTTCATCATGCCATTGTAGGGTTGAGGCTTTGACCCCGCTGTCTTTCGGGTGTCTGGCGATGGGGTGAGGGAGCAGAGTCGGCAGACGTTTTACTGAAACGCCACCTCGGCAAAGCTGCGCAGCTTGCGGCTGTGCAGTTGGGCCGGGCCTGCGGCGCGCAGCAACTCCAATGCGCGGATGCCGATCTGCAGGTGCTGGTTCACCCGCTCACGGTAAAAGTGGTTGGCCATGCCGGGTAGCTTGATCTCGCCGTGCAGCGGCTTGTCGCTCACGCACAGCAAGGTGCCATAGGGCACCCGAAAGCGGAACCCGTTGGCGGCGATCGTGGCGCTTTCCATGTCGAGCGCGACGGCTCGGCTCTGGCTGAAGCGGCGCTGCGGTGTGTTGTCGGGCAACAGTTCCCAGTTGCGGTTGTCGGTGCTGGCCACGGTGCCGGTGCGCATGAGTCGTTTGAGGTCCGCACCATGACAACCCGTGACCTCGGACACTGCACGCTCCAGTGCGACCTGAATCTCGGCCAGTGCCGGGATCGGCACCCACAGCGGCAGTTCTTCGTCGAGCACATGGTCTTCGCGCACATAGGCGTGGGCCAGCACGTAGTCGCCCAACTGCTGCGTGGTGCGCAGACCCGCGCAGTGGCCCAGCATCAGCCAGCTGTGCGGTCGCAGCACCGCGATGTGGTCGGTGATGGTCTTGGCGTTGGCCGGGCCGACCCCGATGTTGACCATGGTGATGCCGCTGTGGTCTTCGCGCACCAGGTGGTAGCCCGGCATTTGCGGCAGGCGTGGCGGGGCCGCGCCCAAGGCGTCTTCGGCTTGGGCGCTCAGGCCCACGCGGCGCGTGACCACGTTGCCCGGCTCCACAAAGGCCACATAAGGGCTGTCCGCCTTGGCCATCTCGGCGCGGCCCAGTGCGATGAACTCGTCAATGTAAAACTGGTAATTGGTGAACAGCACAAAGTTCTGAAAGTGCGCCGGATTGGTGCCGCAATAGTGGCGCAGCCGGTGCAGTGAATAGTCGATGCGCGGCGCGGTGAACAGTGACAGCGGTGCGCACTGGCCGGGCGCGGGCTCGTAGGTGCCGTTGGCAATGCCGTCGTCCATGGCCGTCAGATCGGGCAGGTCAAACACCTCGCGCATCTGGGCGCGGCGCTCGGCGCTCATCTCGCCTTCAATGTGGTCGTTCTCGGCAAACGAAAAATGCACCGGAATCGGCAACTGGCTGGTGCCCACTTCGAGTGCCACGCCGTGGTTGGCCAGCAGCAATGCAAACTGCTGGCGCAGGTACACGGCAAACAGGTCGGGGCGCGTCAGCGTGGTTTCGTAGCGCCCTGCGGTGGCCACAAAGCCGTAGCTCAACCATTCGGCCTCCAGGTTTTGGGGGGGTACCCAGCCGGTGGTGGTTTGCAGCCGCACAAAGGGGTAGCAGGCGCGGATTTTGTCCACCATGGGCTCGCCCGCCACATAGCGGCGCATCGCGTCGCGCAGGTGGTTCAGGCTTTGCTCGTATATGGCCTGCACCCGCTGCAGGGCGGCATCGGCATCATCAAACACTTCAGGGGCAATGAAAGGAATGGGTCTTTGCATGTTGCCATTGTGCCCGTGCTTTGGGGGCGTGGTGAGCGCGTCTGATGGCCAAGGGTGTCATGAAATCTTCATGTGATTTTCACAGCAATGACAACATGCATTTCCACAATCATCTAATCTTTTCAACTCAAGGAATGCTCATGAGCGACCATAACGAATACGACGACAACGCGGTTGTCAATGCTTCATCCAACTTGCACATGAATGACTTGTTGGCCGTTCGTCTCAGCCGTCGCCAAGCGCTCAAAGGTGGCGTGGGTGTGACCACCACCGCGTTGCTGGGCGGGTTCGGTCTGACCGCCTGTGGCGGTACAGATGCCACGGACGTTGCCTCGGCATTGGCACTTGGTTTTTCCGCTGTGGCCAAGAACAAAAATGACGTGGTGACCGTGCCAGAGGGCTACCAGGTCAGCATTCTTCATTCGTTGGGAGATCCGTTGCACTATGGCGACGCATCTTGGAAAAACGATGGCAGCGAAACGGCCGACTCTTACAACCGCCGCATCGGAGATGGTCACGATGGCATGTATTTCTTTGGGTTGTCCGAAGACGGCAAGTTCGATGCCAACCGATCGGATCGTGGCTTGCTGTGCGTGAACCATGAGTATGTGGTTCAGCCCTATGCGCTGCACCCGGCTGGCATGACTGCTGGTGCTGCTCGCGTACCCAGTGAAGTCGAAAAGGAAATCTATGCCCACGGCGTGAGCGTGGCAGAAGTCAAGCGCACCACTGGCAATGACATGGGCATGGTGCGTGGCTCCAAATTCAACCGCCGCATCACATCGGCCACCGAAATGGCGTTTGCTGGCCCTGCCAAAGGCAATGACCTGCTGAAAACCAAATTTTCTGCTGATGGCACCAAAACCCGAGGCACCAACAACAACTGCGCCAACGGCTACACGCCTTGGGGCACCTACTTGACCTGCGAAGAAAACTGGCTCAACGTGGTGGGCCGGGCGGCTGGTGATGACGTTAAGCGCGACGCCAAGGATGTGGTCTCGCTCAAGCGTTATGGTTTGCCTGAAAACCGCAAAAGCCCCTACCAGTGGGACACCGCAGGTAGCGATGACTTGTTCGTGCGCTGGTCCTCGTCTGTAGTGGGTGCCAGCGCTGCAGAAGATTACCGCAACACGGCCAACAACTTTGGCTGGGTGGTTGAAATCGATCCGTTCAACAACACCTCGGTGCCCGTCAAACGCACGGCTTTGGGCCGCTTCAACCACGAAGGCGCATGGCCTGCCCCCGCTGTGGTCGGACAACCCATCGTGATGTACCAAGGCGACGATGCGCGCAACGAATACATCTACAAGTTTGTCTCCAAAGCCTTGTGGAGCGCCAGCGATGTCAATGGCGGCTTGGCTGCAGGCGCCAAATACCTGGACGAAGGCACTTTGTACGTGGCCAAGTTCAACGCCGATGGCACGGGTGCCTGGCTGGAGTTGACCCATGGCAAGAACGGCCTGGACAGCACCAATGCCCTGTATGCCTTTGCCAACCAAGGCGACGTGGTGATCAACGCCCGCTTGGCGGCCGATAGCTTGGGCGCGACCAAGATGGACCGACCTGAGTGGGGTGCCGTGAACCCTCTCAATGGCGAGGCCTACATGACCCTCACCAACAACAGCAACCGCATTGACCCGGCAGCGACCCCGACGGGCGTGCAGCTCAAGCCGGATGCTGCCAACCCACGTTACTACAGCGACACATACACCAATGCCGATGGCAGTACCAAGACCAACAAGGGCAACCCGCACGGTCACATCATCCGTTGGAAAGAGAACGCAGGCAGTGTGGCCGCGACCAAGTTCGACTGGGACATCTACCTGTTTGCCGCCGAAGAAAAAGCAGCCGCAGACGTCAACTTGTCGGGCCTGACGGCTGTCAATGATTTTTCCAGCCCGGATGGTTTGTACTTCGATCCACGCGGCATGCTCTGGATCCAGACCGATGACGGGGCTTATACCGACGTCACCAACTGCATGATGCTGGCCGCCGTACCGGGCAAAGTGGGCGATGGCGGTAAAGCCACGGCAGCAGGCGGTACCGCCACCATCAAAGGTGCCAACGCCACAGACAGCACCGTGCGCCGATTCCTGGTCGGCCCCAAGGATTGCGAGATCACGGGTGTGGCCGTGACGCCGGACGGTAAAACCATGTTCTGCAACGTGCAGCACCCTGGTGAAAACGGCAGTTTGGCTGCGCCGACCAGTGCCTGGCCTGACAGCCAGACAACCACAGGCTCGACCAAGCGCCCTCGTTCATCGACCTTCATCGTGACACGCAAAGACGGGGGTGCCATCGGCATTTAAACCGGTGTGCAGATGACAAAAGAAGACCCGCGTATGCGGGTCTTCTTTTTGGGGTGCGCCCAGCATGGGCGCACACCTGCGGGTGCAAGTCCCGCTGCGAGCTGGTCACAGTGAGCAAAGCGAAGCGCAACTGCGTGAGGGTGACCGAGCGTGGGAAGGAAGCGTGGAGCGTAAATCGTGAGCCGATGAACAAGAACCGTATAGAAGGCGTTGCCAAGCAGGGCGAGCAGGCCCATTACTGCAAAGCTCTTGTGACCAAGGCGAGGTGGCGTAAATGCGGCGGTTGTGCGATGAAGGTGTGCGACCCTTACCTGGGGAGATCTCGCCTTGTGCCTGAAAGGGCGACGGCTTGAGCCGGAGCGAGAAGTCAGCAGAGGTCGTAGTAGCGGCAGTACGAGGCCCACAAGGCCGGATGGAGACCGTGAAGGACCGAACGAGAGTGAGAGTCTGAGGACGTGCAAAGCTGCAAGCCCGAGTTCGACACCAAATCCCGATTTTTCGCCCTTTTTCGCCTCCGGCCTCAACAAAATCAAGCACTTGCAACTGATCTTCTGATTTTTTTGTAGTGGCAATATTGAGTGCAATACGTGCTGGCAAGTTACGTTGTCATGCGACCTGCCATTTGCTACACTTTGG
>NZ_NESL01000001.1 GCF_003063435.1 Limnohabitans sp. 2KL-1 | reverse complement strand
TACAAATGTTGGTCAAACACGAATTCATAACCAGGCCAATCTGATCAGAACACGTGGCGGTCAACGGCGCTGGCCTTCGCCGAGGCCAGGCACAGGCTTGTCTGCAGTTGTTGTTCTTTCACGTTAATTGCTGAGCTGGATTACGCGAAGATCAACGAACGAAGCGCTGTACATCAGGGTGATGTGTTGCTGGCAATGATCGGCACGATTGGCAATCCCACGGTTGTAGAAATCGAACCCAACTTCGCCATCAAAAATGTGGCCTTGTTGAAAGTCCCAGAAACACAGAACAGCTACTTTCTTCAGTACTACCTCAGCACACCTTCAGTGATTGCAAAAATGCAATCTGAAGCAAAAGGCACAACACAAAAATTTGTTGGCCTGGGTTATCTCAGAGCCTTTCCTATCAGCATCCCCACGCTTGCTGAGCAGCAGAAAATCGTTGAAAAGCTTGACGAGCTACGCACAGAATCTGAGCGCCTCGAATCCATCTACCGCCAAAAACTCACCGCCCTCGACGATCTCAAAAAATCGCTGCTTCACCAAGCCTTCAGCGGGCAATTGTGAGGCCATTGGTTTTCCCTGATGAGTTAGTCAGGGTCGTTCTATAAAATGAAGTCTATGGACCGTATACAGTCGATCAACCCCGCCCGCATTGCCTGGTGTTGTGCCGATCATGGCATCACGCCGGAGGCGCTTGCGGCCGAGGTTGGCATATCGGCGGATCGCATGTCTGCTGTGATGCACGATGGCGAAGGATTGACCTTCAACCAACTGCGCAGCGTGGCCGATTTCTTTGGCCGTGGCGTGCTCTTTTTTCTGGAAGCGGAACCGGTAGAGGCACCACATGTCCACACGCCCCAGTTTCGCACCCTGGCCAGCCAAAACCCTGAACTCTCCCCTCGACTCAAGAACCTGATCGAACGCGTTGAAAAGCAACGCCAGATTTTCCTGAGTCTGCAGGATGAGCTGGACAGCGACGCTTGGACGCCCTTTGAAGCGCTCGACCTGCCCAGCCGCGATGTGGCCACTGCCGCCCGCCATGTGCGCCAGTGGCTGGGCTTGGGCGACAAAAACAATTTCGAGTCTTTACGCGAAGCGGTCGAAGCCAAGGGCATTCTGGTCTTCCGCACCAACGGCTACAACGGCAAATGGCAAATCGCCAAGGAAAGCCCAATTGCTGGCTTTGCTCTGTACGACGAGCAATGCCCGGTCATCGTCGTCAAAAAGATGGCCAGCGAAGCCGCTCAAAGCTTCACGCTCATGCATGAGCTGGCCCATGTGCTGCTGCACAAGACCAGCTGGATCGACGAAGAATCCGACTTGCGCAGTACCCAAGGCCGCGAACGTGAGGCGAACCAGTTTGCCGGTCTGGTTTTGGTGCCAGACGCGTTTTTCAAGCAAATCGACGACTTGAGCCGCCCGGCAGAGGTGGCCATGCTGGACGAATGGCTCCGACCCCACCATTTGAAGTGGGGCGCGAGCACCGAAGTCATCTTGCGCAGGCTCATGGACGTGGGGCGACTGCCCCTGGCTGTCTATATGGCCTACCGCGAGTTGGTATCGGACAGAACCTATAACAATGAAGATCAGGGTGGGTCGCGCGCATACCGGTATCGCGAACCCAGACACATGTTTGGTGATCGGTATGTGCGCACAGTGCTTGACTCCCTCAGCGCGCAGCACATCACGCTGTCCAAAGCCAGTGGCTACCTGGACGGTTTGAAGATTGCAGATGTGCACGCGCTGGAGCGGTTCTGTGCACACCCTTGACGCCTCATCCATCCTCCACGCGTGGGACAACTACCCATTCACCCAGTTTCCCGGTTTGTGGGACTGGTTGGCAGGTGAAATACAGGACCAGAGGCTGTCGATTCCTACGGTCGCCCTTGAAGAGGTAGGTCACAAATCCCCCGATTGCGCCACATGGCTCAAGTCCCAGAACATTCGTCGCTTGCCCATGGGCAATGCGGTTCTCCAGGCCGCCAAGCAAATCAAGGATGAAGTGGGCATCCAGAACGACAAGTACCACCCAAAGGGCGTTGACGAAAACGACATCCTGATCATTGCCTCCGCGCAGTACCACGGGACCACCTTGGTGACCGATGAAAAGCGCCAGTTCGGCAAACAGAACGAACCGACCAAGCGGAAAATCCCTGCCGTGTGTGACTTGCCCGGCGTGCAGGTGGCTCACTTGAACTTTTTGGACTACCTCAGGCAATCTCAGCAGGTATTTTGAAACCCGTGTCCGTCGTCGGTTGCCATAAACCCAAAAACAAGCCTCCTGTTGTTAATCTGACCACATTGATGTATATTCGACAACATCGTTGTCAATTGAACATCAAACCATGAACGAAGCCCAGCTCATCGAGGTTTTTGGCGGTCAGGCCCGATTCAAAGTGCTTCAAGCACTGTTTGCCGAGCCAGGCCGGGGCTATGGGCCGCGTGAGCTGGCCGCAGCTTCAGGCATAGACCCCGGTAACACGGCCCGGCTGCTCAAGCGCTGGGCCGTGGCTGGCCTGGTGCAGCGCCGTCAGCAAGATGGCCTGCCCCGCTATTACGCCAGCACAGACCCGCAGCTGGCACCGCTGGTGACCCTCATGCAGCAAGACAGCGCGCTGGTGCGCACGCTGCGTGAAACCCTTGAGAAACTCGATGGGATCGAAGTGGCCTTGGTGTTTGGCTCAGTGGCCCGGGGCCAAGCCACTGCCAACAGCGATGTCGACGTGCTGATTCTGGGCACAACTTCTGAACTCAAGGTCAACGCCGCACTCAGGCCTGCAGGTCGCCAGTTGGGCCGAAAGGTGCACGCCACTGCGTGTACGATAGAAGCATTCAAAAAACAGGTGACAGACCGTGAAAGCTTTGCCCAAGAGGTTGCCCAAAGCCCTCGCATTCCACTGATTGGACAGTTTGATGCTGCGATCTTTTCAGCGCCTGGCCAGTGAGCCAGATGCCCCCGTCAAACAGCAAGCGACCAACGCCAAGGACGCAGTGGCTTGGCTCCAGATTGCGCAGGTCAAGTTGACAGATGCTCAGCAAACCGCCGTGTCATCCGGCACCCGCATGGACGCGGACCGAGGGCTACAGCCATGAACCAAGCTGAAACCCGCGCCGAACACATCGACCCCGGTCGGAGCGCCAGCAAAACGTGCGCAACATGCAGCTATAGGTTGGGCGACCATATAGAGGATGTCCTCCATATGGTCCAAATCATCACAAGCATTTGAGGACTGGTTCATGAACATTGCAGCAACGCACTTCGACGGCAAAGACATTCGCCGTGTTTATGACGAAGCCAGTGAGACTTGGTGGTTCTCGGTGGTGGACGTCGTGCAGGTCCTGACTGATAGCAGCAGCGCTCGTCGCTACTGGTCGGATCTCAAGCGCAAACTGGCGCAAGAAGCGGGTTCCAACCAACTGTACGAGAAAATCGTACAGTTGAAATTAGCCTCAACAGACGGCCGTTTGCGTGAAACAGACTGCGCAGAAGCAACTACGCTGCTTCGCTTGGTGCAGTCCATCCCCAGCCCCAAGGCAGAACCCATCAAGCTCTGGCTGGCCAAGGTGGGCTACGAGCGCATGCAGGAAATGACCGACCCCGCCCTGTCGCTCAACCGCGCCCGTGAGACATGGCAGCAGCATGGCCGCAGCGACAAGTGGATTCAGCAACGCATGACGGGGCAGGAAACCCGCAACAAGCTGACCGACTATTGGCGCGAACATGATGTGAAAAGCGGCGACGAATTCGCCATGCTCACCAACATCATTCACCAAGAGTGGTCGGGCGTGAGTGTGAAAGAGCATAAGAACATCAAGGGCCTGAAAACACACAATCTGCGTGACCACATGAGCGAGGCCGAACTGATCTTCACAGCGCTGGCTGAACTCTCAACCCGACAAGTGGCAGAAACCCAGCAGGCGACCGGTTTACAAGAAAACAAAGGGGCTGCAGTGATGGGTGGTCGCATTGCCAAGCAAGCCCGCCAGCAGCTGGAGCAGCAAACAGGCCGATCTGTGGTGACAGGCGACAACTATCTGGCACCCCCCAACAAAAAATTAAAAGCCAAATCAACTGTTGCAAAAACTGCAACGGTTCAAAAAACACCGCGCAAGAAGGTGTGAAAGACCGATCCATGAACGAAGCCGAAACCCGCGCCGAACACATCGACCCGGCCCTGGCCGCCGCAGGCTGGGGCCAGGTGGATGGCAGCCGCATCTTGCGGGAGCACAACATCACGGCGGGCCGCCTGCAAGGCGCGGGCAAGCGGGCGCGGGCCGACATTGCCGACTATGTGCTGGTCTACCGCAACACCAAGCTGGCGGTGATCGAGGCCAAGGCTTGGGCCAAGCCGCTGACCGAGGGCGTGGGCCAAGAGCTACGCGGCCAAGCTGGCCATTCGCCACACCTATGCCACCAACGGCCAGGGCATTTACGGCATCGACATGCACACGGGGGCCGAGGGCGAAGTGACCCGCTACCCCACGCCCGATGAGCTGTGGGACATGGCCTTTGGCGAGAGCGAGGCGCAAGCGGCCGCTTGGCGCAAACGCTTTGCCGCCGTCCCGCTCGAAGACAAAGGCGGCACCTGGACGGGTCGCTATTACCAAGAGAGCGCCATCACCCGCGTGCTGGAGGCAGTGGCCAACGGCAAAGACCGTGTGCTGCTGACGCTGGCCACAGGCACGGGCAAGACCTTCATCGCGTTTCAGCTGGCGTGGAAGCTGTTTCACAGCCGCTGGAACCTGAAGGATTGGAAAGAAGGCACCGAGCCCAGCCGCCGCCCACGCATTTTGTTTTTGGCCGACCGCAACATCCTGGCCGATCAGGCGTTCACCGCGTTCTCGCCCTTCCCCGAAGATGCGGTGGTGCGCATCGACCCCAGCGACATCAAGAAGAAAGGCCGCGTGCCCAAGAACGGCAGCGTGTTCTTCACGATCTTCCAGACCTTCATGAGCGGGCCGGGTGAAACGCCCTACTTTGGCGAATACCCGCCGGACTTTTTTGACTTCATCATCATCGACGAGTGCCACCGGGGCGGCGCGAACGACGAAGGCAGCTGGCGGGCCATCCTCGAATACTTCAGCCCCGCCGTGCAGCTGGGCCTGACGGCAACACCCAAGCGCACGATCAACGCCGACACCTATGGCTATTTTGGCGACCCGGTTTACACCTACTCGCTCAAGGACGGCATCAACGATGGCTTTTTGACGCCGTTTCGCGTCAAGCAGATCGTGACCACGCTGGACGATTACGTCTACACCGCCGACGACATGGTGCTGGACGGCGAAGTGCAGCAAGGCAAGCGCTACGAAGAAAAAGACTTCAACCGCAGCATCGAGATCAAAGAGCGCGAGGCCTACCGCGTCAAGCTGTTCATGGACAGCATCGACCAGCGCGAAAAGACCATCGTGTTTTGCGCCACCCAGCAGCACGCCCTGCTGGTGCGCGACCTGATCAACCAGATCAAGACCAGCCCCGCGCCCGACTACTGCGTGCGCGTGACGGCCAACGACGGCAAGCTGGGCGAGCAGCACCTGAGCCAATTTCAGGACAACGAGAAATCGCTGCCCACCATCCTGACCACGTCGCAAAAACTCTCCACAGGCGTGGACGCCCGCAACGTGCGCAACATCGTGCTAATGCGGCCTGTGAATTCGATGATCGAGTTCAAACAAATCATCGGGCGCGGCACGCGCCTGTATGACGGCAAGGATTACTTCACGATCTACGACTTTGTGAAGGCGCACCACCTGTTCAGCGACCCGGAATGGGACGGCGAACCTGTGCAGCCAGAACCACCGACCGAAAAGCCTTTGCCGCCGAGCTGGCAACCACAAGACCCGACCGAGCCACCCAAAGTGAGCATGTCAGGCGAAGACCGCCCGGCCAAGCTGGTGGTCAAACTGGCCGACGGCAAAACACGCACCCTCCAGCACATCACCTCCACCAGCTACTGGGGGCCAGACGGCAAGCCGCTGTCACCCGCTCAGTTTTTGGAAAGCTTGTTTGGCGCCCTGCCCGATTTCTTCAAAAACGAAGATGAACTGCGCACCCTGTGGGCCGACCCAACCACGCGCAAAGCGCTGCTAAGCGGCTTGGCAGACAAAGGCTTTGGCCGCGACCCGCTGCGCGAAATGCAACGCATCATCGAAGCCGAGAAAAGCGACCTCTTCGACGTGCTGGCCTACGTGGCCTTTGCGCTGCCCACCGAGACACGCGCCACCCGAGCAGATCGCGCCAAGGCGCACAACGCGATGACCTACGGGCAAAAGCAACAAGCGTTTTTAACGTTTGTGCTGGACCAGTACGTGACCCAAGGCGTAGACCAACTCGACGCCGACAAGCTCACCCCACTGCTGAAGCTGCGCTACAACAACGCGCTGCATGACGCGATGGCGGATTTGGGGGATGCGGTGCAGGTTAGGCAGGCGTTTGTGGGGATGCAGCGATATTTGTATAACTAAAATACATTATTAATCATCAAAACTCACTTATCAATAAAATTTAATTTTTATTAAAATCAGATAGGACTATTTATGCTGATCAATTTTGATGAACGAACATTCTCTGCCGTAATTCGTGCAGGAGACTCACGACGTTTTCAAATAGATTTAAAAAAAGATAGAGATTCGATCATCAAAAAGGCAATTGACACAGCAGCAACAGGTTTTCCTTTTTTTGGACCAATTAATATTTCAAAAATCAAAAACCGAGACTGTTCATCATTATCAGATTACTCGCAAACTCTAATTCTTCGCTTTGTATCGAAATTTTTAAGCCATAGGTTCCGAGTTGACATTAAAAATAGAGATCGAACAGTAAGATCTGTGATTGAGGCGCTCACAGACTCAACTCCAATGTATATTTTACGTAGAGATATCTCCTCTTTTTATGAGTCGATTCCAATCGAGCAGTTAAAAATTAAAGTTGCACGCAGCGCTTATATGCCCTCGGTCATTAAACAGTTCATCGAAGTTTATTTTCAAACTTTTTGTCTTGGTTCCACACAAGGACTTCCTCGTGGAATTTCTCTGAGTCCGGTGCTTGCGGAGCTCGCAATGGAAGATTTTGACAAGGCAGTACGTGGATTGCAAGGTGTTTATCGATACTTTAGATATTCCGATGACATTCTTATTTTTTCTTTTAAATCACCAGAGGAAATTGAGCATGAGTTGTTAAGTCTACTTCCAGCCGGGATGCACTTCAATAAAGCAAAGGAAGACCGAATAGACGTTGATTGCAAAGAAAAAGCAGACCAACAAAAAACGGATTTCGAGTATTTAGGTTATAAATACATTTTTTCTAATTTGGCAATTGGAAAAATGCATCGAATTGTTAAGGTAGAGATTGCGGAAAAAAAGATTTTAAAAATAAAAACCAGAATTTTTTGCGCATTAAAAGCTTACGCTAAAGATCGTAAATTTTCACTTTTACACATGCGGCTTAGATTTTTGGCTGGCAACTTTACGGTTTTACGTCATGGGGCAAGCTCGATAAAAACATCTAAAGATGTAAAATCTGGAATTTATTATAACTACAAATTATGTGGTACATACAAGGGAGGCGATCTTATTCAGTATGAAGGTGCTGAACTTAAAGCATTAGATGCATTTTATAATTCTTTGTTAAAAAATACGACTGGAATGCGCGTTAGTCTTAGCGCCTCGCAACTTACACAGCTTCGTGCCATTTCTTTTTTCAAAGGATTTTCATTAAAGTATTCGGAAAAATTTGATGCAATCGAAGTAACAGAAATCAAGAAAGTTTGGCGTAATGTTTAAGAAAATAAAGAATTCATGGCATTACAGACCACTGCTAACGGAGACCTTGCCGTATGAATTGCCAGTGATATTTGGAAACGAAGGCCTTTACTACGGCCGCAGTAAAAAAATTAGTCCAGATGCGACTACTTTATTGGCAAATATTTTCTCAAAAGCTGATAAGGTCACAATTCCCTACAATTATTCGATAAGGAAAGATAGTTCGCGACAAACATTATTAAGTATGATCCATCCGTTGCTTCAGTTAGAGTTTTGTGATTTCTACGCTCAGTATGAAAATGCAATACTTGATCAATGCCGCAGAAGTCAGTTTTCACTTCGACATCCTGCAGCATTAGCAGCAGTTTATGTTGCAAGAGCAAAAAATAATGAAGTAACCCATAAAGTTGGACAAGTTGAAATCAGATCAAATGAAATAGAAATCGAACTGTCGAAATTAGTTTCTTACTTCTCATATGAGAAGTATTCACTACTCAACAAGTTCTATGAATCAAAAGAATTTGTTCGATTAGAAAAACGCTTTTCTCATTTGAGGCAAATTGACATTTCGAAGTGCTTTTATGGGATCTATACGCATTCATTGACCTGGGCTACCAGAAGTAAAGATTTTGCCAAAAATAATCTTGGAACATACTATTTTGAAGCAGCCTATGACACATTGATGCAACGTGCAAATCACAATGAAACAAATGGGATTGTCGTTGGACCTGAAATCTCCCGTATATTTGCAGAAATAATTCTTCAAGGCATAGATGTTGCTGTCCAATCTCAACTCAGGTTGGAATATAAACTTGTTGAAGGACAAGATTATTCAATTAGACGATATGTTGATGATTTTTCGATTTTCTCCAATACAAATGAAAATTTAACAAAGATAGAAAAAGTTATTCGCCATCACCTTAGCAAGTTCAAACTTTATGTAAATGAATCTAAGGTTAGAAGTTTTGAAAGACCATTTGTTACGTCATTGAGTCAAGCACGGACGGCTCTAAGGGCTTCCATAAGTAACGCGAAACGGACGGTGATGGGAGAAAACTGGGAGCAAGGTGAAAAACTATCCTCTGATGAACGCCATACTATTGGGGGATTACTTAATTCTGTACGTTCAATCGTCCATCAATATGATGTGCAAGTTGGTCACGTCAGTGGAAGCTTGCTTGGTGATTTGCGTTCGCTTGTACGTATGACTAACAGGGAGGTTTCCGATAGTAGTGGCGCTTGGGCCGCTAATTGGAATTACACAATTCAAAGAGTTTTGGAGTGTGCTTTTTATGTTGCTGCTGTTGATTTGCGGGTAAGGACAACGTATGGACTGTGCCAGTTGTTGAGTTTGATTTCCGGCATGCGATCGGCAGTATCTAAAGAATACTGGAACCAAATTGAACACCTTGTTTCAGAGGAGTTAGTACTCCTTTGCAAATTAGCATACAAGGAGAGTGATCAGCATTCTCGCCATGACTCAGTGGAGCTTTTCAACGCTTTAATATGCGGCGCACATAATCTAGGCAATGCATTTTTGAAACTGCCAGATGTTGTCAGAATTCTTGATGAAATTACAGATGGTGATATTACTTACTTCAAATACATTTCGTTAAAATTTTGTTTTCTCAAAGACAAACAATTTTTTTCGAGTCAGTTGCAAAAATTAAATGACAAAGCATTGGCTACAAAATTTGATAAAAATTTAATCCGCCAAAATAGCGAGAGTTTCCACTTTTTTTGCGACATCCTCAGTGCACCAGATTTAAGTACAGCACAAAAAAGAGACCTATATAAAAAAATATTTGGTGGAAATCCATCAAACGCCACACTAGATGAAGTGGCTAAAGTGATTGGATTCGTTGATTGGAATGGAGTAGCTATCGAACATACATTGCGCAGAAGGCAACTTCGCCCTGTGTACGCTGTGGCATAGTATGGATTGGGATGCTTGATTTAGGCAAAGATCGTGCGACTGAGTTGCAACGAAGTCACACTTACGGTTACTGATGTAATTTTTCAGTAAGCGAGCTCGAAAGAGCACACACATGTTGACTAAACAAGCATCCCCCTTCGGGGCCTTCGCTCCTTGAATCAATGATTCAAATGTTCCCAAGCCTTCTCCAACCGCTTGATGCTCACCGGCTGCGGGGTGCGCAGTTCTTGCGCGAAGAAGCGCACGCGCAACTCTTGGGTGCCTTTGCGCTTGGCCACCAAGCGCCAGTAGTGTTGCTCGTGCGGTTTCAGCTCGGTCAGGCGCTGGGCATCGCGGGCAGGGTCAGCTCGTTTTCGTCTAGCGAATCACAACAACGCATCCAACCCCTTGCGGTCCAGCAAGTTCAGCAACTTGAGCGACGGGCCGCTGGGATGTTTTTCACCGATCTCCCATTTGCGCACGGTGGACGCACTCGTGTTGAGCACCGAAGCCATCACCGTCTGACTGAGGTTGTGCTGTTCGCGAAGGGCGCGGATTTGGGCGCTGTCATAAGGCGCAATCGGCTCCATGCACAGCGCGTCGAGCTTTTGCATCTTGCGCTTGTCGATAAAACCCAAACGCTCCAGGTCGGCCGCTGTTTCGTAAACCGTTTCCAACACACGGCTGGAGATTTGGGGTTTAGCCTTGGATTTCGCTTTAGTGCTCATGGCAAATCTCCTGTAATGATCCGTCTTGCGCCGCGACTTCAAGCTGAGCACCGGACAAGTCCAGCAGTTGTTTGGCCAGCCACTGCAAAGCTTCCAGCTCGGTGCTGGTCACATTGGCCTTTTCGTTCTTTTCGAACCCGAACACAAAAAACCAACGGCTGGCCTTGCGCGTCGCCACCAATGTGCGGGTGCCGCCCCGCTTGCCGCGACCCGGCAAAGCAACCCGCTTCTTGAGCACATCACCACCCAAATCGGCATCCACCAAGCCACTGACCATCTCGCTCACGGCCAAGCACAAAGTCTCATCCGTCAGATCGTTTTTACGCATCCATTTGGCAAATTGGCGGGTTTTGAAGACGCGGTGGATAATTTAAATTATGCCACTCAGTGACATAGAAAATTTCCCCCTCAATGATTCAACTGCCCCCAAGCCTTCTTCAGCCGCTTGATGCTAACGGGCTGCGGGGTGCGCAGCTCTTGTGCGAAGAAGCTCACGCGCAACTCTTCCAGTAGCCAGCGGAACTCCAGCATGCGGGCGTCTTGGGCACCTTTGCGATCGGCCACCAAACAGGTCATGAATCGACTTGAAATATTGCATATTGCTGGTATTTATTGACAACTACCGACTTTATGAAATAATTTAGCCATGTCACCCACCCCAGCCTCCCTCACCGATCTTGCCCAAGGCAAGACACTGCTGCGCCCCAGCGATGCTGTGGCGCAGGGCCGCTCGCGTCTGTATCTGGCGCAGCTGGCTCGCCGGGGGCTGATTCACAAGGTCAGTCGCGGGCTGTACGCCCTGCCGCAGCGCCAAGCCTCCGAGTTCGCTGGCTTGGCCGAAGTGGCAAGCAAACACCCGCAAGTATTGGTGTGCCTGCTGTCTGCACTGGCCTTCCACGGACTGACCACTCAAGCACCCTTTGAAGTGTGGGTGGCTGTGGACAACAAAGCCCGCGCACCACAGTTCGATTACCCGCCCCTGCGCGTCGCGCGTTTCAGTGGACCAGCGCTGACCGAGGGCGTGGCGCTACACGACATTGAAGGCGTTTCAGTCAAAGTGACGAGCGTGGCCAAAACCATCGCGGACTGCTTCAAGTTCCGAAACAAAATCGGCCTGGACGTGGCACTGGAAGCGCTGAAAGAAGCATGGCACACCAAGCGGGTCACGATGGATGAGCTTTGGCACTACGGGCAAATTTGCCGCGTGCAAAACGTGATGCGGCCTTACCTCGAAGGGCTGACCGCATGATCAACAAGCCTGCATCGGTCAGGGCCAGACTGCTCAACAAGGCCAAAGCCGACCAGCTGGATTTCTCGCTGGTTTTGACCCGCTACGGCTTGGAACGTCTGCTCTACCGATTGAGTATTTCGTCCAATAAAGACCATTTTTTGCTCAAGGGCGCATTGCTGTTTGACATGTGGTTCGATGTTCCGCATCGGCCCACCCGCGACATCGACCTGCTCGGTTTTGGATTGGCAGAAGAACCCGTTGTACATGAGGTGTTTCGCGAAATTTGCGGTATTAAATGCGATGACGCCATTGTGTTTGACTCAGGCAGCATTCAAGTCACCGAGATTCGCAAGGATGCCAATTACTCGGGGTTGCGCGTCACACTGCAAGGTCAGCTCGATGGTGCACGCTGCCCAGTGCAAGTCGACATTGGCTACGGTGATGCCGTCACACCAGCGCCGGAGCTGGCCGACTATCCGGTGATGCTGGCGGACCTGCCTGCGCCCAGGATCAGGGTCTATCCGCGTTACACCGTGGTGGCCGAGAAGTTCGAAGCCATCGTTTCGTTGGGCATGGCCAACACCCGCCTCAAAGACTACTTTGACCTGTGGGTCTTACTCTCGACCCAAGCGCTCGATCCTGAAATGATGCAAACGGCCATCGCAGCCACGCTTGAACGGCGTCAAACACCCATGCCGACATCGACGCCCATTGGTTTTTCACCAGTCTTTGGTCACGATCCGCAGAAAAGCAAGCAATGGCATGCCTTCCTTCAAAAGAACCAGCTTCAGGCGCCACCGCTCAATTCGGTCATTGAACTGTTGCGCGAAAAGCTGGTTTCTAGATAGCCACAACCATGTTTTGACTGGCATCCAGCCTTCAATAAACCGGCTGGTGCTGCTTCAAGCTGTCAATCACTTCCGGCGTCAGCACAAACCCCGCGCCATACAACGCGGCCAGTTCAGCACAACGCTTGGCAAACGCATCCACGCCCTGGCCATAGATGAACTGCAGCGCGCCACCTGTCCAGGCCGGAAAGCCGATGCCGAAGATCGAGCCGATGTTGCCGTCGTGCACCGAGGTCAGCACGCCTTCTTGCAGGCAGCGGGCGGTTTCCACGGCTTGGCGGTACAGCAGGCGGTCTTTGATGTCTTGCTGGCTGTAGGCCACGTCGGCTATTTCAAAGCGGGTTTTGAGTTCTGGCCACAGCACTTTTTTCTGGCCTGCGGGGTAGTCGTAAAAACCACCGCCTGCGGCGCGGCCGGGGCGCTTGAATTCTTTGACCATGCGCTCGACGAACAACTCACCGGGCGTGGCGGTGTGGGTTTTGCCTTCTTTGGCAAAGTCTTCGCGGGTCTGGTCCAGCACATGCACCGACAGCGACAGCGCCGTTTCGTCCAGCACGGCCAGCGGCCCCACCGGCATGCCCACTTGCATGGCCAGGTTCTCGATCACGGGGGCGGGGATGCCCTCGCCCAGCATGGCCGCGCCTTCCATCACAAAGGTGCCAAAGGTGCGGCTGGTATAAAAGCCACGCGAGTCGTTCACCACAATCGGCAATTTGCCCAAGGCTTGCACATAGTCATAAGCTCGGGCGATGGTTTCGTCGTCGGTCTGTGCGCCGCGAATGATCTCCACCAGCTGCATCTTGTCCACAGGGCTGAAGAAGTGGATGCCCACGAATTTCTCGGGCTTGGCGCTGGCCGTGGCCAAGCCGCTGATCGGCAAGGTGGAGGTGTTGCTGGCAAAGAAACCGCCTTCGGCCAACATCGGCTCGGCCTCTTGTGTCACCTTGGCCTTGAGTTCGCGGTTTTCAAACACGGCCTCAATGATCAGGTCGCAGCCTTTGAGGTCTGCAGCGCTGGCCGTGGGCTGGATCAGTGACAACAAGGCCGCTTGTTTGTCCGCCGCCATGCGGCCTTTTTCCACGCGTTTTTGGGTGCGCTTATGGCTGTAGGCCTTGCCTTTTTCAGCGGCCTCTTGACTCACGTCTTTGAGCACCGTGGCGATGCCCCGGCTGGCTTGTGAATACGCAATGCCCGAGCCCATCATGCCTGCGCCCAAGATGCCCACTTTTTGGGGCTTGTAGCGCGGTGCAGCCTTGGGGCGGCTTTGGCCGCCCTTGATGCTGTTCATGTTGAAGAAGAAGGTGTTGATCATGTTGCGCGCCACCTGGCTGGTCATCAGACCTGCGAGGTAACGGCTTTCGATGCGCATGGCGGTGTCAAAGTCCACCATCGCGCCTTCGACCATGGCGGCCAGCGCCGCTTCGGGCGCGGGGTACAGGCCGCGTGTTTTTTGTTTGAGCACGGCAGGGGCCACGCTCAGCATGCCCGCGATCTTGGGGTTGCTGGGCGTGCCGCCGGGCATTTTGTAGTCCTTGCGGTCCCACAGGTGCTGGGCCGCTTCGGGCTGGCCTTGGCTTGCTGCGATGTACGCCATAGCGCGGGGGCGCAGCTCGTCGTCACTGGCCACGATCTCGTGCACCAGGCCGAGCTTTTGTGCTTCTTCGGGGCCAAAGAGTTTGCTCTCCAGCACATAGGGCTGCGCAGCCAACAGGCCCAGTTGGCGCGTCATTTTGGTGATGCCACCGCCACCAGGAATCAAGCCCAGCGTGACTTCGGGCAGACCGAATTGGGTTTTGGGGTTGGCCGTGGCGATGCGGTAATGGCCGATCAATGCCACTTCCCAGCCGCCGCCCAGCGCCGTGCCGTTGAGGCAGCTGACCACCGGCACGCCCAGCGTCTCGATGGTGCGAAAAGCTTTCTTGATGCCTTCGATCTCGACAAAGACACGCGGGCCGTCCGAGGCTTGCGAGCGCATCACGCCCTTGAGGTCAGCCCCTGCAAAAAAGGTCGACTTGGCCGAGGCCAGGATGATCCCTTTTAAAGATGCCTTGTCTTTGGCCACCTGCTCAGCCGCCTGGGTCAGGTCGGCCTGCCATTGCAGACACATGGTGTTGACCGGCGAGCCTTGCTCGTCAAAAGTGATGGTGGCGATACCGTCCGCCAGTTCGTAGCGCAGTGTTTTCAAAATGATGTTGCTCATGGTGTTCTTTCCCCGGTCAAACGCGTTCAACGATGGTGGCAATGCCCATGCCGCCGCCCACACACAAAGTGGCCATGCCGTAACGCAGTTTGCGGCGGTGCAACTCGTCGATCAGGATGCCCAAAATCATCGCGCCCGTGGCCCCCAACGGGTGGCCCATGGCAATCGCGCCGCCATTGACGTTGACCTTGTCGTGCGACACGCCCATCTCTTGCATGAACTTCATGGGCACGGCGGCAAACGCCTCGTTGATCTCAAACAAATCGATCTGGTCAATCGTCAGCCCCGCCTTGGCCAGCGCCTTGCGAGCAGCCGGCATAGGGCCAGTCAGCATGATGGTCGGGTCAGCCCCGGACAAAGCCACCGACACGATGCGCGCACGCGGCGTGAGGCCGTGGATTTTGCCTGCGGCTTCCGAGCCGATCAGCACCGCCGCTGCGCCGTCCACGATGCCCGACGAGTTGCCTGCATGGTGCACATGGTGAATGCGTTCGACCTGTGGGTAGCGCTGCAAGGCCACCGCGTCAAAGCCCATGGCACCGAGTTGTTCAAACGAGGCTTTCAGGCCACCCAGTGTTTCCACCGTGGTGCTGGGTTTGATGAATTCGTCTTGCGCCAGGATGACCTGACCGAGCTTGTCTTTGACCGGCACCACTGAGCCATCGAAGTAGCCCGCTGCACGCGCGGCCGTGGCACGCTTTTGCGACTCGACCGCAAAGGCGTCCACATCGTGACGGCTGAAGCCGCTCATGGTGGCAATCAGGTCAGCGCCAATGCCTTGCGGCACAAACAGGGTGGCGCTGTTGGTTTCGGGGTCTTGTGCCCAAGCACCGCCGTCCGAGCCAATCGGCACGCGGCTCATGCTTTCCAGGCCACCAGCCACGACCAGGTCTTCCCAGCCGCTGCGCACCTTCATGGCGGCCATGTTGACCGCTTCCAGGCCCGAGGCGCAAAAGCGGTTGAGCTGCACGCCCGAGCAGCGCCAGTCCCAACCCGCAGCCAGTGCCGCCACTTTGGGGATGACTGAGCCTTGTTCACCAATCGGCGAGACCACGCCCATGACCACGTCGTCCACCGCAGCGGTGTCGAACTGGTTGCGGCTTTGCAGCTCGCGCAGCACCCCGCTCAGCAAGCTGATGGGTTTCACTTCGTGCAGGCTGCCGTCTTTCTTGCCTTTGCCACGCGGTGTGCGTATGGCGTCATAAACAAATGCTTCGCTCATGCTGTCTGTCTCCTGGGTGTCATCAGGGGGTTTGCCCTGTGTTGTGGGGTTCGGCATTCAGTATAGACTTTTACCAAGCAAACGCTTTGTATAAATAGCAACCCCCAAGTCCTGAAGGTGACACCATGATTGAACGCACACTCTTTTCCGCCGACCACGAAGCTTTTCGCGACAGCTTTCGCCGCTTCATGGACAAAGAAATCGCCCCCCACCACGACGCCTGGGAAGAGCAGGGCTACGTGGACCGCGCCGTGTGGGACAAAGCCGGTGAAAACGGCTTTTTGTGCATGACCCTGCCCGAGGCCTATGGTGGCTCAGACGCCGACAAGCTGTATTCGGTGGTGCAGATGGAAGAACTCTCACGCGCCGGTTTCAGCGGCATCGGCTACGGCCTGCACAGCGAGATCGTGGCCCCTTACATCCTGCATTACGGCACCGAGGCACAAAAGCAAAAATACCTGCCCAAGCTGGCCAGCGGGGAGATGGTGGGCGCGATTGCCATGAGCGAACCGGCTGCGGGTTCGGACCTGCAGGGCGTGAAAACCACCGCCATGTGGCAAGCAGGCCCCTCCGGTAACGAAGCCGATGGCCACTATGTGATCAACGGCAGCAAGACTTTCATCACCAATGGCTGGCACGCCGATCTGGTGATCCTGGTGGCCAAGACCGACCCCGCTGCCGGGGCCAAGGGCACCAGCTTGTTTTTGATCGAGCGCGGCATGCCCGGCTTTGAAAAAGGCAAGCGCTTGAAGAAGCTGGGCCTCAAAGCGCAAGACACTTCCGAGCTGTTCTTTGACAACGTGAAGGTCAGCGCCGACCAGCTGCTGGGCGGCACGGCCATGCAGGGCAAAGGCTTCATTTGCCTGATGGAGCAACTGCCTTGGGAGCGCCTGCAAATTGCGATTGGCGGCATTGCCGCAGCGCAAGCGGCCATCGACTGGACGGTGCAGTACGTGAAAGACCGCAAGGTGTTTGGCCAGGCCGTGGGCAACTACCAAAACACCCGCTACACCCTGGCCGAGTTGCAGACCGAGGTGCAGGTGGCGCGTGTGTTCGTGGACAAGTGCTCTGAACTCTTGTTGCAAGACAAGCTCGACACGGCCACCGCCAGCATGGCCAAGTACTGGTGCTCGGATTTGCAATGCAAGGTGATGGACGAATGCGTGCAGCTGCACGGCGGCTACGGCTACATGTGGGAATACCCCATCACCCGCGCCTATGCCGACGCCCGCGTGCAACGCATCTACGGCGGCACCAACGAGATCATGAAAGAAGTGATCTCGCGCAGCATGGGTTTGGCTGGGCGCTGAAGCGCGTACACCGTGTCCCACCTCTCAGCTGTCACCCGGGGCCTGACTCTTGCCTTTGTCACCCCGGGCTTGACCCGGGGTCCATCTCCATCTGTCACCCCGGGCTTGACCCGGGGTCAATCCCCTTTCACGCATGGATGCCGGATCAAGTCCGGCATGACATCTCAAAAATGATCAGCTCCCCCACCCTCGCTGAACCCAAACGCGCACGCGGCCGCCCCCGCAAGACCGAGGGCGAGCGCGACGACGGCAACCGCCGCCAGGCCCTGATCTCCGCTGCGGCGCAACTGTTTCACCGCAAAGGTTACGACGCCACCAGCACCCGAGAAATCGCAGCGCTGGTGGGCATGCAGCCGGGCTCGCCGTTTTATCACTTCGGCAACAAACAAGACCTGTTGCTGGCGGTGATGGTCGAAGGCATGAAGCAAGCCAGCCAGCGCCAAGAAGCTGCCCGCGCGGGTCTGTCCGATGACCTGCCCCCACGCGAACAATTGCGCGCACTGATCCGCAACCAGTTCGATGTGCTGCTGGGGCCTGACAGCGATTTCATCCCGGTGATGCTGTACGAATGGCGTTCTCTGAGCACGGAGCAGCGCCAAACCATCACGCAAATCAAAGACGACTACGAAGCCGCCTGGACGCCTGTGCTGCAAGCGCTGCATACCAGTGGCCAGTTGCAGGCCCCGGTGCAGCTGGCGCGCTTGATGATTTTTGGCGCGCTCAACTGGGCGGTGCAGTGGTACCAATCGCCAACTCAAACACCTGTCAAACGTTCAGCCAAAGCAGCAACCCAAACAACACCCAAAAGCCCCGCTCGCGCATCGCTGGACGATTTGACCGATGCCGCACTGGCCTTGTTTTTGAGAGACCCGACATGACAACAACCACACCCTACCGTTCGGTCTTTTCCCCCGGCCTGCTGAGCGGCCAAGTCATCCTGGTCACCGGCGGCGGCTCGGGCATTGGCCGCTGCACCGCACACGAATTGGCCAGCCTGGGCGCGCATGTGGTGCTGGTGGGCCGCAACCCCGACAAACTGACCGCCACCGCGCAAGAGATCACCGGTGACGGTGGGCAAGCCACTTGGCACAGCTGCGACATCCGGCGCGAAGACGATGTGAAAGCCATGGTCGCGCAGGTGGTGCAGCAGCACGGGCGCATTCATGGCTTGGTCAACAACGCGGGCGGGCAATACATCTCGGCCCTGGCCAAGACCAGCGCCAAAGGCTGGCAAGCGGTGATCGACACCAACCTCACGGGTGGCTTTTTAGTGGCGCGTGAGTGTTTCAACCAGAGCATGCAAGCGCACGGCGGCGCGGTGGTCAACATCGTGGCCGACATGTGGGGCTCCATGCCCGGCATGGGCCACAGCGGCGCAGCGCGGGCAGGCATGGTCAGCTTTACTGAAACAGCTGCGCTCGAATGGGCCGCGCAAGGCGTGCGCGTCAACGCCGTGGCTCCAGGCTACATCGCCAGCAGCGGCATGGACCATTACCCACCCGAGGCCGGGCCCATGCTGCGCGAAATGCGCAACACGGTGCCGCAAGGCCGTTTTGGCACCGAGGCCGAGACTTCGGCCGCTATCGTTTTCCTGCTCTCGCCAGCCGCCAGCTTCATCAGCGGCACGGTGCTGCGTGTGGACGGTGCCCGCCCGCAAATGCGCATGGGCTGGCAACAAGGTGTGGCCCAAGCCGATGTGCAAACACGCGATGCGGTCAAACCCTTTGACGGCTTTCACCGCGCCGTCACCCCCAAGGTATTCCAATGACGTTTGAATCCACCTGGAACCCGCACAGCCCCGTGGCCCAGCAGCGGCGCGAAGCCGCGCTGGCCCGTCTGGCGCAGTGGCAAGCCTTGCAAAACCGCGCAGCACTTGCCTCGGCCCAGTCCAAACCCGTGTTTGACAAGCGCGGCCAGTTGCTGCCGCGTGAACGCGTGGCCTTGTTGCTCGACCCGGGTGCGCCCTTCTTGCCGCTGTGCGCCTTGGCGGGCTTCGTGCAAGACACGCCCGACCCTACCAAGTCGGTGCCCGGCGGCGGCATGATCGCGGGCATCGGCTTCATCAGCGGCGTGCGCTGCATGGTTGTGGCCAGCGATTCGGGCATCGAGGCCGGGGCCATTCAGGCGCGGGGCCTGGAAAAGATTTTGCGGGTGCAAGAGTTGGCACTCGAAAACAAACTGCCCTTTGTGCACTTGGTCGAAAGCGCCGGGGCCAATTTGATGCAGTACAAGGTCGAAGGCTTTGTGTTGGGTGGCAGCTTGTTTCGCAACCTGGCTCGCCTGTCGGCTGCGGGCTTGCCGGTGCTCACGGTGCAACACGGCTCGGGCACCGCAGGCGGGGCCTACATGCCGGGCTTAAGTGACACGGTGATCATGGTGCGAGGCCGCTCACGGGCTTTTCTGGCGGGGCCACCTTTGCTCAAAGCCGCTACGGGCGAGGTGGCCACCGAAGAAGAACTGGGCGGGGCCGAGATGCACACCAGTGTGTCGGGTCTGGGCGAATACCTGTGCGAAGACGACCGCCATGCGCTGGGCACGGCGCGAGATGTGGTGGCGCGTTGGGACTGGGCTGCGCGCAGCACGCAACACAAAGACAACAACACGTTCAAGCCCCCGCGCTTTGACGCCGAAGAACTGCTGGGCCTGATGCCCGCCCACCACCGCGAACCCATCGACATGCGCGAAGTCATCTTGCGGCTGGTGGACGACTCGGATTTTCTGGAGTTCAAGCCTTTGTTTGGCGCGGCCACGGTGTGTGCGCAGGCGCGCATCGGCGGCCATGCGGTCGGCATCATCAGCAACAACGGGCCGATTGATGTGGCCGGGGCCAACAAGGCCACGCACTTCATCCAGTGGATGTGCCAGCTGGGCCACCCCATCATTTACTTGCAAAACACCACGGGCTACATGGTGGGCAAAGACAGCGAGCAAGGCGGCATGATCAAACACGGCTCCAAGATGATCCAGGCCGTGACCAGCGCCACCGTGCCGCAGATCACCATCCAGTGCGGTGCCTCGTTTGGTGCGGGCAACTACGGCATGTGCGGCCGGGGTTATGCGCCACGCTTTTTGTTCAGCTGGCCGGGGGCCAAAACGGCGGTGATGGGTGGCGAGCAAGCGGCACGCACCATGCAGATCGTGGCCGAGGCCGGCATGGCCCGCAAAGGCATCACACCCGCCCCCGAGAAGATGCAGGCCCAGTTCGACAAGATCGTGGCCTTGTTTGAAGCGCAGGCCGATGCCTTCTACACCAGCGGCCTGGTGCTGGACGACGGCGTGATCGACCCACGCGACACCCGCAGCGTGCTGTCGTTTTGCCTCGACACCTGTGCCGAGAGTGCAGCCCGCCAACCCCGTGCCATGCCGTTTGGTGTGGCACGGATGTGAGTTGTCCGTCATGACATGCACCTGCACATCTTTGCAATCACTGTGTGACTTGTCAGCTGGACTGCCGCGTCGCAAGCTCCTCGCAGTGACGGTGTTTCGTCATGGTGCTCACTCTTACCGTCCTTGCGACACATCTTCTCGCCATTGCGACACCTTTTTCCGTCATTGCGAGGAGCTTGCGACGTGGCAATCCAGCGGACTCATTGGCACAGCCGGTGCCGCCAGAATGACGAATGACACGCTGGATTGCCGTGCTTCGCTCGCAATGACAGGAAGATCTATCGCAATGACGGGAAGATGTATTGCAATGACGAAAGCTTGTGGACTGCCACACCGCAAGCGCTTCGTGATGACGTCATTTGTATGTCACACATGAACACATCAGCAGCCGACTGAGTCTATCTATCACCAAAAAGGAGACACCCCATGCAATACACCCACGAACACCGCGAGATCCAGAACACGCTCAAGCGTTTCATCGAAGCCGAGATCAACCCCCATGTGGACGAGTGGGAAGCGGCTGAGATTTTCCCGGCGCACGAGGTCTTCAAGAAGATGGGCAACTTGGGGCTCTTGGGTCTGACCAAGCCCGAGGCCTTTGGCGGTGCGGGCCTCGACTACTCTTACAGCCTGGCCATGGCCGAAGCGCTGGGACACATTGACTGCGGCGGCATCCCCATGGCCATTGGCGTGCAGACCGACATGGCCACGCCCGCGCTGGCACGGTTTGGCAGCGACGAATTGCGTGCACAATTTTTGGCCCCGGCGATTGCCGGCGACATGGTGGGCTGTATTGGCGTGAGCGAGCCCGGTGCGGGCAGCGATGTGGCAGGTATCAAAACCGTGGCCCGCAAAGACGGCGACGATTACGTGATCAGCGGTCAGAAGATGTGGATAACCAACAGCTTGCAAGCCGACTGGATGTGCATGCTGGTCAACACGGGTGAAGGGCAGAGCGGAGCGGGCAACAATCCGCACAAAAACAAAAGCTTGGTCATGGTTCCGATGCGTGAAAACGGCAAACTGTTGCCCGGTATCGAGGTGGGCAAGAAGATCAAAAAGATCGGCATGAACAGCAGCGACACCGGTTTGATTTATTTTGACGAAGTGCGCGTGCCCCAGCGCTACCGCATCGGGGTCGAGGGCCAGGGCTTCATCTACCAGATGCAGCAGTTCCAGGAGGAGCGCCTGTGGTGCGCGGCCAGCACGCTGCAGTCGCTGACCAATTGCATCCAGTGGACGGTGGAGTGGGCGCAAGAGCGCAAGCTGTTTGGCAGCACCCTGGCCGACCAGCAGTGGGTGCAGTTCAAGCTGGCCGAACTCAAGGCCGAGGTGGAAAGCCTGCGCGCCCTGACCTACCAGGCCTGCGAACACTACATCGCGGGCGAAGACGTGACCGAGTGGGCCACCATGGCCAAGCTCAAAGCCGGACGCCTCAACCGCACCGTACCCGACACCTGCCTGCAATTCTGGGGCGGCATGGGCTTCACTTGGGAAAACAAAGTCTCGCGCATGTACCGCGATGGCCGCTTGGCCTCGATCGGCGGCGGGGCTGACGAGGTGATGCTGGGCATCCTGGCCAAGATGATGGGCATTGCCAAACGGCCCCAAAAATGAACACGCCCCACCTGCTGATCGAGCGCCAGGGTGCAGTCGAAACCTGGACGCTGAACGACCCGACCACCCGCAACGCCCTGAGCGATGCCATCGTGGACGGCTTGCTGAGCGCCTGTGCGCGGTCTTCTCAAGACAGCTCACTGCGCATCGTGGTGCTGACCGGCGCGGGGGGTGCCTTTTGCGCGGGCGGCAGTTTGGGCGGCTTTGCCAGCCTGATCGGTCAGCCCCTGCAAGACGGACAAACCGACCCGCTGCTGGCCATGAACAAAAGTTTTGGTGACCTGTTGCACGCTCTGAGCGCCCTGCCCCAGTTGCTGGTATGCCTGGTGGATGGCGCGGCCATGGGCGGCGGCTTTGGCCTGGTGTGTTGCGCCGACCATGTGGTAGCCACAGCACGCTCTGTGCTGGGCACACCCGAGGTCACGCTGGGCCTGCCGCCTGCGCAGATCGCGCCATTTGTGTGGCAGCGTTTGGGTGAGAGCGCGGCACGCCAATGCCTGCTGCAAGGGCTGAGCTACACCGCTGCGCATGCGCTGCAATTGGGTCTGGTCAATGAAGTGATCGAGCAGGACAGCGATGAAGCATGGCCAAAAATTCTGAGCCGCCTGCTGCGTGCCGCGCCTGGCGCAGTGGCCAGCACCAAAAAACTGTTGCGCAGCTTGCGCGGCCCTGTGCCCGATTTGCGAGATGCCGCAGCACAGGCCTTTGCGCACAGCTTGCGCAGTCCCGAGGCCGCCCAAGGCTTGGCTGCGTTTGCACGCAAACAGCCAGCACCCTGGACTTTGAGCCAAGAGAAAAATCCATGACCTCAACTCTTCCCGCCCAAGTCAGCCGCCTGCTGATCGCCAACCGGGGCGAGATCGCCCGCCGCGTGATCCGCACCGCACAGCGCATGGGCATCCAGACCGTGGCGGTCTTTTCCGACGCCGACCGCAACGCATTGCATGTGCAGGAAGCCGACACCGCTGTCGCTTTGGGCGGCACGCTGTCGGCCGATTCGTATTTGCGCATCGACAAGCTGCTGCAAGCGGCACGTGACAGTGGTACCGATGCAGTGCATCCGGGCTATGGCTTTTTGAGCGAGAACGCCGAGTTTGCCCAAGCGGTCATCGATGCGGGCCTGACCTGGGTTGGCCCACCGCCAGAGGCCATCCGAGCACTGGGCAGCAAGTCGGCCGCCAAAGCGCTGGCCCTGACACAAGGCGTACCCTGCTTGCCGGGCTACTTTGGAGCAGACCAAAGCGATGCCACCTTTGCAGCGCAAGCTGAGCAGTTGGGCTTGCCACTCATGGTCAAAGCCGTGGCCGGGGGCGGCGGGCGCGGCATGCGGCTGGTGACCGACATGGCGCAGCTGCTGCCCGCGCTGCACAGCGCACGCTCTGAAGCGCTGGCCGGTTTTGGCAACGGCGATTTGCTGATGGAGCGCGCCTTGCTGCGCCCCCGCCACATCGAGGTGCAGATCATGGCCGACACGCACGGCCACTGCATCCACCTGGGAGAGCGCGACTGCTCGGTGCAACGCCGCCACCAAAAGATCATCGAAGAATCGCCCAGCCCGGCCGTGAGCGCTGCACTGCGCGAGCAACTCGGTCAAGCGGCCATCACACTCGCCCAATCGGCGGGCTATGTGGGCGCGGGCACGGTGGAGTTTTTGCTGGATGAGGCGCAGGACAACAAACCGTTCTATTTGATGGAGATGAACACCCGCTTGCAGGTGGAGCACCCGGTGACCGAAATGCTCACGGGACTCGATCTGGTCGAGTGGCAGCTGCGCATCGCATGCGGCGAGCCGCTGCCGCTGGCGCAAGCCGATGTGCGCCTGAAAGGCCACGCCATCGAGGTGCGCCTGTGCGCCGAAGACGAACACTTCACCCCGCAAACCGGCACCGTGCAGCACTTTTTGCCCCCCACCGATGCAGGCTTGCGCTTTGACCATGCCCTGCACACCGGGGCCGAAGTCACACCGCATTACGACGCGATGCTGGGCAAGTTGATCGCGCATGCGCCAACTCGCCGTGAAGCCATTGAACGGCTGTGCACTGGCCTGCAACACACCACGGTGCTGGGCCTGCCCTCCAACCGCGCTTTTCTGGCCGCGTGTTTGCAGCACCCTGTGTTTGCGGCGGGCGATGCGCTGATTCCGTTTCTGGCCGAGCAAGCCGATGCTGTGCGCGAGCGCTTGCAAGCCAGCGCCGATGCGCAAACCGTGGCCGCGCTGGCAGTGCTGTTTGCCCAAAACCCGCCCGCGCAGCACATGGCCAGCCCGTTTGCGCGCCCGGTGCGCATGGGCTTTGAAGGGCTGGCACCTGCCTGGCAAGCAGTGGTGCATGAAATGGGGCAAGGCCAGGTACTTGTGCACCAAGGCGATGCCACACATCAAGTGCGGCTTGAACATGCGCCCCCCGCTCACCCAACCCGCGCCAATCACCGCGAGCTGCACATCGCCCTGAACGGTGTGCGCTGGCAAGCGCATGCAGCATGCACTGGCGGCACACCAGAGCGCTGGCATGTGCAACTGCAAGGTCCGCACAACGCAGAGCTTTGGCTGACCGAGCAAAGCCACAGCGCCCCGGCCCATGGCCCCAACGCGCAAGCCGCCACCCTGCTGCGTGCGCCCTTCAATGGCAAGTTGATCGCGCTGCACGTGCGCGAGGGCGACAGCGTCAAACAGGGCGATGCCTTGCTGGTCATTGAGTCCATGAAACTCGAACACACCCTGACCGCCGCACGCGATGCCGTGGTGCACAGCGTGCCGGTATCGGCAGGCCAGCAAGTGGGCCCGGGCCAAGTGCTGGTGCAATGGAAAGATGCCGCATGAACAACACCAACGCTTTCAGCGCTGAAGACCTGCAAAGTCTGCAAACCACGGTTGCGCGCTTTGCCAAGCAGGCCATCGCCCCGCATGTGCCCGCTTGGGAAGAAGCGGGGCAATTCGACCGCAGCCTCTACACCCAAGCCGCACAGCTGGGCCTGCTGGGCCTGGGCTACCCCGAGCATTTAGGCGGCACGCCCGCGCCCTGGCGCGCACGCAACGCCATGTCGCAAACGCTGGCACGCTACGGCGGCAGTGGCGGCGTGATGGCCAGCCTGTTCTCGCTCAACATCGGCTTGCCGCCGGTCATGGCGCACGGCAGCGCCGAGCTGCAGGCCGAAGTGGTACCGCCTGTGTTGCGCGGCGAACGCATCGCGGCGCTGGCCATCACCGAGCCCGGCGGCGGCTCCGATGTGGCCAGCCTGCGCACCACAGCGCGTGCCGATGGCGCGGACTATGTGATCGATGGTGAAAAAGTCTTCATCACCTCGGGCCTGCGCGCCGACTGGATCACGCTGGCCGTGCGCACCGACCCGGCCAGCAAAGGGGCCAGCGGCATCTCCATGGTCGTGGTGCCCGGCGACACCCCCGGCGTCTCGCGCACGCGCCTGCACAAGATGGGCTGGCACAGCTCCGACACCGCACAGCTGCGCTTTGACGGCGTGCGCGTGCCCCAGCGTTATCGCATCGGCGACGAAGGTGCAGGCTTCAAGATGATCATGGGCAACTTCAACGGCGAGCGCCTGGCCATGTCGGCCATGGCGCTGGGTTTTGCGCAGGCTTGCTTTGACGAAGCGCTGAACTGGGCACGCCAGCGCCAGACCTTTGGCTCGGCCCTGATCGAACGGCAGGCGATCCGCCACAAACTGATGGACATGCAGATGCGCATCTCGTCCACTCAGGCTTGGGTAGACGCGGTCACCCAGCAAGCCGATGCAGGCCAGACCGGTGCCGAGTGGGTGGCCCAGGTGTGCCTGCTCAAAAACCACGCCACGCAAACCATGCAGTTTTGCGCCGATACCGCCGTGCAAATGTTGGGCGGCATGGGCTATATGCGCGGCACCGTGAGTGAGCGGGTTTACCGCGAAGTCAAGGTGATGATGATCGGCGGCGGCGCCGAAGAGATCATGAAAGAACTGGCCGCCAAACAAATGGGCATTTGAACGCCCAGCCCACCGCGCCATCGCACAGCCGCCAGCAGACGCCTGTGAAACAACGGGTGGGTGGGGCGTGCAAACTCAGTCGAAAATTTCGTGCAGCCAGGACTTTTTGCGTTTGTAGCCGTCTCGGTCGCCGTAGCCATAACGCCCTTCCCCGTAAGCTTGCGGGCGCTGCATGCCCGGTGCTGGCTGGGCGGGCTGCTGCGGTATTGCGGGCACAGGGGCGGCCGCCGCAGCGCGGTCCAGCAGTTTGTCCAACTCGCCACGGTCCAGCCAGATGCCCCGGCAAGCAGGGCAGTAATCGATTTCGACGCCTTGGCGTTCGGCCATGACGAGGGGGGTATCGGCACAAGTGGGACATTTCATGGTGATTCCTTTGAATTTGGACAAGCGCAACATGTGAATCAAACCTTCATCCATTCCACCGCACCGTCTGGCAACGCACGCGCTTCAGCCGCGGAGGGCAGGCAGACGCTGCAGCCCACGGAATGCAGGTGAAATGTGGGCTGACTTTACGGCTGCCATGAATCCGTTAAAAGCAGATAATCGCTGACTAACCCTCTCAAAAATTCTGTCCATGCGCACCACGTTCAATTACAAGCACCTGTACTACTTCTGGGTTGTGGCCAAAGAAGGTGGCATCACCCGAGCAGCCGACAAGCTCGACATGGCGGTTCAAACCGTGAGCGCCCAAGTGCGGGAGCTGGAGCGTTCGCTGGGCTATGCCCTGCTCAAACCCGCCGGGCGCGGCCTGGCCTTGACCGATGCAGGACTGGCGGCCATGCAGCAGGCCGATCAGATTTTTCAGTTGGGTGAAAACCTGCCGGCCAAGGTGCGCGATGCGGTGAGCTCACCCACCGTGCGGCTGGCCGCAGGCATCTCGGATGGTTTGCCCAAACTGGTGGTGCGCCGCCTGATGCAGCCCGTGATGGGCGAGCCGCATTTGCGCTTGCTCTGCCACGAGGGGGAGTTCGACGACCTGCTGGGCGACCTGGCCCTGCACCGCCTGGACGTGGTGTTATCGGACCGCCCCGCCCCGAGCAACGCCAACATCAAGCTCTACACCCACGCGCTGGGCTCCTCGCCCGTGTCCTGGTATGGCAGCGCGGCCCTGGTCAAGTCGGCCAAGAAGAAATTTCCGGCCAGCTTGGCTGAGGTGCCGGTGCTGCTGCCCACGGGCCACACCGCCGTGCGCACTCGGCTGGACCATTGGTTTGAGCACCATGCCGTTCAGCCGCGCATCGTGGGCGAGTTTGAAGACAGCGCCTTGCTCAAGACCTTTGGCGAAAGCGGCATGGGGGTCTTTCCGGCCGCCGAATGGGTGCACGACGAACTGCTGGCGCACTACGATGTGCAACGCCTCGGACCTTGCGAAGGGGTGAAGGAAAACTTTTTTGCCATCGGCACCGAAAAGAAAGTGCAGCACCCGCTGGTGCAGCAGCTCTTGCAGGCGAGCGACGCGGCCCATTGAGACGTGCTGATGCACCACACCTCCAGATGTGAAAAAGCTTCCAGGGCTTGGGGCCCCGGAGGCTTGATCACGAACGCTGCGTATCAGGCTTTGGCTGAACGCACACTGAGCAGCATGGTCGTGGCCAGGATGCCGACCACCACGGCCAGCGAGATGCCCACCGGGATCTTGAACACATCGATCAGGCACATCTTGGTGCCGATGAACACCAGGATCACGGCCAGGCCGTAGTTGAGCAGGTGGAACTTGTTGGCCACCGCCGCCAGCAGGAAGTACATGGCACGCAAACCCAGGATCGCGAACACGTTGCTGGTCAGCACGATGAAGGGGTCCGAGGTGATCGCGAAAATCGCCGGGATCGAGTCCACCGCAAAGATCACATCGGTCAGCGCGATCAGGCAGATCACCATGAACAGTGGGGTCGCGATTTTCTTGCCGTTCTCTACCGTCCAGAAGTTTTCACCGTCGTAGTTCTTGCTCACAGGCAGCACCTTGCGCAGCAACTTGAGGGCCGGGTTGTCTTCCAGGTCAGGCTCTTTGCCAGCCGCCCACCACATCTTCACACCCGTGAGGATCAGGAAAGCACCAAACACATAGAGCACCCAGTGGAATTCGGCCAGCAGCCACCCACCCACCAAAATCATGATGGTGCGCAAAACGATGGCGCCGATGATGCCGATCATGAGCACACGCTTCTGGAAATTCGTGGGTACCGCAAAGTAGGTGAAGATCATCAGGAAGACAAAAATGTTGTCCACCGCCAATGATTTTTCGATCAGATAGCCGGTCAGGAACTCCAGCGACTTGGTGTTGGCCAGCTCCACCGATCCGGTCGTGTCCTTGATGGCCCACCAGAACAAGCCGTTGAACAGAAAACTCAGCGCGATCCAGATCAAGGACCAGTTGAGCGCTTCCTTGACACCGATGTCATGGGCGCCCTGCTTTTTGAGCACGACAAAGTCCACGAACAGCGACACCAACACAATGGCCACAAATGTGGCCCAGAGCCACAGGGGGGCAATGGTTTCCATGAAATTCCTCTTTTGTTATCGAAAACACCGATCAGCCGGACCGACCTGCCAACTGCCCAGCACATGAATCCGGACACTTGGCCTGCAGGGCCGTTTGAAGGTCTTTATTTTTACTGAATAAAACTATATTTCTTTCCCAAAAAACAAGAATGTCACACTGAAATTTCTTGCTGTTTTACCCAGGGCCACGCAGGCAACATGCGCCCTTCGACACACTGGATGCGTCATGCCTGTCTTCCACACCTTAAGAGCCTCCATACAAAAAGCCTTGCCCACCCGCGAATCCCTGGCGCAACACGGTTGGCTGCGCCCGGTGGCACACCAGCTGCTGCACCCCCAGTTGTGGCGGCTGCAACATGAGTCGGTGGCACGGGGCGTGGCCATTGGCACCTTCTGGGCCTTCGTGATTCCCCTAGGACAAACCTTTGTCGCTGCGGCCCACTGCACTTGGTGGCGCGGCAATATTCCGGCAGCGGCCGTCATGACCATGCTGACCAACCCACTGACTTTCGGCTTCTGGCTGTGGTTGGCCTACCCCGTCGGCAACTTGTTCCTGGGCGCGCCCATGCCCGTAGTCAATTGGCCTGACACGGGCTGGGCAAGCGGCTTGCAAGAAGTGGGAGGCCCGGTGCTGCTGGGCATGGGCGTTTTCGGGGTGGGCGGCGCCGCACTGGCTTATGGGCTGGTCAAACTCGGCTGGCGTGTGCGTGTGGCGTTCAGACGCCATCGCTCCAACGCGGGCAGATGAAAGCCCTTGGGCATTTGAAGCGCTCAAGCAAAAAACCGCCAGACCCTTTCAGGCGCTGGCGGCTTGTTTCATGCAGCGGGCGCTGCAGGCTTTACTTTTTGTCGCTGAAGTAGGCCGAGGTCACTTTCCAGCGGCCATCGGTGATCTGCGACATGCGCGAGGCGTTGCTGCCCAGTCGCTTGGTCGGGCTGAACGTCATCTCGCCAGTGCCAAAGATATCGGGTGGGATCACCATCGTGTCCATGGCCTTGATGATGCTGTCGGTCGTCACGTTGGCGCCGGATTTTTCAATGGCGCGCAGAAACGAATCGATGGCGTTGTAACCATACACCGAGAACACGGTGGGGTCTTCGTTGAACTTGGTCTTGTACTTGTTGGCCCAGAAACGGATGGGCTGCGAAGCCTCGTCCAGATAAGGGTGCTGGGTCGACATGGTGGCGTAAAAGCCGTTCATGGCGGGGCCACCGAGCTTGTGGATCAGGTCGGTGTAAGCCGCGCTTGAACCTAGGAAAGTGGGGTTGAAGCCCAGACGGCGTGCGGTGGCAATGCCGCCAATGGTTTCACGGATGATGGTGCCCATGACCACGAAATCGCACTTGGACGAGGCCAGTTTTTGCATCTGAGATGCAAAGTCGGTCGCGCCGCGCTTGTAGGTGGTGACTTCGGCAAACTGCATGCCCATGGTCTTGAGACCCGCCTCAGCACCACGGAACACTTCCAGACCGAACTCGTCATCCTGGTGCATGGCGCAGATTTGTTTGGCGTTCTTTTCCTTCACCAGGATCGGCACACCCAGGCGCATCTGGTCGTAATAGGTGGCGGCAAAGGAGTACTTGAGCTTGTGGAAAGGCTCGTACATTTCACGCGCAGCCGTGACGGGGAAGAAGTTGATCACGTTCTTCTGGAACTGCACAGGCATGGCGGCCATGTTTTGCGCGGTGCCGATGTGGCCGATCATGGCAAAAATCTTGTCCTGATTGACCAGCTTTTGCGCCGCCAACACGGCGCGGCGCGGGTCATAAGCCGAGTCTTCCACCAGCAGCTTGAACTTGCGGCCGTTGATGCCACCTTGCTCGTTGGCTTCGTCTACGCGCAGCATCATGCCCAAGCGCACCTGCTTGCCAAAGCCGGCCAGTGGGCCCGACAAATCCTGGATCGAGCCCAGCACGATTTCGTTTTTGGACACGCCCTGCGATTGGGCCATGGCCGCGCCAGCGGTCAGGGCCATCGCCGCAGCAACGAGGCTGATTTTGAATTTCATGGTGCAAGTCTCCTGTTGTGATGATGGTGATGAAATCAGCGGTACATCGCCTCGATCTGGGGCGCGTATTTGTTCTCGACCAGTTTGCGCTTAAGCTTCATGGTCGGGGTCAGTTCTTCGTCTTCGGCGCTCAGTTGCGTGTCGAGCAGCCAGAATTTCTTGATCTGCTCGACGCGGGCAAACTTCTTGTTCACACGGTCCAGCTCGGCCTGGATCAGGGACTGCACCTCGGCGCTGTGCGTCAGGCTGGCGTAGTTGGAGAAAGGCACGTCGTTGTCCTGCGCGTATTTCTCCACGTTTTCCTGGTCGATCATGATGATCACCGTCAAGTAAGGCCGCTTGTCGCCAATCACCACCGCATCGGTGACGTAGGGCGAGAATTTCAGTTCGTTTTCCAGCTCGCTCGGGGTGATGTTCTTGCCCCCGGCTGTGATGATGATGTCTTTCATGCGATCGGTGATGCGGAAAAACCCTTCCTCGTCCACCACGCCCACGTCGCCGGTGTGCAGCCAGCCGTCGGCATCGATGGTCTCGGCGGTTTTTTCGGGCAGGTTCAGGTAACCCATGAACACATTGGGGCCACGCACCAGAATCTCGCTGGTCACCGGGTCCAGACGCATTTCGTTGTACTCGGCGGCCGGGCCAATCGAGCCGGGCTTGATGCGGTCAGCGGGCACACCCGTGGCCGCACCGCAGGTCTCGGTCATGCCCCAAACTTCGAGCATGGGCAAGCCCAGTGCCAAATACCAGCGCACCAGATCCGGGGAAATGGGGGCCGCACCCGTGACCAAAAAGCGAGCACGGTGGATACCGATCATCTTGCGCACGTTGTTGAGGGCCAACAAACGCGCCACATGAAAGCGCAGCTTGAGGCTGGCGGGCACCGGTTTTTGTGCCAACACCAAATCGGCCACCTGCTGACCCACGCCAATCGCCCAACCATACACCGCTTGCTGCAAGCCGCCCGCCTCCTTGAGCGCGATCATCACGCCTGAGTAAAACTTTTCCCACACACGGGGCACGGCCGTGAACACGGTGGGTGCGATTTCGCGCACGTTTTCGGGCACCGTCTCGGGGTTCTCGACAAAGTTGAGTTTGGCCCCGGTGTACATCGAGAAATACTCGCCGCCCATGCGCTCGGCGATGTGACACAGCGGCAAGAAGCACATGCACTCGTCACGCTCGTCCCGTGCAATCAGGGTGTTGTAGCCCCGCACGGTGTAGACCAAGCCGTGGTGGCTGTGCATGCCACCTTTGGGTTTGCCGGTGGTGCCCGAGGTGTAGACCAAGATGGCCAGGTCTTCCGGTTGGCACGCCGCGCTGCGCTGCATGAGCATGTCGGGGTGTTGCTGGGCGTGTTCACGGCCCAGGGCTTGCAGCTGTTTGAGGCTGATGACCATCGGGTCATGGAAGTCGCGCAGGCCGTCCATGTCGAACACCACGATCTTTTGCAACAAGGGCAAGGTGTCGCGCACGGCCAGGGCCTTGTCGAGCTGCTCGTCGTCTTCGACAAACAGCACGCGGGTGCCCGAGTCTTCACACAGGTAGTGCACCTGCTCGGCCGCGTCGGTCGGGTAGATGCCGTTGGACACGCCGCCCGAGCTGAGGGTGGCCAAGTCACACAGCACCCATTCGATGTTGGTGTTGGACAGGATGGAGGCGGTGTGCCGCGCCTCAAAACCCAGCGCCATCAGGCCGTGGCCGATCTCTCGCACGGCTTGCGCGGTCTCGTTCCAGGTCCAGCTGCGCCAGATGCCCAGGTCCTTCTGGCGCATCCAGACATTCGGGCCGCGTGCGGCCACCGCGTTCCAGAAAATGGCGGGGATGGTCTCGCCCGCCATGACGATGTTTTTTTGCGGCGTGATGCCGGAGGTGTCCCAGAGTTGGCTCATGTCTTATCTCCAGGTTTTCTTCTTTTTCCAGCGGCGGTCGGCTCGCACGCCTTCTTCCTTCATGCCCAAGTAAAACTCCTTGATGTCGTCCTTTTCACGCAAACGGGCGCAGCTGTCTTCCATGACGATGCGGCCGTTCTCCAGCACATAACCGTAGTCCGAGGCGTTCAGCGCCATGTTGGCGTTTTGCTCGACCAGCAAGATGGTGGTGCCGCGCTCGCGGTTGATGCGCACCACAATTTCAAAAATCTCTTTGGTCAACTTCGGAGAAAGACCTAGGCTGGGTTCGTCCAGCAAGATCAGGTCCGGGTTGGCCATGAGGGCGCGGCTGATGGCCAACATCTGCTGCTGCCCGCCCGAGAGCAAGCCCGCGTCTTGCGCCGCCCGCTCGTGCAGGATGGGGAAGTAGTTGAACACCGCCTCCATGTCACGGGCCACGCCGTCGCGATCCTTGCGGGTAAAGGCGCCCATGAGCAGGTTGTCGCGAATCGACAGCAGCGGGAACACCTCGCGCCCTTCGGGCACATGCATCAAACCACGCTGCACGATGATGGCCGGGTCTTGTGCGGTGATGCTTTGGCCCTTGAACTCGATCGAGCCCTTGCGCGGGTCGATGATGCCGCTGATGGTTTTGAGAATGGTGGTCTTGCCCGCGCCGTTGGAGCCGAGCACGGTGGCGATCTCGCCCCGGCGCACCTGCAGGCTCACGCCTCGAATCGCCTTGATCGGGCCGTAGGCGCTCTCCACGTTGAGCAGCTTGAGCATCACGTTGTCGGCCACAGGCTCAGCCACCGTGTTCAGGCTTGGGGTCGCTGCGCTCATGCGGCACCTCCTGGTCTGTAGTTTTCGCGGCGCAGGCTGGACACATCGTCCACCGTGCCCAGATAGGCCTCGATGACGGCCGGGTCGCTTTGCACCTGACTGGGCGTGCCGGTGGCGAGCTCTTCACCCTGGCTCATGGCCAGCACGCGGTCGGACACTTTGGAGACCAGGCTCATGTCGTGCTCGACCATGAGCACGGTGATGCCCAATTCATTCTTGATGTCCGAGATCCAGAAGGCCATGTCTTCGGTTTCCTCGACGTTCAGGCCCGACGACGGCTCGTCGAGCAGCAGCAGTTTCGGCTCGGTGCACAAGGCACGCGCCAGCTCGACCACCTTGCGCACACCGTAGGGCAGGCCTGCGACCATCGAGTCGCGGTGGTGTTGCAGGTCCAGAAAGTCGATGACCTCTTCCACTTTTTCACGCGCTTCGATCTCGGCCGCACGGGTTTTGGACGAGAAAAACATCTCACTCCACAACCCTGTTTTGCGGTGCGTGTGGCGGCCGATCAACAGGTTTTGCAGCACGGTGGCGTGCTCGAACAACTCGATGTTCTGAAACGTGCGGGCAATGCCCAACCCCGCGATCTGGTGCGGCGGCTGCTCGGTCAGGCGCAAGGTGCCTTGTGGCCCGGCGTAGTCGATCACGCCCGTGGTGGGGGTGTAAATGCGACTGATCAGATTGAACACGGTGGTCTTGCCCGCGCCGTTGGGGCCGATCAGGGTGAAGACTTCGCCGCGCTTGACGTCGAAGCTGACCTTGTTCACGGCCAAGACGCCGCCAAAGCGCACGCTCAGGTCTTGAGCGGATAAAAGAATGTCTGCGTTCATTTCAGGCGGTCCGATTTCTGGAACGATTTCTGGCGCTTGAACAGGCCACGGCGGTAAAACGGGAACAGCTGGAACCAGGTGCGCACCTTGAGCCAGCGGCCATACAGACCCATGGGCTCAAACAACACAAAGGCGATCAGCACCATGCCGTACACCGTGCCCTGCAGTCCGGCAGCGCCACCAATGGCAGCCGGTAAAAAGTCCTTGCCCAAAGAGATCAGCTGCGGCATGACGATGAGGAAAATCGCACCCAGGAAAGCCCCGTGGATCGAGCCCAGGCCGCCGATCACCACCATGAGCAAGAGGTCAATTGACTGGATGATGCTGAACTGTTCGGGCGAGAGGAACTGGATCTTGTGCGCGTACAAAGCGCCGCCAATGCCCGCCAGTGCAGCCGACAAGGCGAAGGACAAGGTCTTGTAACGCGCCAGGTGGATGCCCATGCTTTGCGCCGAAATTTCGGAGTCGCGGATGGCCACAAAAGCGCGGCCCGTGGACGAACGCAGCAGGTTCACGATGGCCAGCGTGGCACCGACCGCCACGACCAAGCACAGGAAATAAAACGACTCGGTGCTGTCCAGCGTCCAGCTGCCAATGGCAGGATAACCCACCGTCAGGCCCGCATTACCGCCCGTGACGCTTTCCCAGCGGGCCATGCCTTCCTCCACAATGAAGCCAAAGGCCAGTGTGGCCATGCCCAGGTAAATGCCTTTGACGCGCAGCGCAGGCAGGCCCACGATGACGCCTGCGATGGCCGAGAACAAACCCGCGCACACCAGCGCCAGCGGGAACGGCACACCGGCATTGACCATGACGGCCTGGGTGTAGGCCCCCACGCCCAGGAAGGCGGCATGCCCCAGCGAGAACAAACCCGTGAAGCCCGCCAGCAGCATCAGGCCCAGGCCCACCACGGCATAGATCAAGACAAAGGTCAGCTGGGCCAACCAGTATTCAGGCACCACCCAAGGCGCGGTCACGAGAAACAAGCCCAGCAGGCTGTACCAGAACACATGGCCGCCGTGCTTGGCCAGCTTGATGTCCTGGTTGTAGTCGGTTTTGAAGATGAAACGCATGCCGGGGCCTCAGACTTTCTTGCGCAGTTGTTCGCCGAACAAGCCATTGGGCTTGAGCACCAGCATGAGCAAGACCACGATGTAGGGTGCGATGTCCTTGAAGCCTTCGGGCAAATAAAACCCCGACAACGATTCGACAATGCCGATGACCAGGCCCCCCACAATCGCGCCGGGCAGACTGCCAAACCCCCCCACCACCGCAGCGGGAAAAGCCTTCAGGCCAATGAAGCCCATGTTGGCGTGCACAAAGGTGATGGGTGCCAGCAGCAAGCCCGCCACCGCCGCCACCGATGCCGCCAGGCCCCAGACCAGGCCGTTGATCTGCTTGACCGGAATGCCCATGTAGTACGCGGCCAACTGGTTTTGCGAAGCCGCCTGCATGGCGATGCCCAGCTTGCTGTACTTGAACATGGCAAACAGGCCCAGACACAGGATGGCCGTGGCACCAATCACCACCATTTGCTCGGCGGCGATCACCAAACCACCCAGGCGCAAAACCTCACCCGCATAGGGCACGGGCATGGTGTGGGTGTCGGTGCCCACATCCGGGATCATGGTGATCAGGCCGCGCAGCACATAGCCCACACCGATGGTCAGCATGACGATGGAGAAAGCGGGTTGTCCAAGGATGGGGCGAATGACCAGACGCTCCAGAAAAGCCCCGAACACACCCATGGCCACAATGGCGGCAGGCACCGCAATCCAGAACGGAAAGCCCAGCAAGCTCATGGCGGCCAGGCCCGAAAAAGCCCCCACCATCATCAGGTCACCCTGGGCAAAGCTCACCGTTTCGGTGGCTTTGTAAATCAGCACGAAACCCAGGGCGATGAGTCCGTAAATACAACCCTGGGCCACACCGCTGATCAGCAGTTGCAGCAATTGCACGCCTGTCTCCTTTTTGTTTTTTCTGTCTTGCCTCTGTTCGCCAGCGGGTCGCCATGTCCAGGGCCCCCCATCTAAAAAGCATTTGCGAACGACCGTGCGATTGTGCATGTCCTACACGAGACTTTCCCTAGGGGTTGTCCCCCATCCGAAGTCACACACAAGGCTTCAATATCCCTTCATGACACATGCCATTCGCATCGGTTCCGGGCTCGGGTTTTACGGGGACAACTGGGAGCCTGTCGCTGCCAGCATCGAGCGCGGCCAAGTGCAATTCATCGCCAGCGACCACCTGGCCGAGTTGACGCTCGCCATCTTGCAAAAAGACCGCCAGCGCGATCCCGCTTTGGGCTATGCCCGTGATGTGGTGCCCATGCTGCTGCGCCTGTGGCCTTTGATGCAGCCGCGTGGCGTGCGCTTTGTTTGCAACGCGGGCGGTCTGAACCCGATGGGTGCAGCGCAGGCGGTGCGCAAGGCTTTGGCCGCTGCAGGCTGGCACCCGCGCATCGCGGTGGTGAGTGGCGATGACGTGCTGCACCTGCTGCAAGACCCTGCAGCACGTTTTGACCACATGATGAACGGTGCCGACGTGGCCGGCGTGCGCGAGCGCCTGGTGTTTGGCAACGCGTACCTGGGCGCACAGCCCATCGTGGATGCACTGGACCAGGGGGCCGACATCGTGATCACCGGGCGCGTGGCCGATGCGGCGCTGTTTCTGGGGCCGCTGGTGCACGCATTGGGCTGGAAGCTCGCCGATGCGAGCACACCCGAAGACTTCCACCGCCTGGCACAAGGCCTGACGGTGGGGCATTTGCTGGAATGTTCAGGCCAGGGCAGCGGCGGCAATTTTGGCAGCCAAGGCAGTTGGCAAAATATCCCTGACTTGGCGCACATCGGCTACCCCATTGCCGAGGTCTGGCCCGACGGCACGGCCTACATCACCAAAGCCCCGGACACAGGTGGTCTGGTCAACTTTGACACCGTGCGCCAGCAACTGCTGTACGAAGTGCACAACCCGCACGCCTATTTTTCGCCCGATGTGGTGCTGGACATGGGCCAGATCCAACTGCACGACGAAGGACAGCACCGCGTGCGTTTGACCGGTGCCCAAGGCCGCGCGCCCACCGATCAGCTCAAGGTGGTTGCAGGCTTCAAGGAAGGGTTCAAGGCCGAGGTCAGCTGGGGCTTTTCCTGGCCCGATGCGTGGGACAAGCTGCAGGCGGCAAAAAGCATGATCCGCAGCCAATTGCAAGAACGCCAAATGCCTTTTGACGAGCTGTTTGTGGAATACCCCGGACTGAACTCGGCACACGGCCCGCTGGCACCTTTGCCGCCTGCGGCCGAGTTGAACGAACGCGCCGAGATCTGGGTGCGCATGGTGCTGCGCACGCCCTCCAAAGCCGTTGCCGATGGCTTTGGCCGATTGTTCCCCTGGATGGCTTTGAGTGGCCCGGCTTACACCTGCGGTTTTCAGGGCATGAACAGCGCCAGCGAATTGCTGGGCATCTGGCCCACCCTGATCCCACGCCACCGGGTACAGGCCCGCCTGGAAATGCTGGAGCCCAACGCATGAATAACGCCGCTCTTGTGAAGATTCCCCTGGCCCGCATCGCTCACGCCCGCAGTGGCGACAAGGCTGACTGGGTGGACTTTGGCGTGTTCGCCTGGAACGAAGCAGGCTATCGCCTCCTGGAGCGCGAGGTCACTGCCGCGAAGGTGCAGGCGCACTTTGCGCCTTGGCTTCCGGGCCAGGTGGACGCCTGGCGTTTGCCCCACATACTGGCCCTGAAGTTCGTGCTGCACGGCGCTTTGCAAGGCGGCGGTGCACGCAACTTGCGCCTCGATAACCTGGGCAAAGCCATGGGCGCGGCGCTGCTGCGCTTGGAAATCGAAGTCAGTGCCGAAGAACTCGAGCAGGCGCAAAAAAGCCCCCGAAGGGGCTGGTGGCCAGAATTGTCACCCCGGACTTGATCCGGGGTCCATGCCTCAAACGCGCTCGATGATCAGCGCAATGCCCTGGCCCACACCAATGCACATGGTGCACAGCGCATAACGGCCAGCCGTTTGCTGCAGGCGGTTGATGGCCGTGGTGGCCAAGCGGGCACCCGAGGCACCCAGCGGGTGACCCAAGGCAATCGCGCCGCCCCAGGCGTTGACGCGGGCATCGTCATCCTTCAAGCCCAACATGCGCATCACGGCCAGGCCTTGCGCAGCAAAGGCTTCGTTCAACTCGATCACGTCCATGTGGTCAATGGTCAGGCCAGTCTGGGCCAACACCTTGAGGGTGGCAGGCGCGGGGCCAATGCCCATGATGCGCGGGGCCACACCGGCGGTGGCCATGCCCACGATGCGGGCTTTGGGGGTCAAGCCGTTTTTAGCGGCGGTAGCTTCGTCGGCCAAGAGCAAGGCGCAAGCACCGTCGTTCACGCCCGAGGCATTGCCTGCGGTCACGGTACCGTCCGGGCGCACCACACCTTTGAGCTTGGCCAGCGCTTCCAGGCTGGTTTCACGCGGGTGTTCGTCGGTGTCCACCAGAACAGCGTCACCCTTTTTCTGGGGAATGCTCACGCCCACAATTTCACGGGCCAGGTGACCGGCCTTGATCGCGGCCACAGCGCGCAGCTGGCTGTTGTAGGCCATCAAATCCTGTGCTTCACGTTCGATCTTGTAGTCGGTGGCCACGTTCTCGGCGGTCTCGGGCATCGAGTCCACGCCGTACTGGGCTTTCATCAGCTTGTTGACAAAGCGCCAGCCAATGGTGGTGTCGTACACGGCGTTGGCGCGGCTGAAGGCGCTTTCGGCCTTAGGCATGACAAACGGGGCGCGGCTCATGCTTTCGACACCGCCAGCAATCATCAAGCCCGCTTCACCGGCCTTGATAGCACGGGCAGCAGTGCCGATGGCATCCAAACCCGAGCCGCACAAGCGGTTGATGGTGGCACCGGGCACATCGATGGGCAAACCGGCCAGCAAGCTGCTCATGTGGGCCACGTTGCGGTTGTCTTCACCAGCCTGGTTGGCGCAGCCGTACAGCACGTCGGTCACGGCAGCCCAGTCCACATTCGGGTTGCGGGCCATCAAGGCGCGCAGAGGCACAGCGCCCAGGTCGTCGGTACGCACGCTGCTCAAAGCGCCGCCGTAACGGCCAAAGGGGGTACGGATGGCGTCGCAAATGTAGGCTTGGTTCATGTGGCTGGTCTCGTGAGGGTGGAATTTGTGCATTATATTGCACGCTCGACAGGTCGTCTATGCATTTTAGGGGTGGTTCATGGGCTTGGGTAAGGGTTTGACGGAGGCGCTGGCCGGGCCCAGAGAACAACTGTTCGGTGACAAACTGCCTGGTGTCTGTCCGCAAGGCGGGACGGCGGCGCTGGCCGGGCTCAGAGGCGCTTCGCTTTGCCACATCGCCCGACCAGCGCCGCCGTCCCGCCTTGCTCGGTCGATGCTAGGTTCGACTTACGGTTTTAACACCCGCATAAAACACCGCCGATGGCGGTGGACCCCGATGTAGTCGTCCGTCGCGAAACGCCCACGTGAGAGGCCGGGGTGCGGGGCCGGGGCGATGTGGCAAAGCGAAGCGCCTCTGAGCTCCGGCCCCGCACCCCGGCCTCTCACTCCCCCAAGCCACAACACCAACACCAAAGCCCAAATACAAAACCAAGCCCACAAACACATAAGAGACAATCCACCCCATGCTGATACAACCCTCACAAGCCGATGTCCGGCGCTTTTTTTGTGGTGTCTACGCCAAAGCCCGCACGACTGCAACGCTCGAACCCATGGAAATGCTGGTGAGCCAGTGGATAGACGAACACCCCGAATACCATGCCGAACTCGCCGACGTTGAGGCAGCGCTGACCCAGATGCACCAAGTGGACCCGAACCGTGAGAACCCGTTCTTACACCTCTCGATGCACCTGTCCATCAGCGAACAATGCAGCATCGACCAGCCCCGCGGCATCCGCCAAGCGGTGGAATTGCTGACCCACAGACTCAATTCCCTGCACGATGCGCACCACCAGGCCATGGATTGCCTGGGCCGAATGGTGCATGAAAGCCAACGCTCGGGCCGAATGCCCGATGGCGAGGCCTACATCGCCTGCGTGCAGCGCAACGCTACACGCGACTGAAACGCCGCAGCCACGGGCATGTGCAGGCAACAAAAAACCCGCCTTGGCGGGTTTTTTGTTGTCGAGGGTGATCGGTGGATCAGCGGAATTTCGACTGTGGCACCACTTTCATGTCGCCATCTAGCGAGCCGATGTAATTGGCCAAAGCCTTCAATTCGGCATTCGAAAACTGCTTGGCGATACCCCCCATGACACCGTTGTTACGCCCCCAAGTGGATTGGTTTTCCACTTTGTAAGACTTCAGCGCAACAAACAGGAAATCCTTGTGCTGGCCTGCGATCTTGGGATAGCTGGGGTCCACAGGCTTGGAGAAGTTGTCGCCGTGGCAGGAGATGCAAGCCCCTTTTTGCAACAAGGCTGCGACTTTGGCGTCAGGTGTCTTGGGGGTTGTGGCCACGGCCTCGGTCTTGCCGTGCTGTTCGTAATAAGCCGCCACATCCGCAATGTCCTGGTCGCTCAGACTGTCGGCAATACCACGCATGGTGGGGTGCTTGCGCTCGCCTTTTTTGTACGCATTGAGTGCCGAAGCGATGTATTTGGCGTTTTGACCGGAAATCATCGGCACGCGATAGACCTCTGGGAAGCTGGCTTGGTAGCCTTTGATGCCGTGGCAGCCGATGCACATGGCAATCTTTTGCTCAGCCGCTTTCGCGTCGCCCTTGACTTCTTGGGCTTGAACAGAAATGGCGGTCACAGAGGCGACAGCCAGGGCAAACATCGAGGTCAACAGCTTGTTCATTTTGCTTACACAATCCATTTGATTGATAAAAATCAACTGCGGATTATATCGGGCTGGCCCTCATAATCCTGACAAGCTGCTTTACTGTTTCAAAGAACTGCCCACCATGAAATTCCAAGGTACTGAAAATTACGTTGCCACCCAGGACCTGATGCTGGCCGTGAACGCCGCCATCACCCTCAAACGCCCATTACTGGTCAAGGGCGAGCCCGGCACCGGCAAAACCATGCTGGCGGAGGAAGTGGCCCAGTCTTTGGGCTTGCCGTTGCTGCAATGGCACATCAAATCGACCACCAAAGCACAACAGGGTCTTTACGAGTACGACGCGGTGAGCCGGCTGCGTGACAGCCAACTGGGCGACGAAAAAGTCAAAGACATCGAGAACTACATCGTCAAAGGTGTGCTTTGGCAGGCGTTCACCTCCGAGACGCCCGTGGCGATCCTGATCGATGAAATTGACAAGGCCGACATCGAGTTCCCGAACGACTTGCTGCGCGAGATCGACCGTATGGAGTTTTATTGCTACGAAACGCGTCAGCTGATCAAGGCCAAGACCCGCCCATTGGTGTTCATCACCTCGAACAACGAAAAAGAGCTGCCCGATGCCTTCCTGCGCCGCTGCTTTTTCCACTACATCAAGTTCCCTGAAGCGGACACCATGCGCCAGATCGTGGATGTGCACTTCCCCACGCTCAAAAAAGACCTGCTGGCCCTGGCCCTCAAGACCTTTTATGACGTGCGCGGCTTGCCCGGCCTGAAGAAAAAGCCCTCGACCAGCGAACTGCTCGACTGGCTGAAATTGCTGGTGGCCGAGGACATCCCACTGGAAGCGCTGCAAAGTGCGGACCAAAAGGTCGCGGTGCCACCGTTGGTGGGTGCCCTGCTCAAGAACGAGCAGGACGTGACCTTGTTTGAAAAGCTGGTCTTCATGAACCAGCGCAACCGCTGAGCGGCCAGCATGTCAGGCAAAAAGCTTCTGCTGGAAGGCCTCTCTGACGCTGTGGGCTTCGTGGGTGGCGCACTGACCGGTTACTGGCTGGGTCAGCTTCTGGGCTGGAACATTTTCAGCTCGGGTTATGACAACGCCAGCATTGGCGCGATTTTGCTGGTGGGCCTGGGCGGCGGCGGAGGTTTGCACCTGGCGCGCTTTTGGCGCGTGCGTCAAAACAAAGACAAAGCACCCAAGCCATGACAGCGTTTGCACTCCCCGTGAACCTGACCGGGCAGCATGTGCACCTGGTCCCACTGGCCCACGGACACCACGACGACCTGGTCCAGGCCGTGCGCGATGGCGAACTGTGGAACCTCTGGTACACCGCCATTCCCACCCCCGATGGCATGGCCACCGAAATTGCGCGCCGACTGGATTTGCAAGCCAAAGGCAGCATGTGTCCATTTGCGGTGATCGATCCAGCGTCGGGCCGGGCCGTGGGCATGACCACCTACATGAACATCGACGGCGCCAACCGGCGCGTGGAAATTGGCTCCACCTGGTACCGCCAAAGCGTGCAACGCGGTCCGCTCAACACCGAAGCCAAGCGCCTGCTGCTGGCGCATGCGTTCGACACCCTGAACTGCATCGCGGTGGAATTGCGCACGCATTTTTTCAACCACCAGAGCCGCCGCGCCATTGAGCGCCTGGGTGCCAAGCTCGATGGCATCTTGCGCAGCCACCAGATCAACACCCATCCTTTGTCTGTTGGCGCACTGCGCGACACTTGCGTGTACAGCATCATGGCCAGCGAGTGGCCCAATGTCCGCACGCATCTGGACTTTCAATTGAGCCGTTCGAGCCCCAAGGACACCCGGTCATGCTGATCGACTTCTTCTACACCCTGCGCGCTGCCAAACTGCCGGTGTCGGTGCGCGAGTACCTGACACTGCTCGAAGCCTTGCAGGCCAATGTGGTCGGCCCGGCCTCCGAGGCCTGCAGCATCGACGATTTTTACCACTTGGCCCGCACCGTGATGGTCAAGGACGAAAAGCATTTCGACAAGTTCGACAAGGCTTTTGGCGCTTACTTCAAGGGCGTCGAGATGCTGACCGACTTCACCAAAGAAATCCCTCTCGATTGGCTGGAAAAAATCCTGCAAAAGGAACTCACGCCCGAGCAAAAAGCCGCCATCGAAAAAATGGGCTGGGACGAACTGATGGAGACTTTGAAGAAGCGCCTCGAAGAACAAAATGAACGCCACGAGGGCGGCAACAAGTGGATTGGCACCGGCGGCACCTCGCCCTTTGGCAACGGCGGTCACAACCCACAGGGCATCCGCATTGGTGGCAAGGGCGGCAACCGCAGTGCGGTCAAAGTCTGGGACCAGCGCGCCTACAAGGATTACGACGACAGCCAGGAGCTGGGCACCCGCAACATCAAGGTGGCGCTGCGCCGCCTGCGCCGCTTTGCCCGCGAAGGCTCGCACGACGAGCTGGACCTGGACGGCACCATCCGCAAAACGGCGGCCAACGCGGGTTACCTCGACATCTTGATGCGGCCCGAGCGCCACAACAATGTGAAGGTGCTGCTGCTCATGGACGTGGGCGGCACCATGGATGACCACATTGCGCGGGTTGAAGAGATGTTTTCTGCCGTCAAAGCAGAATTCAAACACTTGGATTTCTATTATTTCCACAACTGCGTCTATGACTTCATGTGGAAGAACAACAAGCGCCGTTATGCCGAAAAGTTCCCGACCTGGGACATCCTGCGCAAGTACAACAAAGACTACAAGCTGATCTTCATCGGGGATGCGACCATGAGCCCCTACGAGATTTTGCAAAAAGGCGGCAGCGTCGAATACAACAACGAAGAAGCCGGGGCCGAGTGGCTGCAACGCCTGACGCACACTTTCCCCAAATTCGCCTGGATCAACCCCGAACCGCAAGGCGTGTGGCAATACCGTCAAAGCATTTCGATCATCCAACAACTCATGAGTCAGCGCATGTACCCGCTGACCTTGAAGGGGCTTGAGGACGCGATGCGAATGCTCAGCAAATGAACCGCCCTGGCCATCCGCGCCGCCGTTGGGGCTGGGCCATGGCGGGTGGCTTGCTGGCACTGAGCGCCATGCTGTGTGGCACAAGCTTGGCGGCCACTGACACAGATATTTCCAACGCCCCCGTCTTCGAGCTGGTGGTTCGTGCCGACCAAGCGGCCATCGCACCCTTTCTGACGCAGCATTTGGCCCTGCAGCGCTACCGGGCACTGAGTGACCTCGATGAAATCGAGTTGTCGCGCCTGTTGCGTGATGCCGATACACAGGCACGCGAACTTTTGGCGACGTTGGGCTTTTTCAATCCGCAGTTGCGCTGGACACATGACCTCTCTGCGCAGGGACGAGCGTTGGGCCAGGTGCAACTGGACGTGAGCACCGGCCCACCCGCTCGCATTGCCCAGGTGCAATGGCATTGGCAAGGCGATGTGGCAGAAAACCCCATGGCGCAAACCCAACAACAAGACATCGTTCAGCTGTGGGCTTTGCCGCCCGGCGAAACATTCACCCAGACAGCCTGGAACCAGGCCAAAAATCAGGCCCTGCGCCAACTGGTCTCAGAGCGCTACCCCTGGGGTCGGCTGGTCAGCAGCCAGGCGCGCATCGACACAGACAACAACCGGGTACATCTGGATCTGACACTGGACTCAGGCCCCAGCGTGCGCCTGGGCAGCGTGCAAATCACGGGGGCTGACAAGTACGGTGCACAACAAGTCGAACGCCTGGCCCGCTTGCTCCCAGGCAAACTCTATCGACAAAGCGACTTGCTCGAGGCACAGCAACGCTTGGTGGTCAGTGGTTTTTACGACTCCGTTTTTGTCAGCCTTGACCCGGAAGCTGGCGGGGAAGTCGCACCGGTGAAAGTGGAGTTGAAGGAAAGCTTGCGGCAAAAATGGGTACTGGGATTGGGCATGCGCAGCGACAGCGGTGCCCGCGTAACGGCAGAACACACCCACCACAGCATCCCCGGGCTCCATTGGCGAGCCGTCAGCAAAGTGGCACTGGACCGAGACTTGCAAAGCGTTGGCCTTGATTTGTTGGCCCCGCCCGACAGCGATCTTTGGCGCTGGAACACATCGCTCAAGGTCGACCATGAAAAGCGGGTTGGCTTTCAGGTCAACAGCCAACGTTGGCGCGCCGGACGCACCCAACTTGGGGAACGCATCGACAGGTCTTATTTCGCCCAATACGACTCCGCCAACCAGATGGGTGACATTCAGGGACAAAAGGAATCGATCAGCGGCAACTACGCATGGATCTGGCGCGACTTTGACAGCCTGCCTTTTCCCAACCGGGGACTGGGCTTGGGGGTTGAGGTGGGCACGGGCGTGACACTGGGCTCTGATCGCGAACCTTATGCGCGCTGGCTGGTCAGGGGTCTGGCATTCATGCCTCTGGGCAAAACGGCAGGACGATTGGCCTTGCGGGCAGAAATGGGCAGCGTGGTCAGCCGCAACACCGTCAACTTGCCCACCACCCAACTGTTTTTGACGGGCGGTGACAACAGCGTGCGCGGGTATGCACCCAACAGCATCGGTGTGACAGCAGACAACGGACTCATCGTGGCGGGCCGTTACCTGGCGTCGGGCAGCGTGGAATGGCAGCGCCCCATCGTCTGGAACCAGCAACGCACCGATTGGGAAAGTGCCATCTTTGCCGATGCCGGTGCCGTGACCAATGCCATGAGTCAAGTCCGTGCCCAAATCGGCTATGGCGTGGGCGCTCGCTGGCGCAGTCCAGTCGGCCCCGTGCGGATGGACTTGGCCTATGCCCAGTCGCTGCGCAAGCTGCGTCTGCACCTGAGTGTGGGGTTCACCTTTTGAACACACCCGCCGACACGCCTGCCCTGCCCGGACCTGTGCCGCTTCACCGGCGTATCGGCAAACGCTTGCGTTCGTTGTTCGCCCTGGCCTTGTCCGCGCTGTGGGGCCCCTTGCTCCTGTTGAGCATGGCCTGTGCTTTGTGGGTCTGGTCTGGCAGTGCGGGGTCACTGCGCACGGTGCTTCAGGTGCTGGCTTGGTCCTTGCCTGCTGGTCAGCAACTGAGCAGCGCAGATGTGCAAGGCAACTTGCGCGAAGGTGGACAACTGGGTCTGCTGCGCTGGCAAAGTCAGGGTTTGCAGGTCGAAGCGCGTGGTGCCCACATCGCACTCGACTGGTCCTTGCTGTGGCGTCAGCCTTGGCCAGTGCGCAGCATCCACCTGGAAGCGCTGAACATCGAAGACCAGCGGCCACCACAGCACATGACCGCACTCAGCTCGCTCAAGCTGCCCTTGCCAGTCCAAATGTCCTTGCAAATCCAGCAGATGACCTGGAAAGGTGCCACGACGCTGATGTTGTCCCATGTTCAAGCAGACTATGCTTACGATGGTCATGAACACAGTCTGCACGTCAACTCGCTGACGCTGGCCAAGGGTCAGTACACCCTCCAAGCCCGGTTACAAGCAGCAGCCCCGATGGCCTTGAACATCGGCTTGCAAGGACAGGTGCAAACCCCAAGCACTGACCGAAACGCCGCGACACAGCTCGCGCTGCAGTCGACGGTACAAGGCACTTTGTCAGGGATGCAGGCCGAACTCTCGGTCACGGCCCAATTGGCACCGAAATTGGCACCGAGCTTGAAAGAGAGCACATCCACGCGAGCGCAAGACGCCCCCCATCTCGACCTGCAAGCCCTGATTCGGCCCTGGCAAAAACAGCCAGTCGTTCAAGCGCAAGCGCAATGGCAGGCCTTGGATTTGGCACCGCTGTGGCCGGGGGCACCACAGACCCGCCTGAACGGGCAATCCAACGTGAAACCCGAGGGTGACGCCTGGCTGCTCGATGCGCAACTGACCAACCTCACGCCCGGCCCATGGGATCAGGCACGCCTGCCCGTGTCGCAATTGAGGGTGCGTGCGCGTCACCACCTGGGTTTGTGGCAAGTCCAGCAACTGCAAGCCGAATTGGCAAGCGGACAGGTACAGGGGCAAGGTCAGCAAACGCTGCTGGGCTGGACAGGTTTGCTCGATGTCAGCGGATTGGTGCCTGCGCAGATGCACAGCGCCATGGCCGGGCCGCCGATGCAAGGGCGGCTGCAAGCCCAATCAGTCGCCCTGGACCGCATCGCCATACAGGCCGATCTGACCACACAAGACCTGCCAGGCAAGGGGTCGTTCGCATCGAAACGCCCCACCACGACGGCCGGCCGACCGTCATGGGAGCGCTTGCATCTACAAGGGCAATGGCAAGGTGACGAATGGGACATTGCCTCATTGAAAATCGACGCAGCCCAAGCCTCACTGGAGGCGCAATTCAAACTTCACCCCGCCAAGCTTTCTGCGCAAGGCCGTTTTGCCGTGACCTTACCCGGGCTCAAAGCGCATGGCCAAGGCACGCTGGCCCCGCTCAACGGGCAAGGCACATTGGACATGGATGTGCAGGACGCCGCCCAAAGTTTGACCTGGCTGCAAAGCTGGCCCGGTTGGGGCGCCTCACTCAAACCATTCAAAGCCTCCGGGCCAGGGGTCCTGGCTGCGCGATGGGAAGGTGGCTATGCCCAAGCCGATGCGCCACTGACGCTGCAGCTCCAATTGCCCCGCGTCGAATGGCAAAGGCCCCAACAGTCACCCTGGTTCATCACGCAAACTCAGTTGCAACTGCAAGGCACGCCCCGGTCTTTGCAGGCTCAGCTGCAAGCTCGCATCGGCCAGGGCGCTCAAAGCGCAGAACTGCAAACCCACTGGAGCGCCAACCGGGGCGACATGAAAAGCCACGATTGGCAAGGCCAGATCGACCGCCTGAAGCTCACTTCTCAAAATCCCAAAGCCCCCATGCCTGCTGCGCCAGGCACCGAGCCAACCAGCTCCTGGCTTCTCGAATTGAAACAAGCCTGGGCCTGGCAAGCCCACTTGAGCGACTTGGAGCCTCACCTGAGTTGGGGGCCGACCACTTGGCAAGTTCAGGGCCCCACCCCCGGCACCGCCCAGTTGCTGGGCGAAGCGGGTGCCTGGACGGCCCCCGGCCCCGGACGTCCGGCACGCGCGCAAGGGGCCGCCCGCTGGCAGGATCTGCCCCTGAGCTGGCTGACCGTATGGGCCAACACAGACGTTCAAAACGACGTGATGCTGCAAGGCCAAATACAAGTGCAGATGGACCAAGACCTGAGCGTGACCGCATCGGTTCAACGCAGTCGGGGAGATTTGCTGATCCACACCGAGAACGCCGCCGGACAACGCTGGCCTGCAGGTTTACGCGAAGCCCGTGCGCTCTTGCGCATACACAATGAAAACATACAAACCGAACTGAGCTGGGACAGCGAACACCTAGGCCAGATACAGGCCCAACTGCAAAGCAGACTGGCGCAGACGACTGAAGGCTGGCAATGGTCTGAACAGGCTCCCCTCAGCGGCAAGGTTCAAGCCCGCTTGCCCAAGGTGGGTGCATGGTCCGTTCTGGCCCCGCCGGGCTGGCGGGTACAAGGCACACTCGATGCGCAGTTTGACCTGTCCGGTACGCGCACCCAACCTCAATGGCAAGGTCGTCTGCAAGCAGACAACCTGGCGGTTCGATCCGCTGTGCAAGGCATCGAATTCAGCCAAGGACAATTGCAAGCGCGGCTGCAAGCACAGGAGCTGATCTTGGAGCGCCTGAGCTTGCGGGGTGCAGGCGCGCAAGGCGGTGAATTGCAAGCGCGCGGAGAAATCAGTTTTGCCCCTACTGGCCGTGCCACGCCAGGCAGCAGCACAAGCCCTTTGAGTGCAGCCAGAATGACCCTTCAGATGGAGGCCAAAGCGCTGCGCGTGAGCAACCGGGCTGACCGTCGTTTGGCCATTTCCGGGGATGTCACAGCTCAAATTGACAAAGGCCAATTGCTGGTTCGAGGCTTGGTCAAAGCCGACCAAGCCTTGTTCATCTTGCCCGACGACAGCACCCCCAGCCTGGGCAGCGACGTGCTGGTCGTCAGACCAAGCTCTGGAGACATCCCGACGGGAGATGCCGCTTTGAAAGGCCAGGCCCCTGCTTCCTGGCTGGGCGTGCCCGATGTGCGCGTCATGCTCGACCTGGGTCCCGACTTTCTGGTTCGGGGGCAAGGCCTCAACACCCGCCTCGGTGGCCAAGTTCAATTGGTGAGCAACGCAGCCACCCGGGGCCAGCCACGCTTGACAGGGCAAGTGCGCACCGAAGGCGGACGCTACAAAGCTTATGGTCAGCAATTGACCATTGAGACGGGCGTGTTGCGCTTCAACGGTCCATATGACAACCCCAGCCTGGACATCATTGCCTTGCGGCCCAATTTGTCTCAGAGTGTCGGCGTCCAAGTCACGGGAACGGCTTTGCTGCCGCGCATCCGCTTGTACGCAGAGCCCGACATGCCCGATGCGGACAAATTGGCCTGGCTGGTCCTGGGCCGATCGGCCGCCAGTGGCGGTGCAGAGTCGGCAGTGCTGCAGCAAGCGGCCCTGGTTTTGTTGGGCGGCAATGGCAAAACCCTCAGCGGCGAACTGGCCAGCAGCCTCGGACTGGACGAGATTTCCCTGGCCAGCGGTAGCCGCTCGGACACCACCGCAACAGGCGCGGCCATCACCTTGGGAAAGCGCCTGTCCAAGGACTTTTACCTCGCCTACGAAACCAGTCTGAGCGGTACCTTTGGCAGTCTCTACATTTTTTACGACTTGTCGCAACGCCTGACCTTGCGCGCTCAAGCAGGCCAACAAAGCGCACTGGACCTGATCTTCACCATCCGCAAGGACTGAGCGCACCAGCCGCCATTCGGCATGAGTTCAGCAAGCGCGCACAGCTTGTGTGACGGTCCTCGCCATCCACCCTGCCAATTCCTGGCTGCAAGCATTCTGGTCGCCTCAGGGTCTTGATTGGTATGGGTGAAACTCAGGATTTGAATAATCCAAAAGTAACCATAAAATATTCAATCAAGCGCATCGATGTGTGCCTCCAAATTTACAGACTCCAAACTTTCATGCCCTGCGAAGCCTGCCGAACACCCCCCCAGATCAAGATGACACCGTGGTCACCATGGATGCACAAGCTGTCCCCATGACTTGGGCCCGCTTGAATCCGTGCCCGAACATTCCCCAGCCAACCGACAAACCCTGCGAGAACATCCCATCATGATGCACACCCCCATCTGGCGTTCTGAAGATGCACACTTGCTGCGCAACTTGAGAGAAAGTGCCAACCTGGACGATCTGGTGTTCGCTCGCATGAATGCGATTTCCCTGACCCAACTGCATGAGCTCGAAGGCCAAGGGGAAGGCCTGTTTTACAACGAACAGATCAAGGCCAACACCGGTAACAAATTGCTGAAAAAATTGGGGCACGCCATCGTGCAACCCGCGTCTGCACATGAGCAGGCCGCCGAATTGGCCACAGAGATGCCAACGAAATGCGCATCCGCACAGCCGCTGTTGAGCGCACCTCACCTACTCGCCACACCCGCCCCCATGGGCGCGTCATCGTTCTCCTTGCGGCTGTTCAAGGGCAAAGGCCTGAACATCGAACCCAAATGGGCGGGCGCACTTTTGGTGCTTTGCCTTGTGACGTGGACCGTGTCACAGGCACGCTGGTCTGAATTACGCCCTGCGCCGGACGCGGGCGCGCGCACAACAGGGGCTCAACCCCTGCTGAACCTGACACTTGTGGCGCAACAAACTGGACCGGCCCATAACCGCCTGGATACCGTATCAGCGGCAACCATGGCTTCGCTGACTTTGCCGCTGAGTGCTTCACCAGAGGCACTGAAAACGGGCACCCCCAACCCAAGCGGTGCAGCGGCTGGCCAAAATTCAAAAGCAGACTGCGATGTCCAGCAAATTCAAAGCAGTGCCATCCATGAGTCTCATGATCCCATCAAGGCGGGCAATTACATCCATTTTGTGGCCCAGCAAGACGTTGCCCTTTGCGTTCGGGACCATCAAAACAAATTGACCAGGCTGCAACTCGGGGCAGGATCTGCACGCAGCGTCTACGGCGCACCACCTTTTTTGGTGCACAGTGCCAATTGGCCAGGTTTGCAGGTTTTTTTCCAGGGCCGTCGGGTCACCGGTGCGCCCGAACGTTCCGCGCACTGGGTCTTCAAAAGCAAAGAGGTGCCCCATCCATGAACTTCACGGCAAGGGCTCAGGCGTCCTCTTGCAACGAAGTCGATGAAGCCGATGAAGCTGGCAAATGCCGGTTGAGCACTGCCAACAATTTTTTGTAATCGAAAGGCTTGCTCAAATAATCGGTCAGGCCCAAAGCCTTCCATGTGTCCAGATCGCTGGCAAAACCCCCGGCCGTCAAGGCCACAACCGGCAGCTTGTGCAGTGCGGGGATTTGCCGGATCCGGCGGGTCGCCTCCAGCCCCCCCATCACGGGCATTTGCAGGTCCATCAACACCAGGTCATAAGACGCTTTTTGCAGCATCTCCAAGGCGATCAAGCCATTTTCGGCCGTATCTACTTGCACATGGCCCATCTGCAGGAGTTGCCTGACGATGTCCCGAATGGAGCCGTTGTCGTCCACCACCAAAATACGCCGACCAGCCAACACCTCATCACTCACCCCAGAGGACGTCAAACCCGCACCCGGGTGGATGTCATCCGTGCCCACCTGCAAACGCACGGTAAACCAAAAGGACGCGCCCTGCTCCGGCATGGACTCAACGCCGACATCGCCCCCCATCAACCGTGCCAAGCGCTTGCACAAGGTGAGCCCCAGCCCCATGCCCCCAAGTCGCTGGGCTTGTTCGCTGTCCGCTCGCTCAAAGCCCTCAAACACATCGATCTGTATAGCCGGGTCCAGACCGATGCCTGAATCCTGCACCGTGAAGCGCAAACGCTCCCAGTCGGCATCCCTGTCCAGGCGCTCAACCCGCACAAGCACATGCCCCTGATCCGTGAATTTGACCGCATTGCTCACCAAATTCATCAAAGCTTGCGTCAACCTCGATGCGTCCCCCATCCACTTGTCAGGCAAACCCGCCTCAAGCACCACCCGAAAATCCAAGCCCTTGCGAGCACACGCGGGAGCCACCAGGTCACTGACTTGCTGCAACACCGTGCTCAGGTCGAAGACTTGGCGCGCCAACACCAGTTGGCCACTTTCCATCTTGGACAAATCAAGGATGTCGTTGATCATGTCCAGCAAAAGATGGCCCGCATCCTGTGATTGCTGGAGCCATTCCCGCTGTTGAGCATGGATGTCGCTGCGCAACAGCAAGTCGGTCAACGCCATGATGGCGCTCATGGGCGTGCGGATCTCGTGGCTGATGTGGCCCAGAAAACGGGTCTTGGCCATGTTGGCTTTTTCGGCCTGGATGCGCGCCTGACGCAGGCTCTCTTCGTAGTGTTTTCGCTCACTGATATCGCGGGTCACCCCGAGAATTTCAACCAAACCCCCATTGGAATCCATCAATGGAAACGACAAACACTCTGTCCAAAAAGTAGACCCGTCCTTGCGGTAGTATTCCAGTTCACCTTGAAAACTTTGGGGGGTTCGCCCCTGCTGCAAAGCCTGCCCCACTTCCTGAAAGTACTGCATCGATACGGCAGCAGATTCAGGGGTGAGTGTTTCGTTCAGTGGCATTTGCATGGCTTCGGCAGGCGTCACGCCCCGCAGCTTTTCCACGGCCGGACTCACATAGGTGATCTCACCCATCGGACTCATGCTCCAAATGACATCACGGGCACTGTCGGCCAGAACCCGATGCCTCTGCTCACTGACCTGTAAACGGGTTTGCGCCTCCAGTCTGCTGGCAATGTCTTTCACAATCAAGACCCAGAGTGTCGTGTCCTGAGGGCCTTGAACCCGAGTCAAAAAAGACACCTCAACGACAACCTGGCTGCCGTCTGGTGTGGAGAGTTTTTGCACCCAAGCCTCAACAGGCGGCATGCGCAAAGGGTCCCCGTTCCGTTCATCAGCAAAAAGCCGGATCTCGTCGGACAGACCCGTTGCCGCGCCAAGTTGCGACAAGTCCATCCATGAAATGGACAGCAATTGCGCAACCGTTCGCCCCATCAGCTTGGCGAAAACCGTGTTGACGCGTTTGAATTGCCCCGTTTTCGCGTCGACGTGCACCACACCGAAAGGTGAAAACTCAAAGTCTGGAGCCTCTCTCGATTCAGGAAATTTGAGCAAGCTTTGCAGAATTTTGAGCATGAAATGCAGCATTGTGTGATTGTTCCACAAGACAAACACATCGGCATCGGGCAACAAGTATCCTTTGTCCTGTCGTTCGATCACAGCAAACAAGGTGTGAAACCACGGCCACCTGCTGGCATTGGGCTTGAACGTTGCATGCTCATCTGCGAATGTCATTCATCTGGATTTTGGATGCCGCCATTGCCCGTAAAATGCAAGCCTCGCCACCGTAGTTCAATGGATAGAACTCTCCCCTCCTAAGGGAGTGATACAGGTTCGATTCCTGTCGGGGGCACCAAACCTGAATCCGCACACGCAGGATCACCCCCGAATGGGACCCAAAGCCACCAGGCGCAAGATGGCTTGTCGCAAGGCTGCAGAACGTGCACTTTGCCCTACAGATTGCACACTGTACCGATGCCCTGCAGGCAGCAAATGCAACTGAACACCCAGCATTTCAATTTGTTCCAGGGTCTCGAGCTCATCCACATTCGACTGCATCTGAGATGGGTCCACCAAGGTCACGCTGCCTTTGCCAATGACTTCAATGGCCACGCCGTTTTCGATCACCAAGGCGGTGTCTTCGTCGATACCGACCCCCCAACAAATCCGGACGCATGGCCAAGGTTGACAACAACCGGGCCAACCGTCTGCGCTCCGAAAAGTGTTGATCCACCACCGCCTGCGACAGCAAGCCCAGACCGATATCGGTGTCCACGGCCTCTTTGCTGGGTCGAAGCACGGCAGGCCCCTGCGCGATCATGTGGCGTGACATCACAGCAGCGCCAGCACTGGTGCCGCCAATGCAGCATCGGTTCAAGTGAAAGGACTGGTGCAAAGCCTGATAGGCAGGGGTGTCCCACAAAGTGTCCATCAGCTTGGACTGATCCCCCCCACTGATGAAAATGCCATCGGCGTGCATGATTTCGGCATGCAGCCCTGGTGCATGGGCGCTGCCACGGTCATCGATGGCCAGTCGCTGAACATCTTCGACACCCAAGGACCTGAACGCATTTTGGTAACTGGACCAAACCCCCTCGGGGTCTCCACTGGCAGCCGTGATGACGCGGACACGGGCCCTCAGGCCACCACAGTAGTCGACATATTTGCGCAAAATGAGGCGATCCTGCAAACGGTCTTCTGCGCCGCCAACTATGACCAAGCGGGATATTTTGGGATTCTGAGCCCAGGCAGACAAACCTGTCTGTGCGGCCATGCCCCAAGCTGCGATGGCGATGATACGACCCGTTGCGTCTCTTCGATTCATGCGTGCACTCTAACCCATGCCACGTCAGTCAGTTCGTGCGTGAACCTTCTTAAAAAGCCTCATTTTCAGCTTCAAGAAAAGCCAGACTGATGTACTTGCCGATATTGCCGTCAAAGCCCTGCATGGTTTTGGCACGCGCTTGCACACGCGGGTCTTTCAGCACCTGCGTCTTGGCTTGCGCCTCGCCTCGGCCGTCTTTGACGGCTTGCAGGCAAGGCTCCCAAATGCCCGCCATGAATTCGCCGTAGGTTTTCAACAGGTCTTTGCGCGGCTCCCCGTGGCCGGGTGCCCACAACTGATCGCCTGTTGCAGCCGTCAAATCTTTGTAATATTTGAACGTACCCAAATAAGAGCCTTCATCCATGTTGGCGATGCGGTTGGTCATGGCGATGTCGCCCACGGCAGTGAGTTTGTCCTGCACCACCTCCACACACAAATCAGAAGGGGTATGGGCCGTACCGTAATGGTGCATGCGCAAAGTCACGTCGCCAAACTGAATGCGCTGACCATGCTGGACGGCGGTGTTGGGCAACACCACCTCAGTGCCCAGACTGGACTGGTTGGTCCAGCGCTCCATCAGGCTGCGCCACAGATTGCCCTCGGTGCCTTTGAGCTTTTCAATGGTCGAAGGCAAGGCGTAAATGGGCAGTTGCTGACCAAAGGCTTTGACAAAGGCGTGGTTGCCCAGCCAGTGATCGCCGTGGTAGTGGCTGTTGAAAACGGCAACGACCGGCTTGTCGGTGACCTTGCGGATCATGCGGATCGCCATCTGGCCGATTTGCAATGAAGCCCCCGAATCGAGCACCACCACGCCCGCCGAAGTCACCACAAAAATCACGTTGGACATCATGCCGCGGTTTTCGGGTGTGGGGAAACCATCGGGCGAGAAAATCATCCAGACATGCGGCGACAACTGCCGAGCCGGGATATCGGCCACAGCCGGGCCTTCAATGAAGTCCTGCGCCTGTTGCGCCAGCAAGCGCGCTTCTGGCCAAAGCGCTGCACTGGCCAAAGCCGCACCTGTCATCCAAAAATGTCTTCTTTTCATGTGCAATTTTCTCTTTACAACAGCACCAGCAAGCGTGTCAGAACTGCATTTCAAGACGTGCAGGCCGACAGACTCGCCTCATGCGGCATAGCCCTTGTTGGGCAAGCCGCCCAGGATCTTGGGGGCATTGAGCTTGCGCGGCTTGACGCGCCCACCAGGCTGCGTCTTGAGCCATGTCTCCACCACTTCCCAGATTTGCTTGTTGCCCTGGTTGCGGGCCTCTTCGGCCACGGGTGCCCAACCGGCCACTTTGTATTTTTTGCCTGCATCGATCAGCTGGCCATTCAGGCGCATGTCGCCAATCCGGTTGCCGATGGTGCCCACCGGGTTGCAGCTGTAACTCATGCCCCCAACGCGCACCATGTCGCCGCCTTGCTGGTAATAAGGGTCGGGGTTGAAGAGGTTATCGGCCACGTCTTCCAGCACCGTCTTGAGGGTCTCACCGGTCATCTCGGTCACGGTGGCGTACGAATACGTGGTGGCCGTCATGTCGAGCAACCATTCACGCGTGATGGCCTGGCCCGGCAGCAAGGACGTGCCCCAGCGGAAACCGGGAGAGAACGCGATCTCGGCCCCCTGAACATCGAGCAGCGCATCGACCAGCAACTGGTCGCCCGTGCCGTTGAAGTTGCCTCGGCGGTACAGCAGCCCCTCGGAGACACCCAGTTGCTCAGCCAACTTGCTTTCGTAAGGTGCGCGGATCTTGGTGATCAGGGCATCCATCTCCTTGTCGGCGGGCAGCATGTTGGAGAACACGGGCAGCAGCTTGTAGCGGAAATCGCTGACTTTCTTGTCTTTGACATCGAAGTCCAGCACCCCCAGAAACTTGCCGTTCGATCCCGCGTTGGTGACGATGGTCTTGCCGCCTTTGTTGGAGACGATGCTGGCCACCGGCATGCCGTCATGCGTGTGACCGCCCATGATGGCGTCAATGCCGCTGACACGGCTGGCCATCTTGAGGTCCACATCCATGCCGTTGTGGCTGATGACCACCACCACCTGCGCCCCTTTGCCTCGGGCTTCATCGACCATTTTCTGCATGTTCTGGTCCTGGATGCCGAACTCCCAATCGGCCACCATATAGCGCGGGTTGGCGATCGGGGTGTAGGGAAAGGCCTGGCCAATGATGGCGCAAGGCACGCCATTGATCTCGCGGATGACATAGGGCTTGAACACAGGGTCACCAAAGTCATTGGTCTTGACGTTTTGCGCCACGAAATCGACTTTGCCCGCAAAATCTTTCTCGACGATTTCCTTCACGCGCGCCATGCCCAGGGTGAACTCCCAGTGACCGGTCATCACGTCCACGCCCAGCAACTTGCACGCATCGACCATGTCCTGCCCGTTGGTCCACAGGCTGGTGCCCGAACCTTGCCAAGTGTCGCCGCCATCGAGCAACAAGGCCCCGGGGCGGCTGGCCTTCATGCGTTTGACCAACGTGGCCAAGTGTGCAAAGCCCCCCACCTTGCCATAGCGCCGGGCGGCTTTTTCATAATCCAGATAAGTCAAGGCGTGGGCTTCAGCCGTGCCGGGCCGGATCTTGGCCACTTGCAACAAATGCTCGCCCACCAGATGCGGCAAATTGCCCTGCATGGTGCCAATGCCCATGTTGATGCTGGGTTCCCGGAAATAAATGGGTTTGAGCTGCGCATGGCAATCGGTCATGTGCAAAAAGGACACGTTGCCGAATTTGGGAATGTCGTACAGCCCATGGGCTGCTGTGGCCGCACTGGCTTCAGAAAACTTGCCCATGCTCATGCCGGCCATGGTGCCCGCGCCCATGACCTGGATAAATTCGCGTTTGGTGAGGTTCATATTTGCAATCACTGATATATGTTGACCAAAAAAACCCGGACCAGCCGGGTTTTAGAAATCACTGGTTGACGGGTGACTTGGGATCGAGCAACAAGCCCACGATGTGCCGCACCTGCGACTCGTTCAGAATGCCCATGTGGCCAGCACGTGGCATGTTCGAGCAGGCGTTGTAGGCCTTGGCATTCCAGATCTTGCCCCAGGTGTATTCCACAATGGCTTTGCTGGCAGGGCTGGCAGGATCGGACACACCACGGATCTTGCCGTAGTTGTAAAGGCTGGGGCCAATCGTGCCATAGGAGATTTCTTCCTTGCTGATCTGATGGCAGTTATAACAATTGCCGCCATTGGCGGTTTTGGCATCGTCCGTCCAGGTCAGGCCGCGGCCACTTTGGGCAATGGCTTCGCCTTGCTTCCAGTCCCCGATGAATTGGCCGTCCGATGGCCATTTGATGGTTTTCAGGTTGGCCTCTTCCAGCGCCTTGGCCGTCTTTTCATCGAGTGGCTTGCCGGCCACATCGGCTTCGCTGCAAGCGCGGTTGGTTGCATCGGTGGCGGTGATGCGCTCGACTTTGACAGGCCCTTGGTCGCGGAAGGAGGCTTTGACAATCTGGTCGGTCAAGGCATTGAGTTCGGCCACGGAAGGGGCCGAGGCACAACCGGCAGCCACCACAGCGGCGGTCAGGCTGGCCAACACAATTGAAGTCTTTTTGTTCATGAAGGTCTCCTGATCAGATCAACGCTTGATGGCGGGAGCCACCGAAGCCGCGCCCTTGGCATTCACACCCAGGTACGTGGCCAGGGCAATGGTCGCATCACTGGCAAAGCCGGGGTAAGGGAAACGCTGTTGCCGGTAGCAGTCGTTCAGGCGCAGTTGCATGCTCCACATCTGACCGTTGGAAACGCGGTATGCGGGCCAGGCTGCAAAACCCAAACCATCTCCGGGGTTCTTGGTCAGGACGGGCAGATCCTGCAAACGGATGCGTTTGCCTTCTTCGCCATGGCAAGAAGCGCAGGAAAAGTCGTGAGGTCCGCCACGCTGGAAGAACAGGCGCTTGCCCACTTCATAAAACGTTTTTTCTTGCGAATGGGCTTGGGACAGGTTGAACCTGAGCCCCTTGGATTCGGCAGAGATCCAGGTGGCCAAAGCAGTCACATTGGCCATTTCGCCGCGGCCAAACGGCGTCTTGGCGATTTCTGCCGCGTTGAATCCTTGCAAGGTTTCCATGCAGGTCAGCAGGCGCGACTCCAGGTCTTGCACGCGCTGCGTGTCGGCAAAGTAACGAGGCAACTCGACAAAAGCCCCTTTCACAACGCCAGCGCCTTTGCCCAGATCGCACTTTTCAAGCGAAACCTTTTTGGGGCCTCTGGCTTGTTTCCAAAGGTCTTCGCCTTTGGCTTCAAACAGCTCGGCGGGATTACCGTCGGCCAGCATGGCGCGGTATTCGTCAATGCCCTGGCTGGCGGTTTTTTGCGCCATGGCGGGCACAAAAGACCAGGCCAGTGCAGCAGCAATTGAAATGTGAATGGCTTTTCTCATGGTCACCTCAAGGGGGGATGGGTATCAAACGAAAAAGGGTGAAGAACGCAACTTCACCCTGGTTACCGCACCTGCAGGCTCAGGATACGGTGGCTTCGTCGGTACGGGTGTCGCCCTTGTTGTCTTTCCAGGTCACGGCCACCTTGTCACCCGCCTTGGCCCCCTTGATGGCGAACTGCATGAACGGGTTCTTTGACACGGCGGGGCCCCATTCTGCGGCCAGCACGGGCTTGCCATTGAGCGAAGCGGTGACTTCCTGGATGAACCAGGCAGGCACGGTTTTGCCGGAAGCGTCTTTGCGCTGACCGGATTCCATTTCGTGGCTCATGAGCACACGAACGGTTGCTTTGTCGCCAGCGGCTTGGGCACGAATGCGCATTGGATCTGCCATTTTTCTCTCCTAAATCTTTCGGTGAATGTTTTGAAGGCGTTGAAGACCGGGCTTAACCGCCGCAGCCCCCCAATGTGACCTTCACTTCTTTTTTGGCCCACAGTGCCTTGCCGTCGGCCATGATGGCCACAGCGTACACATCCGAAGATTGGCCCATCTTGGCGCGGGTGGCAAAGTTGGCGTCTACTGCATCGCTGACTTGGAACATGGCCACCAAAGCGGCCGGGTTTTTCTCGACCAAGATCAGCAACTGCTTGACACCGGGCAATGAAGTGCTGGCACCCAAAGGCACCACAGCACCGTTTTCTGCGATGTCTGGACCGGTGATGGTGACGTCCTTGCTTTCGGCCAAGCTGGCTGCGCCATAGGCTTTGACAGCGTCTTGCACGGACTTGGCATCAAAAGCCGCCTTGTTGAAAGCGGCATGTGCGAACTGGGGAAAGCCAGCCGAAGCCAGCAAACCGGCCACGACAGCGCTTTGCTTGAGTGTCTCGCGACGTGTTTGCATCTGAAATCTCCTTTGTGATTGAATGATGCTAATGAAACTGGTTCACAAGTTCAACGGGATTATCCCCTTGTCACTTGCTGGCCCCTTTGGAAATCCATTCGGCAATCTTTTTGGCATCTGCATCGGGCAGCCCTTGTGCCGGCATGGGGATCGGCCCCCAAACACCTGAACCACCCGCCTTGATTTTGCCTGCCAGGTAATCCACTTTACCGGCGTGCTTTTTGGCGATTTCATTGAAACCCGGTCCGACAATTTTCTTGTCCACGCCATGGCAGGCGGTGCAGCTGTGCTTGTTCAACAACGCAATGGCGGCTTTGGCTTCGGCGTTTTCTGGCTTGGGCGCTATGGCTGGGGCGGCAGTTTGTGCTGCAGACACCACGGCTCCCGCCTTGGGTTCAGGTCGGGTGGTGTCGGCGCCACGCTGCGGGCCCACGATGCGGTTTTGCTCGGCCAAATTACCGTGGGCATTGCGTGCAAAGTCAGGCAGGAAAGACGCCAGCTTGGGCTCGGGTGTGCAATCTTTCATGCAGATCTTGTTGACAGTATCGGGCTGAACGGTGCCACCAAACTCCTTGCCGGGCCACATGGCGTGCTGTGTGGTCATGCCGTTTCGATTGGGCATGCGTTCTTGCACTTCGGCGATGTTCTGGTCCGACAAGACATAGTTGTCCGGCACGATGTTCGCCAAGTTGAGCAAGAAAGCTGTGACCGCATAGACCTCTTCCGTGCTGAGCGATTTAGGGCTGGTCCAGGGCATGGCGCGGTTGATGTAATCCCACAAGGTGGAGACCGTCGACACTTTCATGATGGTCGTACGGCCAGGATAGTCCGAACGGTTGAGGTTGGCGACACGCCCTGTCTTGATGTCTTGTGCGGTTGTGCCACCAATCAGGGGGCTGAACACCTCACCCGATTCGCCGAACACACCATGACATTGGGCGCATTTTCCCTCCCATACATCCTGACCTTTGGCCACCGAGCCAGAACCTGCTGGCAGGCCCTTGAAGTCTGCACGCACATCAATGTCCCACTTGGCGACTTCTTTGGGTGTGGCAACACGGCCCACACCGGGATAGGGGGTGTTTTGCGCCGAAGCCCAAGTGGCCATCGCCAACAAAGCCGCCGTTAAAAAGGCTTCACGAAACCTGGACATTTTTCACCTCACCGTTTTCCTGCACCAACCACGACTGGATGGCGTTGTTGTGATAAATGGAGCGGGTACCGCGAACGGCGCGCAACTGCTGGTATGTGGGTTGCACATGGCCTGTTTCGTCTTGTGCGCGACTTTGGATGATGGCGGGCTTGCCGTCCCACACCCAGTCGATATTGAAACGGGACAGAGCTTTGGACAAAACGGGGGTTTCCAGCCGCGCCTGACGCCAGTTGCGTCCGCCATCGGTGGACACGTCCACGCGCTTGATCTTGCCCTTGCCCGACCAAGCCAGGCCCGTGATGTTGTAAAAACCTTTGTCCAGCAACACCTGGCCACCAGAAGGTGTGGTGACCACACTCTTGACTTCCTGGATGTTGGTGTATTGGCGGTGCAAGCCACCCGGCTGCAAATCGATGTAGTGAATGGCCTCGTCTTTGGCTGCGTAAGGTTTGTCGCCGACTTCGACACGGCGCAGGTACTTAACCCAGCTCACACCCTGAACGCCTGGCACCACCAGACGCAGCGGGTAGCCGTTTTCCGGACGCAACATTTCGCCGTTTTGGCCGTAGGCCACGATCACTTCTCCCGACGTGATCAAACTCATCGGAATGGTTCGTGTCATGGAGGAACCGTCACCGCCTTCGGCCAGCACAAACTTGCCATTTTTCAGGTCGGCACCGGCCAGCTCGAGCAAGGTGATCAGGGGCACGCCCGTGAACTCGCTGCAAGACAACATGCCGTGCGTGTATTGCACCGTAGGCACCGCCACGTTGCCCCAGTCAACCGCGGTGTTGGCGCCACACTCAATGAAGTGGAAACGCGAAACCGACGGCAAACGCATGATCTCGTCCATGGTGAACACCATGTTCTTTTTGACCATGCCGTTGATCATGAAGCGGTGCTTGGACGGATCGATGTCCCACCAGCCTTGGTGGTGACGCTCGAAATGCAAGCCACTGGGCGTCACGATGCCAAACAGGGACTGCAATGGCGCAAAAGACACCGAGGCTTGGGTGGTTTGCGTCAAGCCCGGGCTTTGACGGCGCTGCAAGTTTGCCTCGAATTTGGAGGGCTTGCCATAACCTTCAACCGCCACACCCTGACCCAGGTTGGTCGCATGCTCTGGCAAATTCAAGATGTTCGGATCGCCGCCCTCGGTCGGCACAGGGTTGCCTTGCGCCAACACCATGGGTGCTGCTGCGCCTGCTGCCGCAGCCGCAAATGCGTTGCGAATGAAATCTCTGCGGCCTTTTTTGCCTTCGGCAAAGACCTCCTTGATCCCATTTTGGGTCAGGAAATTTTCAGGTGCTTTTTGCACCCTTCCTGATTGGATACTGTCTGCGTTCACACAAACTCCTTGTTAATTTGATCCTTTTCAACCACACCGATGGCCAGTTGCGTACAGACCGCACGACAAACCTTCGCTGCAGTTTCGTCTGCAATTCGATAAAACATCTGAGCACCCTGACGGCGCTTGCCCAACACGCCCGAGCGAAACAAAATATTCAAGTGCTGAGACATATTCGGCTGGGGTACGCCAATGTTTTCAAGTAACTGCCCCACGTTCTTTTCCCCCTGGCACAACTGACTGATGATCCGCAAGCGAATCGGTGTCGACATGACAGCAAACAGATCTGCTGCCTTGTCAAATACTTCATCGGTCTCGTCTGCCATGCTGCTATTTTCATTAAATCTTTATATTCGGATGTATGAATATATACGTCAAACGATAAACATGAATCAGGGATTACACCAACCCGAGCATCTGATCAAAAAAGGATGATCAGATGCTTTCCATTACAACCTTAGAACTTCCAGCCGTATTGCACACCCAGCGATTGCTGAGACATGCGCACGGTTTCGGTGATGCCTGATGCGCCGGGCATCATGGCGTTGTACATAGACGCCCCGGTCACCGTGTTTTTGGGTGCATACATGTAAGCCCAGGTGAACTCCGATGCCTTGCTCAATGCGTACGTGCCGCCCAAGGTGTAGTGCTGCTTGATCACACCGGGGGCCAGGATGTTGAAGGTCACGTTCTCGGGTTTGACCGGATTGGTGGACTGGTTATACCCAACACGCAGCAACATGGTCGGTGTGGCTTGCCACTGAACACCCAACTTCAACACATGGACGTCGGACCAGCCAAAACCAGGACCATTGAGCGAACCCATGGGGCTGCCCGCCATCAAATTGCTCATCGCGTTGCCAATGGAAGTCACGCCGCTGTAGTTGATGCGAGAGTAATCAGCGGCCACTGACACGGCTGGCGTGACCTGAACATTGAGACCCAGCGCGTAGTTCTCAGGAATGTCAAAGGAGCCTGCATCCGCAAACAAACCGGCGTACTCGTCGAATTTGCTCATCTTGATCTTGGGTGAATAGGTCACACCCAACTTCAGGGTATCGGTCAACTGTCCCAGATAACCCAAACGGACACCCAGGCCCGTGCTGCGCTCTGTTCCCGTATTGCTGACCTTCGCCGGCGCCATTGAAAAACCAGCAAACGCATCCAAGCCAGTGGCTTTGAATTGCTGCATCACCAACAGAGGAGATACCCCCACCGAATGCTGTGCATCGATTTTGAAGCCGAAAGTTGGAGCAATGATCAGTTGCATCAGGTCAACACCCAGCTTGCCCTGACCGCACAGCAAATTGCCTTGGTAAGGCTGACCCGTGTTGGGGTTCATGCACATGACATTGCCACCCGGGTATTCAGTGTTCATGCCGCCGTTGCCATAGACGGTAACGCCCCAACTTCTGCGATCATCTATTTTTGTGTTGTACGCAAACTCTGGGACAGCAAAGGCACTGCCATCGCTTTTCACATCGCCTTCGAGCATGCCGCCAAAGCCAGGGGCCGAACGCGCCGCGCTGCGCTTAGGACTGAAAACGTCCACTCCAATTTCGGCACGGTGTCCTGCCCACACAGAAGCGGCCGGATTGTTGATGCCAGCAAAGGCGTTGTCGATCACCGCGACTGAGGCCCCGCCCATGCCTTTTGACTTCATCCCAAAACCGTGCGGAAAGTAGCCATCGGTCGCCCAAGCCGCCGAGCCTGCAGCAAAAACAGCGGCCATCACGGTGGCGCGCAGCATGTTGATTTGTTTCATGTCTTTGTCTCCTGGTCGGTTTAAATCAGAATTCACCTTTGTGGCCGCGCTCCATCATTTCCCAGATGGTGTCGCGCACAGCTCGGGCCTCTTCTTTCAATGGAGAAGGCAGCTTGCGCCCCATCTTGACCATCATGTCCATGTTGAGCGTGTACATCCAGAGACCGTCTTCTTTTTCAACCAACGAGATTCTGCAAGGGAGATATGCAGCCATGTGCGGGCTGAAGTCAACCATTCGACGCGCAGTTGTAGGCGTACAAAACGAATAAACCGTCAGAAGTTTTTGTTTCTGACCGGTCCGGGCTTCGAGTTCTTTGGACAAGGGCAAGGTGCCCACGTCTTTCATGTTGCGTTCGGTGGCCACTTGCTTGAGCACTTGCTCGACTTCACTGGCCGTGATGCCAGGCTTAACTTTGCGCTCCCATGTGGTGGCAATCGCGATATCACCCTCACCTTCGACCCACCTGTCCCACATGCGCCCGGCTTCGGCTGCTGCGCCGGCTTCGAGCTTGCCCATGGTGCTGATGGTGCCGCAGCCGGTCAGCCAAACTGAACTGGCCAAAACGGCCCATTTGATCCACGTGAAAGATTTGCGCATTGAATGTCTCCGGTCGTCATGCATTGATGTACTTTGGCTCGACACAAGCCTTGTGTCTTGCTGAGTTGATGCGCATCATCCATGACCCTGGAGAAATTAGGTATTGGCAGATACCCTATACCCTATGGGGTAAAGTATAAATTTGGCTCTTGCATGTAGAGACTGAAAGCATTCACTTGAACTTGTAATGATCCCGATTGAGCACGGCAGCCACCGCTTCCACCTCTTCAGGAAACATGCCCAAGTTCAATTCGGTGTTGCATTGCTCTACCATTCCTCGCAAAAATGCCGCCGTGTTGATGCGGCCTTGGGGTTTGTAAATGGCGCTGCCATTGCCCCCCACCTTGGAGACGTGACAGGCCACACATTGGTTGTCAGCAATCAACTTGACCCCCAACTGGAGGTCTGCGTTCTTGAAGATGTCCGGTTGAGCTTGCGCATGAAGCCCGACCAGAACCAGGGCCAGCATCAGGCCCGCAGCGTTGCGCAGTGTCATGGGGTTTTCCAGTCAAAAAAGCCGCTCAAAGGATCACCCTGGAGCGGCAAAAAAAGCCACGAGTACCCATCGTGCTTTCTACAAAATCATGTTTTCAAGCCCATCTACTCAGGCTTGGCATTTATTTGGCACCAGCCAAAATCCAGTTGGCCAAAGTCAAGGCGTCAGCATCGTTCAACGCGGCCTGGGCAGGCATGGGCACAGGACCCCACTTGCCAGCACCACCGGCCTTTATGCTCTTGGCCAAAGTGGCCGCAGCGTCTTTTTGCCCACTGTATTTTTTGGCAACGTCTTGGTAAGCCGGGCCCACCAGCTTCTTGTCCACAGCGTGGCACGCCATGCAGGCATTTTTCTTGGCCATGTCCAGGTTGGCAAAGGCTGGGGCACACGCCAAGGCCGAGACGGCAGCCACAGTCAGGATAAGTTTCATGAAGACTCCAAAGGGTTTTATATAATCGTTCGCTAATTTAACCTAAATCAAGCTGCTGTTCGTGCTACGGATAGCATTTGCGCATCAGGGATTTCACGGATAAACAGGGCGCGCGCAAGCCGTAGGAGTCCCCATGAGCTCATTCGAACGATGGTGACTCGGGCTTGACCACTGGCTTGCCTGCAGTGGCCCACGCATCATAGCCACCCGCAATCGACGTCACATTCAAATAACCCATGCTTTGCATGGCTTGCGCAGCCAAAGCTGCACGCCCGCTGGTTTTGCAGTAAACGACGACCTTCAGATCACGCGACGACAACGCAGGAGTGGCACTGAGCTTGAACTCCAGCAAGCCACGGGGGACCAGCACAGCACCGGGCAAGTGGCCTGCAGAAAATTCGTCGGCTTCGCGCACATCCATCAACACATCGGCTTGCTGAATGACCGCTTCTGCCTCATGCAAAGCCACTTCGCGGATGATGGATTTGGCTTGGGCGACCAGGTCGTGGGCTGTTTTCATGGTGGTCCTTGTGGTTCGAAAATGGGGTTTCAGGGGGTCAACTGGGCGTTCAAGGCCTGCAGGCTTTGGACCGACAAACTGCCAGTCAATGCATCCAATTGCAAGCGGGTGACCAGTAGCTCGGTCTGTGCGCGCAGCCAGGCCAGTTCAGCCTGGGCTGAGTCGTTTTCCGCTTGCAGCAACTCCAGCGTGGTGCGATCCCCCACTTGACGGCCCAAACGCGTGGCGTCCAGCCTGGCAGTGCTGGCTTTCCATGCGGCTTGCAAGGCCGACAAACGGGCGGGGCCGGTTTGCAAGGCCAACCAAACAGATCGGGCTTGCTGCTGGGTTTGCTGCATGGCCATCTCGTATTCGGCCTCGGCCTGCGCTTGCGCACTCACGGCCTCTTGCAGTTTGGCGCTGCGGTAGCCGCCTGTGTATAAGGGCACGTTCAGGCTCAGGCCCAGCATCTTCTGGTATTGCGTGTTGCTGGCAGGGCCAAAGTCGCCGTCGCCGCTCAGGCGTTCACGCCCGGCCTGGGCTACCAAATCAAGCGTGACACCCCCGCGGGCTTGGTGCTTGTTGACCTCTTGTCGAGCCACGTCCCACTGAGCTTTTTTCAATCGCAAGCCGGTGTTGGCTTCACGCACCCGGGCCAGCACCTGGTCCAAAGGGGGTGATGCAGTGACCGACACGGCGGATTGAGGAGCTTGGGGTTTGATGACCTCAGGCTGTATGCGTGTGGATTCGGCCAGCACCTGACGGGCCATTTGCAGTTCGCTCTCGGCCACCAGCAACTGCGCTTGCAAACCCGAGGCACGGGCCGCTGCTTCATGCGTGTCAGTCACCGGCAAATCGCCGATGGCAAAGCGGTCCTGGGCTTCAGCCAGAGAGCGCTGCACGGCAGCGTATTGGTTTTTCAAAACCTGTTGTTGTCGCTCGGTCAGTAAGACATTGAAGTAGCGCTGCACCGTCAGCAACATGAACTGCTGCTGAGCCTCATCGGCGCGCCATTCGGCCATGCCAGCAGATTGCTGCAGTTGCGTCTGCTGTGCCTGGCGTTCAGGGCTGTACAGGGGTTGTTTGGCTTGCAAGGACCAGCGCGTGGAGGTCGCGGCACTGGCCGAGGTGCCAAAAGACACGCCATTGGATTGGCCAAAACCGGGCGCAGAAAATTGGGCGCCTTGCATGCGGGTGTCTGCCGACATGGCCCCCACCGTGGCACTGCCCATCACAACGGGTCGCCACAGTGATTGGGCTTGCGCTTCGAAGGCTTGCACCGAGGAACGGGTGGCTTGCACCACCTGCATCTGCGGGTCATGCTGGCGCGCCTGCTCCCAAGTTTGCAGCAGGTCCAGCGCCTGCGCAGCGGGGGCGCAGAGCGCAGCGACCAATAGCGCGCCACTCAGGCGTTTAAGGTTCAATCGTGACGGGGTCATGTCGCGCTGGCCTTCTGATCAGCAGCCGCGCTCAACACCCAACTTGCTGAGGATCGTCTCCATCATGCACCACTTGGTCAGGGCACTTTGCAGCAAGTTGGCACCCACAAAAGCAGTGAAAGCCAACCACCATTCACTCACAAAGATGGGGCTACCCTGAATACCGAGTGCCAAAGACAACAAGATGAAGGTACCAGCGACCAAACGAACGATTTGCCAAGATTTCATGATGATTGACTCCTGTTGATGAAAAAGAAACGAAACAAGCTGGTCAAGCGCCGTACTTTTTGCGGTACGCCACGTAATACAAAGTCGGAATGACGACCAGCGTCAGCACAGTGGACACAAAAATGCCAAAGATCAGCGAGATGGCCAGACCATTGAAGATCGGGTCGTCCAGAATGAAGAAAGCACCGATCATGGCCGCTAGACCCGTCAGCATGATGGGCTGAGCGCGGGTGATGGCCGACTGCACGATGGCACGACCAAATGCCATGCCGCTTTGCACCTGCAGGTTGATGAAGTCCACCAGCAAGATCGAGTTGCGAACAATGATGCCGGCCAGCGCGATCATGCCGATCATGCTGGTGGCGGTGTACTGCGCGTGCAACAGTGCATGACCCGGCATGACCCCGATGATGGTCAACGGAATCGGCGCCATGATGATGAGCGGCGTGAGGTAAGAACCAAACTGAGCCACCACCAGCAAATAGATCAGGATCAGGCCCACACCGTAAGCCGCGCCCATGTCACGAAAGGTCTCGTAGGTGATCTGCGATTCGCCATCCCACTTGATGCTGTAGCCGCGCCATGCGTCGTCGGGCTGGTGGATGAAGTACTCCTCCACCTTTTGACCATCAGGTGCCTGGATCTGAGCCACATCGCCGCGCATTTTGAACAGGCCATACAAGGGGCTGTCCACCTTGCCTGCCATATCGGCCATGACAAAGTTCACCGGCAGCATGTCTTTGTGGATGATGGGCTGCTCGCGCAGCGTGTCGCTCACAGTGACCAACTCGCGCATGGCCACCACTTTGCCCGTGGCGCTTTTCACACCCAGCTGCAGCAAGGCGTCCAAGTCGCCATGCAGCTGAGCGGGCAACTGGATCAGCGCGGGCACCGGGTATTTGCTGCCATCGTGCAGATAGGTGGCGTCTTCGCCTGCCAAGCCCGAACGCAGAGTGGTCACGATGGCTTGCTGCGACACGCCGAGCACTGCGGCCTTGCGGCGGTCCACCAACAAGACTTTGCGCGGCGCATCGACAATCGCGCTTTCGTCCACATCGACCACGCCCTCGGTTTTCTCGAAAACAGCACGCACGGCCTTAGACACCTGGCGACGCCCTTCGGCGTCAGGCCCGTAAATCTCGGCCACGATGGGCGACATCACCGGTGGGCCTGGTGGCACTTCGACCACCTTGACGTTGGCGCCGTGCTTGCGGCCGATCTCTTGCAAAGCCGGCCGCACGCGGGTGGCGATCACATGGCTCTTGTCGCTGCGCTCGGACTTGCGCACCAAGTTGACCTGGATGTCCCCCAACTCAGAGCCTGCACGCAGGTAGTACTGGCGCACCAAACCGTTGAAGTTGATGGGCGAAGCGGTGCCGACATAGGCCTGGTAATGCGTGACCTCGGGCACGGTGGCCAGGTGACCGCCCAGCTCGCGCATGACGGCGGCTGTTTTTTCCAGCGGCGTGCCTGCGGGCATGTCCACCACCACCTGAAACTCCGACTTGTCGTCAAAGGGCAGCATCTTGAGCATGACCAAACCGGTGGCTGGCAAGACCAGCGACAAAGCGATCAAACCGGCAATGCCCAAACCCAGCAACTTGCGGTTGCGCCCGCCGAATTGGGGGTCAAGCAAGGGCTTGAAAACTTTCTCGAACAGCGGTTCGAGCTTGGCGCTCAGGCCGCTGTGGCCTCCAAGCGCGTCATGCGCATGACCGGTCAGGGGCTTCATCCACATGCCCGCCAACCAAGGCGTGATGACAAAAGCAATGGCCAGCGACAACAACATGCCCAAGCTCGCGTTGATCGGGATCGGGCTCATGTAAGGACCCATCAGGCCACTGACAAACGCCATGGGCAAAAGCGCCGCGATCACGGTGAAAGTGGCCAAAATGGTGGGACCACCCACTTCATCCACCGCACCAGGAATGATGTCACGCAAGGTTTTGCCGGGGTACAACTGCTGGTGGCGGTGGATGTTTTCCACCACCACGATCGCATCGTCCACCAAAATCCCGATGGAGAAAATCAGCGCAAACAGCGACACACGGTTGAGCGTGAAGCCCCAGGCCCAGGAAGCGAACAATGTCGCGGTCAGGGTCAAGATCACGGCCACGCCCACAATGGCGGCCTCGCGCCGACCCAGCGCCATGAACACCAGCGCCACCACCGACGCGGTGGCAAACAGCAATTTCTGAATCAACTTTTGCGCTTTGTCGTTGGCGGTTTCGCCGTAGTTGCGCGTCTCCACCACCTCGACGTTGTCGGGGATCACGGTGCCTTGCAGTTTGGCCACACGGTTTTTCACGCCATTGGCCACATCGATGGCGTTTTCGCCCGATTTTTTGGTAACGGACAGCGTGACGGCGGCGAACTCTTCACCCCCGTTTTTCGCGTTGTTGCCGTGCCAGACATAGCGTGCGGCGGGCATGGGTCCGTCCTGGACATCGGCCACGTCTTTCAAAAACACCGGCTTGCCCTGCACCACTTGGACCACCAGGTCGGCCACTTCAGAGGCCTGCGACAGGTGCGGCCCCGCGTCAATCGCCACGCTTTGGTTGCCACCCAACAAGTCGCCCACCGGCAAACCCAAGTTGGCCGACTGCAAAGCCATGCGCAGATCGTGCACCGTGACGCCCGAACCGTTCATGCGCTGCGGGTCTATTTGCACCAACACCGCACGGCGTGGTCCACCGATCGTCACCACATCGCGGGTGCCGGGCACACGCTTGATGTCGGCTTCGATGCTGTGCGCCACGCGCTCCAGATCAAAAGCGCTCACATCCGGTGTGCGGCCGTGCAGCGTCAGCGACACGATGGGCACATCGTCAATGCCCTTGGGCTTGATGAGCGGTTCGGGCAAGCCCAGGTTGCGCGGCAACCAGTCGGCGTTTTCTCGGATCGTGTCGTGCAACTTGACCAGCGCCTCGGTGCGCGGCACGCCCACCTTGAACTGCACCGTCATGATCGCTACACCGGGGCGAGAGACCGAGTACACATGTTCCACGCCCGCGATCTTGGACAGCACCTGCTCGGCCGGAATGGCCACCATTTGCTCCACGTCGCGCACCGACGCACCCGGGAAAGGCGCGATCACGTTGGCCATGGTCACGTTGATTTGCGGCTCTTCTTCGCGGGGGGTCACCATCACCGCAAACACGCCCAGCAAAAATGCCACCAGCGCCAACAAAGGCGTGATTTGTGCGCTTTGGAAAGCCGCTGCGATGCGGCCCGAAATGCCCATTTTTGGCTCGTTCATGGGGCTGCTTTCAAGGTTTGGTGGTGACCGTGGCGGGATCGGTCACGATTTTTTCACCCGTGCTCACGCCCGACAAAATTTCCACATTCTGGCCATTCACACGGCCCAAGCGCACCTGACGCAAGCGGGGCTTGCCTTGTGCGTCCATGACATACACCCCAGTCATTTCAGCGCGACGCACAATCGCCGACAGGGGCAAAAATACCGGTGTGACTTTTGCGTTCATTGCTGTGCTGGCTGTTTTGACGCCAGGCAGCCACACGCGGGCAAACATGCCGGGCACCAGGCCCTCGGTGCCAGCGGGCAGGTTCATCCGCAGTTGCGCAGTGTGCGTCACTGGGTCCACGGAAGGCAGCAGCTGAGCCGCGCCTGCAGCCGCTGGCTGGGCACTGTGGCCAGAAATCTCATAACGCACCACCGTCAACTGGTTGCGCACGCCCTCCAGCATCGATTGCGGCACAGACGCGCTCACACGCAAAGCCGACGGGTCATGCATGGTCAGCATGGGGCGGCCGGGCATGGCCATGTCACCCAAGGTCACGGCCACATCAGACACCACCCCGTTAAACGGGGCACGCACGCTGAAAAACCCGGTTTGTGTTTGCGCCGCGCGGGTCTGGGCCTGCTGGGCTTGCACCTGGGCACGAGCTGCTTCCCACTGGGCTTGGGCACGGTCGAGCGCACCTTGGCTGATGTATTGCTTTTGGAAGAGTTGCTTTTGACGATCCAGCTCTTTGCTGGCCACGTTCAGGTTGGCTTGCGCAGCTTCGAGTTGGGCGCTGCTGCCCGCCACCTGCTGCTGGGCGGCACTGGCGTCGATGCGCAGCAACTCTTGCCCGGCGCGCACGCGGTCACCGGCTTTGACATTCAGGCCCACGATGGTGCCCGCCACCTGGGTGGACAAAGTGGCTTGGCGGACTGCTTCGACCACGGCGTCTAGGCTGACCTCTGTGGCACCGGCCGTGTTGGTCGTGACTGCCACGATTTTGGGGGTGTCGGTGGTGGCCCACAGTGGCACCATCTGCAACGCAGCAAGGGTGAAGGCCGAGCCCAGAATTAAGCGTCTTTTCATCGAAATATCTCCGGCAAACCGTTGGTTGGCCAATGGCTGTCTAAATTTCAAATTTGCACAATTGCTTATTTGCATTATCACGCAATGATACAATCATTTCAAGCCTGGTGCTCTTCCATGGCAAAAATCCCTGTCTAATGGAGTTGACCATGAAAGACCTGCCAGACAAAGCCTTGGACCAGATCGCCGCCTATTTCCAGGCGTTGTCTGAGCCTACGCGCCTGAAAATTCTGAATTTGCTGCGCGAACATGAGCGCAATGTGGGCGATTTGGCCCAGCTAAGTGGCTATTCGGCAGCCAACGTCTCGCGGCACCTTTCTTACTTGGCGCAGCATGGCATGGTGGAACGCGAAAGCCGCGGCGTCAGTGTGTTCTACCGCGTAAGCGACCCCTCTATTTATGCACTGTGCGATTTGGTGTGCAGCAACATCGCCCGCCAGTACGCACAAACCTCCAGCGACCGCGCCGTGTTCACGCCCAGCTGATCCCCTCTGCGAGGGCTCCGCGCCCGCATCTTTCCCGCCACAAAACGGACAAAATCACAAAAAGCTATCATGGCCTTTGAAACGGTCCTCATTGTTGCCGAGGGCCTTCAGGAGACCTGCATGAGCCGCATCGTGAACGCCGAGAAAAAGAAAAACCTGTGTGCCCGCCTGGCCCGGATTGAGGGCCAGCTGCGTGGTTTGCAAAAACTGATCGAAGCCGATGCTGATTGCGAAAAAATTGCCCAGCAAATGGCCGCTGCACGCAAAGCACTGGACAAATCCTTTTTCTCCATGGTCGGCTGCATGATCGAGCAAGGCGATCAGTCACCGGAGCATGTGGCAGAAATGCTGACCAAATTCGCCTGATCTTTCACCCAGAAGACCAGCAGCTTCTAAGGGTTGGCCTCGAAATCCACAAAAACCCGGCTCATGTTGGCACGGTGGAGCTCGTCAAAGTTCTGCAAATGTAAAAAAGCGGGGGGCTGGGCCAGATTGTTCAAAGTCTCGCCCATGGGCTCCATGTCTCGTGCAGCGCTGCCCACTTTCTCAATCAGGAACGCGTAATAGTCCCCCGTCTCGCGCTTGGCCTGCGCCATGTCCGTCACGCGACCATGGCCGGGCACCAGATGCTGCGGCTGCAATGCCTGCAGCTTGGCAAAAGCAGCTTGTGCCAGGCGCACATTCGATTGCGGCAAGACACCCAACATCCGGTCCACGTACACCAAGTCACCCGCGAAGGTGAGCTTGTGTGCTGGCAAGTGGATCATCGTGTCGCCCGGGAAGTGGGCGTTGGTCGTGATCCACTGAATATGTACGCCATCGATTTCCAGCGTTTTTTCAGGACCGGGATGCACAGCGCTGGCATAACGGGGCACTGTGCCCTGCAGTTGATCTCCCAAAAAGCGCTGCAAACCTGTCACCTGTTGCGATGCAAAAGCCTGCTGAGTCTGAACCGTGCCCGCCAAGGCGTGGACCTCTGCCCCCTGTGCTGCAAAGTAGCCATTGCCCAACCAGCGGTGGTCTTGGGAACCCGTGTTCATCACCCATCGTATCGGTTTGGAGGTCACGGCCTTGACAGCCTGGGCCAGCAAAGCCGCACTGTGGGCACTGGCACCACTGTCGATCAGGATCACCCCATGGGTCGACACCACAAAACCGTAATTGGCATTGAGCCCAGCGTTGGCCGGACTGCGCTGCCCCAAAGGCCCCACGATGGCATAAACCGGACCCGTGACCTGCACAGCCCGAGGCACATAGAGCGTCTCACTGACCGGCTGAGCAAATGACTTCAAGGCCGCAAAACCCATCAGGCTCAAGGCCAACACACGGAAAATCTTTGAGCAGGATTTGTAAAAATTTTTCATATCAAGACTTGAGCAAGAGGCCATCGGCATCGAGCACACGAATCTGGATCGGGATGCCCTGCCCCACGCTTTGGGTCACAGTGCAAAAGTCCTCAAACTGACCCAGCACTCGCTCGATCTGATCGAGCTTGGCGGCACTCACGCCCAAGCGCAACGTGGCCACCATCGCCAGCACGCGCATGCGACCATCGGCGTTGCGGCCCACCTGGGCTTGCACCTCACAGCGCAAGGGCTCCGGTACTTGCTTGAATTTGCGCAAAGCAAACAACAGCGAATCGCTCAGGCAATTGCCAACGGCGGCACACAACAACTGCACAGGCGATGGCCCCAAGCCCGTGCCCAAAGGCGCAGGCTCGTCGCTGGTCAGCAACGGCATGCTGTCGTCAAAACGGATGTCGAAGCGGTAATCGTGCTGCTGGGTCAGCGTGACCGATATCAGTTTTTCGCTCATGACTCAATCCTGCGGCGCTTGCAAAGCATCCCAGGCCTTGACGGCCTCTGCGGCATACATCAAGGCCGGCCCGCCGCCCATGTACACACAGACCGCCAGCATTTCATCCAGCTCGGCCCGTGTGGTCCCGAGTTTGATCAAGGCTTTGACATGAAAACCAATGCAGCCTGAGCAGCGCTGCGTCACACCAATGGCCAAGGCCATCAGCTCCTTGTGTTTGGTGCTCAACGCCCCCTCGGCCATGGCCGCCTGGGCCAATTGGCCAAAGCCTTTCATCGCGTCGGGCTGGCTTTTGCGAAACGGCACCAAGCATTCGTTGATGTCTTGCATCAAGCCGGGATGATCAAAAGTGCTCATGGATTTCACCTTTCGTTTTGTGGCGACAAATTGGATGGGGCACAGACCCTGGTGACGCACAGGCCACACGGGTCATACATAAGCAAAAGTTTATAAGTACGCATTGACCACTGACTTGCCTTAGATCAAGACAAACACCTGAACAGATGCTGGATACCGCTCGTGATGCACCTCAGTTCAAAACTTGCCAGGAGCGAGCAAATTTTGTGGCTTGACCATGGGCCAGCCGCGCCGGGCCCACTCGCTCATGCCGCCGGCAACATAACGGACGTTGGTGAAACCTTGCTCGCGCAGCGCTTCGGTCACTGCCCGCGAACGGTTTTGGGTATTGCAGATCAGCAAAACCGGCTGGTCGGCTTGCTTGGGTATCTCGGCCATGCGCTGGGGCACCTGACTCATGGGCATCAAGCGCACGCCTTGGGCCACACCCGTGGCGTGCTCTTCGGATTCGCGAATGTCAATCATCAACACCCTTCCCGCCTCATGCTCGGCACGGGCCTGCTCCAGCGTGACCGCCTCTGCCATCACCTGCGGTGAGCAGGCCTGCACCCCCAGCACGCACGCGCCGATGAAAACAAAACGCCAAAATATGGATTGAGCAAACGACATGAAAACGCCTATAAAAACGGGTTAAAAACGGTGTGCTCTTCGCACAATGGTTCCACTCTTCAACGATTGAAATCAACGGTTCAGGACATCTTCACGACTACAGTCCGCAGGAGTTCCAAGGCACCGGGGTCAATGACGCCAATTTATAAGTCATTGCAAATATACTCACATTCACGGCCTCCTGGCCAACTCTTTTGAAGACCTCCAACATGACCACTTTCAACAACCCGCAAAACACCTGGAACCAGCGCTTTAACACCGAACACTATGTGTTTGGCGAAGCCCCCAACGCCTATTTGCAAGCGCAAGCGGCGCACCTGGTACCCGGTACGGCACTCGCACTGGCGGATGGTGAAGGTCGCAACGGCGTCTGGCTGGCCCGACAAGGCCTGCAGGTGGATGCATTTGATTTTTCAGACAACGCGCTGCGCAAGGCACAAGCCCTGGCCAGCAAGCACCAGGTCACGGTCAACATGGTTTGCAGCGACTGGCAGTCGTTTGACTGGCAAGCCGCCCATTACGACAACATCGTGGGCATTTTTTTCCAGTTTGCGACACCCGCCGAGCGAACCCAGTTGTTCCACCGCATGGACACGAGCCTGAAACCCGGCGGCACCCTGATCATTCAGGGCTACACCCCCAGGCAGCTGGACTTCAACACAGGCGGTCCCGGCAAACTGGCCCACATGTACGACGAGACCTTGATGCTGGACGCCTTTGGGCACCTGGACATCCTGGACCTGCGCACCTACGAGGCCGACATCACCGAAGGCACGGGCCACAAGGGCATGTCGGGCCTGCTGGGCTTGACAGCCCGCAAGCCTTTGGTTTGAACGCCTGAAACCCTTCAGTTCAAGCGTCGTGGCCTTGCAGGCGCCACGGCGAACGCCTCACTTTTTGTCCTTGAGCTTCACGATGCCCATCATGTCCATGACCATCTTTTCATAAAAAGGCTCTGAGGTGCCTTTTTGCATCTTGCGCATGAAGTATTTTTCGAAAGCCACTTTGGCGTAATGGACCCATTTGCCTTCGGCAAACCAGCTCACATTGCGGGGCGGGATTTGTGGCAGCGCCACAAAGGCTGCGCCCGTGTCGCCAAAATCGGCCAGACAAACCGTGTTCCATGTAGCCTTGTGACTCGGCTCACGACCGTCCAGCATGTCACGAATGTTGTGGGCGGCAGCGGTCACCATGGACTCGATCATGAAGCCCGTCTTGGGCGTGCCCACAGGAATCGGCGTGGGCTCCACAGGTGGAATCGCCACGCACACCCCCACGCTGAAAATGTTGGTGAATTTGACATTGCGCTGGTGTTCATCGATGGTGATGAAACCCCGCGGGTTGGTCAGACCTTCGATGCCAAACACCGCATCCACCCCTTTGAAGGCGGGCAGCATCATCGCGTGCTTGAACGGCAAGATGTGCTCTTTTTTGGGCTGACCATTCTCATCGTGCTCGGTCACGAACATCTGGCCCTCTTCAATCCTGGTGGTCTTGGCGTTGCAAATCCACTTGATGTGGCGCTCACGCATGGCCGATTCAAGCAAGCCCTTGGAATCGCCCACACCGCCCAAACCCAAATGACCGATGTAAGGCTCCGAGGTCACATAAGTCATGGGCACTTTGTCACGGATCTTGCGACGGCGCAGATCGGTGTCCATGATCATGGCGTACTCGTAAGCAGGCCCGTAACACGAAGCGCCTTGCACCGCCCCCACCACGATGGGGCCGGGATCGGCCGTGAAACGGTCCCAATTGAGCTTGGCCGTTTCGGCATGGGACACATGGCAAATCGATTGGGTAAAACCATCAGGCCCCAGACCCGGAATTTCATCAAACGCCAATTTAGGGCCTGTGGCAATCACCAGATAGTCGTAATCGACCTGGGTGCCATCAAGCAACTCGACCTGGTTGCTCTCTGGGTGGACACGCTTGGCCGCTTGCGCAATCAATTCAACGCCTTTGCGCTTGAGCGTCGGCTCAATCTCCATTTCAATGTCTTTGCGCTTGCGCCAATCGACCGCCACCCAGGGGTTCGAAGGCACGAAATGGAACCTGGACGATTCGCTGATCACCGTCACCCGGTCCTCGGGTCTTGCCTGCTCTTTCATTTCAAATGCCATGGGCATGCCGCCAATGCCTGCGCCAATGATCACGATGTGGGCCATGTCTGTCTCCTGTGAATGGAGGTGATCATGAAACAAGCACGCAAAATCAAATTGATGTGGATCAAATGCCCAATCAAATATTTACCATGGCTTATATTACACATTCAGACCCTTGAACATGCCGCCCACCAACTCACGCAAAAACACCCATGAAATTCATTCAGGACTATTGGCCCATGATGGCCTTGGCACTTTGGTTTGGCTACAAATGGTGGAATGCCCGGCGCGTCATGGCCATGCTGCCTCACCTGAAAAGCGAAGGGGCCATCTTGGTGGATGTGCGCTCTGAAGCCGAGTTCGCTGCGGGCAATGCGCCCGGCACCTGCAACATTCCCTTGAATGTATTGAGCCAGCGTTTGGGCGACATACCCACCTCTGCGCCCGTGGTGTTGGCCTGTGCCAGCGGCACACGCAGTGGCATGGCCAAATTGCTGCTGAAAAAGAACGGCTACAAGCAGGTTTACAACATTGGCACCTGGCGTAACTTCATGGCCTGACATTCATGCACAGCCACCAACAAGAGTTTCTACAAGCCACGACCTGGAATTCTGAAAGCCCCGAAGATCAGCCCAGCAACTGCGTGATCGCCTGCACATCTTCGGCAAACATCTGACCTTTTCAGCCAGCTGCAAACGGCCATCACGCCCAAGCAAAAGCGTGATCAGCAAGCCTTTGGGTTTGGGAAAAGCCTGACGCCATGCCGCCGGAAAAGGCTAGCCACGCTTAGCCAGGTCAGCGCAGCAAAATCCCTTCATTGGAAATTTCATACCGACGCCCTTGCTTGTCACATGGCTTCAAGGCACCGTCACGCACCAGGCTGCTGATTTCGCGACTCACGGTTTCCAGTTTGATGTCGAGCATGGCCCCCATGTCATCGCGGGCAAAGAACGAGGTGATGTTCGGCCGATCGGGGTCGCGCATCTTGAGCGCCAAAGCCGCCACGCGCTGGCGCGCTGAGCCGAAATTCAAATCAGCCAGCCAATCGTCGGCATCCTTCAATGCCTGCTGCCACTTTTGCATCAGGCGTTTGTGCAAGCGGGGCGAGTTCGCTGACAGATGGTGCAGCACCGTCAGTGGAATGCGGCACACATGGGCTTCCACCAGCGCGACGGCTTCGCTGTCATAGCGTGCGTTGGCCAATGCCTCCAGACCCACCACATCACCAGGGCGCAATACGCGCACGATGCGCTCACGACCGTCCGCAGTCGCACGCACCAGTTTGACCATGCCCTTGCGCAAGGTGAACACGCCCAAGGCCTTTTCACCTTCGGTGTACAGCGCCGCATCTGCGGCAAAAACCATGTCATCAATGGGTGTGTGAATCTCGTCAAAGTCCTGCTCATTCAGGTCGGCAAACAGCACCATGTCGCGAATGGCGCAGCTGCGGCAGTCCGAGGTGCCTTGCCAAGCCGAATCTATTTTGATGGGAATCATGCTTTTGAATTTAGCACGCGCGAGCCGGTCTTGACTGACGTGGCGTCATGGGCTCAAAAGGACTTGCGCGCCTGTGCCATGCGATCTTCCAGGTAGGGGCCATAAAAATCAGGCAGATAAGCGCCTTCCATGCGCTCGGCCACCTCTTTGCCACCGGGGCCAAAAAACAACAAGGTCGGCGTGATCGAGACCTTCCACAACCGACTCAGCTGGTCGTGGGTGGTGAGCTTGCCCGCAAAATCCAGCACCGGCTGCGGACTGCGCAAGTCCACTTGCACAATGACGGTACCGGCTTTGTCCATGGGCGAGAGGTGGCTTTGGCGGGCTTGCCGACAAAACACGCAACCTTCCAGGCTGACCATGACGATGAGCGGTTGTCTGTTTTTCAGGGCGCGTGCCAGCTCATCAGGCAGGGATTGGGCCGCAGGCAATGTGGCTGCGCCACCCGTCTGGGCCAGCGCATGAGGAACGCCCAAGGCCAGCCCCGCCAACAGCAACCACTCGCGACGACGCCATGCAGACGGGGGGATCAAAGTCGGGGAAGACACCATGGATAACAGACCGTGGACAATAGAGGGTTTTGCACCTGTCGGTGAACGATTCAAGTAGCACTGCTCTTGAATATAAGGAACCGATGAATTATTGGGGAAATCCGTGAATCTCGCAAGCTGGCTCGAAACCTGGGGTGACTCGAATGTTCTCGCCATGGCCGGTGCCTTGGTGGGCTTTATTTTTGGCATGGCGGCCCAACGCACCCGATTTTGCGCCCGCGCCGCCGTGATCGAATGCTGCGAGGGCCAGACTGGCGACCGCTTCAGCGTTTGGTGGCTGGCATTTGGTGCGTGTCTGGTGGGGGTGCAGGCGCTGGTGCTGGCGGGCTGGCTCAAGCCTTCGGATGCACGCTACATTGCCCAGCCCGGCAGTGTTTCGGGCGCGGTGCTGGGGGGCCTGTGTTTCGGTGCCGGCATGATCCTGACGCGCGGCTGTGCCAGCCGTTTGCTGATTTTGTCGGCCAATGGCAATTTGCGCGCCCTGCTTGCCGGACTGGTATTTGCGGTCACGGTGCAAGCCAGCATCGCCGGCTGGCTCGCACCCGCCCGACAAACCATGGCCTCCTGGTGGCCCATGGACGGCGGCCCTGCTCGCGATTTGCTACACGTGTCAGGCTTGGGCCCCGTCGGTGGATTGGTGCTGGCCCTGCTGGCCTTGCTGACCGGTTTTTATTTCTTTTTCAAAACCCACCAGCGCCGCTGGGGTCTGGCCCTGGGTGCGCTCACCACAGGGCTGACCATTGCGCTGGGCTGGGGGCTGACCCAGGCCATTGCAGCGCATTCTTTTGAGGCGGTGCAAATCCAGAGCCTGAGTTTCAGCAGCGCATCGGCCGAAATGCTGATGCGAGCCCTGTCAAGCGCCACCGCTCCCCGCTGGGGTTTTGATGCAGGCTTGTTGCCGGCCACCTTCCTGGGTTCTTTGCTCGGTGCGCTGGTGGGCGGCGAGTTCAAGTTCGAAGGCTTCAAGGAAGAAAACAAGCTGGGGCATTACCTCATCGGTGCCGTGCTGATGGGCTTTGGTGCCGTGCTGGCAGGTGGTTGCACCGTGGGTGCAGGCATGACAGGCGGCGCTGTGTTTTCGCTCACCGCCTGGCTGACGCTGATCGCCATCTGGCTGGGTGCGGGTCTTGCCTGGCGCATCAACCGCAGCATGGGCTGGCCCATCTGATGGTCAGGCTACAGCGCCGTCCTGCTTGATGTGCATCAATTCGAAGGTTTGGCAACAGCGTACCATTCATATCAGTAAACACTGATATGAATGGAGCTGGCCATGTCGATGGCGCATTGGTTGGAGAGTTACGGCAACGGCACCGTGCTGGCCGTCGGGGGCGGCCTGATTGGCTTGTCTTTCGGTTTTTTGGCTCAGCGATCCCGTTTTTGCCTGCGTGCGGCCGTGATCGAGTTCTGGCATCGCCGTTTTGGTGACAAGCTGTCGGTGTGGTTGCTGGCCTTTTCGTCGGCCGTCATCGGCGTGCAACTCATGGTCTTGATGGGCTGGCTGGACACGGGCACGGCTCGGCAAATTTCGGCCAAAGGCAGCATCTCCGGGGCCCTGATTGGTGGCTTGCTGTTCGGCGTGGGCATGGTCATGACACGCGGCTGCGCCGGCCGCTTGCTGGTGCTCTCAGCCAATGGCAATTTGCGCGCCCTGCTCTCGGGCTTGATCTTCGCCGTCACAGCCCAGGCCGCGCTGGCGGGGGCCTTGTCGCCCCTTCGAGCAGCCATCGGCAGCTGGTGGACCGTGGACGGTGGCCCCTCACGTGATTTGCTGGCCCTGACAGGCATGAACCACATGGCCGGCTTGGCCATGGGCGACGTCTGGCTGGCTGCGGCCTTGTTTTTTGCCCTGCGCAGCCCGCAACTCAACGTGTGGATGTGGCTGGGCGGTATTGGCAGCGGCCTCATGGTGGCAGCCGCCTGGGGCTTCAGCCAATGGGTGGCCAGCGAATCGTTTGACCCGGTACAAATTCAGGGCCTGACCTTCAGCGGCCCATCGGCCGAATGGTTAATGCGCGTTATGCACTGGCCTGCTCCAGCCATTGGCTTTGAATTCGGCCTGATGCCTGGTGTGTTTCTGGGCTCTCTGATCGGGGCCCTGATTGGGCGGGACTGGAAACTCGAAGGCTTTGGTGATGGCTACAGCATGCGCCGCTACATCGGGGGTGCGATGCTGATGGGCTTTGGCTCCATGCTGGCCGGTGGCTGTGCCGTGGGCGCGGGCGTGACCGGTGGTGCCATTTTTGCGCTGACGGCCTGGCTGAGTCTGGTGGGCATGTGGGTGGGTGCGGGCCTGGCCGACCGCTGGCTCGATGGGGGTGCTGCCCTGCTGGCCAACGTGCCGCATGCAGCGGGCTTCACACGGCCTTGAGGTGCTGCGCCCGTGCCGCATGGCCCATGGCTATTTGCCGCTCAAGTACTCGGCCACAGCGGCCATTTCAAGCGGTGACATCTTGCTGGCAATGGCGTGCATCACCGCGTTGTCGTTGGTGCGTTCACGCTGGTTGAACTGCTTGAGCTGGGTTTCAATGTAGCCCGCATATTGCCCCGCCAGACGCGGCAGTGCGTTGGTGCCCTTGGCCTCGGTGCCATGGCAGCTGGCGCATGCGGCCAGACCACTGAACTTGTTGCCGCTGTGGTAGATGTATTTGCCCACGGCGGCCAGACCGGCATCTTTGGGTGGCTCGGCTTCGACGGTTTTCTTTTCAAAAAATCGACCCAGCGCCACCATCTCGTCGGGCGTCAGTTTGGCCACCATGTCGGCCATGGCCGTGCTCTTGCGCTTGCCCGATTTGAAGTTTTCCAGCTGCTTGGCGGTGTATGCCCAGTGCTGGCCCGCCAAGCGGGGAAACACCTCGCTGGACGACTCGCCTTCGGCGCCATGGCACACAAAACAAACACCGCCCACAATTTTTTTGGCACGGGCTTCATCTGCTTGGGCCATAGCCGATGCAGCCATCCAGCCAGAGCACGCCACCAACGCCCATGACGCCAAGCGGCCTTTGGAAAAACCTGTCTTCATGATCACCCTCGGCATCTCAACACTGGAAAAATCAACGCGAAAAAACGCCGCAAGCCTGTCGGCTGCGGCGTTGAGAAAAATGGCCTCAGGCCAGCGTGTCGGCCCAGATGTTGCGCGCCCAAGCCAATGCGTAACGGCCTTCCAGCTCGTTGGCCGCGCTAGAGACACCGCCCGAACCTGGCACCGTCAGCATGGTCTTCTTCTCGGCGTCATAGCGGTGCACGCTGGCCACGTGGACCACGTCTTCCGAGCTGACAAAGCTGTAGCAGGTGTTGTTGTAGATGGGCATGGGGTTGACCTGCTTGCCCATCAACAACGCGATCACGGCCGCAGCACAGGTCTTGCCGTGCTGGTTGGCCATGTGACCGGATTTGGGCATGCCCGGGGCGATCTGGATCGCGTCGCCCAGCACATGCACATTCTTGGCCACCTTGGACTCGAACGTCAGGAAGTCCACATCGCACCAGCGCTTGTTGGCGGTGGCCAGGCCGGCATTGACGGCAACGTCACCGGCACGCATGTTCGGAATCACGTTGAGCACATCGGCCTTGATGTCGTCGTTGAATTCGAACTTGACGGTGTTGGTGGCCGCATCGACATCGGTCACGTTGTGCTTGTTGCGGTACTCGATGATGCCTTTGTAGCGCTCAGCCCAAGCCTTCTTAAACAACGGGCCTTTGGAGGTCACGTCGTCGTTGGCATCCAGGATCAGTACCTTGCTCTTGGGCTTGGCCTTGCTGAAGTAATCGGCCACCTGGCAGGCCCGCTCGTAAGGGCCGGGCGGGCAACGGTAAGGCGCCAAAGGAATCGACATGGCAAACACCCCGCCATCGGGCATGGCTTCGAGTTGCTTGCGCAGCGTCACGGTCTGTGCGCCCGCCTTCCAGGCGTGCATGACCTTGTCCTTGGCACCGGGCTTGCTCATGCCGGGCAAGGTTTCCCAGATGAAGTCCACGCCGGGTGACACGATCAGGCGGTCATAAGCCAGTTCGCTGCCGTTGGCCAGCTTGACGATACGCTTGTCGGCATCGATGCTGTTGACGCGGTCCTTGATCACCTGAACGCCATGGCGCTTGGTCAGGTTGTCATAGGGCGTGGTGATGTCGGCAATCGTTTTGCTGCCGCCAATCACCAAGTTGGAGATGGGGCAGGAAATGAAGGCATCGTTGGGTTCGACCAGCGTGACCTGGATTTTTTGCTCGGACCACATGCGCAGGTATTTGGCCGCCGTAGCGCCCGAATATCCCCCGCCGATGACCACCACCTTGGGGCCCGTGCCCCCAACCACGGTGGCACAACCCGAAACCAGGCCCATGGCCCCCAAAGCGGAGCCTGTCTGCAAAAAGTGACGACGTTGCATGGCGGTATTTCCTTATTTCTTTTGGGCGGCAAAGTAAGCGGCAATGGCTGTGATCTGCTCGTCCGAATAACCCTTGGACAGCTGATGCATGATGGTGGCAGGCTTGCGACCGGCCTTGAAATCGAGCATCTTCTTGACGATGTCGTCCTTGTTGACGCCGGCCAGCGACTCCATGCCAGGCTGTGCACGGCCATCGGTGCCGTGGCACGCTGAGCACGACGCCGCCCAGCTGCGCACTTGCAAAGGATCGACTTGGGCTTGAGCCAAACCAGAGGCGGCAAGCAGCGCCGCCGCTGTCAAAGCGAGTTGAATCTTCATGAGCTTATCCTCGTTAAAAACTGGCGCGTTCAAGGGTTCAAACCCTCAGGGACGCAGGTAGACAAAACCTTCTTTGGCTTGCAATTTGGCCACTTCGGCCACGCCCGCAGGCACCACTTTGGCCTCCATCAACAACTTGTCCGGCGAAATGTTGCGGGCCACCAAGGTGTTGCTGCACACCCGGAAATCGACCCCTTTGCTGACCAGATCGCTCACGCTGCCGGCAAAGGTCTGGCCTGCCGGGTTAGTGGCACCTTCGAGCAAAAAGTCGATGCCCTGCCCGTGCGTGACGACCACGATCTTGACTGTGGGGTCGGCCGCCAGGTGGTTGCGAATGTTCCCAATCGCACGAGACGCCTGGGGCAGTCCATCGGTCAGGTGATAAACCACCTTGATTTCTGCCCAGGACAGTGTGCAGGCCAGCACGCCGGTGATCAACAACATGGAACGTTTCATTCGTGACTCCTTATGGATGGATATTAGCCGGGTCAGGCCCTGAGCCATGCCCGTGAAAACCCGCCCTGATACTGACGGCAATATTTCAATCGACCTCGCTGGCAATCTCTACGCACATGGCTCGGCACAAGGTCACCACGCGGTCGTTCACGATACGGTAGTAAATTTGTACGCCATCTCTGCGCTTGCCCAACACGCCCGACTGGTAAAGCGTATTGAGATGCTGCGACATGTTGGGCTGGGTGGTATCGATTTCGGACAACAACTCACCCACATTTTTTTCGCCGTTGCACAAGGCACTGATGATGCGCAGACGCATCGGTGCAGACATGACACGGAAAATCTCGGCGGCTTTTTCAAAAACCTCTTCGGATTCGGTCAGGACATTGACCTGATCGGGGGGCGTTTTTTTGGCCATGGTTACTGTTTCATTGTTTGTCGAATGGCTGCACGATTGTCCAACAAAAGAGCGTACCTGCGTTCAGGGTACTGGCCAGGGCATTCAGACCGGCACAACCACTGACGCTCAATGAACAAAGTGAACATTGTGGCCACTTTCAGCCCCAATTCAAACCATTGATTGGTTGTTTGCTTATGCACAAATGCAGATAAGCCGGTGCGCTGCGCCACAAGGCGATGCGAAACCGCTGCGTCTGCCCCGAGCCGCCGGACTCAAAGTGAATTCAGTGGAATTTTGAGGTAAGCCACGCCGTTGTCTTCGGCAGGCGGCATCTCACCTGCACGGATGTTGATCTGAACGGCCTGCAGCATCAGCACCGGCATGGCCAACGTCGCATCGCGTGCGCTACGCAACTGAACAAAAGCAGCTTCGCTGATGCTGTCATTCAAATGGATGTTGTGCGCGCGCTGCGCTGCAACCGTGGTCTCGAATTGCACGGCACGGCCATCGGGAGGGTAGTCATGGCACATGAATAAACGGGTTTCAGGTGGCAGACTCAGGATTTTTTGCGCTGAGGCATACAAGGCCTTGGCATCGCCGCCCGGGAAGTCACAACGCGCCGACCCCACATCGGGCATGAACAAAGTGTCGCCCACCAGCACGGCATCGCCCACCTGGTACGCCACACAGGCCGGGGTATGCCCCGGCACCGACACAATGCGGATGCCAAGGCTGCCCAAGGGCAAGGTCTCGCCATCGCTGAGCAAATGGTCAAATTGACGGCCATCGACCGCAAAGTCAGGCCCCAGATTGAAAATGCCTTTGAAAACCTTTTGAACGGCCGTGATGTGCGCACCCATCGCGGTTTTGCCACCCAACTGGGCTTTCAGGTAAGGCGCGGCACTCAGGTGGTCGGCATGTGCATGGGTTTCCAGAATCCAGTGCACCTGCAAGCCCTGACTGCGCACAAACTCAACCACCTTGTCAGCCGAAGTGGTGCGGGTACGCCCCGACTTGGGGTCAAAGTCCAGCACAGAATCGATGATGGCGCAGGCCTGCCCGGCTGGCTCTTGGACCACGTAAGTGACTGTCCAGGTATCGGGGTCAAAAAAACCATGTACCAAGGGATTGAGGGATGGCGTCGAATGATTGTTCATGAAAAATCTTCTGATTCACGAGGCCTGCGCAGCCTTGATGGCGTGACGGGCAACATATCAGCAAGCCTTCCGTTCAAAGTTGGATGAGAAATTTTTAAAAAATACCTTCAAGATGCATTCGATGGTCAATTTCAAACGTTTGGCACTCTATAATTTACAGCTTAACGTGGGACCATAGCTCAGTTGGTAGAGCAGCGGACTTTTAATCCGTTTGTCGTGGGTTCGACCCCCGCTGGTCCCACCATTAGAAACCACGCTGTGCAATCGTACACCGTGGTTTTTTTTGGCCCGGACCCATCAAAGCTTGAAAGCTCCTGAGAGGATGCGCAGGGTCAAGCCAAGGGATTTTTCCTCCGCAAATCCCGATCTCGGCTGTTAGACTTTTCGTTTAAATGCCCAGTTGCTGGGCTGCATGCCACCCAGCAGCGCAGCGTGTCCCACGGAGTTCCCATGAGCCTTGCCGAACGCATCCAGAATGCCGCACTCCACGCCAAAATCATGTCTGCTGCTCAGGCAGCTCAGTTGATTCCCGTCGGAGCCAATGTCGGCATGAGCGGCTTCACGGGTGCAGGCTATCCCAAAGCCGTGCCGCAAGCACTGGCCCAACGACTGTCTGCGTTGCACAAAGCAGGTGACACCCATGCACGCATTGGCTTGTGGACCGGCGCTTCCACCGCGCCGGAACTCGATGGTGCACTGGCCCGCGCCGACGGCATCGAGATGCGACTGCCCTACCAGTCTGACCCCACCTGCCGCCAACTGATCAACGCCGGACAGATGCTCTACACAGACATGCACCTGTCGCATGTGGCGCAAGCGGCATGGTTTGGTTTTCTGGGCCACTTGGATGTGGCCGTGGTCGAAGTCGTTGGCATCTTGCCCGATGGTCAATTGATCCCGTCGACATCTGTCGGCAACAACAAGACTTGGCTCGATCAGGCCGACAAAATCATTCTGGAAGTGAACCTGCGCCAGAACCCCGCACTGGCTGGCATGCACGACATTTATTACGGCACACAACTGCCACCGCACCGCCAGCCGATTCCCTTGGTCAAAACCAGCGACCGCATTGGCCATCCTTATTTGAAATGCGATCCATCCAAGGTGATTGCGGTGGTCATCACCGACCAGCCTGACCGCAATTTGCCATTCGATGCCCCCAGCGACGTGTCGACCCGCATCGCTGCTCACCTCGTCGACTTCCTGCAACACGAGGTCAAAGCCGGTCGTCTGCCACCCGAATTGCTGCCACTGCAATCGGGTGTGGGCAACATGGCCAATGCCGTACTGGCCGGACTCAACCAAGGCCCTTTTGACAGCATGACTGCCTACACCGAAGTTCTGCAAGACGGCATGCTGGAGATGCTGCGCTCGGGCAAGCTGGCCTTTGCATCGGCCACGGCCTTGTCGCTCAGCCCCGAGGCTGCGAGCGAGTTCAACGGCAACATCGACTTTTACCGCCAGCGCATCGTGCTGCGCCCGCAAGAGATCAGCAACCACCCAGAACTGGTGCGCCGCTTGGGCGTGATCGCCATGAACGCGATGATCGAAGCGGACATTTACGGCAACGTCAATTCCACGCACATCATGGGCTCGGGCATCATGAACGGCATTGGGGGCTCAGGAGACTTTGCTCGCAATGCCTACCTGTCATTTTTCATGAGTCCTTCGGTGGTCAAGGACGGCAAAATTTCCTGCATCGTGCCCATGGTCTCGCACCACGACCACACCGAACACGATGTGCAAGTCATCGTGACCGAACAAGGCCTGGCCGATCTGCGCGGCCTGGCACCCAGCCAACGCGCCAAGCTGATCGTCGAGCGCTGTGCCCACCCGAGTTTTCGGCCGCAACTGCTGGACTACATGGAGCGCGCCCAACGCAGTGGCGCAGGTCTGCACACGCCACATTTGTTGGACGAAGCACTGAGTTGGCACAGCCGCTGTCTGAAAACCGGGCACATGTGAAAGCGGCCTGAACAGTCCAGCGCCTAGGCTGACTTGCAGCAGGGATCAGCTGCGTTGCCGCAAAGTCCGGCTGAGCAAAATCACTGGAATCAAACCCACCAGCACCAGCGCCAGCGAGGGCAGCGCGGCCTCGCCCAAACGCTCGTCGCGCGCCAGCTGGTAGGCCACCACGGCCAGCGTGTCGCTGTTGAAAGGGCGCAGCACCATGGTGGCGGGCAGCTCCTTCATCACATCCACAAACACCAGCAAGGCCGCAGCCATGGTGGTGCGCTGCAGCAGCGGCGCGTGCACGCGGCGCATCAGGCCCCAGCCGGTCACGCCCAGCATGCGGGCCGAATCGTCCAGACTGGCTGGTATGCGGGCATAGCCGCTTTGCACCGACTGCAGAGCCACCGCGCAAAAGCGCACCAAATAGGCCCACACCAAGCCCAAAGACGTGGCCGTGATCCAGGCACCCGCTGAAGAAGCGGGCCAGGTCTGTTGAATCCAGCCCACCGGCAAGAGCAAACCGACCACCACCACCGCCCCGGGAATGGCATAACCCAAACCCACCAGCTCAATCGCTGCTTGGCTGATGCGGTCGGCCCGGGTGCGCACGCTGAAAGCCAGCGCCAGCGCCACGCCAACGGCCAGCACCGCAGTGACCGCGCCCAAGCGCAAGCTGGTCCAGGCCCACTGACCAAAGCGATCCCAGGGCATCTCGGTCGTCTCGCCCACAAAAGCCCGCAGCATGATGAGCACCGGCAAGACAAAACCCAGCAACACCGGCAAGCCACACACCCCCCAGGCCAGCAAGCGGCGCATGCCGTGAAGCGGCACCGGCTGCGCCTCGGCTGAGCCTTGGCGCGAACCGCGCCCCTGGTTAAAGCGCATGCGCTTTTGGGCGCGTTGCTCCAGCTGCAGCAAGACCACCACCACCGCCAACAGCACCGTGGCCAGCTGGGCCGCGGCAATACGGTTGTCCATCGACAACCAGGCTTTGTAAATGCCGGCGGTGAAGGTCTGGATGCCGAAGTAGCTGGACACGCCAAAGTCGGCCAGCGTTTCCATGAGTGCCAGCGCCACGCCTGCGGCCACGGCCGGGCGGGCCAAGGGCAAAGCGATGTCGCGGATACGGCGGGACAAAGGTGCCCCCAGCAAGCGGGCCGCTTCCATCAAACCCGAGGCCCGTTCGACCAAGGCGGTGCGGGCCAGCAAATACACATAGGGATACAGCGACAACGTGAACACCAGCGCCGCGCCCCAGACGCTGCGCACATCGGGCCACAAACGCCCTTGCAAGCCCAGCGCCTCGCGCAAAGCCACCTGCAGCGGCCCGCTGAACTGCAAAAAATCGGTGTAGGCATAGGCCACCACATAAGCGGGCATGGCCAGGGGCAAGAGCAGCAGCCACTCGAACATTCCACGCCCCGGAAAGTCAAACAAAGTCACCAGCGCCGCCGTGGTCAGGCCCAGCACCGTCACACCCACCGCCACCATCAGGCACAGCCCCAGCGATGTGAGCGCGTAATCGGGCAGCACGGTGCGCGCCATCTCCAGCAAGATGTTGGCGCTTTGCCCACTCCACTGCAACCATGAGCCCAGCACGGCCAGCACCGGCAAGGCCAGAGCCAGTGCCAGCAAGGCGTAAAACAGGGAAGGAAGGCCCGATAGACGCCGGGCCAAATTAGACAACATATGCGGCTATTGTAGGAGTGCTCTGCGAGCGCAAAAGCCCACCGACAGGAAGACCTTCAACCCCTGCCCCGGCCTTGCCGGTCAGGGATTGCCCCACAAGACAAGCCCCGCTGACAACCTGCCTACAATGGAAAGCATGTTTCTAGAACTGCGCCAACTGGACATCCAATACCCCGGCAGCCCCACGCCTGCCGTGCGGGGGGTCAACCTCGGTCTGCGCTCGGGTGACATCGGGGTGCTGATCGGACCATCGGGCTGTGGCAAAACCACCTTGCTGCGCGCTGTGGCGGGGCTGGAGCCGGTCACGGGCGGACAGATTTTGCTGTCCAACCGGGTGGTCAGCGAGAAAGGCCACACCGAACCCGCCGAACGCCGCCGCATCGGCATGGTGTTTCAAGACTACGCGCTGTTTCCACACATGGATGTCGGCCGCAACGTTGGCTTTGGTCTGGAACACCTGCCCAAAGCCGAGCGCCAAGCCCGTGTGGCCGAAGTGCTGAAGCTGGTGGGTCTGGAAGGCGCGGAAAAGCGCTTCCCGCATGAACTCTCCGGCGGCCAACAACAACGCGTGGCCCTGGCCCGTGCGCTGGCCCCCAAGCCCGACCTGCTGCTGCTGGACGAACCGTTTTCCAACCTCGACATCGACCTGCGCGAACGCCTGGCGCATGAGGTGCGCAACATCCTCAAAGCCGCCAAGGCCACCGCCTTGCTGGTGACGCACGACCAGCTTGAGGCCTTTGCCATAGGTGATGTGATCGGCGTCATGAACGAAGGCCAGTTGCACCAGTGGGACGATGCCTACAGCCTCTACCACCGCCCCGCCACCCGCTTTGTGGCCGACTTCATTGGCCACGGCGTCTTCACGCCCGCCACGCTGCGCGAAGTGGATGGACACATCTTGGTCAGCACCCCGGTGGGCGAGCTGCGCGACGTGGCCGAATGTCCCCTGCCCTGCGCCTTTGAAGGCGGCCAATGCGACGTGTTGCTGAGAGCCGACGACATCGTCCACGACGACCATGCGCCGGTGAAAGCCCAAATCATCCGCAAAGCTTTTCGGGGCTCGGAGTTTTTGTACACCCTGCGCCTGGCCACAGGCGAACAACTGATGGCCCATGTGCCCAGCCACCACGACCACAAGCTGGGCGAATGGATCGGCATCCGCGCCGAAGTGGACCACGTCGTCACCTTCAACCGCGCCTGCCCGGTCACCGACCGCGAGCTGTGCCAGATGCCTTGCGCCAAAGCTGCGGCCTGCGAACACACCGAACCGCAGTACCAGCCGGTCAAGTTCGTTTAAGGACGGCCCGATAGGCAAAGCCAGCCCCAGAATCGGCTCAGCCACTCGCCCGGTGCATCAGGGATCAACGCGCCTTGATCGGCCAACCCAGGCGGGCGTGTGCGTCGGCGAACGAGCCGACATGGATGGGGGAGGCGTCAGGTATCGCGCAAGCGAATGATGTCTTGCCGCAAATCCTGCGCCCAAGCGCGGCGGTCGCGGCCGTTGGCGGCTTGAGGTTCGCCAAAGTGGACAACGGCCTCGATGCGGTGGGCTTTGAGGGTGCGCCACATGGAGCCGATCAAGGTGTCGTCCCCGATGTAGCACGGGGCAAAGCTGGTCAGGCCGGTTCGAGCGTCGATGAATTTCAGCGACAAAGGCTGCACCGGGGCTTCGGCTTGTATGGCGGCCTGAATCAGATTGGCGTGAAAAGGCAGCAATTCGCGCCCGTCGCTGGTCGTGCCCTCGGGGAAAACCGCCACCACATCGCCGTTTTTCATGGCCTCGGCCATGTCCTTGACCATGCGCAGCGCGTCCTTGCGGCTGGTGCGCTCGATGTAAAGCGTGCCTGCGCCGGTGGCCAGCACACCCACCAAAGGCCAGTCGCGGATGTCGGATTTGGAGACAAAGCGGCAGTGCCGCGCCGCATGGATGACCAAGATGTCCAGCCATGAAATGTGATTGGCCACCATGAGCGCAGGGCCGTTTTGCACCGGTTGGCCCAGCACCCGCAAATGAATGCCCCACAGCGCCAGAAACTGCAGCGCCCAGGCTTGCACCCGCATTTCGCGCTGCTCTGGTGTGAGCTGTGGAAAGCGCACGTAGATGGCCCACATGCCCATCAGCACATGCCACAGGCCGCGCAAGAATTTCCAGATGGCGTTCAGGCTTGTCATGCGAAAACGAAGGCATCGGTCGGCATGGTCTTGTTCAACAAAACAGGCCTGACATCGCACACGGCAAGAACGTCCACACGATGGCTCGCAGGAAAGAACGTCACTTGGCTTCAAACACCACATGCCCGCCCACCAGGGTGGCCAGCACGCGGCCGGGCAGCTCGTAACCCGAAAACGGGGTGCTCTTGCCCTGGCTGCGCAGCGATGCTTCGGTGACAGGCCAGTGGCCGTCGGCCGACAGCACGCACACATCGGCCGCACCGCCCACTGCCAATTGGCCCACCGAGTCTTGCAAGCTGCCCAGCACCGTGCCCAGCACGCGGGCGGGATGGGCCGTGATGCGCGAGAGCACTTTGACCAGATCAACGCCGTCGTCCTGCCCCCACTTGAGCGCCAGGCTCCACAGCAGTTCCATGCCGGTGGCACCGGGTTCGGCTTCGGCAAAAGGCAGGGCCTTGGCATCGGCGTCAACCGGGGTGTGGTCCGACACCAATGCATCGAGCGTGCCATCGGCCAGACCGGCACGCAGGGCATCGCGGTCGCGCTGCTGGCGCAACACGGGCGTCAGGCGCGCACGGCTGTCAAAGTAGCCCATGTCGGCATCGGTCAGGTGCAGCGAGTTGATGCTCACGTCAGCCGTGACCGGTAGGCCCTCGGCCTTGGCCTGGCGGACCAGTTCCACACCTTGGGCACTGCTGATGCGGCACAGGTGCACGCGGGCACGGGTGCTGCGCACCAACTCAAAAATCGTGTGCAGGGCAATGGTTTCGGCGGCCACCGGCACGCCCGACAAGCCCATGCGCGTGGCCAGTGCCCCGCTGGCGGCCACGCCTTTGCCCAGGTAAAACTCTTGCGGGCGCAACCAGACGGTGAAGCCAAACGAGCTGGCGTATTGCAAGGCGCGCTGCACCACCTGGGTGTTGGCCAGCGCCACTTCGGCCTGGCTGAAACCCACGCAACCGGCTGCTGTCAGCTGGCCCATTTCGGTCAGCACATCGCCTTTCAAGCCCACCGTGAGTGCGCCCAGGGGCAGCACGCGGGCCTGGTGCAATTTTTCGGCGCGGTAGCGCAGCATCTCGACCAGACCGGGCTCGTCGAGCACCGGTTCGGTGTCGGGCGGGCAGACCAGGCTGGTCACGCCACCGGCCACAGCAGCGGCCATTTCGCTCTCCAGCATGCCCGCGTGCTCCTGGCCGGGTTCGCGCAAGCGCGCCGCCAGGTCCACCAGACCAGGGGCGACGATGCAGCCCTGGGCATCGATCACCCGGTTGGGCGTGAAGTCGGCAGGTGCCTGGCCCATGGCCACGATGCGCCCGGCGGCAATGGCCAGGTCGGCGGTTTGGTCAAAACCGCTGGCGGGGTCGATGACGCGGCCGTTTTGAATCAGGATCTTCATGTTCTTGTCCTTATGCCTCGTTGCCCGCGACGATGCTCATCACCGCCATGCGCACGGCGATGCCGAAGGTCACCTGCGGCAGGATCACGCTTTGTTGGCCGTCCACCACGGCGGAATCGATCTCGACCCCCCGATTGATCGGGCCAGGGTGCATGACGATGGCGTCGGACTTGGCCAGCTGAAGCTTCTCAGGCGTCAAGCCAAAGCTCTCAAAGTATTCCTGGCTGGAGGGCAGCAGCGCGCCGCTCATGCGTTCGTTTTGCAGGCGCAGCATGATGACCACGTCGCAGCCCTTGATGCCTTCTTCGAGGTTATTGAAGACGCGCACGCCCATCTGGGCCATGTCAGCAGGTACCAGCGTTTTGGGGCCGACCACACGCACTTCAGCGCAGCCCAGCGTGGTCAGCGCGTGGATGTCTGACCGCGCAACCCGCGAGTGCAGCACGTCGCCGACGATGGCCACAGTGAGGTTGGAGAAGTCTTTTTTGTAATGCCGGATGGTGAACATGTCCAGCAAGCCCTGGGTGGGGTGGGCGTGTCGGCCGTCGCCCGCGTTGACCACATGCACATGGGGCGCGACATGCTGGGCAATCAGATACGGCGCGCCCGATTCGCTGTGGCGCACCACAAAGATGTCGGCGGCCATGGCGCTCAGGTTGGCGATGGTGTCTAGCAGCGACTCACCTTTGCTGGCCGACGAACGCGCAATATCGAGTGTGTAGACATCGGCCGACAGGCGGGTGGCGGCGATGTCGAAGGTGGTGCGGGTGCGGGTGCTGTTTTCAAAAAACAGGTTGAACACGCTCTTGCCGCGCAAAAGGGGCACCTTTTTCACCTCGCGGTCGCTCACGCTGACAAAGCTGGCCGCTGTGTCGAGGATGTGGGTGAGGATGTCCTTGGACAGGCCTTCGGTGGAGAGCAGGTGGATCAGCTCGCCGTTTTTGTTGAGTTGGGGGTTGTTGCGTTTGTAGAGCATGTTGTTTTCACCTCGATCAGGCTTTGTTCTCCACGTCAAAACTGAAAGTGCCCGCTGCATCGCGGGCCAGCGCCAGCGATTGCGTTTCAGGCAGAGCCACGCGGGCGGCGGCAAAGTCGGCCTGGATGGGCAGCTGACGCCCGCCCCGGTCCACCAGCACCGCCAGTTGCACCCGGGCCGGACGGCCATAGTCGAAGATTTCATTGAGCACGGCGCGGATGGTGCGGCCGGTGTAGAGCACATCGTCGAGCACCAGAATGTCCGCACCGTCGACCTCAAACGGCAAGTGGGTCTGCCCACCCGCCGACAGGCCGCGCTGGGCAAAGTCGTCGCGGTGCATGAGCGAAGACACGCGGCCCGATTCACCACTCAGACCCAGGTCGCGTTGCAGGCGCTCGGCCAGCCAGGCCCCGCCCGAAGTGATGCCCACCAAGCGGGTATCCGACTTGCACAGGCTGCGCACACCGCGCAGCAGTTCCGGGTACAAGGCTTCGGCATTGAGGGCGAGTGCGCTCATGGGATATTCCTTAAAAATTGGTCAAGAATGATCGCCGCCGCTGCGGCATCGGCGTCTTTGGCACCGTAGGAATGGGCCTCGGTGGTGGTGTAGCGCTCATCCACCTCGTACACCGCCAGACCAAAGCGGCCACGCAGCTGGCGGCCGAATTTGCGGGCGCGCAAGGTGTTTTCGTGCTCGCCGCCATCGGGATGGGTGGGCACGCCGATCACCAGCGCATCGGGTTGCCACTCTTTGATGCGTTTGGCAATGTGCTCAAACCGGGCATCGCCCTCGGCGGCAATCGTGCCTTGCGGGGTGGCGGTTTTCATGAGCCGGTTGCCCACGGCCACGCCTGTGCGCTTGAGGCCATAGTCAAAAGCCAGAAAACTCTGGTGGCTGGCGGGCACCGCCACGTCGTTAGCGCCGCTCATGCGTGCCCCGCGTCGGGCGAAAGCATCCAGCTTTTAAGGCCCAGCAGGTCCAGGGCGCGGTCGTAACGCTCGGCCATGGGCACCTCAAACACCAGATCGGCCGATGCGGGCACCGTGAGCCAGGTGTTTTCACCCAGCTCCGATTCAAGCTGCCCTTCACCCCAGGACGCATAGCCCAGCGTAACCAGAACCCGGCGCGGGCCTGCGCCCGAAGAGAGGGCTTCCAGCACATCGCGCGAGGTGGTCATCTCCAGACCGCCGGGCACGGTGAGGGTCGAGGCGTAAATCGAGCCGCCTTCCTGTTCAGACTTGTCAACGTTCAGCGGATCGTGCAGCACAAAGCCGCGCTCGGTTTGCACCGGGCCGCCTTGACCCACCGGGTTTTCCAGCAGGTCTTCACGGCGCAGCGGCAAATCCACCTTGTCAAACAGGTGGCGCATGCTGATGTCAGAGGGTTTGTTGATGATCAGGCCCATGGCCCCTCGCGGGCCGTGCTCGCACATGTAGATCACGCTGCGGGAAAAAGTCTCGTCTTCCAACCCGGGCATGGCGATCAGGAAATGATGCTTGAGGTCGATGGAGGCACAATCTGTCATGCGCCGATTTTAGCGGTCTGGCCCCTGCGGGTTGGGCTGAAGGTGCCTTGATTGATCCAACCTGGCAAACCCTGATGGAAACCCCTTTTTCTTGTGGTCTGGTCTGGCTGCGGCGCGACCTGCGCGTGAGCGACCATGCCGCCCTGCACCAAGCCCTGAAACACTGCCAGCGCGTGCATGTGGTGTTCGTGTTCGACACCGAAATCCTGAACGCCCTGCCCCGCGCCGACCGCCGGGTCGAGTTCATCCGCGAGTCGCTGGTCGAAGTCGATGCCCGTTTGCGCGAACTGGCGGGCCACCCCCAAGCGGGCCTGATCGTGCGTCACGGCGTGGCCAAGGACAAAATCGTCAAACTGGCCCAGCACCTGCAAGCACAGGCGGTGTTTGCCAACCACGACGACGAGCCCCAGGCGCTGGCACGCGACATCCAGGTGCGCGGACACCTGGCCGACCACGGCATCGTGCTGCACACCTTCAAGGACCATGTGGTGTTTGAGCGCAACGAAGTGCTGACCCAGATGGCCAAGCCCTTCAGCGTGTTCACACCCTACAAAAACGCCTGGCTCAAAAAAATCACCCCCGAGGACCTGCAGGCTTTCGACGTGGCCCCACTGGCCAAACGCCTGGCCCCGCGCCCCGACGATCTGGCCCACCCGGTGCCCAGCTTGGCAGACATCGGCTTTGAGCCGACCAACCTGCAGGCCTTGAAAATCCCGACGGGTGAATCCGGTGCCCAGGCTTTGCTGCAGGACTTTCTGACCCGCATCGACCACTACGAAGACACGCGCAACTTCCCGGCCATCAAAGGCCCCAGCTATCTGAGTGTGCATTTGCGATTTGGCACCGTGTCGATCCGGCAGCTGGCCCGCGAGGCCCATGCCCGCATGCTGGCGGGCAGCGTGGGGGCGAATGTGTGGCTGTCCGAACTCATTTGGCGTGACTTTTATGTGCAGGTGCTGCACAACTTCGCGCATGTGGGCCACAGCAAAAGCTTCAAACCCGACTACGACGCCATCCACTGGGAGCACGGCCCCCACGCCCACAAACTGTTTGACGCTTGGTGCGAAGCCCGCACCGGCTACCCTCTGGTGGACGCGGCCATGCGCCAGCTCAACCAAACCGGCTACATGCACAACCGCCTGCGCATGGTGGTGGCCAGCTTTTTGTGCAAAGACCTGGGGGTGGACTGGCGCTGGGGCGAAAAATACTTCGCTACGCACCTGAACGACTTTGACCTGTCGGCCAACAACGGCGGCTGGCAGTGGGCCAGCTCCAGCGGTTGCGATGCGCAGCCGTACTTCCGCATCTTCAACCCCATCAGCCAAAGCGAAAAATTTGACCCCGAAGGCAAATTCATCCGCCGCTACGTGCCGGAGCTGGCGACCTTGCCCACGGCCGCGCTGCACGCACCCTGGCTGGCCAAGCCGCTGGAGTTACAAGCGGCCGGGGTGGTCATCGGCAAGACCTACCCCGCACCCGTTGTAGACCATGCCGAAGCCCGCGACAAAACATTGGCACGGTATGCAGTGGTCAAGAAAAAGCCGTCTGAATAAGACGGCCTGAGCAAGGGCAGTCTGCGCTCTGATGAGATCAGATCGCCACCATCTCGAAGTCTTCCTTGCGGGCCGCGCACTCGGGGCAAGTCCAGTTCATGGGGACGTCTTCCCATTTGGTGCCGGGCGCAATGCCATGCTCGGGGTCACCCATGGCTTCGTCATAGATCCAGCCGCAAATCAGGCACATCCAAGTTTTGTGTTCCATCACAGTGTCGCAATCAGAGAGTCGAATAGAATGATTTGATTGTATCGGGCGAGCCGAGTGCCCGGCTGAAGACCTTCCGAAGCACCCTGCAATTCGCATTTCATGACCGATCACAAGCCCGAACTGCCAACCGAAACCGATGCGCTGGATGCCGAAGATGCTGCCGGCTTGGCCTGTGTGCTGTCGTTCAATGCCAACGACCCCAGCGGCGCGGGTGGCCTGACGTGTGACGCCACGGCCATGGCCTCGGTCGGCGCACATTGCATGCCGGTGTGCACCGGCGCTTATGTGCGCGACACCACCAGCATCACCGATTTTTACCCTCTGGACGAAGAAGCCGTGCACGACCAGGCCCGCGCCGTGGCCGAAGATGTGCCGGTGCAGGTCATCAAGGTGGGCTTTGTTGGCACGCCCGAGAGCCTGGCCGTGATTGCCGAGCTGGCCGACGACTACGACGGCGTGCCGGTGGTGGCCTACATGCCCAATTTGTCCTGGTGGGAAGACGACAAGATCGACGCTTATCTGGACGCGTTCCGGGAATTGCTGCTGCCCCAAACCAGCGTTCTGGTGGGCCACCACAGCACGCTGCGCCGGTGGCTCCTGCCTGAATGGACAGGCGAGCGCAACCCCGGGCCGCGCGACATCGCCCATGCCGCCGCTGAGTTGGGCGTGCCGTACACCCTGGTGACTGGCCTGCCCTTGCCCGACCAACACATCGACAACGTGCTGGCCTCACCCGAAACGGTCTTGGCCCATGAAAAGTTCGAACGCATTGAAGCGGTGTTTGCCGGTGCAGGTGACACCCTGACCGCGGCTCTCGCCGCCTTGCTGGCCACCGGCATGGACCTGACCGAAGCCGCCAGCGAGGCCCTGCACTACCTGGACCGCTGCCTGGACGAGGGCTTTCGGCCCGGCATGGGTCAGGTCATTCCGGACCGCCTGTTTTGGGCGCTGCCCGAAGGTGAAGAAACCGACGAAGAAGCAGGCCCCGAAGTTCACCCCGGCGCTGATTACTTTGAAGTGCCATTCAACGAAACCAAACACTGAAGCCAGAGACAAACACGATGACCGACCGCAACCAAACCCTTTTTGACCGCGCTGCCCAGGTGATCCCCGGGGGGGTCAATTCACCCGTGCGCGCCTTTCGCGCCGTGGGCGGCACACCCCGCTTTGTGCAACGCGCCCAAGGCGCTTATTTTTGGGACGCCAACGGCCAGAAATACATCGACTACATTGGCTCCTGGGGCCCCATGATCCTGGGCCACAGCCACCCCGCCGTGCTCGAAGCGGTGCAAAAAGCCGCCCTCGACGGTTTCTCGTTTGGTGCCCCCACCGAGCGCGAGATCGAGCTGGCTGAAGAAATTTTGAAACATGTGCCCTCGATGGAAATGGTGCGCCTGGTCAGCTCGGGCACCGAAGCGGGCATGAGCGCACTGCGCTTGGCACGCGGCGCCACCGGTCGCACCAAGTTCATCAAGTTCGAAGGCTGCTACCACGGCCACGCCGATGCGCTGCTGGTCAAGGCAGGGTCAGGCCTGGCCACCTTTGGCAACCCCACCAGCGCGGGCGTGCCGCCCGAGGTGGTGCGCGACACCTTGGTGCTCGAATACAACAACATCGCCCAACTGGAAGAAGCCTTTGCACTGCACGGCAAAGAATTGGCTTGCGTGATGATCGAGCCGATTGCGGGCAACATGAACTTTGTGCGGGCCAGCGTGCCCTTCATGACACGTTGCCGCGAGCTGTGCTCCGAGCACGGTGCGCTGTTGGTGTTTGACGAAGTGATGTCCGGTTTCCGCGTGGCCCTCGGTAGCGCACAAAGCGTTTATGCCCAATTGATCCCCGGCTTCAAGCCCGACATGACGGTGCTGGGCAAAGTGATCGGCGGCGGCATGCCACTGGCTGCTTTTGGCGGCCCCCGCGAGATCATGTCCAAATTAGCCCCCACAGGCCCGGTCTACCAAGCAGGCACGCTCAGCGGCAACCCGGTGGCCACGGCCTGCGGCCTCACAACGCTGCGCGAAATTGCCAAACCCGGCTTTTTTGATGCCCTGAGCGCTCGCACCCAAAGCCTGGTCGATGGCCTGACGGGTGCCGCCGCTGCGGCGGGTGTGCCCTTTGTGGGCGATTGCCAAGGCGGCATGTTCGGCTTTTTCCTGCTGCCCGAGCTGCCGCAAAACTACGCCAAGGTCATGACCAGCGACAGCCCCAAGTTCAACAAGCTGTTCCACGGTCTGCTCGATGGCGGCGTCTACATCGCCCCCGCGCTGTACGAAGCCGGTTTTGTGAGCGCAGCCCACACCGAAGCCGACATCGCAGAGACCGTGCAGGTGGCGGCAGACGTGTTCAAAACCCTCTGAGCCCCATGAAACGCCTGGCCTGCCTGATGAGCGCCTGCCTGGTCGGGCTGAGCGCTGCAGCGCAAACCGACTTCGACAGCAGCCGCCTTTGGGTCAACGCAGGTTTTTACTCAGCCCACTTTGACACCGACAAAGGCCTGCGCAACGCCAACCCGGGGCTGGGGTTCGAATACAAACTGGACGACGACTGGAGCGCCACCGCCGGGCGCTTCATCAACAGCGACAACGCCCACTCCAGCTACATCGGGGCGTATTACCAACCCTGGCGTGTAGGGCCAGTCAAGCTGGGTGTGGTGGCCGGGGCGTTCAATGGTTACCCCAAAGCGTTTGACGGCGGCTGGTTTCCGGCCATCATCCCGACCGCCAGTTTGGAAAGCGGGCATTGGGGCCTGAATGTGGCGCTGGTGCCACCGCTCAAAGACCGGCTCTATGGCGCGGTGAGCTTTCAGCTCAAGTACCGGTTTCAGTCGGGGCGCTGACCGGCCGGGGCCAAGGGGCTCACGCCCTTTGCAAAATCAGGCAACGCGCCAGCCCGAAACGCTCGAAATCACGGTCAAAGGTGACCATGCGCAGGCCTGCACTTTGGGCGGTGGCCGCCAGTCCCAAATCGGTCCACAAACGGACAGGCTGCGGTGCCCCCCGACACCCCAAAAGCTGTTCAATCGCATCATCCAAACCGGCCGGATCGGCCAGTAAGCCAACAGCAGGCGTGTCCAGCCATTGCCGGTACAGGGTCATGGCTTGCGTCAAATTCAAAGCATTGGGGCCCATTGCACGGGGCTGGGACAGCACCCGCACCAAGCCCATCATGGTGGTGCGGCAAAACCACAAAGGCGTTCCAGCCTCGCAAGCCGATTGCCAATAGCGCATGGCCGCCGCATGAAACGGGTGCGCTGCGCTGCACAGCCCCACCCAGACATTCACATCGGGCAAATCGCCCGGTGCCAGGCGCCAATTGGCAGAGGCCTCAGCCACGCCCCAAGAGCTGGATGGTTCGCTCATCGTCTTCCTCGTTGATCAATTCATACAAATCGGCATTGGTCAATTTGCTCAGATCCAGCTGCAATGGCCCCTGGTTTGGAATGACCGGGGGCCTGGCTTCAAACCGCTTTTGCGGGTCCACCACCTCGCGGGCGGTCAAACCCCGCTCGACCAGCTCAATGACCAGGTCGCGCAGGGTTCGACCTTCTTGGGCGGCCCGGGTTTTGAGGTGCTTGAACAGCGGATCGGGGATGTCAAGTGAAGTACGCATGTCTGCATTTTTGCATGAATGCATCAATATGCACAAGCAACTCAACCCAACAGCGCCAAGCCGCCAGGACAAACCGGCATAATTCGCCCCTGCATTCACGTCCGGACCGGGCGCTTGCCTATACCCCTGGACTCCCCATGAAAAAGAACTTCCCCCTGCAAGCCGAAGGCAAGCACCCCGACCGCGTGCTCGAAGCCGTCAAGCACGACATCCGCAAATACTTCAAACGCGAGCGCAACCGCGACGTGCCCAAGGGCGTGGACTTTTGGGACTTTGACTGCAAGGTCGGTCTGACCGCCGACACCGCCGAAGTGGTGCGCGTGAGTGGTGTCATCGAAGCCGTGGACGCAGCCGCCCAAACAGGTGCCAGCTCGGTGTATGTGGAAATTTTGAGCAAGCACGGCATGCGCGTGATCAAGGCGCAGGACGACTACGAAGACCCGACACAAGACGCTCAGTATTGAAAACAAAATAGCTATTTCAAGGTCTATGATATGAATCATGGACCTGACAAATACAGCAGACGAGCGTACCGAAAAATTCATCCAGCGCTGGGCAATCAGCACGGCCAGCGAACGAGCCACATCGCAAAGCTTCATCATTGAACTGTGCGAACTGCTGGAAGTGCCCAGACCGCACGCCACCGCAGACCGCGACTACATGTTTGAACGCGCTTTGAAAGAAGCGCATGCCGACGGCCAGGAATCCGACCGGTATGTGGACTGCTACAAACGCGGCCACTTCATCCTCGAAGCCAAAAAAGTCAACATTGGCAGCCACACCAAAAGCTACAGCAAAACGCTGATCGGCGCACACGCCCAAGCGCAAAACTACGCCCGCGCCCTGCCCGCCGCCGAGGGCCGTCCGCCCATCATCATGGTGGTCGACGTGGGTCAGGTCATCCAGCTGTTTGCCGAATTCAGCCGCACGGGCGGCAACTACATCCCCTATCCCGACCCCCGCAGCCACCAGATCAAGCTGCAAGACCTGCGCGACGAGAAAATCCGCCAGCGTCTGCGCCTCGTCTGGACCGACCCCATGGCGCTGGACCCCAGCCGCGCCAACGCCAAAGTCACCCGCGAAGTGGCCAGCGTGCTGGCCGCCGTGGCCAAAAGCCTGGAGGCCGATGACCACCCAGCCCACCAAGTGGGCGCTTTCCTCACCCGCTGCCTGTTCAGCATGTTTGCCGAAGACGTGGGCCTGCTGCCCGCCAGCGAAAAGGGTGAAGGTAAAAGCGAAGGCAAAGGCGCCTTCACCGAACTGCTGCAAACCCACCGCACCCATCCGCCCACCCTGCAACGCATGCTGCAAGCCCTGTGGGCCGACATGGACCGGGGCGGCTTCAGCGCCGCGCTGGCCCGCGAAGTGCGCAAGTTCAACGGCAAACTTTTCAAGGCCTCACAGTCCGAAGGCTACGCCCTGCTGCTGAACACCAGCCAAATCGACGGCCTGCTGACTGCCGCCAAAGCCAACTGGACCGAGGTAGAGCCCGCCATCTTTGGCACCCTGCTCGAACGCGCCCTGGACCCCGACGAACGCCACGCCCTGGGCGCGCACTTCACACCCCGCGCCTATGTGGACCGCTTGGTCATCCCCACCGTCATCGACCCCCTGCGGGCCGAGTGGAACGACACCCAGGCCGCCACCATGGTCCTGATGGGCGAACACGAAGCCCTGAACGCCGAGGCCGATCGACTGTCCGATGCGCTGGCCCTCAAACAAAAAGCCCAGCGCGAGGCCAACCACAAAGTCAGAGAAGAACTGAAAGAAATCGACCATCTGCGCGCCGACGCCCGCGCCAAAAAGCGCGAAGCCATCCAGACCGTCCAAGCCTTTCACCACCGCCTGTGCAGCGTGCTCGTGCTGGACCCGGCCTGCGGCAGTGGCAACTTTTTGTACGTGACGCTGGAACACCTCAAACGCCTGGAAGGCGAAGTGCTCAACCTGCTCGAATCACTGGACGCAGGCCAAAACAGCCTCAACCTCGAAGGCGAAACCGTCAGCCTGCAGCAACTGCAGGGGATTGAGCTGAACAGCCGCGCTGCGGCCCTGGCCGAGCTGGTGCTGTGGATTGGCTACCTGCAGTGGCAAGCCCGCACCGTGGGCGTGGGCAACATCGCCGAGCCGGTGGTGCACGACTACGGCAACATCCAAAACCGCGACGCCGTGCTGGCCTATGACAGCACCGAGCCCCTGAAAGACGAAGCAGGCCGCATCGTCACCCGCTGGGACGGCAAAACCGTCAAGCCGCACCCGGTCACCGGGCTGGACGTGCCCGACGAATCTGCCCAAGTGGTGCAAATGCGCTACATCAACCCGCGCAAAGCGCAGTGGCCGCAGGTGCATTTCATTGTGGGCAACCCGCCTTTCATTGGGGCCAGCACCATGCGCTCGGCCTTGGGTGACGGCTATGTAGACGCCCTGCGCAGCAGTTGGCCCGAGGTGCCCGAAAGCGCAGACTTGGTCATGTACTAGTGGCACCAGGCCGCGCAAACCGTGAGCGCAGACAAAGCCCAGCGCTTTGGTTTCATCACCACCAACAGCATCAAACAAACCTTCAACCGCCGCGTGATGCAGGCGGCGCTGGACGGGTCTTGGAACCCCACTGACGCTGAGACTGTCGCTGGCAAGGCAGCAGGGCGCAAGGCCGGGGGCCTCATGCTGCCAAACGCGCAGAAATCGGCCCCCAGCCTTGCGCCCCCCAGCCTGAAACCCATCTCGCTTGTTTTCGCGGTGGCAGACCACCCCTGGGTGGACGGCGCCAACGGCGCGGCCGTGCGCATCGCCATGACCGCCGCGCAAGCGGGCGAGCACACCGGCCGCTTGCTCACGGTGCAAAGCGAAACCCCGCAAGACGATGGCGAAGTGGCCGTTACCCTGAGCGAAGCCCAAGGCCTGCTGCACGCGGACCTGCGCATTGGGGCGAATGTGGCGGCGGCCAAGCCGCTGAAATCTACTTTTGGAATTTCCAATCGCGGGTTCGAGTTGGGTGGTGCTGGCTTTATCGTGACGCGTCCAGAGGCATCCCAACTTGGCCTCGGCGCTGTCACTGGAATTGAAAAGCATATTCGCGAATATCGCAACGGTCGCGACCTCACGGGAACTCCACGGGATGTGATGGTGATTGACCTTTTTGGTCTGACAGCAGACCAAGTACGAGAAGAATTTCCCTCTGTCTATCAATGGGTCTTGGAGCGCGTCAAGCCAGAAAGAGATGTCAACCGCAATGAACTGTTGAGAACTCGATGGTGGCTGCACCGCCGTTTGCGGGAAGATTTGCGAATGGCACTTGACGGTTTGCCTCGCTACATAGTCACTGTGGAAACCGCGAAACACCGGGTCTTTCAATTTCTCAATGACACCGTTCTGCCAGACAACAAACTGGTGGCGATTGCGCTGCAGGACGGACTGCAATTGGGCATTTTGAGCAGCGAAATACACGTGACTTGGACTCTCGCTGCCGGAAGCACGCTGGAAGATCGCCCCGTCTACGTCAAAACCACCTGCTTCGAAACCTTCCCCTTCCCCGCCGAAGACACCGGCCTCACGCCTGCGCTGACCGAGCGCATCCGCCTGCTGGCCGAGCAACTCGACGCGCACCGCAAAACCCAACAAGCCGCACACCCGGACCTCACGCTCACCGGCATGTACAACGTGCTGGAAAAACTGCGCAACGGCGAAGCCCTGACCGCCAAAGACAAAACCATGCACGAGCAAGGCCTGGTGTCGGTGCTGCGCACGCTGCACGACGAACTCGATGCCGCCGTGCTGCAAGCCTATGGCTGGAGCGACCTCGGCCCCGTGCCGCACCAGAACGACGCCGCCCACGCCGCCTGGACCGACGCCCTGCTGCTGCGCCTGGTGGACCTGAACACCCGCCGCGCTGCCGAAGAAGCCAGCGGCACCATCCGCTGGCTGCGCCCCGATTACCAAAACCCGGCAACACCCAAAGCGCCCCCCGTGGCCCAACAAGCCAGCCTGGACATGGACCACGACACGGCCACACAGTCAGGAACAAAGACCAAAACAAAGCAAAGCACGAAGAAAAACTCGGGCATCGACACAGCCGATGCCGAAGACACCGAAAACGCCAGCCACGCAGCCACGGCCAAGCCCGCCAGTCAACAAGCCTGGCCGACCACCGTGCCCGAACAAATCAAAGCCGTGGCCGCCGTGCTCAGCGCCACCCCCGTCCCGCTGGACATGGACGCCATCGCCGCCCACTTCAAAGCCAAAGGCCGCTGGCGCGACCGCCTGCCGGTCATCCTGGACACGCTGGTGGCCATTGGCCGGGTGCGCCAACAGGGCGAGACTTACGCGTCATGCTGAAGATCAACTACACATTGCGCGGTGTCGGTTGGGCACGCTGCGAAGTCCGGCACGAAGAACAAGTCCGTGTGCTACGGGTGTCTTATCTGACGCATGGACTGGCCCAACTGGTGATGATGGCCAACGCCGCTTTGATGGGTGCAAGAGCCATGTCCGTTGACCTGATCGATGAACCCGGCACCTACCGCTGGTCATTCAGCCCCATATCCGGCGGCATTCAAGTGGGCATCACGGCTTACGAAGACATGTCCATGTTCGGTGACCCCGGTGAAACCGAATGGCAAATGACCTTCGACACCGATCGATTGGAGTTTGCACAAGCCATTGCCGACGCGGCAACAACGGTGCTCCAGACTCACGGGGAAGCCGAATACAAGCGGCTTTGGTCAATGGCAGAGTTTCCGTCGCTCGCCCTGCAGCTGCTTCAGCACAACATCAACGAAAGCACACGGGCAGCCGACGAAGATGATGACGACGAGGAACTGTTGAATTTAGAAGACTGAGATCGGCTTGGCGCTTACATTTGGCCGATTCTCAAAAAGGTGCACCGGGTCCCCAACCTTTACGTCCGAAACGGACCAGAATCAAAATCCAGGAGCTGATGTACCCCCGGCACGCGCTGATTTTAATCACGCAAAGGTACTTTGGTATTGCTTTATGATTCCCACGGGCTGGCGGTTGTTTCCAATGGGAAGGGTTAGGGGCCTCGGTCGCTATTATCCGGTTCGAATCCGGCATCGCCAGCTTCTTTCGCACTGCCCCTCAGTCAGAGATCATCTCAAGGACAGCGATGACCACACCCTATTTGCATGTACCCCGCAGCGCCTGCATACCGCTGATCGTCTTTTCGCTTTTCATGCCACGACCGATCACTATCGCATTGTGGGTGCTGGCGACATGCATTCTGCTCCAAGAAGTCATTGCTATGTTTGCCCTGTTGGTCGATTTCGTCTTTGCAATTTTTATGGACTATTGGCGTAAAATAAAAAATTTACCCCAATGAATTTCAACGATGCATCCGAAGTGATGAAAGCGGGCAGTTTGTGTGATTCTTGTTTCCCATAGGAAGGGTTAAAGGCCAATCAAGTACAAAGACTTGACACGGAACCATTCGCCACGATCAACTAGTTCATTCAACCGCATCCACCAAGAGGTGTGCCGGGACCCCAAAAACAACGTCCGAAACGAACCAGATTCTCAATCCAGGATTTGATGCACCCCGGCACGCGCTGATTTCAATCAAGCGCAGGTACTTTGGTATTGCCTTATGATTCCTGCGGGCTGGCGGTTGTTTCCAATGGGAATGGTTAGAGGTTTTCGGACATCTATTATCCGGTTCGAATCCGGCACCGCCAGCTTCTTTCAGTCTTTGTCTGGGGTGGCCAGTGCATAACCCAGTACGGCCCCTGCGGCCAGCAGCAGCGCTTTGTCTTCTGGCAAGCTCAGCGCCAAGTCTTCACTCCAACTGTTTTGCTGTGTCCATGTGGGTGGCGCTTTGCCGCGCAGGGCAGCGCCCATTCGGGTCAGGCCTTTGATTGGGGTGACGATAAAAATGCTACCCAACAAGCCGACCAACAGCACCGCACTGGCCAGCAAGCTGGCACCGATCAGCAGCGCCATTGCGGCCAAAACGATCCAGATCAGCATTTCCAGCATGGTAGGTCTCCGATTTTTAAATGAAAACAATGGTTGTATTTTAGGGATGGCTTGCTGGTCTTGCTCGCTGTGGCGACCCCATCCTTTTTTTGCACGGCCACTCCAGGGTCCGTCCTGACTGGCCCCACGCCCATCGTCCACAATGCCACCCTGGCCCGTTCAGGGCGACGTGATGGACAAAAAGGGGCAACAACATGGCGATTTACTGGGTCGGTGACATTCAAGGCTGCGACGCGCCCTTGGCGCGCTTGCTGGACGAGGTGGCGTTTTCGCCCAGCCGTGACCAACTGATTGTTTTGGGTGATCTGGTCAATCGGGGCCCCGATTCTGTGGGCGTGCTGCGCCGCTTGATGGCGCTGCAAGGCAGTGTGCAGTGCCTGCTGGGCAACCATGACTTGCATGCTTTGGCCGTGGCTTTGGGTCACAGCCACACCAAGCGACTGGACACGCTGGACGGGCTGCTGCAAGCGCCCGACCGTGAGGCCTTGATCGGCTGGCTGCGCCAGCAGCACCTGGCCTTGTGGTCTCATGGCGTGTTGTCGGTGCATGCGGGGGTCTTGCCCGGCTGGACCCTCGCGCAGACCTTGTCTTTGGCGGACGAGGTGCAGGCCGTTTTGCGCGGGCCGGATTTGCCCTATTTTTTGGCCCACATGTATGGCAACGAGCCAGCCGCCTGGCGCGACGATTTGACGGGTCTGGCGCGTTGGCGTGTGGTGGTCAACGCCTTGACGCGGCTGCGCTTTTGTGCGGCCGATGGGACCATGGAATTTGCCACCAAGGACAGTGCCGCGCTGGCCCCGGCAGGCTTCATGCCTTGGTTCGATGTGCCGGGTCGGCGCACGGCCGACATCACGGTGGCCTTTGGCCATTGGTCCACGCTGGGCCGGCCAGACCGCAGCAATGTATGGGCTTTGGACACAGGTTGTGTCTGGGGTGGCTGCCTGAGCGCCATGCGCCAAGCCGATGACGGGCATCGCAGCTTGGTGCAGGTGGTTTGCGAACAGGCACAAGTGCCCGGCTGAATGCAGCCACCGCACGATCTCGCGAGTCCCGATGGGGCCTTCAGCCGCCGGGTTTGAGCAAAACCACCAAGGCACCTGCACCGCCCTCGGCGGGCTTGGCCTGCACAAAGGCCATGACCTGGTTTTTTTGGACTAGCCAGCTGTGCACCTTGGACTTGAGCACCGGGGTTTTGCCAGGTGAGCCCAGGCCTTTGCCATGGACCACGCGCAGGCAGCGCAGGCCTTGGCGGTGTGCCAGGCGGATGAATTCGGCCAGCGCCGCCCGTGCTTCTTCGCTGCGCAGGCCGTGCAGATCAATCTCGCGCTGAATCGACCAGTCACCTTTGCGCAGTTTGTGGATCACGTCGCGCCCGATGCCGGGTCGTCGAAAGCTCAGGGCGTCGTCGGTGTCCAGCAAGGTGCTGGCGTCGAATTCGTCGCTCAGGCAATCGCGCAGCACCGCTTCGTTGTCCTTGAGGCGCTGGTGCGCGATGGGGGCTGGGCTGGGTCCGTCCAGGCTGACCTGGTCGTGTGTGGGCAGACGCTGCACCGCACCCACGGCGCGGACAAACAGATGGCGTTCAGCCTCACGCTGGCGCACGGCCAGCGCTTGGGCAGCGGCTTGGGCCTGGGCCTGCGCATGGGCCTCGGCCAGCTGCTGGCGCACTTTTTTCAGGTCTTGCAGCGCGTTGATTTTCACGTGGGGCTCCTGGCTGGGCGATTCAAGGGATGGTTTCGAAACAGGGGGCTGGATGGCGCACAAGGCGCATCAAGCACCCCGGTTGCGCATCCAATCGGCGGTTTTGAAAAAACTGTCGTTGAGCCGTTGCCGCAGCACGGTGTCAACCTGCAGCTCGGTCATGGCCTGGTCCATGCAGGCCAGCCATTGATCGCGCTCCAGAACCCCGATGGAAAAAGGCATGTGGCGCATGCGCAAACGCGGGTGACCAAAGCGCTCGGTGTAATGCGAGGGACCGCCCAACCAGCCGCACAAAAACCAGAACAGTTTGTCGCGGGCATCCTGCAAGCTGCTGCCATGCGCTGCGCGCAAGGCCTGGTAAGCTGGCTCCAGGTCCATCAGGTCATAAAAACGGTCGGTGAGTGACCGCACGGTCGCTTCACCACCGATCCACTCAAAAGGGTTGTCGGCCGGAGACTTTTCTTCGATGTTCATAGGATTCGATTGTGCAATGTTCGGGGCCATCTCAGGTCATCATTGCGCAGCCTGACGCAATGTCTGCACCACAGGTTGGCGCAGCACCCCGGCCAGGCTCAAGCTGCCCGCTGCCCAAGCCAGCAAGGCACCAGCCAGCCCCCCGGCCAGCGGTGCCCACAGCGGCGGCTGCCAGACAAACTCAAAAGCGTAGCGGGCCAATGCCCAGCCCACCACCAAGGCCATGGCACTGGCCATGAAGCCCGCAAGCCAGCCAATGCCCAACAACTCGGTGCGTTGCACCTGGGCCAGCAAGCCGCGTCCGGCCCCCAGCGCTCGCATGATGGCGTATTCGCGTTCACGCGCCTGGCGGCTCGCCCCCACAGCGGCCAACAACACCATCAGGCCTGCGGCCAGGGTGAAAGCAAACAAAAACTCCACCGCACGGATCACCTGGTCCATCACGCGCTGCACCTGGGCCAGGGTGCTGCGCATGTCCACGCTGGTGATGTTGGGAAAGGCATTGACCATGGCATTTTCAAAACCCGGCACGTTGTCGGGCGAGCGAAAGGCGGCCATGTAAGTCATGGGCCAGTCGGGCAAGCTCGAGACCGGAAACAACATGAAAAAGTTGGCCCGCATCGACGCCCAGTCCACCTTGCGCAAAGAGGTCACCTGCGCCTCGTGCATCTGACCGGCAATGTCAAAGCCCAGGCGGTCACCCAGCTTCAGGCGCAGCGCCTCGGCCATACCCTGCTCCACACTGACCCCACCAGGCTCTTCGGCCTGCCAGCGTCCAGCCACCAAAGGGTTGTGGGCGGGCAATTGAGCAGTGTGTGACAAATTGATTTCACGGTCGATCAGCCGCTTGCCGCGATCCGCCACGATGTCCTGGGGCCCCACGGGACGGCCATTGATGGCCACCAAGCGGCCCCGAATCATGGGAAACCAGTCGGGCGACTGCACGCCCGCAGTTTTCAGATGCGCCAAAAAGGCCTCGGCCTGCTCGGGCTGCACGTTGATGACAAAGCGGTCGGGCGCGTTCACAGGCGTGGCCTGCCGCCAGCTGGCGATCAGGTCGGTGCGCAACAGCACCAGCAAAGCCAGCGCCAGCAAACCCACCGACAAAGCACTGACCTGCACCACCGCAAACACCGGTCGTGCGGCCACCTGCCGGGTCGCCAGGCGCAGCCAGCGCGGGGCGGTCTCATCGGGCACCGCGCGACGCAGCAAATACAAAGCCGCTGCGGCCAAACCGGCAAACACCAACAGCGCCAGCGCAAAACCGCCCACGGTGATCAGGCCGAGCGTCAGGTTACGGCTGACCATGAGCAAAGTGAGCGCAAAACCCAGCAAACCCATGACCAGCACCAGCCCCGAACGCACCTGGACGTTACCCAAATCACGCCGGATCACACGCAGTGGCGGCACCTTGGCCAGCTGAAGCACCGGTGGCAGACCAAAGGCTACCAGCAAGGTCAGGCCCATGGCCATGCCCATCAGCGCAGGTTGCAGCGTGGCTGAAGGCAAATTCGCGTCCACCAGACCAATGAGCAGTTGCACAAAACCCAAGTGCACCAGATAACCAGTACACACCCCCAACACGCTGGCCACCAAGCCTGCACCCAGAAACTCCAGACCGTAACTCAATGTGAGCGTGCGCTGGCTTTGACCCAAAACCCGCAGCAAAGCACAGGCATCCAGCTGACGCTCCGCGAAACTGCGGGCCGCCAAAGCCACGGCCACGGCGCACAACAATGCTGCCAGCAAAGCCACCAGGTTCAAAAACTGCGAAGCCCGGTCCAGGGTCTGGCGCATTTCGGGCCGACCGCTGTCGAGCGACTCGATTTTGACCCCGCGCACATTGGCCTGGTCGGCCTCGGCCTGCGCCCACGGTAAAAAGCGGGCAACGGCCGCATCGTTGCCCGCCACGGCCATGCGCCAGCTGACGCGGCTGGCGGGCTGCACCAGGCCAGTCGAGGCCAAATCGGCCATGTTGATCATCACGCGGGGCGCAAAACCCATGAAGCCCGCGCCCCGGTCTGGTTCACGGGTGATGGTGGCACCGATGCGCAAGTTGCGTTCACCCAAGCCCAGCATCTGGCCCACTTGCAGATTCAGGGCATCCAGCAAAGCCACATCGACCCAGACCTCGCCTGCGGGAGGGATGCCGCTGGCGGCATCGAGGGCTGGTGCCGTGGTGGTGTTGTGAGGTGCTTGGGCCGCGATGTCGAGACGGCCGCGCAGCGGGTAGCCGGGCTCCACCGCTTTCAGGGCCACCAGGCGGGTGGCGGGGGGTGGGGTTTGGGCGCTGAAACCCGCTTGCCCAGCCGCATGGGATGCGGGCACCATGGCCCGGGCCATGGTGGGGAAACTCACATTGGTGTTGATCTGCAAGCCCGCATCGCGGGCCTGCTGGACAAAGGCTTCGGGCGTGCGCTGGTCGCTGACCACCACCGCATCGCCGCCCAGCAGCTGGCGCGCATCGCGCCACAAGCCGGACTGCATCCGGTCGGCCAGAAAACCCACCGCAGTCAAGGCGGCCACAGCCAACGCCACCGACACCATCAAAAGCCGCAACTCGCCCGCCCGCAAGTCGCGCCACAACTGGCGAGCGCCAAGCTTGAAACCGTGCATCCAGGATTGATTGTTCATGCCCTGACCTTACCGCAGACTCAGAGGTCTGACAGGCCAAAGGACTTGCGATCAGGCTCCGTCCTGAACCGAAAATCGCCCACCAAGCACATTAAAAAAAAAGCCGCCTGACTTGTTCCATCAGGCGGCTTGGACGCCGCAAGGCAGGGCCAGCCCGGGGTTCAGTCAAAAATCTGGAAGCTGACCCAATAGGCCATGGCCGCCACAAAGGCACTGGCTGGAATGGTCAAAACCCAGGCCCAGACGATGTTGCCCGCCACGCCCCAGCGCACGGCGCTGGCACGTTGGGTGGAGCCCACACCCACAATGGCCCCGGTGATGGTGTGCGTGGTGGAGACGGGAATGCCCAGCGTGGTGGCCAGGAACAAGGTCATGGCCCCACCGGTTTCGGCACAAAAACCGCCAACGGGTTTGAGCTTGGTGATTTTTTGACCCATGGTTTTGACAATGCGCCAGCCGCCGAACATGGTGCCCAAGCCAATCGCCATGTAGCAGCTAACAATGACCCAAGTCGGTGGCGAGGCGTCAGCCGTCGTGGCATAGCCCGTGGCGATCAACAACAGCCAAATGATGCCGATTGTTTTTTGCGCATCGTTGCCACCATGCCCCAGGCTGTAAGCCCCGGCAGACACCAGCTGCAGGCGGCGGAACCATTTGTCCACCTTGGAAGGCCTGGCACGTCTGAAGATGTGGGCGACCGCCACCATCATCAAGGAACCGAGCAAAAAGCCCAGCAAGGGCGACACAAAAATGAAGGCCACGGTCTTCATGATGCCGGTGGAAATCAAAGCGCCCGCCCCGGCTTTGGCGATCACTGCGCCCACAATGCCGCCGATCAAGGCATGCGAGGAGCTACTGGGGATGCCGTAGTACCAGGTGATGACGTTCCAGGTGATGGCCCCCACCAGCGCACCGAAGACCACATGCGTGTCCACAATGCCCGGCTGGACGATGCCTTTGCCCACCGTGGCCGCCACACTCAGGTGGAAGACAAAAATGGCAATGAAGTTGAAAAAGGCAGCAAAGATGACCGCCTGACCAGGCTTGAGCACGCCCGTGGACACCACGGTCGCGATCGAGTTGGCGGCATCATGAAAGCCATTCATGAAGTCAAAAATCAGCGCCAGGGCGACCAGCAAGGCCACCACCCACAAGGCCGCTTGTACGGTTTCCATAGTCAGGATTCCCGGTTCGGATCAGGAGTTTTCGAGGACGATGCCCTCGATCTGGTTGGCCACGTCTTCACACTTGTCGGTGATGGTTTCCAGCAGTTCGTAAATGGCTTTGAGCTTGATGATTTCACGCACATCGGGTTCGTCGCGGAACAATTTGCTCATGGCACTGCGCATCACGCGGTCCGCATCGGACTCCAGGCGGTCGATTTCCTCGCAGGTCTTGAGGGCTGCCTCGGCCACCGAAGGCTCACCAATCTTGGCCAGCAACTTGACCGCATCCTGCACCCGCTCGCAGCACTTGACCGACAAATCGGTCAGGCGGGTGATTTCTTCGGTCATGTGGCGCACGTCGTACAACGCCATGGTTTCGGCCGAGTCTTGGATCAAATCGGCCACATCGTCCATCAGGTTGATGAGGGCGTGGATTTGTTCGCGGTCAATCGGGGTGATGAAGGTGGTGTGGATCAGGCGGTTGACCTCCTGGGTCACACGGTCGGCGGCGTGTTCGGCGTTGTCCACATCGCGGTTGTACTTCTCGCGCAAATGCACATCGTTGTAATTGGCCACCAGATTGGAAAAGGCCCGAGCCGCTTCCACAATGCGCTCTGCGTGTTGGTTGAACAGTTCGAAGAAGTTGCCTTCTTTGGGCAGCAATTTGCCAAACAGCATGGGGTAGCTCCTGATGACGGAAAGTGAACGAATGTGACGATTTCGTGACAGCGGCAAGTTTAACCGCTGGATACAGCCAGATCGACAACACCCCGGTCAGCCGCTGCGGAAAATGAAATAAACCGCCCCCACCATGCACAAGGCGGCCCACAGGTAATCATGAACACATGGCTGGCCAGCAAGAGCAACACCGTCTGCAAAGAGACCGGCAAGCTGCCAAAGGCATTCATGACACCACCGGTGGCAAACGTTCAATGGCCTGCCCCGCAACACGGGTCAGGTCCTCATCGCTGACGCGCTCCGGCGCCACATCGGCCAAGGGGTAAAGCACAAAAGCCCTGTCTCGCCAGCGTGGGTGCGGCAGCATCAGGCGCGGGCTGTGCATTTGGGCATCGCCGTAAAACAGCAGGTCCAAGTCCAGCGTGCGCGGTGCGTGCATGTAGGGGCGCAAGCGCCCCGCCTGATGTTCGAGGGCCTGCAGCGCGTCCAGCAAATCGGGGGCGGTCAAACGGGTTTCGAGCCGCGCCACCGCGTTGATGAAGTCCGGACCTTGCGCTTGTTGGGGTGCCGTGCGGTACAAGCGTGAGTGGGCGATCAACCGTGAACCGGGCAAACTCGACAGCGCCTCCAGGGTCTGCCGCACCGTTTGAAGGGCGTCGCCCAGATTGGCCCCGAGCGCCACATCCGCGATCACGGGATCTCGCACCGTTGACATCACCTGGCTGCGGTCACCGATTTAGTCGGCACTGTCCGCAGCGCCCGCCTGATCGGGACCAGCACCGGGCTTGCGACGACGCCGACGGCGTTTTTTAGCAGCACCATCATCGGCGCTGGCTGGCTCGGCGGGGGCCGCGCGAGACTCAGCCCCCACGGACGCAGGGGCGCCTTCAGGCCGAGGGGCTCGGCGCACGCGGGGCTTGGCCGCTGCTTGCAAGGCTTGCTGCTCTGCTTTGGCCGCCTGCACCAGGTCCTCACGCTCGGCATCGCTGGCCATGCTGAACTCCTGCCACCAGTCGGCCAGGCGCTCGTCGACTTCGGCGATGTCAGCGCGCAGGCGCAGGAAATCGAAGCCAGCGCGAAAACGCGGCTGCTCGACCAAACCAAACGGCGTGCTGCCCACGCGCTTTTCAAAGCGCGGCTGCATCATCCAGATTTCACGCATGTCGGCCGCCAGCTTGCCCCGGCCGGACACATCGCCAATGCGGGCGTCAAACACCTCATCGATCGCGTCTTGCAAAGCCGGGTGCGGGTGTTCCTTGCGCGCCAGGCGGGCCGCCCAGCCCTCGCGCACATCGGCCCACAACACGCAGGCCAACAAAAAGCTGGGGGCCACGGGCTTGCCTTCACCCACACGCCGGTCGGTGTCGGCCAAGGCCACTTGCACAAAAGCGCTGTCAGCCCGCTCCACCACCACATCCAGCAAGGGGTAGATGCCCGTGGCCAAGCCCAGGTTCTTCAACTGCGCGATGGACGCCAAGGCGTGCCCGGTTTGCAACAGTTTGAGCATTTCGTCAAACAGGCGGCTTTGCGGCACATCGGCCAACAAGGCCGCAGACTGTGTGAGCGGTTTGGCGGTCTTGGCTTCAAGCTTGAAGCCCAGCGGGCTGAGCTTGGCGGCAAAACGCACCGCACGGATGATGCGAACCGGGTCTTCGCGGTAACGCGCCACCGGGTCACCGATCATGCGCAGCACGCGCTTTTTCGAATCCTGAATGCCGCCGTGGTAATCCACCACGATCTGCGACTCGGGGTCGTAGTAAAGGGCGTTGACAGTGAAGTCGCGGCGGGTGGCGTCTTCGTCCTGCGGGCCCCAGACGTTGTCGCGCAGCACACGGCCTGTCGAATCCACCGCGTGGTGCATGCCTTCGAGTTGCCGCTTGCTGGTGCGCTCATTGCCTTTGACCTGCTCGGCCGCAGCGTTGTCCAGATGCGCACGGAAAGTGGACACCTCGATCACCTCGTTGTCACGCCCCCGGCCATAGACCACGTGCACGATACGAAAGCGCCGCCCGATGATGAAAGCGCGGCGAAACAGGTTTTTGACCTGCTCAGGTGTGGCGTCGGTGGCCACGTCGAAGTCTTTGGGGCGCAGGCCCAGCAACAGATCGCGCACAGCACCGCCCACGATGTAGGCCTCAAACCCGGCTTGCTGCAGGGTGTGCGTCACGTTGATGGCGCGCTCGTCCACCAGGTTCGGGTCGATGCCATGCACCGATGCGGGGACTTCTGTGCGGCGGCCAAAATTCGGCTTGTTGCTTTTGGGCGATTTGCCCATCAGCTTGGTGATGAATTGTTTGATCATTCTTGAAACAGTTCGAGGATGCGCCAGCCACGCTCAGTGGCCAGTTGACGCAACCGAGCGTCAGGGTTCGTTGCCACCGGATGGTGGGCCTTTTCCAAAAGCGGCAGGTCGTTCATGGAGTCCGAGTAAAAGCTCATCTCCACATCGCCCCAGTCCAGCCCTTGCTGGGCCAGCCACTGGGCGACACGGGTAACCTTGCCCTCCCGAAATGACGGCGTGCCCTTGATTTCGCCAGTGATCCAGCCCGAAGCGTCACGCTCAAGCTCCACGGCAATCAGCTCGCTGACGCCGAACGCCTGGGCAATCGGGCGGGTCACAAACTCGTTGGTGGCGGTCACGATCATGACCGTGTCACCCGCATGTTGGTGCGATCGTACCAGCGCCAGCGCTTCGGGCGTGATGCGGGGGCGGATCACTTCGTCCATGTAACGGGCATGGGCATGGGCCGCCTCGGCTGCGCCGCGCTCGCGGGCAGCGCGGGTGGCAAAGCGCACGTAATCGTGGATGTCCAGCGTACCCGCCTGGTAGTGGGCATAGAACTCATCGTTGCGTTGGCTGAACACCGCCGGGTCGGTCCAGCCCATCTCCGTGGTGAACACGCCCCAGGTGTGGTCAGAGTCCAGCGGCAGCAAGGTGTGGTCGAGGTCAAACAGCGCGAGTTTCATTCGTTCTCCAGCATCGCGCGCACCAAGGGAATGGTGAGGGCGCGCTGCGTTTGCAAAGCATAGTGGTCCAGGTGATCGAGCAACTGCATCAGGCTGCCCAAATCACGCGAAAAGCGCTTGAGCATGTAGGACATGACCTCATCGCTCAAAAACAAGCCCCGGGCATCGGCCTCTTGCCGCAGCACAGCGCGGCGCTCGGGCTCATCCAGCACATGCAGCGCATGGATGTGGCCCCAACCCAAGCGGCTGCGCAAATCGTCGCGCAGCTTCAAATCGGCTGGCGGCAAAGCGCCGGCGGCCAACACCCAACGCGGCGTCCCGCTGCGGGGCGTGAGGGCATTCACAAACCAATTGAACGCCGTGTGCTGCTGCTCCGAGTTGTACAGGTGCACATCGTCCATCAGCACTGCGGCCCAGCTGTCGTTGAACTCGGGCGGGTCCATGGTGTGGGCATCGAGCCAACCCACCTGAGCACCTTGCTCTTTCAGGGCGTGGTGCACAGCGTGCAGCAAATGGGTTTTGCCCGAGCCGCTCTCGCCCCACAGGTAGCTGGGCACTGGCGATCGGTTGTGAGATGCCGTCCACAAACGCAGATGGCTCAAAGCGGCCTCGTTTGGGCCTGCAAAGAAATTGTCCAGCGTGGGCGTTGTCGCCAAGCCGATGTCCAAAGCCAGTTGCTTCATGCCTGACCAGGTCCTTGCTCGGCAGCACCCGAACCGCTTTTTTGGTACAGATCGCTTTGCAGGTACTGGTGGCGTAAACGGCGCAGGCCCACCAACAAAACCGCGCTCGCCGGCAAGGCCATCAGCACCCCCACAAAGCCCAGCACCTGCCCGAACGCCATCAACGCCAAAATGACGGCCAATGGGTGCAAACCAATGCGCTCGCCCACCAGACGCGGGGTCAGCACAAAGCTCTCGATCAACTGCCCCAAACCATAGACCACCGCCACCATGACCACGGCATGCGCCGATCCGAACTGCAGCAAACCCGCCAGCAAAGACACCGCCAGCCCCAGACCAAAGCCCAGATAGGGCACAAACACGGCCAGGCCGGTGAATACACCAATGGGCAAGGCCAGATCCAGACCAAACAAACTCAGGCCCACCGCATAAAACACGGCCAAGGCCAGCATCACCAGCAATTGCCCCCTCAGGTACTCGCCCAGCACCCGGTCACTTTCGGACATGAAGCTGTCAAAACGGTCGCGCCAGGCGGGCGGAACCAACTCGACCACGCTGTTGACCAAGCGTGTCCAGTCATGGAGCATGTAAAACAAGGCCACCGGCACCAGCACCGAGTACCCGACCAGGGCCAACGTCACGCTGCCGCCCAGCCTGAGCGAGAACATCAGCGGTGCCCACCAATCTTCACGGTTGGCGCTGAAGTAAGCCACCAGCTGTTTTTTCAAATCACCCAAATCGAGCGAGACATTCAAGCCCAATTGGGCCAACAGGGGGTTCAGGCCGTCGCCCAGACGATCAAGCAGCAGGGGCAATTGCTGCTTCAGCAAAGGCCACTCGCGCACAACGATCGGCACCAGCAACAAAAACAATCCCAGCAGGGCCAACAAAGCCAGGACCTCGACCAACAACACCGCTAAAACGCGAGGCAAGCGACCCGAGGCCACCGCCTCGACACGCAGCACCAGAGGATGCAAGACATACGCCATGACCGCCGCGATCACAAACGGGGCCAAAACGGGAGCGAGCAACCAGAAAACCAGCACGCCGACCAAGGCCACACCCAGCCAAGCGGCCAGGCGGGTCATCAAAAATGGGAGAGGTGCTTGCAAGGGGGGGTCTCGTGTTTTGCAGATGGTCGCCTGAAATGCTCAGGGCTAACCCTTAAAATAAGCACTGATTTTAGTCTGCCAGCCCGTTTATTGGCTCCCGCTCCCCCATTTACATGCCCCTTTTGGGTCCAAACCATGAGTCAAACTCCACTTTCCTACAAAGACGCCGGTGTCGACATCGTCGCAGGCGATGCCTTGGTCGAGCGCATCAAGCCCTTGGCCAAGAAAACCATGCGTGAAGGCGTGTTGGCGGGCATTGGCGGCTTTGGTGCGTTGTTTGAAGTGCCCAAGCGTTACAAAGAGCCCGTTTTGGTCAGTGGCACAGACGGCGTGGGCACCAAGCTCAAGCTGGCGTTCGAGTGGAACATGCACGACACAGTGGGCATCGACCTGGTCGCTATGAGCGTCAACGACGTGCTGGTGCAAGGTGCCGAGCCCTTGTTCTTCCTCGACTACTTTGCCTGCGGCAAGCTGGATGTGGACACTGCCGCCGCTGTGGTCGGCGGCATTGCCAAGGGCTGCGAATTGTCAGGCTGCGCCCTGATTGGCGGTGAAACGGCCGAAATGCCCGGCATGTACCCTGCGGGTGAATACGACCTGGCAGGTTTTGCGGTCGGCGCGGTCGAAAAATCCAAAATCCTCACCGGCCAAAACGTCAAAGCGGGCGATGTGGTGCTGGGCCTGGCCTCGAGTGGTGTGCACTCCAACGGTTTTTCTCTGGTGCGCAAGTGCATCGAGCGTGCAGGTGCCAACGCTCCCGCCACCCTGGATGGCAAGCCTTTCAAGCAAGCCCTGATGGAGCCCACCCGGCTGTACGTGCTGAACGTGCTGGCGGCATTGGCGGCGCATCCCACGGCACCAGATTCGTCTTCCGGCATCAAGGCGCTGGCCCACATCACCGGCGGCGGTTTGCTTGAAAACATCCCCCGCGTGCTGCCCGAAGGCCTGGCCGCCCACTTGCAAAAAGGCAGCTGGCCCCAGACCGAGCTGTTTGCCTGGCTGCAAAAGACCGCAGGCATCGACGATGTCGAGATGAACCGCACCTTCAACAACGGCATCGGCATGGTGGTGGTGGTGAGTGCCGCTGAAGCCGAGGCATGCGCGGCCACATTGAGCAGTCTGGGTGAAATGGTCTACACCATTGGCCACATCGCGCAGCAAGGCGAAGGCGCACAGGTGGTGGTGGCCTGAGCCTTCTTGTCTGGCGCGCTTGGCCCGACTGAGTCTCTGGCTCAGATCCACCACGCGCCAAGCTCGGCCTGCGGGCCGTCAAAGCCCCGAGAGCTCGCTCACCCGGTTTCTCAGGGCCACCGTGTCAGGCGCTGACGGCACGGCCTCCAAATACAGCCTCAAGTCCTGCAAGGCTTCATGCACATGGCCCAACTCGGCGTGCACCAGACCTCGATCGCGTCGTTCTGTCCAGACCTCGGGCAACAACACCACCAAACGATCCAGCACCTGCAGCATGCGCCGCCAATCCTCTTGCGAACGGAAAATTTCTTTCAGGTTGCGCAGCATGCGGGCCAGCACATCCCGGGCTGGGCAGGCTTGCAAATACAGACCCAGGGGGGTTTCCCCTTCATCCAGGTCTGGCGCTGCCGTGCGGTCTGCAGGGTCGCGGTAAGGCCCCAAACGCTCGGCGAGCGTGTCCACCCCCAAAGATTCGCCCGTGAGCGGGTCCAGCACCACGAGCCCGCCTTCAAGCGTGACCTTGACCAGGAAATGGCCAGGAAATGAAACACCCTGCGCCTGCAAATCCAGCGCCTGGGCCAGCTCCAGCCAGATCACAGCCAAGGAAACCGGGATGCCCCGGCGGGTTCGCAAGACCTCATTCAGGTAGCTGTTTTCCGGCGCGTAATAATCGTTGGCATTGGCCCCAAAGCCCAGGTCCTTGTGAAAAACCTGGGTCAATATGGCCAGCCGGGTCAGATCATCGGCCTCATCGGGCAAACGCGCTGTGACCCTTTTGAGCAAGCGTGCCACATCGTCCAGCACCTGCTGCACATCCAGTGTGGGCTCTTCGTCCTGGGCCAAGCTGGCGGCTGCCTCCAACAAGGGCAAGTGCTCATCGCTCTGGACCAGACTGGCGAAGTAGCTCAACGGGGTAGGAGGTGAAAGATTCAGGGTCATGCGTGCTCCATCAACGCTTGAGGAAAGCCTTGAGCCTCAGACCCGTTGCCCACAACACACCAAAATAAAGCAGGGCCGAAGACGATAAAACCAGGGTCATCCAGCCGATGCGCAGCCAGGCGTCCTGGCGCATGGTCACCCAAGGCAGATACTGGGCAGCCGACCAGAGCAAGCCTGTCAGCAAGCCTGTGGCCAGCAACACCTGCAGACCAAAACGCCACCACCCCGGTTGAGGTTTGTAACTGCCCCGGCGCAGCAGACCCACCAGCAACCACAAGGCGTTGACCAAAGCGCCCAGGCCAATCGACAACGCCAACCCAGCATGGGCGAGGTACGGCACCAGCAACACGTTGAAAACTTGTGTCAGCACCAGCACCACAACAGCAATGCGCACCGGCGTGCGGATGTCCTGGCTGGCGTAGTAGCCGGGTGCCAGCACCTTGATGGCCACCAGGCCCAACAAGCCCACACCGTAGCCCGTCAAGGCCAAGGTGGTTTGCTGCACGTCGCGGTCAGTGAACGCCCCATAGTGATAGAGCACCGAGACCAGTGGCTGAGAAAAGACCAGCAAGGCCGCCGCACAGGGCAAAGCCAACAAGAGCACCAGACGCAACCCCCAGTCCAGCATGGCTGCGTAGCGCTCGCCATCCCCCGTGGCTTTGGCTGCGGCCAGTTGCGGCATCAACACCACGCCCAACGCCACGCCCAAAAGGGCGGTCGGAAACTCCATCAAGCGGTCGGCATACGTCAGCCAACTGACGCTGCCCGGCGCCAGATGCGAGGCGATCTGCGTGTTGATCAGCAAGGAAATTTGCGCCACCCCCACGCCCAACAAGGCCGGCCCCATGAGGCGCAAGATGTTCAGGGTTGCCGGGTTCGTCCAAGCTTTTTTCAAAGTGGCGGGCACCAAACCCAAACGCGGCAGCAAGCCCAAGCGGCTCAATGCAGGGATTTGGACCGCCAATTGCAAAACCCCGCCCAACATCACGCCCGCAGGCAACGCATAAATGGCTTCCAGGCCTTGCCGGTTCAGCCACGGCGACAACCACCAGGCTGCTGCGATCACACTCACATTGAGCAACACGGGCGTGGCCGCTGGCACGGCAAAGCGCTTCCACGTGTTCAGAATACCTGCCGACAGGGCCACCATCGACATGAACGCAATGTAGGGAAACATCCACCGGGTCATATGGACAGCAGCACCGTAACCTCGGGCATCTTGCTGCAAGCCGCTGGCCAGGGCCCAGACCAGCCAAGGTGACGCCAACACCCCCAGCACGGACAAAGCCAGCACCGACCAAGCCAAGGCGGTGGCCACACTGTCGATCACCGCTTTGGTGACCTCTTCACCGTGTTGGGCACGGCTCGCGGCCAATACCGGCACAAAAGCCTGGCTGAAGGCCCCTTCGGCAAACAAACGCCGAAACAAGTTGGGAATCCGAAAGGCCACATTGAAGGCATCGGTCAAGGCGCTCGCACCGAACATCGAGGCGATGAGCAATTCACGCACCAAACCCGTGACCCGGGAGGCCAAGGTAAAAATCGACACGACAGAGGCAGAACGGAGAAGGCTCACAACGGGCGAGTGTAGCGGTCTCCGATCCCAGCGCTGAAAGCGATTCACATTCAAATAAGCCCTCGCACGCACCTGCTGCGCCTTTCTGGTGGATCAGCCCAAGAGCCGCATCGGATCTGCTAGAATGCCCGGTTCGCCGGACATCATCCTCAGACACTGAAAGAACTTATATATGGCATCCGCTAAACCCAAAAAGAAAAACCCCCGTCTTGCTTCCGGCCGTAAACGCGTCCGCCAGGACGTCAAAATCAACGCAGCAAACTCTTCGCTGCGCTCCAAATACCGCACTGCTGTGAAAAACGTCGAAAAAGCCGTTGCAGCAGGCGACAAGACCAAAGCCACCGAGCTGTTTGCCAAAATGCAAACCGTGGTGGACATCATTGCCGACAAAGGCATCTTCCACAAAAACAAGGCTGCTCGCGACAAGAGCCGCCTGAGCGCCAAAGTCAAGACTTTGGCCCTTGCCGCCACAGCAGCCTGATCCGCTCCACCAGATCAACAGCCCGGCAGGGCCCTGCCCTTGCCGCCGTTTGAAACGGGTGCGCTGTCCGCGAAAACTGAACCGCCCAGGTGAAAGCCTCGGCGGTTTTTTCATTGTGCGCCCAGCATGGGCGCACAATGAAAAAGGCCGTTCACTGGATGTCAGTGAACGGCCTTGGATCATGTCTTGGTGGTGATAGGTGGATTTGAACCACCGACATCAGCATTATGAATGCTGCGCTCTAACCAACTGAGCTATATCACCTGAATTTTCTGACGATGTCGTCAAGCCAAAAATTATACACAAGATTTTGGAAGATTCGAGCCACTTGGCGTAACAATTGACGGATGAGTCTGCAAATACCCGCCTCAGCCAGTCCTGAGTTTCAAATGGCCAAGCAAGCTGCCCAAGCGATTTGGGACCATTGGCATACGGGCCAGGTGCTGAGCGCCCTGCCCCCAACATGCCAGCCAGTCACGGCCGCACAAGGCTATGCCGCACAGGCGCAATTGCCTGTCGTGTCGGGCCGCACCTTGCTGGGCTGGAAGATCGCCGCCACCAGCGCCAATGGACAAGCCCACATCAACGTGGGTGGGCCACTGGCCGGACGTTTGCTGTCAGGCATGGTGTTTGACAGCGGTGCCACGGTCCCTTCAGCGGGCAACCGCATGCGCGTGGCCGAGCCAGAATTTGCCTTCACCATGGCCACGGACCTGCCGCCGCAAGCCTTGCCCTACACCCCACAAGAGGTCATGGCCGCTGTGGCCAGCTTGCACCCCGCCATTGAAGTGCCAGACTCCCGGCTGGAACCCTTCACACAGGCCGGAGAGGCCCAGTTGCTGGCCGACAACGCCTGTGCCCGCCATTTTGTGCTGGGTCCGGCCGCACCCGAGCTGTGGCGCGAACTGGACTTGAGCACCTACCCCGTGCACGCCCGCGTGGACCACGGCAGCACGCTGAAGTACACACGCGAAGGCACAGGCGGCAACGTGCTGGGCGATCCGCGCACCGCCCTGACCTGGCTGGCCAACCAGCTGTCCAGCTTGGGCATCCCCTTGCAAAAGGGTCAGGTGATCACCACCGGCACCTGCATGGTGCCGCTTGAACTGGAACCCGGCGACTGTGCCAACGCCGATTACGGCCCGCTGGGCTGCGTCCACATGATTTTTTCGGAGACTTGAAACATGACAAAACCCCATTTGGCCTTGATTGGCACCGGCGGCACCATCGCCGGCGCGGCCAGCGCCGCCTCGGTCAGCACCGATTACAAACCCGCCAGCCTGAGCCTGGCTGCGGTGATCGACACCGTGCCCGAGTTGCGCCAGCGCTACGACATCGATGTCACACAACCCCTGCAGCTGGCCAGCTACGACGTGCGGCCCGAGCACTGGCTTGAGCTGCATGCCGCTGTGATGCAAGCCGTCCACAACCCCGATGTGACGGGCATCGTGGTGACGCATGGCACCGACACACTGGAAGAAACCGCGACGTTTTTGCACCTGAGCGTGGACAGCGACAAACCCATCGTTGTGGTGGGTGCCATGCGCCCGGCCACGGCCTACTCGGCCGATGGCCCGGCCAATTTGCTCGATGCCTGCAGTGTGGCCGCCTGCCCCGGTGCGCGCGGACATGGCACTTTGGTGGTGATGAACGGGCGCATCCACTCGGGCCTGTGGGTCACCAAACGCCATGTGAGCAGCGTGGAAGCCTTTGACAGCCCGCTGGCCGGGGCCGTGGGCGAAGTGGCCGACCAGGCGGTGCAGTGGTTCCGCGCAGCCGGGCGTGCCCCGACTGTGGCCTGGCAAACGCCTGCCGATTGGCCAACGCCTGCGACCTGGCCTCGCGTGGACATTGCCGTGGCCTATGCGGGTGTGGACGAGACCGCGATGCGCGCCTTTGTGGCTGCCGGTGCGCAGGGCATTGTGCATGCCGGCTTGGGCAACGCCAACACGCCCACAGCCTACCGGGCGTTCATCCAGGCCTTGCCCAGCCAGGGCGTGCTGGTAGCCCGATGTGCCCGTTTCATCACCGGCAGCGTGACGCGCACCAGCGTTTACAACGATGCCGCCCACGGACTGTTGACCGCAGGCCCTTTGCCGCCGCACAAAGTGCGCATCATCATGCTGCTGGGGCTGGCGCACGGCATGAACGGCACCGCACTGCAGCACTGGATCGACCAAATTTTGCAGGCTGCTTGAACGCCCGACTTCAACGGGCAGGCCGCTGGCTCCAGAACAACACGGTGCCACTGACACTGGCCATGACCATCAGGCCCGCAAACCCCGCGCGGTAAGTACCAAACAGACTGGACAGGACACCGAACATGGGGGGCCCCACCACCACCCCCAAAAACGTGAACGCCAAAGTCCCGCCTGTCGCCATGCTGGCCATGCCTGGCGGGGCACGTCGGGCCACTTCGGCCAGGTACACCCCGTTCCAGCCGATGGCCGAAGCACCAAACGCCACCAGAATCACCACCACCACGCTCTGCGGCGTGTTGGTGGTCAAAAAGGCCGAAGCCAGCGCACCAAGCGCCATCAGGCTGGCCAAAAGCAGCAGCATGCGCCGGGCACCCAGCCAGCGGTCGGCCACATAGCCCCAAGCGATGCGCCCACCAATGCCCCCCATTTGCGTGACCGACAAGGCCAGGCCCGCAGCCACCAGGCCATACGACAAGTCCTCATGCAAAAAAGTCACCAAGTAAGTGGTCAGCGACAGTTGCACCATCGAAAACATGAACGAGCAGGACGCCATGGTGAGCAAGCTGCGATGCGCCAGCACCAACCGAATGGGCTGAACCAAACTACCCCAGCGGATGGGGGTGGCAGGCTGGCGGTCAGTGTCCAACTCGGCCCGCAAACCTTGCGACACCCCAGCACACAACAGGCACGCCCCGGCCACTGCCAGCAGACTGATTTGCCAGTTGGTCAGCAAGGCCAAGGGCGGCACCATGGCACCGGCCAGCATACTGCCCAAAGGCACGCCGGTTTGCTTGATGGAAAACACCAGCGACATCTGGCTTTGGGGCGTCGTGCGGGCCAGCAGGTGCGAGCTGGCCGGGGTGATCGGCCCATAACCCAGGCCAATCAACACCGCCCCCAGCACCATGGCTGGAAACCAGGGCACGGCGCACAAAAGCAAACCTGCCGCGCACAAGAGCAGACCCCATTGGCTCACGCGGATGGCACCCATCCGGGCCACCGTGGCACCCCCCATCAAAGTAGAGACCATGGCCCCGGCATAGGTCACCGACACGTACAGCCCCACCAGCGCGGGCGAGACCTGCATGGCCTCAGCCACCACGGGTGCCATCACGGGCAAGGTCAGCAAGGCCATGGCCACCATCGCCTGGATCACCAAAGTCAGCAGCAAGGGCCACCAGTTTTTCATCATTTCATCTCCCGTACAGGCGAGACTGACACCTCAAGGCCCCAGCACGCAGCGGCCACCTTCAATTCGCTTTGACACCCGCCTTGACCAACAAACCGCCCAAGGTGTCGATTTCGTTTTTCAAATGGGAACGCAAAGCCTCAGGCCTTGCCAATTCGGCGCTCACAGCCGAGATGCCCATGGCCTCCAGACGCTGGCGCACTTCGACATCGCCCACGGATTTTTGCAAGGCCGAGGTCAATGGGTCCAGCACCGACTTGGGTGTGCCTTTGGGGGCATACAAGCCAAAGGAAATGTTGATGTCAAAACCCTCCACCCCCGCCTCCGAAATGGCAGGCACCTCGGGCAATTGCGGCAAACGGGTTTTGCCTGCCGACGCATAAGCCTTGATCTTGCCGCTCTTGACGGAAGGGACGGTGCCTGAGGTCTGGTCGCACAGGATGTCCACCTGGCCGCCCATCAGATCGGTCAGGGCGGGGCCGGTGCCCTTGTAAGGGATTTCATTGAACTTGACGTTCAGCGCGTTCATCATCATCAAGCCGCACAGGTGCGAGGCCGAACCCACACCCGCGTGCGCCAAGCTGACCTTCGCGGCATTGGCCTTGACGTAGGCCACAAACTCGCCCAGGTTCCTGGCCGGGAACTCGTTGCGCGTGACGATCACCATCGGACCACTGGTGGCTCGGCCGATCGGCTCGAAATCGTCCACCGGGTGGTAGGGCAGGCTTTTGTACATCGCCAGATTGGTCGCATGGCTGACGTGGATCATCAACAAGGTGTAGCCATCGGGTTTGGCCCGTGCCACCTTGGCCGTGCCGATCGAGCCCGAAGCCCCTGCGGTGTTGTCCACCACGATCTGCTGGCCCAAATGCTTTTGCATGGCCCCGGCGAAGACACGGGTGATGGTGTCACCCGGGCCACCTGGTGCATAAGGCATGACCATGGTGATGGCGCGGTTGGGGAAATCTTGCGCCGGGGCTTGGACAGCGGCGGCTGCCAGCAGTACCGCCAAAGCGGCGCGAATGAAACGGGGGTCCATGAATGTCTCCTTATTTGAATCTGCCAGTGTGACGGATCAGGCCAGCAAACGCTGGCGAATCTCCAGAGGGCTCAGCACCTGCAGGGGTTCGGCACCACCGCCCGGAATGCCCACCTGCGTGGCATTCAGCAACATGGACACCATCACATACGTGCCTGACAAAACCGTCAGGTCTACCACCGCCTGCTCGCCCATTTTCATCACGGCTTCTTGCCACAGATCGTCAGGAACGCGGTGATTCAAAGACAACTGAATGCAAAAATCATAGACAAGGCGTTCATCGTCTTGCATGCCGTTCGGGCGGCTGCATTGCTGCAAGTCGCGCATGACCGCATCGGACAAGCCTGCCTTGCGGGCAATTGGCTCGTGCGCCCACCATTCGTATTGCGCATTCGAGATGCGCGCCTGGATCAGGATGGCAAACTCGTTCAGTCGCTTGTTGACCGAGGTCTTGAAGCGCAGATAGTCCAGAAAATCAAAGGCACGGCGCGCCATGTCGGGGCTGCGCAACAGCGCGTTGTAAGGCCCGCCCAGCGCGGCGCTTGACACCTTGAGGATGTCATCGGCCAAAGGTCGCACGTCGGCAGGCAAGGCGTCGTAGGTGATCTGAGAGAGTCGCTCGGTCATGGTGGTTCCAGCAATATGGCGTGGGTGGACAAAACAGCGCGCAAAGGTAACAACAAGCCCCCAGCCCCACAGTCGCCCAAATGACTGGTGCACACACGGCACAGAGCGGTGCACCCGCGGCTTGCCATGCACCAGCACCGAGCGCCACAGGCGGTGAAAACAGCGCCAGCGCTGGCACATGGCTTGCAGTACCCCAGCGAAGCCATCTGGCTTCGCCTTCAAGGAGTACTGCATGCTGGACAAAACCGGGACCCTCTTTTCGCACCTCAAAGCCACCGACAAGCCTTATGCCTCGGGTGGCCTGCGCGACTTTTTCCTCTACCGTGACCTGGGCATTGCCGAGGCCACGCACGGCCAAGTGATTGCACATCTGGTCAAAGCCAACATGGCCCCCGAAAAAGGCACGGGCTGGCACCGCCACGAGGCCGACTTCCAGATCGTGATCATGGTCAAAGGCTGGGCCAAGTTCATGTACGAAGACCAGGTCACCCTGGTCGAAGCGGGTGACTGCGTGCACCAGCGCCCGGGCATCCAGCATTACCTGTTCGACTACTCACCCGACATGGAGTACCTGGAAATCGTGTCACCGGCCGACTTCAAGACCATCGAGGTCGATCCTGTGTGCGCCATTCCGGCCACTACGCCCTGGAACTGAAGTACGTCAAAACGGCGCAAATCCTGCGCCGTTTTGACCCACTCTTGCAACTTCAAAACTCGGCATCCAGCTCGTCAATTTCATCGGGCTCCGCCAGCGCCGAAGTCACCCACTCCTGCATGTCGGGCAAGGCCATGATGGCATCGCTGTAAGCCTGACAAGCGTGATCGAGCTTCACGTCGTAAGTGCGAAAACGGGTGACCACAGGCGCGAACATGGCATCGGCCAGGCCAGGCTTTTTGCCAAACAAATAGGGGCCACCGTACTGAGCCAGACATTCCTGCCAAATGACCACAATGCGGTCGATGTCGGTTTGCGCGCGCGACCAAATCTTGAAGCCCGGGAAATGTGCCTTGATGTTCATCGGCAAGGATGCCCGCAGCGCACTGAAACCCGAATGCATCTCGCCACAAATGGCGCGGCAATGCGATCGGGCAGCACGGTCTGCGGGCAGCAAACCCGCCTTGGGCTTGACCTCGTTCAGGTATTCACCCATCGCCAAGGTGTCCCACACATGCACACCCTCGTGGTCCAGCGAGGGCACCTGCATCGAAGCCGACAGCAAAAGCATTTCGGCCCGCATGCTGGGGTCGTCGGGCGAGATGACTTTTTCGATGAAATCGAGCCGTACCAGTTTGGCCATCAACCAGCCGCGCAAGGCCCAGGCCCCGTAATTTTTGCTGCTGAGGGTAAGGATGGCTTTGGGCATGAAGATCTCCAGAACGTTGAACAAGCGGATGTGGGCTGTGAATTTCACAAGCGCGTCATGCAACTGCACGATGCTCATGGTTTGGATGCAAGGGCCATGCCACACATCCACCGCTGCAGGCACCACCGCAGTGCCTGGGCACTGGCCCGTAACTTGCGTCCATCGCTGCATCTCCACACTGAAGGCACGCCATGCTGTACCAAGCCTACCAACTGCAGTCCGACTTGAGTTCACCCTGGCGGTTGCTGGCACAGCACTGGGGTGCCCCCGCCTGGCTTCCAACCCAAGAACACCGCGCCCTGCGCATGCCCATGGCCGCTTTCGACGTGCTGGCCCGCATGCGCCTGACGCACAGCCGACCGTGCTACCAAATCGACACCGTGGAGGTCGCAGGCAACACCTTTGAAATACAGGAAGAAGTAGCGCTGAGTCTGCCTTTTGGCACCTTGCTGCATTTCAAGAAAATGCAGGCCCAGCACCTGCCCTACCAGCCCCCCGTGCTGCTGGCCGCACCGCTGTCGGGCCACTTCGCCACCTTGCTGCGCGAAACCGTGCGCACCTTGCTGCAAGACCACGACGTTTACATCACCGACTGGCACAACGCCCGCGACATCGGTCTGTGGCACGGCGGCTTCGGCCTGGACGATTACATCGGCTACCTGATGCAGTTCATGCGCGCCATCGGCCCGGGTGTGCACATGGTGGCCGTGTGCCAGCCCTGCGTGGCGGCGCTGGCCGCCACCGCCCTCATGGCCGAAGACCACGACGCCGCACAACCGCGCAGCCTGACCCTGATGGCAGGCCCGGTCGATTGCAGGGTCAACCCCACCGGGGTGAACGAATTGGCCATCAGCCAACCCATCGAGTGGTTCGAAAAGAACCTGATCAGCCATGTGCCCTTGCCGCATGTGGGCTTCATGCGCAAGGTGTACCCGGGCTTTGTGCAACTCTCGGCCTTCATGAGCATGAACATGGAGCGCCACAAAGAGGCTTTCAAACACCTCTATGAACATTTGCGGGACGGGCGCGTCGAAGAAGCGGCATCGATCCGCAAGTTTTATGACGAGTACCTGGCCGTGAATGACCTGCCGGCCGAGTTCTATCTGGAAACCGTGCGCAAGGTTTTCCAGACCTACGACCTGCCGCTGGGGAAACTCACTTACAGAGGCCGCGCCGTGAACCCTGCAGCCATCCACCGCACCGCCTTGATGACCGTGGAAGGCGAGCGTGACGACATTTGCGCAGTGGGTCAAACCGTGGCGGCACAGGACTTGTGCACCGGGATCCGTCCCTCTTTGAAAACGCACCATGTACAAACCGGCGTGGGCCATTACGGCGTTTTCAGCGGCAAAAAATGGCACCAGCAAATCTACCCTCGCGTGCGTGACGCCATCCATGCCAGCATCCACTGAAGCAGCAACCGCCACATTGTCAAAGCCGGGGCGCAATCAGAGCGACCCCGCCCCTTGGCGCGCGGTGAAATGCCAGGTGAACGCGCTCAGCGCCGGTACCAACGCATCGACAACCCCAGCGCCAGCAGCGCCAACAGACCCGCGACAGCCACCAGCAAGGCGGTGATTTCGGTGTCACGCCGCTCCAGCGTGAACTTGGATGACAGGTGCTGGTAAATGGACGCAAGATCGGTGGCGTTGCTGGCCCTGAAAAATTCGGCCCCTGTCGTCTCGGCCACTTTTTGCAACGCCTCTTCGTCCACCCGGGCGTAAAAGGAGAAACCTTCATACCCCGGAATGAAGCCATTAGGCGTCCCAAAAGCCACGGTGTACACGCGCACCCCCTTGGAAGCCGCCCACTTGGCCACCTCGACCGGATCGGGGCCGGTGGTACGGCGCCCATCGGACAACAAGATCACCGCACCGGCCGAATAGGAACCCACAGGCATGGGCTTGGCGGCCTGTGGTGCTGCACGCTGGTCGAGCGAACGCCCTGCGGCAGAGCCAGCCTGGGGACTCAAGCTGCCGGACTTGAACTCAGCGCCATACAGCACCGACTCCAGATCAACAGCCGACTCGGGCAGCAAGGTGTTGAGTGCCACCAGCAAACCGCTGCCCGTGGCCGTGCCGCGCTGCAACTGAAAGCTGTCGATGGCGGCCAACAAAGCGTCTTTATGGTCCGTCACGCCCTGCACCAGCTGGGCGTTGCCCGCAAAAGACACTACGGCCACGCGCACATGACCGGGCAGTTCCTGAAGAAAGGTTTTGGCCGCTTGCTGGGCCGCGACGATGCGGCTGGGCGGCACGTCTTCGGCCAGCATGCTGCGCGACACGTCCATGGCCAGCACCAAGGTCAGGTAGTCGGCAGGCAAGGTGACCCTCGCACTGGGCCGGGCGGTGCCCAGCAACACCAGAGACAAAGCGCACAACAGCAAAGCGGGCGGGATGTGCCTGCGGATCCGGTGCCCCGGACCCAACGCCGGCCGGATCAGGTCCAGGCTGGGGTAATGCACAACCGCAATGCGTTTGCGGCGCAAAGCCCGGATGTACCCCACCACCAACAGGGGGATCAACAGCAATAGCCAAAGCAGCTCGGGCCAGATAAAGTGCATGTTGTGTGGCGTGCGATGAAGTCCGGCCACTGTATCACCGAAGGCCTCCACAACGATGAAACGCGCCGCACTCTACAGCCGAAAGCCCACTGCACAAGAGGCAGACCGACGGTTTTCAGCAGCGGCAAGCGCGGCCGCCACCCATCCCCCACGCACGGCTTCACGCATCGCCACCCAGCCCTTTCAGCGTCTGCCACTTTGGGCCGCTTTGCTGCTGTGCGCCCTGCTCACCGCAACGCTGACTTGGGCCCTGACCCGACAGATCGGCACACCACAACGGCTGACACAGGACGACATCAACGCGGCAGTGCTGCACACCCTGAACACGCAGGACCTGCCCTCGCGGGCCGCCCGCGCAGCGCAACTCATCGCCCCCTCGGTGGTGCGAGTGCGCACCCAGGACGAGGACAAGAAAAATCCGCAAGGCGAGTTGCAAGACAGCGGCGTGGGCTCGGGTGTGGTGATCTCGGACGAAGGCGTCATCCTGACCAACTTGCACGTGGTGCAGGGTGCCAAACGCATCCAGGTCACCTTTGCCGATGGGTTGGAATCCGAGGCACAAATCATTGGCGTGCAACCCGAAAACGATCTGGCCGTGATCAAAGCCAAACGCCTGCCCGACGACCTGCAGCCCGCCACGCTGGGCAGCAGCCAGAACCTGCAACCGGGCGACGAAGTGGTCGCCGTGGGCTTCCCCTTTGGCATCGGGCCTTCGGTCTCGGCTGGCGTGGTCTCGGGCCTGAACCGGCAGTTCGGCTCCGAGGACAAAACCATGATGCGCGGCCTGATCCAGGCCGATGCCGCCGCCAACCCCGGCAACTCGGGCGGGCCGCTCATCAACATGGCGGGCGAGGTGGTGGGCATCGTCACCGCCATCCTCAACCCCACCTCGGCCCGCACCTTCATTGGCATCGTGTTTGCCGCCACCATCGAAAGTGCGGGCGGCGGCATGGGCATGCCGCCGTTCTGATTTCCTGACCCACCCGATCCTGAAAGGCTTTGTGCATGAACCCCTCTGAATTGGCATGGAACCAGGGCCAAGTGCCCCCAAGCGCCACCACCAACGCGGCCTTGATGGAACGCGTGCTGTACGAAGTCAAACGCGTGGTGGTCGGGCAAGACGCTTTCCTCGAACGCATCTTGGTGGCCATCTTGGCGCAAGGCCATTTGCTGATCGAGGGCGTACCGGGCCTGGCCAAAACCCTCACCGTCAACACCCTGGCCCAAGCGGTGCGCGGCAGCTTCAAGCGCATCCAGTTCACGCCCGACCTGCTGCCCGCCGACCTGGTGGGCACCCGCATCTACAACCAAAAAAGCAGCGAGTTCAGCACCGTGCTGGGACCGGTGTTTGCCAACTTGCTGCTGGCCGACGAAATCAACCGGGCTCCTGCCAAAGTGCAAAGCGCCTTGCTCGAAGTGATGCAGGAAAGGCAAGTGACCATCGCGGGCGAAACCCACCCCGTGCCTCGACCCTTTTTGGTGATGGCCACCCAGAACCCGATCGAGACCGAGGGCACCTACCCCCTGCCCGAGGCGCAGCTGGACCGTTTCATGATGAAGGTGCTGGTGGGCTACCCCACCGAAGAAGAAGAGTTCGTGATCGTGCAGCGCGTGACCGGCATGCCCGCCACCGCAGCGGCCGTGGCCGACACCGCACAGCTCATGGCGCTGCAAGCGCAATGCCGCCAAAGCTATGTCGACCCGGCCCTGGTGCAGTACGCGGTCAAGCTCGTGGCCGCTACGCGCGATCCGGTGCGCTGTGGCTTGCCCGAACTGGCCCCTTATTTGACCTTTGGTGCCAGCCCGCGTGCCACCATCAGCCTGATCGAAGGTGCACGCGCTTTGGCCTTCCTGCGCGGGCGGCCTTATGCCTTGCCGCAAGACCTGATCGACCTCGTGCCCGATGTGCTGCGCCACCGCCTGGTGCTGTCGTACGAGGCCCTGTCTGACGGCATGACGGCCGATGCGCTGATCCTGAAAATTCTGCAGGCCGTGCCCGCGCCCAACAAGCCCCTGGACCGCCATGTTCAGCTTCCTGCGCAAGAAGCGAACTGAGGCCACGGCCGAAGCCGGCGAGGGCCAACCGAAGGCTCCTGCGTCTGAAGCGGCCGACACCCCTACGCCCCTGCCGAATGCAGCGCAATGGCTGCAGCGGCTGGAATGGACCGTGCTCAAACGGCTCGATGGCCAGCTGCAAGGCGACTACCGCAGCCTGTTTCGCGGCAGCGGCCTGGTGCTGGCCGATCTGCGCGAATACCAGGCCCATGACGACGTGCGCCACATCGACTGGAATGTGACCGCCCGCATGCAGACCCCGTATGTGCGCGAGCACCAGGAAGACCGTGAAATCGCCGCCTGGTTTGTGGTGGACCTGTCCGCCTCGGTGGCTTTCGGCTCGGGCCACACCAGCAAACGCCAACTGGCCTGCAGCGCCGTGGCCGTGCTGTCCAAACTGCTGTCGCAACACGGCAACCGCGTGGGCCTGATGCTGTTCACCGGACAAGACCGCGCCCACAGCGTGGTGCCCGCCCGCTCCGGCAGGCGGCACCTGCTGCACATCGTGCACCAGATGCTGCAGGCGGGCCAAACCCCAACGTCCAGCCCAAGCAACGCCGTGCAGACCAGCGCACTGGGGCCATGGCTGGCGCAAGCCCAGTCGGTGCTGCGGCGTCGCTCGGCGGTGTTTGTGGTGTCCGACTTCATCAGCCCGCCCGGCTGGGAAAAACCCTTAGCCCAGCTGGCCAGACGCCATGAAGTGGTGGCGGTGCGCCTGCGCGACCCGCTGGAGATGGCCTGGCCCGACAACACCGGCATGCTGCTGGTGCAAGACGCCGAATCTGGCGAGCAACTGCTCGTGGACGGCAACGATGCGGCGTTTCGCCAGCGTTTTGCACAGCAGGCCCAAGACCGTGAAGCAGCCTTGCTGGACGGCTTGGCACAAGCCGGTGTGGATTGCCTGGAGCTGAACACCGACGAAGCGCTGGACCAAGCCCTGCTGCGTTTTGCACAACTGCGCAAACGCGCCAGCCAGTTGAGCACCGGTGGGCGAGCGACCCCGATGAGCACCGCTCGGCCCACTCAAACCAGGAGTCCTCATGCCTGAATGGCACTCGATCCAGTTCGTCTGGCCACGCTTGCTGTGGCTGCTGGCCGCATGGCCCCTCTGGTTGGGCCTGTACCTCGCATGGCAAGGCCGCAGCGTGCAACGGGCATGGCCCTCCAAGAGCATGGCCAGCGGTGTCGCGCCTCGCTTCACACGCCATGCCCCTGCGCTGCTGGTGCTGCTGGGCCTGGCAGGTTTGTTGGTGGCCATCGCCAGGCCACAAGCCATCTTGCTGTTGCCCAGCCGCATCGACACCGTGATGCTGGCCATCGACAGCTCGGGCAGCATGCGGGCCAGCGACGTGCCACCCAGCCGCATCGAAGCTGCCCAGGCGGCCGCCAAAAGCTTTGTGCTCGGCCAGCCGGGCCAGGTCAAATTGGGCGTGGTCAGCGTGGCGGGGGCTGCTGCTCTGGTGCAAGCCCCCACCGACCAGCGTGACCTGGTGCTGCAAGCCATCGACAACTTGAGTCTGCAACCGGGTTCGGCACTGGGCAGCGGTCTGGTCATCGCCCTTGATGCCATGCTGCCAGGCTCGGGCCTGGATGTGCGCGGACTGATTGAAGGCCAGGACCGCCCCGGCACGGGTGCCCCTCTGCCCGGCTCATCCAGCGGCAGCGCGGGCACAACGGCCAGCGCTCAGACCAAAACAGTGACTTTGCCCAAGGTGCCAGCAGGCTCCAACACGGCGGCCGCCATCGTGTTATTCAGCGATGGCCAGGGCAATATCGGGCCTGACCCCCTCAAAATGGCCCAAGTCGCCGCCGATCTGGGTGTGCGCGTTTACACCGTGGGCGTGGGCACCGTGCAAGGCACGGTCCTCAAAGCACAAGGCATGCAAATGCGCGTCAAACTCGACGAAGACAGCCTTCAGAAAATAGCCGACATCACGCGCGGTGAATACTTTGGCGTCCACAAGGCCCAAGATCTGAAAAAAATCTACACCTCACTCAGTCACCAAATCGTCCTGAAGAAGCACCGGCAAACCGAAGTGACCGCCCTGTGCGCTTTGCTGGGGATGCTGCTGCTGACCGCAGGGTGCGCACTGGCTTGGTGGCGTCAGGGCCGCATCATCTGAGCACCCACGCCACGCGCTGGCAAAGCCTGCCTGCCCCGAGCGACGGCGTCTGTGAATTTCAGACCGGGCTCGACAAGGCTTCAAGCGAAAAGCCGGCGATCTTTTTGTAATCGTCCGAGATTTTTCGCAGCTCGTCTTGGCTGATCACATCGTCGATGTGCCTGAACGGTTGACCGTGCGTCAGTTCATCCACCTTGATGTTGATGAAATCCGGCGGGGTGCTGCGGTTGGTCAAGACCACCTTGGACGTGAGCGGTCTGCGCACGGTCTCGTAGCGGTAAAGCGCAGGCACCAGATCACCGCCTGCGGGCGTTGCAGCCAACTCATCGGCCAGTGTGCGCGCATCCACCAGGGCTTGCGCTGAACCATTGGAGCCTCGCGGGTACATGGGGTGGGCCGCATCGCCCAGCAAGGTCACGCGACCAAAGGTCCATTGGGGAATGGGGTCCTTGTCAACCATGGGGTATTCCAGAATTGATTCCGCGTTGGCAATCAAGGCCGGCACATCCAGCCAGTCGAAGGCCCAATCCTTGAACAAGGGCAACACGTCATCCACCCGACCTTGGCGGTTCCAATCGTTTTGCGTCAGCCCCTCCATGCGGATTTCGGCCATCCAGTTGATCAACTGCCTGCCTTGCTCATCCACTTGATCGACGATCGGGTAAATGACCATCTTGCCGGTTTCAATCGATCCAATGCGCATGTAGGTCTTGCCAGACAGGATCGGGGCAAAACGTGTCACACCACGCCAGGTGTTGATGCCGGTGAACACCATTTTCTCTTCCGGGTAGAAAATCCGGCGAACCGCCGAATTGACGCCATCGGCCGCAATCAACACCTGACTTTGGACCGGCGGCAAAGCCTGTCCTTGAGGGTCTTGGAAGTGAATTGCCACATGGTCGTCGCTGTGCGTGATGCCCACAAAGCGATGGCCGGTGTGAACATGCTGGGCCCCCAAACGCTGCACGGCCGCATCAAACAGGATTTTGTGCAATTTGCCACGGTGGATGCCGATCTCAGGCACCGGATAACCGGCATGGCGGCCACGCAGTTCACGGTAAATGAACTGGCCGTGACGGTTGTAGAAAGCACTTTCGAGATTTTCAATGCCTGCCGCTTCAATGGCCGACTGCAATCCGAGCGCGGCCAATTCACGCATGGCGTGGGGCAGCAGCGTGATGCCCACGCCCAGCTCGCGGACTTCAGCAACCGCCTCAAAGACATCACAGGCCACACCTCTTTCATGCAAGTGCAAGGCCAGTGCCAGACCGCCGATGCCACCACCGACGATCGCAATGTTTGTTTGTATGCTCATGCTGCACCCCTCTCGTTGGCCGTCAATCGGCAGAAATTTGTTTGCTGCGAATCACCTTGCCCCAGCGGGGGTAGTCTTTCGCCACAATGCTTGTCAGCTCGGCCGGTGTGGAAGCCGAAGCGTCCATGCCGGCCTTGCCCAAAATGTCTTTGACATCGGTTTGACGCAAGATCGCGGCCATTTCCGTGTTCAGTTTGGTGACCACTGCTGCGGGCGTTTTGCTGGGCACAAAAAAACCATACCAAAGGTCCACGTCCACGCCTTTGACACCGACCTCTTCAAAGGTGGGCACCTCAGGGGCCACCGGATGCCGCTTGGGACTGCCCACCGCCAGCGCATTGAGCCGACCGTTTTTCACAAAACCCTGAGCCACATGGACCGGCAAAAACCCGACGTTGAGTTCGCCCCCCAACAAGTCCTGTGTGTAGCCTGCCGACCCCCGGTAAGGCACATGCAGCATGAAGGTGTTCGACTCCAGCTTGAACAACTCCATGGCCATGTGGTGAGGCGTGCCCACACCGGGTGAACCAAAACTGATACCCCCGGGCCGGGCCTGCGCCTGCTTGACCAGATCAGGCAAGGACTTGATGCCGGTTTTAGGGTTCGCCACCAGCATCAAGGAGCCATACGCGGCCATCGACACCGGTGCGAAATCCTTGACCGGGTCAAAGGCCGCGTTTTTGTACATCTGCGAAGCCATCAACATGGTGTTGGCCCCCATCAACACCGTGTGTCCGTCTGCGGTGGATTTGGCCACCGCCTCGGCACCGATGTTGCCACTGGCACCGGGCTGGTTTTGCACCACCACGGATTGCCCCAAACGCTCGCTCAAACGTGGGGCCACCACGCGCGCAATCGTGTCCATGCCCGTGCCCGGCGTGAAGGGCACAATGATTTTGATCGCCTGGGTGGGATAACTGGTTTGCGCAGAAACGCCCAAACTCACACAAGCGATCAACGCGCTGGTGAGCACAAGTGCTTGTCGACGGAAAATGAAAGCCATGTCTGGATCTCCTGGGTGGGGTTGAGCAATCAAACGGCCTGGGCGGCGGCAGGAATTTTGAACAAACGCTGCGCGTTGTCCTGGAAAAATGCTTGACGCACCTGCGGTGCCATGTCCAAATTTTCCAGCATGGCCACTTCTTCAGGCACATATTGGTAGGGGTAGTCCATCGCGTACAGCACACGGTCTGGCCCCATGAAATCCTGGGTGAACTTGAGCGCAGCGCCCCATGCCACACCGCTGTTGGTGATGTGGAAATTCTCACGCAGGTAATCGCTGGGTTTGCGCTTCAAGGGCTGCACGCTGGGGTAGCGCTGTGAGCGCACGGTTGCAGCGTGCATGTAATCGAGGCGATAAGCCCAGAACGGCAAGGCCTCGCCCATGTGCCCGAGAATGACCTGCAACTTTGGAAACCGGTCAAACACCCCTGAGGTGATCAACCGCAAAGCATGCAAACCGGTCTCGACACCAAAACCATAAATGGCACCATCAAGACCCGCCTCAATGAAGTGCTGGATCATGCTGGCCGGCATCGCATTCGGATGCAAATAGATGGGTGTATCCATCGCCTCGGCGGCTTCAAAAATCGGCCAGAACTTGGTATCGGACAGGTACTCGCCTTGCGTGTGCGAGTTGATGACCACCGAATGCATGCCCAGTTGGTTCACACCGCGCTGGATTTCCCTGGCTGCGGCTGCAGGATCTTGTGGAGCGACAGCGATCATACCCACCAGTCGATCGGGGTGGCGGCGCATGGCGTCCGCCAAGATGTCGTTGGCCACTGGCGCAAAAGCCACCGCCGTGTCTTTGTCCATGATCTGCACGCCCGGCGAAGTCAAGCCAATGACTTGCACATCCACCCCAGCCGCATCCATGTGCTGCAAACGCAATTCATCAAGGTCCACCAGGCAACGCATGATGTGCTGCGCACGCTCGCTGGGGCTGCTCATGTAAAAGCCCATCAGGTGTTTGAAACCCACGTCAACATCCTCTTTGGCCAGGATGCGCTTGTAAATTTCCAGCATTTCCGGTGGAGAAAATGCCTCTTCGGTGGCAATGCGCCGATAGGGCCGCTGGGGCAAGTTGTGTGTGTGGCTCATGTATCAGTCTCCGGTTTTGATTTCAAAAATTTGAGTTCCATGGTCGACAGCGGCTTTACAAATCCAGCGCCCAATACTGTCCGACCAAATCGTGGCCAAAAGAATGGTGCCGCTCTTCAGACACCTGCACGAACCCTGCTTGCTGGTAAATGCGGCGGGCTGCATGGAGGATGTCATTGGTCCACAAAGTGAGCTTGACGTAACCCTTGGCTTTGGCAAACGCGATGCACGCTTCGGTCAAGCGCCGTCCCAGGCCTGCGCCGCGGGCATCGGGCTCCACATACAGCAAGCGCAGTTTGGCTTCTTCATCGGACACCTTGACCAGAAACACCGAGCCCACCACCTGGCCGTCGCGTTCCGCGATCCAGGCGTTCTCCCATGCGGGGTCAAAGTTCTTCACAAACTGCGCCGCGATCTCGGCCACCAGGGCCTCGAACGTGCCATCCCAACCGTATTCCTGCGCATACAAAATGCCCTGGCGGTGTGCCACCCAGCCGATGTCCCCGACTTGCAAGGGGCGCAAAACAATGGCGGAGGTCATGACTGGCCCCCAGCTTCATAGCGTTGGCCCAGTGCCAGCAGCTGCGGCGTTTCAATGACCGCGTTCAGGCCATCAAAATCGAGCATTTTTTCTTGCCAGGGCCGCGTGGTCTGGTGCGTGTGCAAGCTGGCGTAATAGCCTTGCAAGGTGTGCAGCACCGCCCGCGCCGTGCCGCCCGGAAAGATCACGATCTTGAAGCCGCGCTGGCCCAGCTCGGCCGCGCTTTGCACCGGCGTCTTGCCGCCTTCCACCATGTTGGCCAGCAGGGGCACGCGCTTGGCGAACTGGGCACAGGCCCGGTCCATTTGCTCGGGGGAGCGCAAGGCCTCAATGAACAGCGCATCGACACCACACTCCAGGTAGCGCTCGGCTCGCTCCAGCGCGGCGTCCAGGCCCTCGACCGCCACCGCATCGGTGCGCGCCAGGATCAGGGTGTTGGGGTTGTGCCGTGCGTCCAGGGCTGCGCGCAGCTTGCCCTGCATCTCGGCCACCGGCACCACGCCCTTGCCGTCCAGATGGCCGCAGCGTTTGGGGAAAGTCTGGTCTTCGATCTGGATCATGGCAGCCCCGGCCCGCTCGAAATCGCGCACCGTGCGTTGGGTGTTGAGCGCGTTGCCAAAGCCGGTGTCGGCGTCCACGATGACCGGGATGTTCATCCGGTCGGTGATGTGGGCCAAGGTCTGCGCCACTTCGGTGGCGGTGGTCAGGCCGATGTCGGAGCGGCCCAGCCGGGTGTAGGCGATCGATGCACCCGACAAATAGACCGCCTCAAAGCCCGCCTGCTGGGCCACCAGCGCGGTAAGCGCGTCGTACACGCCGGGGGCAAGCAAGGCCTGGTCTTGTTGCAGACGCTGTGCCAAATTGTGCGGCTGATTCATGGTGCCGAATCCTTCAAATGTTGTTTTGCCTTATTGGCGACCGTATGCGCAGCAATGTGCCCACCGGCGATGGCACTGAGCAAACCGTTGCCCGACAGATAGCCCCAAACCGCCTGACCCGACACGCCCCGCGCTGCGCCGCCTGCGGCCAGCAAATTGGGCAAGGGTCTGCCGTCTTGGCGCAACACGCGGGTTTGCGCGTCGATGTCCAGACCGCCCTGGGTGTGGAACAAGGCGCCTGTCACCTTGATGGCGTGAAACGGCGCTTGCAGGGCGCGTTTGAACGTGCGGCCTGTGGCCGGATCGGTGCCCGGCTGAACTGCGTTCAAAGCGGCTTGCAAGGCCTCGGGCGGGCAGCCGATCAGCTGGGCGAGCGCCTGTGCATCGGCGGCGTGTTGCACCGCACCCGCGCCCTGTGCCGCCACAAAATCCGGGAACTCTTGCGCGAAAGTCAGCAGCGCATCGTCGAACACATTCCAGGCCACACCACCCGGCTGCGCCAGCACATGCACTGCCGCCTCCGAATAGCCCTGGGTTTCGTCGTGAAAACGCTGGCCTTGGGCGTTGATTTGCACACCGCCTTCCATCATCAGCGCCCACGAGATCAAAGCCCCTTGCGGCACGGCCCAAGAGCCGTGCCCTTGGTAAGCACCCAGGTCGGCCAATCGCGCACCCAGTTGTTGGCCCCAGGCGATGGCACTGCCATCGTTGCCCACATGGCCCGCATAAGTGGCCTCGGCCATCTCGGGCAGCAGCTCTTTGACCATGGCCGCTGCCCCGCCAAAACCGTTGCAGGCCAACAGCACCGCATCGCAGCGGATGCGCTCGGTCTGGCCATCGGGCCGCACAAAACCCACCCCATGGATGCGCCGCGCATCGTCGGCCCACAGCTCGGTCACCTGCGCCTGCGTGAGCACCACCACCCCTGCGGCGTCGGCAGCCGCTTGCAGGCGGCTCATCAGACCGGCCCCGGTTTTTTCGGGCACGGCGTGCATGCGGTGGGCGCTGTGGCCGGGGTACAAAAAATTGTCCAGCACCTGCCAGGGCAGGCCGTGGTGCTGGGCCAGCGCATCGAGCGCCGGGCCAATGTGGCTTGCATAGGCTTGCACCAGATGCGGCGCGGCCTGGCCATGGGCTTTTGCCTGGATGTCTGAGGCAAACAAATCCACGCTGTCGGTGATGCCCTGGGCCTGCTGCGCATGCGTGCCAGGTGCAGGTATGAAACCCGACGACAAGGCGGTGGAGCCCGCTGCAAACGCATCGCGCTCCAGCACGACGCACTGAACGCCCAAGCGGTGCAAGGCCAGCGCGGCCGTGAGGCCACAAGCGCCAGCGCCCACGATGACCACTGGCGTGTGGTCCTCGGCGTGCACATCGGCTGGAAATTCGGCAGCCCGGCAAACTTGCGGCAGCGGCGCGCTCATGGCTTCAGCCCAGTTGTTTCAAAAAAGCGGCGCTGTCCATGACCTCGGCCACCGAGCCCATGTCGGCCAGCGCGGCCTGGTGCGCAGCTTCGCTGAAGGCGGCGCAACCATCCGACAACACGATGACGTGGTAGTCGCGCACATGGGCATCGCGCACCGTGCTGGCCACGCCACCGTTGGTGACGATGCCGCACACCACCAAGGTGTCGATCCCCGATTTTTTGAGCACCCAGTCGAGCTGCGTGTTGAAGAAAGCCGAATACGCCACCTTGAACACCGACACATCGACCAACGGTGCGAGCAAATCCACATTGGCCTGCCCTCGGCTGCCCGGCGCAAAGTCGCCCTTACGCAAAAACGGGCGACGCTCTTTGAGGTGCGCCGAGATCATGGGTTCGCCCTGCGCGTTGGGCCACAGCGTGAACAGGCTGGCCGTGACCAAGCCGCCAAGCCCCTTGATGGCACGTGCTACCGGGGCCATGCGCTCGGGCAGTTTCACCGCCTCGGCACTCAGGGTGTTGCCCCGGGCATAAGCGCCATCGGGCGCGAGAAAATCGTTTTGCAGGTCCACGATGACCATGCCCAGCTTGGCGGTCTTCAAGTTCATGCGCTGCGCTCCACCAACAGGTTGCCCAGTTTGTCGACCCGCCCTTCAAAGCCGGGTTCGAGCCAGACGGTCGTGTCGGGCTGCTCCAAAATCGCGGGGCCTTGCACCACGGTACCCACGGGCAGGCTCAAGCGTTCGTAACGCTGCGCCGTCCACCACTGGCCCTGGTGGTAGACCTGCTGCTCGCCCACCGGGGCGGTACGGCCTTCGCCTTGCGGCGCCAGCACCGCCAGGTCGAACTTGGGACGACGCCCAATGCGGGCATAACGCAGGTTCATCACGCGGATCACCGGGCCTTGCAGCACACGGCCAAAGGCATGTTGGTAAGCCGCCTCAAACGCGGCCAGCAATCCTGCTGCGTTCAAAGCTTCGCGCTTCAGGGGCACTTGCAGGGTGTGTGTCTGGCCCATGTAGAGCATGTCAAAGCTGATGACTTCATCTACCCGCACAAAGTTCACCCCGGCGGAATCGAGGCGCACCTGGCAAGCCTCAGCCAGACCATCCACCCGCTCCAGCAAGGCAGGCCAAGCCACATCGGCCAAGGCGACGTTGAGGGTCTGCACCGCGTCGTGGCGCATGTCGGCCATCACACAGCCCAGCGCCGATGTCACGCCCGGATAACGCGGCACGATGCCGGTGGTCACGCCCACCTCGCGCATCATGGCGCACACATGCAGGCCGCCGCCGCCACCAAAGGGCATGTAGGCGAACTGGCGCGGATCGTGGCCGCGCTCGATCGACACCACGCGGATCGCGCCCGCCATGCGGGCATTGGCCACCGTCAAAATCGCCTCAGCTGCGGCCAGCGCCGTCAGGCCCAAAGGCTCAGCCACATGCTGGGCAATGGCTTGTTCGGACAAGCCCGAATCGAGCTTTTGCAGCAAGCCGCCGCCCAAAGGCCGGTCGGCCGCAATGCGGCCCAAGAGCACGTTGGCATCGGTCACGGTGGGGCGGGTGTTGCCGCGCCCATAACAAGCTGGGCCAGGAATGCTGCCGGCCGACTCGGGGCCGACCTGCAGCATGCCGCCCGCATCGACCGAAGCGATCGAGCCGCCACCAGCACCGATGGTCTCGATCTGGATCATGGGCGAGCGCACCACCAAGCCAAACTCAATGGACGTTTGCGCAGCGAGTGCCGCTTCGCCCCCCGCCACCAAGGACACGTCAAACGAGGTGCCGCCGATGTCGCCGGTGATGACGTTCTCAAAACCCGAAGCGCGGGCGATTTCGGCGCAGGCCATCACGCCGGCCGCAGGCCCGGACAGCGCGGTGCGCACCGGCACATCACAAGCCGTCTGGCGCGACATGACGCCTCCATTGCTTTGCACAATCAGCAATTCACCGCCAAAGCCCTGGGCGCGCAGGTCGCCATCGAGGCGCTGCAAATAGCTGCCCACCACGGGCTGCAAAGCAGCATTCAGGGTGGCTGTGGAGCAGCGCTCGAACTCACGGATTTCGGGCAGCACTTCACTGGCGGCCGTCACATAGCTGTTGGGCCAGATCTCGCGCACGGCCGCCACAGCGGCTTGTTCGTTACCTGGGTTGGCATAGGCGTGCACAAAGAACACACACACCGCCTCGCAGCCTTCGGCCAGCAGAGCGCGAGCTTGTTCGCGCACCTGATCCAGATTCACGGGCGTGTGCAACTGCCCATCGGCCAACACGCGCTCGTCCACTTCCAGACGCCAGGCGCGGGGCACCACCGGGGTGTAGCTGCCGCGCAGGCCCCAGGTTTGCGGACGGTCGCGGCGGCGCATCTCCAACACGTCGCGGAACCCGCGTGTGGTGATGATGCCGGTGCGGGCGATCTTGCGCTCCAGCAAGGCGTTGGTGCCCACGGTGGTGCCATGCACGATGGTGGCGATGTCTTTGGCACCATCGGCGCCCGTGTTGCCCGTCACTTTGGCGATGCCGTTCATGAAGCCCCGGGCTTCTTCGCCCCGGGTCGAAGGCACTTTGACGATGCGGGCTTGGCCGGTTTTTTCGTCCAGCACAAACAGGTCGGTGAAGGTCCCGCCCACGTCCACGCCGACCACCCAATGCGGTTGGTTCAATGCTGCCTCGCTCATGCTTGTTCCTTGGTGTAACCCAGTGCGCTGTCTTTGGCACGGTCTTGCGCCGATCGCTCTGCGGGCGATCCCCAGCCGCCGCCGCCCGGGGTTTGCAGGCGCACGCGGTCGCCTTTTTTCAGGTGAATGCCCAGCATCTTGGACACCATGGGTGGCGTCTTCCATTCGCCGTTCTGGCAATACTCAAACACATTGGGCAACGCAGGCTGGCCGCCGTGGATGCCTTTGGGGGCCGACTTGCCACGCTCGCCAAAAATGAAAGCCTCGGCGCTGTCTTCAAGCAATTCGATCTCGTAAATCGCACCCAGACCGCCCCGGTGCTGGCCGTCGCCGCCCGAGCCGGGGCGCAAGGCCCACTGCGTGAAGCGCACCGGATAGGCCGCTTCCAAAATTTCCATCGGTGGGATGGTGGCGGTGGAGATCGGCGCATTGCCGTGCGACAGGCCATCGCCATCCGAGTGGCCACCGTGGCCACCGCCAAAAAAGCTGAACATCACCCAACGCTGGCCCTTGCGCTTGTCGTCGGTGCGGTGCCCTGCGATCGACAAGGCGTTGATGGTGCCGTAAGCATGGGCCACGGCCCGCTGCGGGTCGGCCAAGGCCGTGGCGCTGAAGATCACGTCGATCATGCGCAAAATGGTTTCGGTGTAGCCACCCACCGGGCGCGGACGCGAGGCGCTGATGACCAGGCCGTCGGGGATCACAAAGTCCACCGCGTCCAGCACACCCGCGTTGGCCGGCACATCGGGGAAGACATGCTTCAAAGCCACATAACAAGCGGCGACCGCTGTGGCGCGTGAAATGTTCACCGGCCCGGCGCATTGCGCCGAGGTACGCGAAAAATCCAGCGTCAGCCGATCGCCAGCCACGGTCATGTCGAGCGCAATGGTGAGCAGCTCGTCTTTCACGCCGTCGTTGTCGAGCACGTCTTCAAAGCTGTAGCGGCCATCGGGCAGGCTGGTGATGTGCGAACGCATCAGGCGCACGGCGCGGGTACGCAGCTCCACCAGGGCCTGAGCCACTTTGGCGTCGCCGTATTCGTCAAGCAGGCCGTCCAGGCGGCGGGCGCCCAATTCGAGCGCAGCCAGCTGGCCGTTCAGGTCGCCCCACAGGCTGTCGGGCAGGCGGGTGTTGGCGCGCAAAATGGCCAGCACGTCGTCGTCGAGCACGCCGCCGCGCAAGATGCGCACCGGCGGGATCTGCACCGCTTCTTGCCAGCACTCGGTGGCCGCCGGGTTGTAGTTGCCGGGCACTGCGCCGCCCACATCGTGCCAATGCGCGGCCGAGGCCAAAAAGCAATACAACTGCCCATTGCGAAAGCAGGGTTTGACCAGCTTGAAGTCGTTGGCGTGGGTGCCGCCTTCGTAGGGGTCGTTGAACAGCCACACATCGCCCGGCTGCATGCCGCCGCGCTCGGCCGCCACGCGCATGGCCGCCCGCACGGCAAAGGCCATGGCGCCCACAAACACCGGCAGACCTGACTTGCCCTGGATCAGGGTGTCGCCGGTGATGGCGTCGTACAGGCCGTGGCAAGCGTCGTGCGCCTCGGCAATGATGGGGTTGAAGGCGCTGCGGTAGAGCGTCGCGTCCATCTCGTCGGCGATTTGTTCCAAGCGGCCGCGCAGCACGGCCAAAGTCACGGGGTCCATCACCGGGTCCAGGGTGGCCGGGTTGTGTGAAGCTGAAACCATCGGGTTCATCCTTGCTTTTGTTGTTTGAGCAGCGGCAACAAGCCACCTGCGTCGACCATGTCCATCAGAAATTCGGGGATCGGTGCGCAAATCAGGCGCTGCCCGTTGGTTCGCAACACCACTGGCGTGTCCCCTTCAAACTGCAGCGCCAGGCGCTCGCCTTCTTCAATCTTGCTGGCCTCGGGGCAGGTCAACAGCAACAACCCGAGGTTGAAGGCGTTGCGAAAATACAAGCCGCTGTAGGACGGTGCGAGCACCGCCGCCAGGCCGAGGTGCCGGAGCACGCCCGCTGCCTGCTCGCGCGATGAGCCGATGCCGAAATTGGCCCCAGCCACGATCACATCGCCCTCGCGCACGCCCGAGGCAAAGTCGCTGCGCACCGCCTCCAGGCAATGCCAGCCAATCACTTCCAGACCGTGCTTCATGTAGGCACCAGGGGCCAGCGCATCGGTGTCCACATCGGCCCCGACCCGCCAGACGCGGGCATTTTGGAAGATGCGATTTTTCATGCCAGCACCTCACGCGCATCGCTGATGTGACCGCGCAAGGCCGAAGCCGCCACGGTGTAGGGCGAGGCCAGATACACGTTCACGCTGGCCGGGCCCATGCGGCCCTTGAAGTTGCGGGCGGTGGTCGAGATCACGGTAGAGCCCTCGGGGAAAGTTGCACCGTAGCCCGCACACGCGCCACAGCTGTTGGGCAACACGGTGGCCCCGGCATCTTGCAGGATTTGCATCACGCCTTCTTGCGTGGCTTGCGCTTGTTCTCTGGCGCTGGCGGGTGCCACCATGAGCTGCACACCAGCGGCCACACGCTGGCCCTTGAGCACAGAAGCGGCGGCCCGCAGGTCTTCGAGTTTGGCCCCGGTGCAGGCGCCGATGTAAGCGATGCTGGGTGTGACTTCTGAAAATTCAGCCACGTCACGCGTGTTGGCCGGGCTGTGCGGTGCCGCCACTTGGGGACTGAGACTGGAAGCATCAAACGTGTGCTGCTCACACTCGGCATCGTCGTCGGTGAACCATTGTTCGGCACCCGCCAACGACTCGGGGGCAACACCGATACCGCGCAAGTACCTCAAGGTGGTCTCGTCTGCCGCAATCAGACCGACCTGCGCGCCCATCTCGGCGCTCATGTTGGACAGCGTCATGCGCTCGGCCATGGACAGCGCCTGCACGGCAGACCCCGCAAATTCCACCGCTTGGTATTGCCCACCGTTCATGCCAAAACGGCCAATCATGTGCAGCATCATGTCCTTGGCCGACACGCCCGCTTGCAGGCGGCCCGACCAGTGCATGCGCAAAGTGCGCGGCACCTGCACCCAAATCTGGCCGGTCACGCACACGCCCAGCATCTCCGTCGCACCAATGCCGAACATGTAGCAACCAAAGGCACCGCCCGTGGGCGAATGCGAATCGCCGCCCACGCAAAACATGCCGGGCTTCAAATGCCCGCGCTCGGGCAGCACCACATGGCAGATGCCCTCGCTGTCAATGACATGTGGCAGCTTCCATTGCTTGGCCGTGTCGCGGGTAATTTGCACAATTTGCTGCGCATCGGCGTCCTGGGCGGGCACATAGTGGTCCAGCACCAGCACCACTTTGTTTTTGTCCCAGATGTCTGCGCCCAACTCATCCAGCATGGGTTTGAGTCGTCTGGGACCTGACGAGTCATGGAACATGGCCAAGTCGACATTGCAGGTGACCACCTCGCCCACGGCCACATGGGCACGGCCCGCCGCACGGGCGATGAGTTTTTGCGCCAGGGTTTGCGAAGGGGTAGCACTCATTCTGGTTTGGCTCCGGCGTATTGCACGACTTTGCGCCAGCGCACAATCTCACTGTCTACAAAGTTGGCAAATTCTTGCGGGCTGCTGCCCACAGGCGTGGCCCCTTCGCTTTCAATGCGGCGCTTGACATCGGGCGAATGCACCGCGGCGCGGGCTGCATCGGCCAGCTTTTTGGTCACATCGGGGCTCATGCGGCCTGGGCCAAACAGGCCAAACCAGGCGCTGGATTCATAGCCTGGCAAGCTCTCGCCCACCGCAGGCACCTCTGGAAAAGCCGCCAGGCGCTTGGCGCTGGTCACGCCCAGCGCCTTGAGCTTGCCCGCCTTGATGTGCGACTGCACATTGCCCACCGCCGCAAACATCAGATCGACCTGACCGGCCAGCACGTCTTGCACCGCAGGGGCTGTGCCCCGATAAGGGATGTTGACGATGTACACACCCGCCTGCATCTTGAACGCATCACCGGCCATGTGCAGCGACGAGCCCAAAGCGCCAATGGCGAAATTCAGCTGCCCCGGCTTGGCTTTGGCCAGCGCCATCAACTCTTTCACGTTGTTCACCGGCAGCCTGGGGTGCGCCACCAAAATGGACGGCGAGGTGGACACCATGGTCAGCGGCGTGAAATCCTTGACCGGGTCAAAAGGCAAGCTGGGGTAGAGCGAGGCGTTGATGGCGTGGCTGGTGAAACTCATCAACAAGGTGTTGCCGTCAGGCACGGCCTTGGCTACGGCGTCTGCTGCCAGATTGCCGCCTGCACCGGGCTTGTTTTCTACCACCACACTGCGGCCCAGCTGCGTACCCAAGACTTGCGCCAGCGTACGGGCCATGGTGTCGGTGGTGCCGCCCGCAGGTGCGCCCACCAGAATTTTGATGGGCGACTGCGATTGGGCCAGTGCGGGGAACACCAGTCCACCCAAGCTCAGACACATCGACGACAGGAAAATTCTGAGCGGTGAAGGTATTTGGGATGTCATAAAAAAACGATCTTGGAATCAATGCACCTGAATCACGAAGGCCCACCATGTGCCCGGCATGCCTTACATGCCCAAATAGGCCTGGCGCAGCGTGTCGCTGGCCAGCAGATCTGCCGGGGTGCCGGTGAAACGGATCTGCCCGTTTTCCATCACATACGCCCGGTCCGCGATGTCCAGCGACTGGCCGACGTTTTGCTCGACCAGCAAAATGGCCAGGCCGCCACTGCGCAGTTGCGAGATCAGGCCAAACATTTCTTCGACCAGCAGGGGCGACAAACCCAGCGAGGGTTCGTCCAGGATCAGCAAGCGTGGCTCGGCCATCAGGCCCCGGCCGATGGCCAGCATCTGTTGCTCGCCACCACTCAAAGTGCCCGCCAACTGCGCCACCCGCTCTTTCAGGCGCGGAAAGGTCTGGTACACCTTGTCCAAATTCTGGGTTCGGCGCTCGCGGCCGCGGGTGAAGGCCCCCAGCTCCAAGTTCTCGTGCACGCTCAGGTTGGGGAAGACCTTGCGGCCTTCGGGCACCTGAATCAAACCGTGCGTGACCACCTGTTTGCTGTGCTGGCCCGTGAGGTCGTGGCCGTCAAACTGCACCCGGCCTGCCCGCGTGGCCACCAGGCCACTCAGGGTGTGGTTCAGTGTGGTTTTGCCTGCGCCGTTGCTGCCCAGCAGCGCCACCAGCTCGCCCGGCATGACCTGCACATCGACACCGCGCAGCACTTCGACCGCGCCATAGCCCGACTTGAGGCCTTGCACATCCAACAATGCGCTGCTCATGCCTGCACCTCTTTTTGACGAGCCGCGTTCTTTTGCAGCCGTTCGGCCGTGCCGTGACCCAGATAGGCCTCGACCACGGCTTGGTTGTTTGTCACCTCGGCAGGTGTGCCATGGGCGATCAGCTGGCCCTGGGCCAGCACCCACACTTCTTGCGCCAGGCTCATCACCGCCTGCATGACGTGCTCGATCATCAGCACCGTCACGCCGCTTTGGGCAATGCCCTGCACCACCGGAATCATCTCGGCAATCTCCTGCGGGTTCAGGCCTGCCAGCACCTCGTCGAGCAGCAACAGGCGCGGGCGCGTGGCCAGCGCACGCGCCAGTTCCAAGCGCTTGCGCCCGGCCACCGTGAGGTCACTGGCCAGTTTGTCCAATTGCGGGGCCAAACCCACTTGCTTGGCCACCGACTCGGCAAATTCGAGCGCCTGCGAACGGCCCGGCAAATGCAGGTGCGCACCGACGGCGATGTTTTCGCGCACAGTTTGCGCCGCAAAAGGCTGCACGATCTGGAAGGTGCGGGTCAGGCCCATGCGGGCGTTCAGGTGCGGTGCCTGGCCGGTGATGTCCTGCCCAGCAAAAGCCACACGGCCGGTGTCAGGCACCAAAAAGCCCGACATCAGCGCAAACAAAGTGGTCTTGCCTGCGCCATTGGGGCCGATCAGGGCGCTCAGGCGGCCTTCGGTCACCGAAAGGCTCACGTTTTGCACGGCTTTGAGGCCGCCAAAGGATTTGCCCACGCCGTCAATTTGCAGCAGCGTGCTCATGATTTGTCTCCATCAGACTTCTGACCACGCAGCCACTGCAGCGGCGTGATGGTGCCCAAGCCAGCGATGCCACGCGGCAAAAACATCACGATCAGGATCAGCACCACGCCATAAATGACCATGTTGATGCCGGGCAGCTGGCCAAACAGGTTGCGCGTGAGGTCGGCCAGGATGTGCAGGCTGATGGCCCCCAGAAGCGGGCCCCACAGCGTGCCCAAGCCGCCCACAATCGCGCCCACCAAAGCCTCGACCGAGGTGTGCGAGCCAAAGGCGATGCCCGGGTCGATGTACTGAAAGACCTGCACATAAAACGCCCCGCCAGCGCCCATGAGGCCGCCTGACAGGATCGTGGCGATCAACTTGACGCTGAACGGGTTCACGCCAATGGCGCGGGCCGCGTCTTCGTTGTCACGCACCGCCTGCAAATAAGCGCCAAAGCGCGAGTGGCGCAGCCAGGCCGTGACGCACAGCGCCAGCGTGACCAAGCCCAGCATGAGCCAGATGAAACCCGCACGGCTGCCAAACTGCATGTTGGCAGCCGACTCCTTGAGCGGCAGCATCAGACCCACACCGGCACCGGTGAAGGGCACCGAGGTGGCCACGATGCGGAACACCTCGGCAAAGGCCAGCGTGACCAGCGCAAAGTACGAGCCCTTGAGGCCGTAGCGGAAAGAGGCAGCACCGACAAAGGCGCCCACGCCAGCCGCAAAAGCCATGGCCAGCGGCAAAGCCACCCAGGGGCTCAGGCCCCACTGCATTTGCGCAATGGCCTGCACATAAGCGCCGGTGCCAAAAAACAGCGCATGGCCGAACGAAAATTGCCCGCCAAAGCCGCCCAACACGTTCCAGGCTTGCGAGAGCAGGCAGGCATACAGTGCGGTCATGACAAAGTTGAGCGCTACGCCCGACTGCGTGAACAGGGGCACCGCCCCCACCAGCAGCGCAAACAGCGCAATGTGGCGAAAGTCTTTCATGCTTTCGCTCCAAAAAATCCTTGCGGCCTGAGCATCAACACCGCAATGAAGATCACAAAAATACCGACCTGCCCCAGCGACTCGCCCAGCAGCAAACCGCCCAACGACTCGACCACACCAATCAGCAAACCACCCAGCAAAGCCCCGGCAAAACTGCCCATGCCGCCCAGCACCACGATGGTGAAGGCCACCAGCACGAAGCCGTTGCCCACCTGCGGGTTGACGTAATAAGCGGGCATCAAAAAGCAGGCCGCAGCGCCCAGGCTGGCCATGCCCAGCCCGAAGCACATGGCGTACACATGGTCCACATCGATGCCCATCAGGCGGGCACCTTGTTTTTCTTTGGACACGGCGCGGATCGCGCGGCCCAGATCGGTCTTTTGCACGATCAGCAACATCGCGGCCGACACGACCAGCGCCCCGGCAAAAGCCACCAGCTTGGGCAAGGCGATGAAGGCCGGGCCGATCTCGACCGTGGTCAAGGTGTAGGCCGTGTCAATGCTGCGCGTATCGGACTTGAAAAACAGCAGCGCCAGGTTTTCCAGCACGATGGACACGCCCAGCGTGACCAGCAGGATGTTTTCATCCTTGCCGTGGCTGGCCCGGTTGATCACGCCGCGTTGCAGCGCATAACCCAGCACGAACATGGCGGGCACCATGATCGGCAGCGCCAGATAGGGGTCGACCCCGAGCTTTTCCTTGAGCATGTACACGCCATACAGCGCCACCATCAAGGCCGCGCCGTGCGCGAAATTGATGATGTGCAGCACGCCATAAATCAGCGTGAGGCCCAGCGCGATCAGTGCATAAACGGCACCGGTGGTGATGCCGTTGAGCAGTGAAGGAAACAGGATGTTCAAGTCGAGCATCGGGGGTCTTTCAATTCAGCGCAAGAGCAGTGGCGTTTCAGCCCTTGAGCGGGAAGATCGGCTCAATTTCGCGGTAGTCGCGTGGCACGATCACCTTGATGTCGCCCTTGTGGACTTGCGTCATCAAAGGCTGCGCGCCCATGTTCTGGCCATTGACAAACTGGGTCGGGCCGTACGGCATGATGTGGTTGGCGAACTTGCTGGAGGCCAGCGCATCAGTGATGGCGGCGCGGTCGGGCGACTTGGCACGCTCGATGGCATCGGCCAGCAGCATCATGGCGGTGTAAGTCATGAACACTTCGTAGCTGAAGAACTGGCCTTGCGCTTCGACACGCTTTTTGAGTTCGGCCGAGCGCTTGTCCTTGGGGTTGAACCAGTGGTTGCAATCGATGATGCCGTTGGCCGCTTCCGGGAATTCCTTGACGAACTTGTAGCTCGACGCCGCGCCACCCAGCACCGAGTAGATGGCCTTGGGTGTGATTTTTTGCTGCTGCAAGGTGCGCACCAACAGGGCGTATTCGTTGTAATAGTTGGCCGGGATCAGGATGTCGGGGTTGACCTGCTTGATGCGCAGCGCGATGTTGTTGAAGTCACGCGTGGGGTTGGCGTGCTTGATGATTTCTTTGACTTCGTAGCCATAGCCGGGCAGCTCTTTGGCCAGCAAGTTGGCGGTGCCGGTGCCAAACAGCGATTCTTCGTGAACGATCATCACGGTGCGGGCGGGCTTGCCTGCGGCGGTGTTGAGGGCGTGCAGGCTGGCGACAGCCACTTCAGCGCACTTCTTGTAGCCAGGACCAAAGCGGAAGGTGTTTTTCAGGCCGCGCTCGACGATCTGATCGGCCACGCCCACGTCCACCACATGGGGCAGGTTGTATTTGGCCGCCGCTTGCGTGGTGGCCAAGCAAATGGCCGAGGCGAAGGCCCCGACCACCGCGCTCACACCGGCTTCGTTCATCTTCTCGATTTCGGCCGTGCCCGCTTGGGGGCTGGACTGCGCATCGCCCAGCATGGCTTCGATCTTGGCACCGCCGAGCGACTTGATACCGCCGGCCTTGTTGATGTCGTCAATCGCCATCAAAGCGCCCAGGCGGCATTGCTGGCCCGAATAAGCCAGGGCACCGGTGACGGGGTGCAAGACCCCCACCTTGACGGGCTTGGGCTGGGCCCCGCTCACCAAAGGAAACGCGAGTGCCGAGGCCGCAGCTGCGGACTGGCCCATGAAAGTGCGACGTGAGGTCATGAGAACATCCTTTAAGTTGGTCAGTGAAAGTTGGCGGACAGCTCTTGGTTTACCCACACCTTGGCATCGATGCTGCCAACGCGGGACAACTGCATCTGGTATTCGTACCGGTCCGGGCGGTACAAACCATGCAGCCATTGGATAGGACGGTCTTCTTCGTCATAGATCAAGCGCCGCACGGCCAGCAAGGCCGAGCCTACGGACACATCGAGGTGCTGGGCAATGACCACGTCGGCCAGGCGGGCAGAGATGGTTTGCTCGGCACGGCCCACCTTGACGCCCGACTCTTCGAGCAGCACAAGAATGGGTTTTTGGGCCAGTTCGCGTTTGCCAAAACCCGATGAAATCGCATCGGGCACCCAAGTGGTGATGTGGGACAGTGGGCCTTGGGGCGTGCTACGGACGCGTTCGGCTTTTTGCACCCAGGCTGTGCCAGGCAATTGAAGCGCCGCAGCCACATCCACAGGGGCGCGCATGCGCTCGACCGACAACACCTTGGCTTGGGTGCGCAAACCCATGGTCACCAGGTTCTCCAACAAGCCTGTCAGACGCGCCTGCTGGCCCATGGCCATGGTGGATGCCTGCATTTGCACTTCTTGTGCACGCGAAGACACAGGGCGCGTACCACGTCCGGGCTCACGCTGGATCAAGCCTTCTTCAGCCAGTTGCGACAAAGCCCGACGCACCGTGACACGGGCCACACCAAACTGCGCCATCAAGGCCAGTTCGCCGGGCAAGCCACCGTCAAAACGGCCTTCGCGCAACTGCTCGCGCAGCACCAGATAAATCTGGTGGTATTTGGGCAATGGCAAATGTGCGTCCATGACCCCATGGTGAAACAGTCCCATTGTCCTGTCAATAGGACATTCAAGTCTTGTTCATGGGACATTTGATCGGGGATTTCCCTTGGTCAACGCGCTTGTTGACTTGTGTCCCCCGGCGCGAACGCTCAACGCTCAACGCTCAACGCTCAACGCTCAACGCTCAACGCTCAACGCTCAACGCCCAACGCCCAACGCCCAACGCCCAACGCCCAACGCCCAACGCCCAACGCCCAACGCCCAACGCCCAACGCCCAACGCTTCACGCGTAGCGCAGACGCAAATCCCGTTTGAGCAATTTGCCGCTGGGGTTCTTGGGCAACGCATCGGTGAACACCACCCGCTTGGGGCATTTGAAACCGGCCATGTGCTGCGCGCAGTGCGCGATCACCGCCGCCTCGTCCAGCGTCAGCCCGGCCTTGACCACGATCACCGCCGTCACCGCTTCCACCCACTTCGGGTCAGGCAAGCCAATCACCGCGACTTCGCTGACCTGCGGCAGGCGGTAAATCATCTCTTCCACCTCGCGGCTGGCCACGTTTTCGCCGCCAGACTTGATCATGTCCTTCTTGCGGTCCACCACGGTGATGTAGCCCTCTTCGTCGATGATGCCAAGGTCGCCGCTGTGGAACCAGTCCCCCTCAAACGAGGCTTTCGTGCGCTCGTCGTCGTGAAAGTAGCCCAGCATCAAATGCGGCGAGCGGTGCACGATTTCGCCCACCTCGCCTACGGCCACGTCCTGCATGTCGTCGTTCACCACCCGGGTCTCGACGTTGCGCACGGCCTTGCCGCACGAACCTGGCTTGCGAAGTTGGTCTTCGGGGGACAGCATGGTGGCCAGCGGCGCGATTTCGGTTTGGCCGTACAGGTTCCACAGCCGGACATTGGGCAGGCGCGAGGCCAGCTCTTTGAGCACCTCGACCGGCATGATGGAAGCGCCGTAGTAGCCCTTGGCCAGTTTGGCGAGTTTGTCGGCGTCCATGAATGGCGAGCGCAGCAATGCAATCCACACCGTGGGCGGCGCAAAGAAGCTGGTGATGCCGAACTTTTCGAGCATCGGCAACAGGTTGTCGGGCGTGGGCTTGGACGTGATCACGTTGGTGCTGCCCATGTAAATGGCCGGGCCAAAAAACACATCAAGCTGAGCGCAGTGGTACAGCGGCAGCGCGTGCAGAGCCACGTCGGCCTCCGCAATTTCGGCGTCGATCACGCAGCTGACGTATTGCCACATGACGGCGTCGTGAGTGAGCTGCGCGCCTTTGGGCGACGACTCGGTGCCGCTGGTGTAGACGATCTGCGCCACATCGTAGCTGCCCAGGCGCAAATCGGGCAATGGATCAGTGCAAGCGGCCAGCACGTCAAAGTTGTGCATGCCCGCCACGCTCTGGCTCGGGTCTTCGGAGGGCAGCCAGATGAACTGCTCGACTTTCGTTTCCAGTTTTGACGCAGCCTGCGCCAGCTCGGCCAAACCGCTGTCGGTGGCCAGGGTTTTGGCACCCGCGTGGCGCAGGATGTAAGCCACCTCGTCGGCCTTGAGCATGAAATTGATCGGCACCATGACCGCGCCACGGCGGGCCAGCGCAAAGCGCAGCGCCGCAAAACCGTGCGAATTGCGCGCCAGCACCGCCACCTTGTCGCCCTCGGCCACGCCGATGCTGGCCAGGCCTGCGGCCAGGCGACTCACCAGGGCATCGAACTCGGCATAGGTCCAGGTGGTGGCACCACACACGATGCCGGTTTTGGCAGGCAAGCGGATCGCGGTGCGGCGCAGGGCATCGGCAATGGTCTGGCGGCGAACGGCGGGGTGGATGGCGGTGGACATGTTGAGAACTCCTGCGTGGCTATGATTGAGCGATTCAACATCAGCCCCGCGAGATTTCCATTGGCACTTTCACCACCCTCCCCCCGAAAACTGTCACATACGCGAACCGTGGTGTACCAAGGCTTTGACCGTGAAGATGGCCTGTGGGACATCGAAGCCGAATTGACCGACGTCAAAACCTATGGTTTTCAGGTGCCCAACGAACGCCCCTTCCCGGCCAACGAACCCATCCACGGCCTGAAAATCCGCGTCACGCTGAACAACAAAATGGTCATCCAGGACATCGTCACGGCGATGGACGACATCCCCCACCCCGAATGCGCTGGCGCACCGCACGGCATGCACAAACTGATCGGCCAGACCATGGGCCCCGGCTGGCGCAAGGTCATCAACGCACACATCGGTGGCACCGAAGGCTGCACCCACCTGCGTGAACTGCTGTTCAACATGGCGACCGCCGCCTACCAAACCCTGCCCGCAGGCCAATGGCAGCGCCGCGAACAGGCTGGCCAGCCCCAACCCGAAATCACCCAACCGCCCTACCACCTGGGCCAATGCCACAGCTGGGCCTATGACAGCCCGACAGTGCAGAGGGCGTATCCGATGTTTTTCAGGCCGAAGGTGGTTGAGGGTTCCAATGAATCTTGAGAAAAAGTTGCAACCAATCCAGTCGTCCCCCCAGCACCATGCCGACTTTCTGACGCGTGGTCTTACCGCGATTGGAGACACTATCCAGTCTGGAAGTGGCGTGCCAGTAGAACTTGTAATGGCCACACTGGATACCAAATTGGCGATAGCTCGTGAACAGTTGCCGAATATTAAAAACCGTCAATCCCTAGAAGAGTCTCGATAAGCCTCAAGCCGCAGCCCGGTGCCTGAAGTCATCCAGCACCTGAACCAACTGAGTTACCTTGGCGGGCGGGAATATGCCCAAGCCTTGGCTTCATCAATCAAGGCTTTTGAGCCACCTGCCGCCAACTGCATCTTCTCCGGTCGTTCGGGTCTGTTGGCATCAACGCTTCAAGCCTTCGATGTACTGCACCAATTCATCCACATTGGTCCAAGGATTGGCGTGAATCTGGGGGTCTTGGTTTTGGGTTGTCGCTGCGGACTGCCGCAACTTAGTGGCGTGCTTGGTGGCTGCTGCCAACTTACCTTGCAGCTGCGCCGCCATTCCTTTTTGCGCCTTCCCGTATTGCGCCAAACCCGCTTTGGTTTTGAACTGGCTGACCACCACGTCGCCGACCGATTTTTTACCGGCCTTGGCAAATGGCGCATCGGAATAGCCAAAATGCAGCAAAAACCAAAACTCAAAGCACGGCGTTGAGGTGATGGCTTTGAAAGGTTTTCCGTTGGACGCCAACTCGCGTGTACGCTGAACAGCCGAGCTGAACGTGGGGTGTGCATCGCGGTCGAAGACGCAAAAAACCTGGTCAAAACTGTCGCCCATTTGAGCGTCTTCGGCATACAGTTTCTCGGCCGTCTGCACTACACGGTCTGGCGACGAACCCTCACTGGGCTTGATGTTCACCCATGAATGTGGAATGCCCCACACCTCGCGCAACTCGGCCAGGTCATGCGGCTCGGTCTTGCTGCCTTCACAGACGATCAAGCAGCGTGGGCTCTGCGCCCGCTGCTGCTGCTGCCTGGCCAGGGCGTTGCTGGCCCTGGCCTTGCGCTTTTTGAACAGATCGTCAGACCCCATAAAAGTCCAGATCCTTCAAAAACGGAATACCGCCATAACGGCCATTCAGATAACCGCGCTCAATCGCTTCGTTCTCGCGCGGGCTGAAGTCAGACAAGGGGTACAACTTGGAGGCCCGTTGTGCGTCTTTTTCCATGAACCACACCTGGTCACGCCGCAGAATTCTTTGGCTCAGCAGCGTGGTGTCGTGCGTCGTGAAAATCAACTGCGCCTTGGAGTTCTCCAAGTGCAAACGCTTGACCAGGTAATGGACCAGCATCGGGTGCAAGCTGGTATCAAGCTCATCCACCACCAGCACACGGTTGTTTTCGGTCACATCCAGCCAAGGCCCGGCAAAAGCAAACAAGGCGCGGGTGCCGTCTGACTCTTCCTCTTCTGCAAATTCCACACCCTCCCCTGTGACCACGTCTTGGTGCACGAACTTGACCGATGTGATCTTCTTGCCATCCAAGTCCTTGGCAATTTGATCGCGCACAGCAGACGGCATGCCTTTGGGCAGCTGGTCAACTGCAAACGTGGACTCTTCAAGCCGAAGGTCTGCAATGCACAGGTCTGCCATGTTCATGAACTCAACAATCCGCTGCCGGTCGGCGGCGTTTTTGCAGCGTTGCATCGTGTAGCCCACGCTCAGACTGTGCGGCGCGTCCACCACGCGCAAGCGGTCTTTGAACCAATCAAACACGAGGCGAAGTTGCTCTTGCTTGTTTTGAACTGCTTTCGAGAAATACAGCGTGTTCTCCAAGGTTTCATCCGCCCAGTCCTGGCGTTTACGCCCGCCCACAAACTGGGCGCTGAACTTGTAAACGTCTTTGCCTGCCTCGGCATCCCAGGCACGGTGGAACCACTTTTGAGCACGGCCTTGCGGGTAGGCGAACAGCCACTCTTCGGTCACCCGCACGGCGTTGCAGCGAACGCCGTATTCATAGCGCACACCACCTTCCATAAAAGTGATTTCAAACTCGCTGTCTTCGGCCCGGGACTGGGGAGACAGCTTGAAAGGAACCACGTCAAGTGCGTCACCCGCCTGGTGCTGGTGCGAACGCAAGACCAACTCTTGCAGGAAATTTAGCGCAGCAATGAGCGTGCTCTTGCCTGAAGCATTGGGTCCGTACAACACTGCCGAACGCACCAAACGCGGCAAGCTGCCGCCCGCACTAACTTCAAACGTATTCGACGCCAGCAGCTCGTCATACGCAGAAGCAGCCGCCATGCTCAGGGTCTGGCGTTGGTGGATGGAGCGGTAATTGCTCACTGAAAATTCAATCAACATGGATCAAATTATGCATCAGATGCATTTTTTTGCACGTTATACGCAAAAATTATGATGGAAATTTAATTTATGTGATATTACGTGAACCACAACCCCAGCATGTTTTGAAACGCCCAACTTAAGGACAGGGTAAGGCTCGCTTTATTAAAGACAGTTATTGCAACAGTGTTTATGTCACAATAACCCCATGACCACCACCTACTCCATAGACCAGCTCTGCGCGCTGACCGACTTGCCCAAGCGCACGGTCCGCTATTACATGCAGTTGGGGTTGGTGGACCGCCCCGTGGGCGAGACCCGGGCAGCGCACTACACGCCCGTGCATCTGGGCCAGCTCATGCAAATCCGCAAGCTGGCCGATGCAGGGGTGTCGTTGGAGCGCATCCGAGAAGTCTTGGCCGGTGGTGAATCGCCCGTGCCTGACCGCCAACACCAGCCCGGCGCCATCAGCGTGCGCAGCCATGTGTTCATCGCGCCAGGGGTGGAATTGCAAATCGACCCTCAAGAAGCGGGCTTGTCACCCGAACAACTGCGCGCGTTTGTGCGCAGCGTCATGACCGAATGGGAGAAAACAAAATGAACAATCAAGTGATGGGCCTCAAAAGCCGCCATGACGGTCAAGCCGTGGCCCTGCAATCGGTGCAGGCCCAGGGTCAACTGCAAGGCCTGATGCTGCGCATGAAGCTGCGCCAGGTCTACCGCAACACCACCAGCGACAACTTGGAATGCGTCTACACCTTCCCACTAGCTTGGGACGGCGTGCTGCTGAGCATGGCGGTCGAACTCAACGGCAAACGCATGACCGGCACCGTGGTCGAAAAGAAAGAAGCCGAAACCACCTACGAAAAAGCCATCCAGTCCGGCGACTTGCCCGTCATGCTGGAGCGCTCGGGCAAAGACCTTTACACCGCCAACCTGGGCAACATCCTTCCTGGCGACGAGGTGGTGATCGAGATGGAATATGCCCAACTGCTCAAGCTGGAAGGCGGCATGCTGCGTTTGAGTCTGCCCACCACCATCGCGCCACGTTATGGCGACGAACACAGCCAGGGCGGCCTGGCACCGCACCAGACCGCCGCCAGCAGCGCTCTGGCCGAATACCGCCTGCATGTGTCGCTGGACATTGCCAACCCCTTGGCCAAAGGCACCATCACCAGCCCATCCCATGGCGTGCAACTGGTCAAACACCAAAACGGCGTGATGGTCAAACTGCAAAACAAAGCATGGCTGGACCGCGACTTTGTGCTGACCATTCACGGTCTGAAAGACATGGTCTTTGCCATGGCCAGCGCCGATGCCACGCAACCCGGCCAATACACCCTGCTGACCAGCGCTACAGCCCATTGGGATGCAGCAAACACCGCGCCTGCCAAGCTGCGCATGAAAGTGCTGGTGGACGGCTCTGGCTCCATGCAAGGCGACAGCAATGAACAAGCCCGCGATGCGCTGGACTGGCTGTTCCATCAGCTGAACACGGACGATGAAGTGTCCATGACGCGCTTTGGCACACGCCCCTTGCATGTGCTGCCACGGCTGCAACCCTGCACAGAGGCTTATCAGCGCCGCCTGCGTACGGAAGCCCGCAACATCAACGCCGACTTGGGCGGCACCGAAATGGACAGCGCACTTGAAGCTGTGATTCGGATTACGCCAGAAGACGAGTGCCCAGTTGAAGCGGCCAGCATCCTGCTCATCACCGATGGCGAAGTCTGGAACATTGAACACATCGTGGCCACTGTGCGCCAGTCTGGCCACCGCTTGTTTGCGCTGGGCGTGGGCAGCGCCCCGGCCGAAAGCCTGCTGCGCGAACTGGCCGAGGTCAGCGGCGGCGCCTGCGAAATGGTCAGCCCCAAGCAAAGCATGCAACAAGCCGTGGCCCGTTTGCTCGGGCGCATGCGCCACGCCTGTGCCATCCAGTGCAGCGTGGAAAGCGATGCCGAACTGATCTACCAGTCGCCCAGCCCACGCGAAATCAGCCAGGGCGACACCGTACACCAATGGGCACAAAGCAGCCGCAAGCCGTTGGCCGCCCCCCGCCAGCGCTGGACACTGTCTGGTCAAACCCTCATTCACCAAGCCGAACAACTGCTGTGGGACACCGACGGCGTGCTGCCGCGCCTGTGCGCCGCGCAACGCCTGCTGGACACCACCGACGCCCAGCGCCAGCGAGCGCTGGCGGTGCAATACCAACTCGTCACGCCCCACACCAACTTCATCTTGGTGCACCCACGCGCCGAAGCTGAAAAAGCGCAAGACTTGCCTTTGCTGCAACAAGTGGCGCAGATGCAGGCGGCAGGTTTGGGAGGGAATGGGACGGTCAAGCATGGCGGAGAAGAGGTCAACTTCAGCGTGCCAGACAACTTGATGATGCGGGTGGCATCGACACACCGTCATGTCCCCATGAACACACCTGCTGTCTGGCGATCCAGCCGCACCCACGCAGCCACCAAGGTCGATGGCATGGCCAACGCGGGCATGGACGACATCGAGATTCCAGCCTTCTTGCGCAAAGCCGCAGACGGCGCGGATACGCCAGCGTTCCCTTCACCTGCCCCAATGCCCATCATCAAAGCCTACAGCCCGCCGACAGACACCACCGAGTTGACAGCGGTGCCCAAGCCCGTGCACACCCCAACGCCCGCGCTCACCCAGCAGGCCCTGCCACCGGACTATTGGCAACAACAACGCCAGCGCACCTACAGCAACACCTTTACCCAACTGAGCGTGGTGCTGCAAAGCCTGGACGCCCCCAACAATCCACTGGTGGACCTGCTGCAACAGTTCAACACCCAAGCCTACGGCAAACGCAGCTTCCGCGCCGCCCTCTCGGCAAGCCTGGGCACCGCACGCACCGCCTTCATGGCCGACTTTGTGCTGCACCACGCCAAAGCCCTGGGCAGCCCTGCCCTGGTCTGGGCCGTGCTGCTGCTGTGGCTGGCCGACGAAAAAGGCTTGCCGCTGGACCGGCATGCGCGGCGCTTGCTGGAGGCCGAATTGGCCAACGTGGACAGCGCCGCCAAGACCGGTTTGATCACGGGCTTGGAGGGGGCGATGAGTTCGAGGGGGGAGGACAAGGCGGCGTGACAGAGCGCTGTGCATCTTTCAATCGGCCAAAAATCCGATACTTTGGGGTCTTAAGCGCAAAGCAAACAGGCTGCCTCTGGGTAGGAGCCCAACCCTTTAGCCTAGGGTGCCGACTGCATAACGCAACTGGAACGCCTGCCATAATTCACTTCCCCAGCGTCCTAAGCGCTTCCCCTCAACAGCCTCTGGATCTACACCATGAACCGCTGCACTTTGGCCCTTCGCGGGCGTGCTTTGCTTTGCCTTGACTTCATCTCCTCCCTTGAATCCGTGGAGGCCACATGAGCAAGAAGGTCTTCATCAAAACATTTGGCTGCCAGATGAACGAGTACGACTCGGACAAGATGGCCGATGTGCTGGGCGCGGCCCAGGGCTATGAGCCCACGCAAGACGTGGACGAGGCCGATCTGATTTTGTTCAACACCTGCTCGGTGCGCGAGAAGGCGCAAGAAAAAGTGTTCAGCGATCTGGGCCGGGTGCAACACCTCAAAGCCAAGGGCGTGCTGATTGGCGTGGGCGGCTGCGTGGCCAGCCAGGAGGGTGCCGAGATCATCAAACGTGCGCCTTATGTGGACGTGGTGTTTGGCCCGCAGACCCTGCACCGCCTGCCCGAGTTGCTTGCCGAGCGCGAGCGCGAGCAGCGCCCGCAGGTGGACATCAGCTTCCCCGAGATTGAAAAGTTCGACCACCTGCCGCCCGCCAAGGTGGACGGTGCTACGGCCTTTGTGTCGATCATGGAAGGCTGCAGCAAATATTGCAGCTACTGCGTGGTGCCCTACACCCGGGGCGAAGAAGTGTCACGCCCGTTTGACGATGTGCTGGTCGAGGTGGCGGGCTTGGCCGCGCAGGGCGTGAAAGAGATCACGCTGTTGGGCCAAAACGTGAACGCTTACCGGGGCAAGATGGGGGGCACCTCAGACATTGCAGACTTTGCGCTGCTGCTCGAATACGTGGCCGACATGCCCGGCATTGAGCGCATCCGCTACGTGACCAGCCACCCGAACGAATTCACGCAGCGCCTGATCGACGCGTATGAAAAGATTCCCAAACTGGTGAGCCATTTGCACCTGCCGGTGCAGCACGGCTCGGACCGCATCTTGATGGCCATGAAGCGCGGCTACACCGCCATGGAATACAAGAGCACGATCCGCAAGCTGCGGGCGATCCGCCCTGACATGTCGCTCAGCAGCGATTTCATCGTGGGCTTCCCCGGCGAGACCGAGGACGACTTCAACAAGATGATGAAGCTGATCACCGACGTGGGTTTTGACACCAGCTTCAGCTTCATCTTCAGCCCCCGCCCCGGCACGCCTGCGGCCAACTTGCCCGACGACACGCCACACGAAGTGAAGCTGCGCCGCCTGCACCACCTGCAAGCCACCATCGAAGAAAACGTGCAACGCATCGGCGAAAGCCGCGTGGGCACGGTGCAGCGCATTTTGGTGGAGCGCCCTTCACGCAAGGACGCCACCGAGCTGGCCGGCCGCACCGAGTGCAACCGGGTGGTCAACTTCCCCGGCGGCCCCCACATGGACCGCCTGATCGGTCAGATGGCGGATGTGCGCATCACGCAAGGCCTGTCGCACTCGCTGCGCGGCGAGTTGGTGATCAAGGACTGATGTAGGCATGTCGGAGCTGAAGCTCCGACCTACGGGGCGTCGGCGTGGTGATGATCAAAGGCGCTTCAACGCGGCATGCCAGGAAAGCCCCCGCCGCCCATCATGCCTTTCATGGCCCCCATGCGCTTCATCATCTTCATGAGGCCACCGCCCTGCATTTTTTTCATCATGTCCTGCATTTGCTCAAACTCTTTGAGCATGCGGTTGACGTCGTGCACCTGAACACCCGCACCAGCGGCTATGCGGCGCTTGCGGGTGGCCTTGATCAGCTCGGGTTTGCTGCGCTCTTTAGGTGTCATGCTGTGGATGATGCCTTGCTTGCGGGCGATGTCTTTTTCGACCTTGTCCATGTCCATGGCACCGGCCTTGGCGGTCAGCTGGCTGGGCAATTTGTCCATCAGGCTGGACAAGCCGCCCATTTGCTTCATTTGCTGGATCTGCGCCAAGAAGTCGTTCAGATCAAAACCGCCACCGCTTTTGACCTTGGCGGCCAGCTTTTGCGCGGCTTCCATGTCCACACCGGCGGTGACCTGCTCCACCAGCGCCACGATGTCGCCCATGCCCAAAATGCGGCCGGCATGGCGCTCGGCGTCGAACACTTCAAGGCCGTCAATTTTCTCGCTGGTGCCGGCAAATTTGATGGGCGCACCGGTGATCTGGCGCACCGACAGGGCCGCACCACCGCGTGAGTCGCCGTCGAGCTTGGTCAGCACAATGCCCGTGAGCGGCAGCGCTTCGCTGAAAGCCTTGGCGGTGTTGGCCGCGTCCTGGCCTTGCATGGCATCGACCACGAACAGGGTTTCGACGGGCTTGAGTTCGGCGTGCAAGGCCTTGATTTCGGCCATCAGGACTTCGTCAATGGCCAGGCGACCGGCGGTATCGACCAGCAGCACGTCAAAAAAGTGTTTACGGGCGTAGTCAATCGCTGCGCGGGCGATGTCGATCGGTTTTTGGTCGGGCGAGCTGGGGAACCATTCGGCCCCGGCCTGAGCGGTCACCGTCTTGAGCTGTTCGATGGCGGCAGGGCGGTACACGTCGCCCGAAACCGTGAGCACTTTCTTTTTGCGCTTTTCGATCAGGTGCTTGGCCAGTTTGGCGGTGGTGGTGGTTTTACCGGCACCTTGCAAACCGGCCATCAAAATCACGGCGGGGGGCTGCGCCGCCAGATTGATGTCGGCCACGCCTTCGCCCATGGTGGCGGCCAGCTCGCGGTTGACCACGCCCACCAAGGCCTGGCCGGGCTTGAGCGAGCCCATGACTTCCTGGCCCAGGGCTTTTTCTTTCACCCGGGCAATGAAGTCGCGCACCACGGGCAGGGCCACGTCGGCCTCCAACAGGGCCATGCGCACTTCCCGCAGCATGTCCGCCACGTTGGATTCGGTGATGCGGGCCTGTCCGCTGATGGTCTTGACGAGGCGCGAGAGTTTGTCGGTCAGAGCGGAGGCCATGGGAAAATCCAGAAATATCCGGCCCAGCTTGATGGCGAAGCCCCTGTGGCTGCGCCTGAAAGGCTAAACTCGGAGTCATGATTTTAGCGAGTGTGTCCCCATGGACATTGCCCTTCTCGGTATTGGCCGCCTTGGCCTATGTGCTGCCTGCCTTGGCACCGCAGCGCCTGAGTGACCAGCCCGCACGGCGTCTGCTGTGGCTGGCTTGGGGTCTGCACGCCGGCAGCCTGCTGCTTTTGCTGATGGGGCCTGTGCGTTTTGGCTTTGCGCCCGCCCTGTCAGTGACGTCCTGGTTGGTGGTGACCGCTTACATGATCGAGACCCAATTCTTTCCCAAACTCAAGGCACGCTGGGCCGTGGGCAGCCTGGGAGCCATCACCGTGGTCCTGGCTTGGGTCTTTCCTGGTACCCCCTTGACGCCTCAGGCCTCGGCTTGGTTACCACTGCACTGGGCACTGGGCCTGTCGGCTTACGGCATGTTTGCCGCTGCCGTGGTCCACGCTTGGTTGATGACACGCACCGAACACGACATTCGCCTGGCCCAGGAAGGTGCCGGTGGCTTGCCCTTGCTGACGTTGGAGCGGCTGACTTTTCGCTTTGTGACCGCCGGTTTTGTGCTGTTGACCGCGACCCTGATCGCAGGCGCCTTGTTTGGTGAAGCCCTGTATGGGCAAAGTCATGGTCCATGGCGCTGGGACCACAAAAGAGTCTTTGCCGTTTTGTCATGGCTGACATTTGCCACTTTGCTGGTTGGACGCAGCCAATGGGGCTGGCGAGGCCGCCGTGCCGTGCGCGTGCTCTATATGGGCGCTGGCTTGCTGTTGCTGTCTTATGCCGGTTCACGTTTCGTGCTCGAAGTCTTGATTGGACGCGCTGGATGAAATACCTTTTTTTACTTTTGGTCATTCTGGTGGTCATCTGGGCCATCAAGCGCAGCCGCATTGGCGATACCCCGAACCCGAAAAACGATACCCCAGCGGCTACGCCTTCGAACATGGTCATCTGCGCCCACTGTGGCATCCACCTGCCACAGGAAGAGGCCGTCTCGGGGGTCAAGGGTACCTATTGCAGCACGGAGCACCGTTCAGCTGCGCAGGATCGCAACCCGGCCTGATGCAGGCCCGCCCATTGCGCCGCATGGGTGCACATGTCCCGGCCTGAGCAGTTCCGGACCCCTCGCGATGATCACACGCCCCTTTGAAGATAAAAGCCTTTGGCATCAGGGCTGGTACATGCCCGCCATACGACTGGAGTCGCCCAACTTTGGCCCAAGACCCGAAGGGGCCTGCATCGACCTGTTGGTGCTCCACTCGATCAGCTTGCCGCCAGGCCAATACGGTGGTGGGCAGGTGCAAGACCTGTTCACCAACCAGCTCGACTGGGGCGCCCACCCTTATTTTGAGCAAATCAGGGGCCTGCAGGTGTCATCGCACTTTTACATCCGGCGTGACGGTGCTTTATGGCAGTTTGTCAGCGCCGATGACCGTGCCTGGCACGCCGGGCAGTCCGAATACCGGGGACGCACCAACTGCAACAACGACTCCATTGGCATAGAACTCGAGGGTCTGGAGGGCGATGTGTTCGAAGACGCCCAATACCTGCAGCTGGTCAATCTCTGTCAACATTTGCGCCATCGGTACCCGATTGCCCATATTGCCGGCCATGAACACATTGCACCGGGCAGAAAACTGGATCCCGGACCGGGTTTCGACTGGCATCGACTGAAGTCCTTGTTGCCATGCCCAGCGGGCGTTTTTCCCGAGTCCGACACGCCCATTTAAAAATATTTTTCATTACATTTTTTACACTTTTATCATTTGAAACCTTCTGAAATAGGACGACCCCAAGTCTTTTCCTGAAAACACAACCCGATCAGGGCCAAAGTCTCCTGCAAGCCGCAACGGCCTTGATTTTGAATCTCAAAATGCCCTTGTCATCGGGCTTCCAGGCCACTGCATTTGTGCGGCCAAGCGCAAAAACAATGACACCTCCAAACTTGGCCACCTCGTCCACATCGCCTGCAGGTGACCATCTCAAGATACACTACAGGTAGTGGCTTGCCTTGCACTCAGACACCATATATAGTGTCTTTTACAAATTCTCACAATTAACGCGCAACGGCATTTTTCCTTTTGATTGCACCCACTTCAAGCAGAAATTCCAAAAAAATGACCCTCCACACAGAACCCACGACCACGCCCGCTTTATCCAGCCTGATGAAGCCTTCCGAAACCGACCATGCAGGCTCTGCGACCTTGCAGGCCTTGGATCACTACCAAATCATTCGCCGCAACGGCGCGGTCGTGCCCTTTGAGCCCAACAAAATTGCTGTGGCCATGATGAAAGCCTTCCTGGCAGTTCACGGGACACAAGGCGCGGCATCTGCCAGCGTGCGAGAAGTGGTCGAAGAATTGACCCGAAACGTGGTGCGCGCCCTGATGCGTTCACGCCCGGGCGGCGGCACCTTTCATATCGAAGACGTGCAAGACCAGGTCGAGCTGGGCTTGATGCGCAGCAGCAACCACGAAGTGGCACGCGCCTACGTGCTCTACCGTGAACGCCGCGCCCAGGAACGCACACAGCAAACCCAGGCTGTTGCCCCTGTCGTTCAGGAACCCTCGCTGCATGTGATCGACCAAGGCCAGCGCGTGGCGCTGGACCTGAACAAACTCAAAGCTCTCATGATCAACGCCTGCGACGGTTTGGGCAAAGACGTGAGCGCAGAGCCGATCATGGTCGAAACCATGCGCAACCTGTACGACGGCGTACCCATGGAAGAGGTGTACAAAGCCTCCATTCTGGCTTCGCGCACATTGATCGAAAAAGACCCGGACTACACCTACGTCACGGCCCGTTTGTTGATGCACACCATCGCCAAGGAAATTCTGGGCAAGGACGTGACGCAAGAACAAATGGCCGAGGAGTACATCAACTACTTCCCGCAATTCATCAAAAAAGGCATCGACAACGACCTGCTGGACGCCAAATTGGCTCAGTTTGACCTCAAAAAACTGGCCCAAGCACTGAAGCCCGAGCGCGATCTGCAATTCGATTACCTGGGCCTGCAAACTTTGTACGACCGTTATTTCCTGCACGTGCGCAAGCAACGCATCGAAATGCCTCAGGCCTTCTTCATGCGGGTCGCCATGGGGCTGTCGCTGGGTGAAGCCGACCGTGAAGCGCGAGCCATCGAGTTTTACGAGGTCTTGTCCTCGTTCGACTTCATGTCCTCCACGCCCACCCTGTTCAACAGCGGCACCTTGCGCCCCCAGTTGTCCAGCTGCTACCTGACCACCGTGCCAGACGATTTGGACGGCATTTATGAATCCATCAAGGAAAACGCCCTTCTGTCCAAATTTGCAGGCGGCTTGGGCAACGACTGGACGCGTGTGCGCGCCATGGGCTCGCACATCAAGGGCACCAACGGTGAATCCCAAGGTGTAGTGCCTTTCCTCAAAGTGGTCAACGACACCGCCGTCGCCGTCAACCAGGGCGGCAAGCGCAAGGGCGCGGTCTGCACCTACCTGGAAACCTGGCACCTGGACATCGAAGAATTCCTGGAGCTGCGCAAGAACACCGGCGATGACCGCCGCCGCACCCACGACATGAACACGGCCAACTGGATTCCCGACCTGTTCATGCGCCGCGTCATGGAAAAAGGCGACTGGACCTTGTTCTCGCCTTCGGACTGCCCCGACCTGCACGACAAGTTTGGCGCCGACTTTGAAAAGGCCTACACCGCCTACGAAGCCAAGGCCGAACGTGGCGACATCAAGCCCAGCAAAAAAGTACCTGCCAATGACCTGTGGCGCAAGATGCTGTCGATGCTGTTTGAAACCGGCCACCCCTGGATCACCTTCAAGGACGCCTGCAACGTCCGCTCGCCCCAGCAACACGCTGGCGTGGTGCACTCCTCGAACCTGTGTACCGAGATCACACTCAACACCAGCGACACCGAAACCGCCGTCTGCAACCTGGGCTCGGTCAACCTGTCACGTCACCTCAAGGACAGCGCCAACGGCAAAGTGCTTGACCACGACAAGCTGAAAAAGACGATTTCGACCGCCATGCGCATGCTCGACAACGTGATCGACATCAACTATTACGCCGTCAAAAAAGCGCGCGACTCCAACATCCGTCACCGTCCCGTGGGCCTGGGCCTGATGGCCTTCCAGGACGCGCTGTACGAGATGCGCATCTCCTATGCCTCGCAAGCGGCTGTGGAGTTTGCTGACCAGTCTATGGAAGCGATCTGCTACTACGCGTATTGGGCCTCCACCGATCTGGCCAAAGAGCGTGGTCAATATTCCAGCTACCAAGGTTCTTTGTGGGACCAGGGCATTCTGCCTCTGGACACCATCGACTTGCTGGCGCGTGAGCGCGGTGGCTATGTGGAAGTGGACCGCTCATCCACCCTCAATTGGGACGCCTTGCGCCAGAAAATCAAGGCCGACGGCATGCGCAACTCCAACTGCGTGGCCATCGCCCCCACCGCCACCATCTCCAACATCATTGGCGTGGACGCGTCCATCGAACCTTGCTTTGGCAACCTGTCGGTCAAATCCAACCTGTCGGGCGAATTCACCGTCATCAACAGCTACTTGGTACGTGACCTCAAACGCCTGGACCTGTGGGACGATGTGATGGTGATGGACCTGAAACACTTCGACGGCTCACTGCGCCCGATCGACCGCGTGCCGCAAGACATCAAGGCTTTGTATGCCACCGCCTTCGAAGTTGAAACCACTTGGTTGGTCGAAGCTGCAGCACGTCGCCAGAAATGGATTGACCAGGCCCAATCGCTCAACATCTACATGGCAGGTGCCTCCGGTAAAAAACTGGACGACACTTACAAGCTCGCTTGGTTGCGCGGCCTGAAAACCACGTACTACCTGCGCACCTCCAGCGCCACGCAAGTTGAAAAGTCCACCGTGAATGCGGGCTCACACAACGCAGTGTCTTCATCCGGTGCACCCCAGGCCAGTATGAGTGCCGTGGAGACGACCGCTGCTGCATCGCAAGTTCTGATGAGTGCTGTGCCCGCTACCGACGTCAAGTTCACCGCGATTGATGATCCTGGCTGCGAAGCTTGCCAGTGATGAATGGCGCATCGTGCCGTGTCTGACGGCACACAGTACGATGCAATTGAACAACACTTCAAGTGTGCCTTGCGCCATAAAGCGATTCACCGCTTTGCAATTTGTTGGCATGCTTTCATAATTTGAGAACTGGAATTTTTTATGCTGTCCTGGGACGATCAAGTCAAACCTGCGTTGCAACCTGCAATGCCTTCTTTTGCTGGCGCAGACACCGCTGCCGCTACAGCATCGCCGTCTTCACCCGTTAACCCATCTGCACCGGCCACACCTCGCCGCATGACTGCCGCCGACAAGCGCATCATCAACGGCCAGACCGACGTCAACCAGCTGGTCCCTTTCAAATACAAATGGGCTTGGGAGAAATACCTGGCCACCTGCGCCAACCACTGGATGCCGCAGGAAGTGAACATGAACCGCGACATCGCTTTGTGGAAAGACCCCAACGGTCTGACCGAAGACGAGCGTCGCATCGTCAAGCGCAACCTCGGCTTTTTTGTCACCGCCGACTCGCTGGCGGCCAACAACATCGTGCTGGGCACTTACCGCCACATCACAGCCCCCGAGTGCCGTCAGTTCTTGTTGCGCCAGGCCTTCGAAGAAGCCATCCATACCCACGCGTACCAATACATTGTGGAATCGCTGGGTCTGGACGAAAGCGAAATCTTCAACGCCTACAACGAAGTCCAGTCCATCCGCGACAAGGACGAGTTCCTGATCCCGTTCATCAACGTGATCATGGACCCGAACTTCCACACCGGCACGCTGCAAACCGACCAGACCTTGCTCAAGTCGCTGATCGTGTTCGCTTGCCTGATGGAAGGCCTGTTCTTCTACGTGGGCTTCACGCAAATTCTGGCGCTGGGCCGTCAAAACAAGATGACCGGTGCTGCCGAGCAATACCAATACATCCTGCGCGACGAATCCATGCACTGCAATTTCGGCATCGACCTGATCAACACGGTGAAACTCGAAAATCCACAACTGTGGACAGCCGAGTTCAAGGCCGAAATCAAGGCCCTGTTCCTCAAAGCGGTGGAACTGGAATACCGCTACGCCGAAGACACCATGCCGCGTGGCGTACTGGGTATGAACGCCTCCATGTTCAAAGGCTATCTGCGTTACATCGCCAACCGCCGCGCCACCCAAATTGGCCTGGAAGCACTCTTCCCCAATGAAGAGAACCCCTTCCCCTGGATGAGCGAGATGATTGACCTGAAAAAAGAACGCAATTTCTTTGAAACCCGCGTCATCGAATATCAAACAGGCGGGGCTTTGTCCTGGGACTGATCTTCTGAGCCCCTCTGCAATGAAACCCCACTTCAAGCCACGCGCCGCAATGCCTTCGGGCCTTGGGCGTCGTGGGTTTCCCGCGTTCATGGTGTTGGGGGTTTCCTCAGTGCCATGGATCGCTTTGTGCAATCCAACAAGCACCAAGCGTTCCCTTTCCGTTGAGTTCTCAACTTGATCAAGGAGAAAATCATGGCAACTGCAAAAAAAGCAGCAGCAAAAAAAGCTGCTCCAGCGAAAAAGGCCGCTCCGGCCAAAAAAGCGGCTCCAGCTAAAAAAGTAGCCGCAGCCAAGAAACCAGCCGCCAAAAAAGCAGCTCCCGCTAAGAAAGCCGCTCCTGCCAAAAAAGCAGTCGCAGCCAAAAAGCCAGCCGCCAAAAAAGCAGCTCCCGCTAAGAAAGCCGCTCCCGCTAAAAAAGTAGCAGCAGCCAAAAAAGCGGCACCCGCCAAAAAAGCCACTGCAAAGAAAGCAGCAGCCCCAAAAGCGGCACCAGCGAAAAAAGCAGCTCCAGCCAAAAAAGCAGCAGTCAAGAAAACTGCAGCCAAAAAGCCAGCCGCCAAAAAAGCCGTTGTGAAAAAAGCCGCCAAAAAACCAGCAGCAAAGAAGGCATCCAAAGCGCCCGCTGCCCCAGCTGCGCAAACGACTTTGAATCCTCAAGCAGCATGGCCGTTTCCTTCGGCCGCCAAGCCCTGATTCAGACGTCAGTCGCTAGCAACCAAGCCCGTCACTGGCAACAGTGCCGGGCTTTTTAAATTGGACAGGCTACTCGGCCATGGCCGAATGAACTCATGGGTAAAAACTCAGCAGGCGGTAATCGCTGATCGGCTGTGCTGGATCCACCTCGACCTTCAATTCGCCGGACCAAGACTGTCCTGGCCCCAAAACATCCGGCGCTCCCACATCCGAGGGAAGAAGAACACGGCGCAACCAGACCATTTTTTGGGCATCATTCAAACTCAACTCCAAAGCGGTCATTCCCAACGGATGCTCTGAAATATTGCGCACGGTCCAGCTCAAAAAGTGGTCAGCACCACGCTGAACCAAATCAGAACCCTCAATCACCATGCCGTCTTGATCAGACAAGGGATTCAGGGCACATCCCAATGACATGCACACTTGCCGAACAACGGTGCCTGCTGCAGGCCAATGAGCCGCAATGGTCTGTCTTTGGACAAACACCAGTTGAACAATCAAGACCAATAACAGCACCCAAGCCATCACATGGCGACCTGAAAAAACAGGCGAACGCCAACCCGACACAACCTCACCGGCATCGTTCGAAGAGGGGGGCGCAGCGGGCGTCAAGTCATCCCGTATCGGCTTGAAACTGGACAACGCTTGCTCAAAAGACAGCAAATCGGAACTGGCCGGCTCATCACTGAGCGATGTGGATGCGCCATTGCTCGGCAACAAGTCCTCTATGGGGATGCGCTTGACTTGTGCGGGACTTGAAGAGGCTATGGCATCGGCAGACGGGGGCGCGGATCCCTCAGCAGGCGCCCAAAGCAAAACCAAACCCGTGCTGTCAAAAATATGCTGGCATTGACCACATTGCAGCCAGCCATGGGCAGCCTGGAGATGTTCAGATCCGACTTGATAGACCGTGCTGCATGAGGGACATCGGGTGATCCTGTTCATGCAAGCATTGTAGTCAGGCGGCACGACACGTCATCTGGACGCTGCAGCCGTCATCAGAATCCAGCCGTCTTCGCTGTCAGTCACTTCCAGCGCGACCCATGGGGCATAAGCGGCTTTGAGTTCATCGGCCTGACGCTCCAAAATGCCCGCCAACACCAGCGAGCCGCCCGCCGCCACATAAGAACACAGCAAAGGTGCCAGCACTTTGAGCGGCGTGGCCAGGATGTTGGCCAGCACCGTCTGGTACTGCCCCTGCGCCTTGTCAGGCAAGCCCGCTTGCAAGCGGACATGGTTGGCCTCGGCATTGAGCTCGGTTGCGGTCACAGCGGCATCGTCGATGTCCACCGCATCGATCTCGCTCGCACCGTATTTGGCGGCGCCAATGGCCAGAATGCCCGAGCCGCAACCGTAATCGAGCACGCGCTGACCTTGCACGCCATGCTGCGCAATCCAGCGCAAACACATGCGGGTGGTCGGGTGCGTGCCCGTGCCAAACGCCAGACCGGGGTCCAGACGGATGATCTGCCGTGCTTGCGCAGGCGGCTCGTGCCAGGTCGGCACGATCCAGAAATCGGGTGTGATTTCCACCGGCGCAAACTGCGACTGCGTCAGACGCACCCAGTCCTGATCGGCCACCGCCTGAATGCCCAGCAAACGGCAACCATCAAAGAAATCCTGCACGCCCAAAAGCTGCGCGGCCTCTTTGGCCGCCGCCTCTTGCGCGAACAGCGCCACCACGCGCGAACGCTGCCAGCCGTCTTTGGGCGGCGGCATGCCCGGTTCGCCAAACAAGGCTTGCTCGGCCGGGGTCTGGGCATCGGCGTCTTCGACCGACACACTCAAGGCATCCAGGGCATCGAGCGCGTCGCTCATGACATCCACCCGTTCTTCCGGGCACAGCAAGCTCAGTTCAAACATACGGTCTCAGCGTTTGTGCTGGCTCAGCCAGTGTTCCAGATAGTGGATGTTGGTGCCGCCTTGCATGAACTTGGCGTCCACCATCAGCTCGCGGTGCAGCGGGATGTTGGTGTTGATGCCCTCGATCACCGTCTCGTTCAAGGCCGTCTGCATGCGGGCCAAAGCCTGCTCGCGGGTGTCGCCATGAACAATCAGTTTCCCGATCATCGAGTCGTAGTTCGGGGGCACGAAGTAGTTGTTGTAAACGTGCGAGTCCACCCGCACACCCGGCCCACCGGGCATGTGCCAGGACGTGACGCGACCGGGCGAGGGCGTGAACTTGAAGGGGTCTTCGGCATTGATGCGGCACTCGATGGCATGACCGCGGATCTGGATTTGACGCTGCGTGAAAGGCAATTTCTCGCCCGCAGCCACCATGATCTGGGTCTTGACGATGTCCACACCGGTGATCCATTCGGTCACAGGGTGCTCGACCTGCACACGGGTGTTCATTTCAATGAAATAGAACTCGCCGTTTTCAAACAAGAACTCAAAGGTGCCCGCACCGCGGTAACCGATCTTCTTGCAGGCGGCCACGCAACGCTCGCCGATCTTCTCGATCAGCTTGCGGGGAATGCCCGGTGCCGGTGCTTCCTCGATCACCTTCTGGTGACGCCGCTGCATGGAGCAGTCACGCTCGCCCAGATAGACCGCATTCTTGAACTTGTCGGCCAGGATCTGGATTTCGATGTGGCGCGGGTTCTGCAGGAACTTTTCCATATAGACCGCAGGATTGCCGAAGGCAGCCCCCGCTTCGGCCTTGGTCATCTGCACCGCATTGATCAGCGCTGCTTCGGTGTGCACCACGCGCATACCGCGCCCGCCACCACCACCTGCGGCCTTGATGATCACCGGGTAGCCCACGCTCTTGGCAATCCGGCGGATCTGCACCGGGTCATCGGGCAATTCGCCTTCGGAGCCGGGCACGCAAGGCACGCCGGCACGGATCATGGCCTGTTTGGCCGAGACCTTGTCGCCCATGATGCGGATCGACTCGGGCGTGGGGCCAATGAACTGGAAACCGCTTTTCTCGACACGCTCGGCAAAGTCGGCGTTTTCACTCAAAAAGCCGTAACCGGGGTGGATCGCCTCGGCATCGGTCACCTCGGCCGCCGAGATGATGGCGGGCATGTTGAGGTAGCTCAGTGGCGAGGCCGCCGGGCCGATACAGACGGCTTCTTCGGCCAACTTCACGTATTTGGCTTCTTTGTCAGCCTCGGAATACACCATCACGGCCTTCACGCCGAGTTCGCGGCAAGCGCGCTGGATGCGCAAGGCAATCTCACCGCGGTTGGCCACCAGGATTTTCTTGAACATGAAATCCCCGTTCGGTTTATTCGACGATGAACAAAGGCTGGCCGTATTCGGTCGCCTGACCGTTCTCGCACAGGATCTGGGTCACCGTACCGGACTTGTCCGATTCGATCTCGTTGAGGATCTTCATCGCTTCAATGATGCACAGCGTGTCGCCTTCCTTGACAACCGAGCCGATCTGCACAAAAGGCGCAGCACCGGGGCTGGACGAACGGTAGAAAGTGCCCACCATGGGCGACTTGACAGCGTGCCCTGCAGCCGCAGCCGGCGCGGCCGGAACTTCAGCAGCAGGTGCTGCAGCCACAGGCGCTGCCACCATGGGTGCGGCCACAGCAGCTTGCTGCACCATCACCGGCGCAGCCACGCCCATGCTCTTGACAATGCGAACCTTGCCTTCGGCTTCGGTGATCTCCAGTTCAGAGACGTTTGAGTCCGACACCAAGTCGATCAGGGTTTTGAGTTTGCGCAAATCCATAGGTCCTCCATTGCTTGAGCCAACGTAATCGGACGAATTTACACCAATTTTCAGTAAAAACCCTCGAAAAAGGCCTCTTCAAGCCGCAAAGAGTGCAGATTTCAGGCTTGACAAATGTGTTAAAGCAAAACCTTGCGCATCAGGCCCGGGTCGCCCGCCACTGCGCCAGATCGTCTTTGGACAACTGCCCCAGCTTTTGCCGCCAAATGCTGCCATCTGCATTGAAAAACACACTGAAGGGCAACCCACCCGCTGCGTTGCCCAGTGTTTTGGCCAGCTCCGTGCCCCCCAGACCCGCCAGACCGACCGGAAACCCCAGGGGTTGCTTGGCCAGAAAGCGCCTGACCGCGCTCGGCTGGTCAATCGCCAAAGCCACCACCTGGAAGCCATGGGCCTGATGTTCACGCCAAAAGGCGTCAATCAGGGGCAACTCCTCCACACAAGGCGGGCACCAGGTGGCCCAGAAGTTCACCAGCAAAGGCTTGCCCCGGAAATCCGCCATGTTCAAACTGTCGGCTGAAACGGTCTCAAAGCGCTGCGTCCACAAGGCATGGTCAGCACCGGGCAAAGCCGCATGCGGCTCCAGCCGCCACCAGGCCAGACCGGCACCGGTCAAAGCCGCTGCCGCGCCCGCTGCCGTCAGCCACAGTCGCCGGGCTTGTGTTGGAGATTCAGAAGTCATGCGGCGATTGTCTTTCATGCCGCCAGCAGACGCTCCAAGGCGGTCAAATCCCCCCGGGGCGAGCGGCCTTGCGCATCGGGCAACAAGGCCCCGCGCAAATCGTCCAGATCGTAAATGCGCAGGTGCACACCCACATCTTCGTTCAACGGTTTGCAAAAGCTGTGCAAACTGAGCACATCCACCTCGTCGCCGTGCAGACCCTGCACCGTTTGCACCTCGTAGCGCTGGTTCTGGTTGATCAGCGCGATCTCGGCCGACTTGGGGTCGTCGCAAAACAAGGCCAAATCGATGTCGCACAAACGGGTGGCCCAGCCCTGCCAAACCGCACCCCCAAGGTGCGGGCGAAATTCGGCCAGCCGCTGCATCCATACCCGTGCCAATTCACGCAAAGCGAGCAACTCGCCGGGCTGGGTGTCGCTGCAAAACAGCGCAATGTAGTCGCGCACCTCGGCCTCGACCACGTCGTTGGGAGGCAAAGCCGTGCGGCCAGGCAAACCCAACTCTTTCAGGGCCCGGTGCTTGGCCGGACCAAAGGCCAGGCCTTCTTCCACCACCAGACGGGCGGCGGTAGCAGCAATTTCAAGCGCAACATCGTTCATGGGCATGGATTGTGCCCGCGTGCACCGATCTGCCCACCTAAAATCCCCCCATGCATATTCATATTCTGGGCATTTGTGGCACCTTCATGGGTGGTTTGGCAGCACTGGCGCGAGAAGCCGGGCATCGGGTCACAGGCTGTGACGCAGGTGTTTACCCGCCCATGAGTGACCAGCTGCGGGCCCTGGGCATCGACCTGATCGAAGGCTTTGGTGCCGACCAGATGGCACTCCAACCCGATATGTATGTGATCGGCAACGTCGTCAGTCGTTCCCGACTGGCCGACGGCAGTCCGAGATTTCCGCTGATGGAAGCCATTTTGGAAGCCGGTGCGCCCTACACCAGCGGCCCGCAGTGGCTGGCCGAACATGTGCTGCAAGGCCAACATGTGCTGGCGGTGGCGGGCACCCACGGCAAAACCACCACCACCTCGATGCTCACCTGGGTGCTGGAACAGGCCGGGCTGCAACCGGGCTTTCTGGTCGGTGGTGTGCCGCTCAACTTTGGTGTGTCGGCCCGGCTGGGTGGCGGGAAGTATTTCGTGATCGAAGCCGACGAATACGACACCGCCTTCTTCGACAAGCGCAGCAAGTTCGTGCACTACCGCCCGCGCACCGCGATCCTCAACAACCTGGAATTCGACCACGCCGACATCTTTGACGACCTGGCGGCCATCGAGCGCCAGTTCCACCACCTGGTGCGCACCGTGCCCGGCTCGGGCCGCTTGGTGGTCAATGGCCTGGAAGAAAGCCTGACCCGTGTGCTGGGTCAAGGCTGCTGGAGTGAGGTCCGGACTTTCGGCTCGGCCGTGAGCGATTTCGTGGCCGAGGGCGAGCCGTCCAGCTTCAAGGTGCTGCAAGCCGGCAAACCGATGGCCGAGGTGCAATGGTCCATTGGCGGCGTGCACAACCAGCTCAACGCATTGGCCACCATCGCCGCCGCCGAACATGTGGGCGTGGCTCCCGCCGTGGCGGCACAAGCCTTGGCTACTTTTGAAAACGTCAAACGCCGCATGGAAGTGCGCGGCACGGTGAACAAAATTACCGTTTACGACGACTTTGCCCACCACCCCACGGCCATCCGGACCACCGTCAATGGCCTGCGCCGTCAGGTGGGTGATGCCCGCATCCTGGCGATCTTTGAGCCTCGCAGCAACACCATGAAGCTGGGCACCATGAAAGCCCAGCTGCCCTGGAGCCTCGAAGAAGCCGATCTGGCCTTTTGCCATACGGGCGGGTTGGGCTGGGACGCTTCAGCCGTACTCGAGCCCATGGGAAATCGAGCGCAAGTGGGCCGCAACATAGACGAGGTGATTGCACAGGTTCTGGCGAGAGTGCAGCCCGGCGACCACCTGCTGTGCATGAGCAACGGTGGCTTTGGCGGAATTCACGCCAGGCTGCTGGAAGCCTTGACGCTGGCCTGATCTCATGCTTCAAAGCAGCGCCCGCCATCGGCGCATCGGCATCGGTTTGGTCACACTGACCACACTGTGTTTTGCGATGCTGGACACTGCCGCCAAGTGGCTGGTGCTGGCGTTGCCCGTGTTGCAGGTGGTCTGGCTGCGTTTTCTGACGCACTCGCTGTTTTCATTGCTCATCTTCGGCCCGAGCATGGGGCTGAAACTGGTGCGCTGGCACTATCCCAGGCTGCAATTGTTGCGCGGCATGATGTTGGCCACCATGACAGGTCTGAACTTCTGGGCCCTGCAATACCTGCAGTTGGCCGAGACCGGTGCCATGCAGTTTTCGGTGCCGATCCTGATCGCCATACTTTCTGGCTGGCTGCTGGGGGAGAGGCTGGACACCCGCCGCTGGCTGGCCATCGCCACGGGCTTCGTGGGCGTACTCATCATCATCCGGCCAGGCACACAGGCTTTTCATCCGGCCATTTTGCTGTCGGCTGGCAATGCCATTCTGTACGCCTTTTTCAACATGCTCACGCGCCGCCTGGCCGAGCACGAACACCCGGCCACCATGCAACTGGCCTCGGCCATGGTGGCCACGCTGGTGCTCACGCCTTTTGCAATGTGGACTTGGCAAACGCCAAGCAACGGTTGGCAATGGCTGATACTCGCCATCACGGGTCTGAGCGGCGGAGCAGGCCACTATTTTGCGGCGCAAGCGCACCGATTTGCTTCAGCCTCCGTACTGGGACCGTTTCTCTACCAGCAAATCCTCTACATGACGCTGGGCGGTTGGTTGGTCTTTGGCCAAGTGCCCGACCAAGCCGTGCTGCTCGGCGCCTCCGTGGTGGTGAGCAGTGGGCTTTACCTGCTGTGGCGCGAATTCAGCGCCAGCCCGGCAGTGGCTGCGGCTTCGTCAGCCGCACCCCCGCCCGGCTGAACCAGAACCTTCAGCGGTTACGACGCGCCTTGACGGCCTCGGACAATACCTGCAACACATCCAAGCTGTCATCCCAGCCGATGCAGGCGTCCGTGATGCTTTGACCGTAAGTCAATTTCGTCACGTCGTCTTGACCAGGAGAGAACTTCTGGGCACCGTCGACCAAGTGGCTCTCCACCATGATGCCGAACACCTGGCGCGAGCCACCGCTGATCTGCGCGGCAATATCCTTGGCCACATCAATCTGACGCTCGTGCTTTTTGCTGCTGTTGGCATGGCTGCAGTCCACCATCAAGGTGGCGGGCAGCTTGGCGGCTTCCAGTTCCTTGCAGGCTGCGGCCACGCTGTCGGCGTCGTAGTTGGGCGCTTTGCCGCCGCGCAAGATCACATGGCAGTCCTTGTTGCCCTGGGTCTGCACGATGGCGACCTGGCCATTCTTGTGCACCGACAAAAAGTGGTGGCCACGCGCTGCGGCCTGGATCGCATCGGTGGCGATCTTGATATTGCCGTCCGTCCCGTTCTTGAAGCCGATGGGCGCCGACAGGCCCGAAGCCAGCTCGCGGTGCACTTGGCTCTCGGTGGTGCGGGCGCCGATGGCGCCCCAGCTGATCAGGTCGCCGATGTACTGGGGCGAAATCACGTCGAGGAATTCGCTGCCCGCAGGCAGGCCTTGGCGGTTGATTTCGATCAGCAGCTGGCGTGCGATGCGCAGGCCTTCGTCGATGCGGTAGCTTTCATCGAGGTAGGGATCGTTGATCAAGCCCTTCCAGCCCACCGTGGTGCGCGGTTTTTCGAAATACACGCGCATCACGATTTCTAGGCTGTCGGCGTACTTCTCGCGCAGGGGCTTCAAGCGGCGGGCGTAATCAAGCGCCGCAGCCGGGTCGTGGATCGAACAAGGGCCGATGATGACCAACAGTCGGTCATCCTTGCCGTGCACGATGTTGGCGATCGATTGGCGGGTTTGGGAAATCAGGGTTTCGGTGGCCGTGCCGGCGATCGGGAAGAAGCGGATCAAATGTTCTGGAGGCGGGAGCACGGTGATGTCCTTGATGCGTTCGTCGTCGGTCTGGCCTGTGCGATCGGCGGCATTCGGATACCAGCTTTCAGGGGCTGCGGTTTTGGCGTTCATCGTGGACTCCTCAATTGAAAAAAGACAGGTGAAAAAAAACCGCCGGGCTTTGGGGCTCCGGCGGTGTGTATCGAGATGTTCGGGTGCTTATGCGCTCGCCTCTCGTCCGCCGGGGACTGAGAACCAAAAATAAAAAAAGTAAAAAGCGATGCGCGAAGACATGGGATTCAATGTAGCACAGTTGGATGACAGTTCCTGACGGGCCGGTCCGGGGACAAACCCGCAGGCCCGTTTTTCAAGTTCAGGCTGTGCCGCCGACCGTCAAGCCGTCGATGCGCAAGGTCGGCTGACCCACGCCCACCGGCACGCTTTGGCCTTCCTTGCCGCAGGTGCCCACGCCCGAGTCGAGCTTCATGTCGTTGCCGATCATGCTGATTTTCTTGAGTGACTCGGGGCCGCTGCCGATCAGGGTCGCGCCCTTCACGGGGTACTGGATCTTGCCGTTTTCCACCCAGTAAGCCTGGCTGGCCGAGAACACGAACTTGCCGCTGGTGATGTCCACCTGGCCACCCGCAAAGTTGGTGGCGTACAGGCCTTTTTTGATGCTGGCCACGATTTCTTCGGGGCTCTTGTCGCCGCCCAGCATGTAGGTGTTGGTCATGCGCGGCATGGGCACATGGGCGTAGCTTTCGCGGCGGCCATTGCCCGTGGGCTTGACGCCCATGAGGCGGGCGTTCATCGAATCCTGGATGTAGCCGCGCAAAATGCCGTCTTCGATCAGCACGTTCTTTTGGCTGGCGTGGCCTTCGTCGTCCACGTTCAGCGAGCCACGGCGGTCGGCGATGGTGCCGTCGTCGAGCACCGTCACGCCCTTGGCGGCTACGCGCTGGCCGATGCGGCCGCTGAAGGCGCTCGAGCCCTTGCGGTTGAAGTCGCCTTCCAGGCCGTGGCCCACGGCCTCGTGTAGCAGCACGCCGGGCCAGCCATTGCCCAGCACCACCGTCATCTCGCCCGCAGGCGCGGGGCGGGCGTCGAGATTGATGAGCGCGGCCGACACGGCTTCTTGCACGTAGCTCTCAACCATGGCGTCGTCAAAGTAGGCCAAGCCAAAACGGCCACCACCGCCAGCGCTGCCGACTTCGCGGCGGCCGTTTTGTTCGGCGATCACCGTGACCGACAGACGGATCAAAGGGCGCACATCAGCAGCCAATGTGCCGTCAGCGCGGGCCACCATGACCACGTCGTATTCGGTGGCCAAACCCGCCATGACCTGCACCACACGCGGGTCCTTGGCACGGGCCATTTTTTCGACGCGGCCAAGCAAGTTCACCTTGGCCGTGCTGTCCAGAGTGGACATCGGGTCCAGCGAGGGGTAGAGCGAGCGGCTGGCCGACACCTTGCGCGCTGGCACCTTGATGCGCTTGTTTTGCGCAACCGAAGCAATGGAGCGCACCGTCATGGCCGCGTCCATCAAAGAGGCTTCGGAGATGTCGTCTGAATAAGCGAAGGCGGTTTTCTCGCCCGACACCGCCCGCACACCCACGCCCTGGTCGATGCTGAAGCTGCCGGTCTTGACGATGCCCTCTTCCAGGCTCCAGCCTTCGGAGCGGGTGTACTGAAAGTACAAATCGGCGTCATCGACCGCATGGGCCTTGATGGCGTTCAGGGCTTGCGTCAGGTGGGTTTCATCCAGGCCAAAAGGCTCAAGCAAGAGGGCGCGGGCCGTGGCCAGGCGTTCGATGGTGGGTTCGCGTGAAATCATGGAAGGCATTGTAGAGACTGATCAAGTCCCTTGCCGGTGTACTCATTAGCAGGCGGCCAAGGCGATTGGGCTCAGGTTTGCACCAATTGCTTGGACTTGGCGATCGACATGAGGATGCCCAAGGCCAGTCCCAGGGTCACCATGGCCGTGCCGCCGTAGCTGATGAATGGCAAAGGCACACCCACCACAGGCAGGATGCCGCTGACCATGCCCATGTTCACAAAAGCATAAGTGAAGAAGATCATGGCCATGCTGCCGGCCAACAAACGGCTGAAGACGGTAGGGGCCTGCATCGCAATGACCAAGGCTCGGTAAATGAGAAAAAAGAAACAACCCAACAAAACCAGTCCACCTGCCAAGCCAAACTCTTCACCCAAAGCAGCAAAGATGAAATCGGTGGTGCGCTCCGGAATGAACTCCAGATGGGTTTGCGTGCCCTGCATGAAGCCCTTGCCCCAAAACCCGCCCGAGCCAATGGCGATCATGCCCTGGATGATGTGAAAGCCCTTGCCCAAGGGATCACGCGCCGGATCGAGCAAGGTACAGATGCGCTGTCGCTGGTACTCGTGCAAGACATGCCAGTCCACGTCGGGCGCACACAAAGTAGGCTCCATGATGACCAGCACCAAAATGCCCGCCAAGCCCAATGCGAAAGGCGGCAAAATCCAGCGCCATTTGAGTCCTGCAAAAAAAATCACCGCCAAACCGGCTGCCAGCACCAACAAAGCCGTTCCCAGATCGGGTTGCTTCATGATCAAACCGACAGGAATACCCAGAATCAACAATGCCACCGCAAAGTCAAACGGCCTGAGCTGCCCCTCACGCTTTTGGAACCAAGCAGCCAACATCAAGGGCAAGGCAATTTTCAAAATCTCGCTGGGCTGAATCACCACGCCCAGATTGACCCAGCGCCGAGCCCCCTTTTTGGTGATTCCAAAAATGGCCACAGCCACCAGCAGTAAAACGCCCACGGTATAAACCGGGACCGCCCACGCCATCAGTTTGGGCGGTGGGATTTGGGCCACCACGAACATGACGAATCCGGCAATCAACATGTTGCGGCCATGATCAACGAAACGCGTGCCATGGTCAAAACCGGAGGAGTACATGATCAACAAGCCGGCACAAGCCAACATGAACACCGCAAAGGCCAATGGGCCATCAAAGCCCTCAACCAGAAGCCAAAGCCGCTGCAAGACAGTGGGTTTTTGAATCACTGAAGTCATGCCGGCTCGCTGAAGTTTGTCATGGACCGCCATCAAAGCGCCTCACCCCGAGGGCCTCGCCCCATCAGCATCTGCACGGCATCACGGGCACTCAGGCGACCATCGAGCAAGGCCACCACGGCTTGCGTGATCGGCATGTCGATGCCCAGACTTTCGGCACGCAGTAACACGGTTCTGGCGCTGTACACACCTTCTGCCACATGCCCCAAGGAAGCCACCGCCTGATCCAGACTGAGGCCTTGGGCCAGCAGCAGCCCCACCTTGCGGTTGCGACTCAAATCGCCCGTGGCCGTCAACACCAAATCACCCAGACCGGACAAGCCCATGAAGGTGTCACTTTTGGCACCCAAAGCCAAACCCAGGCGTGTCATTTCGGCCAACCCCCGAGTGATCAGGGCTGCCCGGGCATTCAGCCCCAAATCAAGACCATCGCACAAGCCCGTGGCTATGGCCAGCACGTTCTTGACGGCACCGCCCACTTCCACCCCCACGATGTCTTCATTGGCGTAAACACGCAAATGTGGACCATGAAAGGCCGCCACCAAAGCCTCGCGCACAGACGCATGAACACTGGCAGCAACCAAAGCTGTCGGCTGTCTGCGCGCTACTTCCAAGGCAAAACTGGGACCACTCAAAGCGCCCGCTTTCAGGGAAGGGGCCACTTCAGCCTGCACCTCATGGGGCATGCAACCGGTCGCTGACTCAAAACCTTTGCACAACCAGGCCACTGGCGCATGCAAGCCTTGCATGGCCTGCAGCACTGGCCGCAAACCAGCCATGGGGGTGGCAATGATGAAAAGGGATTGGGCCGGGGCGCGGTCCAGAAAGTCGGTCAGTGGACCGCTTGAAATCCGCAAGTGATCAGGCAAGGCAATGCCGGGCAAATAGCGGGTATTTTGCCTTTGCTCGCGCATGGCGGACGCCTGTGCCTCGTCCCGGACATGTAAAACCACATCGTGCTGCGCCGGGTGCTGGCAAGCTGCCAGCGCCATGGCGGTTCCCCAAGCCCCGGCACCAATCAGGTTGATCTGCATCAAAGCATGTCCGATGTCCGACCAAGGCCCGTGTTTATTGAGGCGTGGCCGCCGCTTGCTGGGCTTGCTGCTGTTCGTACATGGCCTGGAAGTTGATCTCGGCCAAATGCACAGGCGGGAAACCGGCGCGGGTGATCACATCGGCCACATTGCCACGCAGATAGGGGTAGACGATTTGCGGGCAAGCGATGCCCATGATGGGACCCATCTGGTCTTCGGGCAAGTTGCGGATTTCGAAAATGCCGCCTTGCTTGCATTCGGCCAGAAAAACGGTTTTCTCGCCGATTTTGGTGTGCACGGTCGCCGTGACACACACCTCAAAAACACCATCGGCCACGGGAGTGGCCTCTACACCCAACTGGATGTCGACGCTGGGTTGCTGCGGGTCGAGCAAGATCGCAGGCGAATTGGGTTGTTCCAGAGAAGCCTCTTTGAGGTACACGCGCTGAATCTGGAAAACCGGCGTTTGAACTTCGTTGTTGGGGGTGACAGCTGTATCGGGCATGAAAAACTCTTATTGAAGTAAAAACCCAGTGGTATTGACCGGGCCAATGGGATGAGACAAAAGGATTATCAATGAAGAACGCCCGCCATCTGTCCAGGCGGGCGGCGTGAAAACCCTGATTTTCAGACCGCTTGCAGCAAAGGCACCAGACCGCCACGGGCATCCAGCGCCACCAAATCATCACAGCCCCCCACATGGGTAGCACCGATGTAGATTTGCGGCACTGTGCGTCGACCGGTGATCTGCATCATGTGGTCACGTTGCGCGGGGTCGGTGTCGATGCGGATTTCCTCAATGTGCTCCACGCCCTTGGCTTTGAGGATTTGCTTGGCACGGATGCAATAGGGACACACGGCGGTGGTGTACATCTTGACGGATTGCATGGAAATTCCTAAAAAAATGAAGGCAAAGCTGATCAGGCTTTTTCGATCGGCATGCTGGCTGCCTGCCAGGCCTTAAGGCCACCCGAGAGCGACTGCACGTTCTCGTATCCCAGTTTGCGTGCGGTGGTTGCGGCACGGGCAGAGCGCGCGCCAACCTGGCACACCATGACCAGCTGCGCCGACTTGTTTTTGACCACTTGGGCCAATTTGTCCTCGAGTTGCCCCAACGGCACGTTTTTGGAGCCAATGACATGGCCATTGGCAAACTCGTCGGGCTCGCACACGTCAATGACGACCGCTTTGTCGCGGTTCATCAACTGCACCATGGTTTGAGGATCGAGACCGCCTCCCTTGGTCAGCACCGGCAAGAGCAAAGCAAAACCCGAAGCCAGCGCAACGGCCAGCAACATCCAGTTGTCGAGGAAAAATTTCACGAATCAGACCCTTGTGAACCCAAAAATACAGCCCTGTGAGCAAGGCGCGAAGCTCCGATTCTAAAATGACGGGCTTATCCCTTGTTTTCAACCCCTTCTGTGGCCACTTTGCCTATGTACAAACTTGTCCTCATTCGCCATGGCGAATCCACCTGGAATTTGGAAAACCGCTTCACCGGCTGGACCGATGTCGACTTGACCCCGACTGGCGTGAGCCAGGCCATGTCGGCAGGCAAATTGCTCAAGGCAGAAGGCTGGGACTTTGACCTGTGCTACACCTCGGTGCTCAAGCGGGCCATCCACACGCTCTGGTACACCCTGGACGAGATGGACCGCACCTGGCTGCCCGTGACCAAGGACTACCGCCTGAACGAACGCCACTATGGCGCACTGCAAGGCCTGAACAAGGCCGACATGGCCAAACAATTCGGTGATGAGCAGGTACTGGTCTGGCGTCGCAGCTACGACACCCCCCCGCCAGCCTTGGAAGCATCCGACACCCGCTGCGAGCGCAGTGACCGCCGTTATCCCCACCCCGACGTCGTGCCGCTGACGGAATGCCTGAAAGACACGGTAGCGCGTGTCATGCCTTGCTGGAACGATGTGATCGCCCCCAGCATCCAAAGTGGCAAACGTGTCCTGATCGCAGCGCATGGCAACTCGATTCGCGCGCTGATCAAGTACCTGGATGGCATTTCCGACGAGGACATCGTGAGCCTGAACATCCCGAATGGCATTCCTCTGGTGTACGAACTCGACGCCCATCTCAAGCCCATCCGCCACTATTACCTGGGCGATGCAGAGGCAGCAGCCAAGGCCGCCGCCGCCGTTGCCAACCAAAGCAAGGCCTGAAACAAGCGAGGCCTTTTCATGAATTTACACGCCAAGCCCCACGCCACGGGGCTTGCGGGTGTATATTGATCTGAATTTCACTGCATACGCACTCGCACAATGGGACACAAACTCAAGATCGTCGGCTGGCTCAGCGTGGGCGCCCTGGCTGGCGCACTGACCACCGTGTCGCTGCAAACCGTGGCCCGCGGCAACATGGCGCCCTTGCCGCTTGAAGAGCTGCAGCAACTGGCGGCCGTTTTTGGCATGGTCAAGAGCGATTATGTAGAGCCCGTGGACGAGAAAAAGCTGATCACCGAAGCCATCTCCGGCATGGTGGCCAGCCTGGACCCACACTCGCAGTATTTCGACAAGAAAAGTTTCAAGGAATTTTCCGAGGGCACCTCGGGCAAATTTGTCGGCGTGGGCATCGAGATCAGCCAGGAAGACGGCCTGGTGAAGGTGGTATCACCCATCGAAGGTTCGCCTGCGGACCGGGCCGGGCTCAAACCGAATGACCTGATCACCAAAATTGACGGCACCGCCGTCAAGGGCCTGACCCTGAACGACGCCGTCAAGCGCATGCGCGGAGAGCCCAAAACCAAGGTCCTGCTCACCATCTTCCGCAAGGACGAAAACCGCACCTTCCCGGTCACCATCATCCGCGAAGAAATCAAGACACAGTCGGTCAAGTCCAAGTTGATCGAGCCCGGTTATGGCTGGATACGCGTGTCCCAGTTCCAGGAACGCACGGTGGAAGACTTTGCCCGCAAGATCGAGGACATGTACAAACAGGAGCCACAACTCAAAGGCTTGGTGCTTGATCTGCGCAACGATCCAGGTGGCCTGCTGGACGCCGCTGTGGCCCTTTCCGCAGCATTCCTGCCAGAAAACGTCACAGTGGTGACCACCAACGGCCAGCTCGAAGAAAGCAAGTTCACTTACAAGGCCTCCCCCCAATTCTGGCGTCGCAACAGCGGCAATGACCCCATCACCCGCATGACGCAGGCAACCGGAGGTGCCCTGAAAAAGGTGCCCTTGGTGGTGCTGGTCAACGAAGGATCGGCTTCGGCCAGCGAAATCGTGGCCGGTGCACTGCAGGACTACAAACGCGCCACCCTCATGGGCAGTCAGACCTTTGGCAAAGGCTCGGTGCAAACCGTGCGCCAACTGGGCCCTGACACCGCCTTGAAAATCACCACCGCACGCTACTACACCCCCAACGGCCGTGCCATACAGGCCAAAGGCATCGTCCCCGAGGTGATGCTCGACGAGACCGAAAATGGCAACGTGTTTGCTGCCCTGCGCACCCGCGAAGCCGACCTGCAAAAACACCTGTCCAATGGCAAGGAAGCCGAAGAGAAAACAGACCCTGCCCGCGAGCAGGCACGAGAAGAGGCCATGAAAAAGCTCGAGGAAGAAGCCAAAAAACCGGCTGCAGAGCGACGCCTGCCCGAATTCGGCTCGGACAAGGACTTCCAGCTGGCCCAAGCCCTCAAACAGCTCAAGGGCCAGCCCGTCAAAGCCAGCACCACCCTGGCAGAACGCAAAGTCGAGAAAAAAGACTGAGGCCACCACGGACCGACTCACTTCATGGATGACGCTCAGCTGCTGCGCTACTCGCGGCACATTTTGCTCAACGAACTGGGCATTGACGGCCAGGAAAGACTGCTCGCCTCCCACGCCCTGATCATTGGCGCAGGTGGCTTGGGTTCGCCGGTCAGCCTGTACTTGGGCAGCGCAGGCGTAGGTCACATCACCGTGGTCGACCACGACCAGGTCGATGCCACCAATTTGCAGCGTCAGATTGCGCACACATTGGACCGGGTAGGCCAGTACAAAGCCGAATCGGTGCGCACCGCCATTGCACACATCAACCCCGACGCGAAAGTGACAGCGGTGACCCAGCGGGCCGACGCCGCCCTGCTGGACACCTTGGTTGCGCAAGCCGACGTGGTGATCGACTGTTGCGACAACTTTGAAACACGCCAAGCCGTGAACTTGGCCTGCGTGATCCACCGCAAACCGCTGGTCTCGGGCGCGGCCATTCGCATGGACGGCCAAGTGTCGGTGTTCGACAGCACGCAAGCCGACGCGCCTTGTTACGCGTGCATCTTCCCGCCCGCGCAACTGCCCGAAGAAACACGCTGCGCCACCATGGGCGTGTTTGCCCCGCTGGTGGGCATCATCGGCACCGTGCAGGCGGCCGAAGCCCTGAAAATTTTGAGTGGCATGGGCAGCCACATGGCCGGGCGTCTGCTCATGCTGGATGGCCGCGAACTGTCCTGGACCGACATCCGCATGCAACGCCATCCAGGCTGTCCCGTTTGCGCGGCGCATCGTCCCTGATGCCGTCACCCAAAAGGATGGCCTCGGACCTGTTCTTTTTGTCGAGGTGGGCTCCGCTCAAAAACCACCTCGGCTGCAAAAGCCTTGCCTGACCGCCGTCAAAGCGCGCACCCACAAAGACAGGGCTAACTGGAGATGCCGCCGCGCTGCGGGTCAGCTTCCGTGGCAACTGCCATGGAATTTTCTGAACACAGCCGGTGACATGGCCGCATCTCGTGCGGCAAACAGTCCCCTGTTTTGTTTTTGGGCCTGCCGCTGCAACCCCGCGTAAGGACCTTTGCCCGTGCGAAAACTGTAGGCCCAGGCCATGCCCGAACGCACCATCTCGGCCCCCAGATCCACCCCGTCCACCGACAAACGTCCAATCTGTCTGCCGTACGAATCCTGGCCGTGATCGACCACCTGAACCGGTTTGCGCAGCGCCAAACGAATCAAGGCTTCACGGGCCTCCTGACCGCCAGGCTGACAGGTCTCGGGCGCGTCCATGCCCTCAATGCGCAACCTGACCGGCTCTTGCTGTCCCTGGCGAACCAGCACCACCGTGTCGCCATCCATGACCCAGCTCACCCAGCCAAACCAGACCTCTGAAGCCTGCGCGGGCCAGGGCCACACGCAAGCGCAAAACCCAAACCACCCCAACCATCGCCATGAAACCATCACGCCCCGTCCTTGCCACGCTGACCCTGACGCCGATTCGCCTTGGGCAAATCAGGGCCCTTCTCGGCCCACAAGGCCTGGGCACAGGCTTGTAAGCGCGCCAAAGCCTCGTCAAAAAGCACCACCTCACCGGGCAACAATGCGCTCAAGATCTGGCTGTTGATGACTTGGACCTGAGGCATCAAAGCTTCGTAGAGTTGTTGGCCCGCGGGCGTGAGCGAGACCAGCGCACTGCGCCGATCATTGGCGGGGATGGTGCGCAGCACCAGCTGCTTTTGCACCAAGGCGCTCAAAGTCCGCGATGTGCGCGCACGGTCACGGTGCATCCGTTCGGCCAGGGCAGACGGCGGCAAACTGCCGTTTTCATAAAGTTGCGCCACCACCGCCCATTCGCGCCGGGTGATGCCGTACCCCCCCTCACACAAACGCACCACCATGGCTCCAGCCACACTGGACAAACGACCCAGCCGGTACAAAAGCAGGTCGTCAATCGATGCCAGACGTTGGGAGGGGGACAGCGTCATCAGGGTTTTCCGGGGGGTTGATTGATTAGATCAATTGTCGGTCAAGGCACTACATTCTGACCCGATTGGTATTTTTTCTACACAGAATCCCCTGAACCCCTTTCGGACATGTTCATGCACCTCACTCACCGCCTCCGCTACAGCCGCCCCCATCGCATCGCACGCCTCGCGCTCGGCTTGGCCGCCCTGACATTGGCCCTGATGCCCCCCACTCTTCAGGCACAAGACAAACCGCCACTGAAAATCATGGTGGGATTCCCGCCCGGCGGCTCGGCCGATGTGCTGGCCCGTTTGGTGGCTGACGCCTTGCGCGAGGACTTTGGTCCCATCATCGTGGACAACAAACCCGGCGCAGGCGGGCGCATCGCGCTGAACGCCGTCAAAGCCGCCAAGCCCGATGGCCAAACCGTGATCGTACTGCCCAGTGGCCCGATGGTGCTCTTTCCTCACGTCTACAAAAAGCTCGACTACGACGCCGTGAAAGATTTCACACCCGTCTCGCAAATCGCACGTTTTCAGTTTGGCGTGGTGTCCGGCCCTGCCAGCAATGTGAAAAACGTGACCGACATGGTGGCCAAAGCCAAAAGCGATCCGGGCAACGCCAGTTATGGCACGCCCGGAGCGGGTACCTTGCCGCACTTCATGGGCGTGTTGATGGAGCAGTCCGCCGGCATCAGCCTCAACCATGTGCCCTTCCAGGGCGGCTCGCCCGCCAACAACGCCCTGCTGGGCGGCCACATCGGCTACAAATTTGACGTGGTTTCCGAAACCGCCGAAATGCACCGTGCAGGCAAGGTCCGCATCATCGCTGTGACCGGCAGCAAACGTGACCCGCAGGTGCCTGAAGTACCCACGCTCAAAGAATCGGGTGTGAACATGGACGCCACGGCCTGGTTTGCCATGTACGGTCCGGCCGGCCTGAAAGCCGATGCGCTCACACGCCTTGAAAAAGCGATGATGAAGATCGCTCGCGACCCGGCCATGAAAGACAAAATGCTCAAGCTCGGTTACGAGCCCATTGGCTCCAGTTCAGCCGATCTGGCAGCAGCCCAAAAAGCCGACCTGACCCGCTGGGAAAAACCCATCAAAGCCACGGGCGTGCAACTGGACTGAACGGGCTACGGTTTGCGCCACCCCATTCATGGCCCAACGCTGCTTTCAGCCCGTTGGCTGCGCTGCAGCGCATCACAAACTGACAAACAAAATCTTCATGAAAATTTCTCGCACACCTTGGCACGCAGCGCTGTGCCTGGGCATTACCGCCTGCACCCTCTCAGTCCCTGCATGGGCCCAAAGCTATCCTGCAAAACCGGTGAAGTTCATCACCAACTTTCCGGCGGGTGGCCCGGCTGACTACCTGGCCCGCACGGTGGGTGAAGCCATCACCACCCAATACAAACAACCCGTGGTGGTGGAAAACAAACCCGGCGCAGGTGGCAACATCGGGGCCGACTTTGTGGCCAAAAGCCCGGCCGATGGTTACACCGTGCTGTTTGGCATCGACACCACCTTCACGGTCAACCCCTACATCTACAAAAACATGGCCTTCAAGCCCACAGACCTGCGGCCCATCATGGTCATGGTCTCTTCGGGCTTGCTGGTGGGGGCGCACCCCAGCACCGGCTTCAAAACACTCAAAGACCTGATCGCCCAAGGCAAGGGCAAGGGCCTGAACTTCAGCAGCGCGGGCAGCGGCAGCCCGGGCCATCTGGCTTCTGAAATTTTCATGGACGCTTCGAACATCAAGATCCAGCATGTGCCCTACAAAGGCAACACCCCAGCCGTGACCGCCGTGCTGGCGGGCGAAGTGGATGCAGGCGTGCTGGCCACACCGGGCATGCTGCCCCATGTGAAGACGGGCAAGATCACCGCACTGGCCGTGACCAGCCGCCAGCGTTCACGCTCGGCACCCGAAATCCCCACCGTGGCCGAACTGGGCCTGAAGGACTTGGAACTCGAAGTGCTCTACGTGGCCATGGTGCCTGCCGCGACGCCCGAGCCGGTGGTGCAGCTGTTGCAAAAATCTTTCACCAACGCCTTGAAGCGCACCGACACGCAGGCCCAGCTGACCGGCATGGATTTGTTTTACGAAGGCCTGACGGGCGCAGACGCCGTCAAACGCCTGGCTGACCAGTCTCAACGCTACGGCCGGGTGGTCAAATCCACCGGCATGAAAGTCGAATAAACCCATGACCAACAACCTACGCCCCAACATCATCTTCATCGTGGCCGACGACCTCGGTTTTGCCGACCTCGGCTGCTACGGTGGCCGCGACGCAAAGTTCGGCAAGGTCTCGCCCGTGCTCGACCAACTGGCCGCAGCCGGCCTCAAGTTCACGCAGGGCTATTCCAACTCGCCCGTGTGCTCGCCCACCCGCTTTGCGCTGATGACCGCCCGCTACCAGTACCGCCTGCGCGGCGGCGCCGACGAACCGATCAACAGCAAAAGCAAAGGCAGCGCTGTTCTGGGCCTGCCGCCCGAGCACCCCACGCTGCCGTCCCTGCTCAAAGCCAGCGGCTACCGCACTGCCCTGATCGGCAAATGGCACCTGGGCTACCCGCCCCACTTCAGCCCCATCAAGTCGGGCTACGAAGAGTTCTTTGGTCCCATGTCGGGCGGCGTGGACTACTTCACCCACGCCAGCAACAACGGCACGCACGACCTCTACACCAACGAAGAAGAAAAGCACGAAGACGGCTACCTGACCGACCTGCTTTCCAACAAGGCGGTGGACTTTGTGAACCGCATGGCGCCTGGCGCCGCGCAAGGCACGCCATTCTTTTTGAGCCTGCACTACACCGCACCGCACTGGCCCTGGGAAACCCGCGAAGACCATGCGCTGGCCCAAGAGGTCAAGGACAACCTGTTCCACCTGCACGGCGGCAACATCCACACCTACCACCGCATGATCCACCACATGGACGAGGGCATTGGCTGGGTGGTGGATGCGCTCAAAAAAACCGGCCAGCTCGACAACACCCTGATCGTCTTCACCAGCGACAACGGCGGCGAGCGTTTCAGCGACAACTGGCCGCTGGTGGGCGGCAAGATGGACCTGACCGAAGGCGGCATCCGCGTGCCGTGGATCGCGCACTGGCCTGCTGTCGTCGCACCGGGCGGCACATCCGCCCAGCACTGCATGACCATGGACTGGTCGGCCACGATGGTGGAGCTGGCCGGTGCAGAGGCTCATGCCGACCACCCGTTTGACGGCGTGTCGCTCGCCCCCCTGCTGCGCAACGCCCAACACCAATTTGAGCGGCCCCTTTACTGGCGCATGAACCACCGGGGCCAGCGCGCCCTGCGCATGGGCGACTACAAATACCTGCGGGTGGACGGCAACGACTATTTGTTCAACATCCCGGCCGACGAGCGCGAGCGCGCCAACATCGCCAAGCGCGAGCCTGAGCGCTTGGACGCGATGCGCGCTGCATGGGAGGCCTGGGACGCCACCGTCCCTGCCATCCCTGAAGATGCGACCGTCAGCCTGGGCTACTCTGTCAAAGACATGCCACAACGCTGAAGCCATCGCAGCTAAGATCGGGCATGGCTTATATAAAAAAATTCCTCACCTTCCGAGACTGGCCCCGCCTGACCGCATCGCTGGCCCGCACCGAGGTGCTGGCCGGCTTGACGGTGGCCTTGGTGATGGTGCCGCAAGCCGTGGCCTATGCCGGCCTGGCCGGCATGCCCCTGGTCACTGGGCTTTATGCCTGCCTGATCCCGGCCCTGCTGGCCGTGCTGTTTGGCAGCGCCAACCGCTTGTCGGTGGGTCCCGCAGCGCTCACCTGTGTGTTGATCGGTGCCTCTCTCACGGGCATGGCCGAGCCGGGCTCTGCCGAATGGGTTTCGCTGGCTGTGTGGCTGTCGCTGCTGTCGGGAGGCATCCAGCTGCTGCTGGGTCTGGGCCATTACGGCTGGCTCATCAACCTGGTCAGCGCCCCGGTGATGATGGGCTTCACACAAGCCGCATCCTTGTTGATCATGGCCTCGCAAGTGCCTGCCTTGCTGGGCGTCAAAGCCTGGAGTTGGGACGTGAGCACCTGGTCCGACTGGCTCACAGGCTGGCCTGCCCTGTTTGGGCTGGGCAGCCTGACCGTGCTGCTCTTGCTGCGCAAATACAAGCCCCGCTGGCCGGGCATCATGCTGGTGATGGGGGTAGCCTCGGCGCTGGGTTATGTCACGGGTTATGCCGAGCACGGCGCCATTGTGGGTCTGTTGCCCTCGGGATTGCCTGGCTTTTACTGGCCGCACTGGCCGGGCCTGGAGATGCTCAACCAGCTGTGGGTGCCCGCCATGGTGATTGCGTTGGTGAGCTTTCTGGAGACCGCCTCCAGCGCCCGCATTGAGTGCCAGCGCGACGGCAAACGCTGGGACGACAGCACCGAACTCTTCAGCCAAGGCCTGGCCAAACTGGCCTCGGCGTTCTCCGGCAGCTTCCCAACCAGCACCTCGTTTTCGCGCTCGGCGCTCATGCTGTACGCAGGGGCGCGCTCAGGCTGGGCGGTGGTAGCGTCCGTCGGCTTTGTGCTGCTGGCCTTGCTGATCCTCATGCCTGCGCTGCAGTTCGTGCCGCGCTCGGTCATGGCGGCCGCCGTCATCGTGGCCGTGCTCAACTTGTTCCAGCCCCGGCAATTTCTGAAACTCTGGCGCATTGACCGTGTGGAAACATTCACGGCCGGTGTGACCTTTGCCATCACATTGGCCACCGCCCCGCGCATTTATTGGGGCGTGATGACCGGCGTGCTGGTGGGCCTGAGCCACTTTTTGCATACGCGGTTGCACCCGCGCATCATCGAAGTGGGCCTGCACCCCGACGGCAGCCTGCGCGATCGGCACCTTTGGAAACTGCCCCCGCTAGCACCCCAGCTCTATGCGCTGCGCATGGACGCCGAGTTGGATTTTGCCGCTGCCAGCGACTTTGACCGCGCCATCGCCGAACACTTGGCCGGACATCCCGAGGTACGTCATGTCTGCCTGTTTGCACAACCCATCAACCGGGTGGACGCCACTGGCGTGGAGACCTTCGGTCAGCTGCACCGCCAACTGGCCAGCCGGGGCATCACCTTGCACATCAGCGGCATCAAGCTGCCGGTGGAAACCGCCTTGCGGCGTGCAGGTGAGCTGACGGATGGGCCGTACCTCAAGATGTACCGCACCGATGCAGAAACCCTCCAGGCACTGCCGCAACTGGTGCCACCGCCCAACGACATTGCAGCCGCCGCCATCTGAGGCGTGTACAAACCTGGCCCGAACAGCGCTGAGGCCCCACACGCGTTCAATTTTTGACCCAAATGGGCAAGGCATGGTTGTTTTGAATTCTGGCCTGCCGAGACTCCAAGGCCTCACGCTCTGAATCCGCCGCCGCTTGGCCCAAAACAGGCACATTGAAGACCTTGAGGTAAGTGGTTCTTTGGGGCCATTCACGTCCCAGAAAAATCTCCATCTGGTCAGGCAAACGCCAGATCACATGGTAGGGACCACTTTCTTCGCGCCCCGTGACACGCAGTGGGCGTCCAAAACGGCCCTCAATGCGTATCTTCACATCCTCCACATGGGCGTTGTCTGAAAAAGTCATGAACGCATAGTCCACCCTGGCCAGCTTTTGCCCTTCCCGGGTGTAGCTGAACTTCAACTGCTGCAAGCCAGGCATCAAATTGAAGGCATCGTAAACATCCTCGCTGATCCCGTCGTCCTCACGCAGGACCGGCAAACCTTGCTTGCGAATGGCCTGCCGCATCTCATCCCGCGTGGCCGTGCTCAGGCGCACCCCGAACATTTGCAACCAGCCCTCAGCCACGGCCTGCGGCTTGGGCTGTGGCGCAGCGGGTTCAGAGGCCGCAGTGACATCGGGTGGCTGGATGGATGTCTCCGAGGGCGCGGTGATCGGCCTCGCCACCTGAACCGGACGCCAATCGGTTTGTGCCACCACTGGCCCGGTGAATGCCAGACCCAGGACACCGCCGAGCACGGCATGCTGCAAACCATGAACAATGGGCGTGCACAGAAGAATGCGTAAAGCAGATTGCATGAGGGAATTGCCATGAAGGTTGAAACGGACTTCAAGTGTACCCATGCAGGTCAAAAATGAAAACCAAAGACATCAAATCAGCCCCATCACGTTCACGCAGCCAACGTCCTTGTCAAACACCGCCCCGCACTTGCCGATCGACCGCCAGCTGTGATGTAGGTTCGGTCGGGCCCTCAGAAAATACCGCCCAATGTCCCTGGGCGGACACCTTGACCGGCTGAGCCAGCTTCAAGTTGGAATGTCGGCCTCCACCAACAAGGTCAGCAATTGCAGCGACTCCTGCCACCCCAGGCAGCAAGCCTCTGGCGGAATCGGATCGGGAATACCCGTTTGCTCGATGTTCACTTCGGTGCCCACCGACACGGTCTTGAAGGTGATGGTGGTCACCATCTCTCCTGGCAAGTTGGCATCGTCAAAACTGTCGGTGTGGCTCAGACGTTCACCCGGCACCCATTCCAGAAACGTGCCGCCAAAACTGTGTGACTGCCCGTTGCCAAGGTGGGTGAACGACATGCGGTAACGCCCACCGACCCGGGCGTCCATCTCATGCACGCGACCGGTAAAGCCGTGCGGTGGCAACCACTTGCACATGGCGTCCGGGTCGATGAAGGCCCGAAAAACACGCTCGGCAGGTGCACGGAAAACGCGCTGGAATTTGACTGTATGTGGCATGAATGGCTCCTTTAAAAATTCATGGTGGCCCTCAGGCCAGCGATTTTTCAAACTCGGTCAGGCGCTTGTGAATCGAGCGCAGTTCGGTGATGTCGGTCCAGCGCTCGATCAGGTAAGAAAAAGCCTCGTTGACTTTGCCAAACGCATTGCTGACCTGCTGGATCACGCCCAGCGTGATCAGCCCGGTGAAGAGCGACGGCCCCATCAGCAGGTAGGGAAAAATCACCATCGACTGGCTGTAGAAATTGCTCCACAGGTGAAAGTAGGCGTAGTGGTTGAACAAGCGAAAGTTGTTCAACCGCACGCCGGTAAACAGGCCCATCACCGTGGGTAAATCCATGCGGCTGCGGTCGTCTTCGGCGTACACAAGATCCTTGCGCAGGGCAGCCTCGGTCTTCTGGTTGTTGTACTCCAGCCCCGGCAGGCGAATGCCCACAAACCACGACAGCACCGTGCCGCCCACCGCCGTGACCAACGCCACCCAAAACAGCGAACCCTCGAACTGCAACCACGCAATCGCCATGCCTTTGGACAGCGCCCACAAAATCGGAATGAACGAAGCCAGTGTGAGCAGCGCACGCACCAGACCCAGCCCCAGGTTTTCGGTCTGGCGGGCAAAGCGCATGCAGTCTTCCTGAATGCGCTGCGAAGCGCCCTCGACCGTCGCGTCGGTGCGCTGCCAGCGCGGCAGGTACACCTCGGTCATGGCCTGACGCCAGCGAAAGGCGTAGTGCGAGGCCAGATACGTCTCCAGGCTGCGCAGCAGCATGTAGGGGAAAGCGATCCACGCAAACTGCAGCATGAAACCCCAGAACTTGTCCAACCCGCCCGCCTGCTCGGGCTTTTGCAGCAGGTCGTAAAACTCGCCATACCAAGTGTTGAGCTTCACGGTCTGCTGCACCGTGATGAACACCAGCGCCACCAACACCAGCAAACCGCCCCAGGCCCACAAGGCCCAACGGCGTGAGAGAAAGAAACTGCGAAACATCGGCTCAAGCCTCTTTCGGGTTCACGTCGTCCACCGTCACGGTCTCGAAGTCAGCTGGCAGCACCACCTCCAGCAACTCCAGATCGTGGCTGTGCCCCAGTTCGCGGTGGCGGATTTCAGGCGGCTGGTGCACGCACGAACCTGCCTCCAGCCGCACCAAGCCTTGGCCTTCGTACTCGAACTCGATCCAGCCCTTGAGCACATAAACCAGCTGAAACTGCGTCTTGTGAAAATGCGGCTGGCTTGAAAAAGCACCCCCCTCGGCAGCACGGATCACGCTGGCCGTGACGCGCCCGCCCGTCGCCGCGTTCATGCCCAAATCGCGGTATTCAAAAAACGAGCGCAGCCCTTTTTCGAACTGCGCGTTCTTGGCGTGGGTGACTGCGAAACCTTGTGTCGTCATCTGCAACTCCTGAGCGGCCAGCGGTGCTGGCTTGAATGGGTTCAGGCTATCGTAACGGCTTGCTTGTGACGATGCAGTCAAGCGTGCCAGCTGGCCTTCTCAGACTAGGCCTCATGATTTGGCGGAGGATGGCTGGCTGTTCTTGGGGTCAGGCTTTTTGTCCTTGTGATGGAAGCCATCGCAACTGAATAAATCAAAAATGCTGCAGGGACAGTTTTTCACAGAGGGCATGGAACACGGGAATCGGTCATGGGCATCCGGCCAAAGACAAGCCCCCTCCATCGGAATATCGCAACCGACGTCACAGACACCCACTTGGGTGTGCAAACGGGGGTGCACTCGCTGCGCATGGTGGCGATGCACCACACCACAAAGATGAGTGCGCTGTCGGATCAAGCCCAGGCCCCGCCACACACCAAACCGACGCACCACGCGGTAACCCAAGGCCGAACAACTCGCTTTGCCCGTGCACACGCGGTAAGCGCACACAAACCCCTTGTGTGGCGAAATGAAGCGCTGGTAACCACGAATGAGCGCCAAAAGTATGTTGCGCATGACTTTTATCCCCGCTTCCCTCTCAGGCCATGGGCCGCACCGATTTGGGCACAACGCTGGCTGACCTCATCTCTTCGGGTCTTCCCGTTTTCATCGTCGGTCACCCCAAAAGCGAACCTGGTTGTGCTCAACGGCTGTGACCTTGGGGCCAAAGCTGGAGATGTTGGTCAGCGTGACGTTGTGGTGCGCAATGACTTGCTGCGGGCCGATGGCTGCATTGCCTGCCGAAGTGTGTGCATCAGACACCAGCACCACCGGGTAACCCAGCGCCAGGGCCTTGCGTATGGTGGTGTCCACGCAAAACTCGGAATGCATGCCGCAAACCACCAAGTCCTGAACGCCCAGGGTTTGCAAAGCCTCATGCAAGTCTGTGCGCAAGAAAGCGTCAGGCGTTGTCTTGCGAATACGCCGATCACCGGCCTGCACCTTCAAGCCTGTCGCCAATTGCCACTCACGGCTGTCATGCGCCAGATAGCCCGCGCTCGACTCGTGCTGAATGAAGAACACCGGCACGCCCGCAGCGCGTGCCCGATGCGTGACCACGTTGATGCGCGCGATCGTGCCGGGGCAGTCATGCGCGGCATCGGGGCCTTCGCACAGGCCTTGTTGTACGTCGATGACCAGAACTGCGGTGTGCATGAACGACCTTTCTTTTGAGCTAAATGGTACTCCTCCTCGTTGATTGAAACCATTGAGGGTCTCCGAGATTGGGGCATTTTTAATGCGTGCTGGATGCTGAACGCCAAGCATCAGACATGCTTAAGAATATACTGTATAAAAATACAGTTATTTAAACCATGCTCCGCTCTCTCTTCATCGACTTCAACAGCTACTTCGCCTCGGTGGAGCAACAGCTCGATCCGGCCCTGCGTGGTCGGCCCGTGGGGGTGGTGCCGGTCATGGCTGATTCGTCGTGCTGCATTGCAGCCAGTTACGAGGCCAAGGCTTTTGGGGTGAAGACGGGGACGCGGGTGTCTGACGCCAAACGCATGTGCCCGGGCATTGCGCTGGTGCTGGCAGACCACGCCAAATATGTGGAGGTGCACCAGCAGGCCGTGGCCGTGGTGGACCGGCTGGCGCAGGTGCGGCAGGTGGTCAGCATTGACGAGATGGAATGCGAGTTGACGGGCCGCTGGCGCGAGCGCGAACGCGCCGTGGCGCTGGCCCAGCAGATCAAGGCCGCGCTGCTGGCCGAGGTGGGCGAGTGCATGCGCACCTCCATTGGCATTGCGCCCAACACACTCTTGGGCAAGCTGGCGTCTGACATGCACAAGCCCGATGGCCTGACGGTGATCGAGCTGCATGAGTTGCCCGTGCGACTGTTTCCCCTCAAGCTCTCGGCCCTGCAAGGCATTGGGCCGCGCATGCGCGAGCGCCTGTCGCGCTGCGGCATCGAGACCATGGCGCAGCTGTATGCCGCGCCGCGTGATTTGCTGCACACGGCCTGGGGCGGTCTGGCAGGCGACGACATGTACGACAGGCTGCGCGGGGTTTGGTACGGGCCACGCGCCACGGTGGCACGGTCGCTGGGGCATTCGCATGTGCTGCCGCCCGATTTGCGCCACCCCGCAGGTGCCCGCGAGGTGCTGCACCGCTTGACGCAAAAGGCGGCCATGCGGCTGCGCAAGCAGGGCTTTTATGCCACGGCCATGCAGGTGTTTGTGCGCTGCGATCACCGCTGGCAACGCGAGTCGGGGGGCGAGCGCTATGTCCATGTGGGCGAGACACAGGACACGGGCTTTTTGCTGCACACGCTGGACCAGTTGTGGTTCAGCGGCTTGCACCAATTGCAAGGCCCCAAGGCGGTGGGCGTGCAGCTGTGCGGCCTGGTGCTGGCGAGTCAGCACACGCCCGATTTGTTTGACGCGCTGGAAGAAGCCCCCTCCGCCCGTGCTGGGCAAACCAGACAAAACCACGAGGTCCACCGCGACCGAGCCCGCCTGATGTCGGCCATGGACGCGCTCAACCGCAAACAGGGCAAGAACGCGGTGTACTTTGCCAGTGCGCACCACGCGCTGGATGCCGCGCCCATGCGCATCGCGTTCAACCGCATCCCTGATCTGGACACGGAGCGCTGACCCGTACGCAAGGCTTGTCGCCGCCCACTGTGCAGGAATATTGAAAAAGCCTGCAGTGTTTTGCGCTTGTTCACCAACATGCCCGCCGATATGCTGGTTTGCACACACTTGGAGACCGCATGATCGAACTTCGTGACATCCATTACGCCCGCATCGGCACCCGGGATCTCGACACGGCAGAACACTTTGCCACCCAGGTCATGGGGCTTGAAAAGGTCGAACGCACAGCAGACCGCCTGTACCTGCGCAGCGATCACAGACACCACACCTTGTGCTACTTCTTGGGTGATCCTTCCGAGCAGATCATCGCCTTTAACTTCACCTCCTGGCAGGCCCTGGATGCTGCTTACGAATACCTGCAAGCGCAGAGCGTGCCTTGCGGCCGGGGCAATGCCGAAGAGGCGGCCGATCGGCATGTGCAGGGCTTCATCTGGTTGCTGGGCCCCACGGGCAACCGCATCGAGCTGCTGGCGCGACCCCACGATTCAGCGCGGCGTTACTTCCCGGCCAGAGACGCGGGCGTGACCGGCTTCGGGCATGTGGGCCTGTGCACCACCGACCCCGTGCGCGACCAGGCTTTTTGGCTGCAGCACTTCAATGCCATGGTCAGTGACTGGATCGGCCCTTGTCCTCTCATGCGCGTGAACCCCTGGCACCACCAGATGGCGTTGTTTCCGTCCACACGCAAAGGTATCCAGCACATCAACTACCAGGTGCAGGATTTCGACGATGTGATGCGCTCGTATTATTTTTTAAAGGACAAAGGCATCAAGATTGTTTTTGGCCCTGGCCGACACGCCACCTCGGGCGGCATCTTTGTTTATTTCGAAGGCCCGGACGGCATGGTCTACGAGTACTCCAACAGCGATCGCAAGATCATCGAAGACCCGGCCAGCTACCGGCCACGCCAGTTTCCCATGCACCCTTCCTCGTTTTGTGTCTGGGGTGCCAAGCCGGACATTGCCGAGTTCAAGGAATAAAGGCTCCCCCCTCAAAAACACAAAGGCCCCTTGGGGCCTTTGTTGTGTGTGCACAGCACAGCGATGGTCAATCAAGCTTGAGTTTCGCCTCGTTGATGATCTTGCCCCAGATCTGGGTTTCTTTCTGGATGTACTGGGCAAACTCGTCGGGCTTCATGTCGAAGCGGTTGTAGCCCAGGGTCTTGTAGCGTTCGGCCACTTCGGGCGCTGCCATGGCCTGGGTGACATCGGCGGCAATTTTGTCGCGCAAGGCTTTGGAACTGCCCTTGGGTGCAAACAGACCAAACCAGGCATTGGCCACAAAGTCCTTGGCCGTGGCAGAGCCCGCCATGCCGGGGGCAGAAGGGTAGTAAGGCGAGGCCTGTGCAGCGCCCACACCGATGAATCGGACACGGCCCGATTTTTCCATCGGGCCAGCGCTGGCCATGCTGCCCAGAGCCCACTGCACCTCGCCAGTGGCCACGGCTGCAAACAGCTGTGGCATTTCCTTGTAAGCCACATGCTGCATCTTGGCGCCCGTGGTGGACTGCAGGCGTAAGGCGCCCAGGTGGCCGGGGCTGCCCTGCCCCCACGAGCCGTAGTTCAGGCTGTCAGGCTTGGCGCGGGCATCCACCAAAACGTCGTCAATGGTCTTGTAGGCACTGTCTTTGCCCACCACCACAAAGAAATCTGTTTGCAGCGTGGGACGGATAGGCTCGAAATCTTTTTGTGGGTCGTAAGGCAGTTTGCTGTACAGATGCACATTGCTGGTCAGCATGCTGCTGTCCAGGTGAACCAGGTCATGCCCGTCAGCCGCTGATCCCCGGAAGGCGTTGATGGCCACAACCCCGTTGCCGCCGGGGCGGTTGTCCACCACCACGGACTGGCCCCACTTTTTGGTCAGTTGCTCGGCAATCATGCGCAGGGACACATCCGGGCCGCTGCCTGCCGATGCCGCCGTGATGATGCGCACCGGCTTGGTCGGCCATGACTGCGCTTGTGCGTGAGCACCGAATACCAAAGCCATGGAAGCCAACAAACCCGTCAGGTGTCGGCGCGAGATGGATTGAGCCTTCATACGTATCTCCAATCAAAAGGGATACAGGTAATCTAGCTTTTTGCTTTCAAGTGCGCATAGGGGTTTGCGCGGCAAATTTTTTGAATCTGTTCAAGAAGGCTTCAGCAGAACTTGGCAATGGTTTGGAAGGTGCATACAAAGTGACCACTTCGCGGATGACCTGGGGGTTGGTCAAGGGTCTGGCCGCGATGCCCTGAACGTCTGCTCTGGCCAGGCTGTAGGCGGGCAACACCGACACGCCCAGCCCCGCACCGATGAGGCCCAAGGCTGTGTGGATGTTGGCCACTTCGTATTCCAGTCGCAATTGGCCTGCCCAGCGCTGCATGGGTTTTTCCAGCAAATTGCGCAGGCCTGTGCCCGGCTTGAGCAAGATCAGCGGAAACTCCACCAGATCGGACCACTCCACACTGTCCATGGCCGCCAGCGCATGGCCTTCGGGACAAGCCACGCACAGCGCATCCTGAAAAATGACTTCGGATTTCAAGTCACGGTTTTCCTGACCGGATGTGCACACGCCGATATCGGCTTGCCCTGAGCGGACCGCTTCGGCCACGTCGGCCACCGGCACGTCCAGCAACTCGACGCGCACCCCGGGAAATTCCAGGCGGAATTGCGAAATGACGGTCGGCATGAGGCTGGCCGCCAGCAAGGGCGAGGTGGCAATTTTGAGCACCTCGCCTTGCTTGAGGTGAGTGGCCTGCAGCAATCTGACCGTGCTGTCGAGCTGGTCCAGCGTGCGCAATGCGGTGGGGAGCAATTCAGAGCCTGCGTCGGTCAGCATCACACGGCGTGTGGTGCGCTCAAAAAGCCGAAGGCCCAGTTCTTCCTCCAGGCTGCGGATCAGCATGGACAGGGCCGAGGTGGTGAGGAACAGTTTTTCGGCCGCCCGCGTCATGCTTTGCTCTTGTGCGACAAAACAAAACGCGCGCAGTTGGCGCAAGGTCAGGTGGGTGTGCAGCATCCGGTTGATTGTCAGGCCATCCGCAGAGCCTGATCAAGTGCATTCACAGGCCGGGTCTCCGGCTGTTTTATTCAGGCTGCATGCCGGTCGCTTTGGCAATGCGGGCGTAACGGCTGGACAAATCGCCAATGCGTTGCTGAGCCGCTGAGCCCGTCAGGCCTTCGTAAAACAGGTCCAAGTTGGCCAGTCGCGCCTGGATGTCAGGCCGCTGGAAGGCTTCGGCCATGGCTTTTTGCAAGGTGTTAACGACCGCATCGGGCGTGGCGGCGGGCACCATGGCCACATACAGCACCTCCAGCTCCAGCCCCTTGAGGCCCAGTTCCGCCACGGTGGGCACGTCGGGTGTCAGTCGGGAGCGTTGACGGCTGGTGACGGCCAGGGCGTTGATCTTGCCTGCCTTGACGTGCGGCAGCATGCCGGGGGTGGCCAGCACACCGGCATCCACTTCACCCGAGAGGATGGCGGTCACGGCCGGGTTGTTGCCTTTGTAGGGCACATGCTGGATTTTGATGTTGGCAGCATCCGTGAAAATTTCAACCGCCAGATGGCCCGGGCTGCCGTTGCCACCGCTGCTGAAGTTGAGCGTCTTGGCTTTGCCTGCGGCCACCAGCTCTTTCAGGGTTTTGATCTGGGTGCCCGGAAAGCTGCCCACCAGCAGGCCGGACGAAGCCATGACCATGACCGGTTTCAGATCGGTGGGCTTGAACGGCAGGCTCTTGTAAATGTGGGGGTTGACAGTGAACGCCGTGTCAATGCCAAACAAGACGGTGTAGCCGTCAGCGGGGCTTTTGGCCACCATGTCCACACCCACATTGCCACCCGCACCGGCCTTGTTGTCCACGATGAAGGTTTGCTTGAGTGCGCTTTGCAGCGCTTCGGCCATCGTGCGGGCCAGGATGTCAGATGGACCGCCCGCAGGAAAGTTGTTGACGATCTTGACCATGCGGGCTGGATAGGCGGGCGTTTGTGCCGCAGCAGGCACCGTGATCCAGAGAGCGGACAAGGCACACAGGCTGCATGACAACCATCGAAACAAGGGGGATTTCATGGATGACTCCTTTAAAAAACGATGCGGTCTGCCGCGTTGCGCACGGCGCGTTCCAGGCTGTAGACGGTGAGTGCCGAGGTTTTCGGGTTGTCGGCCAGCGGCAAGTTTTCCAGCGTCAATTCCATCCGGCCAAAGGCCCCGCGTGCCACCACAGTGTGCACATTGCGCGCCACGCCGGGGTCGGCGATCAGCTCGACCTGCGTGCGGTCCAGGCCCAGGCCCGCCAGCGAAACGGTGGCGGCCACATTGGCGTTCTTGGGAAAGTCTTGCGCCGCCTGGCGTGCAGAGCCCCTGAAAATCACTTGCGGGCTGCTCAGATTTGCCAGATCACACACTTTTTCGGCGGGCGTGCCCGTCCAGCTCATGGGGGGTTTGCGGCCCACATAAGTCACCTCGTCCAGCCCACCCAGGCGGGCTGCGGTCAAGGCGTCAATGCCGCCGATGGCCCCCGACACCAATTGCACCCGTGAGTTCCCTTGGCTGGCGGCCGACTCCAACCTGCTGAGCAAAGCCGGGTCGTGCAAGGCACCGACCGAAGCCATCACGCAGGGAACGCCCGCTTGCAGTGCAGGCACCAAGTGCGCATCGACGGCCGAGTGCCCGGCGCACTCCACCACCAGATCGGGGCGCTGTCCGGGGCTCAAGTCCAGGGCCGCCAACACGCGGGCCTGGGGGGCCAGTTGGGCGGCAGCGCTTTGCAAGGCTTCAGACGGCGATGGCGGCACGACCACCTGGGTCAGCACCAGACGGCTGTCGGTGCCCAGCTGCTTGGCCAGCGCCTGGCCGATCGCGCCGAAGCCGACCATGGCGATGTGGCGTGTGGTGGGCTGCTGCATCAGCGCACCGTCTGCGGAAACTGCGTGGCACAACGCGCATGCCAGCTGCGCCAGTCGCGGCCGGGGTGCACTTCACCGCAATGTGGACAGGTGCGCGTTGCGGCGTCGGAGTCGTAAAAAGCGGCGTAGGCCTTGGGCAAGTCTTCCACGATGCTTTGCAACTGCAATTCACGGCGCACCACCAGACCGCCGCAACCCGCGCAATACCACTCGAAGGCGTCCAGCGCGCCCACCGGGCGGCTGCGCTCCACCACAGTGCACAGGCTGCCGGGCTCGGGGCGCTGGGGCGAGTGGCGGACATGGGCTGGCAACAAGAACACATCGCCTTCGCGCAGCACCACGCGCTCGAACTTGCCGCGATCAGCGATCAGCAGCGAGGCATTGCCCTTGAACTGGTGAAAGTACTCTTCATAAGGGTCGTCGTGGAAATCGGTGCGCTCGTTCGGGCCGCCGACCACGGTGCAGATCAGGTCGGCGTTTTTCCAGATCTGCTGGTTGCCCACGGGCGGCTGCAGGCGCGCCTGGTTGGCGTCGAGCCATTGCTGAAAATTCAGGGGCTGGCTGTGGTGGTCATAAGACACGGGATGCGATGAAGACGACATGACAGGCTCACTTTCTGAGAAAGGAAAAAAAACGTTGAATCCAACTTTGCAGACGGGCCAGTAGGGTCCGCACTGCATGGCCAGCACCGGGTGCTGCAGACGGCGTCTGGCCATCCGGTGCCTGCAGCAAGGCGCTGAAGCGCCGGAAAAACTCTTCGCTGAGCTGGCGCGCACTGGCCTCCACCAGCCGGTTGCCAAACTGAGCCAAACGACCACCCAGCTGCACCTGCACCCACCAATGCAACACGGTGCCGCCATCGGCTGCGGGCTCAAAACGCACTTGGGCCGTGCCCTGGCCGCTGCCCAAGGCACCGGCCTGACCGACAAAGCCCAAGGTCAGCGATTCGGGGGCGCGCAGCTTGCTCAAAGTGACCTCGCTCTTGAAGCGGACCGACAGCGGGCCCAAGCCCACTTTGACGGTGGCTTCGTAGGCCTCGGCGCTGCGCTGCACCAGCGCCTCACAGCCAGGAATGCTGTGCTGAAGAAAAACGGGGTCGAGAATGGCTTGCCAGACCCGTGCAGCAGAGGCCGCCAAATGCTGGCGACCGCCAAAGCCATCGCGTGCCGCAGGCGCTGAAACAGCTTCGGCGGATTGGCCTGTCGAGGGCTCAGTTCCAGACGTGGCTGACAGGGCTTGGGGCTGTGCGCGGCGCATCAGCGGTGCCTTGGGCGGCAAGCGGCTGCCCGAAAGTTCAGCCACACAGCGGCGCAACAACACATGCGCCAGATGGCAACGGTAGGCGGCTGTGGCGTGCATGTCGCCCAGCGCCTCCAAGCCCTCGGCCTGGGCAGATGCCGAAGTCAAGGTCTCCAAAGCCGCCAGATCAAACTGTGCCGACAAAGCCTGCTCGGCCTGGGGCCAACGCACCACACCAAAACCCAAGCCCGTCACCGCCACACGCACGCGCTGGCCCAGCTTGGCCACCGCCACCCCGGTCAGCGCAAAGCGCGACGCAGGCTGCTCGAACTTGATGTATTGAATGCCCGTGGTGGGCGGAAAGCGCACGCCCAAAATCAACTCACCCGCCGTGAGCGCGGTGGTGTACAGGCCCTGAAAATAAGCATCGGCTTCGATCTCGCGCACCGAGGTCACCACCGTGGCACCGGCCGCCAACACGCCCGCAGGCCAGCACGCGGCAGGGTCGTTGTGCGCGAGCGAACCACCGATCGTGCCCATGTTGCGCACCTGCGCATCGGCGATGTGGCCGGCCAGTGCGGCCAGACCGGGCGCAAAGCTGCGAACCACTTCGCTGGCGGCCACACTGGCATGCGTGGCCATGGCGCCGATCCACAAGGTGGTCTGGCCATCGGGGCCGGGTTCAAGGCGAATGTCCCGCAGGCCGGGCACGTCCTGCAAGTCCACCAGAGCGGTCGGGCTGGCCATGCCCAGCTTCATGGCCGCCAGCAAGGATTGCCCTCCGGCCAGCCAGACAGTGCCGCCATCGTCGTCCGGATTTTGTGGCGCAGACGGCTGGATCAGTGCCAGTGCGCTGTCCAGTGTGGCGGGGCGGAAAAAATCAAAGCGGTTCATGACGTGCCTGCCTGGCGCATTGCCACCAAGCCTTCGCAGACGGCCTTCACGATGCCTTCATAACCTGTGCAACGGCACAAATTGCCACCGATGGCCTGGCGCACCCACTGTGGATCGATGGGGTCTTGCGCTGCTTGGGGTTCATCGGCCAAGGCCACAGCCCGCATCAAAAAACCCGGCGTGCAAAAGCCGCACTGCAAGGCGTGGTGCTGGCTGAAGGCCTGCTGCATGGGGTGCAGCTGGTCAGGCGCTTCGGCCAGCCCTTCAACAGTGCGCACCGCACGGCCTTGCACCTGCAAGGCCAGCACATTGCACGACTTGACCGCCCGGCCGTCGACCTGCACCGTGCAGGCACCGCATTGGGCCGTGTCGCAGCCTTGGTGCGTGCCACGCAAGCCCAGCGCATCGCGCAGGCCATCGATCAGCAAGGTTTGCGGTTCAAGCTGCAGCGCATGCAACTGGCCATTGACCTGCAACTGGATGGGACGGCTCATGGGCGCACCCTCGCCACGCACAGCGCGGTGCCGGGTCGTTTGTTCAGACGGGCGGACTGCATGCGCTGTTCCTCAGGCCAGGCGCAAACCGGAACGCTCGAAGGCCTGGCGGGTGGCTTCCAGTTCGGCTTCGGTCATGTTCAGCAAAGGCCGACGCACCTTGCCGCCGTGCTGACCCAGCAAGTCTTGCCAGGCCTTGCCGTGGGCTTGCGGCTTGCCTTTGGGCTTGCTCTCGCGCAGGGCCTGGCGCACAGGCTCCAGGCTGTCACGCACTTGGCGCGCCTCGGCGTGTTGGCCGGCAAAGGCCAGGCGGGTGTATTCGTTCATGCGCTGGTCAACCTTGGTCTGCAGCAAGAACGGCGGGGTGGAGCACAGGTACAGTTTCCAGCCCAGCTCGATGATGTTGTCCAGCCAGTCGTGTTCATCGGGGTTGCTGACGTGGATCTTGTCACCGACCATCTCGGTCAGGCGCTTGTAATTGGCGCGGTCGGTGCTGTACTTGATGGCCACCACGTTGGGCAACTCGGCAATGCGGGCGCACAGCTCGGGGCTCATGGTGTAGCCGCAATCGGGGTGGTTCCACATGGCCAGGCCGATGTCGAGTTTGTCCGACAGGTGGCGGTAGTACTCGTAAATGGTCTCGTCGGTGTCCGCGCCAAAGTGCAGCACCGGGCTGTGCACGATCACGTAGTCGGCACCGATGTTTTGCGAGTGCTGGGCCAGGTCCAGCACCACATCGAGGTTGGTGTCCGAGCACGAGGTGATGATGCCGCAGCGGCCAATGCCACCCCGGTCGCCTGCCGCCTGAGCGGCCTCAACCGACAATTCCATCAAGCGCTTGCGCTCGGGAATCGACATGGAAAAGAACTCGGCCTGCTTGCCCGCAATGAACAAACCGCCCAGCTGAAGGTCCTTGATCCAGTGGTCCAGGTTTGCGCGGTAGGCTTTTTCGTCGATGCGCAGGTCGTCGTCAAACGGGGTCAGGTTGGCGGCCCAAACGCCGACCAGGTGTTCGCGGGCGTATTCCTTGGCTTCTGATTTTTTGTAATCCATGGGGTTCTTTCAAGGTGATGAAGTGAAAAAGTGAGTTGGGTCAAACTTGGCCGTTCATGGCGCGCCAGAACTGCTCTGCCGTCAATGGAAATTGAAGTGGGCATTCGCCCAGGGGCGACAAGGCGTCACGCGCGGCATTCATCAAAGCCGCTGGCACGCCAATGCAGCCCGCCTCGCCCACGCCTTTGGCGCCCAGCAGGTTGTTCGGGCTGGGAATGGCAAAGCTGTGGATGTCGATGGCGGGCATGTCATCGGCACGCGGCACGGCGTAGTCCATCAGCGAGCCGGTGATCAGCTGCCCGGCCTCGTCGTACACCAGCTTTTCAAACATCGCCTGGCCCAGGCCCTGGGCCAGGCCACCGATCAGCTGGCCTTTGGCCAGTTCGGGGTGAACGATGTGGCCCGCGTCGTCGGCCCAGACGATCTGTTCAATGGTCGGGCGGCCCGTGTCGCGGTCCACCGACATGCGGGCGATCACGCAGCCATAGCTCCAGCTTTCTGCAGCCGTGAAGCGGCCCCCGGCCGACAGCGGCAGGGCCTCGCCAGCTGCACGCCGGGCTTTGAGTTCGTTGCAGGCCTGCACGATGGCGCTGCCCGCAATGGCGGTGCTGCGGCTGGCCAACGCGCCCACACCGGGCGGGCACAGCGCCGTATCGCCATAAATCACCGTGACCGCTTCCGGGCTCAGGCCCAGCGCCTGCGCCGCTATGCGCGCATAGGTGGTGCTGTGGCCTTGGCCCTGTGCGGGTGAACCCGTGGCCACGGTGACCGTGCCGTCCTCGTGCCAGTCGACATGGGCCGATTCCCAGCCGGTACCGCAAGGTTCGACATACAGCGCCAGGCCAATCCCCACCACCTCGCCTTGCGCACGCCGCTGTGCCTGCAGCTGGCGCTGGCGTTCGTAGTCAAAGCGTTCGCAGGCCTGCGTCAGGGCGCGCAGGTAGTCGCCGCTGTCAAACACTTCGCCGGTCGGTGTGGTGTAGGGCATGGCCGAAGCTGGCACCAGATTGCGGCGGCGCAATTCAACCGGGTCCATGCCTGCAGCGCGGGCGGTTTGTTCGACCAGCGTTTCCATGAGCAGGGCGGCTTCGGGGCGGCCTGCGCCCCGGTAAATCGTGACCGGCGCGCTGTGGGACAAACCGGCGCTGCCCTGCACGTCCAGCTTGGCCACGCGGTAGGGGCCAGGCAGGATGCGGGCCGCGTTGCGCAAAGGGGCCACCGCCGAAAACGGCAGCCAGGCCCCCACGGTGAAACGCAAATCGGCGCTCAGCGTGTCAAAGCGGCCATCGGCCGACAGGCTCAGGCTTCCCTTGAGCCGAGCGCCCCGGCCGTGCATGCCGGAGGTGAATTCTTCAGAACGGGTGGACTGCCAACGCACGCTGGCCCGTAGCAGCCGGGCGGCCAGCACGATGGCCAGATCTTCCGGACACACCGAGGACTTGGCACCAAAGGCCCCGCCCACATGACCCGAGATGACGCGCACACGCGCCTCTGGCCAAGCCAGGGCCGCCGCGATGTCGGCTTGCGCACGCGAGGGCGATTGCGTGCCCAGCCAGACCGTCAGACTCTCGGGCGAATCGTCGCTGGCATGCACCCACTGGGCCAGCATGCCCCGGGGCTCCATCGACAAGGCCAGCACACGCGGCACATCCAGCTCAACTTCGCAGGTGATGGATGTTGTGGCTGCGGGCTGGAAACGGGCCGCGTCTTCAAACGGGTGCGAGACTTGGGTGACCGACTCGGTGCCTGCAAAGGCGAGCACGGGGGCCAGTGGCTCGATGTCCAGTTGCACCTTCTGCGCTGCGTGTTGGGCCTCGGCCAGCGAACGGGCCACCACCAAGGCCACGGGTTGCCCCACGTAAAAGACCACATCGCGCGCCAGCACGTCCATCTGCGGCGCGTGCGTGATGGGCAGCAAGGGGTTGGGCGGTGGCAAATACACCGCCTGCCCCGATGGGCTGAGCGTGGCAGCGGTCAGGACGGCCACGACGCCCGGTGCACCTTCGGCCCCCTGCGTGTCGATGGCACGCACTCGCCCGTGGGGCATGGGCGAACGCACGAACACGGCGTGCAGGCAGCCCGGTGTCATCACGTCGCCTGTGAAGACGCCGCGCCCGGTGAGCAGCGTGGGATCTTCGCGTCGTAAGGGAGTGAATGTTGTGCTGGGCATGGCGTGGATTGAACCAGCGCCTCAGTCAACAGGCAATCGAATTGTTTTGAAGGATTTTCAAGTTAATTGACACAATCCCCGGCGGCCATCGATCAAACAAACGATCAGACAGACGATCACGTCATCCATCAAGCCGTGATGATCCAGCCTTCGAGCGGGTCACACGGCGGCAAGCCGTATTGCGGGTGCCCGGCTTCGTGCTGGTGTTGCGCCCAGGCCGCTTGCATCAGGCACAAGGTGGCGTCGAGCGCGTCGCCGCTGGCGTCATCGGCCAGGCGGCCCAGCAGCGCGTTGCTGGCCACCAGGCGCAGGCCCAAGCGGGTTTGGCCGCGCTCCAGCGCACCCAGCAATTCGCGCCGGGCCAGCAATCGCTCGGACGTTTGCTTGGCTTTGTCGTCGCTTTTGTAGCTGCGGTTACCCAGCACCTCGCGCGCCAGCAGGCCGGGGTAGGCCTCCAGCGCCACGCGACGGGCATCGCCCGCGTGCAGGCCAGGCAAGTGCACGCCCGCCTGGCGCAACAGAGGGACACCCGCGTGCAGCATGTAGGCCACAGGCGGGTTGACCCATTTCATGGAGGGGCTGGAGCCTGCGGGCTTGTCGGCAACGCGGTGCGCAAACTTGCCACCCACAGGGCGGGCGTTGCAAAACGCTGCAAACTGTTCACGAATGTGGGCGCGCTCCAAGGCGCAGTAATGGTCCATGCAGGCGGCCCAGTCGGTGGGCCAGCCCAGGGTCTCAACCAACTCGCGTGGCAGGCCAAAGGGCAAATCAAAACCGCCCACCCAGTCGGCAGACTGCGCCAGCCATTGGCCAAACGCGTTCAGGGTGTCAAAGGTGTGCAGGGCTTGCAGCTGCACCCTGCCCTGCCGGGCTTGGCCCAGCGCCAGCACGATAGGTTTGCGTTTGGACGGGCTGCTGGAGAAATCGCAGCCGATCAAAGAGGGGGAAGGTTCGAGGTGCTTCATGACCACTCAACCCACGCCCAATGCCATGACGCCTGCGGCGATGAGCACTGCACCTGCGATGCGTGGACCACGGTCTTTCTCGCCCAACAGGTGGCCACCCAACAAGGCGGCAAACAGCATGGACACTTCACGCGCCGGGGCCACATGCGACAGCGGTGCCACCTGCAGGGCATACAGCACCAACACATACGACACGGGACTGAAGATGCCCACGATCAAGGCATAAGGGCGCTGCTGACGCCACAAGCGCGTCACCTCGGCACGGTCGCGCAGCAAGGTGGGCGTCAAAAACACCAAGCGCACCAAATTGCCAAAGTAGTCCACCAAAATGGGCGACATCAGCGCCACCTTGACGGCATAGCCATCGACCACGGTGTAACTGGCAATGAACAGGCCGGTGATGCCGCCATAAAAAATGCCGGTGCGCACACGCGCTTGCTTGTTCGGGTCGTGCGCCGCCTTCCACAGCTCGGGGCCACCCGCAATCAGGAACACGCCCCCGACCACGCCCAGAATGCCCACCAGGCCCAACGCCGAAATTTGTTCACCCAGCAAGGCAATGGCCACCATGGACGACAGCAGCGGCCCCGAGCCTCGCGCCAGCGGATAGACCACCGTGAGGTCGGCCTTGCGGTAGCCGCGCAGCAACACGATGAAATAGGCGATGTGCAGCAAGGCACTGGCCAGCACCAGGCCCCACTCCAGCAGGCCCCAGGCGGGCACCTGCTGCCAGCCCACCCACAGACCCACGGGGGCCCAGAACACCATCAACACCACCGAAGTGAAGGCGACAAAGCGCACATCGCCCCCGGCCTTTTTGGCGGCGATGTTCCAGCTGGCATGGATGAAGCCGGCCAGAATGACCAGGGCAAGCGCACTCAGGGGCATGGGCGTGAAAAAGCCCCTTGCGGGGCTTGGGGGTGAGTGGGCGTTTTAAGCCCGGCCGATGATGGAGGCGGTGGCCATGAGCTCTTCGAGCAGAGCCAGTGAAACTTTGCCCGAGACGCTGTAAGGGTCCAGCTCGGCGCGCTCGGAGTATTTGAGCAAGATATTGGTGTTGACACGGGACGCATCGACCTGGCCCATGGTCCAGCCGCCAAAGCGGCGTTCGGAAATTTCTTCGTAATGCAGCAAGACCACGTCTTTGTGGCGCACGTCTTTCTGAATGTGACCATACAGGTCACTCACGGCATTGCGCCCGCCTTCGATGGCTTGCAAGAAGATGCCACCGCCGTAGCACAGGATGCCGGTGATACCGCTGCTCGGGTTGAATTGACGCGATTGGGCCAAGATCGAATTGATGGTCTCGGGGGTCGAGTCCACCACACGGCTGGCGTAAAGCAGGCGTACCAACATGGTCAGTTCTTTCCAGGAATCAAGGACAAAAATTCACGGCGCAGGTTCGGGTCTTTGAGGAAGGCACCCCGCATGACCGAGTTGATCATCTTGCTGTCCATGTCCTTGACGCCGCGCCAGCCCATGCAGTAATGGCTGGCTTCCATGACGATGGCCAAGCCGTCGGGTTGGGTTTTGCGCTGGATCAGGTCGGCCAATTGCACCACGGCTTCCTCCTGAATCTGGGGGCGACCCATGATCCATTCGGCCAGACGGGCATATTTGGACAAGCCAATCACGTTGGTGTGTTCGTTGGGCAGCACGCCGATCCAGATCTTGCCGATCACGGGGCAAAAGTGGTGGCTGCAGGCGCTGCGCACGGTGATGGGGCCCACGATCATCAGCTCGTTGAGGTGCTCGGCATTGGGGAACTCGGTGATTTCGGGGCCTTCGACGTAGCGGCCCTTGAACACTTCCTTCAAGTACATCTTGGCCACACGGCGAGCGGTGTCGCCGGTGTTGTGGTCGTTCACCGTGTCGATCACCAGGCTGTCGAGTACGCCTTCCATTTTGGCGGAGACTTCGTCCAGCAACTTGTCCAACTCACCGGGCTGAATGAACTCGGCGATGTTGTCGTTGGCGTGGAAGCGTTTGCGGGCGGCCAACACGCGCTCGCGGATTTTCACGGACACAGGTACGCCTTCGTCTTCGGGCGTGGCGGCAGAAGCAGTCATGGCGTCTGGGGCTTTCATTAACATGGGGAAGATACTACCAGCGATTGATCGGCGCACGCCGATCAGGGACATCGGCCTGGGCAGCATCAATACCGGTAACCCGTCAGGAACAGCGCCAGCCGCATCAGACCAAAAGCGATGCGGTCGCGCAGGCGCTGGTGCCAACGCCGCTGACTGTGGACATCCATCACCACCGGGGTGCTTTGCGTCTGAATGACTTGGCTCAGGCGCTGGTGCAGGCGCTGCACGAAAGCCCGGTCGGCCACCACCACATTGGCTTCACGTGCCAGCAGCAAGCTCAAAGGGTCCAGGTTGGACGAGCCCACCGTGGCCCAGGGCCGTTCGTTGTCGGGATCGACCACCGCCACTTTGGCGTGCAAAAAGCTCGCGTCGTACTCAAAAATCTCAACCCCTGCATCGAGCAAGCTGCCATACACCGGACGTGCCGCGTGGTACTGCATAAAGTATTCATAGCGCCCTTGCAGCAGCAGGCGCACCCGCACGCCACGCTGCGCGGCATGCACCAGCGCCTGTCGCAAACGGCGTCCGGGCAGGAAATAGGCGTTCGCTATCACCACCTCGTGGCGGGCAGAGCCAATCGCCTTGAGGTAAGCGCGCTCAATGCGTGCACGGTGCAACAAGTTGTCCCTGAGCAGCAAACCGGCACGGCTGGGGCCAGACAAGCCCTCAGACTCCAAAGTGGCGCGCTGCCAGGGCAAGGACATGCCTGCCGTCCTGAAAAAATGGATGGCTTGGGGAATCTGGCGCATGCGGACTTTTTCGCCCACCTGCAAACGCCACCACAGTTGGGTCATGGCCTCCTGGATGTGCTGCACCAAATCGCCCTGAACACTCACGGCGAAATCCAGACGCGGACGGGTCAGGCGACCATGGTGTGGGTCGTACCAGTCGTCCAGAATGTTGATGCCGCCACAAAATGCGGTGCGTCCATCCACCACACACAGTTTGCGATGCAAGCGACGCCAACGACTGGGAATGAGCAAACCCAAAGCCCCCAAGGGCGAATAAACGCGCCATTCCAGCCCGGCACGGTCAAAACGATCTTGCCACTCGACAGGCAGCTGGCCTGTACCCACCCCATCCACCACCAGCCAGACCCGCACACCACGCAAAGCCGCCCGCTCCAGCGCCTCGGCCACGATGAGGGCGGCACCATGGAAGTCAAAAATATAGGTTTCCAGCAGCACCTGCGAATGCGCCTGTTCCAGTGCCATGACCAGGGACTCGAAATAGGCTTGCCCGCCTTCGATCAGGCGAATCCGATGGCCATCGCGCAGGGCGTTGTGGCGCATGCTCAGCTTTCCCAGGCGAATTCGGCCACCAGCGGCAAATGGTCCGACATGCGTTGCCAGATGCGCCCTGAAGGCACCATCGCATGGATCGGGGTCAGTCCACGGGCATACACATGGTCGAGCTGGTTCAAGGGCAGGCGTGAGGGGTAGGTGGGTGTGGGCTGTTCACGCCACTCCCGAAAACCAGCGTCGGCCATGCGTCGGCCCAAGCCCGTTCCCCAATCGTTGAAGTCGCCGGCCACCAGCACCGGTTCCTGGTCCGGAATGTTTTGTGCCATGTAAGCCAGCAGCCACTGAACCTGTCGCACGCGGCTGGCAGGCACCAGCCCCAGATGGACCACCAGCACGTGCACCACACGGTCCACCACCTGAACCTGCGTGTGCAGCATTCCGCGTTGCTCGAACCGGTGGTCCGAGATGTCGCGGTGCTGGTGCGACAGCACAGGCCAGCGCGAGAGCAAGGCGTTGCCATGCTCGCCATGCCGGGTCACGGCATTGGTGCGGTAGATGGCCTCGTAGCCCTCGGGCGCGAGGTACTCGGCTTGCGGCATCTCGGGCCAATGGCTGAAATAAGCCGCTTCACGGCGGTGCATGCGTCGCACCTCCTGCAGACACACCATGTCGGCATCCAGCTGCTCAACCGCATGGCCCAGGTTATGGATTTCAAGGCGCCTGGCGGGACCAAAGCCCTGCACACCTTTGTGGATGTTGTAAGTGGCCACCCGCAGCACCGGGTGCTCATGACGCTCGGGGGTCATCGTGGCACCGGCCCCATGAAGCGGGGCAGCATCAGGATCGCCTCGGCGTTGGATGGAGAAAAACACTGGTCAGCCGCGGCATGCCATGGCAGCCAGACCGATTCCGTGTGCTCTTGCGGACTCAACACAATCGGCAGGCGCTTGGGCACTTGCAAGCCAAATACCCGTTCCGTGTTGCGACTCACCTCGGGGGCATAGCGCCAGCGCCAAGCCGGATAGATGTCGTACCGGTTTTCCAGTTGCCAATCCTGCAAATGGCAATGCGGGTTTCGGGCATCCAGACCGGTTTCCTCTTGCACCTCACGGGCGGCCGTCTCGGCCCAGCTTTCATCCAGGTGGTCTTTGCTGCCCGTCACCGACTGCCAAGTACCCGAATCAACGCGCCGGATCAACAAAACATCCTGCGCGGGCGTGTAGATCACCACCAGCACCGATTGCGGAATTTTGTAAACAGCGGAGGCGGGCATGGGCAAGGGATGCTCCGGGTAGGGACTCAAGACCGATTCATTGTAGTCAGCCCCTTTGTGGGTGCTTTATGCCAGATCAAACCCGTCAATGACCCACGTCCTCAGGGTCTCAGCACCTCAACCCCGATGCCGACGGGGCAACACTGCCTGAAGCTGATTTTTTTGCAACGGCTTGGACAGGAACGCATTCATGCCCGCGGCCATGGTCTGCTGCACGGCATCGTTCATGACATCGGCCGTCAAGGCCACGATGGGCACCTTGCCGCGCGCGCAAGGCAAGGCCCGAATCTGACGCGCACTGGTCAGACCGTCCATCACCGGCATGTGGATGTCCATCAACACCAGGTCAAAATCGGTTTGACTGGCCAACTCCAGTGCCTGCTGCCCGTTTTCGGCGAAGCTCACTTGGTGGCCCATGCTCTGCAACAGCAGTCCCACCACTTTGCGGTTGACCGGATGGTCCTCGGCCACCAGCACATGCAACGCCTCGTCAGGCCCTGTTGCACCGACTGCATGGGATGCTGCCGTTGACTCGGTCGGCACCGGCACCGCGGGCACCGGCGTCGCCTGCGACACGGCAGCCTCCGAGGGCAGTGATGCCAGCGGCGTGATCAGGTTCAGACTGAACACAGAGCCCTGCCCCTGTGTGCTGCGCGCCGTCAGATCGCCCCCCATGAGGCGCGCCAGCGATCTTGAAATTTCCAGCCCCAAGCCCGAACCCGATTGCTTGCGGGTCAACGAAGCATCGCCCCAATGAAATCGTCCAAACAAACCTTTCTGGGTCGCCTCGGACATGCCCACACCGGTATCGGTCATGTCCATTTGCCAATGCACCGCCTCGCCCTGAACCGCACATCTGACGCACAGCTCGATCTGCCCCTGCTCGGTGTATTTGACCGCGTTGTCCAGTACATTGAACAGGATTTGCCGCAACCGCAGCGGGTCCACCCTCACCCGGCCGGGCGGCCACACATCCCCCGTCAAATGCATTTGCAGGCCTTTTTGGGTGGCCTTCACCGCCATGAAACTGAGCACTTCGCGCAAAAAAACCTGCATGTCGACCGGTTCGGATCGGATCTGGATTTTTCCTGCCTCCAGTGCGGCCACTTCCAGCACATCGTTGAGCACATGCAGCAAATGCGCTGCGCTGCCCTTGGCGGTCTGAACCAGGTCCGACTGCTGCGCGTTGAGGGTGGATTTTTCGAGCAACCCCAGCATGCCCAAGATGCCATTGAAGGGCGTGCGCAATTCGTGGCTCATGTTGGCCAGAAACCGGCTTTTACCCAGGTTGGCGCTTTCTGCCTGTTCCTTGGCCTCTCGCAGCTCGGCGTGCAGCAATGCCTGCGCCCTTTGGGCTTGCGCCTGCCTGCGATCATGCACATACAAACCCGCGGCCCCCACCATCAACCCCACAATCTGGGCCAGCGTCAGCCAAAAAATCCACTGGCTTTGGGTGCGCACCGTCAGCACCTGGTTCTGCACCCATTGGCCCATGACCATGTCAGACGCCGAATTCAAGGCCTGCACATCGGGTGCCATCTGCTGCAACTCCTTCAGCAAGAGCGGCCAAGCGGTGGATGCCCAGTCGCCCTGATCGACCAAAGGCGTTGATCTGGACACCCAGCTGAGCAGGTGCGGTGCCAAAGACGTGTACTCCTCACGGTGGTGCACCCTCACCAAACTCGGGCTGTTCAGCAGCAAATCAACCCGGCTTAGCAAAATGTCGAAACGCAATGCACGCTCTTGTGCCAGATCCGCAGGATGGCCGTCCACACGGGACATGACCGCATCAAAACGCCAAAGCTCGCGCTCCAGATGCGTCGTCATGGCCGTCAGGGAGTCTTCCTGCAAACGGGCTGCAGCCTCCAAGGCCTGGGCTTGTCGCCATTGGACGGTGGTGGCAACCACCAGAGCGAGGATCACCAGGCCCGCGATCAGCGCCAGACCCCAAAAAAATCGGGACGGCGCCCAACCGGCGCGCGCTTGGGGATCTGACTCAGTGGCGGGCATCGGAATCACTCCACCTCAATGGCCTTGAGTTGCCAGACAGAGCGTTCGTAATAAGTCTTGTGCTGCAACTCTTTTTTGCCGTCAAAGTTGTAAATGATGAACAACGGGCCTTTGGTGCGAACCGGAATGGACTGACCATCCATCGTCAAGGCCACGATCAATTCGTGCTGTTCCGCATCCGAGACGGGCAGCTTGACCCGGTAATCATTCAATGCCACGGCCTTGATCTGCTGTCCTCGGGCCTTGACCAACTTCAGCACATCCCTGAGCAACGGCCCTGAAAACGCGACCGGCTTTTGATCCCAAGGGGTTCGTGTGGTGAAACTTTGTTGAGGCAGCGCCTTCAAGGTTGCCATGTCCAGTGCAGCCACCGTGCCCTGGTTGCGCACATCCATCAAGCCGGACACTTGCAACACCACCGAACCTTGAGGCGCCTGCAGCGCCAACGCCGGTCCCCACCCCAGCAGCGCACTCAAAGCAAGCGCCGCCGCCCAGCACCTGTTGCTCGGACTTGTTTTGGCCATGTCAAAGTCGCCAAACCCTTTGAATGTGCGCATGATTGAGTTTCCCGTTATTCATTGATTGAGTTAAAAAGAATTATATTTTTTAATTTAAATCAATAAAAATAATTTGTTTCAATCTGTAAAAGATATTGCCAAATGCACAAGCCAGCCATGTCCCCTGGCAAACCACGGGCAGCTGCTAGCATGCCGGACATGTTGCAACAGACCATCCTCCCCACAAACCAAGACCACCCGCCCGTTCTGGAAGCTTGGGCGCTGAGTGGCGGGCCCGGGGGCCAGGACTTGTTGCGCGACATCACCCTGCAACTGCCCGCAGGCGTGTCCGCATTGACCGGCGACGAAGGCACTGGCAAAACCAGCCTGCTGCGCCTGCTGGCTGGTGACTTGCCTGCCACAGCGGGGCACATGCGTTTGCGGGGTCAACCTTGGCCCATGGGACAGCCGCATCAGGCATCGGTATTCTGGGCCGATTTGCGCCTGCCCTTGCACGACGAAGACACCCCGCTCCAATGCTGGTCCACCTGGCAGCAAACCCTGCCATTGTGGTGCGAAGACATTCAACAGGCCCTGGTGGAAGCCTTGCACATGGCCCCCCACCTGCACAAACGTCTGAACATGCTGTCCACCGGCAGCCGCCGCAAAGTTGGTCTGGTCACCGCCCTGGCCTCGGGCGCGACCGTTACCCTGCTCGATCAGCCGTTTGTTTCGCTGGACCACGCCTCCATCTGCGTGATCAAAGACGTGCTGACCGATGCCGCCGAGCAAACCGAGCGGGCCTGGTTGGTGGCCGACTACGAAGCCCCTACAGACATCCCGCTGGCCTCGTTACTGCAGCTTTGACCCCCCACTGCTCACCCGGCGTGCACGCACACCGCTGCAACGCCGGGCCAAGACGGTCGCGAAATACGCCTGCCCATTCACCCAAAGCGTGTCAAAACAGGCGGCCCTGGCTCCTGCGCGGATTCGTCATTTAAAACCTGTCCGCGTTCATGACCTGGGTCCAGGCGGCCACAAAGTCTCGTGCGAATTTCTCGCGGTTGTCGTCTTGTGCATAGACCTCGGCATACGCCCGCAGCACCGAGTTGGAGCCGAACACGAGATCTACCCGGCTGGCGGTCCACTTGGCCTGGCCTGTCTTGCGGTCGCAAATGTCGTACGAGTTGCGGCCCGTGGGCTTCCACTGGTAGGCCATGTCGGTCAGGGCCACGAAGAAGTCGTTGCTCAAGACCCCCACGCGGTCGGTGAACACGCCGTGCTGGCTGCCACCGTGGTTGGTGCCCAGCACGCGCATGCCGCCGATCAGGGCCGTCATCTTGTGCGCGGTCAGCCCCATGAGTTGGGCCCGGTCGAGCAGCAACTCTTCGGGGCTGACGGCGTAATGTTGCTTGACCCAGTTGCGGAAACCGTCGTGGATCGGTTCGAGCACCGCGAACGATTCGGCATCGGTCATGGCCTCGCTGGCGTCGCCACGCCCGGGCTGGAAGGGCACGGGGATGTCAAAGCCCGCCGCTTGGATGGCTTGCTCCACACCCACATTGCCGGCCAACACAATCACATCGGCCACGCTGGCACCGCTGTCCTTGGCGATGCCTTCGAGGATGCCCAACACTTTGGCCAGACGGGCAGGCTCGTTGCCTTCCCAGTCTTTTTGCGGGGCCAGGCGGATGCGTGCGCCATTGGCACCGCCGCGCTTGTCCGAGCGGCGGAAGGTGCGGGCGCTGTCCCAGGCGGTGGTCACCATCTCGCTCACGCTCAGGCCGCTGGCAGCGATCTTGGCTTTGACCGCAGCCACGTCGTAGTCGGCTTGGCCCAGAGGTACGGGGTCCTGCCAGATCAGGTCTTCTTGCGGCACTTCGGGGCCGATGTAACGCGCTTTGGGTCCCAGGTCGCGGTGGGTCAGCTTGAACCAGGCACGGGCGAACACTCGGGTGAAATATTCGGGATCTTTGTGGAAGCGCTCTGAAATCACGCGGTAGGCCGGGTCCATCTTCATGGCCATGTCGGCGTCGGTCATCATGGGTTGCAGTCGAATCGACGGGTCTTCCACATCGACCGGCATGTCTTCCGGCTTGATGTTGATCGGCTTCCACTGGTGGGCACCTGCAGGGCTCTTGGTCAGCTCCCACTCGTAGTTGAGCAGCAAGTGGAAATAGCCGTTGTCCCACTGCGTGGGGTGCGTGGTCCAAGCGCCTTCGATGCCGCTGGTCACGGTGTCACGGCCCACACTGCGTGTGCTGTGGTTCATCCAGCCCAGGCCTTGCTCATTCACTTCGGCGCCTTCAGGGGCGGGGCCCAGGTTTTGCGCCTGGCCGTTGCCATGGGCTTTGCCCACGGTGTGACCACCGGCCGTCAAGGCCACGGTTTCTTCGTCGTCCATGGCCATGCGGGCAAACGTCAGGCGCACATCGTGTGCGGTTTTGAGCGGATCGGGCTGGCCGTTGACGCCTTCGGGGTTCACATAGATCAAGCCCATTTGCACGGCGGCCAAGGGGTTTTCCAGCGTCTCGCGCTTGTCGCCGTCGTAACGGGTTGAGGCCAACCATTCTTTTTCGGAGCCCCAATAAATGTCTTGCTCGGGGTGCCAGATGTCTTCGCGCCCAAAGGCAAAACCATAGGTCTTCAGACCCATCGATTCATAAGCCACGTTGCCGGCCAGCACGATCAGATCGGCCCAGCTGATGCGGTTGCCATATTTCTTTTTGATGGGCCACAGCAAGCGACGCGCCTTGTCGAGGTTGGCGTTGTCGGGCCAAGAGTTGAGTGGGGCAAAGCGCTGGTTGCCGGTGCCCGCACCGCCACGGCCATCGGCAATGCGGTAAGTGCCTGCCGCATGCCAGGCCATGCGGATCATCAGACCGCCGTAATGCCCCCAGTCGGCGGGCCACCAGTCCTGGCTGTCGGTCATGAGTGCGGTCAGGTCTTTTTTGAGCGCGGGCACATCCAGCTTTTTGACTTCTTCGCGGTAATTGAAGTCTGCCCCCATGGGGTTGGTTTTGGTGTCGTGCTGGTGCAGGATGTCCAGGTTCAACGCCTTGGGCCACCAGGCCATGGTGGCGTTGGCGGAAGTGGTGTTGGTGTTGGTGTTGGTGTTGGCACCGTGCATGACGGGGCATTGGCCTGGGGAGGCGGTGTTCAGGGAGTCCATACAGTGTTCCTTGGCGATGGGTTGAACAAGGCATCAGTGTAGGGAGTTCGGGGTTGTTCCGGGTTGAGTTTTATCTATGAAGCTGATAGCGATCAAGGGCTTGGGCAAAGACGGTGCGCTGACGCACGCTGTGATGCGCCAGACCATCGGCATAGGGGGCCTCCCTGATGGGAGGCACCCCTGCCACACCACCCGGCATGCGGGTCCGCACCGGGCGGTTCGAGCGCTTGAGGTCAGGACAGCCTTGGCACCCCCAGCCGATCAAAGTACGCAATGGTCAGCACTCGCTTGATGGCCCCGTCACTGTTGCGCCACCACCTGTGGCAGTTACCCGCCACTTGGTTCGCTACATCTTCCGAGGCCCCCAGCGCCTTCAACTCCCTATAGATCGCCTTCGGCCTCTTCCAGTGCCTGAGCTGGATCGCTCTCAGCCGATGACGCAACCACTCGTCCAGCCCTCGCCAGACCTTGGGCGTTTGCGCCATCCCGAAGTAGGCCTTCCAGCCCAGCAGGTAGGGCCTCAGCTTTTCCACCACTTGCGCCATGCTGCGCCCACCCGAGCGGCGTGTGAGTTGCCGGATGCGAGCCTTGAAGTTGTCCAGCGGCTTTTCGGCCACCTTGCATTTGACTTCCCGGCCCTTGGCCACCCACAGCGCGTAGCCCAGGAACTTGCGCCCGAAGGCACTTGCCACCGCACTCTTGGCTTCGTTGATCTGAAGCTTCAAGCCCGTGTACAGCTTCCTGAGGTAGGCCATCACCCGCTCGCCAGCTCGTCTGCTGCCCACGTAGACGTTGCAGTCGTCAGCGTAGCGCGCGAAGCTGTAGCCCCTCGCCTCCAACGCCTTGTCCACTTCGTCCAGCAGCACGTTGGCCAGCAGCGGACTGAGTGGCCCGCCTTGCGGCGTGCCCAGATGGCGATCGACCACCACCCCACCATCCATGATCCCGGCGTTCAGATACGCCCGAATCAGCCGGATCACGCCAGCGTCATCGATGCGCCTTTTGAGCCTGTCGATCAGGATGTCGTGGTTGACCCGGTCAAAGAACTTGGCCAGGTCCACGTCCACCACCACGCGCTTGCCCGATTGGACGTATGCCCGTGCGGCCTTGACCGCATCGTGCGCACGCCTGCCCGGTCGAAACCCGTGGCTGTGCTCGCTGAAGGTGGGGTCGATCAGCGGTTGCAGCACTTGCAAGAGGGCTTGCTGAATCAATCGATCTATCACCGTCGGGATGCCCAGCTCGCGCTGGCTGCCGTCCGGTTTGGGAATCAATACCTTGCGTACCGGACTGGGCCGGTAGCTTCCTGCCAGCAGCGCTTGGCGAATGTCTGGCCAGCTTTGGCGCAGCAGTTGGGCAGTTTGCTCGATATCGAGCCCATCCACCCCGGCTGCGCCTTTGTTGGCCTTGACCCGCTTCCACGCTGTTTGCAGGTTCTGTCTCGTCAGCGCCGCCTCCAACAGGCCACCTGTGCCTGCCATCTGCTTTGCTGACCCCGTGCACGGGTGTTCAAGAGGCGGGTCGCAGGCTTCGTCGCTGGCAAGATCGCTCACGGCTTCACCGCTTGCTACGCTTGCCCGCCCGGGTTGCCCCAACATCTGACGCATGGCCTTTGACATCCCCTTGTCCTCGCTCACTCACTCTCGTTCGGTCCTTCGCTCTTGCCTTGTGGCCTCAGCGGCCCCGGCTCCAACTACTACGACCTTTGCTGACTTCTCGCTCCGGCAATGCCGTCTTCCTTTCAGAAACAAGGCGAGATCTCCCCAGGTAAGGGTCGCACACCTTCATCGCACAACCGCCGCATTTACGCCACCTCGCCTTGGTCACAAGAGCTTTGCAGTAATGGGCCTGCTCGCCCTGCTTGGCAACGCCTTCTATGCGGTTCTTGTTCATCGGCTCACGATTTACGCTCCACGCTTCCTTCCCACGCTCGGTCGCCCTCACGCAGTTGCGCTTCACTTTGCTCACTGTGACCAGCTCGCAGCGGGACTTGCACCCGCAGGTGTGCGCCCATGCTGGGCGCACCCAACAAAAAACCCCGCCAGTTGGGTAGCGGGGTTTTGGGTGTGAAAAAGGAAGCGCTTCAGCTTTGCAGCGCCTTCCACATCTCCATGTCGCGCTCGGCAGTCCAGATGCGGGGGTTCTTGATGCCGCTGGCTTCGTCGTAGGCACGGGTCACGTCAAACGGCAGGCAGTGTTCATAAATGAACACATGGCCAAACACCGGGTCCATGCTCTTGCGGGTGTGGGCCATGGCGGCCTTCAGGTCCATCTGGGCGGCCACGGCTTCTTTACCGGCCTGGAACAAGGTGGTCACCCAGCGCTGTGTGTAATCGAGGGCCTTGTTCACGTTGTCGTTGCCCTTCATGGCCTCACCGCGACCGGGCACGATGAACTCTGCCTTCAGATCACGCAGCGCTTCCAGCGTGGCGGGCCACTCTTCGAGTTGGGCGTCGCCCGTGTAAACACCGGCCTCGTACTCGACCAAGTCGCCCGAGAACAGCACTTTTTCTTCTTCCACCCAGGCAATCGTGTCGCCACGGGTGTGGCCGGGGCCTGGATGCCAGATCTGCACCACCACGCCACCCAGGTTGATGCTGAGCTTGCCGGGCACTTCACCCTTCGTGGGATTGCCGCCACCCACCACCATGGTGGGCCAGGTCAGGCCGGGCACGCTGTCAGCACCACGGAACAGGCGCGGGAAACGCTCCATCTCGCTTTTCATGTCCTGTGCGCCGCGCTCTTTGATCAGGTCGAGCGTGCCTTCGCTGGCAATGATCTCGGTCGCGCCTTCGGCGGCGTAGGCGTAAGCGCCCAGCACGCGCACCGCGTGGTAATGGGTCAGCAGCACATATTTGATGGGCAAGTCGCTGACGGTGCGGATTTTCTGGATCAGGTCTTGCGCCATGGCAGGCGTGGCCGTGGCGTCACTGACCATGATGAAACGGTCACCGATGATCACGCCGGAATTGGGATCACCCTCGGCGGTGTAGGCCCAGCAGTGCTGGCTCAATTGCTCGAAGGTGATCTTTTTTTCATCCAGATCGGCCTGGCTGGCGAAGGCTTTGGTGGGGGCTTTGGACATGGAAATCTCTCTGGTCAATGAAGGCTTGAATTTTACCTAAACGAAATGCGTTACGGATTGTTGAATTGCAAAGTCCAGCTCAGGCGGGGCTGCCCAGGCCTTTTTCAAGCATGCCGATCACTTCTTCGGCAAAGGCGGCGTAGCTGATCGGCCCGCCCGGGCGCAGCCAGGTGAAGGTCCAATTGATCATGCCCAACAACATCATGGTCAGCGCCGTCTGGTTGGTCGGGGTCAAGCGTTCGGGGTAGGCGCGCTTCATGAAACGCGTCATGGCGGCCACGATGTCACGCTGGCGATTCAGGATCAGCTCACGCGGCGAAACCAGCGTGGCACCCAGCGCCGGATCGGGTGCATCGCCCAAAAACTGCGTGTCATTGAGCAAGGCCGCGTGCCGGGTGGCCGAGGTTTCGTACTCCTGCAAAAATGCCCGCACCAGTTCGTGCAGCGTGGCACGCTCGTCCAGATTCTTGCGCTGCGCAATCGCCTCGGTCTGCGCAATCAGCGCCAGCAGGCGCTGGGTGTGGCGGTCGAGCAGGTCAAACAGAATCGCTTCTTTGCTCTCGTAATAGTGGTACAGCCGCGCCTTGGACGTACCGCAGGCGGTGGCAATCTCGTTCATGCTGGCCGCGGGGTAGCTGCGCTGCGCAAAGCATTGCGCGGCAATGTCGAGGATCGCGTCGCGCTTGATGTCGTGGGTTGCTGATTTGGGTCGGGCCATGGCGGCATTCTGCCAGCCATGGCCCAAGGCCCCACTCAGTCAGGCACTCAGTCCAGCACTCAGTCGGACACCCGTTCAAGCCACCGGTCAAGCCATTAGACGGGCAAGTCACCTGCAGTCAGCCCGCCCAGCCGGGGGCGAACCACCCCCCGCACCAGCCTGACGCTGGCCGCGCCCACCTGCCCCCAGGCTTGCAGCCATTGCCTGAGCAGTTCCCGCAAGGTGGTATGGGGCATGCGGTGCAGCGCCAGGTCCGGCGGCATTTCGCGCCAGTCAAAGTGCACAGTCTCACCGCTGTGGCGCGCCTCCATGACCAAGCGGGCCCCAGCGGGCACGTCGATGATCTGCCCGGCTTCCAGAAAATGGTCGCCATCGCTTCGGGCCCAGTGGCCCATGGGTTTTTCCCAAGTGATCCATGCCGTGCCTTGCACAATCAGCAACTGGCTGTCTTGACGGGGCAGCAGGCTCATGGCGCGCCGAGGGGACAAGCGCCAGGTGCCTGTCCAGCGGACAGTTTTCAGTTTTTGACAGTCTTGCAAAAAAGTGCACAGTGCGGATTCAGACATCGCCATCTCCAGGGTGATCGCCACGCCGACAAAAGCGTCGGTGCATTCATGATGCAAGCCAAAGCATTCAACGTCCAATGAAAATCCTCGCCGCCATTGATGCGGCAAATGCATGAATCAAAAAGCACTGCACCCGTATCATTGACGCCACCATGCCCCCCTCATCCGCCCCAGCAGCCCGCACCCGTCCGATCTCGATGAGCTACCTGCGGGCGTTCGACGCGGTGGCCAGACACCTGAACTTCCGGGTCGCGGCCGAAGAGCTGGCCCTGACCCAAAGCGCGGTCAGCCGGCAAATCCAGGCGCTGGAGCACGAGGTCGGCACATTGCTGTTTTTGCGGCACACGCGTTCGGTGGAGCTGACCAGCGCAGGCAGCCTGTTGCACCGGTCCGCAAGTGCTTCGCTGGAACGCATCGATTCGGCGGTGCGGCGAATCCGCCAGAGCACCGGCCGCCAAAGCGTGTCCATCACCACTTGGGCCTCTTTTGCCAGCATGTGGCTGATCCCCCGACTGGAAATGTTTCAACGCGAGCACCCGGACATCGACATCCGGATCGACGCCACTGACGCGGCTGTGGACATGAACAACACCGATGTGGATCTGGCTTTGCGCTACGCCACCAGCCAAATCAGCGGCGCTGCCGAGCGCCTGTTTGGCGAACAGCTGACCGTGGTCGCCAGCCCATGGCTGTTGAAATCACAGCCCATCCACAACGTGGCTGATTTGATGCGCTGCACACTGATCGAGGCGGGCGACGCCTACCGCACCCAACACATGCAATGGCTGAGCTGGCAGCGCTGGCTGGACACCTTCAGCCCCCATGCACCGGGCAAAACAGCCGCCCTGTCCCCTGCGCGTTGGCTGTATTTCAACTATGCCCACCAGATCGTGCAGGCCGCACTCACCGGCCAGGGCGTGGCGTTGGCACGCCAGCCCCTGGTGGCAGAGAGCTTGGCCAACGGCGACCTGGTGGAAGTGCTGCCAGAGATGCGCTTGAGCTCACCGCTGGCTTATTGGTTGCTGGTGGCACCCCGCAGCAAGCTGCGTCCCGAAGTGCGCGCCTTTTGCGACTGGCTGCGCCAGCAGGCCGACAACACCCGCTTGGCTACTGGCGATGTGGCTGACCCGGAGACTCTGGCCTCACCCGATTGAAGTGGCCCGACTGAACCCAAGCCGACATCAAACCGGCCAAACCACCCCGTTGTCGTTCAGGATCGCGTCCAGCGGCTCGTCGTGGTCTTCGGGCTCCAGATCGTCCACAAAGCCATGTGTGTAACCCAGTCCCACCGTGAAGGGTTTGGGCTGCAGCGTGGCCAGTGTGCGGTCGTAAAAACCACCGCCATAGCCCAATCGGTAGCCCCCGATGCCGTAACCCACGCAGGGTACAAACAACAAGGTCGGCACGATGACTTCGGTGTCCTTGGGTTTGGGAATGCCGTAGGCGTCTTCCTCCATCGCACAGCCGGGATACCAGGTGTGAAACGTGAGGGTTTTGTGGAGCTTGTTGACCACCGGCAGGCCGATGCGGCGGCGCTGGGGCTCGCCGTTCAACTCACCGTCTTCCTTCCAGCGGTGCAACACCGGCAGCGGGTCAAATTCACCCTTGATGGGCCAATAGGCCCCGATCACGGTATCGGGTCGGTCAAACAGCCAGATGCGCATGACGCGCTGCAAGGCTTCTGCACGTGCCAAGCGGTCGGGCAGGTTCAGCCTTTCTTCAATCAGGGCTTTCCGGAGGGCCTTTTTAGCGTCAGCTTTGTCCATAATCAACCTATGCAATTGACACAGATTCTGACACTGCTTGGGGCCTTGGTCCTGAGTGGCCTCTGCGCGCCCAAGCTTTATGCGCAAAACAAGGGCGACGAGGTGATCCTGGAGATGCACCAGGCCTTCCGCAAAAACGACAAAAACCGCCTGGCGAACTTGCTGCCCCAAGCCCGGGGCCATGTGCTGGAACCCCTGGTCGCCTATTGGGACATGCGCGCGCGCCTGGACATCGCGCCCGAGTCGGAAATTCGAGGTTTCCTGAACAGTTACGCCGGCAGCTACTACGAAGACCGGCTGCGCAACGACTGGTTGCTGCAATTGGGCAAACGCCGCGACTGGGCCACCTTCACCGCCGAATACCCGCGTTACCGCATGCGCGATGACCGCGAATTGCGCTGCTACGCCCTGGCCACCGAGGCCATGAACAGCAAGGCAGACGTGGCCGACGAGGCCAAGCGCCTGTGGTACGCCCTGCGCGAAGCCGATGACGGCTGCACCTACGTGGCCGAGCATTTGCACTCAGGCAAACAGATCAACGGCCTGGATCTGTGGCGCAAGGCCCGCATCGCCATGGACGCGAACCGCCCACGCGCCGCGCAAGCGGCCGTCGACATCGAAGCACCCCGCCTGTCCGAACAAGTGGCGCTGATCCACGCCGACCCGGCCAAATACCTGGACAAGCGCATCATCGCCATCACCAAGAGCCGCAAGGAACTGGCGGTGCTGGCCCTGATCCGGCTGGCCGCCAAAGACCCGGACGAAGCGGCCGATTTGCTGAGCCGGCGCTGGTCCATCCAGCTGAGCGCCGAAGAACGCAACTGGACTTGGGGCGTGATCGGCAAACAGGCCGCGCAAAAACTGCAGGACGAAGCCGCCGGTTACTTTGCCAAAGTGCAAAAAGACAGCGACCTGAACGATGACCTCCTGGCCTGGAAAGTGCGTGCTGCCTTGCGCCAAGGCCAATGGCGTCAGGTCTTGACGGCCACGCAGGCCATGAGCCCCGAATCTCAAAAAGACCCCACCTGGGTCTACTGGCGAGCCCGCGCCTTGATGGCTTCGGTGCCAGACACAACCCAGCGTCAAGAGGCACAAAGCCTGCTGCGCAGCATCGCCAGCGTGCGGGGTTTTTATGAGCAACTGGCACTCGAAGAGCTGGGCCAGCCGATCACCGCCCCTGAGCGCCCCAGCGGCCTGACCCCGCAAGAAAAAGCCGCCGCCCTCATCAACCCCGGCCTGCAGCGCGCCTTGTACGCCATACAGCTGGGCCTGCGCTCCGAAGGCAACCGGGAGTGGAACTACAGCACCAACCTGCACACGCCCGGTGGCATGAACGACCGTGAACTGCTGGCAGCCGCCGATCTGGCTTGCCAAAGGCAGGTGTGGGACCGCTGCATCAACACCAGCGACCGCACCAAAGACGCCATTGACTTTGAGCAACGCTATCCCATGCCTTTGCGCGAGATCGTGGTGCGCCGGGCCAACGAGATCCGGCTGGACCCGGCCTATGTCTATGGCCTGATTCGCCAGGAAAGCCGTTTCGTCATGGACGCCCGCTCGCACGTCGGAGCTTCGGGCTTGATGCAGGTCATGCCTGCCACGGCCAAATGGACGGCCAAGAAAATCGGTTTGACCCACTTCACGCCCGAGCAGATCACCGACCGCGAAGTGAATGTGGCCATTGGCACCGGCTACCTGAAACTGGTGCTGGACGACTTTGAGGGCTCCATGCCCATGGCCACTGCCGCCTACAACGCCGGCCCCGGTCGCCCGCGCAGCTGGCGCAACGGCCCCGTGCTTGAAGCCGCCATCTGGGCCGAGAACATCCCGTTCCAGGAAACGCGTGACTACGTGAAGAAAGTGCTGTCCAACACCACCAACTACGCCGCCATCCTGACGCGCCAGCCGCAATCGCTCAAGGCCCGACTGGGCAACGTGGGGCCACGCAACACCCCGATGGCCGAGGTGAACAAGGATTTGCCTTGAAACTTGCAAGCCAGGGATAACCGGCATTCGCGAGCAGGGGCTGGCTTTCACATCTCAAAACCACCTCGGCCAGCCCTCTTTGGACAGCCGCCCCTGCGGCTGACGGCAAAAGCCACCCCCTCCCCTGCGGGAGGTCGCTCCGGCGGCCGATACGGGTTCAAGCCGAGGGCGCAGGCCCCAGCAAAGCGTCCAGATTGGCCTGGATTTTTTCTTCGATCTTGCCGCTGTAGGCCCCCAGCAAGAAACCCAGTTTCAGCTGCAAGTCGAAACGCGTGTCGGTCACCACCAACTCGCCGCTCACGCCACTGCGGGCAAAGCGCATCCGGTCTTCGGCATCGCCGGACTCGGCCGTGCAGCTCATGCCCCATTCCTGCTCAGCCTGTTCTCGCCAGCGTTCGGCCACAGCGCGCGCGCCGGACAGGCCCAAGGTGTGTTGGCGTTCAATCTTCAGTTCAGGCATGGTGGGCTTTCTGGGCTTGAGGGGCCGTGCGTTGGGCGGCAAATTCGGTGTCCAAAGCCACCTCCACCAGACAGTCATAAAACACGGGCGCTCGGCCCAAATCGGTCAGGTGCTGGCTGGTCAGTTCGTTCACGTTGGTGCCATTCAGGCCCAGCTTGCGCCACCAAATGCCCAGGCCGTTGACCACCCCGGGCCGCGCACGCTGGTTCAATCTTGCTTTGCAGTGGTAGGTGCCCCGGTCGTTGAACACGCGCACCACCGCGCCGTCGGCAATGCCCCGCTGAGCCGCGTCCTCGGGGTGCATTTCCAGCACGGGCTCGGCTTCGATGTCGCGCAGGCTTTGCACGTTGACAAAAGTGGAATTGAGGAAATTGCGCGCAGGCGGCGAAATCATGGCCAGCGGGTAGCGGCCACCGGGCGTGGCCAACTCGTAGTTGGGCAGGTGGTCCGGCAGGCCATCCAGGCCTTGGTCGACCAAGCGTTGGCTGAAAAATTCGCAGCGGCCAGAGGGCGTGGGAAAGCCGCCTTGGGCAAACGGCGCATCGGGCACGGGCAAAGAGGCAAAGCCGTGTGCCAGCAGCTGCTCAAAGTCTTGCGCATCGCCAATGGCACTGCGACACAGGCTTTCATCGCTCTCGGCAAAACACGGGTCGTCAAAACCCATGCGCGCGGCCAAGGCCCGGAAGATGTCGGTGTTGGTGCGTGAACCGCCCACGGGCGCAATCGCCGGACGGTTCAGCAGCACGTCGGTGTGGCCGTAGCTGGTGTGGATGTCCCAGTGCTCCAGCTGCGTGGTGGCGGGCAAGATGAAGTCGGCATAGTCGGCAGTGTCGGTCTGAAAATGCTCCAGCACCACGGTGAACAGGTCTTCGCGGCCAAAGCCCTGCACCACCTTGCCCGACTCGGGGGCCACGGCGACCGGGTTGCTGTTGTAGACGATCAAGGCTTCAATTTTGGGGCCAAATGCGGGCGATGCCGGGCGCAGCAAATCGTCGCCAATGGTGGCCATGTTAATGGTGCGCGGACGCCGCTCGCCCAGCAAGTCGGGCCGCTGCAAAGCCGCCCGCCGCACCGGGAAATGCCCCGAACTGCTGAGCAGCAAGCCGCCCGCCCGGTGTCGCCAGGCCCCAGTGAGGGCAGGCAAACACGCGATCGCCCGCACCGCGTTGCCACCACCGCGCACACGCTGCATGCCGTAATTCAAGCGAATGGCCGCAGGCTGGGTGGTGCCCCAGTCGCGAGCCAGTTGCCGGATTTGCTCAACCGGCACACCGCACACCTCGGCAGCCCGCTCGGGCGACCATTGCAAGGCGCGGGCCTTCAAAGCGTCCCAGCCCAGCGTGTGGCGGTCGATGTAGTCTTGGTCGAGCCAGCCGTGCACGATCAACTCGTGCATGACAGCCAGCGCCAGCGCGGCATCGGTGCCGGGGCGCAGGGCGATGTGTTCGTGGCATTTTTCGGCCGTTTCGCTGCGCCGGGGGTCGATGCACACCAACTTGGCCCCGTTGCGCTTGGCCGCCTGGGCGATGCGCCAAAAGTGCAGGTTGCTGCCAATCGAGTTGCTGCCCCAAATCACGATGAGCTTGGATTCGGCAAAAAACTCGACCTTCATGCCCACCTTGTTGCCCAAGGTCTGCGTCAGGGCTTCGGCCCCGGCCGAGGCGCAAATCGTGCGGTCCAAGAGCGACGCGCCCAGCTGGTGAAAAAACCGCGCTGCGATCGACTCGCTTTGCACCAGGCCCATGGTGCCCGCATAGCTGTAGGGCAAGATGGCCTCGGGGTTGCGAGCCGCGATGGTTTTCAAGCGCGTGGCGATCTCGTCCAGCGCCTGATCCCAACCCACAGGCTCAAACCGCCCCGAACCCTTGGGGCCGATGCGCTTCATGGGTTGCAACACGCGATCCGGATGGTAGGTGCGCTCGGTGTAGCGTGAAACTTTGGTGCACAAGACACCATCGGTCGGCGCATGCGCGGGGTTGCCCTGCACTTTGATGGCGCGGCCGTTTTCCACGGTGGTCACCAAGGCACAGGTGTCAGGGCAATCGTGCGGGCAGGCACCGCGCACGGCGTTGGAGGCATCAATAGAGGTCATGAAGGGCAAAACCAGCTTGGAATGTCCCATTGTCAGGCATCTCCCGGCCATGGCCGCCGGGAAATTTCCAACCATTTGGCCTTGAAACCGTGCCATGCCCGTGAACTCATCAGGGCGAACCCTGATGGCGCATGTCCCCCAAGCGCTCAGGGGGGATGGCACGCCCAAAGAAGTCCCGCTAGACTGTATTGCATGAAACTCATCGACTCCATCCTCACCGACGCGGCCAGCATCGCGGCCATTCGCAAAGACATCCACGCTCACCCCGAGCTGTGCTTTCAGGAAGTGCGCACCGCCGATGTGGTGGCGCAGCAACTGACCGACTGGGGTATCCCCATCCACCGGGGCATGGGCACCACGGGCGTGGTGGGCATCGTGCACGGGCGTGACGGTGGCGCGTGCGGTCGCGGCATTGGTCTGCGCGCCGACATCGACGCACTGCCCATGCAGGAATTCAACACCTTCGCCCACGCCAGCAAGCACCAAGGCAAGATGCACGCCTGCGGCCACGACGGTCACACCGCCATGCTGCTGGCAGCGGCCAAGCACTTTGCCAAACACCGCGACTTTGACGGCACGGTGTATTTGATTTTCCAACCCGCCGAAGAAGGCGGCGGTGGTGCCCGCGAGATGATCAAGGACGGCCTGTTCGACAAGTTCCCGATGCAGGCCGTGTTCGGCATGCACAACTGGCCCGGCGCCCCGGTGGGCACTTTTGCTGTGAGCGCAGGCCCAGTCATGGCGTCCAGCAACGAATTCAAAATCGTCATTCGTGGCAAAGGCAGCCACGCCGCCCTGCCGCACAACGGCATCGACCCGGTGCCCATCGCCTGCCAGATGGTGCAGGGCTTTCAGACCATCATCACCCGCAACAAGAAGCCGGTGGATGCGGGTGTGATCTCGGTCACCATGATCCACGCCGGTGAAGCCACCAACGTGGTGCCAGACGCGTGCGAGCTGCAAGGCACGGTGCGCACGTTCAGCATCGAGGTGCTCGACCTGATCGAGACCCGCATGAAGCAGGTGGCCGAATCGATTTGCACCGCCTTTGACGCACAGTGCGAATTCGAGTTCCACCGCAACTACCCACCCACCATCAACAGCGCCACAGAAGCGGACTTTGCCCGCCAGGTCATGACCGGCATCGTGGGCGCTGACCATGTGGTCAACCAGGAACCCACCATGGGCGCGGAAGATTTCTCGTACATGCTGCAGGCCAAGCCCGGCGCGTATGTGTTCATCAGCAACGGCGATGGCGCGCACCGTGAAATGGGCCACGGCGGCGGCCCTTGCACCTTGCACAACCCGAGCTACGACTTCAACGACGACCTGATTCCACTGGGCGGCACGTATTGGGTGGAGCTGGCCACACAGTGGCTGGCCAACCCGACACAAGCCCAATAATCCTTTTCAGGAATGCACATGTCCGATATCCAGAGCGGTTTTTCAAAAAGCTACGTTGAAGCTCGCCAAAAATTCCTGAACGCCGCACAAGCTGCAGGGCTTTCGGTGGATTCGAACATCCACCCCCTCAAGGGCCGTGATGGCGAAGAAATGGCCATGGATGTGGTGCTGGACGGCGCTGTCGATGCGAAGCGCTTGCTGGTCATCAGCAGCGCTTGCCACGGGGTCGAAGGCTACTGCGGCTCGGGTGTTCAGATCCACGCTTTGCACAACACCACCTGGCGTGACGCCGCCAAAGCCCAAGGCGTGGCCGTGCTCTACATCCACGCGCTCAATCCGCACGGCTTTTCGCATGTGCGGCGCGTGACCCATGAAAACGTGGACATCAACCGCAACTTTCAGGACTTTTCCACCCCCTTGCCAGACAACTCGGCTTACCGCGAAATCCAGCCACTGCTTTTGCCCGAGGTCTGGCCACCCGATGCCACCAATGCTGCCGCCACAGGCCAATACATTGCAGAGCGCGGCATGATGGCTTACCAGTCCGCGATCTCCAAGGGTCAACACGAATTCCCCGAGGGCCTGTTCTTTGGTGGTCAAGCACCCACCTGGAGCAATCTGACGCTGCGCCGGGTCCTGCAAAAGTACGGCCAAAACTGCCAAAAACTGGCTTGGATCGACCTGCACACGGGTCTGGGCCCCAGCGGGGTGGGCGAGCGCATATTCGCCTGCGCCGACGATGCAGCGGCTTATCAGCGCGCCAAAGCCTGGTGGGGCCAGGGCATCACTTCGATTTACGACGGCTCGTCCAGCTCCCCCATGCTCACAGGCCTGATGTGGTTGTCGGCCTATCAGGAATGCCCACAAGCCGAATACACCGGGATCGCCATGGAATATGGCACGCAGCCACCGGACAAGGTCATGTACGCCTTGCGCGGCGACCACTGGTTGCAAGGGCACCCTGAAGCACCCGATGCGCTGCGCCAGCAGATCAAACAAGACCTGATGGATGCGTTTTATGTCGACACCGACGCCTGGCGCACCCAGATCGTGGATCAGGCCATGGATGCGATGCACCAGGCCGTCACGGGTTTGAACACGCCATGAGCACCCCACGCGTTCTGGTGCTGGGCGGCAGCGGCTTTGTCGGCCGCCAAGTCTGCGAACAACTGGCCCGCCTGGGCTGGCACATCACCGTGCCCACCCGCCGCGCTGTCAATGCGGCCGGCGTGCAAAGCCTGCCGGGCCTTGCCGTCATCGAAGCCTCGGTGCACAACGAAGCCGACCTGGTTCGACTGATGACCGGTCACGATGCGGTGGTCAATCTGGTGGCCGTGCTGCACGGCGACGCAGCGCGCTTTGAGCAGGTGCACGTCGACTTGCCCGCCAAGATCGCCCGGGCCATGAAAACAGCCGGCCTGCAACGGTTGGTGCATGTGAGCGCGCTGGGTACCGATGCGCAAGGCCCCTCGATGTACCAGCGCAGCAAAGCACGGGGCGAAGCGGTGCTGAGCAGCGCAAGCCTGGCGCTCACGGTCTTGCGCCCCAGCGTCATCTTTGGTGCCGAAGACAAATTCCTGAACCTGTTTGCCGATCTGCAAGCCGTGGCGCCCTTTGTCCCCCTGGCGGGCAGCGGCACGCGCTTTCAGCCCGTGTGGGTGGGCGATGTGGCACGTGCCGTGGTGGCTTGCCTGCAACAGCCGGACACCATTGGCCAGACCTACGAGCTGTGCGGCCCTGACGTGCTGACGCTGGGCGAGCTGGTCAAGCTCGCAGGCCAGTGGGCCGGCGTGAACCACGGCCATGGCCGCCCGGTGATCGGCTTGCCGATGTGGATGGGCTGGCTGCAGGCCCTGGCGATGGAAATGGCCCCGGGCGAGCCGCTGATGAGCCGGGACAACCTGGCCTCCATGAAGGTGGACAACATCGCCACTGGCCAGTGGCCTGGTTTGCAGGCGCTGGGCATTGCACCCGCTTCAGCTTCGGGCCTGGCCCCCACCTACCTGGGGCACCGCGGACCCCGCAGTCGCCTCAACGGCTGGCGCACCCAAGCAGGCCGCTGATCTACCCTGCCCAACCGTCTCTTGGCGACGCAGCCGATCCAACGCGCCGTTGACACCCGCCATGTCGGGCCATCAAAAGCGCGACATGCGGCAGATCCTCGCAACGAAGACAACGCTTTTGACAGGTTGCAGCGGTTCAGTAGCCAGCCCAATCAAGCGAGGGTCGTTACCATGGAGGGCTGATCCATGGGAGAAAAAATGATCCAGCTCTACATCGCCAACAAAAATTACTCGTCCTGGTCCATGCGCCCCTGGGTGCTGCTGCGCCAGGCGGGCATCGACTTTGAAGAGGTCTACGTCCGCTTTGACAGCTTTGCGCCCGACTCGCAGTTCAAGGCCATGCTCAAAGACGTCAACCCGGTCGGCAAAGTGCCTGTGCTGGTGCACGGCGGTCTGGCGGTGTGGGACACCCTGGCCATCGCCGAATACGTGGCCGAGCAGTTCCCCGACAAACAGCTCTGGCCACAAGACCGCTCCGCCCGTGCGCGTGCCCGCAGCATCTGCGCAGAAATGCACAGCGGCTTCACGGGCCTGCGCAGTGCCTGCCCGATGAACATCGAGGCGCACCTGCCCGACGTCGGCGCACTGGCCCTGCGCGACAAACCTGCCGTGCGCGCCGATTTGGAACGCATCTGCAGCCTTTGGAGCGGCCTGCTCAAAGAACACGGCGGCCCCATGCTGTTTGGCCACTTCACCGTGGCCGACGCCTACTTTGCTCCGGTCGTCATGCGCCTGAAAACCTATGCCCTGCCTGTGCCAGCCGATGTGGCGGCCTACATGGACCGTGTCTGCGCCCTGCCCGGCGTGAAGGCCTGGATCGACGACGCTTTGGCCGAAAAAGACTTCATCGACTTTGAAGAGCCTTTCCGGGTGGCTCGCTGAATAAAGCGCTGAAATGAACGTATTTGTCGTCGGCGGTGCGGTGCGCGATGCCTTGATGGGGCTGCCCGTCAATGACCGCGACTGGGTGGTGGTGGGCAGCACGCCCGAAGCCATGACCGCGCAAGGCTATGTGCCCGTGGGCAAGGACTTTCCGGTCTTTCTGCACCCGCAGACTCGCGAGGAATACGCCCTGGCCCGCACCGAGCGCAAGACGGCGCGAGGCTACAAAGGCTTTGCGGTGCAAGCCGCGCCCGATGTCACGCTCGAAGAAGACCTGGCCCGGCGTGACCTCACGGTGAACGCCATGGCCGTGCCCGAAGCGCTGGCGCACCAGCCACCCAGCGCCTGGGCGGGCCACATCGTCGACCCCTATGACGGCCAACGCGACCTGCAAACCAAGGTGCTGCGCCACGTGACCGAGGCCTTTGCCGAAGACCCCGTGCGCATCCTGCGGCTGGCCCGTTTTGCGGCGCGCTTTGCCGACTTTTCTGTGGCCGATGAAACGATGGCCTTGATGCGCCAGATGGTGGAGGACGGCGAGGTGGACCACTTGGTGCCCGAGCGCGTCTGGCAAGAACTGGCCCGCGGACTGATGAGCTCCAAACCCTCGCGCATGTTCGAGGTGCAGCGCGCATGCGGCGCGCTCAAAGTGCTGCTGCCCGAGCTGGACCGCCTCTGGGGCGTGCCCCAGCGGGCCGAATACCACCCCGAGGTGGACACGGGCGTGCACATGATGCTGGTGATGGACATGGCCGCCCGCCTGAACACGCCGCTTTCGGTGCGTGTGGCCTGCCTGATGCACGACCTAGGCAAAGGCACGACCCCCGCCGACGTGTTGCCCCGGCACATCGGCCACGAAGGCCGCAGCGTCAAACTTTTGCAAAAGGTGTGCGAACGCCTGCGCGTACCCACCGATGGCAAGGAACTGGCCGAAGTCGTGGCGCGTGAGCACGGCAACATCCACCGCAGCGCCGAACTGGGACCTGAGGCCTTGATGCGTTTGCTCGACCGTTGTGACGCCATTCGGCAACCCGAGCGCTTTGCTCGGGTGCTGCAAGCCTGTGAATGCGATGCGCGGGGACGGCTGGGGTTTGAAGGGGCTGCTTACCCACAGGCCGAACGTTTGTTGGAAGCCCAACGCCTTGTTTTGGGCGTCAAAACAGCCGAAATTGCCGCGCTGGCTCAGCAAGAAGGTTTGAAAGGGCCAGACATAGGCCAACGAATATTTAAAGCTAGAGCCCGCGCCTTGGCAGACATAGATTCGAACCCCTGATGAAATGGCTTGTGCGTATCTGGCTCAGCGTCAACGTCTTGGTGCTGGCTCAAGCCATACTGGCTCAACAAACGCCGTCCAGTGGCGGTGAGTTGTCCGTGATGATGTATTTGCTGAATATGCCCTCGTCCATCTTGACAGGCATAGGCCTGAATACTTTGGGTCCGATCAACAACCCATCTCACGCTATCCACATGTTGTTGATTTGGATGCCATTTTTCACTCTGGGCACCATTCAATGGCTATTGCTGGGATGGCTGATCCGAAAAATCTCAAGGTCGTAGTAACGCCCTCAGATCTGAGACCTCACCGTCGGTCCCGAACACACCTCAAAGGTGCGAACGCGTCCAGTCGGCGATGTCCTGCGCCGTGCGGAAAGCGCCAGCCTGACGGGCAACTTCCTTGCCGCCCACAAACAGGGCGAGTGTGGGGATGCTGCGGATGTTGAAACGGGCGGCGATGGCCTGCGCGTCTTCGGTGTTGAGTTTGGCCACCCGCACTTGGGGCTCCAAAAGGCCGGCGGCCTGCTCATAAGCCGGGGCCATCATGCGGCACGGGCCGCACCAGGGTGCCCAGAAATCCACGAGCACAGGCACTTGGCTGCGGCCAATGTGCTTGTCAAAGCTGGCCTGATCGAGCGCCAGCGGATGACCAACAAAAAGTGTTTTGTGGCATTGCCCGCAATCGGGAGCGTTGTGCATATCGGCCACACGCACCCGGTTGGTGGTGTGGCAATGTGGACAAACAATGTGCAAGGCGTCGGCTGAAGCGCTCATGAGTTCCCCTGTGTTGAAAACCACTTGGGGATCATGCTCGGCGATTCAAGAGCCTTGCGTGTTGACTCAGGTCAACGCAAAGGACCGGACAGAATCAACGAGCGGGTGGACGGCGCGGTGCCATCGGGGCACGGCCAGCCAGGTGACGGAAACTGATGCGACCTTTGCTCAGGTCATAAGGCGACAACTCCAGCGTCACGCGGTCACCCGCCAAAATGCGGATGTGGTTTTTGCGCATCTTGCCCGCAGAGTAGGCGATCAATTGGTGGCCGTTGTCCAGCGTCACGCGAAAACGCGTGTCGGGCAACACTTCGTTGACCACGCCCATCAGTTCAATCAGTTCTTCTTTAGCCATTTAAAACGTCTTTCTCAAAGCAGGATCGGTTTGGAGGTCTGGCGCTCGACCCACAGCATGCCTTCATCGAGGGCATATTGGCTGGCGGCGGCAGGTGTTGCAAATTCGGGCACAAAGCGCATCACGCGATCAGTGCTGGCGCTGCCGCGGCCACTGGCCACGGACACTTGAGCGCCAAATGCGCCATTGGGCAAAGCCCTGGAGCACGGCTGAATTCGGAATTTTCCCATGGAGATGGGTTGGTGTGAACAATATGAAAGAGTCATGTATTTTAACGAAGGGGGTCGAACCGCTTTTTTCGGCCCTCTTGGGGGCTGTGCAGCGGCACGGGTCTTGGCATGTCCTGCTGCCAAAAAAGCGCCCCCATACGCAGACCGCAAGGCCTGCCCAACAACAGCACCGTGCAGAGGTGCGTCAAAAAGGAAGCAAAAAATCGTCTGGGCCCAGCTCTTAAAAAGCATGGCGGGCGATGAGCACAGTGGAGGACAAGACTGGCATCCCTCTGCCGGGATGCGCTATCGGCTCAGAAAGAGCGAGATGGGCATAAGTCGCCAATGGCGTGACGCACTGTAACACGTTCACGGTTTTGGTGCTTTTGCAAGCTTTCCAACTCACAACCACCGGGCCACCGCTGCCGCCACCATGCTCAACAGCAAGGTGCTGGTGATGGGGATGAAAAACTCGCGCCCAAACAAGCGGAAGCGAAAGTCACCCGGCAAGCGCCCGAACCCCAGCTTTTGCAGCCAGGGCTGCAGACCACTGAAAATGATCAGGGCCAGAAACACCACGATGAGCCAACGCAACATAGCCTGCCTTGATGCCGTTTACAGGCGGTGCGAGCGGTCGCCCCGGGCAAAGCCCTGGGCCGACCAGTCGGTGGAAGTGGAAAAACCGATCACCTTGAACAGCTCGCCCATTTCATGCTCGTTGATGAGGCGTTGGGCCTGGCTGCGTTCGGCCAAAGAGGCCTCAGCCATGCGCTCAGCCAGTCCCAGGTTCAACAAAAACCAGGCCTGGCTGGTGTAACCCAGCACATTCAGCCCGGCGTTTTGCGCCGCCAGCGCCATGCCGGTGAAGTTCACATGCGCAGTGATGTCTTTTTGGCCCACCGCCACCAGCGGGTCGGCATCGGCCTGGTGCAGCTGGTGGCACATGACGGTGCCCATGTGGCGCTGGGGGTGAAAGTATTCGCCTTCGGGAAAGCCATAATCCAGAAAAAACGCTGCCCCGCCCCGGCCCGCTTGCAAGCGCTCGGCCAGGCTGGCGATGAACGCTTCGGCCTGCGGGTGATTCTCGGTCAGGTAATCGTGCTCGCCTTCAATGTCCACGGGCGGGCGCAGTTCGGTGGGGTGGTCTTGCCAAGCAAAACCCTCACCCGCACTGACCACCCCGCGCTCGTGCCAGACGCCCAGGGTGCGCTGCAACAGCTGCACCGGCATGGCGTCCAGCACCTCGTTGCCCACCACCACGCCCTCGATGGCGTCGGGCCAGGCGTCCAGCCAGCGGACTTTGTCGGCATGCTTAAGCAAGGTGTCGGCCTGACGGGTCCGCAAAGTGCCCGACAAATCGATGATGGTGTAACGGCGCACGGCATCGCCCAGGCTGTCCAGCAGCTGCAAGGCCAAAGCGCCCGTGCCTGCGCCAAACTCCCACACCTCGTCGGTGCCCGTGGCCTTGAGCGCCTGAAGCACCTGCACCGCCACGGTGTGGCCAAACAAAGGGGACAAGCCCGGTGCGGTCACGAAATCGCTGCCCGAAGACGGCATGGCCCCGAACTTTTGCAAGGCGTTGGTGTAGTAACCCAGCCCCGGCTCGTACAGCGCCATGGCCATGAAACGGTCAAAACCCAGCCAGCCACCGGCCTGGGCGATGGCCTGGTGGATGCGCTGGGTCAGCTCGGAGGGGATGAAATGCTCGGTTGTCACCCTGCGATTGTCACCCAAGGGGTGCCAGGGTCTTGCGCAACCGCATAAGCCCCACGCCGGGCATCCCCGATAATTGCGCCTTTGTGTCGCTGCGAATCCTGCCCGGACCCGCGCAACGGCGCGTTACCTGCTCATCCCCCTACATGAAACAAGTTCTGGTCACCGGAGGCGCTCACCGCCTGGGCGCAGAGATCGTTCGCCAATTTGCGGCGGCGGGCTGGCGCGTGTGGTGCCATTACCAACGCTCAGCGGCTGCGGCGCAGGCCTTGCAGGCCGAGCTGCAGTCGCTGGGCGCCAACGTTGAACTGGTGCAAGCCGACCTGGCGCAAAGTGCCGAGGTCGAGCGCATGGTGGCTCACATCACGCAGGCCAACGGGCCGCTCGATTGCCTGGTGAACAACGCCTCGCTCTTCGAGCCGGACGAGGGCACTGACATGGACCTGCCCGGCGCGCGTCTGCAACTCGAAGTGAATTTGATCGCACCCATGCTGCTGGCCTCGCTGATGGCACGGCAAGCTGCGCCCGAAGCCCTGCCCGGCCAGCGAAGCGTGGTCCACATCCTGGACCAGAAGGTGTTCAACCTGAATCCGGACTATTTTTCGTACACCGTGTCAAAACTGGCGCTGGAGCGCGCCGTGGCCTTGCAGGCCCAAGCCCTGGCCCCCTTGCGCGTGTGCGGCGTGGCTCCGGGCCTGATGTTTTTGAGCGGCCCGCAAACCCAAGACAACTTTGACCGTGCCAGCCGGGTAAACCTGTTGCGCCAGCCGATCGACCCGGCGCAGGTGGCCGCCACCTGCCTGTTTCTGGCGCAAAACCTCTGCATCACAGGCACCACGGTGTGTGTAGACAACGGCCAGCATCTGGTGCCGCTTGAGCGCGATGTGATGTTTCTGGCCGACCCCAAGGACGCACCATGAGCGATATTCTCAGTCAACTGGCACTGAATTGCCGCCGCCTGTTTTTGCGCAACCACACAGTAGACGTGCGCATCGGCGCGCACGACTTTGAAAAGCTTGGCCCCCAGCGCATCGTCTTCAATGTGGAGCTGTTCGTGCCCTACAGCGCGTCCACCCCCACGCAGGACGACCTGACCGAGGTGGTGGACTACGACTTCATCCGCGAGGTAATTGCCCGCCGTGTAGCCCAGGGCCACATCGTGCTGCAAGAGACTTTGTGCGACGACCTGATGCGCGAGCTGATCGCGCACCCGCAGGTGCAGGCGGTGCGCCTGTCCACCTGCAAACCCGACGTGTACCCGGACTGCGAAGCGGTTGGGGTTGAAATTTTCCAAATCAAACCCGCGCCATGAAAACACCCGCAGGACACCAAACCCTGGAGCTGACCGGTTTGCGCTTTGACGCGAATCTGGGCATTCTGGAACACGAAAAAACAGACCCGCAGCCGATCCAGGTGGACGCAGAGCTGAACCTGGGCACGCAGCCCCTGCTGCCCAGCGACGACGACATCCATTCGGTACTGGATTACCGCAAAGTGCGCAAAATCATCATCGATGAATGCACGGCCGAGCACATCAACCTGTTGGAGACTTTGATCGGCAAAGTCTCGAACCGCCTGATGCAGTTGCCCGGCGTGCTGGGCGTGCGCGTCAAGATTGCCAAACTTGAAATTTTTGAAGACTGCGAAGTGGCCATTCGCATGGAAACCGGACAGTGGTAAACCTCATGAACACAGACACAGCAGCAGACAACGCCTGGGTACAAGCACAAGCCGAATCAGAGGCTGCCAAAGCCATCAAAATCGAGCGCGAAACCCACAAACTCGAAAAACGCCTGTGCCGCCAAATGGGCCAAGCGATCAGCGACTTCAACCTGATCGAAGCGGGCGACCGCATCATGGTTTGCATGTCGGGCGGCAAAGACAGCTACGGCATGCTGGACATCCTGCTCAAGATGAAGGCCCGCGCCCCGGTGGACTTCGAGCTGGTGGCGGTCAACCTGGACCAAAAGCAGCCCGGCTTCCCGGACCACATCCTGCCCGCTTACCTGAAAGAGCTGGGGGTGGAGTTCCACATCGAGACGCAAGACACCTATTCGATCGTGAAGGACAAGATCCCCGAAGGCAAGACCATGTGCAGCCTGTGCTCGCGCCTGCGCCGGGGCATTTTGTACCGCGTGGCGCGCGAGTTGAAGTGCAACAAGCTGGCGCTCGGCCACCACCGCGACGACATGCTGCAAACCTTCTTCTTGAACATGTTCTTTGGCGGCAAGCTCAAAGGCATGCCCCCGAAACTGGTCAGCGACAACGGCGAGTTCATGGTGATCCGCCCGCTGGCCTATGTGGCCGAAACCGACCTGATCCGTTGGGCAGAGCACCGACAGTTCCCCATCATCCCGTGCACCCTGTGTGGCAGCCAGGAAAACCTGCAACGCCTGCAAGTGGGCAACATGCTGCGCGAGTGGCAAAAGAAGCACCCCGGCCGCATTGAAAACATGTTTGCCGCCTTGCAAAACGTGGTGCCCTCGCATTTGATGGACGCCAAGCTGCACGGCTTCAAGGACCTGAAGATCACAGGCATCGAATCGGATGACGGCGACAAGGCGTTTGACGAGGAAGAGTTCAAGGAGCCCTCTTTGCCAGGGATTCAGGTCATCTCGATGTAATTCTCAAGGAGACAGGTCATGCGCACAGCAACTCGGCAGCTCACGCGGTGGTTTTCGATGGCCTTGGCCGCACTGGCCTTGACCGTTTTGACGGGCTGCGCCTCCATGCGCTTGATCGACAGCGATGTCGTGTCCGTGGCGGCAGTGCCGCCGGGCATGAGCTTGCAAGGCGCCAAATACCGTTTTGAACGCCTGCCGTCACAGGTCAACAACCCCGAAGCCGGGCTGGCCGAGCAGCAAGCGCAAGCCGCCATGACGGCGGTGGGCTTGGTACGCGACGACGCCGCAGCCAGCCTGAGCGTGATGGTGGGCTTCAGCGGCACGCAGTACCTGGCAGACCCTTGGGGCCGCCCCATCGGGCCAGGCTGGACGCCTTATGGCAGTGTGGCCATCGGATCAGGCTTTGGCTCGCACATCGGCCTGGGTGTCGGTATGCGCTTTCCGCCGCCCACGCATTACCGTCGCGAAGTCAGCGTCGTCATGCGCGACCTGAAATCAGGCCAAGTGGTCTACGAAACCCGCGCCAGCCACACCGGCCCTTGGAACGACAGCGTGCCAATTTTTGCCACCCTGTTCCAGGCCGCGCTGGCCAACTTCCCCAACCCGCCCGAAGGCCTGCGCCGGGTCAACATCGAACTGCCGCGCTGAAACAAGGACTTCATGGAACCGACCCGCATTCTGGCGATTCGCCACGGAGAAACCGCCTGGAACGTGGACACACGCCTGCAAGGCCATCTGGACATACCGCTCAACGAGGTGGGCCTGCGCCAAGCCCAGCATTTGGCCAAGGCTTTGGTCCAAGGGGATGCCATCGATGCGATTTACGCCAGCGACCTGTCTCGCGCCCACACCACGGCCCAGGCGGTTGCGCAGCTTGTCGGTCAAAGCGTGACCACACATGTCGGTCTGCGCGAGCGTCACTTTGGTGCGTTCCAGGGGCGCACCTTTGCCGAGATCGAAGTCGAGTTGCCCGAGCACGCCTGGCACTGGCGCAAACGCACGCCAGACTGGACGCCGCCTGACGGCGGTGAATCTCTGATCGCGTTGCGTGAACGGATTGTGGCCACCGTGGACGAGCTGGCAGCCCGGCACCCTGGCCAGCAAATCGTGATGGTGGCCCATGGCGGCGTGCTGGACATCCTGTACCGCGCTGCCACCCGTCTGGATTTGCAGGCCCCGCGCACCTGGCAACTGACCAACACCGCCGTCAACCGCCTGCTGTGGACGCCGCAAGGGCTGTCGCTGGTGGGCTGGGGGGACACCTCGCACCTGGAGGCGCTGGGCCAAGACGAGACGACGACCTGAACAAGCTGAATTTGCAGACGCTCGCAGCTTGTGAGCGAATCGGTCGTTGAGGTTACCCAAGCATTCGCGAGCAGGGGCTCGCTCCCACAAAAAACAAAACAGCTTCCGTCTTTACATCCGTTCGCCAAACGACTTGGGCGGCGTGACGCCCAAATGCTTGAACGCGGCCAAGGTGGCCATGCGCCCCCGTGGTGTGCGCTGCAAATAACCTTGCTGAATCAAATACGGCTCGATCACGTCTTCGATGGTGTCGCGCTCCTCACCGATGCTGGCCGCAATGTTGTCCAGACCGACCGGGCCACCATCAAAGCGGTGGATCACGGCTTCGAGCAGTTTGCGGTCCATCAGGTCGAAGCCTTCGGGGTCCACATCGAGCATGACCAGGGCTTTTTGGGCGATCCCCTTGTGGATGGTGCCGTCGCCTTTGACATCGGCGTAGTCGCGCACCCGGCGCAGCAGGCGGTTGGCGATGCGTGGCGTGCCGCGTGAGCGGCGGGCGATCTCGAACGAGCCTTCCGGGTCAATCGGCGCTTTGAGCAAACCGGCGCTGCGGGTCACGATGCGGGTCAACTCTTCGGGGGTGTAGAACTCTAGGCGCGACACGATGCCAAAACGGTCGCGCAGCGGGTTGGTGAGCATGCCCGCACGGGTGGTCGCCCCCACCAGGGTGAAGGGTTGCAAGTCAAGTTTGATGCTGCGCGCCGCCGGGCCCTCGCCGATCATGATGTCGATCTGGTAGTCCTCGAGCGCGGGGTACAAAATCTCTTCGACCACGGGCGACAGGCGGTGGATTTCGTCAATGAAGAGCACATCGTTGCGCTCCAGATTGGTCAAAAGCGCTGCCAGGTCCTTGGGCTTTTCAAGCACCGGGCCACTGGTCTGGCGCAGGTTCACACCTAATTCGGCCGCAATGATGTGACTGAGCGTGGTCTTGCCCAAACCAGGCGGGCCGAAGAGCAGCACATGGTCCAAGGGCTCCTCGCGCATCTTGGCCGCGCTGATGAAAATCTCCAGCTGCTCGCGCACCTTGACCTGCCCCACGTATTCATCAAGCAGCTTGGGGCGCAAGGCGCGTTCAATGGCTTCTTCTTGATGGGACACGGGGGCCGCTGAAATGACCCGGGGTTCGGGCTGCGGGGCAAAGTCGTCGGTGCGAATGCTCATGGGGTCACCAATTCAAGAATGTCATTGAGCTCAAGGCGCGCTGCCTGAAAGATCGTATCGCTGACCCGCTTCCAAGGGTGCGGCGTGGCACCACGCTGTCGCCAGTCAAAGCTCTTGGGCTGGTTGCAGATGATGTAGCTCGGTTGTTTGGCCGTTTTGCTGTTGTCGATCGCAAACGGATTGGTGGCGTTGTAAGCGGCCGTGGACATGGGAAAGCAGATCACGATCGAGGTTTTGTCGTTGAAGGCCTTCGGTGACAACACCAACATGGGGTGCATGTCGCGCATTTCGCGGCCCACCTGCGGGTTGAAGTTGATCCAGATGATGTCTTGCCGCTCGGGCACCCAAACAGTCCGGCTCACTTGGCGCGGCCCGCATCAGCCCCGAACTCAGCCCCCTGGGGCGCATCCTGCATGACTTCGCCGCCATGCACCAAAGGATCAAATGCGGCCAGCTTGTCTTGCAAACTGGGCCGTTGGGGCACCGCACGCAGCTCCAGACAGCCTTTGGCCACCACCGTGGCCTGCAAAGGCGTGCCGGGGGTGATGCCCAGCGACTGCATCAACTCACGGCTGAGCCGGATGCCGTGGCTGTTGCCCCAGGTGGAAATGGTCAAGGCAGTGGTTTTCATAACGCCAAGTATATCCAGCGTATAGCCAGAACGCCAGCCCGATGGTCTTATTTGGTCAGCGCCTTGAGCGCCAGCTTGATGCCGTCGCTCACGCCCACATCGGCGGGCAGCAGTTTCAGGGCGGCGGCGGCTTCTTTGTCGTTGTAGCCCAGCGCCAGCAGGGCTTGCTGGATGTCGCCGTGGGCGTCACCCGCGTGCTGGCTGAACAGGCCGCCGATGTCGCCGCCCAGCTTGCCTTTGAGCTCCAGCAGCAAACGCTCGGCGGTCTTTTTGCCGATGCCCGGCACCTTGACCAGCCGCCCGACTGCTTGCGTGGTGATGGCCTGCGCCAGATCGGACACGCTCATGCCCGACAGCACGCTGAGCGCAGTACGGGGGCCGACGCCGGAAATCTTGATGAGCTGGCGAAAGGCTTCGCGCTCGCTCAAGGTGGCAAAACCGTAGAGGATTTGCGCGTCTTCGCGCACCACAAAGTGCGTGACCAGACTGACTTTTTCGCCGGTGGCAGGCAAGTTGTAAAACGTGCTCATGGGCACATTGACTTCGTAGCCCACGCCATGGCAGTCCACGATCACCTCAGGTGGGTTTTTGTCGCTCAGGATGCCGGTGAGTTTGCCAATCATGGAAGGAAGCCCTTGGGTTGCGCGGTATAGAGGAAAATCAGGGCTCCACGGCCTGCAACAAACCGGTCGAAACCACAACGAACAGGATTATCCACTTGATCGTCAGACACACCTTCACGCCGCACAACAACACCCGCTTGTCGCACCTGTGCGGCCCCATGGACGCCCATCTGCGCACCATCGAGGCGGGCTTGCAAGTGAGCATTGCGCACCGCCATGAGCAGTTCAAGGTGGATGGCCCCAAGGCCGTGGCCGTGCGGGCCATGGAAATTTTGCAGGCGATTTATGAACGCGCTGACCGCCCGATTGCGCCCGACATGGTGCAGCTCATGCTGGTGGGCGACAGCGCGGGCGAAGAAGCAGACCTGCCCAGTTTGCAAACCCGCCGCACCGACCTGAAGGCCCGCACGCCGGTGCAGGCCGCGTATTTGGAGAACATCGCCAGCCACGACATCACCTTCGGCATCGGGCCTGCAGGCACCGGCAAGACCTATCTGGCCGTGGCCTGCGCGGTGGATGCGCTGGAGCGCTCCAGCGTGCAGCGCATCGTGCTGACGCGCCCGGCGGTCGAAGCCGGTGAGCGGCTGGGTTTTTTGCCGGGCGACCTGTCGCAAAAGGTCGACCCGTATTTGCGCCCGCTGTACGACGCGCTGTACGACCTGATGGGCTACGACAAGGTGCAGAAAGCTTTTGAGCGCAACGCCATCGAGATCGCGCCGCTGGCCTTCATGCGCGGGCGCACGCTGAACAACGCGTTTGTGATCCTGGACGAGGCACAAAACACCAGCACCGAGCAAATGAAGATGTTCTTGACCCGCATCGGCTTTGGGGCCAAGGCAGTGGTCACGGGTGACGTGAGCCAAATCGACTTGCCCAAAGGGCAACTGAGTGGACTGATCGATGCAGAGCGGGTGCTCAAACGTGTCAAGGGCATCGCCTTCACGCGGTTCAGCAGCGCCGACGTGGTGCGACACCCGCTGGTGGCCCGCATCGTGGACGCTTACGATGCGCAAGGCAGCGCCGCGCTGCGCGCGGGCGTGACGACCCGCCGCAAGCCTTTGCCCACCGACGATTGAAGCGCGGCATTCTCTTCAGTTTGCACACCGCCTTCACCCGATTGACGAACCAGGCCGCACGCCACCCCTTTCTCGCTTGACACCGAATCCACACATGGCTCTCAAACAACTCCAACTGTCGCTGCAATTCGGTGACATTCCCTACGCAGCCCGCCACCGCGCCGCCCTGCCCCGCCACGCGGTCGCCCGAGCCATCCGCCACGCGCTGGTCGATGATGCCGAAATCACGGTGCGGATCGTGGGCGAAGAAGAAGGCCGGGAACTGAATAAGAGTTACCGCAAAAAGGACTACGCCACCAACGTACTGACCTTCGACTATGCGCAAGAACCCGTGGTGATGGCGGACCTGGTGCTGTGCGCACCGGTGGTCGCGCGCGAAGCCAAGGAGCAAGGCAAGACGCTGGCCGCGCACTACGCGCATTTGCTGGTGCACGGTGCTTTGCACGCCCAGGGCTGGGACCACGAGACCAGCGAAGCCGACGCCGAGGAGATGGAGGCCTATGAGGTGGCCATTTTGGCGGGGTTGGGGTTGAAGAACCCTTACCTCTAATTTTTGCTGGCGAGGTTCGCTTGGGCTTGTGAGGCCTCGGATGGTTTGAGGTGCGGGGGCCTCGAATGGTTTGAGCGGGGGAGGCCTCGAATGGGGTGGGGCCGGGTTCCTCATGACGGGGTACCGTAAATCGTCACCCGGCCCCACCCCATTCGAGGCCGTGGTTTTTTTATGACCTGCCGAGTATCAAAACACCGTCGGACCTGAAGGTGCCGACCTACAGATTGGCCAAGCCAGGTCACAAACAACGCTCACAAAATACGCCAAAACCACCACTCAGGTGAGTGAGGGGATGCGGCGGGTGACGATTTTCGGTACCCCGTCATGAGGAACCCGCCGCATCCCCTCACTCACCGGCCAAGCGAAAGGCACAAGCATCGCAAACGAAAAACCTCCAGCGTTAGAGCAACCGCACCTTCACACTCTTGCCCTTGATCTTGCCGTGTGACAACTGCGCCTCGACCTTTTTGGCCAGCGCTGCCTGCACCGCCACATAGGTCGAAAACTCGTTCACATTGATCTTGCCGACCTGCTCCCGAGTCAAGCCGCATTCTCCGGCCAGCGCGCCCATCACGTCACCGGCACGGATTTTTTCCTTGCGCCCGCCCACGATTTGCAACGTGCGCATGGGGGGCTGCAGCGGCCCGCCAGCGGCAGGTGTCAGACCGGAAATCGGCTCCCACTTCGATTCGCGGCCCTGCATCACCTCGATCTTGCCGACCGCGCCCATCTCGTCCATGCTGGCCAGCGTTAGCGCCAGACCTTCGGCATCGCCCCGGCCCGTGCGGCCAATGCGGTGGATGTGGATTTCCGGGTCTGGCGTCACGTCCACGTTGATCACGGCTTCCAGGCCTTCCACGTCCAGCCCGCGCGAAGCCACATCGGTGGCCACCAACACCGAGCAACTGCGGTTGGAAAATTGCACCAACACCTGGTCGCGCTCGCGCTGCTCCAGCTCGCCAAACAGCGCCAATGCACTGTAGCCCTGCGCCTGCAGCACCGCCACCAAGTCGCGGCACTGCTGCTTGGTGTTGCAAAACGCGAGCGTGCGCTCGGGCCGGAAATGCGCCAGCAGTTTGGACACCACATCCAGGCGCTGGCTTTCGCTCACTTCGTAATAAATTTGCCGGATTTTGTGCGCGCTGTGCTGCGCCTCCACTTTCACGGTTTGCGGTGCGCGCATGAACTGCGCCGCCAACTTGGCGATGCCTTCGGGGTAAGTGGCCGAAAACAGCAGGGTCTGGCGGTCTTTGGCGCACTGGCGCACCACCTTGGCGATGTCGTCGAAAAAGCCCATGTCCAGCATGCGGTCGGCCTCGTCCAGCACCAGCGTGTTCACGCCCGCCAAGCTGAGCGAGCCACGCTCCAGGTGGTCCAGAATGCGGCCGGGCGTGCCCACCACCACATCGGCACCGTGCTCCAGGCTCACCGTCTGGCCGCGCAGGGCCACGCCACCACACAGGGTAACGACTTTCACGTTCTGGCGGGCGCGGGCCAGGCGCCTGATTTCTTGCGTGACCTGGTCGGCCAACTCGCGGGTGGGGCACAAGATGACCGCCTGAATGGCGGCACTGGGTGAACCAGCGCTTTGCAAGCGTTCGATCAGGGGCAGGCCAAAAGCGGCGGTCTTGCCACTGCCGGTGCTGGCCTGGGCAATCAGGTCTTGCCCGGCCAGGGTCAGCGGCAAGCTGGCCGCCTGGATCGGCGTCATCTGGGTGTAGCCCAGTTGTTCGAGGTTTTGGAGGGTGGCGGGTGCCAGCTGAAGCTGGTCAAAGCGAGCCGATGTCGCGTCTTGGGGTTTTGCAATCATGCAGCGATTATCGGCGGCGAAGATGTTGGTTGCTCGCCAACATGCGTGTCCCCTTCCTGGCCGGCGGCTTCAGCCAGGCCGTAGATCTGTACCGAAGCGGTCATTGTCGGAGCTGAAGCTCCGACCTACACGACGCGTTTGACGGCACCAAGAGCAAACCGTCTGTCGGTCGCTTCAGCTCAAATGACCAAGCTCATGCGCATTGGTATGGTGATCGGCCCGTCATTGACCAGCGACACCTTCATGTCGGCCGCAAACTGGCCCGTCTGCACCACCGGGTGCGCCGCTCGGGCCTGGGCCACAAAGTGCTCATACAAACGTCGACCGTCTTCGGGAGCAGCCGCCTGGGTGAAGCTCGGGCGGTTACCGCCGGCCACATCGGCGGCCAAGGTGAACTGACTGACCACGAGCAAGCCACCGCCCACATCCTGCACGCTCAGGTTCATCTTCCCTGCGGCATCGCTGAAGATGCGCAGTTTCAGAATTTTCGCCAACATCTTGTCTGCCAGCGCATCGGTGTCGCCTTTTTCGGCGCACAGCAGCACCAGCAAGCCCGCGCCGATTTGCCCGATCACATCGCCCTCGACCCGCACGCTGGCCTCGCTGACCCGCTGCAACACGGCCATCATTTCAAATCCCTGGGGTCGTCAAAATGCGCTTCCACATCGCTGGGCAAGAGCTGGATGGTGGCGCGCAAACCGGGCACCTCGCTCATCAGCGCCTGCTCCACGCTCGCACGCAAGGCGGCCGCCCGCCCCAAGGTCCAACTGGCGGGCATGTGCATGTGCACATCCACAAAGCGGCGTTGGCCAGCCTTGCGGGTGTTCAGATGGTCAAAACGGATGATCTCTGTGTCGCCACGCTGGTGCGCAAAACCATCCAGAACTTTTTGCACATCGGCCAAAACCTCGGGCTCCAGCGCCTCGTCCATCAGGCCCTGCGAAGAGCGCCAGACAAGGCTCCAGCCTTCTTTCAGAATATTCAAAGCCACGCCGATGGCCACCACGGCATCCAGCCACAACCAGCCCGTGGCGCTGACCAACGCAATGCCCACCACCACGCCAGCAGATGTCCAGACGTCGGTCACCAGGTGCCGGGCATCGGCTTCCAGCGCCAGCGAGCGGTGCTGCCGCGCAGCGCGAAACATCAGCCAGGCCAGCAAACCGTTCAGCGCCGAACTGCCCACCGACAAGACCAGACCCCAGCCGACCTGCTCGATCGGTTGAGGATCGAACAAGCGCCCCAGCGCCACCCAGATGATGCCCAAGGCGGCCACCAAAATGAGGATGCCTTCAAAGCCAGAAGAGAAATACTCGGCCTTGTGGTGGCCGTAGGGGTGATCGTCGTCGGCCGGGCGTGCCGCAATGGTGACCATCATCAAGCCGAACACCGCACTGGCCAGGTTGACCAGCGACTCCATCGCGTCCGACAGCAAGCCCACCGAATCGGTCAGCCACCAGGCCCCGGTTTTGAGCGCAATGGTGACCAAGGCCACCGCCACCGAAGCCCACAGCATGCGCGTGGGTGTCATCCAGGAATCAAGATTTTTCATGGGTTCAGGATACTCCCGGCGCATGACGAGTCCGTATGACAGCCCCCGTTCAAGCCAATGTCACCTTGGCAAACTTGCGCTTGCCTACTTGCACCACGTAGGTGCCCGCTTCGAGTTTCAGGCCCTTGTCGCTGACCACGCTGGAGTCCACGCGCACACCACCGCCGTCGATCAGGCGACCGGCTTCAGTTGTTGAGGGGGCCAAGCCGGCCGATTTGAGCAAGGCACCAATGCCCATGGGCGCACCCGCCAGGTTGACCTCGGGGATGTCATCGGGCACGCCACCCTTGCTGCGGTTGATGAAATCCTGCTCGGCCGCATCGGCCGCGGCTGCGCTGTGAAAGCGCGCCGTGATCTCTTTGGCCAGCATGACTTTGGCGTCTTTGGGGTTGCGGCCGCCCTCGACTTCTTTTTTCAGGGCCTCGATCTCAGCCATCGACTTGAACGACAACAAGGTGTACCAGCGCCACATCAACGTGTCCGAAATGCTCAACACTTTGGCGAACATGGTGTTGGGCTCTTCGCTGATGCCGATGTAATTGTTTTTCGACTTCGACATCTTGTCCACACCATCCAAGCCTTCGAGCAGCGGCATGGTCAGGATGCATTGCGGCTCCTGGCCGTATTCGGCCTGCAGGTGACGCCCCATCAGCAGGTTGAACTTTTGGTCGGTCCCCCCCAACTCCAGGTCGCTCTTGAGCGCCACCGAATCGTAGCCTTGCATGAGCGGGTAGAGAAACTCGTGCACGGAAATCGGTGTGCCGGCCTTGAAGCGGTCATGGAAATCGTTGCGCTCCATCATGCGCGCCACCGTGTACTTGGCCGCCAGTTGAATCATGCCCATCGAGCCCAATGGCAGCGACCACTCGCTGTTGTAGCGGATCTCGGTCTTGGACGGGTCCAGAACCAGACTGGCTTGCTTGTAATAAGTCTCGGCGTTGAGCTTGATCTGTTCAGGCGTCAGTGGCGGACGGGTGTTGTTGCGGCCCGAGGGGTCGCCGATCAAGCTGGTGAAATCGCCAATCAGGAAAATCACTTGGTGACCCAGGTCCTGCAACTGACGCATCTTGTTGAGCACCACGGTGTGACCGATGTGGATGTCGGGCGCTGTAGGGTCCAGACCCAGCTTGATGCGCAAGGGCACACCCGTGGCTTCGGACTTGGCGATTTTTTGCAGCCAGTCTTCTTTGGGGATCAACTCTTCACATCCGCGCAATGTGATTTCTAAAGTATTCATTACCGTATCGGTGATCGGGAATTTTGTAACAAGCGCTTGATTCATAAGGGTTTTTTCCAAGTTCAAAGAGGTATAGACCGATACAATTGGTAACTATTGCCAGCTGTTCATTTTAGGACGGCTTGATTGTTCTTCTCGCAGCCTTTGCCTCCAAATGGCAGAGGTTCCGCGAAACACCCCAAATTAATGTCCATCATTTCTTTCATTCAGTCCAAGCTGATGTCTTTGCTCATGGGCTTCATGTTCCTGTGCACGGCTGTCCTCGGGACCCTCTTGCTGATCACGCAACGCGCCCTTGACTGGCTAGATGGTCAACACCCACAGGTCAATCACTGGGTTCAAGCGTCTTCGTCTTGGCTCATGCGTCACCCGAAAACCATCAGCGCCACACTGGCATCTCTGCTGTTGGCGGGTGCGGGCGGGGCTTTCGCCATTGCCAACCTGGGTCCGGACATCGCCGATCAACCCGTTGTCAGCATTGCCACGCCCGTCGAAATTAACCACCTCGAGTCGCAAGCCAAAGCACTGGATCTGATCGAGATGCAATTGACGCGCACCGACAGTACACGCTCTGCGGATACACCCGAAAGCCTGTTGCGTCGCCTGGGTCTTGTAGACCCCGAATCTGCGGCCTTTCTGCGCAAGCACCCCTTGGCCAAGTTGGCCTTGCAGCAAGCCGGACGTGCGGTATCTGCCGAAGCCGATAACCAATTGCAGTTGCGCACCCTCACTGTTCGCTGGCTGAAAAGCGAGAACGACGCGTTCTTCCAACGTTTGGTGATCAAGCGCACGGACAAGGGGCTGCAGGCAGCACTCGAAACCTCCCCCATGAACACCAGCATCCGGGTGACCGGGGGCACGGTATCACGCTCTTTGTACGATGCTGCCGATGAAGCGCGCTTGCCCGATGCGGTCATCAATCAGCTGGCCCAAATTTTTTCCAACCAAATCGACTTTCACCGCACCTTGCGCAAAGGTGCACGTTTTTCTGTGGTTTACGAAGTCCTTGAAGCCGACGGTGAGCCTCTGCGCACAGGTCGTGTTCTGAGTGCCGAATTCAACAACGACAACCAACAATATGAGGCTGTCTGGTTTCAGGAACCAGGCCAAAAGGGCAACTACTACGACATGGAAGGCAAGAGCCTCAGCCGAGCCTATTTGGCTGCACCCGTGGCGTTCTCGCGCAAAACCAGCGGTTTCAGCATGCGCCTGCACCCTATTTTCCAGACCATGCGGGCACACCAAGGCGTTGACTATGCAGCCCCCACTGGAACACCCGCCCAAACAGTAGGTGACGGTGTCATCGAGTTTGCAGGTGTGCAGGGGGGATTTGGCAACATGGTGATCGTGAACCATGGCGGCAATCACAGCACCGTGTATGCCCACCTCAGCCGCATCCAGGTGCGCAAAGGACAAACCGTTCAAAAAGGACAAGTGGTGGGGGCGGTCGGTTCAACCGGTTGGTCGACAGGACCGCACCTGCACTTTGAATTCCGCGTGAACGGCGCTCACGTCGACCCCCAAAAAATCATCCAGCAGGCACAAAGCGATCCCATCAGCCCTGCAGCCAAAGCCCGCTTCAACTCCATGGTGGCACAAGCCAGAACCAAACTGCAAGCTGCTGCGCAGATGCGCGAGAGCAGCATCCAATAAAACGGGCCGCAAGGCCCTTTTTTGATGCGATCATTCAGCCATCGCGGTGCCGGCCCATTCTGGCACCTGGAGCACTCACCCAATGACCACGCAAAAATACATCGGCCTGATGTCTGGCACATCTCTTGATGGTGTGGACGGCGTGTTGGCTGGTATCGACCCCCATGGCTCATTGAAAGTCATGGCTCACGCCTTCGTCCCATTTACAGCATCTTTTCAAGCACAGTTGCTGGAACTGAACCAAAGCGGGCCAGATGAACTTCACCGCGGCGCATTGGCAAGCAACGCCATTGCACGACATTACGCCCAAGTGGTTCATGATTTGCTCGCGCAGACCCACACCAACGCACAACAAATCACCGCCATTGGCGCGCATGGACAGACGGTGCGCCACCGACCACTGGAATTTGATGGCGATGTCCTGCTTGAACAGGCCCCCGTGGGCTACACAGTCCAGTTGATCAATCCGTCTTTGCTCGCCGAACTGACCGGCATTGATGTGGTGGCGGACTTCCGCAACCGCGACCTCGCCGCCGGTGGTCAGGGTGCCCCCCTGGTGCCAGCCTTTCACCAAGGCGTTTTTGCGAGAGCTGGCGCGTGCGTGGGGGTACTGAACATCGGCGGTATTTCCAACCTCAGCGTCCTTGGTGCTAATGGCGCGGTTATGGGCTGGGACTGTGGCCCCGGGAATGCCTTGATGGATTTTTGGTGCAGCAGCCACATCGGCACCCCCTTTGATCGAGATGGTGCATGGGCCGCCCAAGGCCTGGTCGATCTGAATTTACTGAACAATCTGCTGACTGAAGATTTTTTACATCGGTCTCCACCGAAGAGCACTGGGCGCGATCTGTTCAACATCACCTGGCTGCGTCAGCACCTCAACGCACATGCGCACCTTGCGCCACAAGATGTGCAAGCCACACTGACCGAGTTCACCGCTTTAGCATGTGCGCACGACGTCAAATCACACGCCTGCGACGCCGAGGAGCTGATTGTTTGCGGCGGTGGCGCACTGAACAGCCACCTCATGCGCCGCTTGGCAGTCCATTTGCCAGACTTGAAAGTAACCACTAGCGATCACAGGGGTCTGCCCCCCCTTCACGTGGAGGCGGCTGCTTTCGCCTGGCTGGCTTTCAAAACCATACGGCGTGAAACGGCAAGCCTGCCAAGCGTCACGGGCGCCAGAGGCGCCCGTGTACTGGGGGCCATCTACCCCCGCTGAGGTGAGCTGAGGTCAGCTCACCTGCCTGAGTCATCAGGCAGAAAAAGAGGAGCCGCAGCCGCAAGTCGATGTGGCATTCGGGTTCTTAATCACGAACTGCGCACCTTGCAGGTCTTCCTTGTAATCGATCTCGGCCCCAATCAGGTACTGGTAGCTCATCGCATCGATCAACAGAGACACGCCGTTTTTGCTCATGGTCGTGTCGTCTTCGTTGGTGATTTCGTCAAACGTGAAACCGTACTGGAATCCCGAGCAACCGCCACCTTGCACAAATACGCGCAGTTTCAGATCAGGGTTGCCTTCTTCGGCAATCAGGTCAGCCACTTTGGCGGCCGCGCTGTCAGTGAAGACAATCGGGGCAGGCATTTCGGTCTGGATATTTTCAGCAACAGCGCTCATGGTGTTTCTCCGGGTTCAATGCCAAATAGTATAGCGCGCTGGTCGGGAATTACGACCTCTGCCGGGCAGTAACGCTACTGGGCTTGTGGGCATTTCACAGCCAAACACCCCAGCACCAAAGCAAAAAAGCCGCCACGGCGAACCGGTGCGGCTTTTTGACGAAGCAGAAAAAGCGGATTAACGCTTGGAGAACTGCTTGCGGCGGCGAGCGGAGTGCAAGCCGACCTTTTTACGTTCCACTTCACGGGCGTCACGGGTGACAAAACCAGCTTGGCTCAGCACGGGCTTGAGCGATGCGTCGTAGTCAATCAGGGCGCGGGTGATGCCGTGGCGCGAAGCGCCGGCTTGACCGGATTCGCCACCGCCGTGCACGTTGATCATGATGTCGAAAGTTTCGGCATGGTTGGTCAACATGAGGGGTTGCTTGGCGATCATGATCGAAGTCTCGCGGCCGAAGTAGGCTTGGATGTCCTTGCCGTTGACCGTGATCTTGCCAGTGCCTTTTTTCAGAAACACGCGGGCGACGCTGGATTTGCGACGGCCTGTGCCATTGTTCCATTCACCAATCATCTCAAGGCTCCTTAGATGTCCAGCACTTTAGGCTGTTGGGCGGTGTGTGGGTGCTCAGCGCCACCATACACCTTGAGTTTCTTGATCATGGCGTAACCGAGTGGGCCCTTGGGCAACATGCCCTTGACGGCCTTCTCGAGTGCGCGGCCAGGGTGCTTGGCTTGCATGTCGCGGAAGTTGGTTGCAGTGATACCGCCGGGGTAGCCCGAGTGACGGTAATACACTTTGTCGATGGTCTTGGTGCCCGTCACTTTGAGCTGGGCAGCATTGATGATGACGATGAAGTCACCGGTGTCGACGTGAGGCGTGTAAATGGCCTTGTGTTTGCCGCGCAAACGGAGAGCAACTTCGCTGGCTACTCGTCCGAGGACCTTGTTGGTCGCGTCAATCACAAACCACTCGTGCACGACCTCAGCGGGTTTTGCGCTGAAAGTTGTTGTCATGAGTTTTCTCTTTGAAAGAAAGGTTTGGCGGGTCCTTTTCCACGGTCGGTGCGCCTCTGTTGGGAGCCTCTTAGGTGGGAATTTGCCTGTACCTTGCGGCAGTCAGCGTCTTCGCCGCGGGACCACTGAATCGCTGCGAAGCCTTCTATTATACGAAAAATCAAGGACTTGCGGGCGTTATTGGTTACCATCAAGGGATGTTCAGTTACCGACACGCTTTTCACGCTGGCAACCATGCGGATGTGCTCAAACACATCACTTTGCTCGCCACCATGCGCCACCTCATGCAAAAAGAGGCCGGCATCACCCTCATTGACACCCATGCCGGGGCCGGTTTGTACCGCCTGGACGGCGATTACTCCCAAAAAGGGGCAGAAGCCGAAGACGGCCTGTTCAAGCTCTTGGGCGCTGCAGAAAAGCTCGATGCCCTGCCCGAGCCGGTGCAGGACTACCTGGAACAAATTGCCAGCTTCAACCCCAATGGGCAGGCCAAGATCTACCCCGGATCGCCCTTTTTGATGCACAAACTCATGCGCCACGAGTCGCGAGACCGCTTGCGCCTGTTTGAGTTGCACCCGACCGACAGCAAATCCCTGATGTCCAACATCGCCCAGCTGGATGCCGGTCGCACCATCACCGTGAGCCGCGAAGACGGTTTTGAAGCCCTCAAAAAACTGCTGCCCCCACCAGCATCGGCCACAGGCTCCAAGCGGGCGATGGTGCTGATTGACCCCAGCTACGAAATCAAATCCGATTACGCCAAGGTCGCCAATGTCATTCAGGAATACCTGAAACGCTTTTCCACCGGCACGTACCTGGTCTGGTACCCGATCATTCCGCGCCCCGAAGCACATGATTTGCCAAAACGCCTGCGCACCTTGGCCAACCAATCTCAAAAGCCTTGGCTCAATGCGACCTTGGCCATTGGCCGAGGCCCTGATGACGTAGGCGGTCTGGTGGCCAGCGGCATGTTTGTCATCAACCCGCCCTTCACCCTCAAAGACCAGATCCGCAAGGCGCTGGATGTGGTGGGCCCCGCCCTGGCTCGCGGCACAGGCAAAAGCTGGCAAGTCGAGTCGTCCTGAAGCGGCATGAACCGAAGGCAGACAGCTCAGGGAAAGTCCCATGGCTGACACCTTCAAATTAACCGACCGATCGGTCGGTTAATTGATATACTGGCACCCGCGCCGCGATCATCCCATCCTGACTGGCGCAGGAGAAGCCCATGTACACGCAATCTTTCAGCGTCCCGGACGGTTCCGAAGACGCCAAGTCGGCCGGTCTGAAGGCCGTTCCCAAAGCCCTGAGCGTGCAAGACGCCGCCTTGCAGGCCCAATTTGACGCTCGCATCGATGCCGATGGCCGCATCGAGCCCCGCGAGTGGATGCCAGAGGCCTACCGCAAGACCCTGGTACGCCAGATCAGCCAACACGCCCACAGCGAAATCGTCGGCATGCTGCCCGAAGGCAACTGGATCAGCCGCGCCCCCAGCTTGAAGCGCAAAGCCATCCTCATCGCCAAAGTGCAAGACGAAGGCGGCCACGGCCTGTACCTGTACAGCGCCGCCGAAACCCTGGGCACCAGCCGCGACCAGATGCTCCATGCTCTGCACACCGGCAAGGCCAAATACAGCTCCATCTTCAACTACCCCACCCTCAACTGGGCCGATGTGGGCGTGGTCGGCTGGCTGGTCGATGGCGCGGCCATCATGAACCAGGTGCCCCTGTGCCGCTGCTCGTATGGCCCCTATGCCCGCGCCATGGTGCGTGTGTGCAAAGAAGAGAGCTTCCACCAGCGCCAAGGCTACGAAGCCCTGCTGGTCATGATGCAAGGCACCGCCGAACAAAAAGCCATGGTGCAGGACGCTGTGAACCGCTGGTGGTGGAAGTGCTTGGCCATGTTCGGGCCGCCTGACGCCGACAGCCCCAACAGCGCGCAAGGCATGCGCTGGGGGATCAAGCGCATCAGCAACGATGACCTGCGTCAAAAATTTGTGGACGCCACCGTGCCACAAGCCAAGGTACTGGGCGTGACCTTGCCCGACCCCGACCTGAAATGGAACGAAGCCCGTCAAGCGCACGACTACGGTCAGATCGACTGGGACGAGTTCTGGTCCACCGTCAACGGCAACGGCCCTTGCAACAAGGAGCGCCTGGGTGCCCGTGTCAAGGCCTGGAACGATGGCGCCTGGGTGCGCGAAGCGGCGCTGGCCCACGCCCAAAAACAACAGCAACGTCAAATGAAGGAAGCAGCATGAGCACCGCCGCATTGAAAGAATGGCCTCTGTGGGAGGTTTTTGTCCGCAGCAAGCAAGGCCTGGAACACAAGCATTGCGGCAGCCTGCACGCATCGGATTCCGAGCACGCCCTTCAAATGGCGCGCGATGTGTACACGCGTCGCCAGGAAGGCGTGAGCATCTGGGTGGTGCCCTCGGCCAGCATCTCGGCCAGTGAGCCTAACGACAAACCCGAATTTTTCGACCCGGCCAGCGACAAGGTGTACCGTCACCCAACGTTTTACGTGATCCCCGAAGAAGTGGGTCACATGTGAGCGCGACCATGAATGCACCCATTGACTATTTGCTGCACCTCGCCGACAACGCGCTGATCCTCGGCCAGCGCAACGCCGAATGGTGTGGCCACGGCCCCATCCTCGAAGAGGACATCGCGCTGTCCAACAACAGCCTCGACCTGATCGGTCAAGCCCGCATGCTCTACCAGCACGCAGCCGAACTGCACGGTGGCGGCGCCACCGAAGACACGTTGGCGTATTTCCGCGACGTGCCTGACTTCAAAAACTACACCCTGTGCGAACTGCCGCACTTGCCACTGATGGCTGCGACCTCAGCAGGCGACCGAGACTTTGCCACCACGATCGTGCGCAACTTTTTGTACAGCAGCCTGATGGTGCTGGTTTGGGACCAGTTGCAAAACTCCAAGGACGCGCAATTGGCCGCGATTGCCGCCAAGTCGCTCAAGGAAGTGCGCTACCACCTGCGCCACTCGCGTGACTGGCTGGTGCGCATGGGCGATGGCACCGCCGAGTCGCACACCAAGGCGCAGGCCGCGCTCGACCAATTCATGTCCTACACGCAAGAGTTCTGGACCACCAGCCCCGCAGAAGCTGCGGCGCTGGCCAACGGCACCGGCATCGACATGGCGGCCCTGCAAAACGACTGGAACCAGATCGTGGACGAAGCCTTGAAGGAAGCCACACTCCAGCGCCCCGCCGCAGGCGGCTTTGTGCCCACGGGCAAGCAAGGCATCCACTCGGAGCATCTGGGTTTTGTCCTGGCAGAAATGCAAAGCCTGGCCCGGGCTCACCCCGAAGCGACCTGGTAATTCATGCCAATGACCCCGGCCTCCTCTTTGTCCTCTGCTGCTTCCACCCGGACAGCCGATGTGGCCCGCGCTTGGGACCTGCTCGACGCACTGACCGATCCGGAAATTCCGGTCGTCACACTGCGCGAGCTGGGCATTCTGCGCGATGTGCGTGAAGGCACCGCAGGACTGGAAGTGGTCATCACCCCGACCTACAGCGGATGCCCGGCCATGGGCCAGATCGAGGACGACGTGAAAGCCCTGCTTGAAGCCAACGGCCTGCAAGGCCGTGTGGTCACGCAACTGGCCCCGGCCTGGACCACCGACTGGATGACCGAAGCCGCCAAGGACAAATTGCGCGCCTACGGCATCGCCCCACCTCACGCCTGCGCCAGAGAAAAACCGGGCGCGTCCAGCGTGGTGCAGTTTGCGGCGCGCAGCGCCAAACCCGAGGTGGTGAACTGCCCGCAATGCGGCTCGGCCAACACCACCGAGACCTCCCATTTCGGCTCGACCGCCTGCAAGGCCCTTTACCGGTGCCTGGCCTGCATGGAGCCTTTCGATTACTTCAAACCTTACTGAGCTGCCTTGCCGCAGTGAAGCACCATGTCAACCCGATTTCATGACCTCCCGATAACACGCATGAGCCCCGAAGCGGCAGGCGCTGTGGCGATCACCTTGAACGTGCCTGCCGATCTGCGCAGCAGCTTTGACTTTCAGCCGGGCCAGTTCCTGACCTTGCGCGCCGACATCAACGGCGCTGACGTGCGCCGCAGCTACTCCATCAGCTCGGCCCGGAGCCAACTGCAAAAGCAAGGCGTGCTCGAAGTGGGCATCCGCCCTGTCGAGGGTGGCGTGTTCTCCAACTGGGCCGCCACCCAACTCAAGGCCGGCGACACCTTGCGCGTGATGCCGCCCGATGGCCGCTTTGTGGTGCAGCGCCCCCGCGCCATCCACCGGGTGGGCTTTGCCGCAGGCTCGGGCATCACGCCCATCCTGTCCATCCTGTCCAGCACCCTCGAAGAACAGCCCGAGAGCAAATTCACCTTGGTCTACGGCAACCGCCGCATGGACAGCGTCATGTTCAACGAAGCGCTGCAAGACCTGAAAGACCGCTACCCCGACCGCCTGACGCTGATCCACATCCTGTCACGCCAAGCGCAAGAAGTGCCCTTGCTGGAAGGTCGCATCGACGCCGCCAAAGTTCAGGCCATCATCGACGCATTTTTGCCTGTGGGCAGCATGGACGAAGTGTTCATTTGCGGGCCAGAGGCCATGATCGAAGCCACCGAGCAGGCGCTGCTGAGCGCTGGCGTGAAAGGCGAACGCATCCGCACCGAGCGCTTCAGCTCACCCACACTGGATGCGCTGCCGCCCGAAGCGCGTGCCCAGGCCGTACTGGGTCACCCGGCCGTACGCGAGCAAGGTGAAGTGCAACTCACCGTGGTGCTGGACGGCAAACCTTACGACATGCCGATGAACCGGAACGAAAAAATCCTCGACATCGCCTTGTCACTGGGCCTGGACCTGCCCTACTCGTGCAAAGCCGGGGTCTGCTGCACCTGCCGCTGCAAAGTGGTGGAAGGCACGACCGAGATGGAGAAAAACTTCACCCTCGAAAAGCCCGAAGTCGAGCAAGGCTTCATCCTGTCTTGCCAGGCACGCCCCACCAGCAATCGGGTGGTGGTGAGCTTCGACGAACGCTGACCCCCCCCCGCAGCGGGCCCGCCATGGTCGCTGCGCGAAAAGATGTTTATCGGACTGAAGGTCGACCTGCGAGAGGGCATTTGTCGGAGGCTTCAACCCCGACATGCAGCCCGAGTCGAAGCCGCCAACGTCGGACCTGAAGGTCCGACCTACAACACCGGGCACAAGCCCACCTTGTTCACTCGCCCGACTGCTGCAGCGCCCACATGCTGGCGTAACGCCCTTGCATGGCCAGCAAGGCGGCATGGTTGCCGCGCTCGATGATTTGCCCGGCGTCCATCACCAGAATTTCGTGCGCATCGACCACCGTGGACAAGCGGTGCGCAATCACCAGGGTCGTCTTGTTTTGCGCCACGCTGGCCAGCTCGGCCTGGATGGCGCGTTCGTTGGCCGAGTCCAGCGCCGAGGTGGCTTCGTCAAACACCAGAATCGGCGGGTCTTTGAGCAAGGTGCGGGCGATGGCCACACGCTGCTTTTCACCGCCCGACAACTTCAAGCCCCGCTCACCCACCGAGGTTTGGTAGCCCTTGGGCGTGGACGCGATGAAGTCGTGGATGCGGGCCGCCCGCGCCGCGCCTTCGATCTCGGCCTGACTGGCCCCGGGTCGGCCATAAGCGATGTTGTAGGCCACGCTGTCGTTGAACAGCACCGTGTCTTGCGGCACGATGCCCAAGGCTTGGCGCACACTGGTTTGCGTGACTTGGCGGATGTCTTGCCCTGCAATGCGGATAAAGCCATGCTGCACGTCGTAAAAGCGGAACATCAAACGCGCGAGCGTGGACTTGCCCGAACCCGAAGGGCCGACCACCGCCACGGTTTTACCCGCAGGAATCGTGAAGCTGATGTCTTTGAGGATCGGGCGGTCGCTCTCGTAGGCGAACGACACGCGGTCAAACACCACATCGGGGGCACCCTGCAAGGCCAGCGCGGGTGCGCCGGGCGCATCGGCCACTTCGCGCTCGCGGTCCATCAGCACAAACATCTTGTCCAGATCGGTCAGGCTTTGCTTGATCTCGCGGTAAAGCACACCCAAAAAATTGAGCGGAATGTAGAGCTGGATCATGAAGGCGTTGATCATGACCAGGTCACCCAAGGTCATGCGCCCGGCCACCACCCCCTCGGTGGCACGCCAGAGCATGGCCACCAGGGCCGCAGCGATGATGAGCTGCTGCCCGGTGTTGAGCACCGACAAGGTGGTCTGCGCCTTGAGCCGGGCCACGCGCAGGCGCTCCAGGCTCTCGTCGTAACGGCCCGCTTCAAAGACCTCGTTGCCAAAGTATTTGACGGTCTCGTAATTCAACAGCGAATCGATGGCACGGGTGTGCGCGGCCGAGTCAAACTCGTTGGCCTGTTTGCGAAACTGCGTACGCCACTCGGTGATGCGCACCGTGAAAAAGATGTACAGCGCCAGCGCCAGCAGCGTGATGCCTGCGAACCAGACATCGAACTTGACGGCCAAAATCGTCAGCACCAGGCCCACCTCGATCAGGGTCGGGATGATGCTGTAGAGCGAATAGGAAATCAGCGACTCGATGCCGCGCACGCCGCGCTCGATGTCGCGGGTCATGCCACCCGTCTGCCTGGCCAAATGAAAGCGCAGGCTCAGGGCATGCAGGTGCTCGAAGGTCTGCAGGGCAATGCTGCGCGATGCGCCCTGCGTGGCTTTGGCAAACACCAGTTCGCGCAATTCGGTGAAAGCCGAGGTCAGCAAGCGCAAAGCGCCATAGCCCACCAGCAGCGCCACCGGCACCACCAGCACCGCTTGCGGGTCGCCGGGCTTGAGGCTCATGGCGTCCACCAGCTCCTTGAGCAGCAAAGGCACGCTCACGTTGGCCAGCTTGGCACCCACCATCAGGGTGAGGGCAATGACCACACGCCACTTGTATTGCCACAAATAGGGCAAGAGGCGCGACAGGGTTTTCCAGTCGCCACCCGCAGGCGGGGCGGCCGCAACGCCGGGCGCAGTGCCTGGGGCGTGGGGAGAAACAGGGGCAGCAGGTTCGCCGTGGTGGCGCATAAGGGACAATCCGGTTTTGATGTTAACCACCGATTGTGCCCATGTCTGACGCCCCCCACCCGAACACCGTGGCTTTGCCCACCGACCAGGAGCTGGTGCTCAAGGTCATTCCCATGCCCGCCGATTGCAATGCCAGCGGCGACATCTTTGGCGGCTGGGTCATGGCCCAAGTGGACTTGGCTGGAGCCGTCTTGCCCGCGCGGCGCGTGCGCGGCCGCATGGCGACGGTGGCGGTGAACGAGTTCATCTTCAAACAGGCCGTGAAGGTGGGCGACATCCTGTCGTTTTTCTCACGCATCGTGCGCGTAGGCCGCACCTCGGTCACCGTCAAGGTCGAGGTGTTCGCCGAGCGCTTTCAGTTGCAAGGCCAATACATCAAGGTCACCGAGGCGCACCTGACCTATGTGGCCGTGGATGACCAAGGCAAACCGAGGTTGGTGCCCGCCGAATGATGGGCGGGCTCTGACCGCAAGCTCAGGCGGTCAGGACACGATGTAAGCCGCAGCGCCGGTGGACATCAGGGTGCCGTCCGGGCCGCAAAACTCCATGCGGGACGATCCCACCCGCGAGCCCACGCGCAGGGCGTTGGCGGTGATGGTGAAGTGCTCGCCAATGCCCGGACGCAAATAGTCCACCCGCAAATCGATGGTGCCCAGCTTGGCAAAGCGCTCCAGGCGCTTGGCCGGCGTTTCGTCCATGTGCTTGGCAGCCAAGGCCGCCATCACGGCCGCGCTGCCGATGGCATCGAGCACCGCGCTGATGACGCCGCCATGAATGCGGTTGTAGGCAAAGTGCCCCACCAACTCCGGCCGCATGTCGATGCGGGCCTCCACGCCCTCGGGTGTGACCTTGACCAGTTTCAGGCCGAGCGTCTTGTTGAAGACGATTTTTTCTTCGTAGATCTGGCGAAAACCCTCGATGTATTCGGGTTCAAGAACGACGGGGGCGGTTGGGCGATGGGGCATCTGGTAATTTTATCGATGGCCGGACAACGCCAGACTCAGCGAGTGCCGACGCAGAGAGGTGTGTCGATGCTTGAAGACCCCAACACATGCACGCAAGCCGCCCATTGAAATCAAGGCTTACAGCTTTGAAAAATCCGGCTTGCGTTTTTCCATGAAGGCACCAAAGGCTTCCTTGGCGGCAGGCTCTTGCAGCATGCGGCCAAAGCTGGCGCCTTCTTCGGCCATTTTTTGCAGCACGGCTTGGGTGTCGCTGCCCTTCATCAAACGCTTGGTTTCAATGAGTGACGACAGCGGCTTGGCGGCCAGTTTTCGGGCTTGCGCCTGGGCATAACCGTTGACTTCGGTCGGCGGCACCACGCGGTTGACCAAACCCACTTCCTGCGCAGCTTCGGCAAAGAAAGGCTCGCCCATGAGCAAGGCTTCTGCGGCACGGTGGTAACCAAACATGCGCGGCACCAGCAAGCTGGACGCCGCTTCTGGGCACAGGCCCAGGTTCACAAAAGGCATGGAAAACGCCGCGTTGTCACCCGCGTACACCAAGTCGCAATGGAACAGCATGGTGGTGCCGATGCCCACCGCAGGCCCGGCCACCGCGGCGAGCAGCGGTTTTTCAAAGGCTGCGATGTTGCGCAAAAAGCGGAACACGGGCGAGTCTTGCGTGCTGGGCGGCTTGTTCAGAAAGTCGCCAATGTCATTGCCCGCGCTGAAGATGCTCTCGTGCCCCTGGAACACCACCACCTTGACGGCGGCGTCGGTGGCCGCTTGCGCCACCGCATCGGCCATGGCCGCGTACATGGATGAGGTGATGGAGTTTTTCTTGTCCAGGCGGTTGAAGGTGATGGTCATCACCCCCGCGTCGATGTGGGTCAGGATGTCAGACATGGTGGCCTCGTCTCAAAAATAAAAAAGGCCGCCCCAAAGGGCGGCGGCTGTGAATGGGAACAGGTTCAGGGGGCCTTGACCCACAACTGGTTACGCCAGAAAGGACCGAGAAAACCGCGCACTTGCAGTTTCGTGCCCCCCTCAATGGGTGTCAGTCGCACGCGATACAGCTTGCCCTCTTCAGGATCAAGGATCTCGCCACCTTCCCAGTACTCGTTGCCCGAAGACTTTTTGACACCCCGGATGATTTCCATCCCCAGAATGGCCTGATCCTTGCGGTCATCGGTACATTTTTCACATGTGGCTGCAGGGGGAGCCCCCTTGCGCAAAATTTGGCTGACTTTGCCGCGCAATACGCCGCCCGCGTCTTCAATGGTGACCACACTTCTGGTTTCACCGGTTTTGTCATCAATGGTGTGCCAGCGGCCCACGGGGCTGTTGGCTTGGGCAGCCATCGCCAGTAAGCTGGCCATGAGCATCGTGCTCATTCGAAGGGTGTTTTTCATGGTGGAACTCCTTGAGTGGCAAATCATGCCAGAGCGGCGTCGGTGTCCATCAGCACATCGCTGCCCGCACGGATGCGGCGCATCAGGCTCGAAGTCTCGGGCATCAAGCGGGTGAAGTAAAAACGCGCCGTCTGCAGCTTGGCCTGGTAGAACGGATCGGGGCGCTGCGCCTCTTCTTCGGCCTCGGCCAGTTTTTTGAGCGCGATCTGCGCCGAGCGGGCCCAGAAGTAACCCAACACCAGATGGCCCACCACACGCAGGTAGTCCACCGCGGCTGCGCCCACCTCGTCGGCGTTGCTCATGGCCTTCATGCCGACTTCGCCTGTCAGTTGCGTGAGTTTTTGACCCAAATCGGCCAGAGGCTTGATGAACTCGCCCATGGCTTCGTTGGCCATTTCAGCCTTGACCAGTTTTTCGATCTGTTTGCCGAACTTTTGCAGCGATGCGCCCTGGTTGCCCAGCACCTTGCGGCCCAGCAGGTCCAGCGACTGGATGGTGTTGGTGCCTTCATAGATCATGTTGATGCGGGCATCGCGCACGAACTGCTCCATGCCCCACTCCTTGATGTAGCCGTGACCACCAAAGACTTGCTGGCAAGCCGAGGTGGCCTCCCAGGCGTTGTCGGTGGTGAAGGCCTTGACGATGGGCGTGAGCAAAGCCACCAGCTCGGCCGCTTCGGCGCGCACCGCTTCGTCGGGGTGGTTCACTTCCTTGTCGAGCAACAAAGCGCAGTAGCAAGCCAGTGCGCGGCCTCCTTCGGCATAGGCCTTGGCGGTCATCAGCATGCGGCGCACATCGGGGTGAACGATGATCGGATCGGCCGGTTTTCCGGGGGCCTTGACCCCGGTGAGCGAGCGCATCTGCACACGGTCTTTGGCATAGGCCAATGCATTTTGGTAGGCCACCTCGGTCAAACCGAGCGACTGGTTGCCCACGCCCAAGCGAGCAGCGTTCATCATCACGAACATCGCGGCCAGCCCTTTGTTGGGTTGGCCCACCAGGGTCCCCACGGCTTCGTCCAAAACCATCTGGCAGGTGGCATTGCCGTGGATGCCCATCTTGTGCTCGATGCCGCCGCAGTAAATGCCGTTGCGCTCGCCCATGCTGCCGTCAGCCGCCACCTTGAACTTGGGCACCAGGAACAGGCTGATGCCTTTGCTGCCGGGCGGCGCATCGGGCAAACGGGCCAGCACCAGGTGCACGATGTTGGCGGCCAGGTCGTGCTCGCCCGCGCTGATGAAAATCTTTTGCCCCGTGATGCGGTAAGTGCCATCGGCCTGCGGTTCGGCCTTGGTGCGCAGCAGGCCCAGGTCGGTGCCGCAGTGCGGCTCAGTCAGGCACATGGTGCCAGTCCATTCGCCACTGGTCAGCTTGGGCAGATACAAGGCTTTTTGTTCGGGCGTGCCGTGTGCATGCAAGGCTTCATAAGCGCCGTGCGACAGGCCGGGGTACATGGTCCAGGCCTGGTTGGACGAGTTGAGCATTTCGTAAAAGCACTGGTTGACCACAAAAGGCAGGCCCTGGCCGCCAAACTCGGGGTCGCAGCTCAGCGATGGCCAGCCCCCGGCCACGTACTGCTGATAGGCGGCCTTGAAGCCATCAGGGGCTTTGACCTCGTGTGTGTCGCGGTTGAGCGTGCAGCCCTGGGTGTCGCCCGAGATGTTGAGGGGAAAGACCACCTCGGACGCGAACTTGCCACCTTCTTCGAGCACCGCATTGATGGTGTCGGCATCGGTCTCGGCGTGCTTGGGCAAGGCCTTGAATTCATCGCTCACGCTGAGCAGCTCATGCAAAACAAACTGCATGTCGCGAAGGGGTGGGTTGTAGATGGGCATGTCGGCTCCTGAATCAAAAAAGTAAAATTGAAAATCACTTAGACGCCGTTGGACGTCGGGTCTTGGACGCCTGTCGAGCAGGCGCAGTCAAAGAGACCGGGCTTGCTGATGGTGCGCAGGGTAGCGCCGCGTAACGGGCCAGAATGTGTGCAAAGCCACGACGGGCACGCTGAGCCGCATCGGGGTTGCGCAAAAAACGTGCTTCGTAATGCAAGGCCAAAATGAGCCCGTGGATTTCAAAGGCAATCTGGTGCGCATCGGCCTCGCGGCTGAGTTGACCTTCGGCCTGGGCCAGCTCCACAGCCCGTCGCAAAGCGGTTTGCCAGGTGGCCACCGACGAAGCCAATGCGTCGCGCACAGGGCCGCTGCGGTCATCAAACTCCACCGCCCCACTGATGTAAATGCAACCCGAATCGATTTCGGCCGAAGTCTGCACCATCCAGTTGTCAAACAAGGCCTGCAGGCGCGGGACACCACGGGGTTTTTGCATGGCCGCGTAAAACACTTCGGCTTCAAATCGGTCATGGTATTCACGGATGACCGAAATTTGCAGCTCTTCACGTGAGCCAAAGTGCGCGAAAACACCCGACTTGCTCATGCCCGTGACCTCGGCCACAGCCCCGATCGACAAACCTTCCAGACCGATCTGGGACGCAAGCCCCAGCGCAGCATCGATGATGATCGCCTTGGTTTGCTGGCCCTTGATCAGCACACGGCGGCCCGCCTCAGAAGGAGGCGTGCCTTCGTTTTTACGGGGCAATTTGGAATCGGTCATGGCGCAACAAAAAAGAACGGTCGTTCTATTTTGCACCAAATTGCTGGCAAAGACGCTCTGCCCCGCTCGAATCAGGGTAAATCAGGGGGGCAGCCAGCGCGGCACACCAAGGCGACGGATCGAACCAGGTCAACGGCCTGTTCAGGGCTGCGCTTGAGGCCCCGACAACGCCGCGGCAGGTAGCACTGTGGTGGGCAAGTGGCCTGCCAGTTCCAGTTGCATGAGGATCATGTTGACCAAGGTGGCCACGGAGGGACGCCCCGTCTCGATGACAAAATGGGCCGCCTCGCGGTAAAGCGGATCGCGTGCCTCGAATAAGGCACGCAGACGACTCAAGGGGTCGTCCACCTGCAACAAAGGACGTGCCGTGTCGTGCCGCACCCGGCGAAACACGTCTTCCGGGCTGGAACGCAGATAAATCACATGCCCGCGTTCACGCAAATGACGGCGATTGGCTTCGCGCAAGACCGAGCCACCGCCTGTGGCGATCACGCCTTGATGGTTCCGGGTCAGATCGTCCAACACCTCTTGTTCGACATCACGAAAACTGTCCTCGCCCTCGCGCGCGAAAAACTCCCTGATCGAACAACCCAGACGGTGCTCGATCACATGGTCAGAATCGACAAAAGGCACCCCCAACCGGCGCGCCAATTGCCTGCCAATGGTGGTTTTGCCTGAGCCCGGAAGGCCCACAAAAATGATGCTCAAGGAAATCTCGCACTGAAAAAATCGGCGACGGCCTGGGATTCGGGCCTGCCGTTCGAAGTTTGCAAGTGTATTCGACCCCACACGGTTGCCGCCCCTGTGTGGTGAAACCCTCGTGGCTCGGGCCAAACCAGCTGCAGCGGCTCAAGGCGGCATGGCCGCCGGACCATCGGCCATCACCCGGGGGGTGAGGAAAATCAACAATTCGCTCTTGCGCTGCGCTTGGTCACGGTTCTTGAACAACCAGCCCAGGCCGGGCACATCCCCCAGGCCGGGCACCTTGGCCTCGTTGTTGCGGTCGGTTTCTTCGTAAATACCGCCCAGCACCACCGTACCGCCGTCCTCCACCCGCACCTGGGTTTTGACATGCTTGGTATTGATCGCGTAACCAGCAGGCGTGATCTGCCCCACACTGTCACGGTTGACGTCCACCTCCAGCACCACCGACCCATCGGGGGTAATTTGCGGCGTGACCTCCAATTTCAGGTTGGCCTTGCGGAACGTGATGGACGTCGCGCCACTGGCCGACGCGGTCTGATAAGGCAACTCGGTGCCTTGCTCGATCAGGGCTTTGGTCTGATCGGCGGTGACCACTCTGGGCCGCGAAACCACCGTGCCCCGACCATCGGCCTCCAGCGCTGATATCTCCACATTGATGAAACGGTCGGCAGCCGCATTGAACAAGGACACCGCAAAGCTGGCGGGTGTGTTGAGCGTCTGCCCTGCCGAACCCGCTGGAAAATTAACTTGGTTCCCTGTCACAACCCCGGCTGCAGTGACGGCGTTGCTCGCCCCCAAGGCCAGGGTATTGGCCCGGTTGTTCATGCGCAACGGCACCTGCATGCCCGTTCCCAGCCGCACCCCGAGCGACTGCCCAAACTGGTCATCGGCCTCCACGATGCGCGCCTCGATCAAGACCTGCCTGACCGGCACATCCAGTTGCGCCAGCAGTTTTTGAACATCGGCCAAACGGGCGGGCAGATCGGAAATGAAAAGCTGGTTGGTGCGTGGCTCAGCCATCACACTGCCCCTGCTGCTGAGCCAGCGACCAGCCCCTGAACTGCCAGCCACACCGCCTTGCAATCGCTGCGCCACCTCGCCAGCTCGCGCGTATTGCAAGCGCATGGTCAGCATCTGCAAAGGGCTGACCGCCTCCAGCGCCGCCTGTGCGTCCAGTTGCTTTTTCTCACGCAATGCCCACTCCTCTTGTGGTGCCACCCACAACACGCGTCCGTCCTGCCGCGAAGCCAAACCCTTGGACTGCAAGACAATCTGCAAGGCCTGCGGCCAGGGCACATCGGTCAGGCGCACCGTCACGGCCCCGCTGACACTGTCGGTGGCCACCAGGTTCAACCCTGTGAAATCGGCAAACACCTGCAGCAAGGTTCTGATGTCGATGTTCTGGAAATTCAGGCTGATGGGTTTGAACCCATGGGACACACTGGCCTCCAGGACAGGCGCGACCGTCTGAGGTTGAGGTTGAGGTTGAGGTTGAGTCTGCGCCCATGACGGTAGCCCGCAACCCATGAGGGCCATGACGCCCATGCAAGTGCGCCAAATCACCACAGATGAGGTCATGGACTTCATGGCTGCACCTTTGCAAAAGTCAAAATTTCCAAGGCCCCTTGCCCAGCACGCAAACTGATCCTGTCGGCCTCGATGCGCTCAACCGTGTGCCCCTCACGGGTGACCCTTTGGCCCTGTCGTGCGCGCACCCAATGCGGCCCCGCCAACAAAATGGCTTGTCGATCTTGTGCGTCCTGCCAAATGCCTGCCAAACGAACATGGGCCATAGGCCAATCATGGGGATCGGCCCGGAACACTTCTTCGCTTTCCACCAATGCAGCCTGTGGCGGCGGCGGCCTCCAGCGTGACGACATGACACCCGCGGGGGATGCAAACGCGGATGCAGACGCGAAAACGCGGTCAGCATCAGAGCCGCCTTGCGCCGAGCGCACTCTTTGGCGCACAGGCCACGGCGTCATTTCGTGCGCCCCCCACCCGCTAGAGGCACTGTCGGCCGATGCATCGCGCAACCACACCCGCAGCACCACCTCCAGGTCCACGCCCGTGTCTCGCGGTGTGATGCGCAAACGTTCAATGGACCACACCGGGCCACTGGCACTCATGGCAGCCCAAGCGTCCACCCAATCGTCGAAGCGGGCTTGCAGATGGACCGCAATGGCCTGACTGGCCAAAGGTGCCGCCAAGGAATCAGGCACAGGTCGCAAGGACAAAAGCCGGACATCGTGTCGAGCCAAAATCTGTTGCAAACGGGGCCAGATCAGCGGCTGCTGATCGTGAGTGGGCAACAACGCCAATGACACAGGCGAGGCCTTTGCCAAGTGTGCGCCCTCTTTCATGGCCACCTGGGCTTGCAAAGGTGGCAATTTGGCGCGCAAATCCTCCACGGTATCTTCTGTTTGCCAAAAAGCCTGCACCACATCGTCATGAGCCCACCCCATCCAGACCACGCCCAGAGCAAAGCCGGCCATGGCAAAACCCCAACGCTGCACAAGCGACCGTATTTTGTCCCGGCTGAACGCCGACCACTTGTCCACACCAGGGGCACTGGGTGGCCTGTGAAAAAACGAGTGCATATCGAAGGTCATGGTGATCCCTTGCGGCCTGGCGCGGGCTGATCCGCTTGAGCTGCTGGCGCGCGCCATGGGCCGATTAAAGGCCAGGCACCTTGCCAGACAAACTCCAAACCAGCCGTTTGAGGCAGGTGATCGGCGGCGTCGCCGGGTCTCACCTCAGACAAGACCAGACTGCGCAAAGTCAAAACAGGTGCCCCGAGCTGAGCCGGGCTCACATCACCACGACTGGATGCCTCCATCAAAGCGCGAGACACTCGCTGACGCGCCCCGTCCATGCGCTCAAGGTCAGGTGCCACGCCCTGCAACTCGAACTTGTCGGGGTCCATTTGCAAACTCAAAAAGCGCGCCGAACTGAGATTCGGCTCTTGCAACAAAGCCCGGTGTAAAACCTGCCAGATCGCTTGCTGCTGACTGACCTGGCTCAAATGCAGCGCTTGCTGATCCCATTTTTTCTGCAGCGCTTGTTGTTTGTGGTGGGTCTGCTGCTGCAGCGTGATGTCGTCCAACCGCTTTTGCAAGCGAGCTCGGTCTTGCTGCATGTCTGCCAAGGCCTGTTGTCCCCATTGCAAAAGCCCCCACGCACTGGCCAACCCCACCACCAAGCCAGCCAAAGAGGTCTGCCACCGGTGACGGCTTTTGCGTTGCCTAGCCAATGCCGGGTATTGCAGAAAATTGAAAGGACGCATCAAAGCCACGCTTTCAAAGCCAAGCCTGAAGCCACCAAACGTGGGCCAGCAGAGGACTTCATAGCTTGCTCGAGGGCGAAATCAGGACCAAAGCGGCCCAGCAAGGCGTCGTCCGAATCGTCGGGCACCGATCCAGCCGGCAACTGAAATTGCCAATCTTGCGTGGGCTGGGTCAGCAAACTGACCAGTCCTCCCTGCAGATGCTGCGCCGCCCTTTGCGCGGCATGCCATGCGGGCTCTACACTGGCGATTTGCCAATGGGCGGCCTTGGCAGATGCTGTCAACTGGTCGATCTGACTCTGGGCGCAGCCGACCCAATGCTGACGCCTCACACCCTCTTTGGAAAAGGCTTCCGGTTGAAAATCAAAATGAACCTCTTGGGGGCCAAGCCCCAACATTTGAGCGACCTCCAACTGCACCTCGCTGGCCAAGGCGTCTTGTGACCATTGCGCCGGCAACTCCAGTGCGCCAAAAACCATTTGATCTGCCGACAATGACACATGAAGCCGTCGCGACGAACGACCTGCACGGGCGTCCACTTGGCTCAAGCCTGCACTGAAGCCCGGCTCGGCCGAGTGCTCTTCGGCGTGGTCAATTTTCAGATTGGTGTGAACCTTCACGCCTTGGGCTTTGTGCATCACCAGGCCAACCAAAGCCCAAGCCGCGCCATCATGGGCCAACCCCCAAGAATGGCGCAGGGGACGGCTTGTCATTCGTTGCCAAAACCGAGACCAGCCTTGCATGTATTGCCCCCTGTTCAACGTCCTCAACGGCTTGCCGTGTCAGGTTTTGTAACATGAATTTCGCGTTTCAACAAACTTTTAATACCACTTAAGTTATTGATTCCTGTTTTTTAAACACGGCCAGCCAGAGCAAGATTTTTATAATGTCTGGCGTCCGGCAATCCGCTGGTCGCCTTCAAGACCCGCCTTATGCCCTCCAAAGACAACGCCTCGGACGCCTCTCATTCAACCCGCCAAAGCCCCAGGTCTTCGCTCCTTGGCAGGCGGTTGACTCAGTTGTTGTTGTGGGCTTTGGGCCTTGTTGCCGCGGGCCTGGTGGTGCTGCTGATGGTGGTGGCTGTCGCGATGGTGATGGCTTACCCCAACCTGCCCGACATCTCTGACCTGGCCGACTACAAACCCAAGCTGCCTTTGCGGGTGTACACCGCAGATGGACAATTGATGGGGGAATTCGGCGAAGAACGCCGCAACCTCACCCCCATCAAGGACATCCCTCAAGTTTTGAAAGACGCCATTCTGGCCATCGAAGACAACCGCTTTTATCAGCACGGTGGCGTGGATTACGTGGGCATTTTGCGCGCGGGCGTGGCGAATATCGGGCGAATGAAAAGTCAAGGTGCGTCCACCATCACGATGCAGGTGGCACGCAATGTCTACCTGTCCTCAGAAAAAACCTACACCCGAAAAATCTATGAGATCTTGCTGACCTACAAACTCGAGCACATGCTGAGCAAAGACCAGATTCTGGAGATCTACATGAACCAGATCTTTCTGGGCAACCGGGCTTACGGTTTTGCCTCGGCAGCAGAAACCTACTTTGGCAAACCCCTGAAAGAAATCACCATCGCTGAAGCGGCCATGCTGGCAGGTTTGCCCAAAGCGCCATCCTCCTACAACCCCATCAGCAACCCCAAACGCGCACGCTCTCGGCAACTGCACATCATTGAGCGCATGGAAGAAAACGGCTACATCACAGCCCAGCAAGCTGCCCAAGCCAAAGCGGAGCCCCTTCGTCTGCGCTCCTCTGCCGACCGGAAAACCCTGCATGCCGAATACGTGGCCGAAACTGTACGGCAAATGGTCTTTGCCCAATACGGCCAAGAAACCTACACCCGTGGCTTGAATGTTTACACCACCATCCAGTCCCAGGAGCAAGCTGCAGCCTACCGTGCACTGCGGCAAGGCCTGATGGACTTTGAACGACGCCAAATTTACCGCGGCCCTGAACAGTTCATCGATTTGCCCTCTGACCCCAAGAAAATCGATGAAGCCATTGACGATGCACTGGACGACCATCCCGACAACGGGGATGTCATGGCTGCCGTGGTGCTGGAAGCCTCCCTCAAGAAAGTGGTCGCCATCCGTCAAAACGGCGAGCAACTGACCATCACCGGAGAAGGCCTGAAGCCTGTCCAATCGGGCTTGGCAGACAAAGCCCCTTCGGCCAAACAGATCCGAAGAGGCGCGGTGATCCGCGTGGTTCAAATGCCCAAAGGTGGCTGGGAAATCACACAACTGCCCGAGGTCGAAGGGGCCTTGGTCGCCATCACCCCTCAATCAGGTGCCATCCGGGCTTTGGTCGGGGGTTTTGACTTTGCCAAGAACAAGTTCAACCATGTGACCCAGGCTTGGCGTCAGCCCGGCTCCAGCTTCAAACCGTTCATTTACTCTGCGGCTCTGGAAAAAGGCTTCACCCCATCGACCATCGTGAACGATGCGCCCTTGTTTTTTGACGGTGGTGTCACAGGCGGCCAACCCTGGGAACCTAAAAACTATGACGGCAGCTTTGATGGCCCAATGAGTCTGCGCAAAGGCTTGGCCAAATCCAAAAACATGGTGTCCATTCGGGTGTTGCAATCTGTGGGGGCCCGCAATGCACAGGAATGGATCACGCGGTTTGGTTTCGATGCAGACAAACACCCGCCCTATCTGACCATGGCACTCGGCGCAGGTTCGGTGACCGTGATGCAAATGGCCACGGGCTACTCGGTCTTTGCCAATGGTGGCTATCGGGTTCAACCGCATTTGATCAACCGCATCGCTGACTACAAAGACCGGATTCTGGTCGACACCCCCGCGCCGTCACACCCAGAGGAAGCGCAGCGCACCATCCCCGCACGCAATGCTTATTTGATGACCAGTTTATTGCAGGAGGTGACACGCTCGGGCACGGCAGCACGCGCCCAAGCGACGCTTCAACGCCCCGACGTCTATGGCAAAACGGGCACCACCAACGATGCCATGGACGCTTGGTTTGCCGGTTACCAACCCAACCTGGCGGCTGTGGTGTGGATCGGTTACGACACGCCACGCAAACTTGGTGATCGCGAAACCGGCGGAGGCTTGAGCCTGCCGGTCTGGATCAAATTCATGGAAACCGCCTTGCGGGGGCTGCCCGTATCGGAGCCTGCCGTTGCAGAAGGCTTGGTGAACATCGGCGGTGAATGGATTTACGATGAATTCGCACGAGGGGGCGGCATCCACTCGCTGGGCACCCCCTCAGAAAGCAACAAGGCACCAGAAAACCTGCCACCCGCTGAAGAGCGCAGCCGCATTCTTGATTTGTTCAAAAATTAAAGCCCTGCACGCCACATGCAGGGCTTTAAGCCTTTGACTAGCCCTGCGCTGCGTCCGTCAAGAATTGAACAACAACGCTTGCCCTGACTGTTCAGATGCATAGCGAGACAGACTCTCCCAAAACTCACCCTGCCCCTTGGTGTCAACCCAGCGCTGGCCATCAAACTTGTAATGAAAGCCACCACAGCGTGCGGCCAGCCACACTTCGTGCAGGGGTTTTTGCAAGTTGATCACGATCTGGCTTCGGTTGGGAAAAGTCAAGGTCACCATGCCCCCAACCCGCTGGTTGTCGATATCGGCATCGGTGTGATCATTCAAGTGATCGCAGCGCGTCTCGACGCCCGCCAACAGGCGCTCGGCTTGGTCCATGAATTCAAGGTCGGTCATTACAATCACTGCATGTTGAAGTTAACAAGGATTCTAGTCACCGCACATGCCCTTGTGGCGGGTGCGGCCGTATTGACCGCTTGCGGGCAGCGGGGGCCTCTCGTCCTACCCAACACGCCCGCATCAGCGGGGCGAGCCACCTTGCCTGAAGCACTGAACCCCTTTCACCCCTCACCGATAGAACCGCAGCCCGCCACGAAAACAAGGCCCGACCCCACCAGGGTGCCGTGATTCCTGTTTCTGAACTGCCACCCCTTTGCCTGCTTTAAACCTCCCCCGCCCATGACCGCATCGCTCAACGCCACCCTGCCCGGCCAACCCCACATCGCTTATGCAGGCGATCAACTCATGGTGGAGGGCGTGCGCCTGTCTGACCTGGCGCGTGAACACGGCACGCCCCTGTTCGTGTATTCCAAAGCCGCCATGTTGTCGGCACTGGCCGCCTACCAACGCGGCTTTGCCGGGCGCAAGGCCCAAATTTGCTACGCCATGAAAGCCAACTCCACCCTGGCCGTGCTGCAGGTCTTTGCCGATGCCGGTTGTGGTTTTGACACCGTCTCAGGTGGCGAACTGGCCCGCGTGCTGGCGGCAGGCGCTGACCCGGCCAAAGTTATTTTTTCAGGTGTGGGTAAAACACGCGCCGAGATGAAGCAGGCGCTGCAAGTGGGCATTGGCTGCTTCAACGTGGAAAGCGAAGCCGAACTCGATGTGCTCAGCGAAGTGGCGGTCAGCTTGAATCTGAAAGCACCGGTCAGCTTGCGCGTTAACCCCAATGTGGACGCGAAGACCCACCCCTACATCTCGACGGGCCTCAAAGGCAACAAATTCGGCATTGCCCACGAAGATGCCTTGCGCGCCTACCGCCATGCGGCCAGCCTAAAGGGCCTGAAGGTCGTGGGTATCGACTGCCACATTGGCTCGCAAATCACAGAAACCACGCCCTATCTGGACGCCATGGACCGCGTGCTGGATTTGGTAGGTGAGATTGAGGCAGCAGGCATCCCGATTCAACACATCGACTTTGGCGGCGGCTTGGGCATCAACTACAACGGCGACACACCGCCCGAAGCCGATGCGCTGTGGGCACAGTTGCTGGCCAAGCTGGATGCACGCGGCTACGGCCAGCGCCAGATCATGATTGAGCCAGGCCGCTCACTGGTGGGCAATGCCGGCGTGTGCCTGACCGAGGTGCTGTATCTGAAGCCCGGTGAGCAAAAGAACTTTTGCATCGTCGACGCCGCCATGAACGACCTGCCCCGCCCGGCCATGTACCAGGCGTTTCACCAAATCGTGCCGGTCACCCCCCGCACGAGTGAAGGTACTGGCGAGGTGTACGACATCGTGGGCCCCGTGTGCGAGAGCGGCGACTGGATCGGCCGCGACCGCCAGTTGCTGGTGCAAGCCGGTGACGTGCTCGCCGTCCTGTCAGCAGGTGCCTACTGCATGAGCATGGCCAGCAACTACAACACCCGAGGCCGCGCCGCCGAAATTTTGGTAGACGGCACAAACGCCCACCTGATCCGTCAGCGCGAATCGGCGTTTGACACCTTTGCGCTGGAACAGCTGGTCTGATCTGGCTGCATCACAGCCCGGCAAACCGGGTTTTCAAACGCTGTGCATTGACTTCGCATACCGACTGCAACGCCGGACCCAGTGTGCGCATGGCCGCAGCACGCTGCCAGTAATCCACGGCCCAGTCACGCACTGCATCGGCCTGAGCGGCGAAACCCGCCAAAACCGGGGGCTGGCGCAAGGGGTCAGCGTCCAGACTGCCGCTGTGGATGCTGGGGCGCCACATCATGGGCAGCATGTCGTAGATCGGGGTCACTTCAAAATGGGGGCGGGCCACGTTGTCCACGAAAAATGACAGGTTGCCAAAGTGCATGTCGGTGTTGCCGATGAACTGCCCAAACAGAAAAGCCTGCGCCGCAGTGTCCACGCCTTGCGGACTCAGCAAGGCTTGCCCCAGTAGCGCACGGCAGGTGCCCACCCAGTGCTGGCGCGGCGCACGGACAAAGTGGTCGTGCACGGCCGCAGCGGCCACCAGATGGCGGTAGCCAAACAGCGCACTGCGGTCAAACCGCCTCGACAGCAAAAAAGTGCGTGTGGCCGTTTCCACCATCCGGGTGTCGGCACAGGCCACACCATGACCCTGCAACACATCCAAAGCCAATTTTTCAAGGTGCAACAAGGCGTGCCAGCGCTCACCAAAGGGCGTACCGCGGGGCGGGCTGAACTTGACGATCCAGCGTGTACCGTCGGGTTCCCGCAGCAAAAACTTCGGCTGTTCACCCGCCGCCGATGATCCTGCGGGCAAGCTGATGCCTGCCTGCGCCGCCAACTGATCACACGCATCGGCCAGAGATGGCGCCTCGCTGCGCACAGCGTCGGGCACCGACAGGGCGGGGCCGTCCACCCCGAATGCACCGCTCGGGTCGCGCACATGGTTAACCACAAAGTAGAGCAGCTGCGCCAATGACCAGCGCTCGGGATCGGCCGGAAAGTCCGGCCGCAAACGGGCCAGTTCACGGCCCAAAAAGCCCTGAGGCTGCAGCGGCGTCAGAAACCAGGGCAAGCCGCCTTGCGTCAACCACTCGTGCGGGCCACTGCGCACATGCACCCTGTCACCGCTCAGGTAAGTCAACTCACCAAAGTGCTGCGGCACCCCGTCAGGCCCGTCGCACAGCAGCGCGTGACGGGCCGGCAAGCCTTGAATGCTTTGTGTCAGTGCATAGCGCGAGCTGCGTGCAGCCCCCAGGCGGTGCACCGCCCCGTTCGGCTGCCCCAGCCCCAAAGCCTTGAGTGCCAGCGAAATGCTGGGCTGGCTCTTGCCTGTGGCCACCTGCAATTGGGCAGCGGTCAGCTCCGGCGTCCTCGCCAGCAACTGGTGCAAAGCCGTTTGAAGGGGTAAAGAAGCATCATTCATTAATAGATACTTTAACCCAAACCCTTGTCAAAAAACAATATTTTCAAATATAAAGGGGTTATCGTTGATAGATAAATCAACGTTTTGACCAACGCCTGAGCGTTCGCCAGACCCGCCAACCGAGCAAGCCCGCCAGCACGCCCGCATAGACCAGCACCTCGGCAAAGTTCTGTTTGCCCGAGCGCATCCACCAAAAGTGCAGCACGGCGAGCCCGGCCACCGCATAAACACCCCGGTGCAGCATTTGCCAGCGCCGCCCACCCAGCCAGCGCATGGCGCGGTTGAAGGATGTGGCCGCCAGCGCCAGCAAGATCACGAAGGCGGTGAAGCCCACCAGAATGAACGGGCGTTTGGCGATGTCTTGGGCCATGTCGGCCCACTCCAGCCCCATGTCAAAGACCGCGTAACACAGCAGGTGCAGCCCCGCGTAGCCAAACACCAGCAAACCCAGCATGCGCCGAAAACGTGCCAGCTCAGGCCAGCCGAGCGCGGTGCGCAGCGGCGTCACGGCCAGCACCACGCACAGGGCGCGCAGCGTCCAGTCGCCGGTGGCGCGGATCAGGGTTTCGGCGGGGTTGGCCCCCAACTGGTCTTGCAGCGTTTGCAGGACCAGCCAGGCCAGGGGCGTGAGGCCCAGCACCAGCAGCGCCCACCAGGCGGCGGGGTGCCGCAGCCACGCCCTCATGCGGGCAAGGCTGCGGCGAGCGAAGCCCAAACAAAGCCAGGTCGCATCAGAAAAACTTCTTCAAATCCATGCCCGCATACAGCTGACCGACTTGCGGCTCGTAGCCGTTGAACATCAGCGTTTTGCGCTTTTTGGCCAGCAGGCCGTCTTCGCCTATGCGCCGCTCGGTGGCCTGGCTCCAGCGGGGGTGGTCCACCAGCGGGTTGACGTTGGAATAAAAGCCGTATTCCTGCGGCGCGGCTTTTTCCCAAGACGACACGGGTTGCTTGTCGGTGAAGCGAATTTTCACCAGCGTCTTGGCGCTCTTGAAGCCGTATTTCCACGGCACCACCAAGCGCAGCGGTGCGCCGTTTTGTTTGGGCATGACTTCGCCGTACATGCCAAAGGCCAGCAAAGTGAGCGGGTGCATGGCTTCGTCCAGGCGCAGGCCCTCGACATAGGGCCAATCCAGCGCGCCGCCGCGCACGCCGGGCATGGTCTTGCGGTCGGCCTGCGTGACAAATTCAACATACTTTGCCCCGGGCAGCGGCTCCACCTTGCGGATCAGCTCGGCCAGCGAATAGCCGACCCACGGGATCACCATCGACCAGCCTTCCACACAGCGCAAGCGGTAAATGCGCTCTTCCATGGCGCTGAGCTTCATCAGGTCTTCCAGGCCGTAGTTGCCGGGCTTTTTCACCAGGCCTTCAATGGCCACCGACCAGGGCTGGGTTTGCAGGGTGTGGGCGTAGCGCGCGGGGTCGGACTTGTCGGTGCCGAACTCGTAGAAGTTGTTGTAGGTGGTGGCGTCTTTGTAGGCAGTCGGTTTTTCCATCGTTGTGGCACCGACCACGCTGGATTTGCCGCCCGCCAACACGGGCAATTGCCCGGGCCGCGCCATTTGTGCACGGGCATCGCGCATGCCCCAGGCCGTCAACGCAAGACCCGCAGAACCTGCGGCCATGCCACGAATGATGTCGCGTCGCGATTGGTAAACGGACTGCGAAGTGATGTCGCTGGCCACCGGCTGCCCAATGCCGGAATTTGAAGTGGTGATGATCATGAACCGTTCCGTGCAGAATTTCTGTCGGATCATTGTCAACTTTTCAGATCTTTTGTGCCCAAACACACCACAACAGCCCCAGCAAGCCCTTGCAAATTGATCTGGCACAAGGAAAATATACCCCCATAACCAAGAGGGTTAATGATTTTCGCGTTTAAATCTTGATCTCGTTAAAATCGACTTTTGATCTCATTTTTATAGCTTTATATGGATGCCCAAGACTTTATCGAGGTCGTTGATGACGATGAAGACGTGCGTCGCATGCTGGTGATGGTTTTGGAGTCCTATGGTTTCAAGGTGCGCACCCACGACGGCGCTCAGGCTTATCTTGCTTGCGAAAAGTCCAAGGAAAGGCGGGTGATGCTGCTGGACGTCCGCATGCCCAAGATGACCGGGGTCGAATTGCAGTCGCATCTGGTCAAGACAGGGGACGACATACCGGTGATTTTCATGAGCGGAGAAAGCCTGCCGCACGAAACCTTGGCGGCCCAACAATCAAACGCCATCACTTTTTTGTGGAAACCTTTCAGAACCACTGAATTGCTCGATGCGATCGCCAGCGGATTCCGCCAATACGATGCACGCGCAGGTTCACCGCCGGCGCTTTGATCAAGCCCCATTTCACGCAGGCCCCGAAATTTCCTGAGCGCGTACGGCCAGGCGCCAGTGTCTGACGCCTGCCCCATTACAACGTGCCGTAGCTGTGCAAGCCGCTCAAAAACATGTTGACCCCCAGGAAGGCAAAGGTCGTCACCGCCAACCCCATCAAGGCCCACCAAGCGGCCACCGTGCCACGCAAACCCTTCATCAAGCGCATGTGCAGCCATGATGCGTAGTTGAGCCACACAATCAGGGCCCAGGTTTCTTTCGGGTCCCAGCTCCAGTAGCCCCCCCAGGCCTCGGCTGCCCACAGGGCACCCAGCACCGTGGCGATGGTGAAGAAAGCAAAGCCCACGGCGATGGATTTGTACATCACATCGTCCAGGATTTCAAAAGAGGGCAAGCGCTCTGCAATGCGACGGCGAGCACCCAAAATGCCCGCCACAATCAGCGCCGAAATCCCGAAATACACCATCCAGTAGCTGCCGCCACCCTCGGTCGGCGACTTGCGGAACACGACAGGCTCGAAACAGAGGACGATGCCCAGCAACCACAAAGGCGCCAGCTTGTACCAGCGTGTCTCCGTGGCCTGCTGCTTGATCAGGTAAGCAAACGCCACCATGGCCGCCAGCGCAAAGGTGCCGTAGCCGATGAAGTTGGCCGGCACGTGAAGCTTCATCCACCAGCTTTTCAACGCAGGCACCAGTGGCTGGATTTCATGCGCCTCGCGCACCAAGGTGTACCAGAGCAAAAAGCCCACGGCCGCACTGACCACCAGCATCACAAAAGCGCCCAGGGCCCGGGTCTTGTACTGCGCTTCGTAGTACAGGTAAAACACAGCGGTCATCCAGCAGAACATGACGAAAACTTCGTACAGATTGCTGACCGGGATGTGCCCGATGTCCGGGCCGATCTGGTGGCTCTCGTACCAGCGCACCAATGTGCCGATCAAGGCCAGGCCCACGCCCACCCAAGCCATGCGCGACCCCAGAGACTCCAGGGCATCGCCCTGTCCACGCACAAACATGCCCAACCAGTAAAAGGTGGTGCTGATGAAAAACACCATGCTCATCCACAAGATGGCGGACTGGCTGGACAGGAAATACTTGAGGAAGAACACCTGCTCGGCTCGTGCCAGATCACCCTGGTACGAAAAAATGGCGAACAGGGACAAGCCCGTCACCACCAACATCAAGGTTCGCAAAGGTTGCCAAAACCAGGCCAGCCAGACCACGGCGGGCAAGCTGCCCACCAATATGGCTTGCTCGTACACGTCCATCGCGTGCTGATAGCGGGTGAACGCAAACACCGTACCCAGCAGTGCCAGCAAGGCAAAGCCCCAGTCCAGCGCCGTGCGGCTTGAAAAATAACCCGGATTCAAAGTCACTGTCGTCATTTGGCGTTCTCGGAGCGGCCCAGCAAACGGGCAGTCAGTTGATTAAATTCACGGTCCACATCCATCGTCTTGCGGTTGGACGACATGGCCATGGTGGCGTGGCTGCCGTCTGCCTGGGGCGAGAGCCACACCCACAGACGACGCTCGCGCACATAGAGCATCGCAAAAACACCCAGGATCAGGAAAAAGCAGCCCAGATAAACCACATTCTGGCCCGGGGCTCTGGCCACCTGGAACACGCTGGCCTGCACCTGCTTGAAATCCTTGAGCAGGAAGGTCATGGGCGCGGGGTAAAAAGGCGCATCGCTCAAAGCCAGCAAGGCTTGCGACATGAAGCCCGACTGCTTGTCCTGAGGCAAGGGTTTGACCCCCGCCTGCTCACGCGCCACCGCGTCCAGCTCCAGCAAGGCCCCATTCAGGATGCGCACAAACATCTCACCCGCACGAGGGCGCTCCGCCTCGGGCACATTGGCTTCCAGAAAATCGGCCAACGCCTGCAAACCCGCCACTTTTTTGTCCTTGACCGACTCCAGTCCGGCAAAGAGCCCCAGTGCGCGAGCGGCTGAATCGGCCAATTGCTGGGTCAGCTCGGGGCGTTTGGGGTCAACCGCCTGTCGCGCATAACGCTGCACGGCACGCTCACGCAAAGCGGGGGTGTCCAGCGCGGCACGCAGACGGACAAAGCCCGCCAGCTCGCCGTTTTCATCGGCAGGTGGGCGCAGGTAGCGGTAAGGCTCGCTGGGGGTCTCGCGCATGCCCAGCAAAAACACCGGCACGCCATCGCCCGCATCGACAGGCAACATGTAGTTGTTGTATTCACGGGCCTGACCTGCTGCGTCGCGCAGCTTGTAGCTCACGCTGGGGCCCACGTTGCGCAGCACTTTGGTTTTGCTGGTCTTGTGGCCCGAGCCCAGGCGCTGGTCGATGGCACTGCCCAAATCCACCTTGCGCACATCCACGCCCTGGCCATTGGGACCTTCGCTGCCCGACATGTTCTCGACGTTGATGACGCGCAAGCCGGTGAACTCCAGGGTCATCTTGTCGGCCCCGTTGGTCAGCTCGGTGCTGCCACCCACCGTGCCATCCACCACAAAAGCCTGGGTTGCCGCCGTCATGGGCATGGCCTGCAGCTGCACACTGGAGCCACCATCGTCAAAACTGGACTGGTAAATCTCGATGCCCTTGAAACTGGCCGGGTGGTTCACCTCCACACGGGCTTCTTTTTTCTCGCCTGTGGCCTTGTCGTGGATGATGATGTCGCTGGCAAACAGCTTGGGCATGCCGGTCGAGTAGTACTCGACGATGAATTTTTTCAGCTCGATGACAAAGGGCAGTTCCTGCAACAAGATGCCGTTGGACTGGTTCAGGATGGCCGTGCCCGACGCCGTGCCTTCAGCCACCATCAGGTTGCCGCGAAAGGCCGGGTTGCGCTCGGACAAACGGTGCTGTTCGGGCACATCGGCGATCATGCCGCCGCCGTTGTAGATCGCCTTGCCCCCAAACCACATCTGGGCACGCACCATCAAGTCACCATCGAGCAAACCACCCACACAGACCAGCACAATGGCCGAGTGCGCGGCGATGTAACCCAGCTTGTTGGCCGCGCCCGTCTTGGCCGCCAGCATCCAGCCTTGGCCAGCGGCGGTGTCGCGCGACTGCAAACGCACCTTCCAGCCCCCTGTGGCCAGCAACTGACCCAAGCGCTGTGCGGCCGCTTCAGGGGTCTCGGTCAGATGACCTTCGGCCTTGTTGTGAAAAGCCTTCAAGCTTTGCTCGCGGATGTTTTCCTTGTAGGTTTTCAGGTCCGACAGAATCTTGGGCGTGTTGCGCGCAATGCACAAACTGGTGCTGACCACCAAAAACGCCAGGATCAGCAGGAACCACCAGGCGCTGTACACGGCGTTGAGCTTCAAGGTCGAGAACACCTCTGCCCAAAACGGCCCGAACTGGTTGATGTAGTTGTTGACGGGCTCGTTTTGCTTGAGCACCGTGCCGATCACCGACGCGATGCAAATGATGGTCAGCAGGGAAATCGCAAACCGCATCGACGACAACAACTCCATCACCGCCTGTCCGCGGGGCGCGCCGCGCTCGGATTCTGGGCTGGAAGCAACAGTCGTCATGGGGTAGTCAAAAAGAGGCGGACAAACAAAAAGCGGGGCAGTGCCCGCCAGAAACAAACAAGGCCGGAAAACCGGCCTGGGGTGTCATGTGCTGGCCGGGCCTTCAATTGTGCCGGAGCCAACGGGCCTGTTGCTTAAAACCCCCTGAAGCCAGAGGGCAAACGCAAGGCAGGCCAGTCTCAAATTCAACGAAGACCAGCGATGTAGTCCGCCACCGCCTTGATTTCACGGTCATTCATCTTGGCCGCAACTTGCGTCATTTGCAGGTTGTTCTTGCGTACGCCTTCACGGAACGACACCAACTGAGCAGCGGTGTATTCAGCGTGCTGACCCGACAAACGGGGGTATTGCGAAGGCATGCCTGCACCATTGGGAGAGTGGCAGCTGGCGCAAGCGGCAATCTGGCGATCTGGAATGCCACCACGGTAAATGCGCTCACCCATGGCCACGGTGTCTTTTTCCTTGGCAAAGCCAGGCTTAGCTTGCTTGGACGCCAGCCAGTAGCTGATGTTGCGCATGTCGTCGTCACTCAAGGCGGCCACCATGCCGCTCATCACAGCGTTGGCACGTTTGCCGGACTTGAATTCAGCCAATTGCTTCATCAGGTATTCGGGGTGCTGCTGGGCCAGCTTGGGGTTGACCGGCGTGCCGGAATTGCCGTCTGCAGCGTGGCAGGCCACACAAGCTTGTGTGTAAATGGCCTCGCCTTTGGCCAGGTCGGGCTTGGCCGGTTGGGCCGCAGGGCCTGCAGCCAGGGCAGAGCCTGCCAGCAAAGCGGCCGACAGGGCGGAGATCAGGAAAGAATTAATCGACTTCATGGCGTGATCCAGGAGTTGGCGCAAAACCCAGTGATTCTACAATGCGTACTGCGTCAGTTTCCTGACGCCCCAAGGCCCCCCTGATTTATGACCGTCCATTCGCCCGCATCCCCTCCGGCCCCCAAGCCTCAAGCCCCTGCTCAGGCTGCTCCCGCCGTGACCCCCATGGGCTGGATGCACACCGCCCGCTTCTTGACCACCGCCGCGCAACTGCACCACTTGCCCGCGATGGACACCCCCGAAATCGCCTTTGTGGGCCGCTCCAATGCGGGAAAGTCCACTTGCATCAACACCCTGACGCAAAAAAAGCAACTGGCCTTTGCCTCCAAAAAACCTGGCCGCACCCAGCACATCAACCTGTTCGCTTTAGGCAAGCAAGGCATCACCGACGCCGTGTTGGCCGACTTGCCCGGCTACGGCTACGCGGCAGTGGCCAAGATGGACAAGCTGCGCTGGCAGCAGGTCATGGCCAACTACCTGGTCAGCCGCGAGAACCTGACCGGCATCGTCATGATGTGCGACCCGCGCCACGGCCTGACGGAACTCGACGACATCCTGCTGGAAGTGATCCGCCCCCGGGTCGAAGAAGGCCTGAAGTTTTTGATCATCCTGACCAAGGCCGACAAACTCACCCGTGCCGAGCAGGCCAAAGCCCTGTCGATTGCGCGACTGCAAGCCGGCGGCGGCGAAGTGAAACTCTTCTCAGCCCTGAAAAAACAAGGCGTGGACGAGGTGGCCAAGCTGCTCTGGGACTGGACGCACCCGGCCGAAGGCGCAGCCCCTGCTCCGGTGCCTGCCGAGCCACCTGAAGCAGAACCCGAAGCCCTGGACGAGTGAGTCCAAGCTGCTGGCCATGCGAGCGCTTGGGGTCTGGTGGCCCGGTTTTTGAGCAGGTCGGCGGCTTCAGCCCCGACATGGGCCTGTGCCAAAGCTGACGTTTGTCGGAGCCTAAGCTCCGACAAGGAACCTGAGGGAGTCCCCACATGATCGAGACCTGGCAACAAGACCTGCCCCATGGCATCACCTTAAGCTGCCGCGCTTGTGGCGAGCCGGGCCGCCCCGTACTGATGTTCCTGCACGGCTTCCCCGAAGCCGCCTGGGTATGGGACCCTTTGCTGGTCCACTTTTCAAAACCCGAAAACGGCGGCTACCGCTGCGTGGCCCCCCATTTGCGTGGCTATGAACGGTCCAGCGCCCCAGAAGACGTCAAGGCCTACCGGGCCAAGTACCTGGTGCAGGACATCGTGGCCCTGATCGCGTTGGAGTCAGGCCAAGCACCACTGGCCGCTTTGGTGGCCCATGACTGGGGCGGCGCAGTGGCCTGGAGCCTGGCCAACCAACACCCCGAACGGCTGCGCCAGTTGGTCATCGTCAACTCCCCCCACCCTGGCCCCTTCCTCAAGGCATTGCAAAGCCACCCGGAGCAACAAGCTGCCAGCGCCTACATGAACTTTCTGGTTCAGCCCGATGCCGCAGCGCAACTGGCCGCCAACGACTTTGAGCGGCTGTTGGGTTTTCTGGACGGGCACGACAGCGCACTGCCCTCGCTCACGCAGCCACAAGCTGCGCACGCGCATGAACCCGCCCGCTGGCTCACCCCCGAACTCAAAGAACGCTACCGCCAGGTCTGGCGGCACGGCCTGCAAGGCGGGCTCAACTATTACCGAGCCTCGCCCCTGCGCCCCGCCACAGCGCAAGACCCGGGGGCATCGGTGGTTCAAATTCCGCCAGAAGCCTTGCACATCAGTGTGCCCACGCTGGTGCTCTGGGCGCAAGACGACATCGCTTTGTTGCCCTGCCTGACCGAAGGCCTGGCGCAGCATGTGCCTGATTTGAAACTCGTGCCCATTGCCAAAGCCAGCCACTGGGTGGTGCATGAAAAACCCGGGCGCGTGATCCGCGAAATCACCCGTTTTCTGACGCCCCCAGGTCAGTAAACGCCCGGCTCACCCTCGGGTCGAGTCTTGAAGCGCTTGTGTACCCAGTAATACTGCTCGGGCATGGTGGCGATCAGGGCTTGCAGCTCACGGTTCATGCGCTCGGTATCGGCCTGCACATCTTCCGAAGGAAAGTGGGTCCACACCGGTCCGATCTCCACGCTGTAGCCCGACGGCGTCATGCGGGTGGCCACGGTGACCACCTGGGCGCGCCCCAGGCGTGAAAAGCGTGACAACGAAGGCACCGTGGCAGCCTGCACCCCGAAAAAAGGCACAAACAAGGACTCCTGCGGCCCAAAATCCATGTCGGGCAGCAAATACAACTTATCGCCCTTGCGCAAGCCCGAGACGATGGGTTTGACCCCCCCGTGCCGGTAATACAGCGCCACGGCCCCGGAGCGGTTGCGCCCGTCACGCACCCAATCGTCCAGCGACGGGCTGCTTTGCGGCACATAAATGCTGGCCATCTGCACCCCGCCCAGCATGGTGAGTGCCGTGCCGCCAGCGTCCAGGCCCACAAAATGCGGTGCCAGCATGACGACCGCCGAATCACCTTGCAAAGGCGTGACATCGCCCACCAGCTGCAAGCGGCGGCGCAGCTGTGCAGGCGAGCCATGCCAGAGCCACGACCGGTCCAGCAGGGATTGCATCACCCCCACCATGTGCCGACGCGTCATGCGCTGGCGCTCGGACTCGGACAAATCAGGAAAGCACAGGCTCAAGTTGACCTGCACGATGTGCCTGCGGCTGTGCGCCAGCGCGTACAACACATGGCCCAACACCCAGCCCAGCCCCCTCACCCAAGCCAGCGGCCAAGGTGCCAGCAAACGCATGAAAACAATCAGCGGATGCATCAGGACTCCCGGCGCGGCTGTTTATAGCGGGCATAACCCCACAAATACTGCTGCGGGCACTGGCGGATGGTCTGCTCCATCGCCTGGTTGATCTGGACCACGGCGGTGTCCAGATCACCCGACAGTGCATGGCACAGCGCCCGGGTGTGCAGTCGATAACCCCGACCCCTGGGCAGACGCTCGCCCCAGATCAGCACCACACGCGCACCGGTCTGCAAGGCCAGTCGGGCCGCCAAGGTCATGGTGTAAGCCGGTTTGCCGAAAAACGGGGCCCATTGGCCCATGCCTTCGGGCGGCACTTGATCCGGCAGCAAGCCCACCGCGTGTCCGGCACGCAAGGCCTTGATCATCTGGCGCACCCCGGCCAACGTGGTGGGTACTGCCTCCAGACCTGGGCGGTTGCGCGCCAATGTCATCACCTCAGCCAGCGCGCTCTGACGCGCTGGACGGTACAGCACGGTCAGCGGGCCATGCACGGCCCCAAAGCGCAAGGCCAGCGCCTGCGCGGTGATCTCAAAGCACCCCATGTGCGGCGTCAAAAACAACACGCCCTGACCTGCGGCATAAGCCTCGGCGGCTGCGCTGTCATGGGCCCATTCAATGGGCGGTGGGGTGCCCAGCCACAGGCGTGGCAGCTCGGCCGACATGCAACCGGCTTGCCCGATGGCGCCGGCGACATCGCCCCAGCCCAGGCCCGCCTGGCGGACGTTGTCCAGAAAACGGCGGCGGTAAGTGCCCGACAGCAGCCAGGCCAGCCAGCCGCCAAGCCAGCCAATGGCGTGCAAAGCCCACAAGGGCCAATGGGAGAAGAAACGAAACCAACTGAGCATAGGGCGTGATTTTGCCTTGAACGGCCACCGCCCCGCCGCCTCTTGATCACGCTGGACAGCTACCGGTTTTCAACGGGACCGCTACCCATTCAGACAGAGTCACCCAGCGCAGACTGCCGCCTAACATCCAAAGACCCCCAAACATTCCAATCCATCCAGCATGTCCATTCCCGCCGCAACCCCCATGAAAAACAACCAGATTTCACAAACCTATGTCAGCACCAGCCAAGCCGCCAAAATGCTGGGGCTGTCGGTGGGCACGGTACAACGGATGGTTCAAAACGGCGTCTTCAAAGCCTTTGTCACCCACGGCGGGCACCGCCGGATTTTGTCCGAGTCACTCCAGGACTATTGCAAAGGACAGGGCTTCCTGCCCCACCCGGCGCAAGCTCCTGCAGAGCTGCTCTGCATCTTGCATGACAGTGCGCACCTGTCGCAGGCGCTGAGCACACTGGCCCAATGGGCACACGTCACGGTGATGACCCATCCGCTGGACTTGATGGAAATTGCCCAGGACGTCCGTGTTTTTTTCATCGACGCACGCATTCCGTGGCTGCACACCTCAACGGTGCATTTGCAAAATGCCCGCATGCAACACGCGCACATCGTGCTGTACAACAGTGCCAGTCTGCCGACCAATAGCCCGCTGAATCAGGCCGAACACCTCAGTATGTTTGAAGGGGACATCAGCACCGATCTGGTTTACGGCTATTGGCTTTGCACGCAGCACGCCCAGGAGACTCAGGCCCGGCATCATTGACCCGGGTAAACCCTAGGACCTTGAAACGTTCACAAATGCCCTTATCATTAGCACTCGATGGAGTTGAGTGCTAACAACACCCTTCCTCAGATTTCAGCGGCACCCTTGCCGCGCTTTTGTTTTTCAACCCTTGTTTCAAATCCAGGAGATTCCATGAAACTGCGTCCTTTGGGCGATCGCGTGATCGTCAAGCGTATCGAAAGCGAAACCAAAACAGCTTCCGGCATCGTCATCCCCGATTCCGCTGCTGAAAAGCCCGATCAAGGCGAAGTCCTGGCCGTCGGCCCAGGCAAGACAAACGACAAAGGCGAGACCAAAGCCCTGAGCGTCAAAGTCGGCGACCGCGTGTTGTTCGGCAAGTACAGCGGCCAGACCGTCAAGGTCGAAGGCGACGAGCTGTTGGTCATGAAAGAAGAAGACCTGTTCGCAGTGGTCGAATGATGCTGGGGTTGCGCGTTCAGCATTGAGCGTTGAGCGCACCCTGGTTTTTCCCGTATTACCCCTTAACAAGTTCCCGTTGGTCTGATCTTCTTTGTACACACAACGCTGATCGCTCAACGCATAACCGGAGAATTCAAATGGCAGCAAAAGACGTAATTTTCGGCGGCGAAGCCCGCGCACGCATGGTTGAAGGCGTGAACATTTTGGCCAACGCGGTCAAAGTGACTCTGGGCCCTAAGGGCCGCAACGTGGTTCTGGAGCGCTCTTTCGGCGCCCCCACCGTGACCAAGGACGGTGTGTCCGTGGCCAAGGAAATCGAACTCAAAGACAAACTGCAAAACATGGGCGCGCAGATGGTCAAGGAAGTGGCTTCCAAGACTTCTGACAACGCGGGTGATGGCACCACAACTGCCACCGTGTTGGCTCAAGCCATCGTGCGCGAAGGCATGAAGTACGTGGCCGCTGGCATGAACCCCATGGACCTGAAGCGCGGCATCGACAAAGCAGTGACTGCTTTGATCGAAGAGCTGAAGAAGGCCACCAAGGCCACCACCACCAGCAAAGAAATCGCCCAAGTCGGCTCGATCTCTGCTAACTCTGACACCAGCATCGGCGAAATCATCGCCAACGCCATGGACAAAGTGGGCAAAGAAGGCGTGATCACTGTGGAAGACGGCAAGAGCCTGAACAACGAACTCGACGTCGTTGAAGGCATGCAGTTCGACCGCGGCTACCTGTCGCCTTACTTCATCAACAACCCAGAAAAGCAAGCCGCTCTGTTGGACAACCCCTTCGTGTTGTTGTTTGACAAGAAGATCAGCAACATCCGCGATCTGCTGCCCACACTGGAAGCCGTTGCCAAAGCTGGCCGTCCTTTGTTGATCATTGCCGAAGAAGTCGAAGGCGAAGCCTTGGCGACTTTGGTGGTGAACACCATCCGTGGCATCTTGAAGGTTGTCGCAGTCAAGGCTCCAGGCTTTGGTGACCGTCGCAAAGCCATGTTGGAAGACATCGCCATCTTGACCGGCGGCAAAGTGATCGCCGAAGAAGTCGGCTTGACACTCGAAAAAGTGACATTGGCTGACCTCGGCCAAGCCAAGCGCATCGAAGTGGGCAAAGAAAACACCATCATCATCGACGGCGCTGGTGCAGCGATCGACATCGAAGCCCGCGTCAAGCAAGTGCGTGTGCAAATCGAAGAAGCCACTTCTGACTACGATCGCGAAAAGCTGCAAGAGCGCGTGGCCAAGTTGGCTGGCGGTGTGGCCGTGATCAAGGTCGGCGCTGCCACCGAAGTCGAAATGAAAGAGAAAAAAGCCCGCGTTGAAGACGCCCTGCACGCCACCCGCGCTGCTGTGGAAGAAGGCATCGTGGCTGGCGGCGGCGTGGCTTTGCTGCGTGCTCGTCAGATGGCTGGTGTTATCAAAGGCGACAACGCTGACCAAGACGCCGGCATCAAACTGGTGCTCAAGGCCATCGAAGCGCCTCTGCGCGAGATCGTGTACAACGCCGGCGGCGAGCCATCGGTGGTGGTGAACGCGGTGTTGGCCGGCACAGGCAACTACGGCTTCAACGCCGCCAACGACACCTACGGCGACATGATCGAAATGGGTATCCTGGACCCCACCAAAGTGACACGCACTGCTTTGCAAAACGCAGCGTCCGTGGCCTCTTTGATGCTGACCACAGAGTGCATGGTTTCGGAAGCTCCGAAAGACGACGCCCCCATGGGCGGCGGCATGCCTGACATGGGCGGCATGGGTGGTATGGGCGGCATGGGCATGTAATTGCCCGGCTGTCTGGACTGAGGGTTTGCGCCCTCACCCGGCTCAAAACAAAGCCCCGCAAGGTTCACGCCTTGCGGGGCTTTTTTCATGCGACAGGCATGATCTCAGCGCGGTCGGTCGCGTGGCATCACGAATCAGCGTATGCGCGCAAGCAAGGCAGCGGTCGAGCCGTCCAGCCCGGCCACATCGCCCGAGACGATGCGCGCATGGATGTCCTTGGCCAGCACCTTGCCCAACTCCACACCCCATTGGTCAAAGCTGTTGATGCCCCACACCGAGCCGCTGACAAACACGCGGTGTTCCTGCAAGGCGATCAGCGCCCCCAGGCTGGCGGGCGTCAGTTCATCGAGCAGCAGGAAGGTGCTGGGCCGGTTGCCGGTGAAGTGCTTGTGACCGCCTTGGTCGGCCTTACCCAGCATGAGCGCCTGCGCCTGCGCGATCACGTTGGCCAGCAGCAGCTCGTGGTGGTCTTTCAGGCTGTGCGTGGGCTTTTTGACGGCGATGAACTCCAGCGGCACCACGTCCGTGCCCTGGTGCAGCATCTGAAAGTACGCATGCTGGCCGTTGGTGCCAGGCTCGCCCCACAGCACCGGCGAGGTGCCGTACGGCAGGGCCTGGCCATTGCGGTCCACCCGCTTGCCGTTGCTCTCCATCTCCAGTTGCTGCAAATACGCGGGCACCCGGCGCAAGGCGCTGTGGTACGGCGCAATCGAGCGGCTGGTGTAGTTCAAAAAGTTGCGGTACCAGACATCGAGCAAGCCCAGACGCACCGGCAGGTTGGCTTCGAGCGGCGCGATCTGAAAGTACTGGTCCATCGCGTGCGCCCCCGCCAGCAGGTCATTGAAGCCCTGCGCCCCGATGGCGATCGCCACCGGCAGGCCAATGGCCGACCACATCGAATAACGCCCGCCCACCCAGTCCCAAAAACCGAAGGTGGTGGTGATGCCGAACTCGGCGGCTGCGGCCACGTTGGTGGTCAGCGCCGCAAAGTGACGCGCCACATCGGTGCCGCCTTGCGCCTGAAACCACTGCAAAGCCGAACGGGCGTTGGTCATGGTCTCGATGGTGGTGAAGGTTTTGGAGGCGATCAAAAACAGGGTGTTCTCGGCTTTCAGACCCTTGAGCACCGACGCCAGCTCGTGGCCATCCACATTCGACACGAAATGGAAACGCTTGCCCGGGATCACAAAATCCTGCAAAGCCAGCACCGCCATTTGCGGCCCCAAATCGGAGCCACCGATGCCGATGTTGACCACGTCGGTGATCTGCGCATCGGCCCGGATGGTTTCGGCATAAGCCAGCATGGGTTTGAGCGTGCCATGCACCAGGGCCAGCGGCTCGGCCAGATCGCCACCCAGTGAGCCCTCGGGTTGGCGCAGCAGCCAGTGCATCACGGCGCGGCCCTCGGTGTGGTTGATGGCCTCGCCCCGGAACATCGCGTCGCGGTGCGATGCCAGTCCGGTCTGACGCGCCAGCTCCTGCAACAAGGCTTCGGTGGCGGCGTCCACATGGTTCTTCGACAAGTCGGCAAACACATGCGGCGCTTGCAGGCTCAGCGTATCGGCACGCTGCACATCGGCGGCAAAGGCCGTGCGCAAATCAAAACCGGCAAAACTTTGCGCATGGTGTTGCAGGTTTTTCCAAGCGGGGGTCAGGTCGCAACGCATGCTCAGGCTTTCTGCATCAGGTCTTCGAGCTTGACCGCGTCAGCGCAGAAAGCGCGGATGCCTTCGGCCAGCTTTTCGGTGGCCATGGCATCTTCGTTGAGCGCCAGGCGGAACGCCGCTTCGTCATAGGCGACGGCAGGCAGGTCCATTTTTTGGGCTGCAGCCGCGTCCAGCGCCAAACCCAAAGGCGCGTCGGTGGCGGCCAGCTGCGCCAGCAACTCGGGGCTGATGGTCAGCAAATCGCAGCCCGCCAGCGCGGTGATCTGGCCGATGTTGCGAAACGACGCGCCCATGACTTCGGTGGCAATGCCGTGCTTTTTGTAGTGGTTGAAGATGGCACGCACCGACTGCACACCCGGGTCATTGGCCCCGGCCTTGGCGGCTTCGTCCCAGGCGCTGCCTGCGGTTTTTTTGTACCAGTCGTAAATGCGACCCACAAAGGGCGAGATGAGTTGCACCTTGGCTTGGCCGCAGGCCACCGCCTGGCAAAACGCAAACAGCAGCGTCAGGTTGCAGCGGATGCCCTCGCGCTCCAGCTCGGCCGCGGCCTGGATGCCTTCCCAGGTCGAGGCAATCTTGATCAACACGCGCTCACGCTGGATGCCCTGCGCTTCATACAGCGCCATGATGCGGCGCGCCCGCGCCACGGTGGCGGCGGTGTCAAAGCTCAGGCGGGCGTCCACTTCGGTGGACACGCGGCCAGGAATCGTCTGGAGGATTTCGCAGCCAAAACGCACCAGCAGGTGGTCCATCACCACGTCCAGCGGTTGCCCCCGGTGGGCGGCCACGGTCTCGGCCAGCAGGGGGGCGTATTCGGGCTTTTGCACCGCTTTGAGGATCAGCGAGGGGTTGGTGGTCGCGTCTTGCGGCTGGAATTGGGCCAGCTGTTTGAAGTCACCGGTGTCTGCGACCACGGTGGTGAATTGCTTGAGGGCGTCGAGTTGGTTCATGGTGTTGGAAGTCTTGTGTACGGATCGGTCTTGGATGGCCTGATTCTTGGAGCAATCGCCACGACCACCCATACCAAAGAATCTGTTTTTCACCCGGATTGAACCTGCGTGAGAAAAAAATTGGCCCTTCAGTTGAATTATCCATGAAACAAAGTTACATTACAAAGCAATTTTTTACGTAACTCAAGAACATCATGGCTTTTGATCTTGTTTTCTTTGGCGGCACAGGCGATCTGGTCTGGCGCAAACTCATGCCCGCGCTGTTTCAGGCCTTTCGCCACGACACCCTGCCTGAAGGCGGCCGCATCATCGGCGTGGGCCGTGATGATCTGAGCGACGAACAGTATCGGCAGCAAATTCAGGCCCGCTTTGAGCAAGTCGAAGGTGACAAACGGCCCAAGCCCGAGGAATTTGCCCGCTTTGCCGCCATGCTCTGCTATGTACGCATGGACCTGTCCCAGGCGCCAGCGTATGCCGCCCTGTCCGCCCGGCTGGCCGAGCGCGAAACCGACACCGTGGTGATGTACCTGTCCACCGCACCCAGTCTGTTCACCACCGTCTGCGAGCAACTGGCCGCTCATGGCATGAACACACCCAAGACCCGCATCGTGCTGGAAAAACCGCTGGGCCACGACCTGGCCTCCAACCGCGCCATCAACCAGGCGGTGGGCCAAGTGTTCAAAGAGCAGCAGATCTTCCGCATCGACCACTACCTGGGCAAACCGTCGGTGCAAAACCTGTTTGCGATGCGCTTTGGCAACGCCCTGTTCGAGCCCCTGTGGCGGCGCGAGCACATCGCCAACATCCAGATCACCATGTCCGAAGAGCTGGGTGTGGAAAAGCGCGGCGGGTTCTACGAAACCACCGGGGCCCTGCGCGACATGGTGCAAAACCACGCCCTGCAGCTGCTGTGCGCCATCGCCATGGAGCCACCCATCAATGCCCACGCCGACGCCATCCGCGACGAAAAGCTCAAGGTGCTGCGCGCCTTGAAGCGCTGGACGCCCGAGACCCTGAGCCAGCACGTCATCCGTGGGCAGTACAACGCGGGCAACGTTGAAGGCCGGGCCGTGCCCGCCTACCGGGAGGAGCCCGGCGTCAGGCCCGACAGCAGCACCGAGACCTTTGTGGCGCTGCGCACCGAAATCGCCAACTGGCGTTGGGCCGGGGTGCCGTTTTACATCCGCACCGGCAAGCGCATGGCTTCGCGTGAGGCGCACATCCAGATCAATTTCCGCCCGACACCCCACGAAATTTTCAAAAGCCCGGTGGGCCAGGTCAACAAACTGGTGATCCACCTGCAGCCCAAGGACGGACTGGAACTGCACCTGTTCGCCCAAGGCCAAAGCAAGCGCGGCCAGGGCAGCACCGGCGCCACCCTGAGCCCGGTGCACCTGGACCTGGACTTTGACAAACGCTTTGGCAGCGAGCGCGTGGGCGCGTACGAGCGATTGCTGCTCGATGTGCTCGATGGCCGGCTGAACCTGTTCGTGCGCAGCGACGAGCAAGAAGAAGCCTGGCGTTGGGTCGAGCCGATCCTGCAACACTGGACCAGCGACACCACCGGCCCGCGCCCCTATGCCGCAGGCACTTGGGGCCCCAGCGCGTCCAGTGCCATGATTGCGCGTGACGGCTTTTGCTGGTCCGAAGAAATTTAAACCGGAGACTCTCCATGCTCGATCGAATCAAAGCCTCCCTGCCCTCCCTGGCCCCGGCCGAGCAACGCGTGGGCAAGCTCGTGCTGGCCGACCCCCGGGCTTTTGCCAACTTGCCGGTCACCGAACTGGCCGACCGTTCGCATGTGAGCAAGCCCACCGTGGTGCGCTTTTGCCGCAGCATGGGCTACGACGGCTTGTCGGACTTCAAACTCAAACTGGCCGGCAGCGTGAGCGAGGGTGTGCCCTTCATCCACCGCAGCGTGGACGTGGACGACAAGACCAACGACATCGCGGTGAAAGTCATCGACAACACCGTGGCCGCGTTTTTGAAGTACCGCAACGACGCCAGCTCGTTTGCGCTGGAGCATGCCGCGCAAGCGCTGGCGGCCACCCAAAAAACCAACCGCCGCATCGAGTTTTATGGCGTGGGCAACTCCGGCATCGTGGCGCAAGACGCGCAGCACAAATTCTTTCGCCTGGGCGTGAACGCCATCGCCTACAGCGACGGCCACATGCAGGTCATGAGCGCCTCCATGCTCAAGCCAGGCGACTGCGCGGTGATCATCTCCAACTCGGGGCGCACCCGCGACCTGATGGACGCCTGCGACATCGCCAAAAAGCAAGGTGCCACAACAATCGTCATCACCGCCAGTGGCTCGCCGCTGGCCAGCGCCGGGCACATCCACCTGACGGCCGACCACCCCGAGGGCTACGACAAATACAGCCCCATGGTCTCGCGATTGCTGCACCTCTTGATCATCGACATCTTGGCCACCACGGTGGCGCTGCGCATCGGCGAGGAACTGCAACCGACCCTGCGTGACATGAAAAACAACCTGCGCAGCAAGCGTTACACCTGAAGGCGGATGGCATCTTCACCGCCAGACAACCGGCTTGTGCAGCCGACGGCAGGTCATGTCCAGCACAGGCGGATGGTGGTCCCGCAGCCATCGCGCAGGGGACTGCGCACACTCACCACGGCACCATGCTGGCTGGCAATTTCTTGCACGATGGCCAGACCCAGACCACTGCCGCTCACGCCTGAGGGCGCGGCGCGGTAAAAACGCTCGAACACATGGGCCTGGTGCTCGGCTGCGATGCCTGGGCCATCGTCTTGCACCTCCACCCAAGTCGGCCCCACGCGCACCGTGATGTGCGCACCCGGTGCGCTGTGGTGAATCGCGTTGTCAATCAGGTTGCTCAGCGCTTCGTGCAGCAACACGTCCACGCCCTGCACTGCGCAATGCGTGACTTGCGCCTCCAACCCCAGGTCTTGGCCACACTGGTGGGCACGCATCAAATGCTCCTGCGTGACTTGTCTGGCCAAGGCCACCAGATCGACCGTTTGTGGGCTGTGCATTTCGCGGGCATGCTCCACCCGCGTCATGGCCAAGAGTTGCTCGGTCAGGCGCACGGCGTCATCGGTGGTTTGCCGGGCCGCTTGCAGCAAGGCCTGCGCTTGCGCCGGTTCGGCGTTGCGCTGTGCCAGCGTGAGCTGGGTCTTGAGCACGGTCAAAGGCGTGCGCAACTGGTGTGCGGCGTTGTCCAGAAAGCGTTTGCGGATGTCAACCAAGTGCCCCAGGCGGTCCAGGTAACTGTTGAGCGTCTCGATCAGGGGCCTCAATTCGCGTGGCAAATCCGGCGGCTGGATGGGTGAAAAGTCATCGTCCGCCTTGTGGGCCAGTTGCTGGCGAAACGCCTCCAGAGGGCGAATGCCGCGCTGCACCCCCCAGACCACCAAAACGGCAGCGGCCAGCAGCAACAGACCCTGACTGCCCAAGGTGTCCCACAAAATGTGCTGGATCAGTTGCTGGCGCGCCTCCATGGTTTCGGCAACGGTGATCTGGATCAGGGAATCGTCCAGGCCGCTCTCGTCCATGACGTGGGTCAGCTGCGCCAGGCGCACCGGCTGATTCAGGTACACCCCGTCGTCAAACTGCACCAATGCGAAATACTTCACCGTGGGCTGGGGATGTGCAGGCACATCGGGCAACGCCGCCACCCCGGCCAACCACAGGCCAGCGGGGGTGGTGACCTTGTAGAACAGGCGTGAGCCGGTGTGGTTTTCAAACAGGTAACCCGCCGCCTTCATCACATCCAGCTGAACCCGGCCATCGCGCCACGCCAGCTCTTCGGCCAGGGTGCGGGCAGCCAGATACAGGGAACGGTCGTACGCCTCATTGGCCGCTTGCACCGCGTTGCCATAGCCCACCCAGGCGTTGATGCCGATCAGCGCGGCCAGCGGCAACAAAATCCAGCTGAGCAGGCGCCTGCGCAAAGACGCGACAGCCCGGTGCTCGCGCAGTGGCGGCGGGGCCATGTCAGGGCCGCCCCGACGGCCGGGTCAGCATGTAGCCCATGCCGCGAAACGTGGTGATCACCACTTGTGCCGGTGAACCCGCTGCGGCCTCGGCCGATTCGAGTTTTTTGCGCAAGCGGTAAATCAGGACCTCCACCGCATCCAGCCCGGTGGCCTCGTCGGCAAACACATCGGCATGCAACTGCTCTTTGCTGACGGTACGCTCAGGCGACTCCAAAAGTACCCGCAATGCAGCCGCTTCGCGTTTGGTCAGCGCCAGCCATTGGCCATGCAGCTGAACCGACCCGTTTTCAGCAGACATCTCCAAAGGCCCCCAACGCAATGCCGTGGATTTCACGCGGCCCTGGCGGCGCAGCAAAACCTGCAAGCGGGCTTCGAGTTCACTCAGGTCAAAGGGTTTGGGCAAATAATCGTCCGCCCCCATGTTGAGCCCCAGCACCCGGTCGGGCACGCTCGCACGGGCCGTCAGGATCAGCACCGGCACCGCGTCCCCCCTTGCACGCAAGGCCTGCAAGACGCTCAGGCCATCTTGCCCGGGCAACTGCAAATCGAGCAACACCGCATCAAAACCGTGCCCGGGCTGCAAGCATCGGTCGGCCTCCAGGCCGTCGGCGGCAAAACTGACCGCCATGCCGCCTTGGCGCAAGGCCTTGCCCAGCCACAGCGCAATGTCTGGCGTGTCCTCGACCAGCAGGATCCGGGGCTTTAGGGTATTCACTGAACAGAATTGACAGGTGATTGACAGCTTGGGGCTGCGCCCAACATCAGAATGCGGTCATGGCCCGATAAACGGGCAACCGTGTTTTTATTTTCACACAGGAGACCTGCATGTCCATTTCCAAACGCGACTTCCTGGCCCTCGGCGCTGCCGCTGGTGCTTCGTTCACCCTGCCCGCCTGGGCCCAGGCCAAACCCCTGGTCGCCAGCATCAACATGTTCGTACCCGCAGCCCCCGGTGGCGGCTGGGACGGCACAGCCCGCGCCATCGAGCGCGCCGCCAAGGCCGCAGGCCTGGTGGGCAATATGCAGTTTGAAAACGTCGGCGGCGCAGGCGGCATGGTGGGTCTGCCCCGCTTCGTGAACCAACGCAAGGGCCAGGGCAACACGCTCATGGTGGGCGGCTCGGTCATGATCGGTGCGGGCATTGCCAACAAGAGCCCCGTGACCATCAAGGACGTGACCCCGATTGCCCGCCTGACCGAAGAAGCTGGTGTGATCGTGGTGCCCGCCAACGGCAAGATCAAGACCTGGAAAGAACTCGAAGCCGCCATCAAGGCCAACCCCAAGGCCGTGTCGGTCGCAGGCGGCAGCGCAGGCGGCACCGACCACCTGATTTTGGGCATGCTGATCAAAGCCTTGGGCAAGAACCCCCGCGAAGCCGCTTACGTGGCCTTTGCTGGCGGCGGCCCTGCCAACGCGGCCATTTTGGGTGGCCAGGTCAGCGCAGGCATTTCGGGCTACTCCGAATTCGAAGAACAAATCAAAGCTGGCCGCATGATCCCGCTGGCCGTGTCCGGCAAGCGCCGCATTCCCGGCGTGAACGTGCCCACCCTGACCGAGTTGGGTGTGAACGTGACCGAGTCCAACTGGCGCGGCGTGTTCGCGCCCCCCGGGATTTCGGCCGCGCAGCGCGAAGCCATGATCGACTTCATGACCAAGCTCAACACTTCGGCCCCATGGCGTCAGGAGTTGGAAACACGCAAGTGGACCGACGCCTTCATGACCGAGCGTCCCTTTGAGCGCGACCTGGCCAAGGACATCGAAGAAAAAGTCGTCCTCATGAAAGAGCTGGGCCTGGCATGACGCCGTTTCGCGTTGCCCTCTTGCTGGCCACCCTGTGCGGGGTGGCCGCTTGGCAGGTCACGGTCATTCCTGAATCCATGATGCAGATGACCGTGGGCCCCGTGCTGGCCCCGGGCGTGATCGTGGCTGCGCTCAGCGTTTTTGCCGTCTTGTACGGTGTGAGCGCCTGGCGCGGTCGCCAAACCGACGAAAGCCACGCACCGGACCAGTCGCCTCTGCCCGGTGCCAATGCCCGCGTGCTCAGCTTGCTGGGCGGCGGCGCGGCCTTCATCGCACTGGTCATTCCACTGGGATTTGTCATTCCCGGCACTTTGTGCGGCATGGGCGTGGCCCGTGCTTTTGATGCCCCACTGGGCATCAAGTCGGCACTGGTTTGCGCTGCGATTGCCAGCACCTTCTGGTTCGTGTTTGCCCAACTGCTGGGCGTAGGTTTGGGCCCTGCACTGCCTTGGTGGATTTGACGCCGGTCAGAACTGCTGCACCGCCGATGGGCCGCGAGCCACCTTTGCTTGTCGAAGCGCCCCTCTGGGCGATGGTTTTCAAAGCGTGCGCCAAGTCCAACGCGCTTGGGGTGAGGCCCCACAGGAAGGACTAGCGCTTTTGTGCGCTCAACTTCACGCCCACGCTCAACGCTCAACGCTCAACGCCCAACGCCCAACGCAAAACGTTTTAAATCGGATTCACCATGCAATCTTTCAACGCCCTGATGGAGGGCTTCGGCAACGCCCTGCAACCCGTCACCCTGATGTGGGGCTTCGTCGGCTGCTTCATCGGCACCTTGGTGGGCGTCTTGCCCGGTATTGGCCCGGCGCTGACCATCGCCTTGCTGCTGCCCCTGACTTACCACGTCCCCGCCACGAGCATGTTCGTCATGTTCGCGGGCATCTATTACGGCGCGGCCTATGGCGGCTCGACCACATCCATCTTGCTCAACACCCCGGGTGAATCATCGGCGGTGGTCACGGCGCTGGAGGGCAACAAAATGGCCCGGCGCGGTCGCGCGGGTCAGGCCCTGGCCACAGCGGCCATTGGCAGTTTTGTGGCGGGCACCATCGGCACCCTGGCGCTGACCTTTGTCGCCCCCTTGGTGGTCGATGCCGCACTGGCTTTTGGTCCCGCCGAATATTTCAGCCTGATGGTGCTGTCGGTGGTGGCGGTGTCAGCGGTACTGGGCAACTCCATGCTGCGCGGCCTGATCGCCCTGAGCCTGGGGCTGTTGCTGGGCATGGTCGGTGTCGATTTGCAAACCGGACAGGCCCGGTTCACCTTTGGCCGCCCCGAACTGCTCGATGGCATTGAAGTCACCGTAGCGGCCGTAGGCCTGTTTGCGGTGGGCGAAGCGCTTTACCTGGCCTGGCAAGGCCGTGAGGCCAAAGCGGGCGAGGTCATGAACATGTCCGGCAGCCTGTGGTTAAGCAAGCAAGACTGGGCGCGCTCGTGGAAAGCCTGGTTCCGGGGGGCCTTCTTCGGCTTCCCGATCGGGGCCATGCCTGCAGGCGGGGCCGAACTGCCCACTTTGCTGTCTTATTACACCGAGAAAAAACTCTCCAAACACCCTGAAGAATTCGGCCACGGTGCCATCGAAGGCGTGGCAGGCCCCGAAGCCGCCAACAACGCTGCAGCGGCGGGCGTGCTGATGCCGCTGCTGACGCTGGGCATCCCCACATCCGCCACCGCAGCCATCATGCTGTCGGCGTTTGAAGGCTACGGCATCCAGACCGGCCCGCAACTCTTCAGCCAGCAAGGCAGCCTGGTGTGGACGCTGATCGCCAGTCTCTACATCGGCAACGTGATCTTGTTGGTCCTCAATTTGCCGCTGGTGAGCCTCTGGGTCAAGCTGCTCAAGATCCCGCCACCCTGGCTGTATGCCGGCATCATCGTCATCTCCACGGCAGGTGTTTATGGCGCAGGCAACTCGGTGTTCAACGTCGGCCTGCTTTTCGTATTCGGCCTGCTGGGCTACACCATGCGGCGCTTTGACTTTCCGGCTGCCCCCCTGATCGTGGGCCTGATCCTGGCCCCTTTGGGTGAACAGTCCATGCGCCAGGCCCTCACCATCAGCCAAGGCGAATGGTCCACCTTCTTCACACGACCCCTGTCGGGCAGCTTGATGGCGGTGGCGGCGCTGTTGCTGGTGGCTCCGACGCTCTGGCGACTATTTCGCTCACCTGGCCGCCGCTGATCCGGAAAAACCCTCTGGGTTGTCGCCCCGGTTTCTGTTGTGATCAGGCTTTCCAATTTTTGTGCATTGTTTTGTCATGAACGAATCCGATTTCCCAACGATCCAAAGACGTGACTACCTCAAATGGATGGGTGCCGCCGGTCTTGCGGCCAGCGGCCTGTCCAGCCACGCGCAATCGGCCTGGCCCAACAAGCCCATCCGCTGGATCGTCCCCTTCGCACCCGGCGGCACCTCCAGCATCGTGGCGCGCACCATCGCCACCGAGCTGACCAAACAAATGGGCGTGTCCTTCATCATCGACAACAAAGGCGGCGGTGGCGGCGTGCCGGCCATGCAAGAGGCCATGCGCTTGCCTGCCGATGGTTACACCATCGTCATGAGTCACATTGGCCTGATGGCGGTCAACCCCCTGATCTACCCCGACAGCGGTTACGACGTGAACAAGGACTTCATGCCCGTGACTTTGCTGTCGCGCGTGCCCAGCTTGTTTGTGGTGCACAAGGATGTGCCTGCCACCGATCTGAAATCGCTGATCGCCTACGTCAAGTCACGCCCCGGTCAACTGAACTACGCCTCTGCAGGCAACGCCAGTGCAGGCCACCTGGCCATGGAGGCCCTGAAACTGGCCTCCGGCATGTTTGTCACCCACATTCCCTACCGGGGCACGGGCCCTGCATTGAACGACGTGCTGGCCGGACGCATTCAACTGTTCTCAGCGGGCACCCCCGCCTTGCTGCCCCACATCAAAAGTGGTGCGCTGCGCTGTCTCGCGGTGGGCACGCCAGAGCGGATTTCCGTCTTGCCCGATGTGCCGACCGTGGCGGAATTGGGCTTCAAGGATTTTGAAACCGTGCAGTGGTACGGCATCACGGCCCGGGCAGGCACGCCGCAGGACATCGTCATCAAGCTGCAGCAGGAATGTGCCAAGGCCATGAAGTCACCCGAAGTCATCGCCAAGTACGCGGCCGAAAGCGCCATCGCAGGCGGCGGCCCACCCAGCGAATACGGCGCATTCATCGCCCGCGAACAAGCCCGCTGGAAGGACGTGGTCATCAAAGGCCAGATCAAACCGGGTTGAGCAGCGGCCGGGCAAGGCCTGACGCTGATGCAGGTCGTGCCCGATGGGATCTGCCCCTCACACCACCGCGTGACAAGCGATCTTGATGCCTTTGAAGTCACGCAGGGCTGGTCGCTCGGCCTTGCAGATGTCCGTGGCTTGTGGGCAACGCGGATGAAAAGTGCAGCCTGTGGGCGGATTCAGCGGGTTGGGTACTTCGCCTTGCACCGGCGTGCGAGCACGGCCGGTGTCGTGCATCTTCGGAATCGCGTCCAGCAGCATCTTGGTGTAGGGGTGCTGTGGGTTCGAAAACAGCGTGTGCTTGTCGGCCAATTCCACCAGACGGCCCAAGTACATCACGCCCACCTGGTCACTCACATGTCGCACCACGGCCAGGTTGTGGCTGATGAACAAATACGTCAGGCCCCGCTCGCGCTGCAGGTCTTTCATGATGTTGAGCACCTGCGCCTGCACGCTCACGTCCAGCGCCGAAGTCGGCTCGTCACACACCAAAAACTCCGGCGCGGTGGCCAAGGCACGGGCAATCGAGATGCGCTGGCGCTGCCCGCCTGAGAACTGGTGCGGGTACTTGACCATGTCGAGCGGCGACAAGCCGACCGACTTGAGCAACTCGGCCACGCGGGCTTTGAGCTCTTCGGCATCGCTGATCAAGCCGTGCTCTTTGAGCGGCTCGCCAATGATGTTGTCCACCGTCCAGCGCGGGTTCAGGCTGGCATAGGGGTCCTGAAAAATCATCTGGATGCGCTGGCGCATGGCCTTGGCTTCGTTCGATTTGAAGGCGGCGTGCGCGTCTTGGCCGTCGAAGGTCAGGCCCCCGCGTGTGGGCTCGTACAGGCCCACCAGCAGGCGGGCCACAGTGCTTTTGCCGCAACCGGACTCGCCCACCAAGGCCAGGGTTTTGCCGCGCTCGATTTCAAAGCTCACGCCATCGACGGCGTTGAGCATCTGGCGCGGCTTGCGCTCGATCACGCGGTTCAGCCAGGGAGCCGAGACATCAAAGGTTTTGGCCAGGTCGTGCGCGACGACCAACGACTGCGTCTTGGCGTTCGTGATGTTGTCGCTCATGCCGCGCTCCCGTCGTGCAGCCAACAGGCGGCCTGGTTGGCCCCGGCCTGGACCAATTCAGGGCGCTCTTGCCTGCAGCGGTCAAAGGCTTTGGGGCATCGCGGGTTGAAGGCGCAGCCTTGCGGAATGGCGTTCAGGCGCGGCATGGCGCCGTCAATTTGGTTCAGGCGTTCGCGGTCACTGTCCATGTCGGGGATCGAGGCCATCAGGCCTGCGGTGTAAGGGTGGGCCGGGTGGTTGATGACCTGGTGCACCGGGCCGATTTCGGCCACGCGCCCGGCGTACAACACGGCCACGCGGTCACAGGTCTCGGCGATCACGCCCATGTCGTGCGTGATGAGCATGACGGCAGCGCCCCGGTCTTTGCAGACCTTTTTGAGCAAGCTGATGATCTGCGCCTGAATGGATACATCGAGCGCGGTGGTCGGCTCGTCGGCCACAATCAGTTGCGGCTCGGCGGCCAGGGCCAAGGCGATCACCACACGCTGGCGCATGCCGCCCGAGAACTGGTGCGGGTAGTGGTCGATGCGCTCTTCGGCGGCCGAAATACCAGTGTCCTTGAGCAACTGGATCGCGCGTTGTCGCGCCTCCTGCGGCGTCACGGGCAGGTGGGCCAGAATGGTTTCGGTCAGTTGCCGCCCGATGGAGTACAGCGGGTTGAGCGAAGTCAGCGGGTCCTGAAAAATTGCGCCAATTTTGCGGCCCCGGATGTGACGCATCTCGTCGTTGTTCAGGTGGTCAATGCGCTGGCCTTCCAACAAGATTTGCCCACTGGCCACTCGGCCTGGCGGCTCCAGCAGGCCAATGATGGCCGCGCCCGTGAGCGACTTGCCTGCGCCCGACTCACCCACCACGCCCAGAATTTCACCGGGGGCGATGTCGAAAGAAATATCGTCCAGCGCACGCAGCGTGCCGTGGCGGCTGGGGAATTCCACCACCAGGTTATTGACTTGTAAAAGACTCATCGCAATCTCGGATTCAGCGCGTCGCGCAACCAATCACCCAGCAAGTTGACCGACAAGGCGATCAGCACCAGCATCAAGCCCGGAAAGATCGTGATCCACCACTCGCCCGAGAACAAATAATCGTTGCCCACGCGAATGAGCGTGCCCAGCGATGGCGAAGTAGGCGGTGCGCCCACACCCAGAAACGACAACGTCGCCTCGGTGATGATGGCCGTGGCCACCTGGATGGTGGCCAGCACCATGACCGGGCCCATGACGTTGGGCAGCACATGCTTGAACATGATGCGCAAAGGAGCAACACCCGTCACGCGGGCAGCTTGCACGTATTCTTTGTTGCGCTCGACCAGCGTGGTGCCGCGCACCGTGCGTGCGTATTGCACCCAGCCGGTGAGGGAGATCGACAAGATCAACACGCCAAAAGCCAGCGACTCGTGCGCGTTGGGGAACAGGGCACGCCCCACGCCCGCGATCAACAGCGCCACCAAAATGGCAGGAAAAGACAGCATCACATCGCACAGGCGCATGAGCAAGGCGTCAATCCAGCCGCCTTTGAAACCCGCCAGCAAACCCAGGCCCACGCCCACGACCACCGACAAGACCACCGAGGCCAGACCCACCACCAAAGAGATGCGCGAGCCGTAGATCAGGGCCGACAAAATGTCACGCCCCTGATCGTCGGTGCCCAGCAGGAACTTGGTCGTGCCGCCCTCCATCCAGGCCGGAGGCAAGCGGGCGTCACTCAGCTCCAGCGTGGCCAGATCAAACGGGTTGGTGGGCGAGACCCAGCCGGCAAAGACCGAACAAAAAAGACAAACGAAGGCGATGGCAGCTGCCGCCATCGCCGTGGGCGATTGGCGGAAGCTGTAACCGACATCGCTGTTCAGCCAGCGTTTCAATGCGTTCATGGATTACTTCACTGTGATGAATTTCCAAGCCATGCCGTTGTCCGGAAACTGCACCAACTCGATGTTTTTCTTGGCCGCCCAGTTCAACGCTTGCTGGTGCAACGGCAGATGGCCCACGTCGTCCTGGTGGATCTTCATGGCTTCACGGATCATTTCGTTGCGTTTTTTCTGGTCGGTCTCGGAAGCCACCTTGTCGGTCAACTCGTCGACCTTGGGGTTGCTGTAAGCGCCCAGGTTGAACTGACCACGACCGCCTTCACCGGGGGTGGACAAGATGGGGTACATCACGTTGTGGGCATCCACCGTGCTGGCTGTCCAGCCCAGCATGTAAAAGCTGGTGTTGCGGCTCAGGATCTTGGGGAAGTAAGTGCCCTTGGTCTCGGCTTCGAGGTTGATCTTCACGCCCACTTTGGCCAAGTTGGCGGCCACGGCCTGGCAAATCTCGGCATCGTTGACATAACGGTCGTTCGGGCAGTTCATCTTGACTTCGAAGCCGTTGGGGTAACCCGCTTCGGCCAGCAGTTTCTTGGAGGCTTCAACGTCATAGGGCAAACGCTTGGCCAGATCTGCCGGGAAGCCATTGACTTGCGGGGGGTACATCAATGCCAGGGGGGTGGCGGCACCGCGCATCACGCGGCTCTTGATGGTCTCGATGTCAATCGCCTGGTAAAACGCCTTACGAACACGGATGTCTTTGAAGGGGTTCTTGCCCTTCACGTTCGAGAACAGCAACTCGTCACGTTTTTGGTCCATGCCCAAAAAGATGGCACGCAGCTCAGGGCCTTGCAAAACCTTGAGCTTGTCGTTGGCCTTCAGGCGGTCCACGTCTTGGACTGGCACGGGCTCCATCACATCGAGTTCACCCGACATCATGGCCGCCACGCGGGTGGCGTCATTGCCAATCACGCTGTAGATGACTTCTTCCACGTTGCCGGGGATCTTGCCCCAGTAATTGCCATTGCGCGTGAACGTGGTCCGTACGCTGGGCTGACGCTCACGCACACGGAAAGGGCCGGTGCCGTTGGCGCGGAAAGACGCTGCGTTTTCAATGCCTTTGCGGCGATCCACCGGCTTGGTGGCCTGGTTGTCTTCGCACCACTTCTTGCTCATGATGGCCCAGTGCGTGATCAGCTCGGGGACGATGGGGAACGGGGCAGTGGTGATGATGTCAATGGTGTGGTCGTTGATCTTTTTGATCTCTTTGAACTGGCCCACATAGCTCTTCATGTCCGAGCCGTCGCCTTTGGCACGCTCGTAGCTGAAGATCACATCGTCCGCGGTGAAGGGCGTGCCGTCATGGAACTTGACGCCTTTGCGCAGCTCAAAGCGCCACACGGTGGGCGAAGTTTGCTTCCAACTGGTGGCCAGCAAAGGTGTGAGTTTGTAGTTGGCGTCGCGTGAGACCAAGGTCTCGTACACGTTTTCGACCACCGAAATTTGCAAGGACTCGTTGAGCGAGTGCGGGTCCATGGACAGAGCATCGCCTTGGTTGCCCACGCGCAAGGTCACGGCTGAGGCCGAGACCATTGACAAGGCCAACGCAGCAGCCAAAGTGGCCACGAGAGGATTGAGTTTGAAAGCCATGGAGTTCTCCTTGTTGAATGAATGAACGAAACCGAAAGCGCGCCTCATACCGCGAAGGGTAGCGCCTGCTCCACCAAACTGGCGTGCAAAGCCGCGCCCAGCGGCAAGATCTCGTCGTTGAAATCGTAGCGACTGTTGTGCAGCGGGTGCGGGCCGGGGCCGTGCGGCAGGCCTTGTCCAATGCGGATGTACGCGCCAGGCACCGCCTGCAACATGAAAGAAAAGTCTTCCCCGCCCATGCTGGGCAGCATGTTGCGCCAAACCTTGTCTTCCCCCACCAAAGCCGCTGCCACGTCGCAGGCAAACTGCGCCTCGGCCACGGTGTTCACGGTGGCGGGGTAAGTGCGTTCGTACTTCAGCTCGGCCGACGCGCCAAAGCCTTGCGCAATGCCCGTACACAAGGACCGCAGACGCTCTTCGATCTGGTCTTGCACGCTCTCGCTGTAGGTGCGCACGGTGCCCACCAAGGTGACTTCACCGGGGATCACGCTCATGGCCCCCGGGTTACCGCCTTGCATCGAGCAAATGCTGACCACCGCTTGGTCAAATGCCGACAGGTTGCGGGCCACCACGCTTTGCGCGGCGGTGATGATGTGGCCAGCCACCAGCACCGGGTCAATCGCCTGGTGGGGGCGAGCACCGTGACCGCCTTTGCCGCGAATGTGGATCTCGATCCGGTCCACCGCCGCCTGCATGGGGCCGGGGGTGATGCCGATCACGCCCAGTGGTGTCTCGGGTGAGTTGTGCTGGGCGTAAACCTGCTCGCACGGGAAGCGCTCAAACAAGCCGTCTTGCATCATGGCGCGAGCACCCGCATAACCCTCTTCGCCGGGCTGAAAAATCAGCACGGCTGTGCCGTCAAAGCGGCGGGTTTCGGCCAAGTATCGGGCCGCGCCCATCAACATGGCGGTGTGGCCGTCGTGGCCGCAGCCGTGCATCAGGCCGGGCGTGCCAGATTTCCAGGTGCACTCGTTGAACTCGGTCAGCGGCAGCGCATCCATGTCGGCGCGCAGACCGATCATGCGGCCCGGGTTGCTGGCCGAACGACCTTGGCCGTGCACCAAGGCCACCACGCCGGTTTTGCCGATGCCGGTGTGGATGCTGTCGACACCGCAGACCTTGAGCATCTCGGCCACACGCGCCGAGGTGTAAACCTCTTCAAAGCCCAGCTCGGGGTTGGCGTGCAGATCACGCCTGAAGGCCGTCAACTCCGGGTGGAACTGGGCGATGCGTGCAAACGCCGCGCCCCGCCCCAACACTGATTGCAAAGAAGCGCCCATGCTCAGTGCCCCCCGGGCTTGCCCACGCGCAGGCGCGGATCGACCACAAAGTACAACAAGTCCACGATCAGGTTGATGACCACAAAAATCAGCGCGATCAGGCACAAATAAGCCGCCATGACCGGGATGTCTGCGAACGTGACGGCCTGAATGAACAGCAAGCCCATGCCGGGCCACTGGAACACCGTCTCGGTGATGATGGCAAACGCGATCAAGCCGCCCAGCTGCAACCCGGTGATGGTGAGCACCGGCACCAGCGTGTTCTTGAGCGCATGACCAAAGTGGATGGCGCGGTTGGACAGACCGCGGGCACGGGCGAACTTGATGTAGTCGGTGCGCAGCACCTCCAGCATCTCGGCCCGCACCAGGCGCATGATCAGCGTGAGCTGAAAAATCGCCAGCGTGACGGCCGGCAGCACGATGTGATGCCACCCCTTGGCCGTCATCAAACCACTGGACCACCAGCCCATTTGCACCACGTCACCCCGGCCAAAGCTGGGGAACCAGCCGAGCATCACGGCAAACACCAAGATCAACAAAATGCCGATCAGGAAGGTGGGCAGCGACACGCCCAGCAGCGACACCGTCATGATGAGTTGGCTGGCCCAAGTGCCCCGACGCAAAGCGGCGTAGACCCCCATCGGGATGCCAATGACCAGCGCCAAGGTGGCCGCCACCAGCGCCAGCTCCAAGGTGGCGGGCAGTCGCTCGGCGATCAAGCGCGAGACCTTGGCCCCCTGACGCAGGCTCAGGCCAAACTCGCCTTGCACCGCATTAGACAGAAAGTGCCAGAACTGCACAAAAAACGGCTGGTCTAGACCCAGATCGGCACGCAGCATGTCGATCTGTTCTTTGGTGGCGTCTTGCCCCAGCAAAAACACCACCGGATCGCCCACATACTGGAACAGCAAAAACGCGATGAAAGCGACCGTGACCATGACGACCACGGCCTGGATCAGCCGCTGCAAGATGAAAGCGAGCATCAGTTGACCTTGATCAGCGACCAGTCGAGGCGGTTGTCAGGGCGATGCACCACGTCCACATTCTTCTTCATGGCCCAAGGAATCACCTGGTTGTGCAGCGGGATGTGCGCCACGGTGTCGTTTTGCAACTGCAAGCCTTCGGTCAGCAAGCGGTTGCGCACGGGCAAATCGGTCTCGGTTTTCACACGGTCCACGATGTAGTCCATGCGGGTGTTGCTGTAGCGGCCCACGTTGTAATTGCCGTCACCGCCCGTGCCCACTGAGCGCGTCAGGGACTGCAAACTGTAAAGCGCATCAAAAGTCGGCACACCCCAGCCCAGCATGTAGATGCTGGCTTCATAACGCTGGATCATCGGGAAATAGGTCACCAGTGGCAGGGTGCGCAGCTTGGCTTTCACACCCACCTTGGCCCACATGGCGGTGATGGCCTGGCAGATTTCTTCGTCGTTGATGTAGCGGTTGTTGGGGCAAGCAAAGTCCACCTCAAAGCCGTTGAGGTAGCCCGCCTCGGCCAGCAGCTTTTTGGAGGCGTCTTGCGAATAAGGGAAGCGCGTGTCCACAGCCTTGGTCCAGCCATTGACCTGCGGCGCCACCAAGGCACCTGTGTTTTGCGACAAGCCGCGCATGGTGACGCGCTGGATGGTATCCATGTCGATCGCCTGGTACAAGGCCTTGCGCACCTTCACGTCCTTGAGCGGGTTCTTGCCCTTGACACTGGAGCCCGGCAACTCTTCGCGATGCTGGTCCATACCCAGGAAAATGGTGCGGTTTTCAATCCCGTCGATCACTTTCAGATTGGGGTTGTTGCGCATGCGGCCCAGGTCTTGGGGACTCGGATCGAGCACAAAGTCGATCTCGCCCGACAGCAAGGCGGCGGCACGCGTGGCCTCGTTCTTGATGGGGGTGTAGATGATTTCGGTCACATTGCTGGGCACTTCAGACCAGCCCCACCAGTTGGGATTTTTCACCAACACCAGCTTTTGGTCAGGCTGCCACTCTTTGACCATGTAGGCGCCGCTGCCCATGGCGTTGCGGTGGGCAAAGTTTTCATCTTTGGTTTTGCCATCCTTGGGCTCAACCGACTTGTTCTTTTCAGCCCAGGCCTTGCTCATGATGCGCAGCTCGGTCAGCTGGTTCAGCAGCACCGGGTTGGGGCCGCTCAAAACGATGTCCACCGTGTTGGCATCGACCTTCACGATGCGGCTGAAACCCTGGGTGTAGACGTTGAAGTTGGAGGTCTTGGCACGGGCACGCTCCAGAGAAAACACCACGTCATCGGCCGTCAGGGCCGTGCCATCGCTGAACTTGACGCCTTTGCGCAAATTGAAACGGTATTGCGTGGCCGACATTTCTCTCCAGGACGTGGCCAGCTTGGGCTCGACCTTGAAGGTTTTGCTGTTGTAGTACACCAGCGAGTCAAAAATAGAGGCATGCACCCCATTGCCCAAGGCGTTGTTTTGCGAATGGATGTCGAGCGTGGGAATGTCGCTGGCGCTGGACCATTTGAACGGCTTGGCCTGCGCTGCGGCCGAAGTCAACCAGCCAGCCAAAGCCAAGGACACGGCCAAAGCCGTGGGCAACACAGTTTGCATACTCATTTTTTTCATCAAAACACCTCGGTGACAACAGTGGAGCAAACTGTGACTATGCAACATTTGGGCCCGTCACAGACAGAGGGAATTCCCCCAAACCGGTTGTCGCGCACAGGACTGGTGCACACCTCAATCCAGGCGGATGTCGCCATACCAGGCCCGCACCTGGCTGCGGGTGTTGTCAGAGTCGGTCATGATCGCAATGCCCAGCAAGGCACCAGGCGCTTCGCCAAATGCTTTTTCAAAATCTGCCCGGACATCGCGCTGGTACGACAGCCACTGCTTGAGCCGTTGCGCCCCCGACTCCACCACCAGTTTGCGCACACGGTCGGTGCGCGGATTGACGATGACCGCCCCCACCGGGCGGTGGTTGGCCCAGACGTACATCAAGGTGGCATAAGGCAGCGGCTCCCCGGTCAGGGCTTCGGTCAGGTCGCTGAGCATGGCATTTTTGGCGGAAAAACGGCTGCGGTCTCCCTCAAAAGCCAAAATCAAACGCACGGGAGAATCCTCTCGGTCTGCTTCGGTCATGTCCGCTTGCGCCATCAGATTGTCCACTTGCCAGTCAAATTGCAGTCGCCCCAGCTGATCGGGCGGAATGTGCACGCGCTGGCGCAAGTAGCTGGCCGACGATTGCGCATGGGCACTCAGGGCCTCGCGCTGGCCGTGCTTTTCCAGACTGAAGGCGGTGCGAACCTTGCCGGGCAAGGTCACCGCCTCCCATTTCACTTTGTCCTTGGGACTGAAATGCAGGGGGCCCTTCTCCAAAGTCAACACTGCCGCAGCAGGCGGCTTGTCTGGAACGCCGAGGCTTGCGCAGCCAGACAACACGATCAGCCAACAAAAGCACCCGGCAACACGCGTCCACGCGCAAGAAAAAATCATGAATGACCTTTCAACTCCGATGCAAGACAATGGGGCCTCTACAACCCTGTGAATTTTCACCCTTTTCCGATTCGTTCTTCAGGAAATCTTCTCATGTTCAACCGTCGCCATTTGCTCCAGACCCTGGCCCTGAGCGCCGCCCCCGCAAGCTGGGCACAAGCCCCATCGGGTTTCCCGTCAAAACCTCTGAAAATTGTCGTGCCCTTTGGGCCTGGTGGTGTCGCCGACCTGACGGCGCGCGCGGTGGCACAAAAACTTTCCGTCTCTTTGGGTCAACCGGTGGTGATTGACAACCGCCCTGGCGCAGGCGGCATCGTGGCCGCCGAGATGGTGGCCAAGGCCGAACCGGATGGCCACAGTTTGCTGCTCATGTCCAACGGCACCGCCGTCAGCGCCGGGCTGTTCAAGGCCCTGCCTTTCAACCCGCGTACCGACTTCGCCCCCATCTCCTTGCTGGGCCTTTTTGACATCGCCATCGTAGTGCCCGAGTCATCGCCCTACAAAAGCCTGACCGAACTGGTCAGCTTTGGCCGTGCCAACCCGGGCAAGTTGAACATCGGCACCATCAACATCGGCAGCACCCAGCATCTGGCCGGCGAACTGTTTCGCACGCAGGCCAACCTGATCGCCCAAATCATCCCTTACAACGGCACCCCTGCGGTGATCAACGCCTTGCGCGGCGGGCAGGTCGATGCGGTGGTAGAGATTCTCGGGCCGCTCAAACCCCAGATCAACGCCAAGGCGGTTCGGCTGCTCGGCGTCATGGGGGCCAACCGCCCCAAAGACATGCCCCAAATTCCGGTGGTGCGCGAACTGTCTGGTCTGAGCAACTTCAATGTCTCATCCTGGAACGCCCTGGCCGCCCCCGCCAAGACACCCAAGAACGTTGTCGATCGCCTGCAAACCGAACTTGCCAAAATTCTGGCAGAACCCGAAATGGTTCAACGCCTGGCCGGCTTCAACGTGCAGGCCCAATCGAGCACCCCCGGGCAATTGGCCCAATTGCTGGACAGCGACATCAAGCGCTGGACAGAGGTGATCCAGAAAGCGGGCATTCCGCAGCAATAAGCCTTTGTTTCGTTGACCCGAGCGCCCCGTACAAGCCCATCACGTCACATCGACCGGGCCCGGGGCTGATGCCCCTGGCACCCTGTCGGTTTTGGGCGTACAACAAAAAACCCACCGTGTTGCCACGGTGGGTTTTTGACTTTTAACTCAAGCTTGCTTGCGCAAGCCGGAAATTAGAAGGAGTGAGCAATACCCACGTCGAATGAACGCAGTGTGGTGTTGTCTTTGCCGTCAGCAGCAGTGCCGGTGTTGTTCTTGCGTGTTTGCGAAGCGATGTCGCTGTACAAGAAAGTGCGCTTGCTCAGGTCGTACTTGACGCCGATACCGAACTTGGTGTCGTCTTGTTGACCAGCAGCACCGTTGCCGTTCCAGCCGCTGTAGCCCACGCGCAGGGTAGCAGCGCCGAATGGCACAGTAGCGCCGACAGTCCAGTTCTTGATTTCGCCGTCAGCAGCGACAGGGCCTGTGGCGCCGTTGCCGGAGTTCACAGCAGAAGCTGGAGCAGCGAAGGTACCAGCAGCAGCGCGCTCAGCGGCTGAACCACCTTCGACCAATGCGTAGCTGGCGAACAACTTGGCCATGCCCAGGTTGTAGTTACCATAGACTTGAGTGATGGTGTCGTTGGCGCGGTTGCGCTCGTTGCCCAGACCCACAACCAGAGGACCGTTGGCGTAAGTGGCGTTGATCGACTGGTGAGTCTTGGAAGCCACACCGGCAGTCACGACTTTTTTAGGCGACATGCTGGCCGACAGTGTCAGGCCACCGAAGCTGGGGGATGTGTACCACACGCCCTGGTCGATACGGCCTTCGCCACCAGCGGCGTAGTCGGTTGCGAAACCAGCAGCGTACACGCTACCGGCCACGGTGGTCACGCCCCATGGGTCAGAGTTGCCGCCGTTAGGCAATTGCAATGCGGTCAGGCCACGGCCCAACATGACGGTACCGAAACCACCGGTCAAACCGACGCGTGTCTCACCTTGGAACAAAGGACGTGTATTGCCGCCTTCAGTGGTGCCCGATGTAGGGTCGAAACGCATTTGTGCATTGGCCAGAGCCTTCAGGCCACCGCCCAGGTCTTCGGTCACGCCGAAAGCCACGCGGTTGTTGTTGCCTGCAGTCACGGAATTCTTGGCGGCACCAACAGCGGCCTTGTTCACGTTCTTGAAGCCGACGTCCAAAACGCCAGACAAAGTCACGGTAGATTGAGCGAAAGCACCAGTGGCGGCCAAAGCAGCCAGAGCAATCAGAGATTTTTTCATTGCAAGTTTCTCCAAGGTTAAAAGGGCCCGAATCAGTTGGATGAACACCACCCTTGTGACCCCAAGCCAACCTCCCAATCAGGAAGTTGATGCTATTCCACCAGACGCACCAGACTTCGCCAAGACATTCGGGAAAGAAAAGGGCTTTTCGTTGCAACGATGCAACACACCCCGGGACTTACCCTTGAAGCGCGTCACCTGCGCTTTGTGAAGACTCATTTTCCCCATGAATTCAAACACTTTTTGGTGTGTTTTAAATTGCCACTTCCTCATAAGTTGCACTGCTGAACAGCCACGCCGGACATTCCCCCCACAAAAGGGTGAATCCAGCCTCCTCCGTGTCCGACGCGTCATCTTGATTAAACTGCCTGCATGATGAATGCCCTGATATTGGCTGCCGACAGCGCCTTGCGCACGCTGTGGGCCGAGCCTCGCGCCAGCCGCCCCAACCCAGCCGCATCGGTGGCGGAGTTGGCGCTTGACGACGCGGGCCGTCGCCAGTCTGCAGCGCTGATGCGCATCAACCATGTGGGTGAAGTCTGTGCGCAGGCGCTGTACACCGGACAGGCTTTGGCGTGCCGTGACCCGGCTTTGCGCGCCCAACTGGCTGCGGCCAGCCGTGAAGAAACTGACCATCTGGCCTGGACGCGGCAGCGGCTGCATGAACTCAATGACCGGCCGTCGCTGCTCAATCCTGTTTGGTATGCCGGTGCGTTTGCCATCGGTTTGGCGGCGGGCAAACTGGGTGGGGATCAAGTCAGCTTGGGTTTCGTGGTCGAGACCGAACGCCAGGTCGAGGCGCACCTTCAAAGCCACATGGACTTGCTGCCTGCAGCCGACACGGCTTCCCGTGCGATCGTGGCGCAAATGAAGGCCGACGAAATGGCCCACGCCCAAATGGCGCAAAAAGCCGGTGCGGTGGAATTACCTGCCCCAGTCAAAACCTTGATGACATGGGCCGCCAAGGTGATGACGACCGTGGCGCACCGGATTTGAAATGCGGTACAGCACTGGCCACGGACAGAGACGAGGTTACTGAATGGCACGGCTCGGGCTGCGGCCAGCACGCCACCCGGCCACCCAAGGCCTAGATCCGGGCAGCGCTCTTGCGACCATTCCGATCAGGCAAGAACCTCCATCCGAAGGTCTTGAATTCAGTTCACATCTACCAACTCAAAACTGGTGGTGATCTCGGCAGATTTGCCCAACATGATGCTCGCTGAGCAGTATTTGTCGTGGCTCATGGCAATCGCCCGTTCGACCGCACTGGCAGACACGCCTTTGCCGGTGACCGTGAAGTGCATGTTGATCTTGGTGAAGACTTTGGGGTCCACCTCGGCGCGCTCGCTGCTGAGCTGGACACTGCAGCCACGCACGTCATGGCGACCTCGCTTGAGGATGAGCACCACGTCATAGGCCGTGCAGCCGCCTGTGCCCGCCAAAAGCATTTCCATGGGGCGGGGTGCCAGATTTTGGCCACCGTTTTCAGGTTTAGCGGCATCGGGCGCGCCATCCATGGCGACCATGTGGCCCGAACCGGTTTCCGCCAAAAAACCCATGCCGGAGCGGGTACCGGCCGCGCCTGTCCAGGTGACTTTGCATTCCATGGCTGTTGTCCTTCCAATTAAAGAGATGCCTGTTGATCAATCGTTGACATGCTGTCGATGTTACCCAAGCGCTCCTCACTTTGCGGCAAAGCTTCAGGCGCGAACCGTTGAGCGTTGAGCGTTGAGCGTTGAGCGTTGAGCGTTGGGCGTTGGGCGTTGGGCGTTGGGCGTTGGGCGTTGGGCGTTGGGCGTTGGGCGTTGGGCGTTGGGCGTTGGGCGTTGGGCGTTGAGCGTTGAGCGTTGAGCGTTGAGCGTGGGACGTGGGGCGAGGGGTTTGGGCGTGTCCTGAAAGCGTCCGCATTTGCAGGGGCAACCGGGGTGACGCCAGAACCTGCGGCCAAAAGTCTCGCACGGCTTTTGCGGTTTTTTTCATTTTGAAACACATCGCGTGCTGCAACGCAACAAAAACACCTTTACAATTGCGAACAAGCGTGCTTTTTTGGTGCGCACCGTTTGTCTCCTCCACCCTCTGAAAAGGTGGATTTGCCCCAAGCCGCAAGGTTTGGGGCATTTTTTTTGCCCGTTATCATCCAAGTCACCCTTTTTAGGCGATGCGGCTTGCACGCGTCGCGCCGGACATGACCACCCCACACCTCAAACCCGCCGACTACCTGATCAAGATCCTGAACGCCAAGGTCTATGACGTGGCCACCGAATCCGCCCTGGAGACGGCCCAGAACCTGTCGCGCCGCTTGGGCAACCAGGTGCTGCTCAAGCGCGAAGACCAACAACCCGTGCACAGCTTCAAGCTGCGCGGGGCTTACAACAAGATGGCACACCTGACGCCCGAGCAGCTGAAAAAAGGCGTGATCTGCGCCTCGGCAGGCAACCATGCGCAAGGCGTGGCCCTGAGCGCCAGCCGCCTGGGCACCCGCGCCGTGATCGTCATGCCCACCACCACGCCACAGGTCAAGATCGATGCGGTCAAAGGTCTGGGCGGTGAGGTGGCACTGTTTGGCGACAGCTATTCCGACGCCTACAACCACGCCCTGAGCCTGCAGAAAAAACAGGGCCTGACTTTTGTCCACCCGTTCGACGATCCGGAGGTGATCGCAGGCCAAGGCACGATCGCCATGGAAATGCTACGCCAGCACCAAGGGCCGCTGGATGCGGTGTTTGTGGCCATTGGCGGCGGCGGCCTCATCAGCGGCGTGGCCAATTACATCAAGGCGGTGCGCCCCGGCGTCAAAGTCATCGGTGTGCAGATGAACGACTCGGACGCCATGATCCAGTCGGTCAACGCCAAAAAGCGCGTGACGCTGCCCGACGTGGGCCTGTTTTCGGATGGCACGGCCGTCAAACTGGTGGGCGAAGAGACCTTCCGGGTGTCGCGCCAGCTGGTGGACGAATTCATGACGGTGGACACCGATGCGGTGTGCGCGGCCATCAAGGACGTTTTTGTGGACACCCGCTCCATCGTGGAACCTGCGGGGGCCTTGGCTGTGGCGGCCATCAAGCAGTATGTGGCGGCACACAAATGCAAGGGCCAGACCTTTGCGGCCATTTTGTGCGGTGCCAACATGAACTTTGACCGGCTGCGCTTTGTGGCTGAACGCGCCGATGTGGGCGAGGAAAAGGAAGCCCTGTTTGCCGTGACCATTCCGGAAGAGCGCGGCAGCTTCAAGCGCTTTCTGGAGCTGATCGGCAGCCTGCCCGGGGGGCCGCGCAATGTGACCGAGTTCAACTACCGCATGAGCGACTCGGATCAGGCCCATGTGTTCCTGGGTCTGAGCACCCACGGCAAAGGCGAAAGCAGCAAGATCACGGCCAAATTCAACAAACACCAGTTCAAGGCGATTGATCTGACGCACGACGAACTGGCCAAGGAGCACATCCGCCACATGGTGGGCGGGCACTCGGCGCTGTCGCAGGACGAACGCCTGCTGCGCTTCGAGTTCCCCGAGCGCCCCGGTGCCTTGCTCAAATTCTTGAGCCTGATGCGCCCGGGCTGGAACATCAGCCTGTTCCATTACCGCAACCAGGGTGCCGACTACGGCCGCATTCTGGTGGGCCTGCAGGTGCCGCCCAAAGACGACAAGGCCTTTGACAAGTTTTTGCAGGCGCTGGGATACCCCTATGCGGAAGAAACAGACAACCCGGTTTACCGCCTGTTTTTGCGTGGCTGAACCGGCGGCTGCGTGGGCATGGGATCCGCGCAGCGCTTGCACATTCAGGCCTTAGAAAGGACTGCCATCCTGTTTTCTGGGCTGGCACCCACGCTGTAAAAAAACGGGTAAAAATATTTTTACCCGTCATGACCTCGGAATCAACCGGCAAAAACGATCAGCGAGGTTCCGTTTCGGGCAAATCCAGAACCAATTGCGCACCGGACGACTTCAACTTCGCCTGTCTGCGGGTCAAGGACAGAAGTGTCCAGCCTTCATGCACCGTTTGGCCCACACGGTAGGGCCGAGGGGGGAGGCCATCCACGGCAATCAGTGCGCTGCCTTGTCCGGAGGACGAGGCCAAAACGCCCAGCAATTTGAACTGGTTGTTGACTGGGGAAACCCGAATCACTGCCGCATGACCCAAGGCAAGCGCCACAAAGGAGGTCGAGGGCCCCCGAGACTCGGCGGCAGCCACCGACACCGCTTGTACCGGGCGTGTCTGCGACGCTGTCAATTGAACGCCCCAATAAAAAACACTGGCAGCAACACCGGCCCACACCGCTGCCGTGAGTGCGCCAGGCCACCAGGTTTTGTACATTTGCGAAGACAAGGGACTCAAGGACATCCTCAGATTATGATCGAAGCCATGCAAACCCAAGCCTTATCCCAAGCCCGCCGCCAACGCGGCTTTACCTTGATCGAACTCATGGTGGTGCTGGCCATCATTGGCGTGCTGGCCGCGCTCATCGTGCCCAATGTGCTCGGTCGTGCCGACGACGCCCGCATCACCGCCGCCCGCACGGATGTGGGCAATCTGATGCAGGCGCTCAAGCTGTACAAACTGGACAACCAGCGCTTTCCGAGCAGTGCACAAGGCCTGAACGCCCTCATCCTCAAACCCACCACCGAACCCGTGCCCGGCAACTGGAAGCCGTATTTGGACAAATTGCCCAACGACCCTTGGGGACGCCCTTATCAGTACATGAACCCCGGCATCAAGGGCGAAGTGGACGTGCTGTCCTTTGGCGCTGACGGTCAAGCCGGCGGTGAGGGCAACAATGCGGACATCGGCAGCTGGCAATAAACGTTGCAGCGGCCAAGCCCGGGGCTTCACCTTGCTGGAGCTGCTGGTGGTGGTGGCCCTGATCGCGGTGGCCACGGCTGGCGTGGGCTTTTCTTTGAGGGACAGCGCCGACAGCGCCCTGGAACGTGATGCCGAACGGTTGGCCGCGCTGCTGGAAACAGGTCGCGCCCAAGCCCGTGCCAACGGTCTGCCCGTGGTCTGGCGACCCGTCGAAAGCGCAGGAAACGCTGGGGCGCAAAGCTTTGTTTTTGATGGCCTGCCACCGCCGGGCCTGCCCAGCGCCTGGCTGGCCGAGACCACGCGAGCCACGCCCGGCTTGGCCATCACGCTGGGGCCCGAGCCCCTGATCGAGCCCCAATCGGTGGCCCTGTCCAGCCTGCAGTCGCCTGACAAAACCTTGTGGGTGGTGAGTGATGGCCTGCGGCCTTTTCGGGTGCAAAACCAGCGCGCACCAGCGGAGCGGGCACCATGACAAATTGCAGACACACCGTCAGGTCATGCCTGAACACGCGCCAGCGGCCATGGCTTTCGCCCAGGGTCGGCCGCCACGCACAGGCAGCGGGCTTCACCCTGATCGAAGTGCTGGTGGCCTTGGGCATCACGGCGGTCGCGCTCATGGCGGGGCTGCAGGCCACCGGCTCGCTCAGCCGCAATGCCGAACGCCAGACCGTGAGCATGCTGGGTCAGATCTGCGCCGACAACGAACTCATCGCCCTGCGCCTGCGCAGACAGTTGCCGGACACCGGCAACAACACCGTGGAATGCACCCAGGCCGGGCGTTTGCTGCAAGTGGAGTTGTCGGTGCGCCCCACGCCCAACCCCAACTTCAGGCGTGTCGATGCGCGGGTGCTGGACCAAGGCGAGTACGTGCTGCAAGTGTCCACCGTGATGGGGCGCAACTGATGGCTCGCCTCATTGTGACCCCCGGTCCATCGCCTGCACGCCTGGCAACCGGCGGCCCCCCACCACCACGCGGCTTCACCCTGATCGAGGTGCTGGTGGCCATCAGCGTGATGGCCTTGATGAGCCTGATGGCCTGGCGCGGACTCGATGGCATGTTGCGCACGCAAAGCAGTCTGCAAAGTCGATCCGACGAAATCCGCACCCTGCAAGCAGGCTTGGCGCAATGGCAGACCGACCTGGACCAATTGGCCGAATTGCCCGGCACACCCAGCTGGGGCTGGGATGGCCGGGTGCTGCGCCTGACACGCCGCACCGCCGAGGCACCGGCCACTGCGCCGCAAACCATGGCCTTGCCCAGTGTGCGCGTGGTCGCCTGGACTTGGCGCAGCGATCCGGGACGGCCTGGCGGTGGCGACTGGCAGCGCTGGCAATCGGCCCCCTTGACGCAACGGCAGGACTGGCAAACTGCCTGGGCTCTGGCACAGCAATGGGGCCAGACGCCCGATGACAACACCCGCGCCGGACACATCCAGATTCACCCCTTGTCTGGCTGGCAATTGTTTGTGCACCGGGGCGGCAGCTGGACCCACCCCTTGTCCAGCGACGCGGTGACCAGCGGCCCACCCGCGCCCGGCAACGAGGCCCCTTCCCAGACGCAAAGCGGCACCACACCCGATGGCGTGCGCCTGATGCTGACGCTGCCCCCCGGCCCCGCAGGCTCAGGCACACTGAGCCTGGACTGGGTCCGACCCACCTTGTCTGGCACACCCTCATGAAGCCGGTCGCCCACACCAGGCCCCTTGGGCTTCGCGCGTTGCGCGAGCGCTCAGCCTGGCCACAACGGGGGGCCGCATTGCTCACCGCCATGCTCACCGTGGCCCTGGTCGCCACACTGGCCAGTGCCGCGCTGTGGCAGCAATGGCGGCAAGTGGAGATCGAGATGGCCGAGCGCGGACGCAGCCAGACCGCCTGGATGATGACGGGCGCGCTCGACTGGACGCGGCTGATCCTGCGCGAAGACGCGATTTCTGCGCAAGGCGCGGGTGCCGACCACTTGGGCGAGCCCTGGGCCTTGCCCGTGCAAGAGTCCAAACTGTCCACCTTTTTGTCCCAGGACCAGCAATGGCGCGAGGGCGATGCCGAAGTCTTCTTGTCGGGCCAGATCACCGACGCACAGTCACGCATGAACGTGATGAACCTGATCGAAGATGGGCAGGTGTCAGCGGCCGCACTGGCCCGCTTTGCGGCCTTGTTTGAGCGACTCAACCTGCCCCTGGGCGAGCTGCAAAACATGGCGCGGCAACTGCAATCCGTACGCCAAACCGCCACGCAAGCCACGGCAGCCGACAACGCGACCACCGCTTCAGGCCCAACCAGCGCAGACCTGCCCTTGATGCCCCAGCAAACCACCCAACTGGTCTGGCTCGGTCTGAGCCCCCGCACACTGGCGGCCTTGCGGGCGCACATCACCGTGCTGCCCGAGGCCACGCCTGTGAACCTGAACACCGCATCGGCCGAAGTGCTGTCGGCCAGCGTGCCGGGCCTGAGCCTGGCCTCGGCTCGTCAAGCCATTGAGCAGCGCCAGCGCGGCCACTGGGCCAGCCTGAACGCCGCCCAGCAAGCGCTGGGCCCGGCCGGACGCCTGCTCGATGAAAAACAGCACAGCGTACAAAGCCGCTACTTTGAAGTGCTGGGGCGCATGCGCATCGACAACGTGGTCCAGCAAGAAACAGCCCTGGTGCGGCGCGAAGGCAACCAAGTGCGCATGTTGTGGCGGGTCAAAAGCCCCCAGCACAGTCACACTGCCCCTCTACAATGATCCGCACATGCGCACCCTGATCATCCAACTGCCACCGGGCTTGCCCAGCCCCACAGGGGCTTACCCCCATGCGCTGGTCCCGGCCGATGGCGCCGACCGTCCTTTGGCCCTGCAATGGGCTGCCGCCAGCTTGCTGCCCGCAGCCGACCGACAAACCGAAACCGTGGCCCTGGTGCCTGCCGTCGCGCTGTCCTGGCACCGGGTGGACCTGCCCCCCGGTCTGCACAAACAACCGGCCCGCTTGCAGGCAGCCTTGCAAGGTCTGCTGGAAGACCGGCTGCTCGACGAGCCCGGCCAATTGCACCTGGCACTTCAGCCTGGGTGGAAAGACACACCGCGCCCCTGGGTGGCCGTGTGCGACCGAGCCTGGCTGACCGCCCACCTGCAAGCCCTGGAGCAAGCGGGCCTGACGGTGCACCGCATCGTGCCCGAACTGTCGCCGCCCACCGCCAACGACAGCCCCTTGCAAGTGACCGCACTGGGCGATGCCGACACCGGCTGGCTGTGGGTATGCCACCCCGAGCGCGGGGTCTGGGGCCAGCCCCTGCAAGCCTTGCGCGCCACGGACGCACAAGCGGCCACGGGCCTGTCTGCACAGGAACGCCAAAACGCCCTCATCCAGTCCGAACCCGGTGCGGTGGCCCTGACCACCGAATGGATGGGGACCGCTGCGCGGCTGATGCCCCCCGCACGGCACTGGCTGGCGGCCATCGCCACCGACTGGGATCTGGGGCAATTTGAACTGCGCGCCAACGCCCGCATGCGCCAATTCAAAAACTGGCAACGCGGTGCCAGCCACTTATGGCACAGCCCCGCCTGGCGTCCGGTACGCTGGGGTTTGTGGTGCCTGCTGGCCAGCCAATTGATCGGGCTGAACGCCTGGGCCTGGAAAACCCGCGCCGACTGGCAAACCCAGCAAAACAGCTGGGCCCTGATGCTGCGCGAAACCTTTCCGCAAACCCAGGTCGTGGTCGATGCCCCCTTGCAAATGGCCCAACAGGTCGAACGGCTGCGCCAGACCTCGGGCCAACTCGGTGCGGGCGACCTGGAACCGATGCTGGCCGCCTTGGGCCAAGCCATGCCACCCGGGCTGACTGCCCCGCGCCAATGGACCTACCAACCGGGCCAATTGCGGCTGCAAAATTTCAACCCTGACGCCACCGCACAAGAGACTCTGCAACAAAGCCTGACGGCCAGTGGTTACCAATGGCGCGCCGAAGGCGATGCCTGGTTGATCCGCTTGCCGCCCGCCGCCGAGGTCAAACCATGAACACCCCATTGACATGGTGCCAAGCGCTGGCCCCGCTCCAACAAGCCTGGAAACAACGCAGCCCGCGCGAGCAACGGCTGCTCGGTGGGTGTGCCGTGCTGGTGCTGCTGGCCAGCGTGTGGAGCCTGGCTCTGGCACCGGCGCTGCGCACCTGGCAAGAAGCCCCGGAACGGCAGGCCCGCCTGGATGCCCAAAGCCAGAGCATGCGGCAACTCCAGGCCCAGGCCATCGACCTGCAAAAACCCCGTGCAGTCCCCCGCAACGAGGCGGCCCTGTGGCTGGAGAAAAATCTGGCCGAATTGGGACCGAACGCCAAAATCAGCCTGCAAGGCGAACGCGCCACCCTGAGCCTGGAAGCCGCCCCCGCCGACGCCCTGGCCCTCTGGCTCAGCCAGGCACGCGAAAGCGCACAGGCCTTGCCCCTGCAAGCCCAATTGCAACAAAACACCGCGTCAGCGCCACAAGGTGCCAACGGATCCGCCAAAAACCGGACCACACCTGGCCCAACCGCAGCGAGCGTGGCACCACCGGCCACCGCTGGCGAGACCGTGTTGTGGCGCGGCAGCTTGGTGCTGCGTCTGCCATGAACACCACACCACACGCCTTGCGCCACGCGCCGCAACGACGACAGCAGGACGCGCGGGGTGCCGCGCCACGTCCGACCTGGTGGCACGCCTGCGCGGGGGCCTTGCTCGGCTTGTGCATCGCCTTGCTCATCTGGGCTCCCGCAAGGTGGTTGGCCTGGGGCGTGGCACAAGCCAGTCAGGGACACGTGCAATGGCTCAACCCCCGGGGCACCGTGTGGGCCGGGTCCGCCCAAATGGTGCTCAGCGGCGGCAGCGGCAGCCGTGACCAACAAGCCCTGCCGGGTCGCCTGCACTGGACGCTGGCCCCCCACTGGACGGGCCTGCAGCTGAGCTGGCGAGCCGACTGCTGCATGGACGCGCCGACCCAACTGAACGTGCAACTGGGCTGGAACACCTTGCAAGTGCAAGCGGACGACCACCGCTCGCAGTGGCCCGCCGCCTTGCTCAGCGGCCTCGGTGCGCCCTGGAACACGCTGCAAGCCGAAGGCCAATTGCAGTGGCGCAGCGAAGCGCTGCAACTGCACTGGGCACAAGGCCGCCTGCAAATGAAAGGCCTGGCCGAACTGACTGTGCTGGACCTGTCATCGCGGCTGAGCCCTCTCAAACCCGTGGGCAGCTACCGCATTCAACTGTCGGGCACGCCCGAAGGCACCCCCACCCCCCGCCTGGAACTGAGCACACAGCAAGGCCCCTTGATGCTGTCGGGGCAAGGCCAATGGGTGGGCGCACGCCTGCGCTTCACGGGTGAAGCCAGTGCGCAAGAAGGTCACGAAGCCGCTTTGGCCAATTTGCTGAACATCCTGGGCCGCCGTCAAGGCGCGCGCAGCCTGCTGTCCCTGGGATGAACCCGACTCCACCGTTTGACGCCATGCACACCCTGAACGCCCCCCTTTCGATTGCCCCACCAACCACTTTCTGCATGACCCCCTTTTGCGGGTCTTGGCGTGCGTTGGCGCTGGCCTGCCTGACCGCACTGAGTCCCCTGGCACAGGCACAGTCCAACCCGGGCGCGGCCCCAGCGCCTCACCCGAACACCTCGAAAACCCTGCGCAAAGAGCCCGTCACACTCAACTTTGTGAACGCCGAAATCGACGCGGTAGCCCGGACCTTGGCCACCTTGTCGGGCTACAACGTGGTGGTCGACCCCCGCGTCAAGGGCACCATGTCCTTGTCCAGCAACCTGCCGGTGCCCCCGGCCCAGGCACTGCGCCTGTTTGCCGCACAACTGCGCACGCAAGGCTTTGCCATGGTGGAATCTGCCGGGCTGTACACGGTGGTGCCCGAGGCCGAAGCCAAACTGCAAAGCAGCGCGGTGTCTGCCGGTGGTCAGGGTGCGGGCAGCGGACAAATCGTCACCCAAATCTTCAAGCTCAACCACGAAAACGCCAACAACCTGGTGCCGGTGCTGCGCCCGCTGATCAGCCCCAACAACACCATCAACGTCAATCCGGGCACCAACGCCTTGGTGATCACCGACTACAGCGACAACCTGCAGCGCCTGGGCCGCATCGTGGCCGCGCTGGACGTGGCCAATGCCACCGGTGTGGAGGTCATTCGCCTGAAACACGGCATCGCAGGCGACCTGGCCCCCATGGTGCAACGCCTGATCGATTCGGGCGCAGCAGCCGGGGCCCCGGCTGCACAGGGCCAGTCGGACACCTCATTCAAAACCACCGTGCTGTCCGAAGTGCGCACCAACGCCCTGATCGTTCGGGCGGCCAACCCGGCTCGCGTGGCCCTGGTGCGCAGCCTGGTGGAGCAACTGGACCAACCCAGCGCAACCGGTGCGGGGGCGGCCAGCGGCAACATCCATGTGGTGTACCTGAAGAACGCGGACGCCACCAAACTCGCCACCACCTTGCGCGCCGCCATCGCCGGTGACGTGCGCAGCAGCGCGGGTGCCCCCATCAGCACCCTCAGCACGCCCACAGCAGGCAGTGGCGGGACAGCCGGGGCCAGCACGGCATCGGCCCAGCCTGCCACCGGCGGCCAGATCCAGGCCGATCCCGCCACCAACGCCCTGATCATCACCGCGCCCGAGCCGCAATACCGCCAGCTTCGCAGCGTCATCGACATGCTCGATCAGCGCCGCGCCCAGGTGTTTGTGGAAAGTCTGATCGCTGAAGTCAGCGCCGACAAAGCGGCCGAGTTTGGCGTTCAGTGGATGAGCGGTACCGGCACCAATGGCAGCACCGTGGGCCTGCTGGGCACCAACTTTGCAGTGGGCGGCACCAATCTGCTGGCCTTGGCGGCCAACGCCGCCACCGGCAGCTACGCCGCCTCCACCGGTCTGAACGTGGCCTTGGGACAGCAACGCAACGGGGCGCTGGCCCTGGGCGCGCTGGCCCGTTTTCTGCAATCGAATGGCGACGCCAACGTGCTTTCCACGCCCAATTTGCTGACGCTGGACAACGAAGAAGCCAAGATCGTGATCGGCCAAAACGTGCCCTTCATCACCGGTCAGTACACCGCCAACAACAGCAACACCGGCGCAGTCAACCCGTTCCAGACCATCGAGCGCAAAGACGTGGGCCTGACGCTCAAGGTCAAGCCCCAGATCAGCGAAAACGGCACGGTGAAGATGCAAATTTTCCAGGAAGTCAGCAGCATCGACACCAAAAGCGCGTCCACCGCTGGCCCGATCACCAACAAGCGCTCCATCGAAACCCATGTGCTGGTCGACGACGGCTCCATCGTGGTGCTGGGCGGCCTGCTGCAAGACGACACCAACAACAGCCAGGAAAAAGTGCCCGGCCTGGGCGACATCCCATTCTTTGGCAACCTGTTCAAGGCCGAGGTCCGCAACCGCAAGAAAACCAACTTGATGGTGTTCCTGCGCCCGGTGGTGGTGCGCGATGGCGCGGCCACCGAAGCCTTGTCGCTTGGCCGTTATGAACAAATGCGACTGAACCAGCAAGGCTTCCAGCCACCAGCCACAGGCCCCTTGCCCGTCACCGGCTCGGCGGTCTTGCCTTCATGGAGCAGCGCAGGCAAACCGGGTACCAGCCCCACCAGCCCCACTGGCACGGCCACAACACCTGCCGCAGCCCCCGCTCGCCAGCCCTGAACCCCGACAGGCTCCCCATGCGTTACCCCTTGCCCTATGTTTTTGCACGGACCCACCGCTTGCTGCTGGAAGACGATGGCCACCGCCTGAACCTGAGCCTGTGCGAAGACAGCGACCGCTCGGCTCTGTCCGAAGTCACGCGCAAATACGCGGCGCAAGGCTTGCAGATGCAGCACAGCGCCCCCGCCGACTTGGCGCAACGCATCCACCAGGCTTATTCGGGCGGGCAAGCCAACAGCGCCTCCACGGCCGCTGCCGTGGTCAGCGAAGTCGAGTCCGAAGCCGACCTCTCGCGCATGATGCAGGACCTGCCTGCGGTCGAAGACCTGCTGGAAGCCAGCGACGACGCGCCCATCATCCGCATGCTCAACGCCCTGCTCACCCAGGCCGCACGCGACGGGGCCAGCGACATCCACATCGAGCCGTATGAACGCCATTCGAGTGTGCGTTTCCGCATCGACGGCACCCTGCGCGAAGTTGTACAACCGAACCGGGCGCTGCATGCCGCATTGATTTCGCGCCTGAAAATCATGGCCGAACTCGACATTGCCGAAAAACGACTGCCGCAAGACGGCCGCATCAGCCTGCGCCTGGGCAGCCGTGCGGTCGATGTGCGCGTGTCCACCCTGCCCAGCGCCCATGGCGAGCGCGCCGTGCTGCGCTTGCTGGACAAAAGCGAAGCGCGCCTCACGCTCGAAGCCGTGGGCATGCAAGGCCATGTGTTGCAGCAGGTGGACCACCTGATCGGCCAGCCGCACGGCATCTTGCTGGTCACCGGTCCCACCGGCTCGGGCAAAACCACCAGCCTGTATGCCGCCTTGCAGCGGCTGGACGCCACGCGCAACAACATCATGACGGTGGAAGACCCCATCGAATACGAGCTGCCGGGCGTGGGCCAGACCCAGGTCAACGCCAAAATCGACCTGACGTTTGCCAAGGCCCTGCGCGCCATCTTGCGGCAAGACCCGGACGTGATCATGATCGGTGAGATCCGCGATTTTGAAACCGCGCAGATCGCCATCCAGGCCTCGCTGACCGGCCACCTGGTGCTGGCCACGCTGCACACCAACGACGCAGCCAGCGCCGTCAACCGCCTGATCGACATGGGCGTGGAGCCGTTCTTGCTCAGCTCGTCACTCTTGGGCGTGCTGGCCCAGCGCCTGGTGCGCAAGCGCTGCACCGCCTGCCACGGCGCAGGCTGCGAGGCCTGCGGCCACACCGGCTATGCCGGGCGCACCGGGGTGTTTGAGCTGCTGGTGGCCAGTGACGAGATCCGCGCCCAGATCCACAACCGCGCCGCCGAAGCCGAGCTGCGCGCCACCGCCCTGGCCCAAGGCATGGTGCTGATGCGCGACGACGGCCAGCGGCTGGTCAATGCGGGCATCACCAGCGCCGAAGAGCTGCTGCGCGTGACGCGCGACTGAAACGCCCCATGACCCCTAGCGCCCCCACCCCTGCCCCGCATTTGATGCAGACCTGGCACGCCGCCAGGCCATGGCGCTTCGCCGGGCCATGGCGCGCCGCCGCATGGCCCCTTCGCCGCGCCTCACCCCTCGGCTTAGGCTGGCTTGGGCGGGTGCTGGTGTTGTCAATTTGCGCGATGGGCACGGGGATGTCGCAGGCACAAGACACGACCGGCACCACAAACATAACCAACACAGCTGAGCCTGCCACCGAGAGCGCCTTGCCCGATCCGACCGCTGCGCCGCAGGCACCAGACACCGCCCACACATGGCGCTACACGGTGGGGATGAAACTCAAAACGCGGGATCTGGCCGACGCCCGAACCACCCTGGCACTGCGTCCGGTGTTGGGTTTGCGCTACGGCCGCTGGCGTTTTGGCCATGCCACGGGCGACGAATGGCTGCAATTCAGCGGCTACCGTCAGGAAGCCAATCTGGCCTACCAATGGCGCGATGACCAACGGCTCAAGGCGGACCTGTCCTTGCGTGTGCAAAACCTGCAGGACAACAGCAGCTTTGACGGTTTTTCTTCCGGCAAAAACACCTTGCGCGGCCGCATCGGCGTGAATTACCGGCTGAACCAGCGCTGGTTCATGGGCACGGACATCACCCAGGACCTGATGGGCCGGGGCGACGGCACCACCTTGTCGGTGGGGGCATCGTATGGCCTGCCGCTGAGCGAGCGCAGCGCACTCAACCTCAGTGGCGGCGTGAACTGGGCCACGGCCGACCATTGGGCCACCCAACTGCGGTTGCTGCCGCCACCCGAAAATGGCTGGCACGCCGGCCTCGGCTCGGTGGGCCTGGGACTCAGTTACCGCTACGCCATCACGCCCCAGTGGGCCTGGTTTGGCACCCTGGGCACCTCTCGCCACCTGGGCCAGGTCCAACAAGTCAGCCCCAGCACCCTGAGCTGGAGCGGCCAAATCGGCGTTCTTTACTTCAGCCGCTGAGTCCCACCCATGCCCGCCTACCGTTTTGAAGCCCTGCAAACCGATGGTGCCCTGCGCAAGGGCACCGTGGAAGCCGACAGCCAAAAGACTGCCCGCAGCCAGCTGCGCGCGCAATCGCTGGTGCCGCTGGTGGTGGAAGCCATCGCGACAGGTTCGGCCAGCGAAGCCGCCAGCGCCCAACCCTGGTGGCAGCGCCCCATTGGCGGCGGCCGCGCTTTCAGCACAAGCCAACGCGCGGTGTGGACGCGGCAACTGGCAGGCCTGGTGGGCAGCGGCTTGCCCATCGAACGTGCTCTGGCCGCCCTGACCGAAGAGGCCGAAGACGACCGGCAGCGCCACCTGATGGCCGCCATTCGCGCCGAGGTCAATTCGGGCAGCACCCTGGGCCGGGCCTTGGCGGAATTTCCGCGCGAGTTTCCCGCCATCGACCGGGCCGTGATCGCCGCTGGCGAGCAAAGCGGTCACCTGTCGGATGTGCTGAACCAGCTGGCCAATGACCTGGAAGACCAGCAACTGCTGCGCTCCAAGCTGCTGTCGGCTTCGCTGTACCCGGCCATCGTGAGTCTGGTGGCGTTGGCCATTGTGATTTTTCTGGTCACCTCGGTGGTGCCCCAGGTGGCCGGGGTCTTTGCGGGCACCAAGCGGTCCTTGCCGGGCCTGACGGTCGCCATGCTGGCCATCAGCGACTTCGTGCGCAGCTGGGGCTGGCTGATGCTGTTGTTGCTGATCGGGGTCGTCGTGGCCTTCCGCCTGGCCATGCGCCAGGCCGCCCTGCGCCTGCGTTTTGACGCCGCCTGGCTGCGCCTGCCCCTGATCGGCCGCCTGGCCCGGGGCTACAACAGCGCCCGCTTCGCGTCCACGCTGGCCATGCTCACGGCCGCTGGCGTGCCCATCCTCAAGGCGCTGCAAGCCGCGGCCGACACCTTGTCCAACCAGGCTTTGCGGGCCGACGCACTGGAAGCCCTGGTGCGCGTGCGCGAGGGCGCGCCGCTGGGCACCGCGCTGGCGCAAAACGCACGCTTTCCGGGCCTGCTGGCCATGTTTGCCCGCCTGGGCGAACAGACCGGCCAGCTGCCGGTCATGCTGCAGCGGGCGGCACAGCAGCTGTCCAGCGAAGTGCAGCGCCGCGCCATGGCGCTGGCCACCGTGCTGGAGCCCTTGCTGATCGTGGCCATGGGCGGCATGGTCATGCTGATCGTGCTGGCGGTGCTGATGCCCATCATGCAGTTGAACCAGTGGGTCAAATGAGCCGGCATCGACACCGACCCGTCTGGGTCCGAACATTGAACGAAGGAGCCCGGCATGCCCGCATCGCTTGAAGGACAGTTGGTGGTGGCGATCTCGTCGCGCGCGCTGTTCGACTTCGAAGAAGAAAACCAGGTGTTCGAGCAAGGTGACGACCGCGCCTACATGAAGCTGCAGCTGAGCCGCCTGGAAGCGCCCGCCAAACCGGGCGTGGCGTTTTCGCTGGTGCGCAAGCTGCTGGCCTTCAACGACGCCGACACCCAGCGTGTCGAGGTGGTGATCCTCTCGCGCAACGACCCGGTCTCGGGCATGCGGGTGTTCCGCTCGGCTCAGCATTACGGTCTGCCCATCCAGCGCGGCAGCTTCACACGCGGGCAGCCGCCGTGGCGCTATCTGCGGCCGCTCAACGCCAACCTGTTTTTGTCCACCCATTTGTCGGACGTGCGTGCCGCGCTCGATGCCGGTGTGCCTGCGGCGCAGGTCTACCCGCATTCGGCGCTGGCCTCTGAGGCGCACCCCCACGAGGTGCGCATTGCCTTTGACGGCGACGCGGTGCTGTTTTCAGACGAGGCCGAGCGCGTGTTTCAGGCCGAGGGCCTGTCGGCGTTTCAAAAGCACGAAAGCGACAAGGCGGCGCAACCCCTGCTGGCCGGACCTTTCAAGCCAGTGCTGCAAGCGCTGCACCAGTTGCAGCAGGCGGGCACCCCGGCCATGCGCATCCGCACCGCGCTGGTCACCGCCCGCAGCGCCCCGGCGCACGAGCGCGCCATTCGCACCCTGATGGACTGGAACATCGAGGTGGACGAAGCCATGTTCCTGGGCGGCCTGCCCAAAGGCGAGTTCCTGCGCGAGTTCGAGCCTGATTTCTTCTTTGACGACCAGACCGGCCACATCGAATCGGCGGCGCGCCATGTGCCCTCGGGGCATGTGGCGTCGGGGGTGAGCAACACCGACTGAAACCTCGGCGAGCTGGGGCCACGCCCTCAGTCTGCGCTTACTTTTTCTCCGAATAAGGCGTCACCAACCTGGCGTCCATGCGGTAACCGGCCACGCCCATGTGCGAATCGGTCTTGGTCGCACTCAAGGCCCCCGTGATCCAGACCGTGTCCATTGAACGAAAACGCTTGACGGGCTTGTCCAGCAGAACATGCACGATCTGGTTGGCCGGCGGCGGCGGCGAGTGCACGCAGGCACCAAAGTACGGCACCAACAAAAACTCCTTGATGCCCTCCGGCAAGTCTTCCAGCGGCACCAGATACCCGGGCAGCCGCACGCTTTGCCCCAGCATGGCGGGGTTAACGGGCGCGTTATCCCACATCTGGCGCATTTTTTTCAGCGCCTCTTCGGCCTTGGGGTCGTTGTCCTTGAGCTTGTCCAGGTTCAAGGCCTTGAGGTCTTTGTAAGGGTCCCAGCCCGTGGGTATCAACTGCTCCCAGCCGATGGTGCGCGCCGGCCCCGGCGCGCCGGCCCCGGCTGGCGCGGCTTCGGCCGCCAAAGCGGGCTGCACCTGCGGCACCAGTTCGCGCGCCGTCTCGCGCGCACTTTGCGCTGAGGCGCACACCGCCCACAAGCCACCCAGCAGCACGCCCACCGTCCAACATGTCCGCATTTTGTTCATGCTTTCTCTCCCGTTCCCTGTTGTCATTCAACCCCCATTTTCAAGCCACCCCCAGGCAGCTCACACGCGCGGCGACAAACCATCGGCCAAAGACAGGCGATAAGCCCGCCAGGCCGGCCCCAGGCTGGCCAACAGGCCCGCCAGCAACACCGCCAACATCAAGGCCAACTGCGAAGGCAGCACACCGCCGATCTGCAAGCGGATGCCGAGCGCACTTTGCAGCCAAGCCGCAGCCAGCCCCATGCCCGCTTGCGCCAGCAGCACCCCCAGCAAAACCCCGGCCCCCGTGACCCACAGGCCTTCCAGGGTGAGCAAGCCCAGCACATGGCGCGGCGCGGCCCCCACGGCACGCAGCACGGCCAGTTCGCGGCGGCGCTCGTTCAGGCCCGCCAGCACCACCGCCATGAGCGAGACCACACTCACCAGCGCCACCAGCGCCGACACCGCGAGCAAGGCGTTCTCCCCCATGCCCAGCACCGACCACAACTCGCCCAACGCCACACCGGGCATCACGCCCATCAAGGCTTCGGCCTCGTACTGGTTCACGAAACGCTGCACATTGAACACCGCAGCCCGGCTTTTCAGGCCCACCAGGGCGGCCGTGACGGCATCGGGCTCCAGATTGAATTTGCGGGCCTGCTCGGCCGGGATTTTCCCGCCCGGCATGGGCGTGCCCGCCACCCAGTCAAGGTGCAGGGCTTGCAGCGCTTGCAAGCTCACATGCACCGTGCGGTCCACCGGGGTGCCGGTCGGGGCCAAAATGCCCACCACCTTGAACGGTTTGTCGGCATGCTCGTCCACCGCTGGCCCATCTTGGTGATCTGGGTCGTGGTCATGTTCGTGCAGGCCATGGCCCAGCGTGATGTTTTGACCCAGGCCATAGCCCATCTTGCGCGCCACCTCGGCCCCGATCACGGCTTCGTACAAGCCGTCGAGGGTGCCCGCAAACGCCCCACCCAGCTGCCACGCCAGCGGCTGTTTGTCGCCATAGGCAAAGTGCTGAAAGTACGCGGGCGTGGTGCCCAGCACCGGAAAAGCGCGGTGCGAATCGCCCAAGCTCAAAGGCACGACCCAAGACACTGAGCGGTGCTGCGACAAGGCGCGCACGCTGTCCATGGACATGCTTTGCGGCACGCTGCCGATGTGAAACACCGAAAACAGCATCAGCTGCACCGGGCTGCTGCGCGCGCCGACGATCAGGTCAACCCCGCTGACCGATTGCGAAAAACTGGTGCGGAGGTCGTGGCGCAAACGCTCCAGCGTCCACAGCAAGGCGGTGGCCAGCGACAGCGACACCACCACCCAGACCAGGGTGCTGCGCCGGTTCCAGGCGCTGCGACGGGCCATGCTCAAAAGGCTGTTCATGCGTGTGCCCCCACTTGTTGCATGGCGGGCAAAGACCATTGCACATCAAAACGCGCGGCCTGCTGTTCGTCATGGCTCACGCACACCAAGGTGCTGCCCGCGTCGCGTGCGGCCTGCAACAACACATCCATGAAGTCGTGGCGCAAGGCCGCGTCGAGCGCCGAGGTGGGTTCATCGGCCAGGATCAATTCGGGCTGCCCCATCAAGGCCCGGGCTGCGGCCACGCGCTGCTGCTGCCCCACCGACAAGGCGTCGGCACGGCGCGTCCACAACTCGGCAGACAAACCCATGCGTTGCAACCACTTCTGCGCCGAAGCCTCGGTCCCGCCCGCGTTCTGGCAACGCCCATGCCGCAAGGCCGAAAAGCGGCAAGGCAGGGTCACGTTGTCCAGCACACTCAGGTAGGGCAACAAATTGAACTGCTGAAAAATCACGCCCACATGGTCGGCGCGAAAGCGGTCGCGCTGACCGGGCTTCAAAGCCGCCCAGTCTTGCCCCAGCAAGGACACACGGCCCTGTTGCGGTGACAGCACACCCGCCAGCAGCCCCAGCAAAGTGCTCTTACCGCAGCCGCTGGGGCCATGTAAAAAAACGGTTTGGCCGGCGGCCAAATGCAAGCGGCCCAAGGCCAATGTGTCAGCGCCTCCCCGGGTCCATGCAAAGCGCAATGGCTCGATGTCGATCACGAAGCTCTCCCTGTGTTGACGCGGCAATATACCCCGTCAATCGGACACCGTGATCTTTCTCCTGCTTTCGCGATGGGCAATCCACACCGTGGCCCACAAAATGACAAAAGCCCCCAGCCAGGTGGATTGACTGGGCACATCGCCAAACACCAGCCAGCCCAACAACGACGCCCAGACCAAGTCCAGGAATCTCAGCGACTGGGTGGCCGAAATGTCGGCCATGGCAAAGGCGCGCGTCAGGCAATAGTGGGCCAAGGTGCCCAACAGGCCGGTGGCCGCAAAGCCCAGCCACTGCATGGGGGTCGGCGTTTGCCAATGCGGCAAGGCCATGGGCAGGCTGAGCACCGTCACGGTGAGGGCCTGCCACAGCACGATCACACCGGGTTTTTCGTAGCGCGTCAGGGCTTTGGTGATCAAAAAGGACGCGGCAAAGACCGGCGACGAGGCCAGCATGACCAGGTTGTACCAACCGCCCTCGCCCGACATCTTGGGCAAGACCACCACCAAGACACCGGCAAAGCCGATGATGGCGGCGATCCAGCGGTCTTTGCGCATGGGTTCGCCCAGAAACCAGGCCGCACCGATCATGATGAAAATCGGGCCAGTGAAACCGATGGCCGTCATGTCGGCCAGCGGAATTTTGGGCAAGGCGGTGAACCACAGAATCAGGCCCAGCGTGTGCACCCCGCCGCGCCAGAACTGGCCCACCATGTTGACCGGCATGTAGGCGCGCCAGCCATCGCGGTAAATCCAGGGCAGGATGACCAGCAAGCCAAACAGGTAACGCAAAAACTGGGACTGGTAGACGTCCAGGTGCAGGGTCAGCTCGCGGGCAATGGTGTTGAGCAAGGAAAACATCACGCCACCCAAGACCATCCAGACCATGCCGCGCACGGTCGCGGGCCAGGCGTCAAAGGTGCGCATGCCTTTGCGGTGCGCAAGCGACCACCGACGTAGCGGGGTAAAAGGTTTGCGCGGCTTCATGCGGCTGCGCTGGGCAAAATTTGAATCACCCTTTCATCTTAGGGGGAAAAGCTGGGTATGCCGGTCGCCTGGGTTACGGGGTGCCGCAGGTCACAAACCCCGCCCCCTTGCGCAACTCGCTTGGCGGACACGGACTTGCACGGCACAACGGCATGGCGCCATGCGGTTGCGCCATGGCGCGACGTGCGCCGCAGCCCAAATAAAAGGCACCAACATTTGGAGCCTTCACTGAGCGCGGACTGGACGCTGACCGGGCCTTCACTGAGCGCTCACGGGGAGTTCACTGAGCGTTCATTGCGCGCTGTTTTGCAGCGCCGCAATGCGCTCTTCAATCGGTGGATGGGTGCTGAACAGTTGCCCAATGCCACCGGCAATGCCCATGGCCGCCATGCTCTTGGGGAGCTCTGCCGTGTGCACGCCGCCCAGACGGGCCAGGGCGTTGATCATGGGCTGCTTGCGGCCCATCAGCTTGGCCGCACCCGCGTCGGCGCGGAACTCGCGCTGGCGGCTGAACCAGGCCACGATAATGGCTGCCAGAAAGCCCAGCAAAATGTCCATCACGATGGTGGTCACCATGTAGCCGATGCCGGGACCCGAGCTTTCCTCGTCGTTGCGGCGCAGGAAACTGTCCACCGCATAACCGACCACGCGGGAAATGAACACCACAAAAGTATTCATGACACCCTGGATCAAGGTCATGGTCACCATGTCGCCGTTGGCGATGTGGGCCACTTCGTGACCGATGACGGCCTCGACTTCTTCATGCGTCATGTTCTGCAGCAAACCGGTGGACACGGCCACCAAAGCCGAGTCGCGGAAAGCACCGGTGGCAAAGGCGTTGGGGTCGCCTTCGAAAATGCCCACCTCGGGCATGCCAATGCCGGCCTTGTCGGCGAACTTGCGCACGGTCTCAACAATCCAGGCCTCATCGGCGTTGGCGGGCTGCTCGATCACGCGCACGCCCGAAGACATCTTGGCGATCCACTTGCTCATGAGCAGGGAAATGATGGCACCACCAAAACCCATGATCAGCGCAAAGCCCAGCAAGGCCCCCAGGTTCAGGCCGTTGGCAGTCAAAAAGCGGTTAACGCCCAGCAAATTGGCCACGATGCCCAACACCACCACCACGGCCAGGTTGGTCAGTACAAACAGAAAAATACGTTTCATGAAGTGTTTCTCTTTCAGCCCGAAAGGCGCGGGCACGCGATGCGAATGGTAGGGGCTCAGGCCCCAAAATCAAGGGGACGGGATGATTTCCGGATTGGCGTACGGTTTTCCCGTGGGCATTTTGGCCCGCCGTGGCCTGAAAACACCCGTGTCCTGGTAAAAACATGGCTCTTCATTGGCCGACCACCAGCCGGGCACGCCCAAAATGGGCAAGGGGCTGAACGGCTTGCCTGACAGCTTGTCTGCCGTCAGGTCCTCGGCCAGCCAGGTGTCGATCTGATCATGCGGCACATCGCCAGGCACGCGCCACAAATGCACCGTGATCGACTTGTAGGGCTGCACGGCTTTTTCCAGGGCGGCATGTCCAAAGGTCCACAGACGTGTGTGCGCCCACTCACTGCGCAGGCCGACAAAGGCATCCATCCAGCGGTGCTCGGTCAGCGCGGCCCACAAAGCCTCCGATGGCTGGATCAACAAGGCGTTTTCATCGAACACCGTGGCGGCATCGCGCACCGCACCGCGCACCTGCCCCACCCCGGCCCGGGCAATTTCTCGGGCTTGCAACTGGTTCAGGCGCTTCTTGGCCTGCGGAAAGTGCATCCAGCACAGCGCGTTGAAAAAGTCGTGTAAACCCTCGCGGGTCGGCACTTGAGCCGTGGCAAAAATGAAGTCTTCATAGGCTTGGCCTTCAGGCAAGTCGGCTTGCGGCACAAAACGCACGGGGGCCAGGCCCACCTCGTTCAATGACTGGGGCTGCAGGCCGCCTTCTGCGATTTTTTGTGCCACAGGCTCACCCAAGCCACGCCAGTCGGCCAACCACGGCGCCGACCAATCGATGTCCGGCACGCCAGGCTGCACCTCGCCAAGACTGCGGACGCCCCGGCAGACGACCTTCGAGGCGGCGACCTGACGGCCCGGCTGACTCGCGCTCAGACTCAGCCCGTCACCAAACGCCACGGCAGGCTTTCGCCCGAACGCAGGGGCTTGAGTTCGGCTTCGCCAAAGGCAAAGCTCTCGGCAGGCGTCCAGCTTTCCCGGCGCAGCGTGATGCGGCCTGTGTTGCGCGGCAGGCCGTAAAAGTCGGCCCCATTGAAGCTGGCAAAGCCTTCCAGCTGGTCCAGAGCGCCCGCTTGCTCGAAGGCCTCGGCGTACATCTCGATGGCCGCGTGCGCGGTGTAGCAGCCAGCGCAACCGGTGGCGTGCTCTTTCAGGTGCGCGGGGTGCGGCGCGCTGTCGGTGCCCAAAAAGAAGCGGGCGTTGCCACTGGTGGCCGCCTGCACCAGCGCCAACCGGTGCGTTTCGCGCTTGAGCACGGGCAGGCAGTAATAGTGCGGGCGGATGCCGCCGGTGAAGATGGCGTTGCGGTTGTACAGCAGGTGGTGCGCGGTGATGGTCGCGCCCAAGTTCGCATCGCCTTGTGCCACGTACTGCGCGGCTTCTTTCGTGGTGATGTGCTCCATCACGATTTTCAGGCCCGGAAAGTCGCGGCGCAGCGGGATCAGTTGCTGCTCGATGAAGACGGCTTCGCGGTCGAAAAGGTCGATGTCTTGCGAGGTGACTTCGCCGTGCACCAGCAGCAGCACGCCTTCGCGCTGCATGGCTTCGAGAACGGGGTAGATTTTGCGCAAGTCGGTCACGCCCGCGTCGCTGTTGGTGGTGGCACCGGCCGGATAGAGCTTGCAGGCCACCACGCCAGCGGCCTTGGCCCGGGCAATCTCGGCCGGGTTCAGGTTGTCGGTCAGGTACAGCGTCATCAAAGGCTCGAACGCCATGCCTTGGGGCACGGCGGCCAGGATGCGGCTCTTGTAAGCCAGTGCCTGCTCGGCGGTGGTGACCGGCGGCTTGAGGTTGGGCATGATGATGGCGCGGCCGAACTGGGCGGCGGTGTGCGGCACCACCACATTCAGTGCAGCACCGTCGCGCACATGCAGGTGCCAGTCATCGGGGCGGGTAAGGGTGATTTCTTGGGTCATGAACGTATTGTCTCAAACCTGTGAACAGGTGCGTTGGGTTCCCGTTGCTGGAACTAGAGGTGGGGTCACGGGCTGGGGCTCATACTCGCAAGCTCGCCAAATCGCCCCAACCCGTGACCCCGCCTTTGGTGCGAGCGGCAGCGGGACACTGACAGAAGAAGATGGCTGGCCACCCCACCGAAAAAGACCTAAGGAACTGGAGAGGGTGAAAGCGTCGGGGCGAGCGAAGCAACGCCCCGTCACTCCCCTGCCGTTCTGGCAGGGCTGAGCAGCGGGCGGATCAGGGCGGGTGCTTGTTTGAGCGAAGCGAGTTTGCACCCGACCCCGCCCAATGCGAGCAGCGCAAGGAACCCGAAGGGCCCTGACTGCGGCTCGCTTTTCTTTGCTGACTTTCTTTGGCGAAGCAAAGAAAGTGAGTGCGCCGCCGGGCGCAATCCCGGCCAAGGACGCTCAAAAAACTCAACATTTAATCGGGATCTGACCCCAATTAAACTGCCCCGCATCGGTTTGTAGGCGCAGCAGAAAACGTCTTCAATGTCCCAAGATCTTGGACAAGAAGTCCTGTGCCCGATCGGTTTGCGGCGAATCAAAGAACTGCTGAGGCGGGGCTTGTTCAACCACCTGGCCTTGGTCCATGAAGATCACACGGTCTGCCACCGCTTTGGCAAAGCCCATCTCGTGCGTCACGCACAACATGGTCATGCCCTGGCTGGTCAACTCGATCATCACGTCCAGCACTTCCTTGATCATCTCGGGGTCGAGCGCCGAGGTCGGCTCATCGAACAGCATGATCTTGGGCGTGAGGCACAGCGCGCGGGCAATGGCCACGCGCTGCTGCTGACCGCCCGACAACTGCAGCGGGTATTTGCCAGCGTGCTCGGCAATGCGCACACGCTCCAGTTGCACCATGGCCCGGTCAATGGCTTCCTTGCGCGGCATCTTGGCCACCCAGGTGGGCGACAAAATCAGGTTTTCCAGCACCGTCAGGTGCGGAAACAGGTTGAACTGCTGGAACACCATGCCGACTTCGCGGCGCACCTTGTCTATGCCCTTGAGGTCGTCGCCCAGCACGGTGCCATCGACCGTGAGGGTGCCTTCCTGGTATTCCTCCAGGGCGTTGATGCAGCGGATCAGCGTGGATTTGCCCGAGCCCGAAGGCCCGCAAATGACCACTTTTTCGCCTTTGGCGAATTGCAAGTTGACGTCGCGCAACACGTGGTAGCCATTGCTGGCATACCACTTGTTCACGCCTTTGAACTCGATGAGGGGGGTAGCGTTGGGGGTCATGAGGTTCTTTCGTTCAGCGGACTTTGCTCACCGCGGTGCGCTGCTCAATCCACAGGCTGTAGCGCGACATGGCAAAGCAGAACGCGAAATAGATGAAGGTGATGAAGAGGTAGGCTTCGATCTTGAAGGGACGCCAGTCGGCATCCGAGTTGAGCGCCAGGCCCAGAGCCCCGGTCAACTCGTACAACGAGACAATGGTCACCAGCGAGGTGTCCTTGAACAGGCCAATGAACGTGTTCATGATGGACGGCACCACCGTGGTCAGCGCCTGGGGCAGCACGATCATGCGCTGGGTCTGCCAGTAAGTCAGGCCCAACGTGGCCGCTGCTTCGGTCTGGCCCTTGGGCAAGGCCTGCAAACCGCCACGGATCACCTCGGCCATGTAGGCGCCTGAAAACAGCGTGATGCCCACCACCACGCGCAGCAGCACGTCGATCTTGACGCCCTCAGGCATGAACAGCGGCAGCATGAACGAGGCCATGAACAACACCGTGATCAGCGGCACGCCACGCACCAGCTCCACGTACAGCGTGCACAAGGTCTTGATGGCGGGCATGTTGGAGCGCCGACCCAGCGCCACAAAGATGGCCAGGGGAAAAGCCAGCGTCATGGAAATCACCGTGAGCATGACCGTGAGCGGAAAGCCGCCCCACTGGTCGGTGTCGACCGACGTCAGGCCAAAGAACCCACCTTTCATCAGAACAAAATACACCGCCAACATGACGGCCCACATGAGGGGCAAGGCCTTGTTCCAGAAACGCGGCATGCAACTGAGCACGACCACCCCGAGCATCAACGCCGTGGCGATCACCGGACGCCAGTGTTCGGTTTCGGGATAGCGGCCCATCACGATCAGGCGACCTTTTTCGGCGATCACCCCCCAGCAGGCACCGGCTCCGCGCGCGTCGTTGCAGGCCTGCAAGTTGGCACCCAGCACGGCTTGCCAAACGGCCCAGTCCATGGCGCTGGCCACAGCCCACAGGCCCAGCGCCAGCAAGGCCAGCGACATGGCACTGTTGCCCGGACTGGCAAACAAGTGGGTACGCAACCAGGCCAGAGGGCCTGCGCTGCGGCCTGGCATGGGCCGGGCGTCGGTAGATTTGAAAACAGTGGTCATGTCAGCGCTCCTGGATGGCGGCACTGGCATTCAACCAGTTCATGAGGGCCGAGGTGATGAGGGACAGTGTCAGGTAGACCAGCATGACAATCGACAGCGCCTCGATGGCGCGGCCTGTCTGGTTGAGCGTGGTGTTGGCGATCGACACCAGCTCCGGATACCCGATGGCCACGGCCAAAGACGAGTTCTTGGTCAGGTTCAGGTACTGGCTGGTCAAGGGCGGAATGATCACGCGCAAAGCCTGTGGCAACACGACCAGACGCATCGACTGGGTTTTGTTCAAGCCCAATGAGGCCGCCGCTTCGTGCTGCCCCAGCGAGACCGAGGCAATGCCAGAGCGCACCACTTCGGCAATGAAGGCAGCGGTGTAGAACACCAGCCCGCACAACAGGGCCATGAACTCGGGACTGAACACGCCGCCATCTTCAATCTGGAAATCACCCACTTTGGGCAGATTCCATTGCGACGGGGCACCACCGGCCAGCCAGCCCAACACAGCCAGCGCCAGCGTGACCCCCAAGGTCACGCCCCACACCGGCCGCACTTGACCTGTCAGGTCAAAGTGGGCCCGGGCACGGCGGCGGTAAAACAAGCCGAAAGCCACGCCCAAGACCACGCCGAACAAAGCCAGCATCTGCCCTGTTTGCCACACCGGCCAGGGAAAGGACAAACCATTTTTGCTCAGGTAGAAATGGCCCGCTTGCCAGGCCTTGTCAAAATCCGGCAGGGTTTCGGTGAACACCAGGTACCAGATCAGCAACTGCAGGTACACCGGCACGTTGCGAAAAAACTCGACATAGCCGTAACAAATTTTGCGCACCAAAAAGTTGGCCGAAAACCGCCCCACCCCCACCAGCACACCGACCAGGGTGGCCAAGGCGATGCCGATCAGCGCCACCTTGAGGGTGTTGAGCATGCCGATCGCAAAAGCCACCAGATAAGTGCTGTTGGGTTCGTAGGCGATGAGTGTCTCGCTGATGTCAAAGCCAAACGGCTGGAGCAAGAAGTCATAGCCGCTTTGAATGCCGCGCAGGCGCATGTTGGTGAGCGTGTTGCGCACCAACAGGCCCACCAAAGCCACTGCAGAAAGGATGGCGACGATCTGGTAGATGACCGAACGCCCTTCGCGGCTTCGCCACGAGATGGATCGGCTTTTCTTGCCGGGCAAGGGCCTGGCCTCGATCATGGAAAAATGGGACATGTGCAGGGCCTGAAAAAGACACGGGGTGGCAAAAGATACGCCCCGTGAAGGGGCGTATCCAAAGCCGTCAAGTGAGGCAGAAAATCAACGCAGTGGCGAGGCGTACATCAAGCCGCCCTTGTTCCACTGGTTGTTCAAACCACGAGGCAAATTGATGGCGGTCTTGGGGCCGACGTTGCGCTCGAACTTCTCACCGTAATTGCCGGTCGTCTTGATGGCGCGGGCCAACCACTCCTTGTCCAAGCCCAGGTGCTTGCCCAGGTCTTCGGTAGCACCCAGCAAACGGCCGACTTGCGGGTTGTCGCTGGTCTTCATCTGGTCCACATTGGCCTGGGTGATGCCGTACTCTTCCGCTTCGATCAAGCCAGACAGCACCCACTTGTTGATGGCAAACCACTCGTCATCACCACGGCGCACCATCGGGCCCAGGGGTTCTTTGGAGATCAGGTCGGGCAAGATGACGTGGGCTGCAGGGTCTTTGGCTTCCTTGGCGCGCACCGAGGCCAGGCCCGATGCGTCGGTGGTGTAAGCCTGGCAACGGCCAGAGAAATAAGCGCCGGTGGCGGCTTCCACTTTTTCAAACACCACAGGCTTGAGGTTCAGTTTGTTGGCGCGGGAGAAGTCGGTCAGGTTCTTCTCGGTGGTGGTGCCGGACTGCACGCACACGGTGGCACCCTTGAGTTGCTTGGCACTGGTGATCTTGCCTTTGGGCACCATGAAGCCTTGGCCGTCGTAATAATTGGCACCAACGAAGTGCAGGCCCAGTGAACCATCGCGGTTCAGGGTGTTGGTGGTGTTGCGGGCCAGCACGTCCACTTCGCCGGACTGCAATGCGGTAAAGCGTTGCTGCGCAGTCAAGGGGACGTATTTCACTTTGGAGGCATCGCTGAGCACGGCGGCCGCCAGGGCTCGGCAGTGGTCCACATCCAGGCCAGACCAGTTGCCGCTGGAGTCAGCGGCCGAAAAACCAGCCAAACCGGTGTTGACACCGCAAACGATCTGTCCGCGCTGCTTGATCTGGTCGAGGGTTTTGCCTGCCATGGCAGAGGTGCCCACCATCAGGCCGATGGTGGCCAGTGCAGCACCGCACAAAATACGTGAACGAGTTTTCATTTTCAGTCCTTTTTAGATCGATTGAGCAGCTTGTCGCCACACGATGAATTAGAAGCCAGTTTGAGCGGCACTTTGCCTAGGATGTTCCCTAGCCCAAAACCCCGCCACGTGCAGGTCTTTGGAATGGGCAAGGGAGCCAGGTCATGCCGTGCACCGTTCGGGGTCATCCCTGCGCAGGCCTCCACCTGCAAGCACAAAGCATACCCGAGTCAGGGTGGCATCACCCACTGACGGGTTTGGCCTGCTGCAGGTGTGTCCACAGCAAGGCCGCCTGCGAGGTCTTGTCTGCGCTGGGCTGATGCCGCGCGCGGTAGGCGCGCACCTCCATGGTGAGCGACAAGGACGGCCCATCGGGCCATTGCGCCCGCATCAAAGCCCCGGACTGAAGCTCTTTGCGCACCGCACTTTCAGGTAAAAATGCCAGCCCATGGCCCTGCACCGCCATGACCTTCAGGCCTTCGGCCATGTCGGTTTCGTACACACGGTCCAGGTGAATCGGCGTGCCGGCCTGTTTCAAAATCCAGTCGCTCACGCCCCCCAGGTAAGCCCCGGGGGCATAGCCCAGATAGGGCAAAGGGCGCGCCGCGGTGCCGGGCAACACCCAAGTGGGCTGCGAGGGCGGTGCAGGTCTGACATAGGGGGCCACTTGCTCATGGCCGAGGACGACCATGTCGTAACGCTCGGCATCGAGCTGCAAGGGCTGCGACGGGTGGTGGTAGGCGATCAGCACATCGCATCCGCCTTCGACCAGCCGCATGGCCGCATCGTGCACATTGAGCGCGATCAACCGGCTTTTGATCGGACCAAAGCTGTCCTGCAAATCGGCCATCCAGAACGGGAAAAAAGTAAACGCCAGGGTATGCGGCACTGCAAACTCGATGAAGTCCTGCCCGGCTGCGCTGTGCCCCCGCAGCATGGCCCGAGCGTTTTGCAAGGACTGCAACAACTCCAGAGCTTGCGCGTACAGAGTTTCTCCCGCGGGCGTCAACGTGGTGGGGTAAGAGCTGCGGTCCACCAAATCCGCTCCGGCCCAAGCTTCCAGCGACTGAATCCGCCGGGAAAACGCCGGCTGCGTCACATGGCGCAGTTGCGCCGAACGGCTGAAACTGCGGGTCTCAGCCAGACTAACAAAATCTTCCAGCCATTTGGTTTCCATGGCCGCATTATTGACCGCCCCAGCAGGGCCGAGCGATGCAGCCAGCATCGCACGCCAACCAGTACTCCCAAGGCCTCCCCGGCTTGGTGTGAGGCCAAGTCAGATTTTTTCGCAGACCTCACGCTGTGGCGCGACAAGGGATAAGGGACATGGCCTTGCAAGCCTCATCCCCCACCGCGCGCAGCAAGGGCGCTGATGCGGTCAGAACCGGTAACCCAAACCCACCGCGTACAGCAAAGGATCAACCTTGAGACGGCCCACGCTGCTGCCCGCCGAATACACATCGGTGCGGATGTACGCCTTCTTCACGTCCAGGTTGATCGACCAGTTCTTGTCCAGCGCAATGTCTGCGCCCACCTGAAATGCCGCGCCCCAGCTGTGGCTGTCCAAAGACACGCCGGCTGGCAAAGACACGTCGCTGAAGTGGGTGTAGTTCACACCGGCACCGACATAGGGCTTGAAGCCAGACAAATCGGTGAAGTGGTACTGCAAGAGCAAGCTCGGCGGCAAATGCTTGAACGAACCGATGTCTGCACCGCTGGCGTAAACCGTCTGCTTTTGTGGCGTGGTCAACACCAGTTCGGCCGCCAGGTTCTTGCTCATGAAATACGTGACATCGACTTCACCGAAAGTCTTGTTGTTGATGGACAGGTTCAAAGGCGTGGAGTCCTTGTCCACACTGTCCAAGTGCACAGCACGCACGCGCAACATCCAAGGGCTTTCACCCGAGGCCTGCGCCATGGCACCGGTCACGGAACCTGCGGCCAACAAAGCCGCGATCAAGATGTGTTTTTTCATTTTTGACTTTCCTTGTGAACGAGAGAAACGCCTCTCTCAAGTTCATTGGACGCCCGGCCAGCAGGCCCTCATTTGAGCCAAGTCAAAACGTACCCGCGCCCTCCGATGGGACGGCACGGTGTTTGCGCAGAATCAACAAACCATGTCTCTTTGACGCACACTGTGAGACAGCGCACTGACCACAGCAGCCCCAAGAGCCAACTGGACAAGGCCACGACTTGATGTCACAAGCGATGCGCAATCTCCAGCGTGGCCGCGCTTTGGTTCATGGTGTAAAAATGAATGGCAGGCACACCGCCGTTGATCAGCTGTTCGCACAGGTCCGACACCACGTCCAGACCAAAGGCTTTGATTGAGGCGATGTCGTCGCCGTAGGCCTGCAAACGCAACCGGATCCAGCGCGGAATCTCGGCCCCGCACGCGTCCGAAAAACGCAGCAACTGTGACGAACTGGTGATGGGCATGATGCCCGGCACGACAGGCACATCCACGCCCAGCTTGTAGGCGTCGTCCACAAAGCGGAAATACGCGTCGCTGTTGTAAAAGTATTGCGTGATGGCCGAATTGGCTCCGGCTTTGACCTTGGTGGCAAAGGCCTGCAAATCGGCTTCGGGTGACTTGGCCTGCGGGTGGATCTCGGGATAAGCCGCCACTTCGATGTGGAAGTCGTCACCGGTCTCCGCCCGGATGAAAGCCACCAGATCGCTGGCGTAGTGGAACTCGCCGCCCGCGCCATAGCCGCTGGGCAAGTCGCCGCGCAAAGCCACCAGGCGCTGCACGCCCATGGCCTTGAGCGTGGCCAGCTCGGCACGCACCGAGGCTTTGGTCGCGCCAATGCACGAAAAGTGCGAGGCCGCCGGCACGCCTTCGGCCAGGATCGCGCCCACAGTGGCAAAGGTCCCTTCTTGCGTCGAGCCCCCTGCGCCATACGTCACCGAGCAGAACTCGGGCTTCAAGCCATAGAGCGCTTGACGAACGCCACGCAGCTTTTCTGCACCCTCAGGCGTTTTGGGTGGAAAAAATTCCAGGCTGATCGGCAGCTTCAAACCAGACATCACGTCACCTTCAAAAATTCAATAGTCGTTGGCCTTGGCATAGGCCTTGGCGGCCAGATCGGCCTCGTGGGCTTCACGCGCTTTTTCGCGTGCGGGCAGCACCGCTGCCGGGTCAGGCCAGCAGGCCTGCACAAAAAATTCGCGGTTGCCATCGCCCCCCTCAATCGGGCTGTCCAGCCAGGCCGTCACCTGCATGCCCAAATCGGTCAAAGCCGTGCGAACGCGGTTTTCGATGAAAGGGTAATGGCTGTCGTCTTTGACGATGCCGCCCTTGCCCACCTGGCCCGGCTGCAATTCAAACTGGGGTTTCACCAGCATCAGCAGCTGCCCCGTGGGCTTGAGCAAATGCACCACGCCCGGCAGCACCAAGGTGAGCGAGATGAAAGACACATCGCCCACCACTAGGTCAAAGCCCTCCAGCGCCTCGGGAATGCGCTCGTCGCCGGGCTCCAGCTCGCGGGCGTTCACGCCTTCGATGCAGACCACACGTTCGTCTTCGCGAATGCGCGGATGCACCTGGGCGTGGCCCACGTCAATGCCCACCACCTCGGCCGCGCCGTGCTGCAGCAAACAATCTGTGAAGCCACCTGTACTCTGGCCCACATCCAGACAGCGCAAGCCGTCCACCTGCACGCCCGTGGCCTTCAAGGCCCCTTCAAGCTTGAGGCCACCGCGTGAGACGTAGCGCGACTCGGCATCGTCGAGCAACTGCAGAGCAGCGCCCTCGGGCACTTCGTCGCGGTTTTTCACCACCGCACGCCAACTCCCGTCGGGCAACTGCCACTGCACGCCCCCGGCGATCAGTCGCTGAGCCTGGGAGCGGGATGCGGCCAAGCCGCGTTCGACGAGAAGTTGATCAATGCGCATGCGGTGAATTTCAGTAACGGTAGGTATTGGCCTTGTAAGGGCCGTTTTTGGACACGCCGATGTAAGCGGCTTGCTCGTCCGTGAGTTCGGTCAGCTGAGCGCCGACTTTCTTCAGGTGCAGGCGGGCCACTTTTTCGTCCAAGTGCTTGGGCAACACATAGACCTTGCCGGACTCGTACTGGTCTTGCTTGGTGAACAGCTCGATCTGGGCGATGGTCTGGTTGGCAAAGCTGGACGACATCACGAAGCTGGGGTGGCCGGTGGCGCAACCCAGGTTCACCAAGCGGCCTTTGGCCAGCAGGGTGATCTTCTTGCCATCGGGGAAGATGACGTGGTCGACTTGGGGCTTGATCTCGTCCCACTGCAGCTTTTCCAGCGAAGCGACGTCGATTTCGTTGTCGAAGTGGCCGATGTTGCAAACGATGGCTTCGTCTTTCATAGCGGCCATGTGCTCGTAGCGAATCACATTCTTATTGCCGGTGGCCGACACGAAGATGTCGCACTTGTCGGCGGCGTATTCCATGGTCACGACTTTGTAGCCTTCCATCGCGGCTTGCAGGGCGTTGATCGGGTCAATTTCGGTCACCCACACTTGGGCGCTCAAGGCGCGCAGGGCTTGGGCAGAGCCCTTGCCCACGTCGCCGTAACCGGCCACACAAGCCACTTTGCCCGCGATCATCACGTCGGTGGCACGCTTGATGGAGTCCACCAAAGATTCGCGGCAGCCGTACAGGTTGTCGAACTTGCTCTTGGTCACCGAGTCGTTCACGTTGATGGCGCGGAACATCAGGCTGCCCTTGGCGGCCATTTCGTTCAGGCGCAACACGCCGGTGGTGGTCTCTTCGGTCACGCCAATGATGTGCGCGCCCTTGCGGCTGTACCAGGTCGGGTCCACGGCCAACTTGGCCTTGATGGCGTTGAACAGGCAGGTCTCTTCTTCGCTGGTGGGGTTGGCGATCAGGCTGGCGTCTTTTTCAGCGCGCTTGCCCAGGTGCATCAACAGCGTGGCATCACCACCGTCATCCAGGATCATGTTGGGGCCTTCGCCTTCGGTGCCTGCCGCGCCGAAGTCAAAAATGCGATGCGTGTAATCCCAGTAGTCGGCCAAAGTTTCGCCCTTGATGGCGAACACAGGTGTGCCCTTGGCGGCGATGGCCGCAGCGGCGTGGTCTTGGGTCGAGAAGATGTTGCAAGACGCCCAGCGCACATGGGCACCCAGGGCTTGCAAGGTCTCGATCAACACGGCCGTCTGGATGGTCATGTGCAGCGAACCGGTAATGCGCGCGCCCTTCAGGGGCTGGGCCTTGGCGAACTCTTCGCGAATGGCCATCAGGCCGGGCATTTCGGTTTCGGCGATCTTGATCTCTTTGCGGCCCCAGTCGGCCAGGCCGATGTCGGCGATGACGCAATCGGCGTTGAGGGCGGTGTTCAAACGTGCATTCATTTTTCAGCTCCAAAGCAAATGTGAAGAAGCCACACGCATGGGTGAAAGCACTGGATGGGAAAAACAGGCTCACCGCACGTCGAGTGGATGAGCGTCGTTGCTGTTGAAGTGTTCCGAGCCTCACGCCCCGCTGCCAGCTTTGTTCAAAGCCAGGGGGCGCTGCAACGCTCCTCGGAAGTTGGCGATTATACGAACAACCGACTGCACTGCATGCCCTGCCGGTAAAATCATCGCTTTTGCCAGCCCGCCCGGGCGTGGCCACGACAGGCGCGTTTTGCCGCTTGCACGACCTCAGGACCCCTTGTGACCTACGCCCACGAAACCCGGCGCCGCCGGACTTTTGCCATCATTTCCCACCCCGACGCGGGTAAAACCACGCTGACCGAAAAGCTGCTGCTGTTCTCGGGCGCGATCCAGATCGCCGGCTCGGTCAAGGCCCGCAAGGCCTCGCGCCATGCGACGTCGGACTGGATGGAAATCGAAAAGCAGCGTGGCATTTCGGTGGCTTCGTCGGTCATGCAGATGCTGTACCGCGACCACGTCATCAACCTGCTTGACACCCCCGGCCACAAAGACTTCTCGGAAGACACCTACCGCGTGCTGACTGCCGTGGACTCGGCGCTGATGGTGATCGACGCGGCCAACGGCGTGGAGGCCCAGACCCGCCGCCTGATCGAAGTGTGCCGTCAGCGCGACACGCCCATCATCACCTTTGTGAACAAGATGGACCGCGAAGTGCGCGACCCGCTCGACATCCTCGATGAAGTCGAGCGCGAGCTGGGCATGCCCTGCGTGCCCATGACCTGGCCTGTGGGCCAAGGCAAGAGCTTTGGCGGCATCATCAACCTGCGCACCCAGGCCATGACGGTATTCGACTCTGGCAGTGAGCGACTGCCGCAAGACTTTGAAACCATTCCGCTCACCGAGCAAGCCCAGCTGTCCGAGCGCTTTGGCCTGGAATGGCAAACCGCGATGGACAGCATGGAGCTGGCCACTGGCGCATCGCCCGCCTTTGACGAAGCGGCCTTCTTGGCGGGCAAGCAAACGCCGGTGTTCTTTGGCTCCGGCGTGAACAACTTCGGTGTGATGGAAGTGCTCGACGCCTTGGTGGATCTCGCCCCCGCACCCAAGCCCCGCACCAGCAACCTGCTGGTCAACAAGCAGCCCGTGGTCAAAGAAATCCAGCCCGAAGACAGCGCGTTCTCGGGCGTGGTGTTCAAGGTGCAGGCCAACATGGACGCCAACCACCGCGACCGCATCGCGTTCGTGCGCATGGCCTCGGGCAAATACACCCCCGGCATGAAACTCAAGGTGCAGCGCACCGGCAAAGAGCTGCGGCCCACCAGCGTGGTCACCTTCCTATCGCAACGGCGTGAAGCGGTGGACGAAGCCTACGCGGGCGACATCATCGGTTTCACCACCCACGGCGGTGTGCAGCTGGGCGACACCATCACCGACGGTGCCAACCTGCAATTCACCGGCCTGCCCTTCTTCGCGCCCGAACTCTTCATGACCGTGATCCTGAAGAACCCGCTGCGCACCAAACAACTGCAAACCGGCCTGGACCAACTCGGCGAAGAAGGCGCGATCCAGGTCTTCAAACCCGAAATCGGCGGCCCCATGCTGCTCGGCGCGGTGGGTCAGCTGCAGTTTGAGGTGGTGCAGCACCGCCTCAAAGCCGAATACGACTGCGACGTGCGCCTCGAAGGCTGCCAGTACACCGGTGCCCGCTGGATCACCGCCGACACCCCGGCTGAGCTGCGCGAGTTCACCAACGCCTACCCGCAGCGCATGTCGCTCGACGCGGCAGGCACGCTGGCTTACTTGTGCACCAGCCCGTATGACGTGCGACTGGCGCAAGAGCGCTTTCCCAAGATCCACTTCCACCCACTGCGCGAGCACGCGGGGCTGGCCTTGGGATCGGCTGGATAAATTTGAAAAATAATTGGGATCTGACCCCAATTGATTCAAAGCGACTTTCACTGATGCAACCCGTCTCCAGCTGGCAGGTTCCCCGCGCCATCGTCGGCGTCTTCACCGACATCGACGACACGCTGACCACCGACGGGGCCATCACGCCCGATGCCTTGCAGGCGCTGGCCGATCTGAAAGCGGCGGGGCTGCATGTGGTGCCGATCACCGGCAGGCCTGTGGGCTGGAGCGAGCCGTTTGCGGCCCGCTGGCCGGTGGATGCGATCGTGGCGGAAAACGGTGCGGTGGGGCTGCAACACATGCCCGGTCAGGGCCTGCGCAAGCTGTACCAGCAAGACGCCGACACACGCACTGCCCACTTCGCCCGCATGCAACAGGTGCTGACCCACATCGAGCGCACAGTGCCAGGCGCTGGCCGTTCGCAAGACAGCGCAGGCCGCGAGACCGACATCGCGATTGACCACGGCGAATTCACCCACTTGGCGCAAACCGCCATCAATGAGGTGGTGCGCCTCATGCAGGCCGAAGGCATGACCGCCACCGTCAGCAGCATCCACATCAACGGCTGGTTTGGCCAGCACAGCAAGCTGACCGGGGCGCGCTGGATCGTGCGCGAACTGTGGGGGCGCGATCTGGATGCCGAGATCGACCGCTGGGTCTATGTGGGCGATTCGACCAACGACCAGGTGATGTTTGCGCACTTTGCGCACAGCGTGGGCGTGGCCAACATTCGCCGCTTTGAGGCGCAACTGACACACCCGCCGCGCTACATCACATCGGCTGAACGAGGGGCCGGATTTTCAGAACTGGCCAAGCATTTGCTGGGCCAACGCCAAATCTGAACAGCAGCAAAAACCTGGCGCTCAGTTCACGGCGCAAATGCCGCGTTGATTTCCTCCACAGCGGCCAAGGGGTCTTCTCCGCTGAGCGAGTACAGGCGCAAGCGCGACATCAGGTAGCTGTAGCGTGCCTGAATCAGGTCACGGCTGGCCGTGGCCAGTTGTTGCTCGGCGTTCAACACATCCAGCTGACTGCGCACCCCGGCGCGCACCGACTTGAGCGTGGAGTCCAACAACTGCTCATTGGACTTGAGGGCTTGCTCCAGCGCACGGATTTTCAGCACGCCCTCGGTCACGCCACGGTATTCACGGTGCACGCGCAAGCCCAGGTCACGGCGCAAAGCCTCCAGCGCTTCTTGTTGGCGCAGCTTGTCAGCGGCGGCCTGGCGTTCCAGAGAGCTGACATACCCGCCTTGGTACAAGGGAATCGTCAACTGAAAACCAATGGCCTTGTTCTCAAAACGCGAGTTCAGGCGCGTGACGTTTTCACTGCCACTGTCGGACCATTGCAGCACCGCATCCAGGGTGGGCGCGTGACCGGCCCGAGCTTTCTGGATCTCTTTGGTGGCCGCCTGCAAGCGCGCCTCCAGGGCCTTGACTTCGGGGCTTTGGGCCAAAGCCTTTTCAATCCAGCCATTCAGGTCGTGCGCCAGGGTGGGCATGGCCTGCAAACCCGTGGGCTTGAGCAGGTTCAACTGGGCCACCGGCTGGTTCAGCAAAATTTCCAACTGGCGGCGTGTGTAATCCTCGTTTTGGCGAGCCTCCAGCTCCTGCGCCAGCGCCATGTCCAGACGGGCTTTGGCCTCGTCAATGTCGGTCCGGGTGCCTGTGCCCGCCACCAGCGCCTTTTGGGCGGCCGCCAACACGGTCTGGTACTGCTGCTTTTGCACCAGAACCAGCTTCAGCTGCTCGGCACTGAGCAAGGCTTCCAGGTAAGCCGCGCCCACCCGCACCGTCAGGTTTTGCAATTCACGCTCGAACGTGGCCTCGGCCTCGGTCACCACATCCTGGGCCTGCTTGTACTGAAAGAAGCGCTGCAGGTTGAACAGCGGCTGACGCAAAGACAAAGTCTTGTTGTCGCTGAAATAGTCTTCCTTGGTGACTGTCGATGTGGTGGTCTGCAGCTGATTGCTGTTGCGCGCCACGTTGGCCGACACGCTGGGCAGCAGCTGGGACTTGGCTTGCGGCAAACGCTCACGCCCCACATCCAGCGCCGCACGCGCAGAGCGAATGGTGGCATCTTGCTCCAGCGCCGTTTTGTAGGCGTCCAGCAAGCTCATGGCCTGCACGCTCCAGGCCGAGCTGGCCAAGGCCAAGCCCAGCAGGGTGGTTTTGATCGGCATGGCCATCATTCCTCCTTCATGGCGCCGGCCATGCGCTTGAGCAAGGGGTTCAGCAAATATTTCAGCATCGACCGCTCACCCGTCTTGATCACGATCTCGGCCGGCATGCCTGGCTGCAATTGACGTGCGCCGAGGGTCTTTTTGCCTTCGGGCGTGACCTGCAAGCGCGCCAGGAAGTGCGACACCTGCGGGTTTTGGGGGTCGGTGACCAAGTCGCCCGAAATCGACAGCACCTTGCCCTCCACCACCAACTGGGGCGAGTGGGCAAAGGTGTTGAAGCGAATGTCCGCCAGCAAACCCACCGAAATCTTGTCGATCAAATGCGGGGCAATGTGCGCCTCCAGCAACAGGTCCTGCTCTTGTGGCACCACGTCCATCAATTTTTGTCCGGGCTGCACCACGGCACCCACCGTCTGCACGGCCAGGCCCATGACATGACCTGCTGCGGGCGAACGGATGTCGACGCGCTGCAGATCCTGCTTTTGCGCCACATATTTTTCAGCATCGGCCTGCACCTCGCGTGCCACATCGGCCAGTTGGGTTTCCACTTCCTTGCGGTACTCGGACTGGCGCGCCAGCATGCGCTGGTTCAGCTCGGCCATGGAACTGGTCGCCCGCAACACGGCACCCGACAACTCGGCGATCGATGCCTGCGTATCGGCCTGCATGCGTTCGAGCTCCGATTGACGGTTGCGCGGGGCATAACCATCCTTGACCAATTCGCGGATATTGGCCAATTCATCCTTGACCAGCAGCAACTGCTTTTGCCGCTCCAGCAAAACCTCCTGAGACGCCTCGCGCTGTGCTTTCAAACCCTTCACGCTTTCTTGCATGCTCTGCAACTCGGCCTTCAAGGCCTGCTTGCGCGATTCAAACAACTGACGCTGGTTGTTCACCTGCGCCAGAATCTCCGGGTCGCTCATGGCCTCCAGCACTTCGGGTTGGAAGGTGATTTTGGCCAAACCCTGCTGCTCGGCCTGCAAACGGCTTTGCATGGCGCTCAGCCCCACATAACGCTGGCGCACCGACTCAAAGTTGGCCCGGCTCACCGCCGAATCCAGTCGCATCAACACCTGGTCGGCCTTGACTTCGTCGCCCTCGCGCACCAGCACCTCCTTGACGATACCGCCCGACAAGTGCTGCACCGCCTTGCGTTTGGTGTCAATGGCCACGGTGCCCATGCTGGGCACACCCTCGTCCAGAGGTGCCAAACTGGCCCACAGCAAAAACCCGCCAAAGCCCAAACCCAGCACCCACAAGCCCTTGCGGGCAATGCCCCGCGTGTCGGCCGAAGCGCGCAAAGCGTTCTCGTCGCTCGAACGGGCGACCTGCGCATCTTCCACCTGCGCGCCCAACTGCTTGGATAATTTTTGATTCGACATCACCAGACCTCTAGAAAAATGTTTAAGCCGACTGTGCAGCCGACGGGGCAGACGCCGCCGCCAGGGCCGCCGCTTCTTTTTGTTTTTTGAGCGCTTCCAGCACGCCATCGCGCGGGCCGCTGGCCACCAGCTTGCCGTCTTGCAAGATCACCACACGGTCCGCCACGGCCAGCACACCGGGTCGGTGGCTGATCAGCACCACATTGGCCCCTTTGCTCTTGAGCAACTGCATGGCACCCACCAAGGCTTTTTCGCCCTCATCGTCCAGATTGGCGTTGGGCTCATCCAGCACCACCAGCGAAGGCTCACCGTACAAGGCTCGCGCCAGTCCAATACGCTGACGTTGCCCGCCTGACAAGAACGCCCCCGCCTGCCCCATCGGCGTGTCATAGCCCTTAGGAAACCGCAAAATCATCTGGTGCAAACCAGCCGCCTGAGCCGCCGCGATCACCGCCTCGGAATTGACCTCACCAATGCGCGCAATGTTTTCAGCCACGGTGCCATCAAACAACTCGATGTCCTGCGGCAGATAACCCACATACGGCCCCAGGCTCTCGCGCGTCCAGTCGGTGATGGGCGTGCCATCCAGCAGCACACGACCGCTTTGCGGCAAATGGCCAATGCCCATCATGGCGCGCGCCAGGGTGGACTTGCCCGAGCCCGACGGGCCCAGGACCACCGTCACCGTGCCCGGCAAGGTTGTGAAACTCACATCGTCCAGCACCGGCTTGTCACGCCCCGGCAAACTCACCACCACATGCTCCAGCGTCAACTGCCCCAAGGGTCTGGCGTTCAAGACTTCGGTGCGGCCAGCAGGCGTCAGTTTGAGCAAGACACGCAAGCGCTCAAACGCATCCTTGGTCGTCAAGAAACTGGGCCAGGTGGACACCAGCAAATCGATGGGCGCCAGCGCACGGGTCATCAGCACGTTGGCCGCGATCATGGCACCAGGGCTGATCTCGCCCACCACCACCAGCCAGGCCCCCGCCCCCAGACTGAGCGACTGCTGGGCATAACGCACAAACTTGCTCAGCGCCGTCAAGCCACCGGTCTGCTGCTGCGCATTGCCCGCCAGCAACAAAGTCTTGTGCTGCTTGTCTTGCCAACGACGGTACAAGCCATCGAGCATGCCCATGGACACCAGCACATCCACATTGCGCAGCTTGGAACTCAAAAACCCCTGCGTCTCGGCCTGCGAACGGCTGGAAATCAGCTGCGCCTCTTTGCTCTGGCGGTGGCCAAACCAGGCGATGCTGCCCTGCACCACCGCGAACACCAGCGCCACCACACCCAGCCAAGGGTGCAGCAAAAACAGCACCCCGATGTAGATCGGCACCCAAGGGCTGTCAAAAAAGGCAAAGATGCCGTTGCCCGTCAAGAACTGGCGCACCGCCGTCAGGTCCGAAAACGCTTTGGCCGGCGACGAATCGCCGGGGTTCAGGTACGCCAAAAACGTGCCATTGAACACCTTTTGGCTGAGCAACTGATCGAGCCGAACGCCCGTGCGCACCAGCAAAATCGAGCGCGCCCACTCAGAAAACGCCATCACCCCGAACAGGAACAGACAAATCAAGGACACCACCAACAGCGTCGTCTGGCTCTGACTGAGCATGACCCGGTCATACACCTGCAGCATGTAAAGCGTAGGTGTGAGCATCAGCAGGTTGACCACCATGCTGAACACCCCCACCACGGCAAACTCGCGGCGCAATTGCCACAACACCGAAGACAACTCGTCGCGCAAGATCACGTTTTTGTTTTTCATGTTCAACCTCAAGCCCCTTGCACTGCAGGCACAGCGGCCTGGCCACCCGCCTGACCCGCAACTTGCGCGCTCGGGCCGCCACGCAACTTTTGCATCACCTCGGCCGTGCTGCCAAACAGCTGCTGAGCGCCATCACGCAGCACCAACATGCGGTCCGACACTGCCAGCACGCTGGTGCGGTGGGTGATGACCACAAATGACGTGCCCTGCGCTTTGAGCGAGGCAATCGCCTGGTTCAAGGCCGCATCGCCCGCCTCGTCCAAACTGGAGTTCGGTTCGTCCAGCACCACAAACACCGGGTCGCCATACAAGGCTCGGGCCAATGCCACGCGCTGGCGTTGACCACCCGACAACAAACCGCCGTCGCGCCCCACCGGCGTTTGGTAGCCCTGTGGCAAGGCCAAAATGAATTCATGCAAGCCCACACGCTGCGCGGCAGCCTCAACACGGGCCATGTCCACTTCGCCAAAACGGGCGATGTTTTCGGCCAGCGTGCCTTCCAGCAACTCCACGCCCTGTGGCAGATAGCCCAGGTACGGGCCCAGCTCGGTCTTGTCCCAAACGTGCACGTCCACGCCATCCAAGCGCACTTTGCCCGCCATCGGGTGCCAAATGCCCATGAGCAACTTGGCCAGCGACGTTTTGCCCGAAGCCGAAGGCCCCACCACCGCCAGCACCTCGCCCGGGGGTAACTCAAAACGCAAGCCACTCAGCACCGCAAAGTTTTGCCCGGGCGGCGAAGCCGTCAGGTTCTCCACAGTCAAATGGCCTTTGGGCGCGGGCAGCGGCATGTTTTGTGGGCGCTCAGGCACCTCGGCCAACAAGGCATCCAGTCGCTGCCAGGCCCCGCCCACGTTCACGATGGCGCTCCACTGCTGCACGATCTGTGTCAGAGGTGCCAACAAACGACCGCCCAGCACCGAGGCAATGATCATCATGGCCGAGCCGCCATTGAGTTCGTTGCGCAGCAAAAACAACGCCCCCAGACCCAACAGCACCGAACCCATCAACTGCTGCAACAACTTGGACACCGCGTTCAGCCCACCTGCGGCCTCCGAGGCCTTGGCCTGGAAGGCCAAAAACGTGTCCTGACGTTTTTGCCAATGCCCACGCACCGATGCCACCATGCCCATGGACTCCATCACCTGCGCATTGCGCAGCGAAGCCTCGGCATAGCTTTGTGCCATCTGCGAGCGGCGCTGAGCCTCCAGCAAAGGCTCACGCGAGGCGCTTTGCAGCATCCACGCCACCGTGGTCTGGGCCGCCGCGCCAAACACGGCGGCAAAGCCCAGCCAAGGGTTGATCGCAAAAATCAACACCAGTGACACCACGGCCATGGGCAACTCAAAAAACGCCGACAAAGCCGGGTTGTAAAAGAACTCGCGCACTGAGCGAAAATCGTTTTGCGCGTCCATGGCACCGGTCATGTTCTTCGTGCGCAAACCGTCGAACATGGCGTTGTACACCCGCTGCGACATCTTCAGCTCCAGCTGTATGCCCACGCCCCACAACATACGGGTGCGCATTTTCTCCAGCACCTCCATCACCGCATAAGCGCCCAGCGCCACCAGCGTCAACGACGCCAACGTCATCAAGTTGCGGCTGTTGACCACGCGGTCATACACCTCCAGCATGTAGACCGTGGACGTGAAACCCAGCAAACCAATGACCAGGCTCAGCAGCAACGCCGTTCGCCAAACTGGTTTGAATTGGGACAGAGCCAACTTGAGCTCTGAGGGGGGGGAATTGGGCTTCATCAAGCAACCTCTACAGAAACGTAATCCGGAATCAGGGGGCCCTGCACTTCAGGCTCGGGCACATCCTGCGTTTGTTCAGTGGTGTTTTCGGTTGGCCCAGACTCCAGCCAGAACGACAACACAAACACCCCGTCTGTGCCACGGCTGAGCACTATTTCGCGCAGCTTGCCTTGCTCAAACAAGGCCCGCTGCTCGGCAGGCAAAGTCAGCTCAAACTGCATGCGCCCGTCCAGCGTGAACAAGGACAACTTGTCCGCCTTCAGGCTCAGTGTGTGGCGGTCAAAGTACACCGGGCACGTGTCGGCAAAGCGCAGAACCGGCAGCGCACGGTCGCCCATTTTCTGCACATTGAAAGCGCTGGCCGGGCTCTGAAACACCAGCCTGGCCGTGCGGGAAACCGCATAAATCGCGTTGCACACCATTTGCGAACCCAGCGCCGGGTGCTGCTCGCGCAAGCTGCGGTAATGTAAGTGGTGCAAGGCCACCCGGTTCCACACCCGCGTGCGGGACACCTCGGGCGCCAGCTGGTTGCAAACTTGTGCGAACACCTTTTGCAAAGCCATCAAACGCTCATATTGAGCGGCTGAGGCCTTGAGCGGAATGCGCAGAACTTTATTCATATAGGAAGAGTATACCGCTTCCTATATGAATTTTTTACCCAACAGGGTAAATCTCACCACTTTAGATGAAATTGATAGAAATTTACAAAATAATTGATTTTCACTTCAAATGCGCAGGGTCCCCCGCCAAGAGCCCGCTGCCCGTGCTCAACCCACCACCTGCACCATCTCCACCGCCTCAAACAGTCGATCCCGGCTCAGGTGCGCATAACGGCTGGTGGTGCGGATGTCGGCGTGGCCCAGCAGCTCTTGCACCTCGTACAGGCTGCGCCCGGCATTGACCAAAAACGAGGCAAAGCTGTGCCGCAGGTCATGCACCCGCAAATCGGGCAAACCAGCGCGGATGCGGGCCGCATCCCAGCTGTAAAAGAAAGACACATAAGGCAAGCCCGTGGCCGGGTTGGCAAAAATGTGGCGGCAGGCCAGGTCGCCGCTGTCGGCCACCGTGCTGTTCATGCCCCCGGCCATGCCCGCCAGGCGCTTGAGCGACTCCAGCAACTGCAGCGCCCCGGTGGACAGCGGAATATGCCGGATCTTGCCCGACTTGGTCTTGGGAATGCGCCACGACTTGCGCTCCCAATCCACATCGGCCCACTTGGCATCCAGCACCTCGCGCTTGCGCGCCCCGGTGTACAGCAAGAACAACACGATATAGGGCAGCATCTCGCTTTCGCTCTCGCGCACGGCGGCCAACAGGCGCGAGGTCTGCTCCGTCGTCAAAAAGCGCTCGATCTTGTTGTCATCCAACAGGTTTTTAACTTCCTTGACCGGATTGGTCTCCACGCCCGGCACCTTCCAGCGCACCGCCAGCGTGTAGCCATAGCGCAGCAGCACCAGTGCCCGGTTGCAAGTGCCCGGCGCGTAGCCACCGGCCTTCATCTGCTCCACAAACACCGCCACATCGGGCGGCGTGAGGCTGCCCATGTGCTTGCTGCCCAGCTTGGGCAACAAATGGTTGCGCATCATCGAGTCGTCGGTGTCCCAGCTGCGCTTGTAGCTCTTGATATAGGGCAGGTACTTTTCTGTGAAGAAAGCCTCAATGGTCGGCCCCAGCACATGCACTGGCTCGGCCATCGGGTTGGTGCCCGCCTTGGCCTTGCGCAGCAACTCGCGTGCGCCCATGCGGGCCTCGTCCAGCGTCATCAGCGAGGCATCGCCCAGAGTGACCACCCGCAGCTTTTTGTCGAAGCGGTAGCGCACCCGAAAACTCTTGCGCCCACTGGCCAGCACGTCGACATAAAAGCCGCGCAACTCGGGGTCAAACACCTCCATGTGTGCCCGACCCGGGTCACATTTCAAATGGAGAACAAATTCATTCGTAAGTATGTTTTTTGGCATGATCATATTATTTTAAACACTTCATTTAATGTGAAAAACAATACTTTTGTATATTTTGTCGTTGAACGACGAATATCGTCGTTGGGAAAACGTTTTTATTTTACAAGATAATTTTCTTGTTTAAAAACAATAACTTAGAATATACAGTATTTCATGCTCACTACTGGTCTGGACAGCCTGACAGGCACCGACGGTGACGACGTTTTCGTCGGTGGCGTGGACGTTGGCGGCTCCACGGTCAACACGCTGAGCGCACTTGATGCCGTCAATGGCGGCGCAGGCAAGGACACACTGAAGATTGGTTTCGCGGCAGGCACCATTGAGTTGCCTAGCCTTACCAGCGTTGAAGTCATTGAAGTTCAGGGCGCAGGCGATGTCACCGTTGCATCTACGCCAGCAGACGTGACCAATTTGAATGTGACTCAAGCTCAGAAAGTCGACTTGACAGCCAGCGCCACTACAGCTGTTGCTGTATCGGGTGCGACTGACAACATCAAAGTTACAGGTGGCTCGACTGTAGCCGTGGCTTCTGCGACAGCTGCTAAAACTGTCACCGTGGCAGACAGTAAAGGCGCTGTGACAGTGACTGCGACCAACGGCGCAGGCGACATCAAGGTTGACGGCGGTACAGATGTAACAGTGACTTCTGGCGGTGCTGCTGCTGGCAAGATCGACATTGGTCAAGTTGGCCCAACTACAGCGCCCACAGGCGCGATCACTGTCGCATCGACAGGTGCTGCCTACGTTGCTGCTACAAAAGCCGAACTGGGTGCAATCAACATCAAAGGCGGAACCACAGTCAGCGTGACTCAAACTGCAACTTCCGACGCCACAGCCGCAGCAAAAGATACAGCTGCTGAAGCCGTTACCCAAGGCGCAGTGACCGTTAATGGCGGTGACAAAACCACGACCGTAACCGTCAAACAAGACGCTGCTGCAACCGCTGCAAACGCTGTCGTCGCTGTTGCCGGTGTTAAGCAAGTGGATACAGTCACTTTTGCCGATGCCGCAGCTGGCGCAGTCATTGCCGTTGGTGGCTTGACTTTCACGACAGCCAAGGCGCTGACAGCCGCTGAAGTGGCCGCCGCTTTTGCCAACCTGAGCGCAGACGCAGTGCACGGCTCTGCCTCAACCTCCAAAGGCATCTACTCCGGTACATTCGGTGCTTACAGCACAGGTGCTGTGACCACCACAGGCAGCGTGATCACTGTTGATGCGACTGCAAAAAATGCAGCAGCAGCTGCTGCAAAGATCGCCACGACAGGCCCAACGTCAGACATTAAAACTCCTGGTGCCGCCGCTACTGAAGCAGTAGCAGGCAAGATGGGAGTTATCGGCGGTGTAGTTGTTGTAGACGGCGCAGAGATCACCACCGTGTCGCTTGATGGTTACGGTGCAGCCTCAACTGTCACCTCCAACAAACTGGCCAGCCTGAGCTTGGCCAACAGCGCTGCAGATTTGGTCGTTGCCAACACCAAAGCCACCACGCTGGCCTTGGCTGTGAACAACTTGGGCGCTGCAAGCACGCTGGATCTTGGTGCGACTTACACCACACTGAACATCACTGCCGATGGCAAAGACTCTGCTCTTGAGTTGACTGCAGCCGGTGTGAAAGCAGTGACTTTGGCCGGTACAAAAGCGGTCGACTTCAAAGCTTCAGTTTTGGCCGCCGTTGAAACACTGACCGTGACCGGCGCTGCTGGCGCAACTTTTGATGCCACGGGTTCTACGACATTGAAGTCTGTGGACACCACCGGCACAACCGGTGCTGTCACCGCCACGATTGATGCATCCAAAGCCACCTACACCGGTGGTGCAGGTGTAGACACCGTCACCTTGACTGCCTCAAGCGTGACCAAAGCTGTGAGCACTGGCGCTGGCAACGACACTGTTGAGTTGGCTGCAGGTACGACAGCACTGACCGCCGCCGTGTCCGGTGGCGACGGCACTGACGAGTTGGTGATGGTCGCAGCCGATGCAAAAGATGCATCTGCAGCAGCCACTTTTGAAGCCAAGATCGACGGTTTCGAAATCCTTGCATTGGGCAATGTGGGTGCTGCAACTGCAGTCAACCTGGACAACTTGGACGACATCAACCACGTCATCACAACAGGCGGCACCAAAGACTTGACGCTTGACAAAATGCTGAACAACGCGACTGTCGAGTTGTTGGGTGCCAATACCGATCCTGCCGGCGTGACCATCAAGCTGAAGGACGCAACAGGTACCACCGATGTGGTGAATTTGGTGGCTGACGCCGCCGAATCAGCCAACGTGACCATCGGAAAAGTGACAGTCGCTGGCGTTGAAACCATCAACCTGTCGGCCATGTCGACTAAATTTGTGGACACCTTGACCCTGACCGCCGCCGCTGCAACCACAGTGAACGTAACAGGCAAGGGTAACGTCAATTTGGACCTGACTGGTTCGACCAAAGTCACCTTGGTGGACGGCTCTGCCGCCACTGGCAAATTGGTCGTGGCAACTGTCGGTACTGCAGCAACCACAGTTAAAGGTGGTTCCGGTGATGACACTTTGACAGCCATGGGCGAAGGCGACACTTTGCTGGGTGGTGCAGGCGCTGACACACTGAAAGTCATGGATAACCTGGTCACTTTGACCGGTGGTGCGGGTGCAGACACATTCGACGTGAGCAATGTGACCGCCAACGTGAACAGCTACGCCACAATCACCGACCTGACCGCAGGCGACCTGATCAAGTTCAGCGCTGCCGCTGCTGACTTCCTGGTTTCTAAAGTGGTACTGGCTTCTACGGCCGTCTTCCAGGATTACGCGAACGCTGCCATCAATTCGACAGACGCTGGTGATGTGTCTTGGTTCCAGTTAGGCGGCAACACTTACGTTCTGGAAAACGTGTCCAATGCGGCCTCGTTCAACAACGCCAGCGACATCATCGTCAAAATCACTGGCACAGTTGATTTGAGCACAGCAGCGTTCAGCTCCAGTGCAGACACATTGCTGATCGCCTGATCACGCTTTCATCCGGCCCAAGCCACTTTGATGGCAAGGGCCTGTAATGAAACCTTCAAACCCCATCCCTCACAAGGGGGTGGGGTTTTTTTATAACACCACAAAAGGACACCCCATGAGCGACTGGACCGCTGGCTATGTGGCCGACATTGGCTACACCTATGGCTACTACACCGAACTGAACCCGCAGCGCGTGAAGCTGGCTTTTTTGAACCAAGGCCTTGTTTTCCCTGAAGTGGGCACGGCCTGTGAATTGGGTTTTGGCCAAGGCGTGTCGGCCAATTTGCACGCAGCGGCGTCGGTCACGCAGTGGCACGGCACCGACTTCAACCCCGCGCAGGCCGGGTTTGCGCAATCGCTGGCGGCGGTGTCCGGCAATGGCGCGCGTTTGTTTGACGAAGCCTTTGCCGAATTTGCCCAGCGCAGCGATTTGCCCGAGTTTGACTACATTGTCGTCCCTGATAAACCCCTGAAACCCGCATGAATGCTAGCTTTCAGGGTCATTCCCAATGTTCAAAACTCCCACATTGATATTCAATGGAGGCTGTTTTCTGGGAGTTTTTGAGGCCCATATGTCCATCACCGCCGATTTCTTTCGCAACCGCCTCGATCAAATGATCGATCTGCGTCATCCATTGGCCGTTTTGGCCAACCGCATGCCTTGGCAAGAAATCGAAGCTTCTCTTGCCCACCTCTTTGCCCGCCAAGTGCGCGCTGGCAAGAAGATCGAAGATTCGGACTTGTTTGGCGCAACCGAAGTGATTGCCGGTGCTGGCGTCTCCAAAGCCGGTCGCCCGCGTTTGCCCACCCGCCTGATGGTCGCCCTGCTGTACCTCAAACACGCCTTCAACGAAAGCGATGAAGACCTCATCCAGCGCTGGGGCGAGACACCCACTTGGCAGTACTTTTCTGGCAACGAATACTTTGAGCACCGCTGGCCTTGCGACCCGACTCAACTGGTCAAGTTCCGCAAACTGCTGGGCGAAGAAGGTGTCGAGGAACTCCTGGCCCGCACGGTAGAGGTTGCCGTCACCCTGAAGCTCATTGCCAAGAAAGAGCTCAGTCAAATCATTGTCGACTCCACTGTTCAAGAAAAAGCCATCGCTCATCCCACAGATAGCAAGTTGTTGGAGACCGCTCGCGTCAAACTGGTTGAAGCGGCCAAGGCCGAGGGCATCGAGCTCAAGCAAACCTACGCCAAAGAAGGCCAACTGCTGGGCTACAAGGCTGGGCGCTACGCCCATGCCCGTCAGTTCAAACGCATGCGCAAGGCCATCAAACGCCAAGCCACCATCGTGGGCCGATTGCACCGCGAGATCGCACGCAAGATGACGACCTTGAGCCAAGCCGTTCAAGACGCTTTGGGCGTGAGCATCAACAAAGCCAAAAGGCTGATCGCCCAGTCGCGCAGCAAAAAGGCGCAAGACAAACAACCCAAGCTGTACAGCTGGCACGCCCCGGAAGTGGAGTGCATCTCCAAAGGCAAGAGCCGCAACCCGTATGAGTTTGGTGTGAAAGTGGGCATTGCCACCACACTCCAAGGCACTTTGATCGTGGGTGCCAGAGCCTTCCCTGGCAATCCTTATGACGGGCACACGCTCAATGAGCAAGTGGAGCAAGTGGAGCAAGCCAGCATCCTGATGCAAGCCCTGGACACCAAGCCGAACAAGGCGATCGTTGACCTGGGCTACCGGGGGGTGGACAAAGCCAACACAGACATTGATATCAAGCACCGGGGCAAATTCAAAAGTCTGACGGATGAAGACAAAAAAGATCTCAAGCGCCGACAAGCCATCGAGCCCATCATTGGACACTTGAAAGCAGATCACCGAATGAACCGGTGCCACCTGAAAGGGTCACTGGGCGACAGTTTGCACGCGGTGTTGTGCGCAGCCGGTTACAACATTCGGTGGCTGCTGCGCATGATCGTAAAAAAGGGCATCAGCCTTTTTTTACGCCTGCTTTTGTCCACCGGTTTGGGAGAGTTGGGCCACCGATTGCGGCAGTTTTTTATGGGTCCCTCGGTCAAGTCCGGATCAATGAGCTTGACCCTAGCCTGAAAGTGAATTTTTCAGGGGTGACTACATTGGGTTGCATGGCATCTGGAGCTGGATCAGCGACACCAACCGCCAAGTGATCGTGGACTTTTTGCGCAGCAAGCTCAAGGTGGGCGGTGTGCTTTACATCAGCTACAACACCTTGCCCGGCTGGGCCACATTTGCCCCCATGCGCCACCTGATGACCGAGCACGCACAGGTGCTGGGCTCTGAAGGCGGTGGCATTGTCAACCGCATCAATGGCGCGATGGATTTTGCCGAGAAGTTGTTGGCCACCAACCCAGCTTACAGCCGCGCCAACCCGCTGGTGGGCGACCGGCTGACCAAGATGCAGGCGCACAGCCGCGATTACCTGGCGCACGAGTACTTCAACCGCGACTGGCACCCCATGCACTTTGCCACCATGGCCGAGTGGCTGGAAGGGGCCAAGGTGCAGTTTGCTTGCTCGGCCAATTACCTTGATCACATTGATGTGATCAACCTGAGCCCGGAGCAGCAGATTTTTTTGAAAGACATTCCGGATGCGATGTTTCGCGAAACGACGCGGGATTTCATGGTGAACCAGCAGTTTCGCAAGGACTATTGGGTCAAGGGGGCGCGCCAACTCAACACGCTGGACCAGACCGATGCGATGCGCGCTCAGAAGGTGATCTTGACCAGCCCTCGCGCCGATGTATCGCTCAAGCTGCAAGGCGCTGTGGGTGAGGTGAGCCTGAGCGAGGGCGTTTATGGCCCGATTCTGGATGCACTGGCCAGTCACCAACCCATGACGCTGGGGCAGTTGGAGCAGGCCACGCAGGACAAGGGCGTGAGCCTGGCGCAGATCATGCAGGCGGCCATGGTGCTGACGGGCGCAGGGCATTTGGCTTTGGTGCAGGCCGATGCCGTGGTGCAGGCAGCCAAACCCAAAACCGACAAGATCAACGCCCACATCATGCACAAGTCTCGCGGCAGCAACGAGGTGAGTTACCTGGCCAGCCCGGTGACGGGTGGCGGGGTGACGGTGAACCGGTTTCAGCAGCTGTTTTTGATGGCCATGGGGCAGGGCCTGAAGGAGCCTGCGCAGTGGGCGGCCTTTGTGTGGGACATCTTGAACCAGCAGTCGCAAAAACTGGTGAAGGGCGGCGAAACCATCGAGTCAGACGAGGGCAACTTAGCCGAATTGAGCGCCCAAGCCGCAGAGTTTCAGGTCAAGGTCTTGCCCGTGCTGAAAGCCCTGCACATCGCATAAACGCAGGCGCGGCCCTCACAGCAGCCACAGCACGTTGTCCGCCACCATGCTGGCAGAGGCCACGCCCACGATCTCAATGAAAGGCCCTTGAACGCAGGCCGTGTGCAAATAGGTGCCGGGTGCCAGCTCCGTCCAGCCCATGACCTCGGCTTCTATCTCTTGCAGCTCACGCCAAAAGTCGGCCTCAACCTCGGCAAGGTTGGGATTGGCGGTTTCCTGTGCGGCTGCCAGCGTGCGTAGGTTGGTGATGGGCATATCGGTTGATGGGTGAGCGAGGCAAGATGCGGTCAAATGGAAAAGTTCGGGTTCACGGTGCACTTGGCCGGTTGACTTGCTGCCATTGATCGCCCTGCATTATCCAATAGGTATGCAGCCGGTGTTTTGACGCGCTGGAGGCGGGCGGGTCATAGCTGACCACGGCCACGGTTTGTTGCTGGTCTTTCCATTGGAACGCGGACACCATGTGCCATGCCTCTCCCCCATCGCGCAGGTCTGCAGGTTGAGGCCAAGGTGGTTGGCTACTGCGTTTTACAGGTGTGACCAGAGACTTGGTTTGATCACCCGACGCAAGGGCCGTCACCGTATGCCAGTTCAATTGTTCAGCGATGATGACAGGGGTTTCTGGCGGGATGCCCAACTGCACCAAGCGTGTCATGTCGTCATTGGCCAGCACCACGCAGCCATCGGTGGATGTGGGCGCACGTGCGTACTGGCTACTGGCAGAGCCATGCAGCCAGATGCCTGAACCGGTGCGTTTTTGCCACTTGTCGATGGGACTGGGATAGTCCAGCGTCAACGCGCCCGAGCCGTACAAATCGGGCAGCATGGGGTCGGTCAAATGCTTCTGTACAAAATAAACACCTACGGGTGTTTTGCCGTCGCCTTCACGCCATTTGCCAGTGCCGCTGTTGCCCACAGACACATACGCATCAAAGATGACCAGAGGGACAGCATCAGGGAGGGCATCGGTCTGCCGGGCCAGCACATAAAGGCGGGACTTATGCGCATCGACAAGCACCACATGGTTGATTTTGGAAGACAGGTAACGCAAGGGTTCAGGCTGTTTGCCAGCCAAAGCTTCCTTGCCGGCATGACGGGTGCGCCTTTGGGCTTCGATTTGGAGTTCGCTCAGGCGGCGCTGTGATTCGGGGTTTTTCCAAACCATGTCGATGTCGCTGGGCCTTGGCGCCATGGTGGCCGTCAAGTCCGCGAGCAACAGGTTTCCAAGCTGAAAATTCGGATATCTGTAGGCCATGTCTTCGGCCACCTTCAAAGCTTGTGCGTAATGGCCCTGTTGCAACAAGCGGGAACTTTGCAAAAACAAACTTTCGCCGCTGTCAGACAAGGTGCGTGGTTTGGCTGCGACTTTAGGCGGCACCGGGGCACCGTCTTCTGCAAATGACCGGGTCAATGGCTTCAGGTCCTCGGGCTCGAATTCGTGAACGGTCTGCCATGGAACGCCTAAAGACGCTGGCCTCACAAGGCTGCCGGTGAATTGTGCGGACTTGGCAGACACATTCAGGCCGTCCAGCCGAAACGCCCCAAATGCGAGCAGGCTCAACAAGGCGGCGATGAGCATCATTTGCCCTGTTCCGCTTGAGATGCCCAGCTGCAACAACAGCCGTTGAAGCCGAGTGATGAGCGACATGCCTTTAGTCCGTGGCTTCACGCTTGATCAACCAGCGCCCTTCTCGGAACACCCATTGCATGGTTTTCCTGTCGGTGATCTCGGTGCGCTCGTCAGCATAAATTTGGGTGAATTTCACGGTTGCGGACAACCCTTGCTGGTCGATTTGCACGTCCCGGATCGCATGTTGAATTTTTTGTTTACCCAGGATGCGAGCAGAACGCATTTGCGCCCAGTCGCGGTGGCTCATGCGCTGCGGCGTCAAGAAGTCGGCCGCGTACATGCCCAGATAAGTCGGCACATCCTGCGCACGCCAAGCCGTGCTCCATTGGTCCAATGCCGTCTTGAGTGCAGCCGTTGTGTCGCCTGTGGACGGAAGGCTGCCTTGCACGACCGGCGACGTTTGCCCAAGCTCGGTTTTGAGGGCGGCAATTGCCGGTGCTGGCGCCGACTCAGGTTGAATGTTTGGGTCCGGCTTGCCAGAAGTTTCCGTTGGTTGCATAGGCGGACTTGAAGTCATAAGAACAGCCCCGGCAGAGTCAGAAGGCAGCGTCCACCATGCCAGTACCTCGTGGCGTTTGACCTTCCAGGCAACGACAGCCAGGATGAAGATCAAGATCGGGCTTGCCCACAAGAGGAGCCGATAACTCAGCCGCGTACGTTTGACGAAAAGGGGTCTTGAACTCATGGTGTTTGGCCAATCACAGTCTCGCGAACGATCCTCCAGTGACCGTCTTCGAATGCGAATTCCAGTCTTTTGCGGTTACTGGAAAGCAAGTTGTCCGATTCGTAGGTTTGGGTCAAGCGCACGGTGATGTTCGGGCCCTTCTTTTCAAAAGTGACGTTGCTGACAGCCACCCGAATGAACTGTCGACCCGCAATGCGGGCCGTTCGCTCGGCCTTCCAGTCCGCGTGGGCGACTCCTTTACCAGGCGTGAACCGTGATGAGTACGCACCAAAGTAAGACGACAAGTTTTTGTCACTCCAGGCTTTGGCCCAGGCCTCAACAGCCTGTTGAACCTGGACTTGGCTCTCGTCAAATTTGACTTCTGGCGATATCGACGCAGGCGAGGTCGGCTTGACTGAAAGCATTGCACCGGCTGCACCGGCTGCAGCGGGTGCAGGCGTGGTGGCCAGACGGGGCGGCAGCACCGGCTGTACGGGCGCTGTGGCTGTAACAGGCGCAGATGATGGGGACTGCACAGGCACCTTAGTCCCGGACTGACTGGCCGCCTTGATGTCCTGTCTAGCGGTACTGGCCAGCAAAACGCTTGACGTGGCCGCCAAAAAACTCAGCTTGGCCTGCGGTTCACGCACAGGCACTTCCATTTGCAAGGCACGTGAATACGCTTTACGGGACAAATCTGCCTGCAAATTCAGAATATTTTGGTGAACCGTCCAAAGCGCAGGCACACGGCGCAAACCGTTGTCAAACCACTGCTTGGCTTCTTCGTGACGCCCCAGACTGGCATGCAGCACGCCCAGGTTGTTGTAGGCCTCGACCATGTCAGGGTGTAACTTGACCAATGCAGTGAAACAACCAATAGCCTGTGGCACCTGCTTTTGGTTGGCTTGCACCACGCACTGCAAAAATTGCCATTCGGGGTCAGGTCGTTGCTGCAGTTGGATGGCGATGGCACTGGCGGCTTCAGGCAAGCGGTTCGCTTTGATGAGTGCCCGAATTTCCACCAGCGTGAACTTAGGTGGCAAGGGCTGTGCTGCAGGTACATTCATGTTGGCCAGACTGCACAAAGGCAGCCAAGTCAACAATGCGAACAGCATCTTGGGCATCTTCAAGCCGTGCATGACACACCTGTCAACTGAACAGTCTGGCCGATTCGTCCAGACGCTCCAAGGTCATGCCGCAACCCCGGGCCACACAAGTCAAGGGGTCCTCCGCGATCAAAACGGGCACGCCCGTTTCTTCCGACAGCAACAGATCCAGCCCCCGCAACAAAGCACCGCCGCCCGTCAGGACCATGCCCTTGTTGGCGATGTCGACACCCAACTCCGGGGGCGTGTTCTCCAGCCCGATTTTGACCGCCTCCACAATCTGCCCCAGCGTATCACTCAAAGCCTCCAAAATCTCTTGGCTGCGAATCGTGAAGCTGCTGGGCACCCCTTTGGCAATGTTGCGCCCACGCACCCCCATCTCCAAAACCTGCTTGGTCGGAAAGGCCACGCCTACCGTCTTCTTGATCAGTTCTGCCGTATGGTCACCAATCAACATCCCGTAGTTGCGGCGCACATAACTGATGATGGCCTCATCAAACTTGTCCCCCCCCACGCGGATACTGTCTTTGTACACCATGCCACCCAACGAGATGATGCCCACCTCGGTGGTCCCCCCGCCAATGTCAACCACCATGGAGCCAGAAGCTTCGGTCACGGGCAAACCGGCACCGATAGCGGCGGCCATGGCTTCTTCGATCAGATAAACCTCTTTGGCACCTGCCGCAAGTGCCGACTCGCGAATAGCACGTCGCTCTACCTGGGTGGAGCCGCAAGGCACGCAAACCACAATGCGAGGACTTGCCCGGAACAAGCTGCTCCTGGGGTGAACCATGCGAATGAACTCTTTGAGCATGAGTTCTGTGAGTGCGAAGTCGGCTATTACCCCGTCCTTCATCGGCCTGACCGCTTGCATGTTGTCCGGCACCTTGCCAAGCATGGCTTTGGCCTGTTTGCCCACGGCCTGCAGGGTTTTCTTACCCGTTGCGCCGCCCTCGTAGCGAATGGCCACCACCGAAGGCTCTTCCAGCACAAGGCCTTTCCCTCGGACATAGATCAGCGTGTTGGCCGTCCCCAGATCAATGGCAATGTCTTTTGATTGAAAAAATCCTAAAAACATTGAATCAAAAGACGAAGTTTGCGTTTTTGTGAGAATTCATGTTTTTAATTGTATCTTGAACGATCAATCGTTCAAAAACACAGATTTTTCTAGAACACAACGCGAAGCGATGGAGGGTTAACAATCGAAAATCGCGAATTCAAGGTCGGCCTCAGTCCATGTGACCTTAAAACTATGCAGGACAAACAACATAGGCCCAACCTTTGCTGCGCACATCTGTAAATTGACCGCCCACGTTGTAACTGTTGCCGTACCCAAGCGGAATCAGCGCTTGGACCTTGAGTCCGACCGCATCGAAGTCATTGGCCAACGTTTCCTGGGTGGTGAATTGACTGACTTGGTGCCTGCGATGCTGAAAGTAGTCGTGAACCAACGAATGAAATGATGCTGACGAAACCGGCAAATGGATGGATTGTGAAGTCAGTTGATCAATCACAAAGCTAGCCATTTCATGTGGACCGCGCTGCTGTGAATGGGGGTTAATTGCATTTGACTGACTTGAAGAAATTCTGACCGTCAGTAAAACGCGACCATTTGAGTTCAATTTTTTGGCCAAAGCTGCCAATAATGTGCGCCGTTCATCAGAAGGGATAAAAGGTAAAACAGAATGCCCAATGATGAGGTCATACTTGGATGACAAGTCAATGCTCAGCAAATTCGCATGAAGACCGTACAAATCCAGTCCGTGAATTTGGGCATATGTCTGACAGGCCATCACAGGTGTCATGCAACGGTCCAAAACTGTCAGTCGCGCAGGATGTTTGAGCTTGACACACACTCTATGGACCAAGGCCGTGACCCCACTGTCGGCACTGCCTGCAAGCAAAATTTGGGTGCGGCCTTGCTGCAAAAGATCCTCAAGGATGGGCTGCAGAAAAGGTTCATCGGCTTCCACGCCACCGACTGCCCCGGCGATACGCAAATAAGGCCAAATGGCATGGTAGGTGCAGCACTCGTCACAATGCTGCTGAGCCAATTGAAACTGGGATCGCGCCAGCTCAAGCAGGTTTTCACGGGGGATGTCAGGCGTTTTCAACATGGACTTTCACAGTGGTGTGGTGGTGGCGCAGGATGTGGATGGCTGTCGCCAGAATGGCCTGGTCCGCTGGCTTGAAAAAGGCTTTTCCGGCCACTGTGATGTCATCCCACGCTGCCAGAGGTGTGCCGTACTGAATGATTTCTTGGGGACTCATCAAACAATCGACACGCGAGACGTCCGGTCTCATGAGCAGCGCTTGTGCAGCAGCAAATCCATACACAAAACCTTTTGTGACAGGTTTGCCAGACACCCAAAGACCGGCAATGTCTGAAACACCATGTCCCCAATTCGCCTCCAAAAATGGCTGTCGGACTACAGTCCGGGCATCTTCACGATCAGGAACGATGATCAGCCTCGCAGGAATCGACCACCCCTGTGGGAAAAAGTCTTGCAGGATGTGCACGTAAGCCTCGGGATCAGATCCAACCCCCAATTGAGGCATCGAGTTGACCTCACAAACAAGAGAAGGGGTGTCGCGCCATGAGTTGGAAATGTCATGGATGATCAAATCGATACCAGCAAAATCCAGGCCCAGCAAATCCGCAATAGTGATGGACAATGCCACATTGTCCGGGTGCACATGCGCCATCGGAATTCGCTCGTTGCGTCCGCCCGCATTGATGTTGTCGCGGCGCCGCAACCTCAGATAACGGCCTTTTTCCAGAACATGCTCGGGCGTCAATTGATCTTGAATGAGCAAGTCCATGGCCTCGTCGTCCAGTGCCAGAAGCGGGCGATCCTGTCGGCGCTGGAGTCGAGAATTTCCAAGCTTTTGCGGCTCGGCAAGCAGCAAGGCGCGAATGCTTGAGTGGCCATCGCCAACCACCCCGCCTGCGATGCGCTTGCTCACACGCACAATCTTGCGATTGAACACACTGATGCGGTGCGTGAATCCCGGACAGTGACGCTCGACAAGAATACGGTCTGAATGTTGGTGCGCGATGTCAAAAGCACGCCGTACCGCAGACGCACTCCTCAAGTCTGCACTCACGCCAACACCACGCTCAAGATTTTCAGGCTTGACGACAACGGGAAACCCGAGCCTTGCAGCGGCCATTTCCGCCTCTTCGGCGGAATGGACAGACTCATGGATTGCACCCGGCAAACCACAGGTTTTAAGAACATGTGCAGTCAGTTTTTTACTGCTCGCAATTTGGACGCCAATGGCCGATGTGGCGTGGCTCTGCGTGCTTTGCAACCATTTCGATCGTTCGCCCATGCCCAGCACCAACATGCCGGCAGGCATGTTGAAGCACGGTATGCCCAACTTCAAAGCCGCACTGCGAATGCTTTCATTGTTGATGCTTTTGGGGAGTTGGCTTTGCAAGCCCATTGCCAATTCCTGCTTCGCACGAATGACTGGCTCAGGGCTTGTGTCCTTGGACCAAGGTTGTCGAACCAGCCACTGAATGACATGCATGGTGATGCGGAAGTGCGGCGCTGGCATGATCGCCTGAAACCGCAGCCAGGTGTTTTCATCCTTTGATCGACGAAGCTCTGAGACATGGGTGTGCGTGTCCAACGCCAGACCCAGCTCTTGCTGCAAACTGACAACGGTCTGAAGAAAAAAATTCACCAGATCGCGCGGTGTTGTTGACAAGGACTGTTCGTGCGTGACAGCGGGTGTGAAAAACCGTGACAGAAAAAAACGGACTTGATCGAGCTGATGCGCATCGACATGACGCACCATGACCAGTCCACGTAGCCCGGGCTGCCGCAAACCATGAGACATGCCAGGCCGCATCGTCCAGCGCTCAGCAATGCGCAATACGGAGCCTATCGAATGAAAGCCCTCATTTGAGCCAACATTCGATGTGGAGGGGTTTTGCGCCATGGTGGAGTCAAGATTAAACAACGATGGCATTCAGGTGATCAAGAAGTCCGTGCTGCTCAGCGATGGCATACCTGTCAGCGTTGCAAAAAGTATCGGGAGTGTTTTGCCCGAACCATCGCCATCGTAATAAAGCTTGCCCGCTGTTGTGTCGTAGATGATGTAGTCGTTGGCGTCTTTGGCCAATGCGTTCATGCCTTGGACGAAGCTCGAAGCTGGCAGCACACCTGCGTTACGCAATGCTTTGAACGTTGCATTTTCCAGCTGGATCTGGTCCACGCCCGAAGTGAAATCGGCTATCAAATCTGTGTTGGTGGCGGCATTGAGCGCGCTCTCAAATCTGAATATGTCCTTGCCATCCCCACCATGGAGCGAATCGTTGCCCAGGCCGCCAATGAGCATGTCATCGCCTGCATGACCATTCAGCACATCGTGACCGGCCAGGCCCGAAAGTCGGTCTTTGCCACCTCCACCTTCGAGTAAATTAGCCAGCGAATTGCCATTGCCTGTGAACGCCGCAAGGCCCGTGTAAGACAGGTTTTCAACTTCATTGCCCAGGGTGTAGCTGGCAAGCGTTGTACTCAAGGAATCGATACCTTCGTTACCGAATTCAATCACCACATCGCGGCGACTGTCGATGACATAAACATCATCACCCTGGCCACCGCGCATGGTGTCGTTGTCCGCGCCACCGTCAAGGATGTCGTTGCCTGCGTTGCCTTGCAGTGTGTCGTTGCCGGCCAGGCCCATCAGCACATCATCGCCTGCGGTGCCGCTGAGGTTGTCTGCCCCCGTGGTACCTGTGACTGGAGGCGGAACAGGCGGTTCTGGTTCGGTTTGTGCAGACAGATCTGCCATCAAAACATCATCGAATTTCAACCATTCAAAGCCATATAACCAGTCGGTGGATCCGCTGTCACGATGAAACACGGTCGTCATGCCATCTAAGCTGGTGACCTCGTAATCCATCACCGAGCCCCAAAAGCCAGCCGTATCTGTGCCCGCATCACCATACAGTGTGTCGTTGCCACGCATGCCGTAAAGGAGGTTGTTGTTGGTGTTACCGCGTATCGTGTCGTTCCCATCGCCGCCGATCGCGTTCTCAATCCAGCTTGTGTTGTCGATCCGAAGGAAGGCCGTGCCACCAGCCAAAGAGGATAGACCTGGACGTAAATCAAGTTGCAAATTGCGGTACATGGCTGAAGCATTGATCCAGTCCTCGCCCCCATCGGTATCTTTCAGGGCAATGCGCCCTGCTTGTCCGTTTTGCGTGAGCAAGTAAAGCACCTCGTCCGTGTAGTGATACACATCATCGACTGCAGCGGCTGTGCCATAGCCCGTGAGGGTCACCGTTTGCAGTGTCCCGCTGTCGCGCCGCACCGCATCGCGAATGTCCAGTGTCCATTTGCCCGTTGCCAATTCGCCGCGCAGACCATCCAGGCCAAAGGTATAAGTCAGGCCGTAGTCCGATGTGGAACTCAGTCCAGTCGTTCCGTCGTACAAGGACATTCTGGTGCCGCTTGGCGAAACCAGGCTGATGCGCAAGTCGGTCAAGTCCGTGTGTTTGAGGGATAGGGTAAGGCTGACATGCTCCAACTCCAGATTGCTCGCGACAGAAAAAGCGTAGCTGAGGGTGTTGAGGTCGGCAATCGCCCGGTTGATTGTCAAGGCCCCAGTGGTCACGCTCATTTCGTTGGACGTGGTGCTCGCTACGGGATAAAGGATGCGCCAGACTTCGGCCATGCGTACCGCATTGAAGGCGTTGACCATGCCGTAGCCATAGTCTTCGCTGTAGTGCAATCCACCCCCGTTCCAGTTCTTGGCACCGCTCCACTTCCAAAAATTATTTTCGTTACCAGAAGCGCCGCCATAGATACTGCCGGTGCCCGTGGCGGAATAGGCCAGTATGTTTTGCACATCACGCCAGCCAAGACCTGCGTTGGCATCCAACATCAATGCAATCACCCCGGCCGTGACAGGACCAGAGGCCGAGGTGCCGCCAAATTGGTCGGTGTAGTCACCGTTCAGCAATCCGTCATAGCCTGCATTGCTGCCTAACAAATCGGTGGTGACCGCACCTGCAGACGCTGAAATCAGCACATGCGCTCCATAAGTGGAATACCAAGCTGCATTGCCACTGGCGTCAAGTGCCGCCACGGTCACCGTGTGACGCGATGCATCCAGCGCATCGCCATTGCCATCGACATTGTCATTGCCGGCAGACTTCACGTTGATGGTGCCTAAGCCAGCACGTCCGCTGACTGACGCTGCTGCAAACTTGGACACATCTTCGTAAGCATAAAAACTGGGAAAGCCCCCGTAACTGTGGTTGGTCACGTCAAACTGCCCCAAACTGTCGAGAGTGGTCAGGTAGCGCGACCATGCGTTGTTGATGTCATCGGCCCCCCCGAAAATGCGCACTGGAGTCACGCGCGCATCAAAGGCGACACCCACGCCGCCCTGGCCATTATGGGCAGCGGCAATCAAACCAGCAACGGCTGTACCGTGGCCATCCTCCGTGGTCATAGGCAATCCGGTGTTGAGTTGACCGCTCACAGTCACGCGCTTTGTTGCATCAAAGTTGGCGTTCAGATCCCAATGCGAAACCTGTACACCATCATCCCAGATGCCCACGGCCACACCCACCCCAGTGGTGTCACGCCACACACGCTCGATGCCTTGCGTGCTCAGACCCGCACGAAACCCCAGCTGCCCGATTTGACTGAAGTGCCATTGCGAGCTGTACAGCACGTCGGTGGGGCGGAAAGTATTGGTCATGTTTCACTACTGAATTAGATATCATTGAATTGGTGTCTTGGCAGCTGCGGAATCGGTCATCCCTCGCTCCAAATGTCACTTGGTGTGTAGTCATCCTGATATTCCGAAACCATGACATATCCAAGTAATACACTTGGGTCAGTTTTCAAACGGCGCCAACAGTTGAACCAATCGATTGTCATGAGCTCATTCAAGCTTTTGAATCGTGAAAATTCTGAATGGAGCGTCATCCTTGACTGCCCTTCCTGACGAAACGAACATTAAAAGCAATCGATATACGCTCATCTTGCTCCTGATTGGGATACACCCAATGCATCAGGTAAGAGGGAAAGATGTAAAACAGTCCAGCCTTAGGCTTGCGCTGAACTTTGTTCGAAAAAGCAGCCGTATTTGACAAACCAGAAACAGCAATATTGGTTCTGGGATCCAGGAATTCAAGTACGCCACTGCTTCCTATCGGAGTAGGCGGAACCTGTACGTAATAGCAACCGGACCACACATAACCCGGATGGTCATGCGGCACATTGAAAGCGCCGGTTGAATTGACATTAATCCAACCCTCGACCAGCATGTCCACATTATCCAAACCATAGTCGGGCGCTAGCTTTTGGGTGGCCGCCTTGACGCCAGTCATCAAGGCCACTGCGAGTTTCTTAAATGAGGGTTCTTCACGCTTGAAGAAATCATTTTCAGAATGCCACCCCTTCTGGTTGCTGCGCTGCAAGCCTTGCGAAGTCGCGCGTAGCGCCTGGATGTCATTGATCAAGGCGACATTAAGAGAATCCGCATCTTTGACATGGAATGTAAAGACCGGCGTTGAGAAAAGATGATCGAGTTTCATGGGATCAGTGCCATTTTGTTTCGCCTCCCTCCGGTCTCCGTCCGACGTTCAGCATCCATTGCGGCCAAGCAGCCAGGGGCCACTGCGCCGCTTTGAATTGACCCAACACAATGGCCATCCATTGACGGGTCAGAGTAGAACTGAAGGTCAGCGTCGCCAGGATTTTTTGCTGTCCATCCTTGAAAACCAGCCGCACACCTTTGCCGCCACGCTGCACATCCACCGACTCCACAAGGGATTCGGTGGATGTGCCTTCGGGCTGTACAGGCGGCTGGGGTTTCAGTGCCTGGGCGGCACGCTCCTGTTCAAAGGTTTGTTCGTGCTGCACTCGCGGACTAGGCTTTGACGCTGCCTGTGAATCCTGCGCCTGGCTCTCGAGCCACCGGCACAAAGGTCCGATGATCCGATTGGCCAGACGCTGCGTCAGCCATAAGGTGACGACCCCACGGTCCTCGTTCTCTCCAATTAGCCGAATCCTGTCTTCGCGTTCGACATAGCGCGTGGTCAGGCGCTGTAAGTCACTCATGGCTGAGTCTGGTCATTCGCATCAATGCACCGTTTGCCCGTGTTCTTGGTCAGCAGGTGCTGGCTCGCTGAAAGCGACGCTGAGGAACTTGTGGCCAGCCGCCAACTTCTGCGCCAGAGCACGGACGGGTTTGCCGTTCGCATTGCGCGGCAGATCATTGACATACAACACGCCAGCGACCCGTTGGTGTCTGGGCAAGCCGCTCATCGCGCTCGCAATATCGGCTCGCAGTTGTTGGGAACTGGAGCCTTTAACTGGAACGATGAGCGCGGCCAGCTTGTCCTTGCCCTCGAAGCTGCCCTTGAAGGTCAGTGCTTCGGCAACACTTTCGCAGGCAGTCAGCGCATCGTCGATGATGTGCGGGTCGACTTTCGTACCACCAATGTTGAGCACATCATTGGCACGCCCCGTGACGTACAACAGTCCGGATTCGTCGAAGTAGCCCGTATCACCGGAGTAAAACCAGCCGTTCTTGAAGCATTCCTGCGTCGCCGTTGGGTTATTGGCGTACTGCTGCACCATGATGTTATTGCGGACACGAATCAGCCCAACTGTCTTCGGCATCTGAACGTTCCCAGTGGTATCGACAACCTCCACTTCGTTGCCCTCGAGAACTCTGCCGACGCAACGCAAGTTGTCCTCGGCAGAACGGATCACATTGCGGGCAATACCGCCGACTTCAGTTCCGCCGTAGAAATTGTGGATGATTTCGAAGCGCTCAAGAATCTGCTGTGCAAACACCTTGGACAGGGTGGCGCCTGCTACGTGGGCAATCGGCAGCTTGCCTTCCACATCTGCCGGAATGCTCTTGAGGTAGCTGGCGTACTGGCTGGGTGAGCCAAAGAGCTTTTGGACGTTTTTCTGGCGCAGGAAAGCAAAATTTCGGCTCATCACCAACGTACCCTGCAAGGCCAGGGTACGCAGGTTGTAGGACAACCACGGCCCACTGAGCGGCGGGAACAGGTTACACGTGATCACTGGGTCAAAGTCGTGCGTGAGCTTGCCCTTCTTGTTGCGGGCCCAGTAGTTGGCGTAACTCAGGTTCATCATCTTCGGCGTGCCCGTGGTGCCTGAAGTCACGGCCATGTACCAAGTACTCTCCAAGGGTGCTCGACCACGGATGTCTGCGGCATGGAGCTTGACAAGTTCAGGATCACGGTGGCGGCTCCAAGTGTGCAACTTGAAACGTGGATCCAGACCTTCTGTGGGTTTAGCGTCCTCTTTGCTTGATGCGACGACATGCGTCACGCCCATGGCCACCAAGGCTTCTTTTCGGTCGCGTCCGGGGAAGGTCATCCAACGCGCACCGATCAAACCTATAGCCAAGACGGCCACCAGCGCATCGATTGGATGCTTCAGTGCCAATCCAACTCCCGTGCCGGCGGTGATTCCTGCCTCACGCAGATGGGCAGCTGCAACCACCACTTCTAACCGTAAAGCTTTGTACGTCAGATCGCCGCTTTCGGTCGTCACAGCGACCTTGTCTGGAAATACATCTGCGGTTTCCAAAAGGTCAATGGTCAAGTTTTTCACAAAATTTCCTTTTAGTAATTTAATTCAATTCAGCTTCTCAGCAGCGCTAGTACTGCTTTGCATAAGCTCTAGCAAACGATCGCGATTAATCTTCCCCGATCCGGTCCGCGGCAACTTTTCAATAAAAACCATTTGATCCGGCGCATAACGCTCACCCAATGCTTGCTTGATATGGGTTTTGCTCTCTTTTGCAGAATTGCTTGATTGGTCGATAACCACAAACAAGATCAATTTCTCTACACCGATCTGCTCAATCTTGATCCAGGCATTTTCCTTGATATACGGCAGTTGCGTTAAGAACTTCTCAAGCATGTCAAGGTCAAATTTGACACCTTTTCTGTTGACGATACGACTGACTCTGACGCCTACAAATAAGAAGCCTTTTTCGTCAACGCAACCTAAATCTCCAGTGCTGAACCAGCCACCGTGGAAAAATCTGCGATCATATTCCGGAGCATTCCAGTAATGACTCACCATGCCCGGCACCTTGAATGACAAAATTCCGACTTTGCCTTTTGGCAATGCTGCATAGGTTTCTGGATCTAATGCATCGCATTGCACGCCGGGCAACAACTTACCAGCATAGCTCCATGCTTTGTCCATTTTTTCGAATCGGTTGACTGAAAGCATCCCGGTTTCGGAGGAACCGTAATCAGACATGAGAATGGCATTGAAGTGATTGACACTCCCGGTCACCGTAGCTTCGTCGGGCTTGCCTCCGGCGAGAAAAATCACGGGTTTTGACTCATTTGGCGTGTAATGACGCTCTGAAGCAGCCTGAACCACGCCTGCCCAGATATGTGGCGAGGACAGCACGTAGTTGGGGCTGGCGTTCTCCAAGGTTCTGAGCAGTTCCGCCCCCCCGTTGCCACCGGGAATGATCAAAGCACCACCTCTTGCCAGAACATACAGAACGTAGGTCATCGTAACTTCCGCATCCAAGCCCATCATCAGCAACAGACTCTGTCCAGGCTGGATCGGCATCACCAGAGATCGTTGTCGCAAGCGTTGCGTCTGCTCTTCGTGGCTGATGGCTACGGCTTTTGGCGTCCCTGTTGTACCTGATGAATGGCTGATGCGAAACAGGCCTGCTTCGTCAAACAGTTTCACGGACTCAACCGCCGGTGGATTGGCGAGAGCTTCAGCGTTAGGGAAATCCAAATGAGTAGCATCATCTTTTGGATCAGAGTTTGCCAGCCTCCCGATCACGAATCGGCAATGCCCAGTCATCTTTTGTTCAAGATGCGGCAATTTGGGGAGGGGCATCGAAACCGCGCCCAGCGCAGCAATGGCCAGCGTAGTGATGATGTATTGGTCATGGCCCAGTGTCGCCAAACCGACCAGGTCGCCTCGCTTGACACCCGCCTGCACCAAGTGCTGAACCATGGACATGACCAGTGACTGTAGTGCTCCGCGCTTCATAACGTGGCCATGTTCATCCATCAAGGCGGGCAGTTCGACCCAATGGGGTTCCACATGGTTTAGGCAAGTCGCAACGTTCATTTCTTCTCCTGCATAAAAAAAGGCCCGCACGGTGTGCGGGCCTCTCACCTCAAAGAGGCATTTCAGTCAACTCAGACCGCTGCGATCCAATCAACCCAATTACCCTCATAACCGGCGTCTTCCATGCCAGCCGTACCGACGATCTTGATCAGCAGATCGTTAGAGGACATGGTGTCCGCAGTCACGCCTTGCTCCACGTCGTTGTAGAGGTAGGTGTCGCCTTTGTACTGGAACACGAAGGCATCGACGGCAGTGTCAGTTGCCAAGTTCTGCAGGATCGTGGCCAGCGTGGAGCCCACCAAATCGGCTTCGGCAACCAGTGTGAAATCTTCACCGCCTGCGTAGACGTAGTCGTTCTCGAAGTCGAAGCCGGTGATGGTGTCCATGTTGCCACGGTTGGAGCCGTAAACGGTGTTGTTATCGCCATCGGTGATGTAACCGATTCCGATGTAGTCAACAGCATCGCCCAGCTGAATCGACTCGACCACCGATGCGTTTTCGGTGTAGTAGTAGAAGTCAGAGTCCCAGCCACTATCGGATGTCAGGCCCGTTGCATCCATGCCGGTGGCGTTGATGGTGGCCAGCGCAGCGCCGTCGTAGTTTGAGATACTGGCGTACGAAGCGCCTTCACCATTCACGGTGACCGAGGTCAAGTTGGCAAAGTTATCGTCTTGCGCATACAAATAAACTTCAGCATAGCCGTCACCAGAGGTGAAGCCACCGTCCAGATTGAGGGTCAAGGTAGCGACATCACCGCTGACTTCAACTTCTGCACCTTGCTCGTCATCTTCAACGCTGTTGTTGCTGATGCTGAGGGTTGCGTTGTCGCCGTATATTTCCCAATCGGTGTGGGTATAGCCACCATTGACTGGCGTGATGTGCTCTGCGTTGATGTCAGCCACATCGGCACCGGCGACATCGTAACCCTGAGCGGTCACGTTGACCGCACCACCGCCGTTGCCATCGTACCAGTCGAACTGGGTGCTGACGGTTTGAGTTGACAACACATTGGTGAACACCACTGGACCTTCGTCGTTGTAGTCGTTGTAACCATTCAACACGAAGCGGGTGAAATTGGCCAGCTTGGAAGCGTCAATTTCGACCGGATCAAGGCCATCGGAATAATTATTGACAACATCATCGTACTGGGTCAGAACCAGGGTCTCAAAGTTGGTGAAGTCTTCCGTCAGACGGATGTAGGACTCTTCAGTTTGGAAGCCTTCCATCAACACCATCAGGGTGTCAGTGCCAGCACCACCGTCAACCTTGGTGATTTCAGGCGCGAAATCGGTCAGCAGCATGTCGGAACCATCAAAGGTGTCATTGTCTGTGCCCAGCTCGACGGTGAGCGTGCCGCTCTGCGGCAAGACATTGTCGAACACCACGGTGTCGGAGCCAGCGCCGGTAACGATGGTCAGATCATTGGGCACGCCTTCAGCATCCCAGGTCACGGTGTCATCGCCAGAGCCAGTAGTGATCGAAGCAATGTCTTGTTGATCCGTGTAGACGTTCAGGTCAGACGTGCTGGCGCTGGCATCGATGACAGCTGCCACATCGACATCGACAGAATCCAAGTAGAGATCAACTGCACCTGCAGTGTCGATGTCGATGTTGACTTGGGCGGCGTTGTAGGTCCACAAGCTCAGCGACTCAATCGTGCTGGAAGTCACATTGATGGTGTCGAGGGCATTGCCTTCGGAGCCGTCCTGGTACAAGTCGAAGTCGTTAGCGCTCACGGTGCCATCGAACACGATGTTGGCAACGGTTGCGCCCTTTTTCATGTACACATCGCCGTTCACATCTTCGCCTGTCAACACCAGAGTCTGGTCGCCAGTCAATTCGATGGTGTCGACATATTCACCGTCGTGCGTCAACGTGAGCATGCCACCGAAGAACGATGCATCGATTTGGCCGTCGTTGTCGAGGTTTTCGAGGTTATCACGAGCGTCCTGAGCAACGTTAAGCACATATCCAGCTTCGTTACGCACATCTTCAGCATCGTACAACGCATCGTAAGCGGTTTCGTACGCATCTTCGTACCGATTGATGACGCCGACGATTGCAGCTCGAATCCCATCCCAAGTTACATAACCGGCTGTACCAGCCACAATCGCTGCATCGTAAGCCTCGTTATCGGCTAAGGAATTATAGACATCGCCGGCATAAGTCGTCAGATACCACAGCAACTCAGTAACGTATTCATCACCACCATCCCACACAAAATACTGATTGAACTCATAGAGAACTTCTTGAGCTGCATCCACGTCGTAAGCCGCCTGGTAGACAACATCGTAAGCAGCATCGACACCAGCATCCGCAGCATCGACACCAGCTTGCGCAGCATCAACATCAGCGTATGCAGCAACCAGTTCCGCGTTATAGCCACCGATATTGTCTGCGCCAGTGATGTTCACCAGCTCAATGTTTGTGAACGAACCGACCAGCTCGTTGTTGTGGTCGACGGTAGCTGTCCAGTTCAGAGTGTCGGTACCTGCGCCGCCGTCAATGACGTCATCAGCGCCGACCACGGTTACTGCGTTGGTTGTGTTTGAACCGCCCACGCCCACACCGTCCCACACCTTAATGGTGTTACGTTCACCTGCACCAGTGAATTGATCCACACCGGCAGTGAGCATGAAAGTCTGGCCAGCGTTGGCACCATGGGTACCAGCATCAACCACACCAGCCACGGAAGCGTCCAGTGCAGCAGCCTTGGTGGCTGCTGTCAGGGTGGCTGGATCAGATGTCACGGATGCCAAGAAGGCGCGTGCTGGTGCAATGGCGTCGGCACCGGCATAACCCAGAATTTCGGGTGTGGTGTCCACAGCGGCAGTGAAGGCAGCGCTAGCGGCCAGTTTGTTGGCGACAGCGGTAACGTCGCTGTTTTGTGCGTTGCTCAGAATCACCATGGCAGCAGCAGCCAATGTCAGCTCGCCGCTTTGGATCTTGGTGGCCCAGTGCAGCAAGCCTGCTGGCTCGGCATCACGGTTGAACAGGTTGTTGTAGATCGTGTTGATCTGCTCCAACAGCGGCATGCTGCCAAAGAATTCTTGCGATTCTGGCGAAGCGCTGAACGAGGCAATGACTTGGGCTTCGCTGACGTTAGCGAAGGTGATCAGACCGGATGCGTCTGCAGGACGGCCGAAATAGGCCAAATATGCTTTTTGCAAAAATGTGGTGCTAGCCATGAGAGCTCCTTGTGGATAGTAAAAATCGATTTCAACAACACGCCTGCTCAACCGGGTTTTATCCACAGTCAACCGCACGTTGCTTCTTCGAATATACCAGAAGGCCGCCTTTTACATGTGACGCACATCACATCTGTGCGATACTTTTGACCTTGTTGGTCATTTACAACATTGATTTTCCTCATTCAAGCAACTTTGCCTCATGCATGCACACTTAAGATTCAGAAATTGCCCTCTTTTCAAGGACATAGCAGATTCTGTTTTGGTAAAACTTGAAGAAAATTCACGTTGGAAAAGCCTGCAAACGGATGATGTGGTGTGCCGAAAGGGCGATCCTTCGGATGGTCTTTACATTTTGATCACGGGCCAATTGTTGGTGTATGACCTGCTTCACAACGGGCAGGAGGTGAGCTTGAGTTCCATTGCACCCGGCGCTTTTTTTGGCGAACTGAGCGTGATTGACCAATTGCCTCGCACGGCGTTCATCAAGGCAACACAGCCGAGTTTGGTGGGCTGCCTACCTTTGGCGGTTGCGCAGTCCCTCTTTTACACCCAACCTGTGGTGGCCCAACGCTTGATGACGCATTTGGTGGGAAAGGTGCGCGAGATGACGATTCAGCGGGTTTTGTTGAGTTTGCCGCAGGCTTTTCAGCGGGTGTGTGCTTGGTTGACGCATAGCCAGATCAGGACGCCAGAAGGCGGCTGGCTGGTGCGCGATGTACCTAAGCAACAAGATTTGGCCAATATGCTGAACACGAGCCGCGAGACGGTGTCGCGGTCTTTGGCTCGTTTGATGCGGGATGGGGTGATTGCCAAGGGGCCACAGGGTTTGTGGGTGTTGCAGCCCCAAATTTTGGTGCAGTTGGCCCACGAGGATTCATTGCCATTGCTGAATCCAGCCGGCCACAAGTCCGTTTGAGGTGTGCGCATACAACGGGATGTTGTCTTTGGCGTTTTTGTGCTGAAGCTCCATGAAAACACGACTCCGCCCCTCCAAACGCAGGTGGTACGCCAGCGAAAGTTGCGTGGTTTGGTTCTCTCTGCGGTGGTCGACCAGCCCGGGGGAAAAGTCATTGGCGGTGGTCCAGCGAACTTGACTCCATTGGGCTTGAAATTGCCCCTTGCCCCACGGGTGTTGCACGGCAACTTGCCAACTTTGCCCTTGACGGTGCCCGCCCGCCCGCTGTTGGTGTGACTGGTCATACAGCAGGCCTGCACCCAGGGTGGTGATGCCTTGCTGGCCCCAGCGTATGTAGCGGGTAGCGCCCAGGCTGTGGATGCGAGCGTCTTGCGTGGTGTCGGTGCTGTGATCGATCTGCTGCATTTGCGCCTGGAGCACCCAGGGTTGGCGGGGGTTACCCAGTGTGCTTTGCCAGTCTAACGAGGGCGTACGCCGGTAAGGGCTGCTGCTCAACCACGACTGTGACCAGCCAAACTGCACGGCCGAATCGATGCCCATGGGCTTGAGTGCATAACGTGCCGTCAGGCTCATGCCTGTGGTGTTGAGTGGGCTGTAATTGTGGATTTGTTTGTGCCCTACGTCGGCTCGCAGCACCCAGCCGTTGCCCGTGCTGCGTTGGTATGTGGCCGTGGCAGCCGTGTGCATTGCACTGGCGGGTTTGTAATCGCTATCGAGCAGCAATGTGATGGGTTTAAGGACGGTGCCCAAGGTGATGGTATTGGCATTGATGCCTTGGTTGACGTTGTCGTCATAGCCCATGGTCAACGCCAGTTCAGTGTAGTTTTTGGGGCTTTGGACGAGACGAGGCTTGCACCCGTTTTGCACAATTTGATCCAGCAAGGCCTGTATTTCTGGCGGGGGCTGAAGTTGCTGCAGTATGGCTTGGCGGATGGCCTTGGCGAGCTCTGCATCGCCAGCTTGGCAGTGCTGCAAAACGATGTCGACCAACTCTTCGGCGTAAGCTGCGTCCGGGTTGGCCTTGGCTTCGCTGCCCATGAGCAGCCCCATGGCAACCAGCAAGGCACCAAAGCGAAGATGGGGCTGCTGGGTGCTCATGGTGAGGCAAGCCGCGCTGACGAGGTCGTCGCAACAGGCGCAGCAGGTGTGCCCGGCATTGGAGCATCGCCGCCCTCGGGATTGCTCTGCAGGGCGTTTATGGGTGCATAAACGGCTTTTGGTCGCACGGTTGCACCCCACTGCAGGTCAGCTACTTTGACAAGCTTCACATCTGTCATGTGAACGGCGGCATCTTCGCCCACCAGGATGTCGTGGGGATGGTGTTTAGCGGCCGCCTGAATTTTGCTGGCACTGTTGATGCAGGTGCCCACGGCGGTATAAGTGCTTCTGAAGGGTGTACCCAAGTCGCCGACAAGGGCTTGTCCTGACTCGATGCCAATGCGAAGCCGCGCAGCGGGCAAGCCTTGGGCCATCCGTTGCAGGTTCCAGGCATGCACGGCATCGACCATTTCGAGTGCAGCTTGAAGGGCTTGGTTTTCAGGCTGGGGCGTATCCAGTGGCGCACCCCAAAATGCCACAAGTCCGTCACCGGTGTATTTGTCCAGCGTACCTTGGTGTGTCAAAAGGGGCTCTGTGATGCACTGCAAAAAGCCCCTGGTCAGGTCAGCCGTTTCTTGCAGCGAGCCACTGGCGGTCAGACCCGAGTAGTTTTGCATGTCGGCCGACAGCACGGTGATGCGCGTGTGTCTGGGAGTCAACGGTTTGTCCAAGCCTTGCTGCAACATTTTGTCGAGTACTGAGGGTGCCACATAAGTGGCAAAAGTACTGAGCAGTTGTTTGCGGTCTTTTTGGGTGAGCCACCAAGCCAAGGGGATCATCAAAAGCACCGCCAAATAAGCGAGGATGGGCGCACTGACTGAAAAACTTTGTTGCCAGGTGATAAGCACGCTGGCCAGCCCCAGCCAGGTCAATGTGAGCGCTGCACCTATGGGCAGCAAGAGCCAGGCACGCCAGCGGGCCATGGCCCAAGCCAGGAGGGCAAGAGTTGAAAGCGTCCAGAGCACAGCAATGGCACGGGCGCTGGGATGCGTGCTGTCAGGGCCTTGTTCGACTTGGTCCAACCAGGTGCTTAGGGCTTGGGCATGCACCATGACCCCCGGCACGCTGCTAGCCAAGGGAATGGAGACTGTGTCATTGAGCCCCAGCGCCGAAGAGCCAATCAGGACCCATTTGCCGCGCAAGCGTTCCTTGTTGACTTGTTGCAACAAAATCTGTGATGCGGGGATGACGGTGTAGGCATCGAGGTGTTTGCTGTAAGGCACCTCCCAGTGTTGGTCTTGGCCGGATGCGACCAGTGAATGTAACAATCGGGGCAATGAAGCAGCGGTTTGGGTGTCGCAGGCCAACATGGCCAGACCCAGGCTGAGTTGCGGGGCTTGCCCCCATGTGACAACGGTGTTGAGTCTGCGCACTGCGCCATCTGTGTCAATGATGCTGCTGATGTTGCCTGCACAGCGGGCCTGCGACAAGCCTGCGTGGTTGGCCAAGTGGCCCTGGGCCTGTGGCCAGTTACCTGGTATAGGCGGCGTGGTGCCGATGGGTACCCCGCTGACAATGGCTTGCTCGCGTTGGTTCATGTCAAAGACTTGCGCCATCACGACTGGCGCAAACTGCGCCAAGGCTTGCAGACGCATATCTCCGACCGGATCTGCAGGAGCAGGAAACACCACATCCAGCCCTATCATCCGAACGCCATGCTCAGTCACCAAGTCTTCAATCAATTGGGCCATTTGACTTCTGGGCCAGGGCCAAGGGCCCACCATGTTCAGGCTGTTTTCATCGATGTCGATGACCACCATGCGCGTTTCAGACCGGGTGTCGACGATGCTACGACGAATAGCGTCTTTGATGGCATGTTCAAAGGGTGAGAACAGTCCGTTCGGCTGATGACGCCATTGCAGCATGCAGGCCAGAAGACCTGTGACGCAAAAGAGGAGGGACCAAACCAGATATTTGTGGGCAACTGGCAGTCGTCGCAAGTTGATCAACGCCTTCTCACGCCTTATCGATTCCAGTGCGTTGCGCCAGAAATGTCAAGTCCGTTGGTTCCTGGCTGACGATAAATGTAAGAGGCCTGACCTGCCCCTTCTCCGCCCACCAGGCCTTGAACCGTAGTGGGTGACACAAACAAATCTGAGCGCAAGATACCACCAGGCTCAACCTTGCCGGCCGCACCGATTTGCAGCATTTGACCCAGTGCCTCCAGCTTGAGGTCGGTCTGGAAGCGCTGTTTGCCGAAATCAATGCGCAAACTCCCATCCAGCACCCTCGTGCTTTCTGCTTTGCCGGTTTGCGGGTTGATGACAATCCCATCGTGCTCTGTGAGTTTGAAATTGCCCGTTCCGGTTTCAGGCAGTGTGGTCTGCATGCCGGGTTTACTGGCCAATATGTAGTACGAATTAATGGCAGCTACTTCACGCCCATTGAGTAAGTTAGCCACGATTTGGTCACGCTCGGCGTTGGTAGCCAATCCGCCCCATCGCCCCCAGACGGCCAGTGGTGGTGGCACCGGCACAACTTGTGCAGCCTGCATCTGAGTCACCGCTTCAGCATTCAATTGGGCTGCCATTTTTTCCACACGGTTCTCAATTTTCAACGCCAGCATGCCATTGGTTGCGGAGCCAGATTTGTCTTCTTTGGCGCTGGGCTCGTTGATCAAGGCAGGGCTGTTTTGATCGGGCCCAACTTTGCCATTGAGCGGGATCAACTGAGGTTGCTTTTCGCCCGACTTGAGCTGCAAAAATCCAGGGCCGGAACTGGCAAATAATTCTGTAGCGCTGCGCCCTTCGCAGGGACCCAAAGCCTCTTTTTGACAGTTGCTCCCAAATGCACTCATGACTACACCACCCGCACGAACAGCCACTTCGGTCACTTCAGGCTGCGACCAGACTGTGAAGTCAGTGCCGCGAACGCCAATCGCCGCCAAGGGGGTGTTGAAACGAAACTGATCCTTGGCCGCCTGGGAGCCCCGGCCTGAAACGTATCGACTCAAACCGTTGTGCAGGGTGTATTTAATTTGTGATTGTTCAGGTTTGACTGCGTCATAGCGCCACAGATCAATGCTGAGTGTGGAGGCAGGACGCACCACCAACAATGCACCATCGGCCATGCGCGTATAAACGTAGGCGTCAGCGGCTGTGACCAGTTTGTCGCCTTGCCGCACAATCATGTCTTTGGTGATCTCTTGTTCGGGTCCATTCAAAGTGTGCTTGCTGGCTTTGCCCACCACAAACATAACACGCCCTGCTGCATCGGTTTGCGCCAGAACGGCAGCATGCCAAAGCAGACCCAACATGACCAAACAAAGCGCAAATAGCCCCTTGGACCATTGCAAAACAAGCAACGTGGCGGCTTGACAGTTGATTAAGGCCTTTTTCATAGCAGTCTGATTATGACTGAATGTTGCCGCAACGTAAGGGTTTGCCAATTTATGCCCAGACATGCAACAAAGCCAGCACACAGCCCGCACCCAAGCTGTTGGCCACAGCGTCACGCCAACAAAACCGGTGTTGAATCGTGAGGTGTTGTGCCCCCTCGGTCAGCAAGCCTAGCCCTACGATCATCAGCCATATGGTGGCCAAGTTTAAGCTTGGCCAAGCACCGTGAGCCATACCGGCAAGTGCCCCAAATGCAAAAAAGTGCGCTATCTTGTCGTTTTGATGCACCCAGCGCGGAATTACACTGTGTCCTACCAACATGCCCCACAGCACGGTGATGAGTGCAGCGAACCACATGATCTGAAAGATGGTTTCTGAGTTTTTCGCCAAGGTGGTGATCTCTGGGTGAACCAATGGGCTTTTATCCTGGGTCTATTTGGCTTTGTTTTTGGAACGCTGCGTATTGGCTATCAACCATATTCACAAATTCTTGCCTGAATTTGGACTTCGCGAATCTACTTGCATTATTTTGGCAATTTTTAGATTTCAGACTTGAGGCTAGAGTATCAAAGCGCACAACTGCGTCCATGATGGCCTCGGCGGTTTGCTCCTCAAAAAACAATCCGGTGGCTTCTTTGGCGTTTCCAAGCTGACTGTCGGCAGCACGTATGGTTTCTCGGGCGGCCCCCTTGCCGTAAGCAATGACCGGTGTGCCGCAGGCTTGGGCTTCGACGGGGGCGATGCCAAAGTCTTCTTCGGCCGCAAACACGAAGGCTTTAGCGCGTTGCAGATGGTCTTTGAGGCTATCTGCGCTTTGGCGTCCGATCAGTTGCACGTTGGGGCCTGCTTCGGCTTGACATTTAGCCATATCGGGTCCATCACCAATAACGATGAGCTGTTTGTCAGGCATGCGACTAAAGGCTTCTACGATGAGCGCGACTTTTTTGTAAGGCACCATGCGTGAGGCTGTGAGATAAAAGTTGTCCTTGGCCCCGCCCTCGGGCAGGGGCACAAAAAAGTCTGTGTCCACGGGGGGGTAAATGACCTGGGCTTCGCGTCGGTAACTTTTGGTAATGCGCCGCGCGATGTAGTGCGAAATAGCGATGAAATGGTCCACCCCATTGGCGGTGCGCACGTCCCAAAGCCGTATTTTGTGCAGCATCCAGCGCACCAGCCCGCCTTTGATGCCTCGGTCGAGCCCGGATTCTTGGAGGTATTGGTGCTGTAGGTCCCACGCGTAGCGAATGGGGGTGTAACACATGCACAGGTGCAGTTGGTCAGGCGAGATGAGAATGCCTTTGGCCACGGCATGCGAGCTGCTGATGACGAGGTCGTAGCCGGACACATCGAGCTGCTCTATGGCCAGGGGCATGAGGGGCAGGTAGTTGCGGTAGTGCTTGCCTGCACCGGGCAAGCTCTGGATGAAGGTGGTAGTGACTTTTTTACCTTGCAAGAAGTCTCGCTCGTGGCTGGGCACGAAGTCGACCACGCTGAACAGGTCAGCCTGGGGGTAGCACAGCAGCATTTGTTCGAGCACCCGCTCGGAGCCGCCGTAGTTGACGAGCCAGTCGTGGACGATGGCGATTTTCATGCGATAGCGGCGCGGTAAACGCTCAGTGTTTCGCGGGCGCACTGGTCCCAGCTGAATTGGCGGCTTCGGATCAACGCTCGGCTTGAATAAGCCTGGCGAAGGTCGGGGGCTTGAGACAGGGTCAGCATGGCTTGGGTGAGTTGATCCACGTTGCCGGGGTCAATCAGCAGGCCGCTGTCGCCAACCACTTCTGGGATAGACGAGACATTGGAGGCAATGACCGGGACGCCACAAGCCATCGCCTCGAGAGGCGGCAGTCCAAAGCCTTCGTAGACCGAGGGGTAAACAAGGGCACAAGCTCCCGCCGTGACTTTTGTGAGGTCTTCGCGGGCGAGGTAGCCAAGTTGCTTGATTTCGCCAGCAGCCAACAAGGGCGCGATTTGCTTTTCGAGCTGGCTGGCGTTCCAACCTTTCATACCAACTAGCACCAAGGGGTGCTGCTGTCGCAGGGATTTTGGCATCGCCATGAAGGCTTGCAGGGCGTGCTGCAGGTTTTTACGCGGCTCCAGTGTGCCCACTGCCAACAGGTATCGTCCATGGATCAAGCCCAGTCGGCTCAAGGTAGCTTGGGTCTGCTGTGAAGTATGGGGCTGGTATTGCACCTCTACCCCGAGGTGTACCGGGTGAATAATGTGGGGCGATATGCCGAACACATCGATCAGCTCTTGCTTGACAAAATGCGAGTCCGTCAGGATTCGACATGCCCGGCGCAGGCCGGGCTCAAAGTATTGGTCCATGGCACGGACGCGCTCTTTGGGTTGCATGTGCGGATAGCGTATCCAGGACAAGTCGTGCACGGTGATGACACTGGGACCATCGAATTCATATGCCAAAAAATTTGGCTCGTGGTAGAGGTCAGGTTTAATGCTGACCACGCCTTTTGAAAAGTATTTTTGTTGCACGATTCTGGCGTGCTGGTAGCTGTTGGGCACCCATTTTTTGATCCAACCTTTCCAGCGGTTGGCCATACGGGGCAGGGGTTGCTGCCTGGTTTCTTGGCTCCAGCTGGTGGCATAGAACTTATGCACTTGCACTTGTGTTTGCGCATCCAGGCCTTGTAGCAGTTGCTTGGCGTATTGCCCAATGCCAGTCAAGGGTGACAGCAACGGAACCGCGTTGAAGGCAACCTTGATCATTCAGCAGAGGACCTTGGCTTGCGCGGCACTGAGCATGTTTTGCAAAGTTTGCGCGAGAGCAGGCTGTGTCCGGGTGATGCCTTTGCCCGCCAGCAAACGCTGCAATTGGTTGGAGCTGCCACACAAGCGGTGCACTTCACTGGCACGCACAAATGCGGGGTTGACCCGCACCTGGATTTGATGGCCCGTGAGTTGGCTCAGCGTATCAATGACTTGCTGCAAAGTGTAGGTGGTGCCAGTGCAGATGTTGTAAGTCTGCCCGCTTTGGCCGTACGCCAGAAGGGCAAGGTAATCTTCGCAGACCATGCGCACATCATTGAATTCGCGCTCGACATGCAGGTTGCCTAACTCAATGGTGGGAGCCTTTCGGGTGAAGTGGTCCACCAGTTTGGGGATGAGGAATTGGCCGCCCTGCCCGGCTCCGGTGTAGTTAAAGGGACGGGTGATGACGATGGGCAACTGATCCGCCAGTGTGAGCGCCATGTGTTCCATGGCAAGTTTACTGGCAGCGTAATGGTTGACGGGTGCAGGCGTTTGGTCTTCAGTGATGGGAGATGAGTCGCAATTGCCGTAGATGTTGGCGCTGCTGGCCACAAGTACTTTGGCTGGTGGTCGCGCCAACACAGCCAAGGCACGGAGCAGGTTCATGGTTCCCACCACATTGACGGCATAGAAGGCTGCCTCATCGGCGCTGCCTACAAAACTGATGGCAGCCAAGTGCACCACGGCATCAGGTTGGGTTTGGCACACCTGTTGGGCCACGGCAGCTTTGTCGGTCAGATTGGCTGTCAAGGCTGTGATCTGGTGCCCAGCATTTTGCGCAGCTTCGGCAAAGTGACGGCCTGTAAAACCGTCTGCTCCGGTCAGAAGAATGTGCATCAGAAAGAGAACCCGGTTTGATTGCGGCGCAAGTCAGCTTCGACCATCATTTGACACAGTTGCTCTAGCGTGGTGCTGGGAGACCAGCCGAGTTTGGCTTTGGCTTTGGCTGGGTCGCCAATGAGCAACTCGACTTCCGCCGGACGGTAAAACTTGGGGTTGATGCGCATGACGATTTTGCCCGTGGCGACATCGGTGGCGGTTTCGTTTTCTTCTCGGCCCTGAAAGTCCACGTCAATACCAGCACCCTTGAACGCCATGCGCACGAAGTCGCGCACGGTCTCGGTGCGATTGGTGGCCAGCACGAAGGTATCAGGTTCATCGGCTTGCAGCATGCGCCACATGCCTTCCACGTACTCTTTGGCAAAGCCCCAGTCACGCTTGGCGTCCAGATTGCCCAGCTCCAAGCAGTCGAGTTGGCCGAGTTTGATCTTGGCCACACTGTCGGTTATTTTGCGGGTGACAAATTCACGGCCACGCAGCGGGCTTTCGTGGTTGAACAGGATACCGCTGGAGCCAAAGATGCCGTAGCTTTCGCGGTAGTTGATGGTCATCCAGTGGGCGTAAAGCTTGGCTACACCGTAGGGGCTGCGGGGGTAAAAAGGTGTCTCCTCAATCTGTGGAATGGCTTGAACTTTGCCAAACATTTCGGATGTGCTAGCTTGGTAAAAGCGGATTTTGGGGTTGACCAGGCGAATGGCTTCTAGCAGATTGAGTGCGCCAATGCCGGTGATTTGTGCCGTGGCGCTGGGCTGCTCGAAACTGACGCCCACAAAACTTTGTGCCGCGAGGTTGTAGATTTCGTCGGGCTGCACTTTTTGGACCAGTGCGATGCTTGTACCCAGGTCGGTCAAATCGTATTCGACCAAATGCAAATTGGGGTGATTGTGAACACCCAGCTCTTGCAGCCTCCAGAAGTTGACTGAACTGGTGCGGCGGTAAGTACCGTAGACGATATAACCTTTTTCAAGCAGAAGTTGCGTCAGGTAAGCGCCGTCTTGGCCGGTAATGCCTGTGATGATGGTTTTTTTTATGTTCATTTTTTATGGACTCAGTTCAGTTTCATGTTTTTGATTAATTGCTCAGCTGACTCTCTCCAAGTCAGCCATCGCATGTTTTCGGTACTTGGTTGTCGCTTTTGCTCATAAAGTGCAAGCCAGGCCAAAACTGCATCTGCCAAATGTTCAGGAGCCAAGCCTCGAAAATAGTACGCACTGTCCGAGGCCACTTCTCTGAAGACAGGCAGGTCACGGGCGATCAGGTCCAGACCGTGTTGTGCTGCTTCGATCAATGGCAGGCCAAAGCCTTCGCCCTCACTTGCAGCAATCAGACCATCGCATGCCTCGTATAACTTTTCCAAGTATTCATCACTGATGCCCTCAAGCCAATGCAAACGGTGATGCTTTTCAGGATGCTTACTGAGTTTATCTACCAGTGTGTCAACCAACCATCCACGCTTACCCACGATGACCAAGTTGATATCTAAACCTTTATCCCACAGCAATTCAAATGCTGCCAAGGTTTGCGCGTAACCTTTGCGGGGCTCTACGGTACCCACCATCAGGAAGCTGATTCTGTCTTTCAAGGCCGATAAAGTGTCGCCGGCAGACTTTGGTACGCCTTGACTAGGCAGGCTGCTGCCGACATCTGCACCCAAATGGAAATGACATAAAGCAGGTCCACCATCACGGCGTCGAAGTGGATGGTTCAAGAACCATTGAGCAGTATCTTCCGCTACAGCCTGGGAAATGCAGACCAAATCCGTTGCAACTTCGCCAATGTTTCTCAACCATGTCAGAAAGAGTGTGCCGTTCTCTGGCGTCCACCATTGAGGTTGCTGTGCGAGCAAGATGTCGTAAACCACATACGCAACACGCAATCCGCGATGCCGCAAATTTTGATGCAAATGATGGGTTTGCTTACTCAGGTGCATGTTCAAGTCGAGCGAGAGGTAGACGTCGTCTTGAAAGAAATCGACTGTCGCATCGCCAACCCCAGTGGTTTGCGAGAATCTTTCCTCACAAAACGCATTGGCGTACCGGTATGCACCGTGTTCAAAGTAGATGGGCTGGACAACCATGTGGCCCATGTCCTGTTTGAACAACTCACTGACCAAACTTCTCACGACCCGTTGTATCCCAGACTTGGCATCAGACTGGACCAATGTCGAAATGTCTAACAGTAATTGGCGTCGAGGGCCACCTTGATTGAAAGCAATGGCTCTGGCGACTTCTTTCAAAGCCGCAGGGCTTGGCTTGGTGTCTATAGCTGTTTGCGCGAGTGCTTTGAGCAGGTCTGTTTTGCAGCTGTGCACAGGGGGGGCTTCCAGGTGCAAGCGTTCTAACGCTTGAATCGCTGTTTTGGCGCTTTGATCCCAACTGAATTGATGGACGTGAGATGCACCATGGCTGCGCAAACGCTGCAGGAATACCTCATCGGTCAGCGCACGTGCCATTGTTTGCGCCATGGATGCAGTTGACTCCGGATCAAACAAAGCCTCGCTCAAGCCAATCACTTCCGGCAAAGATGTGGTCCCGGACCCCACAACTGGAGCACCACAGGCCATGGCCTCTAATGCAGGCAACCCAAAGCCTTCATGAAGAGAGGGAAAAACGAAGAGTTGAGTCAGTGCGTACAGCGCAATCAATTCCTCGTCATCAACGTACCCCGTTAAAACAAGTTCATCATCGCGCAAGCCATGCAGCTTCGCCATGGCGTTTAATTCAGCGCGTTGCGATGGGCTAAGTTTGCTGACGATGACGAGCTGATGTTCAGCTCTTAAGTTTTCAGCCAATTGGCTGTATGCGCTAATTAACCGATCGAAGTTTTTCCTAGGATCAAAGCCACCTGGCGCATAAAGAACCATTTTCCTGTGGATTTTAAATTTGGCAAGAATCGCTTGGATTTTTTCAGCGTTTAATGACGGCGGCTTGAATTCTGGACCAATTGCGGTCGATATATTGACCACTTTTTCTGGGTCGAGTTGAAGGTGATCAATCCCCTCTTTCCGTGATGAATCCGAAATAGCTAAGAGCAAATCGGCTTGTTTGATCCACTTTAATTTTCGGTTGTAATAGACTTTCAGATCTGCATCAAGCAAGTACTGATCAGCATGTATCAAAGGGATAAGATCGTAGAGCACTGCGGCAGTTTTGAAGGACTTTGCATGAAGCCCAATAGACGTGACAGCATGGGCCCAATGCCCTTCAAAAACACTGGTCAAAATCACCACATCAGGCTTCAATGACGCCAAAAAATCTTCGCGAATAATTTCAGCCGACAGGTTTGACCAACTCTCCACGTTTTGAAGCAAGGGTATATCAAATACCCGTATATGGTCTGACTTTAAAATGCTGTTGAAAGCAGCACGAATACCATCAATGCTATCCGTCAACTGGCCATTTAACGCCAAATAAACCTCATGCTGGCCTGCATGACGAACGATTGCTTGCGCGAGGGAGAGCGAATAGCGTCCTATGCCACGAAACCGACTTTCTGTTTGCGCGCCTTGCATGTCAATGACGATACGCATCTCAGTTTCGACCTTTCTGGATGTTGCCAATCTCTCGCAGGAGATCGTCATGAATTTTTTGAGAGCACGGCGACAACGACACGTCGCGCAACACCATCAAGCCTTCGATATCTGTCGTTGTTAAGATGCTGAGCTCAGGACTGAGCGTGTGGCTCACTTTCTTCAGATGCTGATATATGCCGACCTTCTGACTAAGCCTCACCAGCAAGCGCCGGAGTCTTGGTTTTTGCTCAATCAACCCTATGCTTTTTCGAACGATTTTTTTGCCCAAGGCTTTTGTTCGATGCGTCAAACCCTCTTGGCGCAAACGCTTCAATTGACTCTCAAACCAACGGAATGGAGCGGTGATGCGCCACGTGTAATGGTGTTGAACCTCTTGCAGTCTGTGTTCTAAATTTTGAGCATGTGAGTGCAATGATTCGGCAGTAGATTGTGCATGCTGAGATACAAGCTCTGCTTGCTGCGCTTTTAGTTCTGCTTGCTGCGCTTTTAGTTCTGCATGTTTCGCAAAATTTTGGGCCTGCAGAGAATTTTCAAAAGCTTGTTGCGCTAGAACTTCAAAATGTTTGAGTTGGAGTTCCAATTGTTCGAACCGAGTGTCCCAACGCCTTAGCAGGAGTGCAAGATCTAGCCCGTAATCAGCATTAAATGCGTATTCAGTTAGCGCCAAAATGGGTTCATCTGCATTTTTTTGAGCCACTACTGCGAAGTCAGGGCTGACGCCCGAAAAAACCTCTTGGAGATTGACATTGCTCTTGAACAGCAACTCTTTGGACTCTTGCAATCGGACTGTTTTAACCCGAAAAAACCCTGCATGCTCTGCCACAAAACTCAACAGCAAAGGTGGAACGGGTCTTTGATGGCTTGGGTCCACATAAAAATTCGATGTAGCAACTACGATGTTTTCCGGATTGGGGGTCTCCATGATCAAAAGGCCACCGGGCAGGAGCACGCGCATGGCTTGCTTCACCAATTCTTGCAATTGGTCAAATGCAATGTGTTCTACGACATGAAAAGCAGAAACTACTGCCTGGCTTTGGTCTGGCAGTTTCTGAAGATGAACAATAGCATCCCCCAATTGCGCATCAAGACCCAATTGGTGACAAGCTTGCAGCATGCCTTCGTCCAGATCCACACCTTGGGCTTGATAGCCAATTTCGGTCATCAACTCCAGCCACTCACCTCGGCCGCACCCCAAATCCACCGCTTGTGCTCGAGGGTAAGTCTCCAGCAATGGCTTCACGAATGACGTGTACACGCGCAGCCGGTCCTTGATCGTTTGACGCCCCCCCCTGTGACGGTCCTCAAATGCGCGATAAAACGTATTGGTCATTTTGTGCACCTCACTGAAGGGGGCATCCAGGCCAAGCCGACAAATTCTGCGTGCTTGGTGTTGATCACGCTAAAAATGATCGCTTGATCGCGCCACTCGTAATTTTGGCCAATGTGTGTATCTGCCGTGTGTGCAGCCACTGCAATTGAATAAGTGCCCGGGCCAAGATTGGCTTCAAAATCAAAATTAAATTGAATACAGGCTTGAGGCTCCAGATTTTTCAATTGCCGTTTGAGGTGGTGGGTGTTGGTTCCAAATACAGGCTGTCCCAGCCTGTCCTTGATCATGTAGCCAATGACTAACTCAGGAATGAATTGGCTGCAGTCGACTTGAACATGCAAAGAGACGCTTTGACCCACTGCAACCATTTCAATGGGCTGGTCTTTATCGTCGACCAAGAGCACCTCCGTCATCGTGACTTCTCCCGTTCCTGAAATGGTTTGAACTTTGCCGTCATCCTTAACTTCTTGTTTGACGGTCTGATTTTGGTGGTCAGCCAGCATCGCGTTGTAATAATCCATCACCGCTTCAGGCTCTCCTTGCATGGCCAGTTGCCCTGCATTGAGCAAAATGGCACGGTCGCAGATGCTTTGAATGGCGCCTTTGTCGTGGCTGACAATGAGAAGCGTGGTGCCGAGTTTTCGGAACTCGCGTATGCGGTCAAAACTTTTGTGTTGAAAGTAAGCGTCCCCCACAGAAAGGGCTTCGTCCACGATGAGTATGTCTGGCCTGATGGCGGTGGCCACGCTGAAGGCCAGTCGCATTTGCATGCCGCTGCTGTACACGCGCACGGGCTGATCGATGTAATCACCGATTTCGGCAAAGCTTTCAATGTCGGGCATGAGCCGGGCAATGTCTGCGCTGCTGATGCCGAGCAGTTGTCCGGCCATGAAGGCATTTTGCCTGCCCGTGAAGTCGGGGTGAAAGCCCATGCCCAGCTCGAGCATGGCTGCCACGCGGCCGGTCATTTGTACGTTACCTGTGGTGGGTTGGGTGGTGCCGGTAATGAGTTTAAGCAGCGTGCTTTTGCCCGCACCATTGATGCCGATGATGCCAACAGCCTCCCCCGGATTAACGGTAAAGCTGATGTCTTGCAGGACCCATTTGAGTTGGTGACGCTTAGCATAGCCAGGCGTGATCCACTCGAGCAGGCGCGACCAGCGGTTAGGGTATTGCTTGTAGGCTTTACCCAGATGGGTGACGACGATTGTGCCCATCAGAGTTCATCCACCATTTCGCCTGCATTCTTTTTGAACAGACGCAAACCCAACAGGCACAAGAGGCTGGCCAATATAGCTGTGGGCCAGAGAGTGCCCCAATGAGGCCACTGATGGCTAACAAAGATATTTTGGTACGCACCGATTACAGCGGCCATAGGGTTCAAATTCATATAGGGCTTGATAGCCTCAGGCAGGATGTTGGCCGGATAAACGATAGGCGTCAGCCAGAACCAAAATTGCAGAAAGATACCAAAAAACTGCCCCACATCCCGGAAAAAGACATTCAACACCCCAAGCACCATACCCAGGCCAATGGCGAACATGATTTGCACCGCCAGCACAGGCAATGCAGCCAGTACCACCCAACCTGGAAAATTTCCGCTGATCACCAAAAAAACCACAAATAGGCCAAATACGATGCCAAAGTTGAGCAGCGCATTGAGCACCACCACGATGGGCAGAGTGATGCGCGGGAAGCTGATTTTTTTGAGCAAGTTGGCGTTGTCCAGAAACATGGTTTGCCCACGCCCCACCATTTCAACAAACAGCCCCCAAGTCAACACACCCGCACACAAGTAAATACTGTACGCGAATGTGCTGTCTACACCGGGCAGCTTGGCGCGCATGACTTGCGCGAAGATGACGGTGTAGACCACGATCATGGCCAGGGGATTGATGATGTTCCAGGCAGCGCCCAGCAAGGAGTTGCGGTACTTGCTCTGAAATTCGCGTTTGACGCTGCCCAGAACAAAGCCACGGTATGCCCAGATCGGCTGTAAAAAAGCACGCATCAGGCTGCTCGACCGTATTGATCTTCAAATCGGACGATATCGTCTTCACCTAGATATTCACCGCTTTGCACTTCGATCATGACCAGCGTTTGTTTTTGCTGGTTTTCAAGGCGATGCTTGTGTCCCGCCGGGATGTAGGTGGATTGGTTGGTGTGGATAGTGATATCTCGCTCGCCATTGACAACTTGGGCAGTGCCCGAAACGACAATCCAGTGTTCGCTGCGGTGGTGGTGCATTTGCAGACTCAAACGTCCTCCGGGGTTGACTTCAATGCGCTTGATTTTGAAGCCTTGACCTTCTTCCAGAACGGTATAGGTACCCCAAGGGCGGTGCACGGTCTTGTGCGTTTTATGGGTTTCATGACCGAGGTTTTTAAGTGTGGCAAACAGGTGTTTGACGTCTTGTGCTTTGTTGCGGTGAGCCACCAGCAGCGCATCCGGGGTGTCGATGATGAGCAGATTGTCCAGGCCTACCGTACCTACAAGGCGATTGCTGGACTGAATGGTGCAGTTCCGAGTGTCGTGCAGCATGGCTTGCCCCATGACGCGGTTGCCCTGGTCGTCGCTGTCGGTCAGGTCACCCAAGGCCGTCCACGAGCCAATGTCACTCCAACCTATGCGACATGGGACCACCGCGATGCTTTGAGATTTTTCCATGACAGCATAGTCAATGGAGTCTTCGGGCACCAACATGAAATTCTCGGCATGGAGTTCGATTTGGGTGATGTACGTGTCTTCAGTGCGGCGTGACGCGTCCAGGCACTGCCGGGTAGCGGCTATGATTTTGGGGCAATGTTGCTGCATTTGCTCAATGAGGGTGCCTGCCGTGAAGCAGAACATCCCAGCATTCCAGAGGTAGCTACCGGAGTCCAAGTATTCCTGAGCTTTGGCGGCATTTGGCTTTTCGACAAAACGGCGCACTCGGTAGCCATCAACTTCGATGTACCCATAGCCAGTTTCAGGGGCTGAGGGCTCAATTCCGAAAGTGACCAACTGCCCGTTTTTGGCCAAGGTCACAGCTTGGTCAACAGCCACTTCAAAACCAATCTGGTCTGTAATAAGGTGGTCCGCTGCCAGCACCAACATGACTTCATTCGGGCCATGCATGCGCTCGACTTCCAAGGCAGCCGCCGCAATGGCCGCTGCTGTGTTTCGACCAAAGGGCTCCAGCACGTATGAAAAGTGCATGTGGGACGGAGCTACTTCGTGGTAATCGTCTTTGGTTTTGAAGAACAGGTCTCGGTTGGTGACTGTCATGACCGACCGGGCATCTTTCAGTTGTGCAGCACGCAAAAAAGCTTTCTGTAGCAAACTTTGTCCATCACCCAGGCGTATGAAGGGTTTGGGGTGCTGTTCTCGCGAGACCGGCCAAAGCCTTGAGCCAACACCGCCGGAAATAATTACTGGGATCATGAGTTAATCGAATTGAAATGCCTTCAAGGCGTTGACATTTTTCTGGTCAACATTAAATTTTAACTTTTTAGTTACTTGACAGATAAGTTTGAGGGTAACTTTTAATTATAACTTTGACAATAAAATTGTGGTGCCACAAATGGGTCGTCTTGCATCTGCATAAGATTTAAGAAAGCATAGCGTTAGGTGGTTAATACGCTCCTGCACGGTTCATAACCACCGAAATCGTCTTAAACAGGATGATTTGGTCGTGCCATAAAGACCAGTTTTTGACATACCAAGTGTCTAGGTAAACACGCGTGTCGTAGTCCAGATCGTTGCGTCCACTGACTTGCCATAAGCCAGTCATGCCGGGGCGCACCATGAGGTAGTAGCCGACTTCGTCGCCATAACGGCTGAGTTCTCGCTGCACAACAGGTCGTGGACCGACCAGACTCATCTCACCGCGAATCACGTTAAGCAATTGTGGCAACTCATCCAGGCTGGTACGCCTTAGAAAACGGCCAACGCGGCTGACACGAGGATCGCTCTTGAGTTTGCTTTCTTGCTCCCATTGGGCTTTCAGGTCTGGCCGATCTTGCAACAGTTTTTCCAATTGCGCCTCAGCATTGACAACCATGGTGCGAAATTTGTAGCAGTTAAAAACTAGGCCTCGTTTGCCGACTCGGGGATGAGCAAACATGGCCGGGCCGGAATCCCGGCGAATAAGCAGCGCAATGACCAACATGAGCGGACTGAGCAACAGCAGTAAAACCAACGCGGCCAAGGTGTCGAAAACCCTTTTGGTCAGTCTTGCAGGCCAGCGCCGTAAGTTGTTACGCATGCGCAGCAACGCAACTTCGTGCGAGAAGAAGTGGGACATGTCTGTGCCGTGTAAGGGCACGCCACGCATGGCGGGAATAACGCTCACATCTGTCACGTTCCACTGAGCCAATCGACGAAGCCAGTGCTCTCGTTGGTCAGATTGGCTGTGCTCCAACGCTATGACCCATTGAACGCCTTTTTGAGCGGCCAATTCGGGCATGCGCCCAATCGGAAAGCGGGGTTGGGTGGCATTTTCGTTTTCTTTGGCGTCTTCTCCAATATCGACAAAGCCACTGACCTCCAGACCCATTTCGGGTTGACTTTTCAAGGCCAAGGCCGCCTCTGCGGCGTTAGGCCCCACGCCAACAATGATGGTCGGCCTGGCCCACAAATTGACGGCTTTGAGCAGCCTGCGACTGACAACACGCATGGATATCAGCATGATGAGCACAGTGACCCAGGAAATGCACCACCACCACCGGGATATGTGCCATTGGGCCAATGCGACCACCGACAAATCAAGCATGGCCATCACGCAGACCAAACGGACAAAGTCACGAAATTCGTCCCAAAATGGGCGTCGGTCGCTGTAATGCTGATAAGACATCAACAGGCTGAACAATCCCGTCAGTGCGACGAACGCCCAAGCACTTGCGCGTTCCGGTCCTGTCCACGCGGCCAAATGCCCGGTTTTGCCCTCAAGCCAGGGACTTGTCATACTGGCCACCCAAAAAGCCAGCGCCATGGCTATCACGTCCCCCAGCAAAATGGCAAACTTGGATAGCCTGAGCTTGATCTCACTCAACCCCATGATGGGTAAAGTTCGCTGTTTTGTGGTTTTGGCTGTATTTTTCAATTGGCAGCCCTCATACACACAACTGGGAATCGCCAAAGTATGCAAGCATTGGCGTTGCAGCGGAATCTAAAAGTTGACTGATCATGCCCTGCAGGTTGATAACTGCTGTTGCATTGCTGGGTTGCGGGCACCATGGTGGATCTTTTTATTTTGGAATGATGCGGTTGAACCCGTATTGTGCCTTTCTTGTCATTTGCTTTTTTATGTTTCGTCCGCACGCCTTAACACCTTTTACTTGGTTTATTGCTTTCACACATCCTTCACGCGGCTATAGTCCCCCACCGGCCCATCGGCCCAAAACACTGAAAAGGCGCCCCACGGGCGAAATGGCATGAATGCGCAACCCGAGCTGGTCTGGACCGAAGAAAACGAGGTGCGCTCTGCCCTTTGGCGCATGGACAAGGGGGCGGTGTTGCCCAAAAAGGTGGTGCTGGCCGATGACACATTGAGTGCCGACTCGGCTTTTCGGCTGGCTTGCGAGGGCCATGGTTTGTTGTGGCGGGGCGATTTTCAGAATGCCCGGCAGTTGCTGCAGGCGCTGGCGCGGCGCATCGACAAGCCCAAAAAGGTGCGCGCTAAAAAGGCGGTCGAGCCCTCAGAGGCTGTACCGGGTGCGGCTTTTCACGCGCATCGCCAGGCGCAGGCGCAACGCAGCAGGGTGCTGGGTTCGGTCTTGATCGAGTTGGATGGCGATTACGGCATCGCTTTGCGCCGCGCGCCCGATGTGCGGCAGGCCTGCACACAGGCTTTTGGGCCAGCCAATGGGCAAACCTCGGTGTTGTCCCTGCGCAGTTTGCAAGGGGCCATCGGCGCTTTTGAGTGGCGCAAAAACGGGGTGGAGGTGCCTGCCTTGGGCGAAAACCTGCGCATTCACCCACATTACGGGGTGTTTTCACCGGTGCGGGGCGAGTATGTGGCTTTGGTGCAGCAGGCACCTTGGCCTGCCGCCATGTCGGCTCATTCGGTGGCTTTTGACATCGGCACGGGCACGGGTGTGCTGGCCGCTGTGTTGGCGCGGCGTGGTGCGGCCCAAGTGGTGGCGACCGACTTGGCTGAGCGGGCTCTGGCCTGTGCACGCGACAACCTGCAACGCCTGGGTTTGCAAAATCAGGTGCAGTTGTTGCAAACCGATTTGTTTCCCCCCGGCCAGGCGGCCTTGATTGTGTGCAACCCGCCTTGGCTGCCTGCGCGGCCGACATCGGTGCTGGAGCAAGCGGTCTACGACGAGGGCAGCCAGATGCTCAAGGGTTTCTTGTCGGGCCTGTCCGAACACCTTTGCCCCGGGGGAGAGGGCTGGCTGATCTTGTCCGACCTGGCCGAACACCTGGGCCTGCGCACACGCGAGGCGCTCATGGGCTGGATGGCGGACGCCGGTCTGCAGGTGTTGGGGCGGCTGGATGTGCGTCCTGTGCATGCCAAATCTGCTGATGCGACCGACCCGCTGCACGCGGCGCGCGCAGCGGAGATCACTTCACTTTGGCGACTGGGTCGGTCCGAGCCAAACGCTTAAAAAGCGGGCGCTAGGCGCGCCACAGCCTCAGTCAATCGAAGGCAGTTGCAATACAACCACGGCACCACCATCGGGATGGTTGCCGATGCTGAGCGTGCCCCCGTGATGTTTGGCAATCGACTTGGAGATGGACAAGCCAACCCCCAGGCCATCGGGTTTGGTGCTGAAAAACGGGGTGCTCACACTGGCCAGCACCTCAGGCTGCATACCCGGGCCGTTGTCAGTGATTTCGACACAGGCCATGCCGTCAGCACGCCAGACACGCAGGTGCAACCAGCGTTCACTTTGGCCTTGCGTGGCTTGAATGGCATTGCGGCAGACGTTCATCAGGATTTGCGACAGTTGCACCGGATCGCCTCTCACCCATACGTTTTGCGCAGGCAGTGTGACTTCGAGGCGGACCGACTCGTTGTTTGCCAAGTCGTTGATCAAGGCGGTCACATCCGAGATCACCTGGCCCAGCGCCACCCGCTCAAACACGGTTTCCTTGGAACGGATGAAGGCGCGGATGCGGCCCAGGATGTCCCCGGCTTTTTGGGTGTTGCGGTGGATGTCACTCAGGTATTGCGCCAGGCTGGCATCGCCCGTTTTCTCCAGCGCCATGCCAAGCCGGTCTGCAATGAGGTAGATGTTGGTCAGGGGCTGGCTCAACTCATGGGCGAGTGAGGCGGCGATTTCGCCCACGCTGCGCCGTCGGTCCAGTTGCGCAATTTGATCCCCCAGGCGGGCCGCCTCTTCTTGGCGTGCCTGCTGGGTGGCCTGCTCCAGGTTGGTGCGGCTCAAGCGCTCCAGAAAAATGCCCATGAACCCCAGATTGCCCACAATGGCAGCCAAAACCCCAAACAAGACCATCAGCACAGACAAGGGATTCAAGCTCAACACATCGGGGTCTTCCCAGCCTGTGGCGGCAATGAGCGCACGCAAAGCCAGTACGCCCCCCAGTGCCAGATAGACCCTGGACACCCAAATCGCGCTGAAGCTTTGATCGCGACGGTGCACGTCTTTGGCCAAAAAACCCAGCCAAATCAGCGTTGCAGAGGCGACACCGGAGCCCCAGATGAAGCGAGCGATCGGGCTCACCGCATTCAGAGATTCGTAAACCCCCACGAACGCGACGCAAGCCAAAGCAAGCCAGCGTTTGTGCAGCGGTCGCCCCAAGGCCAGGCGCAAGGCCGTGGCACGCAACGCTGTACCGGCAAACAACAGGCCGTTGGCCAAGGGATAAGACGCCCAATAGGGCAAGTGTTTGCGAGAGCCCAGCAAGACCAGGCTCATTCCAAAAACCACACCGCCTGCACACCATGGAAGCACCGTGCCGGTACTGTCTTTGCGCAGCAAAAGCCCAACGGTGATGGGCATGACGACATACAAAATGCCCGCGATGAAATAGGCGGTGGGAAGGTCGAAGGCGATCAATGGATGGCTCCTGACAATGCGGGGCAGATTTCAGGTATTGGCCACAAAGCTCCCCGACTTGCCCCCGTGTTTTTCCAGCAGTTTCACATCGGTGATGGTCATGCCACGGTCCACGGCTTTGCACATGTCGTAGATGGTGAGCAAAGCCACCTGAACGGCCGTGAGGGCTTCCATTTCCACGCCGGTCTGGCCACTGACTTCTGCTGTGGCGGTACAGGCGACGCTGGAGGTTTCTTCCTGCACCGTAAATTCGACGGCCACCCGGGTCAGGCCGATCGGATGGCACAGGGGAATCAAATCAGGGGTCTTTTTAGCCCCCTGGATACCGGCGATGCGGGCAATGCCGAGCACATCGCCTTTTTTGGCTGACCCCGAAGTGATCAGGGCCAAAGTAGAGGGCAGCATGGTGATGCGACCTGTCGCCACCGCCACACGCCGGGTCACGGCTTTGTCTCCCACATCGACCATGTGGGCTTGCCCTTGGGCGTCAAAATGGGTCAAAACAGTGGCAGACGTGTTCATATGCGGCATGGCTTTACATCGGGTTCACAACTAACATGCATCATACGGGGATTGAACTGGGGGTCAGCTTACGTGAAACACGCCATTCGTCGACTTCATTGGACTTTGGGACTGGCAGCGGCCATGGGCATGGGATCGGCCTGGGCGCAATCCAGCGGCTTGCCCGCGCTGGGGGATGGCGAGAGCATTTCGCTGAGCGCTGAGCGCCAATTGGGCGACCGCATTGCGCGCGAGCTATACCGCGACCCGGACTTTCTGGAAGACCCCGTGCTCGATGAGTACATCCAACAATTGTGGGCACCACTGGTGAAGGCCGCTGCCTCCCGGGGGGAGCTTTCCAGCGAGTTGCAGGAGCGTTTTGCGTGGCGCATTTTGTTGGGACGTGACCGCTCTGTGAATGCTTTTGCCTTGCCCGGTGGTTACCTGGGTGTTCATCTGGGTTTGATTGCGGTGGTGGGTTCACACGACGAGTTGGCGTCGGTGCTGGCGCACGAGTTGAGCCACGTCACACAGCGGCACATTGCCCGGGGCATGAGCGATCAGGCCAAGATGACGCCCTGGGTGATTGGGTCCATGATTTTGGGCGTGCTGGCCGCCAGCAAAAGCCCCCAGGGTGCGCAAGCGCTGATCGTGGGGGGGCAGGCCGCAGCCGTTCAGTCGCAATTGAGTTATTCACGCGACATGGAGCGCGAAGCAGACCGGGTGGGCTATGGCATTTTGGTGGATGCGGGCTATGACCCCAAAGGCTTTGTCGGCATGTTTGCCAAACTGCAGCAAGCGGCCGGCCTGAACGACAGCGGGGCGTTTCCCTATTTGCGCAGCCACCCGCTGACCAGTGAACGCCTGGCCGACATGCAGGCCCGGCAACAACTGAACACTTCCGCCCCCGGCACGGCCGCAGACATGGCCCAGGCCATGTTGTCAGCCCGGGCGCGTGTGCTGTCGCAAAACAACCCGGATGCCCTGAAGGCCTGGATACAGGAGGCAGAGCAGCCAACAACCCGGTCCATGCCTGCGCAAAGGGCTGGCGCGTTGTATGCGGCCACCCTGGCGCACCTGCAAATGCGCAACATGGCCGCTGCTGAGCGCACATTGCAAGCCCTGGGTCCACTGGTTGCCGCTGCGGACCATGTCCCGACATCGGAGGCATCGCGCACATCGGCACTGGCCGCCAAGCGCTGGCTGCGGCTGTTGCGTGCCGAAGTGGCCTTCAAACAAGAACGGTTCGATGAGGTGCTGCAGACCGTGATCCCGGTTCAGAACGGCGCAGCTTTGCAGCGCCCTGAATTGATGGCTGTGGCGCAGGCTTTGGCACGCATGCCGAGCCACCCTTTGCAACAGGACATCACCGGCCAGTTACGCCAGTGGGTGCAAGCAGCGCCCCATGACGCACCAGCCTGGGACGCGCTGTCCAGGCTACTTTCCAAGCAAGGGCAGGCTCTGGCCTCGTTGCGCGCCGAGGGTGAGGCCCAAATCGCCCGACTGGACTGGAGCGGCGGCATTGACCGTTTGCGCGCTGCACAGGACCTGGCGCGAACGGGTCGTCTGCGGCCTGGCGAACACATTGAGGCGTCGATTGTGGATGCCCGTTTGCGCTACGCGCAGGACAATTGGCTGGCCTTGCAAAAACAACGCTGAATGACGTGCGCTGAAATGCCTTGCTTGCCGAGCGTCACGATGGCAAGCACACGCGAACACCGGCCATGGTGAGTGGCTTTGTTGCCGGGCATCCCCTTCGATCACGGCACTTGCGGCTATGATCGCCCTCCTTCTTCAAGCAGACCATGGCCGGAATCCACATCACCGACATCGAAGCCGCCATCAACCACTGGCGCATCAAAAACCCCTCTCCCGATGGGGTGTCGCTGCCGGCCGAGTTGCGTGCACTGGCCGAGGTGTACGGTCTGATGGTTTACCTCCGGCAAGACCTGGCCGACGAGTTCACCCTGCCCCTGGCTGCGGCGCTGGCCTGGCAGGACTGGTACGCCACCACGCCCGACACGCCCTGCATCGCCATTTGCTCCACCAGCCAGGGGGACGAAACCTGCAAAGGCTGTGGCCGCAGTTTTGAAGAAGTGCAGTTATGGACAGAGATGAGCCCTGGCGAAAAGCGTGTCGTCTGGCAACGCATCACGGCAGAAGGAACATCCTGGCGCTTTAACCGCTACGCCGAGCGCGCTGCGGAAGACCGCCGCTGGTCCAAAGCCGCTGCCGATGCGCAAGTGCCGCTGGATTTGAAACCCTGAGGGTGTCTGGACCTCAAGTGGACGTCAGTCTTGTGGTTCGTCGCCTTGCACCACGCGCCGCACCACCTCGGCGTTGAAGCCTCGGGTGAGCAAAAAACGCATGTGTTTGGCCCGGATTTTCGGGTCTTGCGCGGGGGTACCGAATTTCTTGCGCCAGACTTCTTGCGCCCGGCTGAACTCGGTTTCTTTCAGTCCTGCCATGGCTTCGGCCACCGCCTCGCCCGACAGCCCTTTGGCGGCCAGCTCCTGCTTGACGCGGGCGGCACCCAACTTGCCCGCACGACGGTGGATGAGCGAATCCACCGCCCGGCCATCGTTGATGAAATCCCGCGCCTGCAACGCATCAAGGGCTTGGGCCAGTTCGCCAGGCACTTCTTCGTGCACCGCCAGCTTGCGCTCGAGTTCGGCACGTGAGTGTTCTCTCTGGCTCAAAAGCCGCAGTGCGCGACCTTTGAGCGAGGGTTGAAAATCAGGCTTGTTCATGGTCTGTGTCTGTGGGCCAAAGTGAGACGGCGCGCCAGAGCCAGGCCTGAAAGCTTGCCCGAGGCGGCTCAACCAGGCGGGCTGCCGCCCAGGGTCAATCGGCCTTGGCCTCGGCAATCGCCGATTCCAGCAGGCGGATGCCCAGCGATTCACGCACCTTGTTCTCGATTTCACGGGCCAAAGCGGGGTTTTCACGCAGGAATTCGCGGGCGTTGTCACGGCCTTGACCGATTTTTTCGCCTTGGTAGGCGTACCACGCGCCAGATTTGTCGACGATTTTGGCTGCGACGCCCATGTCAATCACCTCGCCTTCGCGGCTGATGCCCGCGCCAAACAGGATGTCAAACTCGGCCGTCTTGAAGGGCGGGGCCACTTTGTTTTTGACCACTTTGACTTTGGTCTCGTTGCCGATCGCGTCGTCGCCCTTTTTGATGGTGCCGGTGCGGCGGATGTCCAGACGGACCGAGGCGTAGAACTTGAGCGCGTTGCCGCCGGTGGTGGTTTCGGGGCTGCCAAACATCACGCCGATCTTCATGCGGATCTGGTTGATGAAGATGACGGTGCAGTTGGTCTTTTTGATGGTGGCGGTCAGCTTGCGCAGGGCCTGGCTCATCAAACGTGCTTGCAGGCCCGGCAGGCTGTCGCCCATGTCGCCTTCGATCTCGGCCTTGGGGGTCAGGGCGGCCACCGAGTCGATGACGACCAGATCCACCGCGCCGGAGCGCACCAGGCTGTCCACAATTTCCAGCGCTTGCTCGCCGGTGTCAGGCTGGCTGACCAGCAGCTCTTGCAGGTTGACACCCAGGTTTTGGGCGTATTGCACGTCCAGCGCGTGCTCGGCGTCCACAAAAGCGCAGGTGCCGCCCAGGCGTTGCATTTCAGAGATGACTTGCAGGGTCAGGGTGGTTTTGCCGGACGATTCCGGGCCGTAGATCTCGATCACACGGCCACGCGGCAGACCGCCCACGCCCAGCGCGATGTCCAGGCCCAAAGAGCCAGTGGAGACAACCTGGATGTCGGCGATGGCTTCGCCTTCGCCCAGCCGCATGATGGTGCCTTTGCCGAATTGTTTTTCAATCTGGGCCAGGGCGGCTTGCAGGGCTTTGGACTTTTCGCTGTTGTCATCGCTCATGGGAATCTCCTTGAATATCAATGGGTTGGGGCACCGGGCTCAGCAGTGATGCGCTGTTTACTGGATGCGTGAACAGTACTGTAAACGAACTGTACAAAGCTTGAAAGCTTATTTTTGGTCAGTTTGCCTTATCATTTAACCATGCCTGAAATCGCCTCTACAAAAGCCCAAGCCAGCCCCTCGCTGCAAGACGATCGTTGGCGACAAATGCATTTGGGGCGCCTGTTGGGCCATGCCATGCGCCGCTTTGACGAGCGCGTGCTGCACCTGATGGCGGGCAACGACGGCGTGCCCCTGGCGCTGGCGAATCTGGCCTCGCGTGACCAGATCAGCGCCGCGCATGTGCACATCACCCGTCATCTGGCCCTGGAGGGCTCACGCCTGACCGATCTGGCCAGGGCGGCGGGCATGAGCAAACAGGCCATGGGCGACCTGGTGGACCAGTGCACGGCCTGGGGCTTGGTGCAACGCGAAGCCGACCCACAAGATGCGCGCGCCAAGCGTGTGGTGTTCACCCCCGTGGGGCTGGCTTGGCTGCAGGCCTTCAAGGACGCGGTGGCCCAGGCAGAGGCTGAATTTCGCGAGGCTGTGGGCAAGGATGTGGCCACGGTCGTGGCTTTGGGCCTGGAGGCTTATGCACACTGACCGCACAGCCTCAGCGAACGAGGTGGCGTGCACCGACGCCACGGGATGCCATGGCTTGGCCCGGACACGCCCATGACGGCCCTTTCAGCAAAGCGGGCCCCACGTCAAAACGCGCAAACCTGCCACTAGAATCGCCAAGACCGGGCACACTAGCAAGACGGCCGCACACCCCCACAACAACAGGAGACAGCCATGCGCATTTTGATAGCCGAAGACGACCAGGTACTTGCTGACGGTTTGCTGCGCACTTTGCGCAATGCGGGCGCGGCCGTGGACCATGTGGCCAGCGGCAGCGAAGCCGATGCGGCCCTGATGACCAACAACGAGTTTGACCTGTTGATCCTGGATCTCGGCCTGCCCAAAATGCATGGTCTGGAAGTGCTCAAGCGTCTGCGTGCGCGGGGCTCCACCTTGCCGGTGTTGATCTTGACTGCGGCAGACAGCGTCGAAGAACGCGTCAAGGGGCTGGACTACGGCGCCGACGATTACATGGCCAAACCTTTCAGCCTGCAGGAGTTGGAAGCCCGGGTGCGCGCCCTCACCCGCCGCGGCATGGGCGGTGCCACCTCGCAAATCAAGCACGGCCCGCTGATTTACGACCAGTCCGGACGCGTGGCCACCATCGACGGCAAGATGGTCGAGCTGTCGGCCCGCGAGCTGGGCCTGCTGGAGGTGTTGCTGCAACGCGCAGGCCGCCTGGTGAGCAAGGACCAGCTGGTCGAGCGCCTGTGCGAATGGGGCGAAGAGGTCAGCAACAACGCCATCGAGGTGTACATCCACCGCTTGCGCAAAAAAATTGAAAAAGGCCCGATCCGCATTGCCACCGTGCGTGGGTTGGGCTATTGCCTGGAAAAAATTCCGGGCTAACCGGCAGACGGTTGGACGTTCACACCGCCTGAGCCCCGCACCGTCAAACCATGAAATCCCAAGGCTGGAACGTGCGAATTTTCAAACGGGAGCAACGCTCCCTGTTCGGGGAAATCCTGGACTGGATGCTGACCCCCCTGCTGCTGCTGTGGCCCATCAGCCTGGCCCTGACCTGGCTGGTGGCCCAGGGCCTGGCCAACAAGCCATTTGACCGGGCGCTGATCTACAACGTGCAGGCGCTGGCGCAACAGATCAGGCCCGGGCCGGGCAACCGCGTGGAATTCAGCCTGCCGCAGCCCGCCAGCGAATTGCTGCGTGCCGACGAAACCGACCTGGTCTATTACCAGGTTCGGGGCGGTCGGGGCGAACACCTGAGCGGGGACCGCGATCTGCCGGCACCGCCTGCCGACGCCGCCCAAGGCAGCAGTTACGAGGTGCACATCCGCGATGACGAAATGCGTGGCCTCGAGGTGCGTGTGGCCTACACCTGGATTCGGCTGGACGCAGAGAGCCAACAACCCGCCTTGGTGCAAGTGGCCGAAACACGGGAAAAACGCTCTGTGCTGGCCGCCGAGATCATCAAGGGCGTGATGCTGCCCCAGTTCGCCTTGTTGCCACTGGCGGTGCTGTTGGTGTGGCTGGCCTTGGTGCGCGGCATCAAACCCCTGTCCGAACTGGAAGAGCGCATCCGGGCACGCAAGCCCGATGACCTGAGTCCACTCGATGACAAGGCCGTGCCCATGGAAGTGGCCCCGCTGGTGGTCTCGGTGAACGACTTGCTGGAACGCTTGAAAGACTCGATCGTCACCCAAAAACGCTTTCTGGCCGATGCGGCCCACCAACTCAAGACCCCGCTGGCAGGCTTGCGCATGCAGGCCGATCTGGCGCAGCGCTCAGGCTCCAGCGAAGAAGACCTGAAAAAATCATTGCAGCAAATTGGCCGCGCCAGCGTACAAGCCACGCACACGGTGAACCAGCTGCTGTCGTTGGCCCGCGCGGAAGGTGGGGGCACCAACTTGCCACTGCAGTCGTGCGACATGGTGAGTTTGGCCAGCGAAGTGCTGCAAGACTGTCTGCCGCGCGCCATGGACAAGGGTCTGGATCTGGGCTACGAGGGCGTAGAGCCAGGCACGCCAGGCGCACAGGTACAAGGCAACCCGACCTTGCTCAAGGAGATGGTGCGCAACTTGGTTGAAAACGCCATCCACTACACCCCCAGCACGCCAGAGCGGCAGGGCGTGATCACGGTGCGTGTGTTGGTGGACCCTTACAGCAAGGCCCTGGTCATGCAGGTCGAAGACAACGGTCCGGGGATTCCGCTGCCGGAGCGCGAGTTGGTGTTTCAGCCTTTTTACAGGGCCTTGGGCACGAACGTGGACGGCTCCGGGCTGGGCCTGCCCATCGTCAGGGAAATCGCCCAACAGCATGGTGCCAGCGTCAGCGTGGACGCCGCCCACCTGGGCCAGGCTTCACCAGGGGCGTGTTTTACCTTGCGCTTTGGACAAACCTGAAGCCCGTTGACCGCGCCAACGGTGATCGCCACACAAGACAAGGCTCGGGGAAGGGGCTGAAGGGCTCAAGCGGGGTGGCGGGCCTTGGCGAGGCCCACACGCTGAAGACGCGGGGCCGCGGTGTCAGGCCGGCTGGCCCATGTTGAGCTGCAAACGCTCACGCGACATCACACGGGCCACTGCGGGCTGAGCCGCTACTTTTTCCACAAAGGCCCACAGTTCAGGGTGCGCTTCAGGGGGGATGCCGGCTATGGTGCCCCAGCGGCTCAAGGTCAGGCTGTACGCATCCAGCGGGCCGAAATGCGCGCCGCTGAGCCACGGCTGACCTTTGGCGGCTGCGGCTTTGACCAAGTCTTGCAACTCGCCCAACATGCCACGGAACAACTGGGTGTTGTAAGGCTTGAGCGCCGCTTGCACTTCGGCTTGGTCCGAGAATTTCTGCGGCATGAAGATGTGCGTGAAGGTCGGGTGCACCGTGTTGTTCATCCAGGCCAGCGTCGAGATGGCTTGTGCGCGGGCCAAGGCCTCTGTGGGCAAAAAGCCCATCTGCGGGAACAACTGGTCCAGGTGCAGCACGATGGCCACGATTTGCGTGACAGGCTGGCCATTGTTCACCAGCACGGGCACCTGACCGCGTGGATTGATGGCTTTGTAGTCGTCGCTGTTTTGCTCGCCTTTGTGCAGTTTGACCATGCTGGGCTCAAATTCGGCACCGCTCATCTCCAGCAAGACATGGGGCACAAAAGAACAGGCACCGGGGGCGAAATAAAGTGTCAGACTCATGGGGTTTTTCCAATCAACAGGTTTATCGAGGAGTACTTAGAGGCGCTGATGGTGCAACAGCACCCGCAGGGTTGACCACCGCCGCAGAGGACGAGGCCGAAGCAGCCAAGGGCGGAACTGCAAGGCCCTCTGAGGGCAACAGCGTGGCCGGGTTCACAGCGGCCGGATTCACAGCAGCAGAGTCGGGCGTGGTGGCCTGCTGGGGCGAAGCTTCTGACGCCCGGGCTGCGGGCTTGGGCACCACCTCGAACTTCAAGGCCTCGGGCCGGATTTGCTGCTGCACACGCTCGGGCTCACGGTGCCTGTCAGGGCCCCAGCCCCAGCGTGCAAAAGCGTTCCATTGCCATGCCAACACGGCGGCGTTGAGCACCCACAAAATGCCAATGACGTACTTCAACTTCAAGTGGAGCTTTCTTCAGTGAATGGTCGAACGCTGATTTCGGCGCTGTGCACTTCCCGCACGCCCGCATCGGTTTGCAATTGCAACGCCCCCCCGGGGCCGACCCCCAAGGCCAAGCCCTGCTGGCCATCGCTGGTGTGCACGCGGCGATCTTTCAGGACATCGCGGGCTTCAAATCGGCGTTGCAGGGGTGCAAAACCATCGCGTTCAAAAGCCAGCAAGGCGCGAATCAGCGGGCTGACCACACTCAAAAGGGCGGTCGGCGCGGTCATATCGGGCCGCAACTCGGTCAAAGCCGCAGGCAAGGTGTTCAAGCCGTCTGCAGGGCGCGGCCGGATGTTCAGGCCCACGCCCACCACCACCTGGCTGCGTCCGCCCATGCTGGCAGCCTCGACCAGGATACCGCCGAGTTTTCGGTCCTGAAACCACAAATCGTTGGGCCACTTCAGGCCGATATCCGGGTGCAGGCTCTCGGCCAGGCTCAGGCCCACGGCCAGTGACAGGCCGGACCAATCTGCGGGTGACATCGGCAAGCTGAGCGAGAAGGTGAGCGAATCGCCCGGCTGACTTTGCCAGACACGGCCCATGCGACCACGACCTGCGGTCTGACGTTCGGCCACCAGCAGGGTCGGCGAGTGCTGCCCTGAGCGAGCGCGGCGCATGAGTTCGCTGTTGGTCGAGTCCAACTCGGGCAAGACCTCGACCGTGAACTCGGGCAGCAGCGGGTAGACCTGTTCCCAGATCGTTTCAGCCAACCAAGGCGTGGGCGTGATCACGGCTCAGGGATGCTTGACAGCGGCTTGGCTGCGCTTGCCGGCCTTTTGAGGCTTTTCCGCCTGTTTCAAAGGCTTGATCGCCTTGGTTTTTTTATTGTTGGCGTCGGCTTTCACCTTGGCTTCGGGCTTGGCTTTGCCTTTGGACTTGTCTTTGACCTTGGTTTTTTTCTGCGCGGGCGTCTTGGGCGTGGCCGGGCGGCGTTTGGGCGACAGCAGGGTGCCCCGGCAGTTGGCACTGCCGCACCAGCAGGGGTATTCGGCCTTGAGCTTCTTGGTGTAGGGCTCGTCGATGATCAGGCCGTAGTCGTAATTGAGCTCTTCACCGGCTGAAATGTTGCGGATGGCCTTGATGAAGATGCGGTCGTTTTCTTCGTCGGCCTCGCAGTTGGCGTCGCAGCTGTGGTTGATCCAGCGCGACGAATTGCCGCCGTGCAGCGCGTCGATCACCCGGTCTTCATTCACATGGAAGTAAAAGGTGTGGTTCGGGTCGCTGGGGTCGTGCGGGTGGCGGTCCTGCGCCTCGTCCCAGCTGATGATCTCGCCCACGTATTCGATGACGGTCTCGCCCTCGGCAATGTCTTGCAAGGCAAACACGCCCTTGCCATGCACGCCGGAGCGGCGCACCTGAATGCGCTTGCCGGATGCGCGTGGCGTGGAACGGCTGGGGGTCGGAGCAGGTGTTTTGGCCACGGCGTTGAAAAATTTGTTATGGTGAATTCATGTGGGCGTGCGCGTGAGCGCGTGCCCGAGCGCGTGCGCACACGCGAGACAACGGGATTGTAATGACATGAAGACATTGGTAATTGCAGAGAAGCCTTCGGTGGCACAAGACATCGTGAAAGCCTTGACGCCGACTTCCGGCAAGTTCGAGAAGCACGACGACCATTTTGAGAACGACACCTATGTGGTGACGAGCGCCGTGGGCCACCTGGTGGAGATCCAGGCCCCTGAACAGTACGACGTGAAACGCGGCAAGTGGAGCTTTGCCAATCTCCCCGTCATTCCGCCGCACTTTGACTTGAAGCCCGTGGACAAAACCAAGAGCCGCCTCACGGCCGTGGTCAGGCAGGCCAAGCGCAAAGACGTGAGCGCCCTCATCAACGCCTGTGACGCGGGCCGCGAGGGGGAGTTGATCTTTCGCCTGATCGAGCAGTACGCAGGCGGGGCCAAACCGCTGAACAAGCCCGTCAAACGCCTGTGGCTGCAGTCCATGACGCCCCAGGCCATCCGCGATGGCTTTGACAGCCTGCGCAGCGAGCAGCAAATGCAGGGCTTGGCCGATGCCGCCCGCAGCCGGTCTGAAGCCGACTGGCTGGTGGGCATCAACGGCACCCGCGCCATGACCGCGTTCAACTCGCGTGATGGCGGCTTCTTTTTGACCACCGTGGGCCGGGTGCAAACGCCCACGTTGGCCGTGGTGGTCGAGCGCGAAGAGCAAATCCGCAAATTTGTGAGCCGCGACTACTGGGAAATCCACGCCGAGTTCGGTGCTGCGGCTGGCACGTATCCGGGCAAGTGGTTTGACCCCAAATGGCGCAAAGAAGAAGACGCCGAGAAAAAGGCCGACCGCAAGTGGACCGCTGCCGAAGCCCAAGCCATCGTCGAAGCGGTGCGCGGCCAAACCGCCAGCGTGACCGAAGAGGCCACGCCCACCACGCAAGCCAGCCCCGGCCTGTTTGATCTGACCAGCTTGCAGCGCGAGGCCAACGGCAAGTTCGGCTTCTCGGCCAAGACCACGCTGGCCCTGGCCCAAAGCCTGTACGAGCGCCACAAGGCCCTGACCTACCCCCGTACCGACTCTCGCCACCTGCCCGAAGACTACGTGCCCGTGGCGAAAGAAACGTTCGAGATGCTGGCCGACAGCGGCATGCGCCACCTGGCCCCGCACGCGCTCACGGCGCTGAACAACAACTACGTGCGCAAGATCCCGCGTGTGTTCGACAACAAAAAGGTCTCGGACCACTTCGCCATCATCCCCACGCTGCAAGCGCCCAGCGGTCTGTCCGAGGCCGAGCAAAAACTGTATGACCTGGTGGTGCGCCGCTTCATGGCGGTGTTCTTCCCCAGCGCCGAATACCAAGTCACCACCCGCATCAGCGTGGCCGCAGGCCACAGCTTCAAGACCGTGGGCAAGGTGCTGGTCAAGCCGGGCTGGCTCGCCATTTACGGCAAAGAAGCGGCCGCTGAAGTGGAAGACGCCAAAGACGGCGACAAAGGCCAGAACCTGGTGCCGGTGCAGCCGGGCGAGCAGGTCGGTGTGGATTCTGTCGAAGCAAAGGGCCTGAAGACCCGCCCACCGGCCCGCTATTCAGAAGCCACGTTGCTGGGTGCCATGGAAGGCGCGGGCAAGATGGTGGACGACGACGAACTGCGCGAGGCCATGCAGGAAAAAGGCCTGGGCACGCCAGCCACCCGCGCCGCCATCATCGAAGGCCTGATCAACGAGAAATACATGCTGCGCGAAGGCCGCGAGATGATCCCGACGGCCAAGGCCTTCCAGCTCATGACGCTGCTGCGTGGCCTGCAGGTGGAAGAACTCTCCAAGCCCGAGCTGACCGGCGAGTGGGAATACAAACTGGCTCAGATGGAGCAAGGCAAGCTCAGCCGTGCCACCTTCATGGCCGAGATCGCGGCCATGACCGAGCACATCGTCAAGAAAGCCAAAGAATACGACCGCGACACCGTGCCGGGCGACTACGCCACCGTCAGCACGCCTTGCCCCAATTGCGGCGGCGTGGTCAAGGAAAACTACCGCAGGTATACCTGCACAGGTGCCGACGGCACGAGCGACGGTTGCGGCTTCTCGTTTGGCAAGTCGCCAGCCGGCCGCACCTTTGAGCCCGCCGAAGTCGAGCAGTTCATGCGCGATAAAAAGATCGGCCCGCTGGACGGCTTCCGTTCCAAAGCCGGTTGGCCCTTTGTGGCCGAAATGGCGCTCAAATACAACGAAGAAGAGAAAAACTGGAAGCTCGAGTTCGACTTCGGTGACGACAAAAAGAACGAAGAGAGTGGCGAGATTGTCGAGTTCACCGACGAAGCCCTGGGCGCTTGCCCCAAGTGCGGCAGTCCGGTGCACGAGCACGGCAGCAACTACGTGTGCAGCAAAGCCGTGCCCACAAACGAGCAACCCACTCCGAGCTGCGACTTCAAGAGCGGCAAGATCATCTTGCAGCAACCGGTCGAGCGCGAGCAGGTCAGCAAACTGCTGGCGACCGGCAAAACCGACCTGCTCGACAAGTTCTTGAGTAACCGCACCCGCCGCACCTTCAAGGCCATGCTGGCTTGGAACCCCGAAGAGGGCAAGGTGACGTTTGAATTTGAGCAACGCGAAGGCGGCAAGAAATACCCACCGCGCAAAACGGCAGCCAAAACGCCTTTTGGCAAAGCGGCAGCCAAAAAGACGGCCGCCAAAACTGCCAAATCAGCCGCTGCCAAAAAAGCGGCCAAACCTGCCGCCGAAAAAGCCCCGCGCAAAGCCGCCGTGGGCACGCTCAAGCCCAGCCCGGCCCTGATGGCCGTGATCGGCGACGGCACCTTTGCACGCACCGAAGTGGTCAAAAAAATGTGGGACTACATCAAGGCCAACGGCCTGCAAGACCCGGCCGACAAGCGCTCCATCAAGGCCGACAGCAAGCTGCAAGCCGTGTTCGGCAAAGACCAGGCCACCATGTTCGAGCTGGCCGGCATCATCGGCAAGCACCTGAGCTGACCCGTTCTGGTAGAGCCCGCATGACCGATGCCGTGACCCTGCCCACGTTTGACGATGTGCTGGCCGCTGCAGCTCGCCTGCAGGGGCATGCCCACCGCACCCCGGTGCTGCAGTCGCGCACCCTCAACGCGCAACTGGGGGCACAGGCCTTCATCAAATGCGAAAACTTCCAGCGCATGGGGGCCTTCAAGTTCCGGGGGGGCTTCAACGCCCTGTCGCGGCTGTCACCTGCCGAGCGCCGGGCCGGGGTGGTGGCTTACTCCTCGGGCAACCACGCCCAGGCCGTGGCCTTGTCGGCGCAGATTCTGGACATCCCGGCCACCATCGTCATGCCGCACGATGCCTCGCCTGCCAAGTTGGCTGCAACCCGAGGCTATGGGGCGCAGGTGGTGGGCTACGACCGTTACAAGGACGATGCGTTGGCCATGGCGCAGGGCATTGCCGCAGCACAGGGCAGTCGCTTCATTCCACCGTTTGACCACCCGGATGTGCTCAGCGGCCAGGGCACAGCCGCGCTGGAGTTGTTTCAGGAAGTGGGCGAGCTCGATGCCCTGTTTGTGTGTCTGGGCGGTGGCGGCCTGCTCAGTGGCAGCGCCTTGTCGGCCAAAGCCCTGTCTCCCCGCTGCAAAATTTACGGCGTGGAGCCCGAAGCGGGCAACGATGTGCAGCAGTCCTTGCGCCAAGGTCAGCGGGTGCGCATTGCCACCCCGGTCACGATTGCCGATGGCGCACAAACACCCTTGGTGGGCGAGATCACTTTCGAGATCATCCGGCGGCTGGTGGACGACGTGCACACCGTCACCGATGCGCAACTGATCCAGGCCATGCGTTTTTATGCCGAACGCATGAAGATGGTGGTCGAGCCCACGGGCTGTTTGTCGCTGGCTGCGGCCATTCAGGCAGCCGAACAGCTCAAGGGCCAGCGGGTGGGCATCATCATCAGCGGCGGCAATGTGGACCTGGCCCGCTTTGCGCAGTTGCTAAGCCAAGGCTGAGCCCCTCTGTCAAAGCGTCAAAGGCGCCAGTTCACAGATACAGACGCCAATCCTTGTCTGGGCCAGGGCAATCCTGTGCGCCGAGCGTGCACCGAGGGCCGCCGCCGAACCAAGCTCGCAGCCAACGCGCCAGGCTCGCTGGACCTGAAACCCAGGGCCTGCTGAGTCCGGATCAGGCGCTGAGCGTCATCAGGCTGGCGTTGCCCCCCGCGGCTGCGGTGTTGGTGCTGATGCTGCGTTCACACACCAGGCGCGCAAGTGCGATGGCCTCATCGCCCCGGCGCAGGGCCGTCAGGCTGATGAGAGCCCCGGGCCGCTGGGCCAGGGCTTGCAAGGTGTGCAGGCAGGTGGCTGCATCGGCGTGCAGCAAGGCCACGTCCGCCGGGGCTGCGATCAAATCGGTTTCGATGCCCACCTGAGCCTGCACCGCTGCGGGCAGGCTGACCCAAAGCGCCCGGGCCGAAGTGGGCCACAGCGCACGCGCCCCCACCGCCAACACAGCAGCCAACTGGTTCAGGCGGTCGAGGTCGACCCCTTCGTGATCACCCGTCAGGCAGAGCACCCGTGCGCGGGCCTGCACACGGTAAACATTGCGCTCGCCCGTGGGGCCGGTGAGCCAAGCTTGCAAACCGGCCGGATTGCAGGTCGCCATGCGGGCGCACAGGTGGGCCAACTGCATACGCTTTTGCGCTGCAGCCCAGTCGTGCAAGGCTTGCAGAGCGGGCGTGGCATGGGGCAAGGCGGTCGCACCGCTGGCCTGCACGCTGCGCAAAGCGGCGTCCTGCGGACAGCGTGCCAACAAGCGCAGCAGGTACAGCGGGCCACCCGCCTTGGGGCCGGTACCCGACAGGCCTTCGCCACCAAAAGGCTGCACACCCACCACCGCGCCGACCATGTTGCGGTTGACATAGACATTGCCCGCGTGGGTGTGGTCAATGACCTGCGTGATGGTTTCCTCGATGCGCGAATGCACGCCCAGCGTGAGCGCGTAGCCGGTGGCGTTGATGGCTTGCAACAGCTCGGGCAGCTGGCTGCGGGCATAGCGCACGATGTGCAGCACTGGGCCAAACACTTCACGCTCCAGTTGCGCGATGCTGTCGATTTCGATCAGTGTGGGTTGCACGTAGGTGCCTGCGGGCCACGCTTCGGGCGCGTTGCGGGAGATGCGGTGCACTCGGCAGCCGCGCTGCTGCATGGCTTGCACATGCGCTTCGATGCCAGCGCGTGCCCGTTCGTCGATCACCGGGCCAATGTCCACCGACAGATTTGCTGGTGTGCCCAGCGTGTTTTCAGCCATCGCGCCTTGCAGCATCTCGATCAGGCGGTCTGCCACATCGTCCTGCACACAGAGCACACGCAGGGCCGAGCAGCGCTGGCCTGCGGCCTCAAAGGCCGAGGCCACGGCGTCGGTGACGACCTGTTCCAGCAAGGCCGACGAGTCGACCACCATGCAGTTCTGTCCACCGGTCTCGGCGATCAGGGGCACAGGCTGGCCGTGTGCGTTCAGGCGTTCGGCCAGTGCGGCTTGCAGCACGCGGGCGGTCTCGGTGGAGCCGGTGAACATCACGCCTTGCACGCGGGCATCGCCTACCAGTTGCATGCCCACTTCGCGGCCCTGGCCCGGCAGCAGTTGTACAGCGGCCCGGGGCACGCCCGCTTGCCACAAGGCCTGCACGGCCAGCGCGGCCACGGCGGGCGTGGACTCGGCGGGCTTGGCCAGCACCGTGTTGCCGGCAGCCAGAGCGGCGGCGACCTGGCCTACAAAAATCGCCAGCGGAAAGTTCCACGGACTGATGCACACCACCGGTCCCAGCGGCGTATGGGTGCGGTTGTCAAAATCGCGCTGCACCTGCGCGGCGTAGTAGCGCAAGAAGTCCACCGCCTCGCGCAACTCGGCCACGGCATGGCCCCAGGTTTTTCCGGCTTCACGCACCAGCAGCGCCATCACGCGGGGCGCATCGGCCTGCAACAGATCGGCCGCGTGCGCCAGCAGCGCGGCGCGTTGTGCGGGTGGCGTGACGGCCCAGGCGGGGGCGGCTTCGCTGGCGGCTTGCAGGGCAGCGTCCACATCGGCCGCGCTGGCATATTGCACCGTACCCAGCACGTCGCTGTGGTCGGCAGGGTTGCGCAGGGTGATGCGTTCAGCACCCGCAAAAGGGGTGGCCAGCAGAGGCGTCACTGTCACAGGCTGCACCTGCGCCTGCATGTCTGCTGCCAGTTGGCGCAGCGTGGGTTCGTGCGCCAGATCGGGCCCATGCGAATTGCGCCGCGCCGCGCCATACAGCTGCGCGGGCAGCCCGATTTGCGGGTGCGGCTGGCCGGGGCTGGTGTCGTCACGCTGGGCGTCTTCTTCGGTGCGCGTCACCGGGTCTTGCACCAGATCGCCGATGGACACGCTGGCGTCGGCCATGCGGTTCACGAAGGAGCTGTTGGCCCCGTTCTCAAGCAAACGGCGCACCAAATAAGCCAGCAGGGTTTCGTGCGTGCCCACGGGCGCGTAGATGCGGCAAGGCCGCTGGAATGATGTCTCCCCACGCAGGCTCACTTCGTGTAGCCCGCTGCCCCCCGAGGGGGTGCTCGCGCCTTGGGATGGCCCGGCGGCGCTCGCTCGCCCGACCACCTGCCGGTACAGCGGCTCGCCCATGCCGTGCAGGCACTGGAACTCGTACTGGCCCGGCGTGTAGTCCCCGCGCAGCTCTTGCGCCATGTGCACGATGGCCGCCAGCGTGTGTGCGTTGTGCGTCGCAAATTGCGGGTACACCGCCTCGGGCGCGGCCAGCAGCTTTTGCGCGCAGGCCAGGTACGACACATCGGTGTGGTGCTTGCGGGTGTAGACCGGGTAGTCGCTTTGGCCGTCTTGTTGGGCGCGTTTGATTTCGCTGTCCCAATACGCGCCTTTGACCAAGCGGACCATCAGCCGGTGGCCGGTGCGGTGTGCCAAGTCCACCACAAAGTCGATCACCAACGGACAGCGCTTTTGGTAGGCCTGAATCACGAAGCCGATGCCGTTCCAGCCCTGCAGGCTGGGGGCCAGGCACAGGGCTTCGAGCAGGTCCAGCGAGATGTCCAGGCGGTCCACTTCTTCGGCGTCGATGTTCAGGCCAATGTCGTAATGCCGGGCCAGCTCGGTGAGCTTCAACACGCGGGGGAAAAGTTCGTCCATCACGCGCTGGTGCTGGGCGCGGCTGTAGCGCGGGTGCAGGGCCGACAGCTTGATCGAGATGCCGGGGCCGCCCACCACGCCTTGCCCGTTGGATGCCTTGCCGATGGCGTGGATGGCGTTTTCATAGGCCTGCATGTAACGCTGCGCGTCGGCTTCGGTCAGGGCCGCTTCGCCCAGCATGTCGTACGAGTAGCGAAAGCCTTGCGCTTCCATATCGCGAGCGCGGTGCAGGGCCTCGTCGATCGTCTCGCCGGTCACGAACTGCTCGCCCAGCATCTGCATGGCCAGCTGCACGCCCTGACGGATCAGCGGCTCACCACTCTTGCCGATCAGCCGGGTGAGCGAGGCCAGCATCGCGCCCTCGCTGTGTGTGGCCACCAGCTTGCCCGTGAGCAGCAGGCCCCACGACGCGGCGTTCACAAACAGCGAAGGGCTGCGGCCCACATGCTGCTGCCAGTCGCCCTGGCCGATCTTGTCGCGGATCAGCGCGTCACGCGTGGCGGCATCCGGAATGCGCAGCAGCGCTTCGGCCAGACACATCAACGCCACGCCCTCTTCGCTCGACAGCGCGTATTCCTGCATCAGGCTTTGTACGCGGCCGGCACGGCCGCTCTGCTGCGGGCCTTCGCGCATGCCCGTCACCAGTTGACGGGCCAGTGCGTCGGTGCGCTCGGCTTGTGCGGGGCTCATGCGGGCAGCGGCCAGCAGCGGGGCCAGGGCTTGCGCCTCGGGGAGGCGGATGGCTTGGGCGATGGCTTCGCGCAGGGCGCCGCGCTTGGGCAGCGGGCCGCCGGGGGTGAATCGGGCGCCTGCTGGGGGGGTGATCGGTGAGAGGTGAAGGGAAGTCATGGGTGCGTTCATGGTGGCAGCCTCGCTGGTTTGCATGAATCGCCATCATCCGGATTGACTGCAAAATATTTCACTGAAATATCAGGTTTTCAATGAATAATATGAATCATGAGCACCGAAACCCCGGACATCGACCGCACCGACCGCCGCATCCTCGATCTGCTGCAGCGCGACGGCCGCATCAGCAATCTCAAGCTGGCTGAAAGCGTGGCTTTGTCGCCCACGGCGGTGCTGGCGCGGGTGCAGCGCCTCACGCGTGAGGGCTTCATCCTGGGCTACGAGGCGCGCCTGAACCCGCTCAAACTCGGCGCGGGGATGATGGTGTTTGTGGAAATCCTGCTCGACCGCACCAGCCCCAATGTGTTCGAGCAGTTCAAGGCGGCGGTGCAGGTGCGCCCCGAGATCATGGAGTGCCACATGGTGGCCGGGGGCTTTGATTACCTGCTCAAGACCCGCGCCGCCGACATGAACGCCTACCGCGAATTTGCGGGCACCGTGTTGTGGCAGCTGCCCGGCGTGCGCGAGACGCGCACTTATGCGGTGATGGAAGAAGTCAAAAATACCACGGCACTGGCTTTATGAATCTGGGCGGTTGTGATTGAAAAACACCCACATCACGACCGCGCTACCGACAAATGCAGTCCGGTCGCGTTCAAAACGGCCAGCCATGTCTTGAGTGTGGGGTTGCCACGTGGACTGAGTGCCCGGTAAAGGCTTTCACGCGGCATGCCGGCTCTCTCAGCAACCGCAGACATGCCTTGCGCTTCGGCAATGTGCCGCAAAGCTGCGAGCAAAGCCTGTTGCCCGCCAGGTTGATCGGCTTGGTCAAGTGCAACGGCCAGGTACTCGTTGGCAAATTCAGGATCGGCCTTGAGCATGTCCACAACGGCTTCGTCATGTGGGCGGCTGGTCGTGGTGGTCATTTGTGCTTTCTCCTGTGTTGCCAGTCCATCCAGTATTGGTGGGCTTTTTCAATGTCGGCTTGTTGTTTGCGTTTGTCACCACCCACCAACAGCAAGATCAAGCGCTGACCTGCCTGCGCGTAGTAAATTCGATAACCCGGTCCCCAATCGATTCGGGCTTCCCAAACGCCCTCGCCAACGGGTTTCACGTCCCCTAAATTACCACTGGCCATTCGACCGACGCGAATCAAAATTCGGGCTCTGGCTTGTCGGTCGGCCAGGGTGATCAACCATTGGGCATAAGGATCATCGCCTTGCGCTGTCAAGTAGTCACGAACTTCAAACATTGTGAATTATAAGTTACAAGCTAATTTGACAACATCACATTGACATGCCTGCAGCCACGACGAGTGCACCAGCAGCAGCCAACGAGGTCCAAGCCCCGGTGATGTTGCCCCAGTAAACCAGTCGGGCCAGACCTCTCCCGCCCGAGGCCAAGCCTCTGTCTTGCGTGATGGCGGCCAAGGGGGTTGCGATGGCGAACGCATAACTGGAAGTGACCAAAGCGACAACGATCAGCCATTTGAGGGCCGCAGAGACCGACAAAAAAGGCAGTATGGCCGCGACGCTGAACATCAATACTGCGCCCAGACAAAGGCTTTGGTGCGCGACACGCCATGAGTTCACCACCTGAGCAGTCGCCCCGGACTTGATGGCTTTTGCATAAGGCGCGCCATACAACAAGGCCGCCAACAGCACCACGGCGCCATGAAAAATCAAATGGCGTGAGGATGTTTCCAAAAAATAAGCCCCTGACAAGTTTTGAAGTCGGCCACTATAGCCGCAAGCTCATCTGAAAGAATCATTAAGTTTGCGGTTGAAATTACACACGCGACACCCCCACCCTGCGCAATCTTCCAGAATGGTTGCCTCTCATTCACCACACACCAGAGACTCACATGCAACACATCGGATTTGTGGGCGCTTCGGGTTTGATGGGCCATGGCATGGCCAAGAACATCCGGGCCAAGGGGTTTGATTTGTCGATTTCGGTGCACCAGCGCACCGCGCCCGTGCAGGACCTGTTGGCCGCAGGTGCCCGCCAGGTGGGCAGTTATGCCGACTTGGCCGCCTGTGATGCGGTGCTCATTTGTGTGACCGGCTCGCCACAGGTCGAGGCGGTGGTGGCCGGGCCGGGTGGTTTGCTGTCCAAGGCCCGCGCGGGCCTGATCGTCATCGACACCTCCACCAGCGAGCCCGAGTCCACCCGTCGCTTGGCCGCACTGTGCGCCGAGCAGGGCGTGATTTATGTGGACGCGCCGCTCACACGCACGCCCATCGAAGCCGAGGCGGGCAAGCTCAATTCCATGGTGGGGGCGTCGCCTGGGGTGTTTGCCCGCATCGAGCCTGTGATTCGCGCCTACAGCGAAAACGTGTTCCATGTGGGCGAGATGGGCGCAGGCCATGTCATCAAATTGCTCAACAACTTCGTGGCGCAAGCCATTTGCACCGCCACAGCCGAGGCCTTTGCCGTGGGGGCCAAGGCGGGCGTGGACTTGAATCAGCTGGTGCAGGTCATCTCTGCCGGCGGGGTCAATTCGGGCCTGTTCCAGCTGATGAGCAAAACCTTGCAGGGCGACTACGGTGCGATGAAGTTCGAGCTGAACAACGCGGCCAAGGATTTGCGTTATTACTCGCACCTGGCCGACAGCATGAAAGTGCCCTCCATCATCGGCACCAGCGTGCACCAGGCCCTGAACACGGCCGTGGCTTTGGGTTATGGCAGCGAGATGGTGCCCTCGCTGGTCAAGGCGCAGGCCCATCTGAATCAGGTCACGATCGTCAAGGCTTGAGGGTTTGGAGGGCTTGCGCCACTTCGGCTGCATTGGGCCGCTGACGCGGTTGCGCTGACAGGCATGCACGGGCCAGTGCTTGCAAGGTTTGGACAGCTGCGTCGGCTGTTGAAACATCTGCTGTTGAGGACGGGCCTGACTTCTGAACCCAAGGCGTGTGGTCAGAGGTTGGTGATGAGGACTGCACCGCAAGGGCCAACTCTTCCAACAAACACCCCAAGGCCCTCACCTCCAGCGCCAGCAGGCTTTGACGCAGTTCGAGCTGATCGGTCGGCAGCCGAGTGGCCGCGCCAAAGTCGCCCAAACGGGCATGACCGTGCACCGGGTCGATGAGGATGTTGTGCGCGTAAAGGTCACCATGCATCACACCGCGTTGGTGCAGGTGTGCCACGGCACCGGCCACATCACAGGCGATGCCCAGGGCCAAAGCGGCTGAGAGCTGAAAGCCCGGCGGGTACACGTCGCGGGTGCAGCTTTGCAAACTGGGCGGACCCGCCAGATTGATGTGCGCCGCAGGGATCAGCGGCATGAGCAAACCCTGAGCCTGCGCGGGGTGGCCTGCGAGCCGCGCCACGGGCGTGGTGAGCACGGGGTGCTGCCCTGCTGAGAGGCAGGCGGCCAGTTCGTCTTCGGGCAGGCCGTCGCTGGTCACCTCGCCTTTGAACAGCTTGAGCGCCAAGGGCTGCGGCCAGGCCGAGGCTTGCACTTGGTAGATGTGGCCCGAAGCGCCCTCGCCCAGCAGCGGCCCGTGGGTCAGATCGGGCCAGGCGATGCTTGGCAACGAAGAAGCCGCATCCGCAGCAGAAAAAAACCAGTCCATGGCATTGCCCGCCAGCGCCAGCCAGGACAGGCGCGGCAGCTCGGTCAGCCAGCCAGGCACCTCGGTCAGGCGGTTGGCCGACACGCGCAGCAGCTCCAGGTGCTGAGCGCTTTGCAGGCTGTCGGGCAAGGCCTGCAGCCGGTTGCCCGCCAGCATCAGCTTTTGCAATGCCGGGCGTTGACCCAGTTCAGCGGGCAAGCGGTGGATCGCGTTGTCGGTGAGCGTGAGCCAGCGCAAAGCGGGTGGCAGCGCGGCAGCTGGCACATCCGCTATGCGATTGGCCTTGAAGCCGACCATCTGCAAGCTGGGGCAATCGCCCAGCACTTCGGGCAGTACCTCAAAGTCGTTGTCCGAGGCAAACAGGACCTGCAGCTTGTGCAGGCGGCTCAGTTGGTGAGGCAATTCGCGCAAGCGGTTGCCACTCAGGTTGAGCACCTCCAGCGTGTCGGCCAGGGCAAAAATCTCGTCGGGCAGTTCGGTCAGGCCACAAGCCAAGTCCAGGCGGCGCGTGCCCGCCAGTGCACCGCTGCGCAGTTGTTCAAGGGTGTGCATGGGTGCTCAGCGGTAGGTGGCCAAGTGGATGTTGGTCTCGGTGCTGCGGATGCCGCTGATCAGTCGTACGCGTTCCAGCACATCGGACAGCTCTTTCATCGACGAGGCCTCGATCTCGGCCAGCAAATCCCAGCGGCCATTGGTGTCGTGCAGGGCCACCACGCCGGGTTCGCCCAACAGGCTGGCGATCACCTGCCGCGATGTGTTGCCCTCGATCAGCACGCCCATCCAGGCCTTGATGCGTTCGGGCTCGGCATCGGGGCGCAGCTTGATGGTGTAGCCCACGATGACCTGGTTGTCTTCGAGTTTGCGCAGGCGGTTGTTCACGGTGCCGCGCGACACGCCCAGCTTGTGCGCGAGGTCGGCAATGTTCATGCGGGCGTTTTGCCGAAGCAGGCTGATCAGGTGCTGGTCAATGTCGTCCATGGTGCAAATTGTCATTCAATGCTGACATTTTGACAATTAAATGCATAAAACAACATATTTTTGCTGATTTACATTGCCATGTGGCTCCAAGAAACTTCTGGCATCGACACACAAGGTCTGAAGGACCGGAGAAACCTGCACATGAGCCACACACCCAAGACCTCTGAGTACGACCTCACCGTTCGCGGTCAAGTCGTCCCCTCGGCTACCACGCCCCTGTACCTGAGCGCCCCGGCCGCCGTGGCCTTGGTGCGCCGCAAGGGCCTCAAAAATTGCATCGCAGGCATTGCCGACAACATACGCGCCGACTTTTTGCGCTGGCCAGACTTTGACAAATCGGCCCGCGTGGCCAACCACTCCAAAGACGGCGTGATCGAGTTGATGCCGATCTCGGACGACACCGCCTACAGCTTCAAGTACGTCAACGGCCATCCCAAAAACACCGCCATCGGCTTATCGACCGTGATGGCCTTTGGCGTGTTGGCCGATGTGGCCACGGGCGCCCCCACGCTGGTAAGCGAGTTGACGCTGACCACCGCCATGCGTACCGCCGCCACCTCGGCACTGGCGGCGCAAACATTGGCACGCCCGGACAGCCGGGTGATGGCACTGATCGGCAATGGCGCGCAAAGCGAGTTCCAGGCCATCGCCTTTCAACACCTGCTGGGCATCGACACCCTGCGTTTGTTCGACATCGACCCACAAGCCACGGCCAAGCTGGTGGCCAATCTGAGTGGGAGCGGCCTGAAGCTGCAGGTCTGCGCCAGCATTGCCGAGGCCGTGCAAGGTGCCGACATCGTGACCACCGTCACCGCCGACAAATCCTGCGCCACCATCGTCACGGCCGACATGCTGGCCCCAGGCATGCACATCAACGCCGTGGGCGGCGACTGTCCGGGCAAGACCGAGCTGGCCGCCGATGTGCTGCAAGCGGCCAAGGTGTTTGTCGAGTTCACGCCGCAAACCCGCGTCGAAGGCGACATCCAGCAAATGCCCACCGACTTTGCCGTGACCGAGTTGTGGGAAGTTTTGAATGGCAGCCGCACAGGCCGCGACAGCGATGCGCAGATCACGGTGTTCGACTCGGTGGGCTTTGCGCTGGAAGATTTTTCGGCCCTGCGTTTCATGCACGACGCGGCGCTGGCGCTGGGTTACGGCGAGCGCCTGGCGCTGATCCCGCAAATGGCCGATCCGAAGAACCTGTTTGGCACCTTGCTCGATGGCCAGGCCAACGCCGCCCCCATCCACTTGCAGCCTCAAGCTGTTGCCATGGCCTGAGGTCATGGCGCCAACCCGATGTGCGCCGATGCCGCTGTCAGGCTTTGCCCCGCGCGGCAATCGCGTCGGTCAGGCACCTGGCCAGATAAGCCGCTGCAGGGGTGAGCGGCACCTCGGGTGGGGACAACAACACCAGATCGATGTCGGGCGGGCGCATGCTGCGCAGCGACAACTCCACCAAGCCATGCCCCTCGGGCTGGACCAGCAAGGGCGCAGGCATCACGCTCATGGCGTCGGTTTGCCGAATCAAGGCCATGGCGGCCATCGCGTCGCAGCGCGTGATCTGCTGCGGTGGTGACACGCCCGCCTGCGCAAACATGGCCAGCAAGCCTTCGTCCAGTCCTTGAGAAAAAGGCCCGGGCATGACCCACTCCAGCGCGGCCAGCTTGGCCGCAGTGGGCTGGCGCAGCACCGGGTGCCCGGCGCGCACCACCAGTTTTTGCTGGTCTTTGTGCAAGCGGGTGCATTGAAATTCCTGGGGCGTGACATCGCCGCTGTCGGCCACGATGGCAAAGTCCACCGTGCCATCGCGCAAGCCCGGCAACACACGGGCCACCAGGCCTTCGATCAGGCGCAACTCGATGCGCGGGTAACGTTTGCGAAACCACAAAAATGCCTCGCCCAGCACGGTGAGCATCAGGTAGGGCGTGATCGCCACGCGCACCGTGCCGGCCTCGTCGCCCTGCGCTTGCTGCAACTCGTCTTGTGCCAGCGCCAGCTGGCGCATCACCAGCAGCGCCCGGGCGTGCAAGCGCAAACCTGCCTCGGTCAGCCCCACCCCACGCGATTTGCGCACCAGCAGGGCCACCCCTGCCTCCTCTTCCAGTTGGCGCAAGGACTTGGTCAGGGCCGCCTGAGTCAGGTGCAGTTCTCGGGCAGCGGCGCGGATGCTGCCGTGCTCGACGGCGGCCACCAGGGCTTGGAGTTGGTGCAGTTTCATGCTGCAGCAGTGTAAAGCAGTGAAAACCAGAAGTTGTCATGAAGAAAATTGACAGTCTTTCAGTTGTCCCCTCGCAGGACTAGCATGGGGCCATCTTTTTGACGATGGAGAACCCCATGAAACTGATCAACACCTTGGGCCTGTTGCTGGGCGCGGCCCTGGCCGTTCAGGCCCCTGCGCAAGCGCAAAGCTATCCCAACAAGCCCATCAACCTGATGGTGCCCTACCCGGCTGGCGGCCTGTCGGACATCATCGCGCGCAAGATCAACGTGCCCTTGGCGGCCGAGCTCAAGCAGCCGGTCATCATCGAAAACCTGGGCGGCGCAGGCGGGGCCATCGCGGCGCAAAAAGTGCTCAATACCCCCGCAGACGGCTACTACCTCTTCCAGGGCTCGCCCAACGAACTCATCCTCGCCCCCTTGGCCATGAAGGCCGTCAAGCACAAGCCCGATGACTTTCGCCTGATCCAGCGCATGGCCATGGCCCCGATGGCCATCGTCGCCAGCAAGAACTTCCCGGGCAACACCCCGCAAGAGATGGTGGCCGAGATCGTCAAACGCGCCAAAGCGGGCAAACCGGTCAATTACGCCAGCGTGGGCATCGGCAGCTTCTACCATTTGCTGGGTGAAGAAATGGCCAAAAAGCTGGGCGCTGAAATGCTGCATGTGCCCTACAAGGGCGGTGGCCCCATCACGCAGGATTTGGTGGGTGGCCAGATTGACCTGTTCATCACCCCTTACGGCGCACCCCATGTGCACATGGCCAAAGAAGGCAAGATCAAATTCATTGCCGCCTTGTCACCCCAGCCGCAGCGCCTGATTCCGGATGTGCCCTCGGTAGACCAGGCCAAGGAGCTCAAAGGCTTTCATTACACGATTGGCAGCGGCTACTACGTGAAAAAAGGCACGCCTGAGCCCGTCGTCGAAGCCCTGCACCGGGCGCTGACCAAGGTCATGTTCGACGCCGATTTCCGCAACACCATGACCGCCATGGGCCAGGAAGTGGGTGAAGCTTTGCGTCTGGACCAGACCCAGCAGGTGTATGCCGATGAGGTCAAGCTTTACCAGGGCATCGCCAAATCGATCAAGCTCGAAGCCCAATGAGCGTGCTGCATGCCCTGCAAACGCGTGCCGCGCCCTTTGTGGCGCTGCGCCACGATTTGCACCGCCACCCCGAGCTGGGCCTGAAAGAGTTCCGCACCTCTGAGCTGTTGGCCCAGCAGTTGCAAAGCTGGGGCTACACCGTCACACGCGGCTTGGCGACGACGGGCCTGGTGGCCCAGCTCCAGCGCGGCAAGGGCGTCAAGCGTCTGGGCCTGCGGGCCGACATGGACGCACTGCCCATCCACGAAGTCAATGTGTTTGAGCACCGCAGCGTGCACGAAGGCGTGATGCACGCTTGTGGCCACGACGGGCACACCGCCATGCTGATGGCGGCAGCGCAATACATCGCGCAAGAGGTCGAGTATTCGGGCACGCTGAACCTGATTTTTCAGCCCGCCGAAGAGCACCCGGGCGGCGCGAAGATCATGATCGAAGAAGGTCTGTTTGAGCGCTTTCCGTGTGACGCGATTTTTGCTGCACACAACATGCCCGGCGTGCCTGCGGGGCAGCTGGTGTTCATCGAGGGCCCGGCCATGGCTTCCAGCGACGATGTGACCATCACGCTGACGGGGGTGGGCGGACACGGTGCCATGCCGCACCGCGCACAAGACCCCATCGTGGCAGCGGCCGCCATCGTCATGACGCTGCAAACCATCGTCTCGCGCAATGTGGACCCGCAGCACACGGCCGTCATCACCGTCGGTTCGCTCGTGGCAGGCCAGGCCAACAACGTGATCCCTGCCAGCGCCCGGTTGGAGCTGAGCGTGCGCTCGCTTGACCGCGAGGTGCGCGACCTGCTGCAAGAACGCATCACGCAGCTGGTCACAGCGCAGGCCCAAAGCCTGGGCGTGTTGGCGCAGATCGACTACAAGCGCGATTACCCCGTGCTGGTGAACACCGCCGCAGAGACCGAACTGGCCCGCCAAGTGGGCACCGAGCTGCTCGGGGCCGAACGTGTCACGCGCCAGGGCCGCGCGCTCACGGGCAGCGAAGACTTTGCCGTCATGCTGGAGCACTGCCCGGGCAGTTATTTCATGATAGGCAATGGTGCGGGCGAGAGCACGGGTGAAGGCACAGGTGACAGTGCGGTCGCCCACGCCTGCATGGTGCACAACCCGGGCTATGACTTCAACGACGACATCTTGCCCGTGGGCGCTGCCTTCTGGGCCTTGCTCACACAACGCTTTTTGAAAGACTGAACACCATGGCCACCAAACTTTGGCAACTGAGCGCCACCGAACTGGCCGCTTGCATCGCCCGCCGCGAGACCACCGCACGCGCCGCCACCGAAAGTGTGTTGGCCCGCATTGCCGAGGTCAACCCGCAGGTCAACGCCTTGGCCAGCGTCACGCCCGAGAAAGCTTTGCAAGCCGCCGATGCGGCCGACGCCGCACAAACCCGGGGCGATGCTCTGGGGCCGCTGCACGGCGTGCCGGTCACCATCAAGGTCAACATCGACGTGCAGGGCGAGGCCACCGACGAAGGTGTGCACGACTTCAAGGACAACATCGCCAGCACCGACTCACCCCTGGTGCAGTCCATGCGCGAAGCGGGGGCCATTGTGGTGGGACGCAACAACGCGCCCGCCTTTTCGCTGCGCTGGTTCACCGACAACGCCTTCCATGGCCGCACGCTCAACCCGTTTGATGCGGGCGTTACACCCGGTGGCTCCAGCGGCGGCGCGGCTGCGGCCACGGCCTTGGGCATGGGCGCGATCGCGCATGGCAACGACTATGGTGGCTCGATCCGCTACCCGGCCTGGGCCTGTGGCGTGGTGGGCCTGCGCACCACCGTGGGCCGCGTACCGTCTTACAAGGCCAGCGCCCCCAACCGCATCATCAGCAACCAGCAAATGTCGGTGCAAGGCCCGCTCACCCGCACGGTGGCCGATGCACGGCTGGCCCTGCAAGTCATGGCGCAAGGCTCGCCCCAAAGTTTGGCACTCGACCCGCAATGGGTACCCGCCCCGCTGGAATTTGCCGATGCCCAGCAGCCATGCCGCGTGGCCGTTTTCCGCAACTGGGCGCATTCGGCCGTTGACCCCACGGTGAGCGCTGCCGTCGATCAGGCGGCCCAGTGGTTGCAGAAGGCAGGCTACACCGTCGAAGAAGTGGAGCCCCCCCACTTTGCAGAGGTCTCGGCCATGCAGTTCAACATGGTCATGAACGACATGCGCCGGGGCGGCGAGCCCTTCATGCGCGAGCACGGCGACGACGCTTTGCGCACCGCTTTGAGCCACTACATGGCCATCAACCCGGTGTGGGACCGCGACCAGTATCTGGACTCGATGACCCGGCGCTTCAACATCGCCCGCGACTGGGCGGTGTTTTTGGAGCGGTACCCGGTGCTGCTCATGCCCAACTCCTGGGAGCGGCAATTCCCCATCGACGACGACCAGCGTTCGGCCGAGCGCACCGCCCAAATCCTGCTGGCCCAAGCGCCCTTGCTGAGCACCGCCACGCTGGGTTTGCCTGGCCTGTCGGTGCCGACCGGGGTGATGAACGGCTTGCCCGTGGGCGTGCAAATCGTCAGCACCAAATTCCGCGAAGACCGGATGCTGGCCGCAGGTGAGGTGATCGAGCGGGCCGCTGGGTTTTCGGCGCTGACGCATTTGCTGGGTAGAGCCTGACCGAGGGGCGCGCGCCCCATCAGAGTCCCTCCATGGCTTGGCGCTCGCCTGACAGATGGCCACGCCCCAGACAAGACCTTGAAGGATTTGAAAGCCACGCCACCCGCACACCCGAAAGTGTGCCGATGAAGGTGGCGATCAGCGCCAGGTCAGCGCCCGTTTCAGCGCAAGTGGTGCACCGGCGCAGGCTTGTACACCGGCGTGTCCAGGCCTTCGTAACGCGCCTTCAGTTGCAGCGACAAGAACTGCGAGTAGTGGCGGCTTTGGTGCAGGTTGCCGCCATGGATCCACAACTGCTTTTGCTGGGTGGGTTTCCACATGTTGCGCAACTCGCCCTCCCACGGGCCGGGGTCTTTGGTGGTGCCCGAACCCAAACCCCAGACCTTGCCCACGCGGTCAGCCACTTCGGGCGAAATCAGGTCGGCCAGCCAGTGGTTCATCGAGCCATAACCTGTGGCGTACACCAGCAAATCGGCCTCCAGCTCGGTGCCATCGGTCAAGGTCACGCTTTTGGGGTTGATGCGCTCGATGTTGTTGTGGCTTTTGAGCTTCACGCTGCCGTTGGCCACCAGCTCGCTCGCACCCACATCAATGTAATAACCCGAGCCCCGGCGCAGGTACTTCATGAACAGGCCCGAGCCATCGTCGCCAAAGTCCAGCATGAAGCCTGCCTTCTCCAGCCGTCCATACAGGTCGGCGTCGCGCTTTTTCATTTCGTCGTACACCGGAATGTGGAAGGTGTGCATGATCTGATAGGGCACGCTGGCAAACACCAGATCGGCCTTGTGGTGGTCAATGCCGTTTTGCACCGCCTCTTCGCTGTACAGGCCGCCCAGCGCCAGCTCCATCAGTGACTCCGAGGGCGCTATGTGCGTGCTGCTGCGCTGCACCATGGTCACATCAACACCGTTTTCCCACAGGGCAGCGCAGATGTCGTGCGCCGAATTGTTGGAGCCCAGCACTACCGCTTTTTTGCCTTTGTAGGCTTCGGGGCCAGGGTGCTTGCTGGAATGGTGCTGGTCGCCCAAAAAGCTGTCAGCGCCCGCAATCTTGGGCACGTTGGCATAACCCGACACGCCCAGCGCAAACACCAACTCCTTGGGGCGCAACACCACTTCTTTGCCCGCCCGATCAACCACAACTTCCCACTCGCCTTTGGCCTCGTTGAAGGTGGCCTTTTTGGCGGTGGTCGATCCCCAGTAGTTGATCTCCATGACCTTGGTGTACATCTCCAGCCAGTCGCCCACCTTGTCTTTGGGTGCAAACACCGGCCAGTCGTCGGGGAAAGGCATGTAGGGCAGGTGGTCGTACCAAACCGGGTCGTGCAGGCACAGGGTTTTGTAGCGCTTGCGCCAGCTGTCACCCGCTTTTTCATTGCGCTCGACCACGATGGTCGGCACACCCAGCCGCCGCAGCCGGGCCGCCAGCATGATGCCGCCCTGACCACCCCCCACGATCAGCACATGGGGCTGCTCGTCGTAGCCCAAGCGGGCCTCTTCATCCTGGCGTCGCTCCAGCCAGCTTTTGCGGCCCACTTGCGCCCCGTGTTCGGCCCCTTTGATGCGGCGGCTGCCCTTTTTTTCCTCAAAGCCTTTGAGCTCGGTCATGGTGGTCAACAGCGTCCAGGCCCGGTCGCCTTGGGCCGTAGCCTTAAGCCGCAGGTGACCACGTCCGCGCGAGACACCGGTTTCAAAGGTGAACCAAGCATCGACCACGCCATCGGCCTCGGTGGCTTCGCCTTCCAATGCAAAGTTCGAGGGCTGCACATCGGCCAGCCGCGCTTGCAGCATGGCCTCGATGGCATTTGGGCCTTCCTGGGTGCAAATGTTCCAGGTGAACGACACCAGATCCCGCCAATAGCAGTCGGTGTCAAACAGGGCCGCAGCTTGGGCGGCCTGGCCTTGGCGCATGGCTTGCTCAAAGCCCGACAGCCAATCCTGAGCCCTCTGTGAGGGGGTCTTGTCACTCATGGGTTTCTCTCCTGGTTGTGCCGCACCCGACGTGGTGCGGTGCCTCTAGACAATCAAATGCCGTGCCAGCCAGGCTGCCACGCGCAAGTCCTTGTCAGACCACAACAAATTCAAACCGCCCCGGGGTCTTCCCGGATGTCACAGCGCGTCAGGTGTCACACCCTGGCCTGTGACAGGTGTCACAGGATCGCCGTGTTCAAAAATCCGCTCAATCGCCCTGCCGATGCGGTGCCACGATGCCCGAACGCTTCATGCGCCGGTACAGCGTCATGCGCGACACCTTCAGATCACGGGCCACGGCGCTCACGTTCCACTGGGCCTGGCGCAGCGCTTGCAGCAAAGCGGCCTCGCCGCCCGTGGGCAAGGGCTGCGCTGCGCTGCTTGATATGCCCAATCCGGCTTCGTCGATGCCCGGCAGGTCCGGCAAGTCGTCCAGCTCCAACGGGTCATGGCGGCCCATGCTGCTGGCGTAATCGAGCACATTGCGCAACTCGCGCAGATTGCCCGGCCAGCGGTGCTGCAACAGGCGCTGACGGGCCTCGGGGGTCAGCGTGCGCCCTTGCAGCAGGCGGTCGATCATGGCGCTCAGGTCCGCTCGCTCGCGCAGAGGCGGCAACGTGATGTGCGCCCCATTCAGGCGGTAATACAGGTCGTCCCGAAAACGCCCGGCCCGCACCCGGGCTTCCAGCGGCGCATGGGTGGCCGCAATCACCCGCACATTGACCGGCACAGCCCGTGTGGCCCCCACGGGCAACACTTCGCGTTCGGACAGCACGCGCAACAGCCGTGCCTGCAAGGCCAGGGGCATGTCACCGATTTCATCGAGGAACAAAGTACCCCCATCGGCCTCGGGGATCAGCCCGCGTTTGCCCTTGGGCGCAGCACCGGAAAAGCTGCCGGGCAAATACCCGAACAACTCGCTCTCGATCAGGGCCTCGGGGATGGCCGCGCAGTTGACCGCAATGAAAGGGCGCTGCCTGCGTTCGCTGCTAGCGTGCACCGCCTTGGCAAAGTACTCCTTGCCTGAGCCGGTTTCTCCCGTGATCAGCAAACTGATGGGCGAATTGACCAGTCGCGCCACACGCTCAATTTGCCGCTCCAGTGGCGGGTCGCCCGCTGACAGCGCCGCCAGTGCAGGTGGCACCACCACATCGCTTTGACGCTGGCTGGTCGGCAACTTGGGCGGCGGCGTGGCCGACAGAAACAACAATTGTCGGCCACCTGCATGCAAAACCGCGCGCTGGTCCGAAGGCCGTGTTTGCACATAGCGGCCCAGATCGGCGAAAGGCAAGTCAAACAATCGTTCAAAGCGTGTGCCCAGCAAGGGCTGTGCGGGATCGTTCTGCAGACCCAATTGCGCACGGCGGTTGTAACCCACCACGCGTCCATTGCTGTCCAGCGCCAACAGGTACTCCGGTTGCACATCCAGAAACTGCGGTGCGCTGGACAAACGCAAAATCCAGTCCCGCCGGTGCCGGTACAAAAAAGCGGCATTCTCAATGTCGTGTGCATACATCTGCACCAACTGTAGCGCCAGATGCTGGCTCGACTTGGGCTGGGCCGAGCTCAATTGCGAGATGTCGAGCACCGCACTGAGTTGGCCCCGGCTGTCGTAAATCGGCGCAGTGGTGCAGGTCAGCGGAATGTGGGTCGCATCGAAATGGTCGTCCAGGTGCACGGTGAGCGCCTGCCCGGTGCTGATGCAGGTGCCCACACCGCAAGTGCCCGCATGCTGCTCGCTCCAGTCAGCCCCAAGGTACAAGCCTGCTTTGCGCAGGCTGGGCTCGAACACCAGATCACCCAGAAAATCCACCGTCACACCTTTGGCATCGGTCAACAACACCACATACCCAAGCCCGGCCACTTTGGAGTAAAGCGTCTCCAGGCCATGCCGGGCGATGTGCAGGAACGCCTCCATCTGGTCCTGGTGTTCACGCAAGCGCGCTTGCGGCAAGATGATCGCTTCTTGCATGCGCGTGGGGTCCAGCTGGTGTTCGTGCACGCAACGGAACCAGGAATCGCGGATGAGCTGTTCATGGCGTGGTGCCGCAGCCGCTGCGCCGTGGGTGGCCACGCTGATCACGTTGGCGATGTGCTCGTGCTGGAAAGTGTTCATGCTCAACCCGTCTGAAGATCTGCCTCGCACTTTCGACGGACCCTACGCCCCTGTCAAGACAGCGTTTTCCCGCTGGCCTCATCGCCACGGTGCGCCCACTGCGGACGATGGCGGCAAGTCCACGCGCGATTCAGGGAATACGCTGAATCACAAAAACCTTTGTGCCGCCATACTGGCTTTCTTCACATTTCAAAGGCCCTGCACATGAGAACCATGATCACTCGCGCGGTTTGCGCGGTCTTGCTGACGGGCTTGCCCCTTCTGTCCTGGGCACAAGCCTGGCCCGGCAAACAGCCCATCAAGCTGGTGGCGGTGTTTCCGCCGGGCGGCTCGGTCGACCAGGTGGCGCGCATTCTGTCGGGGCCACTCTCCCAGCAGCTGGGCCAGAGCGTGGTGGTGGAAAACAAGGGGGGTGCCTCGGGCGTGATCGGCACGGCCAGCGTGCTCGCCGCGCCGGCCGATGGCTACACCTTTGCGGTGGTGTTTGACACCCATGGCGTGAACCAGAGCCTGATGGCCAACATGCCTTATGACAGCAAGAAAGACCTGGTGCCGCTGGTACTGGTGGGCACCTCGGCCATGATGCTGTCCACCCATGTGGGCACCGAGTACAAGTCATTTGCCGATGTGGTGGCCGCGGCCAAAGCCAAAAAGAACGTGTCGTTTGGCACCATCGGCAATGGCAGTCTGGGCCACCTGGCCATGGCTTTGCTGGCCAAAAACGGGGGCCTGGAGTTCAACCATGTGCCGTTCAAAGGCGGTGGTCCCTTGATGAACGATGCGATTGCGGGGCACATTCCCCTGACCATGAGCACGGTGTTCTTGAACAAGCCGCACATCGACAGCAAACGCCTGCGTCCGCTGGCGGTGACATCGGCCAAGCGGGTGGCCGACTTTCCGGATGTGCCCACGATTGCCGAAGCGGGTTTTCCGGGCTTTGAAGCGCCCGCCTGGTGGGCCTTGCTGGCCTCGGCCAAAACACCACCCGACATCGTCAAGCGCATGAACGAAGAGCTGAACAAGGTGCTGAGCAACCCGGACGTGTCCAAACGCCTGGTGGCTCAGGGTATCGAGATTTCAGGCGGCAGTGTCGAGAAAGCCAAAACCTTCATCGATGGCCAGATCGACACCTGGGCCAAAGTGGTGCGCGACAACGGCATCAAACCGGACTGAGCTCGCCCATTTCATGGCGCATTGGGCTCGGGGGCGTCGACCACCAACTCGGGCTGCAGGGCGCGCACGCGGTGGTCCACGTAGTAGCCGCCAAATTCGGTGTACTTGAGCAACACGCGCTGGCATGGACCGCAGGCCAGAACGTCGCAGCGGTTGTATGGAAAGTAGCGTGGGGCAATCGGGGCGTCGGGGGATTCGTAGCGGGTGCCCCGCAGATGGAACTCTTCAAACGTGGGCTCGGCCTCTGTGCCGGCATAGGGGTCGGCGGGCATCGCACGCAAACTGCCCAAGGTGGTCATTTGCGCTGCGGGCCAGCGGTCTTCGGTCACGCTTTCCCAACCGGTGCACGCGCCCACGGGGCAGGTGCAGGCCAGGGGTGTTGCGGCTTGACCCAGGGCCTGCAGGGCCTGGGCATCCAGGCTTTGACGTTCAGAGGTCATAGGCTCACAGGCTTTTGAAAGCGTCGGCGGTCAACACCACCAGTTCGCCATCCGAGATAAGGGTGATGCGGTTTTGGGCAGCGTATTCGCGGGCCTTGGCGCTGACCTGCCCCAAGGTGATGCACACGCTGTGGGCCGCTTGCAGTTGGTCACGCGTGGTCACCAGCTCGCGCAGCGGGTCAATGCCCAAGGCTGCGGCTTTCCAGCGCTTGGCACCGACCACGGTGAGCACGCCCTTTTTTTCCAGCTGCATGTCGGCCGGGCCTGCCAGCAGCGTCACGGTGTAGCCCTGACGGGTGAATGCGGTCGCCAGCAAGGCCGAAAAATCACGCCAGCCCATGCTGGCAAGACTTTGCAGCACCTTCTCGGTCAAGGCGGGGCTGGGCAGGTTTCTCTGTCGCCACAGCGCCATGCAGCCAATGACCAAAAACGGAAAGCCGCCCAACATGCCCGCGGTCACGTATTCCTTGGGCAAAAAAGCGCCCGCCACCAGCGCCACGACCGCCACCAGCACAAAACTGATCCACCACGGCGAGCGCAACAACACCGCAAACAGCGATTTTTCGGACATTTTGAATTTCACACACGTTCCCTATGAAAAAAGCGCCCCTGAAGGTCGCGTGGGACATTATTAAATGAGTTGGTCGTCCGCCTGCGTGTTGTGTGGCATCCCCCGACGAAAACCTTGGGCATCCTTGACATGGCCCTGCTGAATGCAACCCTTGCCCCACCCAAAATCTATTTGAAACGACTTGTCCGGCCTGTGACAAGGACAGGAAACGCTTCGTGTCATTCTGAACGCAGTGCATGCGGCACCTTGTTAACCCGCCCTCTAGATTCCACACGCCAGGTTGTTACCCCACAAGAAAACCCCGCATGAAAAGCCACCCCAAGAGAAGTGACATGGTCCATTACTTTGACGAAGCCCGCGTGCAGCAACTGCTGAGCGTGACCGATTTGCTGCAAGGCGTGCGCGAAGCCCTCGTGGCGCTGACGCTGGGCCAGGTGGTGCAGCCGCTGCGCATGGTGATGCCCATTGGCGAAGCCTCGGCCGACGGCCTGCTGTTTTTAAAGCCCGCCCAACTGGGCGACGCGCTGAGCACCAAGCTCATCACCCTGGTGCCGGGCAATGCACAAAAGGGTTTGCCCACGCTGCTGAGCACGATTGTGTTGATGGACCCCGCCACCGGCCAGACCTTGGCCGTGATGGAGGGCAACACGATCACGGCCATGCGCACGGCGGCGGCTTCTGCCGTGGCGGCCGATGCGCTGGTGCCGCGCACGCCGCAGGTGGTGGCCATGCTGGGCAGCGGCGTGCTGGCGCGCAGCCATGCGCAAATGCTGCGTGCCGTGCGCGAGGTGTCCGAGATACGGGTGTGGAGCCCCACGGCCGCCAACGCTGAGCAATGCGCGCGCGACATCGGCGGTGTGGCTTGCAGCAGCGCCGAACAAGCCGTGCGCGGTGCCGACATCGTGTGCACCGTGACCAATGCCAGCGAACCGGTGCTGCAAGGCACCTGGCTCAAGCCCGGCGCTTTTGTGGCGGCGGTGGGTGCGCCCAGGCCCAGCTGGCGTGAGCTGGACGACGCGGCCATGAACCATTGGGTGGTGGCCGATCAGCGCGAAGCGGCCGAAAAGGAATCGGGCGATGTGCTGCTGTCGGGTGCCCCAGTGGCGGCAGAGATTGGCGACATTTTGTGTGGCCGCGTGGCTGCGCCGCCCGCGGGCACCACCATCATTTTCAAATCACTGGGCCAGGCGGTCGAAGACACGGTGGCGGCACGCTTGGTGTACCGCGCGGCTTTGGCACAAGAGGCCCGTGCATGAGCAGCACCGATGTGGTGATCGTGGGCAGCGGCGTCATGGGCGCGGCCACGGCGTATTGGTTGACCCGCTTGCAGCCGGGCCTGCGCGTCACGCTGGTCGAGTCGGACACGCGTTACGAAAAAGCATCTTCATCGCTGTCGGCCAGCTCGATCCGCCAGCAGTTCACCTGCCCGGTGAACATTCGGTTGAGCCAGTTTGGCATCGCGTTTTTGCGAGAGGCCGAGCAGCACCTGGGCCTGCCCGATCACCCGGTGGCACTGGGGTTGCAGGAACCCGGTTACCTGTACCTGGCCCAGCATGAACAAGCAGCGGCCATGCAGACGGCGCACCAGATTCAAAAACAGGCCGGTGCCGATGTGGCTTTGCTGACGCCCGAGGCCCTGCGCCAGCGCTACCCCTGGCTGAACGTGGACGATGTGGCCCTGGGCAGCCTGGGCCTGAGCGGCGAAGGCTGGTTTGACGGTCCGGCACTGCACCAGGCGTTCTTGAAAAAAGCCATGACACAAGGCGTGCAGCGCCTGCACGACCGGATGGTGGGCATGGACCACACCGCCACACAAATCAACGCAGTGCACTTGGCCAGTGGCGACAGCTTGCGCTGCGGCCAGGTGGTCAACGCTGCAGGGGCCTGGGGCGGTGAGGTGGCGGCCATGGCGGGTATTGACTTGCCGGTGCAAGCGGCCCGGCGCACGGTGTTTGTGCTGTCTTGCCCCGAACCACTGCCGCAGTGCCCCTTGCTGATCGATCCGAGCGGCTGGTGGCTACGCCCCGAAGGGAGATTTTTGATCAGCGGCTCAGAGCCTGTACAAACCCAACCCGGCCTGCCGCTGGAGCCCGACTGGTCCGAGTGGAACGACGAGCAATGGGCTTCGCTGGCGCACCGCATCCCGGCGCTGGCCGCGTTGCGGGTGGAGCGGGCCTGGGCGGGCTATTACGAGATGAACACCTTTGATCACAACGCCGTGATCGGGCCACACCCCGACCTGCGCAACCTGTATTTCATCAACGGTTTTTCAGGCCACGGCATGCAACACGCGGCAGGCGCTGGTCTGGCCCTGGCCGAGTGGATGATGCAGGGACAATCACACACCATCGCGGTGTCAGAGCTGGGATTTGAGCGACTGCTGCACAACCGCCCCTTGCGTGAGTTGCAGGTGATTGGCTAAGGCGGTCCAAGCCCGTTCAGCCAGATCGCCGCAAGGTCAGCGCCCCACCACGCGGGCCATCTCCAAGCACTTGTTCGAGTAACCCCACTCGTTGTCGTACCAGGCCACCACCTTGATGAAGGTGCTGTCGAGCGCAATGCCCGCGTCGGCATCGAAGACGCTGGTGCAGACCTCGCCCCGGAAATCGGTAGAGACCACCTTGTCGGTGGTGTAGCCCAGCACGCCCTTCAAGGCACCTTCGCTTTGCGCTTTCATTTCGGCGCAGATCTCGGCATACGTTGCAGGGTTGTCCAACTCGGCCGTCAGGTCCACCACCGACACATCGGAGGTGGGCACGCGAAACGCCATGCCGGTCAGCTTGCCTTGGATGGCGGGGATCACCACGCCCACGGCCTTGGCCGCGCCGGTGCTGCAGGGGATGATGTTTTCCAGAATGCCACGGCCGCCGCGCCAGTCTTTGTTGCTCGGGCCGTCCACGGTTTTTTGGGTGGCGGTGGCCGCGTGCACGGTGGTCATCAGGCCGCGCTTGATGCCCCACTTGTCATTGAGCACCTTGGTGATCGGGGCCAGGCAGTTGGTGGTGCAGCTGGCGTTGCTGATGATGGCTTGTCCGGCATAGGTGTCGTGGTTCACGCCATACACAAACATGGGCGTGTCGTCTTTGGACGGGGCCGAGATCACCACCTTTTTGGCACCTGCAGCCAGGTGCTTGCCCGCGCCTTCCTTGTCCAGGAACAGGCCCGTGGCTTCGATCACCACGTCAGCGCCGACTTCGTTCCACTTGAGGTTGGCCGGATCGCGCTCTTGCGTCAGGCGAATTTTTTGGCCATTGACCACCAGGGTGTTGCCCTCGACCGAGACCGTGCCCTTGAAGCGGCCATGCACGCTGTCATAAGTCAGCATGTACGCCAGGTACTCGGGCTCCAGCAAATCGTTGATGCCAACGATCTCGACGTCGTTGAAGTTCTGCACCGCAGCGCGCAGCACCATGCGGCCGATGCGGCCAAAACCATTGATACCGATTTTCGTGGTCATGTGGGTCTCACTTTCGTTGGAGGTGTCTCTGGCGGCAGCCCCCCGACACAGGAAAGCCGCCGATGTAACCATCGTATGCGAATTTATGAAACTTTGTTACATGCCCGGTGATTTAAAGGAGTTTGTTCTGGTTTTGTAACTCTTGCGGAACGTTGCGGCGACTGTCTGCTCTTGAAACTCGATGAAACGGTCGTGGATGTCGAGTGACCCAGACAACGAATTGCGCACTTTACACATGCTCTTGATTGCACCAGTTCGGGGTACTGGTACACAGTTTCTGCAGCAATCGTGTCAGTTCCGTGCTTTCTTTGGTCGTCAGTGCCGACATCATGGCCCGCTCGCGCTCCTGTAAACCGGGCATAAAACACTGGTGCATACGTTGGCCCTCAACGGTGATGTAAAGGAGCAAGCGCCTCTGGTCATGGACATCTGGCACACGTCGAATCAAGGCCTTTTTCTCCAAGGCCGTGACGGCCCTGCTGATGTTGTTTTTGAGGTGACCAGAAAAGTCACAGATCTCAGATGCGGTGATCCCATCCCGGTGAAAGAGAAAAATCAACGTCAGGATTTCCGGACGCGTCAGGCCCAACTTTGACTCGATCGACCTGAAGGATGGCTCTCTGTATGAGTTGACCAAATAGCCGAACTTGTAGGCAAAGGGAATGGAGACTCCGTCAAGAATCTCACTGATGGGCTGGGGCGCCCCTACCCCTGTTCGAGACTTGTCATTCATGAAGTGGCACCAAAAAAATTCAGGATATCTGTCTAGTTTAAGTGACCGTTTTGGTGGACAAACCTCTGACCGAGGGATAACCCTGTTCAGGTCATATGTTCCACATAGTACTATTGTGGTTCCATTAAGAACCAATAACCTGCTCTTGGACAGCGCCAAAAGACACGATCACATGGACACGCCAACCCTCTGCAAAGCGAACAACACCTTTGATTTTGAACTGCTTGAGTTCAACAGTGGCAGTGCTGAGCATCCGATTTTTGTCCGGTGTGTCAAATCGGTTAACGGCGATGGCCATCGCTTACCCGTCGTCATGCTGCACGGCGGCTTCCATTCTGGAGCCGCCTATCTGCATTGTCCTGATGGACGGCTGGGTTGGGCTTACAAGTTCGCAGAACGCGGGCATTGCGTTTATGTGCCCGATTGGCCTGCACACGGCAAGTCTCCTGGCACTGAAAACATTGCTGACCTGGGAACCGTAGACATTGCCCACGCCATGGCTGCATTGCTTGAAACCACGGGGCAAGCGATTGTGTTGGCACATTCTGCTGCTGGCCCTGTCGCCTGGTGGCTTGCCGAGCACTGCTCGGAGCATGTCGCAGCGATCATCGGTATTGCGCCGGGTTCTCCTGCCAATCTGCTGCCCATCTTGCCGGACGATCCGAAAGCCATTTCATTGCTACAGCACGATCCAGGTGCAGGTTTTCCCGTGTACAGCAAGCCCGGCGAACCGGTCACGGTGGATGCAAATTTCATCCAGGCTTTTTGGGCAAACAGCCCACTCTTTCCGATCGAAAACCTTCAGGAATACGCTCGAACTGTGGTTCCCGAAAGCCCCAGGCTGCTCAATGAGCGCTTCAACATCGGGGGCAAGGGTCTGCGTCTTTCTCCAGTGCATCAAGTGGGCATGCGACCGGTGCTCATCCTCACCGGCGAACTCGACCTTCGCCATCCAAGGCCAACAGACGAAGCATTGGCACGCTACCTCGGTGCCGATTACATCTGGCTACCGGATGTTGGCATCAAAGGCAATGGGCACATGCTGATGCTGGAAACCAACAGCGATGCCATCGCTGGCGTGCTGACACGATGGCTGCAAACCAAGGGCTATTGACCGCCGAAAACCGGCACTCACTTTCTCACCTACACCCCCAACTCAACCTGAAGGAGTTATGTCATGAACAAAAATTTCAATCGCAGAACCATGCTGGCCCGCATGGGCCTCACCCTTGGGAGCTTGGCCCCCATGCCAATATGGGCCCAAACAGCTGGATTTCCAACAGGGCCTATCAAGATCATCATGCCCTGGGCTGCCGGAGGCGGCGGGGATGTGCTGGTACGAGCCATGACTTCTGCAATGTCACAGCGTCTTGGACAACCCGTCATTGTGGATAACAGGCCGGGTGCCATTGGAACCATCGGCAGCCTTGCCGCCGCAAGAAGCCCTGCAGATGGGCTCACGCTGGTCTATGGCACGGCAGACTCGCACTCCATCGCCCCGCACATATTGAAGTCATCGCCATACGATTCGAAAAAAGATTTTGTCGCTGTGGCCCCTATTGGCTTTACACCGCTGACACTGATTGTTCACGCATCTCATCCTGCCAAAACATTCGAGCAATACCTGCAGATGGCAAGGCAGGCCAAGGAGCCTCTGACCTACGGATCATGGGGGCAAGGCAGCTCGGGACAGATCACGGTGGAAGCCCTCAAACAAAAAGCCAAAATTGACCTGCTGCACATTCCTTACAACGGCACTGCACCCTTGATGCAGGCGCAGTTGTCCAACCAGGTCAGTTCAGCCATCGTGCCTGTGCTGGTCGCAGATCAGCATGTCAAGGCAGGCTCGGTGCGCATGCTGGCGGTGACGGCACGCGAGCGACTGGCCGCATTTCCCGATGTGCCGATCATGAAAGAAATGGGCGTTGAAATCGACATGGGCCCATGGCTTGGATTCCTTGCACCCGCAGGGACCCCGTCTGCGGTGGTAGACAAATTGAATAGTGCCATCACGGCCTCCATTGCCGAACCTCAAGTCGCAGAGGTTATGAAAAAAATGACCATGGTGATCGACAAGATGAATCCTGCGGATTACCAAAAGTTTGTCAACAACGAGTACGAGCGCTGGGGCAGCTACATCCGCACGGCCAGGATCACGATGGACCTTTGACCCATCAGGACAAAAAGGGTGAAGTAGAGCGCGTCGGTCATCCGCACGCATCTGCTCTACCCACAAAAAACAGACATGAACGTCGCTGCACCCAGCGACGGCTTGTGGCCTTGGATTGAACCCGTCGCCAACACTGAAAGCAGCCACAAACTGATGCGCACCTCGCGCATGCGCACAGTTACTGCCTTCAATCACCCCACCGGGTGTGAAATTTCCCCGGACGGTCGGTGCGCTGGTAAGTGTGGGCACCAAAATAATCGCGCTGGGCTTGCAGCAAGTTGGCGGGCAAACGGGCTGAGCGGTAGGCGTCGTAGTAGCTCAGCGCACTCATGAAGGCGGGCATGGGCACGCCCCGCAGCGCGGCCATGGCCACCACTTCGCGCAGGTCTTGCTGGCAGTCGGCCATGACGCGGGCAAAGTGCGGGTCAACCAAGAGGTTGGCCAGGTCGGTCTGGTGGGCATAGGCTCGGCGCACGTCTTCGAGCAAGTGGGCCCGGATGATGCAACCTGCGCGCCAGACCGAGGCAACTTGGGCCATGGGCAGATGCCATTGGTTGTCGCGGTCGGCAGCGCGCAAGATGGCAAAGCCCTGGGCGTAAGCGCAAATTTTGGCGGCCAGCAAAGCCCGACGCAGCGGGCCCAACACCGCACCGCGCTCGGGCACCGTGGCCATGTGCGGCCCCGACAGCCAACGCGAGGCGGCCACGCGTTCGGTTTTGATGGCGCTCATGGTGCGGGCAAACACCGCTTCGGCGATGGTTGGCGCGGTCACGCCCAGGTCCAGCGCGATCTGGCTGGCCCATTGACCGGTGCCTTTTTGCTCGGCCGTGTCCAAAATCACATCGACCAGTGCCGCGCCCGTTTCAGGATCGGTCCTGGCCAGAATTTTCGCCGTGATGTCGATCAGGTAGCTGCCCAGTTCGCCATCGCTCCAGTTTTGAAACTCTGCCGCAATCTCTGCCGGGGCCATGCCCAGGCTTTGCATCAACGCGTAGGCCTCGCAGATCATTTGCATGTCGGCGTATTCAATGCCGTTGTGCACCATCTTCACAAAATGACCTGCGCCACCCGGTCCCATCCATTCGCAACAGGGCTGGCCGTCTTCGGCTCGGGCAGCAATCGCCTGCAGCAGCGGCTTGACCAGCGGCCAGGCCTCGGGCGAGCCGCCGGGCATCAGGGCGGGGCCGCGCAAGGCACCCTCTTCGCCACCGCTCACGCCCGCGCCCACATACAGGATGCCCGAGCCTTGCAAGGCGGCGATGCGCCGCTGGGTATCGGTGTACAGCGTGTTGCCGCCGTCAATCAGCACATCACCGGGTGACAAAAGGGGTGTCAGCTGCGCCAGCACGCGGTCCACCGCAGCGCCGGCAGGCACCATGAGCCACAGACGCCGGGGCAGCGACAGAGTGGCCACCAGCTCGGCCAGCGTTGCTGCCGCCTGTGCCTTGAGGCCGCGAGTCCGCTGGGCAAAGTTTTCGCGCTTGCTCGCATCAAGGTCAAAACCCGCGACCGAAAAACCGTTGCGTTCCAGATTCAGGGCCAGGTTTTCACCCATCACCCCCAGGCCCACCAGGCCAATGTCCATTGCTTGCATGTTTGTCATTCCCGTGTCTTGACAGGCAGGCCCAAGACCGCCTGCGTGGCGTGCCCGAATTGTCCGATGAAAGCCCGCGTCGCCCTGTCGCCTGTCTGTCCGTGATGTGACGCACTCGCGTGCCCGCGGGACAGGTGCCGCAGGAGGCTGCAGTCAGCCACTGCAGGGGTAAGATTCAAACACCCCCCTACGCCAGGATCGCTCTTGTGAACACTTCCCATATCCATGCCGAGAACTTCAACCGCGAATGTTTTTGCATCAGCCTGGACGAGCGAGCTTTGGCGCACAGCATGGCGGCCGACATCGGCGATGCAGCCTTGTTCGATCTGGTGCAGGATCGCCTGCCTTCGCTGTTCTCGGCGCGGCCCGTGGTGTTGTCGCGTGCTCAGGTGCAAGGCATGTCGCAGCTGATCGCCGCATTGGAGTCGGTGGTGGCCCTGCCCGCCTACCGCGAGGAGGTGTTGTCACGTTCGGACCCGATTGCACGCCACCCGACCCGCGCCCAAAGTGTGTTCATGGGCTATGACTTTCATGTGCACGCGAACGGTATGGGCCTGATCGAGGTGAACACCAACGCGGGCGGCGCCCTGCTCAACGCCTTGCTGGCGCGTGCGCAGCGGGCCTGTTGTGCCGAGATCGAAACCCTGGTGCCCACCGGGGCACAAGTGGATGCGCTGGAAGCGGCTTTCGTGGCCATGTTCCAGAACGAGTGGCAGCTGTGTCAGCCCGATCGGGCCTTGAAAACGGTGGCCATCGTCGATGCCTTACCGCAACAACAATACCTGTACCCGGAGTTCTTGCTGTTCCAAAGCCTGTTCAGACGCCACGGCATACAGGCTGTCATTGCCGATCCGGCGCAACTGCTTTGGCGCGACGGGCAACTGTGGTTCGAGGGTGAGGCCATCGATCTCGTCTACAACCGATTGACCGACTTTGCGCTGACCGAGCCTCAGCACGCCCATCTGCGGCAGGCGTATTTGCAGGACGCGGTGGTCTTGACGCCGCACCCGCAGGCCCATGCGCTGTTGGCCGACAAGCGCAACCTGGCGCTGCTGTGCAACGCACAGACCCTGCAGGCCATGGGCGTGCCCGAGGCCACGCAGGCGGTGTTGCTGGCGGGCATTCCGCACACCGAGGTGGTCACCCCGACCAACGCCGAGCGCTTTTGGGTCGAGCGCAAAAAATTCTTTTTCAAGCCCTTTGCAGGCTATGGCGGCAAGGCGGCTTACCGGGGTGACAAGTTGACTCACCGCGTCTGGGACGAGATCAAGGCGGGCGGCTACATCGCTCAGGCTTGGGTGGCCCCGGGTGAGCGCACCATCTCGGGCGGCGATTCGGCGCAGGTGCTCAAGTTCGATGTGCGCAATTACGTGTACGACGGCCGGGTGCAGTCGCTGGCCGCGCGCTTGTACCAAGGACAAACCACCAATTTCAGGACACCTGGCGGCGGGTTTGCGCCAGTGTATGTGAGCCCGTGATGGCTTGACCGCAGCCCATGCATTTGGGCGATGGTCTACGACGGCAAGCCATGTCGGGGGCAGGACACAGCCCACAAAGTGAGCTCTTGCCCAACGCGCTCAACCTCTGCCCGGAATCTCCGACAGCAACTGCTCAACATGGGCTTTGGCTTTTTCGAGCGAAGCCATGCTGCCCGTCAGGTACATGCGGCCGCTCGCGCCGATCATGCTGCACTCGACCAGGGTCAGGTCAGGGGCGACTTTTTCGGCTTCGTTGGCCATGTGGGCACCGAACAGCGCCGGGGCCACCTCCATGAGCAGCATGTTGTCGCCGGGCAGCACCATGCTGGCTTGGCGCGTGCGGTTCATCAGCACGGCGTGCTGATCGGTCACGTTTTCCAGAATGTCGCTGTAGAGCAATTGCGGACGCAGCTGGTCTTCGGCTTTGGCCCCCATCCAGTCCAGGATCACTTGGCCTGCGCGCTGCAGCGCCGCGCCATCGTTGCCGTGCAACTCCAGCACGCCGAACTGCCGCTCGACCGCCAAGATGCCGGGCTCGAGTGTTGGCTCGGCCTTGAGGGCCAGGTCGATCACCCGCTGGATGGACAACCCGGGGGCGATCTCCACCAGCAGGGCGTGGGTGCCCTGCATTGCCACGTAACCGCGTGCGCCCAGGGGCGAACTCATCCACGACGAGAACTGGCGTTGCAGGTCGGTGAGCGTCAGGTAAACCCGAAGCTCGGCCGCCGGTTTGGCGGGCGGTTTAGCGGCAGCTTGGACAGGCGTGGTGGCTTTTTTGCTTGTGGCCATGCGGCCTCCTTGTCAACAGCGTTCGCGGATCAGTTGCCGTCAAAGGCTTTGGACACGTCAGCGTGTGGACGTGGGATGACGTGGCAAGACACCACTTCACCGATCGCGCCTGCGGCTTCAGCACCGGCTTCGGTGGCGGCTTTGACAGCGCCCACGTCGCCCGAAACGATGATGGCGACCAGGCCGCCACCGACTTCTTTTTTGCCAACGATGTTGACGTTGGCGGCTTTGACCATGGCGTCAGCGGCGGCGAAAGCAGCAACATAACCTTTGGTTTCGATCATTCCGATGGCTTGTGACATGTGAGTCTCCTTGAGGGTTTAAAAAAGAAAGGTTTGAGGAAAAGAGTGAAGGGAAATTTCAGTGCGTTCAGCGCATCGGCGTCGGGGTGTCGTAGTTGTCGAGCGAGGCGATGATGAGCGCATCGGCCACCACACGCGGGTGCGCCGGGGCGAACCACCAGGCGGCGGGCGCGCCGATGGTGATCATCACGCGCTCGCCAATGCCGCAGCCCATGGGGTCGTAGCAGACCACCACGTCTTTGGGGTAGTCCAGCTGCACCTCCAGCAAAGCGCCGGGCGGCAACTCGGGCAGGCGTTTGCTGGCCACAATGCGGCCGATCACGGTTCCTGTTTTCATGGGGACACTCCTCGTTCAATGGTGATGCCGCGCTTGCGCAGGGCTTCTTTGCCCAAAGGGGTCAGGACCGCCTTGGGGTGGATGCGAACCGTCTTCACACTGGGGGGCAGCGTCTTGAGCAGTTTTTCGCCAATCACGCCCTTGAGTTCGGGCACAGCTTCGGCGGGCTTGTGGGCGTGCACGTCGCCATACTCGTCCTTGCATTCGCAGGCTTTGCCCGCCTTGCACGACGCACAGCAAGCGGCTGGGTCGATGGCGGTGGTGGCAGCCATGGCCGATGCGCCCGATGAAGCGGGTGCAGCACCGGCGGCGGCCACGGCTTTGACCGCCGCTTCGTCCACCCGCATGTCAAAACGCAGCAGGCCCGATTGCGCCGCTTGCAGCAGGGCCGGGCTGGCGGCCAGGCGCTTGAACAGATCGGTCAGGGCAGCGGCGTGCGCGGCCGTGCCCACGCGCAAAGGCACCACCACGCCCTGGGGCGCAGCGCCAGAAGACGCGGTTGTAGCGGCTACACCGGCGGCTGGCTTGGCCGCGCCCATTTGCTTCCAGTAAGCGTCTTTGCGGGCGATCAGTCCATCACGGATCAGGTAGACGTCGGTGCCGTCCAGGGTCGCCGTCTGGCCGCCGGGCAGGGGCACCGTCACCTTGTAGTTTTGCACCACGGTCTGGCCCAGCACGTTCATGCGTGAATCTGAAAATTGGGGGCCGGCGGGGCTGGCAAAGCGTTCTTTCAAAAACGCCAGGCAGGCGGCACGACCGTTGAGCACACGCGCGTCGGGCAGGGTCCACACCACATCGGGTGCAAAGCAGGTCACGATGGCTTCGGCGTTCGCAGTCTCGTAGCCGGCTTCAAAGCGGCGCATCAGGGCGGCCACAGCAGCGTCAGCCGCAGGGCTGGGCGCAACACCCAAAGTCTTGCGGACTTGCGCCCGTATTTGCTCACGCAGAGCGTCTGTGCTCATGCAGCACCTCCGGCGTCGCGAATCACGGCTTCTGCCACGGCAGCCGCCGCCCGCACGTCCGACGCATTGCCCGACAAATACAGCCGACCGGCTGGGCCCATGAAGCGGCAGTCGATCAGTTTCACGTTGGCGGCTTTTTCGGCCTCGTTGGCCACCAGTAGCGCATAAGACGAGGTGGTCATTTCCATGATGTAGAGCGACTCGCCGGGCAAAAGCATGCTGCCCGATTTGCTGCGGTTGATCAAAAACGCATGGTAGCCGTCGACCCGGTCGATCACTTTGGACGCCAGGATCTCGGGCTTGAGCGCGCTTTTCTCACTCACGCCCATGGCGTCGAGCACGGCCGCACCGGCTGATTTGACGGATGACGAAGACTGGCCGTGGAACTCCAGATAGCCAAACTGCCGCTCGACGACCAGGTTGCCGGGCTTGACGTCGTCGTGCTTCAGGGCGATGTCGGTCAACCACTCGATGTCCATGCCTGGGGCGACCTCGATGAGCATGGCGGCATCGTTGTGGCGTGGCAAAAAGCCACGGGCAGTCGACCCCAGCAAACACATCAATTGTGGCTGCAAGCGGTCCAGAAAAATGTAGCTGCGCAAAGTGGACATGACAGGCTTTCAGCGAAGGTGTTCGAGTTCTTCCTGCACGATGCGCAGGACGGTGGCCTGAAGTTCAGGCGTGAGGGTGGACAGGCTGCCCGATGCCGCAGGGCTTGCTGCGCCCGACGCCATGGCCCCGGCCCAGCCACCGGGCAGTGGAAAGGCCACGCGTTTCCAGTTGACCAGCAACTCGGGGCCGACGTTGCAGTCCACCGAGCTTTTGCCCGCGTAACCTGTGCCGATGGTGAAGGTGTAGGGCAGGCCAGTGTTGGCGCCGGTGCTGTCGTGCACCGTGGAGCCGTTGACCACCACACGGTAATAGTCAAGCGCCGCGCCCCAGACCACCGCCTGCTCGGCATTGGCCGAATGGATGCCCGAGGTGTGGCCTGCGCCGCTGTGCTGCAACATGAGACGCGCCACGCCAATGGCCTGGTCCATGCCCGGCACCACCACGCAGCCCAAGATGGGCGAGAGTTTTTCTTTCAGCAGCACATGACCGGCCTGCGGGTTGGCAATGGGACAGACCAAGGCCTGGCAGTCGATGGGCACTTGCACGCCAGCGGCCTGGGCGATTTCGTGCGCCGGGCGGCCCACCACTTTGCCGTTGAACTTGCCACCGGGAAAGGCGTGGTTTTGAATTTGAAGCGCTTCTTGCTCGGTGCACACATGCGCACCCTGGTGGGCCAGCGCTTGCTGCATCTGCGGCGCGATGCTGGCGTGCAGCATCAGCACCGAAGGGGCCGAGCAAGGGCTGCCGTGGTCAAAGTTTTTGGCGCTGACGATTAGCTGCGCAGCGGCTTCGATGTCGGCGCTGGCGTCCACATAAATCGGCACATTGCCCGAGCCCACGCCAATGGCGGGGTTGCCCGAGCCGTAGGCGGCGCGCACCATGGGCGTGCCGCCGGTGGCCAAAATCACGTCGGTGCGGGCGTCGCGCATCAGCGCCCCCGTGGCCTCGACCGTGGGGCGCGTCAGAATTTGCAGCGCATGGGCCGGGCCGCCGGCTTTTTCAATGGCGGCTTGCAGCTCTTGGGTGACGACCGTGCAGCAGCCCAGCGCCACCGGGTGTGGAGAGATGACGAGCGCGTTGCGTGTCATCAGGCACATGAGGGTCTTGAACAGGATGGTGGCCACGGGCGAGGTGGAGTTGGACAGACCCACCACGACACCGGCGGGGCGGCCGATTTCGACGATGCGCAGCGCATCGTTGCGGCGCACACCGCCCAGGGCCACGTTGTCCCAGGCGCTGGGCGTGAGCGTGCAGGCGATCTGGTTCTTGGCGATCTTATCGACCACTTTGCCGATGCGGCTTTCGCGCACGGCCCACTCGGCATAAAACTCGGCACGCGGCAACAAGGCTGCGGCCACTTCTTTGGCCACGCGTTTGGCCTCTTCGGGCGTCCACAGCGCCAGCGTAGCAGCGGCTTGCCGGGCTTGGCCTAGCAAGTCACGCGCCTCCTGCAAGGCGGCCAGGTCGTGGTCAGCCAGATCGACGGGACGGATAGAACTCATGGTCAGATGCAGCCGGTATTCAACGACGCTGAGCGGCGTTGGCCACAGCGTTCAGGTCCACGCTTTCCAGGGCGCTGAAGATGGCTTCCACCGCTTGCTGTTCGCGCGGGCTGGCCGCTTGCATGCGGGTGGTGTCCAGCAGCTGGCGCATCACAGATGGCTGGCCACCTGATGCAGTACCAGCGGCTGCCCCAGTGTTCAAGGTGGGTACAAAGCTGCCGCAGGTCATGCGCTGACCGGCGCGGTAATGTGGCGCATAGTCGAACACGGCGTAGTGCTGCGTGGCGCAGTTGTCCCACATGGCCACCGAGTCTTTTTCCCAGCGAAAGCGCACCATGAACTCGGGCTTCTTGACCCACTCGTACAGCATGTTCAGCACCGCTTCGGACAAGTCCATGTGCATGCCCAGCAGGCGCTTGGTCCAGATCGAGTTGACGAACAAAATCTTGCGCCCGGTGTAGGGGTGTGTGATCACGGCCGGGTGGGTCACCGTGGGCGTGCTCTCGATCATCTTGCACTCTTGGGCGCTGGCCGTGACCATCATGCCGCTCTTGGCCGAGGCGCGCTGCGCCAGGCGCTCGTGCACATTGATGCGGCGGAAATGCCAGGGCAAATCGTGGTCGGCCTGCAGGCCTTGCAGCATCTGCTGCATGCCGGGGTTGAGTGCGTCGTAAGCCGCGCCCGCGTGCATCCACATGGTATCGCCGCCCGATGGCGGCAGGTCGGTGATGCGCAAGATGGACACCATATTGGGCTTCTTGCGGAAGGTCACATCGGTGTGCCAGCGGTCGGTCTCGGGGGCTTCGTTGCCTTGGTTCGAGATCAGCTGGATCTGGGGGTGACCTTCGATGTGCGGGAAGAATTCGTGCTGCTCCATCTCGCCAAAGTTTTGGCCCAGACGGATGTAAGCCTCGGGCTTCAGGGCCTGCTTGCGGAAGAACACCACGCCGTATTGCCACAGCGCTTGTTTGATTTCTTCGTAGACATCTTGAGAGCGCGTGTTGTTCAGGTCCACGCCGCTGATCAAGCCGCCAATGGTGGGCGTCATCGGGTCCACCTGGATGTGCCGGAAGTTCATTGTTTTATCTCCTTGAGGTGTCAAAGCAGCCCGGCTCATTGCCAGTGCAGCAAACGTTTTTCGAGCCAGGTCATGGTGCGCACCACGGCCACGCCCAAGAGGGCCAGGACCAAGAGCAACGCCATCACGCCATTGACTTCAAAGGTGGAGCCCAGGTAGGCCAGGGACTGGCCCAGGCCTTTTTCAGAGGCGATGATCTCGGCCCCGATCACACCCAACATGGCGTAAATCAGACCCAGGCGCAGGCCCGAAAAAATCACCGGAACGGCACCGGGCAAGGTGACCTGGAAGAAGGTGGTCACGGCGCTGGCACCCAGCGTTTTGCACAGCGTGACGTGGTCTTGGCTGACGCCGCGAATGCCTGCCACCGTGCTCGACAGCACAATGAAAAAGGTCAGGCTGCAACCCACGGCAATCTTGGAGCCCAGGCCCAGACCAAACCACAAAATGAACAGCGGAGCCAGCGCGATGCGCGGCATGACGTTCATGGCGTTCAGGTAAGGGTCAAGGAATTTTTCGACCTGCGGGAAAGCCACAAACAACAGCCCCACGGCCATGGCCGCCGTGCTGCCCAGGGCAAACGAAATCAGCGTGCCCGCCATGGTCCAGCCCAGGTCGGTCCAAAGCTTGCCGGTGGCAATGTTGTTCCACAGAAATTGGATGACGCCACTGGGCTGGCCCACAAAAGTGGGGTCCAGCCAGCGGTTGACGGTGAGCCACTCGCCCAACGCCAGCAGCACGGCGATGAACACGATGTGGGCAGCGCCCCAGCGCAAGGTGTCAGCCTTCATGTTTGCTCCAGCCGGATTCGAGGTGTGACCACAGCTGCGCATACAGCTCGTGGAAATGCGGGTCTTTTTGTAACTCGCGGATCGAGCGCGGACGCGGCAGGTCGATGGTGATGTCGGCCACGATGCGACCGGGGCGCGAGGTCATGACCACCACCCGGTCGGACACGGCCACGGCTTCGGACAGGTCGTGCGTGACGAACAGCACCGATTGTTTGTGTTGCTGGCACAAGCGCAGCAGCAGGTCTTCGAGCTGCAGCTTGGTTTGCGCGTCCAGCGCCCCAAAGGGTTCGTCCATCAGCAGCACAGGCGAACCCATGGCAAAGGTCCGGGCCAGGGCCACGCGCTGGCGCATGCCGTGCGACAAGGCCTTGGGCAAGGTGTTTTCAAAACCGGCCAGACCCACTTCCTGCAACATGTTGCAGGCACGCTCTTCGGCCTGGGCACGCGGCACGCCGCGCACTTCCATGCCGAACATGGCGTTGCCCAAAGCGGTTTTCCAGGGCATGAGGCTGTCGCGGGCCAGCATGTAGCCGACCTGCGGGTTGCCTTGGCGTGGCGCTTGGCCACCCACCTGAAGCGCTCCTTTGCCCGTGTGGGGCACCAGGCCAGCGGCCAGGTTGAGCAGCGTGGTTTTGCCACAGCCGCTGGGGCCCACCAAAGAAACAAACTCACCTTGACGAACATGCAGCGAGACATCGGACAGCACTTGATTGGTGCCATCGAAGCTCAGGTGCACACCATCGGCAGCGATGGCCAGGGACGTTGCGCTCAATTCAGGTGCTCCGCTCATGCAAACAGTCGGTCCATGTGAAGGTGTCAAGTCGGCTCGTGCAGCGGTTCAGCGCAATTGCAAGATCTTGCTGGTGTCAAAGTTCTTGTCGATCTGCTTGGTGTTGTGCAGGTAGTCGGCCGCGTGCTGCAAGGATTTGGCGTCCAGCGCAAAACGCGAGCTGTTGATCGAGTTGCGCAAGGAAGCCTCGACCGCCGCCGCACCGGCAGGGCCGTCGATCTTGAAGGTGTCGTTGATCACCTTAAGCACGGCCGCAAAGTTGGCGGGGTTCTGGATGAAGGCTTCAGACTCGCGCATGGCCTTGGCAAAGGCGTCCAGCGTGGCACCCTTCTTTTGCGCAAAATCGCCGCGCACCGTCATCGGGCCAGACGCGCCGTTGAGCTGCGTGATTTCCTTGGGACCTTCGCCCTTGCGGGGGTCCACGATCACGCGGCACACCTTCATGGCGGCGCAAAAACCGTCCATGGGGGCAAACAGCATCACGGCGTCGATTTGCTTGTTGGCAATGGCGGGCAAGGCGGTGTTGGGCGCGCCCACGGGCACAATGGTCACGTCGCTGCCGGTCATGCCAGCACCTTTGAGCATGTCGAGCAACTGGAACTCGGCACCGGAGCCTCGCGAGGTGACGCCGATCTTCTTGCCCTTCAAATCGGCCATCACGGCGGGGTAGCCTTTGGTGGCATTGGGCGTCTCGGTGTGTGCACCGGCCATCAAAAAGAAGATGTTGTCGCGGGCCGCATTGCCGATGATCTTGATGTCTGCGCCTTTGTTGGCGGCCTGGATGACCACTTCAGCCGGGCCGAAGGCGACGTCAATGTCGCCCGCCATCAGGGTCTGGATGCCCAAGGGGCCTGCGGGGATGGTCTTGAGCTCGCACTTGAGGCCGTTTTTCTCGCAGTAACCGTTGGCAGCGGCCACACGGGTAAGGATGTTGCCCAGGCCCGGGTAGTCCTGAATGCGCAAGGTTTCTGTCTGCGCCATGGCGGTGGAACCCAGGGTCAGAGCGATGGCACCAAGGCTAGTGCGCAGAAATGCAGGGGTCAAAAATTTCATGTCGTCTCCGTTGTGTGGTCTTTGGCTTGATCACCTTCAAGCTCGGCGAGTGAGTATTTGATGGGGCAAGGCGGCGGTAAATTGTTTCTGATGTGACAATTTAGGGGAAAGCACTCAAAAACATCGCACAACTGCACGCAAGACACCATACCCATGCCACCCGCACGCTCCACCAAACCCTTGCATGCCACTGCGCGTGACCCGGCGTACAAATCGCTGGATGCCGATGTGTTCACCAAGGTGTGGGCGGAGAACTCGGCGTTGACGGCCCAATCGGCCAAAGCCTTGCACAGCGTGGGCGTGTTGCGCCACTGGACAGAAGGTCAAGTGGTGCTCAGTCGGGGGCAAGCCACATCGACGGCCTTGCTGCTGGTCAAAGGCCGTCTGCGCGTGAGCGTGACCACTCCCGAAGGCGAAGAGCAATTGCTGCGCTGGATGCTGCCCGGCGAAATCTCCGGCTTGAGTTCGGTGTTTGCCGAAACCACCTACCCCGCCGACCTGGTGGCGGTCGGCCCCACCCAGGTGCTGCACATCGAGCGCGCCCGGCTGATCGACCTGATCAGCCACGACCCGGCCGTGGCCGTGGATTTGCTGCGGATTTTGGGCCTGCGCATCAACCAGCTGTTTGACACCCTGGCCGACCAGGGCATGCACAGCCTGCAGCAACGCGTATGGGCCACGCTGGAGCGCATTGCCAAGTTCAACAGCGTGGCCGTGCCCGATGGCGTGATGCTGCGCGTGAGCCAGTCTGACCTGGCCCAGGCGGCATCGGCTTCACGCCAACGCGTCAACCAGCAACTGCGGCACTTTCAGGAACAGGGCCTGATCCGGCTGGGTTACCGCAACATCGTGCTGTTGCGCAAGACCCCGGCACGCTGAAGGCCCGTCTGCTGCAGCGGTCACGGTCGGCTCAGCTTTCACAGCCTGGTCTGATTTTCGGTGAAATGGCGCATGCCCTGCTGCGCTTGGCCGACCGGTTCACGCCCGGCTACGCCTTTTGACAACGTCTGGATCTGATACCCATGCCTTTTAAGACTGCGCTACCCCCTTTTCGTTTTCGTCAAGGCACACGCCCGTTGCTGATTTCCATGCCGCATGTGGGCACGCATGTGCCGCCTGCGTTGGCCGCAAGCCTCACCGACGAAGCGCAGCGCGTGCCCGACACCGACTGGCATCTGGAGCGCCTGTACGACTTTGCCGATGAACTGGGCGCCTCTGTGCTGGTGGCCACGCATTCGCGCTATGTGATTGATTTGAACCGCCCGCCAGACGGCGCGAGCCTGTACCCCGGACAAAGCGTGACGGGCCTGTGCCCGGTGGACTTGTTCGACGACCAGCCGCTGTACCGCGACCCGGCCGATGTACCGGGCGAGGTCGAGATAGCCGAGCGCCGCGAAGCCATCTGGCAGCCTTACCACGCGCAACTGGCGCAAGAGCTGGCCCGCATCAAGGCCCAGCACGGCGTGGCCGCCTTGTGGGACGCGCACTCGATCCGCTCGGTGTTGCCGCGATTTTTTGAAGGCCGCTTGACCGACCTGAACCTGGGCACCGCCAACGGTGCCAGCTGTAGCCCGGCATTGGCCGAGCAGCTGCTGGCCATTGGCCAGTCAGCACCGGGCTACACCGCCGTGCTCAACGGCCGCTTCAAAGGCGGGCACATCACGCGCCAATACGGCAACCCGGCGCAAGGCGTGCACGCGGTGCAGCTGGAAATGACGCAATGCAGCTACATGCAGGAAAGCTGGCCTTTTGAGTATTGGCCCGATGTGGCTGCCAGGGTGCAGCCGCATTTGCGGCGCATGCTGGAGGCGGTGTTGGCGTTTGTGGAGGCGCCAGGGCGTGAGACGCACATTGGCTGAAAAACTGCATGACGATTTGAAGTTCCCACATTCGAAGTTACGGCTATCGGCACGGGCCTGCGGTAGGAGGTACGCCTGCCACAGCACCCGGCATGTGGGTCCGCACCTGGCGGCTCGTTCGAGCGTTTGAGGTTGATGGTCCGGTCCTCAGTGAGCCACCAGTGCCCATCTCTGAACCTCTCCACCCCTGTATCTGAGGGCTCATGCAACACACGTACGGCTTCGTCGCGGATGAGATCACGTCCATCACCCGTTCAGGCACAAGGACGAGATCTCCAGGCAAGAACGCACACCTTCATCGTACAAACGCCCCATCTACGCCGCCTCGCCTTGGTCACAAGTGCTTTGTGGTTTCATACCCACTCGCCCTGCTTGGCAATGCCTTCTATACGGCTATTGTTAGCCGGCCCACTTGTTTACGCTCCACGCAGCCTTTCCTGCTCGGCCGTGTCAGCCGTTGTGCTTCCTTCAAGCTCACCGTGACCAGCTCGCAGCGGGACTTGCACCTGCAGGTGTGGGCCCATGCCGGGCACACCATGAAAAAAAGAAGCATTCTTTCACATGTTTCCGATACGGGTTCCACGCCCATTGGCTTTGACTGACAGGTTTCTGGAAGCGAAGCCTTTCGACCTTGATTACGGCAGCGGATCAAACTTCAGCTCGGACAAGGGCACCACTTTTTCGTCGCGCGTCATTTTGAACTCTGTATTCGGGCCAAGCCATTTGTCCCAGATGCGGTTGATCTCCCCCGATTTGTCCAACGCCAGCAAAGCGTCGTTCACCTTCGCGAGCAATTGGGGTTCGTCTTTTTTCATACCGACACCGATAGGTTGAAAAGCCATGGGTTCCTGGATCATCTTCATTTCCACAGCACCACCCGTTTTGGATTGGGCCACCAGTTTGGTGATGGTCATGGTGTTGGCCACCATGCCCAGTGCTTTGTTTTGCTGAACAGCCATGTAGACGGAACCCGTGTCCTGGAAGGTCACAGGTTCGGAGCCGTTGAGTTTGATGGACAACTCGGATGTGGAGCCTTTTGTCGAGGCGATGCGCTTGCCTTTGAAGTCGGCCTTTTTGGTGCCAGCGTCAGATGCTTTAACAGCCAGCATTTCCTTGGCCAGGTAGTAGGGATGGCTGAACTGAATTTGTTCGGCACGACCCAAGGTGTAGGCCAGATTGGCCACGGTGACGTCCACCCGACCTGTCTTGACTTCAGGCACACGCGCTTCAACGGAAACGGGTGTAACCGAGGCTTTCAGTCCCAGATGCTTGGCCAAAGCGTTGCACATGTCGACATCAAAGCCCACCATTTCGCGTGTTTTGGGGTCAGGTGCTGCAAATGGGGGAACGTCTGCAAAGGTGGCGCAGCGCAGCTCCTTGCGTTGCTGCATGTCTGACCATTGGTCGGCGAATGCAGACGCCGAAACAGACGCCAGTGTCATCAGAGCGGCGGTAAATCGAATCGAGTGACGAACTTGCATGGTGAGCTCCAGGGGTTGAGAAACGAAATCAATGTGCACGCAGATCCGACAGGAAGCGTTGTGCGCGTGGGTGTTGCGGATTTTTGAAAAAGGCTTCAGGTTCAGCTTTTTCCAGGATGGAACCATCGTCCATGAACCAGACGCGGTCAGCAACTTCTCTGGCAAAACCCATCTCGTGGGTCACACACATCATGGTCATGCCATCATGGGCCAGGCTGCGCATGACTGCCAGCACCTCGCCCACCATCTCGGGGTCAAGGGCGCTTGTGGGTTCATCGAACAGCATGGCCGGTGGTTCCATGGCCAGCGCCCTGGCAATGGCCACACGTTGCTGCTGGCCACCCGAAAGCTGTGCCGGATAGGCTTGGGCTTTTTGGGCCAGACCCACTCTTTCGAGCAAGGCCATGGCCTTGTCGTGGGCCGCGCTCTTGGACAGGCCCGCCACCCGCATGGGCGAAAACGTGATGTTTTCAACCACCGACATGTGTGGAAACAGGTTGAAGCTCTGGAAAACAAAACCCACCTGGCTGCGCAACTTGTTCAGTTGCTGGCTGCTCATGGGGCTGTGGACTTGTTGGCCGTTGAAGTTCAGCTCGCCCGATTGGATTTCTTCAAGCCGGTTGACGGTGCGTATCAAGGTGGATTTACCTGAACCGGAGGGGCCACACACGACAACCACTTCCCCTTGCTTGACTTCGGCCGTGATGTTCACCAATGCGTGGTAATCACCGTACCACTTGTTGACTTGAGAAAATGAAATCATGTGAGAGGCCTTGCGGGCTGTGAATCGACCGGCAATCCGCTCGAAGAAGTTTTGGCGCGCTGGGTGTTTGTGCCCAGGCGCTTGGTCGCGATCCGGCGTTCAAGCCATTCAGCCGCTTGGGTCAAGCTCCAGCACACCACAAAATAGATCACGGCCAGGATGAAGAAGACGTGAAAAGGTTTGATGAGTAACTGGTTGTTCACCTGGCTGGCTGCGAAGGTGAGTTCATGGACGTTGATCACGTAGCCCAGGGTTGTTTCCTTGATGGTGGACACAAACTGGCTCAGCATGCTGGGCAGCATGTTGTAAAGCGCTTGGGGCAGGATGACGTAGAACATGGCACCCAGGTAGCTGTGCCCCAATGCGCGGGCGGCTTCCATCTGGCCCTTTGGCAATGCTTCAATTCCGGCGCGAACGATTTCTGCCAGGAACGCCGCCTCGTAGATCACCAGTGTCACCACCATGGTGGTGAAGCCGGAGATGTTTCGACCGATCAGCATGGGCACCAGAAAATAGACCCACAAAATGATCAACAACAAAGGGATGCCACGTGCGCCATAGACCAATGCCGATGCAGGCCAGCGCAGGAATGCGTAGCGGGAAATCCGGGCCAGTGCGATCAGCACACTCAAAGGGAAAGCGAGCGTGATGCCCAGCACGGACAGCATCAGGGTGCATGCCAGTCCACCCAAAGGACCGCTGGGGTACTGCCCGACCAGCAGCAGTAGCCAGTTGTCTCTGAGGATGGAGATCAGATCGTTCATGATCATCTCGCCGTCGTCAAGGCCGTGCGCCGCTCGATCCAACTGCCGACCGCCATGATCAGCAAGGAAATGATCAGAAAAATCACGGTCGCGATCAAATAAGCCTCAAAAGCCCGGAAGGTGCGGCTTTCCATTTCCTTGACGGCATGCGTGAGTTCGGCGGCACCAATCGCCATAGCCAGACTGCTGTTCTTGAACAAGGAAACGCTGTGGTTGACCAGGGCAGGGACGGCATTGCGCACAGCCTGCGGCATCAGAACATGCCGCATGGCACCGGTGTAGCTGTGTCCCAGGGCGCGTGCGGCTTCGGTTTGCCCCATCGGAATGGCACGAAAGCCCGAACGAAGGTCTTCGCAAAAATAAGCGGCCTGACACAGCCCCAAAGCAATGACCGCAAAAACCGCTTCGGCCTGGTTTTCGGCCAACCAGGCTTGTACGGCGTCCGGCAGGAAATTGGCGATCCCGAAATACCAAAGCATCATCTGAACGAGGGTCGGAATATTCCGGTGGTACGAAATATAGGCTTCGACGATCCTTTGTGCCATGCGGCTGGGGCTTAAACGCACTGCCAGCAAAACGATGGCCAGGCTCATGGCCAGCAACCAGGAGCCCAACGCCACGAACAGGGTGACTTTCAAACCGGACAAGAGCATGCTGCTGAACTCGGGGTTCAGCAGCAAGGCCATCACGTTGAAGTCTTTCATGGGGCGGTCTTCAGTGTCAGGCCGGCGTAGTCATGGGCCGGGCCGTTGACAAGCCACCCGGCACTTGCAGGGTGGGGGTGATCTCCATGTGGCCGATGTTCACGGCCACTGGGGCAGCGATGGCAAAAGCAATCGCTTCGGCAATGTCTTCGGCCTGTGGCAGTTCAAAGCCATCGATGAAGCGTTCGCGGATCTCGGGTGAATCGCCATGCACATGCGAAAAAATATCGGTGGCGACGCGGCCAGGGCAAATCTCGGTCACCCGGACCCGTTTGCCAAAAGCATCGATGCGCAGCTGGCGTGACAGCATGCTCACGGCGGCTTTGGTGGCGTGGTAAGTGCTGTTGCCATTGAAGTTGTAGGCACCGGCAATGGAGCTGATGTTGACCACATGGCCCCGGTCACGCGCGTGCATGCCCGGCACCACCAGCCGGCACAGGTGCAAAACCGCGCGGAGATTCACGTCGACCAGCAAATCAATGTCATCGGCTTGTGACTTGAGAAAAGAGCGTGGACGGTCTACGCCGGCGTTGTTCACCAGAATGTCGAAGGGCACTTGCTGCGTGAGGCGTGTCACAGCTTCGAGGTCGGTGACATCGAGCGCGTGTGCGATGCACCCGGTTTCTGCGGCCAAGGCCTGCAAGCTGTCTTTGGAGCGGGCCAGTGCATGCACTTCCAAGCCTTCGCGGCGCAAGCGGCGCACCACGGCAGCCCCGATGCCGGAGGATGCACCTGTGACCAGCGCTGTTTTGTAATCGGAAAAAGGCATCTCTTGTCCTTGTTTGACTGTGAATTTATAGGGGAGTGGAGCGCAACGCCAAGATGGAATGGCTGTGTTGATATAAGCCCGTCTTATGACCGGTTAAACCCTGTGTTCCGCTGCACCGAAATGGGCACGATGCGGCCCCCACGGGCCTCGATCTCGTTGCGAATGGTTCGCGCCAGCGACACGGCCCCAGGCGTGTCGCCATGCACCAGAATGGAACGCGCTTTGGCCGGCACCACGGTGCCGCTGTATGTGGTCACCGTACCTGTGGTCAACAATTGTCGGACCCGCTCTAGAACGGCTTGCTGGTCCTTGATGACCGAATTGGGCAACTTGCGTGGGACCAGCAGGCCTTGATCGTCATAAGCGCGGTCTGCCAGAAACGAGGTGGCCACCACCAGTCCGTGCTGTGCAGCGGCGTCTTCGATGGCCCGGCTGGAAGATGAGCTGATGGTCAGCTGGGGGTCGAAACGGGCAACGGCCTCAAGCAAGGGATCGGCCAACGCCGGGTCTGCGGCCGCCATGTTGCCCAGTGCACCATGAAAGCTCATGTGCGTCATCCGGCAGCCTGCGGCTTGCGCCAGACCGCTCAAGGCCCCCAGCTGATAGACCACCATGGCCGCCAATTCAACGGTGTCGATCTGCATCACGCGCCGACCAAACCCCTGACGGTCCGGAAAGCCCACATGGGCACCGACATCAATGCCTTTTGCTTTCGCCATGCGCAAGGTCTGCGCCATGATCAGCGGGTCACCCGCATGAAATCCGCAAGCGATGTTGGCTGAGGAAATGACCTCGAACAGCGCCTCGTCTTCGCCCATCTTCCAGGGCCCCAGGCCCTCGCCCACATCGGCATTCAGGTCAATTTGCATGGGTGCCCTCTTTTTCGATCACCACAAGACTGTCGCCGTACCCGACGATAGCCCCATCGCCCACCAGCACCTGAAGCACCACGCCATCGTGTGGGGCGGGCACGGGCAGCAGCACAGCGCCGACTTTCAACAAGGCCACCGTTTGTCCTGCAAGTACCCGCTGTCCGATTTGAACCAGTGGATCGTCCCTGAGCGGATGGGCATGCATGACCACACCCACCGAGCCTGCGCGCACGATGGTGGAGGTCGCGTCTTCCGGTCGAGCGACAGTGCCTGCCCCCGTCATGGGCTCCTGGTTGGGGTGGTGGCCCGTGGCTTGCGTCAAGTGGATGAAGGTTCCGGGGCCACGCAATTCCAGCGTGTGGATTGGGGTCGCACGCAACCACGCCTCCAGCTGGCGGGCGATGTCGGTCATGGGCGCATTCATGCGGCACTCCGGGTGTCATGGTGCAGTCGAATCTGGCGCTCGATGTCGGCCAGCCATGCCTGTGTCTGCTGCAGCGCTGCCAAAGCCTCTTCCCAGTTGGTTTGCATGAAGCGGATGCGGCTGCCAATGGGCATCTGACCGAGCCGCCAGAGGTCGGCTTCGATCACCGTGCCCATTTTGGGATAACCGCCTGTGGGTTGTGCGTCGCGCATTTGAACAATGGGTTGTCCGTCGGGTGGAACCTGTATCACGCCGGGCACGATGCCATGCGAGCGCATTTCCAATGGCGCAATGGCTTGCAATGGCTCACCCGCCAGACGGAAACCATAACGGTCACTTTGGGGGGTGATTTTCCATTCGCCAGCCCAAAAGGCAGCTTGTGACGCAGCGGTGTATTGCGCGTATTCGGCAGCGGGCAAGACCCGCACGGCAGGGCAACCATCCAGGTGCAGCGGCATGGCCACCTCGGGAGGGACCAGTCCCAAGGTGCGGCCCTCAACGCATGTGGGCGTTGTCGCTTGCAAGGTATCCCCGGTGCGCAGCGCCCGTCCATCGACACCGCCAAATGCACCACGCAGTTGGGTGCTGCGCGAATTCAGGACGATGGGCACATCCACGCCGCCCGGCAAGCACAGATAAGCACGGCTTCGGCGCAAAGCCCCCAGGCGCGGCAAATTCAGTGTCAGGATCTGGCCTGCACAAGCGCCATGAGTGGCCCAGGGCATCAAGGGCGTGTCATCCAGTCGCGCATCGCAGTCTGCGCCTGTCAGCGCGAAATCGCAGTTGGCCAGAAAGCGGACCTTGAACGGAAAAACCTGGACTTCAACCGCAGCACAGTTCGTGTCATTGCCCAGCAAGAGATTGCCCGCCGCCAAAGCCAGGCCATCCATGGGGCCCGCAGTGCCTACACCCCAGCGCAGGCAACCGTCGCGGCCCAGATCCTGCACGGTGTTGAGTGCACCGGTGCTCAGTACCTCGATCATCGGATCACCTTCTCAACGCGAAAACGGATGCTGTCACCCGGCTGCAGCAACGCAGGCATGGCCAGTTCGGGATCGAAAAAGGACATGCTGGTCGAACCGATGGTGTTCCAGCCACTGGGGCCTGCCGAAGCCGATACGCCTGTCTGGAAACCGCCGATCGAGACCGACCCACCGGGAATGCGCAACACAGGCACCTGGCGGCGCGGGGTGGCAATGCGCTCATCCATGCCGCCCAGGTAGCAGTAGCCGGGGTGACTGCCCAGGGCATAAACGGGGTAGACAGGTGCGCTGTGCAGGGCCACGATGTCATCCACACTCAGGCCCGTGTGCGCCACCACGTCGCTCATGTGGGGTCCACCTTCGCCCCCGTAGACGACGGGCAGCTCGATGACGCGCCCGTCCAGCACCATGGGCGACGCTGTGGCCCACGCCGAGGCCAGACGCTCACGCAGTGCGGCAATGTCGCGTGGTGGTGTGGAGAACGCCAGCATCAGGTTGTTCATGCCCGGCACGGCCTCCCTGACCTCTGGCCAGGTTTGTGTCTCTTTGGCCAGTGCCCAAATGCGCTGTTGCCGTGTCAGATCCATCGCAGGACCTGGTGCCTCGAACAGTGCGGCTGTCGTGCCGAGCAAACTGAAGATGGGTTTTGCGTCCGTCATGCAAGCGCACTTTCCTTGAGCCAGCGTTCCAGGTAATGGATGTCCACCCCGCCTTCGGCAAAGCCCGCGTCCACCATCAGCTCGCGGTGCAAAGGCAGATTGGTCGAGATGCCGCCGACCTGCATTTCATCGAGTGCCGCACGCATCCGCCGCAGCGCGTCTTCACGGTCAACGCCATGCACGATGAGTTTGCCCACCATGGCATCGTAGTAAGGGGGCACACGGTAGCCTTTTTGTGCATGTGTATCCACGCGCACGCCCCAACCGCCGGGCAGACGCCACGCCGTGATCTCGCCAGGCGAAGGCAGGAAGCTTTTGGGGTCTTCTGCATTGATGCGGCATTCCAATGCATGCCCATGGCATTGGACATCGGTTTGCCGGATCGTCAGCGGCTCGCCTCTGGCCATCCGGATTTGCTGCTCGACGATGTCGATGCCGGTGGTCAATTCGGTGACCGGGTGTTCCACCTGCAGACGGGTGTTCATCTCAATGAAATAGAAAGCACCTTCTTCGTACAGGAACTCGAAGGTGCCGACGCCGCTGTACCCGATGCTCAGGCAAGCCTGCACGCAGCGCTCGCTCAACTGCGCCAACAGTGCAGGCGAAATGTGCGGGGCCGGGGCTTCTTCGATGACTTTCTGGTGCCGCCGCTGCAAGGAGCAGTCCCGCGATCCCAGCCAGACGGCATGGCCGTGCTGATCTGCCAGGATCTGGATTTCGACATGGCGAGGATGCAGTAAAAACTTCTCGATGTAGACCTCCGGATTGCCGAAGGCTCGGGCTGCCTCTTCACGCGTCACCGACAAGGCGGACAACAATTGCGCCCGTTCGTGCACCACGCGCATGCCGCGTCCACCACCGCCGCCGGCCGCTTTCACAATGACCGGGTAACCGATGTCGTTGGCGATGGCCAGCACCTGCTGGGGATCGTCGGGCAGTGAAGTGTCCGGGCCGGGCACGCAGGGTACCCCTGCGGCGCGCATGGCATGCTTGGCAGATACTTTGTCGCCCATCAGGCGAATGCACGCTGCGCTGGGGCCAATGAAGCGCAGTCCGGCTTGCTCCACTTGGGTCACAAACTCGGCGTTTTCCGACAAGAAGCCATAGCCAGGGTGAATGGCCTGTGCGCCGCTGACTGTGGCCGCCGCCAAAATGGCAGACTGTTTCAGGTAACTCTGACGGGGCGCTGCTGGTCCGATGCACAGGGCCTGATCGGCCAGCGGGAGGTAGGGCGCATGCCTGTCAGCCTCTGAATACACCAGCACCGTGCGCAGACCGAGTGTGCGGCATGCGCGCAAGATGCGCAACGCAATTTCCCCGCGATTGGCGATCAGAACCGTGTCAAACATGGGGGCCTTGTTCCACCACCACCAGCACCTGGCCGGCCTCCACCTCGGTGCCTGTGACCACGTGAACCGCCACAACCCGGCCCGCATGCTCACAGGCCACCTCGTTGAAAACCTTCATGGCTTCGATGGTGCAAACCGTTTGCCCCACCTGAACGTGCTCACCCACCTGAACAAAAGGCGGTTGACCGGGGGAAGCTTGCAGGTGCACGATGCCAAACACGGGGGCCTGGATTTCGCAGACCGATGCAGTGGGCGCTGCCTGTTGTCGAGGCGACGTCAGTGTTTTAACGCTCGCGGGTACAGACGCCGTGGCGGCGTGCCTGACAAGCCGCAGGGTCCAGCCTTCGTGGCTGAGTTCCATCTCGCTTAGGTCCGATGCGGCCATCGTGTCGATGGCCATTTTCATGTGGTGTAAATCCATGGCGATCCTAGTTCCGGCACAGGGGCATCGGGGTGCTCTGCATGGGCAAGGTCATCTGTTCGATCTGGCTCATGCGGTCTTCAGTTGACGGCACGCGCCTCAAGCGCCGCAATGAATGAACGGTCCCAGCGGCCCTGGTTGATCTCATCCATTTGCTGCTGTTCCTTGCCTTGTTGGACCAAGGCTTGCTGAATCAGCGTGGCCGCTTCGGACGCAGGAAAAGCCAGCAGACCATCCTGGTCGCCCACGATGATGTCGCCAGGCTGCACCACCATGCCGCCGATGCACACGGGCACGTTGATTTCGCCGGGGCCATTTTTGTAGGGTCCACGGTGGCTGACACCTCGGGCATAGACCGGAAACTCGCGCTCACGGATTTCGGCCACATCACGGATGGCACCGTCAAGCACCATGCCCGCCAAACCCAGCATGGCCGCGCCGGCCGTGATGATGCCGCCGACAATGGCGTTGCTCACATCGCCGCCAGCATCAATCACCAGCACGTCGCCCGGACGGCAATAATCGAGGGCTCGCAGCGTCAGCAGGTTGTCACCCCCACGGGTGCGCACCGTCACGGCGGTGCCGGCCATGGTCCATTTGGAGGGCTTGTGATAAGGCGAGATGCCCAGGCTGCCCGTGCCACGGTGCATGTTGTCCGACAAAAGGGCAACCGCCAATTCGCGCAATTGGTCGATCTGTGTTTTCTCGGCCTGTGGCCAAGAGGGCATGCGCCGGGCTCCAAGTTCAGTCATGGCAATCCTTGTGAAAAATAGTTCGGGTGAGCCGACAGTTCACAGAGCGTAAGCAAGGACGGGGTGCCCGGCAAAGACCAAATGTGTATTTCCAGATAAGGTTCGCTTATGGAAGCGCTGGACATTCAGTCGAAATTTCCGGCTCGGCGCTCAGATCGGCGGCTGCCCTCCGATGGGCTGGGCGCGTGATGCGGGGCTGAGAAAGCTGCCCGGAATGTCGGCAATGACCTCCAGCAAGATGTCCTTGACGACTTTGGCCGGTTCGGACAAAGGCAGGTGATCCGATTGGCACAAGGCCAGACGTGCTTCAATTTCAGGCTCGATGATGCGTGCTTGCCAGGCATTGCAGTCCACCACCAGTTCCCGCGCCAGCGAGGTGGGCACCACCGCGGCCCCCAAGCCATCGCTGATCAGGGCCGACAAAGTCTTGGCCGACTCAATTTCCGCGACCACACGGGGTTTCAGCCCCAGGCTGGCAAATGCCTCATCCACCAGTCGGCGCAGGTAGTTGTAGCTGCGTGGCAAATACAGGTCAAATTCGGCAAGCTCCCGCACCGTGATGATTTCGGCAGGTGCCTGCATCGATGGTGGCCCGACCAAATACAGCGATTCGCGCAACAAAGGCAGGAATTGCAGTCCATGAATGGCATCTCGTCCGCCGTACAGCACGGCCAGGTCCATGCGGCCACTCATGACCAGTTCGGACAAAGTGGTGCCGTAGTTTTCATTCAAATAGGGCACGATGCCCGGGTGCCTGGCCCGCAGAATGCGAAGCAATGGCAAAGCCAGGGTGGCGGCCATGGTGCCGGGTGCCAGGCCAATGCACACAGAACCCGATATCCCGCTGCTGGCCGTTTGCATGTCGACCACGGCCTGGTCACATTGCCGCAAGATCAGTTGTGCATGCCGATACAGTACCTTGCCCGCTTCCGTCGGTGTGACCCCTCTTTTGGTTCGCAGCAACAGTTGTTGGTGCACCTCGGCTTCCAGGGTGGCCAGCTGTTGGCTGATCGCTGGCTGGGCAATGTGCAGCAGGTCGGCGGCCTGGGTCAGGCTGCCGACATCCACGATTTTTACAAAGTATTTGAGCCGCCTGAGATTGATCGTCATGGCGGCCATTATCTATCCATAAGCGTTACCTATTAAGGCAGAGGAAAGCCGTCTTGGCATTTCGGGCCGTGTCGCCATACCTTTACGGCCATCAAAGGAGTTCACCACATGAGTACGCCTCAACTTGCAGCCAGGCTTCGGCGCATCAAACCGTCTCCCAGCACATTTGCCGCTGACCGTGCCAGCGAATTGCGTCGGCAGGGAAAATCCATTGTCAATCTGGTGGTGGGTGAGCCCGACTTCGACACGCCGGCCCATATCCGTGAGGCCGCTGTTGAGGCCATGAACAAGGGGCAAACGCGCTACACGCTGATGGCGGGTACGGTCGAAGTGCGCCAGGCGATCGTGGCCAAGCTCCAGCGTGAGAACGGCCTGCATTACGAGATGGACGAAATCATCGTGACCAGCGGTGCCAAAAGCGCCATCTTCAGTGCCTTTGCCATCACCATCGAGGCGGGTGATGAAGTGATCATTCCTGCGCCCTATTGGGTCTCTTACCCAGACATGGTGCTGGCCTGCGATGGAACGCCTGTGACGGTGGTGTGTCCCGAGGCCAACGGTTTCAAACTGACCCCGGAACAACTTGAAGCCAGCATCACCCCCCGCACGCGCTGGCTTTTGATCAACTCACCCAGCAACCCCACTGGGGCTAGTTACACGATGGATGAATACCAGGCTTTGGCACAAGTGCTGGACCGCCATCCTGACGTGATGGTCATGACCGATGACATTTATGAACACATCCGCTTCGATGGCCAGCGCACCCCGCACTTGCTGCAAGCGGCCCCACAGCTGCGTGACCGCACGCTGGTGATCAATGGGGTGTCCAAAACGTACGCGATGACCGGTTGGCGCATTGGCTACATCGCAGGTCGACGTGAATACATCAAAGCACTGGACACCTTGTTGTCTCAATCCACGGGCAGTTGCTGCGCCATCAGCCAAGCGGCTTGCGCTGCGGCATTCAATGGTGATCAGAGTTTTGTCACAGAAAGCGTGGCCGTCTACAAGCAGCGGCGTGACCACACTGTCCAAGCGCTCAACGCCATTGATGGCATCAGCTGCCGCTTGCCCGAAGGGGCGTTCTATCTGTATGTCAATTGTTCCGGTCTGTTGGGTAGCAAGACCCCTGACGGAAAAGTGCTGAAAGAGGACACCGACGTTGTCATGTACTTGCTGGAAAGCGAAGGCGTTGCGGTGGTGGCTGGCACAGCGTATGGACTTGCGCCTTATTTCCGGATGTCGATTGCCACGTCGATCGACATACTGGATGAAGGGTGCAAGCGAATTGCGCGTGCAGTGGCCCAACTGGTCTGAGCGCCTTTTTGCAGGGTGTAGCGCTGGTGGCGCTGCGTTCGCTGGCATCCTGACGGTGTTGCTTGTGTGTCTTTGACCGCTTGCCGGATTCGTCCGGAATAGGCCTGGCGATAAGATGCCGCCAGACCTCAAGCCAGGACGGCCTGTGGATCGCCCAGACCGAAGGGGCCAAGTTCTGGCTGCAGGTGGTCACGGAGCTCAAAAATCGGGGCGTGGCCGACACTTCATCGCCTGCGTGGATGGCTTGAAGGGCTTTCCTGAGGCGATAGAGGCGGTGTACCCGCAAACGGCGGTACAGCTGTGCGTGGTGCACATGGTTCGCCACAGCTTGAACTACGTGAGCTGGAAGATGCGCAAGGTGGTGGCGGCGGACCTGAAAACCATCTACAGCGCCGCGACTGCCGATGAAGCCCTACTGCGGCTGCAGGCGTTCGAGGACCAGTGGGGCCAAGACTACCCGACCATTGTGAAATCGTGGCGCAGCAACTGGGAGCGGATCGTGCCGTTCTTTGAATATCCGCCGGAGATTCGGCGGATCATCTACACGACCAACGCCATCGAGTCGGTGAACATGAGCCTGCGCAAGGTGACCAAGAGCCGGGGTTCGTTCCCCAGCGATGAGGCCTTGCTGAAATTGTTCTACCTGGCGCTGAACAACATCAGCAAGAAGTGGACGATGCCCCTGAGAGATTGGAAGGCCGCATTAACCCGGTTTACCATTCAGTTCGAAGGCAGGATGCCCAAGGACTGATCACCGCCCCGTTTACACAAAACTCTGTACACCCTCTCACGACAGTTTCACCCCGCCTGCCGATACCCCTACGCAACCCACATCTCTGTCGTTACCGCACATAGCGGCAAACATCGCCAAGGTTTCCTTAGGCCTGATCGCGGCGGGGTACCGATCCAACAGAGAACCATTGCCATGAAAAAAGCGCCCGAAGGCGCTTTTTTCATTTGGGCGATCAAGCTCACTTCTTCTTAGCCACCACGCGCACCATCTCCAGACACTGCTTGGCGTAGCCCCATTCGTTGTCGTACCAAGCGACGATCTTGACGAAGCTCTTGTCCAAGGCTATGCCTGCTGTTGCGTCGAACACGCTGGCGCAGGGCTCGCCACGGAAGTCGGTGGAGACGACTTTTTCGTCGGTGTAGCCCAGCACGCCTTTGAGCGCGCCTTCGCTTTGCGCCTTCATTTCTGCGCAAATTTCGGCGTAGCTGGCGTCGCTGTTCAACTCCACCGTGAGGTCAATGACCGACACGTCGGAGGTGGGCACGCGGAAGGCCATGCCGGTGATCTTGCCCTTGATCTCGGGGATGACCACGCCCACGGCCTTGGCCGCGCCCGTGCTGCTGGGGATGATGTTCTCCAGAATGCCCCGGCCACCGCGCCAGTCTTTGCGCGAGGAGCTGTCCACGGTCATTTGGCTGGCGGTGGCTGCGTGCACCGTGGTCATCAGGCCGCGCTTGATGCCCCATTTGTCGTTGAGCACCTTGACCACGGGGGCCAGGCAGTTGGTGGTGCATGACGCATTCGACACGATGGCTTCGCCTGCGTATTTTTTGTGGTTCACGCCATAGACGAACATGGGGATGCTGTCTTTGGAGGGTGCCGAAATCACGACTTTTTTGGCACCAGCGGCCAAGTGCATTTGGCTGGTGGGTTCTGTCAGGTAGTGGCCCGTGCATTCGAGCACGGTGTGCACGCCCATCTCGCCCCAGCGCAGGTTGTGCGCGTCGCGCTCGTGCGAGAGTTTGATCTTCTTGCCGTTGACGATCAGGGCATCGTCGGTGAAGTCCACCGTGCCATCAAAGCGGCCGTGCACGCTGTCGTACTTGAGCATGTAGGCCAGGTAGTCGGCGGGCTTGGGGTCGTTGATGCCGACGATCTGGATGTCGTCGTAGCCGTGCTTGAGCGCGGCGCGCAAAGCCAGACGGCCGATGCGGCCGAATCCGTTGATACCCAGCTTGATGGTCATGGTGAGAGCCTCAGGAGAAAGTTACGAAACCGTTACGTAACCGGATTTGAAAACAAAACCCTTGCTTGGGCCTGATTCCCGGACAAGGCTTCAGCACCCTGCAGTGCTGAAGCGGGTCCAGCCGGTCAGTGGCTGACAAGCCCCGCAGAACCCCGAAGGGTGCTGTGGTCGGGGCGCAGGTCAGGCCTTGAGCAGCGCAGCGTGGACCGTGTCGGCCACGTTTTCGGCGGTGAAGCCGAAGTGTTTGAACAGCACAGGCGCGGGAGCCGATTCGCCATACGTGTCGATACCGACCACGGCAGCGCAGCCGTATTTCCACCAGCCGTCGGTGGAGCCCATTTCGACCGCCACGCGGGGCAGGCCTTCGGGCAACACGCTTTGTTTGTATTCGACGTCTTGGCGGTCAAACACATTGGTACTGGGCATGGAGACCACGCGCACACCGATCTTGCGTTCGGCCAGCAGCTTTTGCGCGGCCAGGGCCAGTTGCACTTCAGAGCCGGTGGCGATGATCACGCCGTGGGTCTTCTTGATGCCGACGTTTTCAGGCTCGGACAATACATAAGCGCCGCGGCTGATGTCGCCCAGATCGCTCTTGGGTGAGTAGGCCAGGTTTTGGCGGCTGAGCAGCAGTGCCGAAGGACGGTTCGCGTTTTGCAGCGCCACGGCCCAGGCCACGGTGGTTTCGGCCGTGTCGGCGGGACGCCACACGTCCAAGCCAGGGATCAGGCGCAGGCTGGCGGCGTGCTCGATCGACTGGTGGGTCGGGCCGTCTTCGCCCAGACCGATGGAGTCGTGGGTGAACACGTGCACCACGCGCTGCTTCATCAGCGCGGCCATACGGATGGCGTTGCGTGAGTAGTCAGAGAAAGTGAGGAAGGTGCCGCCGTAAGGGATGTAGCCACCGTGCAGAGCGACGCCGTTCATGATGGCGGCCATGCCGAATTCGCGCACGCCGTAGTTGATGTGGCGGCCGATCTTGGAGGCCCCTTCGGTAGCCGAGCCGTCTGCCGTCTTGACCACGTCACCGGCCAAGTCCACGCGGAAGGCGGGGGTGCTCTTGGTGTTGGTCAGGTTGGAGCCGGTCAGGTCGGCTGAGCCGCCCAGCATTTCGGGCAGGGCGGCGGTGAAGGCTTCGAGCGCCAGCTGGCTGGCCTTGCGGCTGGCCACGGTCTCGCCTTTGGTGTGGGCAGCCACCACGGCGTCAAACGCCACTTGGTTGAAGTTCTTGGGCAAGTCGCCCTTCATGCGGCGCACAAACTCTTTGGCGTGTGCGGGGAAGGCGGCTTTGTAAGCGGCAAAGGCGGTGTTCCACTCGGCTTCGCGGGCTTTGCCAGCGGCCTTGGCGTCCCAGTCTGCGTAGACCTCTTTGGGGATCTTGAAGGGCTCGGCCGTCCAGCCGAGGGCTTCGCGGGTGAGTTTGATTTCTTCAGCGCCCAAAGGTTCGCCGTGGGCTTTGGAAGTGCCTGCACGGTTGGGCGAGCCCTTGCCGATGGCGGTTTTGCAGACGATCAAAGTAGGCTTGTCGGCACTGTGTTTGGCGCTGGCAATGGCGGCCGACACGGCAGCGGCGTCGTGGCCGTCCACGGCATCGATCACGTTCCAGCCGCAAGCGGCAAAGCGCTGGGGCGTGTTATCGATGAACCAAGGGGCGACTTGGCCGTCAATCGAGATGCCGTTGTCGTCGTACAGGGCGATCAGCTTGTTGAGCTTCCAGGCACCGGCCAGGGCCACGGCTTCGTGGCTGATGCCTTCCATCAGGCAGCCGTCACCCAAGAACACATACGTGTGGTGGTTGACGATCTTGTGGCCTTCTTGGTTGAACTCGGCGGCCAGCATTTTCTCGGCCAGCGCCATGCCCACGGCGTTGGTGATGCCCTGACCCAGGGGGCCGGTGGTGGTTTCCACACCGGGGGTCACGCCCACTTCGGGGTGGCCAGCGGTTTTGCTGTGCAGGGTGCGGAAGTTTTTGATCTCTTCGATCGGGAGTTTGTAGCCGGTCAGGTGCAGCACCGAATAAATCAGCATCGAGCCGTGGCCGTTGGACAGCACAAAGCGGTCGCGGTTGGCCCAGTGCGGATTGGTGGGGTTGTGTTGCAGGTGATCGCCCCACAGCGCGACGGCCATGTCAGCCATGCCCATGGGCGCGCCGGGGTGACCGGAGTTGGCTTGTTGAACAGCGTCCATTGCGAGGGCGCGGATGGCGTTGGCCATTTGTTGCTGGTTTGCCATGTGGGCAGCTCCGGGAAGTATTCTGGAAAACCCGGTATTTTAGCGGCTGTCGGTCCGGCCGCCTGTCCGGGCCGCTCGCGTTGCGGCCTGATCACCGACGCTTCATGGCATGCATGGCCTCAGGCAAAAGGCCCTGCACCCAGTTGCGGGCGGGCAGTCAACGCTGGCGTAGCTCCCCCGCTGTTGGGAGAAAGCCGGGGTTCAGGCTTTCGCTTCCTTTTGCTGCCGGTCCAACACGTAGCGGCGCATGGCCACCGCAGGCGCATCGGCGGCTACCGAAAACTCGTAAAGGTCCTCGGCCGGGGTGTTGGCCAGCACCTGCTCCTGCAGCGCCAGGCCATCGACATCTTCCTGAAAAGCCACGAACAGCTGGTCGTGCATGAAGCGGGTGGTGGCCGGATCGTCCTGCGCAAAATCGCGCCCGTGCACCAAAAAATAATGCGTGGTGGTGGCCGTCTCGGGGGTTGGCATGTGCGCGGTGCGGATGCGAAACTGCGGACGCCCGCCTTCGGGCAAATGACAATCGTAAAACGTCACCGACACCTCGTGCAGCCCCAGGCTGCGGAATTCGGAGCGAACAATGCGCGCCGCCTGGCCCTGACCGGTCAGGCCTGTCGGGATGCCCCAGACCGGTGGCAGCGTGGTGGGCACCACGTTGCGCAAAAGGGCAAACTGGCCATCACTGATCTCGGTCTCGAAGGCGGCTTTGGCGTAATCGGGCGTGCCAAAGCTTTTGGCATGCAAATAACTCAAATGGGTCAGGTCCAGCAAGTTTTCATGCAGCCGCACGTAATTGGCCTTCAGGCTCAGGTAACCCTGAGAGCACGCCCAATCGGCCTCTTCCATCCAGTCCTGCGCCGGCAGCTTGGACAGGTCGGCCTGCTCGGCATCTCCCATCCAGATCCAGACCACGGGACCGCGCTCATGGGTGCGGTAGGTCTTGATGCCCACGTTTTTCGGACAGTTGGCCTGCGAAGGGACCTCGATGCAATCGCCTTCGGTGTTGAAACGAAAGCCATGGTAGCCGCAGACGATGGTGTCATGCTCCAGCATACCCGCCGACAGGGGCATGGAGCGGTGTGGGCAGCGGTCTTCCAGGGCCACGACACGGCCCTCGGTCGTGCGGTAAAAAACCAGGCGCCGACCCAGCAGGGTGCGTGCCAAAAGCTGGTTCTGGATTTCCTCGCCAAAAGCAGCCACATACCAGTCGTTCATCACAAAAGGTGTTTGGCGGTCTGCCAGACGCAGCGACGCGTTCTGGGCGGCGGTGATGACCGTCTGTGAGGGTCTTGTCATGTTTGTCGTCTCCTGTTGGGCGCGTGCCTGTCACACCCCAGTGCCTGGGTGTTGATGGTGCGTTCTACCCTTTGACTTTAGCCGAGATTGTTCGCAGCACCGCCCTATCCAAGGCATGGCAACATTCGGGCATGGACCTACCTTTTGCCCCCCCTACTTTCACCGAGGCGCAGCGCACGATGCCTGTGCTGGCACAAGCCATGGTGCTGGCCGCTGGTCGCGGTGAGCGCATGCGCCCTCTGACCGACCACACCCCCAAGCCTTTGCTCAACGTGCGAGGTCAAGCGCTCATGCAGTGGCCCATGCAGGCCTTGGCACGTGCCGGTTTCACGCGCCAATTGATCAACACGGCCTGGCTCGGGGAACAGATTGCCGCACATTTCGGGACACACCCGGTGTGGCCCGACACGCCGGGTGTGCGCCTGATGTATTCACACGAGGGCCAGGACTTTGGCCATGCACTGGAAACAGCCGGCGGCATTGTGCGGGCCATGCCGCGTTTGGAAGATGTGTTCTGGGTGGTGGCGGGGGATGTGTTTGCGCCCGACTTTGTCTTCACACCAGAAGCCGTGCAACGCTTTGCGGCCAGCGAAAACACTGCGCATCTGTGGCTGGTGCCCAATCCGGCACACAACCCGGGTGGGGATTTTGGCTTGTCTGACACGGGCATGGCGCTGAATTTGCCCCGAGACGATGCGGGCCGCCGCTTCACCTTCAGCACCATTGCCCTTTACAAACAGGCCTTTTTCAGTGCAACGAACACTGGCATTGAGACTGGCAACCCCCAAGGCATCGCAGCCCCGCTGGCACCGTTGTTGCGAGCCGCAATGGACAAAGGGCAGGTCTCGGGCGAGGTCTACCGAGGTGCATGGGCGGATGTGGGCACACCCGAAAGGTTGGCGCAACTCAATGCCAGCGTGACCTGAAGAAGTGAAAGGTCGAATCACCCATGCCAGCCGCTGGTCGCGGCACCACCGGGACAAGGCAGACCGGGGTGAGCGGACATAATGGGAGACCTTCGTCCGACTGCCATCCAGATGACCGAAACACACACACTTTATGCCGAACGTCGCGCGCGCGTCGCCGCCCAACTGGGCACTGGCGGCATCGCCATCGTCCCCACCGCACCCGAGCGGCAGCGCAACCGCGACAGCGATTACCTGTACCGGCACGACAGCTACTTTTATTACCTGACCGGCTTCACCGAGCCCCATGCGAGTCTGGTGATCACGGCCGATGGTGAGGCCACCTTGTTTTGCCAGCCCAAAGACCTGGAGCGCGAGATCTGGGACGGCATCCGCTTAGGGCCAGACGCAGCACCCGCCGCGCTGGGCGTGAACCGGGCTTTGCCCATCGGCGAGATGGCCGCGCACATGCCCAAGTTGCTGGAAAACCGCAGCACCGTCTGGTACCCGTTTGCCATCCATACCGGGCTGGAAACTCAGGTGAACGGTTGGTTGCAGTCGGTGCGCTCGCGGGTGCGTTATGGTGCCTTGTGTCCCGAGCAGCAGCGCGACCTGTGCAGCGTGCTCGACGAGATGCGCTTGGTGAAAGACGCTCACGAACAGGACATCATGCGCCGAGCCTCTGTGATCAGCGCCCGCGCCCACATCCGCGCCATGCAGCGCAGCGCCGCCATGCTGCGCGCCGGGCAAGAGGTGCGCGAATACCATCTGGACGCCGAGTTGCTGCACGAGTTCCGCCAGCACGGCTCTCAATTCCCGGCTTATGGCTCCATCGTGGCGGGCGGGGCCAATGCCTGCATCCTGCATTACCGTGCCGACACCGCCTTGATCCGTGACGGCGACCTCGTGTTGATCGACGCCGGTTGCGAGCTCGATGGTTATGCCAGCGACATCACCCGCACCTTCCCGGCCAATGGCAAATTCACCGGCCCGCAACGCGCTTTGTACGACTTGGTGCTGGCTTCGCAAGACGCCGCCGTCGCGGCCACCAAAGCCGGTGCCCGTTTTGTCGACCCGCACGAGGCCACGGTGGCCGTGCTGGCGCAAGGCTTGCTCGATGTGGGCCTGCTTGACAAGAACACGGTGGGCAACGCGCAGGACGTGATCGCCAACCGCAGCTATTTCCAGTTCTACATGCACCGCACCGGCCACTGGTTGGGCATGGATGTGCACGATTGCGGCAGTTATGTCGAGCCCTCTCAGGTGGGCCAGGTCAGCGAGCGCAAGGACCCGCTGAGCGGCGAGACCATCAAGGACCGTCCCAGCCGCATCCTGCAGCCGGGCATGGTGCTGACCATCGAGCCGGGCCTGTATGTGCGCCCCGCGCCTGGCGTGCCCGAGCAGTTTCACAACATCGGCATCCGCATCGAAGACGACGCCATCGTGACCGAAACCGGCTGCGAGCTGCTGACGCGCGGTGTGCCAGTCAAGGCCGACGAGATCGAAGCCTTGATGCGGGGCTGAGCGGTCCATGACGCCGAGTTCGCCGCCTCCCCCACTTTCGTCTGGGCGGCTACTCTCTATCCAGACCGGGCAGGTTCGCCCCCTGATGGTGGGCGGACGCAAGTTGGCGTCGGCCATTGGCAAAACGGCCATCGCCGGTCCGGTCGATGCTGGCGTTCTGGGCCTGGCGGGCGACGAGCAAGCTGACCTGTCCGTGCACGGCGGCTTGAGCAAAGCCGTTTACGCCTTGCCTTCAGAGCATCTGGTCTGGTGGCAGGCGCAGCGCCAGAAACAGGGTGCTACGATGTTCGAAGAAGAACTACTCCCCGGCTTTCTGGGCGAAAACCTCAGCCTGCAAGGTGTATTTGAACAAGACCTTTTCATCGGCGACAGCCTGGACTTTGGCGAGGTGCTGTTGCGCGTGACCCAGCCGCGCGAGCCTTGTGGCAAGTTCAACGCCGTCATGGGTTATGCCCTGGCCGCCAAAGACATGGTGCAAAGCGGGCGCTGCGGCTTTTACCTGGCGGTCGACAAGCCGGGCATCTTGCAAGCGGGGGCCTGTTTTGAAGTCATTCCGGGTCCACGTTCAACCCGTGTGGCGCAGGCTTTGCAGCACAAGGCCCGCAAGCATTTGCGCTGAACGACCACCATTTGTGTGCAAAAGTCAAAAGCCAACTCACTTGCTGCACGGATTGCCCCAGTCAAAACCTCTTAATACGGGGTCTACAATGAAACTTACGCCGATCTGTCATCTGGCAAGCTGATAAATTCCACAGAAATTCAGACCGGCGGCTGAACCCCAGCGGCCACATGGCACATGCCTACAACGGAGCAAGAACAATGACCAACAAGGTCCAAGCCGAAGAAAAACGCGCCCAGCTGCGCAAAGCCGCGCTCGAATACCACGAGTTCCCCACTCCCGGCAAAATTGCCATCGCACCCACCAAGCAGCTGGTCAACCAGCACGATCTGGCGCTGGCCTATTCACCCGGCGTGGCGGCCCCTTGCGAAGAAATCGTCAAAGACCCGACCAACGCGTTCAAGTACACCAGCCGTGGCAATCTGGTGGGTGTGGTGACCAACGGCACGGCCGTGCTGGGTTTGGGCGACATCGGCCCGCTGGCCAGCAAGCCAGTCATGGAAGGCAAGGGCGTGCTGTTCAAGAAGTTCTCGGGCATCGACGTGTTCGACATCGAGATCAATGAAAAAGACCCGGACAAGCTGGTCGAAATCATCGCCTCCTTGGAGCCGACCTTTGGCGGCATCAACCTCGAAGACATCAAGGCACCGGACTGCTTCTACATCGAGCGCAAGTTGCGTGAGCGCATGAAGATCCCGGTCTTCCACGACGACCAGCACGGCACCGCCATCGTGGTGGGCGCGGCCATTCTGAACGGCCTGAAGATCGTGGGCAAAGACCCCAAACAGATCAAACTGGTCACCTCGGGCGCTGGCGCTGCCGCGCTGGCTTGCCTGGGCCTGCTGGTCAAGTTGGGCATCCCGCGCGAAAACATCTGGGTCACTGACCTGGCGGGCGTGGTCTACGAAGGCCGCACCGAGCTGATGGACGAAGACAAGATTCAGTTCGTGCAAAAAACCGAGCACCGCACCCTGCGCGAAGTGATTGCCGGGGCGGACGTGTTCCTGGGCCTGTCGGCTGGTGGCGTGCTCAAACAGGACATGGTCAAGTCCATGGCCGCCAAGCCCCTGATCTTTGCGCTGGCCAACCCCAACCCAGAAATCGACCCCGATGACGTCAAGGCCGTGCGCGACGATGCCATCATGGCCACCGGCCGCACCGATTACCCCAACCAGGTCAACAACGTCCTGTGCTTCCCCTACATTTTCCGGGGCGCGCTGGATTCGGGCGCGACCACCATCACGTTGGAGATGGAAATCGCCGCCGTGCACGCGATTGCCGAGCTGGCCCAGGCCGAGCAAAGCGAAGTGGTGGCCGCGGCCTATGTGGGCGAGCCACTGGCTTTTGGCCCCGAATACCTGATCCCCAAGCCGTTTGACCCGCGCCTGATGATGAAAATTGCGCCAGCGGTCGCGCAAGCGGCAGCCGACAGTGGTGTCGCTTTGCGTCCGATCAAGGATCTCGACGCCTACCGCGAAAGACTGCAAGGCTTTGTTTACGCGTCGGGCACCATGATGAAGCCCATCTTCACCGCGGCCAAGCGCGCCCTGAAAAAACGCATCGCCTACAGCGAGGGTGAAGAAGAGCGCGTGCTGCGTGCGGCCCAGATCGTGGTGGACGAAGGCATTGCCCGCCCCACGTTGATCGGTCGCCCTGCCGTGATCGCCGAGCGGATCGAAAAATTCGGCCTGCGCCTGAAGGAAGAGTTGGACTACGACGTGGTCAACGTCGAACTGGACCACCGCTACCGCGATTTCTGGCAGACCTATCACCGCATGACCGAGCGCAAGGGCATCACCCAGCAGATCGCCAAGATCGAAATGCGCCGCCGTTTGTCGCTCATTGGTGCCATGTTGCTGCACAAAGGCGACGTGGACGGCATGATTTGCGGCACCTGGGGCACCAACCCCATGCACCTGAACTACATCGACCAGGTGGTGGGCAAGCGCAAGGGCGTGAACACCTTCGCCTGCATGAATGGCTTGATGCTGCCGGGTCGTCAGGTGTTCATGGTGGACACACACGTCAACTACGATCCGACGGCAGAACAATTGGCCGAATTCACCATCATGGCCGCCGAGGAAATGCGCCGCTTCGGCATTCAGCCCAAAGCGGCCTTGCTGTCGCATTCCAATTTCGGCTCATCCAACCAGCCCAGCGCCGTCAAGATGCGCAACGTGCTGGATTTGTTGCGCATCAATGCACCTTGGCTGGAAGTGGAAGGTGAGATGCATGGCGATGTGGCACTGGACGCCGCCGCACGCCAAGCGATCATGCCCAACAACACCCTGGCAGGTGACGCCAACTTGCTGGTGCTGCCCAATATTGACGCGGCCAACATTGCCTACAACCTGCTCAAAACGGCTGCGGGTGGCAACATCGCCGTTGGGCCGGTTTTATTGGGTGCAGCCAAACCTGTTCACATCCTGACCCCCAGCACCACTGTCCGCCGAATTGTGAACATGACCGCGCTGACTGTGGCCGATGCCAACGCCACGCGTTAAGCTGAAAATCAAAGTGTTCGCTCACACCCTGTTAAAAACCGGGGTGTTTTTGCCTATTTATTGGGCATCCGCTTGCATTTTCATGGCATTTGTCGCACACTAGCGCCTTCGAGTTTTCGGGTAAACCCGGATGCTCCTGAAAGGTGTATTCATGAGGGTGGCACAACAAGCCGTGACCCGTCATCGTTGGGCAACCACGTTGATGGGTTTGATTTTGATGGCATGCACATTTTTGGTGCATGCACGTTCTCCCCAAGAGGTGCCAGCCTTGTCAACGATGTTGACAACCGAGCTGCCCCGCGAAGGCCAAGAAACTTACCAACGCATCCGCAAGGGCGGTCCTTTTCCATATGAAAAGGACGGGACAGTTTTTGGCAATCGTGAGCGGATTCTGCCTCGCGAAGCGAGGGGTTACTACCGTGAATATACCGTCAGGACGCCCGGCGAACGCAACCGAGGGGCCCGTCGCATTGTCTGCGGTGGCCCGGTTCCGTCAGAACCGAAAGCCTGTTACTACACCCAGGACCATTACGCGAGTTTTCGCATGATTGTCGATAAGCCTTGATTTTTAGACCTGAAAGAAAGACCACGGAGATGGACACGCCGATTCGTCATGACCAAGAGCCGCCCCTGAAGGGCGTGCGGTCCAACATCGTGCAGTCGATTCGCGCCTACCGCGTGAGCGATCTGCAAGAGGCCGCCCAAGGTTTGGGCCACCACTTTTTGTATGCCAACCTGGCCGAAGCCCAGAGCAAACAAGACGTGCTGGACCTGATTGGTGCGCAATTCACGCTGCCTTCGCACTTCGGCAAGAACTTTGATGCCCTGTACGACTGCATGACAGACCCACTGCACAAGTCGGGCCCTCAGCCTGGTTTCATCGTGGTGTTGGAGCAGATCCCTGCACATGCCAAGTTCGACAAGGAAGCCCGCGAGCAATTGCTGGACATCTTCCGCGACACGGCCGATTATTGGGGAGACCGGAAGATTCCCTTCCGATGCTTCTATTCTTTTCGGTAGCCCGTTCTGCGCAAAACAGCCAAGCAGGACGGGCGAATGAGGCACAAACCGAGGACGCCGTGATGGCCGAATCGATCGAAGATGGCGAAAAAATGCCCACCGACAAACTGGTGGACGTTTCGCCCTTGGCGCTGCGCATGAGCAGCCCATTCAACGCAGGTTACTGGCTCGCAGCCGCCTGAAGACGAGAGCCATCCAGGCTGTTCGCGACAGGGTGTCCCCTTTACAGGAGACACCCTGTTTCGTTTGTGCCAAACAATGGCATGCCGAAACTTTGGTCAGCATTGGCATATCCACTGCAAAAAACCCACCTCCGCCCCGGTGACATACCGCCCTCGTCAACGGCCATTGACTTGGTTTCTTATTTCTTGCGCAAGCCCAGCCACATCACCGTCACCACCACAATCATGGCGCCCACCAGTTGCATCAGCGCAATCGACTGGCCGAGCACCGCCCAGGCCAGCACCAGCGCGAAGACCGGTTCGACGTTCATGATGGCTGAATTGCCCACCACGCCCAGTTTGGGTAGCACGGTGAACATGATGGTGAAGGCCGTGCCGTACAAAAAAGTCAGCAGGCCCAGACCCCACCAGCCGGCAGGCGCATCGGGCAGGTGCAGGCCGCCTTGACCGAAAGCCACCACCGCGGCCAGCACACCCACGGTGCTCATGGTGGTGAAGGTGCGCAGGCGACCATCGACCTCGGCCGTTTCGTGCTGCGTGAACACCAGCGCCAGCCCGAAGGTGGCCGACGCCGCCAGAGCAAAAGCCACACCCACGCCAATCTGCTGCCACTGCTGCTGCGCGCCAAGACCCGAAGCTGCGCCGAAGACATCGAGCGCCAGCGCCAGACCCGCCATCAGCACCGGCATGGCCAGCAACACGGCCCGCTCGGGCCGATGGCCATACAAAAGCCGCGCCCATAAGGCGGTGGCCAACGGGTAGGTGTTGAAGGCCAGCAAGGCCAGCGCCACCGGCAGGCGGGCCACCGACGAATACAGGCACACGCTTTGCACTGCGATCAGCACGCCGATCAGCGGCAAAAAGCGGCGACTGCGGGGTGCAAAGCGCAGCGCCACTTTTTGCTGCCACAGGATCAGCGCCACCACCGAAGCGGTGACCAGGCTGCGGAAGGTGACCGCCGTGACCACGTCCACCCCATGGTTGAAAGCGGTGCGCGCCGCCACATGGTTGGCCCCCATCATGAAAGCGATCAACAAGAGCGTGGCAAAGGCCGCGCCCGACAAACCTGGTTTGGTGGCAGAAGTCATGCGTTCATTGTGCGGGGTAGAGCCCCAAACCTCTGGCATGCAAGCGACTGAGACCCAACAGCGCGTCAATGAAGGGCGTGGCCACCCCGGTCAGCTGGCCCAACTCGCGCACAGCGCTGACCAGCGCATCGAGTTCCACCGGCTTGCCCGATTGCACGTCTTGCAGCATGGAGGTGCGAAACGCCCCCAGCTTGCGCGTGACGGCATGGCGGTCTTCGGGTTGCTGGTCGATCGGGATGCCGATGGCAGCCCCGATGGCCTTGGCTTCGAGCATCATGTCCGAGACAAAGCCGCGTACCAGATCGTCGTCCAGAATCCGATCGGTGGTGGCCCCGGTGAAGGCGCTGATCGGGTTGATCGTCATGTTGCCCCAGAGCTTGTACCAAATGTCTTTCTGAATTTGCGGCGACAGTGTGGCCTTGAAACCGGCTTGTTGCAGCAGCGCGTGCAAAGCCTGCACCCGGGGCGTGACTTGGCCCGAAGGCTCGCCCACGATCAGGCCATCGCCAAAGTGGTGACGGATCACGCCTGGCGCATCGACCGAGCAGCTGGCATGCACCACGCAGCCGATGATGTGCGCGGCGGGCAAGGCTCGGGCAATGGCACCTGCCGGGTCCACCGAGCGGAGCGAATGCCCCGCCATCGGGCCACCAAAGCCTTGCAAAAACCACCAAGGCACGCCGTTCATGGCCGTCAGCACCACGGTGTGGGGGCCGATCAGCGGGCCCACCTGCTGCGCCACCGCCACCAGCGCCGGGGCCTTGACCGAGATCACCACCAGGTCTTGCACACCCAGGGCTGCCGCGTCATTCGAGGCCGTGACCGGCACGGTGTGCACCTCGCCGCCATGGTGCAGTTGCAAACCCTGCTGCCGCAAGGTCTGCAAGGTGTCGCCCCGCGCCAGCACGCTGACCTGCGACCCAGCCCGCGCCAGATGCACCCCCATCCAGCCGCCAATCGCGCCTGCGCCAACGATGGCGATTTTGTTGAATGTCACATCGTTCATTGTTTCGCTCATGCGCGCCACCCTGTGTCTTGTTTGTCCATCCGGCGCACCAGCGCCTCGAACACGTCTTGCCCTGCCCCGAGGTTCGGGTTGAACTGCAAGGCATCGCGGGTGCATTGGGCCGCAATCGCCTCAGGCACCGGAATCGGCGCGCCCATGCTTTGCGTGGCCAGCTGGATTTCGCAGGCGCGTTGCAGCGTCCACAAAATCGCAAAGGTCTGCGGCAGTGTTTGCCCCCAGGCCAGTAAGCCGTGGTTGCGCAGGATCACCGCAGGCTTGTTGCCGATGCTTTGCAGCACACGCGGCCCCTCTTCGGCGTGGATGGTGATGCCCTCGAAGTCGTGGTAGGCCACCATGCCATGCAGCTGGGCCGAATAGAAATTGCTTTGCGAGAGGCCGTCTTTCAGGCACGCCACCGCCACGCCCGCCGTGGTGTGGGTGTGCATCACGCAATGCGCGCCGTCCATGCCACCGTGCAGCGTGGCATGCACCACAAACCCGGCAGGGTTGACCTGGTAGGGCGAGCCGTCGAGGACCTCGCCTTGCAGGTTGATCTTGACCAGGTTGCTGGCCGTGACCTCGCTGTAATGCAGGCCAAAGGGGTTGATCAAAAACTGCTTGTCACCGCCGGTCACGCTGTCAGGCAAACGCACGGTGATGTGGTTGTAAATCATCTCGGTCCAGCCGAGCATGGCAAACACACGGTAGCAGGCGGCCAGCTCCAGACGCGCCTGCCATTCGTCAGGGTGCACGCGTGCTTGCAGGGATGGGACTACGGGCTGAGGGGATGGAAACATCGTGATCTCCTTTTAATTGGGCTCAGTTTTAATGGGGGTCAGAACCCAACTGTTGATTGAGTCGACTGAAGAAAATTAATCGGGATCTGACCCCAATTAAATTTTGTCGTTCAGTAGGTGCTGCCTTTGGCAGGCACGGCGGCGGTGACTTCGGCTTTGAAATGGGCGGCCAGCTCGGTGGTCTGGCGCATCAGGATTTGCGTGTCCAGGCCCACGGCCACAAACACCGCGCCGAGCTTCAGGTATTGCGCTGCCAGTTGCCGATCGGGCGTGAGGATGCCGGGGGCCTTGCCCGCTTTGAGGATGCGGGCGATGGCGTCGGCAATGGCAGCCTGCACCTCGGGGTGCGCAGCGTTGCCCACATGGCCCATCGAGGCCGACAAATCGGCCGGGCCGATGAACACACCATCGACCCCGGGCGTGGCAGCGATCGCATCGAGGTTACTCAGCGCCTCACGCGATTCGACTTGCACCAGCAAGCAGACCTCTTCGTTGGCACGCTTGAAGTAATCCGGGAAATGCCCCCAGCGCGAGGCCCGCGCTCCGGCCATGCCGCGCACGCCCCCTTGCCCATCGTCTTGCGGGTAGCGCATGGCCTGCACCAGTTGTGCGGCCTGTTCGGCCGTATCGACCATGGGCACCAAGATGTTTTGCGCGCCCAGGTCGAGGTATTGCTTGATGAGCGCGGTGTCCCCCACCGGCACACGGCACACCGGGTGGCTGGTGGGGTAAGCGGCCAGGGTTTGCAGCTGGGCCTGGATGCTGCGCAAATCATTGGGCGCGTGTTCGCCGTCGATGACCAGCCAGTCGAATCCGGCCAGCGCACAGATTTCAGCGGTGTAGGCATTGGCCAAGCCCATCCACAGGCCGATCTGGGGGCGTTGGTTTTTCAGGGCTTGTTTGAATAGGTTGACAGGGGTGTTCATGAGGCGACTCCTTTGAGGTGATCAAGGTTTGCAGGATGTTGGGTCCGGGGTGGCGGCCTGGTCGATGTGGCAAAGCGAAGCGCCTCTGAGCCCGGGCCGCCACCCCGGACACAACAGCCCTCCGCTATCGCAAGACGAAGCCACTGGAGACGAATCCAATAGCTCAAACAAACCGAAACTCCAGCTTGCCCAACGGCCCGTAATCCGCATCAAACACATCGCCCACTTTGGCAGGCGCAGGTTTGGTGAACGAACCGGCCAACACGATCTCGCCCGCCTGCAAGTGCTCGCCCCAGGGCGCCAGCTTGTTGGCCAGCCAGGCGATGCCTACAGCCGGGTGTCCCTGCACGCCAGCGGCGAGGCCCGTTTCCTCGACCACACCGTTCTGGCGCAGCACCGCGCCGCACCAAGGCAGGTCGGTGGTCAGTGGATCAACCCGCTTGGCCCCCAGCACGATGCCCGCGTTGGCGGCGTTGTCGCTGATGGTGTCAAACACCTTGCGCATCACCTTGGTGTGGCGGTCGAACTGCTCGATGCGCGAATCGATGATCTCGATGGCGGGCGTCACGTAATCGGTGGCATCGAGCACCTGCTGCACCGTCACGTTGGGGCCGCGCAGTTCTTTCTTAAGAATGAAAGCCAGCTCCACCTCCACACGCGGGGCTATGAAGCTCGTGAAAGGAATGTCCAGCACCTGACCGGGCGTGCAGGTGTAGCGCATGTTGTCCAGCAGCGTGCCGTAATCGGGTTCGTCGATCTGGCTGGAGACCTGCATGGCACGGCTGGTGAGGCCAATTTTGTGGCCGATCATGGTGCGCCCCTCGGCGAACTTGATCTGCATCCAGGCGCGGTTGATGCGGTAGCCGTCTTCAATCGTCATGCCCGGGTAGCGTTTGGAAAAATGCTCGATCTGCACACGGAATTTTTCGGACTGGTGCAGCTCTTGCGCGAGCTGCTGGATCAATGCGTCGTCAAACATGGTGTTTTGGTGAGTTGGAAAATGGATGGCCACGTCGCTGCGCTCCTCGCCATGACAGCGCAAAAAAAGGTGCCATCGCGAGCGCAGCGTAGCGATCCATGGTTGAAAACTTAGGCCTCAAACGGCCCCCTTTTGAAACAGCGGATGCAGGTTGCTGTGTTTGGCATCAAACACCTCGGCCCCCACGTCGATCTGCAGCGTGAGGCCGATGTGGCGCTGGGCCATGACCGGCACAAAAAAGGCCTTGGCCACTTCGAGCAGGGTCTGCCCTGCGCGTTGCTGGGTGGCCTCGCTGCGGCCCCGACCCATGCGCACATTCAGGTACACAAAGGCATAGTCGCCCGTGCCCCCGGCCTCGCGCCCGGCCGCACCGCCATCGGCCACCGCGTAATGCGGCGCAGGATAAGCCAGCACGCGGGTACCACCCGTGGGAAAGACTTGTTTACCGTCTTCATCGTGGACGGTGAGCATGGCGTCGGCCAGCTGGCGGCACAAGGCGGTCATGCTGACCTCGTGGTCGAGCTGGCCGGTATAGAGAATCACGAGGTGGGGCATGGTTCTGTCTTTGTCGAGTTGTCTGTAGGTCGGACCTTCAGGTCCGACATGGGTGTGTCAAAGGTCTTCGTCGGGGCTGTAGCCGCCGACCTACGGGGGAAAAGCATGTTCACAGCCGGGTGCTCACAGCCGTGTAGCCCTGAGCACTGCTGGCCTGCGCCGCTGGAATGTGTTCACCGGTTTGCGGCGTGACTTCAAAAATCGCATTGAGCTGGCCCGTGCCGCTGGCTCCGAAGTACGGCGTCACGATCTCGACACCGCCGCCGTAACCGGTCCAGCCCAAAGCCCCCATCAGCATGGCGGTGTCGTGCATGAAGCCTTCGCCGTGACCCTTGCTGGCGTACTCGGGCAGCATCTCGCAAAAGGCTTTCCACTCGCGCTGGCCCCACATCTGCAACACCTGCTTATCGAGCTGCTCCAGAAACGGGCTCCAGATCTTGTGCGCGAACTCCGGGGCCAAGCCGTTTTGCGCAAAGCGGTGGCTCAAGCTGCCGCTGGCCAGAAAAGCGACCTTGCCGTCGTAATGCTTTTCGACCGCCTCGCGCATGGCCCAGCCCAGGCGGGCGCTGTCGTTGAGGTAGTGCGAAGTACACAGGGCCGAGACCGAGACCACCTTGAAATGCTGGTCTTCGTTCATGTAACGCAGCGGCACCAGCGTTCCGTATTCGGGCTGTAAGGTCGTGGCGTCGTGCGCCAGGGTTTCCACACCGTGGTCGTTGGCCACTTGGGCCAGCAAATGCCCCAGCGCCGGGTTGCCAGGCGACTCAAAAGGCAGGTTGCTGATGAAGTGCGGCAGCTCGTTGCTGGTGTAAACGCCCTTGTAATGCGGCGCGCAGTTGATGTGGTAGCTGGCATTGACCAGCCAGTGCGTGTCAAACACCACCAGCGTATCCACACCCATGGCACGGCAACGGCGGCTGATTTCCTTGTGACCATCGATGGCGCTTTGGCGCGTGCCAAAGCGCGGACCAGGTATCTCACTCAGGTACATGCTCGGCACGTGGGTGATTTTGGCGGCGAGGGCAAGTTGTCCCATGGGGTGTCCTGTGGATGCGGGTGGAAATCAGGGGCAGATCAAATCGATGCCCGGAAAGTAGTTGCGGTAGCGGCCTGCATCGCGAGTGAGCAGCGGGTAACCCTCGGCTTTGGCGTGAGCGCCAATAAAGAAGTCGGGCAAGACCCCGGTTTTGGTGCCGCCGCGTTGGCGGTACTGTCGAAACGCTTGCCCAGCCAACCGTGCTGCGGGCTTGGACAGTTCCGTCATTTCAATACCCAGGGCGTCCAGAAAACTGTCCAGATGCGCAAGCTCAGCCGGGTGCCCCGCCAATTCGGCGTACACGACCATGTTGATGCCCAGTTCACCGGTTTTGGGACTGCGCAACTGTTGAAGCGACCATGGCATCCAGATGGGATCGGCTTTGTAAATGTCGAGCAGGACATTGGTATCGACCAAGATCATGGTTTGTTCCAATCCTCGCCACGCGTGATGGCCAACCACTCGTCGGTGCTCGGGCCGTCTTTGGCAATGCCAATGAACTGCCGAATCGGATCGTCCGGCGCGAGAAAAGACAAGTCGGGATCGGGCGCCGCACCCTGGCTGGATGGCGCTTTGGCCGCCACCAAATACTCAGCAAGGGCTTCTTGTACAACGTGCGATTTGCTCAGTTTGCGTGCGGCGCAGTACTGAGTCAATTCGCGTTCAACGGCTTCGGGCAGGCGGACAGACAACATGGCTCACTCCTTGTCATACGCATTCAAAATGAATGTATGACATCAAGTATGACAGACGGCAAGGTTTTGTCATACACCCCAATGCGGAATGTGGTGACCGCCCAGACTGACCGCCACATTTTTGGGCTCACAAAACACTTCGTAGCTCCAGGTGCCGCCCTCGCGGCCGGTGCCGCTGGCCTTGGTGCCGCCAAAGGGCTGACGCAGGTCGCGCACGTTCTGGCTGTTCACAAAGCACATGCCCGCCTCGACCGCGGCGGCCACGCGGTGGGCCTTGCCAATGTTCTCGGTCCACACGTAGCTGCTCAAACCGTATTCGATGTCATTGGCTTTTTCAATCGCATCCTGCTCGTCCTTGAACGGGATCAGGCAGGCCACGGGGCCAAAAATTTCTTCCTGCGCGATGCGCATGCGGTTGTCCACGTCCGCAAACACGGTGGGCCAGACGAAGTTGCCTTTTTGCAATGCACCCGACAGCTCGGGCGCATACGCAGGGCGGTCTACCCCACCGCACAACAGCGTCGCACCTTCCTTGGGGCCCAGCTCAATGTAGCTGAGCACCTTGGCCAGATGCGCTTTGCTGATCATCGGGCCAACGATGGTTTTCTCGTCGAGCGGATCGCCAACGGTGATGCGTTTGGCGCGCTCGGCAAACCTGGCGGCAAAGTCGGCGTAGATGCTTTGCTGCACCAAGATACGGCTGCCCGCGGTGCAGCGCTCGCCGTTGTTGCTGAAGATCATGAAGATGGCGGCATCCAGCGCACGATCCAAATCAGCGTCTTCAAAAATCACGAAAGGGCTCTTGCCGCCGAGCTCCATGCTGAACTTCTTGAGGCCCGCGCTTTGCACGATGCGGTTGCCCGTCACGGTGGAGCCGGTGAAGCTGATGGCGCGCACATCGCGGTGCGAGACCAGCGGCTCGCCCGCTTCTTTGCCGTAGCCGTGCACCAGGTTGAGCACGCCCGGGGGCACCCCGGCTTCCAGCGCCAGCTCGCCCAAACGGGCAGCGGTCAGGGGTGACAGCTCGCTCATCTTGAGCACAGCGGTGTTGCCAAAAGCCAAGCACGGCGCGACCTTCCAGGTGGCGGTCATGAAGGGCACGTTCCACGGGCTGATGAGCGCGCACACGCCCACCGGATGGAACAGCGTGTAGTTCAGGTGCGTGGGCGTGGGATAGGTATGGCCGTCCACGCGGGTGCACATCTCGGCAAAGTAGTGGAAGTTGTCGGCCGCACGCGGCACCAGCTGCTTGCCGGTCTGGTTGATGGTCTGGCCGCAATCGCGGGTCTCGGTCTCCGAGATTTCAGGCACATGTTTCGTGATCAGGTCGCCCAGCTTGCGCATGATCTTGGCGCGCTCGGTGGCGGGCGTGCCGGCCCATTTGGGGAAGGCGGCTTTGGCAGCGGCGACAGCGGCATTGACTTCCGCTTCGCCGCCCGAGGCGACTTCGGCCAGCACTTCTTGCGTGGCGGGGTTGATGGTTTCAAAGTAGTCGCTGCTGGCGACGCTTTTGCCGTTGATAAGGTGGTCGATTTTCATGGGTTGGCTTTCACGATGGTGTTGGTCAATGCGCCGATGCCTTCGATCTCGGTGACGATCACGTCGCCGGGTTGGCAGTCGACGATGCCGTCCGGCGTGCCGGTCAGGATCAGGTCGCCGGGGTTCAGGGTCATGAAGCTGCTGAAGTATTCGATCAGCGTGGGCACATCAAAAATCATATCGGCGGTGCTGCCGCTTTGCGTGACCTTGCCGTTGACGGTGGTCTGCAATTTCAGCGCCATGGGGTTCGGCACATCGGCCGCATCGACCAGCCAGGGGCCAATCGGCGTACAGGTGTCGCGGTTTTTCACGCGCAGGTTGGGGCGGTACCAGTTTTCGAGGTAGTCCCGAATGGCGTAATCGTTGGCCACGGTGTAGCCAGCGATGTAGTCATACGCATCGGCTTTTTTCACGTGCCGTGCGGTGCGGCCCACCACCACGGCCAGCTCGCACTCGTAGTGCATGTACTTCACGTCAGCGGGGCGCTTCGTGAAGGCCTTGTGCCCGATCAGCGAAGCTTCGCCCTTCATGAAAGCCAGCGGCTCTTCGGGCGCTTTGAAGGCCAATTCCTTGGCGTGGTCGGCGTAGTTCAGGCCGAGCGCGATCACGGTGCGCGCTTGCGGCACGGGTGCCAGCGGTGGCAGCCAGACCACCTCGTCAAAGGCCACGCGGCGACCCTTGTGCGGGCCCTGTGTGATGAGCAACTTGCCATCTGATTCAACGGCTTGCTGGATGGCGCCTGACCAGGCGATGCGTGCGTGCTTCATGCGGCACCTCCAACAGTGGTGACAACAGAATCAAAGCCCGTCGCAGAAATCTCCACCCGGTCACCTGCTTGGGCACGGGGACGCGTGCCATCGGCCAGGCAGTCGGTGCCGACCATCAGCACATCCCCGGGCTGCAGTGTCATGAATTCGCCCACATCGGCCAGCAGCTCAGGCATGGCGCGCATCAGCTCGCGCAGGTCAACGGTCTGCACCAGTTCACCATTGCGGCGCACCGCGATCTGCAGCGCGGCCCAGTCAGACACTTGGCCAGGCGTGACCTGTTCAGGCAAAGCCAGAAAACCATCGCGGCAGCGGAACTTGACCGGCGGGCGGTAATAACTCGCATGCGGCACCGCCCAGTCGCAGAGCAGCGCAGCGCCTGCCACATGTCCGTCTTCACCGATCACCAAGCCCAGTGTCGCGCCAATGTCGACTTCGCTCACGCCGTCTTGCAACACCAGGTCTTGCCGAGCCGGGCTGAAGGTGTTGGCCGTCTTGACGTAGAGCACGGGCGCTTGGGGCGCAGCTTTGTGCGGGTCTTGCGTCATGCGCGGGGACCAGAGATCCCACTCGCGGCGGAAATTGAGCAAGGTGCCGTACACCGCGCCCGTCGGTTGCCATATGGATGTCCACGGGTTCATCGTTCTTCTTCCTCGGCCAGCTCTTCTGGCGTTTCTGTGTCAGGGGTTTCGAGCGCGATCACCTCGTCGAGCAGCGCGTACAGCTGCCCCAGCTTGGCCTTGCCGAGCTGCTGCTCCATCCAGCTGTAGTGCGCCTCGATCGTTTGCGACAAGGACTGCACTTTGCTCAGACCCAGCGCCGTGGCGCGCACCACGGTGCGGCGGGCGTCTTGCGGGCAGCGCGAGCGTTCAATCAGGCCATCGCGCTCCATGCGGGTGAGCACGCCGGTCAGACTGGGCCCTAGCAGGTAGGCCTCGCGGGCGACTCGGCCAGTTTCTGTGCCTGCGGGGTCACCGGCATGTTCGCCCAGCACCCGCAGCACGCGCCACTGCTGGTCAGACAGGCCATGCTGACGCAAGCTCGGGCGCGTGTGGGCCATGACGGCTTCGCGCGCCTGCAGCAGCAATCGCGGCAAGTTGCGGTGGACGAAAGGGGTGGATGTGCTCATTTATTTAACATGTTAAATGAATGAGCCGCCTTCAGCACTCAGGGCAAACCATTACAGTGAAGCCGTTGTCGAATTTCATTGTTGGCGCTCTGACGCCCCAAATTCCCCCAGGCAGCGCAGCCGGATTGATGACAAAGCGTGTCGCGGCCTCCATGAGGCTGTAGCTCTTGCCCTCTAATTCCAGCATCGCGCAGCGGTGCTATTGACGGTTGCCCCGACTGTCACAAGCCAAGGCGCGAGGGCTGAACGAGTAGATTCACAATGGTCGAAACATTCTCAACGACCTCCAGTTCGTCCAGCATCTGCAGGGCGCTCTGCGCTGCGGTATCAGGTATGACACCGGCGAATGCCACGTTGCGCCAGAACTTCTCACGCACATCTGCCGGAGTCACGGGGTTTACGAGCCAGCCGCGCGGTGCATCGCGGTAACGTGAAAGAACGCAGCCATCCCTCAGGGTGACCGTGAGGCGGCTGGCCTGGTTGTTGCCCACAGGCAGGCGAGGCACGAGTCTCACCTTCTGACTGAGTGCCATGACACGCTCGTCATAGATTTGTGGCGCGGTGTAGTCTTCAATCCTGACCTGCTTTCGAACAAGTACGTTAGCGATCGAATAGGGAATGCTGAACAGCGATCGGGGCTGCGCATCTTGCGCAGTCATCGGTTGGTTGAGGAAGTGCTTAACCCGGTTGGGAGGCACGTCCAGTTCAACCGTGTCGATTTCGTCTGGCTCGAAGGTTGTGGACTGCACGATCTCGAGGGCACACTCGATCGGATTGTGGTTGCCATAGCAGGAGGGGTGCAGTTTGTGCATCCCCTTGGCGTAAAACACTTCGCCCAGGCCATTGAGTGCACGATCGGCATCGGACTGGTTCCCGTACATGGCGAAGTAGCCCAGCGGGCTGTTCAGTGGGTCCTTGACACCACGAAAGCCAGCCATCGCCATTTGCACGGCGAGCACCGCGTTCGACGCGGCCATCGCGCCGGGCAGCTTGAAGGTGTCCACGCCGTCCCACAGCGACTGGTATGAGCCGCCCATAAGGTTCAGCAGGATACCGTAGGCATCGACCAGTTGCGTATGGCTTGCGCCAAGCAGTCGACCGACTAGGGCGGCTGCCCCCATGGCGTTGGCAGTTCCGCAAACTTCGAAATTCTTGTCGAAGTCAAAAACGTCAGCGACTGCAATTCGCGCCCCGATGTCGCCCCCCACTATGACTGCGGACAGCAGGTCCTTGCCAGAGGCCCCAGTGAACTCGGCCACCGCAACAGCTGTCGGTTCGGTGGTGCTGCACACGTGACCGACCATCCTCCCCACATTGACGCCCTCTGGATCTGGACCACAGACCTCGAAGTCGAAGGAGCGCCCCATCAGGGCGTTCATCATCGCTGCGTGCTGAAGTGGAACCCGATCGCCATGGGTAAGGATGGTGGCCTGGGGCGCACCGCCCCAGCTTCGGACCAAACCCAGCATCGCTTGGTTGCCACCACCTTCTGCCCCTCCGAGCACGCAGCTGAGCGTGTCGATCAGTCGAAGACGCGCTGCCTCAACTACCTCCTGTGGGAAATCCTCGAATCGGGTGTGCAGAGCGTGATGAACGATACGGTCAATGTGCCGAAGCGGTTTTGTCATGGACGCAAATTCTTTCATTGATCGGGTGTGAAGCCCGATGCCTTGATGATCGGACGCCACAGCGCGATTTCGGCGCGTTGCAGGTTATCCATGTCTGCCGAACCCGTGAACATGGGGTACATCGTGAAGCGGTTAACCAACTGATCCTTGAAGGCAGGATCCTGCAACACCTTGCGCAGCGCCTGCTCCACCCGCGTGATCTCGGCCTTTGGCGTTTTCGATGGTGCCCACATCCCCATCCAAGCTCGTCCTACATCGAATTTGACGCCTTGTTCCAAAAACGTCGGCATATCCGGCACCAGCGGAGACCGTTCGTTTTCGAATACACCGAGAATCTGCAGCTTCGGGTTGTTTCGGTGCTGCATCAGATCGGCAGCCGGTAACACCGCCGCAGGCAGCTGCCCCCCCATTAGGTCTGTGCTGACAGGGCCATTACCTTTGTAAGGAATCGCAAGAAAATCGATACCCGCAGCAATCGCGAACTGCGTTCCTGCGAAATGCGCCTGTCCACCAGCGCCGCCCATTCCGTAGGACGCCTGCTTCGGGTTGGTCTTGGCCCAGGCAACGAACTCCTTAGCGTTCTTCAAGCCCAAACTGCGCTGGATGACCATGCCAAAGGGGTAGGTTGTCAGCGTCGCGACCGGCGTCCAGTCGGTGAGCATGTCGTAGTCGAGCACCTTGCGCGGATACAGAATCTCCTGGAACACCGGCATGGAGTTGGGGGCGATCATGTAGGTGTTGCCGTCCGGCGCTGCAGCCTTCAGCGCTTGTGCGGCCAGGCGCCCGCCCGCACCCGCCTTGTTTTCCACGATGACGGGCCGACTCAACTCTACCCTCAGTTTGTCCGCGAACAATCGGGCGACGATGTCGGTCAAGCCCCCGGGCGGGAAGCCGCAAAGAATCTTGATGGGGGTGCCGTCCTGGGCGTGCGCGACCAGGGAACCGCTGGCGATAGCCCCAGCAAGGAGGGCGCGAATGATGTGTCGTCTTTGCATGTGTATTTTCTCAACAGTTGATGGTCATACTTTCAACGCGTCATTCGCGCCGAGGCTTGCTCTATCCATTGATCTCGCAGCATGAAGCTTGGGTCACTGCGCACTTCATGTTCGACTTGCGCCAAGATATCTGCCTCGGAAAGATCCAAGTTCATCGGTTTGCCCGCAGGTTGCTTGATGTACCAGGGCGTGTGACAGTAAATCTCGATTTGATTACCTTCCGGATCCAGCACATAGACGCTCAGAGCGTTACCATGACTTTTGGTCATGGTGATCTTCACGCCTTCGTCCACCGCTTTTCGGTAGTAGGCCTGCACTGTGGCGAGATCTGCGACGAGAAATGAAAGTTGGTTGATTGTTGGTTTACTGCCCGGTTCGCGCCCCACCACGAACACCAACTGGTGATGCTCCGTGGGGTCAGCGCTCAGGAAGATCCCTTTGCCCGCACCTCCCATTCCTCCGTCGGTCACGATGAGGCCAAACCAGCGTTGATAGAAGTCAGCCATGACATCGAGATCCCATACGTACAGACCGACGTGCTTGAACGTTGCTTTCAGAGGTGTGCTCATGGTGGTTTCTCCTGCGGATCAGACAAGATTGACGGTAAGGAATCCGATGACGTTCACATTGAACTCATCGGCTTTTTCAAAGGGTACCCACAGTCCGCACTTGCCATGAATGTGCACGCGCGCGTTCGGGATGCGGTTGAGCATGAACAGCGCATTGTCGTAGTTCAGAGTCTGGTTGTTGCGGCCCCAGATGATCAGCGTCTGGGCTTGCACACGGTGCAGGTCTTGCCACAGCGGCTCCAGCGTCTGACCCGGTGTTCCGCCGCGGCCTTCAGGTGCCTTGCTTATGAAGTCGGGATGGATGCTGGCCTCGTAGCGCTCCTGCACCACGTCTTCCGTGATGATTGAGGGGTCATAGACCAAACGCTCCACATTCGCCCGCATGCGCGCGAGGCTGGGTCCCTCGCCGCCGTAGTAATCATGCGAGCCCGGCTTCGGCGGGGCTGGCTGAAAAAGTGAGAGGCCGCCGGGTGAGTTGATGACCACTAGACGCTCAATCAGGTCTGGCGACTCGATCGCCATCTTCAGCGCGACCGATCCGCCGGTTGCCATGCCCATCACATGCGCGCGACGGATGTCGAGTGCCTGCAGCATGTCTCGGAATGTCTGTGCATAAAAAGACGTGCGTGGCCCTTGAATGTCAGGTTTGTCGGACAGTCCGTACCCGGGCAAGTCCACGATCAAGGTGCGGAAATGCTTGGACAGCGCTTCCAGGTTTCGGCCAAAGTTGCCCCAGCCGAATGCGCCCGGTGCACCACCATGGATGCACAGGAGTACGGGCCCGCTGCCGGCCTCGTGGTAATGAATCCGCACACCGCCAGCCTGCACGAAGCGGCTGGTGTTATCACGCGTTAAAGTCATGAGTGGGTCCTGCGCCTCAATGCGATTGGCGCGCAGCGTCGATGCGGGCCTGGATCTGCACCATCCATTCTTTGCGCGTCATAAACCCAGGCGTGCCTTTGGCCATCTCTGCCGTGCGCTGCTCGATCTGTTCAACCGATTCAGTCAGAAGGTCCAGTGGCCACCAAGTTGGCTGCGGTACATACCAAGGCGTCGGCGTATAGCACTCGATACGGTTGCCCTCAGGGTCCCCCGCATACACGCTCCACGTATTGCCGTGATCCTTCTGCTGCAGGATCGGAACGCCTGCCGTGGCGAAATCGAGGGCCAACTTTTTCAGTTCTACCAGACTCTCGTAGACGAAGGAGATCTGTTGCATGCCTGGCGAGCCTGGTTTACGCAGGTTGGCGAATGCAATCTGGTGGTGTTCGAGCGGGTCTCCAGTCATGAAGACGACACGTGCGTTATCGGCCTTTCCGGAGCCGGTATCGGAAACCACCATGGCAAACCATCTGGTGTAAAAAGCACTCAGTGCGTCGGGGTCGAAAGCAGGAACTCCGACATGGCGAAAATTAGCTTTTGGCAGGGGCATCGAATCTCCGGGAATTGGTTATTGCGGCTGAATGCCTGCGGATTGGACCAGTGCCGTCCATTCCGTGATCTCGGTTGAGATGCGTTGGCGCATCTGCTCGGCACTGGAGCCTATTGGTTCAAAGTAGATTTCTTTGACGCGTTTGCTGACTTCTGGTGACTTGACGACAGCCACGAGGTCCTCGTTGAGCTTGCTGACCAGCGTGGCGGGGGTATTGCGCGGCGCGAAGAGTGCGAACCAGTTGTTTCGGATCTGAGGCAGGCCCAGCTCCTTGAAAGTTGGTGCGTCGGGGTAGGCCTTGGACCGTGTGTCGCCAGATACCGCAAGGACGCGCAACTTGCCGTCTCTGACGAGCGGCAGCATGCTGTACTGTGGCGTGATGGCCACTTGCACGTCGTTAGATACCAGCGCAGCCACATAATCGGCAGAACCCTTGTACTGGATGGCGTCCATCTTGAATGCCTTTTCCCTCTGCATCAACAGCAGGTACAGGTAGTTGTCACCCAGACCGGTCGTTGCGAAGTTGACCTTGCCAGGGTTCGCCTTGGCGTAAGCCACGAACTGGTCAAACGTCTTCGCAGGCATGGCCCCAGCCGCCGTCAGCGCAAACGCGCCCTCTGCAACCATCATGACCGGTTCAAGACCTTCGGGTACGGGAATCAGGGGCTTGGCCTGAAAGACCTTGGCCGCTGACCAGGCGGGCGTGAACATGAGCAGCGTGGTGCCATCCGGGGATGCTTCTGACACAGCCTTGGCGCCAATCATTCCCCCAGCGCCAGGCTTGTTCTCCACGATCACGGGCTGGCTGATCCGCTTGGCCAGGCTCTCGCCAACGATGCGCGCGAGAGCGTCAGGCGTCGAGCCGGCAGGATAAGGCACCACGATCTTGATGGGACGGTTTTGGTAGCCCTGAGCCATGGCACTCAGGGAAGAAGACAGCAACATCGCTGAAGAAAGAAGTGCGGCGCGGCGCGAAATTTGAATGAACATGGCGGAGTCCTGCAAGTGAATGGTTTGATCTATCTTCAGGGATTGAGCAGAAAGGCAATGCTTGCTTTGTTGAACGTCTCTGGTTGCTCATACTGCGCCCAATGGTCGCAACCTTTGATTTCGAAGAGTTCGGCGTGCGGCGCTGTTTCCGCAATGGCTCGCGCATTGCCAAGGAACATGTTGGGTGCGTCCACCGCGGCAAACACTTGAATAGGCAGCCGCAGTGAACGCCATTGCTCGAGCGAGAGGGCTTGTCCACCCAAAGTGAACGCCAGAAGCCGCGGCATGGCTTCTTTCATTCGTGGATCGCTGTAGATGTCCAATCGCAATGCAACTAACTCGTCCATCAGAGACTCTGGATCGAGGACCAACCCCTTCATGGCCGCAGCCACGCTTTCCCAGGAAGGCGCCGCCGCAGCTTGGCTGCGGCGCTGCCGAACGCCCTCCGCGAACTTCTGCTCAGCAACCGGGTCGGTCACGATGCCGGCAGGAGCCACCATGACGAGCTTGGTCACACGACCCGGTGACTCGAGCGCGAGCCACGCCCCTACCCAAGAGCCAAGGGACACACCCACGACCGCCGCCTGCCGAAGTGCCAGCGCGTCCATCACGGCGCCAACGTGAGCCGCATAGTCCTTAATTTGGTAGTCGAATGCGGGCTTGTCGGTCCAACCACACCCCAGCATGTCGATGCCTATGACACGGAAATGCTTTGCGTACTCCGCGTAGTTGGCGCAGAAATTTTCCAGGCTGCCTGCTGTTCCGTGCAGCAAAACCAGCGCTGGCGCGTCAGGGGGGCCCGCTTCGAGATAGCGGGTACTGACACCCCCCGCATCTACCCAGCCTAACTTGAAGGGCATGCGAAAGAGGTGACGCCAGATGCTTGTGTGCTGGTATTGCATGACAAATGTTGTCCTGATGCGGGGCTTAGAAGACTTGGCGAATGCCCAGTGCCAGAACGTTCTGCTTGCCGTCACTTGAGGTCACGAGCGCCATGCCGGCCTTGCCGCCGTTGATCACTTTCTGCTGTGAATACGCGCCGTAAAGTGTCGTGGCCTTGCTCAAGCTGTAGAGCGCCGAGAAGTTGTATTGCGTTCCGTCCTGGTTGGCTGCGGCCTTGTCGTTCAGCTTTTGGACGCCCGCCGACAGAAACCAGGCGCCAACGGGAACCTGAACCATGGCGTGGTAAAGGTCGGCATTGTTACCTTTTACGTTCTTGCCATTCTTTTCGCTGGTGTAGATCGAAGCCAGCTTAAAAGCGCCAAAGTTGTAGCCGCCGCCGATCGCAACCACTTCGTCGCGCGCTTGCACTGCAGTGCACCCCGTTGCTGCGACACAATCACGTGCCTGGTACCCCATACCGAACTCGATGGAGCCACCCTTGTAGCCCGTGGCAACAGACTTGTAGCTGTTGGCGGACGATGAGTTATTCACTCCGCCGTAGCCATACATGACATCAAAGCGCCAGCCTCCCATGCGAGGCGAGTTGTACTTGATGCTGTTGTCGATCCGCGTACCGCCGAGGGTGTTGTCGTAGCGCGAGGCGGACGAGCCTGCGCTCGGAATGCCATCAAGGGCGCCACCGCTGACGCCGAATGCCGGCGCGCCTGCCTGGAAGATCAATTGGTCGTAGATGGGGGTGTACTGACGCCCCGCGGTGATGCTTCCCAGTGTTGTCGATGAAAGCCCCATGAATGACTGACGATTGAAGAACACGGAGCTGGAGTTCGCCCCCGTGGCGATGTTGAAGCCGCTCTCCAAAGTGAAGAGTGCACTCAGGCCGCCGCCCATGTCTTCCTTGCCACGGAAGCCCAAGCGCGAGCTTTGCAGATAGCCGCTCTCCATGCTTGTACTCGAGCCCCCCCCGATATTGCTGACACTCGCAATGGCAGCATCGGCGATGCCGTAAATCGTCACGTTGGATTGCGCCCAAGCGGGTGCGCTGAGCGCCGCAATCGCGGCAGTGATGTAAATGCTGGTTTTCAAGTTGGTCTCCTCGTGTGTTGAAGTGTTGCAGTACGAGGATGCTAATTAGTTGTTTGTGCATGCAAAACCCTGTGCATTGTGTGCACATGCGATTGGGGTTTTCACTTATTTGACATGATGAAATAACACGTGCTCAAGAAGGGAAGAGGGTAGACCGTCGAACCGATGCAAACGCCCGCGCCGGTCAGTGTTCGATGCAGGAGGCACTCTGGGCGCCGATGCTCAGGGCGAGGCTTTTCAGTCTCGGCACATACCGGCTTTCCATCTCCTCCAGGCTCACAGCGTCCTTGGGAAAGACCAGATTGATAGCCCCCAAGAGTTGTCCGGCGCTCGTCACGGGAACGCCAGCAGCGCAAAACCGCGCCTCGCTGGACCATTCACCAGCGTTCAGTGCAAAGCCTCGTCGGCGCGTCGTGTCGATCACTTGATGCACATTCAGTCGATCCTCTTCGTCTACTCCCAACGCTTGAGCGTGTTTATCGAGGTAGCGCAAGATCGCATCGAGCTGGGTCTCGCCGCAGGCAGCGAGATACGCGCGCCCCAATGAGGTTTGCAGCAGCGGCATGCGCTCGCCAGGCATGGCGTGGTGCATGGACAGCATGCTCCAGCGGTGGGTCGACTCTCGCACGATCATCCAGCCTGCCTCCAAAGTGGCCAAGTCTGAGGGCCACAGCAGATCGCGCACAGCGGATTTCATCAAGGGCGATGCCACCTCATGGACCCAGCGTTCGTCACGGAAGCCGTCGCTGAGTTGCCGCACACCTTCGTGCAGAAAGTATTGCCCTTCTTTGCCAACACGCACAAGACCCTCGACGCGCAGTGTTTCCAGTATTCGTTTGGCCGTGGTGCGATGAATGCGGCAAACGCGCGCAAGTTCGCTGGTGGACCCGAATCCGCCGGGCATGCGATTGAGGGCTCGGATGAGCTCCAGTCCCCGACTCAGCCCGCGAACTTCCTTGTACTGGGAGTCCTTGTCGCCGTTCGCGCGACCGGACGGACCGTCCTGCTGGTGCGAGCTCATCGTGGGTAACCTTTTCAACGCTCGTCAAAGAAATGGGCTGGCAGCTTGGCCAAGAACTCCGAAAAGCCGGAAGTGCCAGACGGCAGGTGATCGAGCATCGCTTGCGCAGCAGCGGTCTCGTTGCCCTCGATGATGGCCTTGGCAATCAACTTGTGATCGGCGATGGAGCGTCGGATGCGTTCCGGCGATCGGTATTCGTGCGAACGGTAGCGGCGCAACAGACGCCGGGTTTTGCGGATCTGCTGAGCGAGGTAGATGTTGTGACAGCCCACATAAATGGCTTCGTGGAATGCATGGTTCGATTGCTCGTAGCCCTCGCCCGTCTCCAAGTCTGTTTGCTCGCACAGAACCAGCGCTTCCTGCAAGGCTTGCCGAGTAACCGGATCGATCCGCCGGGCCGCAAGCTTGGCGCACAAGCCTTCTATCTCTGAAAGGTATTCCAGCATGGCGCGAATCTCCGTGACTGACATGCGCGCAACATGCGCGCCGACATGCGGCTGAATAGTCACCAGCTCCCGTGCCGACAACTGCTGCAAAGCTTCCCGAACGGGGGTTCGGGAGACCCCAAACCTTTCGCTCAGTGCCTTCTCGTCCAAGATAGTTCCCGGAAAGAGCTTGCCCGACTCGATTTCCTCCTCCAGCGTCAAACGAATGTCCACTGCCCGGCCCACTTGTGACAAGCCTGGCGCTGACGCTGCCCTGCGGGGGCGGGAGGCATGGGGTATTTTGATCGGCGCTTTAAGCATTTTCATGTTTTTGAATACAAATATTGTTTTATTGTATGCAAAATATCCTGGCCTGAGTCTGCTAAAGCGTTGACAACTGCAGATATCTGCGCACTTGCGGGCCTGCTGGGCCTGCATGGAACCCCAGACGCTTGGCTCGCAATGCCTGATCGCTGGCAGTCACCCGGTCGAAGTGCCGCACATGCTCTTGCCAGGACGCATCGACAACCACTTCCACGAAACGATCAGGCAGTGTCAGGTCCTTCTGCAATTCCCACGCTATGCAGCCGCTGCGCAGGCGGCTCTCTCGGCATTCGTTCAGCATGAATGCCTCGAAGCTATCGACTCGCTCGGCGCAGACACGATATTCGATTTCCATCACCACGCGTCCGCGACCCGGTGGCTGCATCGCCTCTGGCAGGCGGTCGGCACGCGCAGGTGTGAGGTCCTCAATGCTGCCGGTATCGGGGCGCCATCGAACCAGGACCGCGATACCAAGCATCAATAGGCTGGCGGCCATACTACACGCCAATGCTGCACCGACCCATACCGCTACTTGGCCCCAAATCGTTGCTCCGGCCGCACCCGCCCCCATCAGGGCGACCTGATTGACCGACATGCCTCGCGCCCTGATCCAGTCAGGAAGCCCCAGCGAGGAAGCTACGGACAAGGTGTTGCCTACCGCGATCCAGGCCGCGCCGGCCACTAACATGCAGGGTATGGCGACTACCAGCGAGCCGGTCCATGCGATCGCCAGGGTGCTTAGCCCGAGCGCCAGCGTGCCGCGCAGCACCAAGGCATCTTGACCATAGCGCCGCCGAAGGTGTGGCAATACGGCCGTGAGGATCAAGGCACCACAGCCCATGGCTGCCATCAGCGCGGCAAATGTCTGCGCGCTTCCGGCACCGAGCTGACGCGCGAAAAGCGGCAGTAGCGCCAACAATGCTGAGCCGCACAGAAAAAACCAGACTGTCCGCAGCAACACGCCCTTGAGAGACCGAGAATGGAGAACGTACTGCAAGCCAAGGCGCATGGACCGTTGCAGGCGCTCGGGAGCTTCATCTCGCCGCTGCGGCGGGTGACGCCACGAAGCCAGTGCCCACAATCCGACCAGCCCGAGTAGCGTATTAAGCGCGAACACCCATTCGGCACCTGCTGCGCTGATGATGACGCCCGCCAGAATCGGGCCAACCATGCGAGATGCATTCGTGCTGGCCGCATTGAGGGCCATGGCTGAGGGCAATTGGGGCCTCGGGATCAGCTGCGGCATGAGGGCAGCCAGGACGGGAAGGCGAAGCGCAAGGCCGACGCCGTTGCAGAACACGAGTATCAATAGTATCTCTGGCGTGAGCACTCTGAGAAATGTTGCCAGGCCAAATGCGATCGCATTGACTGTGACCCACACCTGCATACCCAGGAGCAAGGTTACCCGATCCCAGCGATCAGCCAGTGCACCACTGGGCAGCCCCAATATAAATACAGGGAGCAAAGCTGCCGTTTGCACCATGCTGATCCAAAGCGGCGACGGCGTGAGCTGGCTCATCAGCCATGCCGCGGCAACGTCATTCATCCAGGTGCAGACGTTTGCGCTCAGCGAGGTCGCCCACAGAAGCCGGAAGGCACCGACCTTCAGTGGCGCCCAAGCCGAGGGCGGCGCTGCGGCCTGACTCATCGCAGCCGAAGTGCCTCGAGAACACGTCGGGCCGCTTCAACATCCTGCGGTATCAGGCCCTGAAGCTTTTCATGGGTGAACTGAACGGAGCGCAAGAAAACAGCGTCGCGCCGTGCACGCCCCTCGGCTGTAAGCTCAAAATCGCCATCGGGACAGCGAATCGCTAAACCGGCGTTCAGCAAATCCGCCAAAGAGTCTTCGAGTGCATGTCGGCCTAGGTAGGTTGCCTGCTCCAACCCCTCGATGCCGCACGCGCCTTGATGCAGGCGCGTCAAGATCCGGGTGGAGGCATGTGTGACGCCCAGTGCCTGCCTGTGCGACTCGAACAGCGCTGACATCCGCTGATGCGTTTCGCTCAGTAGCTTCAGAAACGTCGATTCGGGCGCACCCTCGGAACGCTCCGTCGACAGCGGGATCTCCTTCGTATCGATGCGGGGATGGGTTTGTGATACCGCGTACTGTCCCTGTGAAAAAACCAGAGGCGCCCCGGCAAAAAGAGCATAACGCTCCACATGACCGATCAGAATTAAGTGGTCGCCAGCTTCGTGCACTGTCGCGCGGCGGCACTCCAGGTGTGCAACGGCCGCGTCCAGCAGGGGAGCCCCGCACACGCCGGCGTGCCAAGGTGTGAGTGCGAAGCGTTCAGGGTGGCCTGCACCGAAGTGTTGTGAAGTTTCGACCTGGTCTTCCGCAAGGATGTTCACTGCAAAGTGAGTGACCGCCAGAAAGTCCTGCAGGCTGCGGGACTCGCGCCTAATGGACCACAGCACCAGGGGTGGATCCAGGGATACGGCAGCAAACGAGTTCACTGCCATGCCGACTGGACGCTCGCCCACACATGCGGTGACTACGGTCACGCCGGTCGGATAGCTGCCTAGGCAGCGACGGAAAGCACGGCTGTCCAGCGACGGGTCGCCATGATCCAAAAGCGTACGTGGAGCCAGAGAGTCAACGACGGAGTTCATAAGCAGCCCCGCAGTTACTTGTAGATCGCGATGCTGCCCATGTCGAAGCCCTTGATAGGGGGCACCGGCAGGTCGAACAAGGCCCCGACGTACATGCTCGCCGCGGCATCGCGGCCAGCAGAGCCGTGGTTGCGCATGGCCATGAGGTCACGGAACGCGTTCTGCAAAGGGTTGCTGGTGGCAACCGCTCCTGCGCCAGCATGTGGCCACATCTCGCAGAACGCTTCAAAACAGGTGCCAGCGGCATCGGATGCTTCGTAGCGCACACGCATGCGCTCAACCCGCGATGGCTGCTCGTTACGGCAGGCCATCTCGAAGAGCTGGCGCCAGTTATCGATCTGACGCAGTTGCACGCCGCGCACTGCCGTCATGGATTTAGCCAGACGAGCCTGCAGGAATGGGTTGTTAACGACCGGGGAGCCTGTGCCCTGTTGGCCACAACGCACCCGGGTTTGCGCAATCATTTCCTCTAGGGCACCCTGCGTCATCCCAATGGCCGAGTTGGGCATGATGGCATTGAACAACCCGCGCCACGACATACGAAAGAGCGGCCGATTATTGATGGCCATTCCGGGCTCACGGTCGTGATAGTGGTCCTCCAAACTGTGAACCCGATAGCTGGGTACGAAGACGTCTTTCAGCGTGACCGACTTGCTGCCAGTCCCTTTAAGGCCCTGAACGTCCCAGCTGTCATTGTCGATGCTCACGTCACTGGTAGGCACTACGTAATTGTTGTGGCGACCACCCAATACCACCCATGTGGCGTGGTCAATGCCACTGGAGAAGGTCCAAGTGCCGTTGAGCAAATAGCCGCCGTCCACTGGCTCGGCTTTTCCCAGCGGTGCGTAAGAGCTGGAGGCCCGTGTGTCCGGGCTCTGGCCCCAAAACTCCTGCTGCAGGCGAGGGTCCATCAGGGCGACTTCAAAGGAGTGGATCGTCAACTGCCCACCGATCCAGGCGGCAGAGGGATCGGCCGCTGCGATCTTGATGATTCCTTCGAAGAAATATGAAGGGTCCATTTCAAGGCCGCCAAATTGCACCGGCGTCAGCGCGCGGAAGACACCTATATCGACCATGGCCTGCACAGATGCATCGGACACTTTGCCCAGTCGTTCGGATTCGTCGCGACCGGCGCGAACGATTGGAAGGATACTGTCCACGGCGGCAACGAACTCGCGGCCAGATTTTTGAGCCCTCTCGCGATAGGCCGTCCAATTCTCCAAGTCACTTTGAATGAATGTCGCATCCAGCGCTTGATGATCTTTCCACATGCTTGTCTCCTGATTAATGAACACTTTGAACTTTAGGCGCGCGGGGTTGCCTAGACAAACGACATTCATGCTGCATGTATGCGTTTTTCTCATGTAAAATTGATCTGATGGAACGCCTACCCTCTCTCAAGGCCGTGCATTACTTCGATGCCGCTGTGCGTTACAAAAGCCTCACCGCCGCTGCTGAGGCGCTGCATGTCACCCAAAGCGCTGTCAGTCGCATGGTGCAAACGCTTGAAGACGATCTCCAACTGCTTCTCTTCCATCGCCAAGGGCGGGTGATCACGCTCACTCCCGAAGGTCAGGCTTATCACCGCGAAATCAGCCCGGCGCTGGAGCGTATCGCCCGGGCGGGTCAAAAAATCCGGGGAAAGGCCGAGGAACAAGGTCTCAACGTCGGTATGAATCCCGCCTTTGCTGCCCGCTGGCTGGTGCCGCGACTGCCAGATTTCCAGAAGCAGCACCCCAACATTCGGTTGAACTTCATTAGCAACCACCTGGATGGGGGCGAGCGTGCTGATCCAGCCACTGTCTGGGTGCGCTACGGTACGGGTCCCTGGCCTGGCCTGGTCGCAACCCCGCTGCCGCTGCAAGCGTCACTGGCCGTCGTGTGCGCCCCATCATTGCTTAAGCAGCATGGCCCGCTGGAAAAGCTGGAGGACTTGCTTGACAAGCCCCTTTTGGCCTACACGGGCGGCGCACATGACCTGTGGCAAGACTTCTTTGAGCATTTCCAGTTACCTACTGAGCCCTTAGACCGATCGAGGAGATTCCAGCAGCTCTTGACATTGGCAGAGGCAGCGGTCTCCGGTTTAGGGTATGCACTTGTGCCAGAGTTCCTGGTTGCTCCCGAGCTCGAATCATGTCGCCTGATCAAGGCCTTACCGCAGTCGTATGAATTCGATCGTCGCCACTACATGCTGCATCCCCAAGGCGCTGAGCGAGACAAGAAGGTGATGCTCTTCAAGCGATGGTTGCTTGCCCAGGCGCGCAAGGCGCGAGCACCGGTAAGCGACTGAATTCCCACCCGACTGAAACAACGCCCACTTCTTTGTACACATAGCAGGCTTGGCGAGTAGCACGTTCTATCACCAGTGTCACGTTGCTAAGCTAGAAAACCCACAAAGCACCATGGAGCCCAGGATCCTCGCCATCTATGAGAAAGCCGCTACGGATACAAAAAAAATTCCCGTGCTGATTGGTCAACAGGAGCAAGGGCAACACCGGAAACGGCAAGAGCAAGAAGACGCACAAGGGCGAGTTTGGAGAACTGCCCATCCACCTACCCTATGACCGAAATGGCAGAGCAAATTCAAGTGCGAAGCGCAACATGGTTTAACGAGGCGTGAAACAACTCGTGGGGATATCTTGAGTACCGACCGCTTTATTGGCTGGTGGTTCAATTTGTTCTGTGGAAATGTTTGCCATGGTCAGTTGGTCACTTGAAAACGGTGTCAGCATACGAAACAGGCACGAGTGAGTTCGAGTGACTGCTGTTGGCCGGTAGCTGCCAGCCAACAGACTTATTAAGTCGATGGCTCCCGCTGCATAGCCGACTCTTCAGTCAACTCAAACCGCACATCCAATCATTCAGAAGTTAATGAGAATTTTTACTAAAAATTCAACTTTTGATGGAATCGCAGTTCAGATTTGATTTTTTTGATGCGGCTAAGTGGTTGTCGGACCTATACGTGCGGTTCAAAACTTAGGGAGACTCGACACCCACCCCTCAAAACGACTGTTGGCATGTTGAAAAATGCCAAATATGAACTATTAAGTATTTGCATAAACACTTGCAAGACTAGAATCACGCGCAATCCTAGGCGCGTTGCGCCATGCGGCGCACTTCAGCCCTCTGGATGGCCCAAACGCCGGCTTGCGGGACCATTCAGAGGCAACAAAGACCCATGAAAAACCTCAGCATCAAAATCCAACTGTCCCTGAGTGCCATGGCCATGGCCTTTTTGTTGCTGTTCGCTCAACTGGGTTTGCAGTTTTATGTGATGCGCGCAGACATCGTGCAGCGGATTGAAACGCACGAGTTCCGCCAATTGACAGATTTCGCCAAGCACCTGGACGAAATGCTCCAGGACCGCGTCAGCATGCTCGCCAATGTGGCGGCAAGTGCGCCCATGGTCACCATGACCGAATTGGGACCGTTGGAAAAATTTCTCCAGCGAGAACAAGCTCTGCTCACGGTTTATGACGACCTTTACATCTTTGACGCAAAAGGCGTTTTGTTGGTGGACTGGCCCATCAAGCCTGGTCGCAGGACACTGGACATGTCAAGCCGGGACTACATTCAGGGCGTGATCAAGACCGGTCAGCCGGTGATCTCCAAACCGATTCTGGGCAAAGCCACGTTGCAGCCCATTGTGGTCGTGGCGGTGCCCATTCGGGACAGCAACGACCAACTCATCGGCATCATGGGCGGGGTGCTCAACCTCTACAAGCCCAACTTGCTGGGCTCGATTGCGACGCGCAAAAACGGTGAAACCGGTTACTACTATCTGGTCACGCAAGACCGCTTGCGCATCGCCCACCCGGACACCGAACTGATTTTCAAGAAAGTGCCCCCCAACAGCGGGAACATTCCTTTTGAAAATGCCATGAATGGCTTTGAGGGCACGCAAGAGGGCTACACCACACGGGGACTCAAAGGCTTGTTCACCTTCAAGAAACTCGAGGCCACCGACTGGATCGTCGCCTCGGTGGTGCCCTCAGCCGAAGCATTTGCCCCCATCGAGCAATTGCTGCAGAAAATGGTGGGCGTCAGCGTCATGTTGCTGCTGGTCATGACGCCGCTGCTGTGGACATTTGTGGGAAGACTCGTCAGACCTTTGGGCCTGTTGGCGCGGGCCATGCACCACACGGCAGAAAAAATGCGCGATGGCCAAACGGTCGCCCCCATTGCGCAACGAGGCGGGCATGAGATCCAGACCGTCACGCAGGCCTTCAACGAGTTTGTCAAAGCCCGCATTCATGCCGAAAAAGACCTGTCCCTGGCGCGCGATGCAGCGCAGGCGGCCAATGCATCGAAAAGCCATTTTCTGGCCAATATGAGCCATGAGATCCGCACCCCCATGAACGGGATTTTGGGCATGACCGAGCTGTGCCTGCAAACACGCATGACAGCCGAGCAAAAAAGCTACCTGGACATGGTGGCCACCTCGGCCAATTCCCTGCTGGCGGTGATCAATGACATTCTGGACTTTTCCAAAATTGAAGCGCGCAAACTCAGCCTCGACCCTCACCCGTTTTCTTTGCACAGCCTGATCCGGCAAGCCACACGCACGCTGTCCTTGCGCGCCAGCGAGAAAGAGCTGGAACTGCTTTGCGACATGGCCTGCAAGGTACCGGACCAGGTCATCGGTGATCCTTTGCGACTGCAGCAGGTGATCACCAACTTGCTGGGCAATGCCATCAAGTTCACGGCCAAGGGCGAGATTTTGCTCAGTGTCAAACCCATGTCCGCCCCGCCCAGCCCTGACGGTGTCTGGTTGGAGTTTTCAATCAAGGACACGGGCATTGGCATTGCGCCAGACAAGCAAGCGCTCATCTTTGACGTGTTCACCCAGGCAGACTCCAGCACCGTGCGGCGTTTTGGTGGTTCGGGTCTGGGCTTGGCGATCAGCCGCAGCCTGGTACAAATGATGGGTGGAGACATCCAGGTGAGCAGCCAGCTGGGACATGGGAGCACCTTCAGCTTTGGCGTGCATCTGCAAACGGCCAGCACCTCCACCGTGGGCCTGCAAGACATGCCACACCAGCTGGCTGGACAAACCATCCTGGTGGTGGACGACAACGCCAGTTGCCGCCGTGTGCTGAGCCAACAGTTGTCTTCTCTGGGACTGAATCCGGCCGCCGTCGATGGGGCGGCGCAGGCGCTGCACTCGCCTCAACTGGCCCAGGCTCGCTGTGCACTGATCGATGTCAACATGCCGGACATTGACGGTTACGCACTGGCCGTCCAACTGCGTCAAACCTGCCCGCCCGAGCGCATGGCCATCATCATGATGGGCGCCTTGAGCGAGCAAACCAGCCAGGAACAGCTGGAACCCTTGGCCATTCAAGGTTTTCTGGTCAAGCCCATCGACGCCCATGAATTGATCGCCCTGCTCAACCAGCTGACCGACCCCACCCAAGATGACCGCGAGGAAACGACCCCACCGCCCAGCACGCTGGCCAGTCCGCAACGCGTCTTGCTGGTGGAAGATACGCCCATCAACCAGACACTGGAGACCATTTTGCTCAGCCGCATGGGCTATGAAGTGGTCATTGCCAACAACGGGATCGAAGCCATTGAAGCTTGCACGCACAGCCATTTTGACCTGATTCTGATGGACATCCAGATGCCCGAGATGGGTGGTGTTGAAGCCACAGAAGTCATCCGGGGCATGGAAAAAAGCGAGCAAAAAAATCGCACCCCCATCATTGCGGTCACCGCCAACGCACTCAAAGGTGACCGGGAGCGCTACATGGCATCGGGCATGGATGGCTATGTGTCCAAACCCATAGCCTTGGAGGCCCTGCGGCTTGAAATCAAACGCCTCTTGTCACAAGAAGCGGCGACAGCGCCCGAGCGCTGAAAACGCCGGGCAACACGACTGGCCGTGATGGCGGCATGAGCCCGGGGCAATGGCGGTACATTCCAGCCATGCACTCATTTTTTTCCACTCTGGGGCTGGATGCCCCCATCGTTCAGGCCCCCATGGCGGGTGTGCAAAACCACCACCTGGCCCTTGCGGTTTGCAAGGCCGGGGGGCTGGGCTCGCTGCCTGCGGCCATGCTGAGTCCGGATGCACTGCAAACCGAGCTGCAAGCCCTCACAGCCGCGACGGCTCGCTCTTACAACGTCAACTTTTTTTGCCACGTCCCGCCGCAAGCTGACCCCGCACGCGAAGCGCGCTGGCACCAGGCCCTGGCCCCGTATTACCGCGAGTGGGGCCTCGACGCCACGAAGATGCCTTCCGGACCTGGCCGCGTGCCGTTCAATCACGAAAGTGCTGACGTGCTGGAAACCTTTCGCCCTGCGGTGGTGAGTTTCCACTTCGGCTTGCCAGCGCCCGATCTGCTGGCACGGGTCAAGCGCTGGGGCAGTCGGGTACTGTCCTCGGCCACCACGGTGCAAGAGGCGCTGTGGCTGCAGGCGAACGGGGCCGATGCCGTGATCGCCCAAGGCCTGGAGGCCGGTGGGCACCGGGGCATGTTCCTGACCGACGACCTGAGCACACAGTGCGGCACGTTCGCACTGCTGCCGCAAATTGTGCAAGCGGTCAGCGTGCCGGTGATCGCAGCAGGCGGCATCGCCACCCCGCAGGGCATCACGGCGGCCAAGATGCTGGGGGCTGCGGGCGTGCAGATCGGTACGGCCTATCTGTGCAGCCATGAAGCCACCACCAGCGCCCTGCACCGCGCCGCGCTGCAATCGCCCGCTGCGCAGCACACCGCATTGACCAACCTGTTCAGCGGCCGACCAGCGCGCGGCATTGTCAACCGCGTCATGCGCGAACTGGGGCCCATCGGCGCACAGGTGCCTGCATTTCCTCTGGCCACAGCCGCCATCGCATCGCTTCGGGCCGCTGCAGAAAGTGCGGGTTCGAGCGACTTCACCCCTTTATGGTCCGGGCAAAACACCTGCGGCACACGCCACCTCGGCGCTGCGGACATCACACAGGACTTTGTGCGCGCTTGGCAAGCCACCGCTTAAGCCCGCGAAGGCCCGGTAAGGCCCGGTAAGGCCCAGCTGTGTCGGCGCACCCGCGTTTGTGGCGCCAACAGCCCACCAATAACCCGTTGAGCGCCGCATTCCCATGCCCCGCAAAGGCACAATCGCCGCATGGCCAAAGACAAATCGATATTCACTTGCACCGAATGCGGCGGCACCAGCGCCCGCTGGATGGGCAAATGCCCCAGCTGCAACGCCTGGAACACCCTGATCGAAGCCTCGGCTGAACCGTCAGGCGGCAAAAACCGCTTTGGCTCGGTCCATGCCTCGCTGGCCCCCACCTCCGAAGTGCTGCCGCTGGCTCAGATCGAGGCAGCCGACTTCGAGCGCCACCCCACTGGCATTGATGAGCTGGACCGGGTGCTGGGCGGGGGCATGGTCGAAGGCGGCGTGGTGCTGATCGGCGGCGACCCGGGCATCGGCAAATCGACCTTGCTGTTGCAAGCGGTCGATGCCCTGCAGCGCAGCGGCATGAACACCCTCTATGTGACGGGTGAAGAAAGCGGCGCACAAGTGGCGATGCGCTCAAGACGCCTCGGCCTGCCCGACTCGCAGGTGCCGGTGCTGCCCGAAATTCAGCTTGAAAAGATCTTGCACACTTTGCAGGCGCGCCAGCCGGGCATCGCCATCATCGACTCGATTCAGACGGTGTATTCGGACCAACTGACCAGCGCCCCCGGCTCGGTGGCGCAAGTGCGCGAATGCGCGGCGCACCTGACGCGCACCGCCAAATCGACCGGCACCACCATCGTGCTGGTCGGCCATGTGACCAAGGAAGGCGCGCTGGCCGGCCCCCGCGTGCTGGAGCACATGGTGGACACGGTGCTCTACTTTGAGGGCGACACGCACTCCAACTTCCGCCTGATCCGCGCCATCAAAAACCGCTTTGGTGCCGTCAACGAGATCGGCGTGTTCGCCATGACCGAAAAGGGCCTGAAGGGCGTGAGCAACCCGAGCGCCATCTTTTTGAGCCAGCATGCCGAGCCCGTGCCCGGCAGCTGCGTGATGGTCACGCTGGAGGGCACGCGCCCGCTGTTGGTCGAAATTCAGGCCCTGGTGGACAGCGGTGGCCCATCGCCCCGCCGTTTGAGCGTGGGTCTGGACCGCGACCGCCTGGCCATGCTGCTGGCGGTGCTGCACCGCCATGCGGGTGTGGCCTGTATGGACCAGGACGTGTTTGTGAACGCGGTGGGCGGCGTGCGCATCAGCGAACCGGCGGCTGACCTGGCGGTGATGCTGGCGATCACCAGCAGCCTGCGCGGCAAGCCACTGCCCAAAGGCTTCATCGCCTTTGGCGAAGTGGGTCTGGCCGGTGAAGTGCGCCCCGCGCCTCGTGGGCAAGACCGCCTGAAAGAAGCCGCCAAGCTGGGCTTCAAAGTGGCCGTGGTGCCCAAGGCCAACGCGCCCAAGAAAAACGACAAGGCCTTTGAGGGTTTGACCATTTACCCGGTCGAGCGGATTGAAGAGGCCATGCAGGTGGTGCGTGGGCTGGACTGATCGAACACGCCGTGAAGACGGCCCAACGTGCTTCTGGCTTGCCGAAATGGGCCAGACATCCCCGAGTGTCTGTAGCAGGACACCGAATCGCGTCCGTGGTCACCCGAACGCCAACGGCGAAGCTTGCGTCATTTACAAGGCAAAATCCAGCCCATGAATTTCAACAAAATACTCGCACCGCTGGCCATCATCGTGTTCACCGTCGGGGCTTGGCAAGCCTTTCAGTGGGCAGGCATTGCATTGGCCGCGGGCGGCGTGATCATGTGGGTTTTGCTGCACTTCACACGCATGGTCACCATCTTGAAAAAAGCGGCCAACCGCCCCATCGGCCATGTGGCCAGCGCGGTGATGCTCAACGCCAAGCTCAAAAAGGGCGCGACCTTGATGCACGTCATCGCCATGACGCGGTCGCTGGGTAAGTTACTGACCGAAAAGGACGCCCAGCCCGAGATTTTTCGCTGGACCGACACCGGTCAATCGCATGTGACCTGCACCTTTGTGGGCGGCAAACTGACCGACTGGTCGCTGACTCGCCCCGCGCCCGAACACAGCGACATCGCTGAACAGGCCGCCTCCGCGGCTACCGTCCGCTGATTCTGGGTCACCCGGGCGTCTTGCAGGCGAACGTGAGACCTTAAAATCATTTTTTTGTACTGTTGATTGCACCTTCTTTAAAGGACACTTTCATGAGCGTTGTCATTCCTTCGATGTCAGACCGCGACGGCAAAATCTGGATGGACGGCCAGATGGTCGATTGGCGCGATGCCAAGATCCATGTGCTGAGCCACACCTTGCACTACGGCTGCGGCGCTTTTGAAGGCGTGCGCGCTTACAAAACCGAGCAAGGCACCGCCATCTTCCGCCTGCAAGAGCACACCGACCGCCTGTTCAACAGCGCCAAGATCCTGCGCATGGCCATCCCGTTCACCAAAGATCAAGTGAACCAAGCCCAACGCGACGTAGTCCGTGAGAACCAACTCGAAAGCGGCTACATCCGCCCACTGACTTGGATTGGCGACAAGAAATTGGGCGTCAGCCCCAAAGGCAACACCATCCACTTGATGGTGGCAGCTTGGACCTGGGGTGCCTATTTGGGCGAAGAAGGTATGAAGCGCGGCATCCGCGTCAAAACTTCGAGCTACACCCGCCACCACGTCAACATCACCATGACACAGGCCAAGGCGGTGAGCAACTACACCAACTCCATCCTGGCCAACATGGAAGTGACCGACGAAGGCTACGACGAAGCTCTGTTGCTGGACACCTCGGGCTTTGTATCCGAAGGCGCTGGCGAAAACATCTTTGTGGTCAAAGACGGCGTGATCTACACCCCCGATTTGTCGGCTGGCGCCCTGAACGGCATCACCCGCAACACCGTGTTCCACATCGCCAAAGATTTGGGCCTGGAGATCGTGCAAAAGCGCATCACCCGCGACGAGGTCTACATCGCCGACGAAGCCTTCTTCACCGGCACCGCTGCCGAAGTGACCCCCATCCGCGAACTAGACCGCATCGAGCTGGGCAAAGATGGCTATGTGGGCAGCCGTGGCCCGGTCACCGAGAAAATCCAGACCGCGTTCTTTGACATCGTCAATGGTCGCAACCCCAAGTACGCCCACTGGCTGACTTTGGTTTAAGGAGCAAGATCCATGAGCACCCAAGCCGTTGAATTGCTGGCCGCCGATCTGAACCCGCAGGGCGGCGTTTTCTGCCCCAGCCCCAAAGCCGACATGAAACTCTGGAACAGCCACCCCAAGGTCTACCTGGATGTGGCCAAAACCGGCGAAGCCAAGTGCCCTTATTGCGGCACGGTTTACAAGCTCAAAGCGGGAGAGCAGGTGGCTCACAGCCATTGAGCCACGCGAGATGCTGACGGCCCAAGATGGCCCGGCACCCACCACCGCCTGAGGGCGGTGGTGCCCGGTAACAGACACCAAGGCGCCCCGAGCTCAGTCAGCCAAACGCCTCAACAAGGCGCGCATATCCGCCTCCTCTTGGTGCACCGAGTAAGTGGCCGAGAGTTTGTTCAAAGTGGCGGGGGCTGGTGCAGTCTCGCCGGGGTTGGCGTCCCAATCGGCGACGCGGCGCAAGACCTGCTGAGCCAAGCTCACCAAATTCCCAGACTCGATTTCATCAAAAACATCGGGGTGCCAATACTCCCGGGCACCTTGCCCGGTGTAGCCCACCACGCGATTTCCACTCAGAGCCGCCTCCAAAGGGGGTAAAGGGCAGCCTTCAAAATGGCTGAACGACATGAATATCCGAGAGCGAGACAGCAACTCGGCCACCCCGGATTCGTTGAGCCCATCGATTGGCTGAATTTTCCAGTGGGCCGGCAAATGACTGCGCAGGAAAAAAAGTGCCTTGGCAGAATGATCGGCCAACTTTCGCGGCATGTAAGTGATCAAGTTTTCTTTGGCCCGATGCGGATTGAAGTTGCCGACATCGATGGAGTAATGCACCCTCAAGATGCGCTCTTGAACACCTGGAAACGCCATCGCCACACACCGGGTCGCATCCTCCGAAATCGTCAAAATGCACTTGGCCCCGCGATAAGCACGGTCCAAATCATCTGGCTGCCCTTTGTTGATGTAATAACCATTTTGCACATAAATGACATAAGGCACCTTGGCTTCCAGCAACTGAACACCGTATTTGCGCACCCACAGCTCGGGCACCACCACCACATCGCGCGCAGGGTCAAAAACACCACGGATATCGGACTTGCTGGGCTTGCCGACCCAGCGCCACTTGAACCGCTCCCGCCGCAGAGGAACATGGCTCTCAAACCACTGCACTTTGAAACGCCATGTGTTGGGGTGCAAAACGCAGGCGCGCCCACCCGAGGGGCCGAGCAATTCGTTCATCAACGCCGCTTGGCGGTAAATCACTTTGACCCCACCCACCGCTTTTTTAACGGCCGGGCACAAAAACACCAGTTCCATACATTGACCCATTCAAGCATTTGGCTGCGCAAGTATGTCGCAATTTGTGCTGATAAAGCATGCTTGACGGGCCATTTTGCAAACGACTGGATCTGGACCTTCTCTGCCGGTTTCACCAGCGAATCACAAAACACGCACCGCCCCCCACACGGTCCTCGCAGGAGACCTCGGCAGCATGGCGTTCGGCAATTGATTTGACGAGCGACAGGCCAAGGCCCACACCGCCCACCCGCTCACTGGCCCCGGGCAATCGGAAAAACGGTTCAAAAATACGTGCACGGTAGGGCGTGGGCACACCTGGTCCACGGTCACAAACGCTGAGCCACACCCCCCCGGCGCGCCTGCCCAATGTCAGGACCACATCGTCAGCCAAGTCTGCCGGCACGCCATGACGCCGCGCATTTTCCAACAGGTTGCGCACCATGCGACGCAACAATTTGGCCACGCCAGGCACCTCCAGGTTCGCCAAGCCTTCGGGCACCTCCAACCGGGCACCGGTGCGGGCGCACTCTTCGGCGCACAAACCCACCAGATCCACCGGCTCCACCGTCCCGATGTCGGCCTCTTGGGCATCCAGTCGGCTGGCCAGCAAAATTTCGTCGATGAGTTGGTCCAGTTCGGCCATGTTGCGCAGGATTTCGGCGCGGTTGCGGCCCATCTGCACCGAGTCGGCTGCTGGCGCGTTCATCAACTCCAGCCCCATGCGAATGCGCGCCAGGGGCGAGCGCAGCTCGTGCGAGGCATTGGCCAACAGGGACTTTTGCGCGGCCATCAGGCCTTCGATGCGTTCTGCTGCTGCATTGAACCGTTCAGACAAATCGGCCACCTCATCATCGCCTTGCACCGGCACGCGCACCGACAAGTCGCCTTCGCCCCAGCGCTGCACACCGCGCTGCAGACCTTCGAGCCGTTGCGTGAGCCTGCGCACCACAGGGTACAGCCCCAGCGCCACGGCCAGGCCAATCAGGCCCAGCATCCAGAAAAACCCCGAGGGCTGAGCCCACCAAGGCATTTCTTTGTGCAAGTGGGCAGGCATGCGTCCGTTCGGTGCAGGCCCCATGCCCGGCAGGGCCAGAGGCCGACGGCGCTCTTCCATCTGCACCCCGTTGCGCAACACGTGCAACTGCAAAGGCTGGCCATCAGGCAACGTCAGGTCAAACGTCAGCGGTCCCCCGGGGCCACGCCGTCGGGTAGAGGCCAGCACCTCGCCTTGCGCATTCAACACCACCCATTCATGTGGCATGGGCGGTTCGGCGTGGTGCTCCACACTCGCCCGCCAGACCCAGCCCACGACCAACATGAGCAGCGTCACACCCGCCACCACCGCCAACCAGATGCGCAGGTACAAATGACGCGACCAATGACGGGACAGGGCCTGAAAGGGCATGGTGACGTTTCAGTCCTGCTGCCGTGCAAACACGTAACCGACGCCACGCACCGTCAAAATGCGCTGGGGCGACCGGGGGTCCACCTCGATGGCGGCACGGATGCGGCCCATGTGCACATCGATGGAGCGGTCAAAGGCCTCCAGCTCACGGCCGCGCACCGCTTCCATGATCTGGTCACGCGTGAGCACGCGGCCTGCGCGCTCGGCCAACGCCACCAGCAAGTCGTACTGGTAAGAGGTCAAATCGCACGCCTGCCCCTTGACGCTGACGCGGCGGGCATCGCGGTCGATCTCGAGCGAGCCAAATTGCATGAGTTGTTGAGGCGCGTCATGGGCGGTGCTCTTGCGTCGCAAAATGGCCTTGATGCGCGCCAGCAGCTCGCGCGGCTCAAAGGGCTTGGGCAAATAGTCGTCCGCCCCCATTTCAAGCCCGATGACGCGGTCCATCGGGTCGCCTTTGGCCGTGAGCATGAGCACCGGCACCTGTCCCGCGCTGCCAGGCAAGGCCCGGATGCGTTGGCACACCTGCAAGCCATCCATGTCGGGCAGCATCAGGTCCAGGATCACCAGATCCACGCCCGGGCTGTGCAAACGGGCCAGGCCACTTTGGGCATCGGGCGCATGGGTCACGCCAAACCCGTTTTGCCCCAGATAGTCCGCCACCATGCCCGCCAAACGGGCATCGTCTTCGATCATCAAGAGTTGTTGCATCGGGTGATCATCTCCTGCACGCGCAAGCTTGTCGTGTGCTTTGGGTAAAGATGCGTAAATTTAGCGCTTCACCCGGGCATGCACCCGGGACGCCAGCGCCACCAGCAGCAGCACCGGCAAACCCAACCAAGCCGTGGCCGTGAAGAAGCTGGCGTAACCATGCGCATCGACAAAGTCACCCGAAAACCCCGCAATGAACTTGGGCAGCAGCAGCATCATGGAGCTGAGCAGCGCATATTGCGTGGCCGAATAACTGACATTGGTGAGCGAAGACAAATAAGCGATGAAGGCCGCTGAGGCAATGCCGCTGGCCAGATTGTCAGCCGAGATGACCCAGACCAGCGCCTGCACATCATGCCCCACACCGCTGAGCCAGACAAACAGCAAATTGCTGGCCGCACTCAGCACGGCACCCAGCATCAGGATGCGCATCACACCCCAACGCGCCGACAGCACCCCACCCACAAACGCGCCCACCAGGGTCATGATCACGCCGTACACCTTCGTCACGCCCGCCACTTCTGTTTTGGTGAACCCCATGTCCACATAAAACGGATTGGCCATGATGCCCATGACCACATCGCTGATGCGGTAAACCGCGATCAGCGCCAGCAGCAAAACGGCCTGCCAGCGGTAGCGCAACCAAAAGTCGGCAAACGGATCGATCACCGCGCCCTTTAACCACTCGGCCACATTCCGGGCAGGCCGCAAAGGTGCCGCCACGGGTTCGGATGAACCCAGTACCACCAGCATGCCCGGCAACATGCTGAGCGCCATCACCAGATAAGCCGCTTGCCAGGCCGATTGCGCATAACCCACGGCTTGCTCGCCTTGGGCCCAGGCTGCGATCCACAATACGCCCGCACCGGCCCAGATCATGGCCAGCCGATAACCCGTCTGGTAGCTGGCCGCCAGCGCGGCCTGTGCGTTCACCCCGGCCGACTCGATGCGGTAAGCGTCGAGCGCAATGTCTTGCGTGGCAGAAGCCACCGCCACCGCCACCGCACAAGCCACCAAGGGACCCAGCAGCTGGGAAGGGTCATGCCACGCCATGCCCACCAGCCCACCTGCAACGACAAGTTGCGACAGCAACAACCAGCTGCGCCTGCGCCCCAGCTGCCGGGTCAGCCCGGGAATGGGCATGCGATCCACCAGCGGCGCCCACATCCACTTCACGCCATAGGCCAAACCCACCCAACTCAAATAGCCGATGGTGCTGCGGTCAATGCCCGCTTCGCGCAATCGGAAACTGAGCGTTCCCAGCACCAGCAACAGCGGCAGTCCAGCAGCGAACCCCAACACCAGCATGCGCAAGCTGGCCGGTTGCAAATACAGCCGCCAGGCTTCGCGCCAAGAGCGAACGGTGCCGGACGGGGTGTTATCAGGAGAAGTTGCAGTGTCGGACATCTGCGAATTATCGGTTGCCTCACTTGAATCCGGTCTGTTCGTTATCATTTGCGAACTATGTGCTTTATTTGCAACCTTCAAACCCCTGCTCCCGACGTCGTTTCTGACGCCGCGCCCCACACCTCTCCACGTTGGCAAGCCCGACGGGCTTTCATGTTGGCGGCGGGCACCGCAGCGGCCGGGTCGGCGCTGGCCCAGGTCGATGTGGGTTCGGCCTCAGGCCTGCGCAAATTGGTGCCGGCCGAAACGCTGGAAGGCTCTGCACGCCAACAATACACCCAGGTCCTGGCCGATGCCCGATCAAAAGGCGCACTGGCCCCTGATGGGCACCCGCAATTGCAGCGTCTGCACACCATTGCCAGAAAACTCATTCCACACACCGAACAATGGAACCCTCGTTCGCGCGAGTGGAAGTGGCAAGTCAACTTGATTGGCAGCAAGCAAATCAACGCGTGGTGCATGCCCGGCGGCAAGATCGCGTTTTACACCGGCATCCTGGACCAGCTGAAGCTGACCGATGATGAGGTGGCCATGATCATGGGCCACGAGATGGCACACGCCCTGCGCGAACACGCACGCGAACGGCTGGCCAAAAGCCAGGCCACCAGCTTTGGCCTGTCGATTGCATCGCAATTGCTGGGTCTGGGCGCATTGGGCGATGCGGCAGCCAACCTGGGCACGCAACTGCTGACCCTCAAATACGGGCGCGACGACGAAACCGAATCCGACTTGGTCGGGCTGGAAATTGCAGCGCGTGGCGGTTATCGCCCGGAAGCCAGCGTCAGTTTGTGGAAAAAAATGCTATCGGCCAACGGCAACGGCGGCCCCGCGTTCCTGTCCACGCACCCCAGCGGGGCCAATCGGATTGAGGAACTCGAAGCCAACTTGCCCAAAGTGCAACATCTTTATCAGCAAGCGCTTCGAGGCTAGTGGGTCATGCGGGCCTTGCGGGTCTGCGCGATCCAGATGCCCAAGCGCCAGGGCATCACAGACCGCACCTTCCGTGGCGCGGAATTTTTGAGCAACTTCAGGTTCCGCCCACATAAGGGTTGCTTTTGCGCTCACGTCCAAAGGTGCTTTCTGGGCCGTGGCCCGGGATGAACACCGTGCCATTGCCCATGGGCCACAGACGCTCGGTGATGCTGGCGATCAAGTGCTCGTGGTTGCCCTGCGGAAAATCGGTACGGCCAATGCTGCCCGCAAACAGCACATCGCCCACAAAGGCACGCTGGATTTCGGGCGAATAAAACACCACATGGCCCGGCGTGTGCCCGGGACAATGCCTCACCTGCAAAGTGTGGCTGCCCAACGTGACCGTGTCGCCATCGTGCAGCCAGCGCGTGGGCTTGAAAGCCCGTGCAGGAGGAAAACCGTACCCGGCCGCAGCCTGCGGCAAACCGTCGATCCAGAACTGGTCACCGGGGTGCGGGCCGATGATGGGCAACTGCAAACGCTCGGACAGTTCGGCCGTGCCTGCGGCGTGGTCCACATGGCCGTGGGTGATCCAGATCTGCTCCAGTTGGATCTGCAACTGCGCCACGGCCCCCAACAGCACATCCAGATCACCGCCGGGATCGATCACGGCAGCCTGCCGGGTCTGATCGTCCCAGACCAGGGAACAGTTTTGCTGAAAAGGCGTGACGGGGATCGTTTGGTATTGCAACATGCGCAAATTATAGGAACGCCGTTTGCCGCTACAGTCACCCCCAGCCAGCGCCACTTGATTCCCCCCGCCAGCGCGCTGCATCGATTGCTCATTTGCCACACCCGTCACCGGGCTACCTGACCAAACAGGACAGCATCGCGGTTGGGGGCGTGGATGACTTGCTCATCCGCTCCTTGCTCGACAACAACCAGTTTCACGACCCGCTCGATGAAGCACTCAACCTGGGCATTTCTTCGGCCACCTGGCCGCTGTTTGGCTTGCTGTGGCCTTCTGGTTCTCGCATGGCCGAGCGCATGGCACTGCGACCGGTGACCACCGAACGGATTTTGGAAATTGGCTGCGGCCTGGCGCTGTCCAGCCTAGTGGCACACCGGCGCGGGGCCGATGTGACGGCCAGCGACTGCCACCCGCTGACCCATGCTTTTCTGGACCACAACACCCGACTCAACGGCTTGGAGCCCATCACGTACCGCCATGGTTTGTGGGGCACAGCCGCCGTACGCGAAGATGGTCAACCCGTGTTGACGCAGGCGCATGACACCGGGGTGAGCGGCCTGTTTGACCTGATCGTGGGCAGCGACATCCTGTATGAACGCGATGACGAAGGGACGCTGGCCCACTTCATCAACACCCATGCCGCAGCGAGCTGCGAAATTTGGGTGGTGGACCCGAACCGGGGCAATCGTCCGGCATTTCACAAGCACATGGCCCGCGTGGGCTTTGCGATGCACGAGCAGGTGCTGGACCAACCGGCGCAATCGGGATCTGTGGCTTACAAGGGGCGCATGCTGACCTACACGCGCGCGCCCACATGACACCCGCCTGCTGGTTTAAGCTGACGGTCTGTTTTTGACTGAGATGAAAGCCTCTGGATGACCGCCTTCCTGAACGTGGGCCTGCTGGGCTACGGTTATGCCTCGGCCACTTTTCATGCGCCTTTGATCGCCGCCGTACCGGGCCTGCAACTCGCCGCTGTGGCCAGCCGCCGCCCGGGCGATGTGCTCGCCCACTGGCCGGACACCCCCGTGTGCGAAACACCCGAGGCCCTGATCGCCCGACCTGACATCGATTTGGTGGTGATCGCCACCCCCAACGACACCCATGCCCCGCTGGCCGCCCAAGCGCTGGCGGCGGGCAAGCATGTGGTGGTGGACAAGCCTTTCACCCTGAATGCGGCCGAGGCCCGGCACCTGATCGCGCTGGCCGAGCAGCACCAACGTGTGTTGTCGGTGTTTCACAACCGGCGCTGGGATGGTGATTTTTTGACTCTGCAGGCGCTGCTGCAAAGCGGCGAGTTGGGGCGGGTCACGCATGTCGAGTCGCACTTTGACCGCTACCGGCCCGTGGTGCGCCAGCGCTGGCGCGAATCGGGCAACCCTGGCAGCGGCCTGTGGTACGACCTGGGGCCACACCTGCTGGACCAGGCTCTGCAGCTGTTTGGCCAGCCACAAAGCCTGTGGCTGGACCTGGCCTGCCAACGTGACGGGGCTCAGGCCGACGACTGGTTTCACGCGGTGTTGCGGTACGACAGCCTGCGCGTGGTGCTGCACGCCAGCGCCCTGACGGCCCGCGTGGCACCGCGCTTTGTGGTGCATGGCACAAACGGCTCATGCGTCAAATGGGGACTGGACACGCAGGAAGACGCCCTCAAGGCAGGTTTGCGGCCTGACCTGACAGACACCGCCACCGATTGGGGCCTTGACCCACAGCCGCTGCACCTGACTTTGTCGGATTCGGCGCAACAGCTGACCGAACGCCAGCAGCCCTGCCTGCGCGGCGACTACCCGCAGTATTACGCCCGGGTGCGCGATGCGGTGCTGCACGGCAGCGCCAACCCAGTGCCCGCACAAGAGGCCTTGCAGGTGATGGCGCTGATAGAGCTGGGCTTGCAAAGTGCGGCGCATGGCCGGGTCATGGCCCTGGCGGGCTGAGCCGCGCCCCGTACTTCACAGCCTCACCGCACAAGGTCACCGCACAAGGTCACAGCGCGAAGTCGTAGCCGATGGTGATCGGCGCGTGGTCGGAGAATTTCTCGCTCTTGTAAATAGATTCGGTGCGGGCTTTCTCGGCCAGTGCCGGGGTGGCCAGGTGGTAATCCAGACGCCAGCCCACGTTGTTGGCATAGGCCTGGCCCCGGTTGCTCCACCATGTGTAGCAGGTGTCGGTGGTGTCCGGTTGCAAGTGGCGGTACACATCCACCACACCGCCTTCCGAGGTCAGCCGGGTCATCCAGGCGCGCTCTTCGGGCAAAAAGCCGCTGTTTTTCTGGTTGCTGCGCCAGTTCTTCAGGTCGGCCTGCTGGTGGGCGATGTTGACGTCGCTGCACACCACAAACTCGCGCTCGCCCTTGAGCGCCATCAGGTGCGGGTACATCTTGTCCAGAAAACGGAACTTGGCCTCTTGCCGCTCCGGGCCGGACGAGCCGCTGGGGAAATAGCTGCTGATGATGGACATCTTGCGTGCAGGGGTGTCAAAGCGCAGCTCCACATAGCGGCCCTCCGCATCAAACTCGCCGCCATCAAACCCGACCACCACATCGCTGGGCTCATGGCGGGTGTAGACGGCTACGCCGGAATAGCCCTTTTTTTCAGCAAAGTGGAAGTGGCCCTTCAGGCCCGCGAGTTCTTCAAACTTGCCCTCCACGTCGGGGGCCTGGGCTTTGACTTCTTGCACGCAAATACAATCGGGCTTTTCTTGCGCCAGCCAGGCTTCGACCCCTTTGGTCGTGGCCGAACGGATGCCGTTGAGGTTGAGGCTGGTGAGTTTGAACAAGGATTTCCCCATGGTGACAGGACAGGCAAGCAGCGCCGAGATGCAGGCGCTCGCTCAGGAATTTGTGCAATTTGCGGTCGATTCGGGCGTCTTGCGCTTTGGCGAATTCAAGACCAAAGCCGGGCGCATGAGCCCTTACTTCTTCAACGCCGGTCTGTTTGACGACGGTGCCAAGCTCAGCCGACTGGCGCAATTCTATGCAAAAGCCCTGCTGGCCAGCGGCATCGAGTTCGACATGATTTTTGGCCCGGCCTACAAGGGCATCCCGCTGGGCGCAGCGGTGGCCATCGAGCTGGCCCGCTTGGGCAAAAACGTGCCCTTTGCCTACAACCGCAAAGAAGCCAAAGACCACGGCGAAGGTGGCTCGCTGGTCGGCGCACCGCTCAAGGGCCGCGTACTGATCGTGGACGATGTGATGAGCGCAGGCACCGCCGCCCGCGAGTCGATTGCGCTGATCCAGGCCGCCGGGGCCACGCCCCACGCCATCGCGATTGCGCTGGACCGCCAGGAAATGGCCACCGAAAAACAGGCCGATGGCTCGGTGCAGGACGTGCCGCACAGCGCGGTTCAGTATGTGCGCAACACGCTGGGCATGCAGGTATGCACCATTGCCCAGCTGTCAGACCTGCTGGCTTATTTGTCGGCCCAAAGCGGCAACGAACTGGGTGAACACTTGCCCAGGGTGCAGGCATACCGGGACCGCTACGGCGTCTGAGAGACCCCAACCGCCTTGAGCTGACACCGGTCAACGCCGCTCACAGCCTTCTTTTTTCCATCGCCATGGGCCCCCCTGTAGATCACAGGGGGGCTTTTTTTTGCGCGTCTGAGCTTGCACAGCGTCATGCCAGACCAAATCGCCAAATACATCAGCCGAACGCTGGTAATTCGTTTTTCATACGAATTCAACATTTTTTAGCGAAATTGGGTCCCGAATACTCCTTTTGGCGGATTCATAACTTATCTTTTTTAACGAGAATTTCAGTTTTAACGTAACTGGTAATTCGTACCGCATGATTCATCTTGAATGCCAAAAGTATCTTCTTCGGTTGCTCTCGCAACTGAGGCCTGCTCATGGTCCTTTGGCTGGATTCAAATGGGCCCCATGGGGCGTGCTGGCCGCCGGTTTATCGATCAACCTGCAGGCTCAAACCTTGCCCGAAGTCGTCAATCAAGCCCTCCAGGCCTACCCCAGCATCCAGGCAGCAGCAGCGCAAACGTCTGCGGCGCGAGCAGACATCGCACGCGCCCGAAGCGCTCACTATCCTCAATTGGGCATGAGCGCCACAGCAAATGCCTATTCATCTGGCGTTTTTCCCTCGGGCACATCGCGCACCGCCCTGTCACCCACCGCCAAGCTCAACCTCTGGTCTGGCGGCAAGATCGAAGCCGAAGTTGAACGGGCACAGGCCTTGACCCAGGCGGCGGAGTTTTCAGAGGCGAGCACGCTCGATGATGTGGCCCAACTCGCGGCCGAAGCCTACTTGAATTGGGCCAAGACGGCCGACCTGTACAGCCTGGCGGTTCACAACGTCAACGCCCACCAGGACACGCTCAGTGATATCCGCAAAATTGTCGAAGTTGACAAAGGTCGTCGGGCTGACTACGAGCAAGCCCTGGTGCGCATGGAAAGCGCGCAACTGGCCATGCAACAACGCAAATCCGACTTCACCCAAGCCATCCAGCGGGTTCAAAGGTTCTGGCGCACCGACATGGACGCACGCCCCGTAGGCGTTGACAAGGCGGTTGCTCAAACGGGCCCGCTTGGCAATATCCCGGACACCTTGGCGCAAGCCATGGCCATGGTTTCGCCTCAATTGCCAGCCATTGCGCAGGCCCGTGCCAAGGTGCTGGCCGCTCAAGCTGCGGTTCGAGTCGCCAAGGGCCAGCAGTGGCCCACCGTCGATTTCACCGTCTCCAGACAACAGAACTCGGCCACGGGTCGACTCGAAGCCCTGTCCCAACTGCAGGTCAATGCCCCCCTCTACAACGGTGGTGGTTCTACAGCAGCCGTCGAGGCGGCTGTGGGCCAACTCAAGGCGGCCGAATTTGCCCAGGAAGAAGCCAAAATCTTGGCCCGTGAAAAAGTGGCCTTGGCTTGGCAAGAGTGGGCATCGGCCAAGGGCCGTGCCGCCACCGGCTCCAAACAGTCCTTGGTCGGCGACAAACTGGTCGATGCCTACCGTCAGCAGTTCCGCATCGCGAAAAGATCTTTATTGGACTTGCTCAACGTGCAGGCCGATGCCTTTGGCTACCGCACAGCCGCACAAGCGGCATTTCACGACGAGCGATTGGCGCGTGTGCGCTTGCTGGCTGCCGCTGGCGATCTGGCCAACCGCTTCGCAGCGGAACCAGGTCGCCTGCTGACCCCCGCTCCGTGAAGCCCAGCACAACAAATACATAAATTCGATGGCAAAAATGATTCCGATGATGGCAGCCAATGGCGGTGCCGCACAACCCACAGCCCAGGCCATACCTCAGCCAGGCGCCTCAACGTCGCCTCGACATGACATCCAGGCAGACCCGCTCTTGCTGTGCATGACCATGGCGGCCAAGTTGATGGGCCGCCCCGTTCATTACCAAGTGATGCGCGCAGGTTTCGCGCTGGACAACAAGGGCCGCGTTCCGCTGGCCGCGTACCCGGACATGGCCCACAAAAACGGCCTGTTGGCGGCTTGGTCACGCGTGAACGTGGCCGATATTCCGCACTATGTGCTGCCTGTCTTGATGCCTTTGCTCGATGGCAGGGCTTGCGTCTTGCGCAGCATTGAAGACAAAGAAGCCATCATCTGGTGGGCGGACAGGGGCATGGAGGACCAGCGCATTCCTTTGGCTGAACTGCAGGCTTTGGCGCGCCCCGAAGTACTGGCACTCAAGTTGCCCCCGACCCGGCATGACCAAACCTTGACGCCCCTGGAAGGCTCCGCCTTCAATTGGTTCTGGGACACGCTCTGGCGTTTTCGCGCCTTTTATGTCGAATCCATGGTGGCCACTGTCGTGGCGAACATCCTGACACTGGCCAGCGTGTTTTTCACGATGAACGTCTACGACCGTGTGGTGCCCACTGCCGCCTACACCTCGCTGTGGACGCTGGCCATCGGCACCACAGTGGCGATCTTTTTGGAATTCATCATGCGCTGGCTCAAGGCGCGGTTGGTGGATTTGGGTGGCAAAAAGGCTGACTTGGCCATCAACGCCACGCTGCTGCGTGAAATCATGTCGATCCGGCTTGAGCACCGCCCCCAGTCTGTCGGCATCTTCGCCAGTTCCATGCGTGACTTCGAGTCGCTCCGCGATTTCTTCTCTTCGGCATCGCTGGTGCTGCTGGCTGACATGCCTTTTGTGCTGATGTTTCTGGCCTTGATTGCCATGGTCGGCGGCCATCTGGTCTGGATTCCAGCTCTGGCGGTGCCTTTGTTGATCCTCATTGGCTTGGTGTCTCAAAAACCACTCATGACGGCCATGCGCGCCAACATGAAAGAGTCGGGTGACAAACAAAGCGTGCTGGTCGAGTCGGTCCTGAACCTGGAGTTGCTGAAGGCACACAACGCAGAGAGCTATTTGCAGCGCCGTTGGGAGATGTCCAACCTGGCCGGCTCTGACGCCTACAAAAAAATCCGCAGCCTGACCAACTGGATCATGGGGTTCACCACGTCGATTCAACAATTCGTCACCGTCGCCATGGTGGTGGCGGGCGTTTACATGATCCACGCCAACCAACTGACCTTGGGTGGACTGATTGCATCGGTCATTTTGGCAGGTCGCGCCATCTCGCCGTTGGCCAGTGTGATGTCTTTGGCTTCCCGTTACCAGCAAGCGTCTTCTTCGTTGGAAACGCTGGACGGTTTGATGAAACGACCACGTGACCGCAAACATGGCCGCAATTACCTGGTACCCGACACCATTTATGGTGGCTTGCAAGCTGAAGCCTTGGAATTCGCTTACCCCGGCGAGCACAAAATCCCGGTGATCAAAAAGCTCTCCATGATCATTGAGCCGGGCCAAAAAGTTGCCATGCTCGGACGCGTGGGCAGCGGCAAAAGTACGTTGCTGCGCTTGATGTCCGGTCTCTACGCACCCGTGGCTGGCAGTATCCGTCTCGATGGCGTTGACATGCAGCAGATCGAACCCACTGAAATGCGCAGTCGCATGGGCTACGTCGGCCAAGATGCACAGCTTTTCATGGGCACTTTGCGCGACAACCTGATCCTTGCCGACAGCTGGATCAGCGACGTCAGGATTGTCGAGACCCTGAAGCTGCTGAACATTTACGACATCGCTGCATCCCACCCCTTGGGACTTGACATGCCCGTGACAGAGGCGGGTGGCGGTTTGTCTGGTGGACAACGTCAATTGCTCTCCATCGCTCGCATGATGCTGCGCAACCCTCAAATGGTTTTCATGGATGAGCCGACGGCCAGCATGGATCAAAACACCGAGGCCCGCGTGATCACCGTGCTCAAGGATTGGCTGCAAGGCCGGACCTTGCTGATGGCAACGCACCGACCCCAGTTGCTGGAATGGGTCGACTCGATTGCCGTGATCGACGGTGGCCAATGCCTGGCTTTTGGCCCCAAACAAGAAATGATTGAAAAGTTATCCCGAGGGATTGACCTCAATGGTACGAAATCTCAAGGAGCGACTGCATGAAACTCTTCAGGTCTAAGAAAGCCAGTTTTGGCATCACAACGGTCGAAGATGATGAACGCCAAGCCAGCAAGAGTCTCGTTTGGGCCACCGGGTTGACCTTGTTGCTGGCATTGGGGTGGGCGTCCTGGTTTGAACTTGATGAGATCACACGCGGCCAAGGCAAGGTGATTCCAACCAGCCGTGAGCAAGTCATCCAGAGCCTGGACTCTGGTGTCTTGAGTGAACTGATGGTGCGCGAAGGCAGCGTGGTTGAGAAAGACCAGGTTCTTTTGCGCATTGACGATGCACGATCAGGCGCGGTTTACCGCGAAGCCAACGAAAAATACCTGGCCTTGTCTGCCTTGGCTGCACGCCTGAAGGCAGAGGCTTACAGCACCGCCCTCGTATTCCCGCCCGAACTCAATTCTCAGCCCGCTCTGATGAAGCAGGAGCTTCAGGCCTTCAACGCTCGCAAGCGCGCGTTGTCGGAATCATTGCGGGCCATTGATGGTTCTTTGCATGCGGTCAGCCGCGAGTTGACCATCACCGAGCCCTTGGTGCGCCAGGGTGTCATGTCCGAAGTGGAACTTTTGCGACTGAATCGCCAGAAGTCGGAATTGCTGGGTCAGCGCGCCGAACGGCAAAACCGCTACCTCACAGATGCCAACAATGAACTGGTACGCGTTTCATCCGAGTTGTCACAAACCAAAGAAAGCGCGTCTGCGCGTGAAGACGCTTATTTACGAACCACCATCAAGTCGCCGATGAAAGGGGTGGTCAAGAACGTTCAGATCACCACGGTTGGTGGTGTGGTGCAAGCCGGTCAACCCATTTTGGAGATCGTTCCAACTGAGGATGAAATGCTGGTGGAGGCCTATGTCAAACCTTCTGAGGTTGCCTTTCTCAAGATCGGTCAGGCCGCAGTTGTCAAACTGACCGCGTACGACTTCAACAAATACGGTGGCCTCGATGGCGTGCTGGAACACGTCAGCCCAGACACCTTGCGTGACGAGAAGCAACGCCGACCAGGCTACCCGGTCGAACTCGAGGAGGGCCTTTACCGGATCATCGTTCGAGTCAAGCAAACCACAGGTTTGCGCAATGGTCTTCGATTGACGCCGTCTCCCGGCATGACCGCCTCCGTTGAAATCCGGACCGGCTACAAAACCGTTCTCGAATACATCTTCAGACCACTTCAAAACGTCACACAAGCCTTGCGTGAACGCTGAACCCACCACTTTTTCAGGAGCCACTCATGAGTGATGAACAAATTTTCATGATCGACGAGGGTCGTACCGTTTTACCAGGCATCTTGCCTGAATCGGAATCGCGGATGCTTAACAAGCGCAAGACCGAAGTTGTGCAACCGCAATTTCTCAGTACGGCAGAAGCCGCAAGAATGCTGGGCTTATCCACAACGCTGGTGCAAACACTGGTTGACCAAGGCGAACTCAAAGGCTGGAAAACGCGTGGCGGCCACCGCCGGATTTCGCTGGACTCGATCGTCGATTATCAAAACGTCTCACGCCACTCGGTGAGTCGCCAAAACAAAACTACGAGCAAACCCAGAGTCACCGTGGTGATCGAACGACCAGGCTGGATTGATGGTTTTCGCAAAGACTTCAGCCAATGGAACCTGGCCATTGATGTCACTTTTTTCGACTCTGTCACAGAAGCTTTGCTCGATCTCTCCAGCAACCGACCTGACATGATCGTGGTGGAGATGTCGATGCCTCGCACGCATCAGGAAAAAACATTTCAAGCCTTGGAGAACTTCAATAAACGTGGGCACTCTCCACTTTCCGTTGTTTTGGTGACCGAAGAAAAGGGCCTGGCGTCATGCATGCCCATTGGGAGTGCATCTTCCATCCAACTGGTTCCCGGACCTTTGTCTTCGGTCTGGTTTCATGCGTATCTGACCGGTGTCATCGCATCATGCAGAATTTGAGCACATCCGTTTTGGTGAAGTCCTTTTCGCTGCAACGATCACAACTGCAGCCTGGACATCGCAAATCATTGATGTCTTCTAACCGCAGTGCCATGGCGCACTTGGGCCACGGCAGTACGCCGTCTTCAGACCCCCAAGGTGGTGCCTTGCGTCAACTGCGCCTGGACAAAGGCATTGATCCTTCGTTGCTCGCCACACAAGCATGTATTTCCTTGGCACAGTTGTACGAAATTGAAACCGGCCAAGGTGAACTTTTTTATTCGGACATCTTGCGCGAACAAACCGCGCGCCGCATCGCCCGTTTGCTCAATACCGAATGGAACGGCCTGACTGCGCGTCATCACGCGCCGCCATCAGGTACCAATGTGGTTCACTTGCCGCGCCCCGGCGCCTCCAGTTTTGTGCAGCGCCACGAGATGTCGCTTGACGCCTTGACAGGTGTTCATCTGTCACAGGCCCTGCCCATACAACCGGTTGCTTTGGGATTGGCCACCCCCAGTGCCGAACTGCAAACAGAGTTGCCTGAGACGGTCACCACTGCAACGAACAGCAGGACATCTTCCAAAAAATTCGGCTGGCAAGTTTTTTTGCCCCTGTCCACGGTCGCCATTTGCGCTGCCATGGGATGGGCTTTGACCCATCCTGACGCATGGGCAATGGCCAAGACAATGCTCAACACAACTCACGCCTGGATGGCGTCCATCATCTGGGGAGTTTGAATTTGGTGCGGCTGGCGGGGATCGAACCCACGACCCTTGGCTTCGGAGGCCAATACTCTATCCACTGAGCTACAGCCGCATGGCAATTAGCGGTCTTGATTATCTCACGGCTTCGCGCCCACAAGCTCTGCTTGAAAGCTATCCGAAGGGTGGGCCGCTATAATCAAAGGCTGATTTCGATCAACACACCAGCCCTTGCGGCCACGCCCCTACAGAGGATTTCATGAGCGACAACAGCCACGATCAACACGAAGCCCACACAGGCCCCGTCAAAACCCCCAAGCAAATGCTTTTGCTGAGTTTGGCCTCTTTCATCATTCCTGTGTTCATCATCATTGGCTTGGTGTTTTATGTCACTTCAGCCAACAAACCTGCTGCGGGCGCTGTCGATACCGAAAAATCCACAGCTCAGCGCATTCAGAAAGTAGGCATGGTCGAAATCCGCGATGCCAATCGTCCTTTGAAAGCGGGTGAAGAGGTTTACAAGGCGCAATGCGCAGCTTGTCACGCAGCGGGTGCAGCTGGCGCTCCCAAGTTTTCCGATACCGCCGCATGGAGTGCTCGGATCAAGCAGGGCCTGGAGGTGTTGTCCACTTCGGCACTCAAAGGCAAAGGCGCTATGGGTGCTCAGGGCGGCGGCGATTTCAATGATATTGAAATTGCGCGCGCTGTGGTTTACATGGCCAACAATGCGGGTGCCAAGTTTGATGAACCCAAAGCACCAGCCGCCGCTGAAGCCGAGAAAAAATAAACCGTCGGCATCAAAAAACCGACCTCCTATCAGGTCGGTTTTTTTACGCCTGGATCTTCTTGCATGCCCTGTTGTGGACTGATCACGTAGCCGAAACGACGAGGTAAATCTTTTGCAAAACAGTCTTCTATGGGCCACAGAGATTGTTCCAGTGCCTCAGCCACACAGCCCACATCCAAGGTGTGTACAAGTCCGAAGCCCATCTTCGTATTGAGATAAACGCACCCATTTTCATCCATCAAACACGTCAGCACTTGCGACGCATGACCTGTTTGCGCAACAGGCACAAAGGCAGCGTCGAGCCGCCAAATGTAAGGGGTTGACTCCAGCTCCACATACACCCGCTGTGGTCCATTCTGGAAGTACCACTGCCCTTGATGATCTGCCGCGTAATTGCGGTGAATGAACTCGATGAGTTTTTCATGCCTCAGGACAGAACCTTTCACACCTGAATTCTGACTCTGAAAAAGCCCCAAGCTCTGAACGCCGTCATCGCGCATGTACCACTGGCCGCGATTGCCCAAGCCCAGCCAGCCATAACAATCGGGTACATGCGGCCATTTCGCCATCGCTTGACGAACAAGGTCATCCATCAGATTTCTCCGTTTTTTTCAAACTCAGGCCAGCTGCAGTAAGCAACCAGCGGCCGACCCTTTCGGGTAGACCACACACATGACCGGGCCAGCTTCCCTCCGGAAACCCAACATGACCTCCGTGGGCTGGTTGCCACAATGTCACCATGGCGGAGATATCCGCTTTTTGTGGAAGGCTGCTGGCCGGTATAAAAGGATCATTGAGTGCATTCACAGCCAAAGCGGGTATGCGTATCTCGCTCATCAAGGGTTTGGCCGACGCCCTCGTCCAGTAATCCTCTGTACTTTCAAAGCCGTGCAGTGGCGCAGTGAACACATTGTCAAATTCATACAAATCACGCGCTGCCAACAAGGCTTGTCGGTCAAACAACCCAGGGTACTGCGCCAACTTGGCTAACGCCTTGCGTTTCATGGTGCGCAAAAACATGCGCGTGTAAACCTGCCGATTAAAGCCTTGGCCAATGGCCTGACCGCTTTGCATCAAGTCCAGTGGAGAGCAAATCGACGCGACGGCATCTGCGCTGTGAGCCGCGCTGTCACCGCGCTCTGCAGCCCAGCGCATCAGGGCATTGCCACCTAAAGAAATTCCCGTGGCCACCAAGCCTTTGCCGCCTGATGCTCGGTGCTGTTCTGCCAAGTTTTGCAGTAACCAGTCAATTTCCTGGTGATCCCCCGAGTGGTTTGCACGTGGCGCATGGTTCAATTCACCACTGCACCCTCGGAAATGCGGCACGGCAAAGTGCACATCGTGAATGACAGCCCAGTCAGCGAAGGCCTGTGCATAGTGGCTTTGCGAAGAGCCCTCCAGACCATGAAACAAAACCAACAAAGGGCGATCCACTTGGCTGGCCAATTGCCTGTCCACATCCACAAAATCTCCGTCTGGTGTGGTCCATCGCTCACGTTGAAAAGGCGTCGATACACCTAGCCGACGACGTGCATACAGTGCCGCCCAAATGGTTTGAGCGTGCCCCCCAGGCAGCCATGCAGGTGCGCAATATTGCATAACCCGGTCAATGAAGCACTGTAGGCTTGGACCCCATGTCATCCAGGTCGTTGGGCGTGCCTGGACTGGCGTGATGCGAGACCATGCGCCAGCCTTGTGGTGTCTTGTGATAAACGTTGGTCACAATGACGTAAGCCAAACGGGCCCCTTGGGGGGTGATGACCTCAACTCGCTCGATCAAGTGGTGCAGAGCACTGGCCAAGGATTGCACTTTGTGAATCCGCTCTGGATGGGCTTGCACACTGCCATTTTGGAACATGCCTTCAAAAACGGCACGTATCGCACCCGCGCCGATCATTCGAGGGCCGCCCGGATGCACGCAAACGATATCGTCCTCCTCGGCCCAACACGCCATCAACTGTTGGATGTCAGCATTTTGCAATGCCTCGTAAAAGGCTTGCTCAACATCGTCGGGGGTTCCTCCGACGACAGCTGCATGCAATTTGGCACGTTTCATGTTTCCTGATGGTGGCTATTGAATGTCACTGACCATTTTGCCGTTTTTACTTTGTCCTGGCCTGTGCGCTGTTATACGGACCAGAAAAAAAACCCGGCTCACCTTCGCGAACCGGGTTCACTTTGTTGATGCCAGAAGGCCTCAACAACGTCATTTGCAGCTTATTTCTTGCGAAATTTGCGCAATGCCGATAGCTGGGCAGCCAAAACAGCCAACTCAGACTGCGCACGGGCCAGATCGATTTCGCTTTTGGCGTTGCGCAAGGCTTCTTCAGCTGCTTGCTTGGCCGCATTGGCCTTCTCTTCGTCGAGGTCTTTGCCGCGGATCGCGGTGTCAGACAGCACGGTCACGCAGTCGGGCTGCACTTCCAGAATGCCACCGGCCACGAAAACGAATTCTTCGCCGCCGTCAGCCTTCTCAATGCGAACCGACCCGGCTTTGATGCGGGTGATCAGGGGGGTGTGGCGTGGGTAGATACCCAGTTCGCCAGACTCGCCGGGCAAGGCCACAAACCGGGCTTCGCCCGAGTAGATGGACTCTTCGGCACTGACCACATCAACGTGGATGGTGTTCATGATTACTCCTTAAAAAGGTGCGTTCAAGCGGGCTACGGGGAGACTGGATCAGCCACCCCGATGCGTTGCTTTAAGCTGCCTTTTTGGCCTTTTCGAAAGCTTCGTCGATGGTACCGACCATGTAGAAGGCTTGCTCTGGCAGATGATCGCACTCGCCAGCCACAATCATCTTGAAACCACGGATGGTTTCGGCCAATGTGACGTATTTGCCGGGGGAGCCGGTGAACACTTCAGCAACGTGGAATGGCTGCGACAGGAAACGCTGGATCTTGCGGGCACGGGCCACGGCCAGCTTGTCTTCAGGTGCCAAGTCGTCCATACCCATGATCGCGATGATGTCGCGCAGTTCACGGTAACGCTGCAAGGTGCCTTGCACAGCACGGGCTGTTTCGTAGTGATCTTGACCAACAACAAGCGGGTCCAGCTGACGGCTGGTGGAGTCCAGTGGATCGACCGCAGGGTAGATACCCAGCGATGCGATGTCACGGGACAACACGACGGTGGAGTCCAAGTGAGCGAAGGTGGTCGCTGGCGATGGGTCGGTCAAGTCATCGGCTGGCACGTAAACGGCCTGAATCGATGTGATCGAACCGACTTTGGTCGACGTGATACGTTCTTGCAAACGGCCCATTTCTTCGGCCAGCGTAGGCTGGTAACCCACAGCGGAAGGCATACGGCCCAACAAGGCGGACACTTCGGTACCGGCCAGTGTGTAGCGGTAGATGTTGTCCACGAAGAACAACACGTCTTTGCCTTCGTCACGGAAGGATTCGGCGATGGTCAGACCGGTCAAGGCGACGCGCAGACGGTTGCCTGGTGGCTCGTTCATCTGACCGTACACCATGGCCACTTTGGACTCAGGCAGGTTCTCAAGGTTCACGACGCCGGAGTCGGCCATCTCGTGGTAGAAGTCGTTACCTTCACGGGTACGTTCACCCACACCAGCGAACACGGACAGACCGCTGTGCGCTTTGGCGATGTTGTTGATGAGTTCCATCATGTTCACGGTTTTGCCCACACCGGCACCACCGAACAGGCCGACCTTACCGCCTTTGGCGAACGGGCAAACCAAGTCAATCACCTTGATGCCGGTTTCCAGCAGTTCTTGTGAAGGGCTCAGTTCGTCGTAAGCAGGGGCTTTGCGGTGAATGGAGGCGGTGAGTTCCTGGCTGACAGGACCACGTTCGTCGATGGGCGCACCCAACACGTCCATGATGCGGCCCAGTGTGGCCTTGCCCACGGGCACGGTGATCGCCTTGCCGGTGTTGGACACGATCAGACCACGGCGCAAGCCGTCGGAAGAACCGAGCGCAATGGTGCGCACGATGCCGTCGCCGAGTTGCTGCTGCACTTCCAGGGTCAGCGCGGAGCCTTCCATTTTGAGTGCGTCATAAACCTTGGGCATCTGGTTGCGCGGGAATTCCACGTCGACCACAGCGCCAATACACTGAACAATTTTTCCTTGGGCTTGCATTTTTCGCTCCAAATAATTTGAATTTGCAGAACTGGGAATCAACCGCTGATCGCAGCTGCGCCAGAGACGATTTCCGACAGTTCTTTGGTGATGGCTGCTTGACGGGTCTTGTTGTAGACCAGCTTGAGCTCGCCGATCACATTGCCAGCGTTGTCTGTTGCGGCCTTCATGGCCACCATCCGCGCAGCGTGTTCCGAAGCCATGTTTTCAGCCACAGCTTGGTAAGCCAGCGCTTCTGCGTAACGGATCAACAAGTCATCGATGACCGACTGTGCATCGGGCTCATAGATGTAATCCCATCCGTGCGCCACACCACCCGCAGCCTTGGTCTCTGCTTCCATTTTGGAAGAAGACAAGGGCAACAATTGGTCGATGGTCGGCACTTGTGCCATGGTGCTGACAAACTTGTTGTAGCACAGGTACACAGCGCTCACCTCACCTGCGGCATAAGCATCGAGCAGCACCTTGACGGGGCCGATCAGCTTGTCCAGATGAGGCTTGTCGCCCAGATGGGTCACATGCGCCACCACTTTGGCATTGACGCGGTTCAGGAAACCCAAACCTTTGCCGCCAATGGCCACTGCCAGAGGCGTCTTGCCTTCAGCTTGTGTTTCACGCAATTTACCTGTCACGGCGCGCAGCAGGTTGGTGTTCAAGCCACCGCACAAACCTTTGTCCGTGGTCACCACAATGAAGCCGACGGACTTGCCGTCGTTTTGCTTCATGAAGGCGTGCACGTACTCAGGATTGGCCTGCCCGAGATGAGTCGCAATGGTGCGAATCTTCTCGCTGTAAGGCCGGGCCGTGCGCATACGCTCCTGCGCCTTGCGCATTTTGGAGACGGAAATCATCTCCATGGCCTTGGTGATCTTCTTGGTGTTTTCCACCGATTTGATCTTGGTGCGTAGTTCCTTGCCCGATGCCATCAGCGGCTCCTTTTGATCAGGTAGAAATTAAGCAAAGCTTTTCTTGAAAGCGGCCACAGCAGCGTTCAATTCAGCCTCGGCTTCCTTGTCCAGCGCTTGTGAGCTTTCCATCTTGGCCAACAGGGCTGCGCTCTTGTCTTTGAGGTAAGCGTGCAGACCGTGTTCGAAAGCCAGGACTTTCTTGACGTCGATGTCGTCCATGAAGCCTTTGTTCACAGCGAACAGGCTGGCACCCATCAAGCTGATCGACAGGGGGCTGTACTGGGCTTGCTTGAGCAATTCGGTCACGCGGGCACCGCGGTCCAGCTGCTTGCGTGTCGACTCGTCCAGATCGGAGGCGAACTGGGCGAAAGCTGCCAATTCACGGTACTGGGCCAAGTCGGTACGGATACCACCGGACTGGCCTTTGATGATCTTGGTCTGAGCCGAGCTACCCACGCGCGACACCGAGATACCGGCGTTGATCGCAGGGCGGATACCTGCGTTGAACAACGAGGTTTCCAAGAAGATCTGACCGTCGGTGATCGAAATCACGTTGGTGGGCACGAAGGCAGACACGTCACCGGCTTGGGTTTCAATGATTGGCAAGGCAGTCAAGGAACCTGTTTTGCCTTTGACGGCGCCTTTGGTGAAGGCTTCGACGTAGTCGGCGTTCACGCGGGCAGCTCGTTCGAGCAAACGGCTGTGGAGATAGAACACGTCGCCAGGGTAAGCTTCGCGGCCTGGTGGGCGGCGCAACAGCAACGACACTTGACGGTAAGCCACAGCTTGCTTGGACAGATCGTCATAAACGATCAAAGCATCTTCGCCACGGTCACGGAAGTATTCGCCCATCGTGCAGCCGGAGTAGGCGGACACGTACTGCATGGCAGCAGATTCGGAGGCGGAAGCGGCCACCACAATGGTGTATTCCATCGCGCCAGCTTGTTCCAGAGCGCGCACCACGTTTTTGATCGACGAGGCTTTTTGGCCAATCGCGACGTAAACGCAGGTCATGTTCTGACCTTTTTGGTTGATGATGGCGTCGATCGCGACAGCGGTTTTACCGGTCTGACGGTCGCCAATGATCAGTTCGCGCTGACCGCGGCCCACGGGCACCATGGAGTCAATTGACTTCAGGCCAGTTTGCATCGGCTGGTCAACCGATTTACGTGCGATCACGCCAGGAGCGACTTTTTCGATCACGTCGGTCATCTTGGCATTGATCGGGCCTTTGCCGTCAATGGGCTGACCCAGAGCGTTCACCACACGGCCAATCAGCTCAGGGCCCACGGGCACTTCCAGAATGCGGCCTGTGCACTTGACAGTGTCGCCTTCGGAGATGTGCTCGTACTCACCCAAGATCACAGCACCGACCGAGTCACGCTCGAGGTTTAGTGCCAAACCGTAAGTGGCTGCACCATCGGCTGTGGATGGGAATTCGAGCATTTCGCCCTGCATCACATCAGACAAACCGTGCACACGAACGATACCGTCGGTCACGGAAACCACGGTGCCCTGGTTGCGGATATCGGCGCTGGCGGACAGCCCTTCGATCTTGCTCTTGATCAGTTCAGAAATTTCTGCGGGATTGAGTTGCATGACTCTTTCCTTCTTTCTTTAAATATGTCCGGTCTCAATCCGCATCAAGCGGTGAGGGCCGATTTCATTTGTTCCAGTCGGGCTTTGACGGAGGTATCGAGTACCTCGTCACCCACCACCACACGAATGCCACCGATCAGGGCGGCATCTTGCTCGACGCTCACATTGAGCTTGCGCGCAAAGCGTTTTTCGAGTGTGGACGACAAATCGGCCAAAGCCGAAGCGTCGATGGGAAATGCGCTGTAGACCACCGCGTCTGCGGTGCCAGCTTGCGCATTCATGAGGGCCCGGTACTGCTGTGCAACGACAGGCAGCGCACTGAGACGACGGTTTTCGATCACCAGGCGCAGGAAATTCTTGCCAGCCTCGGGCAGTGCTGTGTGCACAACACCGGAGACCAGCTCAAACGCCTGCTCATCGGACACTTTGGGACTGTCGATGAACTGCTGCAGTTGCGCGTTGTCGGCAACAGCAGCCAGTTCGTCCAGCCAGGTGGCCGTGCCAGCGAGATCGGATGCCTGCGCCTTGAACAGCGCTTCGGCATAAGGGCGGGCGATGGTAGCAAGTTCTGCCATGGTCTTCTCTGGCTGGAGCTTTTTACAGCTCGGTCTTGAGGCGGCTCAGCAGATCAGCGTGGACACCGGCGTTGACTTCCTTGCGGAGAATCTGCTCGGCGCCTTTGACGGCCAAAGCTGCGACCTGCTCACGCAGGGCTTCGCGGACCTTGACAGCTTGCTGCTCAGCTTCAGCTTTTGCAGCGGCGATGATCTTGTTGCCTTCTTCGGTGGCACGTGCTTTGGCTTCGTCAACGATGCCATTTGCACGGCGCTCGGCGTCAGCCAGGCGCGAAGCCGTCTCGTTGCGCGACTGTGCCAGCTCGGACTCGACACGCGCATTGGCGTTGGCAAGTTCGGACTTGGCTTTGTCTGCAGCAGCGAGGCCGTCAGCGATTTTCAGTGCCCGTTCGTCAAGCGCTTTTGTGATCGGGGGCCACACGAATTTCATCGTGAACCACACCAGGATCGCAAAAACGACCATCTGAATGAACAGAGTTGCGTTAATGTTCACGGTTCAGTCCTTCTTCGGGTTGAAGAGGTACGTGGATTACTTCAGAACGAAGGGGTTGGCGAAGGCGAACAGCAGAGCGATAGCCACGCCGATCAGGAACGCAGCGTCGATCAGACCAGCCAAGATGAACATCTTGGTCTGCAGTTCGTTCATCAGCTCAGGCTGACGAGCCGAAGACTCGAGGAATTTGCCGCCCATCAAAGCGATACCGATGGAAGCGCCGATAGCGCCCAGACCAACGATCAAACCACATGCCAATGCCACCAGGCCGAGAATGTTTTCCATGAGAAGCTCCTAAAAGTTAGTGGAAAAAAGAAACAAAAAACGAGAGAAAAGTGTCATCAATGTGCGTCGTGCGCTTGACCTGTGTAGATCAGCGTCAACATCATAAAGATGAAGGCTTGCAAGGTGATGACCAGGATGTGGAACAGTGTCCACACGGTACCTGCCACGATATGACCAATGGCCAGACCGACGCCAGTTGCCGACAATGCCCAGCCGCCACCCATGAGGGCAATCAACATGAACACCAACTCACCCGCAAACATGTTGCCAAACAGTCGCATGCCATGCGAAACCGTCTTGGCCAGATATTCAATCATCTGCATCAGGAAGTTAATCGGATACAGAGCCCAGTGGTCACCGAAAGGCGCCGCAATCAACTCGTGCGCCCAGCCGCCCAGACCTTTGATCTTGATGTTGTAGACCAGACAGATGAACAGCACAGAGCAAGACAATCCCAATGTGGTGGACAAGTCGGCCGTCGGCACCACACGCATGTAGTCCTTGAAGCCCATGGCTGGTCCCGCGGCATGCCATGCAGCAGGAATCAGGTCCACAGGCAACATGTCCATGGCGTTCATCAGGAAAATCCAGACGAACACGGTCAGGGCCAGAGGGGAAATCAATTTGCGGCTTTTAGCGTTGTGAATCACGCCTTTGGCCTGGTTTTCGACCATTTCGGACAGGATTTCGACAGCGGCCTGGAAACGACCGGGAACACCCGAAGTAGCCTTGCGAGCCGCAGCCCACAAGACAATGCAGCCGATCACACCCAAAACCAGCGAAAAGACCACCGAATCCAGATTAAACAAACTGAAATCAACGATGCTTTTTTGCTTGACGCCCTCAAATGAAAAATTCATTTGCAGGTGTTGCAAGTGGTGCTGGATGTACTCTCCAGCCGTTGGGGCGTGTGCGCCAGCGTTTTCAGCAGCCATAAATCACCAATCAGTTCAAAAAATAGTCGGTTTCGATTTCCGTTGCATCCAGCCCAGCGCCATGGCCAGCCAGTACACCTTCATCGTCGCCACGAAGCCGGCCACCAAAGCAAGCCAGCTCAGCTCAGAAATCACTTTGGGCGCCGCCAGAAGCAACGCCACAGTCAAGACAATCTTGACCAACTCCCACACAAACAGCCCGACCAAAGCAGAGCCCGGTTGGGTTCGCTGCATTTGTCGGCTCAAAGCCCTGACAAACACCACAGCGGGAACCACCACAGCCACCGAACCCCACGCTACCGAAGCAGCCAAATGAAACTGGCCAGTGACCAGCCCCGTGAGCAGTGCCAGCATGGCCCCCACCCCTACCTGCAAGAGCAACACGCGCCAAGGTGATACCTGTGGATTGTGTTGTCGCCAGACTTGCGCCTCATCGGCACTCAGGGGCTTGAAATCGGGTTCGAGACCTTCATCTGCAGCATCGGTCGTGTGACTGGGAGTACCCGTTTTCGGGCATGAGGCGATTTTGGTCATCTCAAATTACACCGGGGTTACGTACACGTCGAATACTGCAAAGCCTCTGATTATACGTAGAAACCCGTGCGTCCCCACTTTTTTTGATCCAGATACGATGGTTAGCCGCCGAATCCGGCGGATGCCAACAGCGACAATGCGTTTTGCAATGCCCGCATGGCATTTCCTTTTCCCGCTGAGAACGGTTGATACATGTACGAATGGTTTAAATTTTTCCACTTGGCTGCGGGCATCGTTTGGCTCGGCGGCATGGCCCTGGTCATTTTGGCATTGCGCCCAGTGGTCATCACCCGAATGACACCGCCCGAGCGGCTACCCCTGATGTGCGGCGTCTTGACCCGCTTTTTTGCCATGGTCTGGGGCTCCATTGCCCTGATTTTGGCCAGCGGTTTCTGGATGTTGTCAATGACCGATATGGGGCTCGCCCCCAAAGGCTGGCACGCCATGTCGGGCTTGGGTTTGCTCATGTGCTTCATTTTTGCGCACATCTGGTTCGCACCGTTTCGTCGGCTGAAAGCGGCCGTTGCGGTCTCGGACTGGCCTGCAGCGGGCCGAGCCCTGGCGCAGATTCACCCGTTGGTGGTGACCAATTTCGGACTGGGCTGGCTGGCGGTGTTGGCCGTCGTCGTCTGGCGTTAAGCTTGCAAGCCCAACGGAACATTTCATGAGCGCTTCCATCACCCCACCCAACGGCATCGACCCGCGCAAAGACACCTTGATCGCGTACCCTTCGGTTTTTCCGATCAAGGTCATGGGTGCCATGGTCGACGGCTTTGCCGAGGCCATGTGCCAGGTCGCCCTGCAATTCGACCCCGGCTTTGACGCCAGCACCATCGAGCTGCGGCCCAGCAAAGGCGGCAACTACCTGGGCGTGACGCTCAGCATCACCGCCACCAGCCGCGAGCAACTTGACGACCTGTACCGGGCCCTGACCTCGCACCCGATGGTCAAAATCGTGCTTTGAGCATGGACCTCCGGTTGCTCGGACGGGTGGACTACCTGCCCACCTACGAGGCCATGCAGGCCTTCACGGCCGCTCGCACGCACGAGACACCCGACGCGCTGTGGCTGTGCGAACACCCGCCCGTGTTCACCCAAGGGCTGGCGGGCCAGGCCTCGCACCTCTTGATGCCGGGCGACATTCCGGTGGTCCAGACCAACCGGGGCGGACAGGTCACCTACCACGGACCCGGTCAGGTCATGGCCTACCCCTTGGTCAACCTGCAGCGCGCCGGTTACTACGTCAAGGAATACGTTTTCAAGCTCGAAGAAGCCGTCATCCGAACCCTGGCCCACTTCGGCGTCACAGGCCACCGGGTGGCGGGTGCACCTGGCATTTATGTGCGCCTAGACGACCCCTTCAGCCATGCGGCGCTGGTGGGGCCGGCACCTGCCCATGACCCCTTCAAAGGCCTGGGCAAGATCAGCGCTTTGGGCATCAAGGTCAGCCGACACTGCACTTACCACGGTGCCGCACTCAATGTGGCGATGGACCTGGAGCCCTTTGAACGCATCAACCCCTGCGGCTATGCGGGTCTGAAAACCGTGGACCTTTCTACAATCGGGGTAGAAGCCACCTGGAACGAAGCCGCCCAGGTGCTGGCCCAGCAACTGGCCGCCCGTTTATGAACCCCTGCCTGCGCATGCAATGCGGAGGCAGTGACTGAAAGAACAGCATGAGCAACACTCCCACCGAACGCAACGTGGTCCGCGAAGCCCAAAGCGTTGAAAACTACGACCCCATGGCCAAGCAAAAAGCCGCGGCCAAACTCTCGCGCATCCCGGTCAAGGTTGAAGCGGGCGAAGTGCTCAAAAAACCCGACTGGATCCGCGTGAAAGCGGGCTCGCCCACCACCCGTTTTTACGAAATCAAGGACGTGTTGCGCGCCAACAAACTGGTGACCGTGTGCGAAGAAGCCAGCTGCCCCAACATCGGCGAATGTTTTGGCAAGGGCACGGCCACCTTCATGATCATGGGCGACAAGTGCACACGCCGCTGCCCATTTTGCGACGTCGGCCATGGCCGCCCAGACCCGCTCGATGTGAACGAACCCGACAACCTGGCCAAGACCATCGCGCAACTCAAACTGAAATATGTGGTCATCACCAGCGTGGACCGCGACGATTTGCGTGACGGCGGTGCTGGGCATTTTGTCGAATGCATCCGCAAGACCCGCGAACTCTCGCCCACCACCCAAATCGAAGTGCTGGTGCCCGACTTCCGGGGCCGCGACGACCGCGCCCTGGAAATTTTGAAAGCGGCACCGCCTGACGTGATGAACCACAACATGGAAACCGTGCCGCGTCTGTACAAAGAAGCACGGCCCGGCTCGGACTACCAGTTCTCGCTGAACCTGCTCAAAAAATTCAAGGCCCTTTTCCCAAATGTCCCGACCAAGAGCGGCCTGATGGTCGGCCTGGGCGAAACCGACGAAGAGATTCTGGACGTCATGCGCGACATGCGCGCCCACAACATCGAGATGCTCACCATTGGCCAATACCTCGCCCCCAGCAACAGCCACCTGCCCGTGCGCCGCTACGTGCACCCCGACACCTTCAAGATGTTCGAGGCCAAGGCCTACGAAATGGGTTTTTCGCACGCCGCCGTCGGTGCAATGGTGCGCAGCAGCTACCACGCTGACCAGCAAGCGCATTCGGCACATCTGAGCCTGGCAGAGAATTCCTGACCCAACCCATCGCCCCACCGTCTTCACTCAAGGCCGTCATGACCGATTCCAGCCCTTACAGCCCGCCCAAAATCTGGACCTGGAACAAGGCCAACGGTGGGCGTTTCGCCAACATCAACCGCCCCATTGCCGGCCCCACGCACGAGCAGGAACTGCCACGCGGCAAGCATCCCCTGCAGCTGTACTCGCTGGGCACGCCCAACGGCGTCAAGGTCACCATCATGCTCGAAGAGTTGCTGGCCCTGGAGCATGCGGGCGCTGAATACGATGCCTGGTTGATCCGCATTCAGGAAGGTCAACAGTTCAGCAGTGGCTTTGTAGCGGTCAACCCGAACTCCAAGATCCCGGCTCTGCTCGATTGCAGCAGTGAAAAACCGATCCGGGTGTTCGAGTCGGGGTCCATCCTGTTGTACCTGGCGGAGAAGTTTGGCGCCTTGGTGCCCACCGATCCGGCGCGTCGTGCAGAGTGCCTGTCATGGCTGTTCTGGCAAATGGGCAGCGCACCTTATCTGGGTGGCGGCTTTGGGCATTTCTATGCCTACGCGCCGGTGAAAATCGAATACGCCATCGACCGTTTTGCCATGGAAGTCAAACGAGAAATGGATGTGCTGAACCGGCGTTTGGCAGAAAGCCGCTTCATCGCAGGCGACGATTACACCATCGCCGACATCGCCATCTGGCCCTGGTACGGCGGCATGGCCAAGGGCACCCTGTACGAAGCCGGTGAATTCCTCCAGGTACACGAGTACGAGCATGTGAACCGCTGGGCCGATGAACTGGCCAAACGACCTGCAGTTCAACGCGGGCGCATGGTCAACCGGGTCATCGGTCCGCCAGAGACACAGTTGCATGAACGGCACGATGCCAGCGATTTCGACACCCGCACGCAAGACAAAATCGCTCAAGCCTGAACCCATACGGGCACACCGCCCGGCGGCGTATCAGGCCATTTTTTCGCGCCAAAGGCCCTGCAGGGCTGACCACCAGTCCCTGGCAAACCGGGACGCATCGAACAAGGGCGATTGCGCCGCCTGTGCACGCAATGAGCGTCGCAAGCCTTGCAACTTGTCGCACACGTCTGTGCCACTCTGCCCCCAAGCCACGGCCTGTTGCACATAGTCGGCTTCGCTGTGGCTGATCCAGTTGTGCAGCCCCATGTTCGCCAGCATGGACTGGCCTTGCCGCCCCAGCATGCCAGGCAACGCCAACGTGAGGGTAGGCACCCCCATCCACAGGGCTTCGGCCGTGGTGGTTCCGCCGGGATAGGGGAAGGTGTCGAGCAGAATGTCCACCTCGCTGTAACAGGCGAAATACTGCTCGCGGCTGACGGGCCCCAGAAGGTCCACTCGGACCTGGTCGATGCCCTCCGCCTGCAAGCGCCCGGCGAACCGTGCGCGTTGCCCTTCGTCGCTGAACTGCGGCGCTTGCAGACGCAACCGGGCTTGCGGGCAAGCATGCAGAATCTGCGCCCACGCCGCCAATACACCCTGGTTGATCTTGGGCAGCGTCTGAAAACAACCGAAGGTGATGAAGCCTTTTTTCAGCACGGGGGGCGGGGCAGGCTGTTCTGCCACCATGGGTGGGCTCATGCACAAACGCGTGTGCGGCAAGCGCACCACTTTTTCCACGTAAAGCGATTCTTCGCCTGCGGGCACGCAGACAGGATCGGCCAGGATCGCGTCCATCTGCGGCAGCCCTGTGGTGGCAAAGTAACCCAGCCAGCTGACCTGCAGCGGTGCAGGTTTGCCGGCAAACACCGGCAGGCGGTTGCCCGCCGTCCGGCCTGACAGATCCACCAAAATGTCGATCCCGTCGCTGCGGATCTGAGCATCCAGCCGAGCGTCGTTCCACAGATCCACCGTATGCCATGCGGCAAAGGCGGGCACAAGCTCCTGCGTGAGTTCATCGGCCAGCGCGTGGTTGGCATAGGCCAGCAGCGTCAGTTCACCCGACGCCACGGCTGTGGACGCCAGCGCCAGCAGCACATCGCGCAAAAAGAAACCCACGGGGTGCTTGCGCAAGTCGGCCGAGACAAAGCCGACACGCAAAGGTTTTTGATCAACCGCGCGGCGCGGCCATTCGGGGCGCAACGGGTTCAGTTCTCCCACACGCCGAATCAAGGCTTGCTGGGCCACTTCATTGGGTGGGTAACGGTAATGCTGCACAAAAATCAGATTGGCCAGCGAGTCGGCATGGAGGGGATCCATGTCAAGTGCCGATTGGTACGCTTGGCTGGCGGCTTCAAAATCGAACGTGTCTTGCAGCATCTTGGCCATGTTGAACTTGGCTTGCACATGGCCCGGTTCGATGGCCAGCGTGCGCTGATAGGCCGCAAGCGCTTCGTCGTGCCGCCCCAGCGACTGATAAGTCAGGCCCAGATTGAGCTGTGAATTGGCATGGCCGGGCCGGTGCGTCAGGGCCTGCGTCAGAAAACCCAGCGCTTCTTCGTGCCGGTTGAGTTTTTGAAGCGCCAGCCCCAAATTGGACAAAGCCTCTACATGCGCAGGCTGGCGCTTCAGGATGGCTTGGTAAAGCGACACCGCCAGCTCCAGCCGGTGTGTGCGTGCGGCCAGCGTGGCCTTGAGGTTGAGCGCAGCCACTTCATGCGCGGGATGCAGGCCCGGCAGGGCCAGCAAGGCATCGGCTTGCCGCTCAGCCTGATCCCACTCGGCCCGATGGTACAAAGCCACAACAGCTTCATACAGGGACTGCGCTTGCGCCAGCGTAGGGGCCACACGCGTCGGCGGGGTTGCAGCTTGCCTCAGCAATTTGGCCAGCATGCCCGAAGGCTGTGCAGTTCGGCCTCTGACCGGCGGTTTTTTCATAGGGTCTCAAGGCCAAATGCCCAAATGAGTGTCTTTGTAAGCGTATTTTAGTTATCAAAGACAGCCCTGACGGGCCGAGGCAACGGACACGACCAAGTATGGCGCTGGTGTGCCCTCAGCGCGGCATCAGGCTGACGGGGTCATCCGAGGCAAGCACCTGATCGGCCCAAAGCGCCAACTTGCCGGTGTCTGAGCGCAGCACCTGGTGCTTGACCGACAGGATTTGCGACGGGTGCATCGAAAAACTGCGCAAACCCAGACCCAGCAGCAAGCGGGTCATGGTCACGTCGCCCGCCATCTCGCCACACACCGACACGCCTTTGCCTTGCCGATCGCACTCGGCAATGGTGTCGGCAATCAGGTGCAGCACTGCGGGGTGCAGCGGGTCGTACAAATGCGCCACCGATTCGTCGGCCCGGTCGATCGCCAAGGTGTACTGGATCAGGTCGTTGGTGCCGATCGATAAAAAATCAAAATACTTGAGAAACAGACGCAAGGACAGGGCTGCAGCCGGGATCTCGATCATGGCCCCCAGACGGACCGGGCCATGCGCCACACCCCGTCGGTCCAACTCCTGGCGAGCCTGCTCGATCAAGGCCATGGTTTGGCGAATCTCGCTGCCATGCGCCAGCATGGGAATCAACAAATTGACTTTGCCATGCGCGGCCGCACGCAAAATGGCACGCAACTGCGTCAAAAACATGGCGGGGTCGGCCAGACTCCAGCGGATGGCACGCAAACCCAAAGCAGGGTTCAGGTGAGCGGCATCATGGCGCGCCTCATCCAAAGGTTTGTCCGCCCCCACGTCGACCGTGCGGATGGTCACTGGCAAACCATTCATGCCGTCCACCGCACGGCGATAGGCCTGGTATTGCTCGTCCTCGCCCGGCAAATCGCCCTGGCGGCCCATGAACAGAAATTCACTGCGGAACAAGCCCACGCCCACCGCCCCGGCCGTGATGGCGGCTTGGGTGTCTTCGGGCATCTCGATGTTGGCCAACAATTCGATTTTTTGACCATCCAGCGTGAGCGCCGGGGTGTGGCGCAGGCGGGCCAGCCGTTCACGCTCCAGGTCACCCTGGCGTTGTTTGAAGCCGTAGTCGGCCAAAATGATAGGAGAAGGATCGACGATGATCACGCCCGCGTCACCATCGATGATGACCCAGTCGTCCTGCTTGACCAACTGGCTGGCGGTGCGTGCACCCACCACCGCCGGAATGTCCAGACTGCGCGCCACGATGGCGGTGTGCGAGGTCTTGCCGCCCACATCGGTCACGAAACCGGTGAACACGCTTTGCTTGAACTGCAGCATGTCGGCTGGCGACAAATCGTGTGCGATCAACACCAAAGGCACATCGGTGTCACCCAGTTGCAGCTCTTGCTGGGGCCGAACGGGGCGAGTGACCTTGGCCACCAGCGAACCTGTGCCCTTGAGGCTTTGGAGCACACGCTCTGCGACCTGCTCTACATCGGCCTTTCGCTCGCGCAGATACGGGTCGTCCATCTCGTCAAATTGACGGGCAATGATCTCCAGCTGGCTGGTCAGCGCCCATTCGGCGTTGTACAGGCGATCCTTGATCCAATGTGCCACGCTGGCGTTGAGCTCCTCGTCCATCAAGAGCATCAGGTGCACATCCAGCAAGGCTGCCAACTCGTGTGGCGCATCCTTGGGCATGTCACGTTGCAAACGCTGAAGTTCGTCGATCACGGCATCCCGCGCGGCACGCATGCGCTCGATCTCGGCAAGCACCTGTTCTGGCTTGATGAAATAGTGCGCCACATCAACACGGCTGGAGGCCACCAGAACGGCGCGGCCAATGGCAATACCGCGGGCCACCGCCAAACCATGAATGCTGAAGGTCATCGCACGCGCTCCATCGGTCGTTTTTGCGCCAACAACACCTTCATTCGCCTTCGCCAAATTTGTCGGCAATCAGCGCCAGCAGCGCATCGAGTGCCTCTTGCTCGCGCTCGCCTGCGGTTTCGAGCACCACCTCGCTGCCAATGCCTGCCGCCAGCATCATCACGCCCATGATGCTTTTGGCATTGATGCGGCGCTCGCCCTTGCTCATCCAGACCTCACACGGAAAACTGCCGGCCAGCTTGGTCAGCTTGGCCGAGGCCCGGGCATGCAGGCCCAGTTTATTGCTGATGGTCGTGGTGGCTTGGGGCATGTCTCTTTCCTGTTTGATTTTGAGGGGCGGTGCTGCCCACAGGCATCACGCCCTGGGTGCCACCTGCCTGGGCACGCTGAGCCAGTGCCTCAAGGCTTTCGTGTCGGTAACACACACTGCGCAGCAGCATGGGCAAATTGGCACCGGCCACGAGCCGGGTCTGCACGCCATCATTGAGTTGTTGGGCCACATTGCATGGGGTGGCACCAAATACATCACTGAGCAACAACACTTCGGGTGTTGCCAACGACGTGATCGCTTCACGGGCTTTGGCCAGACTGGCTTCTGGGGCCTCATATGGCAACACATCCAACGCCAGCACCCCGCCCGCGCAATCAGGAAACACGTGCAAAGCGCATTCGCGCAAGGCGCTGGCCAGAGGGGCGTGGGCGATGATGAGGATGCCAATCATGAGGGTCTGATTATCAGGGCTGAACTGGCTTTTTCAGAAGAAAATACACCCACGACAAACATGAGCAAACGCCAAAACACGCCAAGGCTGCTTGGTAGGCTGCGGGCTTTTCCAGTCCCATGCCACGCCCGGCATCCACCAACAAGCCAATACCCCACTGCACCACGAAAATGCCTGCAAACACCACCAGGTTGTAGGCAGACAATGCGCGTCCTGCCAAATGAGGCGCAAAGGCCATGCCCACAGCAGGCTGGGCCAATGACACAAAGGTACTGGTGACGCAAAACAAAGCCACCCCCAGGGCAGCAAAGGAACCTATCGCGGGCCCCATCCAGACCAACACAGCGATCACGACGAAACTCAGGGGCAAACCCCAAGCCATCAAACTTTCGACCGGTATCCCTTTGCGCGCAAGTCCCGGAGTGATCAAACCCCACAGCCAAAAGCTCACCAACATGCACAAGTTGATCACGAACAGGCCCGTAGCCGCCTCTGTGGCGCTCCAACCCGCCACCTGCGTCATCCAGGGGCCTGCCCACAAAGTCTGTATAGCCACCATGCCGCCGTAACTGAAAAAACCAAGTGGCGTCATTCGCCAAAAATAGGCACTCCGCCAGATCTCACGGTAACTGCCATCGTCATCCAACGGCACGGGTGTGCGACTCACGTTCATGGCGGATTTTTGCCAAACCGGCACCACCCATGCGATCAGCAGCATGGTCACGGCGATCATCACGCCCAACATCACAAAAAGCGCACGCCAACCCCAAATGGGCATGAGCCATTGCACTGGCAAGGTGGACGCCACCATGCCCAGGGAACCGGTCATCAGCATCCACGAATTGCTGCGCAACTGGGTGCTGGCGTCAAACCAACGACGGTACCCGGTCAAGGGGGCCATCAGGCAGGCGCTGACACCCATTCCACAAAGCACGCGTGCGGCCAGCAGGCCATGAAAACTGTCAGCCCAGGAAAATGCCAAGCAGCCCAGCACCGCCACGGACAAAAAGGCCAAGATGACTTTTTTAGGGCCATGCTGATCCAGCCAACGCCCCAGAGGCAATTGGGTCAGGGAAAAGCCCAGAAAATAGCCCCCCGCCAGCAACCCAAGATCTTGCGCGCTCAGACTGAACTCGGTCATCAAGTTAGGCGACAAAGTGGCGGTGATGGCGCGCACCAGAGCAGAGAAAAAATAAGCCAGCGCAAAGGCCAGAAACACCACCACAGCCAATCGCCGCGGCAAGTGATCAGGGTGGGGCAAAGGGGATGCGGTCATGGTTTGATCCCGTCAAACAAGGTGTTGGCCATCTCCGGCGGAATTTTTCGGTCGTAAACCACCGCATGAACCAAGCGCACGCGGTCGCCATCGGGCATGGCCCCCCAGACAGCGTCCATCGTCACGGGCTCCCCGCTGGCCCGCAGGCCCTGGGCCTGAATCCGGATGGACGATGCCAGTGGCAATTGGCCAGGGCGATGCCAGACCTGCGGATTTGTGGCCAAGGGTTGCGCAATGCGCGCATTGTCGAGCGTCGCTTTTTGCCAACTGGCCATCACGGCATTGGCGTCGGCACCCGACTGCAATGGCGCTGTCATCACCGCCACAATGGCTGAGCCGCTCTCACAACCTGCGACTTGCAAATCCACAGACATGCCGCCCAAAGGCACTGTACGGGACGTGCGGTCGGGTTTGCAGGGCAGTTGGGCTTTCAGCGCAGTGCGTTCAAACGTGACTTCCCGCCAATTTTGGTCAGGGCTGCAAGCGGTGCTGACAAGGCCCAAGGTCAGACTGGCCACAACGGCCATGGATTGGATTCGCATGGGGTGATTATCACGGTCAGCGGGTGGGCTTGTTTTTCGCGACAATCGACGTCATGAATTCATTAGATGGCATCCGTATTCTCGACCTCTCCCGCGTTCTGGCGGGTCCTTGGTGCACCCAGACTTTGGCTGACTTGGGCGCCGACGTCATCAAGATTGAGCGCCCCGGCTCAGGCGACGACACCCGGACTTGGGGTCCCCCGTTTTTGAAGGATGAACAAGGTCAGGACACCGCCGAAGCCGCTTATTACCTGGGGGCCAACCGCAACAAACGATCGGTGACCTGTGACATTGCCCAACCAGAAGGTCAGGCCCTGATCCGTGATTTGGTCCAGCATTGCGATGTGTTTGTGGAAAACTTCAAGGTTGGCGACATGACACGCTACGGCCTCGATTACGCCAGCCTGAGCATCCTGAACCCGAAGTTGGTGTATTGCAGCGTGACGGGTTTTGGCCAAACTGGTCCTTACCGGGAACGTGCGGGCTACGACTATGCCGTGCAAGGCATTGGCGGTCTGATGAGCGTGACCGGCGAGCGAGACGATCTGGGCGGTGGCCCACAAAAGGTGGGCGTTGCCGTGGCCGACTTGTTCACCGGCATGTATGCCACAGTGGCCATATTGGCAGCGCTGCGCCACGCCGAGCGCACGGGTGAAGGCCAGCATGTGGACATGGCTCTTTTGGACACGCAGGTCGCCATGCTGGCCAATCTGGGCTCCAACTACCTGGTCAGCGGCAAGGTGCCGGGCCGGGCTGGCAATGCGCACCAGAACATCGTGCCTTACCAGGTGTTCGAGGTGCTGGCTGCGCCCGGCAGCCGCGACCACCTGATTTTGGCGGTGGGCAACGATGGTCAGTTTGCAAAATTCTGCGCGGTGGCAGGTTGCCCTGCACTGGCGCAGGACCCGCGTTACGCCCTCAATGCTGACCGGGTTCGTCACCGAGATACGCTGGTACCCCTGCTGGAAGGCATCTTGAAAACCCGCACCAAGGCCGACTGGCTGGCTGCGCTGGAGGCCGCCAAAGTGCCCTGCGGCGCGATCAACACCCTGGGTGAGGTCTTCGCGGACCCACAAATTCAGGCCCGTGGCATGGTGCAGTCATGGCAACACCCGGTCAACCACGACCTGAAACTGGTGGCCAACCCCATCAAGATGAGTCGCACGCCCGTTCGCCAAGATTTGCCCCCGCCGATGCTGGGCCAACACACGGCAGAAGTCTTGACTGAGGTGCTGGGCTGGAATGCCGCGCAGCTGGGGCCCCTGCGTGGAAAAGGGGTGATCTGATGGCCAATTTTCTGCTGGTGCATGGGGCCTGGCACGGTGCTTGGTGCTGGCAACGTGTATTGCCCGGCTTGGTTCGTGCAGGTCATCGTGCCCACGCGGTCACACTGACCGGTGTAGGTGAGCGCGCCCACCTGTTGCACCCCGGCATTGATCTGGAAACACACATTCTGGACGTGATGGCGGCCATGGACGCCGAAGAAATGAGCGATGTGGTGCTGGTGGTGCACTCTTATGCGGGCATGCTGGGCACGGCCGTGGCCGACCGCAGGCCCGAACGCCTGAGCCACCTGGTGTATCTGGATGCTGTGCTGCCCAAACCTGGCGAGAGCTGGAGCAGCACCCACGCCAGCACGACTCGAAATGCCCGTATCGCCGCAGCACAAGCCCACCCCCAGCGTGCGTTTCCTGCGCCCGATCCCACGGTCTTCGGCTTGAGTGACGCTGACCACGCTTGGGTTCAAAGGCGGCAAACTCCCCACCCGGGGGGGCCTTACACCCAAGTGCTGGACTTTGATCCGCAACGTGTCGCCAGCGTACCCCGCACATTCATCAACTGCATCGCACCGCCTTTGGGCACGATCGACGTCAGTCGCTTGCGCATGGTGGATCCTAAATTTTGGGACGGGGCTTGGTTGCCCGGCTCAAGAGTGTTGGAAATGCAAACCGGCCATGACCCCATGGTCAGTGACCCGCAAACCCTTTTGAAGCTTCTACTGACTCTGACTTGAAACCCACCGCCCTGGCTTATGGGCGCGTCAATGGATTTCAGCGCACCGCACCAAAGACCTTGCTCAACAAGGCGCTGCCTGCCTGGGCCGGGTTTTGGCGAATTTTCTTTTCTTCTTCGCCAATCATGAAATACAGGCCATCCAGTGCTTTGGCAGTGACATGTGTTTCCAGTCTGGCTTTGTCCTTGTCCAGCAAGCCCGCTCCCGACAGCTTGAGCGCGATCACATTGAACTGTTCGACCACGCCCAGTTTTTCGAGTGATTGCTTGACCGAAGGCGTGAAGTCCGATGTCAGAGGTGCTCGGGTCTTGCTTTCGAAAAATTGCGTGACCGAATTCTCCCCGCCCTGCAGGATGCTCTTGGCGTCCTGCACTGACATGCTTTGAATGGATTGTGCCAGCCATTGACTGGCCATCGGCACCGCGGTCTCTGCCGCACGGTTCATTTGCAAATTGAGCTCATCAAGCTGCCTGCCAAGCCCCAGGGTCTTGAGCAACTTTCCCGCCTTGTTCACAGCATCTGGAAGCGCAATCCGCACTTTTTCATTGCCCCAGAAACCATCGTGCGCGCTCAACAACCGCACAGCCATGGCGCTGCCCTTTTCCAAAGCCAGCTTGAGTCCGCTGGAGGCCTCACCTGCAGTCAAGTCGCCCAAACCGATGGCGTGGACAGGCACAATGACCGTCAAGCCTGCGGACATGGCAAACGTATTAAACTTTCTTCGATGAATATGCATCTCAAAACTCCCTGGAATTTGCGACCTGTTGGTCGTCGTTTATTGGCTTGGGGCGGCGTGCTGGGCTTGGTGATGGCCCTTTGGGGCTGTTCCGCCGAACATGCGCCTGAATCTACCTTCGTTTTGCTTGATGGCTCCAAAATCACATCCCAGCAATTGCAAGGAAAAGTATCTTTGGTTAATTTCTGGGCGACCAGTTGCACCACCTGTGTGGCCGAGATGCCCGAATTGGTCGCCACTTACAACAAGTACAAAGACCGTGGCTATGTCACTTTGGCAGTGGCCATGAGTTACGACCCACCCAGTTATGTGGTCAATTTCGTCCAATCTCGCCAACTGCCCTTTCAAGTCGCCATTGACAACACAGGTGCTGTCGCGCGCGAATGGGGCGATGTCAAGCTCACCCCCACCACTTTTCTAGTCAACAAACAGGGGGAAGTTGTCAAACGATTTGTGGGCACGCCTGACTTTGCGCAATTGGACAAACTGATCGAAAAACTGCTTGCCGAAACCTGAACAGTGGGCCTTGCAAGCCCGCTGCTCAGCAGCCCGCCGTCACTCTTTGCGGAAGTTGTCGTGGCAAGCTTGCACGACGCCGCGGCGGGGCCAAAAGCAGCCTTCAGGGCGTCGATGTTGCCCGCCTTGGCAGCGACATTCAATTTGCCCATTTCAGCTTGCATTTTGTCTGCCGCCTCCTTGTACTTGGCAGACTCTTTCCAGATTTCAGGCTTGGCACGGGTCTCGCCCTTGTCTGTGCCTTCACCAAATGCTGCCCATGGCAACTTGGACAGTGTCAGCACCACATCGGCGTTTTCGGCTGCCACTTTGGCGTCATAAGGCATACGGCCATTGGCCATCGCGCCCAGTCGACCAAAATGCGCGGCCATGACCGTAAAGCTCCCTTTGCGATACTTGACCGCATCCTCTGGCTTGGCAAATTGTGCTTGCGCAGGTAAGGTCACGGCCATTGCCATGACCACACTGAATAGACTCAACATTGTTTTCATGTTCAACTCCAATTGAAAGATAAGTGGGTCAGTGCATGTTGACCTGACCCCTCATCAGTCTCTCATAACTTTGTGTCCCCCGCATCAATGAAAGTCCTTATGGTTCAGTTACGCATTTGGGATTTGCCCACACGTCTTTTCCACTGGGGACTGGTTTTATGTGTCTCTGGCCTGGTCATCACTGGCAATGTGGGCGGTAACGCCATGATCTGGCACTTCCGGCTAGGCTATGCCGTGCTGACTCTTTTGTTGTTTCGCATCGTTTGGGGCTTCATGGGTGGGCACTGGTCTCGCTGGGCACAATTGCCCCTCAGCCCTGCACGCGTTTGGGCGTATCTGAACGGTCGCCACAACACGACGGATTTTGCAGGCCACAACCCTTTGGGGTCTTGGTCTGTTGTAGTGTTTCTCGTAATTTTGCTGCTCCAAGTGAGCACTGGACTTATCAGCGACGATGAGATCGCGAACATGGGACCACTTTCTTCATTGGTTTCTGGCCAATGGGTCACCTGGGCCACCAGTTGGCACAAGGGTTGGGGCAAGATCATCTTGCTCCTCTTGGTCTTCCTTCATTTGCTGGCCTTGGGTTGGTACCGCTGGCGAAAAAACCTATCGTTGGTTCCCGCCATGTGGCATGGAAACAAGTCCTTGCCTAACCAGGTCCCGCCCTCAGTCGATCATCTCCACTCCCGTGCATGGGCATTGGCCCTGCTGCTCATTTCGTTCATGGCCGTCTTCGGACTGGTCTCTTTGGGTAACTGAGCCCTAAGCGCCATCTTCATGCCGCTACACTCTTGCATGTTTTCTTAGTCAACCCTTTCATGCCGACTGTTCAATTGATGCAACCGGCCAGCGCTGCTGACTGGGATGAGATCCGCGTCATCTTTCAGGAATATGCCAAGAGTCTGAAAGTTGATCTGTGTTTTCAAGCCTTTGAGGATGAGTTGCAAAACTTGCCCGGTGAATATGCGGAGCCTCGCGGTGCGCTGTTGTTGGCATGGGTTGAAGGTGCTTTGGCCGGGTGTTGCGCTTTGCGGCCTCTGGACAGTTCCGATTATTCCAATGCCGCTGAAATGAAACGCCTTTACGTGCGCCAATCATTCAGGGGTTTAGGTTTGGGCCGTCAATTGACTGAAGGTATTCTCGACGCTGCGCGCAAATCGGGTTACAGCTGCGTATTGCTTGACACCCTCGATGACATGGAATCGGCGCGGGCCTTGTATGAAGATCTCGGCTTTGAAGAGATTCCACCTTATTACCACAACCCTCATGCTGGCGCGCATTACCTCAAGGTCGACATCGACTGAGCCCATCGACACGTCACAAAAAAGGGACCTGAGGTCCCTTTTTTTCTGGATGCCAGGGTTCACGCTTTGGCTTGGGCCAGCAAAGTGGCAGCATCGCTGACTTCGAATTTGCCCGGACCTTCCACGTTCAAGGTGACCACTTTTCCATCCTTCACCAACATGGAATAGCGGTTACTGCGAACGCCCATGCCGCGCGTTGTCAGGTCTAGGGTGAGACCAGTGGCCTTGCTGAAGTCACCGCTGCCGTCGCCCAACATGCGCACCTTCGTGCCCGTTTTCTGATCGCGCGCCCATGCACCCATCACGAAGGCATCATTGACGCTCACGCACCAGATTTCATCTACGCCAGCAGCTTTTAACGCATCGTGGTTTTCTACATAACCTGGGACATGCTTGGCCGAGCAGGTGGGCGTGAAGGCACCTGGCAAAGCAAACAATGCGATGGTTTTGCCTTCAGTGGCTTTGGTCACGTCCACTGGATTGGGCCCAATGCTGCAACCGTTGCCTTCCACTTCGACGTATTCCATCAGCGTGCCTGCGGGCAGGGTGTCTCCGACTTTGATCATGTTGTGCTCCATTTGTTTGTGTGGCGAAAATGCCGAGGTAAAAAAAAACGACCCACCATTGTGGGTCGTTTTTTGAAAGTGTGCAGAAGTCAGGCTTTTGAGCTTAGACGGCTGCAGCTTTCTGAACCAGGCGAGTAGCCACCCAGTTTTTGGTCTTCGAAATCGGACGGCTTTCCGTGATTTCGATGGTGTCGCCCAGGTGGTATTGACCTGTCTCGTCGTGCGCGTGGTACTTGCTCGACTTGGCCACGATCTTGCCGTAGAGCGCGTGTTTCACACGACGCTCCACCAACACGGTCACGGTCTTGGCGCGCTTGTCGCTGACCACCTTGCCAATCAAGGTGCGCTTGAGGGATGTTTTAGCTTCCGTCATGGTCACTCCTTACTTGGCGGCTTGCTTTTGGGCAAGGATGGTTTTGGCACGAGCGATGGCACGGCGAGTCTGACTCAACGTACCGGTGTTGCCGAGTTGTTGCGTGGCTTTTTGCATACGAAGGCCAAAGTGGGCTTTTTGCAGCGCTTTGATTTCATCTTTCACACCGGCAACGTCTTTTTGGCGCAATTCAGCAGCGTTCATTTCTTGTTTCTCCTGAATTATTGGCCAATCATGCGAGCCACAAAAGTGGTACGCAGGGGCAACTTGGCAGCGGCCAATTTGAAGGCTTCGCGGGCCAACTCTTCGGGCACGCCTACGATTTCGTAGAGCACCTTACCGGGTTGGATCTCGGCCACGTAGTACTCGGGGTTGCCTTTACCGTTACCCATACGCACTTCAGCAGGCTTCGTGGAGATCGGCTTGTCAGGGAACACACGAATCCAGATGCGACCACCACGTTTGACGTGACGGGAAATCGCACGGCGTGCGGCTTCGATCTGGCGGGCCGTCAAACGACCGCGATCTGTGGACTTCAGGCCGAAGTCACCGAACGCCACCGTGTTGCCACGGGTAGCGACGCCGGTGTTACGGCCTTTCTGTTCCTTGCGGAACTTTCTGCGAGCAGGTTGCAGCATGTTGTTACTCCTTATTGACCGTCAGCTGCTGCAGCTGGCGCGGCGACTGTGCGTACGCGCTTAACGGCGGGTTTGGCATCACCACCTGCACCGGCGGGCTTGTCGCTACCGTCAGTGGGGGCTGTGTTGGTGCCAGCGGGGCGACGTGGGCCACCACGACGATCACCTGTTGGGCGATCACCAGGACGGGCATCACGGCGTGGACCACGTGGGCGGCGCTCTTCTTCGGCACGTGGCTCGGCCAGTGCAGGAGCATCGTTGCGACCCAAGGTGTCGCCTTTGTAGACCCAGACCTTGACACCAATGATGCCGTAGGTGGTCTTGGCTTCGGAAGTGGCGTAGTCGATGTCAGCGCGCAGGGTGTGCAATGGCACACGGCCTTCGCGATACCACTCGGTACGCGCAATTTCGATACCGTTCAGACGGCCAGCCGACATGATCTTGATGCCCTGGGCACCCAGACGCATGGCGTTTTGCATGGCGCGCTTCATGGCGCGGCGGAACATGATCCGCTTTTCGAGCTGTTGCGTGATGCTGTCTGCGATCAGTTGGGCATCGATTTCAGGCTTGCGCACTTCTTCGATGTTGACTGCGACAGGCACGCCCAGACGAGCAGCGAGTTCTTTCTTGAGCAACTCGATGTCTTCGCCTTTCTTGCCGATCACCACGCCCGGACGAGCCGAGAAGATGGTGATGCGGGCGCTCTTGGCAGGACGCTCGATCAGCACGCGGGAAACCGCAGCGTTCTTGAGCTTGGCCTTGAGGTACTCACGCACCTTGATGTCTTCGGCCAGCATGCCGGCGAAGTCTTTGTTGCTCGCGTACCAGCGGCTTGCCCAGTTACGGCTAACAGCCAGGCGGAAACCGGTAGGATGGATTTTCTGTCCCATAGTTCTTCCTGATTAATTGCCGACCGTCACATACACATGGCATGTGGGCTTGCTGATGCGGTTGCCACGGCCTTTGGCGCGGGCGGTGAAACGCTTGAGCGTAGTGCCTTGTTCGACGTAGATGGTTTTCACCTTCAACTCGTCGATGTCGGCGCCGTCGTTGTGTTCAGCGTTGGCGATGGCGGACTCCAGAACCTTCTTGACGATGCCCGCAGCTTTTTTCTGCGTGAAGGTCAGGATGTTCAGAGCTTGATCCACTTTTTTACCGCGAATCAAATCGGCGACCAGGCGGCCTTTATCGACCGACAAACGGACGCCCCGGAGGACTGCACGTGTTTCCATGGTCTTTCCTTATTTCTTCTGGACTTTTTTGTCCGCAGGGTGACCCTTGAAGGTGCGGGTCAGTGCGAATTCGCCCAATTTGTGGCCAACCATCTGGTCGGTCACATACACAGGAACGTGTTGCTTGCCGTTGTGAACGGCGATGGTCAGACCGATGAAATCGGGCAGGACCATGGAGCGACGCGACCATGTCTTGACGGGCTTTTTATCTTTGGTGGCGACGGCTTTTTCAACCTTGGCCAACAAATGGTGGTCAACGAATGGACCCTTTTTGAGAGAGCGTGTCATTGTCTAACCCTTACTTCTTGCGACGCGACACGATCATGACCTGTGTGCGCTTGTTGTTACGGGTACGGTAGCCCTTGGTGAGGTTGCCCCACGGGTCTACTGCATGACGGCCTTCGCCGGTACGGCCTTCGCCACCACCGTGCGGGTGATCCACAGGGTTCATGGCCACGCCACGAACGGTCGGGCGGATACCCATCCAGCGCTTGACACCGGCCTTGCCCAATTGGCGCAGGCTGTGTTCTTCGTTGGCGACTTCACCGATGGTTGCACGGCACTCGATGTGGATCTTGCGAACTTCACCGGAGCGCATACGCACTTGAGCGTAGATGCCTTCACGAGCCAGCAGCGTTGCCGAAGCACCAGCCGAACGGGCGATCTGAGCACCGGCACCGGGCTTGAGCTCGATGCAATGGATGGTCGAACCCACTGGGATGTTGCGGATAGGCAATGTGTTGCCAGCGCGGATTGGCGCCTCTGGGCCCGACAACAGGGTTGCACCGGTTTCAATGCCACGAGGGGCAATGATGTAACGGCGCTCGCCATCGGCGTAGCACAGCAAAGCAATGTGCGCTGTACGGTTTGGATCGTACTCAATGCGCTCGACTTTCGCCGGGATTGCATCTTTGTTGCGCTTGAAATCGACCACGCGGTAGTGGTGCTTGTGACCACCGCCTTTGTGGCGAGTTGTGATGTGACCGTTGTTGTTACGGCCCGACTTCTGGTGCTGGGGTTCCAGCAACGGAGCGTAGCCTTCACCTTTGTGCAGGTGGTCACGGGTGACCTTCACCACGCCACGACGGCCTGGGGATGTCGGTTTGATCTTGATGACAGCCATGATTACGCAGCCTCCCCAGACAGGTTCAGCTCTTGACCTGGTTGCAGCGTGACATAAGCCTTGCGAATGTTGTCGCGACGGCCGATGGTCTTGCCAAAACGCTTGGTCTTGCCCTTGGTATTCACCACAGACACGCCTTTGACCTCGACCTTGAACATCAATTCCACAGCGGCTTTGATTTCAGGCTTGGTAGCGTCCTGCAGCACTTTGAATGTCACAGCGTTGGATTTTTCTGCAACCATGGTGGCCTTTTCGGACACGATGGGCGCAACCAGCACGGACATCAGACGACCTTCGTCAAACTTCACGGCGCTCATGCAAACATCTCCTTGAGTTTGTCCATGGCACCTTTGGTCACGAGGACTTTCTTGAAGTTCACCAAAGACACGGGATCGGCGTAACGTGGCTCAACAATCAGGATGTTGATCAGGTTGCGCGATGCCAGGTACAGGTTCTCGTCGACTTCGTCAGCGATCACCAGCACGTTGTCGAGACTCATGGCCTTGAACTTGGCAGCGAGCTGCTTTGTTTTAGGCGTTTCGACTTTGAAGGAATCCACCACAGCCAGACGGCCTTCGCGAGCCAACTGAGAGAAGATCGAAGCCATACCGGCGCGGTACATCTTTTTGTTGATCTTCTGGGTGAAGTTTTCGTCGGGCATGTTCGGGAAAATCCGACCACCGCCACGCCACAAAGGCGAGGAAGTCATACCAGCACGAGCGCGACCAGTGCCTTTTTGTTTAAAAGGCTTCTTGGTGGAGTGGTGAACTTGTTCACGGTCCTTTTGGGCTCGGGTGCCTTGACGGGCGTTTGCCTGATAAGCCACCACGATTTGGTGGATCAGGGCTTCGTTGTATTCACGACCGAACACGGTTTCGGGCGCATCCACTTTGGAAGCGGCTTGACCTTGGTCGTTCAGGAGTTCGAGCTGCATCAGATCGCTCCTTTAGCTTTGATGGCGGGACGCACGGTCACAAAACCACCTTTGGAACCAGGAATGGCACCCTTGACCATCAACAGGCCACGGGCTTCGTCAACGCGGATGACGGCCAGGTTCTGGGTGGTGCAAGTCACATCACCGAGGTGACCCGACATTTTTTTGCCAGGGAACACGCGGCCAGGATCCTGCGCCATCGAAATCGAACCAGGCACATTGTGCGAACGGCTGTTACCGTGCGATGCGCGCTGCGATTTGAAGTTGTGACGCTTGATCGTGCCGGTGAAGCCTTTACCAATGGAAGTGCCTTGCACGTCCACTTTCTGGCCCACTGCAAACACGGCAGCCACGGGCACAGTTGCGCCTGCGGCGTACTGGGCAGCCGTGTCGGCGGTCACGCGGAATTCTTGAATGATTTCACCGGCTTCAACACCGGCTTTGGCCAAGTGACCAGCGATAGGCTTGGTCACGCGCGATGCCTTGCGGGCACCAAATGTCACTTGCAAAGCGACATAGCCATCGTTCTCTTGGGTTTTGACCTGGGATACGCGGTTGTTAGACACATCCAGCACTGTGACAGGAACGGAATCCCCATCATCAGTGAACAGACGCATCATGCCCACCTTGCGACCCAGCAACCCGAGGGAGTTGCTCAGACTCATTGTTTTCTCCAAAACTTTCACCGAGGCCACTTCAATTGGCAGCCTCGTTTGGTGTGTGAAAGACTGTTAATAAATCTCACCCCAAAAGAGGTGAGCCTGAAATTATAGCCCGACTCGCCATTTCTGGCAAATCAGGCCTTATTTCAAGTTTTTGGATGGCCTTTCAGCCACCCCAAACCGCATCACTGCAGCTTGATTTCGACGTCCACGCCAGCGGGCAGATCGAGTTTCATCAAGGCGTCCACAGTTTTGTCTGTAGGGTCCACGATGTCCATCAAACGCTGGTGCGTGCGGATTTCCAACTGGTCACGGCTGGTCTTGTTGACGTGCGGTGAACGCAGGATGTCAAAACGCTTCATGCGTGTTGGCAAAGGCACTGGGCCCTTGACAATCGCGCCGGTGCGCTTGGCAGTGTCAACGATCTCGGCAGCGGACTGGTCGATCAATTTGTAGTCAAACGCCTTCAGGCGAATGCGGATTTTTTGCTTGGATGACATGTCAATTCCTTGTGGTGAGTGTTTGCTTGCTGCAGCGCAAAGGCTAGGCCTTTGCGCCACCGATCCACAAAAGAATTAAGCGATGATCTTGGCAACGACGCCAGCGCCAACCGTGCGGCCACCTTCGCGGATGGCGAAGCGCAAGCCTTCTTCCATCGCAATGGGGTTGATCAACTTCACAGTGATCGACACGTTGTCACCAGGCATCACCATCTCTTTGCCTTCTGGCAACTCGATCGCACCGGTCACGTCCGTTGTACGGAAGTAGAACTGAGGACGGTAGTTGTTGAAGAAAGGCGTGTGACGGCCACCTTCGTCTTTGGACAAGACATAGATCTCGCCCGTGAAGTGGGTGTGGGGCTTGATCGAGCCGGGCTTGCACAGCACTTGGCCGCGCTCGACGTCTTCGCGCTTGGTGCCGCGCAACAAGATGCCGACGTTGTCGCCCGCTTGGCCTTGGTCCAGCAGCTTGCGGAACATCTCAACGCCTGTGCAAGTGGTCTTGACCGTGTCTTTGATACCGACGATTTCGATTTCTTCGCCGACTTTGACGATACCGCGCTCGATACGGCCGGTCACCACAGTGCCGCGACCAGAGATCGAGAACACGTCTTCCACGGGCATCAAGAATGCGCCGTCCACTGCGCGGTCAGGCGTGGGGATGTAAGTGTCCAAAGCAGCAGCCAGCTTCATGATGGCTTCTTCGCCCAGAGGGCCTTTGTCGCCTTCGAGGGCCAGCTTGGCGGAACCTTGGATGATCGGTGTGTCGTCGCCTGGGAAGTCGTACTTGGACAACAACTCACGCACTTCCATTTCGACCAGCTCCAACAACTCAGCGTCGTCGACCATGTCGCACTTGTTCAGGAACACGATGATGTAAGGCACGCCAACTTGACGGGCCAACAAGATGTGCTCACGGGTCTGAGGCATAGGGCCGTCAGCAGCGGAGCAAACCAAGATAGCGCCGTCCATCTGAGCCGCGCCAGTGATCATGTTCTTCACATAGTCAGCGTGGCCGGGGCAGTCCACGTGCGCGTAGTGACGGTTTTCAGTCTCGTACTCAACGTGCGCGGTGTTGATCGTGATACCACGGGCTTTTTCTTCGGGAGCAGCGTCGATCTGGTCATACGCCTTGGCTGCACCGCCGAACTTGGCTGCCAACACGGTGGTGATGGCGGCTGTCAGTGTAGTTTTGCCGTGGTCAACGTGACCGATGGTGCCCACGTTCACGTGGGGTTTGGTCCGTTCGAATTTTTCTTTAGCCATTTTTCATCCTTAAAAAGAGCAATGCCCGTGTGTTGGTTTAATGTTTGCATCAGGTTGCTTGATCACTCCGCACGGGCACAGAGTGGCACTTGATCGCAGACAGTTTTTTTCAGTTCGGCGTTGAGCGTCCGGAGTTCAGCGACGAATTCACGCTGGACGCAGCACGCCTAACGCACAAGCTCACTTGGCGCGTGCGGCCACAATGGCTTCCGCCACGTTACGCGGAGCTTCCGCATAGTGCTTGAATTCCATCGTGTAGGTTGCACGGCCTTGCGACATGGAGCGCAATGTGGTCGAGTAGCCGAACATTTCGGACAATGGCACTTCGGCCTTGATGGCCTTGCCGCCACCGACCATGTCGTCCATGCCCTGGACCATGCCACGGCGTGAGGACAAGTCGCCCATCACGTTACCAGCGTAGTCTTCAGGTGTCTCAACTTCCACAGCCATCATCGGCTCCAGAATCACGGGCTGGGCTTTGCGGCAACCTTCTTTGAAACCAAAGATGGCGGCCATCTTGAAGGCCATTTCGTTCGAGTCCACATCGTGGTACGAACCGAAGTGCAGTGTGACTTTGACGTCGACCACGGGGTAGCCTGCCAACACGCCTTGGCCCAAAGCTTCGATCACGCCTTTTTCCACTGCAGGGATGTATTCGCGAGGAACCACACCGCCCTTGATGGCGTCAACGAACTCAAAGCCCTTGCCTGGCTCCTGTGGCTCGACCTTCAGAACCACGTGGCCGTACTGACCCTTACCACCGGACTGGCGCACGAACTTGCCTTCGGCTTCGTCCACGGTCTTGCGGATGGTTTCGCGGTAAGCCACTTGAGGCTTGCCGACGTTGGCTTCCACACCGAATTCACGCTTCATGCGGTCCACGATGATTTCCAGGTGCAATTCGCCCTGACCACCGATGATAGTCTGGCCCGACTCTTCGTCGGTTTGCACGCGGAACGATGGATCTTCGGCAGCCAAACGGGACAAAGCGATGCCCATTTTTTCCTGGTCAGCTTTGGTCTTAGGCTCAACGGCTTGGCGGATCACGGAGTCAGGGAACACCATGCGCTCCAAAGTGATCACGTCGTTGGGATCGCACAGGGTTTCACCGGTGGTCACGTCTTTCAAGCCTACGCAAGCGGCGATATCGCCGGCGCGGATCTCGTCAACTTCTTCACGGTTGTTGGCGTGCATCTGAACGATACGGCCAATGCGCTCTTTCTTGCCACGCACCGAGTTGAACACGGTGTCGCCTTTTTTCAGCACGCCGGAGTAAACACGCACGAAAGTCAGCTGACCCACGAACGGATCGGTCATCAATTTGAACGCCAATGCCGAGAACTTCTCGTTGTCATCGGCCTTGCGGGTGATTTCTTTTTCGTCTTCGTCAAAGCCCTTGATGGCTTTCACGTCCAAAGGCGAAGGCATCAGCTCGAGCACGGCATCCAGCATGCGCTGAACGCCTTTGTTCTTGAACGCTGTACCGCACAACATGGGCTGGATTTCGCTGTTGATGGTGCGAATGCGCAGGCCTTGCGTGATTTCTTCTTCGGTCAAGTCACCTTCTTCGAGGTACTTGTTCATCAGGTCTTCAGACGCCTCAGCAGCGGCTTCGACCATCTTCTCGCGCCACTCTTTGGCCACCTCGACCAAGTCAGCGGGAATTTCTTCGAAGGTGAACTTCATGCCCTGGGAAGCTTCGTCCCAGATGATGGCTTTCATCTTGCGCAGATCGACCACGCCGGTGAAGTTTTCTTCAGCGCCGATTGGGATCACGATTGGCACTGGGTTGGCCTTCAGGCGCAACTTCATCTGCTCCACGACTTTGAAGAAGTTGGCACCGGTACGGTCCATCTTGTTCACAAAAGCCAGACGTGGCACTTTGTACTTGTTCGCCTGACGCCACACGGTTTCAGACTGAGGCTGCACGCCGCCCACAGCACAGTAAACCATGCAAGCGCCGTCCAAAACACGCATGGAGCGCTCAACTTCAATCGTGAAGTCGACGTGGCCGGGGGTGTCGATGATGTTGATGCGGTGGTCTTCGAAAGAGCCGTCCATGCCCTTCCAGAAGCAGGTGGTGGCAGCCGAAGTGATCGTGATGCCACGCTCTTGCTCTTGCTCCATCCAGTCCATGGTGGCAGCGCCGTCGTGCACTTCACCAATCTTGTGGTTCACGCCGGTGTAAAACAAGATACGTTCGGTCGTGGTGGTCTTGCCAGCGTCAATGTGCGCCGAAATACCAATGTTGCGATAACGCTCGATGGGGGTGATGCGAGCCATAAATTTCTCCAATGATTAAGTACCAAAGCCCGCCACCCCTTGTGGGGCCAGCGGGCTGGCTTCTGACAGTGTCGGACTTCTTTGTGAAGTCCTTGTGAATCAGAAGCGGAAGTGCGAGAACGCCTTGTTGGCTTCGGCCATGCGGTGAACTTCGTCACGCTTTTTCATGGCACCACCACGGCCTTCGTTGGCCTCGAGCAATTCGTTGGCCAAACGCAGGGCCATCGACTTCTCACCGCGCTTGCGTGCGGCTTCTTTGATCCAGCGCATCGACAGGGCCAAGCGACGAACAGGGCGCACTTCAACAGGCACCTGGTAGTTCGCACCACCCACGCGGCGGGATTTCACTTCCACCATGGGTTTGACGTTGTTGATGGCGATGGAGAAGAGTTCCACAGGGTCTTTGCCTGTCTTCTTTTCCATGTTTTCGAGGGCACCGTAAATGATGCGCTCGGCGACGGCTTTCTTGCCGCCTTCCATGATCACGTTCATGAACTTGGACAACTCGACATTACCGAACTTGGGATCCGGCAGGATTTCACGTTTAGGGACTTCGCGACGACGTGGCATATTTCACCTCATATTGCTTCAGTTGGCATCTTTTCAGACACCGCGAGCGTTATTCAAAACAACTCACTTACTCGACCCACCTGGACAATTCCGGGCTTGGGGTCACTTCGCTGAATCACCGCGCCACGCGGGAAACAGCACCGAAATTTCAACCCGTAAGGGTTTACTTGGCCTTTGGCTTCTTCGCACCGTACTTGGAGCGCGACTGCTTGCGGTCTTTCACGCCTTGCAAGTCCAAAGAACCGCGCACGATGTGGTAACGCACACCTGGCAAGTCCTTGACACGACCACCGCGCACCAGAACAACAGAGTGTTCTTGCAGGTTGTGGCCTTCACCGCCGATGTAGGAGATGACCTCAAAACCGTTGGTCAAGCGCACTTTGGCAACTTTACGCAGAGCGGAGTTAGGCTTTTTAGGCGTTGTGGTGTACACACGGGTGCAGACACCACGACGCTGTGGAGAGTTTTGCATCGCAGGGCTTTTGGACTTGATCGTTTCGACCTCGCGCCCCTGACGCACCAATTGATTGATGGTTGGCATTGTTTGTAACGTCCCTAAACGTTGAATTTAGACAAAAGAAACTTCCCCGCCCCAAAAGCGGAAAAGCCCGCCAGTATAACCGGCTGACGGGCTTGTGGCAAGTTACCCACAGTTTGGCGAAATTCCAACCGGGCCTTCACTTGATCCACAGGCGCAAAGCATCCCAGGCACGACCCAAAACGCCAGCTTGCTCCACCGACTCCAGCACCATCAAAGGCACCTCAAACAAAGCTTGCTCGCCTTGAAGCACTTTCAAACTGCCAACGACTTGGCCCTTGTTGAAAGGGGCCACCAGCGGATCTGGGCGCAGCACCTGCGTTTTGAGTTGAGCCACACTGCCCGCAGGCACAGCCACCACAAGAGGGCGCACCGACCCAAGTTTGAGTACCGCAGACTGACCTTTCCAGACAGGCGGTGTGACGATGGCCTGATTGGCCTCGAACAATTTGACCGCATCAAATGCGGTGTAACCCCAGTTGAGCAGTTTTTGGCTTTCGTTGGCACGGGCATTTTCACTCTCAGCACCCAAAACCACGCTCAACAATCGTCGCGTACCGACGTTGGGAAACTCACGCTTGGCGGAGGCCACCAGGCAATACCCGGCCGCTTGGGTATGTCCTGTTTTCAGACCATCGACGGTGGGATCGCGAAACAACAACAGATTTCGGTTGGTATCGTTGGCGGCAGGCGTACCGGCATAACGGAACTTCTTGATCGCGTAGTAAGGCACATAATCCGGGAAGTCGCGCATCAATCGTGTGGCCAGCAAGGCCAAATCACGTGCCGTTGTCGTATGACCGGGCACGGTCAAACCCTCGGGGTTTTTATAGGCCGTGTTGTTCATGCCCAACATCTTGGCTTGATCATTCATGAGCTGAACAAAGCGCTCGACCGTGCCGCCCACCCCTTCAGCCAACGCCACGGTCGCGTCATTGCCCGATTGCACAATCATGCCCTTGATCAGGTCTTCCACGGGCACCTTCATCTTGGGGTCAATGAACATGCGCGAACCCGGCATTTTCCAGGCACGCTCAGACACCGCCAAGGTTTGTTTGAGGTCGAGTTTGCGACTCTTCAAGGCATCAAACACCAAGTAGGCAGTCATCAACTTGGTCAGCGATGCAGGCTCTACGGCCATGTCGGGATCTTTGGCCGCCAGCACCTGATTGGCCGTCACGTCCATCAACAAATAGGCTTTGACGGCCATTTCCGGTGGATGCGGCATTTGGGCCTGGACCCCCAAAATGGTTGCCAGGGACAAAATGGCCACCAGATTTTTAAAAAAGCTCTTCATATTGACTTGTACCTTGGTAAATGGGGCTGCGATGAACACCCTGAGCCAGCACACACACGGAATTCAGTGGGCCGTGCAAGCCCTGCGATCAGGCCGTCAAATGGCGCACAACCAAGGCTTTGAGCAATGGCAATTGCCCGTGAAAGAAATGTCCCACGCCGGGAATAACCGTCACGGGCAATGACTGCGGACGAGCCCAATCCATGACGCTGTCCAAGGAGACCGTATCGTCTTGCTCGCCATGCAGCACCAGGCTGGCCAGATGCACATCGGGTGGCAGCGGCGCAACACTGAAGCGCGATGCAGCCGTCCCCACCAAGACCAGTTTTTCGGGCAAGCGTTCAACGCCCAGCGTCTGAACCACATGACTCGTGACAAATGCGCCGAATGAAAACCCGGCCAAGGACAACGACCCCTTGGGGGCCACTTGCGAAATCACTTTCAACATGTCGTTCGCCTCGCCTAGCCCCTCATCGTAGGATCCGGCACTGGCACCTACACCCCTGAAATTAAACCGAACAGCCCGCCAACCGCATTGGACAAAGGCGCGAGCCAAGGTTTGCACCACCTTGTTTTGCATGGTGCCGCCAAACAAAGGATGCGGGTGTGCAATCACGGCGGTGCCACGGGTCACGCCGCCGACAGGCTCATCCAGCAAGGCCTCAATCAGTCCTGCATCGCCTTGCAAGCTCAACATCTGGGTGGCCGAGTTCATCAGCGCCCCATATTTTCGGGTGTAACCAGCCGCTGCACGATCTGCCCATTCTTCAAATGCGACTCGACAATCTCATCGATGTCGGTCTGATCCACATAGGTATACCAAACACCCTCGGGATAGACGACGGCGACAGGCCCACCAGCACAACGGTCCAGACACCCTGCTTTGTTGACGCGCACGCCTTGGGGGCCCGCCAAGCCCAAAGCTTTGACCTGAGCCTTGCAGTGGTCAAAAGCGGCTTGTGGATTGTGCTGCGCACAACAAGCTTCGTTGTTTTTGCGCTCGTTCAGGCAAAAAAAGATATGCCGCTTGAAATAAAGTGAATTGTTTTCGATGCTCATGCCCGAATTTTAGGCCCGACGCCTTTTACGCTGAATGCAAAGGGCTCGACCCAGACAACTTGCGCACCAGGTAAATGAACAACGCATAAGGCCACAGCCATCCCAGCCACTGGATGAGGCCATGAAAACGAATGAACCGGCCTTGCTCCCAAGTCTGCAAGGTCAACGCAAAATACACATCGGCGGAGGCGTTGTTGAGCAAGCTCAACTGCAGCACCAAGGCAGCCAAGGCCAGTACCCAGCACAATCGCGGTGGGCTCCACACCAACCCGGCCGCCAAGACAGCCGCCAACAGGAGCCCCCTGAACACTTCGGGACTGACCCAATCCCAAGCATGGGCTGGCCCATAGGTCAATGCGGCAGAAAGGGCGCTGGCCAGCAAGCCCAAAAGCAAGCAGCCACCCGCCACCGCCCATCGTTGCGCCGTGCGTCGCACCACGCCATACGCCAACAAACAGGGCAACAGCACGCCCAATGTCACGCAAACCGTTTCGGTCATGGGCAGCAAAGGCTGCAACTCCACCTCGCGCACCGGCCACCACTCCAGCCAAGGTGTGTCTTGCAACAGTTCCGTGAACGCCGCCTCCAGCCGCTCAAACACCTGCCCCAAGCCAAAGGGCACAGGCGCGGGAAATAACAAGCCCAAGGGCCACAAGGCGAGCAATGCCAATGCGCCGCTGGCCTCGACACCAAACCAACGGTCCCGAAATCGGCCCCATCGGTCCATCATGCCTGCCCACGCCAACCCCCGCGCCACCACGGCCCCGGCCATGGCACCACAGACATTCAAGGCAGCATCGACATTGGAGGGCACGCGCACAGGCAACAACATTTGCAGCGACTCCATCAGCAGCGAGAGACCTGCAGCCGTCAAAACCACCCACACAAGAGGCGAATGGCGACGGTTTGTCCGATAAAACGCCAAGGCCTGCAAAAAACCCAATGGGGCATAACCCAGCACGTTCGATAAGACATCGAAACCCGTCCAGTAGCGCGGCCACGGCGCTGTCAAGAACGACCAAGGCGCGATCCCCTGAAAACGCCAATTGTCAAACGGATACAGACTGGCGTACACGATCAAGGTCGCATAGATCCAGAACAAAGGCCAAGCTGCGGTGTTGCGCGTGTTCAGGGTGCGCATGCCAAATGCCCGACCTTAAAAAGGCTTGACCACAACCAAGATGACGGCCAGCAACATCATGAGGACAGGCGCTTCGTTGAACCAACGAAACCAGACATGGCTGCGCTGCATTTGACCGGTTTCAAACCGACGCAACAAAGCACCGCAACTGTGGTGATAGCCCAGCAAAGCCAGCACAATCAACAACTTGGCGTGCATCCAGCCTTGGCCGCCACCCATGCCAATGCCGTGATAAAGCCAAAGCCACAAACCCAGCGCGAGTGCAGGTACCGCCAGAATCGTCATGAAGCGGTACAACTTGCGGGCCATCAAGATCAGCCTGGCCCGTTCGGCCGTTGAGTCAGAAGGGACCATGGCCAAATTGACGTAAATGCGGGGCAAGTAAAACAGCCCGGCAAACCAGCTGGCGACGAAAACGATGTGAAGGGCTTTGATCCAGAGCATGGCTTGAGTGTAGTCAGACTCATTGGCAAATGGGCACATGCGATCACACGCGCAAAAAAAACCCCCGGCTTGAAGCCGAGGGCAGGAAGCCTTTTTGCTGTCACACATCAAGGCACCCGCTCAGGGAGGAAAAGCGGGAGGCAGAATCTGCCCACCTAGAATTTATCAAATATCAAAACCGATATCAAGATAGATTTGAGTTTTTGCGTGATTTATTCGGTAAATTTCTCATTTTATGATTTTCATGAGTTCATTTTCCGCAGGCGAGACACGCCATGGCGACCCTGCGCCTTTGGCTTAACGCACGACTTCAGGCACAATTTTCCGCATGAACCCCGTTGCCCCCTTCCCCTCCAGCCGCCCACGACGCCTTCGCCGTGACGAATTCACCCGCAACCTGGTGCGTGAACACCAGGTCACGCCGCACGACCTGATCTACCCAGTGTTTGTGCTGGACGGTCAGAACCAGCGCCAAGCCGTGGGCTCCATGCCCGGCGTCGAGCGCCTGTCGCTCGACCTGCTGCTGCCCGTGGCCGAAGACTGCGTCAAGCTCGGCATCCCGGTCATGGCGCTGTTCCCGGTGATCGACGCCAGCCTGAAAGACCCCACAGGCAGCGAAGCCATGAACCCCGACGGCCTGGTGCCCCGCGTGGTGCGCGAGCTGAAAAAACGCTTTCCCGAACTGGGCGTGATGACCGACGTGGCGCTGGACCCCTTCACCAGCCACGGCCAGGACGGCCTGCTGGACGAGACCGGCTACATCTTGAACGACGAAACCACCGCCGTGCTGGTGCAGCAGGCCCTGACGCAAGCCCAAGCCGGCGTCGACATGGTGGCCCCCAGCGACATGATGGACGGCCGCATCGGCGCGATCCGCCAGGCGCTCGAAGCCCGTGGCCTGATCCACACCCGCATCATGGCCTACAGCGCCAAGTACGCCAGCGCCTTTTATGGCCCCTTCCGCGATGCGGTCGGCTCGGCCGGCAACTTGGGCAAGAGCAACAAAAAGGTCTACCAGATGGACCCCGGCAACAGCGACGAAGCCCTGCGCGAAGTCGCCATGGACCTGGCCGAAGGCGCCGACATGGTCATGGTCAAGCCCGGCATGCCCTATCTGGACATCGTGCGCCGCGTGAAAGACGAGTTCAAGGTGCCGACCTTCGCCTACCAGGTGTCGGGCGAATACGCCATGCTCAAAGCCGCCGCGCAAAACGGCTGGCTGGACCACGATTTGGTGATGATGGAAAGCCTGCTGGCCTTCAAGCGCGCCGGGGCCGATGGCGTGCTGACCTACTTCGCCCGCGACGCCGCCCGCCTGATCCGACAGGGCTGAGCCGCCCCATGCGGGTTTTCAGCATTTCGGGCGTGCAGGTGCACGCCGCACTGGCGCTGCCGGACCAGCTGCCGCAGACCGGCTATGTCTGGATCGCCTGCTCACGCGAGGCGTTCCGGGCAGAACTGGAGGCCATCCAGCACAGCCTGGAAAAGCTCACCGGCCAAACACTGGTGGACTTGCACGTCTCGGACCTGCTCAACGCCCAACTGCCCTCGCGTTTTGACTACAGCTCGCACTACGACCTGATGGTGTTCAGGCGGCTGGCCCAGCGCCCGGATGGCGCAGACGCCCGGCCCGACAACGGCCTGAACCTGCAAACCGGCAAACGCCCCGGCCCGCCGGTGCTGCACCGCATCGACACCAGCCCGGTCGGCTTTGCGGTGTTTGACCGGGTGCTGCTGAGCGTGCACCCGGCCGACTGCGCCGTGCGCGAAGCCTATGCCGCCCGCCTGCTGGCCAGCACGCAGGCCCACGACGCAGCCGACCCGCGCTCTGCCGGGGCGCGTGGCGTGCCCCACAGCCCGGCCGACATGATGCTGCGCATCGTCAGCCACATGGTCGATGGTTATCTGGACTTGCGCCGTGAACTGAGCCGCCAGCTCGACCATTGGCAAGCCGAACTGCTGCACCCGCGCACGCGCTTTAGCCGCTGGGACGCGCTGCTGCATGCCCGGCTGGCGCTGCACCAGCTCGAAGCCCTGTGCGACGACCAGCACACCGCCATGCAAAGCTGGACCGAAGCCCTCGACAGCTGGCGCGTTGGCGCAGACAGCGCCGCCCAGCGCGAACACGAACTGCTCAAAATCCGCAGCCGCGATGTGCTGGAGCACATCGACCGGGTGGTGCAGCATGTGCGCCGTCTGGAGCACAACACCGAAACGGCGGTGCAAATGCACTTCAACGTGCAGGGTAACCGCACCAACGACATCATGCGCACCCTGACGGCGCTGACCGCCATTTTTTTGCCACTGAACCTGATCGCCGGCATTTTCGGCATGAACTTCGAGTTCATGCCTTGGCTGCACAAGGTCTCAGCTTTCTGGTGGACGCTGGGCAGCATGGGCAGCATCGCGCTGGTCATGGGGCTGGTGTTTTGGCGCAAGCGTTATCTGGCGCGAACCAGCGAATAAGCGCTGGCGAGCGTCATTGGTTGACAGCGAACCCCCACTCGCGCATGGAAGTTCGCCACACAGACCTGTTTGGGCACGCACGCTGATACGGGCGTCGAATACAGGGGCATCCTCCCACACGAGAAGACAGCCCCTGAGAAAAGGGCATTTCAGCCCAGATGTTGCGCAAAAAATGTCAGTGTGCGCTCACGGGCCAATTGCGCCGAAGGGGCATGCCAGGCCCCGCGCTGATCGCAGTTGAAGCCGTGGTGCGCCGCATAAGTGAACACCTGCACTTGCGGGTGTGCTTTCTTGAAAGCCTCTACGGAATCGAGCGGAATCCACTTGTCTTCGTCGGCAAAATGCGCCATCACGGGCACCCGGGGCTGGCGGGCGATTTCGGCTTCGGTCGTCACACCGCCGCCGTAATAGGGGGCCGCTGCACTCAGACCGGTCAACGTGCAGGCTGCGCGCCAGGTCAGCAAACCGCCCCAGCAATACCCCACGATGCCCACTTTGCCGCCCGACACCTTTGCAGCATGGTCAATCGCGGACTGGATGTCCTGCATCACGCCGGGCGCAGGCAAAGCCTCCACCGCTGTTTTGTAGCCAAAGCCTTCACCCATGTCAGCCTCGGAATAACCCAACTCCACCCCGGACTTGACCCGGTGAAAGGCCGCCGGTGCCACAGCCACATAGCCCTCGGCGGCATAGCCATCGGCCACGCTGCGCATGTGGCTGTTGACGCCAAAAATCTCCTGAATCACCACCACCGCGCCCTTGGGCGTGCCTGCGGGGCGCGCTTCGTAAGCGGGCACCAGAGTGCCATCAGCAGCTTTCAATTCGATCATCATGCCCATTTGAATCTCCTCGTTGGTCAAACACTTCACTGCGTCAAGGCCCGCTCGACAAAATCGAGTCGGTCCTGGCCCCAAAAAATTTCGCCATCCACGACATAACTGGGGGCACCAAACACCCCGGCATCGATGGCCGCCTGGGTGCAGGTCTCATAGCGCTCCTGCACCGCCTGGTTGTGCGATTGTTCAAGCAAGGTGGCGGGCAAATTTTGTTCTTGCAGCAATTCGGCCAGCACCTTGTCATCGGCCATGTTGCGTTCCTGCGCCCAGCAAGCCGCCAAAATCGCACCTGCGATCTGCATGGCCGCCTGCGGGCCTTGGGCCAGATCGGCGGCAATGATCAGGCGCGCAGCGTCATCGCCGCCGACCGGAAAGTACTTGGGCTTGAGGTTCAAAGGCACATTCAGGTGCCGACTGAAACGCGCAAGCTCCACGAGGCGATAAGCCTGGCGCTGCGGCGCACGCTGGCCCAAGGGCAAGCCGCCAGAAATCGGGAACACCTTGCCGCCCAAATCCATCGGCATCACCCGAACCTTGGCCCCGGTGCGCTGCACGATCTCCACCAGGCGCTGATGGCCCAAATAGGCCCAGGGGCTCTGGGGGGCGAGGTAATAGTCCACTGTGCGACCCATGCTGTCTCCTTGTGTGTTGTGTAATCGTTGAACAAAACAGCGGTTTTAACCGCAGTCCGGAATTTTTGCAGGAGATACGTGATGAACAAGGTCTTGTTGGTGACCGGTGGCAGCCGGGGTATCGGGGCCGCCACCGCCCTTTTGGCCGCCCAAAATGGCTGGTCGGTGGCTGTGAACTACACCGCCAACTCGCTGGCCGCCGACGAGGTGGTGCGACAGATCCGCGCCTCGGGGGGGCAAGCCATGTCGGTTCAAGCCGATGTGGCCGACGAAGTGCAAGTGCTGCGCATGTTCGAACACATCGATGCCAAATTCGGCCGCCTGAGTGGCTTGGTGAACAACGCGGGTGTGGTGGACGTCACCGCTCGCGTGGACGAGATGAGCGTGGCCCGCTGGAAGCGCATGTTCGACATCAACGTGATCGGCAGCCTGATCTGCGCCCGCGAAGCCGTGCGCCGCATGAGCACAAAACACGGCGGCGAAGGCGGCAGCATCGTCAACGTGTCGAGCGCCGCAGCGCGCCTGGGCGCACCCGGTCAATATGTGGACTACGCCGCCGCCAAAGGCGCAATCGATGCCTTCACCATCGGACTGTCCAAAGAGGTCGCAAGCGAGGGCATCCGCGTCAACGCCGTGCGCCCGGGCTTGATCGAGACCGATATCCACGCATCGGGCGGCTTGCCCAACCGCGTGAGAGACCTGCAACACCTGGTACCTGCGCAGCGCGGCGGCACCGCCGAAGAAGTGGCCCAAGGCATTGTCTGGCTGCTGTCGGACAATGCCAGCTACACCACCATGAGCTTTCTGGACATCTCGGGAGGCCGCTGATGGCGCAAATCAAGTATTACTGGGAAGACATGACGGTCGGCGAGGTGCGGGACATGGGCTGCATCACGCCCACCCGCGAAGAAATCATCGCCTTTGCCACCCAATTCGACCCTCAGCCCTTTCACCTGGACGACGAAGCGGCCAAAGCCTCGGTATTTGGTGCCTTATCGGCCAGCGGTTGGCATACCTGCGCCATGGCCATGCGGCTGATGGTGACCAACTTTTTGCACGAAACCTCCAGCCTGGGCTCACCCGGCATCGAAGGCCTCAAATGGCTCAAACCCGTTTACCCAAACGACACCTTGCGCCTGCAAAGCACGGTGTTGGAGACCAAACCCATGAGCAAGCGTCCCGACGTGGGCATGACGCGCAACCTGTGGGAAATGTTCAACCAGCACGGCGACAAGGTCCTGCACATGGAAGGCTGGAGCATGTTCCGCCGACGCACGCCAGCTACCTGAAGCGGGGCACAATGCGCCGATGGACTTCAAACCGCTCATCACCCTGCTGGCCATCGTCAACCCTTTGGCCATCGTCCCGTTTTTCATCCACTACACCCAAGGCTTCAGCCGCGCACAGCGCCAGCGCACCATTTGGGTGTCATCGACCTCCGCCTTCATCGTGATCGCCGCCAGCGCCCTGCTGGGCCTGCAAATTCTGGAATTTTTTGGCATCTCACTGGCCAGCTTTCAGGTCGGTGGCGGCATGCTGCTGCTCACATCGGCCCTGTCGATGCTGAATGCGCAACCCGCCGAAGCCCGCGCCAACGCCGACGAAGTGCACGACGCCGAAGCCAAAGCGGCCGTAGGCGCCAGCATCGCCGTGGTGCCCCTGACCATCCCGCTGCTGACCGGGCCGGCCACCATGTCCACCGTGGTGATCTATGCCGAAAAAGCCAAGAATTTCGCCCAACTGGGCACCTTGGTTGGCTACGGTGTGGTCATTGCCCTGGCCACGGCGCTGTGCTTTTCACTGGCCACCCCGATTGCCCGCATCCTGGGCAAAACCGGCATCAACGTCATGACCCGCCTGATGGGCTTGATCCTGGCGGCCCTGGCGGTCGAGGTGATGGCCGACGGGCTGCACAAGTTGTTTCCGGTGTTGGCGCGGGGGGTTTGAGCCCTTCAAGGCACAATCCAAACATGCACAAAGACGCCTTAATCACCCTGCTCCAGCAACGCCTGCCCGGTCTGCTGGCGGTCTATGCTTTTGGCAGTCGCATACAGAATCAAGGGCAATCTGCGCGCTCTGACAGCGACCTCGATCTGGCTGTTTTGCTCGAAGGCTATGGGGACCCTGTGACGCTTTTTGGCCTGTCCGGCCCACTGGCCGACATCGCAGGATGCCCGGTGGATTTGCTGGACATTCGTGCAGCGTCCACCGTCATGCAATACCAAATTCTGACCCTGGGCACCGCCTGGTGGCGCAAGGATGTCCGGGCTGGCTTGTTTGAAGCGGCCATGCTCAGCGAAAAAATGGCGCTCAACGAAGCCCGATCCGGGTTGATCGGCGATGTGACGCAAAGAGGAAGCGTGTATGGCCGATGACGTTTTGCTGAACAAAGCCGCCACCATTGAACGCTGCGTCGCCCGAGCTCGCGATGAGTTCAATGCCGATCCCGAAACCTTTGCCACCAACTTAACACGTCAAGACGCGGCCATTTTGAACATCCAGCGTGCATGCGAAGCGGCGCTCGACATGGGCCATCACATCATCCGTCGGGAAAGTCTGGGCCTGCCGCAAAGCTCACGCGATGTCTTTGCGCTGCTGGCCAACGCAAACTGGCTCGACCCCGAACTGGCGGAGTCCATGAAACACATGGTGGGCTTCCGAAACATTGCCGTCCACGAATACCAGACCCTGCAATTGCCCATCACGGTCAACATCATCCAGTTGCATCTGGACGAGTTTCTGGTCTTTTCACGTCAGATGCTGCTGAAAGACCACCATCCGGGCTGACCACAGACGCTGCTATCCCAACGCCCGCATCACCGACGGCACGATCAGTTTGTGCACAGGTGCCACCGGCAGCATGTACAAGCGGTGCATCATGCCGTCGTTGCCCAACGATAAAAGTAGAAATCATCTTCCTTAACCCAACCCATGTCGCTGTACAAAGACTGGGCGGAAAGGTTAGTGACTGCGGTTGACAGCGTCAAACGCACAGCACCCACGGTTTTCGCGAACTCGATGGCTGCTGAAATCAAAGCGCGACCCACGCCATTTCTGCGTCCTTGTTCATTCACATACAAGTCATTCAACACAAATATTCGCGCTAAGGACACTGAGGAAAATGAGGGATATAGCTGGGTAAAACCCACAGGTATGCCGTCTTGAGAAGCCAGAAAAATAACCGACTCTCCGTGGTTAAACCGGTCAAGCAAAAACCGCCTGGCTGCCACTGGATCACTGGTTTGCCCGTAAAACTGTCGATATCCGTCCATCAACTCAACCAAGGCATCCAAATCTGCCAACGTAGCTTGTCTTGTCACGGTGCTTTTCATGTTTGCCCTTGTATGAAATCTTTTAAAGTTGGACCAAGCAATTGATCCAGCGCACGCCGTCTTTGGGCGAAGCAAAAGTCCCCGCGCTGCGGCTCGCCCAGCTCGGCCACCACCACATCGCCCTCCAACAACGTCGGACGCATGGAGCCCGACGGGATTGGGTTCCAGTCGGCCACGGCCAAGCGAAAAGCCGCCAAAACAGCACAGGAACAGGATGAAACTGCGGTTGTCTTTGAGCCAAAATTTCATGGGCGTGCCTCTTGAATGACAGGCCCATAGAATACTTATTTATTCAATAAAAGCCCATGCAAGCCCTGAATTTTTCACAAGTCCAGACCCTGGCTTTTGCAGGTGGCGGCAACCGTTGCTGGTGGCAGGCCGGTCTGCTGACGCAGTTGCAGGCGTACGGTGCACGCTTGCCCGCCTCACTGGTTGGCACCAGCGCAGGGGCTGCAATTGCCGCATCGTTTTTGGCGGGCAGCACCAGCACGGCGCTGCAGGCCTGCCAGCGTCTGTATGCCGCCAACGCCCAACTGTTTGACTGGCGCGGCCTGACACGCCTGCAATTGAACTTTGCCCATCAAACGGTTTACCCCGCCTGGCTGGCTCATTTCGTCAATGAAGGTCATTTCAAAGCCATTCAATCCGCCCCCAGCCGCTTGCTGGTGGCTGTGACGCGACCGGCCCGCGCGCTGGGTCTGGCAGGCAGCGTGGCCGCAGGCACTTTGGCCTATCTGGTGGACAAACAACTGTTTCACAACATCCACCCGGCCCTGCCCCGGTTTCTGGGTTTGAAACAGGCGTTCTTCGCGTTGCAAGACTGCACCACCGCCCAAGAAGCCCAAACCACGCTGAGAGCCGCAGCCGCAGCACCGCCCTTCATGTCCGGTGTCCATCTGCAAGGTGAATGGGCTTTTGACGGCGGCTACACCGACAACGCGCCGATCCCGGCTCAGACAACGTCAGAAAAAGCATCCACCCTGGTCTTGCTGACGCGCCACTACCCTGGCAAACCGACACTGTTTCAGGCACACGGGCGCATCTACTGGCAACCCAGCCACAAAGTGCCCGTGTCCACATGGGACTGCCGGCGAGGCACCACGGTGGAAGATGCTTTCGCACTCGGGCAAGAAGATGCCCAACGGGTGCTGGCTGATGGCCTGATCCATCTCGACGGTTGACGCGCTGCGCTCACCCCCCAAACCCGCTGCCCAGTCCCTGCCTCAAACGCGCCACCAGCGCCGTTACGGCCCGGGGCACATGTGGCGCATACGGGCGGATGGCGTAAATGGTTTCGGCAAACGCGCCTACGGGTTTCCAATCGGGCAGCACACGCACCAAATGACCCTTGCGCAACTCGGTCTGGGCGCTGAAGTCGGGCATGAGGGCGATGCCTGCGCCCGCCAATGCGGCTTCGCGCAGGGCCTCGCTGTTGTTGGCGGCGAAGTTGCCACTCACGGGCACGGTGATGCGCTCGCCAGCGATGGACGGCTGGCGTGGCTCAAACGTCCAGGCCGGGGTGTCTTGCGAGCGGGGGTAGTGCAGGCAGTTGTGCCCCTGCAGCTCGGCAGGGGTCTGCGGCTCTCCGTGTTTGCGCAAATAAGCGCGGGTCGCCACCAGCACCGATTCGGTGTCGCACAGCGCCCAGGCCACATGGGTGTCGGGCGGGCGGGCGGTGTGGCGAATCGCCAGGTCATAGCCTTCGGTGGCCAAGGTGCTCAGGCGGTCGGACAGGTCCAGCTCGATCCGCACGTCGGGATAGTCTTTGAGGAAATCGGCCAACAAGGGCACGAGTTGCTGGCGCGCAAAGGCCACCGGGGCCGTCACCCGCAACAAGCCACTGGGCTGTTCGGCCAAATCGCGCACTTGGGCGAAGCTTTGCTCGATTTGCTCGAACGAGGCACGGGTCTCGTCCACCAGCCGCTGGCCCGCCTCGGTCAGGCGCAGGCTGCGGGTAGTGCGCTGCACCAAGGTCACTTTGGCCGCACGCTCCAGCTCGGCAATGCGCTGGCTCATAGCGGCCTTGCTCACGCCCAAGCGGGCGGCAGCCGCCGTGTAGCTGCCCTGCTGCGCCAGCACGCTCAGCCAGTGCAGGTGGGTCCAGAGGGTGTTGATTTTTTGCTCTTCCATCCGAGTATTGTTCATTATTTTGAACAATCAATTCAGCTTTAAAGGCTTGTGGGGCATGGCGGGGGTGCCTACACTGCAATGCGCAATGTAGGAGCCCACCCTGTGGGCGATTCCCAGATGAGTAGTCGATCAAAGAATCGCCCACAGGGTGGGCTCCTACAAAAGACAAATCCACGAGCAACCGGCGCAAGCCACAAGGAGTCCCCCATGAGCACTTCCAACATCGGTCATTTCATTGGCGGCCAAGTCGCCGCAGGCGCTTCGGGCCGCAGCCAGCCTGTGACCAACCCCGCCACCGGTGCCGTGACCGGCAATGTGGCCTTGGCCAACAGTGCCGAAGTCGCCAAAGCCGTGGCCGCTGCGCAAGCCGCTTTCCCTGCCTGGGCCGACACACCCCCACTGCGCCGCGCCCGCGTGATGTTCAAGTTTCTCGAACTGCTGAACACCCACAAGGACGAATTGGCCCACATGATCACCGCCGAACACGGCAAGGTGTTCACCGACGCGCAAGGCGAGGTTTCGCGCGGCATCGACATCGTGGAATTTGCCACCGGCATCCCGCAGCTGCTCAAGGGCGACTTCACCGACCAAGTGTCCACCGGCATCGACAACTGGACGCTGCGCCAACCTCTGGGCGTGGTCGCGGGCATCACGCCCTTCAACTTCCCCGTCATGGTGCCCATGTGGATGTTCCCGGTGGCGATTGCGGCGGGCAACACCTTCATCTTGAAACCCAGCCCGACCGACCCGACGCCTTCGTTGTTCATGGCCGAGTTGCTGAAAAAAGCGGGCTTGCCGGACGGCGTGTTCAACGTGTTGCAGGGCGACAAAGAAGCCGTGGACGCGCTGCTGGAGCACCCCGACGTGAAAGCCATCAGCTTTGTGGGCTCCACACCGATTGCCAACTACATCTACGAAACCGGCGCTCACCACGGCAAGCGCGTGCAAGCCTTGGGCGGCGCGAAGAACCACTTGGTGGTCATGCCCGACGCCGACATCGACCAGACCGTGGACGCGCTGATCGGCGCTGGCTACGGCTCGGCTGGCGAGCGTTGCATGGCGATCAGCGTGGCGGTGTTGGTGGGTGATGTGGCCGACAAGATCTTGCCCAAGCTGATCGAGCGCACCAAGGCGCTGCAAGTGCTGAACGGCGAAAACCTGGCCGCCGAAATGGGCCCCATCGTGACCGACGCGGCGCGTCAGCGCATCAAGGGCTACATCAACGCGGGCGTGGCCGAAGGCGCGAAGCTCTTGGTCGATGGCCGCGAATTTGACGGTGCAAAGGCCGGTGCCGGTTGCGAGCAAGGTTTTTGGCTGGGCGGCACGCTGTTTGACAACGTGACCACCGACATGAAGATCTACAAAGAAGAAATCTTTGGCCCGGTCTTAAGCTGCGTGCGCGTGCCCGACTTTGCGACTGCGGTGCAAATCATCAACGACCACGAATTCGGCAACGGCGTGAGCTGCTTCACCCGCGACGGCAACGTGGCCCGCGAATTCAGCCGCCGCATTCAGGTGGGCATGGTCGGCATCAACGTGCCCATCCCGGTGCCCATGGCCTGGCACGGCTTTGGCGGCTGGAAGCGCTCGCTGTTTGGCGACATGCACGCCTATGGCGAAGAAGGCGTGCGGTTCTACACCAAGCAAAAGTCCATCATGCAGCGCTGGCCTGAGAGCATTGGCAAGGGGGCTGAGTTTGTGATGCCTACTGCCAAGTAATCATCACATCTTGCAAGTGGGCCTCGTTGCGCTTCGGCGTGGCGAGGCCTTTTCTTTGGCTTCTTGCGTAGCGGGTCGGATCTAGAGAAGTGTTCAGCGCTCACGAAAGCGAACGCGCATGCCGAGCTGTTGCTATGGCGACTTGCTTGAAGGACTCGTTTCGACCCAAAGCGGTCTTCACGGTGAACCAGCCCCTGACTCAGATACAGCGATAGCGGTCGGTCGTATCCGACAGTAACTTCTTGGCTTCAACTCAGAAGCAGGCACTCGAACTCAGTAGTCACTGCTTCGTCCGCTGACCGGTTTAATCTGATCAGCTGACAGTTGCAAAGCTCTGGATCGCTTCGAGGTGATGACGATCCTTTTATATTGGCGAGATGGCTAATACTGACTCAAAGCGGTCGTGCCACCATCCTAAATGCCTCGTGAGTTGTAGTGTCGGGGATTTTCTTGTGGCACCATATTGATTATGACCAGTCGACCTCGCGTACTCTCGAAATCGCCTACTCCTAGCCAGGTGCCGCCCTCACTCAACGAGGAAGCTTATCGCCTCATTGAAGAGATGATCGTGACTCTTGAACTCGCGCCGGGCAGCGTGGTGTCTGAGGCCATGCTCAGCGAACGCATCGGCATTGGGCATACGCCGATCCGTGAAGCCTTGCAGCGTCTGGCGCGCGAACATCTTGTTCAGATCTTGCCCCGTCGCGGTGTGGTGGTCACCGCCATCGACGTGGGTCATCAACTCCAAATCCTAGAGACACGGCGCGAACTCGACCGCCTTATTGCTCGATCTGCAGCTACGCGTGCCACTCTGGCAGAGCGCGAGACCATGGCCGCCATTGCTCAGAACATGGAGACTGCTGTGAAGTCTGATGACCTTGTAGCATTCCTGAAATGGGACAATGAAATGAACAGGCAGTCAGCACACAGCGCTCGGAACATTGTGGCTGCTGCGGCCGTGTCCGCTCTGCACTCGGCCTCACGGCGTTTCTGGTTCTACCATCACCATGATCAAGTCAACGCGACACTGCGTCTGCACGTGGCCCTTGCACGTGCGATGGCCTCCGGCAAATCTGACAAGGCTGCCGAGGCAAGTGATCGGTTGATTGATGATCTTTTCGGTTTCGCCCACAGGACCCTGATTACCCGCACTTGACATCTGGCATACCAGTCACATACCATGAACTCCTGTTTAAGGAGTTTGCCAGTGCGCCTCACCCATCTGCAGATCGAAACCTACCGCCGTGATGGATTTCTCACCCTTGATGGCCTTTTTTCTGCCCCTGAAGTAGCGGCCATGAGGGCCGAGCTTGAGCGAATTCAAGTGATCGACACCGATCACTTGGTGCGGGAAAAGGGAAGCAATATTGCCAAAACTATCTATCAGGTCCACGAGCAAGACGGCCCTACAGGTTCACCGGTGTTTCATGCCGTCTCGCGTACTTCACGTATGCTCGAGCCCGCACAGGATCTGCTTTCCGAGCAGGAGCTCTACATCCATCACACCAAATGCAATTTGAAGACCGCCATTGACGGTTCGGTGTGGGCGTGGCACCAGGACTACGGAACTTGGAAGCGAGATGGCATGCCTGAGGCACGTCCAACTACAGCGTTGGTCATGCTGGACGAGCCAACAGAAATGAACGGGTGCTTGTACTTCATTCCGGGCAGCCACAAAGAGGGCAATCTAGAGCCAGAATTCAACGACGCTACGGGCTACAAGTTTTATGTGACGCCGAAGGACAAGCTGCTAGAAATCATGGCTCGCAGCCCCGCACCGGTGGCGATCACTGGCAAGCCCGGCACCGTGGTGTTCTTTGACTGCAATATTCTGCACGCCTCGGGGCATAACTTGTCCCAGCACAATCGTTGGGCGATTTATGTGGTCTACAACCCGGTATCAAACCGGTGCAACGACGTTCCCAACCCACGTCCTGACTACGTACGGTCAACCAATACAAAACCACTCATCAAGGGAAGCGACCATATTTTCCCGCTTACAAGCTCGACGCAGGAAGCCAGATGAATACCCGCCATCAACGCATCCTTTCCCTTGAGCAGATCGGGGACTACCGCGATACGGGTTATCTCAATCTCCGTCAGGTACTTGATCCCAAATTGCTTGCGAGGCTGATCGCGACCACTGAGCGACTGTACGATGAGGGCCGATCACTCCAGCAAAAGTCAAAACATTACGACCTAGAGCCTGCGCATACCGCCCTTGCGCCACGTATCAGGCGTATCTCCAGCCCAACCGAACTAGATTCGGTGTATGTTGAAGCCGCTTTCGATTCGATCCTGGGTGACATCGCCGCAGACCTGCTTGGTGGAGCGGTCAAGTTTTACCACTCGAAGATCAATTTCAAACTGCCTCATGGAGGTGCAGAGATTGGCTGGCATCAGGACTGGCCGGTGTTTCCTCACACCAACACCAATCTTGTCGCTCTGAGCGTACCTTTGAATCCCTCCCGCGCCATCAATGGCTGCCTTCAGACGATCCCCGGCAGCCACAAGTTGGGGCCGCGCAGTCATTGGGAAAACGGCATCTATAAACTCAATTGCAACCACACGATGACGCGGGAAGACTTTGAGAACGTAGTCGACAATGAGCTGGATGTGGGAGATGTGGTGGCACATCACGGCCTCGCAGTGCACGGCTCCAGTCAAAATCGCTCGGACACCTTGCGCACGACCTACATCATTCAGTACGCCGCTGCTGACTCATTCGCCTATACCGCACCCGTTGTAGACAGCATCCATCGCAACCAGATGGTCAGGGGCGAGCCGGCTACTCATGCACGCGTGGAAACTGGAATCATTGAATTACCGCCGGATTTCTCGGCGGGATATTCAGGAATATACGCTTTGCAGACGGCCGGGAAGAACTAGGGCTTTTCGATAAGTACATCGGTGGAGCCACTTCCAGCAATGATTGAAGCACCCGACCCATTACGGCCATCAACTCTAGGTGCCATAACGGCATAATTGCAGCGATAGCGACCTAACGAACTCAAGGGCTTGATTCATGGTGCCTGGTAAAAGCCGTCACTGATTCACCCTGCAATGCTGTGACACCAACGACCGGTTTCGAAGGAACTGCAGTCGTCCTACCTAGCTAGTTAGCAGACCGCACTGAAAAATCGTGGGTGAAAGTCCGCTGCTCGAACCGGTGAACTCACCCTCTCGACCCAAAGCAGTCCTTCAGCTATTTTTTCAGCGTTGTCATTTCATTGAAAGCGATTGGTCACGCGAAAATTGCAGTGAGGCCTGTTATCGGCACATCCGATCGATTCGATTGATCTATGAGATCCAACTAAAAAACTGGAATTCCTCAGACTGCTCAAACACGACAGTCTTACCCATGCCCTTGCCACCAAACTGAAGTCACAGCAAAAGCTGTACTTCAGCAAGGTTCGCAGCATGATTGAAAACACCCCAAATAAGAAAAATTCAGACAAGGACGCAGAGCAATACGATGTAGTTATTGTTGGTGCCGGTATTTCAGGCATATGCAGTGCTCATGCGTTACGCCAAGCGTTTCCCGAGAAGCAATTTCTGATTTTGGAGTCACTGGAAACATTCGGTGGCACCTGGCACATCCACAACTACCCAGGCACCCGGTCAGACAGTGACCTCTTCACATTCGGTTATGGGTTCAAACCGTGGATCGGCAATCCGATTGCGACCCGGCAGCAGATTCTGGATTACTTGGGCTCCGTGATCGCGGACGCCAATCTGGCACCCCACATCCGTTACAAGCACCGCGTTCGTTCTGCCAATTGGTCAAGCACATCGAACACTTGGTCTTTGGAGGTCGAGACCGCTGAAGGCCAGAGGCGGATAAACATCCAGACGAATTTTCTCTGGATGTGCCAAGGCTACTATCGCCACAGCCATGGCTATACGCCCGCATGGCCGGGGATGGACCGGTTCAAGGGCCAGGTGATTCACCCGCAGAACTGGCCAGAGGACTTGGATCTCACGGGCAAACGCGTCACCGTCATTGGCTCTGGCGCGACAGCGGCCACACTGATCCCCGCCATGGCCGGGCAATGCGCGCATGTCACCATGCTCCAAAGAACGCCGACTTACTTTGCAACGGGTCGCAACAGCGATGCACTGGCCGAAGAGTTGCGCAGCCTGGGCATTGATGAAACGTGGATTCACGAAATCATGCGCCGCAAAGTCGTTCGGGAGCGTGCCGACATCATTGAGAAAGCCAAAAGCCATCCCGATGTGATGAAGAAACACCTGATCGCAGGTGTCAAGGCTTGCCTGCCTGAAGGGTTTGATGTCGATAAACATTTCACCCCGCCCTACAGACCATTTCAGCAAAGGGTGGCTTTTGTGCCTGACGGTGACTTGTTCAAAGCCTTCAGCTCAGGCCAGGCTTCGGTGGTCACCGACCATATCGAGCATTTCGATGACAAGGGCATCCAGCTGAAAAGTGGTGAGCGCGTCGATTGCGATGTCGTCGTCACCGCCACGGGTTTTGAGTTGTCCGTGATGGGAGAAATTCCGTTTTCGGTGGATGGCCAATCTGTCAACTTTGCAGAGACGGTCAGCTACCGAGGGATCATGTTCACCGGTGTTCCCAACATGGCGTGGGTTTACGGCTATGGGCGCTACAGCTGGACCTTGCGCGCCGAACTCATTGCCCAATTTGTCTGCAAGTTGTTGCAACACATGCAAGAGCGAAATTTGGCCAGTGTCCAACCGGCCATCCGTGCAGAAGACACCGACATGCAATTGCTGCCGTGGACCGATCTGCAGGACATGAACGCTGGTTATGTCTTGCGCGGCGTTGACCGCATGCCCAAACGCGGCAGCAAACCGGAATGGCAGCACAGCCAGGACTACCTGTATGAAAGCGAAGTCCTGCCGAACGTGGACTTCTCAGATGAGATTTTTGTCTACACGGCTGCAGCCCAACACGCACAGCACGCTTGATCAATCACACCCTGGAAATCAACCATGAAAAACTTCACCGGAAAAGTGGCCGTCATCACGGGCGGTGGCTCGGGCATTGGCAAAGCACTGGCCATGGCCGCCGCCAAGCGCGGCATGAAATTGGCTTTGCTCGACATCCAAGGCGATGCCTTGGCCCAATCTGTGGATGAATTGCACCAGATGGGCGCCGTAGCGTTGGGCATCACCGCCGATGTCTCGGATGCTGCAGCGATGCAAACCGTTGCCGAGCAAATAGAAGCCCATTACGGTGCCATCCATGTGGTCTTCAACAACGCAGGGGTGACATCGTCTGGCCCGGTTTGGGAAAGCACAGAAAAAGACTGGGATTGGCTGCTGGGCATCAACCTCAAAGGCGTGGTCAATGGGGTGCGCAGCTTCACACCCAAAATGCTGGCAGCAGCAGCCTCAGACAAAGCCTACGAGGGCTGCGTGGTCAATACCGCCTCTTTGGCGGGCATCCTGGCAGGCCCGGGCATGGGCATCTACAGTGTCTCCAAGCATGCGGTCGTTGCACTGTCGGAGTGCCTGCACTATGACTTGCAGCTAGTGTCCCCTCAAGTCAGGGCAGCTGTGCTCTGTCCTTCCTATGTCCCTACTGCGATTGGCAATTCCGATCGCAACAGACCTGCGCATCTTCTGAACGAAAAACCACCCACCAAGGCGCAAATGGCTTCCTTAGCGGCCGCGCAGCAAGCCGTGGCGCAGGGAAACATCACTGCGACAGAAGTGGCCGAGATTACTTTCAAGGCCATTGAGCAGGGATGCTTTTACATCTTCCCGAGTCCCGAAGGCCTGGCTTTGTTCAAGCTTCGCTCGGACAACATTCTGAATCAAGTCACACCAGAGTTCCCGTACGAGCTGTTTCCTGCGATGAAAGATCGACGTGACCGCATGCTGGCGGCGCAAGCCAAAACCTGAATTTCCCTGACCTGTTCCAACATACTCAACCAAGGAGACATAACCATGATTCGCTTTTCTCGCCGCTCTGTACATTTCGCAACACTTGCACTCGTTATCGCGGGATTTTGCGCATCCGGCTCAACATTCGCGCAATCAACTTATCCCAACAAGCCCGTCAAAATCGTGTTGCCTTACCCCGCTGGCGGTGGTTCAGACGCCGTGGCTCGGATGATCGCAGACAAGCTGCAACAGGCTTGGGGCCAGCCCGTGGTGGTGGACAACAAACCCGGTGCGTCAGGCATCATCGGCACACAGCAAGTGGTCAGAACGGCGGCCGATGGCTACACCTTGCTGTATCACAACACGGTGCTGATTCAGCAGCCATCCATGATGGAGAAGCTGCCCTACGATCCATTGAAAGACCTGCAGCCTGTTACTGTGACCTTGAAGACCAACAACCTCTTCGTCGTCCCAGCCAGCTCGCCTGCCAAGACGCTCAAGGAGTTCATCGATCTGGCCCGTTCCCAGACTGCGCAAGGCAGCTATGGCAGTTACGGCATCGGCAGCGCAGCGCATTTGAATGGCGAACTGTTCAAGCAACAAACCGGGCTGGATTTGACGCATGTAGCTTTCCAGGGTTCGGCTCCGATGATCACCAACCTGATTGGCAATCAGCTGCCCAGCGCATTCATCGATATTCCTTCGGCACTGCCGCACATGAAAAACTTGCGGCCTCTGGCTGTTGCGGGCACCCAACGTCCCCCGGAGTTGTCGAATGTCCCCACTTTCACGGAGCTGGGTTACAAATCATTTGAGCCCATGGGCTGGCACGGACTGTTTTTGCCAGCCGGCACGCCCAGCACCATTGCACAGAAGATCAGCAAAGACGTGAATGCCGTCCTGCAAATGCCTGACGTGCAGGCACGCCTGAAAGCCATGGGAGTGGCGCCTGGTGGTGGTACGCCTGAAGAGTTTGCACAGGTGATCAAGACCGACGCAGCCATTTACGCAGACATCACAAAAGCTGCCAATATCCGTATCACGCAGTGATGAATGCAATCATGCAGCGATTCACCACTGCATCGCTGTATGAAAAGTGGCAGATCATGGCTCAAACTCGTTTTGAGAGGGCGAAAGCACCTGGTTTGGTTTTGTACTTCCGCAACCCGGTGCTTGCGCCTCAAGACTCTGCCACGATCTGGCGCAATGCCGACAGACTGTGCAATTGGATGCGACCGTAGGTCAAGGTGAGGATTTTTTCCGACTCCCACTGCTTGAGCAAGCGGTTGACTGTCTGCCTAGAGGCCCCCAACATGCGGCCGAGCTGTTCTTGTGACAAATTGAGCTCGATCGGATGGCTTGCGGATGTGTGTTGAGCCATGTCAAGTTCTGCCAGTAAACGGTCAGCCAAACGAACCGGTACAGGCCGAAGAATGGTGGCTTCGATCCTTTCGATGGCCCATTTGTAGCGACGGCACACCAAGTGCAGTAGTTCGCGCAAAAATTCTTTGTTGTCCTTGACCACATCAAAGAAGTGCGTTTTAGATACCACCATCAATTCCGTCGGGACCAGCGCTTTGGCGTCGTGTACGCGCTCTTTTTGAATGATCAGAGTCAATTCACCAAACCACATGCCAGCCTCAGCGATACCCAAAACTGCCTCTCTGCCAGCTGATGACGAATTGCTCAGCTGCACAGCACCTGACTTCACAAAATAGACCGCGTCGGGCGCTGAGCCTTGGTGAAAAAGACTTTCGCCCCTGGCAAATCGTTTCAATCGAGCTTTAGCCAAAAGTTGTTGAGTCAGTTCACGTGAAAGGTCGTATTCATCTGGGGCAATTGCTGGGAGATTTTGAGAAGCCATCTTTGTATGTCCTTGAATCCATCCCTGCATCAAGATGATTTTTGTGAATGATTGAAGGCGCATCAACATGCACAAGCAAGAGATATCAGGGTCTCGGTCATTAGATCAAATTATTTGACATGCAGATGGCAATGCAGAGACACGAACACGTATTGACTCACTTATCAATCCATCATTTTCGTATTTTCAAGGCGACCATGCTGCTGACTGCTATTGGCCGAAACGGGCCCCTCGAAGTTGAATGACCGCTGCAGCGCAGCGAGCGCCTGTTCACCGCCCCACCCAAGCCGAATACTCCAGTGGCCGAATCCCAAACCGCACCGCATTGCCCGCATGCAGCGACGCAAATTCAGCCAGCACCAGCACGGTGAAATGCGCGTGTTCGTCCGGCGGTACCGAGTCGGGCGTCTTGCTTTTCACCGCCTGATCGGTGGCGGCTTCGCCTTGGCGCACGATGGCCGCGACCACTTCGGCCAGGGCCTGCCGGTGGCGCAACCTAAAGGTGTCGGGAGGCACCAGGGTTTGTTGAATGGCCACGTACTGTTGGCATGAGCGTTCATAAGCCCAAACAAACACGTCGCGCAGCAGTTCCACGCGATTGAGTTCGTACACGCCCAGCATGGCGTTCACATAGGCTTGCTGTGGCACGTCGATGAAGGACAGCGGGCAGAGGTTGTGGCGGATGAATGGGATGTTGGCGGCCAGCCGCGACACGCGTTTGTTCACGTCTTCAAACGGCTGCAGGTAGGGCAGGTGCACCATTAAAAAGAAGGCCTGCTCGAACGGGTCGGCAATTTCGGCCGCCATCTGCACCACGATGCCCAGCAACTCTTCCAACCGCTGGGGCAAAGCCAGGGGCAGGTAGACGCTGCCGCCGATCTCCACCGGGCGGCGGCGCACGCGGCCCACGGCGGTGGGGTCGGCCATCAGGCCGTCCGACAAAAAAGCGTGCAGCGCGATCACGGTGTCGGTCTGCACACGGGCGTTGTCGGGGCTGAGCACCAGGTATTCGATGGCCTGTTTGTGGTTCAGGATCATCTGCGTTTCCAGCGCGTCCTTGCCTTCGGCGGCTTGGCCAAACGCGATCAGCCGCTCGGTGTCCAGGCGGCTGTAGGTGTTGCCCTCCAGTTGCGACGAGGCCCAAGACAAGTCGATCAGCAAGCGGTTGAGCATGTCCCGGGCGAAGGTGCCCGCAGGGGTTTGCGCGGCGGGCGAGCGGCCCATGGCGTGGAGCTGCTCGCGCAAGTCCGGTGGCAGGTAGGCGGTGTGGTTGGGCTGGTATTGCGCCAAGAACGACTGCCGGTAAGCCACTGGGTTGCGCAGGTGGCGCGGCTGTGTGACGTAGGCGCGGACCTCGGCCCCAGCCGCTGACACGGGCAGGTCGTCAGGTGGCGGAGCGATGCGCCAATCGGCCTCTGGCTCTTGTGCGCGAATGGCGGCCGATGACGTACGGCGGTAGCGCGCCGTGCGGCGATCACCCAGCATCTCGATACGTTGCTGCGCCACCAGCAAGGCCAAACGCCGCTGCAGGGTGCGGCGGTGGATCGGGGTACCCCATTGCTGCGCGATGGTGTCAATGCCCACGCCATCGGCGGCGGTGACGATGAGTTCGAGCAAGCTGTCCAGCTCTTGGGTGGGGGTAAGGCGTGGCATTCGATGGGCTTTGAAGTGGCTGGTGGTTTGCGACAAATAAGTATCGCAAACCATTTTATGCGACATATGAAGTGTCGCAAAGCACAGCCCAAATCACGGACGTTGCGTCCGTTCAGGAAAGTCGCTCATTGCAAAGGCACAATCGCCTGCTCAGGAGACCGGGTACAACATGAACGACAACACCTTCGACTACATCATCATTGGCGGCGGCACGGCCGGCTGCTTGCTCGCCAACCGCCTTTCGGCTGACGCCAGCAAGCGCGTGCTGCTGATCGAGGCGGGCAAGAAAGACGATTACCACTGGATTCACATCCCGGTGGGCTATTTGTATTGCATTGGCAACCCGCGCACCGACTGGCTGTACCAAACCGAACCGGCCGATGGGCTCAATGGTCGCAGCCTGCGCTACCCGCGCGGCAAGGTGCTGGGCGGTTGCAGCAGCATCAACGGCATGATTTACATGCGCGGCCAGTCGCGTGATTACGACCAATGGGCGCAGATCACCGGCAATGACGCGTGGCGCTGGGACCAGACCCTGCCGTACTTCAAGCTGCACGAAGACCACTACAACGGGGCCAACGAATTCCACGGGGCCAAGGGTGCGAAGTCAGAACTACTGGCCCCCACCGACTTGCCCAAGGGCAGTTACCTGCACACCCTGCGCGGGCGCAACACGGGTGGCGAATGGCGCATCGAGAAACAGCGCCTGCGCTGGGACGTGCTGGACGCGTTTTCGCAGGCTGCGCAGCAGGCGGGCATCCCGGCCACCGACGACTTCAACCGGGGCGACAACGAAGGCGTGGCTTACTTTGATGTGAACCAGCGCAACGGCTGGCGCTGGAACACGGCCAAGGCCTTTTTGCGCCCCACCTGCTATTCACGCCCCAACTTCGAGTTATGGAACAAGGCCCAAGTGGCCAAACTGATCCTGCAAACCCAGCCCGACGGCAGCCAGCGCTGCACCGGCGCACAGGTCTGGTCGGGGGTGGAGATGGTCGAGGCCCGCGCCACCCGCGAGGTGATCCTGAGCGCGGGCAGCATCGGCTCGGCGCAGATTCTGCAGCTGTCGGGCATCGGCCCCGCTGCTTTGCTCAAAGACAAAGGCATCGACGTCCAATGCGACCTGGCCGGCGTAGGGGCCAACTTGCAAGACCATTTGCAGATCCGCTCGGTCTACAAGGTCAACAACGCCAAAACCCTCAACACCCTGGCCAACAACTGGTGGGGCAAGGCCATGATCGGGCTGCAATACGCGTTCAAGCGCACCGGCCCCATGAGCATGGCGCCCAGCCAGCTCGGTGCGTTCACCAAAAGCGACCCGTCGCAACCGCACGCCAACCTGGAATACCACGTCCAGCCGCTGAGTCTGGACGCGTTTGGTGAACCGCTGCACAGCTTCCCGGCCATCACGGCCAGCGTGTGCAACCTGAACCCGACCAGCCGAGGCAGCGTGCAAATCAAAACCAACAGCTTTGAAGACGCACCCGCGATTGCACCCAACTACCTGGCCACCGACGAAGACCGCAAAGTCGCCGCTGACAGCCTGCGTGTGACGCGCCGCATCATGGCGCAAGACGCGATGAAGCCTTTTGCGCCCGAAGAGTTCAAGCCCGGCGTGCAATACCAGACCGACGAAGAACTGGCCAAGCTGGCCGGCGACATCGCCAGCACCATCTTCCACCCCGTGGGCACCACCCGCATGGGCCGTGATGACGACCCGATGGCGGTGGTCAACGGGCGGCTGCAGGTGCGCGGCGTGGCGGGCCTGCGCGTGGTGGATGCGGGCGTGATGCCCACCATCACCAGCGGCAACACCAACAGCCCGACGCTCATGATTGCCGAGAAAGCGGCGCAGTGGATCGCCGAAGACGCTTCCTGAAACCCGGCCGCATGAACCGGGCAATGCGTTGAATGGCACCGAAATGGGATCATTTTTGCCAATTGAAGGTGATTTCAGGGCAGGGATTTCCCCAAAATGGGGAAATCCCTGAGAAGAATCGTGGTCTTGTTCACTTACATTTCATGCACTCGATGCAAAGCAGTATCTGCATCCCGAGGGCCGAGGAGACAACTCGAACCCCAAAAATTCGAACATGAACCAACATCCGAACGAGATGTGACTTCCCAAGCGTCGCGAAAGCGGCGCTTTTTTTTGCCTTGTGCACAGCGGATGGGCGACAGTCTTCGCTGCGGTACGGTGCCACAATCGCCCGCATGGAATTACTGATTGTTTCGCTGGCCTCGCTGCTGGCCGGGCTGGTGGACTCGATCGTGGGTGGTGGCGGGTTGATCCTGATTCCGGCCCTGTTTGCCACTTTCCCCCAAGCCCCGCCCGCCACCTTGTTTGGCACCAACAAAAGCGCCTCGATCTGGGGAACGGCCTTTGCCACCGTGCAGTACAGCCGAAAAGTGACCATGCCGTGGCGCTCCTTGCTGCCCGCTGCTGGTGCTGGTTTGGTCGGCTCCCCCATCGGTGCCTGGGTGGTCACGCAGGTCGACCCCAGCCTATTTCGCAAGGCCCTGCCGGTGTTGATGCTGACGCTTTTGCTGTACACACTGGCCAAAAAAGACATGGGGCGTCACCATGCACCGCGTTTTACGGGGGCCAAAGAAGCCTGGATAGCGGCGGGCATCGGCCTGACGATCGGGTTTTACGATGGCTTTTTTGGTCCGGGCACCGGCAGTTTTCTGGTCTTTGCCTATGTGCGGTTGTTGGGCTATGACTTTTTGAACGCCTCGGCCTCGGCCAAACTCATCAATGTGGCCACCAACTTTTCTGCGCTGGTCCTGTTTGCGATGCATGGCCATGTCTGGTGGCATCTGGCTCTGGCCATGGCGGTGTCCAACATTGTGGGCAGCCTGATCGGCACCCGCCTGGCGCTGAAACATGGCGCCGGATTTGTCCGTCAGGTGTTCATCCTCGTGGTGCTGGCCCTGATTTGCAAAACCGGTTACGACACCTGGCTGCGCTGAAGGCGGTCAACGCAAGCGCCATTTGATTTGCCCGGCATACTGCGCCAGCGCCACACCCAGCAGCGTGACACCGGCCCCGGCGATCTTGATCCAGCTGTAATGTTCGCCAGACAAGGCCCAGGCGAACAAGCCCGCCATGGGTGGCATCAAGTAAAGCAAAGGGGCCGAACGGGCCACGCCGCGCACCGTGTTGATCCAGCCCCAGGCCAGCCACCCCAGAAAAGCCGACACCACAATGGACACCAACAAGCCCACCCACGCCCAGAAGTCGAGCACGGCCCAATTCGCCCCCAGACCCGCAGGCACCGACAACAGCATCACGGGCAAGCCACCCAGCAAAGTGGCGTAGCCCATGGTCAGCACGGGTCCGTGCTGTTCCATCACAGGCTTGACCGCCACGGTGTAATAAGAAAAGAAAGCGGCTGCGACCAGCAACACCAGATCGCCCCCGCCCGCTCGCCAATTGCCGCCCAACAGCTTGTCGGACAAAAACAGCAAAATGCCGCCAAACGCCAGCGCTACGCCGGACATTTGTGCCCCGGTCAAACGCTCCAGACCCTGAATGCGCAAGATCAGCAAGGTCAAAATCGGGCCCGATGCGAGGATGACCGAGCTGGAAAATGCGGTCGACCAGTGGATGCCATAAGTGACCAGCCCCACATGCATGGAATGGCCCAGAAAGCCCAACCAGGCCATCTGCATCCAGTCCTTGCGCGGCAAACTGGGCAACCACCGACCGAAGCGCCAGCGCATCAACAGCAAGGCACACACCGGCATGATCAGGTAGCGCGCCCACAAGAAGCCCCCGGGCGTGATCCGATCGAACAGGTACTTTTGCAGGGTGAAATTACCGCCCCAGATGACGATCAAGACCAAGGCCACAGCCAAGGCGAGTTGATCATGGGGATGCTGCGAAGCGCGGTCAGGCATGACGGCCATTGTGCTGCCACTGGCCAGCGGGACATGTCACGCTCGCAGCAAGCGGCGAACCCCACATCCGGCTGACGCCGCCCAAGCCCTGACGCCCCAGCAGGGCAGCGGCGCTCACGCGGGTCCAAACATGGGCTTCAAGCTTGCACCACCGGCACACGCTGCGCCAGCGCGCACATGAGTTCATAGCCCACCGTGCCCGCCGCTTGGGCCACTTCGTCAATGCTCAGCAAGGCACCGTTGTCGGCTTGTCCCCACAGCGTGACCTGACTGCCCACGCCAGCTTGCGGGGCATCGCTCAGGTCCACCGTCAGCATGTCCATGCTGACCCGGCCCACGGTGCGGCCCCGCACGCCGTCCACCAGCACAGGGGTGCCCGTGGGGCAAACGCGGGGGTAACCATCGGCATAGCCGCAAGCCACCACGCCAATGCGCATGGCCTTGTCGGCCACAAAGCTGGAGCCGTAGCCCACGCTGTCGCCCGCTTGCAGCTGCTGCACCGCAATAATCTGCGCATTCAGGCTCATGGCGGGCTGCAGACCCCAGTGCGCGGCGCTGTGCTCGGGAAAATCCGGCGCACTGCCGTACACGGCAATGCCGGGGCGAATCCAGTCGGCCTTGACCTCTGCATCCTGTGCGTGGCGCAAGGTGGCGGCGCTGTTGCTTAAAGACCGCTCGCCGGGCAGGTCGCGGGTGGCTTCTTCAAACAGGGCCATCTGTGCGGCGATGCCCTTGGGACCATCCGCATCGCTGAAATGGGTCATGAGCGAAATCTCATCCACCTGCGGCAAAGCGTTCAAGCGTGTCCATGCCGAGCGGTAACGCTGTGGGCTGAAGCCCAAGCGGTTCATGCCCGAATTCATCTTCAGGAAGACACGGTGCGGCTCATGAGTCTTGTGCAGCGCCAGCATGTCAATCTGCTCATCGCAGTGCACGGTGTGCCACAGGTGCAGGCGCGAGCACAGCTCCAGGTCTCGCGCCTCAAAAGCACCTTCGAGCAGCAAGATCGGGCCGCGCCAGCCCAATGCCCTGACGCGCTCGGCTTCGTTCAGGTCCAAAAGCGCAAAGCCATCGGCCCCGCGCAAGCCTTCAAACACACGCTCAATGCCGTGCCCGTAGGCATTGGCCTTGACCACCGCCCAGGCCTGGGCATCAGGGGCGGCCTGCCGGGCGACACCCAGGTTGTGGCGCAGGGCGGCGGTATGGATGGTGGCTTGTATGGGGCGGGGCATGGGGTCAAACGTGAAAAGGGCCGATGAAGTATGCCAGCTTCATCGGCCCTGACGGCCATGGGTCCAGCCCAGACCCCAGGCGTGCCAACCTGGATCAGCGGGCTTTCAGGAACTCGCCCACTTCCAGCAACACCAGCTCGTTGTCGTCGGCCTTGTTGGGGTCGCGGCTGCTGGAAAACGGCAGGTTGTTGTCATTGCCCACCACGATGTGGGTGGCGTCCACCACGTCCACGTTTTCAATGGTGAAGAAGGGAAAGCTCAAAGCCCCGTTGACCAGCGGCTTGCGGGCCAACTTGTGAGGGTCGGCCATGTTGAGCAGGTCGATGTAACCGATCTTGCGCAACGGGCCGCCCACATTGGCTTCGCTCAGCTCGACTTTGTAGACACGCTTGAACTGGGGCAGATCGTGAAAGCAATCAGTGCGCTTGGTGCCTGCAGGGCAAGCCTTGTCGGGTGTGCCTTCGCCGTTGTCGCGCTCGATGATCAGGCCGGTGGCCTCGTCGATCATGTTGAAGTCACCAATCGCGTGGTGGTTGGCTTCCATCACGTATTTCCAGTGGCGGCCGGTCCACTTTTCGGCTTTCACGTCAAACTCGAGCACGCGCAGGTATTGCTTGCCATCCAGCGTCTCGGGGGCTTTGGCCGCTTCGTCCCACACAGCGCCTTCCAGCAAGGCATAGAGCTTGCTGCCGTCTTTGGAAGATGCCATGCCCTCAAAACCCTTGGAGCGGCGCACCTGGAACTTCACGGCCTGGTCCGGCGCGCCGGGCGTGGTGACTGCTGGGTGGTCGGGCGAACGCACCACTTTGCCGTCCACTTGCGTTTCAAACACGGCCAGCACTTTGCCGTTCAGATCGGCCTTGACCAGGAAGGGGCCAAATTCGTCACCGATCCACAGCGCGCCACCGGCGAACTGGAAGCTCTCGGTGTCCAGGTCCGAGCCGGTCAGGTAGCGCTGCTTGCTGCCTTCGTGAACGATGCGAAACGGCACTTTTTTGTCTGGGTCGTGCAAGAACACAGTGCGCAGGCGTTTGAATTCACCGGACTTGAAATCGACCTTGTATTGGTTCAGGTGCAGCATGAAGTCGGGCGAGTTGGCTTTGGAGCCCGCGCCGTTGTCGGTCAAAAGCCAATAGCTGCCATCGGCCATGCGCTTGATGCCCGAATGGCCCTGCAGGGGCTGGCCCTTGAAAGGCAAAGACACCCCGGTGGGGCGGCCCGCCGACAGGCCTTCGACGCTGCCGATTTTCTCGACGCGCTGGCCGGTGGTGAATTTGCCGCTGACCTGCAAGTCGGCGGGGGCGTCTTTGGGTGCGGGGATCAGGCTCAGGGCGGGCAGCACGGCGTGACCGGCCAAGGTGGCCGGGAATGCGGTTTGCGCGGCAGCCTGAACGGACCAGGCGGCGGCGGTGACGAGCATGAGGGTTGCAAAGGCGGCGTTCAAACGTGGGGCAAGGGGGTATTCAAGGTCATCTCCATCGGATCAATCAGGATGTTTCGAGCTTAAAAATCAGCCGTGAAACGACCATGACGACACCATGACAAAAACAAGTCAGCCCAAACCTCAAGCGATGAGTCCGTATTGCACATCCGCGCCCAAAACCATCGGGTAAACACACCCTTTCCCCACTCAGGAAGGGGCATGCAAATGATTTACACTGGCCCACTGCCTGTTAACCCGCGCATTCCGCCTGAAATGTTCAGGCGCTGGCTGAACCTTGTAATCCATGGAAGTTTTTCAGTTTTTGATGCCCATCTTCACCGAATACGGCTATTGGGCCGTGTTTGTGATGCTGTTGATCTGCGGCTTTGGTGTCCCCGTGCCTGAAGACGTGACCCTGGTCACCGGCGGCGTGATCGCCGGGCTGGGCCACGCCGATGTGCACACCATGTTTGCCGTGGGCATGGCCGGTGTCTTGATCGGTGATGGCCTGATGTTCACCCTGGGCCGTCTTTATGGCCAACGCATCTCGCAGCTGCCCGGCTTTCGCAAAATCCTGACCCCTGAGCGCTTTGCCAGCGCGCAAGACGCTTTCCACAAATACGGCAAATGGGTCATGTTCGTGGCCCGCTTTCTGCCTGGCCTGCGCACCCCAGTGTTCTTTTCCGCAGGCATGAGCCACCGTGTGACTTTCCCGACCTGGTTCTTGATGGACGGCTTTGCAGCCCTGATCAGCGTGCCGATCTGGGTGTATCTGGGGTACTTTGGTGCCCAGAACTGGGACTGGATGTTTGGCGTGCTGCGCCAATTCCAGCACGGCATTTTTGCCCTGCTGGGCATCGGGCTGGTTTGGCTGGTCTGGCGCTGGTGGCGCAAACGCCAAAGTGCCGTGGCGTCTGACGCGCCGCACGACCCGTCCTGACCCAAGCCCTCATGGGTCAACCGTCCTCCAAAAGCCTGGCCGTTGCCGGGCTCCTGTTCAACGCCTTCGTCTGGGGCGTGTGCTGGTGGCCCTTCAAGCAACTCGAAATCCAAGGCCTGCACCCGTTGTGGGCCACAGCCTTGGTGTACGCCTTTGTGTTCGTGTCCATCGCAGTGTGGCTCTGGCAAACAGGTCGTCTGGTGAGCTGGGGCCCTCATCCCGGCCTTTGGATGCTGCTGCTGGCCTCGGGCCTGACCAATGTCGGCTTCAACTGGGCCGTCACGGTGGGCGACGTGGTGCGCGTGGTGCTGCTGTTTTACCTGATGCCCGCCTGGTCGGTGTTGGTGGCCTGGTGGCTGTTGGGTGAAAAACCCAGCCGCATGGCGCTGCTGCGCCTGGTGCTCGCCCTCACGGGTTTGTTCATCGTGCTCAAAACCCCCGAGACCTCTTGGCCCGTGCCCGAGAGCCTGGCCGATGTCCTGGCCTTGATGGGCGGCCTGACTTTTGCCATCACCAACGCCTTGTTGCTCAAACTCAAAGACTCGCCCGGCTCATCGCGTACGCTGGCCATGTTTGGCGGCGGTGCGGTCATGGCCACCGTGGCCGCTGTGGCGGGCCTGGCCACAGGCGTGGTGGCTGCGGGCCAAGCCCCTGCCTGGAGTTGGTGGCCGCTGGTGGCCTTGCTCGGCGTTTCCTTTCTGTTTGGCAACCTGGCGCTGCAATATGGCGCGGCGCGACTGGCGGCCCACACCACGGCCCTGGTCATGTTGTCCGAAGTGCTGTTTGCCAGCGTGTCCTCGGTCATGCTGGGGGCATCCAGCTGGGACAGCCGCACGCTGATCGGCGGGTCACTCATCTTGCTGGCGGCGCTGCTGTCGGTGGTAGGGCCTGACCACAACACCCACTGACTGCGCATCGGGCTTTGCCAGGCAGCTCCCTCGTGCAGCGGACAAGAGCCGGTCTGTTGACGATCAGCCCTGATCCGCTTGCGGACATTCTCTTGCGAGCAAGCTCACACCAACCCATCCGCCTGCAACACGCAGGCTGGCATGATGCAAACCTACCTCATCAACTCTTGAAAGCCGCACCATGAGCCTGTACGACTTCGAAGCCCAAAGCATCGACCACCAAACCGTGCCGCTGTCGCGCTACAAGGGTCAGGTGATGCTGATCGTCAACACCGCCAGCGCCTGCGGCTTCACGCCCCAGTTCACCGGGCTGGAAAAACTGCACCAGAAATACGGGGCACAAGGCCTGAATGTGCTGGGTTTTCCCTGCAACCAATTCGCCAGCCAGGACCCGGGCGACGACGCGCAAATTGCCAACTTTTGCCAGAAAAACTACGGCGTGAGCTTTCAGATGATGAGCAAAATCAATGTGAACGGCGACGATGCGCACCCGCTTTACCAATGGCTCACGGCCGAGGCCCCGGGCATTTTGGGCAGCAAGGGCATCAAATGGAACTTCACCAAATTTCTGGTGGGGCGCGATGGCCGGGTGATCAAGCGCTATGCACCGCAGGACGCGCCCGAAAAGATCGCCAAGGACATTGAGGCGGCGCTGGCGGCTTGATCAAAACAGCGAAGTCTGGACCACTGAGACCCCTTCAGACTTCTCGCCACACCCCATCGCCGCTGCGATTTTTCGGAAATCAGCCTCGCTGATCTTGACCTGACCCAATCGAAATAGCGCCCCCCAATGGGTTTTATCGGTGATGAATTCCAGCTGCGCGATCAAGGGCTTGATGGCCACGTGTTGTGCAGGCAGGTAATCCACATCTATGCGCCAGGGCACAAAACCCGGCACGCCGTCAGGTGTCATGTCGTGCGGATACACCTCGCCTGATCGGATGACCCCCAAGGCGGTGAACGCCTGCAAAGGCACACCGTCGGGATATGACTCTCGCGGCGAGTAATAAATCAGGCCATCGCCCGCCTTCATGCGCTTAAGTGGAGCTTGCTTGCCGTGGTTCATCTGCGCAAACCCACCCGCCACCCCGCGCATCACATGTGAGCGGCTGACCACACCGATCCAGTAGTTCATGTTGGCCGAACACCGATGAAAATTTCTGTCAGCCCATCCGTGGCGTAGCACTCGAAATCGGTGTTAAAGGCCCGCTTGTGCGGGCACAAAGGGTCGGCAAAGTAGCGCCAGATGCGCGCCCAGGCATCCACCACCGCTTGCGGCATGGCCCCCGGCGCGTCAAACACCAAATACGGCCCGGGGGCGATGTCAATGCGGGTCAGGGCGAGTGAATCACCTGCGGCGGGGGGCAAGGCATCGGAGCCCGCCAGCACATCAAAGGCCCCCAGGGCATCCGTTTCATAGCCGTGATAAACGCCAACCACCCGTGTGCCCTGCGCCAGATGTGGCGCGATCTGCGCGGCAAAGTCGGCCCACAGTCGGCCTATTCGCGCCGTATCGGCCTGCATCTCGTCTGCGTTTCGGGTGCGCACCGACAGGCCAAACACAGCCCGCGTTTCGATCTCTGCGATTTTCATGAAAACGTCCTCTTCATCGACCCTCGGCTAAAGCCTGCGGGTCCACGCCTTGTTGGCGCAAAAAATCGATCAGGCGTTGTCCCTCGGCCAGACGAAAGGTCTGCGACAAGCCCGTCATTGACTGGATGCGGTCGAGCCGGAAGCTGCGAAAGTCCTGGCGCTTCTCGCACCAGGCCACCAGTGTCCAGACCGCGCCCCAAAAAAAGCTGCCCAGTGGCCACACCGTGCGTTCGCTGGTGCGACCTTGTGCATCGCTGTACACCAGCGCCAACTTGTGCAGCCCCTGTGTGGCTTCGCGCCAAAGTTGCAAGTGCGGTTGTTGCTCAGCCGTCAAGCCCCAAGGTGGCGAATACACCGGTGTGTGCTGCGCTGCATGGCGCTGGTCTGCGGGCAGCACACTGAGCACCCGTGACAGCGCCGACTCGCTGGCGCGAGCCAAAGCCGGGTCCAGCCACTGCTGCGCCACCCGCGTCATCACCACCAAAGCCTGCGCTTCTTGCGGGGTGAAAATCAGCGGCGGCAAGTCAAAACCCTCACCCAACCGGTAGCCCACCCCCGCTTCGCCCTCGATGGGCACGCCCTGGTATTGCAGGTCGGCCACATCGCGGTAGACCGTGCGCTCGGACACCTCCAAGCGCTGCGCCAGCCAACGGGCCGTGGTCAGGCGGCGGCCCCGGATGAGTTGAACAATCTGGAAAAGGCGGTCAGCGCGGCGCATGAGATGGGCAGTTTGAGTGGACAGATCAAACGCAAATTGTCAGGCGTAAGCGTGCAAGCCAACCCGGTTGCCATCCACATCGCGCATGTGCGCCATGAAACCCAAGCCCTCGGGCAAAGCCACCCGGCCCATGGCCACCTGCCCGCCTGCGGCCACCACGCGCTGCAAGGCGGCATCGATCGATGCGCCCGCATGCAGATACACCAGCGTGCCGCAAGCGCCCACCTGCAAGGCCGGATGCCCCGACATCAGCGCCCCCTTGGTCGCATCGCCCTCACCCACAAACACCGCCATCTGCATGCCCGGCCCCGCGTAGCTTTCGCGCTGCAAAGTCGTTTGCAGAACGGCCTCATAAAACGCCTGGGCACGCGGCACATCGCTCACCGGAATCTCAAACCAGTCGATCACTTTTTGCATTTTTGTCTTTCTCCCTGAAGGCGCACAGACCGTCTGTGCACTGGAGAGGACTTTGCCTGAGGGGTACTGACAACGGGGTGTCAGGAGCGTGCAGACGAACTCGTCAAGCGTTCATAGGCCCAACAACCAAAAAACCCATTAAACAAAGTGCTGAAGTGCGACCTTCTTGAATCAACCCCTCCAAGTCAACACCACCAACCACACCAACATCGCCGCACCACCCCACACCAACACCCGTGTGCGCAGGCGCAGCATTTCCACGGCACTGACCAAGCGCGCATTTTGTTCGGCCAACTCGGCCAGGGTTTCGGTGAGTTCGCGCTGGGTCTGGGCTTGGCGGTCGATCTGGCCTTGCGCAGCAATCAAGGCGTTTTTGAGTTCTCCCAAGCTGGGCACGGCACTGACCGGGGTCGTCGTGGCAGGGGTGCCGGACTGACCGGTGGGCTGAGGCTGACGCTCCATCAGCTTGCGCGCTGCTTTGAGCACCGAAGGCGCGTGTTCGATCACATCGCCCCAGGGAATCACTTTGAGCGCCATCAACCAAGGTATCGCCATCGTTTTGTCCTTTGTGTGCGCTTTGCCTGCGCGGTCTGCCGTCAAGCGTTAAATCCTACCCGGTTGGGCATTTTGTCGTGCATGGTCGCGAGCCTTGCCGGATGGGAGACAAGGACTTTGGATTTCGGTTGAATACGCTCAACCAACCAAGATTTTTCAATTAAACATTGAAATTCTAACGTCTAACGTTAAAATTTCAAGGATGATTGACCGTCAAACCCTCACCACGCTGTCAGAGCGCCTGCACGAAGCTCCGGCGGTGGTGCTGCTCGGACCGCGTCAGGTGGGCAAAACCACCTTGGCGCTCACGCTGGCCGACACCTGGCCAGCTGGCTCAACTTACCTCGATCTGGAACGTCCGGCAGACCGTTTGCGGCTGCAAGACGCCGACGCATTTTTGCGCGCCCAAGGCGGCAAGTTGGTCATCCTCGATGAAATCCACCGCATGCCGGGCCTGTTTGAAGTCCTGCGCGGCATCATCGACGAGCGCCGCCGTGCGGGCCAACGCTTTGGTCATTTCTTGCTGCTGGGATCGGCCTCGCTGGACTTGATGCAGCAAAGCAGTGAAACGCTGGCTGGGCGCGTGGCCTATCTCGAGATTGGCCCTGTTCACGGACTCGAATGGCCCGCCGCCGATCTCGACACGCTGTGGCTGCGCGGTGGTTTTCCGGACAGCCTCTTGGCCGCCAGCGATGCCGCCAGCCTGCGCTGGCGCGAAGACTTTGTGCGCAGTTATTTGCAGCGCGATGTGCCCATGTTTGCGCCGCGCCTGCCCGCCGAAACCGTGGGCCGCCTGTGGACCATGTTGGCGCACCAGCAAGGCGCCTTGTTGCAACAAAGCCGTTTGGCCAGTAGCCTGGGCGTGAGCAGCCCGGCAGTGGAGCGCTACATCGACTTGCTGGTGGACTTGCAACTGGTACGCCGCCTGCGGCCCTGGAGCGGCAATGTAGGCAAGCGCCTGGTCAAAGCGCCCAAGGTGTATGTGCGCGACAGCGGGCTGGTGCACGCTTTGCTAGGCCTAGGCAGCTTGCATGACTTGGCAGGTCACCCTGTGTGCGGCCCCAGTTATGAGGGCTTTTGCATCGACAACCTGATGGCCGCCGCCCACCCGCAATGCACGGCTTACAGCTACCGCACCCATGCGGGGGCCGAGATCGACCTGCTGATTGAGCGTGCAGGTCAGCCCTGGATGGCCATCGAAATCAAACGCTCCACCGCACCCACCCTGAGCAAGGGCTTCGACATCGCCTGCGCAGACTTGAACATCGAGCAACGCTATGTGGTTTATCCCAGCACCGAACGCTTTCCGATGCGTTATGGCACGCAGGCCATTGGCTTGGTGGAGTTGATGCAGGTATTGCGCGAGGCTTGATCGGCGAGGCTGTCCTTTTTTGTCCCCTTCTGGTCTTGCCCAGCCCTGTGCAACGGCCGGTCTGATTCGCACAATGATGACATGTTCAACGCCTGAGCCAGCGCACCATGACCCGCCTCACCAAGCCACCCAAATCCGCCCTGCTCATCATTGATGTGCAGCAGTCCTTCATGCGCATGCCGTATTGGTCGTCTGGACAACTCGCGCCATTTCAACAAGCGCTGTTGAAACTGGAAGCAGGTTGTCGCGCAGCGGATGTACCGGTGGTGCATATTTTTCACATCGACAACGATGGTCCTTTTCGCGCTGACTCGGGACTGATCCAGCCCATGGACTGGCTGCCGGGCCATCCCGCCGCACGCTTTGACAAACATGTGCATAACGCTTTCACTGACACCGGTCTCGATGTGTGGCTGCGTCGCCAGGGCGTGCAGCGCCTCATCATCAGCGGCATCCGCACCGAGCAATGCTGCGAGACCACCGCCCGGGTGGGCTCGGATCTGGGCTATGCGGTGGGCTTTGTGTCCGAGGCCACGCTGACCTTCCCCATGACGCACGCGGGCACAGGCCAGACCTTCAGCGCCCAAGACATCACCACACGCACCGAGCTGGTCCTGGCCGATCGCTTTGCGCGCATCCTGAACGTGGATACTTGCCTGTCCAGCCTCTGAAACCCGACACGACAAATCCATGCTTCAACTGCGCCCCAACTGCGAATGCTGCAACCGCGACCTGTCGCCTGATGCGCTGGATGCGCGCATCTGCTCGTTTGAATGCACCTTTTGTGCCGAGTGCGCCGACACGCGCTTGCAAGGCATCTGCCCCAATTGCGGCGGTGAACTGGTGCGCCGCCCGGTACGGCCTGCGGCCAAGCTGCTGAACAACCCGGCATCGACCGAGCGGGTGTTCAAGCCACAAGGCTGCAAACCCGTTACAGCCGAAGCCAGAGCATGAGCACACTGCCCATGCGACCCAAAGACCTGGCGCTGGCTCTGCTCGTCATCGGGGTCTGGGGTATCAACTTTGCCGTCATCAAAATCGGCATCGTCGGCGTCCCGCCACTGCTGCTTGGGGCATTGCGCTTCATGCTGGCGGCATTTCCGGCTTTGCTGCTCTTCAAAGCACCCCGCGTGCCGCTGCGCTGGTATCTGGCTTATGGGTTGACGATATCGGTCGGTCAATTTGCGTTTTTGTTCAGCGCCATCCATGTGGGCATGCCCTCGGGTCTGGCCTCGCTGGTTCTGCAATCGCAATCGTTTTTTACGCTGCTGCTGGCCAGCTGGTGGCTGCATGAGCGCTGGCATGCGCACCAGATGGCAGGCCTCTTGCTGGCTTTGGCCGGGCTGGTACTGATTGGGGTGGCGCATGGCGCGGTGGCGTCCGGGGACAGCTTGCCGCTGCTGGGCTTTGGGCTCACGCTGCTGGCGGCCTTGTCATGGGCGTGCGGCAACATCGTCACACGGCTGGTGAGTCAATATGGCCCCATGAACCAACTGGCCTTTGTGGTGTGGGCCAGTCTGGTCCCACCGCTGCCGTTTTTAGGCTTGTCACTGTGGCTGGAGGGACCTGAGGCCATCGTCCAGTCCCTCACCCATTTGACAACAGGCACGCTGGCGGCAGTGGCCTATTTGGCCTGGATGGCGACGCTGCTGGGCTATGGGCTGTGGACATATTTGATGAGCCGCTACCCCACCAACCGCGTGGCCCCGTTCACCCTGCTGGTGCCGCTGGTGGGCCTGACCACCGGCTGGCTGGTCTTTGGCGAAACACTGGGGCCGCTGCATTGGGCCGGAGGCGCGCTGCTGATGTTGGGACTGCTGATGAATGTGTTTGGCCAACCTTTGTTGAAGCGCTGGACATGCCAACCCTGACGGTTTACTTGGTCGTCACACCCGGTGTGCTGCTGCTCGACTACGCGGGCCCTGCCGAAGCGTTGCGCATGGCGCGTGACATGGGCGCACCGCTGGTGCTGCACACCTGTGGCCCACGGTCTGACGTGAACACTTCGCTGGGCACCCAACTGACAGGGCTCGAACCCTTGCCAGAACAATTGCCCCCGCACAGCCTGGTGCTGATCACCGGCAACAGCCACGAACGCGAAGACTACGCCACGCCCGCCGCACAGCAAGTGGTGCGTTGGCTGCAAACCGCCATGCAGCCCGACACGCGACTGGCCAGCATTTGCTCGGGCGCTTTGCTGCTGGCCATGGCGGGGCAACTGGACGGCCTGCGCTGCACCACGCACCACAGCCTGATTGCCGATCTGCAAGCCCTGGCCCCCACCGCCCAGGTGCAGGCCGACCGGATTTTTGTGGGCGATGGCCGTGTGCTCACGAGCGCAGGCATCACCACGGGCATCGACTTGGCGCTTTACATCGTTGAACAAGTGGCTGGTGCCGCGCTGGCGGCGCAAGTGGCGCGGCGTTTGGTGATGTACACCCGCCGTGGCCCCAACGACCCACAGCTCTCGCCTTGGCTGGCCCACCGCAACCACATGCACCCGGCGGTACACAGGGCGCAAGATGCCATCGCGCAAAGCCTGAGCCAAGACCCCGCCCACCGCTGGTCGCTGTCCGAGCTGGCCGATGTGGCCTGCGTGAGCCCACGGCATCTGTCGCGCCTGTTCATGCTGCACACCGGCATCAGCGTGGTGGACTACCAGCAGCAACTGCGCATGGCGCGTGCGCAAGAATTGATGGCGCACAACCCAGCACTGACACAAGAACAACTGGCCGAGGCTTGCGGCTTTGGCTCAGCGCGAGATTTCAGGCGCGTGTGGAGCAGATGCTCATAGATTCCGATTTATCCTTGTATTTTGAACATGCCGTATTTAAAATACAAAGATGTTTACGCGCATCACTCAAAGAACACTGGAATCACACATCACCTGGAGTCCGGCCGTTGCCATTTTGGGGCCACGCCAGATTGGCAAGACCACCCTGGCACGTGCGCTGATGGACACCCATCCAAATGCCATCTATCTGGACTTGGATTCCCCGCAGGACCGCGCCCGACTGGGCGAAGGTCCACTGTTCCTGCAAGCCAACGCAGACCGGCTTGTCATCCTGGACGAAGTTCAAAATGCACCCGAGCTGTTTTCGGTGTTGCGGGGTGAAATCGACCGCATCCGTCGCCCCGGGCGTTTCGTTTTGCTGGGCTCGGCTTCGTTTGAATTGCTGCGTCAATCCCAATCCTTGGCCGGACGCCTGAGTCTGATTGACATGTTCCCGCTCCTCGTCAACGAAGTCGGGGCGGACCTCGCCACAGTGCAGGACTTGTGGGTGCGCGGCGGCTTTCCGCCCAGCTTCACCGCGGTCGATTCACAAGCGTCCTGGGCTTGGCGTGAGGCGTTTATTCGCCACCTTCTGCACACCGATTTGCCCGCGCTGGGCTTGCGGGTGGATGCAGAAAGCCTGCGCCGCTTTTGGCGCATGCTGGCCCATGTGCATGGCCAGTTGTTCAATGCCTCGGCCCTGGCCAACTCGCTGGACGTGAGCGCCCCGACGGTCAGTCGCTGGCTCGATCACATGGTGGGTGCGTTGCTGGTCAGAAAGCTCGAACCTTTTCATGTCAATCTGGGCAAGCGTTTGGTCAAAGCCCCCAAAGTCTATGTCCGTGACAGCGGCCTGCTGCACAGCCTTCTGGGCTTGACCAGTGCCGCCGACTTACAAGGCCACCCCACGACGGGTGCATCCTGGGAAGGCTTTGTCATCGACCAGATCGCCGCGCACTTGCCTGCGGGTGCCAGCATGTCGTTTTACAGGACAGCGGCAGGTGCCGAGCTGGATGTGGTGGTGGAATCCGGACAACGAAAGATCGGATTCGAAATCAAATTCAGCATCGCACCCAAAGTCACCAAAGGTTTCTGGCAATCCCTGCAAGACGTGCAGCCCGAAAAAACCTATATCGTGGCCCCTGTGCAGCAACGCTGGCCTTTCGCCGAAGGGGTCGAGGTGATTGGCGTTGGCGACATTGCCGGGGTTCTTGCGGGGTGATGCCGTGACAGACAGCGGCTGCGCTAACGCACCGCATCAATGGCCTGGCACTCCCCCAACCACAAACACAAACACAAACACAACCACAAGCACACGACTCACCGGATCGCCTCGTCCAGCAACTCCACCCAATGCCGCACGGGCAAACCGCTGCCGCTTTGCAGGTGGGTGATGCAGCCGATGTTGGCGCTCAGCACGCCTTGCGGTTCCAGCGCGTTCAGGTGGCCCAGCTTGCGGTCGCGCAGTTGTTTAGACAGCTCGGGGTTGAGCACGCTGTAAGTGCCCGCCGAGCCGCAGCACAGGTGCGATTCATTGGCCGTGACCTTGATCTGAAAGCCCAGATCGCCCAGATGCTTTTCAACGCCGCCTTTGAGCTGCTGGCCGTGTTGCAGCGTGCAGGGCGGGTGGTAGGCCTGCAGGCCTGCGGCTTGCAGGGCTTCGGGGTTCAGTTTGTCTTTGAGCAGCGGCACCAGCTCGGGCAGCAGCTCGCTCAGGTCTTTCGTTAGCGCGCCGATGCGGGCAGCCTTCTCGGCGTAAATCGGGTCATCCTTGAGCACATGGCCGTAGTCTTTGACCATGACGCCGCAGCCCGAGGCGTTCATCACGATGGCTTCGACTTCGCCGCTTTCGACCAGCGGCCACCAGGCGTCAATGTTGGCACGCATGTGGTCTTTGCCGCCGTCGTGGTCGTTCAGGTGGAACTTGACCGCGCCGCAGCAACCGGCTTTGGGGGCCGTCACGGTCTGGATGCCTGCGGCGTCGAGCACGCGGGCGGTGGCGGTGTTGATGTTGGGGCTCATGCTCGGCTGCACGCAACCGGCCAGCATCAGCACCTTGCGCGCATGCTGCGCGGCAGGCCAGGCACCGGCGTTTTGCGGCGCGGGCACTTTGGCTTTGAGGCTCTCGGGCAGCAGGCCGCGCACCATCTGGCCCATCTTCATGGCGGGGGCAAACAGCGGCGAAGGCAGGCCTTCTTTGAGCGCCCAGCGCACCAGCTTTTCGCCCACAGGGCGCTCGACTTTGGCATCCACCAGCTTGCGGCCGATGTCCACCAGGTGGCCGTATTGCACACCGCTCGGGCAGGTGCTTTCGCAGTTGCGGCAGGTCAGGCAACGGTCCAGGTGCATCTGGGTTTTGCGGGTGGGCGTTTCGCCCTCCAGCACCTGCTTCATCAAATAGATGCGGCCTCGCGGGCCATCCAGTTCATCGCCCAGCAGCTGGTAGGTGGGGCAGGTGGCGGTGCAAAAACCGCAGTGCACGCACTTGCGCAAAATGGCTTCGGCTTCGATGCCTTCGGGGGTGTTTTGGTATTCGGGGGCGAGTTGGGTTTGCATGACGATTCGCCTCAGAGGGGGTGCATGCGACCGGTGGCGAACACGCCTTTCGGGTCGAACTGCTTTTGCAACTGCTGCTGAATGCGTTCTTGCACAGCATCGAGCGGGGTGTTCACACCGGCGATCTTGTCCACTTCGGCATGGGCGGTGCTGGCCCGGAACAAGGTGGCGTGGCCGCCGACCGATTGCGCCAATGCGCGCAAGGCCACCGCTGCCGAGGCGGGCGCCCACAACCAGCGCTGCGCACCTTGCCATTCGATGTATTGGGAAGGATGGTCCAAGCCAGGCAAATCCAGCACCGGCGCGGTTTGCGGCAGCGACAGGCGCCACAGGCAGGCATCGGGCGCAGGGGCTTCAAAAAACGGCAGCGTTTGCTCGCCACTGGCGCGCCAGTCTTGTGCCGCTTCTGCGTTGTCCATTTGCTGCACTTGCGCACCCAGCGCCACCGCATCGGCGCTCATCTTGCCCAAAGCCGACTGCACAGCCGCCACCGCGCCGCGCAAACGCACAAACAAATAATCGGCCACCGGCTGGGCGGTGGTGTCGCGCACCCAAGCGCTGGCATTCAGGGGCAGGGGCTGACCGCCCCAGCGGTGCAGCAAGTCGAGGGCTGGGCCTTGGGCCAAACCCGCGATCATCAAAGTCGCCTCGGCTGGGGCCACTGGCAACACCTTCAAGCTGACTTCGGTGATCAAGCCCAGCGTGCCCCAACTGCCCGCCATCAAACGGCTCACGTCGTAACCGGCCACGTTTTTCATGACCTGGCCGCCAAAGGTGAGGTGCTCGCCCAGACCATTGATGAAGCGCGCACCCAAAACATAGTCGCGCACAGCGCCCGCCGTGGCGCGGGCCGGGCCGCTCAGACCAGCGGCCACCATGCCGCCGACGGTTGCACCATTTTCCAAACCTTGTCCAAAATGCGGCGGCTCAAACGCCAAGCTCTGGCCTTTTTCGGCCAAAGCATCTTCCAGCTCGGCCAGCGGCGTGCCACAGCGCACCGTGACCACCAACTCGCTGGGCTCGTAACTGACGATGCCCCGGTAGACCCGGGTATCGAGCACATCGCCCGAGAGGCTTTGGCCCCAAAAATCTTTGCTGCCACCGCCGCGCAAACGCAGCACGCGGCCATCCGCACCCGCCTGGCGCACGGCGTCGATGAGGGAATTGAGTTGAGCTTCCATGGGGCAAGATGGTAACCCCCGGCCTCAGGGAATCGCGTGAATTTTTTGAACGAACGGGTTGTGGGAAATTGGGCGTATCAAAGTACAACCAAGTGCTCTGCGGTTGCGCCGCGCACTGCACTGATCGGAATTCGTTGATCCAACGTCACCAGCCTGCCTTGGTTCTTGACGGCCAAGGCCAAGAGGTACAAATCCGTCAACTGCCTCGCGCTGTGAATGTGCCCATGTTGAAACTGCTGCGGATCCAAGAGGCTGATCTCATCGGACCAAAAAGCATGGTGCGCCGTTCTTGTGGAGTTTTGCAACATGCTGACCAGCATGGGGATGGGTTGAGGGCTGCTGTAACCAGGCTGACCCATGATGCGAAGGCACCCATTTTGGGTCAATGCACAGGTGGCCCAGCCATGTTGAATGTGGTCTTCAAACCATTGCGCGGCACGGACATGGTGGACATGATCGCGATCGTGCAAGGCAATCAGCACATTGACATCGAACAGTGCACGCATCAAACACCCTCGGCATCGCGCAATCGTTCGATCAGCTCATTGCTGATGACCGCCCCCCGGGAAGGCAAGGGCTGAATGCCGTATTGGGCCAAGCGTTCTGACACCTGGGGCACGGCTTGAGCGGTTTGCGGCTGATAGGCCCCCGCTGCAAATGCCTTTCGCGCCAAATCACTCATGACTTGCCCAATCGATTTTTTCTCTCTTTGCGCAATCTCTTTGGCTGCAAAAAGCACGTCGTCCGCAATGTCCAGGGTGGTTCGCATCTCAGCTCCTGATATCTTGATGTTTGATGCTATCACATCAAACATCTATCATGCTTTGTGCACCTGTTTCAACAGGGGGCATCCTCCATGGGCTTCAAAACGCCTCGAACCCATTGACCGGCAAGCCTGCCACGGCCACCCGCATCGCGAACACACACCCGGCAGCGGGATACTGCGCCAGCTCTTGCGGGCTGCGGCCCTGGCGCGATGTGGTGATGAACAGGGTTGTCAGGTCTGGCCCGCCAAAGCAGGGCATGGTGGGGCAAGGCACAGGGGTTTTCACTTCGGCCAGCACCTCACCCGCAGGCGACAGGCGCAGCAGGCGCTGGCCTTCGTATTGGGCAGACCAATAGCAGCCTTCGGCGTCCACCGCTGCGCCATCGGGGCGGCCACCATAGGGCGTGTCACTCCCCCAAGTCCAGCCAGCGGGTTTGGGTGTCATTTGGTGGAACACGCGAGCGGCCGACAGCTGGCCTGTGGCCGGGTCAAAGTCAAAGGCACGCACCTGGTGCGCAGCCGTGTCGGCCCAATAGGCCGTGCGGCCATCGGGCGACCAGGCCAGGCCGTTGGCGGTCGTCACACCGCCCATCATGGGGTGCAGGCCTTTCGGGTCCAGCATGTACAACACGCCCAGCGCCTGATCACGCGGCTCGTACATGCTGCCCGCCCACAAGCGGCCTTGGGGGTCACATTTGCCATCGTTGAAGCGCCATTTGGCGGTGTCATAAGGCGCAGCAGCCAGAAGTTGCAAGTCACCACCCCACACATTTGCCCGGTAAATGCCATCGCGCAAGGCCATGACCAGACCGCCGCCTTGTGCAGGCGCAATGCATCCGGGCTCTTGCGTCAGCGGCCAGTAGTCGACCGGGCCTTGGGCCTGCAGGCCCTGCACCGCCACACGCGCAATGCGCCGCCCTGGAATGTCCACCCAATACAAGCGCTGCTCTTGCGGGTGCCAAAAAGGCGATTCGCTCAAGCCATCGGGTTCGGCGGTGATGGCTTGCCAATCGGGCGAAATGGAAGGAAACATGGTCAATCGGTCACGGGATACATCGGTGAACCATTTTTGCATGCGTCCATGGGCCACACTGGCCCAAAGGCCTGCCTGTAACCCAAAAGAATCCGGGAGCATGCTTCACGGCAGTGCATGAAAGCGATGCCACCCGAAAAAGGTGGCCCGTTTGACCACCGCAACTGCAACCAGCAAGACAGACGTGAAAGGCACAGCGTGCGCTGAGCACGCCTGCCAATCACCGCCTTGTGAAGCGACTCACAACGCGATCGTCGAGATCACCGGCACATAGGCGATCACCACCACGCCCACCAGCAGCGCCACCAGGTACGGCCAGATCGCGCCCATCACCTCGTCGGGTTTGGCATCGCCAATGCGGCAAGCCACATAAAAGCCCACCCCGATGGGCGGCATCATCAGGCCCACGTTCATCGCGCACACGATCACCATCGAGTAATGGATGTCGTTGATGCCCAGCTTCTTGGCTATCGGGAACATGATGGGGGCCAGCAGCAGCACAGCAGGCAAACCCTCCAACAGGCAACCCAGCACCAGGAACACCAAAATCGTCACCGCCATGAAGGCCGCAGCGCCACCGGGCAGCGCAGTCATGAAGGCCGACAACTGCTGCACCACGCCGCTTTGCGTGATGGTCCAGGCCATGGCCGAGGCCGCGCCCAGAATCAGCAAGATCGCACCCGACAGCGCAGCAGTCTCCACCAGCATGTCGTAGAACTTGCGCAAGCCAATGCCGCCGTACATCACCTGGCCGATCACCAGCGCGTACAGCACCGCAATGGTGGACACCTCGGTGGCCGTGGCCACGCCGCCGCCCACCGCACTGCGGATCAAAAACGGCAAGACCAAGGCAGGTGCTGCCACCAGCAAAACGCGGCCAATCACCTTCATGGGCGCACGCTTGGCGTCCACCAAAATTTCGTGGCGCGCTTTCCAGCGGGCCAGCACCAACAAGGACAGCAGCAACACCATCGCCACCACAAAACCGCTTTGGAACAAACCGGCAATCGACACACCGGCCACCGAACCCAGCACGATCAGCACAATGCTGGGCGGCACCGTGTCCGCCATCGCCGCGCCCGTGGCCAACAGGGCCACCATCTCTTTGGGCTTGTTGCCGCGCCGCTTCATCTCAGGAAACAGCGCCGGGGCCACCGTGGCCATGTCGGACACTTTGGAGCCCGAAATGCCCGACACGATGAACAGCGAGCCCAGCAGCACATACGACATGCCCGCTTTGACGTGGCCGATCAGCGAAGCCAGAAAATCCACAATCGCCTTGCCCATGCCGGTGGCGTCGAGCACGCAGCCGAGCAGCACAAAAATCGGCACCGACACCAAAATCAGGCTGGACATGCCTTCGTCCATGCGGCCCACCACGATCAAAAGCGGCACCTGGGTGGTGAACGCCAGATAACTGAGCGCCCCCAAACCAAAGCAAAACGCGATTGGCACGCCCGCCATCAGGCACACCGCCACCACGCCCACCAGAAAAATGACCATGTTCCAGCTGCCCAAAGCGGGCAAAGCAGCGCTGTAAACATGGCAAAGGGTGGCCAGCGCCCCCACCAACACCACCGCACTGGCCAGCGCCTTGATCGGCACTGTGCGCGCGGCATAGCCCAGCACAATCAACAGCATCACGCCCAAACCAAAGGGGATGGACGCCACCCGGTAGGTGTTGGGCAAGTCCAGCGCGGGCGATTTGATGAACCACTCTTCCTGGGCGTATTCCACCGCCGAGGGCAGCAAGCCCACCAGAAAAGCGACCACCGCCGTGAGCGCAAAAGCATGCACATACGGCTGCATGCGCGCAGGCAGCTTGTCCACCACCAGCGACAAGCGCAGGTGCTCGTTGCGGTGCATGGCCAGGGCCGCACCGATCATCGTCACCCAGATGAACGAGATCGACACGACCTCGTCGATCCAGACGATCGAATTGGCAAACACGTAACGCGACAAGACCGCCGCGAGAAGCAGGCCGATGATGCCCAGGGTCAGCACGGCCGAAACCGCCTCCAGGGGCATCATCCATCGGGACGTTGTGCGGCCGGTGCCCGGGCCGTTGGCCTCGGGCTCGGAATAATGCTCGCCGCCAAGCAGCGGCTGGTTCTGAACGTCCGACATGGGTTTCCTGCTTCTCGTTTTTGTGGGGTCTGCGCCGTGGCCGGTCAGCCCAATTTGCCGCTGTAGCGTTCCAGCAGCGACCAGGCCTCGTCACCAAACTTGGCTTTCCACTCGGTGTAGAAACCGGCTTGGCGCAGGCGGTTGCGGAAGGTATCGGCCTTGGCGTTGTTGAACACCATGCCTTTTTCGGTCAACGACTTTTGCAGCGTGGCGTTCATGGCGGCCACATCGGTGCGCTGCTTCAGGCCTGCGGCGTTGATGTGCTTGGCCACGATGGTGCGCAGGTCAGCGGGCAGACGGTCCCAGGCGCGGCGGTTGGCCAGGAACCAGAAGCCGTCCCACATGTGGTTGGTCACCGAGCAGTATTTCTGCACTTCGTTGAGCTTGGCCGTGTCGATGATGGCCAGCGGGTTTTCCTGACCGTCCACCACCTTGGTTTGCAGGGCCGAATAGACCTCGGCGAAGTTGATCGAGGCCGGGGCCGAGTCAAAGGCCTTGAACATCGAAGTCCACATGGGCGACACGGGCACGCGGATCTTGAAGCCCTTGAGGTCGTCTGCCGTCTGGATCGGCTTGGTGGACGAGGTGATCTGGCGGAAACCGTTGTCCCAGATGTTGTCCATGGCCACCAGACCGGCCTTGCCGATTTCCTTGCGCACATGCGCGCCCAGATCGCCGTCGAGTGCTTTCCAGACGGTGTCGTAGTCGGGGAAGGCAAAGCCCAGACCGGTGATGGCCGCGCCAGGCACCAGGGTCGACAAGATCAGGCCCGACAGGGTGAAAAACTCGATGCCACCGGCGCGCAGCTGGCTGAGCATGTCGGTGTCGTTGCCCAACTGGCTGGCCGGGAAAATCTGGATGTCCACACGGCCCTTGGTCTCGGCCAGGATGGCGGCGGCCATTTCCTTGGCGCGCAGGTTCATCGGGTGGGTCACCGGCAGGTTGTTGGCGTATTTGTAAGTGAACTCGGCCTTGGGCTGGGCCAGCACCTGGCTCATGGGCAAGGCGGCAACCGATGCAGCAGCAGCGGTACGCAAAACGGAACGGCGGGAAAGGGTCATGTCAGTCTCCTAAGGATGGGTCATCGATCAAACTCGGGGCCGGGTGGCCCCACTTCACTTCTCTCTCTTCTCAAGTCACGGCCTGCAGCTGCAGGTCGCCTCGTTCTTCCAGCATCTGGCGGATGTCTTTCTTGGTGATTTTCCCGTAACCCGACTTGGGCAGGGCATCCCAGAAAAAGACGTGGCGTGGCCAGCGGTACTTGGCACAACGCCCCTCCAGATGCGCCAACAGTGCTTGCTCCGTCAGGGCCGGGTCACGGCTGACCACCACGGCCACGCCCACCTCGCCCCATTTGGCATCGGGCACCCCCAGCACAGCCACTTCGGCCACGGCGGGGTGCGTCAGCAAAATTTCTTCCACTTCACGCGGGTAGACGTTGGAGCCCCCCGAAATGTACATGTCGGATTCGCGCCCTGTAATGTAGAGCAAACCCCGCGCGTCGAGCCGCCCCAGGTCGCCGGTGTGGAACCAACCCCCGCGCAGCGCCTTGGTCGTGGCGTCTTCGTTGTCGAAGTAACCCGCGAACACGGCCGGGCCACGGCAGCAAATCTCGCCCACCGTGCCCGTGGGCACCGGGTTCATCTGTGCATCCAGAATGGCCACCTCCATGCCGGTGCGTGGCCGCCCGCAAGAGCCGATGTTGGCATTTGGGTCGGCATCGTCGATGGCGTGCATGGAAGGCGGCAGCACGGTGATGCAGCCCGTCACCTCACCCAGACCGAAGTACTGCACCAGCACCGGGCCGAGTTTTTGCAAGGCCAATTTCTGGTCGGCCCGGTACATCGGGGCACCGGCGTAGATCACATAGCGCAGGCTGCTGTGGTCGAACTGGTCCACCGCCGGGTCTTCCACCAACAGCTTGACGATGGTGGGCACGGTGAACAGGTTGGTCACGCGGTGCTTTTCCACCAGACGCCAGACTTCGGCTGGCTCCATGCGCTCGGACGGCAACAGCACCGTGGCCGCGCCCCGCGCCACATTCAGCAGGGCATGGATGCCCGCGCCGTGCGACAGGGGCGCAACAGCGATCGAGCAGTCGGTCTCACAGGTGCCCGGAATCAGATCGGCCAAGTGGTTGGTCACCACAAAGGCCAGCTGCCCATGCGTCAGCATGCCGGCCTTGGGGCGGCCGGTGGTGCCCGAGGTGTAGAAGTACCACAGCACCTGGTCGGGCTTGACGGGTGCCATGGCGGTGGGCGCACCCGCATGGCGGGCCAGCAGGTCTTCATAACCCGTCTCGCCCGCACGCGGCGCGCCGATGGTGATGACGTGTTGCAGGCGGGGGCTGGCTTCGCGCACCGCGTCCACATGCCCGGCAAACACATCCTCGGCCAGCATGAAAGTCGCCTGGCTGGAGCTGCCCAGGTACGCCACTTCGGGCGGCGTCAGCCGGAAATTGGTCGGCACCCAAACTGCGCCCAGCCGAAAGGCGGCCCAGCAACTCTCGAACATGGCCAGGCTGTTGCGCGACTGCACCAGCAGCTTGTCACCCGGCTGCATGCCCATCTCGCGCAGGCCCTGCACAAAGGCATCGACCCGGGCGTTGATCTCGCGCCAGGTCCACTGGCGATCCCCCTGAATCAGCCCGCGACGGTCCGGGAACAGCGCCGCCGTCTGCGCCAGCAGGGCCGACAGGTTCATGACCTGTGCGTCGCTCATGCCGCACGCTCCAGCACGCTCAGGTAATTGGCCACCGCCGCACCGCCCATGTTGAACACCGCGCCCAGCCGGGCATTGGGCAGCTGCATGTCGCCCGCCTCGCCCGTCAGTTGCATGGCGGCCATGACGTGCTGCGACACCCCGGTGGCCCCGATCGGGTGCCCGCGTGACTTGAGACCGCCCGAGGGATTGACGGGCAGTGCCCCGTCGATGCGGGTCACGCCATCCAGAATGACGCGTGCGCCCTGTCCGTGCGGGGCCAGGCCCATGGCTTCGTATTCGAGCAACTCGGCCACCGTGAAGCAATCATGCGTTTCCACAAACGACAGATCCGTGAGCGACACCCCGGCGGTATCGAGCCCCTTGTGCCAGGCCATGGCCGCCCCTTCAAAACGGGTCGGGTCGCGGCGCGACAGGGGCAAATATTCATTCACCTGCGTGCGCGACTTCCAGCGCACGGCGGGCACACGGGCACCGGCCACGGGCGCTTTGGAGATCACGAGCGCAGCGGCCCCGTCAGACACCAAAGAGCAGTCCGAACGCTTGAGCGGACCCGCCACAAAAGGGTTTTTGTCGGACGGGTGACGGCAAAATTCAAAACCCAGATCGCGGCGCATGTGGGCCAAGGGGTTCTTCACCCCGTTGGCGTGGTTCTTGGCGGCAATGGCGGCCAGCGCGTCGCTTTGGTCGCCAAAGCGCTCGAAATAGGTGGCCGCGATGGTGCCAAACACGCCTGCAAAACCGGCCGGGTTGGCCGCTTCTTCTTTCACATAAGAGCAGCGCAGCAAGGTCTCAGCGATCTTGGCACCGGGCACGGCGTTCATGATCTCGAAGCCCACCACCAGCGCGTGGCGCACACGGCCGGATTCGACCGCGTCCATGGCCGCCCAGATGGCAGCCGAACCGGTGGCACAGGCGTTCTCAAGACGCACTGCGGGCACATGGCGCAGGCCCGGCACGGCCATGGCCACCAGCGCGCCGGTGAAGTCCTGCGGCATGAAGCCACCGTTGTAGTGGCCTACAAACACGCCATCGATGTCTTGCGCCTGCAAGCCTGCGCTGTCCAGTGCGGGTTGCACCGCATCGCGGATCAGTTGCTCGGCATCGGCCGCGTCGAGCTTGCCAAACGGGGTGTGGCCCCAGCCAATGATGCAGCTGCTGCTCATGATGCGGCTCCCACGTCCTGGAGGTCGGGGTTGTTGCGGCGCAAAGTGGGCAGGCCCACGCCCGAGGCGTCAAAACCACCGTCCACCGCCAGATACTGGCCGTTGATGAAGCTGGCTTCTTTGCTGCACAAAAAGCCCACGGTGTTGGCCATCTCTTCGGTGCTGCCGTAGCGGCCCAGCGGGATGGTGTCGTAATAGTCCGAGCGGATCGCCACGCTGTGCACCAGCTTGGCCATTTCGGTCTCGACCGGGCCGGGGCAAATCACGTTGGACCGCACGCCAAAGTTGCCCAGCTCCACCGCGTATTGCTTGGTCAGGTGGATCAGCGCGGCCTTGCTGGTGCCGTAGGCCACGCGCAGCGTGCTGGCACGCAAGCCCGAAATGGACGCGATGTTGACGATCGCGCCGCTGCGCTGGGCGACCATGATCGCGCCAAAGGCATGCGAGCACAAAAACGCGCCGTCCAGGTTGGTGCTGAGCACCTGCCGCCATTCGGCAAACGTGGTCTCCAGCACCGGCTTGAACACCGCCACCCCGGCGTTGTTGACCAGCGCATCAACCCGGCCAAAACGGGCCAGCACGGCAGCCGCTGCGGCGTCGACCTGCTCGGGTTGCGACACATCGCAGTGCAGCGCCAGCACATCGCCCGGGCGGGCCAGTGCATGCTCGGTGGCGGCCAGCGTGGGCTGGTCGATGTCGAGCAAGGCGACTTTGTAGCCGTGGTCCAGAAACCACTGGCCGATGGCCAGGCCAATGCCGCGGGCACCGCCGGTGACGACGGCCACAGGTGCTGCGGCGGGGGAAGTTGAGTTGGAAGTTGTCATGGGATGGAATCAGTGGGTGAGAAAAATCAAACAGCGCCGGACTCGGCTGAGGGCAGCCACTCTTCCAGAGTGACTTCAAAGGTGGCAAACACCGGGTTGTGACCGGGCACAAAACGACCGCTGTGCACCTGGCCTGCGGCATTGACCACCACGCCGCACAGCTCGGCGGTGCATTGGCCGTGGGCATCGGTGCGCAGCTCGCCAAACAGGCTGAGCACCTCCACGGCAGGGCCTTCGACAAAAATTTCGCGGCCAGAGGGCCCTTGCAAACAGGCATCGACCAGACTGCCCAGCCCCACACGCACCAGCGCATGGCGCACGCCCTGTGCGCGGCAAATGGCCTGCAGGCCCTGCACCAGGTCTTCGTTGGGGGCCATGCGGCCATAGACCATGCGGCCCAAACGGCCTTCTTCGGTGTGAACGGTGTGGGCGGCGTCAGCCATGGTGCGCTCCTGCGGTGGTGGTGACGGTCTCGAACTTCGCGGTCTCGGACTTCACGGCATGCGGTTTGAGCATGTTCAGGCGGGTTTCATCGTCAAAACCCAAACGCAGCGCCACACCACCCAGCACAGACACCAGCACCGTGACCGGCCGCTGGCCCACCACCGTGTGCGGGGTCAGCACATGGCCACCGCGCACGCCGCCATCTGCATCGGCAAAACTGGCATGGCAATGGATCACGGGCGCACCCTGATCGTCCTGCCCCAAGGTGGCGCTGCCGCGCAGCAAACTGGCCCCGCGCAACACCTTCGGCTCGCCATAGGTGGCCATGAGCTGGCCCTCGGGGTCGGGAATGGGCAGGCAATAAGCCACTTCGGCCAGATCACCGCCCATGAGCGCCATGGCGGCGGACTGCACGCCCGCTGCGGCCAGGGCCTGTGTCAGGCCTTCGTGCAGGCAAGTGCCTTGCGGCAAGGACAACCGAATCTGCCGTGCACCCTGCGCCGCCACATGCGCCAGACGCACGTCAGCGCGGGGCCCGGGGTGAACCAGGGTACGGGGCCGCTCAAAGGATGGCGCCGGGATGCCACCCGGTGCAACAACTGCCATGTCTTGTCTCCTGACCCGTGCGGGCCATCTGTTCTTTTATCGACCTCGGCGGGTCGCTTTGGATTTGTATTTTGAGACCAATTGCAGGGTCTGCTTTGTTTTTGGTAAATTTACTTTCCAGATCGATCAATTTGCAAAATATATCAATGGACATGCGCCACCTCCGGTGTTTTGTCGCCGTGGCCGAAGAACTCCACTTCGGCCGCGCCGCCCAACGCCTGCACCTCACCCAACCCCCGGTCAGCCTCGCCATCAAGGAGCTCGAAGACGAATTGGGCGTGCGCCTGCTCGAACGCACCTCGCGCCGCATTGCCCTGACCCCGGCCGGCGCAGAAGCCCTGCAAGACGCCTATGCGGTGCTGGCCTCGGCCGACCTGATGCGCCGCCGCGCACAAGAAGCCGCCCAGGGCCTGATGGGCTCGCTGACGATCGGCTTCATCAGCCTGCCCGCCTATTCGTTTTTGCCACCGCTGCTGCGGCGCTTCACGCAGGATTACCCCCGGGTCAAGGTGTCGCTGCTCGAAGGCACGACCGACCAGCTGATCCACGACGTGGAAAGCGGGCGCATCGACCTGGGCCTGGTGTTCCAGACCTCGGACCTGCCCGCCACGCTGGACGCGCAACTGGTGATGCACGAGCCGCTGGTGGTGGCCTTGCCGGAACACCACCCGGCCGCCGCGCAGGCCACAGTACCTTTGGGCAAGCTGGCGCAAGAGCAGTTTTTGGGGTTTGAGCGGCACAACGGCCCGATGATGTTCGACGCCATCGTGGCCACTTGCATGAAGCACGGGTTCAGCCCGCAAATTTTCACAGCCCGCCAGATGCACACCATCGTCAGCATGGTCAGCGGCGGGCTGGGCGTGGCACTGGTGCCCGCCTGTGTGAAGGCCCTGCAACGCCAAGGTGTGGTCTACCGACCCCTGCGCGGCGACAAACCTCTGGTGGCCACCGAAGCCGTCTGGCGGTCATCCGACCAGTCCCCCGTTTTGCAAGCCTTCCGGCAGATGCTGCCCAAGGTCAAATAGCGCAGCTCCAAAGAAACAGCCCGCAGGGCCGAAGCACTGCGGGCTGAAGACAAGGTGAACAAAGGGTGGCTTGCGCCACCCTTTGCCATGAGGTTTGCCTTGACCGGCTTTAGCCGTGGTAAGCCGACTCGCCGTGCGAGGAGATGTCCAGACCTTCGCGCTCTTCTTCTTCGGTGACACGCAGACCAATGGTCAGGTCAACGATCTTGAAGGCGACCACCGAGACCACGCCCGACCAGACGATGGTCAGCAGCACAGCTTTGGCTTGTGTCCAGACCTGAGCGGCGATGGAGTAAGCGTCTGGCGTGACCATGGCCACGGTGACCCAGTCACCCACGGCGCTGGGGCCACCCAGGGCGGGCGAGTTGAACACACCGGTCAGCAGGGCACCGACGATACCGCCCACACCGTGCACACCGAACACATCCAGCGAGTCGTCTGCACCCAGCATCTTCTTCAGACCATTGACACCCCACAGGCAAGCGAAGCCACCGATGAAGCCGATGATCAAAGCACCGCCCAGACCCACGTTGCCAGCCGCTGGCGTGATGGCCACCAGACCGGCCACTGCACCGGAAGCAGCACCCAACATGGAGGCTTTGCCGCGCATCAGCGCCTCACCCACACACCAGGCCAACACGGCACCGGCTGTGGCGATCAAGGTGTTGATGAAGGCGAGAGCTGCGAAACCGTTGGCTTCCAGAGCCGAGCCGGCGTTGAAACCGAACCAACCCACCCACAGCAAAGAGGCACCGACCATGGTCAGCGTCAGGCTGTGAGGGGCCATGGATTCACGGCCATAACCCACACGCTTGCCGACCATGAAGGCACCGACCAAGCCTGCGACTGCGGCGTTGATGTGCACCACGGTACCGCCAGCGAAGTCCAGCGCGCCCCACTGCCACAGCAGACCGGCCTTGCTGGTCATTTCGTCCACGACTTCTTTGGAAGCGTAAGCGTCAGGACCCATCCAGAACCAGACCATGTGCGCCACAGGCAGGTAGCTGAAGGTGAACCACAGCACCATGAAAGCGAGCACCGCAGAGAACTTGATGCGCTCGGCAAAGGCACCAACGATCAGTGCGCAAGTGATGCCTGCGAACGTGGCCTGGAAGGCTGCGAAAGAGATCTCGGGGATGTAAACGCCCTTGCTGAAGGTGGCCGCGTTGGCAAAAGTGCCCGCGACGTTGTCCCAGATGCCCTTCATGAACAGGCGGTCAAAACCACCGATGAAGGCATTGCCTTCGGTGAACGCCAGGCTGTAACCGTAGATGAACCACAGCACGGTGATCATCGAGAAGGTGACCACGACTTGCATCAGCACCGACAGCATGTTTTTGCTGCGCACCAGACCGCCGTAGAACAGCGCCAGGCCCGGAATGACCATCAAGATCACCAAAATGGTGGACAGCATCATCCAGCCGGTGTCGGCCTTGTTGGGCACGGGCACCGGGGCGGCTTCGGCAGCAGCGGGTGCTGCAGCCGCTGGAGCGGCAGGGGCGGCAGCTGCATCGGCCGGTTTGGCTTCAGCAGCAGGTGCCGTCACGGCAGCGGGTGCAGTTTGCGCGGTGGCGACCGAAGCCGTACCGAACACACCCAGACCCAAACTCAGGCCCAAGGCCAGGGTTGCGAGTAGTTTTTTCATGGTTTGACTCTCTTTCTTTTCTGGGTCAGAGCGCTTCGCCGCCGGTTTCACCGGTGCGGATGCGAACCACTTGTTCGAGGTCGTACACGAAGATCTTGCCGTCGCCGATCTTGCCGGTGCGGGCTCCGGCTTCGATGGCTTCGATCACGCGCTCGACGAGTTCGTCGGAGACAGCGGCTTCGATCTTCACTTTGGGCAAAAAGTCCACGACGTATTCCGCACCACGGTACAGCTCGGTGTGGCCTTTTTGACGACCAAAGCCTTTGACTTCGGTCACGGTGATGCCCTGCACGCCGATGCCCGAGAGTGCTTCACGCACCTCGTCCAGCTTGAAGGGTTTGATGATGGCGGTCACCAGTTTCATGATGGCTCCTTAGTTGGTGATGCAAAAATCAGAAGGCGTATTTCAGGCCGACGACCAGGCCGGTCTTGCCGGTGAATTTGCCAGCGGGTGTGACGTACAGGGCTTTGTCCGCATCGGTGCCGATCACAGCAGCTGTGGCCGACAAACCATTGCCCAGGTCCTTGCCCAAAGTCAGCGCGTAATCGGTGTACGACCAAGTGCTGCTGTTTTTCACGGACTGGTAACCCACATGCGGCACCAGGCTGAAGCCGTTGCCCAGATCAAACGTGCCGCTCAGGTCCACGTAGTAACTGTTTTTGCTGTCGATGAAGCTGAAGATGTTGGATACGGCGTGCGAGTACTTCAAGGTGACAGGGCCCACGGTGCCCGCCGCATAAATTTCATTGGTGTTGGCGTTGGCGTAGTCGGGAACCAGCGCCAGTTTGTTGCCCGAGTATTGATAACGCAGGAAACCCACGTCGTACGACACATCGCCCACGGCGCCTTTGTAGCCGGCATACAGATCCAACTCCACGTTGGTGTCGCCGCCAGCGTCTTTGACCCACTTGATGCTGGAGCCCCAAGCACCGACATAAAAACCGCTCTTGTCCGCGTAGTCCACGCCGCCTTGCACGGCAGGCTGCAGGCGCGACTGGGAAATGCCACGGTAACGGTAGTCACTGGTGGCCCCCACGTTGAAAGACAGGCTGCTTTCGGGCGCTGCCGTTTGAGCTTGCGCAAAACCACTCACAGAGCCCAATGCCAGAGCCAGCAGGGAAGGAACGAGGATTTTTTTCATGAGGAACTCCAATAAAGTGAAGAAAAGACAAGCTCCTTATGCAGATAGCGTGCCAACCTGTTTGAACGCACGGCACCCGGGCATTTCCCAGTGCTTTTCTGCTCTGTGCGTGGTGCAATCACATTCCAACAAGTTCGTTGCGCAGCGACTGCGCACCAGAACACACACCATGCACCAGCATGGGGCAGGGAGAGGATATGAGTCTCAGTTTGGTGCGCAGCCGCGCCTTGGTCGGCCTGCAAGCGCCGGCCGTCACCGTCGAGGTGCATCTGGCCAACGGCCTGCCCAGCTTCACGCTGGTGGGGCTGGCCGACGTGGAGGTCAAGGAAGCTCGCGAGCGCGTGCGCTCGGCCCTGCAAAACAGCGGGCTTGAGTTTCCCCACAACAAACGCATCACGGTCAATCTGGCCCCGGCCGACTTGCCCAAAGACTCGGGGCGGCTGGACTTGCCGATTGCGCTGGGCATCCTGGCCGCCAGCGGGCAGGTCGATGCCAGCAAGCTGGAAGGCTATGAATTCGCGGGCGAGCTGTCGCTGTCGGGCGAGTTGCGGCCCGTGCGCGGCGCACTGGCCATGAGCCTGGTGCTGCGCCAGCAACAGGTGCGCACCCGGCTGGTGCTGCCGCCGGGCAGTGCCGAAGAAGCCGCTTTGGTGCCGGACGCCGAGGTCTTTCGGGCCAGGCACTTGCTGGATGTGGTGCAGCAGTTTCTGCCGCCCTCCAGCGAGCCACCGCCTGAACCCGGCGACGGCTGGGCGCGCATGGCCCCGACCACGCCCAGCTTGCCGCCGCGTTACGCCAACCTGGCCGATGTGAAAGGCCAGGTGGGCGTGAAACGGGTGCTGGAGATCGCTGCTGCCGGTGGCCACTCGCTGCTCATGGTCGGCCCGCCGGGCTCGGGCAAGTCCATGCTGGCGCAGCGCTTTGCCGGTTTGCTGCCGCCCATGTCGATCGAAGATGCCCTGGAATCGGCCGCCATGGCCAGCCTGGCCGGGCGCTTTGATCTGGACCGTTGGGGGCAGCGCCCCACGGGCCAGCCGCACCACTCGGCCAGTGCGGTCGCGCTGGTCGGTGGCGGCTCGCCACCCCGGCCGGGCGAAATCTCACTGGCCCACCACGGTGTGCTCTTTTTGGACGAACTGCCCGAATTCCCGAGGGCGGCACTCGAAGCCCTGCGCGAACCGCTTGAGACCGGCAGCATCACCATCGCCCGCGCAGCGCGGCGGGCCGAATTTCCGGCGCGGTTTCAGTTGATCGCGGCCATGAACCCCTGCCCCTGCGGCTATCTGGGCAGTGCCACCCGGGCCTGCCGCTGCTCGCCCGACCAGGTCAGCCGCTACCAGAGCAAGCTCAGTGGCCCCCTGCTCGACCGGATCGATCTGCACATCGAAGTGCTCAGTCTGCCTGCACAGGACCTGCTCAATGCACCGCCCGGTGAAGGCACCGAAGCCATCGCAGCCCGAAGCCTGGCCGCCCGTGAACGGGCCCTGGCCCGGCAAGGCTGCGCCAATGCCGAGTTGCAAGGCCAGGCCATCGACACCCAAGCAAGACTGGACGCCAGCGCCACCGCCTTGCTGCAAAAAGCCGCCACACAACTCGGCTGGAGCGGGCGCAGCGTGCACCGCAGCCTGAAAGTCGCCCGCACCATCGCTGACCTGGCGGGCAGCGACACCATCGCGGCAACCCATGTGGCAGAGGCCATCCAGTACCGGCGGGTGCTCAAGGAACAGTGAGCCACCGGGGCGCACCACGCCCTCAACCCCACGTCGGGACGCCCCAAGGCCATACCCTTTAAAGATTCAATTGGATATTTATGTACTACTAAAATACCAACATCAATCAACATCTGCCGTCGGCGCGGCAACACACCATGACCCCAGCAGACCTGATCCGCCAGGCCGAGCCCTTGCAAACCGCAGGTGAAACAACGCAAGCCGCCGCGTTGTACCGCGACTGGTTGGCCCAATATGGCGAGAACACAGCCTCTGCCGCCATCCATTTCAACCACGCCATGCTGCTCAAAAGCAGCGACAAACACAGCGCCCGCCGGGCTTACGAAAAAGCCCACGCCCTCAACCCGATGCTGTACCAGGCGGCCGTCAACCTGGGCCTGCTGCTGGAAAGCCAGGGCAAGCACACACAAGCCCTGGCCACCTGGCAAAACGCCCTGCGCGACCACTTGCCCGCAGAGGGCCGCTGCATGCTGCTCAACCACCTGGGCCGCCTGCAAGAAAACCGCAAAAACCTGCCCGAGGCCGAACAGCACCTGGCACTCAGCCTGCAACTGAACCCCCGGCAGCCCGACGTGGTGCAACACTACATCGGCCTGCGCCGCCGCCAATGCCGCTGGCCCAGCACACCGGACTGGCTGCGACAAGCCCGCCCGGGCGAAGACGTGGCCCTGGACATCGGCCCCTTCATGGGCATGGCCGAACTGCCCGAGCCCGAACGCCAGCGCCTGTCGGCACAACGCTTCATTCAGCGCAAACTGCCCACCGACATCCAGGCCCTGCCACCGGCCCCCCACTGGTCGCACCCGCGCCTGCGCATCGGCTATTTTTCGGGCGACTTCAAACACCACGCCGTCAGCATCCTGATGGCCGAAGTGCTGGAACTGCACGACCGGCAGCGTGTGGAGGTTTTCGGCCTCGACTACAGCGACCCCACCCCCACGGCCATGCGCCAACGCGTGCTCAAAGCCTTTGACCACCATGTGCCGCTGCATGCCCTGAGCGATGCCCAGGCGGCGCAGCGCATCCGCGAACTCGAAATCGACGTGCTGATCGACCTGACCGGCCTGACCGCTGGGTCGCGCTACGGCGTCATGGCCTACCGACCGGCCCCCGTGCAGGCCAGCTATCTGGGTTACATGGGCAGCAGCGCCATACCGGGGGTCGACTTCATCCTGACCGACCGCTTTTTGATGCCGCCTGAACTGCGCCCGCACTTCACCGAACAACCCATCTACCTGCCCAGCTACCAAGCCAACGACCGCCAACGCGCCATTGGCACGCCGCCTACCCGGGCCGAATGTGGCCTGCCCGAACAAGGCTTCGTGTTCTGCGCCTTCAACAACAACTACAAATTCACGCCCGAGGTGTGGGCGCGCTGGATGCGCATCTTGCAGCGCAGCCCAGGCAGTGTTTTGTGGGTGCTGCAAGACAACCCGCAGGCACGCGAGAACCTGACCGCGCAGGCCCAAAGCCAGGGCATCGGTGCCGAACGCCTGGTGTTTGCCGGACGCATCGCGCCCGAACAGTACCTGGCCCGCTACCACTGCGCCGACCTGTTTCTGGACACCAGCCCCTACGGCGCAGGCACCACCGCCAGCGACGCCTTGTGGGCCGGTCTGCCCGTGCTGACGCACCCCGGCCCCAGCATGGTCAGCCGCATGGCCGGCAGCTTGCTGCACGCAGTGGGCCTGCCCGAACTGGTCACCGACAGCGAAGAGGCATACGAAGACCTGGCCGTGCAACTGGCCACCCAGCCCGGCCAGCTGCAAGCCCTGAAAACCCGCCTGAAATCCCAGCGCGAGACCTGCGCCCTGTTTGACACCCCCCGCTTCGTGCGCCACCTCGAAGACGCCCTGATCGCCACCGCCGCACAAGTGCGCGACGAGGCGACCCAGGCCACCCCGGCACATTCTTTAGCCGCTGCTTCAGCCTCTGCTTCAGCAGCTGTTCCGACCACGCCGCCAGCCCCCCTCAAAACCGCTCATCCCCCCACGGCACAGACCCCGCACCCCACACAGCACACACCCGCCCCGCCCATGCGGCTGCAGGTGCAGGGCTGGCGCGGCATTCACCACTCCTACGCGTTGGTCAACCAGTTCCAAATGCTGGCCTGGCTGGCGCAAGGCGTGTCCCTTGTCCACACCGACCAAGCCTCGCCCTACCACGGCATCCAGCAATCCGGGCTGTCGGCCGACGACAACGCCAAGATCCAGCAAATTCCTGCAGAAGGCCCCGTGGATGCGGTCTACCGCATATGGGCCCCGCTGGACTTGCGCACCGCCATCACTTGCCCGACCCTCACTTATGCCGTGACCGAATTGGGGCTCAGCGACGCCCTGCGCCGACCCGCAGAACTGTCGGCGTATTTCGGTGGCGGGGGCCTGATCCACACCCCCAGCCACTGGAGCAAAGACCGGCTGGTGGCCTGGGGCATGCCTGCCGAGCTGGTGCACGTCATCCCGCACGGCGTGCACCCGGCGTATTTCAAAGCCCTGAGTGGCGCACACATCTCGCGCCTGCGGCAGGCCCTGAACTACCAGCCCGAGGACGTGGTGCTGCTCAATGTGGGGGCGCATTTCTGGAACAAAGGCACCGACTTGCTGGTCAAGGCCTTTGCGCTGGCCCGGCTTCAAAACAAGCACCTGAAACTGCTGCTCAAAGACCAAACGGCCTACACCGGCCACTCGACCCGCAGCCAAGTGGTGAAGTACCTCAACGCCATCGGGCAGAACCGGCCCGACACCCTGGACGCCATCCGGGTCATGGACACCCAGGTCAACCTGCGGCAGCTGAACGCCCTCTACAACCTGGCCGACGCCTACGTCACGCCCTACCGGGCCGAAGGCTTCAACCTGCCCGCCTGTGAAGCGCAGGCCTGCGCCACCCCGGTGCTCGCCACCCAAGGCGGTGCCACCGACGACTTCTTGCTGCGCAACGGCGCGAACCACTTCATCGCAGGCACCCTGCATGAAAACACGGCGCTGCGCGATGACCTGACGCGCAACGCCCACATCGAACCCCAGCTCGACGCCCTCGTCGCCTTGCTGGAAAACCTGGGCCGCAAAACAGCCGCCGTCCCAACACATGACGTGCAGCATGACACACAGCACAACATGCCACGCGACACCCTGCACGCCCCCCACCCCAACCACAGGCCAGACACCACCTGGCGCCCGCCCGCAGCCCGTTTGCTTGAGCTGCTCAGGCCAGCGGCCTGACAACCGCCCGGCCTGCCGCCCCCTCAGCCGCTCACGCCATGTGGATGTGCTGCTCCAGCCACAGCTGCTGGCCGCTGCCTGCGGCATACACCGCATAGCTGTGGCCTTCGCTTTGCGCCGTGCCGCTGGCCGCCCACTGCGTCGCGTCCAGCACCACGCTGTCGTCGGCATCGCCTAGCACCCGCAGCGGCTGCTGCTCGCCCAGGCTCAGCAAATCGCTCAAGCTGATCTTCAGGCTGTTGGCCCCCGTGCCGGTCAGGTCCACGCTGTGCAAAGCACCGTGCACCGACACCAGGCTCGACAGGTCCAGGTTCATCTGCTCGCCCAGCAAGCTCAGATCACCCTCGGCGTTCACGCGGTACGACAGCGCGCTGAAATCGAACGCAGCGTCTGCCACCAGCATGCTGGTGCCATCTTTGCTGCCGTCTGCCATGATGACCGTGGTGCGGCCCGCTTCGGTCACGCCTTCGGCCGGGCTATTGGTCACGCCGTCGCTGCGCAGGTCAATGCTCGTCACGCCCACAGCGGCCAGGCTGCGCACTTCGCCCGCATCGCTCACGCCGTTTTGGTTGGCGTCTTGCCACACCGCAAACTCGGCAAACTTCGCGTCGGCTGCGTCAAGCACGCCGTCACCGTTGCTGTCAAAACCTGCGGCCAGGCCTTGCAAGTCGGTTTGGCCGCCGTATTGCGTGAAGGCGTATTGGCTGGCGTCGCGCACCACGCCGTCGCCGTTTTTGTCCCACACCAGCACGCCGTCTTGCGCGCCCGCCCAGGCTGTTTTATCCAGACGACCATCGCCGTTCACGTCCATCACCACCTGGCTGTAGCTCAGTGTGCCATCGCCGTTCAGGTCCATCACCACCGGTCCGACCGCATTGCGCAGCACTTGCACCGCGAAGTTGGCTGTCGATGTGTCACCACCATGGGTAGACGTCCCGTTACTGAACTGCATGTACCTGTGCGCATTCGCCGTTAATGACGTTGAACTCCAGTAAAAGTAATCATCCCAGCCCACAGGCTTGACACCCCCCATCGCGGTGCGCAAGGCCTGCAACTCGGTGATGGTGGGCAAGATCACGGTGTAGCCGTTGATGATCAAGCTGCGCTCGGTGTCCTCTCCTGCCACCGGGTTGGTCAAACCCGTGGTGTCCGCGCCGCCGTTGAACAGGGTGTCCAGCACATCGTGCGTGGTGCCTTGGTAATCGGCAGCATCGGCCGTGGTCGACATGTTTTTATCGACGTGGTAATAGGTTTTGCCATTGGCATCGACTTTGCCGATCAAGCGCAAATGCATGCCATTGACCACACCCAAATCGAGCGTGGTGCCCACCAGTTCTGGCGAGGTGAATGACACGGCCACCATGTCGGTTGCCGAAGAAAATTGCGCCTTGCCGCCATTGGCCGCCGTGTTTTCGTAAGTGCCTGAACCGCCGTACGACTGGTCCCAGGCGCGGAAGGTGATCGCATCGGCCAAGGTGCCGCCCACAGCCCCCGTGCCATCGGGCTGGTAGAACACGCGGTCAGTGGGCGCCAGGCGCAAGGCTTTGGCATCGCTCAGGCCTACAGCACTTTGCCAAGTGACGCCGCCGTTGGTGCTGAACCACACCGTGCCCGATTGCACGCCCGTGATGGCCATGCCGGTCACCGCCCCTGCATCGCTGTCGGTCACGTTGGCCAGGCCACTGCCATTCAAGCCCACCAAATCACTGACCAAATTGCCCGCCGTGGTGTCCCCGTTGGCTGGAGGCAAAGCCGCCACCTGCACACTCGACAGCACGGGCGAGGCCGCTACATTCAAAACCGGTGCGCTGTTGGCTTGCACCACTTCCAGCGCGGCCATCAATTTATTGGCGTCGACTTGGTCAAGCATCACCTTGCCACCCGAATTCATCATCACGTAATAGTGGCCCGTCAAATTGGTCACGGTCTCGGTCGCCGTCCAATAGCCATAACCCACTGACATCCATCCGGTAGGCACACCGGAGACCGATGCCGTGGTCACGGTGCTGCCGTTGCTGGCATCCCAGACGGCCAGCATTTCGTCGTAACGCGGGTTGTTGTTCGTGGTGCTGGTGCCCACCACCGCAGTCGCACTTTGGACGGTGTTGGAGGCGAAAGTCAAACCGCCGTTCACCGTGGGCAACGCCACTTGCACCCCATTGATCGTGGCATACCGGTAAATATTGCTGGTGCCACCTGCGGCCTGCGGGTTGAGGTTGCCGTTGATGTCGTACTTGAAAATCGTGTCCAGCGTGTCATGGCTCACGGCATCGTCGGCTCCGACGGCGTTGCCGTCACCCGAACGGTCCCAGTAGTAATACCACTTGCCTTCCACCTGCATCGGTGCGATCAACTTGCCGTTGCCTGCCCCCATGTCGACCACAGCTTGCCCGTACCCCTTGTACGAAACAGAAGCCGATGACACCAACTCTTGCGTGCCGCCAAGGTCGGTGTAGCTCGCCTTGACCGTGATGGCCTTGTCTGCGTCACTGGCGGTCAGCACATAGGTGTTGCCCACGGCCGCCGGTATGGCCGTACCGTTGGCATACCAGGTATAGGTGACCGTGCCCAAACCATCCAGATCAGCCAAAGAGTGGGTGGCCGTCAATGTCGCACCCGATGCAGGTGCCCCTGTGATCACCACGCTGCCCGTTGGCACATCGTTGACAGCGGTCACGTCGATGGTGGAAGTCAGCACGGCCGAATCCACGGTGCCATCGTTGATGACGTAACTCACGGTCCGTGGCGCGGTGTTGGGCGCATCCGATGTGTTGCTGTAGGCCACGGCACGCAATGCAGCTTGCCATTGCGCTTGGGTGGCTGTGGCGCCATCTGAGGTCAAGGTCATCACGCCGTTGGCGTAGCTGCCCACAATGTTGCCCATGGCCAGGTTGGCGAAACTGAGCACGTCTTGCCCAGCCACATAACCGCCGGTGATGCTCACGGTGGCCGAGGCCAAGGTCGCGTTGTCCACATCGGCCACGGTCACCAACGCATTGACGGGGGTTGCGGTATCGTTTTCTACATAGCCCAAAGTGGCACCCGTGGCCAGCACAGGCGCTTCATTGGGCGGGACCGGAACGGTGACGTTGACGGCGATCTGCACCAGCACCTGCGCGTTGGTGGTGCTGTGGTTGTAGACCGCGTAAGCGCCGCTGTTCAGCGTGACGTCGCCCGCCTTGCTCCAGCTGCCGGCCAGGCCGGTGTTGCCGCCAGCGCCGTCCGAGAGCAACCCAAGCAGGTCGAGCGTGTCGGTGTCGGTGCCATAGACCACGAACTGCACTTTGCCTGCCGATACGAGGGGACCTGCAGAGAAGCTGTATGCCGCCATGTCGGCCGCACCCAGCGAGAGCACGCTGTTGGCAGACAAGGTCAGGGTGGAATGTCCTTGCAGCTTGAGCACCTCGACTTCCTGGATGGACTGGACCGTCTGGTGGCCTGTGAGCAGGGTCAAGTCCAGCGCGGTGCCCGCGGCCAGTTCGAGCGTGTCCACCCCGGCACCGCCCACCATGCGCGCGCCGCTGCTGAGTGTGGTTTGCAGGTTGGTGCTGGTGTACGCGATGACATCGTCGCCCGCCAGCGTGTCCAATGTGCCTCCGGCATAGGCCACGGCACCCGGTCCGGGCGTGACGTTGGTGCTGTAGACGCCTGCCACCAGCGTGCCGTCAACAGGCGCTGCAGCAGGCCCGAAACTGAAGTTGTCCATGGCGTAGTCCACCCAGTAGGTGGAGGAGAAAGCCACTTTGACGGCCCCTGTCGCAGCGGCCGTGAAGGTGCCTGTGATGCGCCCGCTCTCTGTGCCCGAGGACAAATAATCGTGAATGCCTAAGTTGATGCTGGCATCGCCCACCGACAGTTTGATTTTGCTGGTGTTCCAGCCAATGTAATCAAAAGAGATGGCGTAGGTCTGCCCCGCCACGACGTTGATCGACTGCGACAAAAACTCTGTTTCAGTGGGGGTATTTGCCCCCTGGTTCCACGAAAAAACATTCCCGCTGAACTTGCCATCGGGGTCACCAAACCGACCATTGGTTTCCAAACGCGAAAGGCTCAGGGACCCCGACGCTGCCGAGGCCGTCAAAAGCGTTGGCGTGGTGTCGCTGATGGTGATAGCGCCGATGTTTTCGTATTCACTGGCTTGCAACACCCCGACCACCGCGCCAGGCTCCGCAAAGAAACTGCTGTACGCAGGCGCTGGACTCAAGACCGTTGCATCGGTGGACCAAGCTGTCAGTCCGTTGCTGAAGTCGCCGTTCGCCGCCATGTTGGTGCTGGCAGGCGTGACCGTCCACAAGTTGGACAGGACGCTGGTGTTGCCGAATTTGTCCACCTGCATCGCCGCAAAACTGTTGCTGCCCCCACCGACGCCGCTCAGGCTTGAGACGGTCCAATGACCGCTGCCATCGGCCACGGCTGTGCCCGCCAACTGGGTCACGCTGTTGTCGTACAGGTAAATGGTGGCATCGGCTTCGGCCGTGCCGCTCACGCTGCTCAGGGTATTGGCGGTGGTGGCGTTGTGGGCAATGCTGGCATTGGCGCTGTCTGTGACGGCGGTGATCACTGGCGCAGCGGCCACCAGGTCGGTCACGACATGTTGCGTGCTCTCGTCCCCGGATTGGCCCAGCGCGTCCTCCACCTTGGCGGTGTAAGTCCAGTCGGCGCTGTAGCCTTTGGTATCGGTGATGACCCAGGCGTTGCGGTTCGCGTTCAGCGTGGCGTAACCGATGAATGTGTTGTCGCTGTAAACGGCCACATGGTCGCCGGCCGCCAACGGCGCACTGAGCTGGCCGGAAACCAAACGCCCGGCACTGGCGTCGGCCGTTGTCCAATCTGCCGTACCGGTGCTGGTGCTGCTGTCTTTGGTCATGCTGCTGAAACTGACCGTTGGCAAAGTCGATGCCACCGGGACCTGAATCAAAACCTCTGCCTGTGTCGTGCTGTGATTCAACACCTCATAGTCATGGCCGTTGATCGTCGCCGTGCCGCTGCTGACCCAGACACCTTCATGACCCGTGTTGAGCACCAGGTTTTCAAGCGTCACCAAGTCTGTCTTCGTCTTGTTGATGACCAGCCGAACTTTGCCGTTCACCACCTCACCGCCCAGGCTCAACACATCGTTGGCATTCAGGGTCAGGCTGGAGTTGCCCGTCAAACTCAAAGCCTCGATCTGATCGATGTGCTTCACAGTTTGCGTGTTCCGCAAATCGGCCATATTCAAAATGGTGCCCGCTGCCAACACCAGCGTGTCGTAGCCTTCACCGCCTTGGATGACACCGCCCGCCAGGAGTTGGCTTGTCAGATCGGTTGCGGTGACTGTGATGACATCGTTGCCGCCTTGGGCATTGAGCAGACCGCCGGAGTAGCTCACATCACTCGCGCCACCAGAAGTACCGAAGAGCACCGTGTTTTCGGCCAAGCTGCCATTGGCCGCTGTTGTTTTGACTTGGAAACTGATGTCATCCAGCCACAACTCACCACCCGCGCCGGCAACAGCGCCATTGTTGTTGACGAGGAATCGGATGTCGATGTACTTGGTTTCAGTGGCTGTGTACGTGGCGTTCATGGTCCCGGTGGTGAAGTAGTTGAGCGGGCCTTCGTAACCCGTTACTTTCATCTCGACCCCGTCCACAACAGCCGTCAATGTTTGCGTGCGCCAGGGGTTGACTTCGTAATTGAAGCTGAATTGGTAAGTCTTGCCGGCCTCCACCTGAATCGAATTGACAGGCACTTGGTACACCGTGACCAATCCCAGATTCTGGTCACCACGCACCGTCACGGCCATTGAAGTATCTGCAGCATCGTAGCCAAAGACGCTGGATTTGGTGGCTGCGTAATTGTCCCGATCTTGCGCGGAAAGATTCGCATCTCTCAGTATCGTGAGGGTCTTGGTCGACCAAGACAAGCCGCTGCCATTCACCGCGGTCCCCGCACTTGTCGCGCTCGTTGTCAGCGGCTGCACGGTCGATCCCGCTGGTGCAGCGGGTGCAGAAATCAAATAGTAGCCTGCAGGTCCAACACCCGAGAATGGCGTGACCAAAGAGTCCAGCAGCGAAAGTGACGATGTGAAGTTGGCGTTGTTGTTCAAGTCGCCATTCGGAACCAAATTGACACCGCCCGCATTCACTGTCCACAAATTCGACTGCACACTGGTGTTGCCCGAGGGGTCCATCTGCACTGCAGAAAAGACATTGCTGCCAGCAGCCACATCACCCTGGCCACCCAGAGGAATCGTCCACGCCCCGTTGACCACCGTCGCGGTGCCCACCAGGTTGGTGCCGGTGTTGTCATACAGGTAAACCGTGTTGCCCGTCACGCCCGAGCCACTGACGGTGCTCAGACTTTTGAGGGTCGTGCCGTTGTTGGCGATGGTGGCGGTGGCCGCATCGGTCACGGCGGTGATGACGGGCGGTGCCTCGCTGACATCGGTCGTGACAACCTGGCTCGCCTCGGTGCCCGCGATGCCTTGGGCATTCACCACTTTGGCGGTATAGGTCCAATTGGCGCTGTAGCCGGTGGTGTCGGTGATTTGCCAGTTCGTGCCGCTGACCACGGCGTTGCCGATCTCCAAACCGTCGGCGTAAACCTTCAGGCTTTCGCCCTCAGCCAAAGGTGCACTGACAGTGCCCGACACCAAGCGCCCGGCACTGCTGTCGTGCGTGAGCCAGTCGGCGTTGCTGCCCGACACACCGCTGTCTTTGGTCATGCTGCTGAAGCTGACCGTTTGGTCTGGACCGGCCTGCACTTGGACGGTGGATTTCAAAGGTGTCGAATTGACATGGCCGTCATTGATGACATAGCTGATGGTGCGTTCGGTGATCGCGGGGGTTGTGGCAACGTTGCTGTAGGCCACGGCGCGCAATGCGGCTTGCCATTGCGCCTGGGTGGCTGTGCCGTCTTCCGAGGTCAAGGTCATGACCCCTGTGTTGCCCACGTAGCTGCCCACGATGTTGCCCATGGCGGTGCTGTCGACATTATCGAAGCTCAACACATCTTCGCCCGCCGAAAATCCGGCCGAGATGCTGACGGTGGCCGAGGCCATGGTGGCGCTGTCCACGTCGGCCACGGCGATAGCACTGTTGATGGCTTGGGCGGCATCGCCCATGGCATACACCACAGAACTGCCCACGGACAAAACGGGGCCGTCGTTTTGGCCCTTGATGGTGATCGTGACCTGCTGCTCCTGGCCGTCCAGTGCCAACACGGTGAACGTATCGATCAACTCCGCGCCAGCGGCCAGGTTTTCATGCGCTGCGTCCAGCGTGTAGGTCCAGTTGGCTATTTCACTGGACAAGGGCGCGATGAGGGTGAAGAAGCCGTACTGGCCCTGCGTCGTTTGTGAATCAAGACCGACAGGGCTGTCCCAGTCTTTGTTGACCAGCTCCCCGCTGAGCGTGACGCCTGTGTCCGACTCCCACAGTGCACCAGACACGTCTCCGGTGGTGGTAGAGGGGTCATCGCTGCCATGGATGGTGATGGTCACCTCCTGCTGCGAGCCATCTTCCAGATTGACGTTAAAGCTGTCCGGCTGGTGGTCGTATGCGTTCCATGGGTTCAGTTCGGCGGTGGTGGTGTAGGTCCACGCACCCGATGCGCTCACGCTCAATTCGCCAAAGTTCCCAACGTACTGGTCAACCAAAAACGCGGGCACATCCGCCGAGTCGATGTCTTGGACGATCAATTGGCCACTGGTGCTCACGGGACCATTGGCCTCGGTCACCTCGCCCACGGTGTCTCCGCTGATGACCGGCGCATCATCCATTGGCTGCACCAAAAATGGCACAACGTCCACAGCTGACAAAGGAACGCCCGCACTGTCGGTGGACAGCACATGCAAGACCTCGTCACCGTTGTAATCGCTTGCACCCTGATAGATGAGGGTCGCCAAGGCCGCATTGATTTCGGCTTGGGTGCCGCTCAAGGTGAGACTGCCCGTGGCATTGGCACCAGCGGTGATCTTGACACCCGCTGACACATCCACCGTCAAAGTGCCATGCTCGACACTCAATTGAGTGTTGGCCAAATTGCCATCCACATCGTGAACACTGAGATCCACGATGTTGAGTGGCGTATCTTCAAACGCGACCAACTCAAATGGCAAGGTGTTGACCGGTGCATCGTTGAGGCCAGTGATGTTGACCACGACTGTTTCCGATGCGCTGCCATCCTTGGAGGTCAGCGTCAAGCTGTCGGTCACCACTTGCTGGTCGGCCAAGGCCTGCACAGCGGGTTTGCTGTTGTCCAGCGTGTAGCCCCAAGTGCCTGTGGCTGCATCGAAAGTGAAGGTGCCGTAGGTGCCTGCCAAAGTGGCAGGCGTCTGGAAAGTGGCTTCGCCTGCATCCACATCGTCCACGCTCAGCGTCCCGCCGATGGGCGTGCTGTCGTCTTCCATGAGGCCGCCGCTGGTGGTGCCGGTGATTTTGGCGTTGTCGCCTTGACCAGTGATGGTGACCACCACGTCTTGCGAGGCGGTTCCGTCCAGGGACAGCACCGTCAAGGTGTCGGTGACTTCCTGGTCTTTCAGCAGGGCCTGCACAGCGGCTTTGGTGTTGTCCACCGTGTAGCCCCATGTGCCCGTGAGTTCATCGAAGGTGAAGGTGCCGTAGGTGCCAGCCAAGTTGGTGGGTGTCTGGAAAGTGGCCTCGCCCGCATCCACATCGGCCACGCTCAGCGTGCCCGTGACAGCGGTCGTGTCGTCTTCGTTGAGGTTGCCGCTCAGGGTGCCGGTGATTTTGGCGTTGTCGCCTTGCCCGGTGATGGTGACCACCACATCTTTCCCAGCGCTTCCGTCTAGGGAAGCCACCCGCAGGGTGTCCGTCACGGTCTGGTCTTTCACCAAGGCTTGCACAGCGGCTTTGGTGTTGTCCAGCGTGTAGTCCCACGCGCCCGTGAGTTCGTCGAAGGTGAAGGTGCCGTAGGTGCCGGCCAATGGGGTGAGTGTGGTGAAGCTGGCGTGACCTGCATCCACATCGGCCACGCTCAACTTGCCTGTGATGGTGGTGCTGTCATCTTCGTTGAGCGTGCCCAGGGCCTCGCCCGTGACCGTAGCGTTGTCGCCTTGGCCGATGATGGTGACCACCACGTTTTGCGAGGCGCTGCCGTCTTTGGACAGCACCGTCAAAGTGTCCGTCACGGGCTCGCCTTTCAGCAAGGCTTGCACAGCGGGTTTGCTGTTGTCCAGCGTGTAGCCCCAAGTGCCTGTGGCTGCATCGAAAGTGAAGGTGCCGTAGGTGCCTGCCAAAGTGGCAGGCGTCTGGAAGGTGTTTTGACCCGCATCCACATCGGCCACGCTCAGCGTACCGCCGATGGGCGTGCTGTCGTCTTCCATGAGGTCGCCGCTGGTGGTGCCGGTGATTTTGGCGTTGTCGCCTTGACCGGTGATGGTGACCACCACGTCTTGCGAGGCGGTTCCGTCCAGGGACAGCACCGTCAAGGTGTCGGTGACTTCCTGGTCTTTCAGCAGGGCCTGCACAGCGGCTTTGGTGTTGTCCACCGTGTAGCCCCATGTGCCCGTGAGTTCATCGAAGGTGAAGGTGCCGTAGGTGCCAGCCAAGTTGGTGGGTGTCTGGAAAGTGGCCTCGCCCGCATCCACATCGGCCACGCTCAGCGTGCCTGTGACAGCGGTCGTGTCGTCTTCGTTGAGGTTGCCGCTCAGGGTGCCCGTGATTTTGGCGTTGTCGCCTTGCCCGGTGATGGTGACCACCACGTCTTTCCACGCGCTGCCGTCTTGGGACTCCACCCACAGGGTGTCTGTCACGGTCTGGTCTTTCACCAAGGCTTGCACAGCGGCCTTGGTGTTGTCCAGCGTATAGCCCCATGTGCCCGTGGTTTCGTCGAAGGTGAAGGTGCCGTAGGTGCCGGCCAATGACTCGGGTGTTCTGAAAGTGTTGTGACCTGCATCCACGTCGGCCACGCTCAACTTGCCCGTGATGGTTGTGCTGTCATCTTCGTTGAGCGTGCCCACGGACTCGCCCGAGATTGTGGCGCTGTCGCCTTGGCCGATGATGGTGACCACCACGTTTTGCGAGGCGGTTCCGTCCAGGGACAGCACCGTCAAAGTGTCCGTCACGGGCTCGCCTTTCAGCAAGGCCTGCACAGCGGGTTTGCTGTTGTCGAGCGTATAGCCCCATGCGCCCTTGGTTTCATCGAAAGTGAAGGTGCCGTAGGTGCCTGCCAAGTTGGCGGGTACTTGGAAAGTGGCTTCGCCTGCATCCACATCGTCCACGCTCAGCGTCCCGCCGATGGGCGTGCTGTCGTCTTCCATGAGGCCGCCGCTGGTGGTGCCGGTGATTTTGGCGTTGTCGCCTTGACCAGTGATGGTGACCATCACGTCTTGCGAGGCGGTTCCGTCCAGGGACAGCACCGTCAAGGTGTCGGTGACTTGCTGGTCTTTCAGCAGGGCCTGCACAGCGGCCTTGGTGTTGTCCACCGTGTAGCCCCATGTGCCCGTGAGTTCATCGAAGGTGAAGGTGCCGTAGGTGCCAGCCAAGTTGGTGGGTGTCTGGAAAGTGGCCTCGCCCGCATCCACATCGGCCACGCTCAGCGTGCCCGTGACGGCGGTCGTTTCGTCTTCGTTCAGGTTGCCGCTCAGGGTGCCGGTGATTTTGGCACCGTCATTGGTGCCGATGACCGTGACCACCACGTTTTGCGTGGCGCTGCCATCCAGAGAGGTCAGCGTCAAGCTGTCGGTCACTTTTTGCCGGTCGGCCAATGCCTGCACCGCGTCCAGGCTGTTGTCCAGCGTGTAGCCCCATGTGCCCGTGGTTTTGTCGAAGGTGAAGCTGCCGTAGGTCCCTGCCAAATTGGCGGGCACCTGGAAAGTGGCCTCTCCCGCATCGGCATCGGCCACGCTGAGCGTGCCGCCAATGGGCGAGCTGACGTCTTCGTTGAGGGTGCCCTCGAACACGCCCGTGATCGTGGCGCTGTCCAATTGCCCGTTGATCGTGATCACCAATGAACCGGCGTTGCTGGTCTGCGCGCCGTCGCTCACGGTGATCGGGTAAGCGATGGTCAATGTTTCGCCCTTGTGCAACCAGTCCAGGCTGACGGCCGAGGGGTCATAGGTCCAGGTGATGCTGTTGGTGCGGCCGTCGCTGGCGGGTGTTCCGGTGAAGCTCAGGGCCGCACCGGCCCACAAGGCGGCCACGCTCACGCCGTCCGGCAGGCTGGCTCCGCCACTCCAGGTCCATGTGGCTGTGCTGGCGGATGCGCTCAGCAGGCTGATGCCATCGGCGCTGTTCAGGTCCAGATCGGTGACCGACAAGGTGCCACGGATGACCCCGATTTTTTGTGCGCTGGCTTGTTCCAGTTCGTCGATGGCGACAGGTTGCGACACGGCCAACAGGGTGGGTGCCACGTTTTGGGTGGCCGCTGTGCTGGCCGTTGCGGCGGCGGTGTGGGCTGTGGCCACGCTGGCGGGCACCGTTTCGACCGCGGCGCTGGCGGCGGCGCTCGCGCCTTGCGCTGCGGCGCTGGCTTCAGCCGCTTTGGCAGCGGCCACGGCAGCCGCTGCGGCCACGGCGGCTTGCAGGCTTTCAACCGCTGCAATTTGTTCGGCCGTTGCAGGCTCGCCCATGGCGGCGACCGCCTGGGCCAATTTGGCAGCGGCTTCGTCCACCGCTGCAGCGGCTTGCGTGGCGGCGGTTGCGGCGCTTTGCGCAATGGCGGCCCAGGTTTGCACATGGCCGTCTGTGATGGCCTCACTGGCGGCGGTGGTGGCGGGTGCCGCCAACACATCGGCTTTCGCCACGGCAATTTCCGTGATCACGCTGGCCAGGTTGGGCGCTTCTTCGTTGGCAGCCGCCGCTGCGGCCAGGGCGGCCTGCACGGCTTGTTGCGCGTGGGTGGCGGCTGCGTCCAGTGCGGCGGCGGCGGCCGTCAAGGCCTGTTGCGCGGCCTCGACGGCGGCCAGCTGCTCGGCGGTGGCGGGCTCACTCAACTGCTTGAGGGCTTTGGCCAGTGCTTCTTCGGCGGCATCACAAACGGCTTGCGCATCCCCCAGGCTGATGGCCGCCGCCATGGCCGCCTGCACCCGCGCTGCGACTTGGCTGTCGGTGGCCGCTTCGCTGGCGGCGGTGGTGGCGGGTGCGCCTTGCACGTCGGTTTTGGCCGCTTCAATGGCGGCGCTCAGGCTGGCGAAATCGGGCGCTGTTTCTTGGGCGGCAGCGGCGGCGGCGTTGGCCGCGTCCACGGCCGCTTGCGCGTTGGCGGCGGCGCTGGCCAGTGCGGCGGCAGCCACCGTGAGCGCCGCTTGGGCGGCCTCCACGGCGGCCAGTTGGGCAGGCGTGGCCGCTTCACCCAAGGCCGCCACGGCAGCGGCCAGGGCTTGTTCGGCTTTGTCAAAGTCGGTTTGCGCCATGCTCAACTCAAGGCCTGCGGCCTTGGCCGCTTGCACGAGTGCAGGGACTTCAGAGACGGTGGCTGCGACCTCCAGCTTGGCATCCGTGCCGCTTTGCAGCCCATTGACCGTGGCCACGCTCAGCGCGCCCACAGCACTCAAAGGTGCCAGCCCCAAAGAACTCGCCACCGCGCCCGAGTTGACCAAACTGCTGCCCATGGCCGTCGGCATGGCCGCAATCAGGGTTTGCGATTGGCTGAGCACCGCATTGACCACGTTTGCACCATCGGTCAACTGTGCCAAATTGACAAACAACTCGTGGTTTTCCACCAGGTAATGGTGCATGCCGCCGTCGTTGACCTGGCCAATCAGGCCCTCTGAGGCATCCAGTGTCTGGCTGTAATAGTCTTCAATGACCAGGTCGGCTTCTGCGCCGTCTTCAAAAGTGATCAGCAAATTCTGGCCGGCGCGCCTGGCCTTGATCACCTCGGGCCCCAGGCCTTGCTTGCTCAGGTCTTGCAATTGGTACTTGGCGTTGCCCTGAGCGCGGATGACCACTTGACCGCCCATGTCGCCCGCCCCCGCAGGCACCTCCACCGCTTTGCTGGGGCCTGAGAGGCTGGTTTTGATCAAAACCTGCAAGATTTTGGTGGCGACGGTCATTTTTTTATCCCTTGAACAATTTTTTGACTTTTGCCCGCTGGACGGGCAAATGTGATCTTTTTGGTAACACGCCCGTCAATTTGCAGAAATATGACGCAATTGACGGTTTGACTGAATTATATAAAAGTATTCATTAAAAACACAATAGTGTATTTTTAAAGATTTAATTCGACAAATTGAATTATTTGGCGAAAACCGCATACAAGCGCCACAAACAACCAGGCCGAGCCTCTTGCGAGGCCCGGCCTGAGGGCTTGGGGGTCCAGAATGCGCGGCCCGAAGGGATGGGCCGCGCACCCGGCTCCAGCATGGTTGGAGGTTCAAACCGTGTGGATCGTCTGCTCCAGCCACAGCTGCTGACCGCTGCCTGCGGCATACACCGCATAGCTGTGGCCTTCGCTTTGCGCCGTGCCGCTGGCCGCCCACTGCGTCGCGTCCAGCACCACGCTGTCGTCGGCATCGCCCAGCACCCGCAGCGGCTGCTGCTCGCCCAGGCTCAGCAAATCGCTCAAGCTGATCTTCAGGCTGTTGGCCCCCGTGCCGGTCAGGTCCACGCTGTGCAAAGCACCGTGCACCGACACCAGGCTCGACAGGTCCAGGTTCATCTGCTCGCCCAACAAGCTCAGATCACCCTCGGCGTTCACGCGGTACGACAGGTCGCTGTACGCAAACTCGGCATCGGCCACCAGCATCTCGCGGCCATCGGCCAGCTGCGCCGTGGTGCGGCCCGCTTCGGTCACGCCTTCGGCCGGGCTATTGGTCACGCCGTCGCTGCTCAGGTCGATGCTCGTCACGCCCACATCGGCCAAGCTGCGCACTTCGCCCGCATCGCTCACGCCGTTCTGGTTGGCGTCTTGCCACACCGCGAACTCGGCAAACTTCGCGTCGGCTGCGTCCAGCACGCCGTCGCCGTTGCTGTCAAAGCCTGCGGCCAGGCCTTGCAGGTCGGTTTGGCCGCCGTATTGCGTGAAGGCGTATTGGCTGGCATCGCGCACCACGCCGTCGCCGTTTTTGTCCCACACCAGCACGCCGTCTTGTGCGCCGGCCCAGGCGGTGTTGTCCAAATGACCGTCGCCGTTCACGTCCATCGCCACCTGGCTGTAGGCCAGGGTGCCGTCACCGTTGACGTCCAGCACGATGGGGGCCACAGAATCGTTGTTCACGACCACCACACCCGATTGCACGATCACCTGCGAATTGGTTGCTGCGTTTTGATAGACCACATAGGTGCTGGTGCCATTGCTGACGGTGCCTGCATTGACCCAAAAACCTGTGCCCCCGGCGGCGAGCGTCACGGTATCCGTTGCCGTGCCGTCCACCACCAATTGCGCATAGGCGGTGGTGTCCGTCAACGCGTTGCCACTGGTGTTGGTCCAGACGCGGCCATCGGCACTGGCGGTGCCGGTGTGGATCAGGTTGGTCGATGACATGGCGGTCACATCGGCGTTGCTCAGCGTCAGGGTTTGCGCGCCGGTGGCCGACAAATCGATTTTTTCGACGTTCTTGATCACCACATCGTCCACCGTGCTCAGGTTCAGAGCGCGCCCATCGCCGTGCAGCTTCAGGCTGTCAAAACCGGCAGCGCCGTCGATGCGCAGGATCGGCAGGCCACTGCTGAGTTCTGTCACCTCGGCATCGCTGCGCAAACCAATGGTGTTGTTGGCGGTGTTGCCGAAGCGGTCGCTCAGGTTCACGGTGATCGTCTGCTCGCTGCTCAAGCCGCTCGCACTGTCGGTCACGCGGACCGTGACATTGGCCGTGGCTTCCGAAGAATCAAACACCGCACCCGCCACCGTCTTGACAGACGGCGGGTTGGTGCCAGCGTCGATCACGAAGCGGCCGTTGCTGTCGTTGACCAAGGTGTACTGTGCCGCGCCGCTGCTGCTGGACAAGGAGGCCACGCTGACCGGAGTGGCCGCAAAGGTGTTGGCCGCCGTGGATGCGTTGACATCGAGCTGCTGACCGGTCGCACCGTCCACCACCCAGCGCCAGACACCGGCACGGTTGATGTTGCTGGAGGTCTCGGCCTGGGCCAGGGCATTGGCCACGCTGCCGCTCCAAGTGGGCACGTTGTGCGGCTGGCCTGGGAAGGTGTTGCCCGCCGACCAACCGGCCTGTGGAATATCGGGCGTATTGCCTTTGGCCCAGCTGATGTTTTCATAGACCAGTTCGATGGTCTGGTAATTCTTGCCATTGAGCTGGCTCTGAACCATCTTGATCTGGAAGGCGTTGCCCTGATTGGTACCGTCTGTCGGCGTTGTGATGGCATGGGGCGACACATCGTCGTAAGTGACCATGAAGCCCGTGGCGTCTTGGCGGTACCAGACTTTGCCAGAGCCCGTGGAGTTGCCTCCAGTACTCAGGCCCTTGCTGCTCATCAGCACATCGATGTCGACCAGGAAGGCCGCAATGACGGGGAAGTTATGTGCCCAAGCCTGGAGGTTCTCGCCAGAATAACTCGTCTGCTGCGTCCCGAAGGTCACAAAACCGTTGGAGCCCACATACACACCCGTGTAATTGACACCAAACAGGTTGATGCTGCCGCCAAACGTGGTGGCGCCAAATGACTGCAAAGAAGCCGTGTCATCACCCATGGTCAGCGCGGATCCGAAATTGCTCGTCAAGCTGTTGCCGCTGCTGGCCGTGCTCAACAAGGTGCTGCCCGAATCGAGTGCCGAGCCCAAGGATGTCGTCAAGTTGGTGACGGACAAGGTGGGGGCCTGTGGGGTGGAGCCGTCTGCATTGAGCGTCGCAAAATTCAACGTGCTGCTGTCGGCAATGCCTGCATACGCGTTGCCTGCAGTGTCTTTGACGGCAGTGGGTGCCACCTTGACGTAGTAACCCGTGCCATTGTCCAAGCTGTTGGTGGGGTCAATGGTCAATGTGGTGCCATTCCAGCCGGTGATGCGGCTGCTGCTGGCGACATCGAAACTCTCGACCAGCGTGTTGTCTGACATTTTGTAAATGCCAACGGTGCCCGTGCCTTGCAAGACTGTCTCGCTGAAAGTCAGCGTGAGGTTGGACGCCGCCGTCACGGTGGCGCTGCCATCCACAGGGGTGCTGACAGTGAGTGTTGGCGCCGTCGTGTCCACCATGCCGCTCGGCGTCGACATGTACACGCGGTCAATTGCAAAGTCTGATCCCAATGCAGAGGTGCCGCCAATATTGGTGTAAAGCGCCAACTTGTAATTGCCTGTGGAAGCCACCGTGAAGGTGTTCGAGAAGTTTTCCCAGACCCCGTCTGTCAGCAACTTCGCGCCCGTTTGAGTGCCATTGACACCACCTGTGCGGTACCAACCGGTGATGTCTTGCACGAAGGCATTGGTGGTCGCGTCGAGCAATTGCCACTTGAAGTTGGCCACATCGGTGCGGTTTGCACCCATTTGCTCGGCATCAAAAGCGAAGGTGTAAGTCGTGCCTGCCGCGTACGCATTGGCCGTGCCAAAGATGGCATTGTTGCCCGTGTAGTTGTTGATGAAGACGCCCAAACCGCCCTCTGTGTTGGCGGCAGCAAGAGGACCCGTTGTGAGGGGGGAATTGATCGCTGAATAAAACCCCGTATCGCCCACCAATGTCCAGCCCGTTTGCCCCGGCGCTTCACCACCAACAATCAGGTTGGCAGGCTCCACCAAGGGTGGCAGCGCCAAGGTGGCATTCAAACCCGCCGTACCCTTGATGGTGCTGCCGTTGAGCGACAACGCATCAGCGGACACGGTGATGCCGTTGACATCGGTGTGGCCCGGCAAAATGGTGTAACTGAATTTGAGCGATGTGGGCGTGGAGTTGACACTGTCATAAGTTGCTTGCACGGGTGTGCCACCGATGTTCAAGCTCAATTGCGGTGTGCCCGTCACGGTCACTGCTTCGCTCATGGTCAAGCTGGCCGTCACGGTGTCGCCTGCGTTGAACGTGCTGTTGACCAATCCTGCATCCCCCGAAATGGCCACATGGGTCACGGTCGGTGCGATGACGTTGATGGCAAAGCTGGTGGCTTCACCCAGGTTGTTGCTCACATCCATGGCACGCACATTGAGGGTGTGCAGGCCGGCCGACAACGGCTTGGTGCTGGGCGTGACAAATGTCCAAACGCCTGTGGTCAGGTGCGCAGATGCACTGCCCAGGTAGAAGTCACCGTCAAACACTTTGACGGTGGTGCCGGGCGTGGCTGTACCGGTCAAAGTGGGCAAGGTGTCGTTGGTGGACGCACCGCTGGTCAAGGCGGAGGTGCCGCCCACATCGTCGATCACACTGTCGATGGTGGCGGTGGGCAGCAACTTGGTGGATTTGACATCGGCTGTGATGGCGACGTTGTCAATCCAGCCGGTAGCGCCCAGTGAGTTGCTGCCATTGCCGTAGAAGAAGAACCGTGCGCCAGCCACGCCGGGTGTGGCGTTGTGACCACTGACATAAGCAGGCCAACCCCCGTCGGTATTGGGAATGATGCCGGTCCAGGTCAAGGGCGTCACACCGTCGTCCATGCTGATGGTGAGTGTGCCGTCGGTCGCCATGTTGACTGTCACATGGTCTGTGCTGCGCGCTGACAAAGATGCCAAAGAGGTGCTGCTGCTGGGCGTGACCGCCAGGTTGTTCCAAAGCACGTTGATGGCGTTTTCCTTGAACGTCACGACCAAGCCTGAATAGCCGAGACCATCACTGCTCACAGCACCGTTTGTGTACCGGAAGTCGATCTTATCGCTGGTGCTGTACACACCCGAGACGTCCAGGTCGAACTGCGCGTTGAATGCCGTGGTTTGCTGGTTGGCACCCGGCATGTTGTTGGCCGTGGTGCGGTAATACGGCAACGTATTGCCGTTCAGGATCTTGAACTCATTGTCAGCGTCGGCGGCATTCACATTCAAGATGGTGTTGGCTTGCGTGCCTACCGTGCCACCCGTGTTCGGGGTTGCCCAGCCGCCACCGTTCAACAGATCACCGGCATTGTCAAAGCTGTTGCTCCAGGTCCAGGTGCTGGTGGACGATTCAACCAGCAGGCTGACCGGGGTGCTTTCACCGATGTTGCCCTGCGCATCCACAGCACGCACGCTCAGGGTGTGCGCGCCCGGCGTCAAGGCGGTGGTCTCGAATGTCCAGGCCCCGGTTCCGTCCACGGTGGCTGTGCCCAACAGCTGGGTGCCTTCGTACACATTGACGGTGCTTCCTGCGGTGGCTGTGCCCTTGAGCAGCGGCGTGGTGTCGGCATTGCCCGTGCCAGTGGCCACCAGGGTTTCAGCGGCGGTGTTGTCATACACGCTGATGGTGCCCACGGTGGGCAGCACCACGCTGGACGCGACGGTGGCATTGATTTGAACGTTGTCAATCCAGCCCGAACTGCCGTTGCTGAGGGAATCACCATAAAACTGGAATCTGCCGCCTGCTGCGTTGTCGGTCGTCCAATTGGCGATATTGGCTGTCCAGCTCACAGGCGTCCCACCACCGGCCAAGGAGATGGTGAGTGTGCCGTTTTCAGCCATGGTCACGGTCGCTTGGTCTGTAGAACGCGCTGACAAGGATGCCAAGGTGGGGCCTGTCAACGTTTGCGTCACACCTTTGAACGTCACGGCAATACCACCTTCCCGGAAAGCAACCGTCAAATTCGATGCGTTGCCCGCCGTGACGTACCGCAATTCAAACCTGTTGGTCACGTTCGAAGTCAGGCCACTGACATCCATGTCGAATGCCACATCAAAGTTGGTGACCTTTTGTGAGGGGCCCGACACGAAACTGTTGGCACGGAAGTAAGGCAAAACACCATTGTTGATGATCTGCATCTCATTGTCGCCGTCAGAGGTGTCGGCATTGACAATCGAATTTGCAGTGGTGCCCGAGCTTGTACCTTGCCAAACACCGCCGGCCATCGGGTCGGTGCCGTCAAAGGTGTTGGCCCAGCTCATGGTGCTGGTGCTGACCACCGCTTTGGTGGCGGTGCTGCTCAGGCCAAACACGGTTTCGCTGGCCGTGATGGTGTTGCTGCCCGTGAGCAGTCCGTTGGCGCTGGTGGACACGGGCGCGGTCACGGTGTAGGTCAGGTTGTCGTTGCTGGCCCCGCTGACCACCACATGGTTGATGGCCGCCGAGTTCATGCGCTGCGCGTCGGTGGTGCTCCACATGTCGCTGAGCGAGGTGTAGATGACCGCACCGTTCAGGCTGGCGCCCAGGTTGGTCACACCGACCAGGTCGATGGCGCTCAGGTTGTAGGCAGCGCCCAGGTCAATTTGCACATAGCCGCGGCCCAAGGAACCTGAGGAGCCGTAAGACACGTTGGCCGTGGCCGTGCTGCCGTCGATCATGCCGGCGGGCAAGAAATCCCAGCCGGTGGAGTGCTGGATGGTGGCGCCCAGGGCGCGGTTGGTGGCACCGTCCATGACACGGATTTCGCTGACATCGAAGCGGCCGTTGGTCAGGTAATTGTTGGAGCCGTCATTGACCAGCGTTTTGGCCATTTCCTTGTAGACCATGATGTAGCGCACTTTGCTGCCGTCATAGCTCCAGTTGCCCGAGCCATCGGCGGTCACGCTGAGGGTCTGGCCGTCGAGTTGCAGGTTCACGGTGGCGTTGTTTTCTGCCGTGCCACTGATGACCAGGGTCTCGTTGGCATTGACCGCGTTGTTGGTGGACACCGCGTTGATGACGACCGGTTTCACGACGTACTGGCTGACCGTTTCGCTGGCCGAGGACACGGCGGAAGTGGCAGTTTGCGTGGCAGCATTGATGTCGGTGCCATCAGGTGCCCCGCCCGAGGCGTCCCAGGCGCGGAAGGTGAAGGCATCGCTGACCAAACCCGTGGTGCCAGCTTTGGGCACGTAATACAGACGGTTGTCCGCGTCGGCCAGCAGGGCACGCGCCGAACTGTCCGACATGGCCGCCAGTGCCGTCCAGGTGGCCCCATCGTCCATGCTCACATAGAGGGTGCCCAGGGCGGTGTTGATGCCGGTGATGGCGATGCCGGTTTTGGCGTTCACGTCCACATCGGAGATGCCCGCCACCAGGTCTTTGACCAAGGTGCCGACAACGCTGCCGTTGGTGGGCGCGGCGGTGCCTTGCATCAGGGCGGGCAGGGCCAGGGTCAGGCTGTTGTTGAGCACTGGCGCGTCGTTGGCGGCGGTGACGTTGATGGTGGATGTCACGGGGGCAGAGTCGAGTGCGCCGATGGGTGCGCCGTCGTTGACGACGTAGCTCACGGTGCGGGCACCCGCCGTGGGGTTTTCCGAGGTGTTGCTGTAGGACACAGCGCGCAGAGCGGCTTGCCATTGGTCCTTGGTCGCGGTGCTGCCCGCCGAGGTCAGGGTGACGGTGTCTCCCGCAATCACGGCGGCAATGTTGCCCATGGTGGCGCCGTTGGCCGTGAAGCTCAGCACGTCTTGGCCGGCCACATAGCCGCCCGAGATCTGGACGGTGGCCGAGGCCAGTGTGGAGCCGTCCACATCGGACACGGTCAGCGCGCTGCTGATGGCCGTGGCAGCGGCGTTTTCAGCGTAAGCCAGGGTCGCGCCTGCGGTCAGCACGGGGGCGTCGTTGACCGACGTCAGAACAAAGTACAGGTTGGTGTTGGTGGCCGAGTAGGCCCCTGTGGTGCCGGTCAGGGCGCTGATGTCTTTGGATTGGCCGGACGTTGCGCCGTCGGTGCCGTCCCACAAGCGCCCCGTGAACATGCCCATGGAGTTTTCTGCGTTCAGATTGCCATGGAAATACAGACGGGCCGAGCTGCCCAGCACGAAGGCGTTGGTCAGGCTGGCGGTGGCGGTGGCGGTGCTCAGGTTGAGCCAGGTCGCGCCGTCGTCCAGGCTGTACCAAGCGGTGCCTTTGCTGGTGGGCACGGGCTCCACAATGGCCACACCGACAGGCACGCTTTCCGGGTCTTTGCCAGCAAAGTAAGACACATCGGCAATGCGCAGGCCCAAGGTGGTGCCGTTGATGGGTGCAGGCTGGTCTTCCGTGCCCACAAACAGGTTGGCAAAGGTGGCGGACGCAGGCTGGTCGTTGGTTGCGGTGACCTGGATGGTTGAAGTCAGGGCCGTGCTGATGAGCGAGCCATCGTTGATTTCATAGGTGACCGTGCGGTCGCCGGTGTTCGGGTTTTCCGAGGTGTTGCGGTAAGACACGGCGCGCAAGGCCTCTTGCCATTGCGCGTGGGTGGCGGTGCTGCCTGCCGAGGTCAGCGTGACCGTGCTGCCCGACACCACGCCCGCAATATTGCCCATGGCACCGTTGGCCGTGAAGCTGAGCACGTCTTGACCGGCCACATAGCCGCCCGAGATTTTGACGGTGGCCGAGGCCAGTGTGGCGTTGTCCGCATCGCCCACGGTGATGGTGGTGTTGATGGCGCTGGCCACGTCGTTTTCGGTGTAAGCGAGTGTGCTGCCTGCGCTGAGCGTGGGCTTGTCGTTGACGGCGGCCACCAGGGCGTTGATCTTGGCCAGGCTGTCCACACCGGTGCCACTGTCTGCGGTGTTGCGCACGGCTTGCCAGACGCCGCCGATGTTTTCGGCCGTCACGCCGCTCACGCCCAAGGCGGTCAGCTGAGCCCAGAAGGCGGTCAGGCCGCTGTCATCGGGTGTGACGGCGGTGTTGGCCAAGGCGGCCACGTCCATCACCGCGTCGGTGGCGGTGGCCAGGGTTTGCAACTCGGCGGTTTCGTTCACAGCCGCAGATGCCGAGAGGCCGGTCACGTCTTGCAGCAGGCTGGTTTGTGCGCCAGCGCTGACCGGGGCCACGCCCAGGGCGGCGTAGTCTTCGGCACCCAGCGCGGCCACTTGGGTGTTGCTCAGGGCCGCGATTTGCGTGCTGTCAAGGCTGCCCATGGCGGCGCTGCCCAGGTTGGCGATGTCGGTGCCCAGCGCGGCCATGTCGGCGCTGTTCAGGCTGTCGACTTGGCTGGCGGTGATGCCGGCCACGGCGTCGCTGGTCAATGCCGCCAGGTCGGCGGTGCCCAAGGCTTCAAACTGTGCGGTGGTCAAAATGGCCATTTGCGCGCTGCTCAGGCCTGCGACCACGCCGTCGTTCAGGGCGGCAATGTCGGCGCTGTCCAAGGCGGCGATTTGTGCCGTGCTGAAAGCGGCGAGCTGAGCGCTGGTCAACGCACCCATGGCGGCTGTGCCCAGGTTGGCGATGTCGGCGCCCAGGGCTGCGATGTCGGTGCTGTCCAAGGTTTCCACTTGTGCGGTGGTCACGCCTGCGGCAGCGTCCACCGTCAAGGCGGTCAGATCGGTCGGGCTCAGTGCGGCAAAGGCGGGCACGCTCAGGGCGGCCACTTGGGCGCTGGTCAGGCCAGCGGCCACGCCTTCATTCAACGCGGCGATGTCGGCGCTGTCCAGAGCGGCGATTTGGTCGGTGCTGAAAACGGCGAGCTGGGCGCTGGTCAACGCGCCCATGGCGGCAGTGCCCAGGTTGGCGATGTCGGTGCCCAGGGCAGCGATGTCGGTGCTGTCCAAGGTTTCCACTTGTGCGGTGGTCACGCCTGCGGCAGCGTCCACTGTCAAGGCAGTCAGATCGGTCGGGCTCAGGGCGGCAAAGGCGGGCACGCTCAGGGCGGCCACTTGGGCGCTGGTCAGGCCAGCGGTCACACCTTCGTTCAGGGCGGCGATGTCGGCGCTGTCGAGGGCGGCGATTTGGTCGGTGCTGAAAACGGCGAGCTGGGCGCTGGTCAACGCGCCCATGGCGGCAGTGCCCAGGTTGGCGATGTCGGTGCCCAGGGCAGCGATGTCGGTGCTGTCCAAGGTTTGCACTTGCGCGGTGGTCACGCCTGCGGCAGCGTCCACTGTCAAGGCAGTCAGATCGGTCGGGCTCAGGGCGGCAAAGGCGGGCACGCTCAGGGCGGCCACTTGGGCACTGGTCAGGCCTGCGGCGACACCTTCGTTCAACGCGGCGATGTCGGCGCTGTCGAGGGCGGCGATTTGGTCGGTGCTGAAAACGGCGAGCTGGGCGCTGGTCAACGCACCCATGGCGGCAGTGCCCAGGTTGGCGATGTCGGTGCCCAAGGCTGCGATGTCGGTGCTGTCCAGCGTTTGCACTTGTGCGGTGGTCACGCCTGCGGCGGCGTCCACCGTCAAGGCGGTCAGGTCGGTCGGGCTCAGGGCGGCAAAGGCGGGCGCGCTCAGGGCGGCCACTTGGGCGCTGGTCAGGCCAGCGGCCACGCCTTCGTTCAACGCGGCGATGTCGGCGCTGTCCAGAGCGGCGATTTGCGCGGTGGTCAGGGCGGACAGTTGCGCACTGGTCAACGCGCCGATGGCAGCAGAGTCCATGTTGGCGATGTCGGTGCCCAGGGCTATGACGTCTGACTCGCTGAGGGTGACCACTTGTGCGGCGGTGATGCCTTGCACGGCTTCGCTGCTCAGGGCGACCAAGTCGGCCGTGTCCAGCGCTTCAAATTGCGCTGAGGTCAGGGCAGCCACTTGCACACGGGTCAATGCGCCCATGGCGGCTGGGCTCAGGTGGGCGATGTCGGTGCCCAGCGCCTCGATTTCGGACGCATTCAGGGTAACGAGTTGGTCAATGGTGATGCCCGACACGCCGTTGCTGCCCAAAGCAGCCAGATCGGCGGTGTCGAGTTGTTCAAATTGCGGCAGAGACAAAGCGGCCACTTGTTCGCTGGTCAGCGCACCCATGGCGGCTGAGCCCAGGCTGGCGATGTCGGTGCCCAGGGCAACGACTTCGGCGGCGTTCAGTGAGTCGATTTGCTCGCTGGTGATGCCTTGCACGGCGGCGCTGGTCAAGGTGCCCAGGTCTTCGCTGCTCAGGCCGGTGAAGGCAAGAGCGCTCATGGCGGTCAGGTCTTCGCTGCCCAGAGCTGCAATTTGTGTGGACTCCATGGCGGCGACTTGCGCGCTGGTCAGCGCGCCCATGGCGGCTGCGCCCAGGTTGGCGATGTCGGTGCCCAAGGCTACAACTTCGGCGGCTTCCAGCGTGGCCACTTGTGCGGCTGTGATGCCTTGCACGGCGTCGCTGGTCAGTGCGCCCAGGTCGTCGGTACCCAAAGCGGCAAAGGCGGCTGTGCTCAAGGCAGCCACTTGTGCGCTGCTCAGGCCGGTCAGGGCTTGGCTCGTCAATGCGGCCAGGTCTTCGCTGCCAAGAACGGCGATTTGCTCCAGAGTCAAGGCGGCGACTTGTTCGCTGGTGAGCGAAGCCAAGGCAGCGCTGCCCAGGTTGGCGATGTCGTTGCCCAGGGCCACAACTTCGGCAGCGTCCAGTGAGTCGATTTGCTCGCTGGTGATGCCTTGCACGGCGGCGCTGGTCAAGGTGCCCAGGTCTTCGCTGCTCAGGCCGGTGAAGGCGAGTGCGCTCATGGCGGCCAGGTCTTCGCTGCCCAGGGCGGCGATTTGTGTGGACTCCATGGCGGCGACTTGTTCGCTGGTCAGCGCACCCATGGCGGCTGCGCCCAAGTTGGCGATGTCGGTGCCCAGGGCTACAACTTCGGCGGCTTCCAGAGTGCCTACTTGTGCGGCTGTGATGCCTTGCACGGCGGCGCTGGTCAAGGTGCCCAGGTCTTCGCTGCTCAGGCCGGTGAAGGCGAGTGCGCTCATGGCGGCCAGGTCTTCACTGCCCAGAGCTGCAATTTGTGTGGACTCCATGGCGGCCACTTGCACGCTGGTCAGCGCGCCCATAGCGGCTGCGCCCAGGTTGGCGATGTCGGTGCCCAAGGCAGCGACTTCGGTGGCTTCCAGCGTGGCCACTTGTGCGGCTGTGATGCCTTGAACGGCGTCGCTGGTCAATGCGCCCAGGTCGTCGGTGCCCATCGCGGCAAAGGCGTCAGAGCTCAAAGCGGCCACTTGTGCGCTGCTCAGGCCGGTGAAGGCGATGGCGCTCATGGCGGCGAGGTCTTCGCTGCCCAGAGCGGCGATTTGCTCCAGAGTCAGGGCGGCGACTTGTTCGCTGGTGAGCGAGGCCAGGGCGGCGCTGCCCAGGTTGGCGATGTCGGTGCCCAGGGCCGCGACTTCGGCGGCGTCCAATGAGTCGATTTGCTCGCTGGTGATGCCTTGCACGGCGGCGCTGGTCAAGGTGCCCAGGTCTTCGCTGCTCAGGCCGGTGAAGGCGAGTGCGCTCATGGCGGCCAGGTCTTCGCTGCCCAGAGCGGCCACCTGGGTGGACTCCATGGCGGCGACTTGTTCGCTGGTCAGCGCGCCCATGGCGGCTGCGCCCAGGTTGGCGATGTCGGTGCCCAGGGCCGCGACTTCGGCGGCTTCAAGGGTGGCCACTTGTGCGGCTGTGATGCCTTGCACGGCGGCACTGGTCAAAGTGCCCAGGTCTTCGCTGCTCAGGCCAGTGAAGGCGAGTGCGCTCATGGCGGCCAGGTCTTCGCTGCCCAGAGCTGCAATTTGTGTGGACTCCATGGCGGCCACTTGCACGCTGGTCAGCGCACCCATAGCGGCTACGCCCAGGTTGGCGATGTCGGTGCCCAAGGCAACGACTTCGACGGCTTCCAGAGTGGCGATGTGGGCCGTGGTGATGCCTTGCACGGCGGCGCTGGTCAGTGCGCTCAGGTCGTCGGTGCCCAAAGCGGCAAAGGCGGCTGTGCTCAATGCAGCGACTTGTGCGCTGCTCAGGCCGGTCAAGGCCTGGCTCGTCAATGCGGCCAGGTCTTCGCTGCCCAAAGAAGCAATTTGCTCGGTGGTCAAGGCGGCGACTTGTTCGCTGGTGAGCGAGGCCAGGGCAGCGCTGCCCAGGTTGGCGATGTCGATGCCCAAGGCAGCCACTTCGGCGGCGTCCAGTGAGTCAATTTGCTCGCTGGTGATGCCTTGCACAGCGGCGCTGGTCAAGGTGCCCAGGTCTTCGCTTCTCAGGCCGGTGAAGGCGATGGCACTCATGGCGGCGAGGTCTTCGCTGCCCAGAGCTGCGATTTGTTCAGAAGTCATGGCCTCCACTTGCACGCTGGTCAGTGCGCCCATGGCGGCTGTGCTCAGGTTGGCGATGTCGGTGCCCAAGGCAGCGATGTCGGTGGCTTCCAAGGTCTCCACTTGTGCGGTGGTGATGCCGGCCACGGCTTCGCTGGTCAAGGTGGCCAGGTCAGCCGTGTCCAAGGCCGCAAATTGGGCAGGCTCCATGGCGGCCACTTGCGCGCTGGTCAGCGCGCCCATAGCGGCTGCGCCCAGGTTGGCGATGTCGGTGCCCAGGGCAACGACTTCGGTGGCTTCCAGCGTGGCCACTTGTGCGGCTGTGATGCCTTGAACGGCGTCGCTGGTCAATGCGCCCAGGTCGTCGGTGCCCATCGCGGCAAAGGCGTCAGAGCTCAAAGCGGCCACTTGTGCGCTGCTCAGGCCGGTGAAGGCAAGAGCGCTCATGGCGGCCAGGTCTTCGCTGCCCAGAGCGGCCACTTGGGCAGGCTCCATGGCGGCGACTTGTTCGCTGGTCAGCGCACCCATGGCGGCTGCGCCCAAGTTGGCGATGTCGGTGCCCAGGGCTACAACTTCGGCGGCTTCAAGGGTGGCCACTTGTGCGGCCGTGATGCCTTGCACGGCGGCACTGGTCAAAGTGCCCAGGTCTTCGCTGCTCAGACCGGTGAAGGCGAGTGCGCTCATGGCGGCCAGGTCTTCACTGCCCAGAGCTGCAATTTGTGTGGACTCCATGGCGGCCACTTGCACGCTGGTCAGCGCGCCCATGGCGGATGCGCCCAGGTTGGCGATGTCGGTGCCAAGGGCTACGACTTCGGTGGCGTCCAGAGTGCCTGCTTGTGCGGCCGTGATGCCTTGAACGGCGTCGCTGGTCAATGCGCCCAGGTCGTCGGTGCCCATCGCGGCAAAGGCGTCAGAGCTCAAAGCGGCCACTTGTGCGCTGCTCAGGCCGGTGAAGGCGATGGCGCTCATGGCGGCGAGGTCTTCGCTGCCCAGAGCTGCAATTTGTGTGGACTCCATGGCGGCGACTTGTTCGCTGGTGAGCGAGGCCAGGGCGGCGCTGCCCAGGTTGGCGATGTCGGTGCCCAGGGCCGCGACTTCGGCGGCGTCCAGTGAGTCGATTTGCTCGCTGGTGATGCCTTGCACGGCGGCGCTGCTCAAAGTGCCCAGGTCTTCGCTGCTCAGGCCGGTGAAGGCGATGGCACTCATGGCGGCCAGGTCTTCGCTGCCCAGGGCGGCCACTTGGGCAGGCTCCATGGCGGCGACTTGTTCGCTGGTCAGCGCGCCCATGGCGGCTGCGCCCAGGTTGGCGATGTCGGTGCCCAGGGCAACCACTTCGGCGGCTTCCAGAGTGACTACTTGTGCGGCTGTGATGCCTTGCACGGCTTCGCTGGTCAGTGCACCCAGGTCGTCGGTGCCCAATGCGCCAAAGGCGGCGGTGGTCAATGCGGCCACTTGTGCGCCGCTCAGGCCGGTCAGGGCTTGGCTGGTCAAAGCGGCCAGGTCTTCGCTGCCCAGGGCGGCGATTTGCTCGGTGGTCAGGGCAGCGACTTGTTCGCTGGTGAGCGCACCCATGGCGGCTGAGCCCAGGTTGGCGATGTCGGTGCCCAGGGCCACGACTTCGGTGTTGTTGAGGGTCGCCATGTGCGCGGCAGTGATGCCAATGACGGCTTCGCTGGTCAGGGCGATCAGGTTGTCCGTGCTCAGGCCCGAAAAGCCTGATTCGCTGAGTGCGGCGACTTGCGCACTGCTCAGGTTGGCGATGACGTTGTCGTCAAGTGCGGCCACGTCGGCGCTGTCCAATGCGGCGATTTGCTCGGGGGTCAGCGCAATGATTTGCGCCGTGCTGAGTGCGCCCATGGCGGCAGAGCCCAGGTTGGCGATGTCGGTGCCCAGGGCCTGAATTTCGGTGGCATCCAGCCCGGCGATGTGGGCCGTGGTGATGCCTTGCACGGCGTCGCTGGTCAGGCTGCCCAGGTCTGCGCTGCTCAAGCCTTCAAAGCCTTGGGGGCTCAGGGCAGCCACTTGGTGGCTGGTCATGCTGGCCACGACGGTGCTGTCGAGGGCGGCCACGTCGGTGCTGTCCAGCGCGGCCAATTGGCCGGTGGTCAGGGCTGCAAATTGTGCAATGGTCAATGCGGCCATTTGCATGGTGCTCATGGCGGCCATGGCCAGGCTGCTCAGGCTGGAGATGTCGGTGCCCAGGGCCACGATGTCTGTGGCGTCCAGAATGTTCATTTGCTCAGCGGTCAAGCCCATCACGGCGGCGGCGCTCAAACGATCCAGGTCCGATGTGCTCAGGCCGTCAATGCCTGCGGTGCTCAAGGCAGCCACCTGCGCGCTGGTCAGGCTGTCGATCACGTCGTCGCTCAGGGCGGAGATGTTTTCTCCGGTCAAGGCGACCAGTTGGGCCTCGCTCAGGGCGGCGAATTGCTCGGGCGTCATGGCCGCGAACTGCACCGAGGTCAGCGCCGCCATGGCGGCCGGGGTCAGTTGGGCGATGTCGGTGCCCAGGGCCACGATCTCGATCTCGTCCAGACCCGCCAGTTGTGCGGTGGTGATGCCCGAGACGGCTTGTCCGGTCAGCAGGCCCAGGTCTGCGCTGCTCAGGCCCGAGAAGCCTGCAGCACTCAATGCGGCCACTTGGGTTTCGGTCAGGCTTTCGATGACCTCGTCGCTCAAGGCGGCCATGTCTTCGCTGCCCAAGGCGGCCAGTTGCGCGGGCGTCAAGGCGGCGAACTGGTCGGGCGTCAAGGCCCCCATGGCGGCGCTGCTCAAATTGGCGATGTCGGTGCCCAGGGCTTCGATCTCGTTGTCGTCGAAGGTGGCGATGTGTTCGGCGGTCAGGCCCTCCACAGCGCTGCTGCCCAGGGCGGCCAGATCGACGGTGCTCAGGCCTGTGATGCCAGCGGTGCTGAGCGCGGCGATCTGCGTGGCGGTCAGGCTGTCGATCACGTCGTCGCTCAACGCGGCCACATCGTCACCCCCCAGGGCGGTGATCTGGGCAGGGGTCAAGGCGGCGAACTGCTCGGGCGTCAAGGCCCCCATGGCGGCGCTGCCGATGTGGGCGATGTCGGTGCCCAGGGCGTTGATTTCGGAGGCGTTCAGGGTGGCCACTTGTTCAGCGGTCATGCCGGCCACGGCGGCGCTGGTCAGCGCGTCCAGGTCGGCCGTGCTCAAGCCGGCAAAGGCGGCGGTGCTGAGGGCGGCCACTTGCGCCGAGGTCAGGCTGTCGATGACGTCGTCGTTCAGGGCGGCGACGTCGTCGCTGCCCAGAGCCGCCAGTTGTGCGGGGGTCAAGGCTGCGAACTGGGCAGGGGTCAGGCTGGCCATGGCGGCGCTGCCCAGGTTGGCGATGTCGGTGCCCAGGGCGGCGATTTCGCTGGGGTCCAGGCCAGGCACTTGGGCGGCGGTGATGCCCCCCACGGCGGCGTTGCTCAGGGCGCTCAGGTCGGTGGTGCTCAAACCCGAAAAACCGGCGGGGCTGAGGGCGGCCACTTGCGCTGCGGTCAGGCTGTCCACCACCGCATTGCTCAGGGCGGCCACATCTTCGCTGCCCAGGGCAGCCAGTTGGGCGGGCGTCAGGACGGCAAATTGGGCCGGCGACAAGGCCCCCATGCCGGCGCTGCTCAGGTTGGCAATCGAGGTGCCCAGGGCGGCGATTTGTGCCGCTGTCAGGGCGGCCACGGTGTCTGCACCGAGCATGCTCAGGTCAGACGCGTCCAGACCCGTCACGGCTTCTGACGACAAGGCAGCGATTTGCCCACCGGTCATGCTGGCGATGACGGCGTCGCTCAGGGCGGCGACGTCGGCACTGCTGAGCGCGGCCAGTTGCGCGGGGGTCAGCGCGGCAAATTGCTCGGGGCTCAGCGCACCCATGGCGGTTGCGCCGAGGTTGGCCAAGGCGGTGCCCAGGGCGGCGATTTCGCTGGCGTTCAGGGTTGGCACTTGGGCGGCGGTGATGCCCCCCACGGCGGCGCTGGACAACGAGGCCAGGTCGGTCACGCTCAAGCCGGAGAAGCCTGCGGGGCTCATGGCTGCGATTTGGGCGGCCGTCAATGAGGCCACCACGTCATCCGTCAAACGGGACACTTGCAGCGGCGTCAGGGCGTAGAGCTGTTCAGCACTCATCGCGGCCAAGTCGGCGCTGGTGATGATGGGCGCGGCCATTTCGCTGAGCAAGTTGAACACTTCGCCGTTCAATGCGGCCAGTTGTTCTGCGCTCAGGCCGTTGATGGTTGCAGCCTTCAGGCCAGTCACGTTGCCCAGCGTGAGCGCGGCCAGTTGTTCGGGGCTCAGCGCGGCAAATGCGGCGGGGCTCAAAGCGCCGATTTCCTGGGCCGACATGCCGGCGATGGCTTGCGGCGTCAAACCGCTGACTTGCGATGGCTGCAGGGTGGCTACCGATTCGGGGGTGATGCTGTTGGCATTGGTCACCAGGGGCTTGAGTGCCATGGTGGTGGTCGCGGTCTGGCCCATGCCGTCGGTGGTTTGCACACTCAGCGGCACGTTGAACTGGCTTTGCGCTTGCGTGGTGGTCAGGCTGAAGCGGCCTTGGGCATCCACCAACACTTGCTGGCTGCCCGCTGCCGTGGTGACGGTGATGGTGCTGCCGGGCATGGCGGTGCCGGCAATGACCAGGTGGCCGTTTTCGTCCAGGTGTTGGCTGCTGATGAGGACTTCACCCAGCAACTGGCGGTTGGCGTCCGTGTTGACCGCAAACACCGCGCCCGACACATTGTCTTGCACGGCTTTCAGGGCTTCTTGACGGCCTTGTTCGAGCAGGGCCTGGCTGTCGGTGCTGCTGGGTTGGCCCAGGGCTTCGATCAGTTGCTTCAAGCTGGCATCGATGTTGCCGTTGTTGGCTTTGTCCAGACCCGAGAGTTTGGTCAGCAAGAGGCCGTATTTTTCAGCGCTGTTCAGGCCGTCACCGGCTTTGAAGTCGCTGCTGATGGTGGTGGTGACATCGCCAGTGATGTCCAGGTTTTCCACGCCCAGGGCTTTGGCCACTTGGGTGTTGCTTTGCGTGACAACGTTGCCCGCAGGGGCTTTGTCTTCGGTGACACCGGCTTGGCGCACGGCCAGTTCGGTGACGGGTGTGATGTTGACGGTCAGCACGCGGACGCCGCCATCGCTGATGACGTTGCTGCCCTCACTTTGCACGGCCATGGCGCGCAAACTGGTGTCCATCGATTTGTTGGCGGCAGTGACTTCGTCCAGGAAGTTGGTTTCGTTGGCGTTGTTGTCCACCGCCACCACGAGCACGGCCCCTTTGTAGTCGGCACGGCCTGCGGCGGTGATGCGCCATTGGCCTTTCTCGTCCACCTCGGTTTTGCCCAGCAGTTGGCCTTGTTCGTCGTAGGCGTACACGGTGATGCCCGCGTGGACCGGGCCGGCATTGACCTGGCCTTTGATCATGAGGTCGGTGGCACCCGCGTCTTTTTTGCCACTGGCGGCCGCTGCGCCTGCACCCAATGCACCCAACAGCGCTGCGGTGCCCCCATAATTTCCGCCCGCACTGCCCACCGCAGCGGGCGCACTGACCGCTTGAGTGCCCAGCGCAGCCGCCACGGCGGTGGTGTCAGCCTGCAAGCCCGACACCGAACCCGAAGGCGTGACGTATTCATACAGTGCGCCGTTCTCGGCTTGACCCACCACGGCATTGACACCATCAGGGTAGACGCTGTAATAGTCTTCAATCACCAGGCTGGCGGTGTCTTCGTTGTCCAGCACGATGTGCAGGCTCTTGCCGACGCGCTTGAATTTGGCACCGTCAATGGCCCCTTTTTTGGCTTTTGCCAAGTCTTCCAATTCGTAGCGTGCGCCGTGTTCAGCTTTCAGAACGACAGGCTGGCCTTTGCCAAAAGCTTTGACAATGGTTTCAGTTTTGTTGCTTTTGGTGACGATCACTTGGGTTTTGCTCATGGTGGTGCTCTGGATATGTGTGTGGCTGGGTTCGCCTGCGGCGAATGAGGTGGGTTGTGCGTTCTTAGGGCGTGGCGGTCAGATCAGCTGCCGTGCGGCTTGGCTCATCAAGACGGTTTCGGCAGTGCCATGGCTTGTGCCATGACCGCGTCTGCGGGCCCCTGTTAATGCCGAGGGTTTGCATGCTTGGGCTTGTGTTGCCACATGCAAGCATTGAGTTATGTCGAGTTTGATAATTACCGAATACTTTTGCCCGTTCATGCAAACGTCCTCCCGAAAAAGTAATAGATGTCGCTTTTGATGGCTTGTTTAAATTTTTCGTTATTCTAATAGTTAGACGATATTTAAGTAAACATATTTTTAATGTTTTAATGAAAAACAAATCTCCAATATCACAATTTAGCCAGATCGATTCCACCGAATTTTGGATTAATCGGGTATTTATTTTCAAGCGTACTCTATTTAGCGTATGTAAAAGCCAAAAAACTAAGGCATAAACATTTTTAGGATATTCGACATTTTCCCCAATTGGGTAATTTAAATACCAAGTCGTGAATCAGGCCGATTAACTCGGCCAGGGGCTGCAGCGCATGGACTGGCCTTTTGGTGACTGCGCAGGCGGGGCTGGGCTTCGCCCAAGCCGAGCACGGCGGCAAGCTGCCCCGCGAGGCCGAGGCGTGGCGCTTTGTTGAGACAGGGCGCGCAAGTGCCCGGAAGAGTTCGGAGGAACGCGCAACAGGCCCAGGTATCGGCTCAGGCATCTAGGCATCGGCCCTCACATCGGCCCGCAGATCGGCCCAGCCATCACAAAGCCAGCAAGCCCCAGGCCGCAGGGCTCATGCCCAGCGCATGGGCACCTGGAGATCGGCGGTCAGAGTTGGTAAATGCGCCGTGCGTTGCCGCCCAGAACGGCTTGGCGTTCGGGCGCAGTCAAGGGGGCCAACACCTCCAGCGACAACTCGCGCCAGGCGTCATAGGCACCGGCCAGCTCCAGCACGGGCCAGTCGCTGCCCCACAGCAAGCGCTGCGGCCCCCAGATGGCCAACAGGGCCTCACACCAGGGGCGCACGGCTTGCACCGGTTGCCCCTTTGGGGCCTCGGTCCACAGGCCCGAGAGTTTGCACACCACACGCGCCGGGTCGCTCTGGCGGGCCAGCTGCGCCATGGCCTGGGCCCAGTGCGGCAGGGCCTGCGGGTCGATGACGGGCTTGGCCCCATGGTCCACCACCACCGTCAGATCCGGGTGGGCCTGCGTCAGCGCCAGCATGCGCGGCAGGTGCACGGGCTGGATCAGGGCGTCAAAAACCAAACCGTGCCGTGCCATGGCGGCCAGCACGGGCTGGATGGCAGGTTGCAAGATCCAGTCGGGGTCGTCCAGGTCTTGCAGCATGGGGCGCAAGCCTTTGAGCAGGGGCAGCGCGGCGCAGTGCGCGACCTGCGCCAGCGCGTCGGCAGCGAGCATGTCGATCCAGCCCACCACGCCCAGCACCTCGGGATGGCGCTGCGCTTGCTGCAACAAATAAGCGGTTTCTTCGGCTGTGGGCGCGGCTTGCACCAGCACGCCACCGGCAATGCCCCAGTCCCGGGCGTGTGTTTGCCAGTCGCTGACTTGCACATCGCGGTAAATCGGGGCCAGCTCGGGTGTGAGCCAGCCGTAGTCGCCACGCGCCAGTTGCCAAGCATGGAAATGCGCATCGATCATGCGGCACCGCCCGGGGTGGGTGCGTCTTTGGGCAGCCAGCCTTCGTGGCGCAGTTGTTGCCACAGCGCAGCGGGGAGGGTCTCCCGCTCGGCCTGCCGGGCATCGAGCCATTCCTGTGCACTGCGCACGCCCAGCATGACCACTTGGGTGGCCGGGTGGGCCAGCGCAAATTGCAAGGCTGCGGCCCGCAAGCTCACGCCGTGCTGGTCGCACACCGCCTGGATGCCCAGGGCTTTGTCCACCCAGGCCTGTGCAGCGGGGGCGTAGTTGAAGCTCAGGGGGCGGTCGGCCATCACACGGCTGGCCAGGATGCCGGAGTTGAAAACGCCACCCAGCGCCAGCGCCACCCGCCGCGCAATCAACTGCGGCATGAGCGTGGGCAAGGCGGCCTGGTCGAGCAAGGTGTAGCGCCCAGCCAGCATGAGCACATCCAGATCGGCATGGCGCAGCACCTGTTCGACGACTTGGTGGTCGTTCACGCCCAGGCCGATGTGGCTGAGCAAGCCTTGCGCTTTGAGCCGGGCCAGCTCGGGCAAAGTCTCTTGCAGCACCTGGCGCAGCACCGTTGCCGCGTTGGCACCGTGCGTGGCCGCGTCGATGTCGTGGATGTACACAGCGTCCAGCCGCGCCAGGCCCAGGCGCTGCAGGCTGTCTTCGACGCTGCGGCGCACGCCAGCGGCCGACAAATCCCAATGCTGCACAAAGGGCAGGGTGTCGACATAGCCGTGCTGCTCGCGGGACGCGTCGTTCTGCGGCGTGAGCAAACGCCCCACCTTGGACGACAACCGCCAGCTGCTGCGCAGGTGCGGTCGCAGCGCGTCGCCCAAGCGGCGCTCGGACAGGCCGTGGCCGTAATGCGGCGCGGTGTCAAAGGTGCGGCAGCCATCGGCCCAGGCGGTGTCGATCAGGCTGCGCGCTTGCGCATCGCTCAGGGGCTGGAACAGATTGCCCAGTGGCGCGCCGCCCAATCCCAGACGCGCACCATCGGTGCAAGGCAAAAAAGCAGGTTTCATGGCGGCAGGTGAGTGTTCAGGGTCGGACATGGCCTGCATGTTACGGAGCCCGGCACCACATGACCAGCGGTGTGGCAAATGTCGCAAAACAAGGGTAATCACGGGGTCTGCGTCCACCGACTCACGACTAACATGTTAGTCAGTCATGCTGAAAAACATCTCCCCCCTTCTCACACCCGAACTGCTGTTTGGCCTGGCCAAGCTGGGCCATGGCGATGACGTGGCGCTGGTGGATGCCAACTTTCCGGCCGACCGCGTGGCAGAGCAAGCGGGTGCCCGGCTGGTGCAGTTGCCCGGCTTGAGCACCACCGAGGTGCTGCAGGCGGTCTTGAGCGTGTTGCCGCTGGACCACTTTGACCAGCCCAACACCTGGACGATGGAGGTCGTGGGCGATGCGCACGCGGTGCCTCCGCCGGTGGCCGAGTTCAGGCAGCTGCTGCAGGCGCAGGGCGAAGCCGGGCCTGCCGTGCTGGAGCGCTTTGCTTTTTACAAACACGCGAGCAGCGCCAGGCTGGTGGTGCAGACCGGTGACCTGCGCAAATACGCCAACCTCTTGCTGCGCAAGGGCGTGATTTCGACCGACTGAGCTGGCCAGATGAACACCGCATCCACCCACCAGTCGTTGCGCGCCCGCGCTTATGAAAATTTTCGCCAGCAAATCCTGCAGGCCAACGTGCAACCCGGCCAATTCGTCTCGCAGCGCGAACTGATGCAGCTGCTGGACATGCCCTTGGGCGCAGTGCGCGAGCTGATCCCGCGCCTGGAGGCCGAGGGCCTGCTGCGCACCGTGCCGCAGCGCGGCCTGCAAATCGCGCATGTGGACCTGAAACTGATCCACAACGCCTTTCAGCTGCGCGCCATGCTGGAACGCGAAGCGGCGTTGCACTTTGTGCAGTCCGTCAGCGATGCCGATTTGGCCAGCATTGAACAAGCCCACCTGGACATCGTGCAACGCGCCGAGCAAGGCCCGATCACCGACGAGCTGCTGACCGAAGCCACCTCGGTGGACTGGGGCCTGCACGACCTCATGATCGACACCCTGGGCAACGACCTGATTTCGCAGACCTACCGCATCAACAGCCTGCGGGTGCGCCTGATCCACCTGGAGCGTTCGACCTTGTCGGCCGAGGTGTTGCTGCCCGCCATGCAGGAGCACCTGAACCTGATTGCCGCGCTCAAATCTCGCGCGCCCCAGGCGGTGGCCGAGCACGTCGCCTTTCATATCCACAGCGCCCACCAGCGGGTGCTGGGGCAAGACCGCCGCGTGCTGTCCACACCCAGCCGCCAGGACAAACTGACAGCCACACCGGCTTGACCGACTGCTACCCACGCCTTTTCCTCCCCCCCGTCACCCCACACCACGGAGTTCTCTTGACCACCCCCTCGCTCACCAACAGCCGCAATGGCTTTCAGGGCATCTGGCCCGCCATGCTCACGCCGCTCGATGCGCAACTGAACATCGACCACCCCAAACTGGCGGCCCATGCTTTGTCCTTGATCCAGTCCGGCTGCGGCGGTGTGACGATTTTTGGCACCACGGGCGAAGGCCCTTCGTTCTCCTTGCAAGAGCGCAAGCAGGCGGTTGAACAACTGATCACCAACGGCGTGCCCGCCGAGCGCATCATGGTCTCCACCAGCTGCGCCGCTGTCACCGAAACGCTGGAACTCACCCGCCATGCGGTGGACTTGGGCGTGCACGGCTGCCTGGTGCTGCCCCCCTTCTTTTTCAAAGGCATCAGCGACGAAGGCATCCTGAACGGTTACATCCAGATCATCGAGGGCGTGAATCGCCAAGATTGGCGTTTGTACCTGTACCACATCCCCCAGGTGATCGGGGTGAACCTGTCACACGGCGTGATTGCGCAATTGCTGCAACGCTACCCCGGCATCATCGCGGGCATCAAGGACAGCAGCTGCGACCAAGCCCATTCGGTGGCCTTGGCCAAAGCTTTCATGCCGCCACTCACGGTGTACGTCGGTTTTGAACCTGATCTGCCCACCATGGGGCCGATGGGCAGCACAGGCGCCATCAGCGGACTGGCCAACTTCATGCCGCGCATCGTGCACCGCATGGTGCTGGAATCCACCGCCCCCGGCACGGCCCACGATGCACAACGTGTGCAAACCATTTTGGATTTGCTCAAACCCCATTCGCTGATGCCCGCCCTCAAAAGCGTGATGGCGACGTTGCACAATGACCCCAGCTGGTTGCGTGTGCGCCCCCCTCTGGTGGCCATGACGCCCGAGGCCCATGCGGCCTTTGCCCAGCAAGTGCAGCAGTTCAGCATTGACACGACGCGCGAATAAGCCGTTTTTTTCCATTCCTTTCACCCACCACTCCAGGAGACAAGCATGAAAAACACATCCACCCTGCGTCGCGGCCTGTTGGCCGCCAGCGTTTCGGCGCTGGCCCTTGGCAGCATGCTCGGCGTGAGCACGCAAGCCTTGGCGCAAGCCAAAATCCCGATGCGCATTTCCACCCCCGCCGTGCCCGACGACTGGCACGCCAAGATGTGGACTGTGTTCAAGGACGCTCTCGACAAATCCTCGCCCAACCAGTTCGACACCCAGATCAACCTGAACGCTGCGCTGTTCAAGCAGGGCACCGAGCCGGCCGCCATGGCCCGGGGCAACCTGGAGTTGTCGGCGATTTCGGCCTTTGACATGGCCAAGCTGGTGCCCGAGTTTTCGATCTTCACCGCCGGTTATGTGGTGCGCGACCCGGCCCACCAGCAAAAGGTGTTCAACGGCCCCATCGGTGAAGGCCTGTTCAAGACCGTCTCTGAAAAAATGGACGTGACCGTGCTGTCCACCGCCTACCTGGGCACCCGCCAGGTCAACCTGCGCGAAGCACGCAACGTGAAGACGCCAGCCGACCTCAAAGGCATCAAGCTGCGCATGCCCGGCACCAAAGAGTGGTTGTTTTTGGGTGAAGCCCTGGGCGCCACCGCCACACCACTGGCTTTTGGCGAGGTGTATCTGGGCCTGAAAACCGGCACCATCGACGGCCAGGACAACCCGCTGCCCACCGTGCGTGCCGCCAAGTTTTATGAAGTGACCAAACAACTGGTGCTGACCAACCACCTGGTGGACAGCATCTTCATTGCGATCTCGAACAAAACCTGGAACGCCCTGACGCCCGCACAAAAGCAAAACGTCAAGGCCGCTGCGCAAGCCGCCGCCCAGTACAACAACGAGAACCGCATCAAGGAAGAGGGCCAGATCGTGGACTTCTTCAAGCAGCAAGGTTTGCAGGTGACCACGCCCGATCTGGACGCCTTCCGCAAGTCGGTGCAGGACACCTATGCCAAGTCGGACTACGCCAAGGTCTGGCCCGCCGGCATGCTTGAGCGCATCAACAACACCCGCTGAACATGCGTTGGTTCAAAAAAGCCGCCGACACGCTCGGCGGCATCATTTTTCTCTGCCTGTTCCTGACCTTTCTGGTGCAGATCACGGCCCGCTTCGGCTTCAACAAGCCGCTGCCCTGGTCGGACGAACTGGCCGTGATCCTTTACCTTTGGGCCATCTTGTGGGCTGCGGCCTTCATGGTGCCCGAGCGCGAACAGGTGGTGTTTGACCTGCTGTGGAACAGCGCCAGCGTGGGCACACGCCGCGTCATGCGCATCGTGGGCAACCTCATGATTGGTGGGCTGGCCTTGGTGGCCATTCCGGCCAGCTGGGACTATGTGCACTTCATGGCACGCGAGTCGTCGCCGGTGCTGGACATTTCGTTCCAGTGGGTGTTTTTGCCATTCGTGCTGCTGCTGATAGCGCTGGTGGTGCGCAGTGCATTGGGCATCTGGCAAGCGATCAAAGGACAGGGCCTTGAGGCTCAGGGACTTCCAACATGACGATGGCTTTGTGGGCCCTGGTGGGCGTGGTGGTGATCGGCATGCTGCTGCGCATGCCGATCGGTTTTTCAATGCTCATGGCCGGTGTGGCTTATCTGCTGGTCAAAGGGCAAGACCTGGGGCTGGTGGCCGAACAGGTGAGCAACGGCCTGTACAACAGCTATGTGCTGCTGGCGGTGCCGTTGTTTGTGTTCGCGGCCAACATCATGAACGCGGGCACGGTGAGCGAGCGCATTTTTGACTTTTGCCGCATCCTGGTGGGTCGCATGCGCGGAGGCCTGGCGCAGGTGGACATTCTGGTGAGCGTGATTTTTTCGGGCATGAGCGGCAGTGCCATTGCCGACGCCGCCGGGCCGGGCCTGGTCACCATCAAGCAAATGCTCAAAAAGCCCGAATACACGCCCGGCTTTGCCGGTGCGGTGGTGGTGGCCAGTGCCACGCTGGGGCCGATCATTCCGCCGTCGATTCCGATGGTGATTTATGCGCTGGTCTCTGGCGCTTCGGTCGGGGCCTTGTTTCTGGGTGGTGTGGTGCCCGGTGTGTGCATGACCATCTTGATGATGAGCGTGGTGCATTACATCGCCCGCAAGCGCAACATGCCGCGTGAAGACCCCATCCCGCTCAAGGAATGGCCAGCCATCCTGTTCCGGGGTGCTTTGCCGTTGTCCATGCCCATCGTCTTGCTGGGTGGCATTTATTCGGGGGCCTTCACCCCCACAGAAGCCGCTGCCGTAGCGGCCCTGCATGCGCTGGTGTTGGCGGCATTCGTGTTCCGCGCCCTGAGCTGGAAGGCGTTTTGGGGTGTGGTCCTCGAATCGACCCGGTCCAGCGCGGTCATCACCATCATCCTGGCGGGCTCGTTCATGCTGAACTACGCCTTCACCGCCGAAGGCGTGCCGCAGGCCATGGCCGCCTGGGTGGACAACCTGCACCTGAGCCGCCTGCAGTTTTTGTTCATGGTCAATGCCTTGTTTTTGATTCTGGGCTGCTTTTTGGATGTGTCGGTGTTGCTGCTGGTGTTTGTGCCCATGCTGCTGCCTGCGGCCAAGCTGCTGGGGGTGGACCTGGTGCACTTTGGCGTGTTGGTCGTGCTCAACATGATGATCGGCCTGATCCACCCGCCATTTGGCATGCTGCTGTTCGTGACCAAGGCGCTGACGGGCATCCCGATTGGCGACATGATGCGCGAAGGCTGGCTGTTTTTGGTCATGCTGCTGGGCCTGCTGGTGGCCATGACCATCTTCCCTGAAATCGTGTTGTGGCTGCCGCAGACCATGGGTTACGGCACACCGGGAACCACCTGATGGCCGTCGATGTCGTTTGCGTGGCCAGCTGGAATGTGGACCTGATCGCCCACATTCCCCAACCGCTTGAACGCGGCCAAACCCGCATGGCGCAGGCCTTTGAACGCCTGCCCGGCGGCAAGGGCAGCAACGCCGCCATTGCCGCTGCGCGCCAGGGCGCACAGGTCGGCCTGATCGCCCGCATTGGCGGCGACGATTTCGGGCAAATGGGGCTGGACCTGTGGGCCCGTGAAGGCATTGACAGCCAGCATGTGGTGCGCGGCGAGGGCGAAACCAACGGCACCGCGCTGATTTTGGTGTACGAAGACGGCGACAACTCGATTGCCGTGTACCCCGGCGCGGGGGCAGGCCTGACGGCGGCCCATGTGCAGGCAGCCGCTGACATGCTGGCCTCTGTGCGTGTGGTGATGGCTTCTTGCGAAGTGCCGCTGGTGGCCACACGGGCGGCGTTCGAGATCGCCCGCCGTCACGGCGTGTTGACCCTGTTGAACCCGGCTCCGGCCATGCCTTTGCCGGGTGACCTGTGGCCGCTGGTGGATGTGCTCACGCCTAATGAAGGCGAGTTGCTGATGCTGGCCGACGCTCAGGATGTGGAAACCGCCGCGCAGCGCTTGCTGCAGCGGGGTGTGGGTGCGGTGGTGGTGACACTGGGTGAGCGCGGCTGCGCTTTGTTCCGAGCCGATGCCGAGCCGCTGTACATGCCCGGGCACCCCATGCAGGTGGTGGACACGATTGGGGCCGGGGACACCTTCACCGGCACGCTGGCCGCGGCGCTGGCCCGCCAGGCCCCCTGGCCCGAAGCGCTGGCCTGGGCCAATGCGGCGGCCGCCTTGTCCACGCAGGCCAGCGGTGCCGTGACCGCCATGCCCAGCCGGGCAGCGGTGCAAGACTGGCTGCAAGGGGCCAGCACACCCCAGTGAACCCGCCTGGGGCCGGGCCAGCGGGACGCCACTCGATCCACACCGCAGCGTGGCCATAATGCTTTGATGCGTCTGTTTCGCCATCCCGCCCCGAAAGCCCTGGGGCCGTTCAGCTTCTGGCTGTCCTTGCCCCAACTCATCACTTGGGGCAGCGTTTTTTACACCTTCTCCTTGCTCATGACGCCGTTGGAGGCCGAACTGGGCATGACCCGCGCCGAGTCATCACTGGCCTTCAGCCTGGCGCTGCTGGCCGAGGGCCTGATGGCCTATCTGGTGGGCCGCTGGATCGATGCCGGGCACGAACGCACGGTGATGACCGTGGGCTCGGCCTGGATCGGGCTGGGCCTGCTGGGGCACAGCCAAGTGGACTCGGTCGCCGGGTTTTATGCCGCCTGGGTTTGGCTGGGGCTGGGCATGGCCGCTACGCTCTACAACCCGGCCTTTGCCATCGTCACGCGGCGCTATGGGCAAGACTTTCGACGCGCCATCATCACCCTCACGTTTTTGGGCGGGCTGGCCAGCACGGTGTTCATTCCGTTGTTTGACTGGTGGATGGGTCTGTGGGGCTGGCGGCAGGCGCTGTGGGCTTTGGCCGCCTTGCAGTTCGCGGTTTGCTTGCCCATGCACGGCTGGTTGTTGCAAGGTGCCCCGCAGCGGCCCACCCAGGCCCCGCACCGGTCGCAGCACACCCCGGCCCACCCGGAGCCCCTGCGTGCACACCTGCGCCGTGCCCCGTTTTGGCTGCTGGCTTTGTTCATGGTGCTGATGATGTCGGTCACCTCGGCACTGCCTGCGCACATGATCGCCCTGCTGCAGGAATCGGGCCTGTCTGCCGCCTGGGTGATCGCGGTGCCCGCAGCCATTGGCGTGATTCAGGTGCTGGGGCGGCTGCTGCTGTTGGTGTTTGAGCGCCGCTGGGATGTGCACACCGCCAACCGGTGGATACCGCTGCTGATCCCGGCGGGTGTTTTGGTGCTGCTGGCCGGTGGACTGAGCCCGGTCGCCTCGCTGGTGTTTGTGGTGCTGTACGGCCTGGGCAACGGCATGAACACCATCGTCAAGGGCACGGCCATGGCGCAGTACGTGAGCGCCGCGCATGTGGGCCAGCTCAATGGCCTGCTGGGCCTGCCGATTGCGCTGGCGCGTGCGGCTGCGCCTTTGACCTTGGGCCTGCTGTGGTCACCCCAGCACGGCTACACACTCGCGCTGTGGTGGCTGTTGATCGCCAGCGTCTTGGGCACCGGGGCCTTGTGGCTGGCCCAACGTCAGGCACGCTGAACAACGGGTGCCACGACAGGGCTGGCGCTGACACAGGCCCTCAGGGTGCCAGCGGCTCAGGGCTGCAACGCGTCGGTCAGCAAGATGCGCTTGTTGTCGCGGCTGCGCCGTGCATGTTCGCGCATCAATGATTCCGCGCGCGAGCCTTCCCCCGCCAGGATGGCGCTGACAATGTCCTCATGGTCTTGTTGCGCACGCTGGATGAAAGCGTGTTCGAGCTTGGGCGCGATGCCGTGCAAGCTCAGCGCCTGCGCACCGGCCAGCGGCATTTTGGCGATCACCGTGACGGCACTGCCCAAAGCCGTGTTGCCCGACGCCGAGATCAAGGTGGCATGAAAGCGTGCGTTCATGGCCACCCAGCGCGGTGCATCCAGCTCAAAAGCCTGGCCTGCTGCTTGTTGCAACAAATCACGCCCCTCCTGAACGCAGGCCCGCAAGACGTCACGGTCTGCCGCGCTGGGCTGGCGCTCGGCCACCAAACGTGCCGCCATGCCCTCCAGCACGCCCCGCACATCGATGGCATCGGCCAGTTCGTTGGCGCTGAAGGCCTTGACGCGAAAACCCCGGGTCGGCAAGCGCTCCAGCAAACCTTCCTTGGTCAGTTCTTCAAAGGCCAGCCGGATCGGCGTGCGCGACACGCCCAGGTCTGCCGACACATTCAACTCGACCAGCCGCTCGCCTGGCGCATACAAGGCAGAGCCGATCCGGCGGCGAAGTTCATTGGCGACGTTGTCGATTTGGGTGACCATGCGGCGAGTGTAGCGCCTCGTTTTGCATGCAAATTTTATCTTTATTGGATTTTTTATCGTATTTGACCTAATATTGCATGCATTACAAAGGAGACTTCGATGAAGCACACACGTCGCACTGCCCTGCACGCCATCGCCTGCCTGGCGATCATGAACACGGCATGGGCCCAAAACAGCACCGACGCTTACCCCACCAAAGCCATCCGGGTGGTGGTCCCGTTCGTGGCGGGCGGCGGTGGGGACAATCAGGCCCGGCTGATCCTGACGCGGGTTTCGCAGGAACTCGGCCAGGCCTTTGTCTTTGACAACGTGGCCGGTGCGGGCGGGAATGTGGGGGCCATGAACGTGGCGCGGGCCAACCCCGACGGCTACACCTTGCTGTACGGCACCAATGGCACCCACGGCATCAACCACGCGCTGTACAAAAACGCGGGCTTCAATCCCCGCAAGGACTTTGAACCGGTCGGCCGCCTGAGCAGCATTCCCGCCATGCTGGTGGTGCGGCCCGGCCTGGCCGCCACCAATGTGGCGGAACTGGTCAAACTGCTCAAGGCCAAGCCCGGCAGCCATTCGTTTGCGTCAGCGGGCAACGGCACCACCTCGCACCTGACGGGAGAGATGTTCAAAGCCCAGGCCGGGGTGGATGCGGTGCATGTGCCCTACAAGGGCGGTGCCCCGGCCATGGTTGATCTGATTGGCGGTCGCGTTGACTTCATGATCGACGTGATGCCCAACACAGCCCCCCAGGTGCGCGGTGAACGCGTCAAGGCGCTGGCGGTAACGTCTGCACAGCGACTGGGCAGCTTTCCCAGCGTCCCCACCCTGATGGAGTCCGGTCTGGAAGGCTTTCAGGTCTCGGCCTGGGATGCGGTGTTCGCCCCTGCGGGCACCCCCACGGCCATTGTGGAAAAGCTCAACACCGCCATCAACAAAGCCCTGAACGATCCTGAACTGCGCAAGCAACTCGCCAGCCGTGGCAGCGAGGTTTATCCCAGCTCCAGTGCAGAACTGGGCCGATTCATCGGCAGTGAAATGGAGCGCTGGGGCATGGCCGTGAAACGCTCCGGCGCCGCCATCGATTGACACCGCTTTGACCCGATTTGCACCATGACTGAATTGAACCACTACGCCGGTTTGCCGATCCCGCTGGCACCGGCCATCACCGACACCAAGCATTTTTACCAAGCGCTGGACAACTTCACGCGCACCTTCGCCTTTCGCGCTGGTGACGAAGTGCTGGTGCTGGCCGACCCCTTGCTGGACACCCGGGTCATTGACGCCGTGCACGGCCATGCCAAGGCACTCGGGGCCACAGTGCGCGTCTACATGGAGCCCAGTTCGCGCGTGACGGAAATTCCCGATGCGGTCAAACCCATCCTGGAGCGGGCCAGCTTCGTGGTATCGACCTGGTTTTGCTCGGTGTTCGACCCCTTTTGCCTGGCCTTGCGCAAAAAGGGCCAGCGCTGGGTCAAGATCACCTATTTCCGCAACCTGGACCTGCTGCACACGCCGCAAGCGCGCTTTCCGATTGACCTGGTGGGCGAGATCACCCGGGCCACGGCACGGCGCTATCCCCAAGGCACACCCTTCGACCTGCATTTCACCGACGAGCGCGGCAGCGATTTCCGCATCGGCTTCACGCCCGAAATGCGCGACAACCAACTCGGCACCAACCGCTGGCGCGGCAAGATGACAGCGGAGGAAGATGGCTGCTACGTGCATTACCTGGCATCGCACGGCCCCAACCTGTGGGACCACAACGCCGTCAAAAATGACATGTCGGTGCCCACCCGCATGAGCGGCGTGCTCTACCCCCAATGGGCCGTGGGTTTTGCCCAGCCGTTCAAGGAACGCATTGGCGTGTTCTTTGACGGTGAATACATCAGCCAGGTGACCGGTGAATCCGATGACGCCCGGCTGCTGCGGGACATGCTGATCGGTGGGCGCATGATCGAAGGCGGCGGCTGCGGCTTCAACCCCAAGGCACCGCGCCACACCATCTACCCGGCAGGCTCCAACGCACCGGGGGCCTTGCACTTCGGGATTGATTTGGTCAAACCGGCCGACTACATCCGACGCACCATGCCCGACTGGGAAGAACCCCCGATTCACGTCGACCTGGTCACCCTGGACGCCACCGTCACAGCAGGTGACCAGATGCTCATCGACAAGGGTTTTTTGTGTGCCCTGCGTGACCCCGAAGTGGTGGCCATGGCCCAACACTACGGCGACCCGCTGGAACTGCTGGAAACCACGGTTTATTGAGGTCTGATGACCCACGCGCGCATGGTTTGATGGCCCAGGGTAGCGGTTTTGCGCGGGTGGGGGAGTTTCGGCTTGTGAGCCGTTGCGGTAAATGCTAGCTCAGCCAAGCGGTCGTTCAGGAATGGCGGCGTTAGATGCCACTCGGATCAAACCCCGCAGCGACGCACTCTGACGCTTGCATGGAGTCCAAGCATGGCACCAGCCATGAGGCGTTGCAGTGTGCATCTTGGAATATTTTACTAAAATGCATGAAAATTCAATGAAGAAACATTCATGCCCGCTGCTGCTTCCATGCATAACCCGTCTTTGAAGGGTGCCACTGCGCACCTGGCGGCAGGCTTGCGCGCGGGCCACGTCTACCGGCGCGAAGATTTGGCTTTTCTGAGCAATGCCATTGATCGGCATCTGCGCGAACTGATGGCCATGGGCAAGCTTCAAAAACTGGCCCAAGGGCTTTACCACGCACCCAAACAATCCAGCTTTGGTCCACTCCCGCCTGCCGACGATCAGGTGGTGAAAGGCTTTCTGCGGGACAAGGAATTTCTGGTGTTCTCGCCCTCGTCTTACAACGCAGTTGGCCTGGGCACCACCCAGCTCTACAACCGCACCCTGGTCTACAACCACAAGCGCCATGGTGTCTTCCAACTGGGAAACCGACAGTTTGACTTCCGGGTGAAACCACGCTTTCCCAAAAAGCTGAGCCGAGAGTTCCTCTACGTGGATTTGCTCAACAACCTGGACGAACTGGCCGAAGACCGCGATGTGGTGCTCAGCCAGGCACGCAGCAAGTTGTCCTCCTTTGATCTCAAGCGCTTGCAAGAGGCTGTCCAAAGCTACGGCAACATGGCCACACGCAAACGCTTTCGGGAGTGGATGGGTGCTTGAATTTCTTCACGACCGGCGCGACTTCGACCAATTGCTTGCGGTCGTGGCCAACGAGCGGGGGCTTGATCCCATGTTGGTCGAAAAAGACTACTGGATCATGCATGGCCTGTGGGGCCTTCAGGCTCAGGGCTTTGTGTTCGAGCTCAAAGGTGGCACGTCCTTGTCCAAAGGCTTTGGCGTGATTCATCGGTTTTCGGAGGACATTGACATCCGCATCGAGCCACCGGAGGACTTGGACGTGAAAACCGGTCGCAACCAGGACAAGCCGGCACACATCGCATCGCGGCTGGCCTTTTACGACGAACTGGCCAAACGCATCCGTATTCCTGGCGTCGACAGCGTAGAGCGGGACACTTTCTTTGATGATGACAAGATGCGCAGCGCAGGCATTCGCCTGAACTATGCCCCGCGCACGACCACCTTGTCCGGCGTGAAAGATGGCATCTTGCTGGAGCTGGGGTTTGATGACACGGCGCCCAATCGCGCTGTGACCATTTCTTCGTGGGCTTTGGAGTTTGCCCGGGATCGAGGTGTTCAGGTCTTAGATAACCGCGCTGTGGATGTGCCTTGTTATGCGCCCACGCACACCTTCGTTGAAAAACTCCAGACCATCTCGACCAAGTACAGGCGGCTGGCCGAGGCCAAGGCCTTCCCCGCCAATTTCCTTCGGCACTATTACGACGTGTACTGCCTCCTTGGTCTTCAGGAGGTGCAAGCGTTCATGCAGACGACCGCATACAAAGCACGCAAGGTTCAGCGCTTCCGGTCCGGTGATGAGTTGGTCATTGCCAAGAATCCTGCATTCAGCCTGAGTGATCCTGTGCAGCGAGACCTCTTCGCACGGGAATACCGCAAATCATCTGCACTTTACTACCGAGGTCAGCCTGAATTTGACCAACTGCTTGCCAGGATTAAGGCGCATCTGAATTCGATGTAACTCTCGAACTTGGGATGGGCACCAGGTCGCAAGCAGTCATTCTCCGGGTTCATTGCAAGCTGCCCCTTGATCTGTGACTTCTGTGGGTTGTAGACCGGTCGATGTGCACCGCGCGGTCTACCCCCTGCACAAATTAGCCAACGCCATCGATCACCGCCCGTGCGGCTCGTCACTGCGGTCTGAGCCAGCCCGCCAGTTCGCTGGGAGAAGGGATGCGCCCGGCCGCCTTCACCTCGCCATTGACCACCAAGGCAGGCGTGCCGACCACGGGGTATTTCATGATCTCGGCGGGCTCCCGCACATGCTCTACTTCTATCGATACGCCTTGGGCTGCAGCCGCATCGCGGGTGAGTTGCTCCAGGCGCTGGCACCGGGCGCAACCGGTTCCCAAAATTTTGATGTCCATACAGGGCTCCTTGACGTTGAAGTTCAGGCCGTGCCGACAGGTTCTTGCAGCTGCCGCCGAGCCAGCATGTGCACACTCGCCAGCAGCGCCAAGCCCAGCGCCGCCACGGACAGCACAATTTGCCAAACGGGGCGTCCATCGGACCAGGCACCATAGGCCAAACCTGCCGCTGTCGCAAACACTGCCACCAGCGCCACATAGGTGGCCGTCTTGCGCCGACCAATGATCGAGGCCGTGATCAGCATGCTCTGCAGTGAAAGTTCCGGGTCCGCCATGATGTAAGCCAGCAAGGGGCCGGGGTGCATGCCCAGCGACAGCAGCATCTTGGCCACGGGCACCTCGACCAGTGTGGGAAAGTACATGAAGACGCCAAACACCACACCGGCCATGTTGCCCAGCAGCGTGTTGTGTCCGGCCACGGCCTGCACCCATGCGGGCTGGATAAAGACGCGGATGATGCCCACGACGAACACGCCAGCCACCAGCAGCGGAAAAATCTGCTTGACGAAGCGCCAGGTCTCCCAAAGCCACTGCTGCATGTCCCAGGCATCGAAACGGCGCGCCAGTGGCACCAGGGTGGCCAGCAGGGCCGCCACCGCCAAGGTGCGGCCCGTCAGCGCCACATGCACGCCTTCAGGCGTTGCGCGAATGCCGACGGCGGCAAATACCAGCGTCAGTGCGATGAGGCCCAGACTGGCCCATGTGAGCTTGTTGAAGCCTTCGTCCACTTTGCCCAAACCCCTGATCGATGTCATCGCCATGAGCCCCAGCAAGCCAATGAGCACGCTGCCTTGCAGGCTCAAGCCTTCTTCACCACGAAGCTCGTCCACCGGAAGCCAGCGGTCCAGCGTGGCCTGTGCCTGCGGCGCCCAAGGCCAGGCCAAGTCGACACTCCAAAGCTGTGCGGTGAGGGGGCTGAGCTTGAGTGTTCCGCCGATCAGCAGCGCGATCAGCGCCAGCAGAAAAACAAGGGTCTGGCGGCTGATGCCGACGCTGTCCTGAAACGCTGCGGTCTGAGCGGTTCGCGCCATGTCGTCGCGGTGGAACAGCACGGCCATGATCATGCCGATGCCCACCCCAAAGACCAGCGAAAGGACCAACCGGGCGAAGGCAAACTCCCCACCCAGCGCTACGCCGGTGTACGACAGGGCCAAGATGTTGGCCGCCGGCGCAAAGAACATGAACGTCATGGCGGGTCCCAGACCCGCGCCTTGCTTGTAGATGCCAGCAAACAAGGGCTGCACCGTGCAAGAGCACACGGCCAGCAGGCTTCCGGCACCCGCTGCGGCCGGGTAGGCCACCCACTTGGACGCGCCGGGCCCGAGAAAACGCACCACCGATGCCTGCGGCACCAGGGCCGAGAGTGCACCCGCGACAAAGAAAGCGGGCACGAGGCAAAGCAGGACATGGGCCGCCAGGTACGACACCAGACTGGCCAGGCCGCTTTGCAAAATCACGCCCAAAAAATCCACATCAGACCTCCAACGGTCAACACAAGGAGGCCGTAACGCACGGCTCCTCAACGTTCACCAAAGGTCATCTTCAACCCATGGCCGCAGGACTGGATTGATTCAGATCAATTGCGCGCAAGCTCACTCGTCCTCTTCGATCACATGGCTTGCGCCGCCGCAATGATCAGCGCATAGGGCAGGTTGCCGGTGCGCGCCTCGGCTTGGCTGTCCACACCGGCCGTGCGCGCCTGCTGCACCGCCGCATCCAGGTCCTTGAAAGAAAGAAGTTCAGTGACCACCCGCGCCGGGCTCAATCACCCGACCGGGCTTGGGAGCCAGCCAGATGACCGCGGCGGCCAGCAAAAACAGCACGCCGATCACCGTCATGATCTGGTTGGTGGACAGCATCACGCTTTGCGAGGTGACCAGGTAGTCCAGCACTTCGTGTGCGGCTTCGGGTGTGGCACCGCTGGCGGTCAGTTGCTGGTGCAGGCTGTGGTCGCGGTCGGCCAGGCCCACCAGTTCGGCATGGTTGCGGGTGGCCTGATCGCTCCAGACGGTGGTCACGGCCGAGGTGGCGAACGCGCCCGACAGGGTGCGCAAGAAATTCATCAGGCCAGCGGCCGAATCCATCTCGCGCTCTTCGACGCTGGCCAGCGCAATGCCGGTGGACGGGATGAAGAAAAACGGCAGCGCGAAACCCATCACCATCAGCGGCACCGCCACGTCCCAAAAGCCCATGTCGGTGTTGGCCACGGTGCGCCACAGCGTGACCAAGCCCAGCCAGACCACGCCGATGAACACCAAGAGGCGCGGGTCTTTCTTGCTGCTGGCCATCATGGGCGCGACAAAGAAGGCCGTCACCCCCGTCCAGGCCGTGGCCAGCCCGGCCGTGGTGGCGGTGTAGCCCATGAAGCTTTGCAGCCACAGCGGCGTGAGCACGCTCACCCCGAAGAAGCAGGCAAAAGCCAGGCTGATGGTCAGCACGCTCACCGAAAAACCCCGATGGCGGAACACGCGCAGGTCCACGATGGGGTTGGGCTCGTGCAGCTCCCAGATCAAAAAGGCCGCAAAGCCAATGGCCGCGATCAAGGCCAGCGCCGTGATTTGCGTTGACGCAAACCAGTCGAGGTTTTTGCCTTCGTCCAGCATCAGCTGCAAAGCCGCCACCCAGACCACCAGCAGCACCAGGCCCACCAAATCGATGCGGCTGCGCTCGCCCAGCGCCTGGTAGCGCTTGAGAAGCTTCCAGGCATACAGGCCAAAGCCGATCGCAATGGGTGCGTTGAGCAAAAACACCCACGACCAGCTGAACTCGTCGCACAGCCAGCCGCCCAAAATGGGGCCCGCCACCGGGGCCACCAGCGTGGTCATGGACCACAGGCCAATCGCCGCCGCCGCTTTCTCTTTGGGGAAGATGCGCATCAACAGCGTTTGCGACAGCGGCATGAGCGGACCGCCGCACAGGCCCTGAAACACCCGCGCCACCACCAAGATGCCCAGCGAGGGGGCCAGGCCGCAGACGATGGAGAACACGCCGAACAAAACCATGGAACTGACGAACACCCGCACCGAGCCGAAGCGCGCCGACAGCCAGCCGGTCAGCGGCACAGTGATGGCTTCGCCCACGGCATAGGACGTGATGACCCAGGTGCCCTGGCTGGTGGCTGCGCCCAAAGCGCCCGCGATGTTGGGCACCGCGACGTTGGCGATCGTCATGTTGAGCACGGCGATGAAGTTGGCGGCCGCCAGCATCAGTGCGGCGACCCAGAGCATGCCGCCGGTGAGCGGCGCGTCCGGCCCTGGCGGGGCCGACGCTGGATTGGTGGGGTTCATGCTGCGCCCCGCTTACTGTTGACCGCCGCGGGTGTCGATTTCGGCGCTCATCGACAAACCGACCTTGAGCGGGTGCTTTTGCAGCTGCTGTGCGTCCAACTGGATGCGCACTGGCAGGCGCTGCACCACCTTGATCCAGTTGCCGGTGGCGTTTTGCGCCGGAATGGCAGCAAAAGCCGAGCCGGAGCCGCCCGAAAACCCTGCCACCACGCCGGTGTAAGTCACGTCCTTGCCGTACAGGTCGGCGTGCAGCTTCACGCTTTGGCCGACCTTGACCTTGGCCAGCTGCACTTCCTTGAAGTTGGCATCGACGTACATGTCGCTGACCGGCACCACGGCCATCAGCGGCATGCCTATTTGCACGCGCTGGCCCACCTGCACCTGGCGGCGTGCCACCACGCCGTCCACGGGGGCGCGCACCGTGGTGCGCTCCAGATCGACCTTGGCCTGGTCCAGCCGGGCACGCGCTGCCGCCACGTCGGGGTGGTTCTCCAGCGTGGTGCCTGCGATCAGCGCGGTGTTGGCTTCTTTGGCGGCCGTGGCTGCTTTCAGGTGGGCGCTGGCCTGGGCGGCACCGGCCTTGGCTGCGGCCAGCTGGGCGGTGGCGGCTTCGAAGGCGTTTTGGGCGCGGGTCAGCTCTTCGCCCGTCACCGCGCCGGAGGTCACCAGTGCTTGTCGCCGCTGCAGGTCCACCTGCGCGCGCGTCAGATCGGCCTGCGCGGCGGCCAGTTGGGCGCTGGCCCGCTGGCCGTCGGCTTCGCGTGCGGCCACTTGCGCGCTCAGGCTGGCATCGGTGGCCACCAGACTTTGCACGCGGCGCGTGGCACGGCTGAGTTCGGCCTCGGCTTGGGCCAGCGCCAGCCGCGCATCGGTGCGGTCAATCTGCACCAGCACATCGCCTTTTTTAACGGTCTGGGTGTCTTTGGCGGGCACCTCGGCCACGGTACCGCCCACAGCGGGCGTGATGGCGGCCACTTCGACAGCGGCATAGGCGTTGTCGGTGGACACAAAGTGCGAGGCGTACAAGGCCCAATAGGCTGTCACGCCCACGGCGCCCAGGACCACGACACCCCCGAGCGCGGCCAGGCGTTGGTTGCGGCGGCGCTTGAGTTGGGTGTCTGCGATCTCGGCGGCGATGGGGGTTTTGTGGTGCTCTGTCATTTGAAAATCCTTCATTCGTTCATGGGGGCTCAGCGCTTTGCAAGCGGGCTGGGTTCGTGGCTGGTTTCGCTGCTGGTTTCGCGGCTTGGTGAGTGGCCTGTGGCGTTGCCCGAGGTGACGTCCGTGGTGCCGCCCGTGGTGGAAGGAGGTGCCTGATAACTCCCGCCCAGTGCGCGCTGCAGCGCGATGTCGAGCCGCAGCGACTGCGCTCGCAGATGTGTTTGCTCTGCCAGGCTCTCCAACAACTGGCCTTCGGCCATCAAGACCTCCATGGCCGTGGCCAAGCCCCCTTCGCGGCGCTGGCGGCTCAGTTGGTGCGCCTCGGTGGCGGCAGTCACCGCCTCTTGCGCTTTGTCCAAACGCTGTGCCAGCGCCTTCTGGCTCGCGGCGGCATCGGCCACGTCTTGCAGGGCGCGGGCCACGGTGGCGTTGTAACGGGCCACACTTTCGGCGTAGGCCGCTTGCGCGCCGCGCAACTCACCACGCAAGCGCCCACCGTTGAAGATCGGCAAGGAAATCGCCGGGCCCACGCTGCCCACACTGGAGCCGCTGCGGCCCAGCAAGTCCAGCCCGAGCGACTGCACGCCGATGAAGGCCGAGAGGTTCACACTGGGGTAAAACCCGGCCCGCTTTTCTTCGATGCGGCTGGCCTGGGCTTGCGCCATCCAGCGCGCTGCGCTCACGTCCGGACGGCGGCCCAGCAGCTCGGCCGACAACTGGGCGGGCAGGCCAAAGCCTTTGTCGAGTTTCAGCTGCGGCGGCGTGATCGACAGACCCCGATCCGGGCCTTCGCCCAACCATGCAGCCAGGCGATTGCGCTGCAAAGCGATCTGCTCGTCTGCGGCCAGCAAGGTGCCTTCGGCGGCGGCGCGTGCCGCATCGGCCGCGTGCACGCTGCCACGGGTTTCCAGACCGTTGGCTTGGCGCTGTGCCAGCAGCTGCGCGGTCTGGCTGTGAATCGCCACCGATTTCTGCGCCAGTTCACGGCGGGCAAACAAATGAGCGAGTTCGGCGTAATCGCTGGCGATGCCGCTGGCCAACAGCAGGCGGGTCTGCGCCAGCTCGGCGCGGCGGCCGTCCAGCTCGGACGTGGCCGCCGACAAGCCCGCCCGGTTTTTGCCCCAAAAATCCATTTCCCAGCGGAAGTCGAGCGTGGCGCGGCCGTAGTCGTTCCAGCCTTCGGTGGCCGGGCTGCGCGGCACCAAATGGTTGTAGCTCAATTTGTCTGCGCTGATGCCCGCGTTGGCGCTCAGCTGCGGTTGCAGGGCCGATCCGGCCAGCTGCGTGAAGGCTTCGGCCCGCTGCAGCCGAGCCTGCGCCGCCAGCAAGTCGGGCGCGCCTTGCAGCGCCTCGTCGATCAGGGCATTGAGCTGCGGGTCGCCATAGGCGGTCCACCAAGCATCTGCGGGCCATTCAACTTGCGGGGCTCGCAGCGATTGGCTCGACGCAAAAGCTGTGGTGGCCTTAAGTTGCGGCTTGGGCGGCGCGTCGGGTAACTGGGCGCAAGCTGCGGCCAGGCAGGCCGTGATCAGCAATGTGAGTGGCGTGCGCCATGGCAAGGGCCGATGGCGGTGCGGCGGCACGGGCGCAGCCGCATGCAGGCGTTGGGGTTCAGGCATTCAGGCTCCTTAAATAAACCGATTGGTTTAGAAAACAGCCGGAATTCTAGCGAGCAAAATGCCAAAACTAAACCATCGAGTTCGAAAATAAGCCGCTTGACCGCGAGGCAAAAATCAGAGCAATGGCGACGGGCAAGCAATGCCCGCAAGTCTCCAAAGATGCCCGCAGCGGTTGGTGATCCGCGTGCAGTCAGCGCCACCATGCGTGGTCAACAGTTCGTACAAGCCTCCAAGGCCTTGGCGGTCTGCAGCCGCGTTTCCTCCACCAGAAAGTCCAGAAACACCCGGGTACGCTGAGGCATGAATTTGCGGGTCGGCACGGCCGCGTACATGCTCAATCGGCCCGTGATCCAGGGCGCCAGCACACGCACCAACTCTCCGCGTGTCAGATAGGGTGCCACCATATCCACCGCCACGGACGTGATGCCCGCGCCATCGATCGCCGCGCGCAGCAAGCTGTCGGTGTGGTTGACCAGCAGCACGGGCTGGACGTCGACTTCGGTGGGCTGGGTCGGGTTGTCAGGGCACCACATCTGCCACACACGCGGCCGGATGTGGGGCATTTTCAGGCGCAGGCAATCGTGCTGCATCAGCTCCTGCGGCTGCTGTGGCGCACCGCGCCGGCGCAGGTAGTCGGGCGAGGCCACCAAAATGGCTTCGGACTCCAGCACCTTGCGCGCAATCACATCGCCATCAAAGCTCTCGTCGGTGCCCAGCAAGGTGATGTCGAAGTCTTCGATGGGCGGCTCACGCAGGCTTTCCACCTCCAGCTCGATCAGGATCTTGGGGTAACGCCTGCGGAACTCGGCCAGCAAAGGCGCAATCACATACGTGGCCAACACCGGTGGCGCGTGCAGGCGCAGCAAGCCAGCCAGCTCGGTGGTCTGCGCGCTGACCACCGCATCGGCTTCGTCGATGTCCTGCAGGATGTTGCGCACGCGGCTGAGGTATTGCTGGCCCGCCTCGGTCAGCGACAGGCGGCGGGTCGAGCGCTGCAGCAAGCGCGTGCCCAGGTGGTCTTCCAGATCGGCGACCAGGCGCGTCACCACAGGGGCCGACATGTCCAGCGCACGGGCAGCGGCTGCAAAACCGCCCTCGCCCACCACGCGCTCAAACACACGCATCGACAACAAACGGTCCATGAAGCACTCCAAAAACAGGATTTCAAGCCCTTGATTGTTCCGTATTTAGAAATAACCCAATGTATTTTTGGTTGTTTTTCTATTGATTCAGAAATTTTACAGTTCAACCCATCGATGCAGCGCTTTCAACCCACGCAGCACCGACCAGGCAAAAAGCCAAGTCCATCCGACCAGCCGCCTGTTTCTTCAACTTTCAAGGAAACCTCATCATGAACCGCTCGACCTTCTCCGTCATCGCCCTCGCAGTTGCCGCCCTGGCCGCCTCCAATGCCATCGCCGCCGATGCCTCGGCACCCAAAACTCGCGAACAAGTCAAAGCCGAACTGGCGCAAGCCGTGCGCACCGGCGACATCATGGTCAACGGCGAAACCGGCCAAAAAGCGAATGAAATGTTCCCAGGCCTGTACCCTGCCAAGCCCACATTCCAAGGCAAAACCCGGGAACAAGTGCAAGCTGAACTGGCCGAGGCCGTCCGTACAGGCGACATCGTGGCCGATGGCGAATCGGGCCTGAAGCTCAACCAGATCAACCCCGGTCGCTACCCCGCCAAGGCTGCAGTTCAGGGCAAAACCCGCGAACAAGTCAAGGCCGAACTGGCTGAAGCCATCCGCACAGGCGACGTCGTGGCCGATGGCGAAACCGGCCTCAAGCTCAACCAGCTGTTCCCCCAGCGCTACAACCGCAACATCTGAAACCCATCACCCCAGCCACCCCGCAGGCCTTGACGCCCGAGCGGGGTGGCTTGAGCAGAAAGAACACCGACCATGAAACTCCTGCACATCGACTCCAGCATCCTGGGCGCTTATTCCGCGTCCCGCGAACTGACCGCCGACATCGTCGCCCAATGGATGAAAAAACACCCAGGCACCACCGTCGAACACCTGGACCTGGCGGTCAACGCCCCTGGCCACTTTGGTGCCGATGCCATCGCCATCAAGGGCGTGGCCCAGCCCGAGCCGACCGCCGCACAACGCGCCGAAAACGCCTTGTCTGAACAACTGGTGAGCCAGTTTCTGGCCGCTGACGTGGTCGTCATCGGCGCGCCGCTCTACAACTTCTCGATCCCCACCCAGCTCAAAGCCTGGATCGACCGCCTGGCCCAGCCTGGTCGCACCTTCCGCTATACCGAAAAGGGCCCGGAGGGTCTGGCGAAGGGCAAGACGGTGATCGTGGCGTCCACACGCGGCGGTGTGTATTCGACCAGCGAAGGCGGTCAGGCCATGGAGCACCAAGAAAGCTACCTGAAAGTGGTGCTGGGCTTTTTTGGCATCACCGACGTGCGCATCGTGCGCGCCGAAGGTCTGGCCATGGGCGATGAAGCCAAGGCCGCGGCCATGAGCGCCGCACGCGCCGAGATCGCGCAAGCCGTCGCCTGAACCAGCTGCGCACCGCCTCCCCCTAAAATGAACCACTGAGTTCATTTGTGGGAGGTTGGGCATGCGCACCAAAAGCGAGACACGGCGGCAGGCCATCCTGCAGGCGGCGGCCGAAGTGTTCCGCGAAACCGGCTTCGAGCGCAGCTCGATGTCCGACATCCGCGAACGTGTGGGCTACTCCAAACCCACGCTTTACAGCTACTTCGCATCGAAAGAAGAATTGTTTTCGGCGGTGGTGTTTGAAGCGACCGAACTGGAATTTCAGGCCACCCTGCAAGCGCTGGACCCGGACCAATCTGACATCACGCTCGCGCTGCAAAGTTTCGGGCAACGCTTGCTGGCCCTGCTGTATTCACCGCAGGTGCAGGCGGTGCGCCGCATGGTGGCGTCTCAGGCCAGACCCTCCGAGCTGGGTCGCACGTGTTACGAGATGGGCCCCGTGCGCAGCGAAGCGGCCATCGCGGCCTTTTTGCAGCAAGCCATGGACCGCGGTCAGCTGCGCCAGGCCAACGCACGCATTGCAGCACTGCAGCTCAAAGGCCTGCTGGAGGCCGAATGGATCGAGCCCTTCTTGTTCAATGCACTGGAAGCATCTTCCCCACAACAAATCCACGAAACGGTGGCTCGGGCCGTGGCGGTGTTCATGGCCGCGTATGGGCCGACGCTGTCTCAACACAGCAACTCGGGCTGAACGGTCTGCTTGCCCAAAAGGGTCAAGCCAGACCTGTGGGCCATTTCTCTGGGCCATTTCTGTAAGCACTTTGGCCCACGCGGTCTGAGTCAATGCATCAGCGCTTCAACGCGTCAACCACCGCCGCGCCGCAAAACTCAACGCATCCACGCAAGCGACCATGAGCAGCATCGCGGCCAGCAAGGTGGCGGTCTTGTTCATTTGAAACAGGCCCATGTGGAACGACAGCATCTGGCCCAAGCCGCCCGCACCCACCACGCCCAGCACGGCGGCGGCGCGGATGTTGTTTTCCCAGCGGTACAGCGTGTAGCTCATGAGCTGCGGCAGCACCTGCGGCAAGGTGGCATAAAAAAACACGCGCAGCGGCCCCACGCCCTGAGTGCGCAAGGCGTCGCCCGGCCCGGTGGGGATGTTCTCCATGGCCTCGGCAAACAGGCGGCCCAAAACGCCGCTGGTGTGCAGGGCCAGCGCCAATGTCCCCGCCATGGGCCCGAGACCTGCCGAAATCAAGAGCAATGCCGCCCACACCAGTTCGGGAATGGCACGCAGCGCATTGAGCAACCAGCGTGTGGGGCTGCGCAGCCAGGCCGCGTCTTGGGCGGACAGGCGGCTGGCGGGCACGGCCAACGCCAAGCCCAGCACCGCCGCCATGGCGGTGCCCAGCGCCGACATGGCCAGGGTTTCCCAGGCGGCCCAGGCCACCTTGTTCACAAACACGGGCGACAAGTCGGGCGGAAAAAACTCCGCCACAAAGCGGCCCATGCTTCGCGCCGCTTCCATCGATGCAAAAGCCGCCCAATCCAAATCGAGCGACACAAAGCTGGCCACCACCAAGACCCCCAAAGCCACGGTGAACCAACACGCCTTGCAGCGGGCATCAAAAATTGGCGGCGGCAATTTGTAGGGCGGGTTGGCCGCTTCGCGTGAAGACAACGAGGTGCCTGAAGACTTCATGCCAGCGCCTTTCTCAGCCAGGCGCTCACGCGGTCGGCCAGCGCCACCAGCGCAATGAACACCAGCAGCAAGGTGGCCACTTCACCGCCGTTGAACATCTTCATCGAGTTGTCCAGTTGCTGACCCAAGCCCCCCGCGCCCACAAAGCCCAGCACAACAGAGGAGCGGATGGCACATTCCCAGCGGTACACGGTGTAAGACGCCAGTTCGGCCGCATGACTGGGCAGCAGCGCGTACACAAAGGCCTGCAGGCGGCCGCTGCCGTTGCGCATCAGGGTCTGGGTGGCGTGGGCTTCGCCGCTTTCCAGAATTTCGGCGTACACCTTGCCCAGCATGCCGCCATAGGTCAGCGCAATGGCCAGCACGCCCGCGGTAGGCCCCAGGCCCACCACCCGCACAAACACCAGCGCCCAAATCAACTCCGGAATGCTGCGCAGCATGATCAGCGTGGCCCGCACCAGCCAGCGCAGCACCGCAGGCCAACGGTCCATGCGGCCGGACAAGGCCGACAGCGACAAGACCCGCGTGGCCAACAAAGACAAAGGCACGGCCAACACCAGCGCCAGCGTGACGCCTGCGGTGGCCATGGCCACGGTGCGCCAGGTCTCGCGCAGCACCATCTGCAAAAATTCGGCGTTGTGAACCAACGGCCAAAAGCTGCGCACAAAGTCGGCGGTGACTTTTCGGTTCTCGGGCGCCCACAGCACCCAAGGCCGGAACTCGGTGGCCACACCCAGAGGCCACAAAAGCACCAACGCCAAACTCAGCCAGAACACGCGTGCGGCAAACGTCGGGTCGCGCGTGGGTGCTGGTGCAAACGGCCGCTCGGGTGGTGAACCGGGAGGTTGGGCCACAGGCAAATGGGAAACAGAGGCGGACATGTCGGGTGCGCGTGGCATCAGGAAGCAAACCGCCTCAGCGGCAGTGCATCACCACAGGCGCGGGCGCTGCCGGTGTGGCCTCTTGCAGCGCCGCAGGCAGCGCCTCACCGCGCAACTCGTGTTCGTGCTGGTCGTACAAATGCGCCAAGCGCTCGGGGCTGACCTGATCCGGGGGCAGGTCAAACACCTGCTGGCCATCGCGCAAGCCGATGATGCGCGGAAAGTGCGCCAGCGCCATGTCCACCTGGTGCAGCGTGGCCACCAGCGTGACTTGGCGCTCGCGGGCCAGGCCCACCAATGCGGTCATGGCCATGCGGGCGCGCACCGGGTCGAGCGCCGACAGCGGCTCATCGATCAGCCACAGGCTGGCCGGAGCCAGCAGGGCACGGGCCAGGCCCACGCGCTGGCGCTCACCACCCGACAGGCGGTCCACGCGTTCAAACAATTTGTCGCCCAGGTCAAAGTGCGACAGCGCCTCGTAAGCGGCCGGGATGTCCGCTGGATAAAACAGCGAACGCAAACTGGCCCACAAACCCATAGCGGGCAAACGCCCGGCCAACACCGAGGTCACCACGCGTTGGCGCGGCGGCAGCGGCGGCACCTGCGGGGCCAGAAACAACTGGCCGCGCAGTGTGCGCAGCGCGCTTGCAGGCAATGTCCACGGGTTCACCCCCGCCAGTTGCAGCGTGCCTTGCGTGGGCGGCTGGGCGCAGGCCAGCACCTGCAGCAGCGTCGTCTTGCCCGCACCCGAGGGGCCGATGATGGCCACCTGCTCGCCCGCAGCCAGCTGCAAATTCAATGCACGCAAGGCCGCTGGCGCACCCGGCGTCGCCGCCGGATGCCGCGCTTCAAGGGCCTGAAGGTCGATGTTCACTGTGACGGGGTCCAGGCTTTACAGCAAGCCCGCGCTGCGTGCAGCCGACTCCAGACCCTTGTAGTTTTCGGGCGTGGTGGGCACATAGCGGGTGGCGCGGTTGAGTTTCAGGATCTCGGCGTGCTCGGGGTTGGCGGGGTTCAGGGCCAGCAAAGCGGTCTTGATTTTTTCGCGCAAGTCGGCAGGCATGTCAGCGTGCACCGACCAGTTGTAGTTGAAGTAAGGCGGTGTGGTGTAGAACACGTTGACGGCCTGAGTGTCGACCTTGTTCTCAGCCACAAATTTTTTCCAGACGGTGATGTCCAGCGCAGCGGCATCGACCTTGCCGCTGACCACCGAGGCGATGGTGGCGTCGTGCGCGCCGCTGTAGGCAATGCGCTTGAAGTCTTTTTCAGGTTCGATCTTGGCTTGCAGCAAAAAGCTGCGCGGCATCAGGTGGCCCGAGGTGCTGCTTTGCGACCCGAAAGAGACTTGCTTGCCCTTCATGTCGGCCAGGGTCTTGATGCCGGAATCGGTCTTGGCGATGAACACCGACTGGAAACGCGTGTCTTCTTCGCGCTGCGCCAAGGGCACCACCTTGCCACCGGAACGGATGCTGGCCTGCACAAAGGTGAAGCCGCCAAACCAAACCACATCGACCTTCTTGTTCACCAGCGATTCCACCGCCGCAGGGTAATCGGTCACGGGTGTGAACTGCACCTTCATGCCCAGCTGCTTTTCCAGGTAGTTGGCCAAAGGCGCGAACTTGCGCACCTGCTCGGTGGCTGCTTCCTCGGGGATGGTGGTCACGCGCAGCGTGGTTTGCGCTTGGGCAACACTTGGAAATGCCGCCGACAAAGCCAATAAACCCATCAGGGCAGTGGCTTGGATTTTTGTAAAGAGCGAAATGGGCATGGCCAGAAGTTCACCCGGGGGTGAAAATTTGAAAAGGGCTTGATTACACCCCAAATTCAAGAACACCATCAGCCTCAAGGGTGAGACTGAGACGAATCATGACTTGGCGGCATCCGCTCAATCGAGAGACCGCCCCTCTCCACGCTCTTCCACCGTTTGCCCGTCGCGGATGTGGTAAATCCGCCGAAAGGTCGGGATGATTTTTTCATCATGGGTGACCACGATGATGGCGGTCTGGGCCTGCCGGGCCATGTTGTTCAAAATGCGCATCACGCCCAATGCGCGTTCACTGTCCAAGGGCGCGGTCGGCTCGTCAGCCAAGATCACCGGGGGTTTGTTGGCCAGGGCGCGGGCAATCGACACCCGCTGCTGTTCGCCGCCCGACAGCTCAGACGGTTGCGCCTTGGCCCGGTGCGCCACATCGAGCGAATGAAGCAAGGCCAGCGCCTGCTGCCGGGCCTGGGCATTGGGCACACCCGCCAACATGGGCAGCAAGGCCACGTTGTCGGTCACATCCAAAAACGGAATCAGGTAGGGGGCCTGAAACACAAAGCCGATGCGGTCGCGCCGCAGGGCACGCAAGTCGGGGGTCTTCCAGCCGTTGTCGTAGATGATGTCGTTGCCCAAGGTCATGCGGCCCGAGGTGGGCTCGATGATGGCCCCCAGGCATTTGAGCAAGGTGCTCTTGCCCGAGCCAGACGGCCCGACCAAGCCCACCACCTCGCCCGGTGCCACCTGCATGTTGACGTTTTTCAGGGCCTCTACGGCGGTGTCGCCATGGCCATACACCTTGCGCAGGTTTTCGATCAGGATGCCGCCTTGAGTGGGGGTCATGACTTGCCCTCCGCCGGGCCGCCCCAAGGCGGGCAAAGCCCCCTTGGGGGGCAGCGAGTACACGAAGTGACGAGCGTGGGGGTCATGTTCTTTCCTTGCTTAACTGATGGCCTGAGCAGGATCGACCCGCAACGCCACCCGGATGGCCAAGGTGCTGGCCAATGCGCAAATGACCAGGGTGGCCACAAAACCCATCACCGCATCTTGAGTGAGCAGCAAAACAAATTTGGGGAAGACCGGTGCCCACAAGGTGGCGGCCACTTTGCCGACCACAAAACCAATCACGCCCAAGCCCAGCGCTTGCTGCAAGATCATGCTGGCGATGGTGATGTTGCGCGTGCCGATGAGCTTGAGCACCGCGATTTCTCGGATTTTTCCCAACGTCATGGTGTAGATGATGAAAGCCACAATGGCCGCGCTCACCACCGCCAGGATGACCAGGAACATGCCGATTTGCCGGGCTGAGGTGGCGATCAGTTTTTGCACCAGAATTTCTTCCATCCCGCTGCGGGTAAAGACCGTCAGATGCTTCCAACGCCGGATCGGCTCGGCCACCTGCTCGGCACCCCAGCCTGCTTGCGTTTGCACCAACACCGCGTTCACGTTGCGGCTGCTGGTTTGCAGGTTTTGTACGGCTTCCAGCAGGCCCGGCACACCGGGCCGGTTAAAGCCAGGGTTGGCTGCCGTGCGCACGCGGTCGTTCACGATGGCGTCGTTGTCCTTGAGGAACTGCGCTTCTTGCGCGTCTTTCAGGGGGATAAAAACCATCGGGTCACCACCCGAAGAGACCATGCGCTGCGTCAGGCCCACCACCTCGTAGCTGTGGCGGCGAATCTGCACCCGGTCGCCCACAGCCAGGCCAGTTTTGATGTCGGCCACGGCCTCGTAGTGGCTGCGTGTGAGGTGGCGGCCCGCCAACAGGTGCCCCGGCTGTCCCGGCAAGCCGCCCGCACCGGGCTCCACACCCACCACCATGGCGCGCGTTTCGCGCCCGGCGGTTTGCACCTGCATGGTGAAGTAAGTGATGTTGGCCGCTTGCGCCACGCCGGGCATGCCCCGGATGCTGCGCACCACATCGTCCTTGAGGCTGGACGACTCGGCGTAAGGGCCTTGGGTGTCTTTTTGCACCACCCAAAGATCGGCGCCGCTGTTGTTCAACAGCGCTTGCGCGTCGTCCACCATGCCCCTGAACACACCCGCCATGGTCAAGGTCACGCCGATCAGCAAACCCAGGCCCACCCCCGTGAGGATGAATTTGGCCCAGCTGTGCTGGATGTCGCGGACGGCCAGGCTGATCATGGCTGTGCCTGCCCCACCAAGGCATCGACCACCCGGACCCGCGCACCCGGTTGCAGGGGTTTTTCGCTGTAAACGACCACCCGGTCCTGCGCCTTCAAACCGGTGAGGGCCTGCACATGGCCGTCCAAGCTGACCGCGCCCCACTGCACAGGCGCAAATTCAACGGAACCACTGGCCGACAAACGCCACACCCCCGTTTGGCCCTGGTGTTTTTGCATGCTGGCTTGTGGCACCACGGGGCCTTCTGCGGTGGCGGGCAAGTCCAACGTCACCTCGGCCATTTCCCCCATCGACACAGCCGGTGGCATTTGTCCGGGTTCAAGGCGGAACGCCACTTGGGCAATGCGCTCTTCGGTCACGCTGTCGGCCTGCCACTCCACACGCTCGACCACGCCAGGCCAGACCTGCTGGGGCTGCGAGCGCAGCACGATGCGCGCGGCCAGACCCGCCGCCAGACCTGCCGATCGGCCTTGGTCCACGCGCATGCGCACCCACAGGCTTTGCGGGTTGACCAGCTTGAGCACAGGCTGGCCAGCCACCACCGTGCTGCCCGCTTCGGCATCGCGGCTGGTGACCACCGCATCGGCCGGGGCCAGCATGCGAAGGCTCTGGCGCTGAAATGCCACACCCGCGCTTTCGGCTTGCACCCGTGCCATGTCTTGAGCGGCGGCCTGGGCGTTGGCTTGCGCCACTTGCAGCGCCGCCTCTGCCGATCGCAGCGCTTGCTGCTGTGCCTCAAGGGCTGTGGCACTGATGAAATTCTGGCGGGCCAGGTCTTGCTGGCGCAGCCAGCCCGACTGGGCCAGCTCGCGTCTGGCCTGTGCATCGGCCACTTGCGCCTTGGCCGCAGCTTGCACGCTGACGGCCTTGGCCATGGCCGCTTCTTGCGCTTTTTGGCGCTGCGCCAAATCGACCGGGTCCATCTCGGCCAGCCATTGGCCCACCTTGACCTTGTCGCCCACATCCACCAGCACGCGCAAAACGCGCCCCGCCGTCACGGGCCCGATCAACCAGCTTTGGCGTGCCTCGACACTGCCAATGCCAAACACGGCGGGCGTGATGCGTTCACTCTTGACGGTCGTGACGGTGATGCGGTTGGGTGCCAAAGGCCCGATGCGAAACGCCACCCAACCGATGATGGCCACCACCATCAATGTGGCCCCTGCCGTGAGCCAACGCCGCTTGTTTTGCACTGTCCATTTCATGCTTTTGTCCTTGTCGATGTGGGCATGGACTGCATTAGCCCCTGCTCGTAAATGTCATAAACCGCTGCCGCTTGCGCGCCGACGTCGCTCAAATGCCCAGCCATCAGGGCCTGCATGACCAAGCCCTGAATGGCCCCAACAAACAACACCGTGGCGGCGCTCAGGTCAACGGTTTGTGCCAACTGTTGGTTTGCTTTTGCCTTCAACAGCAAACCGTGCACCAATTGGCGGTAATTCACCATGAGCTGCTGCACACTGGCTTTGAGGGGCGAGGGCTGCGGGTGTTGCAGTTCCTGAAATACCAGCCGAGGCACGCCCGGCTGAGCTTGTACAAATTGCACATGCGCCATGAACACCGCCCGCATGGCCCCCAAGGCTTCGCCTTGGTCGAGGTGTGCTTGTGCTGCGGCTTGCAGGCGCATCATCAACTCGGCATGCACCCACTGCATCACAGTCAACCAGATGGCCTCTTTGCTTTCAAAGTGCTTGAAAACCGCCCCTTGGGTGATGCCCACCGCCACCGCCAGCTCGCCCGTGGTGATCTGTGCCGGGCTTTTTTGGGCGGCCAGTTGCAAAGCCGCTGCCATCAAGGCCGCTTGTCTGTCTTCGGTTTTTTGCTTGATGGTCGAGAGCATGTCTTTAATTAAGTAATTGATTAATTACTTTAGCACATCCCACTTTGTTTTTTCCGGGGTGGGCGCATCCCCTTCGGGCGTTGACCGTTGATTTGGACGCTGATTGGAAGGTCTGACTTGGTCGCTGCACTAACATCGACCGCATGACCGCGCCCCAATTCATCCAGCTGTACCAGCACAACGCCGCCGCCGTGGCGCAAGAACTCTTGCAGGGCCTGAGCGCCCCGCAGGCCTTCACCTCGCCCAAGTACCTGTACGACGCGCTGGGCTCGCGCCTGTTCGAGGCCATCACCGAGCTGCCCGAGTACGACCTGACGCGCACCGAAGCACAGCTGATGCGGCTGCACAGCGCCGACATGGCCCGGCACTTGCCCACTGGCGCTTGCTGGATCGACCTGGGCGCGGGCAACTGCGAAAAAGCCGGACGGCTGCTGGGCACGATGCAAGCCGGGCGCTATGTGGCGGTGGACATTTCGGTGGACTTTGTGCGCCAGGCCCTGGACAGCTTGCTGCGTCAGCACCCCGGTCTGCCTGTGGCGGGCCTGGGCACCGACTTTTCGGGCGGTCTGGATTTACCGGATGCACTGAGCCTGGACCCAGCGCAGCCACGCGTGTTGTTTTACCCAGGTTCGAGCATCGGCAACTTCACGCCCGAGCAGGCCCTGGGCTTTTTGCAAAGCCTGCACCGCGCATGCGGCACAGCAGCGGGCAGTGGCTTGCTGATCGGGGTGGACTTGCTCAAGGATGCGGCCGAGCTGGAAGCGGCCTATGACGACGCCTTGGGTGTGACCGCCGCGTTTGACCTGAACCTGCTGCTGCACATCAACCGCCTGGTGGGCAGCGACTTTGCGGTGCGCGACTGGCGGCACCTGTCGCGCTTCAACGCCGAACAATCGCGTGTAGAGATGCACCTGCAAGCACGCCACGCGGTGCGGGTGCAATGGCCGGGCGGCGAGCGCCTCTTTGCACCCGGCGAGACCATCCACACCGAAAACGCCTGCAAGTGGAGCGTGCCGGGCTTTGAGGCCTTGTTGCTGTCGGCAGGCTTTGCCCAAACCCGCGTCTGGACCGATCCGGCCGCGCGCTTTGCGGTGTTGTGGGCAACGGCCTGACTTTTCGCTGCACCCGATCAACTTTTACACCGCCACCGAGCGGAACCCCGCAAAAATGTCGCGCCGCGCAGGCACAAAGAAGTTGCGGTAACGCACATCCACCACATGGGCCGAAGTGGCGGCGCACGCCCCTCGCAACACACGGTGGTCGTGCCACCAGGGCGCTGAATAGTCGCGGTAAGGGTGCGCCTCAAACCCCGGATAAGGCGCAAAGTCGCTGGCGGTCCATTCCCACACCTGGCCCCACACAAAGTCTGGCGTGTGCGCGGCACATTCCCATTCGGCCTCTGTCGGCAAGCGCCTGCCCGCCCATTCGCACCAAGCCTGGGCATCGTGCGCATTGACATGCAACGCCGGGGCCTGCAGGTCCAGGGCCTGCCACTGGCCAAAGTGCTGCGCTTGCCACATGCCTTCAACCCAACGCACATGGGGCGGCAGCGCATGGCCAGTGGCCTGCACAAAAGGCAGATAACGCGCCCAACTGACGGTCGCTGCATCAATGTCGAAGGCCGCCAGCGCCACCGGCTGGGCTTGAAGCTCGTTGTCAAAGGCGAAGCCCGGCCCCGAGTGGCCCAGCGTGTGAACTTGCGCGGGCACATGGATCTGCGTTGGATGGGTCTGCGTTGGATGGGTCTGCGCTGGAAGGGCATGCGCATGCCCAGCCGCCCCCACCCCCGCCCCTGTTCGCCAGCACAGCGCCTGCGGCAAATGCAGGCCTAAAGCCTGCGCCATGTAAACCGAGGCTTCGTTGTGCATGTCTTCGTGTTGCAGCACGAGTCGCCAAAAGTACAAGGCCTCATCACTCGCTGCCTGTCCGGCGTCCTGCACCGCTGGCAACGCTTTCAAGTGGGCCAGACTGCGCTGCAGCACCTGCGCCAAATAGGCCTGCGTGCCGGCCAGGTCGGGCAGCGCCAAAGCCCAGCGGCTGTCGTGCGCGACGTCGCTGGAGTTGTAAAGCGCATCGGCATCGGGCAGCAGAGATGGCCCAAACGCCTCGCCGATGCGGGCACTGCGCGTGCCCAGGTGGCGCTGGCGGTTGCGCACCGTCCACCATTCCTGAAACCAGGCGATGTGGCCCCATTCCCAAAGTGGCGGGTTCATCTCGGGCAAAGGCGGCACCGACAGATCGGGCAAGGCGTTTTGCCAGGCTTGCATCAGGCCCAGGGTGCGAGCGCGTGTGGTTTGCAGGGCCTGGGCCAAAGCCTCCGGACCGGCTGTGCGAACAGCACTGTGCACCGGCCCCGACAGCACGCCCAAATGCCACCCATTGGCGTTCCGCCGCAGGGTCTGCCTTGCTGCTGTCGGGGTACTGTCATTCATGTATAAACCGCCCATGCAAAAACTTCGTGTGGTCATTGTCAGTCCCGCTTTGGCCGACGCCAACAACGGGAACTGGCAAACGGCGCGCCGCTGGCAACGTCTGCTGTCTGCGCATTCTGCCCGGATCGTGCGACAGTGGCCCGATGCCCAAGCCGACAATGACCATGTGATGCTGGCCCTGCACGCCCGCCGCTCGGCCGACTCGGTACAGGCCTGGCACGCCAGGCACGGCCAGCGCGGCCTGGGCGTGGTGCTGACGGGCACCGACCTGTACCGCGACATCGGGCATGACCCGACAGCCCAAAGGTCTCTGGCGCTGGCATGTTCGCTGGTGGTGCTGCAGGGGCTGGGCGTGCAAAGCCTGCCGCCCGAACACCAGGCCAAGGCCCGCGTCATCTTCCAGTCCACCGGCACGCGCCAGACCCTGCCCAAGACCGCACGCCACTTGCGCGTGGTGATGGTGGGGCATTTGCGCGAAGAAAAAGACCCGCTCACGCTGATGGCCGCTGCGCGCCTGTTGCCGCCCGACGCGGGTATATTCATCGACCACATTGGCGCAGCGCTTGACCCCGTGCTGGGCCAGGCCGCTGAGGCCACGCAGGCGCAATGCCCTCATTACCGCTGGCTGGGGGCTGTGCCTCACGCGCAAACGCTGCAGCGCATCCAGCGCGCCCACTTGCTGGTGCACTGCAGCCGCATGGAAGGCGGCGCGCATGTGCTGATGGAGGCGATTTGCAGCGGCACGCCCGTGTTGGCTTCGCGCATCGACGGCAATGTGGGTCTGCTGGGCGAGGACTACACCGGGCTGTTCGCGCCCGGGGATGCGCAGGCGCTGGCTGATTTTTTGCTGGCTTGCCGGACGCCGCCGAACGGCCACGGCCTGGTGGCACACTTGCAGCATCAGTGCGCCTTGCGCGCACCCTTGTTTGAACCGCAGGCCGAACGCGCCGCCTTGCACCGCTGGGTGCAAGACCTCTGGACCTTTTAAGAATGCAATCCTCCCATCAACCCGTGCTGCGTGACTTGGTGCTGGTCGGCGGCGGCCACAGCCATGTGGGCGTGCTGCGCATGTTCGCCATGAAGCCCGAACCGGGCGTGCGCATCACCGTGATTTGCACCGACATCGACACGCCTTACTCGGGCATGTTGCCCGGCTACATTTCGGGCCACTACACCTTTGACGAGGTGCACATCGACCTGGGCCGCCTGTGTGCCTTTGCCGGTGCCCGCCTGTACCACGACGCCGTGGTCGGCATCGACCGCAAGAGCCAAAAAGTCATTTGCAAAAACCGCCCGCCTGTGGCGTATGACGTGTTGTCCATCAACATCGGCTCGACCCCGCAGGTGCAGCAAGTCGATGGCGCGCAAGCGCTGGCCACACCGGTCAAGCCGATTGCGCAGTTCAACCAGCGCTGGCTGGCCCTGCTGGACAAAGCTCGGCATTGGCCCGCGCACCGGGGCCGCATGACGATCGCGGTGGTGGGCGGTGGTGCAGGGGGCGTGGAGCTTTTGCTGTCCATGCAATACCGTTTGCGCCACGAGCTCAAGGCGCTGGGGCGCAACCCCGAAGACCTGAAATTCGTGTTGCTGACTTCTGGCGACACGGTGCTGCCCACACACAACCCAGGGGTGCGTGCGCGCTTTGCCAAGGTGCTGCTTGAACGGGCTATCGATGTGCACTTGAACACCGAGGTGGTGCAAGTCTCGCCCGGCTGTCTGCACACGCGCGACGGCCGCACTTTCGATGCCGACGAAACCATGTGGGTCACGCAAGCCGGTGGTCCAACCTGGCTGCAAAGCACGGGGCTGGGGCTGGATGCCCAGGGTTTCATCCTGGTTCACCCACAGTTGCAAGCGCTGAACGACCCGCTGATCTTTGCGGCCGGTGACATCGCCTCCTTCATCGACCGTCCGCTGGAAAAGGCCGGCGTCTTTGCCGTGCGCATGGCCAAGCCACTGGCCGACAATTTGCGACGCAGCCTGCGGGGCCAGAAGTTGCAGGCCTACAAGCCGCAACGCCATTGGCTGGCCCTGATTTCCACAGGCAACCGCTACGCCGTGGCATCTCGCGGTGCGCTGGGTTTTGCCGGGGCCTGGGTGTGGCGCTGGAAAGACCGCATCGATCGCCAGTTCATGCGCCGCTTCACGGAACTGCCCAGCATGTCCGGCACGGCCGGGGCGCTTCACCCTGGCGCGAGCTTGCGCGAAGCCATGCAGGCCATGGGCCAGTTGCTCAGGGACATCCAGGCCAAAGGCAAAGCGCCCACAACCCGTCTGACCCTGACCTCTGAAGAGTCGCTGCAGGCCATCTCGGCCATCGCGATGCGCTGCGGCGGTTGTGGTGCCAAAGTCGGCTCCAACGTCTTGTCGCGCGCACTGGGCAGCTTGCAGCCGGTAGAGCGCGACGATGTCGTGATCGGCCTGCATTCACCCGACGATGCGGCCGTGGTGCGCGTGCCCAAAGGCATGGCCATGGTGCACACGGTGGACTTTTTCCGCGCCTTCATCGACGACCCCTATTTGTTTGGCAAAGTGGCCGCCAACCATGCGCTGGGTGATATTTTTGCCATGGGGGCCGAGCCGCAAACGGCCACTGCCGTGGTCACGGTGCCGCCGGGTCTGGAGAGCAAGGTCGAAGACCTGTTGACACAAATGATGGGCGGTGCAATTGAGGTGCTGAATGCCGCAGGCTGCGCCCTGGTGGGCGGCCACACGGGCGAAGGCGCAGAGCTGGCCCTGGGCTTTGCCATCAACGGGCTCATCGACGACAAGATGAAAAACGTGATGCGCAAAGGCGGCATGCAGCCGGGCGATGTGCTGCTGCTGACCAAACCCATGGGCACCGGCACCTTGTTTGCTGCGCACGCACGGCATGCGGCCAAGGGCCGCTGGATCGCGGCCGCCTTGCAATCGATGGTGCAGTCCAACCAGGTTGGCGCACAGATTTTGCGCCAACACAGCGCCACCGCCTGCACCGACTTGACCGGCTTTGGCCTGCTGGGCCATCTGGTGGAAATGACGCGGCCCTCTGGCGTGGACGCCGAGTTGCACATGAGCGCGCTGCCCTTGCTGGACGGCGCGGTGGACTGTGTCAAAGCGGGCATCGTCAGTTCCTTGCAACCGGCCAATGTGCGGCTGCGCCGCGCCCTGCGCAACGCTGACGACTTTGTGCAAGACCCGCGCTACCCCCTGCTGTTTGATCCACAAACTGCAGGCGGCTTGCTGGCTAGCGTGCCTGCCGACCAGGCCGTCGCCTGTGTGCGGGCCCTCAAAGCGGCGGGCTATGCGCACACCGCCGTCATCGGCCGCATCACCGCACAGGGTGAGGCCATCGAGCCGGTGCTGCTGAAAACCTGAACGCGCCATGAACACCGAACACCTCACGCACCACATCTCACTGAACGCCGACCTGGCCCAACGCTGCGTCGTGCACAGCCCCTCGCTCGATTGGGTGGACTCACCTGCTGCGGGCGTGTCACGCTGCCTGCTGGAACGCGATGGCGGTGAAGTGGCACGGGCCACGTCCATCGTGCGCTATGCGCCGGGCTCGGCCTTTGCAACCCACACGCACGGCGGGGGCGAGGAAATTCTGGTGCTTGAAGGCACATTGCACGACGAGCACGGTGTGTACGGCCCCGGCACCTACATCAAGAACCCGGTGGGCACATCGCACGCACCTTCATCGCCCGAAGGCTGCACCTTGTTCGTCAAGTTGCGCCATCTGGATGCGAAAGATGACGAGCGTGTGGTCATCGACACGCGCCGCAGCACCTGGCGTCAAGGCCTGGTGGAGGGCCTGAAGGTCTTGCCGCTGAACACCTTCGAGACGCAAAACACCGCCCTGGTGCGCTGGGCACCGCAGACGTTTTTCAACCCGCACCGGCATTGGGGCGGCGAAGAAATTTTCGTGATGGAGGGCGTGTTTTCGGACGAACACGGCGACTACCCTGCCGGCAGCTGGTTGCGCAGCCCGCACATGAGCCAACACCAGCCCTTCAGCCGCGAGGGTTGTCTGATTCTGGTAAAGACGGGGCACCTGGCATGACCCACACGCACATCCAAGTCGTTGTGTTCGACGCCTACGGCACATTGTTCGATGTGTATTCGATCGGCGCTTTGGCCGAGCAGCTTTATCCCAGCCAGGGCGCGGCCCTGTCGGTGCTGTGGCGCGACAAGCAGATCGAGTACACGCGCCTGATTTCGCTGAGCGACCCCGCCCCACAAGGCAGTCGGCACTACCAATCGTTTTGGGACATCACGCGCGCGTCGCTGCGTTATGCGCTGGCGCGTTTGGGCTTGGTGCACACCCAGGCTCATGAGGACGCGCTGATGGCGCAATACGCCGAGCTCAGCGCTTTTCCGGAAAACCTGGGCGTGCTGCAAGCCTTGCGCCAGCGCGGCGTGGCCACGGCGATTTTGTCCAACGGCAGCCCCGAAATGTTGCAATCGGCCGTGCGCAGTGCGGGCATGAGCGATCTGCTCGACGCAGTACTGTCGGTAGACAGCGTGCGCCAGTTCAAGACCACCCCCACCAGTTACCAGATGGTGCTGGACCACTTTGGCGTGGCCCCGGCCGATGTGCTGTTTGTCTCCAGCAACGGCTGGGACGCGCTGGGGGCCACCTGGTTTGGCTTCACCACGCTGTGGGTCAACCGCCAGGGCCTGCCAGCCGAGGCCATAGGCCCGGCACCGCACCACATGGGGCGGGATTTGGGCGAGGTGCTGACCGTGCTCCAGCCCTTGTGAACCTTGCAGACCGTGCGGGTTCACCGCACGAACACGGGGTGTGGCCATGTCGGCGTGGCACCTGCGCACCAACATTCCCCCCGCTATACTAAAACAGGGTGTCACAGCGTTGTGCTGCAGGGCAGGTGTTGCGAAGGTCGGGCCGCCTCGCGGTTTGAGCACGCACCATGTCCAGTCCAACCCTGATCCAGACCCTGGGCGCCATCCTGTTTGCGGTGGCGGTCCTTCACACCTTTTCCACCCGATTTTTTGAACGCCTGGCGCATGCGCAGCCACGGCATGCCGGCATCTGGCACCTGCTGGGCGAAGTTGAAATCGTCTTCGGCTTCTGGGCGCTGGTGCTGATGCTGTTCATGTTCGGCATTCAAGGGCAGCAGGCAGCGATCGCCTACCTCGATTCACGCCAGTTCACCGAACCCCTGTTCGTGTTCGCCATCATGGTGATCGCCGGGACCCGGCCAGTGCTGGAATTCACGGGGGCCAGTGTGCGCTTCATGGCACGGTGCAGCCCGTTGCCGCCAGGCATGTCGCTGTATTTTCTGTGCCTGGCTTTTTTGCCTTTGCTGGGCTCTTTCATCACCGAGCCTGCGGCGATGACGCTGGCGGCCATGATGCTGCGCGACACCCTGTTGGCCCGAGAAGTCTCCACCCGGCTGAAGTACGCCACGCTCGGGGTCCTGTTTGTCAACATTTCAATTGGCGGCACGCTGACGCCTTTTGCCGCGCCGCCGGTCTTGATGGTGGCCAGCGCGTGGAACTGGGACTTTGCCTTCATGCTGACCCACTTTGGCTGGAAAGCCGCGATCGCTGTGGTGGTCAACGCGGGCCTGGCCATGTGGCTGTTTCGCAAAGAGCTGGACCACATGGACACCCCCCTGGTCAACGCCCCCGCACCCATACCCTTGGGCATTGTCTGTGTCCATCTGTTGTTTCTGGTCCTGGTGGTGGTTTTCGGACACCACCCCGTTGTTTTTCTGGGTCTGTTTCTGTTTTTTCTCGGCTTCACCACGGCTTACCCACGCCACCAAAATCCTTTGATCCTGCGCGAAGCCCTGCTGGTGGCCTTCTTTCTGGCCGGTCTGGTGGTGCTGGGCGGGCAGCAACAGTGGTGGCTGGAGCCGGTGCTGATGAGCCTGGACACCGACGCGGTGTTTTTCGGTGCCGTGGCATTGACGGCCATCACCGACAACGCCGCCCTGACCTACCTGGGTTCGCTGGTGGAGGGACTCAGTTCGGAATTCCAGATCGCACTGGTGGCTGGCGCGGTGACGGGGGGTGGCTTGACCCTGATCGCCAATGCGCCCAACCCGGCGGGTGCGACCATCCTGAAAGAAAAATTCTCGGACAACACCATTCACCCCTTGGGTCTGCTGGTGGCGGCTTTGCCCCCGACACTGGTCGCGGTCTTGGCTTTTCGTGGGCTTTGAAGTGCCGCGTCCGAATGTTCAAAACACCGGGTTTGGTCCAGTTGACACCCTGGCCGATGGGGCAGCGCATTGCCCGAGCTGCGCCGGCGCTGCGGGGTGGATGGCGGTGAGCTTTTGCATCAGTGAGCGGCGATATACTGAGTCGCATGAACGCCAACCTGATCCTTCTCACGCTCTGCCAGGGCTTGTTCCTGACCAACAACGTCACCTTCATTGCCATCAATGGCTTGGTCGGCTTGAGCATCGCGCCGCTGGGCTGGATGGCGACTTTGCCCGTCATGGGCTACGTGGTGGGCGGAGCGATGTCGACCGGCTTGGTGGCCAAGAGCCAGTCACGCTGGGGGCGCAAGGTGTCTTTTCAACTGGGTTTGGGCGTGGCTTTGTTTTCTGCCTTGTTGGCCGCGTACGCGGCCTGGAGCCACAACTTCTGGTTGCTGGTGGCGGCCACGGTGATCGCGGGCTACTACAGCGCCAATGGCCAGCTCTACCGCTTTGCGGCCGCCGAACTCGCGGCCGACAGCTTTCGCGAGAAAGCCGTCTCGCTGGTGTTGGCCGGCGGCTTGATCGGGGCCATCGTCGGCCCCAACCTGGCCTCGCGCACCCGAACCCTGCATGACACCCCGTTTCTGGGGGCCTACATGGCCTTGGCTGTCGTGGCGCTGTTGGCCATGTTGTGCATGAGCTTCATCCACTTTCCAGCCGTGCCGGCCAAAAAGCCGGGTGACAGCTCGGGTCGCCCTTTGGGCGAGATCATGCGCCAGCCGGTCTTCATCGTGGCGGCCGCTGCGGCAGCCCTGAGTTACGGCGTGATGAACCTGCTGATGGCCGCCACGCCACTGGCCATGCAGGTGTGTGGCTTCAGTTTTGACGATGCGGCGCTGGTGCTGGAGTGGCATGTGATCGGCATGTTCGCGCCGGGTTTTTTCACGGGGCACCTGATCAAGAAATTCGGCACCCTGCAGATCATGGCTGCGGGCGTGGTGATCAACTTCGCCTGCATTGCGATGGCCTTGTCGGGTGTCGAGCTGCACCAGTTCCTGGCCTCGCTGTTCCTGCTGGGTCTGGGCTGGAACTTCCTGTTCACCGGCAGCACCACGCTGGCCATGAAAGCCTGGACACCCGCTGAAAAAGACCGGGGTCAAGCCGCCATCAACTTTTTTGTGTTTGCCACCATGGCCATCACATCCTTCGCCTCGGGCGCTTTGGTCACCACACAAGGCTGGGTGTGGCTGAACATTGGCTCCTTGTTGCCGGTTGCCCTGACCGGTGTGGCCCTGGTGTGGATGGTGCTGCAGCAGCGCAAAGTGGCCGCACCCTGAAGGCCCGGCCTGCGGGATGCGGCCCCCTGTTCAGGGCATGCGCGCCATGACTTCGGCCACGGCTGCCGTGAGCTTTTTTGCATAAGGCACATGCAAAAACTCATTGGGGCCGTGTGCGTTGCTCTTGGGGCCGAGCACGCCACACACCATCATTTGCGCTTTGGGGAATCCGGCGCTGAGCATGTTCATGAGCGGGATGGTGCCGCCTTGGCCGATGTAGCCCACGCCTGCGCCAAAGTGTGCCTGGCTCGAATGGTTGAGCGCCTGCTCAAACCAGGGCAGTGTGTCAGGCGCGTTCCAGCCGGTCGCACCGCCGCCTGACTCAAACGTGACCTTGGCCTGATAAGGCGCGTTGTCTTCCAGCAAGGCTTTCATCTCGGCCACGGCTTGCGCTGCGTCCACCAGTGGCGGCAGGCGCAGGCTGAGTTTGAAGGCGGTATAGGGCCGCAGCACATTGCCCGCGTCTTTCAGCGCCGGAAAACCGTCCGCTCCGGTTACGCTCAGCGTCGGTGTCCAGGTGCGGTTGAGCAGCGCCTGTGTCGGGTCGGTGGTGGTGGGCAGAGCAAAGCTGGTGGAGCCACCGCAGTCGTAGTGCGCCCAGGGAAAGCGCTTGTAGACCTCGTCGCCCAGGATGGCGGCCGTGGCTTGGGCCTGGGCCATGCGCTCAGCGGGCACTTCGCAATGGAAGCTGGCGGGCAGCAAGCGGCCTGTGGTGCTGTCTTCGAGGCGGTCGAGCACCTGGCGCATGATGCGAAAGCTCGACGGCACCAGGCCCGAGGCGTCGCCCGAGTGGATGCCTTCGGTGAGGATTTGCACCTTGAGCGTGCCGCGGGCCATGCCGCGCAAGCTGGTGGTGAGCCACAGCTGTTCGTAGTTGCCCGCGCCGCTGTCCAGGCAGATCACCAGACCCACATCGCCCATTCGGGTGCGCAGCGCGTCCACATAAGGCAGCAGGTCGTACGAGCCGGACTCTTCGCACGTTTCAATCAAACCGACGATGCGCGGGTGCGGTGTCTTCTGGCTCTTGAGCGCCTGCACGGCGGCGATGCTGGCGTACACCGCATAACCGTCGTCGGCCCCACCCCGGCCGTAGAGCTTGCCGTCTTCGTACACCGGGGTCCAAGGTCCCAGGTCATTGCGCCATCCGTTGAACTCGGGTTGTTTGTCCAGGTGGCCATACATCAGCACGGTTTGGCCCGAGCCCTCGCTGGCGGCGCGGGTGGCGGCCACTTCAAAAAACATGACCGGCGTGCGCCCGGGCAACTGGATGATCTCGAGTGTGAGGCCTTCCACCTTTTGAGCCTCCACCCATTGCGCCGCGCGCCGCAGCACCGACTCAATGTGGCCATGCGCGGCCCAATCGGCGTCGAACGCGGGCGATTTGGCCGGGATCTCGATGTATTGTTTCAATTCGGGGACGATGGTGCGGTCCCAGGCTTGGGTCACGTCATTCAGGGCACGGGCGCTGTCGAGCATGCCTTCGGGCATTTCACGGTGCAAGGGGGCGTTCATGTTGGGGGCTCCTCAGGGCGGCACAAAAGAAAAACACTTTAGCGCTTTTGCTCGGGGCTGGCGATGGTGCACGTGCACGCCAGTGACAGCGGCACCATCCCGCACACACCAAGAGCACACAGACCCCACCGCCACGTCAACATCCCCATGCCCCCGGCCCGCAGGGTTTGTTGGCCCCCGTACATCGGCCCCTCATCAATCGTTGTTACAGTCTCGCCAACGCCCGACTGACCCATGGCCTACAAGCCCGTGCGGGGGCGCATACCGACAACAAACCGCTTGCCAGGCGGAAAAAAAGAGACACCCACATGGACCCCAAGACTGCCCCCAACCCGAACCTGTACCTGTTCGAAAAGTTCGATGTGGGCGTCATCCACCTGGATGCACAGCGCAAAGTGTTGGCCATGAATGACTTTGCCCGGCGGGTCTTGCCGGTGGGCGAAAAACAACCCTTCGACAAACTGGTCACCTCTTTTCACCCGGCCCGCTCGCAGCCCAAAGTCAACTTCTTGCTGGACGAGGCTTCGGGATGCCCCATGGCCAATGCAGCCCCGATGACCATGATCATCAACATCCCGGAGCAGGTGCTGCTGATCAAGGTCAGCCGCCTCGGTGATGCGCTGGGTGAAACCACCGGCTTCGTGCTGGTGTTTTACGACGTGACCCAAGTGGTCAGCCAAGAGCGCCCTCCCGCCGATCCGCCGACACCGAACATGCGTTTGTCGCGCATCCCGATGGTGGCCCATCAGCAGGTGTCATTCGTCGACACCCGCGATGTGCTGAGCCTGGAATCACAGGCCCACTACACCCGCATCCTGACGCGCGATGGCTACCACTTTTGCAACCTGAGCATCGGCGATCTGGAATTGCGTCTGGACCCGGCGCAGTTCATGCGGGTGCACCGCTGTTTCATCGTCAATCTGCAGGCGGTACAGACACTGGGCCGTGAAGGCAGCAAAACCCATGTGGTCCTGAAAGGCAAAAACACCACACCGGTGCCGGTGTCGCGTGGTGAAGTGGGGCGTTTGCGCGAGGCGCTGGGCCTGGCCTGAAGCCTGCAGGCCCCCACAGCCCAAGCCCTTACAGCCAGTTTCAAGGGCTGAACAGCCCAAATTCAAGGGTTTACCCGCCCTCTTAAAGAGCTAAGGACATACCCGGATTGCGAAACGCCGGAAGTCTGATCAATGCATTTCGTGCCCAATAAAGTACATTTCGTGCAATAAATCGACCAACGAATGACGTTTTTGGCTAAAACCTGACTACTCAGTAGGAAAAGCACTCTCCCCAATACTGGCCTCCTGTTTTAAACAAAACCCAGGAGACCTTGATGATTCCACCGCGTTTTGAATACCACGCGCCCAAAACCGTCGGTGAGGCGGTGGCCTTGCTCGGCCAATTGGGCTCAGACGCCAAACTGCTGGCGGGCGGGCACAGCCTGCTGCCGATGATGAAACTGCGTTTTGCGCAGCCCGAGCACCTGATCGACATCAACCGAATCCCTGAACTCAAGGGCATCCGTGAAGAAGGCGGTACCGTGGTGATCGGCGCGATGACGGTGGAAAACGACCTGATCACCTCGCCCATCCTGCAAGCCAAAGTGCCTTTGTTGTGCGAAGCGGCCAAGCTGATCGCTGACCCCCAGGTGCGCAACCGCGGCACGATCGGCGGCGACATCGCCCACGGCGACCCCGGCAACGACCACCCTGCACTGTCCATCGTGATCGACGCTTCCTTTGTGCTGGAAGGCCCGAATGGCCGCCGCACCGTGGCGGCCGACGGCTTTTTTCTGGGCACCTACATGACGCTGCTCGAAGAAAACGAAGTCATGTGCGAGATCCGAGTGCCCGCCTTCGCTGCTGGCACCGGCTACGCCTACGAAAAACTCAAGCGCAAAACCGGCGACTGGGCCACGGCCGGTTGCGCGGTGGTGATCCGCAAATCGGGCGACCAGGTCAGCCATGTGCGTGTGGCCCTGACCAACGTGGCCCCCACCGCGTTGCGCGTCGAAGCTGCTGAAGCCGCTTTGCTGAACAAGCCTTTCAACGCCGCCAACGTGCAAGCAGCGGTCGATGCGGCCATCGCCGCCTGCGACCCCGCAGAAGACCTGCGCGGTGACATCGAATACAAGACCGCCATGGCGGGCGAAATGGTCAAGCGCGCCCTGAACAAAGCCTGGTCGCGCTGCGCATAAACGAAGGAAAACAACATGTCCAAAAAACTCGTCACCGTTTCCGTCAATGGCAAGAAAGAAGAAAAAGCCGTTGAACCGCGCACCTTGCTGATCCACTTTTTGCGCGAAGAACTCAACCTGACCGGCGCCCACATCGGCTGCGAGACCAGCCACTGCGGCGCTTGCACGGTGGACATCGACGGCCAATCGGTCAAGTCGTGCACGCACCTGGCGGTGCAGTGCGATGGCTCGGAAGTGCTCACCGTCGAAGGCTTGGCCAACAAGGGCGTGCTGCACGCGGTGCAAGAAGGCTTTTACAAAGAGCACGGCCTGCAGTGCGGCTTTTGCACCCCCGGCATGCTCATGCGCGCCTACCGCTTCTTGCAAGAGAACCCCAACCCGAGCGAAGACGAAATCCGCCACGGCATGGCGGGCAACCTGTGCCGCTGCACCGGTTACCAGAACATCGTCAAAGCCATCCAATACGCCGCCAAAAAACTGCAAGAGCCCGTTGCGGCTTGATGCGAACACCTATTTGATCGGAGACACACATGAACGCACCGGTACAAACCGCTGAAGCCCGCGAACTCGCGCTGGCTGGCATGGGCGCATCGCGCCTGCGCAAAGAAGACGCCCGTTTCATCCAGGGCAAGGGCAACTACGTGGACGACATCAAGATGCCCGGCATGCTGCACATGGACATCGTGCGCAGCCCCATTGCCCACGGCCGCATCGTCAAGATCAACAAAGAAGCCGCTCTGGCCATGCCCGGCGTGCACGCCGTGCTCACGGCAGATGACTTGAAGCCCCTGAAACTGCACTGGATGCCCACCCTGGCTGGTGACGTGGCCGCTGTGCTGGCCGACGGCAAAGTGCACTTCCAGATGCAGGAAGTGGCCATCGTGATTGCCGACGACCGCTACATCGCCGCTGACGCGGTGGAAGCCGTCGAGATCGAATACGAAGAGTTGCCCGTGGTGCTCGACCCCTATGCCGCCTTGCAACCCGATGCCCCGGTCATCCGCGAAGACCTGGCGGGCAAGACCGAAGGCGCGCACGGCAAGCGTGAGCACCACAACCACATCTTCACCTGGGATGCGGGTGACAAGTCGGCTGCCGACGCCGCTTTTGACAAAGCCGAAGTGACCGTGTCGCAGCACATGTACTACCCCCGCGTGCACCCCTGCCCGCTGGAGACTTGCGGCTGCGTGGCCAGCTTCGACCCGATCAAGGGCGACCTGACCACCTTCATCACCAGCCAAGCGCCGCATGTGGTGCGCACCGTGGTGTCCATGCTCTCGGGCATTCCCGAATCCAAAGTCCGCATCGTCAGCCCCGACATCGGTGGCGGCTTTGGCAACAAGGTTGGCATTTACCCCGGTTATGTCTGCGCCATCGTGGCCTCCATCGTGCTGGGCCGCCCCGTCAAGTGGGTCGAAGACCGCATTGAAAACATCTCGTCTACTGCCTTTGCCCGTGACTACCACATGGACGGCGAATTGGCCGCCACAGCCGACGGCAAGATCACCGGCCTGCGCGTGAACGTGGTGGCCGACCACGGCGCGTTCGACGCCTGCGCCGACCCGACCAAGTTCCCTGCGGGCATGTTCCACATCGTCTCCGGCTCTTATGACATTCCTGCGGCACACGCGAGTGTGAAAGGTGTTTACACCAACAAGGCCCCCGGTGGCGTGGCGTACCGCTGCTCCTTCCGCGTGACCGAAGCGGTGTATTTGATCGAGCGCATGGTCGACGTGCTGGCGCAAAAGTTGGGCATGGACAAGGCCGAAATCCGCGCCAAGAACTTCGTCAAGAAAGAGCAGTTCCCCTACACCAGCGCCTTCGGTTTTGAATACGACTCGGGCGACTACCAAACCGCTTTGGACAAAGTGCTCGAAGCCGTGGACTACAAAGGCCTGCGTGCCGAGCAAGCGGCCAAACGCGCCGACCCCAACAGCCCCACCTTGATGGGCATTGGCTTGGTCACCTTCACCGAAGTCGTCGGTGCTGGCCCGTCCAAGATCTGCGACATCTTGGGCGTGGGCATGTTCGACTCGTGCGAAATCCGCATCCACCCCACCGGCAGCGCCATCGCCCGCATGGGCACGATCACGCAAGGTCAGGGCCACCAGACCACCTATGCGCAGATCATCGCCACCGAGTTGGGTATTCCGTCTGAAGTGATTCAGGTGGAAGAAGGCGACACCAGCACCGCGCCTTACGGCTTGGGTACCTACGGTTCTCGCTCCACGCCTGTGGCCGGTGCTGCCATTGCATTGGCTGCCCGCAAGATCCACGCGAAGGCCCGCAAGATCGCTGCCCATATGCTCGAAGTCAACGAAAACGACCTCGACTGGGAAGTCGACCGTTTCAAGGTCAAGGGCGACGACAGCAAGTTCAAGACCATGGCCGACGTGGCATGGCAGGCTTATCACCAGCCACCAGATGGCTTGGAGCCAGGCCTGGAAGCCGTGCACTACTACGACCCACCGAACTTCACCTTCCCCTTCGGCATCTACCTGTGCGTGGTGGACATCGACCGTGCGACCGGTGAGACCAAAATCCGCCGCTTCTACGCGCTGGACGACTGCGGCACCCGCATCAACCCGATGATCATCGACGGCCAGATCCACGGCGGTCTGACCGAAGGTTTTGCCGTGGCCATGGGCCAGCAAATGCCGTTTGATGCTCAGGGCAACCTGCTGGGCAACACGCTGATGGACTACTTCTTGCCCACCTTCGTGGAAACCCCACACTGGGAAACCGACCACACCGTGACGCCTTCGCCGCACCACCCCCTGGGTGCCAAGGGCGTGGCCGAATCGCCGCACGTCGGCTCGATCCCCACCTTCACCTCGGCCGTGGTCGATGCCTTCTCTCACCTGGGCGTCACGCACCTGGACATGCCGCACAACGCTTTCCGCACCTGGAAAGCGCTGCGCGAGCACGGCGCCGCTTTGTAATTCAAGGAACCGTCATGGAAGTCAAACTCGACAAACAATACCCACTCGATGTGGATGCGGCACGGGCCTGGGCCCTGCTGACCGACCTGAAGGCGACGGCCAACTGCATGCCCGGTGCCGAAATCACCGAGCAGCTGTCCGAGACCTCGTTCAAGGGCGGCGTCAAGGTCAAGGTCGGCCCGGCCGTGGCCCAGTTCGGCGGCACGGTCGACGTGATCGAAGCCGTGGCTGCCGAGCGCAAGATGGTCTTGCGCGGCAAGGGTGCTGACAAGGGCGGTTCGTCCGCCTCGATGGACCTGACCGCGATCATCACCGCCGACCCAACCAACCCCGCACATTGCGTGCTGAACGGCCAAGCGGCTGTGATCGTGAACGGCAAATTCGCGCAGTTCGGCGGCCGCATGATGGTACAGGTGTCCGACATGCTGCTGGCGCAGTTTGTCGAGAACTTCCGCCAGACCGCGCTCACCTTGCCTGCGGCCGAAGGCTCGCCAGCGGCTGCGGCTGCGGCTGCAGACGCCACGGCGGGCGCAAGCACCACCGCTGCTGCTGCACCTGCCGCCCCCGTGGTGGCCCGCGAGATCAACGGCTTGGCCATCTTCTGGGCTTTGCTCAAGAGCTGGTTCGGCGGCTTGGTCGGCAAGAAAGCCTGAGCATGACGACGCCAGACCCGCGCGATACCGCTGCCACACCCGCTGAGCAAGAGCGCTTGCTGCGTGAGCGGCTGCAGCGCTCGGGCTATCTGGCCGATGCCGACCTGGCCACCACCGTGTGGCTGGCGTCGGCTTTGCAGCGCCCGTTGTTGCTCGAAGGCGACGCGGGCGTGGGCAAAACCGCCTTGGCCACGGCCTTGGCCCAATCCCAAAACGCCACCCTGGTGCGCCTGCAATGCTTTGAAGGCCTGGACCTGGCGCAAGCCGCTTACGAGTGGAACTACGGCCGCCAGTTGATGGCGATCCGCATGAGCGAAGCGGCCCAAAATAGCGGCAGTCATAACGGCGCTGGTCGTGTGCGCGAGTCCGATGTGTTCAGCCGCGAGTATTTGCTCGAGCGCCCTTTGCTGCGCGCCATCAGCCAGTCAGGCCCTTGCGTGCTCTTGATCGACGAGATCGACCGCGCCGACGAAGCCTTTGAAGCCTTCTTGCTCGAAGTGCTGGCCGAGTACCAGATCACTGTGCCCGAGATCGGCACGATCCGCGCCACGCACATCCCGCAGGTGATTTTGACGAGCAACGGCACGCGTGAGTTGTCAGACGCATTGCGCCGCCGCTGCCTGTACCACTACCTCGATTACCCGACGCTGGCGCGAGAGATCGCCATCGTCAAAACCGCTTTGCCCGAGGCCGACACCCGGCTGGTCGAAGAGGCCGTGCAGTTCGTGCAGCGCTTGCGCCGCGAAGACCTGGCCAAGATCCCCGGCATTGCCGAGACGCTGGACTGGGTGCGTGCGCTGTTCCAGTTGCGCCACAGCAGCCTGCCCGAAGACATGTCGGCCGTGCTCGGCACTTTGGGGTGCTTGCTCAAGACCCGCGAAGACCGCTTTGTGATGGGCGCTGACCGCCTGCGCCAGCTGGTCGAAGGTCGGCGCACCGTGGGCGTGGCCGAAAACGCCAACGATCAAGCCAAAGTGGCGGCATGACGGCACGACCCCAACCCGGTGTAGGAGCCCACCCCGAGGGCGATCGGGCCTGGCATACGCCCGCCCAACCATCGTCCACAGGATTGGCTCCTGCGTCAAAGAACGTGGCGCTATGACCCCTGACCTGGCCGCACCGACCGCCCCAGCGGATGCCACCGCGCCCTCCGAGCGTCTGGCCGGTTTTGCTGCGCTCTTGCGCGAACACGGCCTGACGGTGGGTGTGGCCGAACAACAAGCCATGTTGCAAGCGGCCCAGTTGTTTGGCCCGCTGCACGAGCGCCCCTTGCAAGCCGCATGGCGCGCCATCGCTTGCCACAGCCAGCGCGAATGGCAGCTGTGGTCCGATGTGTACGAGCGCTTTTGGCACCCTGAAAAATTGCGTGGTGGCGTCAAGGTCAGCGGCCAGACCCGGCCCAGCCGCAACCTGCGCCAAAGCGTGCAGGCCATGCACGACCAAATGGACGCTGCGCAACAACCGAACACCCAACCCAACGGCCAGCAGGCCGCGCCCCAAACCGCTGGCGACTCGGCATCGAGTCCGCATGACGAACAGGGCAGCGGCACGCCCCGCGCCCAAGGCGGTGCCAGCCGCACCGAAGCCCTGCACCAGCGCGACGGCCAGATGTGGATGCCGCAAGAACTCAGCGCCTTGCAACACCTGGCCCGCCAGATCACGGCCCAACTGCAGCCACGCGCCACCCGCCGCTGGCGCGTGGCCCCACGGGGCCAGCGCCTCGATTTGCGCCAGACCCTGCGCCGCAGCGTGGGCTGGGGTGGCGAGCTGCTGCAACCGGCCTGGAAAGTCAAACGCGTCGAGCCCCCGCGCCTGTTCATCCTGGCCGATGTGAGCCGCTCGATGGAATCGCACGCCGCGCTGTTTTTGCGCGTGGCCCGCGCTTTTGCGCTCGAGGCCGATGCCCGGGTGTTTGTGTTTCACACCCGCTTGGCCGAAGTCACGCCCTACATGCAACGCGACACGCCCGCCATTCAGGAAAAAGTCAACGCCGTGACGGCCGGTTTTGGCGGTGGCACCCGCATTGCCGCCAGCTTGCAAGACTTTGCCCGGCACCACGCCCGCGCCCAGCTCAGCCGGGGTGCCCGCGTGTGGGTGTTCTCGGACGGCTTTGACACCGACGGGCCCGAGCTGCTGGATGCCGCTTTGCAGGAAGTGCGCGCACGCGGTGCCCGCATCACCTGGTTTCACCCCACGCGCCAGGTGCCCGCTGCGGGTGCCTTGCAGCGCGCCCGTAGCCGCATCGAACGCTTTGTGCCGCTGGCCAGCTTGGCCGATTTGGCCGCTGCCCGACACGTTTTGCATTGAATTTGAGCCATGAAGGAGTCCCCCATGAACCGCAACGAATGGATCACCCAGGCTGCCCGCTTGCAAGCCGCCGACCAGCCCTTTGCGCTGGTCACGGTGCTCAGCGCCCAAGCGCCCACTTCGGGCAAGGCGGGCGACAAAGCGGTCGTCACGCCCGACGGCCAAATCCACGGCTGGATCGGTGGCGGCTGTGCCCAACCGGCGGTCATCAAGACCGTGCGCCGCGCTTTGCTCGACGGCCAGCCGCGCAAGATCCGCATCGCCCCCTCGGACGAAAGCGCCGAGCGCGATCTGGGCGACGTGCTTGAATTCGGCATGGCCTGCCACTCGGGCGGCACGCTGGAGTTGTTCATCGACCCGGTCATGCCCTCGGCCATGTTGACCGTGGTGGGCGACTCGCCCGTGGCGCGTGCGCTGGTGGGCCTGGCCCCCCGCGTGGGCCTGCGTGTGGCGGTGGTGGCGCAGGGCGCGCAAGCGGCTGATTTCCCGGATGCCGACACCGTGCTCGACAGCGACGACGTATCGCAAGTGAGCGCCCGGCTGTCTTCACCCTTTGTGGTGGTGGCCACACAAGGCCGCCGCGATGTGCAAGGCCTCAAAGCTGCACTGGCCTTGCAGCCGCAGGGCCTGTGGTTTGTGGCCAGTGCGCGCAAAGCGGGCGTGTTGCTGGAGAGCCTGGTTGCCAGTGGCGAAGACCCGGCCGCTGTGGCCCGCATCGTGGCCCCGGCGGGCCAATTCATCGGCGCGCAAACGCCCGAAGAAATTGCCTTGTCGGTGCTGACCTCGGTGGTGGCGGCGCGGCGTGGACGCGAACCTGCCGCCCCTGCGGCCCAGGCTGCTTTGACAGGCTCCATGGCTTCTTCGGTGTCGTCTGCAGCTCAGTCGTCCGCTGCGGCTTCTGCTGCCATGGCGACTTCTTGCTGTTCGACACCTGCGGCCACCGAGCCCATGGAGGCCGCAAGCGCCAAAACCGTCGCGCCGGTGGCAGCGGCCAGCAGCTGCTGCGGTGGGGCCAAAAAAGCCGCAGCGGCGCACGCAGCCACGGCGTCCGACGCTGTCGCCGTCCCGGCCTTGACAGCCGAGCCGAAAGCCGCGCTGGCCACTGTGGCAGCATCGGCCAAATCATCTTGCTGTGGAGGCTGAACATGGGTTGCATTCTCAAAGGCGGTGGGGGCTTGTACAGCCGCGTCACCGTGGGCGCGGTGTTGTTGGCGGCGGGCTCGGGCTCGCGCATGGGGCACCGTCCCAAAAGCCTGCTGGAGTTGGGTGGCGTGCCGCTCATTCGCCGCCAGTTGATCGCGCTGTCGGGTGCGGGGGTGGACGAAGTGGTGGTGGTGCTGGGCCACTACGCTGACCGCATCGAAGAGGCCGTCAAAGAGTTCCCGGTCACGCTGGTGCGCAACCCCGACCCGGATGCCGGCCAAATTTCGTCTTTGCGTTTGGGTTTGCAGGCGCTGTCGCCCAAGCTCGACGCGGTGCTGGTGGCCTTGGCCGACCAGCCGCTGATCAACTCACAAGACATCAACGACCTGATCGGGGCCTACAAAAAGCGCCCTACGGGTGCGCAGGTGGTGCAGCCCACGGTGGATGGCCTGCCGGGCAATCCGGTCATGTTCAGCGCCGAGGTGCGCGACCAGATTTTGGCCGGTGCGGCCAACGTGGGCTGCCGCCAGTGGCAGTCGGCCAACCCCGAACAAGTCCACCCCTGGGCCACGACCAACACCCGTTACCGCACCGATGTCGACACGCTCGAAGACATCGAAGCGCTGGCCGCACGCACTGGGCATCGGCTCAAGTGGCCGGCCGACTTGATGGTCACGGCCTGATCGGTCTTTGCGCACCATGATTCAGCCCGACCCGCTTCACCAGTTCTGGCACACGCCCATCGGCGTGCACCGTTTCGCGCAAGCCGAGTCGGTCAACGCCGTGTTGGTGCGGGTGTTTCAGACCATGCGTGCCACCGACCCGGCCGTGTCGGGTGAGCCCAAAGCTTTTTACGCCAGCCGCGACGATTTGCTGCAACGCATCCGCCTGGCCGAGTGGGAACAGCTGGTGCGCTTCATCGTGGACAGCGTGCGCCAGACCGTGGTGCTGGCCAACCAAGGGGCCTGGCCTGAGGGCAAACCGGGTTTTCAGATCGCGCTGCGCGGCATCTGGTTTCAGGTCTCCAGCCAGGGCAGCCACCACGATGTGCACACCCACGGCAACTGTTCGTGGTCGGGTGTGTATTGCCTGCAAGTGGACCCACCCGAGCAGCGCAGCCAGCACCCGGTGCTGGGCGCGGCCAATGGCGTGACGCGGTTTTATGGCCCGCACTTCAACCGGCTGGGCGGCGCGGCCATGGACTTTGGAAACGCCTATTTGCAAAACGCGCACCTCGACATCGAACCGGTGCCGGGCCAGTTGGTGGTGTTCCCGTCGTGGCTGGCGCACCAGGCCATGCCCTACCACGGCAGTGCCGACCGGGTGATCGTGTCGTTCAACGTGAGCGTGCACGCGGCCGGTGGCTCTGATCAATTGCATGGCTATGCCCCGGTCTGAAGCCCGCTCCACCCCAGCTGCTCAACAGGATGCCTTGGCCCATGCAGGGGAGGTGGCGCACTGGACCGTGATGCTGCTGGGCTGGTTGTGGCTGGGCGAACAGGGCATGCGCCTGGGCTGGTCACTGGCCAGCGGGGTGCTGGCTGTGGCGCTGTGGTGGGCGGCTCGTTTGCTTTGCCGGGGCAGCACTTGGGCTTTCCAATCGCGCCCGACCGCCATGGCCTGGTGCGGCGGCTTGAGTGCCGTGGGCGTCTGGTTGCCGCAGTGGCTGGCCTCTTTCCATGCATCAACCTTGAATGCAGCACCGGTGAACTTGGCACATACCGGTTTGCTGATCGTGGCCTTGCTTTGGGGGGCGTGGAGCGGCCTGATCGAAACACGCAGCCGTTTCAGCACCTTTCAGCTCGGCCCGGTGGCCTGGCATCCGGTGTTGGCCGCCACCCTGGTGGGTCTGGCCTGGCTGGCCCCCGGGGAGGTGTCCTGGACCCCCTGGCCTGTGAGCGCCCTGCTGGTGGTGTGTGCCACGGTCTTGTCTGCACGAGACCGTGCCACGGTGCCAAGGCCGACGGGCTGCCCCGGTGCCCGGGCCGAACTCAGCAGCTTGCTGGCCCCTTCCGCCATGGGCCTGATGATGGGCAGCCTGTGGATGGGCAATGTGTGGTGCGCCGGTTTGGGCTTGTCCAACGAACAGATGGTGCTGGGGCACCTGGGGATGATGGCGGTCTTGCCCGCCTTGGTGGCACCTTCATGGCGCTGGATACCAACACACCGCCAGCCTTGCCTGAGCCTGGTTTTACTGGCCTTGGGCGCACTGATGCTGCTGGGCCAAAGTACTGTGCATGGCGTGCTGGCCATGCTGCTGCCTTCACTGGCCTGGGCCGTGCATTGCAGCCGACCCCGTGTCACCATGAAATTGTCGACCATGACACCGCCCTGGCTGACGCGCGCCATGGCGCTGGTTCTGGGACCGGGCTTGCTGGTGTGGGTGGGCTTGGCCAGTCCGATGTCAGGCCCGTTGGCAATGCAGACCGCCTTGGCTTTGCTGGGGGCTTTGGCCGGGTTGCAGGCGCTGGTTCTGTCCGTACGCGAAACTGTCGCGCACCCGTCTTGGTCCATTCCCTGATCACTTTATGATTTCTGCACAGCGGCAAGGCTGATGCCCACAACGGAGACAAAAACAGCATGAACAGCATCGACATCGACGTGATCCGCACCGCTTTGGACTGGCAAAGCCGGGGCCAGCGCGTGGTCATGGGCACCGTGGTGCGCACTTGGGGATCGGCCCCACGCCCACCGGGCTCGCTCATGATCATCCGAGGCGACGGCCAAGTGGCCGGGTCGGTCTCGGGTGGCTGCATCGAAGACGACCTGATCCGCCGTGTGGCGGCGGGCGAGTTGGCCATGCGCATGCCGGAGACCACCACCTACGGCCAGACCGCCGAAGAGGTGCGCCGCTTTGGCCTGCCTTGCGGCGGCTCGGTGCAGGTGGTGCTGGAGCCCTTGTCACCCCAATCGCAATTGCGTGAGTTGCTGGTGCTGATTGAGCAACACCAGCGCGTGGAGCGGCGTCTGGACATGGCCACAGGCATGGTGCGCATGAGCGCGGCCACCGAGGGCGACAAGCTGCAGTTTGATGGCCAAAGCCTGACCACGGTGCACGGCCCGCGCCTGCGCCTGCTCATCATCGGTGGCGGGCAACTCTCGCGCTATCTGGCGGCCATGGCGGTCATGCTGGACTACCAGGTCACGGTGTGCGAACCTCGCGCCGAATACCACGAAGGCTGGGAAGCCATGGCCGGTGTGCACCTGTCCACCCAGATGCCCGACGACCTGGTGCTGGCCATGCGTCTGGACCACAACAGCGCGGTGGTGGCCGTGACGCACGACCCCAAACTGGACGATCTGGCCCTGATGGAGGCGCTGCACACGCCCGCGTTTTATGTGGGGGCCCTGGGCTCGCGCCACAACAACACGCAGCGGCGCAAACGCCTGCTCGAATTCGATGTGTCAGAAGCCGAAGCCGCCCAATTGCGCGGCCCGGTGGGCCTGAATCTGGGCGCCCTGACCCCACCGGAAATCGCCATGAGCATCGTGGCCGAAATGACCGCCATGCGCCGTGGCGTGGATTTGAGTCAAGCCCTCAGCAGCTGGGAAGGCTCCAAGACCGTGTGCGGTCTGGCTTGACAGTTCATACCGGTCGCGGCTGCGGCGACCGGGGTCTTAACGTGGGCTGAAACGTCGCGCGAGTGGGTCGAGCAACAGGCGTTCGCCCGCATAAAACAAGGCAACGATGGCCAGACATGCGGCGAGCACGGTGGTCATGTCGGCGGAACCTTGGGCACGCAGCATCAAAAATCCAAGTCCGGAAGTCGAGCCCAACAATTCAGCGACCAACGCAATTTTCCAGGCCACGCCGTAAGCGATGCGCAGCGCACCCATCAGGTAGGGCAACAGCAGCGGCAAACCCACGCGCAGCACGATGCGTGGGCGGGAACGGGTGAAACTGGTGGCCATCTCCAGGGCTTCCCGATCAATCTGTCGCAAACCTTCGGTGACGTTGATCAGGCAAAACGGGATGAGGATCGCGACTTGCACAAACACGATCGAAGCATGACCTGGGGTGAACCAGATGGCCGCCCGGATGGCCCAGCCGATCGAGGGGAATGCGCTGAGGAAAGGCTGAAGCAATCCGCTCACAATGCCGTCAAGCCATGGCACGGCCCGAGCGAGCACCGCCAACCCGCCGCCGATCACCAAGGCCAAAAACACCGAGCCCAACACACGCAACGTGGAGGCTGCCGTGTGGACAAAGAATTCGCCGTCCGTGAACAGGGTGAGCAGCCTTTGCCCCACCGCCAACGGCCCCGGCAAAACGAATTCGGGCAAATTGGCCGCCCCTGCAGCCCAGGCCACCAGCGCCAGCACGACCAAGGCGTCGGCCAACCACAGTGCGCCCGAACGACGCCCGACATCCTGGGAAAGGGCCTTGGCGCTTGACGCTTCGGACTTCATGGCGTGCTTCCAAACTGACGGGCCGTGTACCGCTCCAGCGGACCGAACAACAGTCGGTCCGCCAGCGTCACAGCGATGATGATGAACAAAATGACCGCAAACAGTGTCGCCGTGTCGTAGTCCTGGCGGGCGATGTTGATCACATAGCCCAAGCCCCGACCGCCACCAAAGAGTTCGGCGGTCAATGCCACTTTCCAGGCCACGCCAAACATGATGCGCAGTGTCGCGGCCACAAAAGGCAGCAAGGCGGGCATCACCAGCAGCCGCCAGGCGCGCCAGCGGCTGCGGCCAAAGCTGTTGCCCATTTCGTGCAGTTCAGCATCAAGCGCAAGCAGCCCCTCACGCAAGTTCACCAACGCAAAAGGCAGCAGGACCACAACAATCGTGAACACCACCGTGTAGCTGGACACACCGAACCAGATCACGGAAAGCAGCGTCCAGCCGATGCCCGAAAAAGCGCTCAAAAACGGATTGAGCCGCTGGTGTATGGCCGGTGCGCTCCATCGGGCGTAATGCGCGGCAAAGGCCAGCATGGCGCCCAGCAGGAATGAAATACCGATGGCCGATCCGATGTGGGCCAGCGTGGCAAACAGGTGCGACAGCCGCTGCGCAGACGACACGAAAGTGAGCAAGGCTTTGCCGACTTCGCTCGGCGGCGGCAGGACGTAGGCGGGCACACGTCCTGCCGTGGCCCACCATGCCACCGCCAGCACCAAAAGGAAGGCCAGGGCAAGCCCACGCTGGGTGCGAAGCAGTCGACTGGATGCTGCAGCTGCTGCGGTCATGAGCGCAGCGTCTTGTCCCAGGTATAAGCACGCACGTCAGGGACTGACGCCACCATGCCCATGTCCCGTCCGATGGTCCAGGCCGTCTGGACGGCCTTGGCATGCTCATCGCCAAACACGGCAGGCACACGCGTGGTCTTGTCGAACCACCACTCCAGAAAGCCACGGTCGATGTTGGCCTGCTTGGCGACCGCACCAAACACCTCGTCGCGGTTGGTCAGGGCGTAGCTCACCGAGGCCTTGAGCATGCGGTTGAATTCACTGATGTGTTCTGCGCGCTGTGCCAGGCGGTCCGGGTAAGACACATTGACGGCCGACACCAGAGGGCCATAACGCTCATTCAGGATGACGTTGGTTTCACAAATGTTGTGGAATTCACCGCTCTGCATGGCCCGCCAGGCCTGGCTGTGAATCAAGGTGGCGGCATCGGCCTGACCCGTGGCCAGCGCAGCCGGCAAATTCGGTGCCTGCACCTCGACCTGACGCACATCGCCACCCTCCAGCGCCATGTTGAGACCGAATTTCAGGCGCATCGCTTCGCGCACGAACATGTACCCCGTGGAACGCAAGCCATACGAGGCCATGGTGCGGCCCTTGAGCGCCGAGACCGTCGTGTGGGGACTGCCCTTCTTCACCCAGACGCCCCCGCCTTCGCCCACCGGCGAGGCATGCAAAGCGGCCGACAGGATGCGCAGGTCCAGCCCACGTGCAGCCGCTGCCGGCACCCCGATGACGGCGGTCATGACGACATCGTATTGCTTGGTCGAGGTGACCTGCAGCAGTTGCGGGATCAGCATGCCGGTGGCCTCGACATCGATGATGCTGGATTTGACCTTGCCGTTCTTGATGGCCCAGACGACCGCGTCATAGGCAGGGTCCAGCAAGTAAGCGTAAGAGACCTTGGGCTTGGTCTGGGCGCGCAACGGTGAAGACGACAGGATGGCGGGTGCCGTGGCTGCGGCCAGGAAATGGCGACGGTTCAGTGACATGTCAAAGGTCCTCCGGTTCTGTTTCAAGGGACTGGAACAAACGCTGCAGGCGATCCCTGAGCGCTTCAAGATCAGGGTCACCCACCAGCCGCCGGGGGCGTGGCACGGTGACAGGAATGCTTTCGAGCACCCGGGTCGGCTTGTTGGACAAGAGCACGATCCGGTCAGCCAGCACGATGGCCTCTTCGATGTCGTGCGTGACCAGCAGCACCGTGCGGCCCGTGCGCTGCCAGATGCTTTCAATTTCGCTACGCATGCGCCGGCGGGTGTTGGGGTCCAGTGCCGAGAAAGGCTCGTCCATCAGCACGATGGTCGGATCGACCGCCAAGGCACGTGCGATGGCCACCCGTTGGCGCTCACCGCCAGAAAGCATGGAAGGGTATTTGTGCGCCGAATTCGCCAGGCCCACCATGGCCAGCAACTCGCTGGCACGCGCCTGACGCCGCCTGGCCTCTTCTTTGCCCATGCGCAACTCAACGCCAAGCAAGACATTGTCGATCGCGTTGCGCCAGGGTGCCAGACGCGGCGACTGGAACACAAAGGCCACGTCCTGCCAAGCTTGCGAGGGGGGCTTGCCATCAATGGTGACTTGGCCCGAATGAGCGGCCAACAGGTCACCGATCAAGCGCAAGGAGGTTGACTTGCCGCAGCCGGATGGACCGAGCAGGCAGACAAATTCACCCCGTCCGACCGAAAAGCTCAGGTCTTCATAGATAGCCTCGCCGCCAAAGGCGAGTCCTACATGGTCAAAAATGATCAAGTCGTCGGTCATGGCCAGTATTTCCATCTTGTCCGGCCCGCCGGATCGTTGGCGACGCGGCTGTGGACATCCAGCAGCATGGTCTGCCTGGCCTGTTCGTATCGGGGCCAATGGGCCAGGCCCGGGTGCGATGGGTCGCCGTGCGTCGCAAAAGCAATCCAGGCATCGCGCATCTGCGCAGCCAGCCTCGCCATGGACGCGGGGTCGCCGCCTTCAAGCATCGGGGCCTGCCACGCAGGCAAAGTGTCCAGCATGAAAGGAATTTCGCAGCAATGGCAAGCGGCAAACCGGTTGTCCGGCGCGGCCCAGTCGAAGCGGTAAACCCAAGCCGGACGCCCCAGGTCCGCCAGCCGCTCGGCAAACGCGTGCACACCTGCGCCAAAGGACGCATCGCCCAGCATGGCACCCAGCAGCGATGCGTTGTCGCTGGCACCGGTGCGCTCGCGGTATTCGGCCAACGCCTGGTCGGCTGCGGCACCAAACATCCGGGCGAACACGGCGCGGGTCTGCTCTGCCGTGGCATTGCGGATCTGCTCATCGGCACCGAAAAAGGCCGACATTTCATCGCGTGTGTAGCCAATCATCACATCGCATTCGGCTGCGCCCGCCAAGGCGGCACCCACCACATCCTCGCCCAGCAATTCATGGTCGGCCACCGGGATGAACACCGGGCTGGTGTTGGCAAATGACGCCAAGCTGCGCGCGACCTTCAATTGCGCTTCATTGATCGCCTGCGCGCTGATGCTTCGCCACTGCGCCGGGTCCGTGATGCCCAGCGTCTCCTGCAGGGTTTCAGCGAGCGACTGGGCTTCGCGTCTGGACCGGAGCAACCGGCCGAACGGTGCACTTTGCACAATGGCGCGCCGCATCAGCTGGCGACTCGGTGGGTGGGCCAGCATGGCCAGGATCGACAGACCGCCCGCCGATTGCCCCATCACCGTGATGTTGTCCGGGTCCCCTCCGAAAGCCTCGATTTCCTGACTGACCCACTTGAGGGCAGCCATCTGGTCGTGCAGCCCGAGGTTGGGTTCGGAAACACCGGGCAAGTGCATGAAACCGAAGGCGCCCAAGCGGTAATTCACCCCCACCACGACCACATCGCCATGGCGCGACATCGGTACACCCGAGTACCAGTCGAGCGAACCTGCTCCAGTCCAGAAAGCCCCGCCATGCAGCCAAATCAGCACCGGACGCCGCCGACCGTCAACAGCCGGCGTGGTGATCGTGAGCGTGAGGCAATCTTCATCCTGCTCGGCCGTGAAGTCACCCATCACGGCACGCAGCCGCGACACCGGTTGGGGGGGCACCGGCCCGTGGCGCGTGGCGTCCCTTTCACCCTCCCAAGGGGTGACCGCTGCCGGACGCTGGAAACGAAGAGGCCCCACGGGTGGTGCCGCGTAAGGCACGTTGCAAAACACGTTGATGCCGTCTTCCACCCGACCGCGAAGCAGGCCGGAAGAAGTGCAGGCAATGGGCAAGGCGGGGTTCATGATGACCTCATTCGTCTCTGATGGTTATCGGAATCGGACATGGGGACCGTGTCGGTCACCAAGGCGGCGGCCATGCAGCAAGGACTGCGGCGAAAGGGATGATCGAACAAACTTTTTGAAAAATCATACGATGGACGTTCAATAAATTAAATGCGTGGAACCTCAAACTGTCAAGAACATCGGTGAGAGGATTTCCCACCGCCGTGCCATGCTCAGGGTTTGTCCGCATTTGAGCCGTGCGCGACAGACGGATCAGGCCAAGGACATTAACTTGGCGGTTTCACGATGCAGGCGCGAAGCATGGGCTTTGCGCGGTCACGGGCAAGTTGCACCGGACTGCATCAGATGCCACCACCGGAGACATGCATGGTTCGATTCAAAGTCAATGGCGAGGCCGTCTCGGTCGATGCCAAGCCGGAGACCCCTTTGCTGTGGGTCATCCGGGAAAAACTCAACCTCACCGGCACCAAGTTCGGTTGCGGCATCGCCCAGTGCGGTGCCTGCACAGTGCACTTGAACGGCGAGCCGGTGCGCTCTTGCTCCTTGCCGCTGTCGGTGGCCGAAGGCAAAGACGTGACCACCGTGGAAGGCCTGATGAAGACCCGCACAGGCCAGGCCCTGCAAGCGGCCTGGGTCAAGGCGCAAGCGCCGCAATGCGGCTACTGCCAATCGGGTCAACTCATGACCGCCGCCAAAGTCATCAGCGTGGTCAAGAAGAACCTCAGCCGCACCGAAATCCTGGAAGCCATGAGCGGCAACATTTGCCGCTGCGGCACCTACAACCAGATCGCCGCTGCGGTCTCTAACGCCCAGCAAACCCTCAACGGAGGCAAGGCATGAACCCGACCCCTTCCATTCCGGGCGCAGTGTCGCGCCGCTCTTTCATCCTCGGTTCGGGCGGCCTGGCTTTGGGCCTGTCGTTTGGCCTGACACAAACCGAATTGGCTTTGGCCCAGACGCCTGGCGCTGCTGGCTTTGGCCCCAACAGCTGGATCAACATCGGCCTCGATGGTGTGGTGACCCTGATGTCGCCTGGCGCTGAAATGGGCCAGGGCACCATGACCGCCATGCCCATGCTGCTGGCCGAAGAGATGGACCTGGACTGGCGTCAGGTGCGTGTGGTGCAGTCGCCCAGCGACCCCAAGCGTTTTGGCAACCCCCGCTTTGGCGGCGGCATGACCACAGGCGCTTCGCGCACGGTGCAAGGCTATTACGAGCCGCTGCGCCTGGCTGGTGCCCAGGCACGTCTGGTGATGGTGAATGCGGCCGCCCAGGCCATGGGCGTGCCCGCCTCCGAGCTGCGCACCGAAGCCAGCCGCGTCATCCACAGCGGTGGCCGCAGCATGAGCTACGCCGACATTGCCAAGGTCGCGCAGGCCCCTGCCGAACTGCCCAAGGTGGACAAGAGCATGCTCAAGCCGATGGCGCAGTTCCGCCTGATCGGCAAGGACATTCCCCGTGTGGACGTGCCCGCCAAATCCAGCGGCCAGGCCCTGTACGGTATTGACCAGCGTCTGCCGGGCATGCTGTGGGCCTCTGTTTTGCGCGCCCCGGTGCAAGGCGAAACACCCGAGAGTGTGGACGATGCAGCCGCCCGTGCGGTGGCGGGTGTCAAGAACGTGGTGCGCCTGCCCTATGGTGTGGCGGTGGTGGCCGATTCGTTTTTCACAGCCAAAACAGCCCGTGACCAGCTCAAGGTGGTCTGGACCCAGAAGGCCAAAGCGCGCAGCCAGAACTCCGATGCCATGCGCGCCGAATACGTCAAACGGGCACAAAACCTGGAGGACAAAGGCATTGACTTCATCGCAGATGGTGATGCCGCCAAACGCCTGGCCGGTGCCACCCGGACCTTCAGCGCCACCTACACCAGCGAGATGCTCAGCCACATTTGCCTGGAGCCGATGAACTGCACCGCGCGCGTAGACGGCGACAAGATCGAGGTCTGGGCACCGGCCCAATCGGCCTCGTTTGTCACCGGCACGGTGGCGGGCGCTGGCGGCTTCAAGCCGGAAAACATCACCGTCCACATCACCTTGCTGGGCGGTGGTTTCGGACGGCGGGTCGAGGCCGATTACGCGGCCGATGCGGCCCTGGTGGCCAAGGCCATGCCAGGCACGCCTATCCAGGTGATCTGGACCCGAGAAGATGACATGACGCACGACAAATACCGCCCCATGACCGGGCAGCACCTGGTCGCCGGCGTCGATGCACAAGGCAAGATCGTCGGCCTGTTGCACCGCGTGGTATCGGAAGGCATTTACGCCCGTGTGGTGCCACCGGCGTTCAAGGCCTCAGGCGGCAAGGACGCGCCCGTGATGGAGGGCACGGAAATCACCTACGACATCCCTGACCACAACGTGCAGTTCATGATCGAAGAGCGCGGCATTCAGGCCGGCTTCTGGCGTGCAGTGGGTCCGGGCTACATCAAGTTCGCCATCGAAACCCTGATCGACGAAGTGGCCCGCGGCGTGGGCGCCGACCCGCTGGCTTACCGCATGGACTTGCTGAGCAAGAACCCGCGTGGCGCTGCGGTGTTGAAGGCGGTGGCCGACATGTCGCAATGGGGCAAAGCCAAACTGCCCAAAGGGCACGCGCTGGGCCTGGCGTTCTCAGACGCGTGGAACACCTACTGTGGCATGGTGGTGCAGGTCTCCATCGACAAAGGCCGACCCAAGGTGCACAAAGTCTGGTCTGCGGTGGATTGCGGCCATGCCTTGCAGCCCCAAAACGTGCAGGCTCAAATCGAAGGCTCGGTCATCTTCGGCTTGTCGGCGGCCTTGCATGAGCGCATGGACTTCAAGGCCGGTGAGCCCCAGCAAACCAACCTGAACGCCTACCGCGTGTTGCGCGCCAACGAAACGCCCGAGGTCTTTGTGAAGGTGATGCCCACCGACAACCACCCCGGCGGCATTGGCGAAGTGGGGCTGCCCCCGGTGGCCCCGGCCATCGCCAACGCGATCGCCTCGCTCAATGGCAAGCGTTTGCGGGCTTTGCCTTTGCCAACGGTTTGAAGGCCGCCAGTCCCCGAACCCGCAAAGCCGCCAACACGGCGGTCATTTGCAGGTTCGGGCTGAAAATCCGGCTGAAGGATCGGTAAAAAGTGCAGCTCTTCAATAGCCGCGAAGGGCTTTCAGTGCGGCCACACCGGCTGCGGGGAAATCGCTGAACACGCCGTCAATGCCGAGGTTCATGTAGTACTGAATCTCGGTTTTGACGTCCTTGAAGCCCAGGTCATAACCGCCGCTGTCACCCCGGAAGGTCCAGGTGTGAACGAGCAGGCCTTTTTGGTGGGCCATCTCGATCACACCCGTTGAGCCGTCCACGCGGCGATCGATGTCGGTGATTTTTCCATCACCCGAACGGTCCACTTTGTCGTTCACGGTCTTGACCAGGTAAGGCTTCCAGGGGCCGACGGCATCCGCATAGGTCTTGATGAAGTCCAAGCCGCTGGCCGTGACCAGGTCTTTGAAAGTACGGGCGTCTTTGCTGACCACAAAGTCATAAGGCTGACGCCATGGGTTGTACGTGGCGGTATCGACATGGATGCTGCCGTCGTCGAGCACATCGTAAGCATCGACCAACTGCACCAGTTTGATGCTGGTTTTGGTGTTCAGATACTGCAGGTTCGCCACTTCAAATGACTGAATGAACACCGGGGCCGTGGCCACATTGCCGTAAGCCGCATGCAGGGTGCTGACCAGCTTGTCTTCAAACACGTTTTTGCCAAAACCCACATCCGTGGCGTGGAAGGTGGAGTGCTTGATTTCGGGATAAATGCCGACCGTGCGGCCGACTTTGGCACCTTCGGTTTTGGTCAGTGCAATCACCTCGTCCAGGGTTGGAATCGAGAACAGACCGTCATACACCTTGGAGCGCACGCCCACCGGCTGAATGGCGCGCAAAGTCTTGATTTCAGCCAAAGTGAAATCGCTGGCGAAATACGCGGTCTTTGGCTCGCCATCCAGATTTTTGGTGGTTTTGCGGTCCGCAAACTTGGTGGCCACATCCGTGGTGCCGTCCAGAATCGGCTCATGGCGAGCGATCATCACGCCGTCTTTGGTCAACACCAAATCAGGCTCCACGAAATCGGCACCTTGGTCAATGGCGGCTTTGTACGCCTCCAGGGTGTGCTCAGGAAAGGTGCCTGATGCGCCACGGTGACCAATCACCAAAGGCGCCTCGCCTGACAGGGTTTTGAACAGCGGTGCGCTGTCGCCGCCGCATGCTTGCAGCATCAGCACAGATGCCGCAGCCATCCAGTATTTGATCTTCATGTGAACTCCAGTGGATTTGCTCAACGGGTCTGACAAGACCCTTTGAAAACCACCGAAGTTTGCAGCGCCCCTGTGACTTCTGGATGACGTTTGAAAGAAGATTCAAAGTGCTTGGAGCCAGCCCAAACCCCGCGAAGTGCCGCCCGCCGATGCGTCGGCCGGGTTGTATTCGCAGCCGATCCAGCCGTCCCAGCCGCACTCGGCCGACACCCTGTCGATGGTCCGGAAGATGTGCGGCCAGTTCACCTCGCCCGTGCCCGGTTCGTGGCGGTTGGGCACCTCGGCAATCTGGAAATGACCCACTCGGCCCGTGGGCAGGTACTGGGCGATCTTGGCGCTCAGGTCGCCTTCGACGATCTGGCAATGGAACAGGTCCATCTGTACCTTCACGTTGGGTGCGCCCACGGCCTGCACGATGCGGTGTGCGTGGTCTTGGCGGTTGAGGTGAAAGCCCGGCACGCTGCGGGTGTTGATCGGCTCGACCAGCACATCGCGCCCGGCCTTGGTGGCCTCAAGAGCGGCCCATTGCAGGTTGCTGATGAGCGTGGCGTCAAACGCCTCGGCACTCGCGCCTTCGGCACGCAGGCCCACCATGGCGTGGATGCGCGGGCAGTTCAGCACTTCGGCGTAAATCAGGGCTTGTGCAAAGCCGGTGCGAAACTCGGCCTCGCGCCCGGGCACGCTGGCCGTGCCCCGTTGGCCCGTTTCCCACGCCTTGCCAAAGCTGTCGGTATCGGTACCGCCCGGCGGGGCGTTGAACAGCACCTGTTGCAGGCCATTCCCCTTCAAACGGGCGGCCAGCTCTTGCGCAGGAAAGGCGTAGGGAAACAAGTACTCCACGGCCTTGAAACCGTCCCGGGCTGCCGCTTCAAAGCGGTCCAGAAACGGCAAATCGGGGTACATCATCGAGAGGTTGGCGGCAAATTGAGGCATGTACAACTTTCAGTTTTTACCAACGTGCACCAAAGGTCTGGCGCAAGTCGTCTATTTCATGGGCTTGCAGCGCGGGTGTGCCCGGCTGCAGCAGCATCAGCCGGGCGGTTTCTTCCAGCTCTTCGAGCGTGGCCATGGCCGCAGCGGGCGTGTCGTGCCACACATTGGGCCCCAGACGGGGCAACATCACAGCGCGGATGGGCGTGCCGCGCGCGGCGTATTGGCGGATCAGCTCGGCCACCTCGTGCGCCGCATCCGGGCTGCCGGGGCGGTGGTAGCGCACCAGCGGCACATGACCGACTTTCATCGCAAAGTAGGGCGTGATGGGCGGCAACAGTTCAGGGCCTGGCGCATTCAGGCTGAGCGCGACGACATGCGTGCTGTGGGTGTGGATCACACAGCGCGTGTGGGCATCGTGCTCACACGCAGCAGCATAAATTTGGCGGTGCAGGGCCATGGTTTTGCTGCCCTTGTCGCCGCTCACTTGTTGGCCTTGCAGGTCCAGCTTGGCCAAACGTGCCGGGTCCAGAAAACCCAGACACGCGTCGGTGGGCGTGATGAGGAAGCCGTCATCGAGCCGCACGCTGATGTTGCCCGCCGTGGCGTGCACGTAGCCGCGCTCAAACAGGCTGCGGCCCAGACGGCAGATCTCTTCGCGGGCCTGGGTTTCATTCATGCAGGGTCTCCGAAATTCGTGGGGGTTCCGAGTGCAGTGGCCGCCTTGTCGGGGCTGAAGCCGCCGACCTGCGAGGGTTTCGGTAGGTCGGCGGCTTCAGCCCCGACATGCTTGCTGCCCCGCTGTGCGCACCTGTCACCGCAAAACCCCAAACGCTTTGCTGAAAAAATCCTCGGTGCCGAAGTTGCCCGATTTGAGCGTAATGTGCACGCCGCCGTTTTCAGAAGGCGCATGGCACCACGGCACGCCGGGGTCAATCTGCGGGCCGATTTGCAGCTGCGCAATGTCCAGCGCCTGCACACAAGCACCCGAGGTTTCGCCACCGGCCACCACCAGCTGCTTCACACCCAAATCGACCAGGCCACGCGCCACCGCAGCCAACGCGTGTTCCACCAAAGCGCCCGCTTCGGCCACGCCCAGCTGCGCCTGCACGGCTTTGACGGCTTCAGGTTCGGCGGTGGAGTACACCAGCACCGGACCGTCTTTCAAAAGCGGCTCAGCCCAGGCCAGCACCTGCTGCACCACGGCGCTGCTTTGGCCGTTCATCAGTGCCGCCGGGTTGATCGCCATGGCGGGGCGGCCAGTTGCTTTGAAGTTCGCCACCTGCGCGTTGGTGGCCAAAGAGCAGCTGCCCGAGACCACCGCCTGCAAGCCACGGGCCACTGGCAATTGGCTGGCTTGCAGCGAAGGCTTCAAGCCAAAGTTGGCGGGCAGGCCAATGGCCACGCCCGAACCTGCGGTGACGACCGGCATGCCCTTCAAGGCAGGCCCGAGGCGATGCAAGTCTTCGTTGCTGGTCGCGTCCACCACGGCCACGCCCACACCTTCGGCACGCAGCGCGGCGATGCGTTCGCGAATCGCCGCTTCGCCCTGTGCCACGGTTTTGTAGTCGATCAAGCCCACCTTGCGCTTCGTTTGCGCCTGCATCACACGCACCAAGTTGGCGTCGGTCATGGGCGTGAGCGGGTGGTTTTGCATGCCCGATTCATTGAGCAGCACGTTGCCTGCGAACAGGTAGCCCTTGAACACGGTGCGGCCGTTGTCCGGGAAGGCGGGTGTGGCGATGGTGAAGTCCGTGCCCAACGCGTCCATCAGCGCCTCGGTCACGGGGCCGATGTTGCCTTCGGGCGTGCTGTCAAAGGTGGAGCAGTATTTGAAATAGATCTGCTCTGCGCCCTGCGCCTGTAACCACTTCAAAGCGTCGAGTGATTGCGCAATCGCATCGGCGGCGGGAATGGTGCGCGACTTGAGCGCCACCACCACCGCATCCACATCGGCCGCTAGGGAGGCCGTGGGCACGCCAATGGTTTGCACCACCCGCATGCCCGAGCGCACCAGGTTGTTGGCGAGGTCTGTGGCGCCGGTGAAGTCGTCGGCAATACAGCCCAGTTTCAATGTTTTGGTCATGGTTGGCTTGTGTTTGGTGTTGTTGTGGGAGGCCGCCCCTGCGGCCGAACGCATACGCGCGCAGGGGCAAGCGCCCACAACGGTCAGGCACTTTTTTTCTTCGGCAGTTCGATGCCCGGAAAGATCTTGATCACCGCGCTGTCGTCTTCTTTGGCGAAGCCCGCCGTGCTCGCCTGCATGAACATCTGGTGCGCGGTGCTGGACAGCGGCAGCGGGAACTTGCTGGCACGCGCCATGTCGAGCACGATGCCCAGATCCTTCACAAAAATGTCCACGGCCGACAGCGGTGTGTAGTCGGCCGCCAGCACATGGGCCATGCGGTTTTCAAACATCCAGCTGTTGCCCGCGCTGTTGGTGATCACCTCGTACAGGGCGGCCGGGTCCACACCCTCGCGCATGCCCAGCGCCATGGCTTCGGCAGCGGCCGCGATGTGCACGCCCGCCAGCAGCTGGTTGATGATCTTGACCTTGCTGCCCGCGCCTGCGCTGTCGCCCAGCTTGTAGACCTTGGCGGCCATGGCGTTCAAGAAGGGCTCGGCCACGGCATAAGCCTCAGGCTTGCCCGCGGTCATCATGGTCATCTGGCCAGAGGCGGCCTTGGCCGCGCCGCCCGAGATGGGCGCGTCCACATAGCGCAGGTCCATGGCCTCCAGCCGCGCTTCGAGTGCCACCGACCAATTCGGGTCCACGGTGGAGCACATCACGAACACGCTGCCCGGCTTCATGCTGGCCGCGCAACCAGACATGCCATCGGGGGTGGTGCCGTCGCCAAACAGCACGGCTTCGGTTTGTGCGGCATTGACCACCACCGACACCACCACGTCGCACGCAGCACCCAGCGAGGCCAGCGAGTCGTGCGCCGTGCCGCCCGCATTCGTGAACGCCTCGGCCACCTCGCGGCGCACATCAAACACCTGCACGCTGTGCCCAGCGCGGCGCAGCGATGCGGCCATGCCCGAGCCCATGGCCCCTAAACCGATCAATCCTACTGTCGTCATGTCATTTCTCCAGAGTAAAGCGCCCAACGCGCATGTAGTCCCATTGCGGGTGTCAATCCAGCGTGATCTTGGCGAAAGCCGCCACTTTTTTCCACTGCGTGGTGTCAGCCTGCATAAAACTGGCCAGGCCTTGGGCGTTGGCCCAAGCGGGCTCTGCGCCGGCTTTGAGCATGGCCGCCCTCACCTCGGGCTGGCTGGCCACACGTTCCAGCGCTTGTTCCAGCTTTTGCGCAACCGGTACAGGCAGGCCCGCAGGCGCTGCCACACCGAACCAGGCAAACACCTGGTAGCCCTTCATGCCCGCTTCTTCCATGGTGGGCACATTGGGCAAAGCGCTGCTGCGCTGGGGCGTGGTCACGGCCAGGGCTTTGAGCTTGCCGCCGTTGATCAGGCCCAGCGCCGAGGGCAGGTTGTCGAACATCATGTTCACTTCGCCCGCCATCAAGCCCGTGAGACCTGCGGCCGCACCCCGGTAAGGGATATGTGTGACGAACGCACCCGACTGGCTTTTGTACAGCTCGGCGCTCAGGTGCAGCGAGGTGCCCTGCCCGTTCGAGGCGTAATTGAGCTGACCTGGTTTGGACTTGGCCAAAGCCGTCAATTCAGCCAGGCTGTTGATGCCCGCAGTCGGGTTGACCACCAGCACATTGGGCACGCGGCCCAACAACGCCACCGGGACAATTTGCTCGGGCTTGTAAGGCAGTTTGCTGTACAGCGCCGGGCTGATGGTGAGCGGGGGGGAAGCCATGAGCAAGGTGTAGCCATCGGCCGCCGCACGCGCCGCCTCGGCCGCACCCAGATTGCCACCCGCACCGGGCTTGTTGTCAATGACGATGGGCTGGCCCAACTCCAGCGCCAGTTTGGGTGCGACCAGCCGGGCCATGTTGTCGATCAGACCGCCGGGCGGAAAAGGCACCACCAGCTTGATGGATCGGGCGGGCCAAGTTTGGGCCGAAGCGGTGTTGGCCAGAAATGGCGAGGTGGCGACCAAAGCAGCGGCCGCTGCGATCCAGTTTCTGCGTTGCATGGGGTGTCCTGATGCGAATTGATCAGGTCATCATACAAATTTTGAATGGACTTCGCATCAGGGAGATCACGGGGCAAGTGTGGGTGTGGGCACATTTTGGGCATGGGTCAACGACGGCTCCCAGCCTGAACCAGTGATCCATCCAAAATGGGGGTGCCGTCAATTTCTAGGGTCTGCTTGAGGCTGGGAGCAGACATTCAATCGTCGCAAGTGACTGTCCACGGCCGACTCGTTGCGGACCTTGGAAGGCGTTATTCGTAAAGGCTTATCGGGCGACTACAGTGAAAGTCGGCTCATAGCTCACGGGAAAATTAACTGATCGAGCAATAAAGCAAAAGTCATGAACTTTATGGTGAAGTTCGCCAGCAAATTCCAAATCTGCGCCTTCTTGCACCGAAATTTTCGGACGGAGAACTGCAGCAAGAAACCGTCCTGCTCCATTCGGCAGAGTCTCGCCATGGCCAATCGGATCGTCACGGTAGCCTGTAACAACGATCCCAGCATTGCTCGCAAGGTGTAAATACCAAAGCATGTGGCATGCGGACAAAGCCGAAATCAGGAGATCTTCAGGATTCATCTTGGCTGGATCACCACCAAGGAGAGGATCATTCGAACAATGAATGATGTCCTTGCTGGGCAAGGCAATATCCCAAGTCCGGTCGTAACTTTTGTAAGCGCGAGTTCCTTCTCCCCGGTTTCCAGTCCAGACAATCGACGATGCGAAATCGTGTAGCTTTGCCATGTCTTGTCCTTTTCATTTGCAGCAATAGTTTCCAACTACTTTGGTTTATAGCTTAGTCCATGCCGTATCGAAGGGGCCTGTCCACCCGATCTCGCTGCGGCCTGCCGGAACTTCCGGTTCTGACCTACAGCTGCAGCTCCGCTTGCAACGATCGCTGACCGCAAACGCTGCAACGCAGGCACAGCTTTCGTTGGCTTCCAAGCCCGAAGGCGTGAGCCCAATAGCTGACATGTCATCGAGTTTCAGCAACGCACGTCATGCCCACCCAAGCACCACATCGGGCACGCACGAGCGGGTTGACAGGCCCCCAAACGCCAAGCCCAACTTGACGTTGGGGTTGGCTTGTCTCAATTGACAATGGCTTGAGAAACCAGATTTTTCATCAGTGTGCGATAGCTGGCACGCAATAGACTGGGGGACTGTGTCATCTAGACAGCGCACAATTTTTCTTTGGGTTCAGCCCAGAAAAATGTCCCTGCAAATCCAGCCCACATGAACTCGCCTGCCGAGCCATGCACAGTGGCAATACCGCAAGCAGCAGCCATTTATGCCCACACTGCCAGCACCGCCCTGGTCATTGCCTGGTGTTTTGGAGCCGTCGATCAAAACGTTGGGCGCACCCGTCAACGGGTCCTTGGCAAACGCCTCAGCCAAACGCGATGCATTGGCCGCAGGTACATGAAACCTGTGTCCTTCATTGATCAAAAGGGACACTGGGACGAAAAACCTTGGCTTTGGTTTACGCGTCTTTGACGGTGTATTGGCGGTGAGTTCGCCACAGGCCATGCCCGAGGTGTGCCTCAACAAGTCTTCAATCGTGGGCGCACTTTTGGCGGGCACCCTTTTGAAGGTCACTGCACCCGATACGGGATGGACGGAACGCCCTCCGAGTAGACCCGCTTGCCATTGCGATCAATCCTGCTGGATCGGGCCTTGGCAACTGGCCGGTGTGGATCGACACAGCCGGTCCTGTCACCCCCACAGCTGCCTTTGCTCAGAAATCCGGTACCCTCCAAAACCTCAGAACACCCTTGCCCTGTCCGGTTCCGCCCATGCACCGATTCACCCGCGTTTGGCCCCTTGTGGCCATGTTGCTGCTGCAAGCCTGCACCAGCCTGCACCAGCCTGCCGCCCGAAACCTACACCCCCAAACTGGGACAAATGGGCAAGGATGTGATGTGGCTGCCCACCCGTGATGAGTTGGTCATCCAAATGCTGACGGCCGCGCGGGTTGGCCCCGATGACGAAGTGGTGGACCTGGGCGCAGGAGACGGCAAGATCCCGATCGCGGCGGCGCGGCAGTTTGGGGCGCGGGCCTGGGGCATTGAGTACAACAAAGACCTGGCCGCACTGGCTCAGCGCAACGCGCAGCGCGCGGGGGTGGCCGACCGGGTGCGCATCGTGCACGGCGACATCTTCAAAGAAGACTTTTCCAAAGCCACGGTGGTCACCCTGTACCTGCTGGAAGAGTTGAACGCGCAGCTGCGCCCCACGATTTTGGCCATGCGCCCGGGCACGCGGGTGGTGTCCAACACCTTCTCGATGGGCGACTGGGAGCCGGACCAGGTGATCCGTGTGGGCACGAACACCGGCTATTTCTGGACCGTGCCCGCCGTGGTGGCGGGCCAGTGGACGCTGCAAGGTCTGGACCGCCGTGGCCCGGCGCGGCTGCAGCTGACGCAGCGGCACCAGCGCGTGGGCGGCACCCTGGCCTGGGGCGCGCAGGTGCAGCCCGTGCTGGGTGCCCGCATGGACGGTGCCGATTTGCATTTCAGCTTCGTCAATGGCGACGGGCAGTTGCAGGCCGCCAAGCTGCAGGTGCAAGGCCAGACCCTGAACGGCGAGCTGGTCGGGCCTTACGGCATGGTCGAGGTGCAGCCCGAGGTGGTGAAGGTTTTGGGTCAACGGGTTGGTCATTAAAAGGACTCTGAGCATGCGCTTGTTTTCGTACCGCGACCGCCCCGTGCACTTGGGGCCCTACCCGCTGGAGCGCCTGCGCCGCACCACCGCAGCCCCCGACGACAGTGCGCTGCCGCCCATGCAGGCATTGCGTTTTGCGCACGACGACCCCGAGTCGATGGCCCATGCCATGGCGCGTTACATGGCCATGTTCGACCTGGTGCGCGATGGGGCCGTGAACCCGCAAGTTGGCGAGATCCCGGCCGAGCCCGACGAACGCGCCCGGCACCTGAAGGCCGCGGGTTATTACTTTGACGCCTCGATGATGGGCATTTGCGCGCTGCCCGCGAGCGCCTGGTTGGCCGAGCCGATCCGCAACCCCGCCGTGCCTGCCTTGGGCGAAGAGTTGGCACAAAGCCAGCCCGCCAGTTTTGCGGCGGGCATGGACATGATCTTGGCCGATGTGCTGGAGTCGGCCCGCACGGTGCATGGGCCGATAGCGCACCACAGCCACGCCATCGTGATCCTGGTGGAATTTGCGCGGGACCCGAAACCCGATGAGCCCGGCTGCGACTGGCTGGCCGGCACACAAGCGCCCCGCGCCGCTGTGCTGGCGGCGCAAACGGCCGTGCTGCTGTCGAGTTATTTGCGCATGCTGGGCCACGAGGCCCGCGCCCACAGCGCCAGCTGCAGCGATGTGGACTTGGCCCGCCTGGCCTTGGCCGCAGGCCTGACCCTGCCCGATGGCGGCAACCCCTATGTGGGCCAACGCTATGCCCTGGCCGCCGTCAGCACCACTTTGGCGCTGGCCCCGGATCAGGCTCTGGCACCCCAGCAAAACCGCTGGCAAAGCCACGGCCCCGCCTGGTGGCTGGGCCAGGGCACCTTCAAAGGCGCATTCCACCGCGACGCTTATGCCCGGCGCGAGTTTCGCCAAGGGGCGCACCCGTTTGAAACGCTCAAACGCCAAGACACGCCCACCACCTTCATCGACCACGACCGGGTGCCTCGATTCCCAAAGCGGGCCGACTTTTTTGCACGCGCCTTGTTTGGCGACCTGGGCAAGTCGGTGCAAGACGACGCCAAGAACGCGCACTACGTGATGAAAAGCCCCATCGGGGCCTGTGCCCGTCGGGCACTGGGCGCATTGCTGCTCTTGCAGTTTGGCCCGGCGCGTGGCCCAGTGGCCACCAGCACTCAAGACCCGCAGCGCAACGCCGACAAGCTCAAAGCCGCTTCTTACTATTTGGGCGTGGACGCGGTGGGCCTGTGCGCCGTGCCCGAATGGGCCTATTACTCGCACGACGCGGGCGGCAACCCCATGCCGGCCTACCACGCCAACGCGCTGAATTTGTTGATCGACCAAGGCCACGAAACCATGGAAGGCGCGAGTGGCGACGACTGGATTTCGGTGGCGCAGAGCATGCGGGCTTATTTGCGGTTTTCGTTGATGGGCGGCATCTTGGCCGAGCAGATTCGGCGGCTGGGTTATTCGGCCCGGGTGCATTCGGTGCTCGACGGCGATGTGCTGCAGCCGCCTTTGTTGCTGCTGTCGGGTCTGGGCGAAGTCAGCCGCATTGGCGAGGTGATCCTCAACCCGTTTTTGGGCCCGCGCCTGAAAAGCGGCAGCGTGACCACCGACATGCCCATGGCCCCCGACCGGCCCATCGACTTTGGCTTACAAAGCTTTTGCGAAAGCTGCAACAAGTGCGCCCGCGAATGCCCGTCTGGGGCCATCACCGCAGGCCCCAAGCTGATGTACAACGGCTACGAGATCTGGAAAAGCGACGCCGAAAAATGCGCCCGCTACCGCATCACCAACGCGGCAGGCGGCATGTGCGGGCGCTGCATGAAAACCTGCCCCTGGAACCTCGAAGGCCTGCTGGCCGACAGCCTGTGGCGGCAAGTGGCCATGAAGCTGCCCGCCGCCGCACCGGCGCTGGCGCGGCTCGATGACCTGCTCGAGCGCGGCAGCATCAACCCGGTCAAAAAATGGTGGTGGGACATCGAGCTGGACAAGCGCACGGGACGCTATGTGCAAGCGCAACAAACCCACCAGCGCAGCCTGCAAAAAGACCTGGCCCTGCGCTACGAAGACCAGACCCTGGCCGTGTACCCGGCCGACAAAATGCCGCCGCCTTACCCGGTGACCTACCCGGTCAACCGCGAAGAGGGCATTGCCCGCTACCAGGCCTTGCTCACGCCCGCGCAATACCAAGCCCGCTTGGCAGCAGGCCAGACCGAGGGCTTGGCCCCAGGGCCGCAGCCCTTGCCGGCCGAGCCCCCCGTGTTTCCGGTGGTGCTGCACAAACGCGAAGAGATGGCCGAGGGCCTGGCGCGTTACGAGTTCAAAGCGCCCGATGGCCGCGAGCTGCCTGCCTTCACGGCGGGCGGGCACATCGACGTGGTGATCGCCCCCGAATACCAGCGCCCCTACAGCCTGGCGGGCGACCCGGCCGACCGCAGCCGCTATGTGCTGGGCGTGCTGCGCGAGGCGCCCGAAGCTGGTGGGCGCGGCGGCTCGGCGCTCATGCACCGGGCCTTTCGCGAAGGACGCCGAGTGTTTGTCTCGCGTCCGGTCAACCACTTTGCGCTGCACGAAGACGCCACCCACAGCTGGCTGATGGCCGGGGGCATTGGCGTGACGCCCATGATCGCCATGGCGCACCGGCTGCACGCTTTGGGCAAGCCTTTTGACTTTCACTACAGCGCAGCCAGCCGAAAGACAGCGGGCTTTCTGAAAGACCTGGCCCAAGCGCCCTGGCGTGATCGGGTGCAGTACCACTTCAAGGACGAAGGCCAGCGCGCTGACTTGATGCAGCTGCTGCCTGAGTTTGCGCCGGGCATGCATGTCTACACCTGCGGTGCGCCGCGCTTCATGGACGGCGTGTTCGAGGCCGCCACCGCACACGGCTGGCCGGGGGACGCCCTGCACCGCGAATACTTCAGCGTGCCCGAAGCCGATGCCTGGGTGAACCAGCCGTTTGAGCTGCTGTTGCAAAAATCAGGCCGTCGCCTGCAGGTGCCCGCCGAGCGCAGCGCCACAGACGTGCTGGCCGATGCGGGCCTGGCCATCGATGTGAAATGCAGCGACGGCCTGTGCGGGGTGTGTGCTGTGCCTTACGATGCCCAGGCGTCAGGCGAGGTAGAGCACCGCGACTTTGTGCTCAGCCAAAAAGAGCGGCAGCACAAAATCATCCTGTGCTGCTCACGCGCCAAGCAAGCAAAGGGCATCATTGCCCTGGATTTTTAAAAACGACAAGGGAGTGATTTCATGGACACGGTCAAAAAAGTTTTCATCACCGGCGGCACCAGCGGCATTGGCGCGGCCATTGCCCGGGCTTTTGCCGCCACCGGGGCCAGCGTGACGGCCACCGGGGCCACGCCGGCCGAAGTCGAGGCGGCGCAAGCCTTGCCCGCCAACCGCCTGATCGCCTTTCATGTGCTGGATGTGCGGCACTCGGAACATGTGCGTGCCCATGTGGGGCAATTCACCGCACTGGATGTGCTGGTCAACTGTGCGGGCGTGATCCAGCGCGGCGTCGAGCACGACCCCGAGGCGTTTGCGCAGACGGTGGACATCAACCTGAACGGCACCATGCGCGTGTGCGCTGCAGCCCGCGAGGGCCTGAAGGCGCGCCAAGGCTGCATCGTCAACACGGCTTCGATGTTGAGCTTTTTCGGCAGCGGCCTCACGCCGGGTTACAGCGCCAGCAAGGGCGGCGTGGCGCAACTGACCAAGTCGCTGGCCATTGCCTATGCGGCCGACGGCATCCGTGTGAACGCGGTGGCACCGGGCTGGATCGCCACGCCCTTGACGCAAGCCTTGCAGGACGATGCCGCGCGCAACGCCCAGATCGTGGGCCGCACGCCCATGGGCCGCTGGGGTCAGCCCGAAGATGTGGCCGACCCGGTGCTGTTTTTGGCCAGCCCGGCGGCACGCTTCATCACGGGCGTGGTCCTGCCCGTGGATGGGGGTTACCTGATTCAGTGAGGCCAAAGGGCCTGAGCTGTCGGTGCGGCCTCCTGTGCCGAACGAGGTGTGAGGTCCGGTGACCCAGCGGGATGATGGGCCCTCCAGCGGCTCAGGGCTCTGGGGCTCAACGACTCAAGGCTGCGGCCCCCAGGGGGCCGACAGCATGAGCTTGTTGTTTTGCTCACGCATCAGCGGGCGGATCTTGGCGGCAAAGGCCATGAACTCCGGGTCGGCAAACACCCCGGCCCAAAACGCGCGGCGGTCGGCGTCGTCGTCGAACTTCCAGACATGGATCAGCTCATTCAATGCGCCCACATCGCCCGTGAAATAGCCCACCAGTTTTGGCGGGTGCTTGGACAGCACAGGCCAGCCCTCGTTTTTGTAGTGCGAGATGACTTCGGACATTTTTCCGACGATCACGGAATAGGTGCGCAGCTCATAAATGGCCATGAATAACTCCAGAGGTTGAATGACCCGCTCACTGTAGGCGCGCCCAGCCCCAGCGCATGTCGGCAAGGCGACGCCCTGTCGGGTTTAGCCCGAGGCCCAACAGGCCCCTGGCCCTGTAAGATCAAAATTTCCGCCCTGCCTGAGCATCCCCCTCACTTTTTGACGGACTTCCCCCATGAACGCCCCGCTTCCTCACGCCGCCCTGTCCTCGGTTCAGGCCGCCAACCTGGCCGCCCTGCCCCTGATTGAAAAATGGATTGCCTTTGCCACCGTCTCGCGTGACAGCAACCTGGCCTTGCTGGACTGGACCGAGGCTTACCTGAAGGACTTGGGCATTGCCTGCAGCCGCACCTATGACGACAGCGGCCAAAAAGCCAACCTCTGGGCCACGCTGCCTGCGCACGACGGCGAAACCCAAATCGGCGGCTTGGTGCTGTCGGGCCACACCGACGTGGTGCCGGTGGACGGCCAGCCCTGGGACACCGACCCGTTCAAGGTCGAAATCATCGGTGACAAGATGTTTGGCCGCGGCGTGACCGACATGAAGAGTTTTGGTGCCACCTGCCTGATGATGGTGCCCGAGCTGCTGAAAAGAAAACTCAAGCGCCCGATTCACCTGGCTTTCAGCTACGACGAAGAGGTGGGCTGCATTGGCGTGCGCCGCATGATTGCCGACATGCAGGCCCAGGGTTTCAAGCCTGCAGGCTGCATCGTGGGCGAGCCCACCGGCATGCAGGTGGTCATTGCGCACAAGGGCAAGCATTCGTACAAAACCACGGTGCACGGTTTTGAGGCGCACTCCTCGCTCACGCCGTTGGGTGTGAACGCGGTCGAGATCGCCTGCGAGTTTGTGGCCAACCTGAAAAGCATGCACCGCGAGCTGGTGCAAAACGGCCCGTTTGACCCCATTTACGACGTGCCCCACACCACCATCCACACCGGCGTGATCGCAGGCGGCACGGCGCTCAACATCATCCCGCGCCAGTGCGAGGTGACTTGGGAAATCCGCCACCACCACATGAACACGCCCGAAGACCTGTTTGCACGGGCCAAAGCTTTTGGCGAAAGCCTGGTGCCCGCCATGCAGGCGGTCGCACCCGATACGGGCATCACGCACGAACTCAAATCGGTGTTGCCCGGCTTTGCCACAGCGGCCGACAGCGAGATCGCGCAGCTGTGTTTTGACTGCGCCGAGGTCGACCCGGCCAGTGGCGCGGGCAAGGTGTCGTTTGGCACGGAAGCTGCTCTGTTTCACCAAGCGGGTGTGCCCACCATCGTGTGCGGCCCCGGCCACATTGCGCAGGCGCACCAGCCCAATGAGTGGGTCACGCTGGAACAACTGGCTTGGTGCGAGCGCTTCATGCGCCGCCTGGCTGACCGGGTCTGCATAGACTGATCGCGGCCTGACTTTCAACGGACAGAAAACATCACAAGGAAACACACATGATTCAACGGCGTGAACTTTTGGCGTCCAGTCTGGGCACGGCCTTGCTGTCGGCGGTGGGCCTGGCCCAGGCCCAATCCACCAAACCGGTGCGCATCGTGGTGCCCTTTGCAGCGGGTGGCGTGCAGGACATCCTGGCCCGCGCCCTGTCGCAGGAAATGGGGGCCGCTTTGGGCCAGACGGTGATCGTGGAAAACCGCGCCGGTGCGGGCGGCACCATTGGCACGGGCTATGTGGCCCGCGCCGAGGCCGATGGCACCGTGATGGTGGCCGCAGCCGCCAGCCACAACATCGCCGGATCGCTTTACACCAAGCTGGCCTACGACCCGCAAAAGGACTTCACACCCCTGGGCCACATCGGCAGCGCCAGCTATGTGCTCATGGTGCACCCCGACGTGCCCGCCAAAACAGCCGCCGAATTCATCCGCCATGCCAAAGCCAACCCCGGCAAGATGAACTACGCCACGGCCGGTGTGGGCAGCGCCACGCATTTGTCCATGGCTTACTTCAATGGCCTGGCGGGCATCGATGTGGTGCACATTCCGCTCAAAGCCACGGGCGAGGCGATCAACGAGGTCATTTCCGGGCGTGCCCAAGCGGTGATTGCCGCCAGCATTGGTGCGCTGGCGTTTGCCAAGGACAGCCGCATCCGCTTGCTGGGCGTGACCTCGCCCAAGCGCAGCAAGTACCTGCCCGACCTGCCCACCATTGCAGAAAGCGGTTTGACGGGTTACCAGTTCGATTCGTGGTTTGGTTTGCTCGGCCCCGCAGGCGTGCCCGCAGAACAGGCCACCCGCATCCACGCCGCCGTGAGCAAGCTGCTCAAGGACCCGGTGATCCTGGAGCGTCTGGACAAACAAGGCATCGAGCCACGCGACCTGAGCAATGCCGACTTTGCCAAACTGCTGGCCGCCGACTATGTGCGCATGGCGCAGGTGGTCAAGGCCTCGGGCGCGAAGATCGACTGACAACTGGGGGGGGCGCCAGCAGCCCGACTCCCGCAAATGCCGGGTGAGGGCTCAGTCAAAGCCCCGAACCAACAGCACCGGCACGGGGCAGGTGTGCACGATCTGTTCGGAGCCACTGCCCAGCAACACCCGGCCAATGCCGCGGCGGCCATGGCTGCCCACCACCACCAAATCGCCACCCCAGTCGGCGACCGCATCGGCCACCGAATGGCCCAGGCGCTGCCCCACCCGGTCCACCAGCACGGTGTCGGCGGCCACGCCCAGTTTTTTCGCGGCCGCCAGACCGTCCTGGAGGATCTTCTGCCCCGCCTGCCGCGCTTGCTGAATCAGCTCCCCCGAATACTCATACCCACTCAGCAAGGACAGCTCGTCGATGCAATGCAGCAGGCGCACATGGGCCTGGGCGTCCTGGGCCAGGCGCAAGGCATAGTCCAATGCTTTGTTGGAAGTGTGGCTGCCGTCGACCGGCACGAGGATTTTTTGAAACACGGGCATGAAGTTCTCCAGGGATGAAAGTGCGGGCGCGCGGTTCACGCCCAAGCCGCGGCCCCGAACCAACGCCGGGGCACACGGGCTGCTTCATGCTAGAAAAAGTCGCCCGGCCTGACCATCTGCCTGTGGATGGATGCGCCTATACCGGGCTATGCCTGCACGTCAGCGCCAGGCGATGACAAGCTCCCAGCCGAGGTAAGCCAACACACACAAGAGCAACAGCACCGCCAGCCAGACCCGGTTGTGCGCGATCAGGTCGGGGCCCCGGCCTTCAAGGCGTCCGGTGAGCATGGGCAGGGCCAGGTTCTTCTGACGCCAGAAACTTTGACCGGCCAGCAGCGCCAGATGCACCCCCACCAGGCTCAGAGCGGTGTTGCCAAAAAACTCGTGCAGCGATTCAAACACTTCACCCCCCCAATCGCCGCCCCATTCGTGGAAAGTGCCGTAACCGGTCAGGGTCAGTGGCAGCACCACCGCCAGCAAGGCCACCAAGGACACCGCCATCAAGAAAACGGGGGCCTGACGCCAGGCCACGGTTGGCTGTGCGCCACCGGGCGTCCAGGCGGCCCGAACGGTTTGGAGCCAAGCCCAGGCACCACTGACTTTGCGCCCCATCGTGCTCAGGCGGTAAGGCCTGGGACCCACCAGGCCATAGACCACCCGAAAGGCCAGCAAACCGGCCACGGTGTAGCCCAGCACCACATGCACCAGACGCCAGTGTTCGCTGTCGGCACTGAGGTAGGCCCCGACAAAACTCAGGGCAAACAGCCAGTGGAACATGCGCATGGGCGCATCGTTGACCAGGCGACCGCGCCCCGGGGGTGCGGTGGGGCCGTTGGCTTGGGCTTCGTGGGCTGGGGCTGGGCCAGGACGGGGAGAAGTCAAGGTGTTCATCAGGTGCTTTCAGGTTCGGTGATTTTTCAGTCGTTCCAGGCGCGGCTTTGGCGAGCGCTCAGGCCTGCGGGGCGCTGCAGGCGGTCGTCGTCAAAAAAACCCTGCTCGGTGCCGGTGTGGCAGGCGGCGCAGTTGGCGGCGGACTTGACGCTGGGCAGTTGCCAGACAGCCGCTTCGATCTTGCGGTGCTTGCGCTCGAACCAGGCCGATTTCGTCAGTCGGTCTTGCGGCGGCGCTTCGCTCACGCGCTTGTAGGTGCCCGCGTGGGTTTGCAGCCACTGGCCGATTTCGGCCACCGTTTTGGCATCCAGCGAGGCGTCGCTGCCATAGTGTTGGTCCAGCCCCTTCATGATGCGTTGCCACGATGGGGCGGGCAGCATGCCGGGCGGGTAGGCGATGTGGCAGGCCGCACATTCGGCGGTGTAAGACGGCAGGATCTTGGCGGGCATGCGCGAACCATCGGCGTGCGCGCTGGTCAGGCCCAAGCCGGCCAGCGCGATGCAGGCCAGGGTTTGCAGGATCGGGCTGCGCATGGCCCGCTGTGGTGGGTTGAAAAGTGTGCTCATCGGAGGTGCTTTCATCATGGGCGCTGGGGGCGCTTCAGGGTTTGAGGCTGGTCAGATAAGCCAGCACATCGGCTTTTTCCTGCGCGCTGCATTCGCGGCTGAGCACGTCCTTGCAGTTGCGTTTGAACCACTTGTCGACTTTGGCCGTGTCGGTGAAGGCTTTGGCATTGAAAGCCGGAGCCAAAGGCGCGATGGCTTTGCCCGTGCTGGCGTGCTTGCCCTGGGCGGTGGGCGGCGTGCCGTGGCACGAAGCGCAAGACCATTCGCCGCCTTGGCGTTGATTGAACAAGGCCTGGCCCCGGTCGACCTTGGCCGGGGCACCGGCTTGCGCCGTCCAGTGGCTCAGCTGCTGGGCTGCGGTGGTGTCGGCGGCGTGGGCTGAAAAAGCGGGCAGCGTGCACAGGCCCACCAGCGCCCAAAGGCGGCCGGTGGCCCATGTTGAGGGGGGCAAAAGGCGCATGTATTTTCTCCATTCAAAGGTTCAAGCTGAGGGGCTCGGCGTGAGGGCTCAGCGTGAGAGGCTCAGCGTGAGACCGCGACGTGTTGGCTTTATTGTGTAAAAGCCCGTTTGAACGCCAGCTGAAGCGCTTGTTCATCGTCTGTTCAGATTTCGTGCGGGACAATGGCGGTGTGAAAACCCCATTGCAAACCGCCTCCTTCTGGCCATCACGCCGTGTGGGCGGGGGTGTGAGTGGGGCTGTGCGCGCCTGGCGGCGCGTGTGGTCGCGAAAGGCTTGGCGTCTGGCTGCATGCGCGGGGCTGGCCCTGTGCGCCATGGGCCTGCACGGCGTTGCGGCGGCCAGCAACAAGGGCGACCACGAACGCGCCTTGCAGGCGGTGCAGTCGGGCCAGGTCTTGCCGCTGGGCAAAGTGCTGGCACTGGTGGAGCGCGAGCATCCCGGCCAGGTGCTGGAGGTGGAACTGGAAAGCCACGACCGGCAGTGGCAATACGAGATCAAACTGCTGCAGCCCGATGGCCGCCTGATGAAGCTCAAGGTCGATGCCCGCACGGGCGAGGTCTTGAAGCACAAAACCCGTTAAGAACTCCCTTGAGAACTCCGTTGAAAAACCGTTGAGAAAGACCCATGCGCATCTTGCTGGTTGAAGACGAACCCACTTTGCGTGAGCAACTGCGCGCCGGTCTGGCCGAGGCTGGGCATGTGGTGGAACAGGCCGACAACGGGCGCGATGCCCACTTCATGGGCGAGACCGAAGACTTCGACGCCGTGGTGCTGGACCTGGGCCTGCCGCTGATGGATGGCCTGACGGTGCTGCAGCGCTGGCGTGCGCAAGGCCGCAGCATGCCGGTGCTGATCCTGACGGCGCGTGACAACTGGCACGACAAGGTCGCGGGCATCGACGCCGGGGCCGACGATTACCTGACCAAGCCTTTTCACATGGAAGAGTTGCTGGCCCGCTTGCGCGCCCTGAACCGGCGGGCCAACGGGATGGCCTCTGCGGTGCTGCGACTGGGTGAAGTGGCGCTGGACACGCGCAGCGGCCGCGTGACCATGCAAGGCCAGACCGTGGCCCTGACCAGCCACGAGTACAAAGTGCTGGACTACCTGATGCACCGGCCTGACGCGGTGGTCTCGCGCAGCGAACTGATCGCCCACATTTATGCGCAGGACTTTGAACGCGACTCCAACACCATCGAGGTGTTTGTGGGCCGGCTGCGCAAAAAGCTGCCCGCGCTGACGATCGAGACCGTGCGCGGTTTGGGTTACCGCTTGGTGGTGGCATGAACAGTGGGCGGCCTTGGCGGCTGGGGGGCTGGGTCGGTTCCTTGCGGTTTCGCTTGTTGGCCGCTACCTTGATCGGTTTATCGCTGGCCATGGTGCTGGCGGGCGTGGTGCTCAACGGCTTGTTCCACGACCATGTGATGCGCCAGTTTGAAAAAGGCCTCACCCAGCAGCTGGACCAGTTGACGGCCCGTTTGAGCTTCGATGCACAAGGCCGCGCCGAGCTCGACGCACAGGCCTTGTCCGACCCACGCTGGCAGCGCCCTTATTCGGGTTTGTATTGGCAACTCGACGATGTGACGGTCACCCCGGTACGGCCGGGCGTGCTGCGTTCACGCTCCTTGTGGGACACACGGCTGGCTTTGCCGAGCGATGTGTTGCGCGATGGCGAAATCCACGCGCACGAATTGCCCGGCCCCGGCGACAGCCGCTTGCGCGTGCTGGAGCGCACGGTGCGGCCCGAGGCTGTGGTGGGTGACGGTGTGCGCTGGCGCCTGAGCGTGGCGGCCGATCTGAAAGACACGCACGAAGCGGTGGCGGGTTTTCAACGCGTGCTGGTGGCCTCGCTGGCGGCGCTGCTGGTGCTGCTGCTGGCAGCGGCTTGGGCGCAAGTGGCTTTGGGCCTGCGCCCTTTGCGGGCTTTGCAGCGGGGTTTGCAAAACTTGCGCGACGGCCGCGCGCCACGGCTGGCGGGTGATTTTCCGAATGAAGTGCAACCGCTGGTGAACGACTTCAACAGCGTGCTGGACCGCCACGACGAGGTGGTGGGGCGTGCGCGCACGCAAGCGGGCAACCTGGCCCATGCCCTCAAAACCCCGCTCACCGTGCTGGACCAGGCTTCGCGCCAAACCGAGACGGCGGGCCTGGCCGCGCTGGTGCGCGAACAGGTGCAGCTAGCCCGGCGTCACATCGACTGGCACCTGGCCCGCTCGCGCATGGCCGCATCCACCGGCCTGCCCGGTCAACGGGTGCCGGTGGTCCACACGCTGCAAGGCCTGGTGCGCGTGATGCAGCGCGTGCACGCCGAGCGTGAACTGACCATTACGCTGGAAGATGCCGACGAGCGCGTGCAGTTTGCCGGTGAAGCGCAGGACCTGCAGGAGATGCTGGGCAATGTGCTGGACAACGCCTGCCAATGGGCACACAGCGCGGTGCGCATTCGGGTGCAGCCCGTGGCCGGCATGGCTTCAGGTGCGATGTCGGGCGGAGTGTCAGGTGCCGCTTCAGGCATGTGCCGTGTGGCGATCGAAGACGATGGCCCCGGCATGCCCGCCGAGCAAATGCCCCGCGTCCTGCAGCGCGGCGTGCGCCTGGACGAATCGGTGCCCGGCAGCGGCCTGGGCCTGGCCATCGTGCGCGAGCTGGTGGATTTGTACGGGGGCGAGCTGCAATTGCAAACCCCGGCACAGGGCCGGGGTTTGCAGGTGACGCTGACCTTGCCCGCAGCAGCCGCGTGACAAGCAGCCCCGGCCTGCGTGCAAGGCGGCTAAGGATGGGCGAAGGTCTTGGAGGCTTGTGCGGCAAAGACGCTGCGCATGACCCCAGGAAGATCGCACCCGCAGACCACGCCCACATGAGGGTCGGCTGGCGGACATCGCGGCCAGGGACTGCGCCTGCAAGCGAAAGTTCAAGCGCTCGCCCTAACGCCTAACGCCTAACGCCTAACGCCTAACTCTCGACTCTCGACTCTCGACTCTCGACGCTAGACGCTAGACGCTCAACGCCTAACACCTCTCAGGGTGCGATGGCCTCAATGGCCACGTCGATGCGCACCTCGTCACCCACGTAAGGTGCGAATTTGCCCGCGTTGAACTCGGTGCGCTTGATGGTGGTGAAAGCGTTGGCACCCAAAGCTGGCTTTTTCATCATGGGGTGGGGCATGGCCTGGAAGCTGGTGACCGTGAGGGTCACGGGCTTGGTGATGCCTTTGATGGTCAGGTTGCCTTCGATGGCTTTGGGCTTGTCGCCTTCAAACACCACTTGGGTGGACTTGAAGGTGGCGGTGGGGAACTTCGCGGTGTCCAGGAAGTCTTCACCCTGGATGTGGCCGTTGAAATCAGCAAAACCGGTGTTGACCGTTTTCATGTCGATGGTGATGTCGACCGAGCCGGTTTTGGCCGCTGCATCCAACACCACTTTGCCACTGGTGTTGGTGAAACTGCTCAACTGGGTCGAGTAGCCAAAGTGCGAGTACGAAAAGCGCGGGAAGGTGTGCGAGCCGTCCACGTTGTAGGTCACGGGTGCGGCCAGGGCCGAGCCTGCGGCCACCGATGCGAAGGCCAAAGCGGCTGCGATTTTTTTGAACGATGTCATGGGAAAACTCCTGTTGAAAAATTGAGTGGGTTAAAAGGGGCGGAATGCCTTGAGCGGCTTCATTTGCCCAGTGTTGTGGTGATGGAAAAATGGACCTGAATGTCGTTGGCCACCACATCGAACTTGGCCCACATGCCTTCGCCGATGCTGTAGTCCGCACGCTTCATGCTGAAGCCGCCCGTCAGCAAGCCGTCTTTGCCTTGTGCGGTGTGCTTCATCGGGAACTTCACATCGCGGCTCAGGCCTTTGATGCTCAACGTGCCCTGCACTTCGTACTGGTTGGGGGCGGTTTGCTTGATCTGCTTGGCGACAAAACTGGCTTTGGGGAAAGCCGCCGTGTTGAACCACGATTTGGTCACGACTTCGTCGTCGGCTTCGCTGGAACCTGCGTCCACGCTGGCCAGCTCGACGTCAAAGCTGGCCTTGGCTTGTTCGGCTTTGGCCGGGTCGAAGTTCACCTGCGCGGCAAACTTTTTGAAGCGCCCGTCCATGGCCACGCCCATTTGCTTGTAGCTGAACGTGACGCTGCTTTTGGCCGGGACGATGGCGGTGTAAGGCACGGCCTGGGCCTGCAAGGCCAGCGCACTGGCGCTCAAGACAAGCAGGTTTTTCAAAACGGTGTTCATGTGGATTCCTTGAAACTGGGGGCATCAACGGGCAGGCAGCATGCGGCGCAGCGTGTCGTCTTTGTGAAAGAAGTGATGGAAGAACGCTGCTGCGGCGTGGCCTGCGATCAGCAGCAGCAAGCCGATGCTCAGGGCTTCGTGCAATTCGGCCAGGCTTTTGCCCAGTTCTTTGTCTTTGCCAATCAGGTCGGGGATGGGCAGCACACCAAACCAGACGGTCTGCACGCCCTTGGCCGAACTCATCAACCAGCCGCTCAAAGGGATGGCGATCATCAAGGCATACAGCGCAAAGTGACCGGCGTGGGCGGCCCATTGCATGGGGGCGGACATGTGGTCCGGCATGGCGGGCGGGCGGTGCGTGACGCGCCAGACCAAGCGCAACCAGACCAGTGCGAACACGCTCACGCCCGCCCATTTGTGCCAAGAGTAATACTGCAGCTTCTCGGGTGACAGAGGCAGGTCGCTCATGTAAAAGCCCAAGGCCAGCAGGCCGAAGATCATCAGGGCCATCAGCCAGTGCAGGCTTTTGGCGGTGCGGGTGTAATTCAGTGGGCTGGGCGTGTTCATGGGGTATTCCTTGGATCAATTTCAGTGGAATGTGTAGCCATCCATGGCGATCACATGGTCACTGATACCCCGGAAAAACGCCTGCGGCTGTGCGCCATCGCCCGCAGCGCCCAGGGCGATGAACAGCGGCAGCAGGTGCTCGTCGCTGGGGTGGGCACGCTGGCCAGAGGCTTGCTGGCGGTAGGCCAACAGGCCGGGCACATCGCGCTCGGTCATGTGGGTGTGAATCCAGTCGGCGAAGGTCTGCACATAAGCGGGTGTGGCACCGCCTTGCATGCGCACCACCATAAAGTCGCGCAGGTTGTGCGTGATGTTGCCGGAGGCCAGCACCAAAATGCCTTGCTGCGCCAGACCGGCCAGCGCCTGGCCTACGCGGTAGGCATGCTCGGGGCCCAAGTGACTTTGCACCGACAGCGGCACCACCGGCACGTCGGCGTCGGGGAACATCTGCCGCAGGGGAATCCACGCGCCGTGGTCCAAGCCACGCTGGGCGTCTTGCGCCACGGGCAGGCCAGCCGCTTGCAGGGCGGTCACCACTTGCGCGGCCACCTCGGGGCAGCCGGTGGCGGGGTATTGCATTTCGTACAGACGCGGGTCAAAGCCGCCAAAGTCGTGGATGGTCTCGGGCCGGGTGGCAAAACCGACCGTGGGCACCGCCGTTTCCCAGTGCGGGCTGACCACCACGATGGCGCGGGGCGTCCCCAGTTGCGCCGCCACCTGCGTCATGGCCCCGCCCGCCGCACCGGGATGCAGTGCAAACATGGGGGAGCCGTGGGGCACAAACAGGACAGAGCGTGGGGCGGTCATGGTGGTGGGCAATGAAAAGTTCGGTACAAGTCCGGGTTAAAGGGGTGGCGCCAAAACAGGTTGGTGTGCCACCGATGGATCGAACTTTAGGTGCTTCAATCGATTCGAAAAAGTAGCAAATCTACAAATGCTTGTTGCATTGATTGCAACAATTGATGGGCGCAACAGTTTTTTTGGTGCTGAATCAGCAGCAGGCTGCCCCTGCGCGGGATGCCGGTATCAGTAGGAGGCCGCCCCTGCGGCCGAATGCGTGCAGAGCCTTCGGCGCAGATTCGCGAGCGGGGGCTCGCTCCCACAATGAACTTCTGGGCGCGGGGGGGGCGGCTTCAGGCCTTGAGTGCGCCCTTGGCCAACTGGCCCACCAGCTCGGGCAGCAGGGTTTGCGGGTCGACTGACTGGCAGGCCGCAGCCAGCGTGGCCTGCATGGCTTGGGCGGCGGCGTCGTGCGAGCCGGTTTCGCGCGCCATGTCGGCGTAGTAGCCCAGGTCCTTGAGGGCGTTGCCCATCGAAAACCGCAGGCCCGAGGTTTCGCCGCGCAGCAGGTAGGGCTTGAGGCGCTCGAGCGCCGCGCCCCAGCCACCGCCTTTTTCCAGAACTTCGACAAACACCGCGTCGTCGATGCCCGAGCGGCGTGCGCAGGCGGCCGCCTCTGCCAGCAGCGTGACCGAGCCGAGCGAGACGAAGTTGTGCAGCAGCTTCATGCTGTGGCCGGCGCTCACGCCACCGGCATGCACGATGTTTTCGGCAAAGGTGGACAGCAGGGGGCGCACTTCTTCCAGCAGCGCCGCATCACCGCCGATCAGCAGGTTCAGGCGGCCTTGCATGGCCTCGTTGGGGGTGCGGGTCATGGCCGCGTCCATGAAACGCACGCCACGTTGGGCCAGCGTGGCCGCCACCTGCTGGGTGGACGCGGGGATGCTGGTGGAGCAGTCGATCACCGTCATGCCTGCGCGCAAGCCCGCCAGCAAACCCGTGTCACCCGCCAAAATGGCTTCGACCTGGGCCGAGCCGTTGACGCAGAGGATGACGATGTCGCTGGCTTGGGCCACCGCCTGCGCGGTGGGTGCGGTTTGGGCGCCTGCGGCGATCAGCTCGGCCAGTGGCTGGTTGCCCGGGTGCGCCATGGCCGTGAGCGCGAAGCCTTTTTTGACGATGTTGGTGGCGATGCCCAGGCCCATCAGGCCCAGGCCGATCATGCCGATGCGGGGGTTTTGCATGTGAGGCTCCAGCGGCGTTCAGCCGTGCTTGATGGTGACGGTCTTGAGCGTGGTGAAGCTGTAGAGCGCTTCGAAGCCTTTTTCGCGGCCATGGCCGCTGGCCTTGACGCCGCCAAACGGCAGCTCGATGCCGCCGCCCGCGCCATAGTTGTTGACGAAAACTTGCCCGCTTTGCAGGCGACGCGCCATGCGCAACTGGCGTCCGCCGTCCTGCGTCCACAGCGCTGCGGCGAGGCCGTATTCGGTGCCGTTGGCCAGTTCGATGGCGTGGTCTTCGTCGTCAAAGGGGCTGATGGCCAGCACCGGGCCGAAGATTTCTTCTTGCGCGATGCGGTGTTCGATCGGCACGTCGCGGATCAGCGTGGGCACTTGATAGAAACCGCCTTGGGGCGCTTCGGGCACCAGCTGGCCTTGCGCGGCGATCGGCAGGCCGTCGCTCTTAGCCAGTTCCACAAAGCTGCGCACGCGCTGCATTTGCGACTCGCGGATCAAGGGGCCGCAGTTGAGGTCCATGATGGCGGGGCCGGTTCGGGTCGCGGCAAAGGATTTCGCCAGGCGCTCGACCACCGCTTCGTACACCGGGCGGTGCACCAAGGCGCGGCTGCCGGCAGAGCAGGTTTGCCCAGCGTTTTGCACGATGGCGTTGGTCACCACGGTGGTCATGGCGTCCATGTCGGCATCGCCAAAAATGATCTGTGGCGACTTGCCGCCCAGCTCCAGCGTGACGGGTGCATGGTGTTCGGCCGCCGCCTGCACCACCAGCTGGCCCACACGGGGCGAGCCGGTGAACGACACATGGTCCACACCCGGGTGCCGCACCAGCAGGTCGCCCGCCTCGTGGCCGTAGCCGGTGACGATGTTCAGCGCCCCGGCCGGGAAGCCGACCTCGGCGGCCATCTCGGCCACACGCAGGATCGACAGGCAAGCGTCTTCGGCGGGCTTGACCACGCAGGCATTGCCCACCGCCAGCGAGGCCGCCACGCTGCGGCCAAAAATCTGCAGCGGGTAGTTCCAGGGGATCACATGGCCGGTCACGCCAAACGGTTCGCGCAGGGTGAAGACGGTGTGGCCGTTGTAGAAGGGAATGGTCTCGCCCATGAGTTTGTCGGCGGCCCCGGCATAGAACTCGAAATAACGCGCCACGGCCGTGACGTCACCGCGCGCCAGCGTGGTGGGTTTGCCGCAGTCGCGTGACTCGATGGCGGCCAGCTCGTCGATGTGCGCCAGCATGTGCTGTGACAGGCGGTGCAGCAGGCGGCCGCGCTCGGTGGCGGTCAGGCGGCCCCAGTCGCCTTGGAAGGCGTCGCGGGCGGCGTGCACGGCGCGGTCGATGTCGGCCGCGTTGCCTCGGGCAATGGCGTCGTACTGTTCGCCGGTAGACGGGTCGATCACCGGGATGTCCTGCCCAGATGCGGGCGCGACGTGCTGGTTGGCGATGTAGTGCAGTTTCATGGGGCCGATCTCCGATATTTTTCATTCAGTTTACCGCTTGCATTCGGACCACCTTGTCTTGTTGCAGAATCAGCAACAATGGACAAGCTCGATGCAATGCAAATCTTTGTGCGTGTGGCCGAGGCGGGCACCTTCACCGCCGTGGCCGACCAGCTGCAGGTGGCCCGCTCGGTGGTCACGCGCCAGATCGCGGCGCTTGAAAAGCACCTGCGCGTCAAGCTCATCACGCGCAGCACCCGCAGCCTGACCCTCACGCCCGCGGGTGCGGCCTACCTCGAAAAGTGCCGTGTGATCCTGAACATGGTGGACGCCGCCGAATCGAGTCTGGACGAAGAAAAAGCCGTGCCGCGCGGACGCATTCGCCTGGGCCTGCCCCTGAGTTTTGGCCTGCAGCGGCTGATGCCCGCTCTGCTGCAGTTTGCCAAGGCGCAACCGCACATCGAGCTGTTGATGGACTTTTCGGACCAGCGGGCCAACCTGATCGAAGAGGGCATTGACCTGTCGATCCGCATCACCGCCGACCTGCAGCCCGGCGACATCGTGCGCAGCCTGGGGCATTGCCGCTTGCTGACGCTGGCCTCGCCCGCCTACCTGTCTGAGCACGGCAGCGTGCGCCACCCCGAGGCGTTGCGTCACCACGAGTGCCTGGTTTATTCCATGAGCCCCAAGGGGGCGAGCTGGCCCTACCGCGTGCAAGGCCAGTTGCAGTCGTTTGCGGTGCGCGGCCGCATCCAGGCCAACAATGGCCTGGCTCTGGTGCAGGCCACCGCACAAGGCATGGGCATCACCTTGCAGCCCGACTTCATTGCCGAGCCCTTTTTGCAAAGCGGCGAGGTGGTCGAGATCCTGCAGGACTTTGAAGCCCCACCGCTGGGCATTTACGCCGTCTTGCCCAGCAACCGCTACATCCCGCACCGAGTGAATGTGCTGATCGAGCACCTCTCGCTTGCCCTGCAAGGGGCATGACCCTTCATCCCGTGCCGTGTCACAGTGTTGACGGCACGCGCCCGGTTTCCCGCCACAATGGCTTTTTTGTTTGTTTGCCCACTGGACGCTTTATGACTTACCCCCACACTCAACTCTTCATCAACGGCCAATGGTGCGATGCCGAAGGCGGCCGCACCTTGGCCGTGTTCAACCCCGCCACCGGCACCGAAATCGGCCGCCTGGCCCATGCCGGCATCCCCGACCTGGAGCGGGCCGCACAAGCCGCGCAAAAGGGTTTCGAGTTGTGGCGTGACACCCCAGCCAACGAGCGCAGCGCGATCATGCGCAAGGCCGCTGCGCTGATGCGCGAACGCGCCCCGCAAATTGCCGAACTCCTCACCCAAGAACAAGGCAAGCCCTTGGCCGAAGCCAAGGTCGAGGCCATGTCGGCCGCCGACATCATCGAGTGGTTCGCCGAAGAAGGCCGCCGCGTGTATGGCCGCATCGTGCCGCCACGCAACATCCAGGTGCAGCAGCAAGTCCTCAAGTTGCCCGTGGGGCCTGTGGCCGCCTTCACGCCCTGGAACTTTCCGATCAACCAGGCCGTGCGCAAGATGTCCGCCGCTTTGGCCACGGGTTGCTCCATCATCGTCAAAGCGCCCGAAGAAACGCCCGCAGCGCCCGCCGAGCTGATCCGCGCTTTCCATGATGCGGGCGTGCCTGCGGGCGTCATCGGTCTGGTCTACGGCACCCCCGCCGAAATCTCGAACTACCTGATCGCGCACCCGCTGATCCGCAAGATCACCTTCACCGGCTCCACGCCTGTGGGCAAGCAGTTGTCTGCCCTGGCGGGCCAGCACATGAAGCGCGTGACCATGGAGCTGGGCGGCCACGCCCCGGTCATCCTGGCCGAAGACGCCGACATCGCCCTGGCCTTGAAAACCGCGGGCGCGGCCAAGTTCCGCAACGCGGGCCAGGTCTGCATCTCGCCCACCCGCTTTTTGGTGCACCACAGCATTGCCGACGCCTTTGCCGAGCAGTTTGCCGCCCAAGCCCAGGCCCTGCAGGTGGGCGACGGCATGGCCGCAGGCACGCAGATGGGGCCGCTGGCCAACGATCGCCGCCTGGCCGCCATGCAGGCCATCGTGCAAGACGCCCGTGCCAAAGGTGCCAAGGTGCTCACGGGCGGCGAGCGCATTGGCACGCAAGGCAACTTCTTTGCGCCGACGGTGCTCTCGCATGTGCCGCTGGACGCCGATGTGGTGGTCAACGAGCCCTTTGGCCCGATCGCCGCGATCCGCAGCTTCGAGAAGATCGAAGACGCCATTGCCGAAGCCAACCGCCTGCCCTTTGGTCTGGCCGGTTACGCCTTCACCAACTCCATGAAAACCATGCACCAGCTCAGCCAGCGCCTGGACGTGGGCATGCTCTGGGTCAACCAACCCGCTGCGCCCTGGCCCGAGCTGCCTTTTGGCGGCATGAAGGATTCCGGTTACGGCTCCGAAGGCGGCCCTGAGGCGCTGGAGGCTTACCTCAACACCAAAACCGTGTCGATCTTCAACGCCTGAAAGGCCCGGCGCTCATGCGTGTCCTGGTGACGGGTTTCGAGCCCTTTGGCGGGCAAAGTCTCAACCCGTCCTGGGAGGTGGCCCGTGCCTTGCAGGGTGCGGTGATCGCTGGGGTGCAGGTCACGACGGTGCAGCTGCCTTGCGTGTTTGCGCAGGCGCTGCCCGCTTTGCAGCAAGCCCTGGCACAGCACCGCCCCGATATCGTGCTGGCGCTGGGCCAGGCCGAGGGGCGCTGTGATTTCTCGGTCGAGCGCGTGGCCATCAATGTCATGGACGCCCGCATCCCCGACAACGCGAGGGCGCAGCCCATCGATGTGCCGGTGATGGTGAACGGCCCTGCGGCCTACTTCAGCACCTTGCCCATCAAGGCGCTGGTGGCGGGTTTGAAGGCGGCCGGTTTCCCCGCCTCGGTGTCGCAAACGGCGGGCACCTTTGTCTGCAACCAGGTGTTTTATGCCTTGCAGCACACGCTGGCCGGGCGTGGGGTGCACAGCGGCTTCATGCACTTGCCCTTGCTGCCCGAGCAAGCCGCCTCATGGAAAGGGCCCACTCTGCCCAGCTGGCCTGCCAGCTTCCAGACCGCAGGGGTGCAGCATGCACTGGCGTTGCTGGTGGCGCACCGACAGCAGGGGCTGGGCGATGCCGCAATCAGCGGCGGCACACTGAACTGACGCCCCCTGCAGCACCCTGGCCAGCCAGCGCACGAACCGTCGCCAAGGCCCTCTACCAAATCCCGGTACATGCTTACCGGTAGCCCTATGCCGGCGATTTGGCGCGACAGCACACAGACCCTTGGCCCCGGTTTTCCGATGATGGCACTTGTTTCAGAGGAACAGGAGCCAACATGAAAAACCACACCATCAGCCAGGCGGTGATTGCCAGCCTTCTCAGCGTCACGGCCGCATCGTGGGCGCAAACCTCGGTGGGCCTGGGCCGCGCCGACTACAAGGACAACTGCGCCAGTTGCCACGGTGCAGCGGGCAAGGGCGATGGCCCGGTCCACTCGTTTTTGGTCAAGCCCCCCGCCGATCTGACCACGATCGCGCAGCGCAACGGCGGCAAGTTTCCGCAGGAGTTGATGTGGGAGGTGATCGATGGCCGCTGGTCGGGCGAGTCCGGGCCACACGGCTCGCGCGAGATGCCGGTCTGGGGCAACGAGTTCAAGGCCCGCGCCATGACCCACCCCAGCGACTCGCCGCGCACCGCCGAGTGGTCGGCACGCAACCGCATCGTGTCCTTGCTCAAGTACCTGGAGACGATTCAGCAGCCTTGAGTCCGAGTGACATGCGCTGGCGGGCACGGGCCGCCACGCCCGTGTCGGCAAAGGCCCAGGCCAGCGATGCGCCCATGCCCTGCAAGGCGGTGCGCACGGCGGCCTGTTGCAGCGGGCAACTGCGCTCACGCTGCAGCAGGTCCAGGGCCCAGTCGGGCAGCATGTCAAAAGCGGCCCGCACGATCAGGCTGACCAGGGGTCGGTCCATGGGCGCGCATGGGTAATGCTCGATCAGGGCCACCGTGTCGCGTGTGCGCTCGTCCACCCGCAGTTCGGGCCGGTAAGCCTGCAATTGCGTCAGGGCCTGATGCCGTGTCAGGGGCAGGTCGTGAGCACCCAGGCGCTCGCCAATTTGCGCCATTTCGGCAAAGTACAGGTCTTGTCTTGCCGTGGGCAAAGGCTGCAAAGACAGGTCTTGGTAAGCCCGCAAAAAGCTGGTCGTCTCGCCCAAATGCACCCAGCGGATCAGTACGGGGTCGTTGGCGACATAGGGCGTGCCATCGGGCAAGGTGCCGCGAATTTGCGCGTGGATGCGGTTGACCCGCTCGATGGTCTGCAAAGCCGCCGCCGTGCCACCGTAGGTGGTGGTGGCTACAAACAAGGCGGTGCGCCCCAGCCGTGCCTGCAACTGGGTGCGAAAACTGGAGTGGTCCCACACGGCGGCCAGCGCCCTCGGGTGCAGGGCCTGCAGCAGCAGCGACGACAACCCCCCGGTCATCATGGCCACAAAGTGCGCATGCACCTGCCAGGCGGCCGAGTCCGGGCCGAACAGGCCGGGGTCGCCCGCAGGCTGCAAAAAGTCCCGGGCATCGCCTGTGGCCCCGGTCATGGCCCGCACGCGTTGGCCCAGCTGGTCTTTGAGTTGGTTTACCAACTGCGCGTGCCAGGGCGCTCCCAGTGGGTGCCAGGCGTCCAACGCCGCGTACAAACTGCCACTCAAAGCGCCACACAAACCGCCGCTCAAAGCGCCGCTCAGGCCTTGCCCCACGGGCGTGCGCCGTGCCAACGGTGATTGGAAAAAAGAAGGTCTGACCATGGTCCATTGGTTCGCAAAATCAGCAGTGTGGTTCAGCGGGCGCTGCCGTGCAGGGTCCGGCGCAAAGGCCTTGGCCGCAGCTCACCCAATCTGCCCGAATAACCCGGCACAAAACAAGTCCATTGCACATCGCGGGTGTCTGCCGCCAGGCTGCATGACCGAACATGTCGGGCTTATTTGGAGACCCCTATGGCCTGGCTGGACTTTTTGAAAAACGGCAACGAACTGAGTGAATTGCTGATCGAGGGCAACAATCCCTACGGCGCGCAGCTGCTCAAGCAAGCCGATGTGGACCAGATGCGTGACCACATCCAGCCCGATGAACGGGTGTTGGGCTATGTGCTGGGCCGTGTGGTCCTGGCCGGGCGTGGTCTGTGGTTGTTGACCGACCGGAACCTGCTGATTTCAGAAAACGACACCGGCACGCTGGTGCACCACTTCGCCCTGAAGGACATCACCGAAGCCGAGTGTGTCAAGGGCAAATACGGTTACACCCTGCGTGTGACGGCCGCAGGCCAGCAACGCAGCGTGTACGGCGCATCAAGCCACCTGGCGGCGGTGTTTTACCGGGCGCTGGGTCAAAAAGCGCCTTGCAGCCCGGTCTACAAACCCACCGCGTTGGACGCAGACGATGTGGCCGAGGTGGTGCACCATTTCTCGGATGCCGCACTGCGCCTGCAGCCGGTGGCCTTGGTCAACGCCGATGCCCGCGCCCTGATCGCCCAGTTGGCGCAAGACGCCGCCCAACAAGGCTGGCTGCAGGCCAGTGAAGCCCAACAAGTGCGCGAGGCCGAAGCGGCGCACTGAAACTCAACGCCGGCTGGGCTCGATTTTTTTCAGGTCGAAGCCCAGGGTTTCCAGTTTGCCCAACAGGCTCAGGTAGGTTGCCGTAGACATTTGCGGCGAACGCGACAAAACCCACAAGTACTCGCGTTTGGGCTCACTGACCACCACCCATTGGTAGTCCGGGTCCAACTCGACGATCCAGTAATCGCCCCACACCAGCGGAATGAACGACAGCCACTCGGGGGCAAAGCGCACCTTCAGTTGCGCTGACGTGGGCCCGCCGATTTGCCTGGCCGCGCCCAGTGCTTCGCTCCACTCGCCTTGGTCAGTTTTGCAGCGGTTGAGCACCTGCACCCGGCCGTCGGCTTGCAGCGTGTAGGTGGCCTGCGTGCTGCTGACGCATTTCTTCTGGAACCAGTTGGGGTATTTGGCGATTTCGTGCCAAGTGCCCATGTAACGCGGCACATCCAGCGAGGGCACGGTTTGCAAGGGCTCGGGTTCGGCTTGCGCCGCCGCCATCACGGCCAGCCCAGCCAACAGGGCAAAGGCCATGCATTGGCGGGAGGTATCCAACAGGCGCTGCGCCCGTGTTTTGGCAATGGTCATGGTTTTGCGGGTTTCAAAAAAGTGGAAATGGGAGTCGGCAGGCTCAGCATGACACAGGGGCCCTGTCGGCGTCTGTGGGTTACACCACGATGGGGTTCAGTGCCCCGTCCATGCTCATGCAAATGCCGGTGATGTAACTGGCTTTGGGCGAGGCGAGAAACAGCACCGCGTTGGCAATTTCTTCGGGATCGGCCATGCGACCGAGCGGAATTTTGGCCACCGATTGCGCCATCACCTCGTCCGGGTTCAAGCCTTGCGCACGGGCGTCAGCGGCAAAGCCCTCGTGCAGTCGATCGGTCAAGGTCAAGCCCGGGTTGACCGCGTTCACACGGATGCCTTGCGCACCGTAGGCCGCGGCCAGACCGGCGCTCACCAGCATCAGTGCCGCATTGGCCGCACCGCCGGGCAGGTGGACCGGGCTGGCCACCTTGCCGCCGTTGCCCACCACATTCACCACCGCGCCTTGGCCGCGTGCGGCCATGCGCTGGAGGGTCGGGGTGATCATGTGGATGTAGGTGAAGTACTTGGCCTGCATCGCATCGGCAAAGGCCTCGGGTGTGAGTTCGGGCGCGGGCGTGCGCTTGGCCGCCCCCGCCGAATTGACCAGCACATCGACCGGCCCGAACGCGGCTTCAGCCGAATCCAGCGCGGCGAGCGCGGCCGATGCGTGGCGCAAATCGGCGGCCACGGTGTGGATGCGTGCACCGGGACTGGCGGCCAGCAGCTGCTGCTGCGCCCTTGCCAAGTTGCCCACATCATGCGAGACCAGGCTCACGCGGGCGCCCTCTGCCAGAAAGCCCTGCGCGCAGGCCAGGCCAATGCCCTTGCTGCCACCAGTGATGAGGATGTGTTTGTCGCTTAGGTGCAGGTCCATGGGGTGCTCTTCTGCTGAAATGGAAAATTCTGATCTTCACTATTTAATCACTCTGACCCAACCTTTGCGCCATGACTTCCAAAACCACTGCACTGCGTGCGCGTTTGAACCAGCCCGGCCTTGTGGTCGCCCCCGGTGTGTTTGACATGGTCTCGCTGCGCTTGGCCGACAGCTTTGGCTTTGATGCGCTGTACATGACCGGCTACGGCACCGTGGCCTCGCACATGGGTCTGCCCGACGCCGGCCTGGCCACCTACAGTGACATGGTGGGCCGCGTGACCGCCATGGCCGGTATGGCCCGCACGCCCCTGATTGCCGATGCCGACACGGGCTATGGCGGCTTGCTCAACATGCGCCACACCATCCGGGGTTACGAGGCGGCGGGTGCTTGCGCCATCCAGCTCGAAGACCAGGAGTTCCCCAAAAAATGCGGCCACACGCCAGGCCGCCGCGTCATTCCCATGGCCGACATGGTGCGCAAGATCCAGGTGGCGGTGGATTCGCGCGACTCCAAAGACTTTTTGATCATCGCCCGCACCGATGCCCGCACCACGCTGGGCCTTGATGAAGCGCTGCGCCGGGCCGAGGCTTATGCCAAAGCCGGTGCCGACATTTTGTTTGTCGAGTCGCCCGAGTCCGAAGAAGAAATGCGCCGCATTGGCCAAAGCTTTCAGCTGCCGCTGGTGGCCAACATGGTGGAGAAAGGCCGCACCCCTGTGCTGACCCGCCCCGAGCTGGAAGCGCTGGGTTACAAGATCGCCATCTTCCCGGTCACCGCCTTGCTGGCAAGCGTGCAGGCCATGACGCAGGTGTACCAGCAGTTCAAGGACACGGGCTCATCGGCCAAGGGCACCACGCCTTTGTACGACTTTGCCGATCTGACCCGGCTCATGGGTTTTGAAGATGTGTGGGCTTTTGAAAAGCACTACGCTGAACCCGATTGATTCCCCCTGAAACCCTTGGAGACAACGATGCAAAACAAGAACACGACAGGCCGCCGCCCATGGCTCAAAGCTGCGCTGAGCACCGGCCTGATGGCTGCAGCATGCGGCGGTCTGACCCTGAGCGCTGGCACGGCAGCGGCGCAAGCGGCCTACCCCGCCAAACCCATTCGCTTGGTGGTGCCCTTTGCGCCCGGCGGCGTGACCGACACCAGCGGCCGCCTGATCGCCGAGCAACTGTCCAAGCGGCTGGGCCAACAGGTGATCGTGGACAACAAGCCCGGCGCTTCGGGCAACATCGGCACGCAAATGGTGGCCGCAGCCGAGCCCGATGGCTACACCTTGCTGCTGGGTTTTGACGGCACCTTGGTCATCAACCCGCATGTGTTTCCCAAAGTCGGTTTTGACACCGCCAAAGACTTCGCCCCGATCGGCAAGATTGGGGATGCCATTTTGATTTTGGTGGCGCACCCGGGCGTGACGGCCAAGACACTGAAAGATGTGATTGCCTTGTCCAAAACCCAGTCGGGCGGCTTGTCGTACGGCACATCCGGCACGGGCGGCACGCCGCACATCGCGGGTGAATTGCTCAAACAGCGCACGGGGGCCAACCTGACGCACATCCCCTACAAAGGCGGTGGCCAGGCCATGACCGATTTGCTGGGCGGCACCATCCCGCTGGTGTACACCGCCGTGGCGGGGGCGATCTCGCACGTCAAGTCGGGCAAGCTGCATGCGGTGGCCGTGTCCAGCGCGCAGCGTGCGCCGTCCATGCCCGATGTACCGACTTTCATCGAAGCAGGTGTGCCCGATTTCGACATCAACTCCTGGGTCGGTTTGCTGGCCCCGGCCAAAACGCCCCGAGCCATTGTGGACAAGCTCAACACCGAGCTGAACGCGGTGCTGAACGACCCGGTGGTGCGCGAGCGCCTGAACACGCTGGGCATCACCGCCAGCCCCGGCGGCCCTGAGAAGTTTGGCCGCGACATGGCGCGCGACCTGTCGCGCTACGCGGCGGTGGTCAAGACGGCCAACATCAAGGCCGAGTGATCGCCCCCGGGGCAGAATGCCCGGGCGCTCAGCTGCGCAGCCCCTTGACCAAGGGTTGCGCCAGCCGTTCACCTTCCTGCACCCAGAACGACGGGTCAGCGTTACGAATGCGGTTGATGGCGTTGCCCATGTGCGTGGCGGCCGCTTGCCGGGCTTGGTCGGGGTCACCGGCTTGCACGGCCTGCAAGATGGCTTGGTGTTCGGACTGCACTTCGGCCGCAAAGTCGACCCGCCGCGCTTCGTTGGCCCGCGTGACTTGCGTGGCCCCATGCACAAACTGGCTCAGGTATTCCAGCGTCTGGATCAGGAAGGGGTTGCGCGTGGCTTCGGCAATCGCACGGTGGAAATTCACGTCCTCGGCCACACCGTTGCCACCCGCCTTCACCGCGTCATGCAGGGCCTGGACGGCTTTTTCGATGCGGCGGATGTCGCTGGCGCTGCGCCGCTGTGCGGCCAGTGCGGCCACCTCGGCCTCCAGGGCGCGGCGCACTTCCACCATCTGAATGACCGCCTCCTGCGAGGCCGCGTGCTGCGCCTCGAAGTGCAACGGTGCAATCGGCAACGTGGGTTTCACAAACACCCCGCTGCCCTGGCGCGAGTCCACCAGCCCCACCGATTTCAGGCGCGACACCGCTTCGCGCACCACGGTGCGGCTGACCTGAAACTGCTCGACCAACCGCGCCTCAGTGGGCAACTTGTCGCCGGGTGCCAGGCGGCCCTGCTTGATTTCGGCGCTCAGTTGTTCGGCCACCTGATCGGACAGGCGGGCACCGCTGGAGACGGGGGTGAAGTTCTGACTCATACGCTTGTCATACAAAAAACAAGTTCAGCTTAACTTGTCTGTCGACTTCTGGCTGTCACGCGGACGGGAGCCCGCCCATCGGGGTCAACTTTGCCCGGACATTGCCAGCCACAAGACCCTCGCTTAGAATTACGTTTAGGTAAATTCATTTATCCATAGTAAATTCATCCTGAGCACCCCAAGGTGCTTTCTGACCATTTTGGAGCTCGTCACATGGGTGCTTACGTCAACCCGATCTATCCCTACAAGTCGCCTGCCGACCTGATGGCCACACCGCCGCAGCGCAAACCGCTGATCGTCATTGGCGCAGGGCCGGTGGGCCTGGCTGCTGCCATCGACGCCCGCCTGCAGGGCTTGGACGTACTGGTGCTGGACGACGACAAAACCGTCTCGGTCGGCTCGCGGGCGGTCTGCTACGCCAAGCGCTCGCTCGAAATTCTGGATCGCCTAGGCATTGCCGACCAAGCCTGCGACATGGGCGTGAGTTGGAACATTGGCCGCACCTTCCTCGAAGAAGACGAGGTCTACCAGTTCAACCTGGTGCCCGACGCGGGCCACAAGCGCCCCGGCATGATCAACCTGCAGCAGTACCACGTTGAGGAAATGCTGATTGCCCGAGCTTTGGAACTGGGCGCTGACATCCGCTGGCAGCACAAGGTCACCGCAGTCACCCGCCATGACGACCATGCCACCCTCACCGTGGAAACGCCCGACGGCACGTTCGAGATCGAAGCGGACTGGCTGGTGGTGGCCGACGGTGCGCGCAGCCCGATCCGCCGCCATCTGGGCCTGGACATCGAAGGCCGCGTGTTCCAGGACCGCTTCTTGATCGCCGACGTGATCATGAAAGCCGACTACCCGGCCGAGCGCTGGTTCTGGTTTGACCCGCCGTTCCACCCCAACCAGAGCGTGTTGCTGCACAAGCAAAGCAACAACGTCTGGCGCATCGACTTTCAGCTGGGCTGGGATGCCGACCCTGAAGAAGAAAAGAAGCCCGAAAAAGTCATTCCGCGCCTGCAAGCCATGCTGGGCGACGACCGGCCTTTTGAGCTGGAGTGGGTCAGCATCTACACCTTCCAGTGCCGCCGCATGACCGACTTTCGCCATGGCCGCGTGCTGTTTGTGGGCGACGCGGCGCACCAGGTCTCGCCCTTTGGCGCACGCGGGGCCAACTCGGGCTTTCAGGACGCGGATGATTTGATGTGGAAACTGGGCTTGGTCATCAAGGGCCAAGCCAGCGAGAAACTGCTCGACACCTACGCGCACGACCGCCAGTTTGCGGCCGACGAGAACATCATGAACTCGACCCGCTCGACCGACTTCATCACGCCCAAGAGCCGCACCAGCAAGACCTTTCGCAACCAGGTGCTGGCGCTGGCCAAGCATTACCCGTTTGCGCGCAAGCTGGTGAATTCGGGCCGCTTGTCCATGCCGTCTTTCCTGACCGAATCGGTGCTCAACACGCCCGACACCGACGCCTTTGAAGGCCAGATGGTGCCCGGCGCACCGATGGACGATGCCCCCGTGCAAGTGAACGGACAAGACGCCTGGCTGCTCGACCAAGTGGGCAAGGGCTTTCAGCTGCTGCTGTTTGTGGACGCTGTGCCTTCGCCCGAGGTGCTGGCCCAACTCCATGCCCTGCAAGAGTCCGGTGGGAGCGTCACTCCGGGCGCGAAGACCCGGCCCTTAAAAGTCACGCCCCTCATCGTCGCATCCAGCCCCCTGAACATCCCGGGCATCCATGTGATCGTCGACAGTCAAGGCCTCGTGGCCAAGCGCTACGACGCCCAACCCGGCACCACCTACCTGCTGCGCCCGGACCAGCATGTGGTGGCCCGCTGGCGCAAGCTGAACGCCCACGCCGTGCAGGCCGCATTGGCCCGCGCCCTCGGAAGCCAGATCGGCCAGGCCTGAACCGTACCAAGGACTGACATGAACACCGACACGAACACCGACACAACCACCGCCCTGAAAACAGAACCCAACTTCCACGAAACAGGCCGCCGCTTCTTCCGTGACTTCTCACCTGGCGACGAGTTTTATGAACACCTGATCGAAGCCCACAACGGCCTGAGCGACGAACAAAGCGAAGCGCTCAATGCCCGCCTGATCCTGCTGCTGGCCAATCACATTGGGGACTTGAGGGTGTTGCGGGAGGCGTTGCACGTTGCGCGTCAAAGCGCCTGAGGACGGGGTAGCGTTGCAGCGCGTTGGATAGCTCTGCATGGCGCTGCAAGTGAGTCATTCAACCAGCAGTCAAAGTAGGCGGGTAGAGGAGTTGTTGCTGGGACCCTAAAAAAATCAGAACTCTGTGGGTCAATTTCGATCAAAGTACAAGGTTCAATGAGCCACGCCAACAACGCTTAATGATTGAGTCGGATTGAAATTTAATGAAATCAGTCACTTACGTTATGGTGCCCCACCATCATCAGTGAGTTTCAGCAGATGGCGGTTATCGAATTCGTTGGATTGAATAGCCCCGTTGCAATTCTCAGTAGGGCGGTCTGGTCTCAGTCACTGCGATGCCTCGTGATGACCTTGGCAGTTTCCAGCAAGGCGTCGCGCATCTGTTCCAAATCTTGCGCGCCCACACGAAATTTGGGGGCGACCATTGACAGACAATGCTTCACTTCATGGCCTGTGATGATCGGGACAGACACGCCGACCACCCCCTCATCGCGCTCTTCATCAGAATAGGCGTAGCCTTCGTGGGCAATTTTCTTCAGTTCGTAGAGCAAGGCATCTTTGTCAACGATCGTGCTGCTGGTGTAAGCATGTGGTCTGCTGAGGGACCATACTTGGCTGAGCTTTTCCGGTGAGGCATAGGCCAGAAACAGCTTCGCGCTCGCTGTGGCTGGCCAAGGCAAGAGGCTACCGCGAGTCGATGCCAAGCGTATCCGTTGCCGACTCTCAATGCGTTCCAGTGTGACCACATCGAAGTCGACCAGCTCATTGAACAGTACCGTTTCATTGAAACGGTCGGAGAGTTTGAGCATTTCCTCGCGCGCCAACCCGAGGTAGCTGGTTGTTGCCCTGCCGACACTTGCCAAAACTTGAATCTTTGGACCGAGCCTAAAAGAGCCATCTCCGTCTTCAAGAATGAGTTGGCTATTTTTTAGTGAGCCCAGATACCGGTACACCGTACTTCTGGGCATGTCCATTTTTTGCGCCAGTTCAAGCGCTGTCCAGGCAGGCTTTTCGTAGCTGAACAAAAGCAGAATCTCAATGACGCGGTCAGCGGTGGAGTTTGCCAATGAGGGAATCGCCGGGGCATGCATGATTTCTGTGTCCTTGTTTTCAGGTCGCCGTCATGGTAACTCGGACCCATGCGCTAGATATGCAAGTCCCGGCCCGTCAACTATTTCTTGTTCTTGTAAATTCTCTCTAATTTGTCAGCTTCCTGGGAAATCAAGGTCGCGAAGTGTTCTCGCGATGCCGGGGCGGGATACATGCCAGTGGCTTTGATTTTCTGAGCAAGCTCTGGATTGGCCAATGCTTTGTTCAAGGCATTGTTGAGCAGCACTAATTTTTCTCGCGAAGTGCCCTTGGGCGCGAGGAGTCCCATCCAGCTTTGAATGGCGAAGCCGGGATAACCTGTTTCGGCAATCGTGGGTATGGTCGGTGCCAAGGGATCACGTACGGGACCCGAAACAGCCAATGGCGTTGCACGCCCGGCTTTCTCCATTTGAATCCCTGCGCCAATGGTGGCAAACGCCAAATCAACATCACCTGCCTGGAGGGCAAGCGTTGCAGGACCCGATCCGCCATAGGGCACTTCAATCAACTCGTAGCCACCCATCTGCTGCATGTTCAAAAAAGCAAGGTAATGAGGACTGCCTTCGCCCAGCATGCCTGCGCTCATCGCGCCGTTCATCGATTTGGCTTTGGCCGTCAACTCCTGCATCGATTTGATACCGCTCTTCTTGGACGCCAGCAAAACAATTTGCAAGTTGAGAACTTGACCCACTGACTCAAAATCCTTGAGAGATTCATAGGGCAGTTTGTTGGCCAATTTTCCCAAGCGGTTCATCGCTTCGTTGATCGAATGAAAGTCCGTTACAAACAGCAAGGTATAGCCATCTGCGGGAGATTTCGCCACTTGGCTTGTGCCGATCACGCTGCTCGCACCCGCCTTGTTCTCGACAATGATGTTCTGACCCAAAATGTTTCCCATCTCTGTGGCAACGAGTCTTGCTGCCACATCGCCACCTCCGCCCGGTGCCAAAGGCACAACCATGCGTATGGGCTTGTTTGGATAGTCCTGCGCATGTGCGCTCAGGGACAGGCATGCGGCGATGGCCGCTGTCAGCAGGTTTTTGATCAGTTTCACAAATGTCTCCTTATTTCATCAACTTGAGCAAGCTTTCGACCGTTGTGTTCAGCTCCTGGGCTGAACTCACCGCCGCCACGTACCGGTCTGGCCTGAGCACAACGAATTGCCATTGGGGATTTCTGAGCAGCCAGTCGCGAAATTTGCCTTGCATGTCTTCCGCATCCAGCGATCTGGACTCAGGAGTTTTTACATGGCTTATTGATTTCGATGGACGGATGTACAGCGTCTGAAATCCCGCTTGTCGCAACTCTTCGGCATTGCGCAGGTTCAGCACTTCGGCGGGATCTTTGTTGATCCCAATCACACAGAAATTCGGTCCGATCAGATCGTCCATCTTCACCGCAGAACCATTGGCTTGCAATGTGGGTTGCATGAACAAGCGACCTACCGGGTTGTCCTTGCGGGCCACGTTCTCCGGATGATGCAAAACGATGCCATTGACATAGCGTGACATCGGTTTGAACTTCAGCTGCAACACATACTCCTTCGCACCTGGCAAGCTCTGGATGGCGCGAAAAAAGATGTCCCGGAATAATTCTGTAATACGACTGTACGGCTTGTAGAAGGAGCCAATCCAGGTTGCAAAGTTCACCATGGCCAAGGCATGCTCACGGCGTTCGCTGTTGTAGCTTTCCAAAATATGGGGGCTGACCTTCTTTTGGACGACCCAGGCCAACTTCCACGCGAGGTTGGTCGCATCGCGCAGACCCGAGTTCATGCCTTGTCCAAAAAACGGGGGCTGCAAATGAGCGGCATCGCCCGCGAGAAAAACCCGGCCAACCTGAAACTTTTCCGCGATGCGTGAATGGTGCAAGTAAATGCGTGCACGTTTCATTTCCGGCAATTGGTCGAAGTCTTTGTAATGAAGACGCATCAACTTCTCAATATTTTCTGGCTTGAGCACATCTTCATCACGTTCATCGCGCTTGAGTTGATACTCCAGCCGTCGATAACCATAAGGAAGATGGATGGAGATGCTGGGCCTGTCAGGATGACAGTGAATCGCCGTGTAGGGCGCATACAGCGGATCGTTCAGCACATCGATGACCAACCATTTATTGGCATGCGTCTTGCCGATCAGCTTCACATCGATCAAGTCCCTGATCGTGCTGCGCCCTCCGTCTGCACCTACGGCATATGCCGCCTCAATGTTGAACTTCTTTCCGCTGCTGTCTTTCGCCTGCAGCAAGACACCCGATGCGTTCTGCTGAAGGCCTTCGATCTCCATACCCAACTCGATGCGCACATTCGGGTAACGCTGCAAGCCTTTGCGCAATGTGACTTCCGTCAGTGGCTGAATGAAGAGATTGCGCCGTGGCCAACCATACGGCTGTTCGGCTGGCGCCACCTCGGCGAAGCACCGGCCTTTGGAGTTGTAATAACGCGCAGGTGCGTTTTGAACCATGTCATCCAGAAGCGCTTGTGTCAGACCGACACCTTGCCATGAACGCAGTGCCTCGTCGTCGGCGCCTACCGCACGCGGGTAGTCGAGCACCTCCAGACTGCGTTCGATCAACAGTGTGCTAACGCCATAGACACCCAGGTAGTTGGCCAGAGTCACGCCACACGGCCCCGCTCCGACAATGACAACGTCGGCTTTGATTGTTTCGCTCATGGTTTGTGCTTGTTCAGGAAATGGATGAAATGGCGGTTGAAGGTGTCGGGATCTTCAAAATGCGGCCAGTGGCCAACGTTCGGCATCTCGACATATTCCGCGTGTGGCATCAGCTGGGAAACTTTTTTCGCCGTCTCCAAATATTCGTCCTTGTCCTCTAAAGAGGCAATGACCAGTACTGGCACCTGGATGCTTGCCCACTGTGCGTCTGCGATCAGGTTTTTCTGCCGAATTTCAGGGTCTTGCAAACACAGGATGTGCATCATCGCCATCGGCATGTCAGGCTGCTGGTATATCCGCTGCCGCACGGCAATGATGTCCGGGATTCGGTTGGCCTCGTCGTGGATCAAATGATCAAAGATGGGCTTGATGTTTTCCCATGTGGGTTCATCAACAGCCTTGGTCCGTGCGCCCTTTATCCGGTTCATGTTGGCGGCATTGGCAAAGTAACCCGCTGCAGACAACAGGGTGATTGTCTCCAAACGTTCTGGATGGTTCAGCGCCAGACGCGCTGCCACCCACGATCCGAGCGAACAACCAATCACGCTCGCCTGCGTGATTTCTATGGCATCCATGAAGTCTTTGACATGCTGGGCATACACGTCCGTTTCATAGGGCATATCAGGCTTGTCGGTGTAACCGCAGCCAATCATGTCGATCGCGTAACAATCGAAGTGCTTGGACAGGGGGCCGAGATTCTCTGCAAACCCCTCCCAGCTGCCCGCTGTACCGTGCAGCATGATGACGACCGGTTTGCCCTTTTGGCCAGCGTGCGCGTAACGCGTGCGGATGTTCTTGACTGAAATCCACGATTGCTCAAATGGCACATCAATCAGTGCTGTCCAGATGCTTCTGTAGTTGTTCATGTGATGGTCATCCTTTTAGTTTCTGACGCATTTCTTCGCGCCACATTTCCAAGGGCACGCTGCCAGGCAATGCATCTGCATACCGCTGGGTATCCGCCAGGATCTTTTCTTCAGGCTCCAGCAAGTCAAGCGGCGCGCGCCATGGCTGATGCACTTGCCAAGGCGTGACGGCATAGATTTCGATTTTGTTGCCTTCAGGGTCAAAGAAATAGAAGCTCCAGCTGTTGCCATGGTGGCGCGGCTCCATGCCTTCCAATGAGTGCGGAAGGAGCATCTCGTAATAGGTCTTGAGATCTCTGAGGCTGTCCATGCGAAATGAGATCTGGTTGAGGGTGGTTGCCCCATCCATGACCCGCGAGGGCACATGCGCCAGCACAACCTGATGGTGCTCATTGTCGGAACGGGACAGGAACGTCAGTTCCGTTCCATTCAAGACCCCCTGATCGACAACGATCAAACCCAGGTACTTGGTATAGAACGCCTTCATGACTTCCATGTTTTTGACGTAGACCCCCGCATGGGTCAGTTGCGCATTTGGAATTTTCAATTTCAAATCTTTCTCATTTAATGGGAATAAAGTTCATTAAATGGGAATTATCATAATTTGTCTGACACCATCTCCATCTAGGGCAAACCCTTAGGTGGGATTTGATGGGCCAATCAGCATGCTGAAATGTCGTGCTTCAAAGAGTGCGGCACACATCGGTGAGCGCACAGACGATCAGCTGCTTGATCCGACTGACGCAAAGGCCAGCAGTGGCACTTTGGCCTGAAGCTGCACATTGGCCTGGACGGTCATGAGTGTCAAGAAACGGGTTGCCGCCACGCGTTTTTCAGACCCCATGTCTACCATGAGCCTCCCTGAGAACGCGTCCTAAACGTCACCACTGCGCTCGCTCCCCATTGATTTAAATCAACGCTTGCGGCGCTTATATTCGTCAGAATTGATAAATACGAAAATATTTATCAAAGGACGCACCATGCACACACGAACATGGATTTTGGGCGCATTGACAGCCTGGGCTTTTTTGCTGCCCGCAACCAGCCCGGCTCAGTTTGTCGCCAACGATGCCCGCCTGCTGGCATCGGGATGTTTTCAATGCCATGGCACGAACGGCAAGAGTGGGGCCTTTGATGCCTTGGCTGGCGATGGCAAGCAGGACATGCTCAACAAGCTCAACGACATGCGCAAAAAGTCGGCTGGCTCCAGCATCATGGTCCCACATGCCCGTGGATACACCTCGCAGCAATTGGACATGATTGCCGATTACTTCTCCAAACAGAAATAAGGGGACAGCCATGACAAGTCCATTTGATTTTTCGCTCAGCCGCAGACGCCTTCTGACCGCCATGGGTGCGGGGACCGCATTGGCCACCACGTTCCCGGCCTTTGGCTTGGCAGCCCCCACTAAAAAAATTGTGGTCATCGGTGGCGGCATGGCCGGTGCCACAGTGGCCAAATACCTGCGCCTTTGGAGCAACAAGACCGTCGATGTGACGATCGTTGAACCTTCGACCACCTATGTCTCCAACATCATGAGCAATCTGGTCGTCACAGGCCAGTACCTGCCTTCCCTGCTCAACTACAACTGGAGCAAGCTCGCCACCAATTACGGCGTGAAAATCGTCAAAGGCAGCGTCACCGGCGTGTCCGCCAATGGTTCAGGCTGGAATGTCAACGTGGCAGGACTGGCCACACCGCTGAGCTGTGACCGCGTTGTGGTCGCCCCCGGCATCAGCTTTGACACCGTACTGGACAACATCGCCCAACCCACGGCGGTCCTGCATGCTTGGCAAGCAGGCCCTCAAACAACCCAGTTGCGCGATTTGCTCTTCGCACTGCCACCCACGGGCACCTTCATCATGAGCATTCCGCCGGCACCTTACCGTTGCCCCCCCGGTCCTTACGAACGCGCTTGTGTGATTGCGGACTACCTCAAACGGAACAAGCCGGGCGCACGCATCGTGGTGCTCGATGCCAACCCCGATGTGATGGCCGAGCCGGCCAATTTCAAAAATGCCTTCAGCACCTTGTACGGCAATAACTTGACTTACCTGGCGGGGCGAAAAATCAAATTCATCACGGCTGGCACCGCCAACTACAGCGGAACGGTGACGGTGGACATCGTGGGCACCGGGTTTACCGAAAACCATGCCGGTGATTTGCTCAACATCATCCCAGCCCAGAGGGCCGGCTTGATCGCGCAAAGCATGGGCCTGTGTGACGACACGGGGTTCGCACCCGTCAATGGCGTCTCTTTCGAAAGCACGATCAAACCCGGCATCCATGTGATTGGTGACGCGGCTAAAACGTCTTTGCCCAAAGCAGGTCACGTCGGCAATCAAGGTGCCAAGATTTGCGCGGATGCCATCTTGCGCCTGTTTGCCAACCAGCAACCCTATGCCACGCCGACGGCGAATTCCGCCTGTTACTCGCCCCTGAGCAACACGCTGGCCTCTTGGCTCACAGCGGTTTACCAGTACGAACGACAGCCTGATTCGAGCTGGAAGTATGTGGCCCGGGACCAAATCAGCACCCAAACTGGGCCGACCGAAGCCCATGGCGCGAGCACCGGAAATTTCACCAAAATGTCCACTTGGTACAAAACCTTGATGACCGAAACTTTTGCGTGATGACGCCACCATCGCCGGAGCGTTTCACCTGTCCAGAACGCTTCCGGCCGGTTCACATGCCCTGAGCGCTTGCGCCAGCATCGACGCCAATCCCACCACATTGCTTTCATGCGCCACGCTGTCCGTGCTCCAGAACTCGCCCACGCCAGCTGCATGGATGCGCTGCAGCGCATCGCCTGCCAGCAGGGCGTGCGTCACGGCCACGTCCACGCTGGCCGCGCCTGCGGCCAGGGCCAGCGCGGCGGCGGTGGCCAGGGTGTGGCCGCTGCTGGCCACGTCGTCCAGCAGCACCACGGCCTGGCCGCGCAGGTCGCATGCGGGCAGCGCGATGCGTACAGCGCGGTCGCCTAGGCGCTCTTTGCTGCACACCGCATGTTGAAGGCCGTGGGCAGCGGCGGCTTGGGTGACCCATTGCGCTGATTCGCTGTCGGGCCCCAGCAAGAAAGCGCCGGGGCGGTGCTGCGCAATCCAGTCGCCCAGCAGCGGTGCCGCGCTGAGCGCGATGGCCTGATGGGCGGGCACCGCTTCGGCCAGGGTGGTCACCCGGTGCAGGTGCGGGTCCACGGTGATGACCGCGTCAAACATCGTGGCCAGCCAGGTGCCCACGATGCGCTGGCTCACGGCCTGGCCTGGGGCAAACGCCATGTCTTGCCGCATGTAGGCCAGGTAGGGCGCGACCAGGCTGAGGTGTTGTGCGCCCAGTTGGCGTGCGGTGGGCGAGGCCAGCAGCAGCTCGGTCAGTTTGTCATTTGGCTGGTGCAGGCTGCGCAGCAGCACCACACGCGGGGGCAAGTGCGCGGGCAGGGTCAGCTGGGTTTCGCCGTCGGGAAAGCGGTGGCGTTCTACCCGGTGCGGCACCAGCCCAGCGGCCTCGGCCAGGCGCAAGGCAGTGGGGGTCTCGTCTTCAAAGTAGAGCAATGCACCGCGTTCAGACATCCGCACACCTTCTTCAAAACTCGACAAACACATGCGGCACTTCATCGGCCTGACCCAGGGTGTAGCCGCTGGCTTTGCGGCACAGCTGCGCGGCAAATTCCAGATCGCTCGGGTAGGCGGCGTGCACGCGAAACAAAGGCGCGCCCTGTTTGACGCTGTCGCCCAGTTTGTGCAGCAGGTCCACCCCGGCGCTTTGCACTTTGGGGGCTCCGGCCATGCGGGCCACGCGGGCGATCTGCAGGTTGTCGATGCCGATCACCACGCCGTCGGCAGGGGCGCACACCTCCAGCGTGAGTGCGCCCAGCGGCGGGTGGTTGTGGTCAAACGGGCGTGCGCCTTGGGCGTTGATGATGGCCTGCATGCGGCTGAGCGCTCGGCCGGAGTCGAGGATGTCGCGTGCGATGGCAAAGCCGTCGCCGCCGCGCACATCCGGGCTGGCTTCGATCAGGCGACCGGCCAGCCGCAGCGATTTTTGCCGCAGGTCGTTGGGTGCACGCGGGTCGTTTTCGAGCACGCGCATCACGTCGCGCGCTTCGAGCATGGGGCCCACGCCCTGGCCCACCGGCTGGCGGCCGTCGGTGATCACCACTTCAAGCGACAGGTGCATGCGAGAGGCCACGTATTCAAACAACCGGCGCAGGCGCTGCGCTTCGGGCATGGAGCGCACTTTGGCGGTGGGGCCAATCGGGATGTCGAGCACCAAATGGGTGGAGCCCGCCGCGATTTTTTTGGACAGGATGGACGCCACCATTTGCGCGGGAGAGTCCAGCGACAGCGGCCGTTCGACCGCGATCAGCACATCGTCCGCGGGCGACAGATCGGCCGTGCTGCCCCAGGCCAGACAACCCCGGTGCGTGCGCACGATCTCGGCCAGCTTTTCAAAAGGCAGCTCCACATCGGCCAGCACTTCCATGGTGTCGGCCGTGCCTGCGGGCGAGGTGATGGCGCGAGACGAGGTCTTGGGGCACAGGATGCCGTAGGCCGCCAGGATGGGCACGACCAGCATCGAGGTGCGGTTGCCGGGGATGCCGCCGATGCAGTGCTTGTCGACCACCAGCGGCTCGCGCCAGTCCAGCCGGCGACCAGCTGCCACCATGGCTTCGGTCAGGAAGTAGACCTCTTCGCGGTCCATCTCGCCCCGGTTGGTGGCCACCACAAAGGCCGTGAGTTCGATCTTGGAATAGTGGTGCGCGGCGATGTCCTGCACGATGGCGTGGAAGTCTGGCTTGTCCAGCCGCTCACCGTTGATCTTGCGAAACAGCGCTTCCATCGATGCGGGCGGCTCGGCCTGAGAGACCGATGCGGTGTGCCCGTCAGGGATGCCCAAATGTTGGAAGGCGTCTTCGGACAAGCCCACTTCGCCGCAGGCCACGATGCTGTCGTCGTCCACCACATTGAGTGTGGCCAACACATGCCGCCCATTGGCCCGCACTTGTATTTTGGACAGCGCTTGAAAGCCCTCGGCGCGGTAAATGGCGCAATTGCGGTTGAGGTAGGCCACGTTTTCGCGGTAAGTGTCGATGGCCACACGGCGCAAGGACAGGGGCGATGCCCGTTCTGCAGTGCTGGCAGGCGAGGCGTTGGTGGCAGACAAGGTGAGGTTGGTTGGGGCAGGAGTGTCCATGGGTTTCAGCCTACACCGAAAACGCCCGCTGCGGCAGACCTGCCTGGCATCAGGCCTTGCAGTGGCTCAATGCCTGCGCAGAAAAAACTGCGCTGTCGCGCCGGTCAGGGCAAACGCCAGCATCATCCAGCCCAGGTTGACCGCGCCTTCGTGCGGCACCAGGCCCACCAGATAACCCCCGGTGGCCCCGGTGAGCTGCTGCATCAGGCCAGCCACGGCAGCGGCCGATCCGGCCAGCGCGGGCAGCACGCCCACGGTCCCCGCCAGCGCAGGCGGGTTGAGCAGGCCATGGCCAAAGCCCAGCAAGAGCAGCGGCAGGGCCACAGCCAAAGCCGTCTGCACGCCAAACAGCCCCAGCGCCAGCATCACGACCAGGCCGCCCAGCGTCAGGGCCTGGCCCCAGGCCATCACGCGCGATTCGCCCGCCTGCGCAATCAGCCGCGACGTCATGAAGTTGCCCAAAATGTACGAAACGGGTACGGCCATGATGAACCAGCCAATCCCGTCCGGGCCGATGCCGTAACCCTTGAGCACGATGGGTGCCCCGGCGAGGAAGGCATAAAACGTGGCGGTGGTGGCGGCGAGGATGGCGACGTACAGCAAAAAACGCGGCTCTCGCAGCAAACGGGCGTAGGCGCTGAGCATGGACCGCAGCCAGTGGCCCGGTGCAGGCGCAGGTTTGGCCACACGCGGCAAACCCAGCCATGCGGCCACCAGCAGCACCGCCGCCAACACCGCCAGCAGCACGAAGTTGGTTTGCCAGCCGTAACGCACATGGATCTGCCCGCCGATCAGCGTGGCCAGCGGCGGGCACATGCCCAGCGCCATGCCGATGTAGGCCATGACACGGGTGCGCTGTGGCCCGGTGAACAGGTCTTGCACCATGGAGCGGCTGACCACCATGCTGGCCGCGCTGCCCGCGCCTTGCAGCACACGGGCAGCGGTGAGCGTGGCGATGTCGGTGGCCAGTGCGGCCATGACCGAGGCCAGCCCCGCCACCACCAGGCCCAGCATCAAAATGGGTTTGCGTCCATGCCGGTCAGACAGCGGGCCGTACACCAGCTGCAAAGCGCCGTAGGCGACCACATAGCCACTGAAGGTCAGCTGCACATCGGCCTGGCGGGTGTTAAAAATGGTGCCCCACTCCTGCATGGAGGGCAGGCACAAGGTCATGGCCAAGAGGCCAAAGGAGATTTGCGCCAGCAAGTTGGCGATCAGCCAGGGGCTGTGGGCGGGCGAGCCCATCTTGGCTTGTGCGGTCTGCATCTCAGCCGCGCTGCAGCTTGTAGACCGCCGTGCCTGCCATCAGGTTCGGGAAGTGGCGCACTTCCTGGCCGTTTTGCAGACCGAAAGCGTCCACCACCTGCAAGTGGTTTTTGCGGACCAGGTCGCCAAAGTCGGCAAAGGTGCCCACGCGGATGTTGGGCGTGTCGTACCACTGGTAGGGCAGGCGCTTGGTCACCGGCATGCGGCCTTGCAGCACGCTCAGGCGGTTAAACCAGTGCGCGAAATTGGGGAAGGCCACAATGCCCACGCGGCCCACGCGCACCGTCTCGCGCAGCATGGTTTCGGCGTTGCGCAGGTGTTGCAGGGTGTCGATTTGCAGCACCACGTCAAACGATTGGTCGGCAAACAGGCTCAGGCCTTCGTCCAGGTTCAGCTGCAGCACGTTCACACCGCGCTTGACGCACGCGTGCACATTGGCATCGTCCAGCTCCACACCGTAGCCAGTGCAACCATTGTGTTGTTGCAAATAAGCCAGCAAGGCGCCATCGCCGCAGCCCAGGTCAAGCACGCGGGCACCGTGGGGCACCAGCCGTGCAATGGCTTGCATGATCAAGGGGTCGCTCATGCGGCACCTCCTTCGTTCAGGGCATGGGCCATGTTGTCGAAGTACGAGCGCACCACGTTCAGGTAACGCGCATCGTCGAGCAGGAAAGCGTCGTGCCCGTGCGGTGCGTCGATTTCAGCGTAGCTCACGTCGCGGCGGTTGTCGAGCAGGGCCTTGACCATCTCACGGCTGCGGGCGGGCGAGAAGCGCCAGTCGGTGCTGAAGCTGACCAGTAAAAATTTGCAGCTGGCGCGGGCCAGCGCTTTGGACAGGTCGCCGCCAAAGGCGCGGGCCGGGTCGAAGTAATCCAGCGCCCGGGTGATCAGCAAATAGGTATTGGCATCAAAGTACTCGCTGAATTTGTCGCCCTGGTAGCGCAGGTAGCTTTCAATCTGGAACTCGACTTCTTGCGTGGAGTATTTGTAGCCCGTGGCGTTGTGCGTGACGGCTTCGCGCAGCTCGCGGCCAAATTTTTCATTCATCACGTCGTCGCTCAAATACGTGATGTGGCCGATCATGCGGGCGATGCGCAGGCCGCGCTTGGGCACCACGCCGTGTTCGTAAAAGTGGCCGTCATGAAAATCAGGGTCGGTCACGATGGCGCGGCGTGCCACTTCGTTGAAGGCGATGTTCTCGGCATTCAGGTTGGGCGCGCTGGCCACCACCACCGCATGCTTGACCCGCTCGGGGTATTGCAGCGTCCAGCTCAGGGCTTGCATGCCGCCCAGGCTGCCACCCATCACGGCGGCCAGTTGTTCAATGCCCAAGGCGTCGAGCAGTCTGGCTTGCGCGTTGACCCAGTCTTCGACGGTGACCACCGGGAAGTCTGCGCCGTACACGCGTCCCGTGTCGGGGTGGGTGTTCATGGGGCCGGTCGAGCCAAAGCACGAGCCCAGGTTGTTCACGCCAATCACGAAAAATTGATCGGTGTCCAGCGGTTTGCCGGGGCCGATCATGTTGTCCCACCAGCCCACGTTTTTTGGCTGGTCGGCATAGACGCCGGCCACATGGTGCGAGGCGTTCAGGGCGTGGCAGATCAGCACGGCGTTGGACTTGTCGGCATTGAGCGTGCCGTAGGTTTCGTAGCTCAGCGAATAGCCACGGATGGACGCACCGCTTTGCAAAGGCAAAGGGGCTTCAAACAGCATGCTTTTGGGCTCGGCGATCAGCATCGAAAGTGTTCAGGTGTTCAAAAAACAAAACCCGGCTTCGCAGTCAGCTGGGCCGGGCTTCAGTGGGTTGAAACACACGCCATTTAGCTGAATTTCGGAACTCTGGTGGTTCCGGCGCCCGCAATCGGGTTCAAATCGGCGCATGGGGCGAGTATAAGGGCGAAGGCCCGGTCCATGTCAGGAGCACGCATGTCAGAACTTTATGGCTCGGACGCCTACAGTCCGGTCGAAATCGCCCGCCGCGTCGAGGGGGTTGGCGAAGCCAAGGCCCGCATGGCCGCGCTGCCGCTGGCTTTGCTGGGCGTGCTGGCCGGGGCGTTCATTGGCTTGGGGGCCATGCTGTTTGTGCTGGTCAAGTCCGACCCGACGCTGGGCTTCGCCACAAGTGCGGTGCTGGGCGGTTTGGTGTTCTCGGTGGGCTTGTTCATGGTGGTGGTCGCCGGGGCCGAGTTGTTCACCGGCAACAACCTGATAGTCATGGCCTGGGCCGATGGCCGGGTCAGCGCGGCGCAGGTGCTGCGCAACTGGGGCATCGTGTGCCTGGCCAATTTGGTGGGTGCGGCCGCTCTGGCGCTGTTGGTGTTCGCCAGCGGCCATGCCAACCTGAATGGCGGGGCGATTGGGCACAAGGTGGTTCAGATCGCCGTGGCCAAACAAGAGCTGCCATTTGTCACCGCCTTGCTGCGCGGCGTGTTGTGCAATGTGCTGGTCTGCATGGCCGTGTGGATGGCCATGGCCGGGCGCAGTGTGGTCGACAAGGCCGTGGCCGTGATGCTGCCGGTGATGGCGTTTGTGGCGGCTGGTTTTGAACACAGCATCGCCAACATGTATGTGATGCCGCTGGCCATGCTGCTGCAGCACGGCGGCCTGACGGGCTACCCCGCCGTCACCTGGAGCGGCATGCTGGGCAATCTGCTGCCCGTGATCCTGGGCAATATTCTGGGCGGTGCTTTGCTGGTGGCCGGGGTTTACCACGTCATTTACAAGCGCCCAGTGCCTGCTTGAACCCATGGGGTTCGTTGGATTTGTAGGTCGGCACCTTCAGGTCCGATATGGTCCTCACTGGTGCTGGTGATCTTGAATTCGCCCTGGCCCCATGTCGGGGCTGAAGCCACCGACCTGCTGACGATGCGTCAGGCCATGAAGGTCATGAGAGCGATGCCGTGAGCCATCAAGCCCCGTTACGTGCCCCAGCCCGACAGGGCGATCACACCCAAAATCGCAAAGATCACGGCCGAGACGATGTGCACCATGCGCAGCGGCACGCGCTTGGTGATGGCATCGCCCAGCCACACCACGGGGGCGTTGGCCAGCATCATGCCCAGTGTGGTGCCCGCGACCACCATGAACCAGGCGTTGTATTGCGCAGCCAGCATCACAGTGGCGATCTGGGTTTTATCGCCCATCTCGGCCAGAAAGAAAGCCACTACGGTGGTGAGGAACACGCCCATGCGCGGGGCGCTGTCGCTGTCTTCGTCGTCGAGTTTGTCGGGGATCAGCATCCACACCGCCATGGCGATGAAGGACGCACCCAGCACCCAGCGCAGCGCGGTCGGTCCCATCATGGTGGTGACCCAGCTGCCCACGGCACCGGCCAGGCCATGGTTGGCGAGCGTAGCCACCAGAATACCCAGCACGATGGGCCAGGGTTTGCGAAAACGGGCGGCCAGCACCAGCGACAACAGTTGGGTTTTGTCACCCATTTCGGCCAGGGCCACGATGCCGGTAGAGACGAGGAATGCTTCCATGTGAATATGCAGTGCAGAACTTCAAAAAAAGAAGAATCTTACGTGAGCGCCCTGAAAGCCCTTTGTTGACGCGCATTGATTGAGGCCTATTTCTTGCTTTTGTTTGGTGCATAAAAGGCTTTTGAGCCCTTTATGCACCAAATCAATTCAAAAATCCTCAAGAGACGTTCATGGAAGCACTGAAACAGGGCGCAGACGCGCTATTTATTTTGTTGGGCGGCATCATGGTGCTGGCCATGCACGCCGGTTTTGCCTTTCTGGAGCTGGGCACGGTTCGCAAAAAGAACCAAGTCAATGCGCTGGTCAAGATCCTGGTGGATTTTTCGGTGTCCACCGTGGTTTATTTTGTGGTGGGTTACAGCGTGGCTTACGGCACCACATTCTTTGTGGGGGCAGAGCAACTAGCTGCCAAGAACGGGTATGACCTGGTCAAATTCTTCTTTTTGCTGACCTTCGCCGCAGCCATTCCCGCCATCATTTCGGGCGGCATTGCCGAACGGGCCAAGTTCTGGCCCCAGCTGATCGCCACCGCCGTCATCGTGGGCTTTGTTTATCCCTTCTTTGAGGGCATTGCCTGGAACCAGCACTTTGGCGTGCAGGCTTGGATCAAGGCGGTCACGGGTGACGAGTTCCATGACTTTGCCGGCTCGGTGGTGGTGCACGCCATGGGTGGCTGGATCGCACTGCCGGCGGTTGTGCTGCTGGGTGCGCGTTACAACCGCTACCGCAAGGACGGCCAGGTCTCGGCGCACCCGCCGTCGAGCATCCCGTTTTTGGCCTTGGGCTCCTGGATTTTGATCGTGGGCTGGTTTGGCTTCAACGTGATGAGTGCCCAGACGCTGGACAAGATTTCTGGCTTGGTGGCGGTCAACTCGCTGATGGCCATGGTCGGCGGCACGCTGATCGCCTTGGTATTGGGCAAAAATGACCCGGGTTTTGTGCACAACGGGCCCTTGGCCGGTTTGGTGGCCGTGTGTGCAGGGTCTGACTTAATGCACCCTTTTGGTGCACTGATCACGGGTGCAGTGGCTGGTGGTTTGTTTGTGATCATGTTCACGCTGACCCAGAACAAATGGAAGATCGACGATGTTTTGGGCGTTTGGCCTTTGCATGGGCTTTGCGGCGCATGGGGCGGCCTGGCTGCGGGCATTTTTGGCAGCCACGCCTTGGGCGGGCTTGGCGGCGTCAATTTCACGGCCCAGCTGATAGGCACCGCTTTGGGGGTCCTATGGGCATTGCTGGGCGGGCTGTTGGTTTACGGTATTTTGAAAATCTCTTTGGGCCTGAAACTCAGCCCCGAAGAAGAATATGACGGTGCGGATTTGACCGTGCACAAGATCAGTGCCACGCCAGATCGGGAGGTCAGTTGGTAAAAACACCCACAGCGTGTGACAAAGCCCACACTGGCGGGTTTTGAAGGGATACCCCTTGCACTGTTTTTGGTTTTATGGCGCATAATGATTGAACTTCACTGTAAAAAATGGTGAAGTAATGTTCGCGGTGACCAGATCAGTTTCGCTTCCCTTCCGATGTTTTCAGGTTTGTTGAATGCGCTTTCGGAGCTCCATCGCTTTTATCTCTGTGTTTTGAGGAGTCCCTTTCATGGGCAACAAACTTTACGTCGGCAACCTGCCTTATTCGGTTCGCGACGGCGATCTGGAACAAGCTTTCGGTGAATTCGGTGCTGTGACCAGCGCCAAAGTCATGATGGAGCGTGACACTGGCCGCTCCAAAGGCTTCGGCTTTGTGGAAATGGGCAGCGATGACGAAGCCCAAGCCGCAATCAACGGCATGAATGGTCAGCCTTTGGGCGGCCGTAACGTGGTCGTGAACGAAGCACGCCCCATGGAAGCACGTCCCCCCCGTTCCGGTGGCGGCGGTTTCGGTGGTGGTGGCGGCTACGGCGGCGGTGGTGGTGGCGGCTACGGTGGTGGTGGCGGCGGCGGTCGTCGTGAAGGCGGCGGCGGTTACGGCGGCGGCGGCGGCGGTGGTCGTCGCGAAGGCGGCGGCGGCTACGGTGGCGGCGAAGGCGGCGGCGGTGGTTTCCGCAGCCCCTACGGTGCTGGCCCACGTGGCGGCAGCGGCGGTGCTGGTGGTGGCGGTCGCCGTGAAGGTGGCGGCGGCTACGGCGGCGGTTACTGAAATCATTTCAGGCTGATTTCAAAGTCAGCCGGTTGAAAAAACAAAGCCCTGCTATGCAGGGCTTTGTTGTTGGTGGCTACGTGACCAACGTGGGTGGTGTCATGGCTTGCCAACTGAAGGTGCCAGCACCGAACGAACACGCCCCTTGAGTTCGTATTGACCATTTCGGATGTCAAAGTCCATGGTCTGCGCATTGAACAGATCCTTGCCTCGCATGATTTCCACCGGCAAAGTCGAAATAACACGCTCCTCGTCCATCCACGCCGTCAGGGACTCACCCCTGAGTTGGATCTGTGGTCCAGTCCGATCGGCTTTTCTGACCGCTTGGGCATCGCCCATCAAAGTCACACGGTGATCGTTTTCGCTGGAGACGCCTTTTTGGGCCTGTGCCCTGAATTGGGTTCCCGCTTCGTTTTGCGCATAGATCCGAATCTCCTCAATATGCAACTCCTGACGCGCTGGGAAATGTGTGGCATTGGCACCCGTGATTTCACGGGTCAGGCGGCCTGAGGCATCGAAGGATTTGACGGTGAATTTTTCAAGCCGATAGTCGGGATCTTTGCGCAGCAACTTGTCCATGCCTTGTGGCAATATCTCAGGCATGCTTTGCACCAACCACCAACTGCCCAATGCCAAAAAAGCAAAAATGATCAAGGGCAGGTACAAAGTCAGTCGGTCCAGAGTGCGCCGGAAGGGGTCCAGCCAGCTCATGCGGAAGCACCAGGATGGTCGTTGACCCCCACTTGCGCCAGCAAGCGGGCGTAATGACCCCCAGCCACCAGCAACAGGTCGCAAAATGCACGGGCGGCACCATCGCCGCCTCGTTCGCATGTGATGTGGTGTGCGATGGCTTTGGCCTGCGCGTGTGCGTTGGCTGGGGCACAAGCGAAAGCGGCACGCTGCATGACGGGCAAATCTGGCCAATCGTCACCCATGGCGGCGGCGTGCGTCCAGTCCAACTTCAATTCACGCAAAAAGGCTTCGGCAGCAGGGCGTTTGTCTTCGGTTCCGAAGCGGGCATGTGTGATGCCCAGCGCTTTCAGACGCAACCGCAAGGGGGCCGAGTCCCGCCCCGTGATGACCACGGGTGTGATGCCCGCTTTTTGCAACAGTTTGAGCCCTTGGCCATCCAGCGTGTTGAAGCGCTTGAGGGTCTCGCCGGCTTCTGAAAAATACAGACCGCCATCGGTCAACACGCCATCGATGTCCAAAAAAGCCACGCGAATGCCTTGCGCCTGCAAGAGCAATTCAGGCGGGTAATGCAAAGCTGGGCTAAAGGGTTGCATGTCAGATCACCTTGGCGCGCATCAAGTCATTGGAGTTGATCGCCCCGCACAGGAGACCTTGCGCATCGACCACCAAAATGCTGGTGATGCGGTACAGCTCCATCATTTCAGCGGCTTCGACGGCCAATGCATCTTGCCGGATGGTGCGTGGATCGGCGTGCATCACATCGCAGGCCTTGAGGGCGCGCAAGTCAACCCCTTTTTCAATCAGGCGTCGCAAGTCGCCGTCGGTAAACACACCCAGTACGCGACCATCGACATCGGTCACCGAGGTGGCGCCCAGGCCTTTGCTGCTCATCTCGCGCATGAGTGCGGTGAACTCGGCATCCGGGCTGACTTGGGGCACATTGCTGCCTTTGCGCATCACATCGCTGACATGCGTCAAGAGCTTGCGCCCAAGTGAACCACCGGGATGGCTGCGCGCAAAGTCTTCGGGCTTGAAGCCCCGGGCATCCAATAAGGCCACGGCCAGCGCATCGCCCAAGGCCAACTGGACCGTGGTGCTGGCGGTCGGGGCCAAGTTCAGGGGACAAGCCTCCTTGTCCACCGAGCTGTCGAGCACCACATCGGCATGGCGAGCCAACGACGAGTTCAAACCGCCGGTCATGGCGATCAGGGGGACGCCCTGGCGTTTGAGCACAGGCAAGATGGCAACCAGCTCGTCGCTTTCCCCACTGTTGGAGATGGCCAGCACCACATCGACTGTCTTGATCATGCCCAAGTCACCGTGACTGGCCTCGGCCGGGTGCACGAACATGGCCGGCGTGCCTGTAGAGGCCAGCGTGGCCGCAATCTTGCGCCCAATGTGACCACTCTTGCCCATGCCCGTGACCACGACACGGCCTTGTACGCCCAGCATCATGTCCACGGCCTGCACAAAGTCCACATCCAGCCTGTCCTTGAGTTGGAGCAAAGCGGCGGCCTCAATGTCGAGGGTGGCGCGGGCCAGTTGAAGTGTTTGTAGTGGGTTTGCAGGCATGCGGCATTTTATCGGTCCGTACGCGCCAGCATCGGGTCCCATCAAGGTACTCCCTTTTTTGCCCACCTCCAAAGCGTCACAGGTGGCAATCCCACAGAAGTGCACTCGAACGACACATGGGCTTGGTACCATCGAAACATGAATGCTTTGGAGCTGACCCTCTTGTACCTTTTGGCCGCCGTGCTGGGCGTGGTGGCTTGCCGCATGCTCAAACTGCCCCCCATGCTGGGCTATCTGGCGGTGGGCGTGGTGATCGGCCCCAACGCGCTGGCGCTGGCGCAAAACTCCGATGGCGTGAAGCACCTGGCCGAATTTGGCGTGGTGTTCCTGATGTTCGTGATTGGGCTGGAGTTCAACTTGCCCAAGTTGCGTTCCATGCGCAAGCATGTGTTTGGCCTGGGCCTGCTGCAGGTGCTGCTGACGCTGGTGATCGTGACGGTGTTTTCCCTGTTTGTGACCACCATGGCCCCGACACTTTGGAAGATGGAGTGGCAAACCGCGCTGGCGCTGTCGAGTGCCATGGCCATGAGCAGCACGGCGATCGTGATCAAACTGGTGGCGGACCGTCTGGAGCTGGAGTCCGAACACGGCAAGCGGGTGATTGGCGTATTGCTGTTTCAGGATTTGGCCGTGGTGCCCCTGATCGTGATGATTCCGGCCCTGGGTGCGCCTGCCGAAGAAATGTTCTCGGCCCTGTTGCTGGCGGCGGGCAAGGCCACGGTCTTGATCACCTTGCTCATGACCGGTGGGCAAAGGGTCATGCGCTGGTGGCTCACTCTCGTGGCGCGGCGCAAAAGCGAAGAGCTGTTCGTGCTGAACCTGCTGTTGGTCACGCTGGGCCTGGCGTGGATCACCGAGATGGCGGGTCTCAGCCTGGCACTGGGGGCCTTCATAGCGGGCATGCTGATCTCAGAAACCGAATACAAGCACCAGGTGGAACTGGACATCCGGCCATTTCACGACGTGTTGCTGGGCCTGTTTTTCATCACCATCGGCATGCTGCTGGACTGGCGCATCGTGGTGGAACGGTGGCCCTTGGTGCTGCTGCTCACCACTTTGCCGGTGCTGTTCAAGCTGGGGCTGGTGACCGCACTGGCCAAGCTGACCGGTGCCCCCCATGGCGTGGCCTTGCGCACGGGGCTGTACTTGGCCCAGGCCGGTGAATTCGGCTTTGTTCTGCTCACGCTCGGATCACAAAACCAGCTGATTCCGCCCGCACTGCTCAATCCGGTACTGGCCAGCATGGTGTTGTCGATGCTGGCCACCCCTTTCATCATCATGCACAGCGACCGCATTGTCCTGAAAGTCGTCGCCAGTGAATGGCTGCAGCAATCGCTGCAAATGACCACCATTGCCCGCAAATCAATCAACACCAGCAAACATGTGATCATTTGTGGCTATGGCCGCTGCGGCCAGAACTTGGCTCGCATGCTGGAAAAGGAAAACATCCCCTACATGGCGCTGGACCTGGACCCGGACCGGGTGCGGCAGGCCGCTGCGGCAGGCGACTCGGTGGTATTTGGCGATGCCGGACGGCTGCAATCGCTGATGGCCGCGGGCCTGGCGCGCGCCAGCGCGGTGGTGATCACGTACCTGGATGTGCCCGCAGCCATGAAGGTGCTGGACCACACCCACAGCCATGCGCCGCAAGTGCCGGTGATCGTGCGCACGCAGGACGATCTCGACCTGGAAAAACTGCAGCTGGCAGGGGCTACCGAGGTCGTGCCCGAGGCGCTGGAGGGGTCGCTCATGTTGGCCAGCCATGCGCTGGCGCTGGTGGGCGTGCCCATGCGGCGCGTGATCCGCATCGTGCAAGACCAGCGCGACGCACGTTACAACCTGCTGCGCGGATATTTCCATGGTGCGGACGACGACACGCTGGACGAAATCGACCACGATCGTTTGACCACCGTGGGGCTGCCCTTGGCTTCCCCTTGGTTGGGCAAGCAGATCAAGGACCTGGCTTTCCATGCCATGGGCGTGCGCGTGGTGAACCTGCGCCGCGCCAATGGTCAGTCAGAAAAAGTGACCGATGACACCGAGCTATTCTCGGGTGACACGCTGGTGCTGTCGGGAAAATCCCAAACGTTGGCGGTGGCCGAAGAGAAACTTTTACGAGGTTGAGGCATGGACGATTTGAACGTCAACGACTATTTGAAAAGCCATATCCGCACGGTGCCCGATTGGCCTGCGCCGGGCGTGCAGTTTCGCGACATCACACCGCTGTTGCAAGACCCGCGTGTGTTCCGTGTGCTGATCGATGCTTTTGTGCACCGTTACATGCACCCGGCCTTGCGCCCTGACGTGGTGGCGGGGCTGGATGCGCGGGGCTTCATTCTGGGCTCGGTGGTGGCCTACGAGCTGGGGCTGGGTTTTGTGCCCATCCGCAAAAAGGGCAAGCTGCCCTTCACCACGGTCGAAGAAACCTACGAGCTGGAATACGGCAGCGCCACGGTAGAGCTGCACACCGATGCCGTCCAACCCGGTCAGCGTGTGGTGCTGATCGATGACCTGATCGCCACGGGCGGCACCATGATGGCGGGCAAAAAGCTGCTGGAGAAACTGGGGGCCACCGTGATCGAGGGTGCCGCCATTGTGGATTTGCCCGAGCTGGGGGGGTCTAACCGGATTCGGGCCGCGGGTTTGAAGCTGTTCACGCTGGTGTCCTTCGAGGGACATTGAGGCCAGCGGGCTGTCACGCACGGCGCTGACAAGGCGCCTGGACCGCTCTAAGCTGGTGTTTTCCACTTGGCCGGTCCTACCCATGAGCTCCAACCACACCCCGCCAGCGGCCGCCGATGACCGCGTTCCCTATGCCAAACCCCAGCCCTGGGGCATGGCTCCCGACATGGTGGTGCACAACGTTCAGACCGAAGACGAACGCCTGTGGGCCCCGGTGGGTCCGGGCATCTGGTCACGACCGCTGCACCTGAATGTGAGCGGCGGCTTTTATGTGCACCTTCTCAAAGTCAAGCGCTCGGGTCTGCTGCAGCGTCACCGGCATTCGGGCATGGTGCATGCGCATGTGCTGCGCGGCAAATGGCTGTATCTGGAGCACGACTGGGTGGCCGAAGAAGGCAGCTATGTGTTCGAACCCCCTGGTGAGACCCATACGCTGGTCGTGCCCGACGACTGTCAAGACATGGTGACCTTGTTCACCGTGCATGGCGCATTGATGTATGTCGACACGCAGGGCAACGCCATCGGGTATGACGACGTATTCACCCGGATCGAGAAATACCGCGCCCACTTCGAAGCCGTCGGGCTGGGGGCGGATTACGTGAAGAACTTCATGCGCTGAAGCGCGCATTACAGACAAGAAAGACAGTCCAAGAAAAAAACCGCCTGTCAGGGCGGTTTTTTTCTTGGGGCTTCACTTTCAGGTGAGCACCGAACTCAAAGTGGTTTCTTGAGCCAGTTGGCGATTTCGCCCACGATGCCTCGGCGGAAGGCCAGCACGCAGATCACGAAAATCACCCCCTGGATGATGGTGACCCAAGCACCCAACTGGGCCAGGTAGTTTTGCATGCTCACGATCACAGCCGCGCCAACCACAGGGCCAAACAAGGTGCCCAAGCCACCCACCAGCGTCATCAGCACCACTTCGCCCGACATGGACCAGTGCACGTCTGTCAAAGAAGCCAGCTGGAACACCAGCGATTTGGTGGCACCCGCCGTGCCGGCCAATGCGCCGGAAATGACGAAAGCGATCAACTTGTACAGATCGGTGTCATAGCCGAGCGAAATGGCGCGGTCCTGGTTCTCACGGATGGCCTTGAGAATTTGACCGAAAGGCGAGTGAACGATGCGCCAGATGAAAGCAAAACCTGCCAGAAAGATGGCCAGTACGAACATGTACATGGTGCTGTTTTGTTCGAGGTCAAAGACGCCGAACAATTTGCCACGCGGCACGCTCTGGATACCGTCTTCACCGCCGGTGAAAGGCGTTTGCAGGTAGAAGAAGAACACCATTTGCGAGAACGCCAAGGTGATCATCGCAAAGTAAATGCCTTGTCTGCGGATGGCGAGCATGCCGGTTACCAGGGCCAGCAAGGCAGAGCAGCCTGTGGCAAACAACACGGCCAGTTCGGGGTTCCAGCCCCAGACCTTGGCGGCGTGCGCGGCGGCATAACCGGCGGTGCCCAGAAACATGGCATGGCCAAACGACAACAGGCCGCCAAAGCCGATGAGCAAATTAAAGGCGCATGCAAACAAGGCAAAGCACATGACCTTCATAAGAAAGACGGGATAGACCCAAATGGGCGCGATGACCAAGGCCAGCACCATGATGGCAAAGGCCACCCACTGGTGCGTGAACGACTGGGTCTTGAAAGAGGGCGTCGAGACAGTGGTCATGGTCTTACTTCTGGGTGCCGAACAACCCGGCTGGCTTGATCAGGAGAACAATGGTCATGATGATGAAGATCACCGTGCTGGAAGCTTCCGGGTAGAACACCTTGGTCAGGCCTTCGATCAGGCCCAGACCGAAACCGGTCAGGATGGCCCCCATGATGGAGCCCATGCCGCCAATCACCACCACGGCAAACACCACGATGATGATGTCGGCACCCATGGTCGGGTTGACTTGGTAGACGGGTGCAGCCATGACGCCGGCAAACGCCGCCAGACCGACGCCAAACCCATAAGTCAGGGTGATCATGCGCGGCACGTTGATGCCGAAAGCCTGCACCAGGCTCGGATTTTCTGTTGCGGCACGCAGATAGGCCCCGAGTTTGGTCCGCTCGATCACGTACCAGGTGGACAAGCAGACCACCAACGAAGCCACGATGACCCAGGCGCGGTATTTGGGCAGGAACATGAAGCCGGTGTTGAATGCGCCCTGGAACACTTCGGGCACCGGATAAGGCATGCCCGATGAGCCGAATTCGTGGCGGAACAAACCCTGAATGATCAGCGCCAGACCAAAGGTCAGCAGCAGGCCATACAAATGGTCGAGCTTGTACAGCCGTTTGAGCATGGTGCGCTCAATGACCATGCCGGTTGCGCCCACCAGGATCGGCGTGACGATGAGCGATGCCCAGTAATTGATGCCCAGCTTGGTGAGCGAGAGATAGGCCACGAAGGCACCCAACATGTACTGGGCCCCGTGGGTGAAGTTGATGATGTTCAGCAAGCCGAAAATCACGGCCAGACCCAGTGAGAGCAGTGCGTAAAAAGAGCCGTTGATCAGCCCGATCAGCAATTGCCCGAACAGGGCTTGCGAGGGTATGCCAAAGATTTCCATTGTGGTGTTTCGACTTGCTTGAACAAAAGGACGGGATTACTTCTTGACCAGAGGGCACTCGCTCTCGGCCAAGGGGCGGAAGGCCTCGTTGGCAGGGATCGTAGCGACCAGCTTGTAGTAGTCGTAAGGCCCCTTGGACTCGGCAGGCTTCTTGACCTGGAACAAGTAGGCGGGGTGCAGTTTGCGGCCATCAGGACGCACGCTGCCTTTGCCGAACAAGGGGTCATCTGTGGGCAGCTCTTTCATCTTGGCGGCCACTTTGGTGCCATCGTCGGTTTTGGCTGCATCCACAGCCTTCAGGTAGTGGATCACGCTGGAGTACACACCGGCTTGCACCATGGACGGGTATTTGCCGCCGTTGGCTGCAGCAAAGCGCTTGGTGAAGGCTCGGGTGTTGTCGTTCAGGTCCCAGTAGAAGGTTTCGGTCAGCATCAGGCCTTGTGCGGTGTTCAGACCCAGCGAGTGAACGTCGGGCAGGAAGACCAGCAGACCGGCCAGGTTCTGGCCGCCTTTGGTGATGCCGAATTCAGCGGCTTGCTTGATCGAGTTGGTGGTGTCGCCACCGGCGTTGGCCAAACCGATGATCTTGGCTTTGGAGGCTTGAGCCTGCAGCAGGAACGAAGAGAAGTCCTGCGATGGGAAAGGTGTGCGGACTTTGCCCACCACCTTGCCGCCGTTCTTGACCACCACGGCTTCGGTGTCACGCTCCAGGGCGTGGCCAAAGGCGTAGTCGGCGGTCAGGAAGAACCAGGTGTCACCACCGCTTTTGACAATCGCCTTGCCGGTGCCGTTGGCCAACATCCAAGTGTCATAAGCCCAGTGGATGGTGTTGGCGTTGCAGGCCTTGCCGCTCAGGTCGGCAGTGGCCGAACCGGAGTTGACGTGCAATTTGCCCTTGTCAGCAGAAATCTTGGCAATGGCCAGGCCCACCGAGGAGGTGGGCACGTCGGCGATCATGTCCACCTTGTCGGTGTCGTACCACTGGCGTGCAATGTTGGAGCCCACATCGGGCTTGTTCTGGTGGTCAGCGCCCACAACTTCCACCTTGAGGGTGCTCTTGGTCGCCTTGATGTAATCCTCGACGGCCATCTTGGCGGCACTCACGGAGCCGGGGCCGGTGATGTCGGAGTACAGACCCGACATGTCGTTGAGCACGCCAATCTTGACGATGCCGTCAGAAATTTGGGCTTGTGCACCGCCAGCAAAAGCGCAGGCAGCCATGGCAGCCAGAGAAAGAAGTTTGCGTTTCATCGTGTTGTCTCCAGTTAGAAAAAAATCAGACACCCAGGTACTCGTGCAACATGCCCATCTTGGAGGACAGCTCTTGCGAGGTAAAGCTCTCCACCATCTGACCATGCTCCATCACATAAAACCGGTCGGCCAAGGGCGCGGCAAACCGGAAGTTCTGCTCGACCATGATGATGGTGAAGCCCTTGGCCTTGAGGGCCGTGATCATGCGGGCCAGCGCCTGCACGATGACAGGTGCCAGGCCTTCGGAAATCTCGTCCAGCAACAAAAAGCGTGCTCCGGTGCGCAAAATGCGACCCACAGCCAGCATTTGCTGCTCACCGCCCGACAGGCGGGTGCCGGGGCTGTTGCGCCGCTCCAGCAAGTTGGGGAACATGTCGTAAATCTCCTCGACCGACATGCCGTTGGGGGCAATGACGGGCGGCAGCATCAGGTTTTCTTCGCAAGTCAGGGCCGAGAAAATACCCCGCTCTTCAGGGCAATAACCCAGACCCAATTTGGCGATCTGGTGCGGTGCCCAGTTCACCGTCTCCTGGCCCTTGATGGTGATGGAGCCGGTGCGGCGTCCCACCAGACCCAGGATGGATTTGACGGTGGTGGTGCGGCCGGCACCGTTGCGGCCCAGCAGCGTGACCACTTCGCCTTCGTTGACGGTCATGTCCACCCCGTGCAGGATGTGCGACTCGCCGTACCAGGCTTGCAGGTTGCTGATGCGCAGGAATTCTTTGGATTCAGCCATGAGCCCCCTCCAGCTGGTTGTCGGTCGTGCCCATGTAGGCTTCCAGCACTTGGGGATTTTGCGAAACCACGGCGTAAGGTCCTTCTGCAATCACTTGTCCGCGCTGCAAGACACTGATGGTGTCCGCAATTTTGGACACCACACTCATGTTGTGCTCCACCATCAAGATGGTGCGGTTGGCACCCACCTTCTTGATCAGCTGCGTCACGCGGTCCACGTCTTCGTGGCCCATGCCCTGTGTGGGTTCGTCCAGCAGCATCAGCTCGGGGTCCATCGCCAAGGTGGTGGCAATTTCCAAAGCGCGCTTACGGCCATAGGGCAGCTCCACCGCAGTCAGGTCGGCCATGTTGCCCAAATCGACCTGGTCGAGCAATGCCATGGCCTTGTCGTTGAGCTGGTTCAGACTGCGTTCGGAGCGCCAAAAGTGCATCGAGGTGCCCGTGGCGCGTTGCAGACCAATGCGCACGTTTTCCATCACTGTGAGGTTGGGGAAAGTGGCCGAAATCTGGAAAGACCGCACGATGCCGCGACGCGCCACCTGGGAGGGTTTTTCTGGCGTGATGTCGTGCCCGTTGAACAGGATCTGTCCACGGGTCGGGATCAGGAACTTGGTCAGCAGGTTGAACACGGTGGTTTTGCCCGCGCCGTTGGGGCCGATGAGCGCATGGATGTGACCACGCTGCACATTCAGGTTGACACCATTGACGGCAACAAAACCTTTGAACTCCTTGACGAGATCGCGGGTTTCAAGAATAAATTGGCTGGACATCTGGACTGCTCTGTTTCATTGGACTGCGAAGCTCTGGAAACCAGTCGCTATTGTGCGTATGGCCTGCGCGTTAAGTGTCATGGTTATCCCGTGGTTTGTCCCACAAGTGTCTACAACGGTCCATCACTGCGCCGTCCGCCCAACTACCGTCTTGGCAGAGACAGGTTCGTATTGTCTAAATGCCCGTGTTATTGACCAGGATATTCGGACCACCCCCGCGCAGTGGCCTGCCCTGATGGGGTGTTTCCTTCCTGGCTTGACGCATCCATGGTGCGCAGTGACCGCCATGTCCTAGCGGCAGTCGAGCAAGGTACGGCCATTCACTCAACTCAGAACCATGCCGCCATCCACATGGATGCTCTGCCCCGTCATGCCACTGGATTCGGATGAACCCAAGTAGACCGCAAGACCCGCGATCTCAGTCACGTTGAGGATCCGGCCCAGAGGCACCCGTGTCAGTGCAGCCTTGACCATTTCTTCGCCGGTCATGCCCGCGCTTTGGGCAACTTGAGCCTTGAGTTCTTCCACCATGTCGGTCTGCACAAAACCGGGGCAGATCGCGTTCACCGTCACGGCGTGCGGGCTGGCCTCCAGCGCCACACAGCGCGTCAGACCAACCACCGCATGCTTGCTCACGTTGTAGGCCGACTGGTTGCGCGAACCCCACTTGCCTGCGGTGGAGGCGATGTTGACGATGCGGCCGTATCGACGCGCTTGCATACCCGGCAAGCAGGCCTGCATGAAATGCAACACGCCAAACAGGTTCACATCGAGCATGTCCTGAAAATCCTGCGGCGCGTAGTCGAGAAAGGGCTTGGCCCGGTATACCCCGGCATTGTTGACCAGCACATCGACACGCCCAAAGTGCTGTTCAACTTGCGCCACCGCGGCCAAGCAGGCGTCGCGGTCCGTCACGTTAAGAGCCAAAGTCATGATGCGCTCGGTCGGCAAGTTCAAGCCTTGCTTGATCTCCTGCAAGCGCTTCACGTCGGTGGCGATCAGGCACAGGCTGGCCCCTGCGGCCGCGTAAGCCTCGGCAATCGCACGGCCAATGCCGCGACTGGCGCCCGTGATGATGGCCACTTGTTGGTCAAGACGGTGTGACATGTTCAATCCTTTGAAAATGCGATTCAGCTCAAGGGGATCAAATGGTGGCCATCAGATGAGTTGCGCACGCTTGCGTTGATGGCCCGGCGAGCCTGGGTCGGCATCGTCATGCGGTTTGGAAACCGCTTTGCGCAACACCGCCAGATAACCTTGGGCCACCTCCATGCGCGGACCGAAACCTTGCTCGATCAGCAGGCGGTGCGCCGCAGGCAACTTCCAGCAAGGCGTGAAGACAAACAGGTGGTGTTCGAGGTGGTAGTTGACCCAATAAGGGGCCAACACCATGCGCATGCCCCAATTTGTCAGCGTCGTGCGTGTGTTGCGCAGACGGTCGTTGTTGTCGCCCACCACCGCATGCTCGGCGATATTGCGGATGCGGCTGATCACCTGATACCACGTCAGCAAAGGCAGCAGCCACAAGGCAAAGTAAGCCCACCACACGCCCGCTGCAGCTGTGGCGGCAAAGATGACGAGGTTGGTCAACGCAAAGTATTTTTCTGCCTGAAACAGTTTTTTCAAACGCTGCCAGCGGCTCGGGTCCTGGCCCATTTCCATGCGGAAAAATTCCATGCGCCGCTGGTAGCCAGTCATACCCAAAATGTCGCGCCGCATCTTGCGCCAAAAGCTTTGACGGGTGATCGGAAAGGGGGCCGACAAAATCAAGTCGGGGTCTTCGTCTTGCTGGGTGTGGCGGTGGTGGCTCAGGTGGTAAGGGCGGTACAGCGTGAGGCTCGCACCTACGGGCCAGCCACACAAAAATGCGCCCACCATGTCATTGAGTCGGGTGTTCTTGAACAGGGCTCGGTGCGCTGCATCGTGCATCAAAATTGCCAAGCCCAATTGCCTACCGCCAATGACCACGACCGAGATGATGAAACTCAGAGGATTGGGCCAAGCGATGAAAAATGCCATGGCCAACACCATGACGCCCCAAGCATGCAACACCAGATAAGCGCCCATCCCATCAGAACGGTCGCGTAAATACGCGTCTTGCTCGGCGCTGAGTGACGGTGGGGTGTTGGCGGTCATGGCAATGGGCAAGCAGTGACAAAAGCGTCATCTTGTGCCCAATTCGGCTTGGAAATAGTCTCTGTTGCGACCTTTTGGGGGCTTTCCCTGAAGGTTTGACGCGGCGTCGACACCCGCACCCGACGCTCACTTGCCGATGCAAAAACTCGAAAAAATCACGCCCAGCAGATCGTCAGCGCTGAACTCGCCCGTGATTTCATTGAGCGCGTTTTGCCCCAGCCGCAGTTCTTCGGCCAGCAGGTCCAGGTTTTGGGCTTGCGCTGCCAGGTGGGCATCGGCCATCTCCAGATGCTCGCGCACCCGGTGCAAGGCCTGCACATGGCGCTCGCGGGCAATGAACAAGCCTTCGCTGGCTTGTTGCCAACCCGCTTGTTGCAACAGTTGCTGGCGCAGTGCCTGCAAGCCTTCGCCTGTGCGGGCCGACAATGTCAGGCCGTTCTGCGGGGTGGGCACTTGCGCGGCGTCGGCCTTGTTCCACACATCGATCACCGACACGCTGGCAGGCAGGCGGCTTTGCAGGGCGGTTGCAATGTCTGTATCGGCCGTGTCGTAATCGGCCTGACCAACGCGCGTCAGGTCGTGCAAAAACAGCACCGCATCGGCGGCCTCAATCTGCCGCCAGGCGCGGGCAATGCCGATTTGCTCCACCTCGTCCACGCCCTCGCCTTCGCGCAGCCCTGCCGTGTCGATCACATGCAGTGGCACGCCTTCAATCTGTATGGTCTGCTGCACCACATCGCGGGTGGTGCCGGCAATCGGCGTGACGATGGCCAGCTCAGCACCGGCCAGCGCATTGAGCAGCGAGCTTTTGCCTGCATTGGGCTGGCCTGCGATCACCACCTTGATGCCTTCACGCAGTAGCGCGCCTTGCCGGGCTTTGCCCAGCACGGTGTGCAGCGCGGTTTGCAGTCGTGTCAGCTGCCCTTGGGCATCGGCCTTTTGCAAAAAATCGATTTCTTCTTCAGGAAAGTCCAGCGTGGCCTCCACCAGCATGCGCAGGTGGATCAGGGCATCGCGCAACAGGTGAATCTCTTTGGAAAAGTCACCCGCCAGCGAGCGACTGGCACTGCGGGCAGCCGCTTCGGTACTGGCATCGATCAGGTCGGCAATCGCCTCGGCCTGCGCAAGGTCGATCTTGTCGTTCAGAAAGGCACGCTCGGAAAACTCACCCGGCTGCGCCACGCGCAAACCGGCCAGACGCGGCTGGCCGGTGGCCGGGTCGGTCTCGGCCGCGGCTTGCAAGCAGCGCGCCACGAGCAACTGCAACACCACCGGTCCGCCGTGGGCTTGCAGCTCCAGCACGTCTTCGCCCGTGAACGAGTGCGGGGCCACAAAATGCAGCGCCAGGCCATGGTCGATGGGGCTGCCGTCGGCATCGGCAAAGGGCAAATAAGTGGCCTCACGCGCTTTCAGGTCGCGCCCGCACAAGGCCTGAATCAGCGAAGACAGGTGCCTGCCCGAGACCCGCACGATGCCCACAGCCCCGCGACCGGGTGCGGTGGCGATGGCAACGATGGGTTCTTGGTGGCGGGCAAGCATGGCGGTGAAAGATCAGACTGGGGTGAAGCAAAAAAAGGCCGCTTGCGCGGCCTTTAGGGAAGTTACTTGAACTTGGGCAGATTGAACTGCGGCGGCACGCCCATGCGGGTGTTGATCATCCACTGCTGTGCAATCGACAGGATGTTGTTCGTGATCCAGTACAGCACCAGGCCCGCCGGGAAAAAGAAGAACATCACCGAAAACACCAGCGGCATGATCCACATCAGCTTGGCTTGCATCGGGTCGGGTGGCGCGGGGTTGAGCGCGGTCTGCAGCAAGGTGGTCAAGGTCATGACCAGCGGCAAAATGAAGAACGGATCAGGTGCCGACAAGTCGTGGATCCAGCCGATCCAGGGCGCATTGCGCATCTCGACGCTGGACAACAGCACCCAATACAAGGCAATGAACACAGGGATCTGGATCATGATCGGGAAACAGCCGCCCATCGGGTTGACCTTTTCCTCGCGGTAGATCTTCATCATTTCCTGCTGCATTTTTTGCGGATCGTTTTTCAGGCGCTCGCGCATTTCCATGATCTTGGGGTTGATGGCTTTCATCTTGGCCATGCTGGCGTATGCCTTGGCATTGAGCCAGTAAAAAGCGATCTTGAGCAACAGCACCAACGCCACGATGGACCAGCCCCAGTTCTGGATGAAGCTGAACAGCTTGTCGAGCAACCAATACAAAGGCTTGGACAACATGGCCAGCCAGCCGTAGTCCTTCACCAGGTCCAAACCCGGTGCCAGGGCTTCCAGCACTTTTTCTTCTTGCGGGCCGCTGAACAGTTGTGCGCTCACGGTCTTCGACTGGCCAGGTGCCAGCTCTGCCAGCGGTGTGATCATGCCCACGGCATACAGGTTGGTGTCAACCTTGCGGACAAAGTTTTCGCGCTGAATGCCGTCGGCCAGCAGCCAGGCGGTGGCGAAATAGTGCTGCACCATGGCCACGTAACCATTGGGCGAGGACTTGTCGATTTCAGCCTTGTTCTTTTCGATGTCGCTGAATTCAACTTTGTGGTACTTTTTGGCCTCGGTGTAAACCGCAGGACCCGTGAAGGTGGAATAGAAAGACGACTCACCAGCGGGCTTGTTGCCGTCGCGCACCAACTGCAGGTACAGCTGAGGCGACACGTTGGTGGTGCCTGCGTTGATCACTTCGTGCTTCACCGCGATCGCGTAACTGCCACGCTGCAAGGTGTAAGTCTTGACCAGCTTCACCCCGTTCATCACCTCGGACTCGAAACGCAACGTCAGTTCGTTCTGACCGTCTTTCAGGCTTTTTTCGCCACTGAAACGCATGATGCTTTTGTGTGTCGGGAAATTACCGCCAATCAGGCCGGTTTGGGCGTTGTAGACACGCGTGCTGCTTTGGTCCAACAGAACAAAAGGCTTGCTGGTGTCCACAAAATCGTTGTGCTTGATGAACTCGCTGCGCGTGAGGTTGCCACCTTCAGTGTCAAAACTGAGCTTGAGCACATCGGTGACCACCTCGATCTTTTCGCTGACCAGGTTGGGCGTCGCGGCCGCGCCTGAAGGTACTTGTCCGGGTGTCACTGGCGCGGCGGTGGTGTTGGCAGAAGGAACCGCACTGGAAGCTTGCGCCGAACTGGCTGTTGCAGGGGTGTTCACGACGGCAGCCGCGCCGGGCTTGGGAAAGAACGTGGCAGGACGGCCGTTGTAGCCCTGCCACTGATCCCACAGCAAAACCATGGAAAAACCAAAAATCACCCAGAGGATGGTGCGACGGATATCGTTCATGAAGTCTTCTTTGACGAAGTAGGAGAAAACAAAGCCGTGAACAAACGCGGAGGCTGTTCTGGAATGGGGTCATCACCGCCAGCACACCAAGGGTGGCAACGCAGCAGGCGATGAAGGGTGAGATAACTGCCCGCGGCCGCGCCATGACGCTCCAGGGCCTGCAGCGAATAAGAGGAACACGTCGGCTCAAAACGGCAAGCTGATCCCAGCCAAGGGCTGAGCAGCAAACGGTACGCACGCACCAATCCCATCAGCAACCTGCGCATCATGCGGTGGTCTCCTGACGTGTGGCACGCTCAAACAATTGCACAAGTTCAAGACGCACCGCCAATTTCAGGGCTTCGGACGTGGCACTGATGAACTGTTTGCGATCAAAGCCAGTGCGCAAGCGCACGACATGCGATGCCAAAGGCAAGCGATCTCGGTAATTGGCGCTCACGTTGTAAATTTGTCGCTTGATCGCATTGCGGGTCACGGCCCGTTTGGCCCAGCGCTTGGGCACCATGGCCCCCAGCCAGACATCGGCCAAGTCAAAAAGGGCCTGCTCCGGTGAAGGTGCAGGCCCGACTTGCTCGGCTTGTGCGAGTAAGGTCTGAGCTTGAGGAGTGAGCACCAAGCGGTGCAACGCAAAATGCGCTGTGCGCGAGACTGTGCCACCAGCCAGTGTGGCCTGAAATTGTGGGCGTGTTTTTAGACGCTGCACGATGACCAGGCCCCAGCTTCAACCGCCTGCAGTGACATCAGGCCACCGCCAGACGGCCGAATGGACATTAGACAGCCAGACGCTTGCGGCCCTTGGCGCGGCGTGCGTTGATCACGGCACGGCCACCACGGGTTTTCATGCGAACCAGGAAACCGTGTGTACGGGCGCGACGTGTCTTGGATGGTTGGTAGGTGCGTTTCATAACTGTTCCTTTGTGCCCTAGGCCATGAATCAGCTTTGGACGAAACCCAAGATTATCGCAAACTTTCGCAAGCACGGCAAATCAACTGTATTTAAGGCCATCAGGGTGTCCCCGGGTTCCAACCGGATCGATGTGGTTTATGATCGCCCTCCCGACCCGATTCGGCATGTGGATAAGCTCTTGATAAACCAGCATATCCCCCCGCCTTTGATCCCCACTGTCCACAAAAAACAAATACAACATGTCCGAGGGAATCTCCCCAGAATTTCAGATGGATGCAGGTCACGCCTTATGGCAAGCCTGCGTTGAAGAACTGTCACGCGAATTGCCAGAGCAGCAGTTCAACACCTGGATCAAACCACTGACCGCACAGGTCTCTGAAGACCAGCAAACCGTCACTTTGTTCGTGGCCAACCGTTTCAAACTGGATTGGGTTCGCGCTCAATACGCCAGCCGCCTGTCCGTCATGCTCGAAAGCTTGCAGGGGCATCCGGTGAAAATTGAGTTAGCGATCACTCCGCGTGAAAGCGGCACGAGACAACAAAAAGCCTCGACCCCTTCATCGATGGAAGCCCCCCAGCAGATGGCGGTTGTGGTGGACGAACCGGTCACCAACACCTTCCGCAGCCGGCTCAACAGCGCCTTGACTTTTGACAACTTGGTCGAAGGCACGGCCAACCGCATGGCGCGAGCCGCCGCCATGCATGTGTCGGGCTCGCCGGGGCATCTTTACAACCCCTTGTTCATCTACGGTGGCGTCGGTTTGGGCAAGACCCACCTGATGCACGCCATCGGCAACAAACTGCTGGCCGACCGGCCCGAATCCAAGGTTCTCTACATCCATGCTGAACAATTTGTGTCGGATGTGGTTAAAGCCTACCAGCGCAAGACTTTTGACGAGTTCAAGCACCATTACCATTCGCTCGATTTGCTGCTGATTGACGATGTGCAATTCTTTGCCAACAAGGACCGCACGCAAGAAGAATTCTTCAACGCGTTCGAAGCTTTACTGGCCAAAAAGTCCCACATCGTGATGACCAGCGACACCTATCCGAAGGGCCTGGCCGACATCCATGAACGTCTGGTCTCGCGCTTTGATTCGGGCCTGACGGTGGCGATGGAGCCGCCCGAACTCGAAATGCGGGTAGCGATTCTGATCAACAAGGCCATCAGCGAAGGCAGCGAGATGCCCGAAGAGGTGGCGTTTTTTGTGGCTAAAAACGTACGCTCCAACGTGCGTGAACTCGAAGGCGCGTTGCGCAAAATTCTGGCGTATTCGCGTTTCAACCAGAAGGAAATCTCCATCCAGCTGGCCCGCGACGCCCTGCGCGATCTGCTGTCCATCCAGAACCGACAGATCAGTGTGGAAAACATCCAGAAAACGGTGGCCGACTACTACAAGATCAAGGTCGCTGACATGTACAGCAAAAAGCGCCCGGCCAGCATTGCCCGGCCACGGCAAATTGCCATGTACCTGGCCAAGGAAATGACCCAAAAGAGCCTGCCCGAGATCGGCGAACTGTTTGGCGGGCGTGACCACACGACGGTGCTGCACGCTGTGCGCAAAATCAGCGCCGAGCGCCAGCAAATGACCGAGCTGAACCAGCAGCTGCACGTGCTGGAGCAGACCTTGAAGGGCTGAAACGCCATGCGTTGTTGCTTGTTCTCTGGATTTCGCCGATTTGACCTGTTTTCAGGCTGTTTTGAGGCCCAAAAACAGCGAAAATGCATGCTGTTAATGACATCGGCTCAGCTGCGTGCTGACCCTGAAACATCACCAAAGGTAGACAAATGATCGTGCTGAAGGCCACCCAAGACAAATTGCTGTCGGTCCTGCAATCCGTGTCCGGCATTGTCGAGCGCCGCCACACCCTGCCCGTGCTGGCCAACGTGCTGATTCGCAAAACCGGCCACGCCGTTCAGCTGACCACCAGCGACCTGGAAATCCAGATCCGCACCACGGCCGAGATGGAAGGCGACCCCGGCGACTTCACCACCACCGTGGGTGCCCGCAAACTCATCGACATCCTGCGCACCATGCCCGCTGACCAAACTGTCAGCCTCGAATCGTCGCAATCCAAGTTGATCCTCAAAGGTGGCAAGTCCAAGTTCACCTTGCAGACCTTGCCCGCAGAAGACTTCCCTCTGGTGCAAGAAGCCGCCAGCTTTGGCCCCGTGTTCAGCGTGCCGCAAAAAACCCTCAAGCAATTGCTGGGGCAGGTCTCGTTTGCCATGGCCGTGCACGACATCCGTTACTACCTCAACGGCATCTTGTTCGTGGCCGAAGGCAACCGCCTGAGCCTGGTCGCCACCGACGGCCACCGCCTGGCCTTCACCGCCGCCACGCTCGACGTGGAAGTGCCCACCAAACAAGAAGTCATCTTGCCGCGCAAGACCGTGCTCGAATTGCAGCGCTTGCTGTCCGACGCCGATGGCGCGATCGAGATGCAATTTGCCAACAACCAAGCCAAGTTCAGCTTTGACGGCATGGAGTTCGTGACCAAGCTGGTCGAGGGCAAGTTCCCCGACTACAACCGCGTCATCCCCAAAGGCCACAGCAACAACCTGACCCTGGGCCGCCAAGCCCTGCTGTCTTGCTTGCAGCGCACCGCCATCCTGACCAGCGACAAGTTCAAAGGCGTGCGCCTGAACCTCGACCCCGGCAGCCTGCGCGTGGCCTCGACCAACGCCGAACAAGAAGAGGCCGTGGACGAACTCGACATCGACTACGGTGGCGACAGCATCGAAATCGGCTTCAACGTCACCTACATCATCGACGTGCTCAGCAACATGGGCCAGGACATGGTCCGCATCGATCTGGCCGACGCCAACAGCTCGGCGTTGATCACGATCCCCGAGAACGACAACTTCAAATATGTGGTGATGCCAATGCGCATTTGAGGCCTGGCCCCGACAGGCAATTGACCTTATCGAAACCCGCGACCCCTCGCGGGTTTCGGCCATTCAAGCGACAGAGAAAATTGAACATGACCGACGACATCAACCCCAGCGAAGAAGCTTTCACCACCGCGCAACCCAAGATCGACGCCCACCAAGCGGGCGCATCCGAAGGCTACGGTGAAGGCTCCATTCAGATTTTGGAAGGCCTGGAAGCCGTGCGCAAACGCCCCGGCATGTACATCGGCGACACGTCCGACGGCACGGGCTTGCACCACCTGGTGTTCGAGGTCGTGGACAACTCGATTGACGAAGCGCTGGCCGGTCACTGCGACGACATCGTCGTCACCATCCACTCCGACAACTCCATCAGCGTGACCGACAACGGTCGCGGCATCCCCACGGGCGTGAAGATGGACGACAAGCACGAGCCCAAGCGCAGTGCTTCAGAGATCGCTTTGACCGAACTGCACGCGGGTGGCAAGTTCAACCAGAACAGCTACAAAGTCTCGGGCGGTTTGCACGGTGTGGGCGTGTCGTGCGTGAACGCCTTGAGCAAATGGCTGCGCCTGACCGTGCGCCGCGAAGGCAAAGTGCACCAGATCGACTTTGCCAAAGGCTTTGTGCAAAACCGCTTGATCGAAACCGTCAGCGGCGTTGAAGTCTCGCCCATGCGCGTGACCGGTGCCACAGACAAGCGCGGCACCGAAGTGCACTTCTTGCCCGACGTGGAAATCTTCACGCAAAACACCGATTTTCATTACGAGATTTTGGCCAAGCGTCTGCGTGAGTTGTCCTTCCTGAACAACGGCGTGCGCATCCGCCTGAAGGACGAGCGCAGTGGCAAAGAAGACGACTTCTCTGGCGCCGGTGGCGTCAAGGGCTTTGTGGACTTCATCAACGCCAACAAAAAGGTGTTGCACCCCAACGCTTTCCACGCCAACGGCGAACGCCCGGCCGACAGCTACGGCGGCATTCCCGGCACCAGCATCGGTGTGGAAGTGGCCATGCAGTGGAACGACGGCTACAACGAGAGCGTGCTGTGCTTCACCAACAACATTCCGCAGCGTGACGGTGGCACCCACCTGACCGGCCTGCGCGCTGCGATGACCCGCGTCATCAGCAAGTACATCGAGAAAAACGAGATCGCCAAAAAGCAAAAAGTCGAAGTCAGTGGCGACGACATGCGCGAAGGCCTGTGCTGCGTCTTGAGTGTGAAAGTGCCCGAGCCCAAATTCTCCAGCCAGACCAAAGACAAGCTGGTGTCCAGCGAAGTGCGCGCCCCGGTCGAAGACATCGTGGCCAAAGCGCTGAACGACTACCTGGAAGAGCGCCCCAACGACGCCAAGATCATCTGCGGCAAGATCGTCGAAGCCGCCCGCGCCCGCGAAGCCGCCCGCAAAGCCCGCGAAATGACACGCCGCAAAGGCGTGCTGGACGGCATGGGCCTGCCCGGCAAACTGGCGGACTGCCAAGAAAAAGACCCGGCCCTGTGCGAAATCTACATCGTCGAGGGTGACTCCGCTGGCGGCTCTGCCAAGCAAGGCCGCGACCGTAAATTCCAGGCCATCCTGCCCCTGCGCGGCAAGATCCTGAACGTCGAAAAAGCCCGCTACGAAAAGCTGCTGACCAGCAACGAAATCATCACGCTCATCACCGCCTTGGGCACCGGCATTGGCAAGGCCAGCGCCGAATCCGGCAAGAGCGGCACCGACGACTTCAACGTCGACAAACTGCGCTACCACCGCATCATCATCATGACCGACGCCGACGTGGACGGCGCCCACATCCGCACCCTGCTGCTCACCTTCTTCTACCGCCAGATGCCCGACCTGGTCGAGCGTGGCCACATCTACATTGCCCAGCCACCGCTCTACAAAGTCAAGGCCGGTAAAGAAGAGCTGTACCTCAAAGACGGCCCGGCGCTCGACGGCTTCTTGCTGCGCATCGCGCTCAAAGATGCCAGCATCAGCACGGGTGGCGCTGCGCCCCAAGTGCTGACTGGCGAGACGCTGGAAGCACTGGCCCGCAAACACCAAGTGGCCGAACACGTCATTGCACGCTTGTCCAACTTCATGGACGCCGAAGCCCTGCGCGCCATGGCCGACGGCGTGTCACTCAACCTGGATGGCATGGACCAAGCCGCTGCATGCGCCCCCGCGCTGCAAGCCAAGTTGCGCGAACTCAACACCACCGGCATTCCGGCCGAAGTGACGGCCGAGTTTGATGTGCGCACCGACAAACCCATTCTGCGCATCAGCCGCCGCCACCACGGCAACATCAAGAGCAGCATCATCACGCAAGACTTTGTGCACGGTGCCGACTACGGCGCTCTGGCCGAAGCGGCTGAGACCTTCCGCGGGCTCCTCTCCGAAGGCGCCAAAGCCCTGCGCGGCGAAGGCGAGCGCCAGAAAGAAGAAAAAGTCAGCGACTTCCGCCAAGCCATGCATTGGCTCATCAGCGAAGCCGAACGCACCACCAGCCGCCAGCGCTACAAGGGCTTGGGCGAGATGAACCCCGCCCAGCTGTGGGAAACCACCATGGACCCCACCGTGCGCCGCCTGCTGCGCGTGCAGATCGACGACGCCATCGAAGCCGACCGCGTGTTCACCATGCTCATGGGCGACGAAGTCGAGCCACGTCGTAACTTCATCGAAGCCAACGCGCTGCGGGCGGGGAATATTGATATTTGATCAATCTTTAGATGTACCCATAACCTGAGAAAAAAGGGGCCCATAAGTTGTGAAACTGATGGGCCCCTTGTTTTGCCCCCCCCAATTCGGCCTTTTGAGCTTCCTCAAAGTGCAGCAGAATGGATTTTTCTGCTTTCTTATAAAGAAGCCATTTATTGCAACTCACGCACTAAGTTGGCCATCTTTCACACCCCCCAGGAGCCTTTATGAAATCTCGCGCCGCCGTCGCCTTTGAAGCTGGCAAGCCTTTGCAGATCGTCGAGATCGACGTCGAACCGCCGCGCAAGGGCGAGGTGCTGGTCAAGATCACGCACACCGGCATCTGCCACACCGACGCGTTCACGCTCTCGGGCGAAGACCCCGAAGGGCTGTTTCCGGTCGTGTTGGGCCATGAGGGCGCGGGCATTGTGGTCGAGGTGGGCGAGGGTGTCACCAGCGTCAAGCCCGGCGACCACGTCATTCCGCTCTACACCGCCGAGTGCGGGGAATGCCTGTTTTGCAAGTCGGGCAAAACCAACCTGTGCGTGGCCGTGCGTGCCACGCAGGGCAAAGGCGTCATGCCCGACGGCACCACGCGCTTTTCTTACCAAGGCCAGCCGCTTTACCACTACATGGGCTGCTCCACCTTCAGCGAATACACGGTCGTGGCCGAAGTCTCGCTGGCCAAAATCCGGCCCGACGCCAACCCCGAGCAAGTCTGCCTGCTGGGCTGCGGCGTGACCACCGGGCTGGGCGCGGTCAAAAACACGGCCAAGGTGCAAGAAGGTGACACGGTGGCCGTGTTCGGCCTGGGCGGCATTGGCTTGGCCGTGGTGCAAGGCGCCAAGCTGGCCAAGGCCGGGCGCATCATCGCCATCGACACCAACCCGGGCAAGTTCGATCTGGCGCGTACCTTTGGCGCGACCGACTGCGTCAACCCCAAAGACCACGACAAGCCCATTCAGCAAGTCATCGTCGACATGACCGGCTGGGGCGTGGACCACAGCTTTGAATGCATTGGCAACACCAACGTCATGCGGGCCGCGCTCGAATGTGCGCACCGCGGTTGGGGCCAATCAGTGATCATCGGCGTAGCTGGTGCGGGCCAGGAAATCTCCACCCGCCCCTTCCAGCTGGTCACTGGCCGACGCTGGCTGGGCACCGCCTTTGGCGGCGTCAAAGGCCGCAGCGAAGTGCCCGGCATGGTGGACGAGGCCATGGCCGGACGCATCGCGCTGGCCCCGTTTGTCACCCACACCATGGGGTTGAGCGGCATCAACCACGCGTTTGACTTGATGCACCACGGCGAGTCCATCCGCTCGGTAGTGCACTTTGAAGGCGGCGAATGAAACGCATCGAACAACACGCCAGCTCTGGCGGTCGGCAAGAGGTCTGGACGCATGCGTCCAGCACATTGTGTTGTGAGATGCGCGTGGCGGTGTACTTGCCCGAGGCAGCGCTGCGCGGCGAGCCATGCCCGGTACTGTATTGGTTGTCGGGCCTGACCTGCACAGAGCAGAACTTCATCACCAAAGCGGGTGCACAGGCCCACGCGGCGCGGCATGGCGTGATCGTGGTGGCACCCGACACCAGCCCACGCGGCGAAGCCGTGGCCAACGACGCAGCCTACGACCTGGGCCAGGGCGCAGGCTTTTACGTCAACGCCACCCAAGCCCCCTGGGCCGCGCATTACCGCATGCAGGACTATGTGGCCGACGAGTTGCCCACTTTGATCGAGCAGCACTTTTCCGCCAGCGATTCACGCGGCATCTTCGGCCATTCGATGGGCGGGCACGGCGCACTGATTACCGCGCTACGCCATCCGGACCGCTACCGCAGCGTTTCGGCGTTTTCACCCATCGCCGCGCCATCGCATGTGCCCTGGGGCCAAAAGGCCTTGACTGCCTACCTGGGCGCAGACCCCCAGGCGTGGCGTGCATGGGATGCCACAGAACTGGTGGCCACTGCGCGAGAGGAAAAGCTGCATCTGTTGGTGGACCAGGGTGACGCCGACGAGTTTTTGCCGCAACTTTGCCCCGAACGGTTGCAAGCGGCCTGCGAGGCAGCGGGCCATCCGCTGACGCTGCGCATGCAGCCGGGGTATGACCACAGCTATTACTTCATCGCCACGTTCTTGGGCGATCACTTTGATCACCACGCCCAATATCTGTAGTCCTTCAGGGTGGTCATGATGCGATGAGTGGCTTCATTGACATCCTGGTTGATCCATGTTGCTGCATGACATGGGTCCGGGGCGTTAACAGAGTGGGTTGAGATGGCCCACTCCTGATGGTTAGAGGCGTAAATTGCGCATCAACATGTCATTTTTGAGGCGTGCAGCGCGTTTCATGGCCTTGCCAAGCCTCATGTGCACTGAACGCAGAGGCCGTGAGTTCGATATCTGCCCGAGAAATGCGGACTTGGCTGGCTACATCGCGCCAAGTACCCACGACATCCATCACCTCGTCTACGATGTGCCGCCCTTGCACTGCCGTCAGGCCGTAAAACGAGGCTGTATTCAACGCAGTGTGTAAGTCAGGACGGTTGTCCATATCGTCAATGTTCAGCACATGCTCGGCTTTGTCGATGTTCGGGTTCACATCAAACGCGGGTGCCAAACGCCAGCCCGTTGAGCTCAACACAAAGCCGTGATTGCGCAAATGGTCGTCCCGATTGCCTACCGCCACATTGAACACCACGCGCCTGAACAGCTGAGACAGATCAGATTGAACAGTCTCTGCATCGCCACTGGCCCGCAGAAACTGCGCCAATTCCAGATAACTACAGCCCTCGCTTTGCTCCTTGCGCAGCAGCGTCATGGCCGATGCATAAAACCGCCGCTGACCACCGACACGGTCGAAGCGCTGCACACAAAAAGTATGAAACTCACCACCCAGGCGCAACAGCTTTGCAGCAGGGACATCGATGCCTGCACGTTGGGCCATTTGATGTGTGGCGAACTCCCAAGCCCCGACATCACGGTCATCGTCACGCGCCGGAAATTTGCCAATCCAAAGAGAACCGTCCAGCTCTGAGAAGTTGGCTTTGGGCCGAGCGCCCCCCAACGAAGCACCCGGTGCCACCAGAACGGTTAACCATTTGCGCAAAGCATCGAGATCGTCAATGCGCTTATGAGTCAGTTGCCAAGCCACCTGCTCCAGTTCGCGCAACGTGGTCACGGGTGGCGCTGCAAAAGCATCGTTGCCCAAAAACGCTTGCGTGCCAGATGGGCGAAACCGCAAAGCCCCTTGCCGGGTCATGTCCTGCACGCCAATCAAAAAATCCCACGCATAAAGCGTTTTGGCCGGACGCTTTTGGTCCTTTGCCAGCAAGGCCTCGCGCCGTTTCATCAGCGTTTGTCCCCAGCGGTCGGGTGATGAGTCGAGAAACACCCCAAAGTTGCCCAGCTCCCAACCAGACCTCTAGCCCATCGAATGGCCCCGTCATGGCTGCCCCTCAGAAGTGCTGTTGGCAGCGTCGGTGGACAGCACGTTGGCACGGCGCTGGCGTCGCGCTGCGGGCGATGGGGCCAAAGCCAAATCCTGCAGCTTGCGCCCCACTTTGTCGTCGGCGGCCAAGGCATTGAAATCTGCCTGCAGCCCGAGCACCGCCAGCACGCGCAGATAAGTGCCCAAAGTTGCACCCGCATCACCGGCCTCGACCTTGTAGACCGAAGTGCGCGACATGCCTGCCCGCTGCGCCACCACAGCCGTGCTCAGTTTGCGGCGCAAACGCGCCAGCCGCAGGCGCTCGCCCAAGGCGGTGAGCAGCGTTTGCTCTTGGGGGAAAACAATGGGTGACTTGCTTGGCATTTAGCCATTATGGACAAAAACTGTAACTATTGTCCATTTTGGACAAAAACTAAGTTACGCCGCTACTTCATTGACATCAACTCGCTGCGGGCGGGGAATATCGATATTTGATCCATAAAAGCCCTCATGTTGTCAAAACCCTGTTTTGGCGACATGACAGGGGTGACGTGTACTCGGCAAGAACATGAGGCTGCTCTCATGTTCGAAAAATTGAATTATTGCGACACGTTTGCTTGACGTGTCGCTCATGAGAACATATTCTTCAAACATGTTTCAATAATTCAATTTCAAGTACATGTACGACATCGAAACCGTTTGGCAGCCAGACCGGGCGCACAACCAGTTACCGACACTGCCTCCGGGGCACGACCTGGAAAGCAAAGCAGTGCTGCGTGCCTGCATTACGGCCCGCGCTGCATTGGCCGAGCTGAAACAAGCCGCCGAGCTGATCCCCAACCAGACCATGCTTATCAACACGATTCCGCTATTGGAGGCCAAAGACAGCTCGGAAATCGAAAACATCGTCACCACTACCGACCAGCTGTTTCAACACGTTGATGGTGATGGGCAAGCCGATCACGCCACCAAAGAAGCCTTGCGTTATCGAACCGCACTGCACCATGGCTATCGGTCACTCCAATCCAAGCCACTGTGTACGGCCACTGCGGTTGAAGTGTGTCGCACCCTCAAAGGTGCAGACATGGATATCCGGCGTACACCCGGTACCCAACTGGCCAACGACCGAACGGGCGAAGTGATCTATACACCGCCGGAAGGGGAAGACCGGTTGCGGACCCTGCTGGCCAACTGGGAACGGTTCCTGCACAACGAAACCGAACTGGACCCATTGATACGAATGGCCGTTGGGCATTACCAATTTGAAGCCATTCACCCCTTCACGGACGGCAACGGACGCACAGGCCGTGTCATCAACATCCTCTTTCTGATCCAGCAAGAGTTGTTGAACTTGCCCATCCTCTATTTGAGTCGGCACATCATCGCGAACAAAGCCGACTATTACCGCCTTTTGCTGGAAGTCACGCGGGACCAAGCTTGGGAGCCTTGGGTCTTGTTCATGCTCAAGGCGGTGGAAGAAACATCGCGATGGACCACTGGAAAGATCGTGGCCATCCGGCAATTGGCCGAACACACCACCGAACACGTACGGCTGAGCTTGCCCAAAATCTACAGCCGCGAGCTGGTGGATGTGATCTTTGAACAGCCCTACTGCCGAATTGGCAACCTCGTGGACAAGCAGATTGGCCAAAGGCAAGCCGCATCGCGGTATTTGAAAGAGCTCGTGGCCTTGGGCGTGCTGCGCGAGATGACTTATGGGAAAGAAAAGCTCTTCATCCACCCCAAACTGATGCAATTGCTCAGCCGGGACAGCAACGAATTTCAGTTTTATGAAACTTTCTGACCCCGGCGTGCTGACTGAGGGCGAGGAGGTTTACTCGTCTGAAGCATTTCGAAAATAGCCCCGGGTTTCGTAGTCGCCAAATGGATCAAACACCGCGCTGCTCACTCAAGTGGTTGGCCATCAGGCGCGCCATCTGACGGCCATTGATCAAATGTTTCTTTTTCAGCGCGACCAAGAGCTTGCCGGTTTCATCCAGCGTGACATCGTCGCCCGATGCCCGGGTAACCGCCTCTGCCCATGGGTCCAGTCCAGTGCGTTTGAAGTGCACATTGCATGACATGGCAAAACGCTTGACAAACACGCTCACATTTTTCAGCGGCAATGCATTCAAGTCTTCGGGCAAGGTGATGGGCTTGAGGGGATTGGACTGGGTTGTTGCAAGGGGTGCATCTTTGGCCCCCGCCCGTACTTTGGTGTAAATCCCGGAACTCACCCGAACCAACAAGCCCTCCTTGATCAACGCCTTGTGCGGAGCGCTGATAGTTTTAACGGCATGAGAGGGTGCTTTGTCTGGCATGACCTGATTGTGCCGTCAGACCCTGAACGCAGACGGCCACCTTTTAGGCCATCGGCTGCCTTTTTGTAGGAGCCCACCCCGTGGACGATGGGCGTGGGACACGCCCTCAACTTCGCCCTGCAAACCATCGCCCACAGGGGTGGGCTCCCACACCAACGAAAAACTGCCGCCCACATGCAGGGCCAGCGATGCACCCGTCAACCCACCCCACTTTGCAGCCCAAACACAATGCTCATGGGCCTGCTGCCCTGGTGCGACTGGTAGCGCACCCTGCCGTGGTACGTGAAGGGTGCGGCCTTGCCGACGGCCAGCTTGGTGTCGCGCACAAAGAGATGGATGTCGATGCCTAAAGCGGCGTGAATTCCGTCGCTGACTCAGGTGTTGAAGTTTGCCACCAGCCCCATCACTCATTTCAAGCCGTACCACACACCGCGTCCGCTACCGTGCTGCTCCAGATGGTTGCGCTCGGCGAGGTCGCGGAAATGCAGCTTGAGGGTGTTGCGACTGGCACCCGTCAATTGGATGGCATCCATCATCGTGACGCGCCCGTGCTCTCTGGCGAATTCCACGATCTGCAGTGACAGCTCGGGCAGGGTGGCCAGCACGATCTTTTCGCGCTCAACCTTCTTCTCCAGGCGCCGCACCTGCTCTGCCAGCGAGCGCAAGAAGAACACCAGCCATGGCTGCCAGTTGGGCGCATCCGTGCGGATGGTTCCTTGTGTCTGGCGCAAGGCCAAATAATAGGCTTCCTTGTTCAGCTCGATCACGCTCTCCATTGAGCTGTACGGCACATAGGCGTATCCGGCCCGGAGCAGCAGCAGGGTTGTCAACACCCGACTCAAACGTCCGTTGCCATCTTGAAAAGGGTGAATTTCCAGAAACACAACGACGAAGATCGAGATGATCAACAAGGGGTGCAGCTTTTCCGGTACCAGCGACTTCTGCAGCTCGTCATTCACCCATGACACCAATTGAGCCATCAGCTGTGGCGTGTCAAATGGCGTGGCGGTTTCGAAGACGATGCCAATTTGTGCACCGTTTTCATCGAATGCGGCGACGCTGTTTGAATGGGTCTTGTACTGCCCCCGGTGGCGAGCATCCTTTTCGCTGTGGGTCAGCAGAATCTGGTGCAGTTGCTTGATGTGGTTCTCGTTGAATGGGATGTCTTGCCACGAGCTGAACACCATATCCATGAGTTCAGCGTAACCGGCCACTTCCTGTTCGTCGCGTGTGTCGAAGGACTTGATGGCCAGGTTGGAGAGCAACCGCTCCACCTCGCGGTCAGTCAGCTTGCTGCCTTCTATGCGGGTGGACGAGCCGATGCTCTCGATGGTCGCCACCCGCCGTAGCGCCAAAAGACGCTCGGGTGCCAGCGTTCCCAAAGCACGCCATGCGCCCTTGAATTCGTCGATCCGAGCAATCAGGCTCAGGATTTCGGGTGTGATCTGGAGGGTGTCTGAACGCAACATGAAACCATTATTACACCCATTAACACCCATTTAGAATGCGCATCCTGTGAATGGATTGAAGTTGATACCCAGTGTGGCATGCCGAGTGATCACATCAACGCAACCAATTCGCCCTGCAAACCATCGCCCACAGGGGTGGGCTCCCACACCATCAAAAATCGCCGCCCACATGCATGGCCAGCGATGCACCCGTCATGCCGCCCCACTTTGCAGCCCAAACACAATGCTCATGGGCCTGCTGCCCTGGTGCGACTGGTAGCGCACCCGGCCGTGGTACGTGAACGGTGCGGCCTTGCCGACGGCCAGCTTGGTGTCGCGCACAAAGAGGTGGATGTCGATGCCTAAAGCGGCGTGGCGGATGATTTCGTCGCCGCGTTTGCTGGTCGGGTCGGTGGCGTTCTGGCTTTGCCAGTGAAAGTGCGTGTCATCGATCCAGTGGTCCATGTACTTGTGCTCGTCAGCCCGGCCTTGTTTGTTGAGCGTGACCAGAAGGATGTGCGCCTTTTTCTGGGCCAGCACCACATGGCCGACATTCCAATTGCCGGGGTTGTAGGCCTCGCCAAACAGCGCCGGAATGTCTTCGCGCATGAAAGACTCACCGAGCGCCAGATCCAGTGGATCGATGATGTTGCGCAGGCGTGCGAGCGTGCGCATGTCGTCGGTGGCCGTCAGGTCGTCGTAGTCCGGGTTGTTGGCTTTTGGTCATGGCCGTGGTCTCTACTTCGCGCAAGAGCGCATGCAAACGATCAGCCGATCAACTCGGCCCACTTTGCAACCGCAAAACCACGGTGATGGGTTGATTGCCTTGGTGGGTTCGTAGATGGCGCGAGCACATTCTGCAAATGGTTTGTACGTTCATACAGGTCGGTAGGCTCAAGTCCTGAGCTTGCAACCCGGCAGGATGCAGGCTGTGGCAAATCTATTCAATTCCAAATAACGGACTCAATTGGGTGGCAAATAGCAGCAACATGCTCGGTAAGGCGGTGTGCGTTGTTTCAAATATTCACCAACGGGTGAATCATGAAGGCGAATTTTTGTGAAAACAAAGTTAGTATTTGTAAGAGAAATTTAAAAACAAACCGAAAGAAGCACCTTGTCATCCATTGACGACAATTTTTTGATGATGATCGCTGAAGACATTGTGAGCACTGACCTCACAAGCCTGTCGGGTGTGGATGCCGTGGTGACCTCTGTCAACAATCGCCTACGGCATGGTTCTGGTGTCGCTCGGACCGTTAGCCAACTGGCAGGGCCAGCCTATGACAAAGCATGCGACCGCCTATTGCGCGCCCGTGACCAAGTGCCCTTGACACTGGGCACTGCACACCTGATGACCGCAGGTAACTTGGCGAGCCAAGGTGTCAAATACATCGTCAATGCCTGTGCCATGGGTTACACCCCACAAAAACAAGTCATACCCGCAACGTTCAGAACGCTGACCGGAGCCATCATGGCCAGCCTAGATGAAGCAAATAACGCGGGCTGTGAAAGCATTCTGATCCCACTCATGTGCGCTGCATCTGGCGGGCTGTCGGCAATTGACGCGGCCAAGTGGACGGTGGAAACAATTTACAAGTGGGCGGCGTACAACCCGGGAGGATCACTCAAGCGGGTGTTTTTCAATGGCTACGACTTCAGAGCCGATCAACACCATTGCTACGAGCAAGTGTGGCGGGATGCAATGGACCTGCGCATGCAGCCACGTCAAACCAAGCGTTACCTAGACTTGTTGCAAGTCGCGCGGGATGAGTTGCTGAGAATCGACTACAACATGCCGTTTTCGGTCAATGGGACCATCATCAGTAATATTAATCAGGCGCTGCACGCTAGTGGGTATAGCTGAGGTGGTGTATCTATATTTTTGATAAATTGGCAGTATTGAAATTAGCACGATTGAATCGATTGACAGAAAAAAATTCGTATTCTTTGAGCTCTAGTCTTAGAGACCCTCAACAGTCCAAAATGAAAAAACAAATCGGAATCGCTTTATGAACACACCAGTAGCGGCAAGATTGCAATCGGCCGCACCGCCTTCAAGCGCATGGGTTCGCTTTTTGCGCTCATACGGACCAACACCCAACAACCTGACTCTCTTCGATGAGTTTGTTACAGACAACTTGATCAAGGCTAAAGTCAAGCCAATTACGCTATCGAGCCCACAGCTTGAAAAGATCAAGGAACGTGTCAGCTCTGGAGAACCCGGCTCTATCTTGATTGCTGGAACAGCAGGTGATGGCAAGACTTACCACTGCCGTGGCCTCTGGACTTATCTCGGCGGCGCAGAGAAGGATTGGGTGTCCAAGACCACGGTAAAACACTTGAAACTTGTCGATGGTCGCAAGGCGATGTTCATCAAGGATCTCAGCGAGCTAACCGACGAGGAAAGCGATGGCGCGCTCACACTGATGGAAAAGTCCGTGAGCGGGGAGGAGTCTAAAACATTTGTCGTGATAGCCGCCAACCACGGACAGATCCTTGAACGCCTTCGCGACTTGGGCAAACGCCAAGGCCGACCTCATCCACTGCGTAAGCCAATTCAAGACGCTTTCTTGCAGTATGGGCAGCCTCCAATAAGCCTTTCCATTTTCGATCTCAGCCGAACTACGCGTCGCGAGTCACTCAGCGAAGTACTTAAAGCTGTTGCGGGGCATCAGGAGTGGGAGAACTGCAAGCAATGTTCACTTCAAGCTGATGGTCGCATATGCCCCATTTATGAGAACCGTACCAGGGCGCTAAGTGAGCACGACAACGGCTTATTCGCCAGGCGCCTCGGAGATATCGTCGAGGTCTCGCGCCTCAACGGCTGGCATTTGCCAGTGCGTGATTTGCTCACGTTGGCCTCCAACATCATCCTGGGGCATGAAGATACGAAGCTTGCGAAGGAAGGGCTAATGGCCTGCTCCGACGTAGCCAAAATTCAAGAGAAGGGGGCTATCGAGGCGGCAAGCCTCTACGGCAACGTCTTCGGCACTAACCTGCCTCTTCGAAGGGCGATGAGCCGGCCTGTATTCAGAGCTCTAGCGTCCTTTGGCGTGGGGACGGAAACTACCAACTCCGCCGATGGCCTTGTGGTCTATGGTGCCGACGATCCCAAGCTAATGGATGCATTCAATCGCTTGCTGGGCAGCGATGTGGTTTACGGTGCAACGCAAGGATACTTGGCATCCTTGCAGCGCTACCTGGAAGGCGATGAGGCGGCACGCATCGACAACGGAGCGCAAGAGTTTCTCGACCGGCTTAAAACCCAGCGCCGACGCTTGTTTTTCACCATTCCCGATTCGGAGAATGAATACAACCATTGGTTGATGACGGCTTTCCGGTTTGCGGGCGATTACCTTGAAATGACCGACTTGTTAGCGGAGGGGAAAGGCGTCAGCGAGAGCACACGCTCGAGGTTGGTTCGAGGACTCAATAGGGTCATGACAGGCCTTTTGATCGAGAACAACGACAAGTTGTTCGTCGCAAGTTCCGGAGGATTCACTCAGTCCCGCATCAGCGTTCTGTGCGATACCGAAGCAGCGGCTCGTCGATCTGGCGGCGTGGGCATGCGCATCAAACTGGGCCCGCTGACGGAGAGAGTGACTCTCGATGTGGCTTTAGCCCCCGGAGAAAACCACTCGGCAAGCTTAACGCTATCTCCTATCCGCTTTGAGTTTTTGTGCCGCGTGGCCGAAGGCGCGTTGCCAGGCAGCTTCTCAAACGAATGCCTCGAAGACATGCTGGCCTTCAAGGCCAAGCTTTTGCGCAAGGCGGAGCTGCTCAGGGCTGACCGGCTTGCCGAAGACGAAGAACCGGGCGTGGACGATGGAGCTCTGACGCTCAACTTCATCGAAATGGAGCAAAACGGTCATGGGTTCTCCCGGCCAGTCACTGTGAGGGTCGGCGCATGAGGCAAGTCATCGAAGGCGTCGATTTCGCGGTCGACGAACACATCTGGGGGCATCGCCTCTACGACGAGCAACTGCCGCATCTGGCCGTGTTGGAGTTTCTTGGCGTCCTGGGCTCCAATGCCGACAAACCACTTCGCGAAGTGGTGGGGCAAAAAGTCCGTTATCGCCCACAGCGCCAAATCAGGCTCCGAGGTCTGCTCTTCAACAATCCGTATGTCGAAGCCGTGCGCGAACGGTCCATTTCCGACGAGGACAAATGGGCCCTGTGGGGGGAGCGCTTTGCCGTCGATGCCGAGCAGCTCGGTGATGGCGACATGTCCTATCTGCGGACAGTGTTCAACAGTTTCGACGACTTCGCGAAAGCCATTGAACTTTTGCGCTCGTCCTCGTTTGAGGCACAGAGCAACAAGCGGTGGAGCTCGAAGTTCGTGTTCCCCTTTGGTCCTGATGCAATGTATGAGGATTTGCGCATCGATGCTGATGGGGGAGCGTCCAACGACCGACGCTTCTTCGCGCGCAGTGGCGAGCTTCTCTATTTGATGCTCTGCCGCGCTAAGCGAGGTCCAGAGCTCGGCGATCAGTTGATCAAGCGTCTTTTTGATGCCACGGCTCCTATGAACCGGTTGGTGAAGGCATTGCAGGGCAAGCCCCAACACGCTAGCGACTATCGAGATGTCGGCTACTTGCCACATGCGAGCCACCCACGATTTGATCGCCTATGCGACGACTGGCTCGCGATCCTCTCGCGCGACATGCCTGTCTACGACGCCTTGGAGCATCTGATCACCAGCGCGGGGTTGAACTTGCTGCTGTATTTTCTCGAATGCGGCAAAGACCAGGTTAGGGACGCCGAGCACCTCGAGATCATCTGCGAGATCGTCTCGCGCGAACGTACCAAGGTTAGATCCCTATCAGGCGACTCGTATCGATACAACCAGGCGTTGTCATTGCGGGCTGTCCGCACCGCGGTGGAGGACATTCGCCTGACAGATGAATGGTTAGCAGCAACTCAGTCGCAAGATCAGAACGGGGGGTGCGCCGCGCTTTTGCGCTCTAGGTTTCAATGGCCGCCAGCCGATGGCGGCGACGATGGCGATTCGGTCAACTCCACAGGAGAGCAGCTAATCCGAACTCTGGTCGACAAGGCGGAGTCACGCCATGAGCAGCACGTTGGAAAGATTCATGCGGCATGGTCTCGCGCGATTGGACTCAGCTCGCGCAGACTTTCGCGCCGAACCCGCTACGCCCCCAATGATCGTTTACTCAAGACCTTGGTTGTGACGATGGTCGACGAACGCATGCAGTTCGACGATTTTCTTAGCGAAGCCCGAAGGCGCTATGGCCTGGTGATTGGCGATGCCGAAGGCATTCGCCTGGTGACGGAAAAGCTGGTCGATCAAGAAGCGCTCAGCGAGAACCGGGGCAATTTGGAAGCGCGGCTGGTCGGGCTTGGCCTGGTCCGGCGCCTGTCAGACTCCTGCTCCTTTGTTGAAAACCCATTTGTCGACGAAGGTGCCGCATGATGCAAGCCGATCGAATCATCGGGCGCGTGGCCGCCTCTATTCTTTCCCAGCGCCTTGCTGACGCCCGGCAAGCTGATGGAACCCTACCTGATTCCGCTGCACTTTTTCGATTGGACAAGCTTTCCTCGGGCCAGATCGCGGCCATCGTCCGCGAAATACTGAACAACCCCACGCTCTCGGCCCAAGTGGATTTGCAGATCCCGGCGGCCCTTGTCGAAGGTGAAGATTTGCCCGAGGAGGCCTTGACCACCATGCATGCCGGGCGGGCTCGAAACACCGGCACAACTAAGGAGGCGCTGCTGACCGCTAATGGCAATGAGCAAAACGTTGCTGACACGTTGGGGTATGTCACCGCACTCGGTGCCAAGGAACTGCGCTCCAACGAGGTGGCTTGGGTCGAGGCGACATGCCATGTGGCCTCCATCGCACCGACCTTCGAGGATCGGTCCGTGTTCAAAGCTGCTTTGCGTGGATTGATCGCTGTCACCGACTTATCGCTCATTCAGCTTGGCGAGTTTTGTTCCAAGATCAGCGAGGCATCTCATCCTGCGAGGGGCCTACCCATTCGAAACGCGATCGGCTGGTCGCTTCCTTACGTGGGGCTTCCGCGCGATTCGTCATTCTTCGCTAGCGCCAAGACATACGGCCAGGCGGTTGGCCCTTGGCGCAAGGCATTCGAGAAGCTCCTCGCTCAACGGGCTCCATTGTTGGCCAAGCAACGCTCCAATGGTCAGCCCATTGACCCCGAGGACATGCGGCAGCGCCTGATTGAGAACAGCGCGTCGATCGACCCCGCCGCGCAACCTACCTTGGAAGCCTTCATCAACGCGCCGTTGGGTGACGACTCCATCACCTGGGATGTCGCCCAACTTGAATGGGAAGAGCACGGCGTCCACTTCATTTTCGAAAAGCCGCGCGAGCGCCAACAAGGCTTGGCCGAATCCACGATCTATTTCTTTGAGCACGACTGCACCGATACTGAAGTGTTGGTTGAAGGGTGGCGCAAGCATCTCGAAGACCTCAAAACCCGCGAGCGGAGGTCAGACTGGAACGAAGAGGATGAGGAGTTCTTCGAGCTTCATCGCCGATACATCGAACAGGACACCAAGCTCCATGCCCGTTGGGAAAAGATCATCTTTGGCAAGCCGATCGATTGCACGGACTTCTTCGAAGGTATCGTGAGCGTCGCACATCAGCTTGTCGCCTCGTCCGCGCCATCGACCAAGGAGCGTTTTCTTCGCTTGACCGTCAACAAGGGTCGCACTGTGTGGCGTGAGCGCTTCAATCACGACGTGGGCTCCTACTTCTCCGCCATGTATCGAGGGCTCAAAGAGCTCCTGGGATCGAAGGTCCAGTGGCGCGTCGAGAAGATGGGCGTGGCCAACTTGCCCGATCCGCTTTTCCGATACCCCGATTTTTTCGAATGGGAGCGGACCAACCGCAAAGACAAGCCCAAGCCGGTCACTTCCGTTGCTAAACAAGCGGTCCAGATCAAATTCGAGGTCGCTTTGGTAGAGAAGTCGGGCGATAAAGAAGAGGTCATTGGCAAGACTCAACTGCTCTGGAACTACAAGCCGCAGTCGATTGGCCTTTCGCTTGTCGATGACATGCTCCGTCTCAAAGAGAAAGGATCGGTAGGCAGCACCGAAGTGCCGCGCCGATTGGTGAGCAAGAAGGGTGGGGTGCAGAGCGTCTCGCTTTTGGATACCACCACGCTTGAGGCCACCTTCTCGCGGGACGCAGGCTCGCTCGTGCCACCACCCGCTAAGTTGCGAAGCCTTCGCGCTGAGATCAAACGTCGCATAGACGATCTCGCCGATGAGGGCCGCTTATCCACCGAGCAGCGCGACATCTTGCGCGGCGCGTGGAAGTCGTTCGAAGAGGACTACATCAAGGCGATCGATGACTTCATCAAAGTGGGCCTGCACGGGGAAGCCGTCATGCGCCAGGCCGAGACCTTCGGGGCGTTGCTGCGAGCCCTGGCGATCCACGCCCGCGGCGATGTTTGCCGATCCCGCCTGGTCTCCGAGGTACTCACCATCGGCACCGTACGCGTGTCAGGTGAACAGCCTTGTTTGATCATCCCGCCCTGGCATCCGGAGCGGATGAAGGCCTTGGCGGTCAAAACTCGTCGCGTCGCAGGCTTGGTTACCCATATCCTAAGCGGCGAAAACGTGATGTTTGGCGATCGCGGTATCTTCTTCCGCGAGTTTGCGGAAGAGCTGGCTCATCCCTACTACCCCGAGATCGCCCTGATCAACCGCAACGGAGCGCCTCTGCTGGTGTCTGAAAGCAGCACTGTCAACGGATATAGCCTGATGGAGCGGCCAATTCGCGGCGACGAGGACACGTTGACCGATGTCGATCCATCCTCTGCGGCGAAACAGGTGCAAGAATTATTGGGCCGATACGTCGGTTTGCAGCCACATGAGGCAAGCAATTTGAGCGTGTTGCTGTACAACGCCGATGCTGCTGCTCTGCCTCTGGCCGTGGTTCGCGAGCTGTCCAGTGTCCAAGCTGATTCTGATTTCCAGTGTGGCGTCTCGGTGCGCCATCGCGATCCGGCCAAACTTCGCCGTGTCTACGCGGAGTTGGTCACCAAGGCTGGCGATGATCCTGATTTGCCCGTCGTCAGCGAGACCTCGGAGAACTTCATCTCCAAGCTGCGCATCTCGGTGGTTCCAGCATCGGCGACGCCCACTAAGGCGAGCAACTCATTCCGCCCTTACGACATCGCATTTCTGCACGACGTGGTTTCGCGCACGGCCGGGGCCGAGTGGATTCCAGTGGACTGGACAAACGACAGGCCAAGCCTCGAGCACGCGCCATCGCGTTGGTCCTATCGAAGTGTCTCCGGCGAAAACGAGTTGAAGTCCACGACTTTCCTGACCTGCCCGCGCCAAACCGCTTCGGGTTGGGCCTATATAGGTGCGGTGGGCACGGTAGTGCGTCAGAGCGATTTGGTCGAGGGCCAAAACTTCCTTCCGGCCCGTCGTATTTCGTTGCAGAGCGACACTTTGAAGGAGACTCTCGACGACGCTCACGCCCTTGCGGAGTGGGTCGCAACCTACGACGACCTTCTTGACAAGCGACAGTTGCAAGCTAATGGCATAACTGTCGTGCGCTATCGGCGCGCCTCCACCAACGGCCGAAACATGATCGTCAGCTCGACCTCCGAGTTGCGGCTTTTGGGCGTGCTGGCTCGTCGCCGTCTTTCTGAGCTGGGCCTATCGCTGACTCCTGAGCAGCTTGTCGAAGTCGGCGACCGAATGAAGAAGGATGCGCTCTCAGTCTCGGGCGATATCGTACTTCGTGCGGCAAAACGCGGCGTCTCCGCTGGAGAGATGCTGGGGCTGGTTTTGAGCCGTTACCTCCTGGACCACGAATTCAAGAAGATTTCGGGATCGGGCGCTCGCCAGTCATTCAATGTTTACTTCCTGCTTGATGACTATGCCGACTGGCTTGCACAGCGCGAAAGCCGAATCGCAGACATCTTGGGCCTTTGCGTCGAAGAGCGCGACGGCGTACCGCATTTGCATGTGGCTGTGATCGAGTCGAAGTACGTGACTAGCTCAGCCGAGGCCGAAGCGAAGCGGTCTTCCAAAGCCCAGCTCATGGCGACACTTTCGACGTTCCGCGAGGCCCTCTTCGGAGATCCCGGACGATTGGACCGGGATGTCTGGCTTGCTCGCCTGGCTGACCTGCTGATTGATGCTGATATTCCTCCCGGCTGCGCAGGCTTGTTGGAGCGCGCTCGGGCGGCTCTGCGCGATGGCGAGGCTCAAATATCCCTTCGTGGCTATTCGCACGTCTTCGTCCACAACGCGGACGCATCGGTGAGCCATGCTGCCGCCTCCGAGCAGATCCTCGTGGATCAAACCGACGGTATTCAAGCCTGGCAGGAGGTGTTTGAACGCACCGAGCTGCGCAGCCTCGTCGAAGCCTACGCGTCAAAGAGCGACCCGGCACTCATTCGGGTCAAACTTGGCCCAGAAGAGCCCTGGGCAAGTTCCTCCCCGCGTCCACCTGCCGCCCGCGTGGCATGGACCTCGATGATGGATATGCTGGCATTAGGTACGGAGCAGGCCATTGAGGATGTGCCGACAGTGCACAGCAGCTTGGGGTCCAGCGAGCCCACGGAGGCTGTGCCTGCGCCTGAATCTACGCCACCATCGACATCCGAAGTACTGTTGCCGGGTGCGGATGCGACAGCGCCTGCTCAAACAGCAGTGGTACCAGCCGACCCTGTTGCTCCGACGTCGATTGGCCACAACCTTGCCGCTTTGATCGCTTCAAAGGTCGGTGGTCAAGTGGGTGCGGTCGATGAGCGCGAAGCGTGGGCTGACGAGACCACCAAGAAGCTCAAAACGGCGCTCAATAGCTATGGCCTGCAAGCTGCGATCCTTGGAACGCGTCTGACCCCAAATGGGTGCCTTGTGAGGCTCGCCGGTTCAGACCGTTTGCGAGTTGAGGACATCGAGGCGAAGCGCACACAGCTCTTGACCACGCATGCGATCAATCTGGTGACGGTGCAGCCCAAACCAGGCGAAATCGTGGTGACGATCGCCAGCGCCAAGCGTCAGTCGGTGTCTCTTTGGGATCTGTGGTCTCGTCGCGGTATCAACCGCAACGCGGCTGGCATTAACACCTCGTTCGTGCTTGGCCTCCAAGAAATCAACGGCTCGCTGTTGTATCTCAACCTCGGCGGCGAATACGGTGGCCTGTCCTCCCATGAGCCGCATTCGCTTGTGGCGGGCGCTACAGGCAGCGGAAAATCAGTTTTGCTTCAAGCGATCCTGCTTGATATCGCCGCGACTAATTCCAAAGACCTTGCACAGATCATCCTGATCGATCCCAAGATGGGCGTGGATTACTCGGCTCTGGAGGACCTTCCTCACATGAGGGAGAAGATCATCGTCACGCGTGAGCGTTCGACGGAGGTTCTCAGCGGGTTGGTCGATGAAATGGAGCGGCGCTACACATTGTTTGCCGCCGCTCGTGCTCGCGATCTGACGACCTTCAACGCCAAGAGCCTCCCTGGTGAGCGTTTGCCGATGTTGTTCCTGGTCCACGACGAGTTTGCGGACTGGATGCTAGACGACGGCTACAAAGGGGCAGTGAGCGCCGCGGTGCAGCGGCTTGGCGTCAAGGCGCGAGCCGCGGGCATCCATTTGATCTTTGCCGCGCAGCGTCCTGATAAGGATGTCATGCCCATGCAGCTTCGCGAAAACCTTGGCAATCGCTTGATCTTGAAAGTGGCCAGCGAGGCAACCTCCAAGATCGCATTGGATCGGCCGGGAGCGGAGCTGTTACTTGGCAAGGGGCACCTAGCGGCCAAGCTCAATGGTGAGCAAGGCCTTGTATTCGCCCAAGCCCCATTCTTGTCGGATCAAGAGATCGAAGCTGCCGTAGCCGCCATTTGTCGCGATGCGGGGGGGAAGGGAAGATGATGCTTCCAGGAGCCCCTGGGTCCGCCCTGCCGAGTTCCCTAAGCGCAGGTGTGCACCAAGATATTTTGGATCTAGCCTTCCTTGGCTTCCACAATGTCGACATGCTCTTCTTTCCGCCTGCCTGGCAGGCTGCCCCAGATATTCCATGCCATTGGACTTGCAGCGACTTCCCCCCGAACCCCAGAAGTAGCATCCCTAAGAAGCCGGGCGTCTATGTGTTTGTAGTGTCGACTGAAGTTTTTAACTTCCCATGTGCCAATGGACTGTTCTATATAGGTAAGGCCACCAATTTGTATGAGCGAATCGGTGCCTATATCGGGGATGAGAACAGGCGCTTTTTGAATGCAACGCGTCCATTGGTGTGGAAGATGCTCAATCTGTGGAGTGGGCATCTGAAATATTTCTACACGACAACGACCGATGTGGCGGCTGCGGAGCATCTGGAGAGGCAAATGACGAACGCACTGCGTCCGCCATTCAATCGGCAATATGACGCGACAATCAGCAAATCAATGAGGGCGTTTTAATGAAGACTGCAACATTGCTTCCAGCCCTGCGTTCTCGCGTAGGCGACTGGAACTACTACGTCACCACATTGAGTTTTGAAGAAGTCGCAGCTCTGATCAAAGCGCCTGATGAAATTCACGAGAGAAAGAAGCTGGCCGAATGGATTCAGCGCGAAGCGATTGATTCTCATGCGGTGGCTATCGCACAATACATCGTAGGCAATCCGCAGCGTTTCCTTGGGTCTTTGATCGTTGGCGTCTATGGTGGCGCGCCCAATTGGACGCAGCTCAATGTGAAAGTGCCCGATGACGAAGGCATCTCCAAAGACCAGCTCGCACGCATCGAAGGTAAGCTAGGTCTTCTTAGACTCTCCGGAGCTGAAAACCTCTTCGCTATTGATGGTCAGCATCGAGTCGCGGGTATCAAGCTCGCGCTCGAAGGCGAGGAGGTTGCGGAGCAGATTGACGACGACAGTGTCAGCGCGATCTTTGTGGCCCACGATCCCAAGAGCGAAGCGGGTAAGCAGCGCACACGTCGACTGTTCACCACTGTGAACAAGAAGGCCCGGATCATCTCCAAGTCAGCAAAAATTGCGCTCGATGAGGATGACGGCTTCGCAATCGTCACTCGCAGATTGATCGATTCGCATTGGCTTTTCGAGGATGCTCGAAAATTCGTCCTCTATACCAGTGGTGGCTCTATCCCCGCCACAGACATGACCTCGATCACAAGTGTTGTTGGTTTGTTTGAAATCGTCCGCGACTTGTATGGTGGAAGTCTGAAAGAGTTTGAGGAAGCGCGTCCAGATGAAGACTCATTGACAGAGCACCTTGAACTCTGCTCGGAGTTTTTCAATCAACTACTGGCGCAGATTCCTGAATACAAGGCGGTCTTTGTCAGCGCAAAGGCCCGGCCTGGGGACTATCGCAAATCGGATAAGAATCACTTGCTCTTTCGTCCAATCGGACAGAGAGCATTTGCCCGCGCAGTTGAGTTCCTTGTGTCGCGTGGTGACACTGTCGCTGCTGCAATGAAGAAGTTGCGCAGTGCCGAGCTCTACATCCAAGAGGCGGCGTGGCACTACATCGTTTGGAATCCCGTCGATGAGACGATGATTACCAGCAAAATTCTTCTTGCCGAGGCGCAACTCCTAAGTTTGGCTGGCCAACCACTTAGGAATAAAACGATCGCCAAGAAGCTAGCCGAATTGCTTGCATCGGTTGCCGAGGAGTAAAGCTTCGGCCAGGTTTCAACTGGCCAGGCAACGTCGGCTTTTGAAAGTCGCCTCACTTGTGGCAAACGACGCAGGCACCACCGCCTTCGTCTTCGCCAAACAGATCGTCGAGGTCTTCGATGTTCTCGATCGGTCGTAATGGGTTAATCGGCTTGTTGGCTAGCTCGCGCTGCTTTCTGCGTTCGTAGTCGGTAACGATCTGGATCACGCGGGCGGGCTTTTCAAGTTCGCCTAGCGGCTCCCCCTGAGTCCATGTGAAGGGCGACCCGTGTTCCAACGCGTTCTTCTCGTATTGCTTCGCTTCTTCGAAGGCTTCAGGGTGACGCTCTTTCAACCGAACCCACTCGATCTTCTGCTGGAAGAAGCAGAAGGTGCAGCCACTGCGCGAGCGCCAATCGTAGTATTTCGGGATGCCGACTCCTGAGGAGTCCAGGATGTCGAACACACCACGCTTGTCGATACCGCCTTCGCGGAAAGGCAATTTGACCGTCAAGTTCTCATGCTTGGAGGTATACCCCTCCCGATACTCTTCGTCGGAACGGATCGCCACGTAGGAGGTGACCTTGTCGCCAGCGGCGAGCATGGGTCGAATCCAAGCTTCGAAAGGGGCGAGCTTAAGTTGGCGGGTGCACCAACGAGTCTGTGCCGAGGGCAGAAAGTGGTGATATTCACGCAACCAAAAATCAAAGTCGCGCCGCGGATTCAGACGGGCGATAGGCTTGCCCAGAAAGCCCTCGAGGCGACCTAGGAACTCATACACCTCGGGAAGCTCTTTGCCTGTGTCGGTAAAGAAGTAATCGACATCGAGGTCGGGGTAATGCTGTCGAACATAGACGGCAAGAGCCGCGCTGTCCTTACCACCGGAAATCCCCAATACATGTCGTTCAACCATGTGACGTCTCCTTGCGTTCTTCCTCTTCGACTGTGAGGCGCATACCGGCTTTTGCCAGCGCGGCCAGCAGTACATCTATGCTGTATCCCTCGCCTTTGAGCGTTTCGGCCAAGCGACCCGCCATCAACTCAACCTCTTGGCGATGGCTGTCCGAGATAGAAAAAGATCTGGTTACTGTGCGCGTCTCAGCGCCGGCTCCAATCACCACCGCAAACGCCTCGCTGGTGGGTTCACGCCCCTTGACAGACACGAAGGCTTCGGCCTGTCGGAACCTCAATGCAGCTTGCGCTATTTCGAGCAGTGCATGGTCGATATCACGGTCATTCCAGTCGCGCGGTGGCTTGTTGGCTGCCAAGCTCAGGATGCCCTCAATGCTTTCCTTGCTTCCATCATGCTTGGCCAGGCGCGTGGCGAATGCGTCCTGTCGGAGATCTCCAGTCACCCCAGCAACGGCCTTCGCGCGTGCCTGCAATCGATCCCAGCGACCGTATGGCGCGTCCAAGGCTTCGAGCATGGTCGATTGGATGCGATTGAGCAAGGCGTCGTAGGCCCCGGCGATTTCGATGATGGGGCCGCGAAGAGCTTCAACGTAGGTTTGGCCACTTTGGTTTTCTAGGAGCGCCGCCAAGTCGATGAAGAGAACTTTATGCGGATCGCTTGCCTTGAGCAAAGTATCCCTTACGGCTCTGGCCTCGTGGCTGATCGTGTGGGTGCGTTGGCTCCATGCGGACAATCCGAACACTAGTGCGACCAACCCACGAGCTGCTTCGAGTGGGTCGCGAGCACTCGCCGACGCCCCCACTTCCGTGAGGATCTGGGCGATGCCTGCCAGAATGCTGCTCTTTTGTTCGTCGATGACAATCCAGCGCATCGAGAAGTTCGATGGATCTTGCAGATACTCGTCAAGATCCGCTTCGTCGACGCGCGGGATGAATATGTTGTTCTTGTATAGGGCCAAGTTGGCTTTGTGCGCCATCAAGAATGCAGTGAAGATCACCGGCATGACCCCTTTGCGGACTCCGAAGGGTGGTGCGGCCCACATGTCCTGTATGTCCCTGACATTGACGCGAGTGTTTGCGTCGGCAAACATGGCGCGGGTTTCTCGCCACAGATTGACGAACGTTGAGGCGTACTCTGTATTTGGCTCCATGAAGCGCCAAGATCCATGGGCGTGTTGACGGTGAAGTCCGGGACCGCTGCCGCCGCCCAACAAGGTCGCGTATAGGCCACGCTCTGCTGGGTAGCCTTCGATGCCCAAATTCTCGGATTCTTCGTTTGCCAGCATGCGGTAGAGCAAATCTCGCCGAGCTTTCACGCTGTTGCTCGATGGGCTCTCACGGTTAACAAGTTCACTCCATAGCTCGGGCGCTGAATGGAAGACCTTATCGGCGAAGTTCGAGGCCAAGGGCGCGAGTTTTATACCGCGTTCAAATTCTTGATCTCCTGCAACCCATTTGGCATTAGCCACCGCTTCGCGAAGCTGGTCCTCCAAATTTGCACGGACAGCAGAAAGACGAGCCTGGACTTCACGACGAGCCACTGGATCGCCATTGAGTTCGTGCCGTGACTGGACGCTTTGAAGCGCCAACAGCTCCGCGCCGAGTTCCTCGATGCGGGCATGGTTTTGAGGCAAGCCCACCACGATTGGCCAAGGCTCGACATAAGAGTATTCGCGGCACTTGCGAAGTGAGACGTTGTTGTTGGAGCCCGGACCTGGCAAGGCAAGTAGGAGAAGGCCGAATTCGCCGCCTTTGGGTTTAAATTTGGCTGCTATCTTGGGTGCATCGTCCAGGCGGCACAGCGCCATGCTCATCCAACGCATGGTGCCCGTGTCGTGATAGTGCCGCTTGGCGATCACCGGGTAAAGATTGGTGAGGCTTTCGAGGAGATCGAAGTCTACCCCTGGCATCGTGGCTCGAGCTTGGTTCGTCGCGCTATCGATATCGAAATCGGAGCCCTCGAAAACCGACCATGCTCCGATGTGCTTCTTGAAGAGAGCGACCCGCCACAGCGAGAGTTGATCAAGGGCGCCGGCGACTTTGTCGCGTAAATCAGACGGCACTAACTCTTCGAGCACCTTCGTCTCGGCTGCGAGTCCCGATCCGTTCCGGAACAAGTCGATGACGGCGATGTTCTTGATCAATGAGACATGCAGTGGATCAGTCGATTTGGCCTCGGTGCGCTCGACGGCCTCCACTGCCTGAGCCCATCGGTGGCCATCATTGGAGGCCAAGATGGCTGGCTCCAAATTCGCCCTCAGGTATTCCCAATAGTCGTTGGGGCGATACGAAGGTGAGTTGAGTTTGCTCGTTGTTTCCAAATAGGAGCGAAAGCCATGAGGCTCGACCGACGCCAAGAATCCAAACGTGCTGCGTTCGTTTTGGCCAAACTGTCTCTTGGAGATCGGGCCTAGCAATGCAGCCATGGCCGGGTGAATAGGCCAGCAGGCCTCCAAAGCCTTCGCGAAACCATCACCTACCGCAGGCCGTCGAGCCTTGATCGAGTTGGCGATGACCACGCACGCCGGTGCAATACGGGACAAGGTGTCCTCGGATTCGATCGCACGTCCGATAAGCTCTACCACTTCGTCGCTCGCTGCGACCAGCGGGATGTCCGAGAAGCGGCCTTGAATCTTGGCCCAGTCATCGCGCGTGTCGATGCCAAGGCGCGCCGCGTATTGGCTAAACGACTGATGGAGGATGCCAATGATGACGACGCGTCCCGAGGTCCGGGCGGCGGCCTCCGCCAGCTCTTGAAAGAAGTAGACATCATCCCCCGAGCCCAAGGCGGATGCCTCCAGGAACTTGCCCATCTCGTCGATGATGATCACGATGCCGTCGTGCTTGCGGCTATCCGCGTACTCGCAGATCTCATTGATCAGCGTGGCTCCCGAGACTTTTCGCCCATCATGGTTGAGGCCCAATGCTTTGCGAAGGCCCTTCGATAATTCGCCAATGACGCTGCCGCGCTTGCCGACGATGGGGATAGTTAGCCAGCCGTTTTTGTAAGGAAGTGCGCTATCGAACGTGGGCACTCCTTGGAGTTGAAGCGCCTCCCGTGCTTTGCGCCGCAGGATTTTGTCGGTGCTCAGAGCGCTCGCGAAAGCCACGGCGAGCGACGACTTGCCGCCGCCGAAGGGGCCAGTCCATGTGAAAGCGCGTTGGTTGCTCTCCAAAAGTTGTTTGGACATGCTCTGCAAGACCGCCTGAGCAGTCCCATGGCATATGTAGCCATCTAGAGCGTCATGCCGCCCCAAGTCAATATCGATCTTTATGGAGCGTTGATAGTGGCGTGATATCCGAACCATATCCGACAGTTTGATGTCCGCTTGGTCAGGCATATGCTTTTTCAATCATTTGGTCGCTGAGCTTCTGCGTGAGCTCGCCTTTTCTGTGAACTTGGCGCAGACCGGCGGTGTCTGTCCATGAAAGCTCTTTTCGGGTGACCTCTTCGAGGCGCAGCAACCGCTCCGCAACCGAGTCCTCATCCAACTTGAATACGCGTCCCGGCGAACCTTCGCCGTAGGCGATCGCTTCGAAGGCCAAGGAGCTCAATCCCGGCGCGGTGCTTTTCCAAAAATCAATCAATGCATAGGCGAACATGCCGTCATGCAAGGTGGGCTTGGGGCCCCTTCGAAAGGAGAAGTGCCCTTTTCGTTCTTCATTGATCAAGCCCAATTCGCCAAGCATGGGTTCCGCATAGTCCTCGGGCGAACCTCCGGCCGACCGAGGGGCATAGCCTCGGATGCAAGTCTCGATATCACGCGAAATCGTAGCCATAGAGAGTTTTCGATTGGGGTCAAGAGAGCGGGCGTATTCGACCAAGGGGGCTTCAAGGTCTTCGCGCGAAAAGGAGGGCAAAGTCACGAAATTGAATAGCCACCGCCAAGTGGTAGCGCGGTTCCCACGCCCGGCTAACCACCAATGCGCATACCAAGCCGTCGTGGGGTTTTCCGCGTAGGGGTCGAGGCCTTGGTCAGCCAAAACGGCTTTTGCGTGGTCCGTGATCACGTAAGAGCCTGCGGGGGCTCCTTCTTCGGTGATGACGTTGCATGCAAGCGCCCAATGGCGTATTGATGCGACCATGTTCTTGCCGACGCCGAACTCGGCGATGGCGTCTTCATTGGTGAAGGTGGCCTTGTGGATGTAGTCGAACGAATCGCCGCGGTCGTAGGCTTTTTTGAGCCACATTTGGCGCAGAGGAAACGTTTCGTGCCCTGAAAAGTGGGCTGTTGCGCCTTCGGATGATGTTTTTTTCCTCATGCGCGCGATTCTACTGGGGAACATCACCAGTGAAGAAAATTCGGTATGTGCCACATAAATAAAAGAATATTTTCAATTAAAAATGAGCAGGAAAAATTTCATATTTTGAGGTTAAGTGTATGATTTAAATAGATTTTTTGGTTTTTAATGCGGTTATTTTGCTGATTTCCATAGCTGCGAAGTAGCTGTCCATTGAGAGCAATCGTTGCATAAGTGCGCTTTCGCTAATTCACATCACCTCACAAAAACCCAAACCTCCTCGCATGCGCCTCCAAAAACGCGGGCGCAGGCCGAAAGCGTTCCGGCAGGCGAATCGCTTGGCCTTGGCATTGCGCCAAGCTGGTTTGTGCAAACGGGTCCAACTCGGCGTGACGCAGCGCTTCGCCCACGCGGATGGTGAAGTCCGGTAACACCGTGATCAGCCCTTGGTCATAGGCCCGGTCGTGCAGGGCCGACAGGCACAGGCCGTTGCTGGGGTTCAGGCGGTTTTGGGTGTCCATGCTCCACGGCACGATGTGGCTAGCCACCAGCAGCTTGGGCACGCGCAGGCCGCTCATGCAGCAAGTGGCGTTGTAGCTGGCCAAGATGGCGCGGCGAAACCGGGCTTGGTTGACGCGCACCTGCACGATGGCCGTGGTTGTTTTGCCTTCTGCAATCTCGGGCACTTCGTCCAGCACGTCCACAAAGGGCGGCAGGCCGTTTTGTTCTGCATAGTGGCCAAAGGACGTGGCCGCTTCGGTCACCACGGGGTCGTTGGCCGCCAAAAATTCGTTCCAAATTTGTTGGTCCAGCTTGGACGCATTGCCCATGCCGCGTCGGCCACTGGCCACAATTTGAGGGTCGAGGCTGGCCAAATTGACCAGCTTCATGGCCACAGCGCTGGCGGTGCGCCCCATCCACTGCGACAACTGCACGATGCGCGGTTGGTTGCGGTGCAGCTGCCCAAATGGCAGTTGCAGGTAAATGTGAAACGCCGCCAATGTTTCGTTGCGCGTCCAGTCGGTGGATCGTGGCATGTGTTGTTCTCCCTGACGGCAGATATTAGCTGTCCTCGTCCCACGGGATCGGTTTGGCTTGTCTGCGCAAATCGTTGGGGCGGGTGTTTTGCCGGAAGGTGTCGGGTGGCCTGAAGCATTCTTCGGGCGTCACCACATAGACCGTCCAATCGCCGTACAGCTTGCCGTCAAAGCACAGCAGGTCGCCGTCCATTTGCAGTTCCAAAAACGTGTCGTTGTTGCCGGTGAGCAAGTGGGCGTCGCTCGGGCTGGTGAACTGGACATGCACGTTGCAAGCGTAGATGGTGTGAACGTGTTGGAGCGGGCCAAAGGCGGGGCCATCAAAACCCCAGTCGTTCATGACTTGGTTGGGTGTGTCGCGGCCATGAAACAAGCCCAAATACATGCCGGGTTTTTGGGGCCGTATGCCGTAAACGGGTGCATCCGCTGCTTGTGCGTGCTTGGGCATTTCGCCTCCTTGCTGAAAAGGCGCTCAGCTTACGAACGGGGCGGGGTTTTGTGTACCAGGGCTTTGCCTGGGTTATCCAATGGTCCGTAGCGGCTAAAGTGGGGGCCGCTTTTCAGCCAAGACAAAATACCCGCCCATGACCCCACCCCGACTCGACCTGCGCAAAGGCGTGACCGACCCTGTTGTCCTGTTGATTTCCAGGCGGCAGGTGGAGCAACAAGATCTGGCTTCGGTGCTGGATTCACTCAAGGTGTTTACCGCCACGCGTGAAGACGCTTGGCTCTACCGGGGGCAGATGAGTCTGGTGGTGGACGGCTACAACCACGACCCGCGTGAGCTGGTGGACATTCCCGAGGTGCGCCACTTCCTCAAGCGGCTGGCCGCCCAGTGGCCTTACTGGGGTTTCTTTTTGAACCAGGTGGACGACAGCATCAAGATTTTGGGTTCGTGCTGCTGCGGCGTGGAGTTTCCCGGCCGTGGCGCGGTGCTCATCGATCCGGCGCTGCTGCCCGGCTTTTTGAACCAGGCCTTTGCAGGCATGAACGCGTTGTTCGATCAGCACGGTTTTCCCGAACACGAGCTGGAGGCCATGAGCATGGGCTTGGTGGCTTTGATTGCGCCGTCTGAGTGATTGGATCAGTCTTGAGTGGAATCAAGCCCCTCCAAACAAGCTCACGAGCTTGGCAACCTCTGGCGTCATGCCCATGGTTTTGAGCCGCACATGCGGGTGTGCGGTGGCAAAGACACGAAAAACTTCATCCACAAAGGCTTGGCCGACGTGGGCCACGCCTTCAAAGTCAAGCACCACGGTCTTGAACTGCGTGGCGCGGTTCATGACCCATTTGGCTTGCGAGCGAGAGACCAGCTCGCTGCTCAGTTGGGCCAGACGCACCGGGATTTCTGTGGTGTGAAAGGCTTCACCGGGCTCTGCATCGCCCACGTTGCTGGCTTCAAAGTATTTGAAATACACATCGTTGCTGGTGCGGGTGCTGTCCAGCGCCAGCGACATGCGCACCACGGTCTGCACCTGTGACGGCTTCAGTGCGGCGTTCACGTCGATCCAGTCAAAACGGGCCAAGGGGGTGCTGGCTTCGTTGGGGTCAAAACGCAGGCCACACGATTCGATGGCGAAGCTGTCCATCATGCGGGACGACACAAAAATTCCCATGCCCGAATGGCCTTGGGCCGCTGTGGTGAACTTGCCTTTGGCCAACTCCAAAATGGCCAAGCGTTCATCAAACAGGTGTGCAGATTCGGCGATTTTGTAAAAGATTCCCTCGCCGTCATCGGCCACCACCATTTGCAACTGGCCGTCTTGCAGGTGCATGCCCATGAGCACCTTCAAACCGTTGGAGTGGTCCAGCGCGTTGTTGAGCATTTTGGTGAATGCGGTGTTCACCAGGCTTTTGACGTTGGGCTTGAGGTCGCTCAGCAGGGGCGCAAGGCGTTGCTCCCAAACGGCCATTTCGCCGCCGCGCTGCAAAATGCTTTCGCGCTGCTGCACGCCCAGCCAAAAGCGCTTGTCACCCAGGCTGTAGGTTTGCCGCGTGCCTGTGCCGTGCCGCTGCAAATAGCCACTGTCGGCCAGCTTCTTGATGCGACGCGACACGGCCACCCGCGTCAGGCCGGTTTGCTCGGTCGCCACACTGGCCATGGCCCCACCTTGGGCGGCACAAGCGAGGATGATTGCATCGTTAAGGTCAAGCATTTGTATCTCTGAATGTAAATTTTGATTTTTAGATTGTATAGCTAAGATTATTTTATTGTTCTGTTGACATCGGAAAATCGGACCTGGCTGACGCTCAAGCGGCTGGCCGCCCAGTGGCCTTACTGGGGTTTCTTTTCGAATCAGGTGGACGACAGCATCAAGATTTTGGGTTCGTGTTGCTGCGGCGTGGAGTTTCCCGGCCGTGGCGCGGTGCTCATTGATCCGGCACTGCTGCCCGGCTTTTTGAACCAGGCCTTTGCGGGCATGAACGCGCTGTTCGACCAGCACGGTTTTCCCGAACCCGAGCTGGAGGCCATGAGCATGGGCTTGGTGGCTTTGATGGCGCCGTCTGATGAATAGGTGTTTTGTCGTCCCCACACCCAAGCCACAATCAGCGCCATGAAAAATCTTCGCATCCACAAGCTGGTTCAAGGTCAAGCCGATGATGCCGACCGGCTTGCCGCGTTACGACAAGCCGCCCAAGAGGGCATTGCCGACATCGATGCAGGGCGTTTCAAGGCTTTTGTCACCAAGCAGGAATTGCGCAAATACCTGCAGGCGATTGCAGGAAAAGCCCCGACGGTTATTCACCAAGCCCGTTATCGATAAAGCAGCCTTGCGTGCTTCAAGAGCTTGGCCGCATTTGCTGGACGGCCCTGATTTCGTAGTCGTTGATCAGCTTTTTGAAGTACTTGTAAATGTCGGCCATCTTCACATTCAGCTGGATGCTGGCAAAACCTTCATCATTTTTGTCCAGCGGGATCACGCCCGTGACCACGCTCTTGAAGTGTTCTGGGTCTTTGTTTCTGATGGGCTGATAGCTGTTAATGGCCAAAAAAATGTCGTCGAGTCTGTAGCCATGGTCTCTGGTGAGGACCATCAAATCGTAGAGGTCACGAGACTTCACGCGGTCATAGAGGACGAGGCTTTTCATGACAAGAAGCCCTTCAACGCTCAGCACATCAAAGCCTCCCTCAAAAACCGTCACCTTGGGGGCGGTCTTTAAGTACGCAATCTGCGCCTTGGGTCGGTCGCTTTCATAGCGGGAATGAAACGTGACCTTGGCTCCGTCAATCAGGTAATCCTGAATGTAGTGATCCAGGTTTTCTGACGTATTGATTTTGAATCCCAGCTTTTGTTCTGGTGTGATCAGGCTTTCAATCGTGGAGCCACTTGCAGCCAAATCATCCAGGAGTCCATCAATCGCTTTGATGGGCAATTTCTGTCCGAAGACATTGAAGTCCAGGTCTTCGCTGATCCGGTGTCCTATTTGCAATGCCAGGGCTGTGCCACCGACCAAGGTAAAGCCAGCCAGTCTGCAGTCGTCTTGGAGTCGGACGAAATTTTGCCGAGTCGCCTCTGGCATGAAATCCAGTTTGAGCTTAGGCATTCGATGGCTCCTTTGCTGCTCGCAAGCCTTTGCTGATGTTGCTCAGCATCCTGCTCACGCTGGCGCTGGTCATGGGCTCAAATGCATGCCGCTTGAAAACGCGCTTGACCTTGGGGACGCCGTAGTAAAAGCACAACCGAGCCACATCCTCGAACTTGTGTTTTTCGAGCACATGGCCGATCAACACATCGTCCTTGATGTTGGGGTTTGACCAGTCATAAGCGCCCGATAAACCGATCTTGACGGACTTGCGTGTCGCGTTGGCTTGGTGAATGACGGTGCGCAGCCACGCGGGGATCAGCGCTGCGTAGTTGTCCATTTCCCCTTCTGCCCAGTCACCCGTGGCACGCTGGATGTCCAGCGTTGTGAGGTTTTGCATTCCCCGGGTCCACAGCTCTAGCAAGATCCTGCCCTTGGGGCTGGCCGCAAGCTGGATTTTCCTTTGACTCATGCGGCGAAATTGCACGGTGTGCCCAGCGGCCTTGACGGTGCGTGTCAGACCCGAAGTGGGCACCACCAGCAGATCTTCTGCTCCTGCGGCTGGCGCAAGCCCTACTTTCTCCCCCGTTTTTTGTGCCATTGCATGGGCAATGGATTGTGTGTCCACACGCTGGCCCGCCGTCACATACAGCCCTCTGGCGACCCGCTCGATGAGCCCTGCCTTCATCATGCGAAAGAGCGCCTGGTCAACGGCTGCGCGACTCCCCAGCGACAAAAAGTCAACACTGGAGAAGACGGCCCCTGGGGGCTTGTCGGCGATGGCTTGCCTGATTTTTTCAGATGTTTGCATGTTAGAAATTATTGACGTTTTTCAACCAATGTCAATTATTTAAACGGTGCTCTTGAAAAATGCAGGCCCGATGATGATTGAATGAATGCTTTTTTTGTAGGAGCGGTGCCCTCGCCGAGATGGCATATCGCAGACCACTCCCCACCGCCCCGAGGGCGGGACTTCCACAGGGATAACAGGGCTGATCGCTGTGCCCTGGACCAGCCTTTCACTTCAGACTTCAAAGGGCCGGATCAATAAACGGCCACTTCAATCGGGCTGCATCAACGTCGGCACGGCTGTTTGATCGGCCCAGACAAAGGCCCATTGCTCATATTGACCCGCCAGCGTTTTGGCGGCTTCGCGGCCCATGTCCAGGATCAGCACGCTGGGTTCACCGGGCCAGCCATTGCCGGGGTGTTGCCCGATGCCATCGATGAAAGCCAGGCCACGTTGTGACAGGCTGGCTTTCATCGTGTGCTGTCGCGCTTTGTTCTCTGTGTCGCTCAGTTGTTGGGCAAACGGGTTCCATGCGGTGATGAAAGCGGCGCACAAGGCCTTGCGCTCGGCCATCAGCTTTTCAAGGTCGGGGCAAAACACGCCGATGTTCATCGTGAACGGCGGTTCATGGTGGACGATGTAGTGGGTTTCGGTGAAGGCTTCTATGAGGTCGGAGGGCAAGGCGTTGGTCATTTTGTCAATGGTTAACTGGCGAGGTTCAGGTAGGTTATTCCATATATCCCGTTGCAACTCGGCGGACTCTGCTCCAGTACTCCGCAACGTCTTGTCGAGTATTTTGAAGGGCGATCGAGGCATTTTTCAAGTCATCAATGTCTTTGTTGTCGCCACGGCTGGTGCGCCCCAACCAATGGCTGGCCTTGGCCAAATCAGCCAGTAACATATAAAACTCCATGTTTTGTTTGATCAAATAAATGCGGGCGGTTTTGTTGCTGTACCGGGCCATGACATTTTTAGGGCCGAGCACAATCGTTGGGTCACCTCTTTCTTGCAAACGGTCCAGAAAGTTTGCCCACGCATCGTGGCAGGTGCACATGATCTGGATGATTTCAAAGTTGCCCGTTTCGTATGTTTCGCGGCCAAGACGCATGTATTCACGCTCAATTTTTTGGCGGGCGTTGTGTAGGTCAGACTCCAAATCGTCGAGCATGCGGTTCATTTGATCAATGGGGATGCCTTGGTTTTGGTGTGTGCCAAAAAGATCATCTTCATAAGAGATGAAGTCACAGCCGCATGCCTTGCAGTAGCGGTTGATGCGTTCGTCGTCGATGACGCATCCCGCCACATGAATTAACCCGTACTTGTGCGCTTCGATCGTTTCATGGCTAGGCTTGCCGTACGCAATCGGGACCGTTGCAACGCTTTTGCAAATGGGACAGTGGATAAACATGGTTGTCTTTTAGGTGAATGCACTTCGGCCAGTTGCCTGGCCGAAGCGGGTGGTCAATGATCATTCAAAGGGGCATGGTTGGCCTGCTGTGAATGTGCCGTTCGCGCAACATCAAGCGCCCGCAGAAAGCCGATTGGCCTCAGCGATGGCTGCGCGTCGGGCGGCATCAAACTCGTTGAGCTTTTGTTTCAGCTCGGGCAGGTGTTGGCTGACCAGGTCGGGTGTGCCGCCCTCAATTGAAGGGGCTGCACTGAACAAACCCGAGGCCGGGTTGTAAAAGCAGGGGGCGGATTCTGGCAGGAACACTTGGATCAGCCCCGAGCCTGGCACGGTCTGGATTTGGATGGTTTGGTTTTGCAGCGCAATGGTGGCGTAGGCCATGGTTTTTCCTTCTCCCGCAGACGATTGGAACGTCGGCGGCGTGCGGGATCAGGGCGCTGCGTGACGCTTTAGCCATGTATTTGTTGTGCGCCCAGGCAAGTGGTCTGGAATAAATCCGGCGCGGTGGGGATTGTAGTGTTTATTGGTTCATATTTTGAAGCTGCCAAGGACGAGTGCAGATGAAAGCAGGTTAGCGATGCCAAAGCACCCGTCAAAACAATCCGATTGAATTTGTGCGACATCATTTCACCCATTGCGCGACAGAATTGGTTTGACGCGCGACACGTTGCGCGACAAAATCAGGGTTAATATTGTCGCGCAACACCATTTGCACGACACAAAGAGTGCTCAGCCATGGAGGAGCCCAAGATGTCACGCACCCTGCCGACCGAAGAACTTCAGCTGATCACGTCCATCGTCGCGGCGCAGCCCGGCGGGTTGCAGATCGCTGAGATCGAAAAGGAAATTGAGCGTTTGCAAGGGCAGAAGCTCAACCGCCGTACTTTGCAGCGGCGGTTGCAAAAGCTCATTCAATCGAAACGTCTGACAGCTCAGGGAGAGAGCACGGCATGGCTTTACAAGCCTGCATTGGCGCAGGCGGGTGAATCGGCAGGTCTTGCCCCTGCGGCTTGGGTGGGGACGGCTGAGTCGGAGCTGTATGTCCACGTTTCCCCCGAGGGGGCTCGCATTCGCGATCAGGTGCGGCTGCCGCTGATGCACCGCCGCCCTGTGGGCTATCGGCGTGAGTTTTTAGAGGCTTACCAGCCGGGCCATACTTTTTACTTGTCGGCGTCATGGCGCAGCCAGTTGCACGAGATGGGCCGCACCGCAGCCAACGAACGGCCAGCGGGCACTTATGCCCGGGACATTCTGAGCCGATTGCTCGTGGATTTGTCGTGGGCATCGTCCAAGCTGGAGGGCAACACCTACAGCCGCTTGGACACTCAAAATTTGATTGAGCTGGGACAAATCGCGACGGGCAAGGACGCCATTGAAACGCAGATGATTTTGAACCACAAAGCGGCCATCGAGATGCTGATCGAGAACGCCGATGAGGTGGGCTTTGATGCGTTCACGTTCAAAAACCTCCATGCGGTGTTGTCACAGGATTTGATGCGGGACCCGCAGGCCAGTGGTCGGCTTCGGCGGCGGTCGGTCGAGATTTCCGGCACCGTGTTTCACCCCGCAGCTTTGCCACAAGTCATCGAGGATGGCTTTGAGCAATTGTTGAACAAGGCAGCGGCAATTCCCGATCCGTTTGAACAGGCTTTTTTTCTGATGGTGCAGTTGCCTTATTTGCAGCCGTTTGAGGATGTCAACAAACGCGTCTCGCGCATTGGGGCCAACATTTCATTGTTCAAAAACAACCTTTGCCCCTTGTCATTCGTTGATGTTCCGGAGCGGGCTTACGTCGAGGGCACTTTGGGCGTTTACGAGCTCAACGAGGTTGATTTGTTGCGCGATGTGTTCGTTTGGGCTTACGAGCGCTCTTGCCAGCGGTACTTGGCCATCACGCAAACCATGGTGGAGCCCGATCCTTTGAAGATCAAGTACCGGGAGTCGCTCATCCAGGCGGTGCAAGCCGTGGTGAAAGGACTGCTGCAACCCACGCCCGAGGTGATGGCCAAAGTGGCCTCAGGCATCGTCAGTGGGGCCGATCAAGCCGCGTTCATGCTGATGTTGACGGACGCACTGCGTCAGCTGCACGAGGGCAGCATTGCGCGATACCGCTTGCGCCGATCCGAATATGCGGCTTGGCAAGCTCGTTTAGCTGCAGGCGAGCAAGCCTGATCGCGCTCAAGGCCACGCCATCACGCCCCGCAGCCCCACCCCAAAGCTCTGAAAACCTTGCGCGTCCCATTGGGCGCTGCTGTCAATGTTGTCGTGTTGGTGGCCATGCACCGTCATGCGCACGCCCATGCGGCGGGCCAGTGTGTCCAGCTCTTTGAATCCGTGGTCGTGGTAGCCGGGCGCTTCGTGGGTGATGAGGATGTCGGCTTGCAGCGTGGCCAGTTGTTCCAGCTCGTCGGGGTAGATGCTGGACCAGTGCTTGAGGTGCACGCCGCCTTGCCAGCGGTCTTGGCGCGGGGTGACGCGGGCGTGCGCTTCGCGGTTGCGAAACTTGGGCGCTTGCTGGTCTTTGGGGTACCACACCGCACCGCGAAACACGCCGCCCAGCCCGGCGATGCGCGTGCCGCAGGGCAGCGTGACGACGCGGCCGTGCAGCTGCCGCTCGCTCACCTCGGGGTGCCAGACGTTGCCAAAGTTGTCTGCGTGGTCGGTGTCGTGGTTGCCGTGGATGAACCAGACGCGCTCCCAAATCGCTTGCAGCTCGATGTGCAGCGGCCGTGCAGGCTCCAGGTCGCCGAGCAGGATGACGGCACGGGCGTGGGTTTGCAAGGCGGCATCGATGATGTGCTGCCATTGGCCGTGCGGGTCGCCGCAGAAGAGGAGGGGGCCGGGGTGTCGGTGTTGCATCGGTTGGAAAGAATAACCCCGAAATTCAAACATCAGACGATGGATGTTCGGGGTTAAGGGGCTATTCGTGTGCATCTCGGCGGTCGAAGACCCCGATCCCAACTCTTAAAGACGCACGACCTTACATCGCCGGGTAGTCAATGTAGCCCTCAGGCCCCGGCGCATAAAAGGTGCTGGAGTTGGCTTTGGCCAGCGGGGCGTTGGCTTTCAGGCGCTGCACCAGGTCGGGGTTGGAGATGTACGCACGGCCAAAAGCCACGGCGTCGGCGCGGCCGGATGCGATGGCGTCGATGGCCATGTCGCGGGTGTAGCCGTTGTTGGCGATGTAGGCGCCTTTGAAGGCTTGACGTGCCCAGGCAAAGTCAAAGCCGGCCAGGTCGCGTGGGCCACCTGTGGAGCCTTCGACAAAGTGGATGAACGCAATGCCGCGCTGGTTGAGCGCTTCCACCAGAGGGCCAAACACCGCCTGGGGCTGGCTTTCGGCCGAGTCGTTGGCGGGCGAGACGGGCGACAGGCGAATGCCGGTGCGGCCTGCGCCGATTTCGGCGGCCACGGCGTCCACCACTTCCAGCGCAAAGCGGATGCGGTTTTGGGGCGAGCCGCCATATGCGTCGGTGCGCAAGTTGGTGCTCTCGCGCAAGAACTGGTCAATCAGATAGCCGTTGGCGCCATGGATTTCCACACCGTCAAAACCTGCCCGGATCGCGTTGGCCGCGCCTTGGCGGTATTGGTTGACCACTTCTTGGATTTCATCCTCGGTCAAAGCTTGGGGTACGGGGGCAGGCACTTTGCCGTTGCGGCCATAGGCCAAGATTTTGGGGGCCACGGCCGAGGGGGCTACGGGGTCCCGGCCACCGGTCAGGTCGGGGTGGGTGATGCGGCCCACATGCCAGATTTGCGCCACGATTTTGCCGCCCGCTTCGTGCACGGCCTGGGTGATGGGCTTCCAGCCTTCGACTTGCGCGTCAGAGTAAATGCCGGGTGTGGCCATATAGCCTTTGCCGCCGGGTGAGACCTGTGTACCTTCGCTGATGATCAGCCCCGCGTTGCTGCGTTGGCGGTAGTACGCGATGTTCATGGCGCTGCCGGGAATGTCGCCTGCGGCTTCGTCAGCGCGGCAACGGGTCAGCGGAGCCATGACCACGCGGTTGGCCATCTCGATGTCGCCGATGCGGGTGGGTTGGAAGAGTTGGGCAAGGGTGTCGGTCATGGGGGCTTGATATGGCAGAGGGTTAAAAAGAATCTCCTGATTATGGGCGGCCCCTGCGCAGCGTGTGTGGCCGAACACGACACAAGCCATGGGCTGGTGACTTGGTCTTTTGTAGGTCGGCCGGTACCGTCTGACCCACAGGTGCTGCCCAGTCAAAAAGGCTGCACCACACTGGGGATAATGGCAGTCCTCTTTGACACCGGACCACACCGTGAGCGCCATCGCCATCATCGACTTTGAAACCACCGGCATTTCTCCCAATATGGGCGACCGCGCCACCGAGGTGGCCATCGTCATGCTTGAAGGCGGGCAGGTGGTGGACCGCTACCAAAACTTGATGAATGCCGGGGTGCGGGTCAACAGTTTCATCACCCAACTGACGGGCATCACCAACGAGATGGTGCAGGCCGCTGTCCCGGCCGAGCAGGTGATGCGCGAGGCGGCCCGCTTTGTGGGCGGGCGGCCCATGGTGGCGCACAACGCGGCGTTTGACAAAAAGTTCTGGCAGGCAGAGCTGGCCCGTTGCGGAGAAGATGCGTCTCACCCTTTTGCCTGCACGGTGCTCCTGTCGCGCCGCCTGTACCCGCAAGCGCCCAACCACAAGCTGGGCACGCTGGCGGCGCTGCACCATTTGCCGTCGTCAGGCCGCGCCCACCGGGCGCTGGCCGATGCCGAGATGGCCGCACATTTGCTGGCGCAGATGCAGCACGACCTGAAAACCCGCTACGGCTGCACCCAGGCCGACCACGCTTTGCTGATGGGCTTGCAACGCACCAGCCGCCACATGGTGGGGCCGTATTTGAAGCAGCGGGCGCAGGGTTGAATAAAAGCGCATTTCAAGTCGCATTTAAACTCGCATTCAAAGTCGCAAAAAGATCGAGGAAACTCCTGAAAAATCCATATGCAACAAAGACTTGGGTGAATTTTCAAAGTCGCAAAAATAGCCGCAAAAATTGGCGCACATTTCACCCCAAACCCAGCGGCAACGCCGTTTTGTAGCGAACCTGCTTGAGCGCAAAACTGGAGCGGATTTTTTCCACACCCGGAATCGGTGACAGCTGCTCCAGAATGAAGCGCTCCAGCGCCGCCATGTCGCGCACTGCCACGCGCAGCAGGTAGTCGCTGTCGCCGGTCATCAAATAGCACTCCATCACCTCATCGTGCCGGGCAATGTGCGCTTCAAAGTCGGCCAGGGTTTCCTTGCTTTGGGTCTTGAGGCTGATGGAGATGAACACCGTCAGGCCCAGCCCCAGTGCCGCTGCACTGGCCAGCGCCACATAGCGCTGGATCACGCCGCCTGACTCCAGCGCCTTGACGCGTGCCAGGCACGGCGAGGGCGACAAGCCAATGCGTTTGGCCAGCGCCACATTGGACAGCGAGCCGTCGCGCTGCAGTTCGTCCAGTATCTTCAAATCCACGTTGTCCAGAACCATGTGCCGAATCCTTTGCATTTTCAGCATATTGTGCTGCAAATCGGCTTTTTCGTAATCCAAATACGCAGCACATGCGCCGCACTGCCCGGTACAGTCCCATGCATGAACGCACCTTTTGAACCCCTCTTGCACGCGCTGACACAGGCCCACGACATTGACCCCGAAGAAACCGCCGAGTGGCGCGAGGCCTTGCTGGCCCTCATCGGCACCCAAGGCCCCGAGCGTGCCCGGCAAATTCTGGACGAGCTGGCCGTCGTGGCGCGGCAGCAGCGCACGGGTTGGCAGCCCGAGCTGAACACGCCTTACATGAACACCATCGCCGTCGATGAGCAGTCGGTGTTCCCCGGCGACTTGGCCACCGAAGAGCGGCTGGTGGCCATCATGCGCTGGAATGCACTGGCCATGGTGGTGCGTGCCAACCAGGCTTATGGCGAGCTGGGCGGGCACATCGCCAGTTACGCCAGCGTGGCCGATTTGTTCGAAACCGGGTTTCACCACTTCTTCCACGCGCGCACCGAGCAGCACAAGGGCGACCTGGTGTTCTTCCAGCCGCACAGCGCACCCGGGGTGTACGCCCGCGCTTTTCTGGAAGGGCGCCTCACCGAGGCGGACCTGATGCACTACCGCCAAGAGATCACCGCACCGGACAGCGGCGCACGCGGTTTGTCGAGCTACCCGCACCCTTGGCTGATGCCCGATTTTTGGCAGTTCCCCACGGGCTCCATGGGCTTGGGGCCGATCAGCTCGATCTACCACGCCCGCTTCATGCGTTACCTGACGCACCGCCAGCTGCAGGACTGCAGCGGCCGCAAGGTGTGGGGCGTGTTTGGCGACGGCGAGATGGACGAGCCCGAGAGCATGAGCGCCCTGACCTTGGCCGCGCGCGAAAAACTCGACAACCTGGTGTGGGTGGTCAACTGCAATTTGCAGCGCCTGGACGGCCCGGTGCGCGGCAACGGCCGCATCATCGACGAGCTGGAGAAACTGTTTGCGGGCGCTGGCTGGAACGTGATCAAGCTGGTCTGGGGCAGCGACTGGGACGGTCTGCTGGCACGCGACACCTCGGGCGCTTTGCTGCGCGCTTTTGCCAACACGGTAGACGGCCAGATGCAGACCTTTGCCGCCAAAGACGGACGCTTCAACCGCGAAAATTTCTTTGGACAGAACGAAGAACTGGCGCGGCTGGCGCAGGGCATGACCGACGAGCAGATCGATCGGCTCAAGCGCGGTGGCCACGACATCGTGAAAATCCACGCGGCGTATGCAGCGGCGGCTGCGCACCGCGGCCAGCCCACGGTGATCCTGGCGCACACCAAAAAAGGTTTTGGCATGGGCAGCGCGGGCCAGGGCAAGATGACCACGCACAGCCAAAAGAAGTTCGACGAGCAAGACCTGATCGACTACCGCAACCGCTTTGACCTGCCGCTGAGCGACGAGCAGGCCAAGGGCTTGGCCTTTTACAAACCCACCGACGACAGCGCCGAGATGCGCTACCTGCGCGAGCACCGCGCCCGCTTGGGCGGCAGCTTGCCCAAGCGCGAGACCGCCTGCGACCGCTTACCCGTGCCCGCACTCGCCAGCTACGGGCAGTTTGCGCTGCAGGCCGATGGCAAGGACATGAGCACCACCATGGCCTTTGTGCGCATGCTGGGCAACCTGCTCAAAGACCCGCAGCTCGGCCCGCGCATCGTGCCCATCGTGGCCGACGAGGCGCGCACCTTCGGCATGGCCAACCTGTTCAAACAGGTGGGCATTTACAGCAGCGTGGGCCAGCGTTACGCGCCCGAAGACATCGGCTCGGTGCTGAGCTACCGCGAAGCCACCGACGGCCAGATTCTGGAAGAAGGCATCAGCGAAGCGGGCGCGATCGCCAGCTGGACGGCCGCGGCCACCAGCTACAGCGTGCACGGCCTGGCCATGCTGCCCTTCTACATTTATTACTCGATGTTCGGCTTTCAGCGCGTGGGCGACGCCATCTGGGCCGCCGCCGACCAGCGGGCACGCGGCTTTTTGCTGGGCGCAACCTCAGGCCGCACCACCTTGGGCGGCGAGGGCCTGCAGCACCAAGACGGCAGCAGCCACTTGGTGGCGGCCACCATCCCCAACTGCAAGGCCTACGACCCGGCCTTTGCGGGCGAGCTGGCGGTGATTCTGGACGCGGGCATGCGCGAGATGGTCGAGCAGCAAGCCGACGTGTTTTATTACGTGACCCTGATGAACGAAAACTACGCCCAGCCCAATTTGCCCGAGGGGGCTGAGCGTTGTGTGTTGCGGGGGGGTTACCACTTTGGCGCTTATGGTCCCACTGATGGACCCGCGAATGGTCCCACCGATGCTTCGGCGAAGGGCCAGCGCGTGACGCTTCTTGGCTCGGGGGCGATCCTCACCGAGGTCATCCAGGCCGCCGAGCAACTGGCCGCGCAGGGCGTGGGGGTGGACGTGTACAGCATCACCAGCTGGAGCGAGCTGGCACGCGACGGCATGGCGAATGAGGCCAGCGGCGATGCACCTTACTTGAGCCGCTTGCTGGCCCCCAGTGCGGGCCCCATCGTGGCTGCCAGCGACTATGTGCGGGCCGTGCCTGAGAGCGTGCGAGCCTACCTGCCCGAAGGCCGCCGCTACCGCACGCTCGGCACCGACGGCTTTGGCCGCAGCGACACCCGCGCCGCACTGCGCCGCTTCTTTGCGGTAGACGCGGGCAGCATCGCACAGGCGGCTTGGCGGGCGCTGGGGGAGTGAGGCTTCAAAGGTAGCGGGACGATCGTTTCAAAGCGCAGTGCCTTCAGGCCTCACGGGCCTGAAGGCACCGGCCCTGGGCGGCTTAACCCACGGCATATCTGCAGGCCGACAGTCCTGCGCTGTGTGCGCGGTTTCCGATCGTGATCGCGCACTTGCGACAACGCCATCGCAACCAATGGCCGCACCAACACCGGGCAAAAGCTGCTGGCGGCATTCGCGCAGGCGGAGCCAACCCCAATGGGTGTCGCCCATTTGCCCATTCGGAGTCTGGGTGCCCGCCCATAATCCGCCAATCTTCAGCCCTCCCGGAGTGCCCCATGCTCGACCCACAAGCCCAAGCCCTGATGACCCTTTTGAGCGAAAAGGGCATTCCCCCGGTTTACACACAAACGCCGGTGGAGGCGCGGGCCGCCTACCGAGCGCGTCGCAGCTTCACCCAGCCCGATGCGCCCGAAGTGGGGCGTGTGCAAGACCTGCATTTCAGCCATTCGGGCGTTGACATTGGGGTGCGGGTGTACCACCCGACCGATGCCACGCAATCCCTGCCCGCGCTGGTGTACTTGCATGGCGGTGGCTGGACCATTGGCGATCTGGACACGCACGATGTGCTGTGTCGCTCGCTGTGCCAGCAAGCCGGTGGCGTGGTCGTGTCGGTGGACTATCGCATGGGCCCCGAGCACAAGTTCCCGGCGGCTTACGACGATGCGGTGGCGGCCTGGCAGTGGGTAGCGTCGCAATCAAAAGTGCTGGGCATTGACCCCGGCCGCATCGCCATCGGTGGCGACAGCGCAGGCGGCAATCTGGCGGCGGCCGCGTGTCTGGGCTTGCGCGATCTGGGCTGCAAGCCCGCCTTGCAGTTGCTCATCTACCCCAGCACCGTGATGGCCCCAGACACTGCTTCTTACAAGGCCAATGGCCAGGGTTACTTGCTCACACGCGAATCCATGGCCTGGTACTCGGGCAATTACCTGCGCAGTCCGCAGGACGCCCAGGACTGGCGCGCCTCGCCGCAGTTGGCCACCAGCCATGCCAACTTGCCTGCGGCCATGGTGCTGACGGCGGGCTTTGACCCTTTGCGCGACGAAGGCCTGCTGTACGCCGATGCCCTGAGCCGGGCCGGCGTGGCATCGCAATACATTTGCTTTGAGCGGCAAATCCATGGCTTCATCACCATGGGCCGGGTGCTGCAGGAAGCCCATGCCGCAGTGGCGTTGTGTGCCCATGCGCTGCGCATGGCCTGGGCTGTCGTCTGAGCTTGAAGATTCTCAGCCCTGCACCAAAGCCAGATAAGCCTGCCGGGTTTCGGGGCTGACGGCCTCCAGCGCCTGCTCATAACGGGTCTGGTGCTGCGCCACCATGCGGGCCGAAGCGATGGTCTTCGATTTGCAAAACCAGTGGCAGCTGTGCTGCATCAGGAACATCTCGCCCATCAGACGAAAGGCGCGCTCTTTCAGGCTCACGCCTTGCACATTGGCCACGGCCCGCTCGATGCCCTGGGCATGCACTTCCAGCATGCGGCGCATGTCGAACGTTGCTTTGGTCGAAAGTTGGTCAATGAAGGGCACCGCATATTTGAACGCCCGCGTCACGGGCGCAGGCAATTTGGCAAATTCACGCGCCAGATTCTGGAACTCGGCCGACAGTTGCTGTTCGGCCTGTGCTTGCAAGCCCAGGATTTGTTGCTGTCGCTCAGGCTGTGCCTCACCCAGCGCCCGCATGTAAGCGCCGGTGAGCTGCTCCATGTGTTTTTCGATCTGGTAGGGCCGCAATTGCTCGGCAAGCAAAGCTGTTCGTTTGCGCTGACCCAGGCCGTTGAGCCAATGGATACCGATGGCCAAAATGAACAGCAGACTGATGAATTCCATACATGCAATGTGTTCGGACCGAATTGGCCACAGTCCCAAGTGTAGTGAGCTTGGCCGCATCGGTTCCCCAAAACCCTTGTGTCAGCCGTGAATCACGAAGCGCCTGATCCACACAGCGCGCTCTCGCACACAGGCTGACCAATTGGAGTGTGGACTCTAAAGTGCTTACTTTTACTTGCCATATCACCCCCGCACTGTTCAAATTGCTGCATTGCAACAAAACTTTCCAAGGGTAAACCATGAACTTCAATACTGAACAATTCGCCGCCACTCAACAAGCCAACCTGAACGTGGCTGCTGGCTTGTCACAAACTGCTTTCGCTGGTTTCGAACGTCTGGTCGAATTGAACATGGCCGCAGGCAAAGCAGCCGTGGGTGAGTCTTTCGCCAACATGCAAGCCCTGATGGCCGCCAAAACCCCTCAAGATTTGGTGGCTGCACAAGCTGCCTTGGTGCAGCCCGCCTTTGAAAAATCGGTGTCTTATGGCCGTCACCTGACGGACATCGCCAACAGCACCGGTGCCGAATTCACCAAAGCCATCGAAAGCAAAATGGCTGAGTCCGAGCAAGCTGTCAAAAGCTTGGTTGAAAACAGCCTGAAAAACGCCCCCGCCGGTTCCGACGCCGCCGTGGCCGTGATCAAAACCGCTTTCGAAGCCAGCCAGAACGCGGCCGAAACCCTGAAAAAAGTGGCCAAACAAGCCGCTGACAGCGCCGAAGCCAGCATGAAGGCGGCCACCGCGCAAGCCGAAGCATCGGTGAAAGCCGCCATGTCCAAGGCCAAGACCAAGGCCTGAGTGACCATTGGATGAGCTGACCGCCAACCGGTTGGCTTTCTAAAATCAGGGTGTCTTTGGACACCCTTTTTTGTTTTTGGACTGCGCCCATGTCACTTGCCTCGTTACCGCCTTGCGCCCCCATTCTGCACATCGAAGGTGGGGTGGCCACCATCACCTTGAACCGGCCCGCCCAGCGCAACCGACTCGAAAACGCCGACCTCAAGACTTTGTTGGCACATTTTGAAACCGTCAACCGCACCGCTGCGGTGCGTGTCCTGGTGCTGACGGCCAACACCGACAACCAGCCCAAGCCTGTGTTTTGCGCCGGATACGACATCAGCGGCTTTGACGATCCCGGCCACGGTTCGACTTTTTTTGAAACCATTCCGGAAACTCTTGCCGCATTACGTCCTGTGACCATTTGCGCCCTGAATGGCAGCGTCTACGGAGGCGCCACCGATGTCGTACTGGCTTGTGACTTGCGGGTGTGTCTGGAAGACATCGAGTGGCGCATGCCCGCTACCGCACTGGGGCTGCATTACTACCCGAGCGGTTTGCAGCGCTATGTGGCACGTTTTGGGATGGCGGGTACCCGTCGCGCTTTTCTGACTGCACGGCCTTTCACGGCACGACAACTGGAGGCCATGGGTTTATTCGAGGCCTTGGTCAGCCCCACCCAATGGGACGCCACCTTGCAGGCGCTGGTGCGAGACATTCTGGCCTTGGCACCTTTAGCGGTCCAGGAAACCAAGAAATCTCTCCATGAAATCGAGACCGGCCAAGCCGATGTGGCCCGTTTGCGCGCGCGCGAGCACATGACGAGCAACAGCCTCGACTTCGCTGAAGGCAGGGCTGCTTTTGCGCAACGCCGTCAACCGCAATTCGAAGGCCGTTGACTGCGCCTTGCAACCAGTCACACGAGGCCGCCCCTTTCGGGGCCAATCCATGTGCAGCTGCGCCATGCACCATGAACACCAAAGGTTTTTTGCCACGAGGCTTGGTGTCACGCGCCATGACCCAGCCGATTCCACTGACACTGCTGGCAACGGGTTGCGTCAGCGCTGACCTGCCGTCCAGGCTGTGCCCATGGAAGCCATCATGACCATCACGATCGCCAAACCCTGCATGGCCGTTAGATGCTCCGCAAGCACCAGCCAGCCCGCCAATGCGCCCACAGCAGGCTCCAGACTCAGCAAAATACTGAACGTGTTTTTAGGCAGATGGTTCAATGCGAACATCTCCAAGGCATAGGGAATGGCACTCGACAACAAGGCCACCGCCAAGCCAGCCCACAGCCATTGCGGGTCTAACAAGGCGGTACCCGCATGCACCACACCGAACGGGGCCACCACGAATGCAGCCGCCAACATGCCCAAAGGGGTGGCAAGACTGCCATAGCGCAATGCCACACGTTGACCAAAAACAATGTAAAGCGCCCAACACATGCCGGCAGACAGTGCGAACAGCATGCCCCAAGGATCCAACGCCGTGGTGGCATCGGAGCCAGGCAAAGGCAACAACAAACCCAGGCCTATGGCCGCCAAGGCAACCCATAGCCAGTCACTGGGTTTTTTAGAGGTCCATACCGCAACGGCCAAAGGTCCCGTGAACTCGATGGCGATCGCCACGCCAAAGGGAATGGTCTTGATGGCGCTGTAAAACAACAGGTTCATCGCCCCCAAAGTCACCCCATAGAGTCCCAGCGGCCATGCATCTGCCCACACCCACTTTCGACGCCACGGCCTGAAAACGACCATCAACATCAGCATCGAAAACACTATCCGGTAGGCGGTCGTGCCTTCAGCACCCAGTGCAGGAAACAAGCTTTTGGCAAATGAAGTTCCCACCGCCAAGGACACCAAGCTGCCCAACAAGGCCAGCATGGCCCACATCCGCAAGTTCAAAAAAGCCTCTTTTCAATTCGATTTGGCCATGACACTTTAGCGCCTTGAGTGACGACCGTCTGTCCCGAATTTTCAAAATGCCGTTGAGCGCATGACACCGACGGGTTCACACCTCAGTTTATGCAGAAGGCAACCACTTCAAAAAGAAAGGCCGCTTGAAGCGGCCTTTCTTTCAGGTGGCACCGGAATATTCCGGCTTACCGCAATCAGCGCTTGACGCCCGTGATTTCGGCCACAACACGCCGGTTTGGCTGGTTGCAGGCAATGGCACGTGCGGTGGCGACACGTTCGCAGCCAGTCTTGACCAGTTCTTTGAAACTTCTTCCTTCAGAGGTCAGCCGTCCGGGTATTTTCATTGTTCTTTCAATGTATTGACGCACGGTATCTGCACGCTCTTTCGCAAGCCGGTCGTTGATCGCCGCAGATCCCAGTGGGTCGGTATGACCGACCAAATGAATGCGGTCTATCCGTTCATACTTTGTTTGAATACGGGAAACCATCTCGTCAATGGTGGCTTGTCCTTGATGGGTCAATCCCGCCATGTCCGATTTGGCAAATGCAAACAACACATCAACCATCAACACGTACTGATCCTGGGGCTGCATGACCGCTGCCTGCGCAGGGGCAGCGACACTGTCCACCTTGCAATCTTGCGCTTGGGTGACACGGGATACCGTGTGCACTTGCAATCTTGATTGTTTCAAGTCTTTCGACGCCTGCTCAACCGACACAGGTTTCAGGACCGGACGGCCTTCATCTTCGGTCACCAGAAGGTATTGTGTTTGTCCCTTGAGCAATCGCGTGGCTGTGACGGTGTCGTATTGATCGCGGGCTTTTCCACCCACCCGGTATTGACGGGCACCGACCTCCACTTCGCCCGTATCCAGACACAAAAAGTTGAACCCATCGGGTATCAGGGAGGTGTGGTACTGACCATTCACGAAGATGCTGGTTGCCCCTTCGAGCCGGGCGCTTTCACGGGTACGGTACATCACGATGCGGCCTTGACTTTGTCCCACGCCTTGTGACAAGGCATACAAACCCGACAGAACCTCGATTTTCGTATTGACGCCCTCTTGTTTGGTTTCAATGGTGACTTGTGCCTGCGCGGCCTGCACAGCCAACAAAGCGGCCAAGCCAAAGGCAAGCACCAGCTTGGACTTGCAAATCAGCAAGGCTGAATGCAAAGCAAGGCACGCATTTGCTCGCTGTATGACCACTGGGAAACGCGTGTTTTTGGGAGGATTGGAGTGCATGGATAAACGTCAGAATTTGGTGTTCATATTACTGAATAAAACCCGTTTGGATGCTACCCAATTGGCTAAGCCTAATGTATTTGACGTATTCAATCGTGAAAAATAGCTTTTTTGTTCGCATCAATGCCGCATGATGGGGTCATCTGCCGAACGGCTGAGTTCAGACCCGATCCAGCGGGCCTTCATGCCGTTCAGTGGTCGGCTCTTTGCACCGGTATGGATGCCATGATTTTGGGCAGATCAAGTCCTTTGCACTGACCCATGAGTTCAGCCGCATTGTTGACTGCCAACTTTTGATAAATGGTGGCTCGGTGCTTTTTGGCCGTACCGGGCTGTATGCCGGTCACTTCACCGATGGCTTTGTTGGTCAGCCCTTGAACAATCAACATGAAAACCTCTTTTTCACGTCTCGACAAGCCTGCCAATGAGCGTTTGAGGTTGTCGGTATGGATGAGTTCCTGATTTCTTTGGCTGTCAATGTCCAGTGCTTTGTCGATGACATCGCACAGCTTTTCGCGTGTAAAGGGCTTGAGCAGGAAATCCACGGCGCCCAGACGAAAAGCCTGGATGATTTCATCCCTGTCGCTTTCACCACTGATGAACACAATGGGCGTTTTTCTGCCTGCGGCGTCCAGTCGACCTTGAAGTTCCAAACCACTGAGGCCGGGCATGCGCATGTCCAGCAACACCACCGCAGGCGACATATTGCTGGATTTGTCCAGAAAACTTTGGGCGTTATCGTAATGATCGACCGTGTAGCCCAGCATGCTGAGCATGTCACTCAGGTAAAACCGCATGTCATGGTTATCGTCCACCAGATAAATGTGACCAAGCCTTTTTTTCATCGTGAATGACTTCAAAAACGGATAAATTCATCAAAATGAACAAATTTATTCGACTACCTAATTGGATAATTTTTAGTACATCATGCCACATTTTTAGACCATCATATGCATGGTTTATTTTGAATGAACTGCACGGGTTCTGTGCTGCGCAGGCACTTGACGGTCTGATCTGCAAACACACACGGTGCTGCTCAGCGTTGGCGGCTTAACCAGGCTTGGTATTTTTTCGGATCGACTTCTTGATAACGCTCTTTGTGCACGAGAAACAACTCTTCTTCTTGCAACCAGTGGGCGCTTTCCAGCAACTTTTCAATCACCCGCGCTTCGGGGGCTGTGTGCAGGGCGCGCTGGCTGGCTTCGAGCAGCCAACGGGCATTGTCCTGGCTCAAGCGGGTCGTGGTGACTTCTGCAAACAACGCCGCACCAGGGAAAAACCAGCTTCTTTGCGCTGCATCCAAAGGGTTGTCTCTCCAGACACTCCACCGTTGGTGTGCAGGCAAATAAATTTGACGCACTTGCGCATAGTCGTAAGCCACGAAAGCCAGCAAAGCCAAGAGGACCAGGGCGGTCGGACGTGGCCAGACCACATTGCGAACGGCCAAGGCCATACGCCCACCCAACAGCCACAGCGCAAGCACCACCGCCACCTGAAATGGCCCGTACCAAAGCGGGTATTCCAACATGCTGTGCAAACCGATGACCCCCAGCACCCCCCACGCCAACTGCATTTCCGTCCCTGAATGCCGCCAAGGCCGGGCGCGCAGCACGAGCCATGCCAGACCCACGAACACCATCAGGGCCGCAGGGATGCCCCAAACAAAGGCCACATGCAAGGGCAAATTGTGGGCATTTCCCAAGATGTCACAAAATCGCGGCCCCGTGTACGAGGTGATGTAGTGCGCATAACGAAGCTCATCCCAACCCCAACCCGTCCAAGGTTTTTGGTCGATCAGATGAAGCACATTGGACCAAAGAACCTGACGCTCACCACAGCCGTCCAGATTGACCATTCGGGTCAGTGCGCTGCCTGTCAATTGGCCTGTCAGATGCCCAAGGAGCTGCGGCAAGACCAAGGACGCCAGCAAATAGACCACCAACGTCGCTGCGCTCAGAATCCAAGTCGATGTGCCTGCTGGGGCCCGCCGGTGCAAAACCATCCAGAACACCAGAAACAACGCCTGAAGCAAGCCCGTGCGCGATGCAGTAGCGGCCAGCCCCAAAGCCAGCACAACCAGCATCCACAAGGCATGTTTGCGGGACAAGCCCCATGCATGCCACGCCAACACGGCGAACATGCCCATGGTCAACAAAGTAGCTTGCTGATTGCGCTGACGCAAATTACCGAATGCATCCCCTGAATAAACCGGCACATGCATGACAGATGCAAACGCATCCGCCAGCCCGAAAAACTGCACCAATCCGATCAAGCTGCTCAACAATGCGGCAATGGCCCAACTTTGAGCAACAACCCCGGAACTCAAATGACGCCAGTGCAGCATGACCAACGCCAAAGCAGCCCAGCTGATCAACCAAGGCACCAGGTTAGACAAAGGCCCAGGCGCAAAACTGTGGACCCAAGGGAACACCAAAAGCGCCACGAGCACGCGATGCTCGAATGTTGTGCTCAATACACGCAAGGGCTGCATCTGCTGCATGGGTTCAGCACGTGAACAAACGCCCGGTTAAACCGGGCATTGGAAGGCTGGAAAGTGTTTCAGCTGGCCTTGCACGAAGCCGGCAGGTATTTTTGCGGCAAGCCATTGGTGGCCGCAGGACCACAGCGCCAACTGGCAATGGCTTTGCCGCCATCGGTGCTGCCATTGATGGCGGTGTCACCCGTTTGCAGGGGCGTGAGGCTGATGGCGTTGGCTGAAGCCGATGTGCTGCCACGCAAGGCCTCATGATTGCCCACCACGGTGATGATGCCATTGCCATCCACACTGATGCTGGTGACATATTTGCTGGATTGGCTGGCACACACTTTCGGCAAACCGGCGGATACATCGGCTGAAGAGGCTGAGCCGATGGCCTCGTTGACCGCGGTTTTACAACCATTCACGGCCAACAGCATTTCGGAAACTTTGGCCCGTATGCTGTAGTCTTGATACGCTGGCAGCGCCAAAGCGCCCAAAATGCCAATGATCGCAATGACGATCATCAACTCGATCAATGTCAGTCCTTGTTGCCTTTTTTGCATGGCACTTACTCCCCTGAAGAATGGTCATTGATGGTAATCCATTCAACGATTGAACTCCAGTGCTGTGGATCGAGCCAATGTGGCGACCTCATCATGGACTGCTTTTGCGACGGCAAGCAGCCCATGATTCGGACAAGATCAGGCCGTGTCTGTGGAGGGCGTGCGGCGCGACAAGATGAATTTACCCAGCGCCAGCACCAGCAAAGCACCTGCAATGCCCAAACCGTAGCCCCAGGCCTTGTCTTGCGGCAGGTAGGCCACCAGGCCAGGATCGGTCTGGATCATGGTGCCTGCAATCCAGCCCAGCAGCATGCCGCCGGCGGTGATGATGATGGGGAAGCGGTCCATGAGTTTGAGCACCAACTGGCTGCCCCAAACGATGATCGGGATGCTGACCAGCAGGCCGAAAATCACCAAAGGCATCTGGTGGTCGGCGTTGCCCGAAGTTTGGGCGGCACCGGCGATGGCGATCACGTTGTCCACGCTCATGACCAAGTCGGCAATGATGACGGTCTTGACCGCGCCCCAGAGCTTGTCGCTGCCCTGGATGTTGCTGTGGTCGTCATCTTCATCGGGGGTCAGCAATTTCACGCCAATCCAGATGAGCAAGAGCGCCCCCACAAACTTGAGGAAGGGGATGGCCAGCAGCGTGAGCGCGAAAAAGATCAGGATGACGCGCAAAACAATGGCACCGGCAGTGCCCCACATGATGCCTTTCGTGCGTTGGTGATCCGGCAACTGGCGGCAAGCCAGCGCAATCACCACAGCGTTGTCGCCACCCAGCAGGATGTCGATCATGATGATCTGGCCCACAGCGAACCAGAAATGAGCGGTCAAAAATTCTTCCACGGTGTTCCTTTGACGCCGGTTCAGGACCAGCGAGTCATGATTTCAAAAAACGGAAAGCCGGATTGTCCCGCAGGACATCCGGCTTTGGCATTGTGGCTAACCACAGCCGCCATCTAAAGCGGCCTGAAGTTTACTTCAGCTGAGCTTTGAGCAATTTGCCCAGTTCAGACGGGTTGCGTGTGACGATGAAGCCGCACTCTTCCATGATGGCCAGCTTGGCATCGGCCGTGTCGGCACCGCCAGAGATCAGGGCACCTGCGTGGCCCATGCGCTTGCCGGGAGGGGCCGTCACACCAGCGATGAAGCCCACAACAGGCTTCTTCATGTTGGCCTTGCACCACATGGCTGCTTCGGCTTCGTCTGGACCGCCGATTTCGCCAATCATGATGACGGCGTCGGTGTCTGGATCGTCGTTGAAGGCCTTCATCACGTCGATGTGCTTCAAACCGTTGATCGGGTCGCCACCGATACCGACGGCGCTGGATTGGCCCAGGCCCACTTCGGTCAACATCGCCACGGCTTCATAGGTCAATGTGCCCGAACGGGACACGACGCCAATGCGGCCTTTGCGGTGGATGTGACCGGGCATGATGCCGATCTTGATTTCGTCAGGGGTGATCAGACCTGGGCAGTTGGGGCCCAGCAGCAGCGTGCGCTTGCCGCCAGCGGCTTCCTTGGCCTTCATTTTGTTGCGCACTTCGAGCATGTCACGGACTGGAATGCCTTCGGTGATACAGATCGCCAAGTCCAGGTCGGCTTCCACGGCTTCCCAGATCGCAGCGGCAGCACCGGCTGGTGGCACGTAGATCACGGACACGGTCGCGCCAGTTTGGGTGGCGGCTTCCTTGACGGATGCGTAGATCGGGATGTTGAAGATGGACTCGCCAGCCTTCTTGGGGTTCACACCCGCGACGAAGCAATTCTTGCCGTTCGCGTATTCCTGGCACTTTTCAGTGTGGAACTGACCGGTTTTGCCGGTGATGCCTTGGGTGATGACTTTGGTGTCTTTGTTGATGTAGATGGACATGTAGGTTCCTTGGTTGAGCGTTGGGCGTTCTGCGTTGGGCGTGAAATCACGCTCTGCGCTGAACGCTCAACCTTGAATTCACTTGACGGCTGCGACGATGGCGGTCGCGGCTTCGGCCATGGTGTCGGCAGAGATGATCGGCAGACCGGATTCGGCCAGCATCTTCTTGCCCAGCTCGTCGTTGGTGCCCTTCATGCGCACGACCAATGGCACGGACAGGTTCACGGCCTTGCAAGCGGTGATCACGCCGGTGGCGATGGTGTCGCACTTCATGATGCCGCCGAAGATGTTGACCAAAATGCCTTTGACATTCTTGTTGGCCAGCATGATCTTGAAGGCTTCAGTGACTTTCTCGGCTGTCGCGCCGCCGCCCACGTCCAAGAAGTTGGCAGGCTCGCCGCCGAACAACTTGATGGTGTCCATGGTGGCCATGGCCAGGCCAGCGCCGTTGACCAGGCAACCGATGTTGCCGTCCAGGCTGATGTAGGCCAGGTCGAACTTGGAGGCTTCGACTTCGGCTGGATCTTCTTCGTCCAGATCTCGGTAAGCCACGATTTCAGGGTGACGGAACAGCGCGTTGGCATCGAAGTTGAACTTCGCATCCAAAGCCACGACGTTGCCTTTGCTGTCGCGGTTCAGTGGGTTGATTTCGACCAACGACGCGTCGGTTTCCATGTAGCACTGGTACAGCTTCTTGAAGATGTCCACGGCTTGTGCGGTGGAGTCAGCAGGCATGCCGATGGCGTCCGAAATCTTCTTGGCTTGTTCGTCGCCCAGACCGGTCAAAGGATCGATGAACTCGGTGATGATTTTCTCGGGGGTGGAGTGAGCCACTTCCTCGATGTCCATGCCGCCTTCGCTCGAAGCGATGAAAGCGATCTTTTGGGTGGCGCGGTCGGTGACCACGGACACGTAATATTCTTTGTTGATGTCAGCGCCATCTTCGATGTACAGGCGACGGACTTTTTGGCCTTCTGGGCCGGTCTGGTGGGTCTTGAGCTGCATGCCCAGGATCTCGCCAGAAATGCGCTTGACGTCTTCAATGGTTTTGGCCACTTTGACGCCGCCACCCTTGCCACGGCCACCGGCGTGGATCTGGGCCTTGACCACCCAAACCGGGCCGCCCAGCTTCTGAGCGGCTTCGACAGCCTCTTGAACGGTGAATGCCGGAATGCCGCGTGGAACGGGCACACCGAATTGACGCAAGATTTCCTTGCCTTGGTACTCGTGAATCTTCATGAGGTCTTCTCTCAGAGGGGTGGTAATTCGACCGGTCCGCCGGGGTGCCTGAATCAAACAAGGTCCGCCAGCAGGCTCTGGACACTGCAGACAGCGACTGTATCATGCTGCATTGCACCAATCCTGAGCCTTGCGTCTTACATTGACTTGACGTTGGGCACCGGAATCCTTGAGAAAGTAATACCCATGGCCAAAATATTCATCGACGGCGAAGCTGGCACCACAGGTTTGCAAATTCGCGAGCGGCTCGCTTTGATGCCTCAAATCGAGGTGCTCAGCATCGACCCGGCCCGTCGCAAGGACCCCGAAGCCAAGCGCGAGTTGATGGCGGCGGCCGATTTGGTGGTGCTGTGCCTGCACGACGATGCGGCCATCGAGTCGGTGGCCATGATCAACAGCCTGCCCGGGCGCAAGCCGCGCATCGTGGACGCCTCCACAGCGCACCGCTGCCATCCCGATTGGGTGTTTGGCTTTCCTGAACTGGCGGCAGACCAGTTGGCCGCTGTGCGGCAGGCCGAGCGCGTGGCCAACCCCGGTTGCTATGCCACGGGCGCAATCGCCATCTTGCGGCCTCTGATTGATGCCGGGTTGTTGCCTCGGGATTTTCCGGTCTGTTTGCCATCGGTCAGCGGCTATTCCGGCGGTGGCCGCAGCATGATTGAAGACTACGAAGCGGGCCGCGCGCCCTTGTTTGAAGCCTATGCCCTGACGCTGAAGCACAAACACATCCCTGAAATCATGCGCTACAGCGGCTTGACCACGCGGCCCTTGTTTGTTCCCGCCGTGGGCAATTTCCGCCAAGGCATGCTGGTGCAATTGCCGCTGCACTTGGACACTTTGCCGGGCAAGCCGACCAGCGGTGACCTGCAGGCGGCTTTGCAAGCGCACTACGCCGCCAGCCAGGCCGCAGGCGGCTGGGTGAGCGTGGAGCCTGCCACCGTCAACCAGAAACTGGATGCCACGACCCTGAACGACACGAACAAATTGGAAATTCGCGTGTTCGCCAACGAAGAAGCACGCCAAGCCGTCGTGATCGCCCGCTTGGACAATCTGGGCAAAGGGGCCAGTGGCGCAGCGGTGCAGAACATCACGTTGATGCTCGGTTTGTGATCGACCAGCGTGAGCGGCCTGGCGTCATCAGCACGTTTGGCCTTTCGCACCACCCAAACGCCAAGGGCGCAGGGGGGTGATTCACCTTTGCAAGCGGGGTGAGCTGCCGCAAAACAGATGTGAAGCAACGCACAGTCATGGGGGCCACATGCGCCGATACTGGGGCCATGCGAAACGAAGAGCCCTCTGACGGCTCTCCCCAGCTTGATACGCTCCTTCGGGAGTCCGAAAAAGCAGGATGGTTTCCCTGGTCACAGGGAGGTTCATTGGGGGGAGCCCTCAGAGGGCTTTTTCATGCGCCCCGCGTCACTTCCAGCGGATCAACTCGATGTGCACGCTGCCCTTGTCGCTGCTGAAGGTGACGCTGCCTTCTTGCACCGTGGCCTGCAACTGCATGCTGCGTTCGGCCAGTTTGGCCAGCTCTTGTGAACGCTCGGTGGGCACGCGCCAGACCTGCAGCTTGTCCAGGCGCGTCAGCTTGGTTTCGATGCCCTTCCACCAGACTTCGGCCGCGTGGTTGAAGCAATACAGCAGCACCTCGTCGGCCTTTTGGCAGGCTTTCATGATGGGCTTGTCTTCGGGTTGACCGACTTCGATCCACATGCGGGTCTGGCCGGTGAAGTCGCGCAAGCTGACGTCCGGATCGTCCGGGTCGGACAAGCCTGCGCCAAAAGCCAGCTTGCCGTCTCCGTTGCACACCGCCTGCAATTTGTAGGCGTTGATGGCCAGCGCCAGCAGGCGGATCATCATGCGCTCGTCGGTCTCGCTGGGGTGGCGCGCCAGCGTGAGCTGGTGGTCTTCGTAATAGCTGTGATCGATGTCAGCGATCGACAGGTTGGCTTTGTAGATGGTGGATTTGAGGGCCATGAATTTCAGTCTTTGCGGGCCAACATTCGCCAACCCAACAGCTGAACACCGTTGCGCAGGACAGATGTTTCGCCGCCGTAAATCAGTCAAGAGGGCTTTGGCCCATTTCTATACAAATTGAAGATCATTTCTTCAATTTGTACAGGTCCAGAAATAGCTCTGCGAATTTTCCGTTTTGTGGGGATACCTCAAACCCGGCGGGCCAGCTCAGCGGCCTTGCCGACATAACTGCCGGGTGTCATGGCGAGCAAACGGTCTTTGTCGGCTTGCGGGATCTCCAGGCCCTGGATCAGGCCATGCAGATCGGCCGCAGTGACGGTCTTGCCCCGGGTGACCTCCTTGAGCTTTTCGTAGGCACCCTGCACGCCATAGCGGCGCATCACGGTCTGGATCGGCTCGGCCAGCACTTCCCAGGCAGCGTCCAGATCAGTGGCCAGCGCTTCTTCGTTCAACTCCAGCTTGTTCAGGCCCGTCATGAGCGAGGCATAGGCCAGCGCGGTGTAGCCCAGGCCCACGCCCATGTTGCGCAGCACGGTGGAGTCGGTCAGGTCACGCTGCCATCGGCTGATGGGCAGCTTCTCGCTCAGGTGCTTGAGCACGGCATTGGCCAGACCCAGGTTGCCTTCGGCGTTTTCAAAGTCGATCGGGTTGACCTTGTGCGGCATGGTCGATGAACCAATCTCACCGGCTTTGAGGCGCTGCTTGAAGTAGCCCAGGCTCACATAGCCCCAGATGTCACGCGACAGGTCAATCAAGATGGTGTTGGCGCGTGCCACGGCATCGAACAGCTCGGCCATGTAGTCGTGCGGTTCGATCTGGATGCTGTAGGGCTGGAACGTCAGACCCAAGCCCCACTGACTGGCCTGGGTTTCGCCCAGCTCGGGGGTCTCGACCACTTGGCGCGCAAAGGCTTCCCAGTCAAAGTCGGGCCAGGCCGACAGGTGGGCGTTGTAGTTGCCCACCGCACCGTTCATCTTGCCCATGAGCTGAACAGCTGCGATTTTTTCGCGGCAGCCCTTCAGGCGCATCACCACATTGGCCATTTCCTTGCCCACGGTGGTGGGGCTGGCGGTTTGGCCATGGGTGCGGCTGAGCATGGGCACTTCGGCAAACGCGTGGGCCATCTCGCGCAGCTTGGCGATCAAGCCATCCAGACCCGGCAGGATGACCTGGGCGCGTGCGCCCTTGAGTTGCAGGGCATGGCTGGTGTTGTTGATGTCTTCGCTGGTGCAGGCAAAGTGCACGAACTCGGCGGCTTTTTCCAACTCGGGGCGGTCCTTGAACTTGGATTTGATCCAGTACTCCACAGCCTTCACGTCGTGGTTGGTGGTCTTTTCAAATTCCTTGATAGCCACCGCATCCGCTTCGCTGAAGTTCTTGACCAAACCCGTCAGGTAGCTGCGTGCACCGGGCGACAGGGGTTTGAATTCGGCAAAGCCCGCATCGGACAAAGCGATGAACCAGGCGATTTCGACCTGAACGCGGCGGTGCATGTAACCCTGCTCGCTCATGAGCGGGCGCAGGGCATTGAGTTTGCTGGCGTAACGGCCATCCAGCGGCGACAGGGCAGAAATAGGGGAAAAATTCATCGCTCGATTGTAATTCCCGCGTCGCCGTGGCTCGACAGCAACGCACATTGGCAAAGCCACCGGCCAAGTCCTTCGGGCATCACCTAGAATCGACTTTCCGTTTTTCCTGCACTCTGCATCTGATATGAAACTCATCGGCTCCGTCACCAGTCCCTATGTTCGCAAGGTGCGCATCGTCATGGCCGAAAAGAAACTGGACTATCAGCATGTGACCGAAGACGTCTGGTCGGCTCAGACGACCATCCACCATTCCAACCCATTGGGTAAGGTCCCCTGCCTGATCATGGAAGGCGGTGAAGCCGTCTTCGATTCGCGCGTGATCGTGGAATACCTGGACACCTTGTCGCCCGTGGGCAAATTGATTCCCTCAGCCGGGCGCGAACGCGCTGAAGTCAAGACCTGGGAGGCCCTGGCCGATGGCTTGTTGGACGCCGCCTTGTTGGCGCGCATGGAAGCGGTGTGGACCGAACGCGAAGACAGCCAGCGCTGCCAAGCATGGATTGACCGCCAACTGGACAAAATTCAGCATGCACTGCGCGCGATGAGCAATGGATTGGGTGACAAGGCATTTTGCTCGGGCATTCATTTAAGCCTGTCCGACATCGCTGTCGGTTGTGCCGTCGGTTATCTGGATTTCCGCTTTCCCCAGATCGACTGGCGCACGCCTTATCCCAACCTGCACAAGCTGTACGACAAGCTGTCACAGCGCCAAAGTTTCATCGACAGCCTGCCCGGCTGATCCGGCAGCAGTGCAGCTGCTGCACATGCCCATACACATGGGCAGCCAAAGCATGCTTTCGCAGATCGGTCAGCCAAATCTTGCGCACCCAAAGCGCTCAAGCGACCGCTGTTCAGTAGTTCAACAAGTTCCGCCGCACATGGACCAAATGCTCGATCGCCAGGGCTTTGGCCTGCACCGGATCTCGGTCCTTGATGGCCTGTAGCAAGGCCCGGTGCTCTGACTGGTAAGCGAGGCGACGCTCGGGGGTGAGGCTGCGTTTTTTCAGCATGCCCCATTCGCCCTGGGCACGGGCCTGGTTCATCAGCTTGAACAAATTGGCCACAAAGCTGTTGTGCGCAGCGCGGGCGATGAGCTCGTGGAACATGCCATCCCACACCTCGAACTCTTCCACACTGGTGGCCGCTTCAGCGCGGTCGCAACAATTCCCCATCTGCTCGAAGTCGGCGGGCGTGGCATGGCCGATCACCATCTCGATGATGGCCGGCTCCAAGGCCATGCGCGCCTCCATCAGTTCAGCGGGACTGGTCTGCCAGGCGGCATCCGGCAAGGCAACTGGCTCGGTGGGGCGCACGCCGCTGAAAGCCACGGCCTTGTCCGTGACATAGGTGCCACTGCCCACGGTTTGGGCAATCAGGCCCTGGGCTTTCATGTCGGCCAAGACCTTGCGCACCGTGCTGCGGCTGATCTGGTATTGCTCGCCAAATTCACGCTCGGTCGGAAGACGCTCGCCGGCTTGCCATTGGCCGCTGTGCAGCTGATCCAGCAGGGCGGCGCGAAAGAGATAGGAGGAGTCCACGGCAATGGGTCTGGCACAAAAACCAAATCATACCAATATTGCACACCAAAGAGAAACCAGTCCGCCATCCGACAAGCGCGCCAGACCACCCAAAGGATTGACCAAAACACCGAAAAAAACCTCAAGAAAACATCACACTGAACCCTTTTAATTCGTGAAAACCCTTGGGTAGATTGTCCGGTATGCGTCTTGACTGTCTGGTCATTTTCTTTATCATGGTTCATATTGGTTGAAATTAAACCAATTTGTCATTGTCATGCGGGCGCCCGGGCGTCCCGCCCCCAGGAGAACACTTTGCGCATCGCCACTTTTGTCCACCATGGAAAACGCCACGTCGGCCAGGTCTCGGCCGACGGCCTGCAGGTCACGCCCTTTGCATTGACCGAGGCCCAAGCCGAACGCGGTGCCCAGCCACTGATCGAAGCCATGGTGGCGGGTCAGCCCTTGCCCGCTTTGAGCGGTGCCCCGCTGGCCGTGGCCTCGGTCAAGCTCGAATCGCCTTTACCGGTGCCCCGTCGCAACGTGTGGTGCGTGGGTCGCAACTACCATGCGCACGCCAAGGAGCTACAAGCTTCTGTCTTCAAGGACAGCAACAGCGACACCAAGGCTTGGCCCATCGTCTTCACCAAAGTGCCCGAGTGCGTGGTCGGACCAACCGACGATGTGCAACTGCCGGGCGCGGCCGTGTCAGAGCAGATCGACTACGAGGCCGAGTTGGCTGTGATCATTGGCCAAGGCGGCAAAAACATTTCTCAGGCCGATGCCATGAAGCATGTGTTCGGCTACACCGTGGTCAACGACGTGACCGCCCGCGATGTGCAGATGCGCCACCAGCAATGGGACATGGGCAAGTCCTTTGACACGTTTTGCCCCATGGGCCCCTGGATCGTGACTGCCGACGAGGTCGATGGCCGCAACACCCGGGTGCGCTGCTGGGTCAATGGCGAACTGCGCCAGGACGGCCCGACCGAGAACATGATTTTTGACATCCCGACCCTGATCGAGACCATCTCGCGCGGCATCACGCTGTACCCGGGCGACATCATCGCCACCGGTACCCCGGCCGGTGTGGGCATGGGCCTGAACCCACCGCGCTACATCGCCAAGGGCGATGTGATCCGCGTCGAGATCGACGGCGTGGGACAGATCGAAAACCGTTTCGTTTGACCGCCAAAGCACTGGCAGGACAAAGCCCGGCGCTGCGCCGAATGAGGAGACACCCCATGACAAAACGTCCACTGATCCAGCTGGCACTGAGCGCCACCTTGGGCGCCTGGCTTGCCTGCGCCAGCCTCGGCGCCATGGCCCAGGCTTACCCCAGCAAACCCATCACCATGGTGGTGCCGTTTCCCCCTGGTGGCGTGGCCGACACGGTGGGCCGGCCTGTGGCCGAAGCCATGTCACGCCACCTCAAGCAAAGCATCGTGGTGGAGAACAAGGGCGGTGCGGGCGGCGGCATTGGCATGGCGCAGGTGGCCAAGTCCAAGGGCGATGGCTACACCGTGCTCATGTCGCTGTCTTCTTTGGTGGTGCTGCCTGAGGCGGACAAGATCCTGCAACGTGCACCGATGTTTCAGGTCAACCAACTCAAACCCATTGCCCGCTTCACCGCCGACCCCACCGTGCTGGTGGTGCGGGCCGACAGCCCTTGGAAGACCTACGCCGAATTCATGGCCTATGTGAAGTCCAACCCCGGGAAGATTTCCTTCGGTTCGTCGGGCAACTACGGCACCATGCATGTGCCCATGGAGCAGCTCAAGGCCGCCACCTCGACCTTCATGCTGCATGTGCCCTACACCGGCGCTGGGCCTGCGGTGCTGTCCTTGCTGAGTGGCCAGATCGAGGCCTTGTCCACGGGACCGGCCAGCGTCAAGCAGCACATCGCCTCGGGCCGCCTGCGTGCCCTGGCGCATTGGGGCGAGGGTCGTTTGGCCAGCATGCCCGAAGTGCCCAGCTTCAAGGAACTGGGTGTGCCCATCCAATACTCGCAGTGGTCGGGCCTGTTCGTGCCCGCCGACACGCCGACTGCCGTGGTGGACAGCTTGCGCCAGGCCGCACGGTTTGCCGCACAAGATGCCCGCGCGGTGGCCGCCTTGACGTCGGCAGGCACCTCGTTCATGTTCCAGGACGCCCCCGAATTCGAGCGCTTTGTGCAAGCCGATGCCAAGGACATGAGCGCCTTGGTCACCCGCATTGGCAAGGTCGATTGATCCACAGAGATCAACACGCTGATGCCCTTTCCTTTACCCACCGGAGACAAGACATGATCCCCCTGCCCAACACCCTGAAACTCGCTTTGCTCACGGTGGCCCTGGCCTCTGGCCTGGCGCATGCACAAAGCTACCCCAACCGCCCAGTGAAAATCGTGGTGCCTTTTGCGGCAGGTGGACCGGCCGACAACTACGCCCGCTTCATGGCGCAGCGACTCGGTGAAGAGCTCAAGCAGTCGTTTGTGATCGACAACAAGCCTGGCGCGGGCTCGATCATTGGCACCGACCTGGTGGCCAAGTCCCCCGCCGACGGCTACACCTTGCTGATGATGTCAAACACGCACACGGTGAACGAATCACTGATTCCGAGCAAGCCTTTTGGGCTGATGAAGGACTTTGTTGGCATCGCGCCAGTGAACTACTCCAACTTGCTGCTGGTGGTGCACCCCTCGGTACCGGTCAAGACTGTGGGCGAGTTGGTGGCACTGGCCAAGTCCAAGCCAGGCAAACTCAATTACGCATCTTCGGGCAACGGCACGCCTTATCACATGGCGGGTGAACTCTTCAAGTTCATGGCCGGCATCGACATGACCCATGTGCCCTACAAAGGCAGCTCGGGTGCCCGCACCGACATCGTGGGCGGCCAGGTCGACGTGATGTTTGACGCCGAAACCACCATGGCGGCCATGTCGCGCGACAACAAGGTGCGCGCCCTGGCCGGCACCGGCCTCGTTCGCTCGGCCAACCTGCAAGACCTGCCCACCGTGGCCGAGACCGTGCCCAAATTTGAGGCCACCATCTGGCTGGGCCTGATGGCACCCAAAGGCACGCCAGCCGATGTGGTGAACAAGCTCAACGCCGAAGTGCGCAAGATCGTGAACAACCCCGAGGTGAAAGCCGCCTGGGCCAAGCAAGGCGCGGTGCCCATGTCGATGACGGTGCCCGAGTTTGACCAATACCTGAATGCCGACATCGCCAAGTGGGCCAACATTGTCAAGGTCTCGGGCGCCAAGCCCGACTGAGCATGACCGGCTCGGTGGCATTTCGCCTGAACGGGCAAAGCGTGTCGGTGCCCGATGATGCTGGGCAAACCCTGCTCGACACCTTGCGCAACACCCTGCAGCTCAAAGCCACCCGCATGGGCTGCGGGCAGGGCCAGTGCGGGGCCTGCCGGGTTCTGCTGGATGGGCATGCCGTGGCCGCTTGCGAAACACCCTTGTGGGCGGTCGAGGGCAAAACCGTGACCACCGTGGAAGGTCTGGGCAGCCGCACAGCACCCCATGCCTTGCAGACCGCCTTCATCGAGGAGCAAGCCATGCAGTGCGGCTTTTGCACCAGCGGCATCTTGATGTCGGCTGCGGCCTTGCTCCAGCGTCAACCCCGGCCCAGCCGCCAAGAGATCGTGCAAGCGATCGACGGCCATTTGTGCCGCTGTGGTGCGCACAATCGGGTGCTGCGCGCCATTGAAAAAGCCGCCGCACGGCTGGCCGCACCATGACACCGGAATCGCTCAAGGCACACCCTGTGCTGCGCCAATGGCTGGGCCTCGACGCTGCCGGGTCAGTGCAGGCCTTTTCGGGCAAGGTCGATTTGGGACAAGGCATCTCGCACGCGCTGCGCCTGATCGTGGCCGAAGAATTGCGCCTGCCTGCACATCAGATTGACATGGTGCCCGCCAGCACCCATTTCAGCCCCAACGAAGCCGTGACCTCGGGCAGCTTGTCGGTGCAGCACTCGGGCGCGGCCTTGCGCTGCGCCGCCGCGCACCTGCGCGAAAGCTGCAGGCAACGCATGGCCCAACGGCTTGGCGTCGCGCTGGAAGCCGTGCGCTGTGAAAACGGTGTGTTCACGGCCGGGCCGAACCGCGCCACCTACCCGGAACTGGCGCTTCCCCAAGTGTGGGCCGAGCTGTGGGACCGCGCCATCGACCCGACCCATGTGCAGGCAGCGCACGCACCGCACGATCTGCTCGGGACCACACCCACCGCGACCCCGGCTCGACCCGATGTGGCCGCCAAGGTCTTTGGCGAATTCGAATACATCCACGACCGCACCCTGCCCGGCATGTGCCATGGTTTGGTGTTTCGGCCGGGCACCTTGACGGCCAAGGTGATCGACAGCGACATGCTCGCCTTGCAAACCGAATTGCAGTCCACCCCCGGGGTGCTCCGGGTGGTACTAGACGGCCTCTTGCTGGGCGTGTTGACCGAGACCGAACACGCGCTGGGCCGGATCGCCCGCAAGATCGATGACGACGCATGGCAAGGGCGCTTGTGGCGCAGCCATGCACAATTGCCTGACCCGCATGACTTGCCCGGCTGGCTGAAAGCGCAAGCGCTGGAGACCACGGTGGTGGTGGACACCACCACCGACAAGCCAGGTGCTGGCACACCACACCAGCGCGTGAGCGCCGAATATCACCGACCCTTTTTGCAGCACGCCTCGATCGGCTTGTGTTGCGCTCTGGCGCAATGGTCGCCCAATCAACACCTCGAAGTCTGGAGCCACAGCCAGGGCATTTACAACCTGCAGCGCGATCTGGCGCTGGCCTTTGATATGCCTGCCGAACAGGTGCAGGTGTCGCACATGGAAGGCGCGGGCTGCTATGGCCACAACGGCGCAGACGATGTGGCTTGGGACGCCGCCTGGCTGGCGCGACAGATGCCCGGCCAAGCGGTGCGTGTGCAATGGACACGCCAGGCCGAGCTGGGCCATGCACCCCTGGCACCCGCCATGGAGGTGCACATCGAAGCGGACCTGGATGCCCATGGGCAATTGCAGGCATGGACACAAACCGTCTGGAGCCAGGGGCACGGCACACGGCCCGGGCGCGGCAAAACACCGGCCTTGCTGGGCGCTTGGCAAACTGCCACGCCACAGCCCGTGCCGCTGGCGGTCAATGCCGCCATGGCCGTGGGCGGCGGATCTGAGCGCAATGCCCAGCCGCCTTACGACATCGCAGCCGTCAAGGTGCTCAACCACCGCGTGCTGAACATGCCGTTTCGCGTGTCGGCCATGCGGGCACTGGGCGCACCGGTCAATGTGTTCGCGGCCGAATCCTTCATGGACGAGCTGGCTCAAGGGCAATCGCAAGACCCGTTGGCTTTTCGTCTGGCACACCTGCGCGGTACAGGGCACGAACGCGCCGTGGCTGTGCTGCAACAAGCGGCCGAGATGGCCCACTGGTCGGCCACGCGGCCTGCAAACAGGCCCGAAGGCTGGGGCCGGGGCTTGGCCTATGCGCGCTACAAAAACACCGGCGCGCTTTGCGCGGTGGTGGTCGAACTGATGGTGACCGACCAGGTGAGACTGCTGAAGCTTTGGGTCGCCGCCGACTTGGGCCGGGTGATCGATGCCGAAGGTGCCATCAACCAGCTCGAAGGTGGTGCCCTGCAGGCGGCCAGCTGGGCGCTGTGCGAAGCGGCGCAGCTCAGCCCTCAAGGCATCGTGTCACGCGACTGGACGCGCTACCCGATCTTGAAATTCAGCGACATGCCCGATGTGCAGGTGCACCTGATGCACGCACCCGACCAATCCTCGCTGGGCGCAGGCGAATGCAGCTCGGGGCCGACCTGCGCGGCCATCGGCAATGCCATTTTTGATGCCATCGGCGTGCGCATACGGGCCATGCCTTTCACACACGACAACTTGCTGCGCGCCATCCATGCCGATGGCGTGGCAGTCCCCAATTCAACTTCTTGATGGAAAGCACAACATGCATGTATTGAGTGGCGGCGCAGCCGCAGCGGTGGTCAAAGGCATTCAGGCCGAATTCGAAACAACCACGGGCAGCCGCATTGAGGGAACCTTCAGCGCGGTCGGCATGATGCGCGACCAACTGCTGGGCGGCGCGCCCTGCGATGTGGTGATTCTGACAAAGCCCCTGATCGAGCAGCTGATCGCTTCGGGCCATGTGGAACCCGGCAGCGAACGCTCGCTCGGCCTGGTCAAGACCGGTGTGGCCGTGCGCAGCGGCACGCCACACCCGCCCGTGCGCACTCGCGCCGAATTGCACGCCGCCATGAGCGCCGCGCAAGGCATTTACTTTCCAGACCCCGACAAGGCCACGGCCGGCATCCACTTCATGAACGTGCTCAAGACGCTGGGGCTTCATGAAAGCCTGCGCAGCAAATTCCGCGTGTTCCCCAATGGCGCCACCGCCATGGGCGAAATGGCCAAAAGCCAGGAAAGCGGTTTGATCGGCTGCACGCAGGTGACCGAAATCAACTACACCGAAGGCGTGGACCTGGTGGACGTGTTGCCTGCGGAGTTCGAACTGAGCACCGACTACACGCTGGGCATTTGCACCCAGACCAAAAACCTTCAACAAGCCCAACTGTTGGCAGATTTGCTCAGTGGGCCTACATCCGAAGCCGTGCGCAAACACGGTGGCTTTGAATTTTGAGCACCCGGACTTTCTGAACAGCTTCAGGTGTTAGCGCGTTTCTTGAGCCAACGCATCACGCCGCCCACCACCGGCAATTTCTCATACAGTTCTTCTGCCGCATCCCAGTAGTCACGGTGCAAGGTCACCAAGCCTTGTTCATTGAACACCACGTGGCTGCCGCCGCGCACGGCTTGCAAAGTGGTGGTGTCAAACCGCTTGAAGCGAAAACGGAACTCCCAGGTCAGGAAGGCTTGCGCACCATCGACCAACTGGCCGGTGATGACGAAGTGCGGCTGGTCGAGTGCCTCGTACATGTGCCGAAAAATGCGCTCGATCTCCGGCAAGCCTTGCACCTCGTTGAACGGGTCCTTGAAGCGCGCTTGTGCATCGTAGAGCGTGTGCAGCTGCGACACGCTTTGCGGGGACAGGGTTTCAAAAAATGCGGCCAGCTGTTGCGTGGCTTGTCGGGTGTCCATGGTGGCTTTCAATGCAGTCTTACAAACCGGTGAACTTGCGCACCAGCGGAAAGTAAAGGCGGTAGGGCAGCAGGCGCAGCAGCTTGAGCCACAGCGTGAAGCGCTTGGGGAAATGGATGTCGAACTGACCTTGCGCCCAGCCCTTGAGCATCTCGCGTGCGGCTTGCTCGGGGCTGATGAGGGCGGGCATGGTGAACTGGTTTTGCGCGGTGAGCGGCGTAGCCACAAAACCGGGGTTGACCACGCTCACCCCGATGCCCTGGTCTTGCAGGTCCATGTAGAGGGTCTCGGCCAAATGGGTCAGGGCGGCTTTGGTTGGGCCATAGGCCAAGCCATTGGGCAGGCCACGCCAGCCGGCCACGCTGCTGAGCAGGCTGATGTGCCCACTTTGGCGCGCCAGCATACCGGGCAGCACCGCATGAATGACCTGCAAGGCACCCTGGTAGTTGACCTTGTCGTGCTGCAACAAGTCATCGATGTCCATGGCCGTGGCGCGTTGAGCGCGGTAGTAGCCGGCCGCATACACCACCATGTCGAGTGGGCCTTCGGCCAGCAGGGCGCGGACCGTGGCCTGCACCTGGGCCGGGTCGCTCACATCCAGCGCACGCCATTGCACGCCTTCATCCTGTAAGGCCCAGTCCTGCACGCCTTGCGGGTTACGGGCCGATACCACCACCTGGGCCCCGGCTGCACGCAGCGCCCGCGCACAGGCCAGACCAATGCCCGTTGACGCGCCGACCAACCAGACCCGGCGGCCCTGCCAATGGGTCATGGGCGTGTTCAATTGCAGCCAACGGCGGACCTGCGCTTTGGCTTGGGGGGCGTAAGTTTGCGGGCCCACTTTGGGCATGGCCATGTCGGCCGAAGGCCTTGCATGGGCAAGCACCGTAGCCGCAGTATTCAGACTCGCATGGGATGTGTTGGGTGCCATGCGCATCAACCCGACTTCGCCGCCAAAGGCGTGCGGCGCGTGAACGACAAAGTGACCTCGCCCAGCTTCACGCCCCATTTGCTCATGGTGGCTTTGTTGAGCATGACGCGCTCGTCCATCAGGTACATCCAGTCATCAAAATCAACATGCCAGACACGGCCATCGACTGGCAGCGCCAGCGTATAGCCCCAGCGGAAAGCGTTGCCGCTGACCTGGCCCGAGGCCTCGCCCACCACGTCGTCGGCGCGGCCGGTGTAGACACCGTTCGGCCCAGCCTTGAGTTTCCAGATGCGGCGCTGCTTCGTCCCGTCTGAGTAGACAAAGGCTTCGTCCAGCACGCCTTCGTCACCATTCCAGTTGCAGTCCATGACCACCGTGAAGCGCTTGACGACTTGGCCACTGCGGTCGGTGAACACACCCCAGGCATCGATGGTGCCGTTGAAGTAAGTACGCAAGTCCAGTTGCGGTTTTTCTTGCGCGTAGTTTTGCACCTGCGGCCCGGCGCAGCTGGCCAGGAATGGCGTGGTCGCCACCACGGACAAAGCGCCCAGACGGGTCAGAGCGGTACGGCGGTGGATCATGGCGTTGTGTGGGCTCATGGGGAGGCTCCCGTTGTCGAATGTCAAAGCGGCTTCATGCCGAAGGGTGGGCCGTGTCGGGCCCCGAAATCAAATCAGGCCGACGCATCAGGCCTGCATACAAAACCAGCCCAGCCAGCAACTTGAACACGCAAGGCAGCAAGCCATAGGCCAAGCCCAGTGCCAGCACGGCATCGGCGTCTTGCCGTCCCGGGGCATAACCCCACAGGCCGAGCAATGGCAAGGACAGCCCAGCGGCCAAAGCCAGATTGAGTTTGGTCGCCAAATTCCACCAGCCCATGAACGCACCGTCTGTGCGGCCCCGCTCGCCGCAGCGGTCAATGAGCTGGTTGAGCAGGGCACCGGGCACGGTGAGATCGGCACCCAGCGCCATACCTGACAAGGCGCAAACCACCAAAAAGCCGATGGTGTCACCCGCGCCCAAGGTGACCACGCTGACAAAAGCCAACACCGACAAAGCCATGCCCGTGGCCCAGGTGCGCAATAGCCCGATGCGGTCGATCACCTTCAGCCACAGTGGAAACGACAAGGCCCCGGCAGCGAAGTACAAACCCAGAAACAATGGCTCCATGGCCTTGGGCGCTTGCAACAGGTCTTGTACAAAAAACAGCACCAACGTGGCGGGCACGGCGCTGGCCAGGCCGTTGAGCATGAACACCGTCAACAGGCGACGAAAGCCTGCATATTTCCACGGCTGCCAGAGGCTGCTGGCCGCAAGCCTGGCCTGCGCTTGCGCATCCGCATCCGCATCCAGTGTCCAAGCAGATTGAGCCGTGCGCTGCCAGGCGAACAAACCGAGCGCCAGCATCACGACCAGCAAAGCAGTGGTCAGCCCCCAGCCCCACAGTGCGGGCAAAGCCGACGCCAGCAACACCCCCACCAGCGCAAAGCCTTCGCGCCAGGCGACCCAACGGCTTTGCGCGAGACCGCCCCCGCCCTGCAGCGCTGCCCAGGCCTGGTGCAAGATGCCCAGCCCGCTGTAGGCCAGGTGGCTGAGCGTCAGCGCTGCACCCACCCACACCAGCAAACCCATGGGCGACAAAGCCGCTGCGGGTGGAAAAAACAAGGCCGCAAAACCCAAAGCGACGGCCAGCGCCAGCAACAACGCAGCCAGCCAAACAGCCCGCCACGAATGTCGGTACAACCGGTCACCCCAGCGACCCAGCCACGGATCCACCACCGCGTCGATGCTGCGACTGAGCAGCAGCACACCGCCCAACGCCGCCAGCGGCACGCCATATTGCTGGGCGTACAAATTGGGCAGATGCACATAGACCGGCAACGCCACAAAGGCCAAAGGCAAACCCAACACGCCATAAGACGCGACCGTGGAGACGGTCACCCTGGACGGGGACTGCGACGGGGCCGTACCGGGATTGCGCAGCGGGGTCAGCAGTGCAGGCCCGTCACTCATGGCGTCAGGCCTTGCAACAACTGGCTGCGCATCTTGGGCTCGGAGGTACGTTCATCCAGCCAGATGCCAAAAAACAGGCGCGCAAAGTCGCTGTCATTGACCGTGCCCACGCGCTGGCCATTGACCCAGAACTCGGCCCCCACGCCCGGCAGGTTGATGCCCGTGATGCGCTCGCCAGCGCCCACGTTGGGAAACAGTGCCCGCATGGCCGATTGCCAGATTTGGGCCTGGGCTTCAGTGAATTTGCCCACACGGCGCATTTCGTCGATCGAGCGACTGGCAATGGCTGCGCCTTCCAGCCGCCGCAGGTACTGCAACTCCAGCGCAAAGGGGTGCTGCGCATATTGGCTGTGCCGAAAGGTCGCAGGCGTCCACAAGCGCGCGTCGTACACCTCAAAACCCCAAACTCGCAAACGCACAGGTGCCGTTGGCACGGCCCCAGACAAGGCGCTGACTTCGGGGCGCTTGAATTCGGCAATCGGGCTGTTGGGCGCAGACGCCAGAGCTTGAGCCTGCAAGGGCGCGGCACCGAACAACAGCGCGCTCAGCCCACAGCACAGACACCAGCCCCGCCAACCGGGGCCTGTGGCCCGCTGGTTGGTCAAAGCCATCGGCGTGCAGGTCATGGCGCGCATGAAGATCAACCCGGTTTGGCCAAAGTGAACTGGATCACGTCGATGTTGGCCTCATCGAACGCGGCTTCGCAGTACGCCAGGTAAAAAGCCCACAAGCGGATAAAGCGCTCGTCAAATTTCAAGGTCCGCACCGTGCCCAGTTGCGCCATGAAACTCTCGCGCCAACGGCGCAGCGTCTCGGCGTAGTCGGGACCGAAATTCAGCTCATCCACCACCTGCAACCCCGCAGCCTGGGCCTGCTTGCGGAACTCACTGGGGCTGGGCAAGCAGCCGCCCGGAAAGATGTACTGCTGGATGAAGTCGGTGGAATTCAAATAACGCTCGAACAGTGCGTCGTCGATGGTGATGCTCTGGATACAAGCACGGCCACCGGGCTTGAGCAAACGGCTCACCGTCTGGAAGTAGGTGGGCCAATATTCTTGCCCCACCGCCTCGATCATCTCGATCGAGCAGATCGCGTCGTACGGGCCGTCGTTGATGTCGCGGTAGTCTTGCAAGCGCAAGTCAGCGCTTTGCTGCACGCCATGCGATTGCATGCGGGTCTGGGCAAAAGCCAGCTGCTCGGTCGACAGCGTCACGCCTGTGATGTGGGCACCAAATTCGGTGGTGGCCGATTCGGCCAAAGCACCCCAGCCGCAACCGATCTCCAGCACGCGGTCACCCGGCTGGGCATTCACCATGCGCAGGGCGCGGCGCACTTTGGCTTTTTGAGCCTCGGCCATGTCTTGCGTATGGTCGCCTTCAAACCAGGCCGACGAATAGTTCATCGTGCCGTCCAGCCACAGCTCGTAAAACGCATTGCCCAGGTCGTAATGCGCGTGAATGTTCTTGCGGCTGTTGCTGCGGTTGTTGCGGTTGAGCAGGTGCTTGACGCGGTAGAGCAAACGCCCGAGCCAATGACCGTAAATCGCGCCCTCAATTTGCGTGCGGTTGGCGATCAACAGGCGCAGCAAACCTGCCAGATCGGGTGTGTCCCAGTCGCCTGCCATGTAGCCTTCGGCAAAGCCGATGTCGCCCGACTTGAGCACCTCGGCGCAGACCGACCAGCGGTGGATGTGCAGGGCCGCAAACGGGGCCTCGTGCGTGCCAAACACCTGAAAATTACCATCGGGCGCGTGCAGGGTGAGGGTGCCGATTTTCAGGCGTGCAAGCAATCCCAACAAACGTGTGGCGGCTTTGGGCAAGCTCGCGTGCGGGATCTGCGCTGCGGCGCTGGATGCACCCAAAGCAGTGGCAGGGTTGGCGGTCTTCATCGTGGTGGGCATCCGGTGGGGTCCAGTGTTCATCGGGTCACAAAATCGCGAGGGGGTTCGGGCTTGCGCCAAAACGGTACTTTTTTCAGCCACAGCAAAAGCGCATGCCAATGGATGCGGGCCACCACGCCAAAGGTCAGCAGCGGAAAGCGCCACATCACGCGGCGCAAGGCGGCTGCGGTGGCGGGTTCCAGCACGCCGCTCCAGCTGGTGTCGATCAAGGGGCCGTCGGCATCGGCGTGGTCCACACGCGCCACGATGCGGTCTTGGCCATTGTGTTGCGTGCGCATGAAGCGGAAACGGTACTCGCCTTGCACATCGCAAAAGGGCGAGACGTGGAACACCTTATTGGCGAGGATCGTTTGGCCGTAGGGCGGTTCGGGCAGCAGGTAGCAGTGGCGCTCACCAAAGGTGTTGTTCACCTCGGCCACGATGGCGGCCAGGCTGCCATCGGCGCGGTGCGCGTACCAAAAGCTCACGGGCTTGAAGGCATGGCCCAGCACCCGAGGAAAGGCCTGCAGCCAGACCTCGCCTGTGGCGTCATGGATGCCTTCTTTTTGCAGCAATTCGTCCAGCCAGGCCAGCGCCCCGCCTCTCTCGGCCGGGCGGCCATCCCCGTGGTCAGCGTCATGGAAGGCGAACCAGGCGCTGCGGTTGATGGCCAGATCGGTGCGGCACGCGCTCGCCTGCACGCTGCGCATGGGCAACATCAAAAACGCCGTCGGGTAGACGAAGGCGTGGTGCGCGGGACGATGCCGCGTGTGCCGCACCTGGCCCCAGCCGATGAGCGCGGTGACAGGCTTCATGCAGCCAGTCTGTCCTGAACAGGGCTGGCCTGTTCGTGAATGAGTTTGAGCAGGGCGCGGCCCACTTGCAGGCCCGACTTCAGGCCGTCTTCGTGGAAGCCATAACCTGTCCAAGCCCCGGCATACCAAGTGTGCTGCTGGCCTTGCAGCAAGGGCAGGCGCTTTTGCGCCTCGATGGCGGCCAGGTCAAACACGGGGTGCGCGTAGTCGTATTCACCCACGATGGTGGCCGGGTCAATGGCCTGCAGCGGGTTGAGCGAGACCACCACGGGCTGGGCAAACGGGATGCGTTGCAAACGGTTGAGCAGGTAGTGCAGACACACGCGCGAGGATTCGCGCTCGCTGCTGGCGGCGCGTTCGTAGTTCCACGCGGCCCAGGTCTTGGGGTTGGCGGGCAGCACGCTGGCATCGGTGTGCAGCACGGCGCGGTTGTCCTGGTAGCGGATGGCACCCAGCAGGCTGCGCTCGTACGTGCTGGGTGCGCGCAGCAAACTCAAAGCCTGGTCGGTGTGGGTGGCAATGACCACTTGGTCAAAGCGCTCGGCATGGCCGTCGGTGATGATGCGCACGCCTTGCGCATCGCGCTCGATCAGGCGCACGGGGGTGTTCAAGCGTTTGTCGTGCACGCCCGCCAAAATCTTCTCAACGTAGTTGCGGGCACCACCCACCACACTGAACCACTGCGGGCGGTTGGTCACTTGAATCAAGCCGTGGTTGTGGCAAAACCGGATCATGGTGGCCACCGGGAACTGCAGCATCTGATCGGTCGGGCAACTCCAGATGCAGCCCAGCATGGGCAGGAAATACCAATCTCGAAACGGCTCGCTGAATTTGTGCGTTTTCAAAAATTCGCTCAGCGGCTGCTGCAATTCTTTCTCGCGCTGCTCTTTGGCGATGCGGGTGCACAGGGCGTTGAAGCGCATCACATCGGCCAGCATGCGCCAAAAACGTGGGTTGACCAGGTTGCCGCGCTGCGCGAACACGCTGTTCAGGTCGGTACCACTCCACTCCAGGGTTTTGCCGTTCAGAGCGCCCGGCACCTTGACCGAAAACGACATGTCCGACGGCGCGGTTTCCACACCCAACTCGGCAAACAGGTTGATCAGGTTGGGGTAGGTGCGTTCGTTGAACACCAAAAAGCCGGTGTCCACGCCGTGCGTCACCAGGCCCTGCGGCGTGGGCAGCGTCACGTCCACCGTGTGGGTGTGGCCGCCGAAATAATCGCCCGCCTCGAACACGGTGATGTCGGCGTGGTCTTTCAGGGTGTGGGCCACGGCCAGGCCGGAAATGCCCGAACCCACGATGGCCAGTTTCATGCGCGGCTTTGTCGTCGGGCTCATGGCTTGGCTTTCAGGGCTTTATCGATGGCCGACACCAGGGTTTTGCTCTCCGGGCCAATCATGCTGTTGTATTGGTCAATCACCTTGCCGTCACGGCCGATCAGGTATTTGTGAAAGTTCCAACGCGGCTTCTGGCCGGTTTGTACGGTGAGCTGTTTGAACAAGGGCGCAGCGCCATCGCCGGTGACCTGTGTTTTGGTGAACATGGGGAATTTCACGCCAAAAGTGCTTTCGCAAAAGTCAGCGATCTCTTTGTTGCTGGCTTTTTCCTGCGCAAAGTCATTCGACGGGAAGCCCAGCACCACCAGGCCCTTGTCTTTGTATTGGGTGTTCAGCGCCTCCAGCCCTTTGTACTGCGAGGTGAAACCGCAAAAACTGGCGGTGTTGACCACCAGCACCACTTTGCCCGCGTACTGACACAGCGACTGGGGCTTTTCATCCTGCAAACGCTCAAACGTGTGGTTCAGAAGGGTGGGGCAAAGGGCTCCACTGGGGGTAGCGCTGGTGGACGGGGCTGCTGATGTACTGGCCTGAGCCGCTTCCAAGCCCAGGCCCAAAACAGCCGCCAACAGCGCCAAAATCAGGCGACCGCCCCAGTGATTTACCCAAGAGTGATTCATTTGCACTTCAAAATTCATTTTGTGACTGATCAGTTTAAACTTGTTTGTGCGGATTGTCACGCCGCCCCATTTTCATTGGAGAACCGCATGCCCAAACCCTCGGGTTTTAAAGGGAACAAGCAGGATTTGCCGCAAAAACCTTGCGCGGTCTGTGGCCGCGCCATGAGCTGGCGCAAAAGCTGGGCCAAAAACTGGGACAACGTGTTGTACTGCAGCGACCGCTGCCGCGCCGCCAAATCCAAAGCCGCCCCTTCAGCGCCACCCCAACCCCGCACCGAGCGCTGAGCATGACACACAAAACGGACACTGCAGGCCTGCCTGCACCCCAAGCGCTCACGCCCTGCCGCCATCTGGTGCTGGTGCTGGGCGATCAACTGGGCTGGGACAGCCCGGCGCTCGATGGTTTTGACCCGGCCCAAGACCGGCTTTTGATGATCGAGGCCGACAGCGAAGCGGGTGAAGTCTGGAACCACCAGGCCCGCATTGCCATCTTCTTATCGGGCATGCGGCATTTCGCCAACGAAGCCCACCGCCGCCGCTGGCCTTGTACTTATATGAAGGTGGACGAATCAAGCCTGCCCGGCGACTTTGCCGGACGGCTGGCGCACGCGCTGAACACCCACAGGCCCAAGGCACTGGTGGTCATGGAAACCGGGGCCTGGCGCATGGAGCGGCTGATCGAAGACGCCGCAGCGCAGGCCCAAGTGCTGCTGCGCTGGGTCAATGACACGCACTTTTTGTGCAGCCGCGCCGAATTCGCCAAATGGGCGGGCGACAAAAAAGAGCTGCGCATGGAGTTCTTTTACCGCGAGATGCGCAAACGCCACGGTGTGCTGATGGAAGGCAAAGAGCCCATCGGCGGGCAATGGAATTTTGATGCCGACAACCGCAAAGGATTTGGGGCCAAAGGCCCCGGCACCGTGCCCCCGCCTGCGCGCTTTGCGCCCGACCGCGTGACGCAAGACGTGATCACCCTGGTGCAAACACGCTTTGCCGGGCACCCGGGCACGCTCGATCACTTCGCTTGGCCCGTGACCCGCAAAGACGCGCTGGTCGCCTTGCAGCACTTCATCGACCAGCGGCTCGAAAACTTTGGCGCCTGGCAAGACGCCATGTGGACCACGCTGCCTTTTGGCTGGCACGCGCTGGTGGGCAGCAGCCTGAACCTGCATTTGCTCAACCCGCGCGAAGTCATCGAAGCGGCCGAGCAGGCCTATCACACGCGGGGCTTGCCGCTGGCGAGTGTGGAGGGCTTCATCCGCCAGGTGCTGGGCTGGCGCGAGTTCATTCGCGGGGTTTATTGGCTGGACATGCCGCACATGGCCGAAGCCAACCACTACGGCCACACCCGCGACCTGCCCAAGTGGTACTGGACGGGCGACACCCACATGGCCTGCATGCAAGCGACCATCGGCCAAAGCCTGCAGCACGGCTATGCCCACCACATCCAGCGGCTCATGGTCACGGGGCAATTTGCGGTGCTGGCGGGCTTGTCACCCCAGCAGGTCAGCGCTTGGTACCGCGCCATGTACGTGGACGCGGTGGAGTGGGTGGAAACGCCCAACACCTTGGGCATGGCCCTGCACGCCAACGGCGGACGCTTCACCAGCAAACCCTATGTGGCCAGCGGCCAATACATCAGCCGCATGAGCAACTACTGCAAAGGCTGCCGGTACCAGCCCGAAGTGCGCACCGGCCCCAGCGCCTGCCCGATGACCACGCTGTATTGGGATTTCCTGATCCGCCATGAGCAAGACTTTGCCGGCAACCCGCGCACCGCGCTCATGGTCAAGCATGTGGGCAAGATGAGCGAGGACGACAAAGCAAAGATCAGCCTGCAAGCAGATGCCACACGGGCGGGGCTGGATCAGGTTTGAGTCTCAAGGATTGGTTACCATTCGGCCATGACCCAAGACATCCGCTGGCAACAACGTTTTGCCAATTACGGCCGCGCCATGCAAAACCTTGGCGAGGCTGTTGCTTTGGCCACAGAACGACCTTTAAGCAATCTGGAACAACAAGGCCTGATTCAGGCTTTTGAATTCACCCATGAATTGGGCTGGAACGTGCTCAAGGATTTTCTGGAGTTCAAAGGCATCACCGGTCTGATCGGTTCACGCGATGCCAGTCGCTCAGCCTTCAAAAACGAACTGATCACGGATGGCGAAGCCTGGATGGACATGATCAAGGCACGCAACCAAACATCACACACTTACAACCTGGATGTGGCCAACGACGTAGCGCACGCGATCTTGACCCGCTTTTACCCTGCCTTCGTGGCTTTGCGCCAAACCTTGAGTGCGCACCTGGCTGAAAGCGACCCGGCATGATGCCAAAGAACGGTGCAACGGCTTTCGGCCTGAGTGATGACACCTGGCTGCAAATTCGGCAAACCTTGGCGCAGTACCCGCAAATAGAACAAGCGATTCTTTACGGCTCACGGGCCAAAGGCAATTACAAGCCAGGATCCGATATCGACTTGACACTCAAAGGTGCCCAACTCGACATGGGCTTGCTGGGCGATATTGAACAAAGCCTGGACGATCTGCTGCTACCTTATGAAATCGACCTGTCGCTGTACGCACAACTCAACCACGCCGAATTGACCGATCACATTGACCGGGTGGGGCAAGTCATTTACCAACGGTAAGCGTCTGTGCACCGGTCATTTGCGCCGACTGATCTGCTTGAGCACATGCTGCTTGAAGGCCAGCGCCAGCGGTGACAGTTTTTTGCCCGCCGGGTAGACGATGTGCCAGGCCGAGGGCAGGGGAAAGCCGGCCACATCGATCACGCTGACGCCATTTTCTTTTTGATGGCCATGCAAGGCGTGGCGTGAGACCACGCCCACACCCAGCCCCCCGGCCACCGACTCCTTGACCGCCTCGTTGCTGCCCAGCTCAAGGCGCACATCGGGGCGGAACTTCATGGACCGGAAAAATTGGTCAGCGGCCATGCGTGTACCCGAGCCTTTTTCGCGCAAGATGAAGCGGCGCTCTGCCAACTCGTGCAAAGGCACGGCGCTGCGTTTGGCCAGCGGGTCGGACGTGGGGGCGATCACCACAATCGGGTTGGGCATGAAGGCCTCGTCGCCCAGGTCCATGTCTTTGGGCGGCATGGACATGATGTACAGGTCGTCGAGGTTGTCACGCAGGCGTTGCACCACGCCGTCGCGGTTCAGGATTTCGAGCGACACATCGATGGCCGGGTGCTGCTTGCAAAAGCTGCCAATCAGGTGCGGCATGAAGTACTTGGCCGTGCTCACCACCGCCACCCGCAACTTGCCGCGCGACAAGCCCTTGGCCGCGTCCACGTTCTGCTCGAAGGCGTCCCAAGTCTGCGCCACAGCGCGCGCGGTCTGCGCCAGCTCTTGGCCCACCTCGGTCAGGTAAAGCTTTTTGCCCACCAGCTCGTACAGCGGCAAGCCCACCGATTCGCTGATGTCCTTGAGCTGCATCGAGGCCGTGGGCTGGGTGACGTGCACCACCTTGGCCGCAGCGCTCACACTGCCAGTTTCGGCCAGCGCCAGAAAAAGTCGCAATTGGCGGAAGCTGACGTTCATAGATTTTTATCTATATTCAAGGTTTGAAGAATCGATTTTACAAGTGCCTTGCCCATTTCTATGATCGGCGCAAGGAACACAAGCATGCACAACCTGATCGATCCCGCCATCCTCTTTTTCATCTTTGGTGTGCTGGCAGGCACCGTCAAATCCAACCTCGAAATCCCGCCCGCCATCTCCCGCTTTTTGTCGCTGTACCTGTTGATGGCCCTGGGTCTGAAGGGCGGTTTTGCGCTGTCGCAGTCGGGCCTAACGGCCAGCGTGGGCATCAGCCTGGCCGCCGCGGTGTTGCTGGCCATCGTCATCCCGCTCATCGGTTACGCCGTACTGCGCCGCTTTGTCTCGGGTTTTGACGCAGCGGCCGTGGCCGCCACATATGGCTCGGTGAGCGCGGTGACCTTTGTCACGGCCGTGCAAACGCTGGAAAACCAGGGCGTGCCTTATGGCGGACACATGGCTGCAGCCATGGCCTTGATGGAGTCGCCCGCCATCATCTTGGCGGTGGTGCTGGCCAATTCATTGCGGCAAAAACAGGCCTCGGGCGTGGTGCTGCAAGCGGGCGGCGGGGCCGCACTGGGTGGGCCTGCCACGCCTCATGGCGCGTCGGTGGGCAAGATCCTGCACGAGTCCTTCACGGATGGCGCGCAGTTGCTGCTCTTGGGGGCCATGGTCATCGGCCTGGTCACGGGCGAAGCGGGCAAAGAGGCGATGGCCCCCTTTTCGGTGGACCTTTTCAAAGGCATGCTGGCCTTCTTCCTGCTCGACATGGGCTTGATGGCGGCGCGCAACCTGCCACAAGTCAAGGGCCAGTCGCCCATGCTGATCGCTTACGCGGTGATCGGGCCGCTGGTGCATGCTGCGTTGGCCCTGGGCCTGGCCTTCCTCTTGCAACTGAGCGCAGGCGATGGCGCCTTGCTCATGGTGCTGGCGGCCAGTGCGTCCTACATCGCCGTGCCCGCCGTGCTCCGCACCGCCTTGCCCGAGGCCAAACCCGCGCTGTATTTCGGGCTGAGCCTGGGCTTGACCTTTCCCTTGAACATCGTGCTGGGCATCCCGGTCTATTTGGCGGTAGCGCAAGCCATTCTGGCCTGACGGACAGGGGCTTGCCGCCCTGGGTGTCGCAACAAGGCCCTAGACCGAACGCATCAAACCGCCATCCACACGGATGTTCTGGCCTGTGATGTAGGCAGCACCTTGTGACGCCAAAAAGGCGATGGTCGCGGCCACCTCTTCACTGGTGCCGTAGCGCTGCATGGGCACGCTTTCGCGGCGCTCTTCTTTGGCGGGCAAGCTGTCGATCCAGCCGGGCAAGACATTGTTCATGCGCACATTGTGCGAAGCGTGTTCGTCAGCAAACAGTTTGGTGAAAGCGGCCAGGCCTGCGCGTGCCACCGCCGAGGTCGGGAACATCGCGCTGGGCTCAACCACCCAGGCGCTGGAGATGTTGACGATGGCCCCCGCTTTTTGCTGGACCATGATGGGCGTCACCAAACGCACGGCGCGCACCACGTTCAGAAAATACATGTCCAGGCCCAAATGCCACTGCGCATCGGTCAGCTCCAGCACCGGGCCCTTGGGGCCGTGGCCCGCGCTGTTGACCAACACGTCGATGCGGCCCCAGCGCGCCATGGTTTGATCGACCAGCTTTTGCAGGTCTTCGCTCGACTGGTTGGAGCCTGTCAGCCCCAAGCCGCCCAACTCGCGGCCCAGCGCCTCGCCCTTGCCGGACGAAGACAAGACCGCCACCTGAAAGCCATCTTGCGCCAGCTTGCGTGCTGCAGCTGCGCCCATGCCGCTGCCGCCCCCCACCACCATTGCCACCTTGTTGCCCATGTGTTGCTCCTTTGTCTTGTGGTCAGGGTCGTTGCCCCCCAGCACCTGGCCCCGGGCTGAGTCACGACCTTGAATGCACTGTACCCAAAGGCAGGCCATGTCACTGTCACCCGCGATGGCCTGCCGCGCTAAAGTCGGGCCTGAATGCCACTTATTTGCGCCATCCATGACACTCGCCCACACCCCCGACACCGCACAACAAGCGCTTGAACGCGTACAACACGCGTGGAGCCAGGCCGCCGCATCATGGGACGTCGACGCGCTGGCCGCGCTCTACACCGAAGACGCCTTGTTCATGGGCGGTCGACCCGGGCACCAGATCGGCCGAACAGCCATCCGCGACTATTTCGCGTCCTACACCGGCACCATCCTGTCGGCCAGCCTGACACTGAGCGACTTTTCAGCGCAACAGATCGACCCCGGCTGCGTGATGGGCCAGGGTTTCGTGAACTTCAAGTTTCACCTGAAGGGCGATGAACACACGACCTCGCGCTTGCGCGGCGCTTGGGTGCTGCAAGCGCATGCCGAGGGCTGGCGCATCCGCCTGCACCATTTCTCCACCGAGCCTGTGCAGCCACCTTTGGGGTCATCGCGCTGAAGGCTTGTGGGCAAACCCTTGGAAGCCGGGCGTTGTTCAGGGCTTGAGGGACGGGGCTGAAACCAGCTCGCTTTGCTGGGTGCCCGCACCAAACGGGCTCTTGGCGGTGCGTTTCAAATCGGTCTTGACAAATACGCCTTGGTCAAAATTGATCCAGTAGGTTTCTTCGTTGCCGATGTTTGTGCTGCAAACGATCTTGAAGGCATCGAAGGTGCCTGCCTTGACCGTCACTTTTTCATGGCTTTGCACCGTGCAGCTCAGGTCATAGGGCAAGGTTTCACCCTGAGCCCCAAAAGTCATGCGGTAAGCCTTGACCCAGGATTTGCCCACTGTGATGGGGTACTCGAATCCCAACGGCGGGTCCCAGCGCGTGAGGGTTCGGCCATCCCGACCCACGATGGCGATCCAGTGGCCTGTCGGCGTGATGACGGTGTTGATGCCTTGTGAATTGACGAGCGTCATGACCGGCCGCCCTTGCCAGATCCCGTCGCCCCGGGTGATGCGCAACACCATGTCCTTGCCATAGCTGCCGGTGTTGCGCTGGGCCACCTCCCAACTCGCACCCGCGGTTGGCGCCCGCCAACGCTCTGCGCGAGGCCCCCAAACGGCGCAAGCCGTAACGGTCAAGGCCACGGCCAGCCCAGCGAATGGGGTGCGGTGCGTGCGCAGGTCAACGGGTTTCATGTGACACCTCCGACGATGAGGGGGCGAAGTTAGGGACCCCATGAGGAATGTGACCTGCCAGAGCGCATTTGACAAGGCCACGAAGCACCACTTTGTGACCAAGATCAAATTTTGTGACGCGTTTTTTCAGCCAGGGAAATGCCCCACGCTGCCATGTGAGATGGATCACCCTCGAAATGAGGGTCTGTGTTCGCGTGCACGGAACGAAGGCATCGCGCGGGCACACCCCGTTATCACGGGGCATTCACCACCCGCCCGGCGATGTCATCCACTACGCGTCAACTTCCTGTAAATGCGTGCCGACCATTGCCCCAGATCGTCCAGGTAGGTGAACACCACCGGGATCACCAGCAAGCTGAGCACCGTGCTGGTGAGCAAGCCGCCGATCACCGCAATCGCCATGGGTGAGCGGAAACTCGCATCGGCCGCGCCCCAGCCCACCGCAATCGGCAGCATGCCAGCGCCCATGGCAATCGTCGTCATGATGATGGGGCGTGCACGTTTGTGGCAAGCGTCCAAAATCGCATCCCAACGGCTCATGCCAGGCACGGCGGGATGGTCATCGGTCGCGGGATGACCACGCCGCGCCTCAATCGCGTACTCCACCAGCAAGATCGAATTTTTGGTGGCGATGCCCATGAGCATGATCAAGCCGATCAGCGAAGGCATCGAGAAGCTCTTTTGCGCGATCAGCAGGCCCACAAACGCGCCACCCAGCGACAGCGGCAGCGCCGCCAAAATCGTGATGGGGTGCAAGAAGCCTTTGAACAGCAGCACCAGCACGATGTAGATGCACAGCACACCGATCATCATGGCCAGGCCAAAGCTGGCAAAGAGTTCGCCCATGACTTCGGCGTCGCCCACTTCCACCACCTTCACGCCCAATGGCAAGCTTTGCAGGGCAGGCAGCTTTTGCACTGCCGCCGTCACGTCGCCTAAGGGCATGCCTGAGAGTTCGATCTCGAAGTTGATGTTGCGCTGGCGGTCATAACGGTCAATCACCGCCGGGCCGCCCGCCACCTCGATGCTGGCCACCTGACCCAGCATGACGGGGCCACGGCTGCCGGGCACCATCAGGCGCTCAAGCGTGGCCAGGTCTTGCCGGGACTCGTCACCCAACTTGACGACGATGGGCACCTGCCGCTCTGACAAATTGAGCTTGGGCAGGGCCGCGTCGTAGTCGCCCAAAGTGGCCACACGCAAGGTGTCGCTGATGGCCGCGCTGGTCACGCCCAAATCGGCGGCTTTGGCAAAGTCGGGGCGCACCGCGATCTCGGGGCGCACCAGGCTGGCCGTCGATGCAATTGAGCCCAGGCCTTGGATGGTGCGCAGGTCACGCTCCACGGCCATGGCGGCGGTTTGCAGGGCCTGCGGGTCTTCGCCGGTGAGCACCAGCACGTATTTCTCGCCCGAGCCGCCCAGTCCCACCTTGCTGCGCACACCGGGCAGCTGTTGCAACGCGGTGCGGATGTCGTTTTCAATCGCTTGCTTGCGCGGGCGTGTGCCGCGCTCACTCAACTGAATGGTGAGCGTGGCCTTGCGCACCTCGGCCGCGCCACCGCCCGCAAACGGGTCACTGCCAGCGCTGCCGCCACCGATGGTGGTGTAGACGCTTTTCACGTCGTTCACCGTCATGAGCAGCTTGCGGGCGTGTTCGGCGCTGGCCTGGGTTTGGGCAAGCGTAGAGCCAGGGGGCAGCTCCACATAGACCTGGGTTTGCGAGTTGTCGTCCGGTGGAATGAAGCCCTTGGGCAACAAAGGCACCAGCATGATGGAGCCGATGAAAAACAAGGTAGCCAGGACCATGGTGACCAGGCGATGCTTCATGCACCAGGTGGCCCACACCATGTAGCGCTTGAGCCAGCCCGGCTCGTGCGCGGCCGTGACGATGGGCTTCAAGATGTAAGCGGCCATCATGGGGGTGAGCACCCGCGCCACCACCAGCGAAGCGAACACCGCCAGCGACGCGGTCCAGCCAAACTGTTTGAAGAACTTGCCCGGAATGCCGCTCATGAATGCCGTGGGCAAAAACACCGCAATCAAGGTGAAGGTGGTGGCGATCACGGCCAGCCCAATCTCGTCGGCCGCTTCCATCGCCGCTTGGTAAGGCGACTTGCCCATGCGCAAATGGCGCACGATGTTTTCCACCTCGACAATCGCATCGTCCACCAGCACGCCAATCACCAAAGACAGCGCGAGCAAGGTCACCACGTTGATGGAAAAGCCCAGATACGCCATGCCGATGAAGGCCGGAATGACCGACAGGGGCAGCGCCACTGCGGTGACAAAGGTGGCGCGCCAGTCTCGCAAGAACAGCCACACCACCAGCACCGCCAAAATCGCACCTTCGTACAGCAACACCAAGGAGCCGTCGTATTCCTCTTCCACGGGGGTCACGAAGTCAAAGGATTCGGTGATCTCGATGTCCGGGTTTTGCAAGCGGTATTCGGCCAGCGCCTGGCGCACCAAACGGCCCACGGCCACCTCGCTCTCGCCTTTGCTGCGCACCACCTCAAAACCGACCACGGGCACACCGTTGAGGCTGGCTGCTGAGCGGGCATCGGCCAGCGTGTCACTCACCGTGGCCACTTGGTCCAACCGAACACGGCCACCACGCGATGTGGCCAACTCGATCTGGCCCACCTCTTGCGCCGTTTTGACAGTGGCCAAGGTGCGCACAGGTTGCTCTCCCGCGCCCAGCGCCATGCGCCCGCCCGAGCCTTCTTGCTGTACCTGCTTGAGTTGGCGCGAGACTTCGGCCGCCGTGATGCCCAGCGATTGCAAACGGTTCACATCGAGCGCCACACGCACTTCACGCGTCACGCCGCCCACGCGGTTGACGGCACCCACACCGCGCAACGACAAAAGCTTGCGGGTGATGTCTTTGTCCACCAACCACGACAAGGCCTCGTCGTCCATGCGCGATGAGCGCACGGTGTAGGCCAACACGGGCGAGCCGGCCAGGTTGAGCTTTTGCACCACCGGGTCACGCAGGTCACCCGGCAAGTCGGCCCGCACACCCTGGATGGCCGAGCGCACATCGTCCACCGCTTCTTGGGTGGGCTTTTCCATGCGGAACTCGGCGGTGATGGACACCACACCGTCTTGCACCTTGGTGGTGATGTGCTTCAAGCCTTGCAGCGGGGCCAGCGCGTTTTCGAGTTTGCGGGCCACATCGGTTTCAAGCTGCGAGGGCGCGACACCGGGCAGGCTGGCGGTGACCGAGATGGTGGGCACATCCAGGTCCGGAAAGTTTTGCACCTTCATGGACCCAAAGGCGATGAAGCCCGCCACCGTCAGCAGCACAAAGAGCATGACGGCCGGGATCGGGTTGCGGATCGACCAAGAAGAAACGTTGATCATGGCGTGTCTTTACTTGGCAGCGGGCTGGGTCGTGGACGCGGCAGCCTCCACCACGCGCACCGTGTCGCCGTGGTTCAGGAACGCACCGCCACTGGCCACCACCCGCGCATCGGCTTTCAGGCCGCTGGTCACCTCCACACGGCCTGCGCTTTGGCGTCCGGTTTGCACCTTGAGTTGGCTGACTTTTTGGTCCGCCCCCACGGTGTAGACATAGCTGAAACCATCGCGCACCACCACCGCGCTTTGAGGCACGGTCAGCGCCTGGCTCTGGCCCAGCGCGATCTCGCCTTGGGCGTACATGCCTGCGCGGGCGCTGCCGGTTTGCGCGGGCAAGTCCACATACACCAGTGCGTTGCGGGTTTGCGCATCGACCGAGGGCGCGACCATGCGCACCTTGCCTTGCAGCAACTGGCCGCTGGCCGCTTTGACTTGCACGGGCGCACCGACCTGGATGCGGCCGATCTCGGCCGCGGTCACTTCAGCCCGCCACTCGATGCGGCCCTGGCGAATCAAGCGGAACAACTCGGTGCCTGCACCCACCACACTGCCCACCGAGGCCTGCCGGGCTGAGATGATGCCCGCATCGGGCGCACGCACCTGGGTTTGCGACAGGCGCACGTTTTGCAGCTGCACCATGGCGCGGGCGGACTGCACGCGGGCCACGGACGAAGCCTCTGCAGCCAGCGCTTGGCTCAATTGCGCGTTGCTGAAAAAGCCTTGCTGCTGCAGGCTGCGGGCACGTTCGGCCTGGGCTTTGGCTTCCTGCGCACTGGCGGTGGCTTCGGCCAGGGCGGCTTCGGCTTGCGCCAGCTCGGCCCGCAGCGTGTCGGCCTGCAAGACTGCCAGCACGTCGCCGCGCTGCACGCGGTCGCCCACATTCACCCGCACCTCACTGATCTTCAGACCATTGGCTTCCGCGCCAATGACGGCCTCTTGCCAAGCGGCCAGGTTGCCGTTGGCTGAAATGCGCTGCGCCAGGTTTTGGCTTTGGGGGGCGACAGTGGTCACTGTCAGTGTCGCTTTGGCAGGCCCCGGGGGTGCTTGGTCAGCAGCCCCTGCACCCCATATGACCGTCATGCTGGCCATGACCCCGAACCACCATCCCATTTTTTTCATGCCGCTTCTCTTCACTGACCGCCTCATTGGCGTATGGTGAGTTTAGCGATATGAAAATTCCGACCGGCAAGGTGGAAATGAGATATGGCTCAGTGGCTCATGTCAAAACTTGTAATCCATTTTGACGCGCAGGTTGCGACCCAGATAGTTGGCATAACGGGTATCCACACCGAGCAGGACATTGACCTGCATGGCCATCCTTAAAGGCGGCAAACGGTTGGTCAGATTGACCACGCTGGCACTCAGCTGCCATTGGGGCTTGATTTGCCATCGACTTGCAACATCCAATGTCCAGTAACCCGGTACACGGCCTGTGTAATCCAGCTGCTGACCGTCCGCGTCGATCAACACCGTTTTTTCTTGTTCGCCCGACCTGTAATGCAACGATGCACCGCCGGTCCAATCCGCACGCTCAAGTTGCGAACTCAAGGTCCATTGGTTGCGCGCCACAGTCGTTGTCCACCCATCACCCGACCGCGCCACGTTGGACAACATGGCACCCGTCACCGCATCCTGGTTGACGGACTTGAGCATGTGAGTTCCTCTGAGCGTCACCCTCAAACGTCCGATGTCTGTAGGCTGGCGGATCTGCACGTCATAATCCAGGCCGCGCTGTATGCTTTTGCCCAGGTTCTGATTGGGCTGCAATATTTCTCCATCCACCACGTAGCGCAATCTGTTTTCCGGATTGTCCAGAATTTGGCGGACTGACAAAACGCCAAAAATATCCTGGATGTTCAGTTGCCACAAATCTGCCCCCATGGTCAGGCGTTGGTCGGGCTCAAACCTCATGCCCCAAGTGGTTTGCATGGATCTTTCGGGTTTTAACAGCGGATTTCCTTGATTGGCAACAGCCAACCAATCGTTGGTGACATAGTCGAAGGTATCGTAAATCTTGGTTTTATTGGGCAGCAATTGCCCCAGGCTGGGTGCCCTGAAACCCGTTCCCAGTGAGCCTCTGAACAGCCACGATCTGTGGGGTTTCCATTTCCATCCGGCTTTGCCCGTCTGGACACTGCCAAAGTCTGAATACTGGTCATGGCGCAAGGCGGCGGTGATTTCACTGTCGGGCCCAACGGGCGCTGTGATTTCAAGGTGCGTGGCCCAATTCGAGCGCCGTGCATCAAAGTTGGGACGGTAACTCCTCTGGTAAGCCTCACTCGCATTGTTGTATACGGGTGCCTCATAAAAAACAGCTTCGCGTCTCACATCCAGGCCCACACCCACGCCCACCGGACCATTTTCCGTCTCCATCCATTCTCGGCTTGCCAGAAAATTAAAACTGTCCAACTGCGTCCAGCCTGTGTCCATGACCCGCTTCTCAGTTCTTCTGTACGGTTCTATCGCCGACAGGTTAGCGGCTGAGTATTGCGCTGGCTCCTGACCGATGACCTCTGGCGGCAGAGACAAAGTAGTCAAACGGCTCAGCAACAACCCTTCTGTATACGATCGCACGACATGGTGCTTGCCCGATGACACCGAAGTCACAAAATCCCAGCCCGACTGCTCACCCCTCAAGCCCAGCACGGCGTTATGGATTCGGTTGGCGTATTTTTGCTTTACCAATTGCAATGGAACGATGTCCAGTAAATATTGGCGGGACCCGTCTTCATTGGGCACATCCTTGGACCAGTAGGACCCATTGGGGACGGTGATCTGGTCGTATCGGCCAACCAGCCCTTCTGCAAACAACACCCATCGGTTGTTCAACACTTTGTCGCCCTGAACGTAGAGCAGTTGCTTGTCGGTTTTGGGGTACAGCGTCATGTTCCCCTGGGTGTTTTTGTCACATTCCCCTCTGTACAACTCGTACCAACCCGTTTCGCATTGACCCGTTCGTAAAAAGTAGTCGTTGCGCAGCACACCCTGTGCATCCCGGTAATTTTTGGCAGGCGCGCTGTATTGACCGTAGTTGGCTTTTTGCCACCACGTGTTGCCGTCGATCTGCAACGAACGTGCGCCTTGGCTTGACACCTCACGGTGTTTGGCCAGCACAGCCTCTGTCGTCTCGGCCACAAAGTAGGCGCGCAAGTTGTAACCATCACGTTGCAAACGCCCTTTTCCCCACGACAAATTCACCGATTGATTGAGACCATGACCGCCTTGTGGGAGGGTCCCCCCGACTTGGATGCCGACGCCTTGTTGTTCTGATTTGGTGATGATGTTGATCACACCGGCCACGGCATCCGAACCATATCGGCTGGACGCCCCATCGGTGAGGATTTCGATTTTTTCAACGGCCACCAAGGGCACGAAGTTCAGGTCCACCACCGCACGTTCACCCACGATCGTCTGGCTGCCGTAATAGGGCAATCGTCGGCCATTGAGCAAAACCAGGGTCCCGCTCTGGTTGCCGTGGATCGCGGCCGTTTCGGGGCCACCGGACAAAGTTCCCGTCACAGAGCCCAACTCAGAAAAATTGCTCATGACAGGCAAGCGCTGAATCAATTCGACCAAGTTTGTCGCGCCACTGCGTTCAATTTCCCGCCGATCAATGATCTGCAAGGGCAGCGCCTGCTTCGCTTCTTTGGCCAGAATGGCAGAGCCCGTGATCTCTACCCTTTCAAACTGGCGGTATTCAAGCGGGGTGTCCACGACTTGCACGGGAGGGTAAGTCTTGTCGGCCAAAGCCTCGGATGTGATCGGCTTGTCCTGATCGGAAGCCGTGGTTTGTGCCATGGCCTGGTTCCAGGGGGTCAGTATCAAACTCACGCCAAGGGCCGTTACTTTGGCCCAAGGCCGGGTATGCCGTAGAAAGGATTGCTTCATGGGTTTCACCCTTGGGCCAAAGGCCATCTAGATGGAAGGAAGGGATGGGTTCAGAACATTTCCAATTTCTGGAAATTCATCGAATCCATGTTCAAAAACGGTGATATTAATACTTTTATGCTCAATTGATGCAGCAACCGTCCAGAGCCCTTCGCCTAAGCTCCCACCCTCCAGGCCCCAAAAACCCACACAAACAACACATCTCCCGGGAAAACGCGTGTTTTCTGCGGCGCTGCAAGAGCTGCACGCCGCACATTGACCCCAATAGCGTCGGGGTCTTCAGCCCATCACCCACCGCCACAGCGCCAGCACCGCATCGCGCTCCACGGCCAGCGTGGCCGGGTCCACCTGGGTGGGTTCTTCGTTCAGGCGGGCGCGGTGTTGCAGGCGGCGCATTTCGCGGTAGGCATTGGCCGCTGCCTGGCCCACGCCCGCTGGCAACAGTCCGGCTGTTTCGGCGCGTTGCAACAAGGCGATGTTGCCCACGTTGTCGGCCAGCGCCGGGTGGGCGGCGGTGTGCAGCAGCACCAAATACTGCACGGCAAACTCGGCGTCCACCATGCCACCGGGGCTGTGCTTCACGTCAAAGTGCCCGGCCTTGACCGGGTGGGCTTCGCGCACGCGCTCACGCATGGTGGTGATTTCGGCTTTCAGGCTGGCCGCATCACGCGGCGCGCAAATCACGGCGCGGCGCACCGCGTCAAAGCGCGTGGCCAGCGTGTCCAGACCCATCGCAAAGCGGGCCCGCGTCATGGCCTGGTGCTCCCAGGTCCAGGCGGTGTTGCTGCCGCGTTGCTCCTGGTAGTCGGCGTAGGCCTCAAAGCGGGTGACCAGCAGGCCCGAATTGCCGTTGGGGCGCAGCGCGGTGTCGATCTCGTACAGATCGCCTTCGCTGGTTTTGACCGTCATCCAGTTGATCAGCTTGCGCACAAAGGCGGCATAGACCTCTTGGGCCCGCTCGTCTTCGTCGTCATAAACAAACACGATGTCCAGATCGCTGCCGTAGCCCAGTTCCTTGCCGCCGAGCTTGCCGTAGGCGATCACGGCAAAGCGGGGTTCGTCGCGGTGGCGGGTTTTCAGGCGGCTCCAGCACCAGCGGGCGGTCACGCGCAGCACCGCATCGGCCAGCGCGCTCAGGTCGTCGGCCACTTGCTCCACGGTGAGCACGCCTTCCACGTCACGCGCCAGCGTGCGGAACTGCTCGGCATGGTGGGCGCGGCGCAGCAAATCGAGCAGGCTTTCTTCGTCGTCCTCGCCGGTGCGCTTGAGTGCGCTCAGGCGGGCTTCGAGTTCGCCCTCAAATTCTGCCGGGTCAAAACGGCTGTCAAACAGGTTGCCCCCGGCCAGCTCATCGATCACGCCGGGGTGCTGCACCAGATAGCGTGCTGGCCAGCGGGCCGCACCCAGCAGGCGCAGCAGGCGCTCGTGCACCGAAGGGCGCTCCAGCAGCAGCGACAGGTAAATCTCGCGGCGCAGAAGCGGCTCGATCCAGTCGGCCATGCGCAGCACGGCGGTGTCGGTGATGCGGCCTTCGGTCAGCCACTGCGCGGTGCGCTGCAACAGGCGCATCAGACGCCCGCGAGACTCGTCGCGCAGCGCCTGCACCACCGGGTTGTCGGCCCACAGGGCCAGGCGCTCGCGCACCGCGCCCGTGAAGTCGCCCAGCACCTTGTCCAGCTCAGCGTGTTCCCGGCCGTTTTGCCCGTTCTTGCCGTTACAGCCTTTGCACTCGCGGTCGCCGCCCAGCAAGGTGTCGAACTCCTGTGCCACCAGTTCACGGTGCGCGTCGAGTTCGCTCAAAAAGCTGCAGGTGTTGTCATGGCCCAGCGTCTGGGCAATCCAAGCCAGGTCGTCGTCGCGGGTCGGCAGCACATGGGTTTGCTGGTCGTCCAGGTACTGGATGCGGTGTTCCACCTGTCGCAAAAACACATAGGCCGCACTCAAGGCGTCGGCCGTGGCCTGTGGCATGAGCCCGGCCTTGGCCACGCGCTGCAGCGCGTCCAACGTGGGGCGGGTGCGCAGTTCGGGAAACTGCCCGCCGCGCACCACCTGCAAGAGTTGCACCGTGAATTCGATCTCGCGAATACCGCCGCGCGAGAGTTTCACGTCGTTGGCGCGTTCGGGGTGGCCCGCGCTGCGCTTGGACGCATGGTCTCGGATTTGCTGGTGCAAGGTGCGCAGCGACTCGAACACGTTGTAGTCCAGATAGCGGCGGAACACGAAAGGCAGCACCACGCCGCGCAAGGCCTGGGCTGAGCCGTTGACCACCGCGCTGCGGGGCGCAACCACGCGGCTTTTCATCCAGGCAAAACGCTCCCATTCGCGGCCTTGCACCAGCAAATACTCTTCCAGTGCGTCGAGCGAGACCACGCTCGGGCCAGAGTTGCCATTGGGGCGCAGCGCCAGGTCCACCCGGAACACAAAGCCGTGTTCGGTGGTGTCGCCAATCAGGGCGTACATGCGCTTGACGGCGCGGCTGAAGTACTCCTGGCACGAAACCTTGTTGCGGCCCTCGCTGTTGCCCAGCGTTTCGCCGTTTTCGTCGTACACATAAATCAGATCGATGTCGCTGGACACATTGAGCTCACGGGCACCCAGTTTGCCCATGCCAACGATCCACATTTCGGCACGCTGACCGTCGGGCTTGGTCGGCACGCCGTGCAAGGCATCCAGATCGCGGGTGACTTGCTGCCAGGCCATGTCAAGCGTGACTTCGGCCAACCAGGTCATGCCATGGGTGACGGCCTGCAGCGAAGCTTGCCGGGTGCAGTCCAGGTGGGCCAGACGCTCCAGGGTGAGTTGGCGCAACACGCGCAAGGCGGCGCCGGTGTCCAGGCCCGTGGCCTGCAGGGCGATAAAACACGAATTCAGGCTGTCACGGGTGGGGGCACCGGGGGGCAGCAAAGGCAACACATCGGCATAGCGGCGGTGCAGGCGCTGTACAAAACGCGAATAGGCGGGCAATTCGGGCGGGATGGCAGCGGGGGCAAGAGGGATTTCATCCATGGGCTGGCTGCGGGTCATAATTCCTGCTTACTTTCTGGTTCTAACGTTTGTGCTGTCTTCGCCCGCTGCGCCCCTGCTCATGACCTGGCTGACCCGACTCGCACGGGCAGTTTTATGGGGCTTGCTGATCGCCGGACTGTTGCTGGGCATGGCTTGGGCATGCTTGCATTTTTGGATTGTGCCGCGAATCAGTGAGTTTCGCCCTGCGCTGGAAAGCCTGGCCCGTCAATCCCTGGGTGTTCCGGTGCGCATTGGCGTGCTGTCAGCGCGATCAACCGGCTGGATACCGTCTTTCGAGCTGCGTGAGATCGAATTGCTGGACAAACAAGGCCGACCGGCCTTGCTTTTGCCCAAGGTGGTGGTCGCCATCAGCCTGCGCTCGGTGCTGCAGCTGCGGCTGGACCAGTTGGTGCTGGACACGCCCGAGCTGGATGTGCGTCTGAACGCCGATGGCCGGTGGCAAGTGGCCGGACTCGATTGGCCGCAGACACCCCAGGGCGATTCGACCGCCGCAGACTGGTTGTTTTCGCAACGCGAAGTGGTGATTCGGGGCGGCACTTTGCACTGGCATGACGAATCCAACCGCCATTTTGTGGTGCCGGGGCCCGGTGCAGCCGCTGCTGACACGGCGCTGTCCTTGCGCGATGTGGACGTGGTGATGCGCAATTCGGCCCGTCGCCATGACCTTCGGCTGGACGCCACGCCGCCGCCTGGGTGGGGCGATCGGTTTGTGGTGATGGGCAAGTTCAGGCGCAGCCTGCTGTCGGTTCATGCCGGACGTTGGCGTGATTGGTCGGGCCAGGCCTATGCCTTATTCCCGCACATCGACATGGCGCAACTGCACATGCGTGCACAGCCGCATGTGCCCACCACGCTGACCTCTGGCCTCGATCTGACGCAGGGTCAAGGGGCTTTGCGTCTATGGACGGATGTGGACAAGGGTCAATGGCGCGGCGGTGTCGCGGATGTGGCCCTGAAGGCGCTGCACCTGCGGTTGGGACCGCAAAGCCCGGCTTGGGTACTGCAGCACCTGACGGGCCGCCTGGGTGTTCAAGTGCGCCCCGACGGTTTTTTGGTGTCTACGCGTGGGCTGGCTTTTGTGACCGATCAGGGCCTGGTCTGGCCCGGCGGCAATCTGGCGCTGGACTACACCCATGCGCAAGGCCTCCGGGCGGCCAAAGGCCATCTGCAAGCCGATCAACTGGACCTGCAAGCACTGCGTGAGCTGACACTGCGCTGGCCTGCAGCGCAAGCGCTGCACCCAGCCTTGCAGACGCACGAGGTCGCAGGTCGGGTGAGCTCTTTGCAAATGCGCTGGCAAGGCCATGGGTTCCCCCCCGAAAAATACGACCTCCAGGCCAGCGTTCAAGGCTTGAATTGGTTGCCTCAAGCCCCTGTCACCACCGCTTTGCCGCCATCTTTTTCACCAGCCATGCCAGGCGTGCGCGGGGCAGACCTGAAGGTCGACATGAACGAGGCCACAGGCCGGTTGACATTGCAGATGGACAAGGGCAGCGCTTTGTGGTTCCCGGGCGTGCTCTCACCGGCTGAAGTGCCTGTGCACAGCGTGCAAGCCCGTTTGCGGTGGGAACGCGAGACGCACGCCCAAGGCACACACTGGCGTGTGCCGCAATGGCACCTGAAACTGGCCAATGCCGATTTGCAAGGCGAATGGCACGGTCAATGGCAGGCCTTGCCGGGCGGCGCAGGCCCGGGTGTGCTGGACCTGCAGGGCAGCATCACACGCGCCGATGTCACGGCCGCGCACCGCTACCTGCCCCTGAGCTTGCCCGAATCGGTTCGGCATTACGTGCGCGATGCGCTGGTGAAAGGACAGTATTCGGACGTCAAGGTCAAAGTGCAGGGCAACTTGTCCAAACTGCCTTTTGCCCACCCAGAAGAAGGCGAATTCCGGTTTTCTGGTCGACTCAAGGATGTGTCATACGACATGATGCCCGCGTCTTTCATGTCCAAGGGGGCTGTTCCCTGGCCGCGTTTACAGGGTTTACAAGGACAACTCACGTTTGACCGCTTGGGCATGAAACTCACCGATGCCACAGCGCGAACGGGTGACGCCAGCAATGGGTTTGTGCTGAGCGCACCGATGACCGAAATCGCTGACATGGCCCACCAACCCCTCCTGCAAGTGAGCGCCGAGAGCCGGGCCAGTGCCCCGCAGGTGCTGAACTTGATCCGGCAATCCCCACTGAACGCCATGTTGTCAGGCGTGCTGCAAGAGGCCCAAGGGACGGGCCCGCTGCAAACCCGCTTCAAGTTGAACGTACCCTTGCTGACACCAGAAAGCACGCAGGTACAAGGCAGCGTGCAATTCAATGGCAACGATCTGCGCATCACATCGGCCACCCCTTGGCTGGAAAAAATCCAGGGCACGCTGCAGTTCCATGAAGGGGGTTTTGGCGTCAACAAATTACAGGCCCAGATGTTGGGCGGCCCGGTACAGATCGAGGGGGGCCTGCGCGCCACAGGGTCGCACGCCGGAGCGGCTGCAGCTTCGGGCACCGTTGCGGCATCGGGGGCCGAGCCTGCGGTTCTTTTTCATGCACAAGGGCGAGTGAGCGCGACCGCCTTGCGCGCCGCACGCGAGTTTTTCCCGATAGATGGCCTGGCACAGCACGCTGGCGGGTCCACGGCCTACAGCGCACGGCTGGGCTGGCAACAAGGCCAGCCCGATCTGAGCCTGCAAAGCACACTGGAAGGCTTGTCTTTGCAGCTGCCTGCCCCTTTGGGCAAAACAACCAACAGCGCCATGCCCTTGTCCATTCGCATCCAGCCACAAGGTGACCCACCCGGGCTGCAAGACCAGATTCAGGTGACCTTGGGTGATGTCGCGCGGGTTCACTATGTGCGCGATGTATCGGGGGCCACACCCCGGGTCTTGCGTGGCAGCTTGAGTCTGGGTGTGGCGGGCGAAAAATTGCCGACACTGTCCGAAACCGGGGTCACCGCCAACGTGGTGATGGACCGACTGTCCCTGGACGAATGGCGAGACTTGGTGCCTGCGCTCGCATCCTCGACCAGCCCGGGTCATCCAGCCGCCGCTTGGTCAGCCTACCTGCCAACGCGCATCGGCCTGAAAGCCAACACCTTGACCGCTGAAGACCGCACCTTGCACCAGGTGGTGGCCGGTGGCACCCGCGATGGCAGCCAGTGGCAAGCCAACATCGACGCGCAAGAACTGAGCGGGTATTTTACTTTTCGGCCATCCCTGAACAATCCGCCCGGCCAATTGTTCGCTCGCCTGAGCCGGCTCAACCTGCCGCCGTCCAGTGCGGCCGAAGTGGAAACCTTGCTCGAAACCCCATCGGCAAAATTGCCGGCACTGGACATCGTGGTCGACGAACTGGAGCTGCGCGGCAAGAAACTCGGTCGCATCGAGATCGAAGCCATCAACACCGACACCCCCGCGCCCTACAGCCCGAACACCGCTGAATGGCAGCTTAAAAAATTCAACATTCAGTTGCCCGAAGGCAGCTTGCGCAGCACGGGCCGGTGGCTGGCCGCACGCGAAGGCAGTCCCTTGCGTAAAACGGAAATGAACTTCGTGCTGGACGTGAACGATGCCGGGGCCCTGCTGACGCGCCTGGGCACCCCGGATGCCTTGCGCAACGGCACCGGCAAACTCGAAGGCACCGTGAGCTGGCAGGGCTCACCCCTGAGCCTGCATTACCCCAGCATGAATGGCCACTTTGAGGTGAACATGGGCAAAGGCCAGTTTCTGAAAGCCGATGCCGGTGCCGCCAAACTGCTGGGGGTGCTGAGTCTGCAGGCCTTGCCCAGGCGCTTGTTGCTTGACTTTCGGGACGTCTTTTCCGATGGCTTTGCCTTTGATTCGGTACACGGCGATGTGACCATCGTGCACGGCATGGCAAGCACGCGGAACCTTCAAATCAAGGGGGTCAATGCCGTGGTTCAACTCGACGGGTCGGCCAACCTGGCCCAAGAAACGCAAAGGTTGCGGGCGGTGATTTTGCCCGTGGTGGACGCCGGCACGGCCTCATTGTTGGCTGGACTTGCGCTTAACCCGATGGTGGGTTTGACCACTTTTTTGGCGCAATGGTTGTTGCAAAACCCCCTGTCACAAGCATCCACGCAGGAATTCATGATCGATGGCAGCTGGACAGACCCGCGGGTCACACGCATCGACAAACGCGCCACACCCGGACCGAGCAGCGGGCCAGCTTCTTCGCCTTGATGCGCGGTCGTGGCCCATGACCTGAGCGGGTATTGCTCACCACCACGCTCGCTCGCCCAATGCAAAATCCACCCAAGGCTTTCCGTGCCGCTCCCTTTCGCGCATCCACGACAATGCCGGCATGACAAACGATGCCTTGCGGGACCTGTCCCAAACGCTCAAAGCGCGTGCCATGGCCTGGTGGCAGGCCGTCGAAGATGCATTTCCAGGAGGGCGTGGTCGACGTTCTTTGTGGAGTGCCCTGATCACTTTGGTCATCGCCGTGCTGATCACCCTGGTCTGGCTTGCCGGGCGCTACGAAGCCAGCCAGCTACAGGCCGAACTGGAACGGGACACGGCCGACGCGGTCAGTGATTTGCGCACCCAGCTGTCGCGGCACGTGCAAGCGCTGCAAGGCTTGCAATCCACCCTGGCTTCCGAGGCCTTCTGGTCGGTCGAGGCCCATGCCTTGTTGCGTGAGAACCGCGATTTGTTGCGCATCGAATGGCGTGACAAGGACCTGATTCTGAAAAACTTTGTCGATTCGCCCTTGCGCGCCCCGGTGTTTGAACGTTCTCCCCGTGCAGACACCCTGAACGAAACGCTGCAATCTTGTTTGCGCGCACGGCGCTCGAGCAGTGCCGCGTATTCCAGTTCTTATTTCCTGCCCCAAAACGACGGACAGGGCTTTGAAGTCATGGAGTTGTGTTTACCCAACATGCAGGCGGGTGAACTTGTGGGGTTCACGGTGGTCACCTACAGCCTGCAAGAGTTGCTCAATGCGCGTCTGGGCAACAGCTTTGGCCGCCGCAATGAGGTCTCGTTCACCGAACCTGATGGCACGCGCCTGGCCATCGCAGGAAGTCAACGCCGTGGCCTGCGTGTCTTCACCGCACAGCAATTGGTGGACCTGCCCGGCAACACCCTGGTCTTGCGCATGGATGGTCGCCGCAGCGAGCCGGATCTGTTTCCCAACGTATTGACCGCGCTGGTGACAGGCATGTCGATTGCCTTGGTGACCGTGATGGTGTTGCTGGCCAAAGACTCGCGCCGACGCCTGAAAGCCGAGCGCGATCTGGCCGAAGCACTGGCTTTTCGCAAAGCCATGGAAGACTCTCTGGTCACAGGCCTGCGCGCGCGTGATTTGGAAGGACGCATCACTTATGTGAACCCGGCCTTTTGCCAAATGGTCGGACTCCATGCCGAGATGCTGATCGGACACAATGCCCCCATGCCCTATTGGCCACCGGAGATGGTGGACGAATACCAGCAACGTCAGGCCATCCGCCTGGCGGGCAATGTGCCACCACGCGAAGGTTTTGAATCGGTCTTCATGCGCCAGGACGGCACGCGCTTTCCGGTCCTGATCATCGAGGCACCACTGATCAGCGTGCAAGGCCAGCAAACCGGCTGGATGGGCGCGGTGATCGACATCAGCGAACAACGCCGCATCGAAGAACTCTCACGCGCCAGCCAGGAACGCCTGCAAGCCACCGCCCGACTGGCTACCGTGGGCGAAATGGCCTCCTTGCTCAGCCACGAGTTGAACCAACCCCTCGCCGCTATTGCCAGTTATGCCAATGGCTCCTTGAACTTGCTGAAAAACCCTGGTGCCGAGCCGCAAACGCTGGACGATGTACACATGGCCTTGCGCCGCATTGCCGAGCAGGCCGAGCGCGCGGGACGCGTGATCAACAGCGTGCACGACTTTGTGCGCCGCCGTGACCAGACCCGCGAAGCCGTACCGCCCCAAGCGCTGCTGGATGCCATCGCCCCCTTGGTGAACTTGCAAGCGCGCAAACTGCAAGTACGGGTGCACACCCGCGTCGAGCCCAAACTGTCCCAGGTGGTGTGCGACCGCACCATGGTCGAGCAAGTGCTGTTGAATCTGGCACGCAACGGCATGCAAGCCATGGACTGGCCCGATTGCCGGGAACGCGTGCTGGTGCTGCAGGCCCGGCGCGCGGCCTCCAATGCCGAACAAGGGTGGGTCGAATTTTCTGTCACCGATCTGGGTGTCGGTGTTGCGCAGGATGTGGCCCAGCAATTGTTCACGCCCTTCTTCACCACCAAACCCGAAGGCATGGGTTTGGGCCTGAGTTTGTGCCGCACCGTCGTCGAGCAACATGGCGGCCATCTTGAATTTGAAGCCCTGCAGCCCAAAGGCACGGTGTTCCGTTTCACCTTGCCCACCGAATCCTGTGGCAGAACAGACGCCGTGCTGTGATGCGACCGCATGAATGCGCCATGCGCGCTGTTTTGGATAAGATGCCCCCATGAACCTGACCGACACGCCCACCGTTTTCATCGTGGATGACGATGCCAGTGTCCGCGAAGGCATGGCCTGGTTGCTGCGCACCCGACGCTTGCTGAGCGAGTCTTTTGACAGTGCAGAAAAATTTCTGGACATGCTCACACACAGCGTTCAAACATTGCCCATTGGCCCAACAGCTGCACCCTCGTTGCCGCGACAAGCTGGCTGCGTGTTGCTGGATGTGCGCATGCCGGGCATGAGCGGTCTGGCCTTGTTTGAACTGCTCTTGAACAACGGCATCGCCCATGCTTGGCCCGTCATTTTTCTGACTGGCCATGCCGATGTGCCCACGGCGGTGGACAGCGTCAAGCGTGGGGCTTTTGATTTTTGTGAAAAACCCTTTTCGGACAACGCCCTGGTAGACCGGGTGGAGCAGGCACTGGCCTTGTCGCAAGAACGGTTGTTCATTCGTCAACAACAGCAATTGCTTCAATCACGTTTGGCCGAATTGACCGAACGGGAGCGCGATGTGATGCGTCTGGTGGTGGAAGGCTTGCCCAACAAACTGATTGCGGACCAACTTGACATCAGCGTGCGTACGGTCGAAGTCCACCGCGCACGCGTATTCGAGAAAATGGATGTGAAGTCCGCCGTGGAACTGGCCAATTTGCTGCGCTCACTGGCATGAAAAGCGCTGCCAAACCCCAAACTGTTGGACCTTTCTCACAGGGGCGGTTGGTCCGAGGCCTGACGCTGTGCACAACGTTGGCGTTGTCACTGGCACTGGTGGCCTGTGCATCACGGACTAAACCCCCAGCAAAACCATTGTCTGCTTCTGCCGCCGCCGCTTACAACCCCGTGCGCAACGACCTGGCACTGGTCGCCATGGGGCTGCTGGACACCCGATACACCTCGGGCGGACGCGGTCCGGCCACCGGTTTTGATTGCTCGGGATTGGTGGCACACGTCTACAAGGAAGGTGCAGGCATCCCCGTCAAAGGCAGCGCCGCCGATCTGGGCCGCCAGTCCAGGCCCATTGATCCTGCACAACTTTTGCCAGGCGATCTGGTGTTTTTCAACACCCTTGGTTCACGGCATTCCCATGTAGGCGTGTACGTGGGCGAGGGCCGCTTCGTACACGCCAGCAACCCGCGCACCGGGGTGCGCATGGACAGCCTGAGCAACCGCTATTACGCGCAACGCTTTGAAGGTGCGCAATCGATGTTGGACTGAACCCGTCACTTCAGTGAGGTTTGTCATCGGGCGATTTTTGAACCGAATCAGGTACCACGGGTTCAACGGGTTCTGCATCCTGTCGGCTTGACGGCAATTCACCTTTCTTTCGCCCTGAAAACATCGTCCACCAGACAATGGCGACGAAGATCAACAAGGCCAGCAAAGCTTCCAGCAAAATCAGACCCATGCAAAAACCCCGTTTCTTGACCCGCCACCCGCAGCGGATCGGCTTCTTGTTGGCCGCGATTGTAGGCATGATGACCGGTTGCTCATGGACCCCGGTGGTCCAAACCCCTGCACCAGAAGCCCCCATCGTGGCGCCTGCGGACAACAGCCCCTTGCCCCCCGCCATCACCCAAGCCCAAAGCCGCTGGGTGCCGGTGCGCTGGACCGAGCTGCCCGGGCTGGAGACCGATGCGGTGCAAGACGCCTGGCCCGCCTGGCTGCAAAGCTGCCAACGCCCCGCAGCCGCATGGAAAGCGCTGTGCCCCGAGGTGCAGCGCCTGGCCAGCGCCTCGCCCCAGGCGCAGCGCAGCTGGATACGCCAGAACCTGCAGCCCTACCGGGTCGAATCGAACGAGCAACGCAGCGAAGGCCTGCTGACCGGCTATTACGAGCCGGTGATGGACGCCTCACGCCTGCCGCGCAAGGGCTTCGTGGTGCCACTTTACGCCCCGCCCGCCAGTCTGGCCCAGCGCAAGCCCTGGTACAGCCGGCAGGAGATGGAGACCGTGTCCGCCGCCCGCGCCGCCTTGCGCGGCAAGGAGCTGGTTTATCTGGCCGACCCCGTGGACGCGATGGTGCTGCACATCCAGGGCTCAGGGCTGATCAACGTGACCGAGCCCGATGGCCGCCAGCGCATGGTGCGCCTGGCCTTTGCCGCCACCAACGACCAACCTTACAAAAGCATCGGCCGCTGGCTGCTCGACCAAGGCCAGATCCGCGACGCCAGCTGGCCCGGTATCAAGGACTGGATCAGCCGCAACCCGTCTCGCGTGAACGAGCTGCTATGGCAAAACCCCCGCGTGGTGTTCTTCAAGGAAGAAGCCCTGCCGCCCGGCGTGACGCCCCCTGGCCCCAAAGGCGCACAAGGCGTGCCGCTCACGGCCGGGCGCTCAATCGCGGTGGACCGGGGCAGCATCCCTTATGGCACGCCGGTCTGGCTGCAATCGAGCGGACCACAAACCACGCTCGACCGGCTGGTGCTGGCGCAAGACACCGGCACCGCCATCGTGGGCGCGGTGCGAGCCGACTACTACGCGGGCTCGGGCACCGCCGCAGGCGAGCTGGCCGGGCGGCTCAAGCAGCCGCTCAAACTCTGGGTGCTGTGGCCGAAATGAACACAGCCCTTAAATTGACTTGCCGCCCCGGCTGCGCCGCCTGCTGCACCGCCCCGTCCATCTCCTCGGCCATTCCCGGCATGCCGCAGGGCAAACCGGCGGGCGTGCCCTGCGTGCAGCTGGACGCACAAGGGCGCTGCCAAATCTTCGGCCTGCCCACGCGCCCGGCGGTGTGCGGCCAGCTCCAAGCTTCGGCCGAAATGTGCGGCCCGCAAGACGATGGCGGGCAGTTTGCGCGGGCTTATCTGATGCAACTGGAAAAGCTGACGCAGCCAGATGGATGCGGGTCTGGGTGACTGAAAACGCTCTTGCAGTCACCAAAACGTCATCGGCATCCTCGGATCATCATTAAGCTGGTGTTTCCTTGTTTGCCTGGAGCCCGGCCATGACGTTTAACACCTCTTCCCTGAAAGACAGCGTGCACCCCGACGAGTGGCAGTTGCGCACCGATCTGGCGGCTTGTTACCGCTTAGTAGCCCTGTACGGCTGGAGCGATCTGGTGTTCACCCACATCAGCGCCAAGCTGCCCGAGTCGATGGCGGGCGATGGGCACCAGTTTCTGATCAACCCCTACGGCCTGATGTTTGACGAGATCACCGCGTCCAGTTTGGTCAAAGTGGACATGGCTTGCAACAAACTGAACGACAGCCCGTTTCCTGTCAATCCGGCTGGTTTTGTGATCCACAGTGCCGTGCACGAAGCCCGGCCCGACGCGGGTTGTGTGTTGCACACGCACACACGGGCCGGGGTGGCCGTCAGCGCACAGAAGCACGGTGTGTTGCCCATCAGCCAGCAAAGCACGTTTGTGCTGGCCTCGCTGGCCTACCACGGCTATGAAGGCGTGGCCATTCGCGACGAAGAAAAGCTGCGCCTGCAAGCCGATTTGGGCAGCGCCAATTACCTGATGTTGCGCAACCATGGTCTGTTGACCGTGGGCAAAACAATCGCTGACGCGTTTTTGTCCATGTACACCTTCGAAAACACCTGCCGCATTCAAGTGGATGCGCTGGCCGGTCAGTCCAACGCTGCGGACCTCACGGCCGTGGACCCGCAAATTCTGAACGGCGTGGCCACCGCCATGCGCGTACAAACCGGTGGCTTGGGTGGGGCATTTGTCTGGCCGTCGCTGCTGCGCAAACTGGAACGCGAAAGCCCTGATTACAAACTTTGAACCAAGAAGGCCCTGACCATGAAACCGTTTTCATTTTTTATGCGCAGCGCCAGCGCATGCTTGTTGATCCTGACATGGGGACATGTGCATGCAGGGCGACCGTTGTCTGTGGAAGACGCCAACGTGAACGAACCCGGTGAAGGTCATGTGGAAACCTGGTGGGCACACAACTCAGCAGGTCCCCGGGCATGGACCGTGGCACCCGCATGGTCACCTGCCGACGGGGTGGAATTGGCCGCAGCGTTTTCCCGCGATAGCCACAGCCAGCTCAGCACCACAGCTGTCCAAGTCAAATTCCGTCTCACGGTTTCGCAGGAGCAAGGGTGCAACTGGGGTGCTTTGTTGGGTTTGTCGCAAACCGGCTCTGAAAAATCACGCCCTTATGCCAACGGCTTGCTCACTTGTCACCACCCTTTGTGGGGCAGTTTGCATGCCAACCTGGGCTCTGCCCAGGATCAGGCAGGCTCTTATGTCATCACGCGTGGTTTGGCCTGGGAGCGGTCACTGGGCAGCGTGACCCTGCACCTCGAAAGTTTTGGTCAGCAAAATTCAAAACCTGCGCGAGCGATCGGTTTGCGCCATGACGTATTGCCACAGCTTCAGATTGATGCCAGCTTGGGCTATCAAGCGGGCCAAACTTTGACCACCATGGGGCTGAAATGGATGTTCTGAAAGCCTTGCTCCCTGCCAATTTGGATTTTTTCTATTCTTCTATATTCTTATATCTTTAAATAGTCATAGTAGATAAGCATTGACCTCCTCTGTGGAAAAGCCTGTTTTAACCAATGCTGACAAGGACTTAGGTCATCGTTGAAGTTGTGCGTGACTGTGCTTTGGAACTGATCGCTATACATGAACAACTTTCAGCAAGTGGGGTAGGCTGTGGATAAGCAGGGTGTTGCCCTTTTTTTATTCACAGACTTATGCGCACCCCATCAGGTCAATGGGCGGATTCAAAAGTGAAGTGCTCGGCATTCAACCCAGGCCAATGGGCGATGGTGCCCGCATGACGATCAGGCTGAACAGTTTTTCGTATTCTTTGGCTGGGGGGTAATGGCCCGACAATGGGTCGGCGTTCTCTGCAAATGCCAAGTTCAGCAATTGCCAGTCCTCTTGCGTCAGGCAGCGCTGTGCTTCTGGCAGGATCACGGACTCTTCTAGATTCATGTGTTCCAGGTAAAAGTTCACATAAGTGTCAAAAGCCTCTTCAAATGCTTTGCGGCGGCCGTGGCCCAGCAACTCCCAAGCGAGCAGCAGGTGTTGCAAATCACGCGCTGCTTTTTCACTGTACATGTGATCGCGTTCGAGTTTGTCGATGGCACCCATGAGCTGGGGTGCTGCTTTCACGACCTTCGGGAACAATAAATTGGACTCCTTGGGGTGATGCAAGCGTTCTGGGAATTCATCGATATAAAACAACATGGCACGCACCACATTGAAAAATTGAGGGCGATCTGCTTCAGGACCACGCTGCACCATCAACCGCATGGACTGCAGCATGGCGGCCAACGAGGCATGTTCGTCACGGATGATTTGCAGTGCGTTGGGATTTTTCATGAAAACTGGCCTTTAAAAAGAGTTTTCACTTTGCGCCAATGCTGCATGTCATGCCATGACACAGGTCAAGAATATTCAGGGTTTCCAGCGTTTGAGCAGCAGGGCATTGCTCATCACACTCACCGAGCTGAGTGCCATGGCCGCTCCGGCGATGACCGGGTTCAAATACCCCAGCGCAGCCAACGGAATACCTGCCACGTTGTAAGCAAAAGCCCAGAACAGGTTTTGCCGGATTTTGGCAACTGTGCGTGCTGAAATGTCCAGTGCCGCCCCCACCAGTGCAACATCGCCGCGCATGAGGGTGATGCCTGCCGCGTGCATGGCCACATCTGTACCGTTGCCCATGGCCAGACCGACATCGGCTGCGGCCAGTGCGGGTGCGTCGTTCACGCCATCACCCACCATCGCCACGACTCTGGGTCCATGCCCATCGCCTTCGCGCAATTTTTTAACTTGTGCGGCTTTGTCACCCGGTAAGACATTGGCCAGCACCTCACCTTCTTGCGGTCGCAAACCCAGACGGTAAGCCATGGCATCGGCGGCGGCCTGGTTGTCTCCTGAAATCATGACCAGCTTGAGGCCACGAGCACGCAAAGCACTTAATGCCTGCGCAGCACCCGGTTTGGGCTCGTCACCAAAGGCCATCAGCAGCAGGCCTTGGAGCCCGGCTTCGGTACGCTCGGCCAGTGCTGACAAGGTGGCACCTTGCGATTGCAATTGCGCGATGTCTTCTTGCCACTGTGCTGCATCCAGGCCTTCTTCCTGTAGCCAGCGCAAACTGCCCAGACTCATGTGGCGTCCACCCACCACCGCTTGCACCCCTTTACCTGGAACGGCTTGCAATGCTTGTGGCGTTTGCAAGCTCAGACCTTGCGCCGTTGCAGCCTTGACCACAGCACGCGCCAAAGGGTGCTCGCTGCCACTTTGCACACTCGCAGCCCACATCAACAGCGTGCTCTCTTGTTCTCCGACAACGCCTACTTGTTGAATCAGGCGCGGCTGTCCCACGGTGAGTGTGCCTGTTTTGTCAAAGGCCACGGTTTGTACGCGGTGTGCGATTTCGAGAGCCTGTGCATCCTTGATCAAAATGCCATGTTTGGCCGCCACACCCGTACCGGCCATGATGGCCACAGGAGTCGCCAAACCCAAGGCACAAGGACATGCAATGACCAAGACTGCCACGGCATGGATCAAAGCTGTTTCAAACGGCACAGCCTGCACCATCCAGACAACCAGAGTGATCAAGGCCACCAGCAAAACCACCGGCACAAAAATTTCAGACACCTTGTCCACCAAACGCTGAATGGGTGCCTTGGCGGCCTGCGCATCTTCAACCAAGCGAATGATGTGCGACAGAACAGTTTCATGGCCCACTGCCTTGACCTGCATGACCACGCGTCCATCACCGTTGATGGACCCTCCGGTCAGTGGCGAACCCAAGGCCTTAGACACGGGCAATGGTTCTCCGGTGAGCATGGATTCATCCACTTGGGTCTGCCCTTCGAGCAATTCACCATCCAGTGGAAAACGTTCGCCCGGCTTGACCACGATGCGATCCCCCACCAGGATTTCATCCACGGGTACATCGGTTTCGCCTTCGTCGCTCAACCAATGCGCCTTGTCCGGCCGCAAGGCATGCAAAGCGCGAATGGCTTCGGTGGTCTGTCGTTTGGCACGGGTTTCCAGCCATTTGCCCAGCATGACCAGCGTGATGACCACGGACGAACCTTCAAAATACAAGTGAGGTGTGTGGCCCTCGTGAGCGCTCAGCCACAACCAAACCGATAAAGCCCAGCCCGCAGTGGTGCCCAGCGACACCAGCAAATCCATATTCCCCGTGAAGGCCTTGAGGGCATGCCAACCCGCTTTGTAAAAATGTGCCCCAAGGACGAATTGCACAGGCGTAGCCAGTGCAAACTGAACCCAGGCAGGCAACATCCAATGCTGTCCCCACAAATCTCCGAGCATGGGGAACACCAAAGGTGTGGACAGCAAAAGGCCTACCGCCACAGGTCCGAAACCTGACCATGTTGATGGGTTGCCGGCGATTTCTGCGGCATCGGCTGAGCGAGGCTCGTACCCGGCATCACGAATGGCACGGCGCAGACGAGCGTCGGTGACCTGGGCAGAGTGAACCACCACCCGTGCGGATTCAGTGGCCAAATTGACACTGGCTGACGCCACACCCGGCACTTTGGCCAAAGCTTTTTCAACCCGTGCCACGCATGAAGCGCATGTCATACCCCCGATGCCAATGTCGTGAGTAGTGAACTCGGAATTGATCTGTGTCATGTCGAAACCTGTTGATGGGAATATGCTAGCGTCAAAGTTTGTACAAGCCCTGAGGATGCATCATGAACCAGATATTCAATGTGGAAGGCATGACTTGCGGTCACTGCGAAAAAACAGTGACCAAAGCTTTGTTGGCCCTCGATCCGCAAGCCAAGATTGCCATTGACCGCACTGCCAACAAAGTTGAAGTCGATTCTCAACAACCCCGAGACGCCTTGAAGCAAGCCATTGCCGATGAAGGCTATCGTGTGGCAGACTGATTTTTTTCAACAGCAACAAGGAGCTCTCATGAAAACCAATGTTGGCGGTATTGACCGTTTGTTACGCATCACGCTGGGCGTGATTCTGGTGGCGCTGGCAGCCACAGGCACTGTCGGCATTTGGGGTTGGTTGGGTCTGGTGCCTTTGGCCACAGGCCTGTTGGGTTGGTGCCCGCCTTACACCTTGCTGGGCATCAACACCTGCAAAAACAAAAACATTTGATGCATCACATTGGCTTCTTTTAAAAGCTTGCCAAGTGGCGTTGCTGTGTGCTTGGGTCGAATCAAAATTCCAAGTCCTTCATCTGTCTTTACAAATCAGTGTGAAAGGGCCACAACCCGTACACATGGATCATCCAAACTGACAGTTCTCACTCACCAAAAGGATGTTCCCCATGAAATCGATTCTCACCCGTTTTGTGACCGTTGCTTTGATCACAAGTCTTTCTGGCTTGGCTTTGGCTCAAACCGCACCTGAAAGTAAAACCGACGCTTCCCGTATGGAACGCATGGACAAAATGCATGCACGCATGAATGAGCGCCATGGCAAACACTTGAGCGAACTCAAAGCCAAATTGAAACTCGAAGCCACTCAGGAAGCGGCCTGGACCACTTTTGAGCAAAGCATGCAAAAGCCGGGCAAATCCATGGCGCGCCCGGATCGGGCAAGCCTGCAAAAATTGACCACGCCCGAGCGCATCGACCAGATGCAGGCACACAAAGCCCAACGTGATGCTGAAATGCAAAAACACGCTGATGCGACAAAAACTTTCTATGGAACACTCAACGCTGAACAAAAGAAACTGTTTGACAGTGAAACAGCCCGAGCCATGCACAATCAAATGGGCCATGAGGGCAAGCACCAAGGTCATCACGGCCACCATTGATGGTCAATGACTTGCATTGATTGATTGTCAGCTTCACCCGCAAGGCCACTGCTCGCAGTGGCCTTTTTGTTTCTTTTTTGTTTTGACTCATGTCAAGTCTGTGCAAGCCACAGGTGGGTAAGCTGTTCACATGCTTGATAAAACTCCCACCCCAACACCTCCAACACACACACAAGGTTTGTTGCCTCCCATCCTTCCTCTGCTGAAGGATCAACCCATGCAGTGGCTCGCTTTGGGTTTCAAGGACCTGGCACGCGCCCCCTTGTTGAGCCTGATGCATGGTTTGATTTTGGCCATATTGGGTGGATTCATCACACTGCTGGCCCATGATCAATTTTGGTTGCTGGTCGGCTCCTTGTCGGGCTTCATGGTGGTTGCGCCGGTACTGGCAACCAGTTTGTACGCCATGAGTCGCGCCATGGAAAAAGGGGAAACGGTTGATTTTGAGCTGCTGGTCAATACGTGGACACAGTGGCAATTGCGTCTGCGGCATCAGCCAGACAGTTACTGGAGTTTGATCCGTTTTGGCTTGTTGCTGGGCTTGGCTGCAACGGGCTGGGTGATCACCTCATCGGCTTTGATCACCTTGTTGGCACCAGCGCCCATTCATACCCCGATGGATTTCATCCGCCATGTGGTGCTGGCCAAGGAAGGCCATTTGTTTGAACTGTGGGTCGGGCTGGGCGGCATGATGGCTGTGCCCGTGTTTGCATCCAGTGTGATTTCGATGCCTTTGCTGCTGGATCGGCGTGTCACGGTCCTGCAAGCGGTGCTGACGAGTTGGAAGGCTGTCTTCACCCACCCGTTTCAAATGACTTTGTGGGCCTTTCTGATTTTGGGGTTCAGCTTGCTGGGTATTTTTTCCTTGTTTCTGGGCCTGATTCTCGTGGTGCCCATGCTGGGCCATGGCAGTTGGCACGCCTACCGACATCTGGTGGATGTGTCGAATCTGCCAGAACGCATCACTGGGCAAGGTGAACTGTGATGTTCGGATTCAGCGAAGAACAATTTGCGTGGTTTGGCCTGACCATCGGTGTTGGGGCTTTCATGCTCTACATGCTTTTCATCATTGGTCAACTGGCCTGGGAATCCAAAGCCGGAAAATTTGGCACTTTTGTGATCTTTTTGGGCTTGGCTTTTGGCATGCTGGGCTTTGTCGCCAAAGGCATCATTCAATGGGTCATCGGGGGCTGAACAAAGCTGTGGATAAAAATTGCGCAACAGCATGGTTATCCACAGGTTGATCTTGTTCGCCAAAGTTGTTCATGAACGGCGGACACCAGAAAAGCAAGGTCACGCACATGCATGAAACCACGCTAAGTCCTTGTCAAAGAACAAAAAATGAAGCTTGTCCACATGCAAGCGCCTGCCTTACTACTACGACTAATTAAAGATATAAATCTATAGAGAGATAACAAAAAACAAGTGCGCTGGTAAGATTTGCCCCTTTCCTACCCCAACGACACCATGGCGATCGTTTCAGAAGACCCTTTATCACCCTGTTACGACATCAAAAGTGCTGATTTGTCTTTGGTGGCTTTGCTTCTTAAAACCACTGACGTCCAGGCCGTTTCACGAGCCTTAAAACACCAAATGTCAGAAAGCCCTGACTTTTTTGACCAAGATCCCTTGGTGATTGATGTCAGTGGGCTTTCTTTGAGCACCGATGAAACCATTGACCTTTCAGGTCTGATGGCAGTCTTGCGTGAATACCAACTGGTGCCACTGGCCATCAAAGGGGCTCAGGCTGAGCTTTTGAGTCTTGCCAAGGGGTTGGGGCTGGTAGATGCCTCAGATGCGCGCATACGGCGTTCCATGCCTGTTGCTGAACCTGTCAGCGCAACACAAGCACCCGAAAATGTGCCGCCTGTTGCACAGTTGCCCCTTGGCGCTTTGGTCATCGACAAACCGCTTCGATCCGGGCAACAGGTTTACGCCAAGGGCCGTGACCTGATCGTCATGACGGTGGTTAACGCAGGCGCTGAAGTCATTGCCGACGGCCATATCCATGTTTATGGCACTTTGCGTGGCAAAGCCATCGCAGGTGCCAGAGGAAATACACAAGCTCACATCTTTGCCCAGGTGATGGAGCCAGAGCTGATTTCGATTGCGGGTGTCTATCGAACGAGCGAAAACGCATTGCCTCAGAATGTTTTGGGTAAACCTGCTCAGGTAAGTCTGCAATCGGGTCCGGAAGGGGATAAATTGCTGATCACACCTTTCAAACATTGATTTTTAATTTTTTTCTTTTTGTCTCAGAAAGTGATCCCATGACAAAAATCGTCGTTGTGACCTCCGGCAAAGGTGGTGTGGGCAAAACCACAACCAGTGCCAGTTTTTCGACAGGTTTGGCCCTCAAAGGCTTCAAGACCGCTGTGATCGACTTTGACGTGGGTCTGCGCAACCTGGACTTGATCATGGGGTGTGAGCGTCGCGTGGTGTATGACCTGATCAATGTGATTCAAGGTGAAGCCAATTTGAATCAGGCATTGATCAAAGACAAGCAATGCGAAAACTTGTTTGTACTTGCAGCTTCACAAACCCGCGACAAGGACGCTTTGTCACAAGAAGGTGTGGGCAAAGTCCTTCAAGATTTGCGCGACATGGGTTTTGAATACATCGTTTGCGATTCGCCTGCCGGGATTGAAACCGGGGCCTTGATGGCCATGCACTTTGCCGACGAAGCGTTGGTGGTCACAAATCCCGAAGTGTCTTCTGTGCGCGATTCAGACCGGATTTTGGGCATGCTCAGCAGCAAAACCCAACGCGCCATTGAAGGCTTGGAGCCTGTCAAGGAGCATTTGCTGATCACGCGCTACAACCCCAACCGTGTCGAAGAAGGACAAATGTTGTCTTTGCAAGACATTCAGGACATCTTGCGCATCCCTTTGCTGGGTGTGATTCCTGAAAGTGAAAATGTATTGCAAGCGTCCAATCAGGGAACGCCTGCAATCCACATGGCCAACACGGATGTCTCCGAAGCTTACAAAGACGTGATTGATCGTTTTTTGGGTGAGGAAAAACCCATGCGTTTCATTGATGCGGAAAAGGCAGGATTTTTCAAACGTCTGTTTGGAGGCAAATAAACCATGTCCTTTCTTTCCTTCCTGCTGGGTGAAAAGAAGCAGACGGCCAGTGTTGCCAAAGAGAGGTTGCAAATCATCCTGGCGCATGAACGCAGTGGTCGCAACGCTGCGGAGCCCGATTACTTGCCTGATTTGCAACGTGAATTGGTGGCAGTGATCAGCAAGTACATCAAGATCAATGTCGAAGACATCAAGGTCAATTTGGAACGTCAAGACAATCTGGAAGTGCTTGAAGTCAAAATCGAGTTGCCTGACTCGCGTTGAGCAAAAGTCTGTATATTTTTTCGAGTTGACACGCCAATCCAGGATGCGCCATCACCCATGCAAGGGGTGATGGCTTTTTAGCATCATGACGTGCGCGTGCGCAATGACGCCCACATTGATCGCGCTGCCCGAATGTTGCGTTCCTTGACGTGACCAAACCCTTTGATGGTTTCAGGCACTTTGGCCACTTCCACCGCATGTGCATGCGTGCTGGCATTGAGATTCAGCAACAGGTCATCGATGTGTTGCAGGTATTCACCGACCAAGGCACGTTCGGTTTGGCGTTCTTCACTGTGGCCAAACACATCGAATGCGGTGCCGCGCAAACCTTTGAGTTTCGCCAGCAACTTGAATGCCGTCAACATGACAGGTCCGTACTTTTGCTTGACCAATTCGCCTTTGTCATTGTGCTTGGCCAGAAGGGGAGGGGCCAGGTGGTAATGCACCTTGTAGTCGCCTTCAAAGCTGTTGGCAATGCGGTCCAAAAATGTTGACTGCGTGTGCAGGCGAGCCACTTCGTATTCATCCTTGTAGGCCATCAATTTGTACAAATGACGCGCCACGGTTTCGCTGAGCGTGGTTTTGCCCAAAGGTGCTTCAGCCTGTTGAACTCGTTGGATGGTGTCTTGGTAACGTACGGCATAAGCCGCGTTTTGGTAATCGGTCAAACGCGCCATTCGGTTGGCGACCAGGTCTTCCAATGTCTCGCGTTTTTTGAACTGGATCACCTGTGTGGGCTGGATCTGCTGCATCAGCACATCCAGGTGCTGCGCGGCATGCCGACCCCATTCAAACGCGGCCAGGTTGTTTTTGACCTGCACGTCGTTGAGTTCGATGGCTCGCACCAGCGATTCGCGGTGCAAAGGCACCCAACCTTTTTGCCAGGCGTAACCCAGGATCATGGGGTTGACGTAGATCGTGTCGCCCATGAGTTGCTTGGCCAGTGTGTCGGCATCAAATACGCCAACACCTTGCACACCCACTTGCGCCGTGATGTCGGCCACGCATTGTTCGGCCGGGTTTTGCCAGTTGCCGTTTTTCACAAACGCTGCCGTGGGCGTGCTGTTGCTGTTCAGGGCCACATGGGTGCGGCCTGCACGCATGCGCAAAGTGGTTTCCTTGGAGGCACTGACGATGGGGTCGCAGCCGATGATCAGGTCGGCTGCAGCCATGCTCACGCGGGTGGTGCAGATTTCGTCTTGGGTGTTGGCCACCAGAACATGGCTCCAGGTGGCGCCGCCTTTTTGGGCCAGACCTGCGGAGTCCTGCGTGACGATGCCTTTGCCTTCCATGTGCGCAGCTATGCCCAGCAGCTGGCCGATGGTGATCACACCTGTGCCGCCGACGCCTGCGACCACCATGCCCCAAGGCTCTGAAATGGTGGGCAATGTGGGTTCAGGCAAAGCGCCTAAGCTGGTCGGGTTGAGTGCCGTGGTGACGGACGAAGATTTTTTCTTGAAGGTGCCGCCTTCCACCGTGACAAAGCTGGGGCAAAAGCCTTTGAGGCAGCTGGTGTCCTTGTTGCAAGTGCTTTGGTTGATGGTGCGTTTGCGGCCGAGTTCGGTCTCCAGGGGCTCGACCGACAGGCAGTTCGATTGCACGCCGCAGTCTCCACAGCCTTCACAGACTTCTTCGTTGATCATCACGCGCACCGCAGGGTCGACCATGGTGCCGCGCTTGCGGCGGCGGCGCTTTTCGGTGGCGCAGGTCTGGTCGTAAATGATGACGGTCGTGCCTTTGATCTCGCGCATTTCGCGCTGGATGCGGTCGAGCTCGTCGCGGTGGAACACGCGCACGCCTTCGGCCAAAGCCACACCCTTGTACTTTTCAGGCTCGTCGGTCACGACCACGATGCGTTGTGCGCCTTCGGCCTTCATGCTCATCGCGATTTGCACCACGCTGTGGCCTTCGGGGCGTTCACCCACTTGCTGGCCACCGGTCATGGCTACGGCGTCGTTGTACAAAATTTTGTAGGTGATGTTCACACCCGAGGCCACGCTTTGGCGCACCGCCAAAATGCCGCTGTGGAAATAGGTGCCGTCACCGATGTTGGCAAACATGTGCTGGTCGGTGCTGAAGGGTTGTTGGCCGGTCCATGGCACCCCTTCGCCGCCCATTTGGGTGAAGCCCACCGTGCTGCGGTCCATCCAGATGCTCATGAAGTGGCAGCCAATGCCCGCCATGGCGCGTGAGCCTTCGGGTACCTTGGTGGAGGTGTTGTGCGGGCAGCCCGAGCAGAACCAGGGCTGGCGCTCGGCCGCTGCGCCCAGGGTCAGGGTTTGCAGCGATTTTTCCTTGGCGTCCAGTACGGCCAGGTGCGTGTCGATGCGCGCTGTGGTGTCGGCATCGATGCCGAGTTTTTTCAGTCGTTTGGCAATGGCACGGGCAATCAGCGCCGGGCTCAGGTCGGCGTTGGCGCGCAGCAAGGTACGTTCGGTCGGGTTGGGGATGGACCATTCGCCACCGGACACATCGCCTTCGGCTTCGTCAAACTTGCCCAGGATGTTGGGGCGCACATCGTCGCGCCAGTTGTACAGCTCTTCTTTGAGTTGGTATTCAATGACCTGGCGTTTCTCTTCGACTACCAGGATTTCGCGCAGACCGGTGGCAAATTCGCGCGTGGTTTGCGCTTCGAGTGGCCACACCACACCCACTTTGTGCAGACGTATGCCCAGACGCTGGCAGGTGGCGTCGTCCAGACCCAGATCCAGTAGAGCCTGACGCGTGTCGTTGTAGGCCTTGCCGCTGGCGATCAGGCCAAAACGATCGTTGGGACCTTCAATCACGTTGTGGTTGAGCTTGTTGGCGCGAATGTAGGCGAGAGCCGCGTACCACTTGTAATCGAACAAACGCGCTTCTTGCTCCAGCGCGGTGTCGGGCCAGCGGATGTGCAGGCCGCCGGGTGGCATGGCGAATTCGGGCAGCACGATCTGCACGCGCTCAGGGTCGATGTGCGCGGTGGCGCTGGACTCGACGATCTCCTGAATCGTCTTCATGCCTGACCAGATGCCGGCAAACCGGCTCAAGGCGATGGCGTGCAGGCCTTGGTCCAGGATGTCTTGCACGCTGGTCGGGAAAAACACGGGCAGGCCGCAGGCCTTGAAGATGTGGTCGCTTTGGTGCGCAGCGGTGGAGCTTTTGGCCACATGGTCGTCACCCGCTACCGCCAGCACGCCGCCCCAAGGTGTGGTGCCCGCCATGTTGGCGTGTTTGAAGACGTCCGAGCAGCGGTCCACGCCCGGGCCTTTGCCGTACCAGATGCCGAATACGCCATCAAATTTGTTGGTGCCTGGGGGCGCAAAGCCCAGTTGCTGTGTGCCCCACAAGGCGGTGGCGGCCAGCTCTTCGTTGACGCCGGGCTGGAACACGATGTGCTGGGCCTTGAGGTGGTCCTTGGCCTTCCACAGCGATTGGTCGTAGCTGCCCAAGGGCGAGCCCCGGTAGCCGCTGACGAAGCCAGCGGTGTTTTTGCCTTGCAAAGCATCGCGCTGGCGTTGCAGCATGGGCAACTTCACCAAGGCTTGCACACCGCTCATGAAGGCGCGGCCCACATCCAGGCTGTATTTGTCGTCGAGGGTCACCGTTTCTAAAGCTTGGCGAATCGATTCGGGCAAGGGGGCGTTCATGGTGTGTGTCCTGCAGCTGAAATTGACAGCACAGTGTAGGGCGGCCCAGCTGACAGGTGCTTGCTTTGTGTGGCAGGATTTGCCCTATGATTTGAAAGAATCTTGCTGAAAGAGGGTTATTTTGGAAACACTGGATAAATTTGACTGGGCCATATTGAATGAACTGCAAAAAGATGGCCGATTGACCAACGCCGAGTTGGCACAGCGTGTGGGTTTGTCTGCCGCACCCTGTTGGCGGCGGGTTCGTGCCTTGGAAGAGTCAGGGGTGATCAAAGGCTATCGTGCCGAAATCGATCGCCATAAAGTGGGCTTGGACGTGTTCGCATTTGTGCGTTTGGACGCCGAGCGCAACCGAGGCGATGTGACCAGGCAGCTTGAACAGGAGATCCTCAAGATCCCAGAGGTTATTTCTTGTCATTACATCAGCGGCACGGGGACCTTTGAACTGCAGGTGGTCAGCAAGGACCTGAACACATTCAGTCAGTTTGCGCGTGATGTGCTGATCAACCTGCCCAATGTGAAAGACCTGCACACCAGTTTTTCGTTGGGGGAGGTGAAAGCTGTTGGCCCATTGCCGTTGTCGAATTAAGCAGGTCAAATGTATTCATGCTTTGATAAATAATAAAATAGTTAAATTTTGTAATAAATAATGATTGAAAATAAATAAGTGGTATCTTCGCCGCTGTCTTTTGCGCATTCGAACCATGGGGGTTGGGAGGTGAGTCGAAGACCTTGTTTTGAGACGACCTATGTGGCCCAAGCCTGTTCACGCTGTGATGGCCAACGTGAAAAACATACGCCCATGGATTTTTGGTTATTTCCTGATTTTTGTGGCCCCATCTTGGGCTGACTCAGTCCCATGGGTTGGATGGAGTCCGCATCACACCTTGACTTTCGCGCAAGAAGTGCAAATGGCCGTCAGAGCCAATGATGTGGGTCAGCTGTCCTCGCTAACCTCATTTCCGTTACAAGTCAATTTATCCAGTGGCCGTTCAATACGGATGACGCGGTCTCATTTTTATCGTTATTTTTCCCAAGTTTTTACGCCTCAAGTGAGAACAGCGGTGGAAAAACAAAATCTCAATACCGTTTTGGAAACTCAACAAGGTGCCATGTACAGCGTTGGTGATGTCTGGTTCAGCAGCGTTTGTGTCGATAAATCCTGTTCACACCGCGCCCTCAAAATCATGATGGTGAATGTTTTTTGAGACCTTTTAATGGAACCCCGCAGATTCGGGGTTTCGTAGATCAATATGCGGCTGCAAACAGCCTGCCTGTAAAATGAGCATCTTTTGTTTGCCCCGTCGGGCAGGCCCTGGCATTGGTTTATGCCTTGGATGTTCTTGTGCCGCTGGCACGTCCCAACTGGCAGACTTTTCATGCTTTACCCTCAAGAATTCGATGTGATCGTGGTCGGTGGCGGCCATGCCGGAACCGAAGCTGCGCTGGCTGCTGCACGCATGGGCTGCAAAACGCTCTTGCTCAGCCACAACATCGAGACGCTGGGGCAGATGAGCTGCAACCCCAGCATCGGTGGCATTGGCAAGGGCCATCTGGTCAAAGAGGTGGACGCCTTGGGCGGTGCCATGGCGCTGGCCACCGACGAAGGCGGTATCCAGTTCCGCATCTTGAACAGCTCCAAGGGGCCGGCCGTGCGTGCTACCCGTGCCCAGGCCGACCGTATTCTTTACAAGGCCGCGATCCGTCGTATGCTGGAAAACCAGCCCAACCTCTGGCTGTTCCAGCAGGCCGTCGATGATTTGATGGTCGAAGGCGACCGGGTCGTGGGTGCCGTGACGCAGGTGGGTATCCGTTTCCGTTCGCGCACTGTGGTGCTGACGGCCGGCACTTTTCTGGACGGCAAGATCCATGTGGGGCTGCAAAACTATGCAGCGGGCAGGGCTGGCGATCCGCCTGCGGTCAGCCTGTCGGCGCGATTGAAAGAACTGAAGCTGCCGCAAGGGCGTCTGAAAACCGGCACGCCGCCGCGCCTGGACGGCCGCACCATCGACTTCAGCCTGTGCACTGAACAGCCCGGCGATGGCATGCCCGGCGGCATGAACCCCGAGGGTGGCGTGCCGGTGTTCAGCTTCATGGGCCGTGCCGACATGCACCCCCAGCAAGTGCCGTGCTGGATCACCCACACCAACGAACGCACGCACGAGATCATCCGCTCCGGCTTTGACCGCAGTCCCATGTTCACCGGCAAGATCGAGGGCGTGGGCCCGCGCTATTGCCCGAGCGTGGAAGACAAGATCAACCGCTTTGCCGACAAGGACAGCCACCAGATTTTTCTGGAGCCCGAAGGCTTGACGACGAACGAGTATTACCCCAACGGCATCTCGACCAGTTTGCCGTTTGACATCCAGTACGACCTAGTGCGCTCGATGAAGGGTCTGGAAAATTGCCACATCCTGCGCCCCGGCTACGCCATCGAATACGACTACTTTGACCCGCGGGCGTTGAAAAACAGCTTTGAAACCAAGCAGATCAATGGCTTGTTTTTTGCCGGTCAGATCAACGGCACCACCGGTTACGAAGAAGCCGCCGCTCAGGGCTTGTTTGCCGGCATCAATGCCGCGCTGCAATGCCGTGGCGAAGCGGCCTGGACACCCGCACGCGATCAGGCGTATCTGGGCGTGCTGGTGGACGACCTGGTCACGCAAGGAGTGACCGAGCCTTACCGCATGTTCACCAGCCGGGCCGAGTTCCGCTTGCAACTGCGCGAAGACAATGCAGATGCCCGCCTGACCGAAGCGGGGCGGCAGATGGGGCTGGTGGATGACGCCCGTTGGGATGCGTTCAGCCGAAAACGCGATGCTGTTTCACGTGAAACAGAACGCCTGAAGTCTGTTTGGGTGAACCCACGCAACCTGCCGGCTGCAGAATCTGAACGGGTTCTGGGCAAGGCGATTGAGCACGAACACAACCTCTTTGATTTGCTGCGCAGACCGAATGTGTCTTACCAAGCTCTGATGTCTTTGGACGAAGGGCGCATGGCCAGCGCCGATGTTTCACGTGAAACCTTGGGTGAGTTGAGCGCCACGGTCATTGAGCAAGTCGAGATTGCTGCCAAGTATTCCGGCTACATCGACCGCCAAAAGGGCGAGGTGGAACGGGCAGCTTTTTACGAACACCTGCGATTGCCCGAGAGTCTGGATTACATGCAGGTCTCGGCCTTGTCGATCGAAGCCCGCCAGAAACTGGCCAAACACCGGCCCGAAACCCTGGGCCAGGCCTCGCGCATCTCGGGCATCACCCCGGCTAGCGTGTCGCTGTTGTTGATTCACCTGAAAAAGGGTGGCTTCAAAGGTTTCATGCACTCGGCCGTTGAAGGACAGCCTGCATGAGCATGAACCTCGCGGAGGGCCTGAGTGCTGGAGTGCAGGCGCTGGGTTTGAACTTGTCGGCTGAACAGCAGCAACGCTTGCTGGATTATCTGGGGCTGATCCAGAAATGGACCCGGGTGTACAACCTGACGGCTGTGCGCGATCCGGCGGAGATGTTGACGCACCATCTGCTGGACAGCCTGACGGCGGTTGGACCCTTGAGCCGTCATACCCAAGGGAAGTCGATTCGTGTGCTCGATGTGGGTTCAGGTGGGGGCTTGCCCGGCGTGGTCTTGGCCATCTGTATGCCTGAACTGAATGTGACCTGCGTGGACACCGTGGCTAAAAAAGCCGCATTTGTGCAACAGGTGGCGGTCAGCTTGAAATTGCCCAATTTGCGCGGGCTGCATGCGCGGGTGGAGTCTTTGACCGATCCTTACCAAGTGATCTGCTCCCGGGCGTTTGCTTCTTTGCCTGACTTTGTGACCTGGTCACGCTCCGCGCTGGCTGACGGTGGCGTGTGGATGGCCATGAAGGGCAAACATCCGCAAGATGAAATCGATGCTTTGCCTGGCAATGTGCAAATGTTTCACGTGGAACCATTGATGGTGCCAGGCCTGGATGTAGAGCGTTGCTTGGTCTGGATGAAGCCTGAGACGACGGCTCAACTCTGATTTCTCGTGTTTGTTTTTTGACGAGGATGCTCCTGCGTGGGTTCACGCGTAACGGACGTTGAACCGCAGGCTCAGCGCCGATACAACATCCTTCGCTTTGATCGCTTTGATCGGCGCAATGGGGTGTTTCACGTGAAACACGACGCTTTGTTCTGCGCTGGCTGTGCAGGCATCACTTACACTCAGCCCATTCTCTTTTAAAGAAAAAGTATGTTCGGCATCTCTGACTATGGCGCGTTTGTGGCCGCGATCGTGTTGTTTTTGGCCATTCCTGGCCCCGGCAACCTGGCCCTGATCACCTCCACCAGCAAGGGTGGGTTGGCAGGGGGCTTGATGGCCACCTTGGGCGTGATTCTTGGCGATCAGGTGCTCATGTGGTTGGCCGTGGCCGGTGTGGCCGCCGTGCTGGCCACTTACCCCACTGCGTTTGCTGCCATCCAGTGGTCGGGCGCTGTTTACCTGGCTTGGCTGGGCTGGAAGATGTTGTCTGCCAAACCGGGCGACGCGCCTGTGATGAACATTCGTCCTCGTCAATACTTGCAACAAGCCTTGACCATCACGCTCTTGAATCCCAAAGCGATTGTTTTTTACATGGCGTTCTTCCCCTTGTTTGTGGACCCCAAAACCCATTTGGGTTTGATCAGTTTTGGTGCCATGGCCGCGACCATCGCCGGGTTGACCTTTCTTTATGGCGCGGCCATGACTTTGCTCACCTATTACCTGGCCGAGCGCATGCGAGCGAACCCGTTGATCGGGCGCGTGCTGGAAAAGTTGGCGGGTATTTTTCTTGTGGGTTTTGGCATCAAGTTGGCCATTTCCAAATAACCTGAGCGGACTTTTATGGCCAAGATTTTCTGCATTGCCAACCAAAAGGGTGGCGTCGGCAAAACCACCACCACCGTGAATTTGGCCGCTGGCTTGGCCAAAGTCGGTCAGCGGGTGTTGCTGGTTGATCTTGACCCGCAAGGCAACGCCACTATGGGTTCGGGCATCGACAAGCGAGCTGTCGCGCTGAGTGTTTACGATGTGCTGCTGGAGTCGGCGTCGGTCGCCGAGGCGGTGGTCAAGGCTGACAAGTGCGGCTACGACGTGCTGAGCGCCAACCGTGAACTGGCCGGTGCCGAGGTGGAATTGGTGCAGTTGGAGCACCGCGATCAGCGTCTGAAGAACGCGTTGCTGGCAGCGGATGCCGATTACGATTTCGTGCTGATCGATTGCCCGCCATCCCTGTCCATGCTCACGCTCAATGGTTTGTGCTCAGCCCATGGCGTGATCGTGCCCATGCAGTGCGAATACTTTGCTCTGGAAGGGCTGACCGATCTGGTCAACACCATCAAGCAGGTGCACGCGAACCTGAACAAGGACCTGAAGATCATTGGCTTGCTGCGCGTCATGTTCGATCCGCGCATCACTTTGCAGGTGCAGGTCAGCGACCAACTCAAGGCCCACTTTGGCGACAAGGTGTTTGACACCGTGATCCCGCGCAATGTGCGTTTGGCAGAAGCGCCCAGCTACGGCTTGCCTGGTGTGGTGTTTGATCCGTCGGCCAAGGGCAGTCAGGCCTATGTAGAGTTTGCCCACGAGATGGTCAAACGTGCGCCCGGCCTGTGAGGGCGGCATGAAAAACGTGACGGTCTTGATCTTGCCGGGTTGGCAGGGCAGTGGGCCAGAGCACTGGCAAATGCATTGGGTCCGCCGCTTTGGGGACACTTTGGTCGAACAAAACGACTGGATGCGTCCACGTCGTGGCGATTGGTTGGCACGGCTCGACGAAGTTGTGATTGACGCACCTGGCTCTGTGTTGTTGGTGGCGCACAGCCTGGGCTGTATTCAGGTGGCGGCATGGGCCGCATTTTCGAGGCACACCGCTCGGGTGCAGGGGGCATTGTTGGTGGCGCCCGGGGATGTTGAATCTCATGATATGAAAAACAAATTGTCTGGTTGGTCCCCCATCGTGCGGCAGCCCTTGCCGTTCGCCAGCATCTTGGTGGGCAGCCAGAATGATCCTTATTGCTCCGTTGAACGAGCGCAGCAAATGGCCAATGACTGGCGTGCCAGCTGGGTAGACCTGGGGCATGCCGGGCACATCAACGCTGATTCGGCGTTGGGCGATTGGCCGCAAGGCCGTGCGTTGTTGCAAACCTTTTTGAAAGATTGACCATGGTCACGAAGAAACCCAAGGGTCTGGGCCGAGGGCTGGAAGCCTTGTTGGGCCCCAAAGTGCAAGAAGCGCCCGATACCGCGTCATATGCCGAGAGTGGCTTGCCCAGTCAGCTCAAGCTCGATCAGATGGTGGCGGGCATGTACCAGCCGCGCACGCGCATGGACGAGGGGGCGTTGTACGAGCTGGCCGAGTCGATCAAGGCGCAGGGCATCATGCAGCCGATTTTGGTGCGACAGCTGAGCGACGGAGAGAACGCGGGCAAATACGAAATCATTGCGGGGGAGAGGCGATTTCGGGCGAGCAAACTGGCGGGACTGGAGAGCGTGCCGGTGCTGGTGCGCGATGTGCCCAACGAGGCAGCGGCGGCGATGGCGCTGATCGAGAACATCCAGCGCGAAGACCTCAACCCGCTGGAGGAGGCGCAGGGCTTGCAGCGGCTGATCCGCGAGTTTGGGCTGACGCACGAAGAGGCGGCGCAGGCGGTGGGGCGCTCACGCAGTGCGGGCAGCAACTTGCTGCGCTTGCTGAACCTGGCAGAGCCGGTGCAGACGATGCTGATGGCGGGGGATCTGGACATGGGGCATGCAAGGGCGTTGTTGTCGCTGGACAAGGCGGCGCAGATCACGGCGGGCAATCAGATCGCGGCCAAGAAGATGTCGGTGCGAGAGGCGGAAAGCCTGGTCAAGAGGCTGGGGGCGGAGTTCAACCTGGTGGTGCAAAAGCCCAAGAAGGAAAAGAGCAGAGATGTGAGGCGGGTGGAGGAGGAGTTGTCGGACTTGCTGATGGCGCAGGTGGAGGTGAGGGTGAAAAAGAGGGTCAAGCGCCAAGGCAAGATGGAAGAGATGGGGGAGTTGAGCATTAAGTTTGGATCGCTGGATGAGCTCAATGGCTTGATCGAAAAATTACGCGGCTGAAGCACGCAATGCGGCGAATCAAAAAGTTGTTGCCCGCGTTCTGGACGGCCGTATTTCGTCCGGATGGATTTTTGCGCCAGGAAATGCTCACCATCTATTTGATGTTGGTGAGTTTCAGCACTTTGTTTGGCTTTTTCTTCACACCCGTTCTTTGGGTGTCTTGGGCCAATTTGACCGTCTCGGTCCTGGCCGCATGCTTGCTTTTTTGGGTTCGAGTGCGGGCATTGTTTGCAACCATCGTCCACACGGTCATGGCGCTGTTGGTGCTGTTGACGGTGTTCACGGCCAGCCAAACAGGGGGCATCCATTCCACATCGGTGGTTTGGCTCAGCGTTCTGTCTGTGGCGGTTTTGCTGTTGTTGGGCCGGGCGGCGACACTGGTCTGGATAGGCCTCATGTTGTTTTCAATCCTGGTGCTCACCGGGATGACCTGGATGGGATGGGTGGGCAGCCATGCCCCGGTGTCTTCGTCTGTTGCGAATTGGGCTTGGCTGAACCATTTGTTGGCGCTGTTGAATCTGATGATGGGGGTGCGCATCTATGAGCATTTGCAGCAGGTGCAGCTGCGCAAGCTCAACCAGCGCAATGACGACATTTTGGCCACCCACCAAGCCTTGATTCTGGCGCAAGCCCACAAGGATGAATTTGTGGCCGCTGTAGGGCATGAGTTGCGCACGCCGATGAATGCCATTTTGGGCTTCAACGGCGTGCTGCGCCGTGAATTGGCCGATGACCCCGAGCAGTTGGCCGTGGTCGGACACATCCGGCGGTCCACCGAACATTTGCTTCAGGTGGTCAACGACATTCTGGATTTTTCGCAATTGCAAGCAGGGCAGTTGAGGCTCAATCCTCAAGACTATGTGCTGCAAGGGCTGGTTGACGAGCTGGAAAAAAGGTACAGCGAAAAAGCCCTCAGCAAAGGCGTGGCCCTGCGCATGAGCTGCGATCGGGCTTTGCCGATGCGCCTGCATGGTGACCGAGGCAGGCTCAGTCAGATCTTGAACAACCTCGTGGACAACGCCATCAAGTTCACTTCGCAGGGGCTTGTGCAGGTGCGGATGCTGCGCCAAGGTGATGCCTTGCGCGTGGAGGTGCAAGACTCCGGTCGAGGCATTGCACCCGAGCGGCAGCAGCACATTTTTCGACGCTTTGAACATGCGGACGTGCAGACCAACCGCGCTTATGGCGGCACAGGCCTGGGGCTGACCTTGTGCGAAAAACTGGTCTTGCTGCATGGTGGACAAATCGGTGTGCAAAGCCAGCCCGGTCAAGGGGCCATGTTCTGGCTGGAGATTCCGTTGGCCGCAGCCCAGGATCAGACCGCCGAAGCCCACGTTCCCGATGACGGCCTGGTGGCCGAGGCGCTCAAGATGCTGGTGGTCGATGACAACACGGTGAACTTGATGGTGGCGCAGTTGCAATTGCAAAAATGCTGGCCCAAAGCCGAAATCACCACGGTGGACAGTGCTGCCAAGGCCTTGAATTTGCTGGACAAACAAGCGTTCGATGTCGCCTTGGTGGACATGATCATGCCGGACATGGATGGCATGCAATTGACCCAAAAAATCCGGGCGCAATTTCCTGACAAAGCAGCGAAGATGCCGATCCTGGCGTTGACCGCCAACACCAACCCGGTGGACCGGGACAAGTGTCTGGCCGCTGGCATGAGCGAAGTGCTGCACAAACCCATGGACACCTTGGTGTTGGTGCGCACCGTGGGACAACAGGTGCGATGGGCCAGGCAGGAGCGCCGATGACGATGACTTGGATAGACCCATTGAAGGCGCGCATCATCGCGGGCCTGCCAGAGCGTTTTCGCCACGGCAAGATGCCTTACGCCTTCTTTTTTGTGTTGATCATGTCGGGGGTGTTGCTGACCTACGCTGTGATCAGTCCGTACCCGAACTCCTCGGTCATTTTCACGGTGTATGCGGTCTTTTTGCTGGCCTTGTTGTGGCTGGTTCACCGGGGTTTACCGATTCATGTGGCCATCCATTTGGGCACCGCCATGGGTGCGCTGATGCTGTTTTATGGCGTTTGGGTCACCGGCGGCGTTTATTCGCCGCGACTGGCCTGGATGCTGTTACTGCCGTTGACGCCTTTTTATGTCATCAACCGCCGCGCCGGTACATTTTGGATGCTGGTGGTGGTGGTGTTGCAGCTGGTCATGGCCATTCTGACCCACGGTGGCTGGTTGCCTGCATTTGAGACCGGCAAAGCGCACGTTTTTTCCTCTTACCTGACCTACACCCTCGTGACGGTGGCCTTGATCGTGGTGCCTTTGATGTACGACGACTTGTACCGTCAAGCGCTGGAGAAAAGCCGCAGCCACCAACGCGAGCTGGAGGCCCGGCGCGAAGAACTGGAACATGCGTCCGAGATGCGCGAACACTTCATCGCTTCGGTCAGCCATGAACTGCGCACCCCTATGAACGCAATTTTGGGCTTCAATGCCCTGTTGTTGGCTCGGCTGGGTGACAAGCCCGAGGCACGCAAAGTGCTGAACCACACACGCCAATCGGCCGATCATCTGATGACGGTGATCAACGACATCCTCGATTACTCGCAATTGCAGGCGGGCCATCTGGTGATCCAGCCAGAGACCTTCGAGCTGCGCAAAACCGTGCAGCACGCATTCGAGCTTTTTTTGCCGCGCGTCAAGAGCATGGACTTGGCTTACCGCATCGAGTTGGACGAGGGTCTGCCGCAATGGGTGCACACCGATCGCCATCGCTTGATGCAAGTGCTGGTGAACCTGCTGGGCAATGCGCTCAAGTTCACGCACCAGGGGCAGGTGCTTTTGCGCGTGCAGTGGGAAAACCCGGGCGTGTTGTTTTCGGTGCAAGACACTGGCATCGGCATTGCCCAGGACAGGCAGGCGCAAATTTTCAACCGGTTCATCCAGGCCAATGGCGATATCCAGGCACTGTATGGCGGCAATGGTCTGGGTTTGGCCATTTCACGCACCTTGGTTCATTTGTTGGGTGGTGACATTGATTTTGAAAGTGAAAAAGGCCGGGGCTCGCACTTTTGGTTTCGATTGCCGCTGGACGCATGCGCGGCCCCCGAGCAAAAGAAAGATACAAAGAACAGGGAAGTCCAGACAGCGCAAATGCCTTGGCGTTTCCTGATCGCCGATGACCATCCCGTCAACCGTTTGTTGGCACGCCAGGTGCTGAAAAACGCTTGGCCACACAGCCACATTGTGGACGCGACCAACGGCCAGCATGCGGTGAACTTGTTGCAGCAAGAGGTGTTTGACCTGGTGCTGATGGACATGGTCATGCCCGAGATGGACGGCATTGAGGCCACCCAAGTCATTCGTACCCAGCTGCCATTGCCCGCGAGAGACGTGGTTATTCTGGGCCTGACGGCCAACGTCAACCCGGTTGACCTGGAGGCTTTCAGGAAAGAGGGGCTGGACGACGTGATGCTCAAGCCTTTTGATCCGGACCAGATGTGCGCCAAAGTTGAACATTGGCTGCTGTACCGAGAATGAGGTGCCTTCTTTGGCGGCCATGCCCGGCAATGCCCTGGGCCATTGCGCGTTTTCCGGTGGTTGCCGGTGCGCGTGCAGGAATCGTATTGAGCGATGTGTCAGCCCAACCAAGGCCACATCATTCCTATTTGAAAGATTGACCATGGTCACGAAGAAACCCAAGGGTCTGGGCCGAGGGCTGGAAGCCTTGTTGGGCCCCAAAGTGCAAGAAGCGCCCGATACCGCGTCATATGCCGAGAGTGGCTTGCCCAGTCAGCTCAAGCTCGATCAGATGGTGGCGGGCATGTACCAGCCGCGCACGCGCATGGACGAGGGGGCGTTGTACGAGCTGGCCGAGTCGATCAAGGCGCAGGGCATCATGCAGCCGATTTTGGTGCGACAGCTGAGCGACGGAGAGAACGCGGGCAAATACGAAATCATTGCGGGGGAGAGGCGATTTCGGGCGAGCAAACTGGCGGGACTGGAAAGCGTGCCGGTGCTGGTGCGCGATGTGCCCAACGAGGCAGCGGCGGCGATGGCGCTGATCGAGAACATCCAGCGCGAAGACCTCAACCCGCTGGAGGAGGCGCAGGGCTTGCAGCGGCTGATCCGCGAGTTTGGGCTGACGCACGAAGAGGCGGCGCAGGCGGTGGGGCGCTCACGCAGTGCGGGCAGCAACTTGCTGCGCTTGCTGAACCTGGCAGAGCCGGTGCAGACGATGCTGATGGCGGGGGATCTGGACATGGGGCATGCAAGGGCGTTGTTGTCGCTGGACAAGGCGGCGCAGATCACGGCGGGCAATCAAATCGCGGCCAAGAAGATGTCGGTGCGAGAGGCGGAAAGCCTGGTCAAGAGGCTGGGGGCGGAGTTCAACCTGGTGGTGCAAAAGCCCAAGAAGGAAAAGAGCAGAGATGTGAGGCGGGTGGAGGAGGAGTTGTCGGACTTGCTGATGGCGCAGGTGGAGGTGAGGGTGAAAAAGAGGGTCAAGCGCCAAGGCAAGATGGAAGAGATGGGGGAGTTGAGCATTCAGTTTGGATCGCTGGATGAGCTCAATGGCTTGATCGAAAAATTACGTGCTTGATATGGGCAACAAGCATATGTTGAATCAAACGTCTTCACGGCTGGCGCAATGGATCGCCAAAACCGAAACGTGGCCCTGGATGAATGGCATGAATGCAGAGACCACGCTGGAGAGGCGGCGCTGGTTTCTCAAAACCAGCATGCTGGTGCAGGTCTTGTTGTCGGTGATTTTTTTCTTCCTGGAACAAACAGAATACGACCACAGAATTCATTTGGCCGGTTGTCTCGGTTACATCTTGCTGTGGCTGTTTTTGCAACAAGGCGGCTCACACAGGGGGGCCGCTCATTGGGGCTTTGCCGTGGCTTTGGCGCACATTGTGGCGATGTCGGCCACGGCAGGCGGCATCAATGCCACAGCCATGGTCTGGATCACCGTGGTGACGCTGCCCTCCATCATGTTGCTCAGTCGCCGGGACGCCTTGATGTGGGCCATCATCGCGGTAGCGGTCAATCTGTTCATGTACGAAATGACCCGACGTGGTGTGTTTGACAGCTACAAGATCATGGACAAGGATCTTGTGGTCTGGACACTTTTCAATAAAGCGGCGGTCGTGTGCGTGGCATTGGGGGTGGTCTACATGGCCGACTACATGCACCGACAACAAACCATGGGCTTGGACCACAGCAATCAGGCATTGGAAAAGACACACCAGGCCTTGATGCAAGCACAAGCACACAAAGAAGAATTCATCGCTTCGGTGGGCCACGAGTTGCGCACGCCGATGAACGCCATATTGGGGCTCAACGGCATTTTGCGAACAGAATTGTCCGGCTCGAAAGAGGATGTGGCCGTGGTTGATCTGATCCGTCGTTCTACAGAGCAATTGCTGCAAGTGGTCAATGACATCCTGGACTTTTCGCAATTGCAAGCAGGCCAGCTGGCCTTGCAAGTGGAGTCATTTGAATTGATCGAAACCGTTCGGGAGGTGGTAGCGATTTATGCCAACAAGGCGGCTGAAAAATCATTGCCGATGCGTCTGGACATTGAAGGGCCCGACCCACTTTGGGTCGATGCCGACAAATCAAGGCTGACGCAAATTTTGAAAAACCTGCTGGACAATGCGGTCAAATTCACCGCCCATGGGCATGTTGAAGTTCGTCTCAAAAGTGTGGGCTCGGCGGTGCGATTCGAGATAGAAGATACAGGAATCGGTATTCCTGCGGACCGCCAGCAGCAAGTGTTCGACCGTTTTGAATTTGCCGACATGCAAACCAACCGTCAATACGGCGGCACAGGCTTGGGCTTGTCAATCTGTGAGCGATTGGTCAGCTTGCAAGGGGGCCAAATCGGGGTCCACAGTGTGCAGGGGCAGGGCACGACCTTCTGGTTCGAGTTGCCGCTGAGCTTGTCACCGCAGGCCAACCCCGTGTTTGATCAGAAACGAATGTCAGATCTTTTGAGCCGTCAGATGAAGGTGTTGCTGGTCGATGACAACGCCGTGAATTTGATGGTGGCTCGCCTGATGCTGAAAAAAATCTTCAAGAATGCAGACATCACCGATGCCCAAGGAGGCGCGCAAGCGCTTGAGCTGATCAAGACCCATGTGTTTGATCTGGTGTTGATGGACATGGTGATGCCCGATGTGGATGGCTTGCAGGCCACACAAACATTGCGGCAAACATACCCCGAACCGTTGTGTGATTTGCCGGTTTTGGGCCTCACGGCCAGTACCAACCCCGCAGACCGAGCGCGTTGTCTGGATGCCGGCATGAACGACGTCATGAGCAAGCCATTGGATGAACGGCAGATGGTTGTCCAAATTTCCAAGATCTTGAACCAGCACCGCAAGGACCTGGCATGAACCAACAACTGAACCGATCCGGACAGCTGGATGACATGGTCATGAAGTGGGCGATGCACATGCCCCTGCGATTCAGGCAAGGGCGGATGCCTTATGTTTTCATCATGGGATTGTTGTTGATTGCCACGATGGTCTTTGTGTCCTTTGTCACGCCTTATTCCAACGGTGTACCCGTGCCCATGGGGTTCGCCACGGTGATGATGATTTTGCTGGTGGCTTACAGCTGGGGTATGCCCTTGCATTGGGCTGTGCACATTGGCGTGACAACCGCATTGGTTCAGGTCAGTTATGCCGCGTGGGTGTCAGGGGGCATTTTTTCACCGCGACTGGCGTGGTTCACCGTCATCCCTTTGGTGCCCTTTTATGTGATCGGACGGCATGCTGGCTTGCGCTGGTTGGTGGGCGTACTCGCCGCGATGGTGGCCATGTCTGTGATCACATGGGTCGGTTGGATGCCCCCCGAGCCAACGGTGGGTTTGGCACAAATCAAGTCGTCATTCAGCACCAATACGGTGGCGATGCTGTTGACCATCGCGGTGGTGATTTTGTACGACATCTTGTATCGAAAAGCGTATCGCGAGCGTTTGGAGCGCCGAGCTGAGCTGGAACAAAAGCGGGAGGAATTGTTGCGGGCGTCCGCTTTGCGTGAGCAGTTCATTGCCAATGTAAGCCATGAAATGCGCACGCCGATGAATGCCATTTTGGGCTTCAACACCATGCTCATGAATCGGGTGACTGGAGGCTCGACCGGGTACAAAATCCTGAACCACACACGGCAGTCGGCCGAACACTTGATGACCGTCATCAACGACGTGCTGGATTATTCACAGTTGCAAGCGGGCAAGATCAAAATTGAAAATGAAACATTCGCGTTGCACGACACGGTGCATAACGCGTTTGGCCTGTTCAGTCCGCGAGAGCAAAGCATGAGCCTGACCTATCACCTGGACATGGACCCCGACTTGCCGAAATGGGTCAGGTCTGACAAACACAGGTTGATGCAAATCTTGGTGAATCTGTTGGGCAACGCCATCAAATTCACACACCAAGGGCAGGTGCGCTTGTGTGTCGAGAATGTGGCGGGTGGGGTCAAGTTTTCCGTGCGTGACAGCGGCATCGGCATTCCCGAAGAACAGAAGCCGCGCATATTTCAACGCTTTGCACAGGCCGGTGAAGAAATTCAGACCCGCTACGGAGGAACCGGCTTGGGCCTTTCCATCACACGTCGGCTTGTGGAACTGATGGGCGGGCACATTGGATTCGAAAGTACCCTGGGCCAAGGCTCGACATTCTGGTTCACTTTGCCTCTGCAGGCACAAGATGCGCCGCCACAAGCGGCGGTCAACCAAGTGGTCAAGCCCGGGGTGATCAGTGATCAAGCCCTGCGGTTTTTGGTGGCCGATGACCACCCCGTGAACCGGTTGTTGCTCACCAAGGTGCTGCAAAATGCATGGCCCAAGAGCCTGGTGGTGGGCGCTGAAGATGGCCAAAAAGCGATTGAACAGCTCAAAAAGCAAGACTTTGACTTGGTGCTGATGGACATGGTGATGCCGCAGATGGACGGCATCGAGACAACCGCGTTCATTCGAAGCGAACTCGATGGCGCCATGCGGGATGTCCCGGTGCTGGGACTGACCGCCAACGTCAATCCGCAAGACCTGGAACGCTTCAAGGCGGCAGGCCTGAATGATGTCTTGCTTAAACCGTTTGACCCGGTGCAGCTGTGCACCCAGATAGAAGCACTGATCCTGAACCGGCGGTAAGACCCTGGTGTTTCCGCCATTTACATCGAGAAAATTTTCCCCGGGTTCATGATGTTGTGCGGGTCCAGCGCCCGCTTGATGGTGCGCATCATGTCCACTGCGCCTTCGCCGGTTTCGGTGCGCAAGAAGTCCATCTTGTGCAGGCCAATGCCGTGCTCGCCGGTGCAGGTGCCCCCCAAGCGCAGGGCGCGGCTGACCAGTTGCTGATTTAAAGCTTCGGCGGTTTCGCACTCTTGGGGGTTGTTCGGGTCGATCAAATAACCAAAGTGGAAGTTGCCGTCCCCCACATGGCCCACCAAAAAGTAAGGCAGGCCGCTGGCATCGGTTTCGGTGATCGAGTCGAGCAAGCAATCGGCCAGGCGGCTGATGGGCACGCAAGTGTCGGTGCTGATGGCGCGGCAGCCAGGCTTGCTCTGGATGGCCGCAAAGTAGGCGTTGTGCCGTGCGGTCCACAGGCGGGTGCGTTCTTCGGGGGTGACAGCCCATTCAAAGGCGTTGCCGCCAAACTCACTGGCGATTTCTTGCACCGTTTCGGCCTGTTCTTTGACGCCTGCAGGCGAGCCGTGAAACTCCATGAGCAGCATGGGCTCTTCGCGCAGGCCCAGTTTGGCGTAGGCATTGACCATGCGCACGGTGTTGTGGTCGATCAGCTCCACGCGGGCGATCGGTACGCCCAGCTGGATGGTCTGGATCACGGTGTGCACCGCCGCCTCGATGCTGGGGAATGAGCAAATGGCGGCCGAGATGGCTTCGGGCAAGGGATACAGGCGCACGGTGACTTCGGTGATCACACCCAGTGTGCCTTCGCTGCCCACCATCAGGCGCGTCAGGTCGTAACCCGCGCTCGACTTTTTGGCGCGGGTGCCGGTGCGGATGATGTCGCCTGAAGAGGTGACCACTTCCATGGCCAACACGTTTTCGCGCATGGTGCCGTAGCGCACGGCGTTGGTGCCGCTGGCGCGGGTGGCGCTCATGCCGCCGATGGTCGCGTCGGCACCCGGGTCGATCGGGAAGAACAAGCCGGTTGACTTGATCTCTTCATTGAGCTGCTTGCGGGTTACGCCCGGCTGCACCGTCACCGTGAGGTCTTCGGCGTTGATGGCCAGCACCTTGTTCATGCGCATCAAGTCAATGCTGATGCCGCCTTGCACGGCCAGCAAATGGCCTTCGAGCGATGAGCCCACGCCAAACGGAATCACGGGCACTTTGTACTCTGCACACAGCTTCACTGCATCGGACACGTCTTGCGTACATTCGGCAAACACCACGGCGGCGGGCGGCGGCACATGGGTGAAGGCCGACTCGTCGCGGCCATGTTGCTCACGCACCACCAGCGCGGTGGAGCAGTTGCCGCCAAAGCGGGCTTTCAGCGTCGCCAAAAAGGCTTCGGGCACTTCGCGTTGGGCTATTTCGGGGGCCAGGTGGGCGGCGGGGGTGGGGGCGTTCATCGGTGTCTCCAGTGGAGGCGAGCCAGGCCCGCCAAGCATGCGAAAACGCAGTTTACGTCGCAAATCCTGGTCTTGCTGTCCGCTGTCAGACAAGTTGCAGCCAGTTGGCTGACAATCAATGTGCGTTGCACAGGCCGCACGTCTGAGGGCGATGGTGGTGATCCAAGATGATTTGGGCATGGTTCACCCGCGCAACACCCACACGCAGCAACTCACAAAAAAGAGGACATTTTCATGGGCAACCGACTCACACAAATCGCCACCCGCACCGGCGACAACGGCACCACCGGCCTGGGCAACAACCAGCGCGTGTCCAAAAACAGCTTGCGCGTGCATGCGATGGGCGAGGTCGATGAACTCAACTCGCACATTGGCGTGCTGCTGTGTGAAGACATGGCCGCTGACGTGCGCGAGGTGCTGGTGGAGGTGCAACACCAGCTGTTCAATCTGGGCGGCGAGCTGTCGATTCCTGGCTTTGAGCTGCTCAAGGAAGAAGCCGTGGCGGCCCTCGACGCAGCGCTTGAAAAATACAACGCGCAGCTGCCCAAGCTCGAAGAGTTCATTTTGCCCGCCGGTACCCGTGGCGCGTCGCAAGCGCATGTGTGTCGCACCGTGGCCCGCCGCGCCGAACGCGCTTGCGTGGCCCTGGGCAATGAAGAGGCCATCAACGAAACCCCGCGCCAATACCTCAACCGCCTGTCGGACCTGATGTTTGTGCTGGCCCGTGTGCTCAACCGCATGAACGGCGGAGACGATGTGTACTGGAAAAGCCAGCGCATGAACAAAGACCCGGCGGCCTGAAGTGCCTCGAACAGGCTCGTATTCGGTGAGATGCTGAAAGAAGTCATTCAACCCGTGGCCAAGCGCATCGCGCGATGGGGTGTCTTGTGTCTGGTCGCGCTGGGCCATGTCGCCATGGCCGCACCGTCTTCGGTGGTGTTGACCTGCACCGTGGCCTACCTGCCGCAGCGCAGCACCTGGGTGCGCGAGGTGCGCATCGACTGGGACCGAAAAGCCATTCGCCGTTTGCGCATCGACGGTGTGGAGCCTTATGGTTTTTCGCTGGTGCCCCAGGGCGTGATGACGGCGGTGGACAACGAGCGCATCCAGATCGATCTGGTGGGGCGGCAGTGGCAAAGTGATTTTCGGGGGCACGCCACAGGCCAGGGCCGCTGCGAAGTGGTGCCCGGTTGAGCGCCGATATGCCTGTCACCTAGGTGCACATTTCAGGGTTGATGCGCGTGACATGGTTGCATGGCCGCTGCTACGCTGCATCCCATGAACACCGCGACACGACCCACAGACGCTGCCCCCCATCTGCCCCAAATTCGGCTCTACCAAAACTGGCTGCGCGATGAACGTGGCCTGAGCTTTGCCACTTACAACGACCTCTGGCGCTGGTCCGTCACCGAGCTGGACGCGTTTTGGCAAAGCATTTGGGATTACTTCGATTTCCAGTCGCCCACGCCGCACACCGCGGTGCTGGCCGACAACGTCATGCCGGGCGCCAAGTGGTTCCCCGGTGCCCAGACCAATTACGCGCACCAAGTTTTGCGGCATGTGCAGCCCGCGCACGAGGCGGGGTTTTTGGCGGTCATCAGCCACAACGAGAAAGGCCTGCGCCGCGAAATGACCTGGCCTGAACTGCGCCGCCAGGTCGCCGCCATGGCGCTGCACCTGCAGGCCCAAGGCGTGCAGCCGGGGGACAGGGTGGCGGCCTATCTGCCCAACATCCCCGAGGCGATGGTGGCGTTTTTGGCCACCGCCAGCGTGGGCGGTGTGTGGAGCATTTGCGCGCCCGACATGGGCACCCACGCCGTGCTCGACCGCTTCAAGCAGATCGAGCCCAAGGTGCTGATCGCGGTGGACGGCGTGAGCTACGGCGGGCGCGACTTTGACCGCATGGGTGTGGTTCAGGAGCTGCGTGATGCGCTGCCCAGCGTGCAGCACGTCATCGTGCACGACAACCTGGGCACCCTGGATCTGACCAATTGCGATGTGGGGGCCAGCGCGCAAATGTCGGCCATCACCGCGCGTGACGATGCCCAGGTGCAGGCCTTCGAGCCGATGTGGCTGCCGTTTGACCACCCGCTGTGGATCGTTTATTCGAGTGGCACCACCGGCCTGCCCAAGCCCATCGTGCACGGCCACGGCGGCACCGTGATCGTGGCCTTGGCCAACAAGATTTTGCACAACGACATTGGCTGCAGCTACCAGCCCAACAGCTGGGGCGAGCGCTTTCACTGGTACAGCTCCACCGGCTGGGTGATGTGGAATGCGCAAGTCGCAGGCCTGCTCAATGGCGTGACTTGCGTGATCTACGACGGCAACCCCGGCGGCAGCAAAGACAACCCGGACTGGGGCATTTTGTGGCGCATGGCGGCGCATGAAAAAGTCACGTTTTTTGGTGCAGGCGCGGCCTATTTTGCCAATTGCCAAAAAGCCGGTTTGGACATTTCGCGTTGCGGCGATTTGTCGCGGGTGCGTGCTTTGGGCACCACCGGTTCACCCTTGTCGGCCGAAACCCAAAGTTGGGGCACCGCGCAGTTCAAAGCCATCGGCACCGACATTTGGTGGTGCAACATTTCGGGCGGCACCGACTTTGCGGGCGCCTTTGTGGGTGGCCACCGCGAGCTGCCGCAAGAGCCCGGCGTGATGCAGTGCCGCGAACTGGGCTGCGCCGTCGAGGCCTGGAACGAAGCGGGCGAGCCCGTGCTGGGCGAGGTGGGCGAGTTGGTGTGCACCCAGCCCATCCCGTCCATGCCGCTGTACTTTTGGGGCGACCAGAACAATGCCCGTTACCTCGCCAGTTATTTCGAGATGTACCCCGCAGGCCATGGCCGCAAGCCGGGTGGCGGCGACGGCCCGGCCAGCATGGGCGGTGTGTGGCGGCATGGTGACTGGCTGCGCATCGGCAGCGGGAATTCGGAAACAAAGGGCGAGGGCGAAGGCTGCGTGATCTTTGGCCGCAGCGACGCCACCATCAACCGCTACGGCCTGCGCATGGGCACCAGCGAGCTGTACAGCGCCGTTGAAGCCTTGCCCGAAGTCATGGACTCAATGGTGGTGGACCTGGAGTACCTGGGCAAAGAAAGCTACATGCCGCTCTTTGTGGTGCTGCGCCCGGGCACGGTGTTGGACGACGCGCTCAAAGCCAAGCTCAACAACGCCATCAAGGTGGCGCTCAGCCCGCGTTTCATCCCGAACGAGATCTTTCAGGTGGCCGAGATCCCGCGCACCCTGTCTGGCAAAAAGCAGGAGCTGCCGATCAAGAAACTGATGTTGGGCCAGCCGCTGGAAAAGGTGGTCAACAAAGACGCTATGGCCAATCCGGGGTGTCTGGACTGGTATGTGGCGCTGGCGCAGGCGCGCAGGGTTGCCAATTGAAAATACAAAACAAATTTGAATGTTTTTAATGAATCTGGTGGAATTATTTGGGGTTGTAGCATCTAAAAATATCAAAATTAATTATTTTTGAGGACTATGTTTTTATAATGACCCATTTTGACCAGTGGGTGGTAGTCCTCATGATGAAGCATCTGAAAAAAAGCATGGCCCTTGGCGTTTGCGGCCTTGGATTGGGTTTGATGTCCGGCTGCGGTGGGGGCTCGGCTGACACGCCCCAGGTCACCCCCCCAGCGCCCGTGGTCAAGCTGGCGGGTCTGGACGCGCAGTTGTTGACAGGCAACAAAGCCCGACTGGTCATCAACCCCGGCACCGATACCACCAGCTACTGTGTCCGCACCGATGCCAATACGCCCACCGCAGGGGATAGCTGCTTTGTCAGTCAGACCACGCAAGAAGTGGCCACCACGGGCAGCGCCACCCAAGCCACATCCGTGCGGCTTTGGGCCAAAACCAGTGCTGGCGTGGTGTCGCTGCACAAAGCGTTGAGCTTGCCAGGCAAGACCTGCAGTGCCGAAGCCTACGCCGCATCCACCGCCAGCAGCTTGCCCACCGCTTGCTTGATCACCGACAGCGGTGAATTGGTCATGGCGCTGGAAAACACCCAAGCACCAGGCACCGTGAAGAATTTCCTGCGTTACGTCAACGAAGGTTTTTACAACGGCACCCATGTGCACCGTGTGTCATCCAACTTTGTGGTGCAGGGCGGCGGTTTTGTGTTCAATGGCACGAACTACGTCAAAAAGTCGCCCACTTACGCGAGCATCGCGCTGGAACCTGTGGCCACGACCGGTTTGTCGAACACGCAATACACCGTGGCCATGGCGCGCAGCACTGCGCTCGATTCGGCATCGACCGAGTTTTTCATCAACTTGGTCAACAACACCAGCCTGAACACCACGAACGGTGGCTATGCCGTGTTTGGCCGGGTGATTTTTGGTCAAACCACAACCCTTGCCACGATGGCCAAAGTGGTCGTCAAAAGCAGCACCATTCTTGCGGGTGAAAACAGCCAGCCTGTCACACCTTTGGCCCTGCAATGGGCTTACCAAATCCAATAACCCCCCTTTATGACGACCGTGTCTCCTTCCGCCCCGGCCAGCCCATTTGTTGCTGTGCCCCGCACAGATGCCGCATTCGCCGTGCAGCCTGCGCAGTTGCCTAAAGTGGGTGGTGCCCTGAAAACCCGGGCCGCGCTGCCCGGTGCGGTGGCGGCACCTGCGCCGCTGGCCGAGCCATCGGCCAAGGCCAGTTTCAAGTCCCGGCTCAGACGCTGGTTCACCGGTGAAGACGAGTTGGTCAGTCAGGCCCCGGAGTCGGCCGATGTCCAACTCGCCCAGAGCCCGGCCACTGCAGGTCAAGGCCCAGTGCAAACCCGCGAAAGCCAAACAGCACCTGAGTTGAGGGGGCAAGCTTCCGGAGGCGGCTCTGCTGCAGTCGGTCCGACATCCGAGCCCAGCGCTGCGGGATCACGGATGCCCGACTTCATGAACGACATGGTGGGCGGCATGCCTTTGGGTGCGGCCTTGAGTTCGGGCGGGATGATGTTGTACGGTCTGGCAGGAGGCGGCAACGTCAGCGGAACGGGCAGCGCCAGCAGCGACACCCGTGCACCTGTTTTGCAAACAGCGGCCACCAGTGCAGATGGCAAAACCATTGTCTTGACTTATGACGAGCTGCTTGGCGCTTCCGCCACCATGCCAGCTGCTGGTGCGTTTTCTGTCACGTCTGATGGCGTGGCTGTTGCCGTCAGCAACGTGGTCCGTGGCACGGACGGCAAAAGCGTGGTGTTGAACCTGGCCAGCCCCATCACGGGCCTCAAGACTGCGCAGGTCAGCTACACCGCAGCGGCCGCACCCGCAGCCGGCACGCTGGATTTGACCTTGGCCATACGCGACGCCGCAGGCAACCACGCGGCGAGCTTCAGTGCCCAGAGCGTGACCGTCAATGACACCACGGCACCCACTGTGTTGTCGGGTCAGGCTTACACCACGGCCGATGCCACGGTGCTTGTGCTCAATGCCTCTGAGACTTTGCGCGACAGCGGCTTGCCGCCCGCCACGGCGTTTACCGTGACCCACGATGGCGTCCTCAACCCGGTCACGGCGGTCAGCGTGGTGGGCACGCAGGTGCGGTTGACGTTGCAAAACAAACTCACCAACGCCAGCAGCAACGCCAACTTGTTCACCGTGGCCTACACCGCGCCGGTGCCTGATGTGAGTCAGACGAATGTCGCCTTGCAGGACGCGGTTGGCAACGATATGGCGGCCATCGTGACGCCACTGGTCATCAGCAACCATGTGTTTGACAACACCGCCCCCACCTTGAGTTCGGCCACCATCAATGCCCTGGGCAACGAGATCAGCTTGACTTGGTCCGAAGCCATGGATGCCGTGAGCACTTCCCTGGCATCGGCCTACACCGTGCAGACGGCAGAAGGTGGCCGCATTCGGAGCCTGGCGGTTTCCGCTGTGCGTGTGTCGGGCAGCAGTGTGGTGTTGGTGCTGGCCGAGCCGGTCACGTCTTCCACTGCCGGTATTCAGGTCGGCTATGCAGCACCCGCCACAGGCACGGCGGTGTTGCAGGATGTTGCGGGCAATGACGCCGGCAGTTTTGCCACACGGGGAGTGAGCAACGCGGTGGACACCGCCCTCCCCACGGTGGCCGCTGGCAGTTTCAAGGACAGCAAAACCCTGGTGCTGACGTACTCTGAAGACCTCACGACAGCAGCCACCGCGCCGGCCACTGCTTTTTCAGTGACTTCAGCAGGCAAAGCCAATGCGGTCACGGCGCTGAAGGTGGTTGGCAAAACCATCGAACTGAGTCTGACCAACGCGGTGGTCTCGGGCGAAGACGCCAGCTGGAGTTATGCCGCACCAGCGGCCGACCGCAACGCGACCAACGCCGCCGTGCAGGATCTGGCGGGCAACGACATGGCCAGTGTCACGGCTCAAAAGGTGGACACCACCCGTGCCACACTGCTCAGTGCGAACACCGGTGCGGCGGGCAACGTGCTGGTGATGAATTTCAATGAGGCCTTGCTCAGCACCCACATGCCCGCCGCCACCACGTTCCAGGTGTTGGGCAGCCAGTCGGGGCTGCACACGGTCAGTGGCGTCAGCGTGAGTGGCAGTGCAGTCAACCTGAGTTTGAGCACGCCTTTGCTCAAAGGCGAAACCGTGAGCATGAGCTACACGGCCGATGCCGACAACATTGCCAGCAGCAATGCGGCTTTGCAAGACCTTGCCGGCAACGATGTGCTCACTCTGGGCACGCCACAACCCCTGGCGGTGGCCAACAAAGTAACGGCCGCGTTGCTGACCAAATCGCTGGCCATGAACGCCACCGGTCAGCTCAACCAATTGGTGCTCCATTTCGACAGCAGCCTGACCGGCAGCCCTGCGGCGGCGGCATTTTCCGTGACGTCCAATGGCACGGCCAACAGCGTGAGTGCCGTGCGTGTCAGTGGCAACGATGTCACGCTGGACCTGCTCACGCCTTTGACCAGCAGCACCAGCGCTGTGCCCGTGACCGTCAGCTACACCGCTCCTGCCGGCAACGCCTTGCAGGACAGTTCGGGATTGGCTGTGGGCAGTTTCAGCGCAACGCCTGTGGCCACGGTCCGCTGGGGCACGGCCAGCGTCGATACCTTGAACGGCACGGCAGCATCGGATTATTTTGTGTTGTCAGCAGGCGCGGATGTGCTGACCGGTGCTGGCGGCGTCGACGTTTACGCGTGGCCCCAAACCACCGCAACAGGCACTCCGGTGCCGCAAACCACGATCAAGGACTTCGGCCTCAAGAGCGGCACCGGCGGCCTGCAAGGTGCCAGTGAGGCCGACGTCCTGGAGTTGGGACATTTGTTAGTGGGCTATACGAGCGCCAACCGTGGCCAGTTTTTACAGCTGAACAAAGACGACGCGGGCAAGCTGGTGCTCCATATTGACCACGATGGCGGCAGCACTTTTGCGCCCACTGAATCGGTGCTGTTTGACAACATCACCGTCAATAGCAGCAACACCCTGGTGGTCAACAATGCGGCCACCACCTACAGCATGGGCAACTTGCTGGACCAACTCTTGGCCGATGCGCAACTGCATGTGTCCTGACCGGATCTGAATGTGAAGGGCTCAAGCTGGCGGCTTGCGCGCAGCGCCTGCCGTTCGTCGCAAAATAGGGGGTCGCTGTCCCCTTATCCTCTATCCCATGCACACAGACCCGCTGCTTGAAAAACCGGAGTTCCAAGAAGAACACCTCTGGACCAAGCTCAAGAATTTTGCCCTGAGCGCGGGCAAAGACGTGGTGGAAAAAGCCCTTTGCCTGTACTACGCCGCCCAGCGGCCCGACACCCCGCTGTGGGCCAAAACCGTGATCTACGGGGCGCTGACCTATTTCATCTCGCCCATCGACGCCGTGCCCGACATCACCCCGGTGCTGGGCTATTCCGACGATCTGGGCGTGCTGGTCTCGGCGGTGCTGACGGTGGCCATGTACGTGACCGACGACGTGAAGCAGCAGGCCCGGGCGAAATTGCAGACCTGGTTTGGCTAAAGGGGCCGACACGTAAGGCGCTGAACCCATGCACCTGTTTGACATCCCCAAGATCGACTCGCACTGCCATGTGCTGGACCCGCTGCGCTTTGCGTATGCGCCGGATGTGGCCTATCGCCCAGCCGGGCAAGAGATGGGCGACGCCCGGTATTTTTCCGAGGTGATGGCCTGCCATGGGGTGCAACACGCCCTGTTGGTGGGGCCCAATTCAGGCTATGGCACCGACAACCGCTGCCTGCTTGATGCGATCGAACTGGGGCAAGGTCGCTTCAAGGGCATCGCGGTGGTGCCCAACGATTGTTCGCTGGACACGTTGGCCGACCTGAAGGCGCGGGGTGTGATCGGTATCGCCTTCAACCCTTCGCTGCACGGCTTTGCCCATTACGCGGACATCGAGCCGCTGTTGTGGCGTCTCAAAGAGCTGGACCTGTGGGCGCAGTTCCAGGTTGAAAAAGACCTGCTGCTCGACTTTTTGCCCATGCTCGAACGCGTGAACGGCAAGATGATGTTCGACCACTGCGGCCGGCCCCTGCAAGACGCTGGTGTGCAGCAAGCGGGTTTTCAGACCCTGTTGGCACTGGGCCGCGAAGGCCGTGCGGTGGTCAAGGTTTCGGGCTATGCCAAGTTCTCACAGGCCGGGTTCCCGTTCTCCGATGTGCGGCCTTACACCGATGCGCTGGTGCAGCACTTTGGCGTGCACCAATGCGTCTGGGCCTCGGACTGGCCGTACATCAAAGCCCCTTACCGGTTGGACTACGGCCCCATGCTCAAAGTCTTTGAAGAGCAGTTTTCGGCAGAGGACCGTCAGGTCATGCTGTGGGACGCGCCCAAAAAACACTTCGGATTTTGAGGGGTCTTGCAGCGCTCAGTCCGGCTGGTGCAGCCGCTGACTCTGCCGCTGACGGGCCAGGCCTTGTGGCTCACCGGGAAACCAGAGCCACTGCGTGTCGGTGCCGCGATGCCGCAAGATCCATTGCCATATGCTGGCCGATACGATGACGCAGCCCACGCCCAGCAAAGCCAGCAGGCTCAGCAGCCCCCACCCGGCCAGCGTGTAGATCACAAGCGTCATCGCGTCTGCGAAAGGCCACAACAGTTTGACCATGAAGCTGATGGCTGCCATGACAAATACTGCAACGGTCAGCAGTTTGAAGGTCAGAACAAGGCGGGGTGACATGGAAGCTCCTTGGGATGAGGGGTGAATGTTAGTTGTTCGTGAATGATTTGGTGGTCTTTTTCGTGGGCAAAAGCTTTGCGTTGCCGAAAAATGAAGCAAGGCTATGGTGAGGGTGTCGCGACTTTTGTTCAGTACTTTGAATAAAAGTTGCGACTAAATTACAAAGTGCTTTAAAAAAGTCGCAAGGTGGCGACATTCAGATCGCGGCGGCGCATGAATTTCTGAACGGTTTGGCGGCTTGAGGCCGTGACCTCAGAAAGCCACATCACACCAAAAAAAATCCATTCAATGTATTTCTTTATGGCTGCCAATTTTTAGAAATAGTCCTTTCAATACAAGCACTTGAATGCGATGTATCATTGAAATATTTATTCAGATATCCATTCAATGACCACGACCGAAACCCTGACCGCTGCCTTGCGACGCCACAACGGCCACGCCAGCAGCCCCGAGCTGCAAGTGCAGCTGGGCGTGAGCCAGCCCACGATGTCACGCCTGCTGGCCCCACTGTTGGCAACGGGCCAAGTGGTCAAGGTCGGGGCGGCCCGGGCGCAGCGCTACCTGTTGCCGCGTGATGTGCCGGGTGTGGGGCGACACGTGCTCATTCATCAGGTGCAGCCCGGGGGCGAGCTGCAAGCCTTTGGCACGCTTTATCCGCTGGTCGGTGGCGGCTTTTGGATGGAAGAAACCGACAAGGCCCATGGTCAAAGCGCCTTTCACCCCAGCCTGCCCTGGTTCTTGATGGACACCCGGCCCCAGGGCTTTTTGGGCCGCGCCTTTGCACAGACGCATGCCGAGCTGGCCTTGCCGCCCCATCTGGCGCACTGGAGCGACGACCACATCCTGCAGGCGCTGGTGCGCGCAGGCGAAGACCTGCCCGGCAACCTGCTGGTGGGTGGTGCTTCGCTGGACCGCTACTTGGCCCTGCCTGCCAGCCGCAGCGCCGCCCCGGAGGTGACCGATCCGGCGCAAGACTACCCCCGTCTGGCCCTGCAAGCCTTGGGCAGCGCGGCCCCAGGCTCCAGTGCGGGCGGCGAGCAACCCAAGTTTGGCGCGGTGACGGACGGTGTACCCGTGCTGGTCAAGTTCTCACCCGCAGGCGACGCCCCGGCCGACCAGCGCTGGCGCGACTTGTTGGTGTGCGAGGCATTGGCCTTGCAAACGCTGCAAACCGCAGGCATTGCCGCCGCGCAGACCGACATCGTGCAGGCCGCAGGCCGGGTGTTTTTGCAAAGCCGCCGCTTTGACCGCACGGCGCAGGGCCGCGTGGGTATGGTGTCTTTGGAGATGTACGACGCCCACTACATCGGCATCGGCTCGCAATGGGCCGCCACCGCCATGCAGACCAGCCGCGCCGGTGCCGAAAGCCTGAGCGCCGCCGACATCCAGACCCTGTGCCTGCTCGACGCCTTTGGTGCACTGATCGCCAACACCGACCGCCACCACGGCAATGTGTCGCTGCTGCTGCTGCACCAGCACCGCTGGCAACTGGCCCCGGCCTACGACATGTTGCCGATGTACTACGCCCCTGTGGCGGGTGAGGTCGTTGAACGCAACTGGGCCAGCCAGCTGCCGCGTCCCAATGCCCACACCCTCAGCGTCTGGCCGCAAGCGAAGGCGCTGGCCTTTCAGTTCTGGCAAAGCGCGGCATCGGATGTGCGGATCAGCGAGGAGTTCCGTGCGGTGGCCAAGGTCAACGAAGGCTTGGTGAATGGGCTTTAAAGGGCACGCATTCGACCCCTCTGAGGACGGTTTGCTGCCAGAGCCTTGCGGTCAGATGCTGTTGTATTTAAAATGTCTGTAATCGTAGACATTAAAATCAATAAGTCTGTGATTGTAGACATTCAAGCATGAAGCGAAACGAAACACCACTGTTGACCCCTGCCCGCTTGCAGGAAGCCCGTGACTTGGGCGAAAAGCTCGCGCGCCTGCGCACAGCCCGCCAGTGGCGCCAGGCCGATGCCGCCGCGCGTGCTGGTATCGCTCGCTCTACTGCCATCCTCATTGAGAAAGGCGACTCAGGCCGCACGCTCGCGCAAATCCTGCGCTACCTGGAGGCCATCGCGCCGGGATTGCCCCTGTTGAGCCTGCTGCAAGAAACCGACCCCTCGCTCGCAGCCCTCGCCGCCCGCGAGCGCACACAGCGGGTGCGCGCCCTGAGCCAGGCCGAACTGGACAAGCTGGACTTCTGATGGCCAATACCCAAGTCGAACTGGCGGTGTTCGCTTGGCTGCCTGGCCAGGCCGAAGGGCGATTTGTACCTGCTGGGTTGCTGACCCTCACGGAGATCGTGGGTGCCAACTTGCAAAACCGCGAACTCGCATCGCGTTTCGCTTATGGCCTGGGCTACCTCAAGCGCCCCGCCGCCATCGAGGTGGACCCGGTCAGTCTGGGCCTGGCCGACCGGGATACCGTGCGCGGCCAAGCGCTGTTTCCGGTTAATGGGCTGGATGAGTTTGGTGGCATTCGCGACGCAGCCCCCGACGCCTGGGGGCGCCGTGTGATCGAAGCCCGTCGCAAAGTGCCAGCCAACTCACTGTCCGAGGCCGACTACCTGCTGGCCGCCGGGGGCGACCGCGTGGGCGCGCTCGACGTTCGCTTGTCCCCTGGCAGTCCCGACTCACCTTCGGCCAGCGACCTGCATTCGCTGCCTTATGTGATGCAGGCGGCCGAAGCCGTGGAGCTAGGGCTTCCCGTTCCCGCCCAACTGGAGCCATTTTTAGGCGCTGGGCCGTCTGCCGGTGGCGCACGCCCCAAAGCGTCCGTGCGCGACGAGCAGGGCGGCCTGTGGCTGGCCAAGTTTCCAGCCCGGGGCGATGCTTTTGACGTTGCCCGGGCTGAAAGCTGCACGCTGGAATTGGCTCGCCGCTGCGGGCTCACCGTGCCTGAGGTGCGCTACATCCAGATCGGCCAGCGCCCGGTCATGCTGATCCGCCGCTTTGACCGCTACTGGGCCGCGCCGGGCGAGCTGCCTGCGGTCAGCACCGCCCTGCACGACACCCGACCCGCCCCCGCACTGACCGAGGGGCGATTGCCCTATGTGAGCGGTCTCACCTTAGTCGCCTGCTCCGAGTTCGAGTCGCGCAACAAGGGCTACCACGACCTGGCGCATGCGATTCGCCAATACGTTCACCCCTCGCGCATCCAGGTCGACAGCGAAGAGCTGTTTGCCCGCTTGGTGTTCAACATCTTTGTCAGCAATGACGACGACCACCTGCGCAACCACGCCTTTGTGCGCGACCCGCGCCTAGGTGGCTGGCAACTGAGCCCGCTTTATGACGTGGTGCCCCGCCCCGGCGTGGCCTACGAGCGCATGCTCCACCTAAATGTGGGCGAACAAGGCAAGCTCGCCACGCTGGACAACGCGCTCAGCCGCTTTGCGGCGTTCACGCCGTCGCGCGCAAGGGCGTTGGAAATCATCCGACGCGTGTGGAGTGAGGTGCGGGAGTGGAAAACCACATTTGAAGCACATGGGGCCAGCGGCTTTCTGGTGGACCAGTTGGTGGGCGCGTTCCGGGCGCTGGAGGACATCGCCAGCCCGAAGCTGGTGGGCGAGATACGAGGCCGGGGGAAGCCTTAGCCGCAAGGCGAGGACGATGACCAGTTTGTGCTGACCGGGCGCAAAACAGGCATGGTGTGCCGTCGTGGATTGGCGAGGATCGACAGATCCCCTTGAAGGCTGTGGCACAGCTCTTGGCGGAGGCTTACGAACGACGGGGTTGAAGGGCTGCGGTTTGAAGTGGAGAGTGCCTGACGCTCCATATTTCGCCAAATCAAAAAAAACGGCGTGCCTACTTCCGCAGACACGCCGTGCCTTTTTGCAGAACAAAAAAATCAGTTCTTGTGCAACTCGGCGTTCAACTCGCCCCAGCTCTTGTTGCGCGGGATCGCGTGCAACGCGCCCGACTGTGAATCGCGGCGGAACAGGATGCCCTTCAATTCACCCCAATGTGATCGATGACCACTGGTGGACGGTCCGGGAATTTGGCGACCAACTCCAACTTGCCGCCCATGCTCTCCACATATTGACGCATCGTCGAAAGCAGCATGTCGCTGCGTTTTTCCAGCCGGGAAATCGTGTCTTGGCGCACGCCCAGGGTTGCCGCCATTTGCGCTTGGGTTTGTTGTGCAGCTTGCCGGAGGTCTTTGAGGGTGGCCAACTCCATGGCGCGTGCTTCGACGCGCTCCTGCCGTGCTTTGGGCAGTGCTTTCATCACATCATCGAGTTTTTTTGCCATTTTGGTGCTCCTTGTGGGCTGGATTCAGTGTGCGCAAATGCGCGTCGTAGCGGTCGTCGGCTGTGGCGAGCAAGCGCTTGTAAAACCTGCGCTGATCTGCACCGCCTTTGTCACCCCCGACCAGCAAAATCGCTTGCCGTTCGGGATCGAAAGCAAAGGCCAGTCGCCATACCTGTTGGTTCCACGAAAACCGCAACTCTTTCATGTTGGCGTACCGCGAGCCTTTCAGCGTATCAACCGAGGGACGCCCCAGATGAGGTCCAAACTTGGCGAGCAATTGGGCATGAGCCAACAGTTCGTCTTGCAGGTCGTCCGCCAAGGCTTCGAACTCGAGGTCAAAAGCATCATGAAAAAGAACGGTCCAAGTCATCGCCGAATTATGGTTTTAAATCCATATTTGGTCAAGCTCAAACAAAAACGGCGTGCCCACTTCCGCAGACACGCCGTTTCTTATTGCAGGAACGAAAAAAATCAGTTCTTGTGCAGCTCAGCGTTCAACTCGCCCCAGCTCTTGTTGCGCGGGATCGCGTGCAACGCGCCCGACTGTGAATCGCGGCGGAACAAGATGCCGTTTTTGCCGGACAGTTCCTTGGCCTTCATGAGCGAACCGTCGGGCATTTGCACGCGGCTGCCGCCGGTGATGTAGCAACCGGCTTCGACCACGCAGTCGTCGCCCAGAGAGATGCCGATGCCGGCATTCGCGCCCAGCAAGCAGCGCTTGCCGACCTTGATGACTTCCTTGCCGCCGCCGGACAGCGTGCCCATGATGGACGCGCCGCCGCCGATGTCGCTGGCGTCATCGACCACCACGCCCGCACTGATGCGGCCTTCGACCATGCTCGCGCCCAGCGTGCCCGCGTTGAAGTTGCAAAAGCCTTCGTGCATGACGGTGGTGCCGCTGGCCAGGTGAGCGCCCAAGCGCACGCGGTCGGCGTTGGCAATGCGCACGCCCGATGGAATCACGTAGTCCGTCATTTGCGGGAACTTGTCCACACCTTTGACCTCGAGCATGCGACCCGCAGCACGGGCCTTCAGGCGGGCGGCGGGCACTTCGCTCACGGCGCAAGGGCCAAAATTGGTCCAAGCCACGTTGGCCAGCAGGCCAAAGATGCCGGTCATGTTGGCACCGTGCGGCAACACCAGACGGTGGCTCAACAGGTGCAGGCGCAGGTAAGCGTCGTGCGTGTCGGCGGGCGCGTCGGCCAGCGACTTGATCTCGGTGCGCACAGCCACCACGAAAGTGCCGCGCACGGCGCAGGCGGTCATTGCATGGGCCACGTCAGCGCCCAGGGCCGCCACGGCTTCGGCTTCGGTCAAACGGGTGCTGCCGCTGGCGGCCACATCGCCCGCCAGTTCGGGGGCGGGGAACCAGGTGTCCAGCACGGTGCCGTCAGCGGCCAGGGTGGCGAGGCCCGTGGCGCGTGCGCCGGTGGTTTGGAAAGTGCTCATGGTGTTGCTCCGAAAAAATGGCCCGCAGTGCGTGCGGGCCGGTGGAAATTTGGATGGGTGATTATCGGGGATGGCGGCTTAAGGTCTCGAATGGCTGGCCACATATTGGCGCAGCACGCTGTCCATGAGCGATTGCCAACCGTCGCCCGTGGACTTGAAATATGCCAGCACCTCGGGGCTGTAGCGCACGGACACCAGCTGCTTTTTGTTCTCGGACTTGGGCCGACCGCGCAAGCTCTTGAGTGGGACCATGGCTTTCAATTGCGTGGGCGTGAGCGGCTGCGCATCGGGATCAAGGCGCGCTGCGGCGGTGATGGCCTTGTCCTCTTGCACGCTCGGCATGCGCACGGTTGGGCGCTTAGAAATTGTCGACATAGTGCTTTACCTCGCGTCGATTGGCACGGCGAAGGCTGATGATTCTTCGCGCGGGTGCCCGGTCTACAAATGCCACGAAGTACAGGGTTTCGGTTTGGGGTGCGAGCGCGATCATTCGCAACTCGTTGTACTCAAACCGATCATCAACCCATACCAGCGCGGATTCCCAGTCGAGTTCAACGGCTACGCCCATTGACAGACCATGTTTGATCTGGTTGGAAGCGTCTTTGGCCGGGTCGAACTCGATATTCATTGTATTTGTGTAGCTACTGAAAATCAATCTGTCAGCGTAAAAACCCCAAACTGAACACCTGCGGGCGCAGCTTGGTGGTCAGCGCTTCGTAGGCCGACTCAAAAGGGTGTGAAGTTAATTGGCGCTGTGTCGCATCACCCCTTTGTGGGCTTGTGCAATGTTTTGGCCGCGTCTTCCAAAGCGCGCATATTGAACTCTGCCCCTTCGGATTCCAACAGTGCTCGCCGTTGGGCGGCGAACTGCTCATATTGCGCTTGGGCATGCGCTGTGGCTTGTTGATTGGACACCTTGCCCCCGCCTTCGAGCACCTGGCGTTCGTTGAAAGTCAAAAAGGCATCCAGCTTTTCGGCCCAGTCTTTCAAAAACACTTCTTTACGGCGCAGGGCTTGGTCTTCTGCGTAATCCAGCCACATCGTCACGATGCGGTTGAGTGATTGGATTTCAGGCTCATGGCCATGGCAAATATCTCGCGCACCCGCAGGTACATGCGCCGTTCGCTGGCGCGAATGTCTCGAATGCGCTCCAGCAACACGTTGAAACGGTCGGGAGCCGCCGAATCGCCTACCGGCGGGTTCTTCAGGCGCTCGTCATCCAGCAAAAAGCCGTTGACCAGATAGTCCCGCAAGCGTTCGGTGGCCCAACGGCGAAACTGCGTGCCCCGTGCCGAGCGCACCCGGTAGCCCACCGCCAGGATGGCGTCTAGGTTGTAGTGGGAAACCCGGTAGCTCTTGCCATCGGCAGCAGTTGTCAACCATTGGTTGACAACTGAATCCTGGGCCAACTCACCCTCGGAAAAGATGGCTTTCAGATGTTTGGCAATGTTTTGCTTGGTGGTCTGGAACAAATCTGCCATAGCGGCTTGTGAAAGCCAAAGGCTGGCTTCCACAAAGCGGCATTCCACACGAGCCCGGCCATCTTCGGTCTCGTAGAGCAAAAATTCGCCAGGGATCGCTGGATCGTTTTTTGGGGTATTCACGATGTGCCTTTATCGCAAAAAGCCCAGGCTGAACACTTGGGGGCGCAGCTTGGTGGTCAGCGCTTCGTAGGCCGACTCAAAAGGCGTGAAGTTGATGGGCGCGGTGTCGCCGCTTTTGTTGCGCTCGGCCAGGGCGTTGCGGATCTGGTACCAGCCCACATCCGGGCGATTGAGTTTGTATTGGTCACGCACCGTGCGCACGTCGGTGTGGGCAAAGTAGGCTTTCCACAAACTGCGTCCTGCATCCAGCACCGCCGTGGCTTCGGCGGACAGGGTTTTGTCCGCCAGGTACTGCACCATGAAGTCGGATTCGAAGCGGTCAGGCGCATCGACCTCGGCTTCGGTGTAGGGGATGAAGTGGTTCACGATGGACCACTTTTTGCCGTTCCATTCGAGGTCGTCGGCGCTGGCGGTTCGGTTGCTGCGGTTGAACAACATCCACATCAGGCAATCTGTTTTGAATTCGTCCGTCAGTGGTTCGGTCGGTTGCAGAAATTGATCGCGGTCGTTGAGCCAAGTGGGGCGAACCGCGCGGCGCATGGCAAAGACGACGGCCGCTTGCCATAAGTTTTTGTCGGTGATGAAGAAACCGCGTGCACTGCCGTACCCAGATGAAAAAACAACTGTCTGCTGTTCTGCGTGCTGAAGGTCATTGCCTCCAGACAGCATGTACCCAATTGCACCATCTGCCCATTTGGTGCCTCGCAAATCTTTTGTTGCTGTGGCGGGTGTGACCGCATTTTTCAACGGAACAACATCAACAGAATTTGTTTTTGGTCGAACAAACCATTCGCTTAGATATTGATTGGTAGGCAAGTTGAAAAACGTCTTTGAACCTATTTCGCGTGCGTCCTTATCAAGAACTTCGACTTGAATTTCGGTGATCTGAGATTTTTGGTGCTGATCAGTTTTCCAGACTAGAAAGCCGATTGGGAATTTTCCGCTCAACCCATCAAATGCGTGGTTATGAACCACAAAACCGCCCAGATATTTCGCGTTCCAATTGGCTCGAAAAGTGGCAAGGGTTGGGGCGTTGATGTATTTCAAAGTACTGAACATCGCCAAAGTCGCATTTGGAATTTCTTGAGCTACCCGCGCTACGAACTGCGTGAAAAGCTCATTGCTGGCCTTGCCATAAGCAGCCATTGCATTAGCGGCCAACTTTGTTTTGGAGACTCCCGATTTGTTTTCACCGGCAAGCAATCCTGTTGAGATGTTTTCAAGATTTGTCGCCTCCGCATAAGGCGGATTGATCAGCACCAAAATCTTCTTCCCCTCGGCAATCGCTTTGCGCAATGCGGGTGGCACCTTGTTGCTCAGGCTGTAATCGATCTTCCCATCGTCGGTGATGTCGTCGTTCAAATAGTCGTATTGAAAGCGGGTGGCCGACACACAGGTTTTGGTGGCTTTCATCACGTCGATGTCGGCCTGGTCCAGCGTGCTCATGTAGATGTTGCGCGGGTTGCTGTGCTTCACCTCCAGGTTGCCCACGCCGCAGCACATGTCCCAGACGATGTAGTCTTTTTGCCAGTTGGGGCCCAGCGTTTCGGTCAGCTTGTCATAGGCTTTGTCCACCACATGCAGGGGCGTGTAATACGCGCCCTTGAAGCTGCGCTCGTCGTACGGGATCAGGCTGTCGCGCCGCTCCAGCAGGTAGTCGCGGTATTCCGACTTGGGCGGGCGGTGGTAGATGGCCCAAAACTGGCGGTAGCCTTCTTTGTTGCCCAGCTCAAACATTTTGCCGCCCAGCGTGAACACGGGTGCGCCGTTTTTGTGCATCAGCTCAGCGGGCAAATTGGCGTGGGTGGACACGGTGCCGTCGTGCATGATGTCCGCAAAAAACAGCAGCGCGTAGTCGTCTTCTGTCACGCCGCCAATCTCGCGCCCGATCATGGCCACCCATTTGTCAAACACCTGTTTCAGGTTGTCCGGTGTGATTTGCGTGCGGATGATGTCGCCGCTTTTGATGGCCGCTTTGACGGTGCTGATGAACTCGTCTTCGTGCGTCGACAGCTTGAACGACACAAAGTAGGTACCGATGTGGGCCGAGATGTCGTCCAGCGCCTCTGGGGTGTATTGGCTGGCCGACTTGCCCCATTGGATGGTTTTCTTGGCCAGAAAAGGCAGCACGTCCGCGCTTTTCATGATGGCGGCTTTTTCGGTGTCGATCACGGCCAAAAAGGGCGGCACTTGCTCGCCTTTGTTGAGTGCCACCTGCACGTAATGCAGCAGCTGCGTGAACATGGCGTAGCTGGAGTTGCGGCCCGTGTCTTTGGCTTCAAACCAGATTTCTTGCGTCTGAATGTCGATCAGGCCTTTGGTGAAACCCTTGAGGCCCAGGGCCTTGATGTACGCGTCTTTGACGTCTTCTTCGCTTTTGGCGGTTTGCAGCTGGCTGTAGAGGCTCACGGGGGATGTGCTTTTGGATGAATAACTCAACATTGTGCGTCAGCCTTTTTCAAAAGAATTCTTTTGAATTCATATTTTTTACCGCTCACCCAGCAAGGGTGAGCGGCCAATTTTGTTCGTCTCGGCTGCCAGCTTCGGCGGCGCAGAAAACCCCTCAAAAGCCTCCCGTTTGGGGGTCATTTGTTGATGCAATGATCAAAAAATGCAAGCTTGGCATGCCTGTGTCAAGCCAAGCGCAGCGCCTCTAAATTGGTTGAATGTCTCAGCTCATCAGTTTCAAAGGGCTGCGGCCCAGGACTTTTCGGGGTGCTTTCGGGTCGGCTACTCTGGCAAGTGACTCATCCTCTAACAAGTGGTCCAGGCTCGGCAGGTTCCAAGCTTTTTGCAGACGAAGGCTGTTCATGCCCTCGTTCCAGGCTCGCAGCATGCGCACACCCACCTCGGTGAAGTGCTTGTGGTCATGCATGGCGCGCAGTACATCTGGTGATACCGCCACGATGGCCTCGCACACGCGTTCAACTTTGGCATGGACCTCAGCCAACCCGATGCCACAGTAGTGCTGCAAGAACAGGGGCAGCGCCTTACCTGGGTTCCAGGTCTGGCGGCCTTGGATGGACATGCCTGGCGGATTGTTGCAATAGTCGTCGTAGACGGTGATGCTGAGCATGTCGTAGACGGGGGCCAGTCGTACATCCTGCCGGCTCGAATAGAGCAAGGCGATGTTTTTGGTGTGGCAGTCTGCGTTGCGCAGCGCATAAGTCAGCAGCAAGAGGTTGCCCAAGTCCGAGAGTGCGGCGGCCTGGCACCCAACAGGGGTCACGTCCTTGATGCGCTTGACGACGCGCTCCCAAGTGGCGTCATATTTCTGTTCCGGTCGCAGAGAAAGCAGGCTGCAAAGATCTTCCATGCCTAGGCGGGTTTGGCCGTCTTCTTCGTAGTCAAAGCGGTGTACGACCAAGGCCTGTGAGTCGTCGGAGACCTCGGTCTTTGCGGCGTTGCCAAAGGCGTGCTGCGCCACTTGCATGCAGAAATGTTCGTTCAGCGCTACTCCAGGCAGGGAAGCGGGCGTTCCCTTGACAATGAATTTTTCGGTGGCCAGTGTGGTCTTGCCGGGCAGTTGGTTGGCATCTTGGCCCGCAGCAGCCGGCGCAAGGAACTTGGGCACCACGCCGCTGACCCCGCTTACGGCAAACTCCCGCACGAGGCTCATGAAGGCCTGCTCCGAGTTGTCACCGCGCAAGATGTTGCGCACCTCGAAGGCCAGTGGTGGCGACTTGGGGTCCGCTCCCTCAGGGGCGACTTTCACGCGGCCGATGGCATTGCGTCCAACCACGCTCAACAAGTTCAGGGGCGAAGCGCCGATATGGGGTCCCAGGCGCTCCTGAAGCACCGAGAGCAGGAAGCCCTCGGGCAGGTTCATCCGAAAGAGCGGGTGCAGCTCCGGATAGTCGTAAGACTGGGTGCGCACGGGCATGAGCAAGGAGGTGAATTGCTCGGGCTTGGCCGTAGGGTAGTAGGAGAGCACATGCCCAAAGCCATCGGGCGAGTCCAGCGTGGCCACTGCTGTGTCATGGACAAAGACGGTCAGTTTCATGGATCACCCCCTGGCTCGTTGGGTCAGTGGGGGTTGGGCTTCTAATTCAACCTGCGTTCGGCGCTCGGCCAGCGCGTCGTCCAGGGTAAAGCTGGCCCCGGACCCACGCAGAGGGGTCACGCTCAGGCCAGCCCCCAGTACCTCCAGCAGGCGCAGGAGTTTTCGGGAGCCAAATTCGCTGAGTTGGCCAGTCTCTAGCCGGGCCAGCGTGGACTGCGCCATGCCACAGAGCTTGCCAAGCTCGCGCTGGGAGAGGCCTTGATCGCGTCGCAGACGCGCAAGCGCCAAACCCAGCTCGGGCAAGTTCGTCAGGTGCATGGACATAGGCGCTTCTCCAAGGCAGTTCAGTAGGCAACAAACAGTGCTTTATTTGTCATCAAACCAAGTGGCGAATCGAAGGTTTTAACGCCCTCAGCCCCGTCATTTTGAGGGCAAATATATCATCGATTCGAAGATCGTTGTTGTGACCGGCAGCTTTGAATCCATCCATAATTTTTTTGTTTGCAGCAGTTAAGTGATGCTGGCAATGAAATTTTTGAAGCCATTATCAAAAATGATGCCAAATACAGCATCGGTATTTGAATCGACGACATCATCCATTTGATGATAAATAGGGCATCAGATCACATCGCTGATCTTCACCACCACCCGCCCACGGACTTGCCCCGCCAAAATCTCCGCGCCCAAGCCAATGGCATCAGCCAGTCCCACTTCACGGGTCATGCGCTCCAGCTGGGCGGTGTCCAGGTCTTGCGCCAGTCGCGCCCAGGCTGCTTCACGCACGGCACGCGGGGCCATCACGCTGTCGATGCCCGCCAGCGTCACGCCGCGCAAGATGAAAGGGGCCACGCTCGACGGAAAGTCCATGCCCTGGGCCAGGCCGCAAGCGGTGACCACGCCGCCGTATTTCGTGCTGGCGCAGGCGTTGGCCAGCGTGTGGCTGCCCACGGTGTCGACCACGCCCGCCCAGCGTTCTTTGGCCAGCGGTTTGCCGGGGGCAGACAGTTCGGCCCGGTCCATCACGTCGGCCGCGCCCAGTTGGCGCAGGTAGTCGGCCTCTTGCAGGCGGCCGGTGCTGGCCACCACGCGGTAACCCAGCTTGGCCAGCAGCGCAATCGCCACGCTGCCCACGCCGCCGCCCGCACCCGTGACCAAAATGTCGCCGCTGGCGGGTGTGACGCCGTGCTTTTGCAGCGCCATCACGCACAGCATGGCGGTGTAGCCTGCCGTGCCAATGGCCATGGCCTGGCGCGGGGTGAAGGCGGCGGGCAACTTCACCAGCCAGTCGCCTTTGAGGCGCGCCTTTTGCGCCAGACCGCCGCTGTGGCTTTCGCCCACGCCCCAGCCGTTGAGCACCACTTGGTCGCCCGCTTTGAAGAGCGGGTGCTGGCTCTCGGTCACGGTGCCCGCCAGGTCAATGCCGGGCGTGAGCGGAAATTTGCGCACCACGGGCGATTTGCCGGTGATGGCCAAGCCGTCTTTGTAATTGACGGTGGAATAGTCCACCTGCACCGTCACATCGCCCTCGGGCAAGGCGCTGTCGTCGAGCGTTTGCAGCGTGCAGCGGTAACCGGCGTCGTCTTTTTCAATTTGCAGGGCTTGGTAGGTCATGGCGCTTCCTTTAGAGGGGGGTTGTGGGTCGGTGACTTCAGCCCCGACGGCCAGGTTTCAACAAAGGGCAGAGTCGGCGCTGATGCACCGAGCTACGGGGGAAATCATTTTCGGTTGACCAGCACAATGCCCACAGCCACCAGACCCAACGATGCCAGCAGCGTGGGTGTGGCCGTTTCGCCGAGCAGCCAAGTGCCAAACAGCAGCGCGAACAGCGGGGTCAAAAACACGAACACCGAAATTTTCGTGGCGGGGTAGTGGCCCAGCATCCACATCCAGGCCAGGTAGCTCGCGAAGGCACCGATCGCGGTTTGTGCCAGCATCGAACCCCAGGCCAGCGGGCTCCAATTGAATGACCAGGTTTCGCCCAAGGCCAGGGATATCCAGGGCACCACCACCGCCGTGGTGGCGATTTGGTAGAGCAACAGCTTTTCCGGAGCGATGCGGGTGAGTTGGTTGGCTCGGATGCTGACCGTGGTCAGGCCCCACAAGGCGCCCGCAGTCAGGCCCAACCAGTCGCCCATGTTGCCTGCGCCCACGCTGGTCGCTACGCCATCGCGCATGGCAAAGACCACCGCCACGAAAGCGCAGGCCATGCCCAGCCATTGCATGGGGCGCAGGCGTTCGGAGGGGACGACCCAGGGCACCAGCGCAGCCACCCAAAATGGGGCGGTGTACAGAAACACCGTCAGGCGCGATGCCGTGGTGTGCAGCAGGCCCAAATAAATGCAGACGAATTCTGCGGCAAACAGGCCGCCAGCCAACAGTCCGGGCCACAGGCTGCCGTCGCGTTGCCACAATTGGATGCCGCGCATGCGGCACCAGACCAGCAGCAGCACGCAGGCACCGATGCAACGCAAACTGGTCTGGAACAGGGGCGCGACCTCGGACAGGATCAACTTGACCAGCACCTGCTGCAGGCCCCAAAACATGCAGCATGCCAGTAACATGCCCACCGCCAAACTGTCCAGATTTTCTTTGCGCCCATTCATGTCGCGCATTGTGCCTTGCCCGGGGTGAGCGAACTGTCACAGACGGCCACCTCATGCGCAGGTGCAGGTAACATGCCTGCCTCCTGTGCCTTGTGTTGCACGGGCGCAGTACATGAAAAACCCCGATCCCTTGATTTCCCTGGCGAACTTCCATTCACGGTCTGCCCTGACCCGCCGGGACTGGCAACGCATGGCACTGGCGCTGGCCGTTTCTCCTTGGCTATCGCCTACTGCCCGCGCGCAGCCCGTCGGCGGTGTCAAGGGGGCTGTCACGGGACCGCGTTGGCAAAACGATCCTTTCTGTTTGGGCGTGGCCAGCGGCCAGCCGCAACCGGGCAGTGTGGTGTTGTGGACACGCTTGCGCATCACCGAAGCCGATGCGGCGCTGAAGGCGCAAGCGGTGCCCGTGGTGTGCGAGGTGTTTGTCGATGCCGCATTGCGTCACCCGCTGCGTCAGTGGCGCGTGCAGACCGATGCCAGCCGGGGGCACAGTGTGCATGTGCTGGCCGACGGCTTGCAGCCGGGGCGACATTATTGGTACCGTTTTGTGTGTGGCAATGCCGTCAGCCCGTTGGGCCATACGCGCACCAGTCCGGCATTGCACGAGGCGGTGGACCGTTTGCGCATCGGTTTGGCGTCTTGTCAGCATTACGAACAAGGCCACTTTGTGGCGCACCGTGACATGGCCGGTCAAGCGTTGGACCTGGTGCTGTTTGTCGGTGACTACATTTACGAGAGCACCAATGCGGCATACAAGATACGTGCCCATGACGGGGCCGAGCCCTTGTCTCTCGATGAGTACCGTGAGCGTCACGCCCATTACAAGACCGACCCCGATTTGCAGGCCTGTCATGCGGCGCACCCATGGGTCATGACCTGGGACGACCACGAGGTGGTCAACGACTACGCCAACGACCTGGACCGTCAATTCACCGATCCGCAGGTATTTCTGCGCCGCCGGGCAGCAGCGTACCAAGCTTATTTTGAACACATGCCGGTGCGCTTGGGCCCCGACCCTGCCAACCTCAGCCAGATGCGCATTCACGATCGCATGGCCTGGGGCAAGCTGGCCGACTTGTGGACGCTTGATTGCCGCCAGTACCGCCATCACCAAGCGTGCCCGGACCCGATGCGTGGTGGTGGGCGGGTGGTGATGGGCTGCGATGCCTTGGCCGATCCGTCGCGCAGCATGTTGGGCATGGCCCAAGAGCAATGGCTCACCAATGGCCTCACGCAAAGCCAACGGCGTTGGAAGTTGTTGGCCCAGTCGACTTTGATGGCCAGCGCCGGTTTGAACACGCCATTGGGACGCAGTGCTTTCACCGATGGCTGGGACGGTTACCCGCAAGCAAGGGCCAGGCTGATGCAGACCGTGGCCGACGCACGCTTGATGGATGTGGTGATGTTGGGCGGTGATGTGCACATGAATGTCGCCGCACAACTGCGCTTGCAAGCCAATGACGAGCGTTCCCCCATCCTGGCCAGCGAGGTGGTGACCACTTCCGTGAGTTCACGAGGCATGTCGCAAAAACTGCTGTCGCAGATCCAGAGCGCCAATCCCGACATCCGCCATGCCCGCGCCAACGAAAGGGGCTATACCTTGCTGGACATCCGGCCTGATCGGTTGACGGCACAGTTTCGCACCACACCCCACCCGGCCGCGCCGGATGCCCGGTTGGGGGTGCAAGGCACCTGGACGGTGGTTCAAGGCGTTGCCGGGGTGCAGCCTGTGTCGTGAGCGGGCGGCAGGCCGTGCTGCCCGCCATGTTCCCCGCGTGCGGCCCATGTGTTGGGGTGGCCGAAACCTGCCGGTAACCATTGACATTGGCAGGCTTGCTTGCTGAACCGGGTGTTTTCAAGGGTAACTATCGGGTCTTTTTTTGATCTCCAGGGCTAGAATCAAAATATGAACATCGAAATTGCCAAAGCGCCCAAAAAGTCTTTCAAGGTCCAGATGCTGGCGGCCAGGGAAACAGCGATCATCCAGTCGGTCAATCGCCTGCTGGCCGAAAAAGGGTTTGACGCCATGACCGTCGACGAGGTCGCGGCCGAAGTCGGCATTGCCAAGGCCAGCCTTTACAAACATTTCACCAGCAAGGAAGAGCTGGCCTGCGCCGCCATGGTCACAGCCATGCGGCGGGCGCAAGACGTGATTCAGAACATTCCGGCCGATGGGTCGGCCTTGGACAAGCTCAAGGCGGTCACGCGCTGGACGATGACGCTCAAGTTGCAAGGTCAGATGCCTTCGCTGCCCAGCCAGAATTCCAGTTTGCGAGCCACCTTGATGGCCAGCAAAGACTACATGGACGGCTTGATGGAAGTCAGCGACGCTTTGGGGGGCTGGATTGAAGAGGCCCAGGCCCAAGGTCAAATCAACCGAGCTTTGCCGGCCGTGGCCGTGCTCTATACCTTGTTCGCCCGCGCTTGCGACCCGGTACTGGAGTTCCTCAAAATGGGTGAACAACACACCGACGAGCAAATCCTCGACTTGGTGATGAGCACTTGCTTTGACGGTTTGAACGCCCGCTGAAGCCCCGTTCAGTTTGGCCGGCTTGCCATCGCCCACACGGTGGGCCATGGTTCAAGCCAAGGCGCAGGCAGCCAAGCCGTTGTGTCCAGCGCCTTCAGCGCACCAACAAAACGGGCGCTTTGCAGTGCGCCAACACTTGGGTGGCGACCGAACCCATGACCAGGTTGCCCAGTGTGCCGTGGCCGTGCGAGCCCATCACCACCAGATCGAACTTGCCGCTGTCGGCGGTTTTGGAAATGATCTCGCCTGCATGGCCCACCTTGGAGACGGTTTTGGCGTCAATGTCGTGGCGCAGCAGGAACTTGGTGACCGGGCCGAGCACTTTTTCAGCTTCTTCACGCTGAAAGGTTTCCACCACTTCCTTGCCAACCGCTGCGCGTGCGCGCGGTGGCAACTGCGGCTGTACGGTCAACAGGGTGTAGCTGTTGTTCGTGCTGAAGAGCTCCTCGTGCGTGGTGATGTAGGCCAGCATTTTTTTGGTGTATTCGCTGCCGTCAACGGCCAATAAGATTTTCATGAAGGTCTCCTGTTGCGGATCAAAGAAGGTTTGACTTTACAGATGTCACAAAAGCAGGTGTTGACTTGGGTCAATTGTGAGCATGGATGGCTTGCCAGATCTGCTGGGCCAAGCTTGAAGAAGATTTGCTGCTGACTCATCCGTACTTCAAAAGTAGCCTTTTCATACAAAAAGGAAAGGTGGTCATCCACACTTTGTACCCAAAATTCGGGTAAATACTGAGCTTGCATCGCAACAAAGTACAAGTGTTTACTTGATTTGTATAAATGCCGCAAAACAACACAGCCAGAATTCACCTCAACGGTTTCAGAACCGTTGCGCTTCATCTTCACCCTATTCATCAGGAGACAACAGTGAAATTCCGCCTCGCATCCACCCTCTGTGCCGCGCTGTTCAGCGCTGGCATGGCCCACGCCGCCACCGAACTCGTGATCGCCACCGTCAACAACGGCCACATGATCGAGATGCAAAAACTCGGCAAAAACTTTGAACAGGCTAACTGTCATGAATCCAGAGCGACGCCCCGAATGATGAAAGAAACTTGAGGGTGGAGGAGCCAAGGGTAGATGCCGAGAAACTTTTTTGGGGACCACAACCCCGATAGCTAACTTGGCACGCCAT